>CAWBYY010000001.1:0-473341 GCA_963793095.1 uncultured Chloroflexia bacterium
GATTGCGACCGGCCCGCTTTGAGACCTCAGCAGGGCCGCGCCCAGAAGCGCCAGCAGGGCGAGCAGCACAATCCAGATCCCTGCTCTGCCCCAGGGGCTTTTCTTATTTACGGTTTCAACCGGCTGGTTTTCAGGCTGTTCGAATACCATATATGATCCATCCTGGCTGTTAAAATTCCCTCAATTCGTCTTCCAGGCGCCGGATATATTCATCGTCCTGGAGGCGGTTCTCCTCAGGAGGTTCTACATCAGGCGAACTTTTCCTCCAGGAGACAAACGCCCTGTAAAGAATCACCACACCGCCGGCAAACAGCAGCGGGGGAATGATATACACGAGAAGGTTAACACCGCGTGCGGCGGGGCAGCCAGAACCCGGTCGCCGTACTGCTCAGAAAAATAACTTTTTATCTGTTCTTCATCCCAGCCCAGGGCAAGCTTATCGTAAATCAACTGGCGCCATTCCTCACAGGCCTGGGTCGGGCAAACATCCAGAGGGGTGTTCTCGCATACCGGGCAGTAAAGCTCTTTTGCGATGGCGTTTACTTCATCATCACTTGGCGGATCTGGATTGACTTCCTGGGCGGAAACAGTCCGGATGCTGATGGAGGCCAGCAGAAGTATTAAAATAAAAACCAGAGACCTGATAATTGTTCCGGGGACGCCAAAGGGGATCTGGAGATTTATTCGGATGCGGTTCAAATTATCCTCAAGCTTCCGCGGCTGCAAGGGAGGTTTCAGCTTTGCGGGAGGGGATTGTAATCTGCTCCCTTTCCGGCCAGGCTGCCACCAGTGTACCCAGGATAAAAACAAAGCCTCCCAACCACAGCCAGTTGACCAGCGGGTTATGGTAGATCTTAAAAGTGGCGCTGTTGGCTGAGACCGGCTGCCAGTCGACCAGCAGGACGTACAGGTCTTCCTCCCATGTACTGCGCACGCCGGGGATTGTCATCGGCTGCTGGGAGTCATAGATAAAAATCCCGCCGGGGGTAAAGGTCGCCGAGGTAACGCACGCTCATCACTAACCCCAATGACCGCCCGGGCGACGTTGCGCCCGTCATCGCTGTCGAAAACCGCCAGGGACTGGAAGGAGATTGTGTAATCACCAAGAGTCAGGGAATCTCCCTGGGCGAGGGTTCCCTGGGTTTCAGTCTGGAAGAGTTCAATCCCGATGATCCCGATCGCCATGAGCACCACACCCAGGTGGATGATATACCCGCCGTAGCGCCGGCGGTTGCGGCCTGCCAGTCGCCAGAGGGCAGTCGCCAGGTTTTCTTTAGCCCGTCTCCGGCGCGCCAGCGCCGCCCGCCAGAATTCGTGCAGGGTTACAAAAGCAACAAAGGCTGCCAGCCAGAATCCCAGCAGCGCTGCCGGCTGGTTTATCCCGCGAATGAAGGCAAAAACAGGGACAACAATGGATAAGAGTGCCGGTTTCCAGGCTGCCCGTCCGAGGGTTTTAAAAGTGGAGTGGCGCCATGCTGCCAGGGGGGCGATCCCCATCAGCAGCAGCAAGCCGGCAAATAAAGGCGCGGTAGCCCGTTCATAGAAGGGCGGTCCCACTGTAACCTTCTGTCCGGTCACGATCTCTGAGATCAAGGGGAAGATCACACCCCAGAAGCATACAACCAGGATTCCCATAAAAAGCAGGTTATTTAAAAGGAAGAGCGCCTCGCGTGAGAGCAGGGAGGACATCTCGCCTTCCGCCTTCAGGTCTTCCCAGCGCCCAAGCAGCAGGGAAAGGGAGACGATGAAGGTGAAGCCGATAAAGGCGAAGAAGAGCGGTCCGATTGCGCTCTGGGCGAAGGCGTGTACAGAAGAGAGCACTCCTGAGCGTGTCAGAAATGTCCCGAAAATTACCAGGGAGTAGGTCAGGATGATTAACACCATATTCCAGCGTTTCAGCATGCCGCGTTTTTCCTGGATCATTACGGAATGCAGGAAGGCTGTCCCGGTCAGCCAGGGCATGAATGCGGCGATCTCGACCGGGTCCCAGCCCCAGTATCCTCCCCAACCAAGCACATCATAAGCCCAGCGGCCTCCCAGCAGCAGGCCCAGGGACAGAAACAGCCATGCAACCAGGGTCCAGCGGCGGGTGATGCGGATCCAGCGGTCATCGGTGCGCCCGGTGATCAAAGCCGCGATGCGCGAACGCAAAGGGTATAACAAATGAAACAAATCCCAGGTAGAGCATCGGGGGATGGATGATCATCCCGGGGTGCCTGAGCAGCGGGTTGAGACCGGAGCCATCGCGGGCGGTAAACAGGGCGCTCCCCACGGGCTGCAGCATGGCGGCAGTGATATCCCCACCCGGCAAGCGCCAGAAGCGGTTGAAAGGGTTTTCAAAGAATACAACCAGGATCAGGAAGAAAGCCAGAGTGACCAGCGAAACGACGATAACCCAGGGCAGGAACTCCCGATCGCGATCCCATTTTCGCAAAGTAACCGCAGTGGCGAAACCAGCCAGAAGCCAGGACCAGAATAACAACGAGCCTGATTGTCCGCCCCAGAGAGCGGTGACGCGCAGGTAAACCGGCATGGCGCTGCTGGTTACAGACTGGACGAATTCATGCTCATATCTTCCCGAAACAAGCAGGTATATAAGGATAACGGAGGATATGGTTATTAGCGGGAAAGTGAGCAGCATCGATAAACGGGCGCTCTCAATCCAGCGCGAGTCGTTTTTCCGGGCTCCAAGAAACGCCGCAACGATCCCGTAGAAGGAAATCAGGAGCGTGATTAAGAGTACACCAAAACCAAGATTGGCAAGCATTCGCAAGAACCTGTAATTATGGATTATTTCCGGTGGTTATCGGACCTGGCAGTGCGTTATCAGCCAGCCTGCTCCGGAACCGCTTCTTCATATTTTGTGGGACATTTCAGCAGCAGTTCATCGGCGTAAAAAATCCCGTCCTCGCCAAGCTGACCGGTCATAATCGCCTGGGCTTCATGGCGCAGAAGGTCGGGTTTGGCTCCGTTATAAACCACCTGGAGCCGGCTGCGTTCGGGGTCGTTAACTGCATCATAGAGCGCCTTCGCCAGACCGCCCTGGGCTTCGATCTCTTTGTTATCCCCTGGCACATGGGCTACCATAAAAGATAAGTTCAGGGTTTGGGGATCGTAATCGATTGTATCGCCAATCACCGCGCCCGAAATGCGCAGTTCACGGCCAGTCACGCTGGCTGCTCTGGCATCCAGTTCATTAATGGTATAGAAGTACTGCGCTCCAGCCTGGGTCGAACTGACAATCAGATAAATGACAGCTGCGACGATTAACGCTCCCCCGACGATAAACTTCATTTTCCCGGCTCTGCCTGGTTGCGGCGATGTTGACTCCTCCATTCTGTTCTCCTTCAGTGTTCGTGAAAAAATTTTGGAAAATCAGACTTGCCTGGCAGCAAGTGGTCTAGAAATGAGTATACTTAAAAGTGCCCAGATGGAAAATACAAAAAAGGACTGGCTTGCTGTATTAGCCTGATTCTGCCAATGGAATTCTGTCACACCAAGATTAAACAAACCTGAGTTTGTGAAAAAGGTTAAATTAGAATGTAATTTGGATTAAAACCTATGCCAGCTGGAAGTTTCGGATAACCGGACCAGGTTTTGCGTGATTTCGAATTGGGAAAAATGTTGACCTAATTTTAATAAATAGATGGGCATAAATTCCTCTTCCGGTGAATTTAAGGAAACTTGATCCGTCTGGCAAAAAAATTGAAAATCGATACGAAAAATTTTGGAAAAGCTATAATAAAAATAACTTCGAAGATATTAGTAAGTTCTCATATATAGTGTAAAATAGGTTCAGTGCAAAAAAGGATAAAAAGGTTATTGAGAATTAATATAACCAATTTACCGGCAACTGTTATGGCACTGGCAAGTGGAGTTAATATCTCGCATCACAGCTTTTTAACTGGAGACATATATGCGAATGCGATATTTTACTGTTGGAATTTTTCTGTTAGCTTTTGTGGTACTGGCAGCATGCGCTGGACCTGAGGGAGAGCAAGGCCCTCCCGGGCCTGCTGGACCTCCCGGACCGGAAGGTCCCCAGGGCCCGATTGGTCTTCAGGGTCAAACGGGTGAGATCGCAGAAGCCGGCCCTTCCGGCGCTGATTACACCGGCTCTGAGGTCTGCGCCGGCTGCCACCAGGAAATTTACGATGCATTTATAAATTCCGGACATGCCTGGCAGCTGAATAAAGTGGTGGATGGAACGCCGCCGGAATTACCGTTCACAGAAGTCGCCGACCCGCCTGAGGGATACGGCTGGGAAGATATCCTGTATGTGATTGGCGGGTATAACTGGAAAGCCAGGTTTGTTGACAAAGAAGGATATATTATCACCGGCGCTCCCGGAGAAAGCGGGAGTCCGGAGTATCCCAACCAGTACAATTTCGCCAACCAGCTTCTGGGTAAAAATGCAGGCTGGGTGAATTTTCACTCCGGGGAGGCCGGCCTGGCTTACGACTGCGGAGCTTGCCACACCACAGGTTTCAACCCGCGCGGCAGCCAGGATGACCTGCCGGGGCTGGTTGGGACCTGGGCAGAGGACGGAATCGCCTGTGAAGAATGCCATGGTCCCGGGAGCCTGCACATCCAGGATCCGGCCGGAATCGGGATGAAAGTCGAAAGGGACCGGGAGGAATGCGGCGCCTGCCACCGCTCCGGGGATTCTGGACAGGTAAATGCTGAGGGAGGTTTTATATTCCATCAGGACCAGTATCAGGATCTATACCAGAGCAAACATCTGACCCTCGACTGTGTGACCTGCCATGACCCGCACGCTGGAGTGGTACAGCTGCGCGCAGCAGGTGAGCCTGCCACCAGAACCCTTTGTATAGACTGCCATTTTAAAGAGGATAAGAACCAGAAAAACAGCAAGCATCTCAGTCTGGGGGTTTCCTGTATCCAGTGTCATATGCCGCGCCTGATTCAGAGCGCCTGGGGAGTCTCAGAGCGGTTCACTGCTGATATCCGCACCCATGTTGTGGCAATTGATCCCGAACAGGTAGCGCAATTCTCCGAAGATGGGACTACTGCATATTCCCAGATCAGCCTGGATTTTGCCTGCAGGCAATGCCATATTAGTAACACAGCCCTGGCACTGGACGATGAAACCCTGAAAAATGCTGCCCGGGAATACCATACGTCTTCTATTTTGATAGAAGAGTAGAGCCGGAAAAATCACCTGTTTTATAGAACTGTTGAGCCGGTCTGAAATCCTGATTTCAACTGGCTCATTTTATAGGTATTGGTAATACAAATAGATAAATAATTGTAATCTTTATAGGATATGTCTTATTTTTATTACTTCTATCTAAGCGGTTAAATGACATTATTTACTACAAATTTTGAAGAAAAAGACCTAAAATCTTGAAATATTATGAAGGTCAGATTGCGACCAAGCCCATTTTGATGGAGACATCCCAGAAAGGGAGTATGCATATGTACTTTTCAAATTCGAAACGCAGAGGGACAGCATTGGTGGTATTTATTCTGGTATTCTGCCTGTTTATGGCGGCAGGGCTGATGCTGGACAGTCCGGTTGGCGTAATC
The DNA here is from genome assembly GCA_963793095.1 of uncultured Chloroflexia bacterium. Classification (GTDB taxonomy): domain Bacteria; phylum Chloroflexota; class Anaerolineae; order Anaerolineales; family UBA4823; genus CAVWDI01. The sequence goes on from CAWBYY010000001.1 coordinate 5,551, forward strand.
GCCGCCCCGCCTGATAAACCCCAGGAGCAGGAAAGCGGGTATGCAGGTTCCGAATCCTGTGCGAAATGCCACGAGAAAATCCATTCGGAATGGGAGGATACGCTGCATGCCAACGCATTTTCCTCACCCATATTCCAGCGGGATTGGCATGAATTAAGCGATCAGACCAGCTGCCTAGAATGCCATACAACCGGGTATAACCCCCAGTCGAAGGGTTATGCGGAGGAAGGGGTGGCTTGTGAAGCCTGCCATGGTCCCTTTCAACCGACTCACCCTGCGGAACCGATGCCGGTGACGCCGAACGCAGAACTGTGCAAAACCTGCCATCAAACGACGACAGATGAATGGATGGCGAGCGTGCACGGCCAGGAGGAGATTTTCTGCGAGGCCTGCCACAACCCGCACTCGCAAACCCCGATGGCGGATTCAGTCACAGGCCTGTGTACAAACTGCCACAAGGAGCGCGGCGATTCTTTCACCCACGGAACGCATGCAAACGCAGGACTCGAATGCAGCAACTGCCATATGTATACTGCTCCCCGGACTGAAGACCCGATTATGGGACTTGTCCCAACCGGGCATACATTTTCGGTCGGTTCGGATGCGTGTGTGGGCTGTCACCAGGATACTGTCCACACCCGGGATGAATTGATCAAAATCAGCGGAGGTGAGCTGATTGAACAAGAGGTGACTCTTGAAGACCTGGAACAGATTGTCACGGACCAGGACCAAAAAATCACCAGCCTCGAAGCGCAGAATAACGTGCGCCTGTACTCCGGTTTAATCCAGGGCGCGATTGTTGGCCTGGTCGTTGGGGGTACAGCAGCCTGGGTGGTCAGCCGCCGGATCGAAGTGGTTGAAGTAGAGGATGATGAAGAGGAAGAGGGTCAGGATGAGCGAAAAGAAGAAGAGTAAGAGGAAAGAGGTCAAGGTCAATCTTACCCGCCGCGATATCCTCACTGTCGGAGTGGCTGCAGCTGGTTCAGCGATAGTCGCCCCGCTGGTTACATCCGGACCGCTCTCGCCGTTCAGTGGATTAAAACAGCAGATTATTGAGGGAAAGGAAAGCGGGCATGAGGAGCACGAACACGGCGAGCACCACTGGGGAATGGTAATTGACCTGGACCGCTGTATTGGCTGCGAGTACTGCCTTAGGGCATGCTCGGCGGTGAATGATGTTAACCCGGAAGAGCCCTGGAATATTGTTGTGGAAGAAGCGACCACTTCCGGGGACCCATTCTTTTTCAGCCGCCCCTGCCTGCACTGCCAGCACGCACCCTGTGTGGAGGTTTGCCCGGTGAAAGCCACGTACCACAGGGAGGATGGGCTGGTGGTGATGGATTATGACCGCTGCATCGGATGCCGCTATTGCGAAGTAGCCTGCCCATATGATGCCCGCAGGTTCAACTGGGAAGCGCCCTTATACGAAAACCCTTATGTTCCGACCTGGGGCGTACCCGAAGTAGACCGGCGGCCCAGAGGGGTGGTCGAAAAGTGCACATTCTGCATTCACCGGATTGATAATGGATTGGAAGCCGGGAACCTGCCCGGAGTGGATTATGAGGCTACCCCGGCCTGTGTAAATATTTGTCCGGTCAAAGCCAGGATCTTTGGCAACCTGAATGACCCTGAATCTGAAATATCCAAACTACTGGATAATAATCCTACCATCCGTCTGCGGGAGGACCTGGGCACAGACCCAAGCGTTTATTACATCCCGCCCAAGGAGGGATTGTAAAAATGTCAGAAACAACGCATCCCGAGAAGAAATCCGGTACCAACCGGAGTTATATCATCTGGCTGGCTTTGATTGGAATCCTGATCCTGATAGGTTTGATCTCAGCGGTGTTGGTTTTCTGGAAAGGGCTGACACTGACCAATATGTCCGACACCGTTCCGTGGGGGTTATGGATAACAATCGACCTTTCTGCGATTGCCCTGGGAGCTGGCGCTTTCACTCTCTCGGCGATCGTGTATGTATTCGGAGTGGAATCGTTCCGGCCGATCCTGAGGCTGGCGGTATGGCTGGGATTTATCGGGTATACGTCTGCGCTGCTGACTCTGCTGCTTGATATTGGCCGGCCGGACCGGTTTTACCACCCCTGGATATACTGGAACGTGCATTCTGTTTTGTGGGAAATAACCTGGTGCATCACGATTTATCTGTCCATCCTGATCCTGGAATTCCTGCCGACCATTGCAGATGCCAGAATATTTAACCGATGGCCATGGTTCAAGCGGGGCGCAGCAGTTCTGCATAAGGCAACCCCAGCGCTGGCCTTGATTGGCCTGGGGATTTCCCTGCTGCACCAATCCTCCCTTGGGGCAGCCTATGGTATCGTCCGTTCGAGGGCGATCTGGTTCAAGCCCAGCATGCCTATTATGTTTATCGTATCCGCGGTCGCGGTTGGCCCGGCCCTTACGGTTGCGATCGCCTATATTTTGGAATGGGTGACTGGAAAGAGATCCATTCCCCAGAACGTCCTGGTGACAATTTTGAAATTCAGCGGATTTGGCCTGCTGGTCTATGGGTATATCAAAATGTGGGATTATCTGGCGATTGCTTACTATGGAAACACCCAGGCTGTCACAGAATCACTCTCGCTTCTCAACCAGGCAACTCCCTATAATTTTACATTCTGGATTTTTGAAGTAGTGCTTGGGATAGTAATACCGGCGGTAATCTTCCTCTCCTCCCGCTTCAACCGCAATCCCGCGTTAGTAGTACTTGGGGCTTCTCTTGCAGTTGTAGGGATCATTGTCAACCGCTGGAATGTCACTGTATCGGGTTTGTTTATCCCGCTCGAATATTCCCCAGGGACATTGTACCGGCCGGAACCGGTGAGCTATTTCCCCAACTCTATCGAGTGGGGAATCGCAATCGGCATCCTTGGCTATATGCTGCTGATGCTGACCCTGGGAGCAAGGTACTTACCACTGTTTAATAAGGAGCAATCTCACTCGTAATTCTCCGGATTATTAACAGCGGGGCCAGGGGAAGTGTGATTTTGCACTACCACTGGGGCAGCGCTTGAATATATATGTACCCTTGGACAATTATCGGCAACCATTCGGGATATACTTTAAGGAGGAGCTGTGATGGATAAGACTTCAACATCTTTTGTTGTCGGACTGCTGTTCTTCCTGCGCTGCCTGTTGCCGCTGGTGATTATGCTGGGGGTATCCGCCATCTTAAGACGCCTTGGTTATATAAAAGGGCCTCCTTCCCGCCCACCGAACGATAAAAACCAGAACAGCGGGGAGGGCATAGAGAATTCCACTGAAGAAGGGCTCGTCCATGGAAATGTTTGATGGATTAAAAACCCGAAAATTCAAAATTACAGCCACGGCGTTCGCCTTATTAATCGCTGGCATCCTCCTGCTTGCATTGCCAGTGGGAATTGCGGAAGCGGAACAAAAAAAGCAGGAGACCGAGCACTACTGCCTGAGCTGTCACGGGGACCCTGATCTAAATATGGAGCTGGCGGATGGGGAGACGCTCTCTTTGTATATTTCTCCAGGAACAATGGAAAGTTCGGTGCACAGCCAGGCGGGAATTGAGTGCGAAGCCTGCCACACTGAGATAAAAAGTTACCCGCATCCCGAAATTGAATATCGAAATAAAAGAGAATTATCCCGGTCCTATTATCTCGCCTGCCGAAAATGCCACTCTGCAAATTATGAAAAAACACTGGACAGCATTCACGCAGATGCCGCTGAAGCGGGAGATATGGATTCTCCGGTCTGTACGGACTGTCATGGGGCGCATTCAGTTCAGGCGCTTGACCAGCCGCGCTCGGTAGTCTCAACAACCTGCGGGAGTTGTCACGAGAAGGTTTTTGACCAGTATAGTGACAGCGTTCACGGCGGGGCTTTGATGGATGAAGATAACCAGGATGTACCGCTCTGCACAAACTGCCACGGCGTGCACAACATCTCGGATCCGGGCAGCCCGCAGTTCCACACCAGCTCCCCGGACCTGTGCGCAGGTTGTCATGCTGATACTGAACTGATGGAAAAATATGGCCTGTCATCCAACGTTTACGACCTTTATGAATTGTCCTGGCACGGCGTGGATGTGGCGGTTTACAAAGCCATGTGGCCAACTATAAGGCATGAAAGCGCAGTCTGTACCGACTGCCACGGGATACACAATATGCTTTCTGCCCAGGACCCGAATTCGATGGTTCATCCTGATAACCTCCTGAATACCTGTCAAAAATGCCACCCGGATGCAGGCCCAAACTGGACCAGCGCCTGGACCGGCCATCACGAGATCAGTTTCGAACGCACTCCCTACCTGTTTTATGTCGAGCAGTTTTACCTCACTTTTTCCCGGTTAGTCCTGTGGCTCTCGATTGCCTACGTCGGGCTGCAGCTGCTCCGGTCAATCGTCAACAGGGCGAGAAGGGTCAGCCAATGAACCACGAATTGAAAGTGGAAAAACAGCAGGCCGGAAACGGCGTCAGGATTGAGAAGACTTTTGACCGGTTTACACTGGGACAGAGGTGGGAACACTTACTGGTCCTGGTAAGCGTTGGCGTGTTAATTCTGACGGGATTGCCTCAGAAGTACCGGGGGGCTGAATGGAGCCAGCAAATCCTTTCAACTCCTGAAAGGCTGGACTCAATCCGCCAGGTGCACCACTTTGCTGCAATTATTCTGCTGCTGGTTGGTCTGTACCATGTCGGGCACAATTTATATTTACTGCTCAAGCGCAGTTTACCCGCTGATATTTTTCCAGACCGGGATGATTTCCGGGATGCATGGGGGATGATCAAATACCTGCTGTTTTTTTCCAGGGAAAAACCATCTTACTGGAAATACAATTTCGAACAGAAATTTACTTACTGGTTTATATTCATAACCCTTGCTGTTATGGGTGTGACAGGAATTATCATCTGGTTTCCTATCCCGGTGACCCAGTTACTTCCTGGAGCAGTTATCCCGGCTTCAAAGCTGGCGCACAGCACCGAGGCGATAGTCCTGACAGTTTTTATCCTGATCTGGCATGTTTACCACGTCCATCTCGAAAGGTTGAACCTCAGTATTTTTAACGGCCGTTTGAGCGAGACGGAGATGCGGGAAAATCATGCGCTTGAATATGAACGTATACTGAAGGAAAATGAAAACATCCCCGGACCCCAGGAGAAAGAGATTGAAGCCGGTTAATCGACCAGCTTTTCTATTCCCCTTCATCCTGCTTGGCGCTGCAACCATCCTGGCATTGGCGCTGACCGGTCAAGCTTCCGCCCGGTTTCCCGGTCAGGAGCCTCAGCCCTCACCCCAGCCGGCGGTAAGAAACAGGATGGACTGGTGATCCTAATCTGTCGATCAGTGATGAAGTATGCCTTGAATGCCATGGGCAGCCGGGATTGACGATGGAACTGGCGGACGGCGACACGGTTGAGTTATATGTCCCGGCTGAAGCCCATATAAATTCGGTCCACGGTGAGCTGGGTTATGCTTGCGTGCAGTGCCACACGGATGTGGGAGAGTACCCCCACCCGGAATTTCAAGCAGACAACCACCGGGATATGACTCTGCAGCTTAACGCAACATGCGAAAGGTGCCATCAGAGCCAGTTTGAACTGGCGCAAGACAGCGTGCACGCAGCTGCGTTAGCGGAAGGCAACCTGGAAGCGGCGGTATGCAGCGACTGCCATACCTCCCATGATGTGCGCCGGTTGACAGACCCTCAGACTGGAGAACTTCTCCCGGATGCGCGCTCCTGGATTCCCCAAACCTGCGCCCGCTGCCATTCCCAGATCTATGACAAGTACCTTGAAAGCGTGCATGGGTCGGCGCTGATCGGGGAAGGCAACCAGGATGTGCCCACTTGTATTGACTGCCACGGCGTCCACAACATTGAGGATCCAACCACCGCTCAATTCCGGCTCAATTCACCCCAGATGTGCGCTGGCTGCCATACTGACCCGCAGATTATGAATAAATACGGCATCTCGACGGATGTTCTGGATACCTATGTGGCTGATTTTCACGGCACTTCAATTGTCCTGTTTGATCCAAAGACGCCGGACGCTGAGATAAATAAACCGGTGTGTTTCGACTGCCATGGAGTGCACGACATCGCAAGGGGGGACGACCCCCAGAAAGGGCTGCAGGTCAAACAGAACATTCTCCGCCGCTGCCAGGTATGCCATCCGGATGCGGACGAGAATTTCCCAGATTCGTGGATGTCGCACTATATCCCCTCGCCGGATAATAACCCGCTGGTGTATTATGTGGATTTATTCTATAAGATTATCATCCCGGTGGTTGTCGGCGGGATGGGTGTCCTGGTTGTGATGGATGCCGGAAGAATAGTCCTGAACAAACGCCGCCTCCGGAAAGGGAAAACAGAGCCGGATGAATTTGAAGGGGATAACACGCCTTCAGAAGGATATCCAGGTTCTGATGAAGATAGCGCAGGTGTGGAGCGGGAACTTCCGGAAGAAAATAAACCGGAGGCTGGTGATGGATAACCAGTTAATCGGGCAGCAGCCTGAGGATCAGGAAAACCAGGCCGGACGGGTTTTCATCCGCTTCGACCAGGTTCAGCGGGTCTCACACCTGGTGATGCTGATCTCTTTTTCGCTCCTGGCGATCACCGGGCTGCCGCAGCGGTTCCCCACCTCCCCAATCAGCCAGGCGGTGTTGAATGCATTTGGTGGGATTGAATCAGCCCGCCAGGTACACCATATTAATGCTGTAATTCTGGGGGCAGTCAGCCTGTTTCATGTGCTGGATATTGCATACCGGGTTTATGTACTGCGAATTCCTATCACCATCATGCCGGTAGTCGAAGATTTTAAGCATCTCTACCAGGATGTATTGTATTATCTGGGTTTCCAGAAAAGAAAAGCTTATTACGGGCGTTACAACTATGCTGAGAAAGTGGAATACTTCGCGGTTGTCTGGGGCATCATACTGATGGGAATCACCGGGTTCTTGATGTGGAATCCGATTGCCAGCACCCGCTACCTGCCCGGCCAGATCATCCCGGCTGCGAAAGAAGCCCACGGGATGGAGGCTATCCTGGCTGTGCTGGCCTTGATCGTGTGGCACTTTTACAATGTCCACCTGAAACACTTCAATAAGAGCATTTTCACCGGTAAGATCACCAGAGAAGAGATGGAGGACGAGCACCCGGGAGAACTGGACCAGATTGAAAGAGGGGAAGACTGGCAGTCGCCTCCGAAGGAGCTAGTCCAGAAGCGCCGTAAGGTATATATTCCCATGGCAGCAGTGTTTTCGCTTGTTTTCGGATTTGGATTATTCAAATTTGTTACTCTGGAGACAACAGCCATTTCAACTGTGCCGAAAGCTGAAACGGCAGAAGTCTTTGTCCCCCTGACTCCCACGCCGCGCCCGACACCGCTCCCGACCGAGACACCTGAATTGAAGGAAGGCGTCGCAGAGGAATCATGGGAAGGCAAATATTCCGCCTTATTCCGCAACCGCTGTGGGTCCTGCCATGGCATCACTTCGGTTGGCGGTTTATCCCTGGATACATACCAGCAGGCGCTTGCCGGGGGTGATAACGGCCCTGCAGTTGTTCCAGGCGACCCTGATGCCAGCGTTCTTGTCCTGGTGCAGGCGACCGGAGGCCATCCCGGTCAGCTGACGATAGATGAGCTCAACCAGGTCATTGAATGGATCTCATCCGGGGCGCCGGAACGCTGATTTCTCGCAGGAAATGAACCTGTGAACCAGGTCGCTGATCTTTTTACCCAGAATTTTATATTCATCTATTTTATATACGGCCTGTCTTTTTTTTCAATGGGGCTGGCGATCTTCCTTGAAGTCGGGCATGCCTCCGAGCTGGATTTTGCTGATGCTTTGCGCCCGCTGGCAGTTTTTGGCCTGCTTCACGGTTTACATGAGTGGTTTGAGATGTTTCTTCTTCTTCAACCAGCCCCTGATATTGCTGAGTTATCCCTGGGTATTGCTGTAATCAGAATATCCCTGCTGGCGATTTCATTTTTGATGCTGATCCTTTTTGGGATCCGCCTGATTATTAAACCGGCGCGAAAGCGGGTCCAGTGGGCGGTGGTAGGAGCCCTGTTCCTGTTGTGGGGGATTGGTCTGGTTTTTGTGCTGCACCCCCAGCCAGCCAGTCCTGAATATATCGTTGCGGCGGATGTTTATACCCGTTATTCACTGGCGATACCGGGAGCAATTTTAGCCTCGCTGGGCTTGCTGATTCAAAGGCGCAGGTTTATCAGGCTGGAGATGCCGGGTTTTGGTCGGGATGTACTCCTGGCAGCGGTCGCTTTTGGGCTGTACGGCTGTGTGGGCCAGTTGTTTGTCTCCTCAAGCCTCGTTTATCCTTCAGTTCACATCAACCAGGATGTTTTTATCAGGACTTTTGGATTTCCAGTCCAGGTTTTCAGAGCGCTAATGGCAGTATGTATTGCTGTTTTCATAGTGAGATCCCTGAGAGCCTTTGAGGAGGAAAATAACCGCAGGTTGGAGCGCTTGCGTGAAGAGCGGGAAGCAGAGCGCCGGCGCCTGGAAGAAATGCGGACGGAACTGCTGCACCGGACGGTTATCGCCCAGGAAAATGAACGCAAAAGAATAGCACGCGAGCTGCACGATGAGACCGGTCAAACTTTAACCGCGCTTGGTCTTGGACTGCGCGGATTGTCTAAGTCCTTCGTAACCAATCCGCAGCGGGCGGCTGAACAGGCGGACGAACTGGTCTCCCTGGCTACTTCCGGTTTGGATGAACTCCAACGGTTTATAAAAGGGTTGCGCCCCCCGCAGCTCGATGATCTCGGATTGCTGGCGGCTATAAGGTGGTGTGCGGGTGAAATGTCCGAACATTATAGCGTTCCGATAGAAGTGAGTGGAAATAACAGTGAAATTACGCTTCCACCTGAGGTGAAGGTAGTTTTATTCCGGATTGCCCAGGAAGGGGTTTTGAATGCTTTAAAGCACTCAAAGCCTACAGAGGTCACAATCGACCTGCAGGAAGAAACAGGTCTGGTATATTTGCGGGTTGAAGACAACGGGTCTGGATTTGATTTCGAAGGGACGATGGACGATGCGGCTGTCAAGGGGTACTGGGGCCTGCTCGGCATGATGGAGAGAGCGGCTTTGATTGGCGGGAAATTGAAGATGAGATCAAAATCCGGAGAGGGTACTGTATTGGAAGTAAAAGTCAAATTGGATTGAGGTGACCATGTCCAAAATTATTCGCCTGCTTCTGGTCGACGATCACGATGTGGTGCGGACAGGGTTAAGGATGCTGTTGGAAGACCAATCGGATATCGAGATTGTCGCTGAAGCAAGCACCGGCAAAGAAGCGCTTAATCTCGCCCAAGAAATGAATCCGGATGTTATTGTGATGGATATTTCGCTTCCAGATGTGAGCGGGATTGCAGTAACCAGAAAGATAAAGGAGAGCCATCCAGAAATTGCGGTTATTGCCCTCACCATTCATGATGATGAGCAGTACTTTTTTGAAATGCTGCAGGCAGGCGCATCCGGCTATGTGCCTAAAAAAGCTGCACCGGAGGATTTGATATATGCTATCAGAACTGCATCCGACGGTGAGATATACCTGTACCCAGCCCTGGCGAAAGCGCTGGTGAGTGATATCGCTGGGAGGCACCAGAAGGGAGAAGACCTGGAGGAGTATAACGGTTTGACTTCCAGGGAGACTGAAGTGCTGGAGAACCTGGCGGAAGGGCTGAGCAATGAAGAAATCGCGCTTGATCTTGGGATCAGCAAACACACTGTTGCCCGCCACCGCGAAAACATAATGCGCAAGCTGAATCTTCACAGCCGCAGCGAGCTGGTCAAATATGCCATCCGCAAGGGGCTTATTTTGCCATGAGGGGTTGGAGTTAGATTATTTAATTTCACTTTTCCCCCATTATTTATTAATTTCATTTACGAAAAAGGTAAAATAGGGTGAATTCCCTATTTTGATTACTTATGCCTGCCTATTGACGGCGCTTATGAAATTCTGTATCCTATAAGCAGCAGTAATTATTAATAATAACAATTGGCTATGCGTTCTGGTCATTGAAATCGAAAGAAAGGAGGCAACTACCATGAGAGTATCATACACTGTTTTTGTCTGGACGCTCCTTCTGGCTCTTCCATTCACTGCCCTGGCATTATCGGGGGCGGCTTATATAACCCAGAACCTCAGCGAAATCGTCGCATGGATGAATTCAGCAAGCGAGGTGACCAGCATGACGGGTCGCGGCTGGCTGGTCGAGTTTTCCGGCCGCTGGCCGGAGGTTATGGGAATGGTTGTCGGCCAGATAATCCTGCTGACGATCCTGATTTTTGCCCGCCAAGCAGGCTTGATGGAGGAAAAAAGCGAGTCCTGATTGAGGCCCTCTCCTCAGACAGACTGGCTCAGCAGTAACACTTTCAGTTCATTACCCCCTTGCAGACCGGTGAATCATGACACCGGTCTGTTTGGTTTTAAATCGAGTTTCACAAAAAGGTTACTTTTTACGGTTTACACACACTAAACATACATTAAAAGAATAATATTTCCAGTTATATTATAAGATTTCTCTAATTTTGTAATTATAATAGTGTTGGGCTTGAAATATCTAACATTTTCAATTTCATTCTAAGGACTATGAAAAAATTCCTGGCAAAACTAAAAAGCTTCTTCTTTCCCCCGGCAGAAACGCCGATATGGTTTAAACTGCTGCCTTATGCCATCCTGGGGGTATTCACACTTATCCTGCTGACCGCGGGCGCATACGGTTGGGAGTATACCAATTCGCCTGAGTTCTGCGGTCAGGCTTGCCACACAATGCCTCCAGAGTACACGGCCTACCTTACCTCCCCGCATGCCCGCATCGACTGTGTTGACTGCCATATCGGCAAGGGTTTTATCGCCACCCGCATCACCCGCAAAGCAGGGGATTTAAGGCATGTTACGAAAACTTTATTTAAGAATTATGAGTTCCCGATCCGTGCCGATGACCTGCGCCCCGCCCGTGAAACCTGTGAACTGTGCCACTTCCCAGAAAAGTTTTCCGATGACAGTTTAAGAGAAATTAAGAATTTTCAAAGTGACATCGATAATACACCCTACTCAACTTTTATCACCATGAAAACAGGCGGCGGCAGTGAAAGCGAGGGTTTGGGACGCGGCATCCACTGGCACATTGAAAATCCGGTATATTATTACGCTTCTGATCCCGAAGAACAACAAATCCCATACATCAGAATGGAGACCAGAGATGGTGAGGTTATCGAATATATTGACATGGAGGCGGATATCGACCCGGCTGATATTGATAAATCTCAATTTAAAGAGATGGATTGTATAACCTGCCATAACCGCATCACCCACCTTGTCCCAACCCCGGAGGATACAGTCGACCAGTTACTGGCACGCGGGGAGATATCGGGGGATATCCCTGAAATCAGGAGGAAAGCCCTGGAAACATACAGCCAGGTGTTTGAATCAACTCAGATGGGGGTTAATAATATCGAAGGATTGGCTGGATATTACGAGACTTATCACCCCGAGTATTACCAGGACAACCGTGAAAAAATAGAGGCAGCATTAGATGCATTAAAAAACGCCTACTCCGCAAGCGTGTACCCGGAACAGAATTCTGACTGGACCACCCATCCTAATAATATTGGTCATAAGGATTCCCCCGGTTGTTTTCGCTGTCACGATGGCAAACATTTGAATGCAGAAAATGGCGCGATACGGTTAGAATGCAATATTTGCCATTCCATACCAATCGTCGCGGGTCCCTATGACTTCAACACTCAAATCGAGATAAATAGAGGGCCAGAGCCGATATCCCATCAGAATGAGAACTGGATAAGCCTGCACCACCAGGTTTTCGATGATACATGCGATAACTGTCATACTACCTCCAACCCTGGTGGAACCGATAATTCTTCTTTCTGTTCGAACAGCGCCTGCCACGGCGTTGAATACGAATTCGCAGGTTTTGATGCGCCTGGCCTGAGGGAATTCCTCTCATCACAGCTGCCGCCCACAGCGACCCCTGCACCGGTGCCGCCTGGAGGTGAGTTGACATACAAAGACACAATTAGCCAAATTTTGGAAATCCGGTGCAGCAGCTGCCACAGCGAAGATGGTATCCAGGGATTAAACATTACTGGCTATCAGTCCACATTAGCTGGCGGAGAGTCAGGCCTGGGAGTTGTACCGGGCGACCCCCAGTCCAGCATGATTGTTATAAAGAATTCACAGGATTTACCCCACTTTGGTCAGCTAACACCTGAAGAACTCGATCTTGTTACCCAGTGGATTCTGGAAGGGGCTCCTGAAAACTGACTGTTCAAATGATAATAATTCCTTGCAGATGGAAGGGGTTATATTATATACTTTCTTCGGAGAATTGAATTGAACGAAGAAAACAGCATTAAACGGCATGATTTTCTGGCAATTTCCACATGGGCGATTGGAGGCTTTATTGCCCTCGGGATCGGAATACCTGCAGTTTTTTATATTGCCGGTCCTGCCTTTAAACGGGAGGAGACCCAGGTCTGGGTCCGGGTCGGTTCAACATCAAAGGTGGAGCTAGGGGTTCCAACCCTCTTCAAGGTAAAAATAGAAAGGAAAACTGGTTGGATCGTTGATGAAGAGGAGATTTCCGTTTATGTTCTAACCGAGAATGGACGGGATTATCTGGTCATGTCAAACATCTGTACCCATCTCGGGTGCAGGGTGCGTTATATATCCGATCAAGATCAGTTCCTCTGCCCCTGCCATAATGCGATTTTTGACAAGGTCGGCAACGTCGTAACCGGTCCACCACCACGACCACTGGACCGCTTTATGATGAAAATTGAAGACGGCCAGATCTACATTTTAGAGGCTTGAAATGGGAACAAAATTCGGAAACTGGCTGGATGAGAGAATTGCCTGGCGGGAAGTTTGGGGATCTATCTTTCTGCGCAAGATACCAAAGGTTAACTGGCTGTATACCCTGGGAAGCGCAACATTATTTATGGTGTTTATTCAGGGGGTAACCGGGATATTGTTGACAATTTATTACGTGCCTACCCCAAATTTCGCATATGACAGCGTGGTATATATCAGCACCCAGGTACCGGCAGGGTGGTTGATACGCGGGCTGCACCACTGGGGTGCAAGCGCAATGGTTGTCCTGGTTGGGCTTCACATGCTCAGGGTGATCATTTACGGGGCTTATAAATTTCCACGCGAAGTAACCTGGTTTACCGGTGTAATTTTGCTTTTGATAGTAATCGCATTTGGATTTACAGGCTATCTTCTGCCCTGGGATCAAAAAGCGTACTGGGCAACCGTTGTCGGCACCCTGATTGCGGGTACCCCCCAGGAATAGGCGAGTGGGTTCTGAGGATAGTACGTGGAGGAACTGATCTTTCTGCGGTAACTCTGGCGCGCTTCTTTGGCGTACATGTCTGGGTGCTCCCAGCCCTGTTGATTTTGGTTACAAGCGCCCATATGTATCTGGTAATCAAACTGGGCATCAGCGATGTACCAAAAAAGGGGGAATAAAATTTGAACGAACAGGAGAAGCGAGAGTATCTGGAAAAGTATCAGAAGGCAAAAAAGGCAGGGCTACCCTTCTATCCAGATATATTATTCAAAGATGCGGTTGTATCGCTGGTAGTTTTCTTGATTCTGGTGGCTCTGGCATATTTTTTAGGAGCGCCGCTTGAAGCCAGAGCCGACCCCACAGATACGAATTACACACCTCGACCGGAATGGTATTTCCTGTTTCTTTTCCAGTTGTTGAAGTACTTTCCAGGAAACCTAGAATTTCTTGGTGTTGTTGTACTGCCCACACTTGTTATTATCCTGCTCTTTATCCTTCCGCTCCTTGATCGAAGTCCGAAAAGGCATTACTTTGGTCGGCCCGTCATTTTAGGCGTCACCCTGTTTGCAGTAATTGGCGTTGCATTTCTTTCTATCCAATCTTACCGAGAAACTCCAATTCCGGCTGAAACAGCCCTGGGCGATGAGGTTGCGTCATTGTATATTGAGAATTGCGCTGGTTGTCATGGGGCGAAAATTGAAGTGGATGAAGGCGCTAATCTGCACTCAATAATTGCCCAGGGGAAACATGAAGGGATGCCAGCCTGGAATGCGGATCTTTCAACAGATCAGATTGATGCCCTGGCAGGTTTTATTCTTTCACCCGCGGGCAATGATCTTTTCATAGATAATTGCAGCAATTGCCATGAGATTTCTGAGCTGGTAGCAGGAGACCCTCTGGAATTAAAAAATTCGTTGAACTCGGGTTCGAATTATCCTTCCCATGCTGGTATCGATATTCCAGATTGGACCGTGAAATTGGAGGATGAAAGCCGATCCAAACTGCTCAATTTCCTGGTTGCGCCCGACGGACAGCGCCTCTACACGACCAACTGTTCACCCTGTCATGGGCGGGCAGTGGCGTATTCAGGTGAGGAAGAGGAATTGGTGAATATCATCAGACAGGGTGACCGGCATCTAGAAATGCCAGCCTGGCAGGAGAGTCTCGATCCTTTGGAAATTGATGCGCTTGCGAGGTATGTGGTTGATCCGGGATCGTCCCCAGAAGCTGGAGAACTTTACGACAAAAATTGTTCCAACTGTCATGGAGAACGCCTACCGGTAGTAGATGAATTTTATGCTGCCCGCGACATCATCAGGAGCGGAGGAGTGCACCAGGTTATGCCTGTTTGGGGAGAATCCCTAACGGAGGAGCAGCTGGATGCCCTGGTGAGTTATACACTCAATGTAGTCAAAGGAACATCTCTGGAGATTGGCCAGCAGCTTTACATATCGAATTGCGCTTCCTGCCATGGTGAATTTGGAGAGGGCGGACAAATCCAGCCCGAGATGATGACATCATCGCTCCTATCAGTACTTCAGAATATCTAAACACACGGGATGATTTCTCATTGCGATCGGTGATCGCCCAGGGCCAACCAAACTTTGGGATGTCGCCGTTTGGGAGCGGCTTCGGAGGCCCTCTTGAAGATGATCAGATTAACGCAATAGTGGCGTATATTCGTTCCTGGCAGGAAAATCCGCCGGTTGAACTACCGCCGGAAATTAAAATTTCACAAGAAGAAACCACCCTCACCGGCGTGGATATTTACAAAAACGTTTGCTCTCAATGCCACGGTGTACAGGGGGAAGGTGGCACCGGACCTTCGCTTGCCAGTCTAGAGTTTCAGGATCAGAACAGCGACCAGTCAATTTTCGATACAATCAATCTCGGACATGATGCAACTGTAATGATTGCCTGGGGTGAAATTTTGACCAGCGATCAAATTCAACAGCTGGTCGATGTCATCCGCAGCTTCCGGGGCGCCGAAGCGACAAAACAAGCAGGAGAAACTTCCGTTTCCTTTAATGCAGATGTGCTGCCGATTTTCGAGGATAAGTGTATCCCATGCCATGGCGCCTTCGGAGGCTGGGATGCGTCCACCTATGAGGCTGTAATGACTACAGGGAACAACGCGCCTGTCGTAATACCTGGAGATGTGGAGACCAGCCTACTGGCCCAAAAGATTATTGGAACACATGCAGAGGGAGATATTATGCCTCCAGGCGGCAGGATGCCTGATTCATTGATCCAAGTGATCCTGGATTGGATTCAGGCTGGAGCTCTGCAGTAACGCTATTCTAAAAATTGAGAAAATCTCGGGGGTGATTAAATAAATCTAATCCTGGTCAAATATTTATAACAACAGCAATTATTTGTCACAAATATTTGCTATTAAAGATTAGAAAACATAAAAAATAGAAAATTAGGCTCATGTTTTCTTAATACATGGGTTATAATTTTCCTATCTGTCAATCAGGGTCAAATTGGTAAAGATTGCAGATAAAGGAGGTGCCAGAAGATTTAAAGATAAATTTTTTTTCGAGTGAGTTAAATTTTGTTGTTGAGAGGAGAATGTTTATGGAAAAACGATATATTTTAATAGCATCACTAGTACTCCTGCTTGCGCTGGGTCTGGCAGCCTGCCAGCAAACAGCGCCTCCTCCCGCCGAACCGTGCCCTGATTGCCCCGCGTGCCCGGAAGGGGAAGCCGCGGAATGCCCTGAAGTGGAATGCCCTGAATGCCCTGAGGCTGAGGAAGTTGTGTCAGCCGTGCCTTTCAGCGGCGAGTGGGCAGAATCGCCTCACAACGATTCTGAAGCAGAAGCCTTCCGGCACTGGGACGAGGATGACCCCCCGGTAATCCCGGAAGACTGCGCGAAGTGCCACAGCACGACCGGATATCTTGACTTCCTGGGTGATGACGGATCCGAGCCCGGCGTGGTGAACAGCCCGGTTGATCCCGGCACGACTGTTGAGTGCGTTGCCTGTCATAACGAATCTGCAGAGGCTATGACAAGCGTTACCTTTCCTTCCGGCGTTACGGTGGAGGGATTGGGAGCGGAAGCGCGCTGCATGCAGTGCCACCAGGGACGGGCATCAGTCGTCCAGGTGGATGAAGCCATCGAAGGAGTCGGGTTGACTGAAGACGTGGATACACCCAGCGAAGAACTGGGTTTTGTCAACATCCACTATTACGCAGCCGCGCCGACCCTATACGGCACCATCACCAAAGGCGGGTACGAGTATCCCGGTAAATCATACGATTTCAAGAATGACCATGTTGATGGATACGATACCTGCATTGGGTGCCACAACCAGCACACCCTCGAATTACGAATTGAGGAGTGCACGGTTTGCCACACGGATGTGACAAGCGTTGAAGATGTCCGCAATATCCGCATGGCTGGTTCTCTGGTGGACTATGACGGTGACGGCGATGTTGAAGAAGGAATCGCATCCGAGATTGACGGACTGCGTGAGATGCTGTATACAGCCATACAGGCATATGGATCCGAAGTGGCGGGAACAGCGGTTGTTTATGATCCGGTAGCGTATCCCTATTTCTTCATTGACACCAATGAGAACGGGGAGGCGGATGAGGATGAAGCTGCGTTTCCAAATGCATATGCATCCTGGACGCCGCGCTTGCTTAAAGCGGCTTATAACTACCAGACCTCTACCAAGGATCCTGGGGCTTTTGCCCACGGCGGAAAGTACATCATCCAGCTTCTTTATGACTCGATCGAGGACTTGAATCAAGCCATCTCTACTCCGGTTGACCTTTCGACTGCAAACCGCCTGGATGCAGGTCACTTTGCGGGTTCGGAAGAGGCCTTCCGGCACTGGGATGAGGATGGGGAAGTTGAAGCGGCGTGCGCGAAATGCCACTCGGCTGCCGGTTTGCCACAGTTCCTCAAGGATGGAGTCAATGTCTCCGAGCACCTGGCGAACGGCCTGAAATGCAGCACCTGCCATGACGATCTGACCGCATTTACCCGTTACACGGTGAACGAGGTTGGATTCCCGAGCGGAGCGACGTTAACATTTGGGGAGGCTGAAGACTCCAACCTATGTATAAACTGCCATCAAGGCCGGCAGTCCACTCCCGGAATCGATGCCCGGATAGGCGATCTGGCTGATAATGAGGTTTCAGAAAGCCTTAGTTTCTCAAATCCGCACTACTTTGCAGCCGGGGCTACCCTTTTCGGAACGGAGGCGAAAGGCGCTTACGAGTTCGAAGGACAGTCTTATAACGGCCGCAATCTGCACGTTCAAGGTTTTGAGACCTGCCTGGCCTGCCATGACGGCCACGCTCTGGAAGTGAAGTCTGAAGCTTGCAGCGCATGCCATACAAATGTGGCATCTGAGGAAGATCTGGAGGCAATCCGCATCACTCCTGGTGATTTCGATGGAGATGGTGATGAAGCCGAAGGAATGGCGGGAGAGGTCGAAACCGTGAAAGAAGCGCTGTATGCCGCCATCCAGGAGTATGCCGCAACTACCGCCGGAGCCAGCATTGTTTTCGAACCGGCAAGCTACCCATACTGGTTCATCGATACCAACGGGGATGGAGAAGCCAGCGCGGATGAGGCTGTCCGGGAGAACGGTTTTGCAACCTGGACGCCAAACCTGCTGAGAGCTGCTTACAACTACACCTGGGTTGAGAAAGACCCCGGCGCATTCGCCCACAACGGACTTTATATGCTGCAGGTGCTTTATGATAGTCTGCAGGCTGTTGGCGGAGATGTGAGTGGAATAACCAGACCACCAGTTTCAACACCTGAAGGCTAATTCCAGGAGTTTGACAGGCGATCTGAGTTAGTCAATTGACCCTAAAAAAAATCCCCGGTTCTATTAGAGCCGGGGATTTTATATTAAAGGAAGCGGTGATGGAAGCGATGGCGGAGGATGTGCCGCCCTTCCTGCTGGACGTCTGCACCACTCCCGAACTGGAAGAGAACGGCCACATCAGCGGGGCGTACCACATCCCGCTGCAGGAACTGGCCCAGAACCTGGACAAACTGCCCGGTTTTGACACCCCGATCGTGGCTTACTGCGGGAGCGGCTGGCGCACAACCATCGCCATGACTGCTTTGAGCGCAATGGGCTGGGAAGATGTCACGGCGATGAAGAACACCTACCAGGAATGGGTCGATGCTGGCAACGCGGTCAGCGAGGGTGTTCCTGAAGAGGCGGCTGGGCTGAGGCGGGACTGCCTGTGGCTGAATACGAAGCCGCCCAGTAGATTATTTACTATTAAATAAAACAGACCCACCGGTTTCAAGGTGGGTCTGTTATTTTTTATGGAGTGTTTCTCCCGGGTTGATGAATTATCCTTTTTTCCAGGAATATGCCGTTGTGAATAACCGCTTGATTTGGTTGTTTAGGAGTAACACTCCTGAATCTATCTTTAAATTGTTGTCGTAATGTGCCAGCAGGAATTCCTGTAGGTCAGGTTTCCAAACCTGACATAACGGCGGCTTTAGTCCCTTGCGGGATGCGGCCCAAAAAGCCGCCTTACCGGAATGTACCGCTGCTAATTTCCCCGCAGTTGTGAACCGCAGAAGCGGCAGTAGTGATCACCCCGGCTGGCGCGGTTTCCGCACTGGTGGCAGTAGATATGTTCGGCTTCATCCAGGCTGATGCCAGCCTGGGCGGATTTTCTTCTCCGGCGAAAAACAGGAGCTGACGAAGAAGTCCGCCTGCCGGAGTGCCAGTACCACACTGCGCCTCCCGCAATCAGCAAAATACCCAGCCCGCCCAGCAGCCACGGCAGGAATTCCCGGGCGGTTGTTTCGGCGCCGGGGGTTTCCCCGATCGGAGCGCTTGGGGCAACCGGCATGTTCGGGGCGGTCAGGTCGTCATTTTCTTTCTGGTATTCAAGGTTGATTGCAAAGGTCTGCCCGAGAGGCAGCTGACCGACGTCGGAGGAATAATAGGTCAGACCGTCCGAATAGACCGAGCTGCTCTCCAGGCTGGGCGAAAAGCGCATACTGGTGGCGCTGGGGGGCTGCTGGACTTCAATCCGGAAGCGCCCCACCTGGTAAACGCCCGGCCAGCGGTACTCATAGCGGCGGGTGCCGCCGTCTTTCTCCAGGCTGGGGTCGTAATATTCGACCTGGACCTGGGGCGTCGGGGTAGTGAATTCCAGCCGTGAAAAATCCTCGCCAGGGGTCTGTTCATATTTCAAATCGATCAGCACCCCGTTGGGCTGCATGGCGGCGACTGCGTTCGGCACTCCGGCTCCCGCAGGTATCAGAAACTCCATCTCCACTGGCAGGCTGGTCTCGGGCGGCAGGGTCAGGGAGTAGATGACCAGCATGGAGGGTTTATCGAATTCCGGCCACAGGTCCACCTCAACTGCAGCAAGGGATAAATCACCCTGGGCGCCTGCCAGGGTAGGCGCAAGCAGGACGGCTGCTAATAATGAAAGTAATAATAGTTTTGTATACAAAATCATCCCTCTTCGATCTGGTATCCGGGTTGGTTGTTTTTTAATTCCGGCTGGTTTTCACCGATAACACCCCGCAGTTCACGCGCCAGTTCTCCAAACAGGGGTGAGTACTGGATACTATCCTGGCGCGGCCTTGTGAAGGGCACCTTAATATCAAGGCTGATCCGGCCCGGCCGGGCGCTGAGCACAAGAACCCGGTCCGCCAGTACCAGGGCTTCGGGTATGGAATGGGTGACCATAATCACCGTTTTCTGGCGCATCTGCCATATCCGCATCAGCTCGCCGCCCATCCGTTCGCGGGTCAGCGCATCCAGAGCTCCAAATGGCTCGTCCAGGAGCAGGACCTGGGGGTCGTGGATCAGGGCGCGCCCGATTGCGACCCGCTGGGCCATACCGCCTGAAAGATCGCGCGGCAGGGTGTTCTCAAATCCATCCAGACCGACCAATTCTACCATCTCGGCGACCTGTTTGGCTTCCAGTTTGCCCGGGAAGCCCTTAATCTCAAGGGGCAGGGTGATATTGGCGGATACCGAACGCCACGGCATCAGGTTGGCGTGCTGGAAAACGAAACCGATGCCCTCCTTCGGACCGGAGATCGCCCGACCCTCATACAGCACCTGGCCGCTGGTCGGCGGCAGCAGGCCGGCCAGGATCCTGAGCAGGGTGCTTTTTCCGCTTCCGGAAGGTCCCAGCACGCACAGGAACTCCTGGTCCCGGACGTCAAAGGAGACATCGTCAAGCACCAGCAGGCTGCTGTTACTGTCCCTGAACAGGGCGCTGACCGCCTTTAACTGGATAACGGGGAGGTCAGTCCTTTCTGGCATCATAAACCGTGTACATATTCAGTTGCTGTTGTTGTGGTCTCATGGGTACTGTATGGAGACAGGCCTCAGTTAATAAATTTATTCGTATAGGCTTCTTCCAGCTCAAGTTCGCCGCTCAGCAAGCCCATACTGACCAGCACTTCCTGCATGTTGCGCCAGGCCTGCGGGTCAGAATAACCGGGTAAATCCGCCTTCCAGAACTCGATCGATGATTCCAGTATTTTCATCTGCACCTCCCGGTCGGCTTTATCGAGCCCTTCCACATAGTCCATGCTGACTGAATAAGCCCCTTCCGGATCGTTTATGGATATTTCCAGCGCCTTCAGGACCGCCTGGACCATTTTTCTGACCAGCTCGGGGTTTTCGCGCAGAGTCTGCTCGTTGGTTATCAAGCCGTTGGAAGCCAGGGATACGTAGTCGGCTACCCGGATGGTGTCCACCTCTTCGCCCAGGTTTTCCAGTTGAATTGGTTCGTTGTTAGCATAAACCACCACAGCCTCGACCTGGTCGGAAACCAGCGCCTCCACCTGGTTGAATCCGATCGAATTCGAGCCTGATATCCTCTTCTTCCAACCCTGCGGACGAGAGCAGCGCCTGCAGGCCGATATAGCTTGCGCCATATAAACCCGGAATGCCGATAGTTAACCCTTCCAGGTCAGCCGGTTCGCTCAGCCCCAACTCCTGGCGGGCGCTCACGGCTACCGGGTAATCCTGCCACCAGCCCAGCACATAGACAACCGGGATCCCCTGTTCGCGGGCGAGCAGGACCTGTTCGCCGGATGCCAGGGCGAACTGGAGTTCGTTGGCGCCCACCAGTTCGACCCCATCGGTCTCAGGGCTGTAATCAAATTCAACCTCCAGACCGGCATCCCGGAAGAGCCCCAGCCCATCGGCGACATAAAAAGGGGCGTACTGGACATTCGGGATGTATCCCATCGGCAGCCTGATTCTGGTGAGGGCGGCGGGGGTTTGTTCTCCTCCCGCCGGGGGAGCGCTTGTTGAGCAGGCTGTAAGGATCAGAACGATCAAAATGCAGATTTTGCCAGTATAGCGGGTCATATTTTAATCTCCAGGTGAGTTTGCTTGGATTGTTTCACTGGTTTTGAGGTCATAGCCTGATAGAAGGGGCGGACGTCTCGGGTTTGCGCTGCCATGAGAGCAGGCGCTTTTCGAGCAGGGTGACAATTCCATATAAGGAGAGCGCCATAATAATTAACGCCAGCACTGCAACGAAAACCAGGGCGGTGTCGTACTGGCCGCGGGCCCGGTTGACCATAAAACCAAGGCCGCGGTCAGCGCCGACAAACTCGCCCACAACCGCCCCGATGACAGCCAGAGTTGCCCCGATTCTCAGCCCGCCCAGGAAGACCGGCAGGGCGGCGGGGACTTCCAGCAGGCTGAAGACCTGCCAGCGGGAAGCCTGCAGCGAGCGCATCAGGTCGCGCAGGTCGTCCGGAACTGAGCGCAGCCCGACGATGGTGTTAACCAGCACCGGGAAGAATACAATCAGGGCGCAGATCATAACTTTAGAGATCAGCCCGGGCCCAAACCAGATCACCAGCAGCGGGGCAATCGCCACAACCGGGACCGACTGGCTGGCGACCACATACGGGGAAAGCAGGCGTTCGACGGCCGGTGATTTCGCCAGCAGGTAGCCCAGGGAGGTCGCCGCCGCAACCCCAAGCACCAGCCCGACCAGCACTTCCAACAGCGTGTACAGCGTATGGCGCACCAGGCTGCCGTCAATAACTGACTGGATGAACCGTTCCAGGACCAGTCCGGGCGGGGGCAGGATAAATGCCGGGATGCCGCTCAGGTCTGTGCCAAGGTGCCAGAGCAGGATACCGGCCAGGAGCGACACCGGCACAAGCCAGACGCCTCCCCGCAGGAATGGCTGGAGATTAAAACCATATCGGTTATCGGGCTGTTTTGATTTCACTTTTCTTAATCCGGTCCGGCCAGCGCTTATTTCCGGTCGATTTTCCTCACTTTTTTTAATGCTCCGGGGAATTAAAAAACCCCGAGGCGGGTACCCCGGGGCAGGTTGGTATTAACAGGCATTCAGGATATGTGAACCCTCAAAGTGGATAACTGTCATGCTGAGCGCCGCGCAGCATGCCCCTGGAGAAGCGAAGCATCTTTTGAAAATCCAATAAGACACTTCACTTGCTGCCCTGAGGGATTGCTCCGCTTCAGAGTGACATCACCTGCAGAGGATCACATTGCTGATGCCAGTAATCTGGTCCTTCTCCCATCCGGACTGTACCGTCGGCTCCGGAATCTCACCGGATCGTGCGTATATCTTTTGCGCTCGCGGGCTATACCGCCGGTCGGGAATCGTCACACTTTTCCGCCGCACAGCGCCAACCCAAACAGAACATGCAGGTGGCGTGTGTTTCTGGCAGGTGTGATTTTACCCTGCCCCGAAGGATGATTTATTTGTGCAAATTATAACTTGGGAGGAATTTCAGGTCAATACAGTCAGGCGAGATTGTGAGGCGGGAAGGATACGGCTCATTCCGGCGATGCACTGCGGTCGATCAGGTAGTTACTGCCCAGTTTGGTTTTGAGCTGTTCCTTCAATTCGATCCCGATCTGGGCGACCTGTCCCGGGTGGAGCAGCTCCTGGTGCCGGTTGGTGCAGACCGCAATGCTGATGGAGAGCAGCGGGAAGCAGAACAGGTTTCCCTGGCGGTCATTATGGATGATATAGCCGCGCTGGAGGTCCTTTTTGGGATAGAATTCGGGCACAACCCGGTCGAACCGGGCGATCAATTCCCGGGCGGTTTCTTCGGCAACCCTGGTTGGCATGATGGTGATAAAGTCGTCCCCGCCCAGGTGACCGACGAAACCCGAGTCGCCGGAAATTTCTTCGCTTGCATCCAGGATGATCCCGGCGGTCCTGCGCAGGACATTGTCGCCCGCCAGCCAGCCGTACGAGTCGTTGTAGGATTTAAAATAATCGATATCGATGTAGGCGACCGCCAGGTCTTCCCCTTTCTGGAGCCGGCGGTGGATTTCCAGTTCGATATCGGGATTGCCCGGCAGACCTGTCAGAGGATTGGCATGGATGTAATGCCTGGTGCGCCTCAGCAGGGTTTTGATGCGGAAGTCAAGTTCACGCGGGTCGACCGGTTTTGGCAGGTAACCGTCCGCGCCGGCGTTGATAAACTGCTCTGAAAAAGGTTCTGTGCCGCCGTTTGTGACAATCAGGACCGGTACGGATGCGAAGCGGGTTGAATTTCTGAGCTGGCGGCAGAGCTGGTAGGGATCCACCCCCCGGGGTGGGTCGCCCAGGATGAACATCTGCGGTTGAACCTGGTGCGCCAGTTCAAGGGCCTCCTTCCCGTTTGCGGAATTAAAAACCTGGTAGCCAGCCTCTCCCAGTGAATTGGACAGTGTGTCCCCTTCGAGCGGAGCGGCGCTGATAATCAGTATCTTTATGGGGTCTGGATCCAAGATTGCCTCAGAAGTATTTTATCAAAAAGCTTCCAGATGGTGGATTTTCAGGGCTGAGCACAGCCGGAAGCCGAAGTTAGCGCCCGCCAGTCCGGGGTTGGCGTGAACCCGGGCGTAAAAAGGCGAAAGCAGGTACCTGTGGGGTGTGTCGTAGGCGCCCCCCATCAGCATCCGGCTTTCGGCTGAGGAGGTCCAATCGTAAACCCATTCCCAGACATTCCCGAAAAGGTCGCTTATACCGTAAGGCGAATCGCCTTGCGGTGAGTAATTACCCACCGGTGTGGTGGTGCCCACTTCGCTTTCGGATACGTTGCACAGTCCCGGGTCAAAATTATCCCCCCAGGGGAAATTCTGGCCTTCTTCTCCAAAAGCGGCTTTTTCCCACTGGTCAGGGGTGGGGATCTGCTTTCCAGCCCAATCCGCATAAGCCAGGACATCCTCCCAGCGGATCCCGCTCACCGGGTGGTCGCTCACCGCGGGCGGGTAATTTCCACCCTGCCAGGCGCCTGGAGGCGGGTGACCGCATGCAAGGGTAAACTCCCGGTATTCCTGGTTGGTAACCGGAAAACGGTCCATGTAGAAAGCATGCGTAAAATATTCTGTCCTGGCTCCCTTCTGGTCATCAGAGAACGAGGGCGAAATACCGCGCCGGCGGCTGTAACCGCCAGCCGGGATAAAAACCATTTCTTTCCGGTCGACGGAGGCTCTGATCCGCGCTTTAAACTTGAAACCCCCTTCGCTAATCCTGTGGATCTTTTCGATTAAC
Organism: uncultured Chloroflexia bacterium; assembly: GCA_963793095.1. Classification (GTDB taxonomy): domain Bacteria; phylum Chloroflexota; class Anaerolineae; order Anaerolineales; family UBA4823; genus CAVWDI01. The sequence continues at coordinate 30,391 of CAWBYY010000001.1, forward strand.
TGCTGGTCGGCGGTTGGGCTGGTGACCTGGACGTCGACCAGGGGGACAGATTTATAAGCCCTGGTATCCTGAATTTTCGCTTTCACCTTTTCCGAAAGTGATGGGTCGCGGATATCCAGGAATATAATCTGCGGTTGCCCGCCCTGGTCCACAGGTTGGGCGCTGTCCTGTTGGAGGTATTCCCGGGCGTCGACCAGTTTTAAATACGGCACCAGATCGCTGGAGAGGATCGGTGAAATTATCTGGCTTAAAATCCCCCCGCTGCTGATCAGGTACACAGGTCCCGGGCTGTTTATCTCCTGCATTGGATCACTTTGACGGAAATAGAATTATCAATTTGTTTTATAGTTATCAATTATACATTTAAACAACAATTAAATCCGGGGGCGGGATTTACCTGTTAAATTTGTTAGGTGGATAAACGCCCGGCAACGTTCTTCGGTAACATTTTAGATGAATGAATAAGGGTGCTGCTTGCGCGGCGCGATCGGATGGATTATAATCTCCACCCACAGGGCGCGTAGCTCAGCCGGTTAGAGCGCACGGTTCACATCCGTGAGGTCGTGGGTTCGAGTCCCTCCGCGCCCACCTTGTTTTAAGATATCTTTCCCCTTCTGGTTGGCATTAATAATCTATCTTGTGGTCATAGAAGAGTGAAAAAACTCTCCTAATTCACTCCACTTTTTGGCTGTCAGGACCTACCTTCCCACAACCGAATCCCGCCGGGATGCTTCCTGGCTGAAAGCGGCAGGTCTTCCCGGGTTGTAAATCCATTTGCATGTGATTTAAACACAGCTATAATGTTCTTGTTTGTTGTAATGATATTCTTCTATCAGGTGTTACCACCTTTCGGAAATAACGGTCCTTTCGCCAGAATATTTTAGAGAGATGAAGGTCATGAAAACGATCAATTCGAAGATTTGTTTTGGAATAGTATTGTTCTTAATGTGTTCATGCAGTTCTTATCCGGCAGCCGATACCGGAAAACCAATCACTCCATCACAGCCTGATATAACAGATGCGCGGCTCAGCCCTACAAATACGCAGCCAATTTCCACAAAAACGATCGCGGCAACCAAAAAAATCCAGCCTTCATCCACTTCGACCAGAACAGCCCCTGTCCTGACCGCGGCCTCCACAGACATCCCGAAACCGGACCCGTTCCCACTTTCAAAACCGGGTGACCTGAAAGTTGGCAGGCTTGAATTTGTCTTCAAGGACCCTGGCAGGGATGACCGTGAAGTAAGTATTTTTATCTGGTATCCCGCAGTCCATTCCAGAAGGCCAGGAGGAGGAAGTTGTCAAGGGCGCCCTTCCGGATCCCGACCAGGCGCCTTACCCGCTTATCCTTTCATCGGCGAAAAACGCCGGTTTTTTTGCCCCTCATCTGGTCTCTTTTGGTTTTGTTGTGGTCGGCATCAGAAATCTGGATTATTACGAGCCCTGGGACCAGAACCTGGTCGACCAGCCCCGTGATTATTTGTTTGTTTTAAACCAGATTGGCAGCGCGGCTCCTGCTGGCCTGGAGGGTATGGTCGATGCCGGCCGCAGCGGGGTCATGGGATATTCTTTCGATGGCTATAATTCACTCGCCCTCAGCGGGGCAAGAATTGACCCGGCTTTCTACCTCGAGCAGTGTAAAAACCCCCCGCTCAGCGAACCGCCTCTTTCAGAATGGCGGATCTGGTATTTCTGCGATTTAGCCTCGCATTGGGAAGAATTCGTTGTTAATGCCGGGGACTATGTTCCTGATAACGGGGGTGAGCTGTGGGAACCCCTGAGCGACCGGCGCATCCAGGCGGTAATGCCCATGGCGCCCGAGGGAAGCTGGTTATTTGGGGAACGGGGCCTGGCAGCGGTCGATCGCCCAACGCTTATAATCGGCGGGACTGAGGACGCGGGAGACCACAATTGCCCCTATGATACGGAGGCAGCCTATATTTTCGAACACCTGGGCACCCCCGATAAAACGCTGGTCTCTTTTATTGGCGAGGGGCATTCAATGATTAATAAGCCGGACCCCTTGGCCCGTATGAAACATCTGGCAGCCGCCTTTTTTGGATACCACCTGCAGGGGCGGGCTGAATATAAAACTTATTTATCGGAAGAAACCATTAATCAAAATGAAGATTTGTACTGGGGTGTTTATCAGGACGAATAAACTCTTGGGGAATATCCATCTTTTCCTTCCTTTGCCATTCAGATCTCATGGGGACCTAGAACTACCTCCATAAAATTAAGAAAACCCCAGGATGTATCCTGGTTGAAGGTTGAATATTTTTTAGGTCTTTCCTGAATATTCTCTTTGATCCCACCCACATACCCGCCCACTCCCATAGTTTATCCTTAATAAAATGAACGACCTGCCGCCACGTTCCGGAGCCTGTCCTGACTGCGCCGCGCAGTGTACCCGCAAGGGTGAAGCGCCCTGAGAGAATCTCAGGACCTAGCGAAGGATCTAGAAGCCGGCGACGACCTCCATTCAATCTCATCATTCCCCGATCACTCCAGCCTATTCATTACCCATCCGCAATTTGTCCTCCAACAGCGGTCAAGGTGATATATAAAAAATGGGGATTTCCTGACAGCCAAACCTGATATTGACAAATTGGATATAAATAGTATTATATCCGCCATCTTAAGATAATTAATGGAGAATCGTTCGATGTATAAAAATTCACGAGCATTAAAAGCGGGTACAACCGGTATGGTGGGGGCAGTTCTCTTCATGGCCAGCGTTATCATGCAGTCCAGCCTGGGCCTGTCTGGACCTGAGGCTGGATGGCTGTGGGTATTACACCAACTGCTGGCATTCACCGCCTTGATTTGTATTATGATCGGATTTATGGGGATTATCTGGGGCGGCGGAGTACAGAGTCTTTTCGGGAAAATGTCTGTATACACCTTCATCGCCGGCTGGGCGCTGATAGTTGCAGCCGGTGTCTCTGGGCTTTTTCTGGGTTCTGAGGACAGCCCGATCTTTATCCTTTATCCCGTTGGTGGGAATTTGTCAGAAATTGGGGCATTATTGACCGGGATTAGTGTCCTGGCTGCTGGACTCTGGGCGGGATGGCAGCGATTTATGCCGCTGGTAAATTTCCTGGTTGTTTTCTTCGGGGTCAGCCTGCCATCTTTTTTGAACGCCTCTGACGGTCCGGGATTGGTGGGTGAATTGGTCATGGGCATTTGTTGGTTCGGCGTGGCGCTGGCGGTGTACACGGCTCAGACCAGAGAGGTCAGCATTCAGACCGAAGCAGTAGGATAGACTAACCCGTTCTGCGTTTGATAGAAAAGAGACTGGAAGGTGTTTATTAAAAAAGGCATAATTACATCCAGCATCTTTTCTGAACTGTGACACGTTGATTTGCGTGAATAATAACGAAAGGACACCTCGAAGCGTGAGCCCGGCTGTTTGGACCGGAGAGCTCCCCATTTGCGGTGTCCTTCTGTTTTGTTAATCCTGGCAGCATCCATTTTCCGCTCTGAATACATCTTCATTCCTCTAAATAATAAAGCTTGTAACCTCCCAAATATCCGCAACTCGGTATTATCACGTTCACCTCTCTCCTCTCAGATGGTTTGTCATCTGTAAAAAAAATACTTTCATAAAGCCGGCATCGATCCCACCCACATATACGTTCCGGATTCATCCTCCGTCAGTGGGACTACCGCCCTTCTCAAAAACGAAGCCAGTGAAAACCTCCACGAAATCTCCACCTTCCTCGGTCACTCCGTAATGAAAATCGTCCTTCATTATCTCCCTATCGCCAAGGCATATCTCGACAAGAGCCACAATCTCGCCTCCTCGGTTGATAATTGGCGCCTTTAATATCCTGTATTGCGTGCAAAATTTTTGCAGCTGAAAAGATGATTAATTTAACCCAAAACTTATATTGACTATATTATTGCTCCAATCTAAAATATATTTAATTTTAAGTTTGCGGTAAACATTGTTTTTTCAAAAATATAAAACTCCAATTTTTATATTCAGCGTTATTCTTCTGGCTGGAATTGTGGCCAGTTTGATTGTTTACCGCAGGTTGGGTTGATAAACCACTCGAGATACTTGCTCTAATAGGTTTTGTTTGCTTAGGTGTTGCGGGTTTTTTATATTACATTAGTGGTTTTTTTTTAATTGGAGTAGATTACATAATGACACTGCCAAACCACCAGTTGATAATATTAATTTTCCCGGCATTGATGCCCCACCAATTATTGTCCAGTCGGGAGCACAACTGCAAATAACCATAAATATATATGACTATTTGGATGGTTTGCCGGATACAGAGGATATGCAAACAAAGGAGATTTTCCTTGAAGCTCGCAAATTTATTGTTGCAAAAGAATATCCTTTGGCAATTGAAAAGTTCCAATTGCTTCTGGGTTACGAAAAAAATCCACATGCGATTTCTGCTGTATACAATCAGATTGGTCATTGCTATTACATGCAAAGTAAATTTATACAGGCAAGCGAGTATTATACAAAAGGTTTAAATGTTTCAAAAAATGCTGGTGATGACGAGGGGCTCGCTTCAGCTTATGGGAATATTGCCAATACATTCATGCATAGACCATCTTCCAGTGGCTCTATAAGAGCTAAAAATGTCGTTAATGCTGTCGATTATATTCAAAGTGTCTATCGATTTTTTTAGAGGATATGTACCCGGTTGACTATGCCATGACCCAGAACAACCTGGGCACTGCTACACACCTGCCCGCTGCGACCCCTGAGGTCAAAGCCGATAACGTCCGCAAAGCCATCGAGTGCTACCAGGCCGCACTGGAAATCTATCGGAAAGACGAGTACCCTGTGCAGTATGCAACCACCCAGAACAACCTGGGCAATGCCTACACTGACCTGCCCGCTGCGACGCCTGAGGTCAGAGCCGATAACGTCCGCAAAGCGATTGAGTGCTACCAGGCCGCACTGGAAATCTATCGAAAGACGAGTCCTGTGCAGTATGCAACCACCCAGAACAACCTGGGCAATTCCTACACTGACCTGCCCGCTGCGACGCCTGAGGTCAGAGCCGATAACGTCCGCAAAGCGATTGAGTGCTACCAGGCCGCACTGGAAATCTATCGGAAAGACGAGTACCCGGTTGACTATGCCATGACCCAGAACATAACGTCTGGGCAAAAGCATGATGCTAGCATGGAAATCTATCGGAAAGACGATACCCGGTTGACTGCCTCGACCCGAACACCTGAATGCCTCCTGCCTGGCCCACCCCTGAGGTCAGAGCCGATAACGTCCGCAAAGCCATTGAGTGCTACCAGGCCGCACTGGAAATCCGGAAGAAAGACGAGTACCCTGTGCAGTATGCGACCGCCCAGAACAACCTGGGCACTGCCTACACTTACCTGCCCGCTGCCACCCCTGAGGTCAGAGCCGATAACGTCCGCAAAGCCATTGAGTGCTACCAGGCCGCACTGGAAATCTGGCAGAAAGACGAGTACCCTGTGCCAGGTATGCGACACGGCCAACAACCTGGGCAATGCCTACACTGACCTGCCCGCTGCCACCCCTGAGGTCAGAGCCGATAACGTCCGCAAAGCCATTGAGTGCTACCAGGCCGCACTGGAAATCATCGGAAAGACGAGTACCCGGTTGACTATGCCATGACCCAGAACAACCTGGGCACTGCCTACACTGACCTGCCCGCTGCCACCCCTGAGGATCAGAGCCGATAACGTCCGCAAAGCCATTGAGTGCTACCAGGCCGCACTGGAAATCTACAGGAAGAAGACGAGTACCCGGTTGCACTATGCATGACCACCCAGAACAACCTGGGCAATGCCTACACTGACCTGCCCGCTGCCACCCCTGAGGTCAGAGCCGATAACGTCCGCAAAGCCATTGAGTGCTACCAGGCCGCACTGGAAATCTACGGAAAGACGAGTACCCGGTTGACTATGCCATGACCCAGAACAACCTGGGCACTGCCTACACTTACCTGCCCGCTGCCACCCCTGAGGTCAGAGCCGATAACGTCCGCAAAGCCATTGAGTGCTACCAGGCCGCACTGGAAATCCGGAAGAAAGACGAGTACCCTCAAGATTATTGCTATACTATTGCTAATATTGGAATGGCGTTAATTAGTATTAATAATCCATCAGGCTGCAGTTTTATAAAAGAGGCATATTCATTCAAAGAATTTCTGCCTGATCAAGGTAAACAGCTTGAAGGGATTCTCCTGGATCATTGTTTTGAAGAATAACCTTCAGTAAAATCTATCAATTCTTCTCCCTATTTAATTTATTACATTTCTGTAATGGTGTTATTGTTATTTTAATTAATTTATCGTCAATAATATATTTATGAAGTAAGCCTCGACATAAACCACAAGGTCGCCCCGCCGGTTGATATCTGGAGGTTGAAGAAAATGAAAAAAAAGCTGCCTTGTTGTTAAGACAGCCTTTTTTTTTAAAATCTATTATGATTATTCAGACATCAAAAAATTAACTCTGCCTTCCTCAAAATAGATTTTATTGTCCGCCACCACCTCAGCCAGCCATTTCCGGGCGGCTTGCTGGTGACCGCTGAATTTTTCGAGGTTGGTCAAAAAATAGTCCGGCTGATCCTGGTGGCTGGCGATCAAATTTTGCACTGATTTGTTGGAATGCAGAACCTGGACTTCCAGGGTCCCATCTGGATTCAGGGATGCCCGGTAGAGGACTTCGTCCCCACCGTATTCTTTCGGCGTGATTTTGGTTTCCTCCTTCGCCGGCTGGTCTTCTTCTTTAACCCCGCCTTCAATTCCCGGCTCTTCGGGCTGTTCAACCGCCAGGTTCAGTTCAATAAACTGGTTAAAAACCTTAGCGATCTCATCAGCGGCGAGCTTAAAGCTGTTTCTGTCCGCTCCCATAATTGAGGATTCGTCGCCGTAGGTAAAACTCTGGAGGGTATTGGCGGCGAGCGTTTCAAAATCCCGGACGACTTTTGGTTCCTTGAACCTTCTGGTCTTCCAAATGTCGGCGGATTCAAAAAAATCGGCGGCGGTAATGGTTTTTTGATCGGAGTCCTTCGTGTACAGGAAATTGTAAATTCTTCTGAAGTGGACCAGGTATGAATCTCTGATCGCCCTTTCCAGGGTGTGGTTACCCCCATTCTGAGCAGCCAGGGCTGAGCCCAGGTCCTGCAGCAGGCTGAATTCCTGCTCGATCTTTTCCATTGAGATTTTCAGGTTCTTAAACGACCTTTTTTTGCCTTCGTCTGTCCGCCAGATCTTGCTGATTACGTCACTCATTTTGGTTTTCTCCCTTTGAAATTGGTCCTGGTTTGATTTCTTTAAATTAATTTATATCACCCATGGTCCCATTTTTTACTATGTATTTGATTAATATATTGGCATAGAATAAACGTTCAGTCTATTTTATACTATTTCCGGTAGGCGGTTTGCTTGACAAAACCATTTGAGACGGATTTTTTCGCACAATTACTGTTCTCACAGATCTCTATTGATTTTGCGGTGGGGGTTTGTTATACTGGATTCACTAAAAGTGTGCAGTTTGTAAAACAAACGTCCCTGTTTGGCACATGATATTCTGCACAAAACCAACAAACGTGTTTTGTTGAGGCCGGCACCCGTGGGGGGCTGAAATTGTCTGAGCCCCGGGAACAGAATTTACCCAGGATTATAAATGGAGATGAATATGAAAAAAATAGTTGCAATTCTAGTGTTTGTACTGGTTTTGACGCTGGGAGCGGCAGGCGCGGCTTATGCAGTAACCCACGGCGAACTGGACGGGGGAGGGCATCCCTATGTCGGGCTGGCGCTGTTCTATGACAGTGAAGGAAATTATATGTGGCGCTGTTCGGGAACCCTGCTGTCATCAGATTTGTTCCTGACCGCCGGTCACTGCACCTACGGCACCGCATCTGCCAGGGTGATGTTTGATTCCGACCTGGAACAGCTTGAATGGGTGAACGATGACCTGGGTTATGTAAGCTGCGACCCATATATCTGTTACGAAGGGTGGACAGAGGCGCATCCCGGTTATGATGACTACTGGACCCAGTTTCCCAACACTTACGACCTGGGTTTGGTACACCTTGATGAACCGGTTTCGACGGGCGAATACGGCGCGGTTGCAGCCGTCGGCGCACTTGACGACCTTAAGACAAAGCGCGGCCAGAAAGACCTGATCGTGCGCACGGTCGGTTTCGGCCTGCAGTCAGGCCAACCTACTTGGGAGAACGAGAAGATCCGCTATACTTCCACATCCAAGATAATTGAATTGAACAGCGCCAATACCGGCGGATATGGAATACACACCTCCAACAACCCGAGCGAATCGCAGGGTAAGGGGGGCGCCTGCATGGGGGATTCCGGCGGCCCGATTTTCTACCCGGAAGACAGCAATATCGTCGTTGGAGTGGTCTCCTGGGGGAATAACTACAACTGCGTCGGGGCGGATTACGGCTACCGGTCCGATACCCAGATTGCGCACGATTTTATAATCGGGCAGTAAACCCGGTTTTCGATCCACAAGTCTCAAGAGCCGCCAACCAGGCGGCTCTTTTTTTGGTATTCACAATATAAATTCTTGGAAAGAAGCAGGAACCGCTTGAGAGCGGCTCCTGCATTTTATATATACCTGGAGTGTTTATATGCTACGGCAAGAAGCTGTTTACCCATTCCAGGACTTCGGGGATGTCAACCCGGGAGGAATAGCCGACGCCCGAGCAGTTGATATTGGTGACGTAGGAGTTGACCGCCAGGACGGTGTCTGTTCCGCCAAGCAGGTCAGGCCCGCCCGAATCGCCGAAGCAGGTGCCGCCCGTGCCGCCGCCGGGGTTCAGGCTGAGGCGCATAAATTCAGCCGAGTGTACAAAGTTTCCGGATACGAGCTCGCTCATTGCATAAAGGCGCTGCCTGAGCCCGGCCCAGCGGTAGTATGGGGGAGGTTGGGGCAAGAATTTCCCGGGTACCTGGGCCTGGTACTGCACGCCGTAACCGACCAAATCTACATCGGTCTTGTTGCTCAAAGTATCGACCAGCCCTGGATCGGGCAGTTCAGCCATCTCACTCAATACGTAAGGAGCATCCAGAAGGACCACACCCACATCGCGATAGGCGAAGGCGGGAAGACCGTTGCCGCCGCCGTAAGGATTTTCAGCGCTGTCGTAATCCGGGTTTGTAACAGGCGTTCCGGCACGATCGCCTGTGCAGGGATAGCCCGTTTCGCCTGTGCAGGTAGGGTTGGTATCCGGATCCCAGGTGCCCCAGGCAACCGGTCCCTCATCGAACCAGATCCGGGCAGAATCGGCGCCGTCGGTGCAGTGCCCTGCCGTAAGGACCACATTTTCATCGATCAGGGCACCGCTGCACCTCCAGCCAGGAATAAACCCTTCGGGAGTGTCCTCGCCGAAAATAAGCAGTGCAACATACGGGTGCCTGCCGGCGTCCGGTTCGCCGTTGGTGATCGCATAGGCTGCCCCGGCGGTCACCAGCGCCAGCAGGACTACAAGTATTACCGCTGTTCTTTTCATTACGTACCTCCGTTCCTGCTAAAATTTTTGCCAGATCCTTGAGTTTGACAAATTTGACCTGACCCGGATACTATATACCCCCAACAGATCAAAGTCAATATAGATTTCCTTAAATCCAATTAAAACTATATTTAATGAAATTAATAAATTGCAATTAAATTCTAATATGACTCTTCACTTTGTTTCCCTGACCGGTATGTTCCGCCAGAGTGAGGGGGTCTTTTTTGGACAGCTCTATGGTGTCCTTTTATTTTTTAATAATTAAGGGAAGAACGGCCAGAAGATTGGCAGGAAGATCATCGAAACAATAAACAGGGCGACCGTGAGCAGGATGCCCACCCGGGTGTAATCGAAGAAGCGGTAACCGCCGGGACCGAAAACCAGCACGTTAGCCTTATGCCCGACCGGCGATAAAAAGCTGGTGGCGGCGCCGATAACCACCGCCATGGTGAATGTCAGGTGGTTGGCTCCCAGGCCAAAAGCCGAATCCAGGGCGATCGGGACCATCAGGACGACCGCGGCGGCGTTGGACATCGGCTGGGTGATCAGGGCGGTGAGCAGGTAGATGCCCGCCAGCATGGCGAGCGGCCCGTATGCGCCGAGCGAGCTGAGCAGCAAATCCGCCAGGAAGCGGGCTGTGCCGGTGTTTTCCATCGCCATCCCGAGCGAGAGCATGCCGCCGACCAGGAAAACAGTCCGCCAGTCGATGCTGTTGTAGGCTTCATCCATGCTCAGGCAGCCGGTTATGACCATGGTGACCGAGCCAATTACCATTGCAGTGGCGATACCCAGATCGCTGAACATCGCCAGCCCGATCACCAGCAGCATTATCCCGGCAGCAACCGGAGCGCGCGAGCGGCGGAGCTCTTCAACCTCCAGGGGTTCCAGGACCAGAAATTCGTTGCCGTCTTTGAGCGTGCGCGCCCGGCCTGGAGCGCCCTGCAGCAGGAGCGCATCCCCAAACCGCAACCTGATATCGCGCAGCTGCTCGGTGATCACCTGGCCCTGGCGCCAGACCGCAATGGTTGTAAAGCCAAAGCGGTCGCGGAAGTTGATGTCCTTCAAAGTGCGCCCCACCACGGTTGAGCGCGGGGCGGGTGTCGCCTCAAATATATAAGATTGTTCCGTATCCAGGTCAGCCAGGTTCACCTCCTGGTCTACCTGCAGGACCAGCTTCAACACTTCGCCAGAGGCGATCAGGTTCTGGGCTGACCCTTCCAGGATCAGGTTGTCATTCTCGAGGATGCGGACATCCCGGTGGAGCCCGACCAGGGGTTTCCCAGCCCTGATAATGGAAAGTACATTCAGACCATAATCGGCACCCAGCCTGGATTCATACAGGTTCCGGCCCACCAGGGGGCTCTCAGCGGTCACCATCACCTGGCTGATGTATTCCTTTAAACGCCTGGATATAGCCGGGTCGGAGGCGGTTTCCCTGACAGGAAGCAGGTGGCGCCCTATAAGCACCATGTAAACAATCCCTGTAGCCAGTACGATTGCGCCCATAGGCGTAATTTCGAAAAAGTCAAAAGCAGGCAGCCCACGCCCGACAAGGATGCCCTGGGCGAGGATATTTGCGGGAGTGCCAATCAGGGTCATTTTCCCGCCCAGAAGGGATGAGAATGCAAGCGGTATCAGCAGTTTTGAGACCGGGATGCCGGTCTTGCGGGAGATCCCGATGACAGCCGGCATCAATACCGCCACAGCGCCCACGTTGTTCATAAAGGCCGACATCCCGCCGCAGACCAGCATGATGACCACTATCAGCCGGGCTTCGCTGGCCCCGGATACCTGCAGGATTAAAGAACCAATCTTATCAGCGACGCCGGTTTTGAATAGACCTCCCGATACGATGTACACAGCCCAGATAGTGATAACAGCCGGGTTGGCAAACCCCAGAAATACTTCCTCCCCGCTGACAAGCCCGGTGACCGAGACCGCAATCAGCACCAGCAGGGCGACCAGGTCTACCCGCAGTTTCTCGGTCGCGAACAGAACCAGGGCTGCCAGGATGATGGCCAGGGTGAGGGCAATTTCTGGTGTGAACGGCTGAGTCATATTGGTATGTTTTTGAAAATTGATTTGTTTTCGGCTTTCTGCCGGTCCTTTCAGTTTTATAGCCGGGCTGTCCGGAGAATTATAATCAAGTGAAAGGGTAAATCAATGGAAGAATTAACAGGGTGACCAGCATCACGAGCAGGACCAGGGGCAGTCCGATTTTCAGGAAATCGTTAAACTTATAGCCGCCCGGGCCCATTACCAGCAGGTTTGCCGGGTGGCCGACCGGTGTGAGGAAAGCCGCCGAAGCGCCAACCGCGGCCGCCATTAAGAACGGGTAGGGCGAATATCCCAGGTTGAGGGCTGTGTTGTAGGCGATCGGGGCCATGAGAACCGCAACAGCGGGGTTGGGGATGATCTGGGCTGCGACAACCGTGAACAGAAATAGCCCTGCGGTAACCACCAGAGGACCGTATTCCCCAAGCAGTTCGACCATAGCACCCGCCAGCAGCTCCGCTGCCCCGCTCTGCTCGAGGGCGATACCCAGCGGGATCAACCCGGCGATCAGGAATACCGCTTTCCACTCGATCGAACGGTATGCTTCTTCCATTGTCAGCACGCCCAGCAGGATCATCAGTACAATCCCGAGCACTGCGCTGATGGCAATCGGCAGCACCCCAGCAACCACAAGCCCCAGAACCACTGCCATACACAGCACAGCTCTGATTGTTTTTCCAGCCGGGGGGATTGTGTAAGCCGCTTCGCTGAGCACAATAAAATCCTGCTCGCTTCCGATCAATTTAAATTTTTGGCGCGGCCCATGCAGAAGCAGCGCGTCGCCGTAGCGCAGTTTCATATCCCGCAGGTTGGTTAAGTACTGGCGCCCCTCCCGCCAGATCGCCGAGACGGTCACCCCAAATTTTTCACGGAAATTCGCTTCGCGCAGGTTTTTCCCGACCAGGGAAGTGTGCGGGGAAAGGATAACCTCCACAAAACCAACCTCTTCATTTTCCAGGTCTGAGATCTGGTATCTTTCCATATCGTTAATATTGATATCCTGAAAACCTAAAAGGGTTTTTATATCGCTGGGGTTGGCTGCAACCACAAGAGTATCACCGGCATCCAGGACGTGATCTGGTTCGGGTATAAAAAAGTTGCCCTCCCCGCGCTGAACCCCCAGCACAGTCAGTCCAAATGCATCGCCAAGGTGGGATCCCTTCAGCTCCATCCCGGCCAGATGGGATCCTTCCGGGATTCGGACAGCGAGCAGCCTTTCGCTAAGCCGGTAAGGGTCCGCCAGCCCGGCGTCCTTCAATTCAACCCTGGCTTCCTTCTCGATCCGCCGAAAACGCTCTTTTGTGCCCTGTAGGAGCACCTTATCGCCGGATTTCAACTGGATCCGGTGCAGGTTTGTACGCCGGATGACTCCCTGTTTATCGACAGCCAGCACGTTGACACCATACTTCTTGCGGAAGTCCACCTGTTCGACGGTTTGCATCGGAAAACTGGTCGCCGTAGATTATTTCCAGTTCAGCCAGGCTGATCTCATCGGACAGGATCCTTTGAATTGGGATATCCTGCTCTTCCACGATAAAGAGTTCCTGACCGCCGATTTTGATAATCTCTTCGCGGTTTCCGCTGACAATCAGCTGGTCGTTTACCCCCAGAATCTCATTGGAACCGGGGGCGAGAATTGTTGTGCCATTTCTGTTGATTGCGATCACATTAACCCCCAGCACCGCGCTCAAGACGGCTTTCGCCCAGTTTCTTGCCCACCAGCGGGGAAGTAGCCCGGACATCGATAATAAAAATCTGATCATCCAGGGAGAAAAGGTCGCCTGATTTAATCTCCTGGGTTTTCCGGCTGATTTTCCGGATTGAGCGGGATGGCAGCATTTTGATCCCGAACAGGATAAAAAAAAGGATGCCGGCAATAAGCAGGGGTAAACCGACCGGGGTGTAGTCGAACAGCTTGAATGGCTCCAGGCCAAATTCATAGGTGGCTTCGCTGATCAGAATATTGGAAGGAGTCCCGATCATGGTGGTCAGTCCGCCTAACAGGCAGGCGAATGCCAGCGGTATCAGCAGTTTTGAAGCCGGGATATCTGTCCGGTGGGCCATGTCGATCACAACCGGGATCATGAAGGCGACAACCGCGATGTTATTCATGAACCCGGACAGCAGCCCGGCAGTAAGCATGATCAGGACGATTAAACGGACCTGGCTGTCTCCGGCGTACTGCAGCACCCTGGAGCCTAACCACTGAGCCACCCCCGATTTTGCCAGCCCGGCGCTCAAAATCAGCATTGCCCAGACAGTAATCACGGACATATTGCTGAAACCCGATAAAGCTTCAGAAGGCGTAACCAGTCCGGTAGCTGTCAGGGCGACCACAACCAGCAGGGCGACGATGTCCATCCGGACCCAGCCGGTAACAAAAAGCAGAACAGCTCCGGCAAGGATGGACAGAACCACAGCGATGTCGTAATTCATTGACCCAGTTTATTTAATGCGAATTTATTTTTATTCCTTTTTTAGCCGCCAGAATCGCGGTTAGTCTGATGTCCCCGGGGACCATACTGCGCTGGTGTACAGGTTATCCCGGGGATACCCTGGCGATTCACCCTTTTATTTCCGAATTGCTGTTTTTCTATTTTTATTCTACCGCATTTACAACTGTAAAAACTCGCTAAATATGTTAATCATTATGGGGAGGCGCTTGCCCTTTCAGTTTAATCTCGTCCGGGATTTCTCCAACCGGCCTGCAAAGAAACCAAGCCTCCGTCGAAATGACGGGTGGGGTATGTGTCATCCCGAATGAAGATTCCAAAGAAGGGCCGCTTTTGCCAGGATTAAGAGTGCAAATAAAACCAATCTTAAACTTGCCAGAACTGAGCCGGACCAGCCAGGTATTTTGTTGTTTGATTTCTAAGGGGATTTGAAAATCCTTTTGCCCGAATCGCCCGCCATCCAATCCTGTCCTTCCAGATCCTCGGTTTCCATCGAAAACACAGAATCGAGGGTGATAGGTTTCAGGCTGACTACTTCCAGAGTTTCTTCACATTCGGGGCACAGAACCTGGTGGCCGATTTTCAGCCAGCTGTCTAAATGAAAGGATTCGCCGCAAACAGGACAATCGACTCTTTTTTTGGATTTCATTTTTAAAACACCTGAACTAAAAATTAGCTACGCAACGCTTAATATTTTATACTTAATCTTTCCATCCGGGGCATTCACTTCAACAACATCTCCAACCTGATGCTTCAGCAAGGCTTTCCCGAGCGGTAACTCGTCGGATATCAAACCGCTTCGAGAGTCCGCTTCGGCGGTGCCCACGATGGTGTATGTCTCAGATGGGTATGTATCCTCCTGAATGGTGACGGTGCTGCCAATACGGACCTTGCCAAGATCATTACCCGGTTGGATAATTTCGACCCTGCTGAGCAGTATTTCAAGCTCACTGATGCGGCCTTCGACCAGCGCCTGTTCATTTTTTATTAGCAGATATTCATCATTTTCCGCCAGATCATTATCGTCAACTGCTTCGCGCAGGTTTGAGGCTATCTCCTGCCTGCGCACATTGCGAAGATAATCAAGCTCATCTTTCAGTTTGTTATACCCCCTCTCTGTGAGGAATGTAACTTTTACATGATTATTTATTTCCTGGATCATCGTCACCCATCATGTCTTTATCTGTATCGTCATAAGGCAGATCAATTTCGACCGGATTCATTCCGAAGATCTGGTATTCCATTCTGCAGGCAACACAGGTTATCCGGTCGCCTATCCAGACCCTCTGGGTTAAATTTATGATTATTTTTACATCGTGGACATCTGATCCGGTTCTTTCCTTCAGGAGTACTGGCGGAGTTCAGATTGTAAATTATCCCCTTCTTGTCAAAATTGTCAATATCCAATTAAACAGGATTCGGCGATCTCACCTCAAGCTCAGTATCACAGGATAAACAGCTAAATTTTTGACCTACGAACACCATCTCAGGTATCTGGAACAGGCTTGCACATACCGGACATTCAATTTCTTTCATTGGACTGTACACAAAAATATCCTCTCAAATTTTGGGTGGAAAGTTTCAATATCCACGCTGGTTTCCAGCCTTTAAGTTTATCGGTTTCGCGTATATACACATTAAAAAAGAATTTTAATTGGGTATATAAAAAGAAATCAGCCTGAACCTTATGACCGCCCGGGAAATGGCCAAAAACGCAGCCGTGAATAGTTTCATCCTAAAAAGGTTATCTGGTCCGGATTTTCCGGTTGAATAAGTATCTGCTAACGCCATTCAGGTTCCAGATGCCAGCAGTGGCTTTCTGAGTTTCCTGGGAAATCTGGGCTGTTAAAGGAGGCAATACAAAACCATAGCGGTCCAGAGCCAGATTGAGAATTTCGTTAATGAGGGTCGTGTACTCCATCCCTTCGGCGGAAGCCATGATGCAGAGGTCGCTGATCTGAGGGTTCAAACCCGGCAGGGTATTGATTTCCATCAGATATGGTTTTCCGTCGCTTCCCAGGCGAAAATCTACCCTGGAGACATCACAGGCATCGACAGCCTGGGCTGCCCGTTTTGCCAGGTAAATTAATTCAGTCCTGCTTGCCTCGGAGATTGCCGCCGGGCACAAATATTCAGGCGCGCCCGTTTCACCAATGTAAAAGTCTTTGGCGCTATGCCCGTAAAATCCCGGAGTGATGCTAGAGGCGGTATTAATCTCAAGGACCGGAAACCAGTGGTAACCATCCTGATCATATAATTGTGGATTCTTACGTCCGGCTGGATTTCCGGGATTGCCGATGTATCCAACTGTAAATTCCCTGCCTGGAAGATATTCCTCAACCAGGGCAGGCTGGTGGTAGGTGTTTATTACCCAGGATATCCTCGAATTAAGCTCTTCGATGGAATGCACAAAGGCGCCGGAATCGATTCCCATGCCGGTTCCCTCGCGGGCCGGCTTGATAAATAATGGGTAATTCAGATTTATTTCTTCAATTTCTTCGGTTGAGTTCAGCTCGAGAAAGGGCGCTACCGGCAATCCCAGGTTCTGCCAGATATGCTTGGTTTTTACTTTGTCCAGTGTGACTGCGTTGGCGACAATTCGCGAACCGGAATAAGGGATTCCCAGAATCTCGCAAACTGCCGGCACCTGGGCTTCCCGGCCATCCCCTTTCAATCCCTCAGCAATATTGAAACATATGTCCGGTTTCAACATGGCAAGCCGCAGGGGCAGATTATGGTCCGCTTCTAAGAAAATTACGCTGTACCCGCCTGCTTCCAGAGCACTGGAAATGGCAAAAATTGTCTCCCGCTTGTCAAATTCAGCGCCGGCATCCGGGGGATCATGACTGTCGGGTGTAAAATTTTCCCTGGCATTTGCTACCACGACAACCTGCAAAGGTTGGTTTTTATCAGTTATTTCTGGATTCATTTTTTATCTATTGGTTCCTTAATTAATATTCTAAGTCTTCCTGCAGATAGCCATCTTCAAGATAACTTTCCGAGTCGAATGGCCAATCGATTGTGATTGGATTTAATCCAATTACTTCCATTGCCTCATCGCAGTAAGTGCAGAAGACAATGTCGCCGATATTGGGAGGTTTTTCAAACAGAACCAGCTCTCCACAGACAAAACATCTAGATTTAATTCTCGACTTAACGTTCATATCTTTATGAGCTCTCCTTCTTAAAACTCAACTTAAAAAAGTATTTCCGCTAAATATACGGTTATTGATTCAAAAACAACGTCCGGGGAAATCAGTATTGAACCTTATAAGTTCTCGTTTAGTTCAAGCTCGTGATTTTGGATTATTTTTCTCTCGGGGAAATCCAGGGTAACCGGGTACAACCAGATAACTTCCAGATTAATATTGCAGCGATAGCAATCAACCGGCAACCCTATCACCGGAACAGTTTCAATCTCTATGTGGGCATTGCAGTTAGGGCACTCAGCGATCACCATATTCGCCTCCAGACATCCATTATCTGAAGACGAGTTTACCTTCCTGAAGTCTAAAAACAGTATTATTGGGATAGAAAATTGCTTTAAAAACCGCAAATCCTGTATTAATTTTTATACAAGCAAATACATATAAAGGATAGAAAAACTCCCTGTAAATAATACAGCGATAAAGTTAATATAATCTGCTACTGGCTGTTGAAGAAATATCCGATACCCGGTTCTGTGAGGATGAAGCGCGGGTTTTTTGGATCCGGTTCGACCTTTGAGCGCAGTCTCTGCACCAACCCGCGCACCAGTTCACGGTTGCCTTCCCCGGAGTATCCCCACACATATTCGACGATATTCTCCGGCGGTATAATCTGACCTGCGTTTGTCATAAGCGTATACAGCAGGCGGAATTCAAGCTGGGTCAATCGTTTAGGCTCATACCCTTCAACCGACACTGACCTGGCCGATGGATCCAGGGTTAGATCAGCCTGGCTGAGAACAGGCAGGCTGTGGAAGGGAACGCTGGCGCTGCGCCTCATCAATGCCATAATCTGGGCTGATAGAATGCGCAGCCCGTATGGACGGGTGACTACCATGTCCGCTCCACTTTCAAGAAGACCCACATGGATGCTTTCAGGAATCGGATCGGTGATGACACAGATCGGGATAACCGTGTAGACCCGCATCTGGCTGAACTGTTTATTGATTTCCGGGTTCAGCTCATGTAAAGATACCAGCACCAGATCGGGCGGTTTATCGGGCCAGGTTTCAATCGCCAGGTCTATCCTGGTCGATGAGCGAACCGAAAAGCCAGCTTGCTGGAGGATTACCCGCAAAACTGCAGCTTCATCCGGAAACTGGCAAAACAATAATGCCTGCATTAATCAGCCCTTTATTTATTATAATTCTCCGGCCACTTTTTCCCGGAGAATATTTCTATCTCCGTCTTCATATGCTCGAGGAGGGCGGGTTTAAATTTGAGCGGAGCGATGGTTTTTATCTGGTATACAACAGAATTTCCACAATCATATTACGGTTTCTTTAATACAATAAATACTTGGTTTTTCGTTGCTAATTGCGGGAATATGTACCTGTAATTTAAAATTTACTGGCGCTGGAACCAGCTTGAAATTATCAGTCAATAAAAGATATTATAACCATTTTTTGTTTCTGAAATAGAAGACCATGCCAATAAATATTATCCCAAGAAAAAATAGCAAAGTGAAATATCCCCACCGCCATTGCGTTAACGGCATGTAGACGAAATTCATTCCATAAATACCCGTGAAAAATGAAAGAGGTATAAAAATAGTCGAAATAATGGTGAGCACTTTCATTATTTCATTCATTCTTTTATTGAGTACCGACAGGTATGTATCAAATGCCGCACCGATCAAGTCACGCATGCCCTCATTAATTTCATGGAGGCGGACCATGTGGTCATAAACATCCCTGAAATAAATCTGGTCTTTATTCTCTATCAATCTGAAATCACCCCGTGCTAATTTGTTCAAAACTTCTCTCTGTGGCAGGATTGACCGGCGCAGTTTCTGCAGTACCCGTTTAGTAGAAAAAATTTGTTCAAGAATACTTGGATCTGGTTCTCTAATAATTCCATCCTCTATCTGATCCATTAATTCTCCGATATTATCGACAAGCTCTATGGTTTCAGTTGCGATTTCATCGGCTAACTGGTAAAGAAGGAACCCGGTTCCTCTTTGTAAAAAACGCTGGTCATGCTGACAGGTGTCCCAAACCCGATCAACAGCTTTAAGCTGTTGATCGTGGAATGTCACTAAATAATCCGGGCTGAAGAAGATGTCCAGTTCCGGTGTGAGTATTTCAAAAGGAGTGGTTGAAGTTTGCCGAACTGAACGTAACACAAGATATAAATAAGTCTCCCAATCATCAACCTTAGGAACATGGGTTTCATGCAAGGCATCATCAATTGCAAGCGAATCGAAGTGAAATAAATCGTGGAGAATCCGGGTTGACTTATCAAAGGGTTCGTTTGATAGATCAACCCAAAAAAAACCGCTTTTGTCTTTTAGTAAAATTTCAATCTGGTCGACCGGTACAGGTTGAATTACTCCTGTATTGCTGAATAAAATTACCCGAACCATAACAAATCCTTCAGATTGATTTTATATGATCTGGATAATACACGCCAAACTGACTAAGGAGTTGGAGTAGGAGTAGGAGTAGGTGTAGGTGTAGGTGTAGGGGTGACTGTCCCTTCAGTTGTTTCCGTTTCCCCGGGTTCAGCGGGCAATCCCTGAACCAGCAGCTGCCAGGCGGCTTCCAGTTGATCTGCGGCGCTTAAAGGCGAGCCTGCCAGGTTAGCCAGTGAGGTATCCAGGCGGCTGGTGATCTCAGCGAGAGTCTCTTCCTGGTGGGGAGGCGCCTGCGCCTGGAGACCGGCTGTGATGTCTCGCGCTGATATCATATCCGCTCTCGATAGGGTAAAGTTTCCGTCAACAAGGTTGTAGCGGGCGCGGGTTATCAACTCCATCACCTTGAGGAGCTGGAGTTCCCTTGTAACCTGGCCTGTCTGTTCGGTTAATAAGTCCATTCCTGCCTGTATTTCTTCAAGGTCGGCTGCAGTTTCAACCTGCGCTTGCTCAAAATCAGACTGCCCTTCCTGGAGTTCCGCAACCTGAGCCTCGATGGTTCTCCGGGCAGTCTGTAAATCGTCCAGGTCAGACTGCATGCCGCTGAGCTGGGTTTCAAGATCTCCCACAGCAGCCTGCAAAGGCAGCAATGCATCAATAGAATCAGCCTGGTCGCTCTGGACTGTTTCAACCTGGTTCAGGCGTCCTTCAAAGCTGGCAAAGCCGGATTTGTAGGAATCGCCCTGGAGTTCAAGTTCCTGCAGCCGGTCAGCGAGCGAGTCCATCCGCTCCGTGTGGCGCTTGTCAATCTGCTGGGCCTGCTCAGCCAGCAAGTCGAGCTGGAATGAATGCTCCTGCACCGGTTCAACGTATTCCTGGTAAACGAAAGGGGCAACGAAATAGACCCCAGCCGCAATTAATCCAACTACAAAAACGATTACGATTAGAGTCCAGAATATCCGCCACAATTTGTTCCAGAATGAAGGTTCCTGGGGTTCAGTAGTTTGGGCGCTCATAATTTTTACTCCTCTGGGAACAGGTTGTTCAGAAGGTTCCGCATGTTTACAAAAAAGGACTCGGAACGGTCAAGTTTTGCTTTGAAAGTTTCCACATCAGCTGATAAACCTATTATCTGCTCTGTGAGAATCTCCAGTTCACCCGATAAACCATCCAGCCGTTCGTGAGCGACATCCATCTCGCCCTGAACCGCCCCAACCGATTTTTCTACTGTGCTGATTCGTCCGCTCAGCAGTTCAAGATTTGTCAAACGCTCCCGCATGCCAGCAAGTTCCCCTTCAAGTAGATCTGTCCGGTTGTCTATTTCGGCGAGGAGCGCTTGCTGCTTGCGGTATTCGGTCTGGGTTACAAAATTCAGGCTGCCGCCATTGATACTGGCGATCACCCCCAGGCTCAGGATAATTGAAAGCAGCATTGCTACAATTCCGGCGAACAGCGCCCAGCCGATTGCGGAAGAACGGGAAATCCCCGGCGGAGGAACCGCTGGTTCAGGTAGGACCTGTGGCGCTTCTTCAACCAGGTTGGAATCACTGTCCTGGGTTTTTTCAGCGCCTTCTTCTTCCGGTAATTCGAGACTGTCATCAGCGGGAAATCCTTCATCTGCCGGAGGGTGGGCTTCATCATTTTTTTCCGGATCTGCGACAGTTTCAAGTTCAGGCGTTTCCTTTTCTGCCTCCGCCTCGATTTCCATCATTTTTTCGTCCGGCTCAAGGGTAAGGGAGCTTTTTATCTGTTCGAACATGGAAGGACCGATGCCGTTTATGCGGGTCAGATCCTCCAGAGTCTCGTACGGGCGGCCATTAACGATGCGCCTGGCGATATCGGGGCCGATTCCTGTTACCTGGGTTAATTCGTCAACAGAAGCGCTGTTCGGATTTACTAATATCTGATTTTCGGTATTCATATAGCCCTTCCTTAAAAAAACAACTAATTTAAAAAAAAATTAAAACAATACCGGCGGCAAAAAAATTAGCCTGACAACTCCGGTGAGTGAATGGAGATTATGCAGAATTGATCAATATAAAGGGTGCAATCCCTGTGCCACCCCTGCTTTCAGGTGTAAATCAAATTCGATTGATGTATAATGATTAAAATTCACATAATTCTGACCGATTCGGCCGTTCACTCTCTGAGAGAACACCAGCCTGGAATAAAGAACCGTGGCACAAATCCATCCTGAAATTGGAACAAATCATCCACTTCAGCCAGATAATAATCACCAGGACCTGACTATTTCATCCGGCAATAGATTCCAGATGGAAAAAACAAAGTTTGATGAAATTATCCCAGAAGGGCTCCCGGCGAGCATAAAACCGTTCCTGGAAGGTTTCAAACCAAACGGCTCTTCGGTTGTATTCCGAATTCCTGAAACAGTATCTGTTAATATGCGGGTTGAGATAAGATCCCGCCGGCGCAGAATCGCGGCCGGCCTTTTTGCCTCAGCCCTGGTTGTAGGCGCAATTGGCGTCGGCAGACTGCTGCTTAGAAGGTGATTTAAGCGGGGTCTGGAATATACCGTTCGAACAACAGACTTACAGAAGCCATTCAATTTTAAGTATAAATTTGGATTTGGGGGAAAAACGAGGCGCCAGCCAGGGGCACCGGTCTGGCATGAATTCCGCAACACAAATTAGATGAATAATTTTTATGGAAAGATGTATTCCATCGACAGGAGATAAAATATTAATATCCGCTTCTTTCTATTTATTGCAATTATCGGGTTGGGAGTGGCGTTTCTGCCTTTCTTCAATCCATCAGCGGCAGGAGAGGGGAACCTGTTTGCGCGTTTGATGGAGCCCGGAGACGAAAAAATAGAGCAGCAAGCCCGCAGGATACTGGCAGAATTAATTAAATCATCAACCCCAGGTGGATATCCCTTCCCATCCGGTACAAGCCTGATTGGGGTGGAGGTATCCGGAAACGGGATCACAATCGATCTTTCACTGCCAGGGGAATATCTTGAGGAAGAGTTCGACGCTTTAAACAGCGATGCGATCAATAAACTGGTAGTTGATGCGCTGATGCCGCTAGGTTTGGAAAATTTCCGCATTCGAGCCGAGAACGAAAAGGGTATTCCTGTCCCGCTTTCAAGTTTTTTGACCCGGGAGGGTGTCAGGGTCCATACCGCTGAGGTTGACCTCGACCCTGTACCGGCGGTGCCAGGTCCCCAACCGGGGATGCCGGGAGGGCCACCTGTTGGTGGAACGAGCCAGCCTCAGGGGGTGTTATCCGGTAAAACCGTATGGCTGAGCCCGGGGCACGGCTGGATATGGAATGGCCTGCGATGGGTCACCCAGCGCCCGAATAAGTATGGAATAATCGAGGATTTCTCCAACGCCGAAGCGATCAATGCTTACCTGGTGCGTTACCTGTGGAACGCCGGGGCGGATGTGTGGGTGGTCCGGGACCGTTCTTTGAACAGCAACGAGATAATCATCGACAACGATGACGGTGGAAGCAGTTATACAGAAACCGGATCGTTTACCACCAGTTCATCATCAGGCTATCTGGGCGGTTCATACCGCTATGCACTTACGGATACCAGCGAAAGCGCGACCGCAACCTGGAGACCGGATATCCCCGAGGCAGGTCTTTATCCGGTCTGGGTTTGGTACCGCCACAGCCCGAACCGCAGCATTGATTCGCGCTATACCATTCACCACGCAGGCGGCGATACCATGGTCTCGATCTCACAGGAAGTCCACGGCAGCACCTGGCGCTACCTGGGAGAATTCTATTTTGAAGCCGGCACCGGCGGATATGTCAGCCTGACGAACGAATCAAGCGATCCCGGCCAGGCACTGATTGCGGATGCGGTCCGGTTTGGAGGCGGGCTGGGCAGCATTGACCGCGGCATGGGGCCCAGTTACGCGCCCCGGTTTGAAGAGGCGTCTTTATACCACGCTGAATACATGGGATATCCGGTCTCTGAATCGCTCAACGATGTGATCGTCAGACCGATGTACGCCGAATGGGAGAAATCCAAGGGTTACCCGGGCGAGGACGGCGTGTTCATCTCCTGGCATACGAACTGCTGCGATAAAAGCGGAACGCTGTCTTTCATCCACAGTTTCGATCCAACCCCGGGCAGCGCTGACCTGCAGTCAAGCGTGCACAATGGGGTGGTGCAGGCTTTACGGGCAGGCTGGGACCCGGACTGGCAGGACCGCGGCCAGCTCAGCGCTGATTTCGGGGAGGTGCGTGAACTGGCGACAATGCCCGGCGTGCTGCTGGAGGTGGCTTACCATGACACAGAAGACCCGGGCGACGCGGATGTCCTGAAGGAACCGCATTTCCGCCAGACGGCAGCCCGGGGGGTTTACCAGGGGATCGTCAATTATTTTGCCGGCAGAGATGGAACGGAGAGGGTTTACCTTCCCCAGCCGCCAACCCACTTAACCGCCAGGAATACCGCTCCCGGGCAGGTCACCCTCAACTGGCGCCCTCCCCCGGGGGGGGTGGTCTGGGCAGCCCAGCCGAATCATTCAGGGTTTACAGCAGCCAGAACGGGCGCGGGTTTGACAACGGCGTTCAAACCAGCGCAACTGGATTTACTTTTAATGGGCTGGTTCCCGGCGAGCTGGTTTTCTTCCGGGTGACGGCGGTCAACCAGGGCGGCGAATCATTCCCGACTTCGGTGGTCGGGGTGCGGACCCCGCGGGCTGGTGAAGGAACACCAATCCTGGTTGTGGATGGTTTTGACCGCCTGGATGCCCAGGCAATGATCCCGCAGTATGAGAGCAGCGCGCTGGGCACTTCCAAACGGATGTACCTGGAGCGCATGAACCGCTTTGATTATGTGGTGGAACACGCAGAAGCGCTGGATTCCTGTGGTTATGCTTTCGACAGCGCCCAGAATGAGGCTGTTGAGGATGGGGATATCCCGCTCAGGAATTACCGGATGCTGGACTGGTTTACCGGGGAGCAGGCCGGCCAGGACCCGGCCCTCAGCGGGCAGGAGCGAACCCTCCTGAAAAATTATCTGGACAGCGGCGGCAGACTGGTCCTCTCAGGTTCAGAGATTGGATGGGACCTGGCAAGGGTGGGAGGCGGGTCTGACCCGGGATTTTACCGCAGTTATCTGAAATCAAGCTACCTGGGGGATGACGCCGCGACCTATCATTTTAGCGGAACAGCAGGGGGTATGTACGCGGGGCTGAGCGGACAATTCGACGACAGCAGCGGGGGTTACTATGACGTCCAGGCGCCGGACAGGCTGGAGGCTGTGGACGGTTCAAGCCTGACGCTCAGCTATACAGGCGGGACAGATGACGGGGCGGCTGTGGTATATACGGATGTATTTGGATTGGTCTATTTCGGGTTTCCGCTGGAGGCGGTGACGGAGCCTGGTGTGAGGGGGGACCTGGTCTGCAAAGCGGCAGAGCATTTACTGGGGGCGCTGGAGTATGAGATCTATTTTCCGGCTATAAACCATTGATTTAAACCCCACCATCGTGTTGTAACATTTTATGCTATTAATAAAAAGGCAGGGTCGCGCCCTGCCTTTTTGATCATTAATACTCAACCAACAGATATCTGGAATGGGAGGTTAATTTTAAACCATCCATAATTCCATGAAGGAGACTGTTGCCTTGATTTCTGCAATCCCTGCGCCGTAATAGAGAAATCCCGATCCATTCCCACCCGCAAAGGCATTAACCCAGGCAAATACAACATAAACATGGTTGGAATCGACTGGAAGATGCATTTCCCGGTAATTATTTTTCGGTTTTTTCGAACAGCGCGACCCTAAAAAATTTGAATGGTCAATGCAGACGAATCCACCAATGTCCCCAACCATTCCAAGGTATTTATTGGTTATATGTGAGAACTTGTGTACCTGAATACCGAGCCAGGTCTTAAATTCACTGTGGCAGAAACTGCTTAATGCCATCCCTTCCGCAAAAACACTTGGATTGATACCTATATTTAGAATCCCTTTTGGCGCGGCCGGGGAGTAACAAACGCCCACTCCTGCCGTTGAGCTAGCATAACCTTTTCCCCCTCTTCCACCGCCTTCTGCGAAACAATGCAAATATCCTGATTTTGGATCGGCGCTGCTTCTGTAGGAGGCGTTGCCGCTGTTACTTCCATATTCCATCCTAAAAAAGAACGGCGGTTTCTTGCGGACATAATACGAACCTAACGCAACATCCTCGTCCACTTCTATGGCTTCCGGAAATTCGTTAAATCCCTCCAGGTATGCACGGAACTCGTTGTAATTTCGTTCTGCTGCTTCAGCGCGTTCAACGGTTACATCCCGTACAGCCGGGTCGGACTGGGATATTGCCTCCACAACCTTGTTTAAATATTCAGTGTTATCCTGGGCTTGAGAGGTTCTCAAGGTCTGAATCAAATTGGGCCTGCATTTGCTCTTCCAGTACCGGGTACATCTCAGCTCTTAGAAGGCTTTCATCAATTGCGGGACCACCCAGTGCCCGGTTAACCAGATCATTCATATCGCCTTGTGGCATTATATTCCTCCTTATTGTTAATATTTTGAAGGTTACTGTATCTTTGTGGCATTATTTTTCTATCTATTGTGATCTGGAATATTTTCCTCCTTTATACAATTCTGAAATAAATAGAACCGGAGACATATTCAAAGATATACCTCTCTATTATTTGACTCGAGGATGGAATCTCAATATGGAGTGTGGCCAAAAACTCCAACGGGAAAGATTTTATTCAAATAACAATTCCGGTGAATTTTCAGTACTGCCATATGCGGTATTCCCCAGCCCAATAATTAATTCCGCCAACCTCAGGAACAGGATCTGCAGATTATTACCTCTATTGTTTGCAATGTCACCCCATTTTATGAGGCTTAATTGCCAGGTAAACAATTTTCCTGCAAAATTACAGCCCTGCTATATTATATATTACAGGATTTAATGTTTAAGTCAATAATTACGAAATAAATATTAAGCCCGACTAATTTTCGACCAGGAATGGAAGGAAAATTATTCAAAAATTGACCATTGAAGAAATCAATCTAATCGTTCAAACCAAAGGAAAAAAACCCGGTTTGGGAGTGTCAGACTGGAGTGAGTTTTTCAATTAGAATTATGGGATTATGGCTTCTCCTTTCTGGGCGGGTGTCCTGGCAGGTTACGGAATTGCGGTCCCGGTCGGGGCGATCGCGATCCTGATTGTCAATGTCGCCCTGAGCTGCGGATTCCGGGTCGGGTTTATGGCGGGAGCCGGAGCGGCAGCGGTCGACCTGATATACGCGAGCCTGGCGGTGATCGCCGGGGCGGCGATCGTGGCAGTACTGGAACCGGTTTCCACTCAACTGCGTATTCTGAGCGGGCTGGTGCTGGTGGGGCTGGCTGTATATGGATTATGGCGCGGGCTGGCAGGCGCACAGGGCGTTTCGGAGGTGATTGGCGGGTGCAGACCAGCCCGGACATTCTGGCAGTTCCTGCTGCTCACCCTTATCAACCCGATGACCGTGGTTTACTTCACCGCCCTGATCCTGGGGATGGATCCGAACCAGAATCCCACCCCCACTGACAGGCTCTTCTTTATCGCCGGCGCGGCGATCGCTTCGCTGTCCTGGCAGACGCTGCTGGCAGCCCTGGGCGGTCTGGGAAAGGAGCACCTCTCGGAGCGGTTCCAGCACCTGGCGGTGATAGCCGGCAACCTGATCATTCTGGCGCTGGGGGGATTAATCCTGGCGAGAGTTTTACTTTAACTGCTTCATCCTGAATATCCTTAATCCGGAAATCTGCACAGGCCGGAAGCACCCAATCCGGTTCTGGCATGCTCCATGCAGGTAGGGAGGCACTTTTTTGGAAACCCTGCGCTGAAAATTATTGTGAATTCAATTCCGGATGGTTGAATGGTGATTATGATTAAAAGGGCAGCAGTTCTGGTCTTAGTGCTGGTATGCAGCCCTGCCTGCGGGTATTTTATTAAAGGGGCAGACCAAATTCTACCCGCTGCGACCCAGATTCCGACTTTATTTATTGCACCCCAGGGGAGCAGCAGCCCGAGAATTTCCCCGGCGTCCCCGGAAAAGCCAGCCCCGATTGAGACTTCACAGGCTGAGCCGGAGCAGTCCCCACCAGTTACAGGTCGGATGTCCGCCATTCCCGGTTACAGGCAGAACGATCCGGCTTTTGGAGGGCTGCCGGGAGCGGAAGAGGACGACCCGGGAAGCATGTACTGCGCACCAGCGGCGGTATCAAATTCTCTGATGTGGCTGGATGATAACGGGTTTGAGGATATTGTTAAGGAGGACAGCGAGGACCGTAAATTTGACCAGTTCCGGTTAATCCTTGAATTGAGCAAACCGGATTATCTGAATACCAATGTAAAGCTCGGCACATCGCATGCAAACATCCTGGAAGGGTTAGAACGGTTTTTGAACGAGCGCGGCTACCTGTATGAGGAGCTGGGCCACCAGGGCTGGATGCCGGTGCCTGAAGAATACAACCGGGGCGACCTGGTTTCGCTGGATTGGATGAAGGAGGGGTTAAGAGGCTGCGGCTCAGTCTGGTTTTCAGCCGGTTTTTACGAGTACTTCCCCGAATTCGATATTTACCGGCTCAAGCGTTCTCACATGGTCACCCTGGTTGGTTTCAGCCCGAAAGGGAAGGGTGAATATTCGAATGCGCTGATTGTCCATGACCCGCTGCAGGGGGATGGGTCAGAGCCTGAAAATTTGTACATACAGGCGGAAAGAATCAACAGCGGGGTGATCGAAGGCAGCGCGCTCAGGACTGCCGCGGCCGGCGGAAGGGTATTACAGGCTGGAAGGGTTATCAAAAGGAGAGGCTGAAATCGCTATCCTGAACAGCGTGATCGTCCTTAAAATGCCGGGCGACTGTCCGGATTAACTTTCCAGCCCGAGTTCCGTGACAATTCTGTCAACAACGACCTGGTCAGGTTCAATCGAAATTCCCGGGAAAAGCTTCCATTGTTCTTTAAAGTTCACCGATTGGCCAGGTTCGAGCATAATCCGTTTGCCGAGAGCTTCCACTTCAAGCACGTTGGGATCGCAGTAAAATTCGCTGGAACTGCGCCGGTCGAAATAAAACCCCTGCGGCACAAAAGAAGCCAATTTCACAAAGAAAGTGCCCTGCAGGGCATACCCCAGCCAGCCGCGCGGGTTCGGGCAGCCGATTTTCAGTTTTCCTTCCTGAAGGTTGGCTTCGATGAAGATATAGCGGTTCTGGATTTGGATATTGGGTGAGTCTACTTTTGTATAGGGCCAGAGATTGATCGTCCGGTTTGGCAGGACGCCGAACTCATCTTCCATTTCAGCCTGGAGCGGCATAACCGCGGTGCCTCCCGTTTTCATCATTGTTATCGTCCATGGGGCAAGGCGGATTGGACGCATTCCCCGGTTTGTTATCCGGTGGTCAAGCAGCACATGAGGGTCGCTGGAGGGCAGGCTAACCGTGATCGCTTTAACCAGCCCGGTGCCTTTCTCCGGTTGCTGGGTAACCCGAAGGCCGTTCTGAACCTCCTGAATATCCACCGGTTCGTCATCCGGGAGATAAGTAACTGGCGGGTATTCCGGCGCATACCACAACCGGTGGCCGCCGTATAAAGAGTACCAGCCTGTCCCGGGGCATTCAATCCTGGCGTCTGGCAGTTCGGCGAACAGGTTTTCGCCCCCATTAAGTGAAAGCCCAATGATCCGCGGGCCGAATTCCCGTGCAACCCATAAAGAGAGGCAGGGGTTGGATAACTGCACACATTTATAATCGTTAAAGCTGGATTGTTTTATCTCCATTTGAAAGCTCCTAAAGGGTTATGGGCTGTGTTATGGTTGTTGAATATTCTAACTTGATTTATCCAGTTGGGGTTATTTGAATAACACCTGGGAATAAAAATTATCCGTAAGTAAATATCGGGTAGGATTTGAATTGCTGGTAACATTTATATCTGGAGCAGGGTTGGCATTTAAGGTTTATTGATTATGGACCCAATTTTATCAATATCTTTTTGTCCACCAGTTCCCTATCCATTTCAGATCCAATAATGCCAGGAATCCAGATGCCGGGCCCAATTCAGGATATCAAAAATCTAAAAAGAATAGAAAAAACCATGCTTGGGATATCTTTCCTGAGCTTTATCACCCTGGGACTGCATGAGGGTTCCCTGGGGGTTGCCTGGCCGTCGATCCGGGAGCATTTCGGGCTGCCGCTAGATTTCCTGGGCATGATCCTTATCGCCGGTATGTGCGGGGTCCTGGTGACCAGTTTTAACAGCGGCTGGTTTTTATCACGGGCTGAATTCGGAAGCCTGCTTGCTATCGCCAACCTGGTGCGGGCGGCGGGTTTATTGGGTTATGCGCTCGCCCCGGACTGGTGGGTCGTTGTTGCCAGCGCATTTCTGGTCGGTCTGGGTTCTGGGACGATTGACAGCGGGATGAACACCCTGGTGGCAGCCCGCTATGGCCCGGGACCATTAAACTGGCTGCACGCATTTTACGGCGTGGGAGCAATGCTGTCCCCCCTGATCATGAGTTTTTTAATCGCGAATAACCTGAACTGGCGCTGGGGATTCGTTTTGATCGCTGTCCTGCAGAGCTTGCTCGGGCTTTATTTTGCCCGTAAGCGGGGGAGCTGGCCCAGCCGGTTGTTGTTTAACGATGCAGGGGAAAATAAAAGAGTACGGGTAAAAAATAGCCAGACCCTGGGCCTGCTGGCGGTCTGGCTTGGGATTACTGTCTTCTTTCTTTCCACCGGCGTTGAAATTTCAGTGGGGCAATGGTCTTTCTCACTGTTTACAGAAGGGCGGGGTGAGAGTATCACCCGGGCGGGATTCTGGGTCAGTTTATTCTGGGGGTCGCTCACTGCAGGGCGGATGGTCTTTGGCTTTATTACCGACCGGATTGGGCCTACCCGTCTTCTCCGGCTGGGGTTTGCCGGGATGATGGTAGGAATCCTTCTGCTCTGGTGGAATTATGTTAACCTGGTGGGATATATCGGTCTGGTTATTATCGGTTTCTGGATGGCGCCGGTATTCCCGGTGATGATCGGCTTATCCCCTGGGCGCTACGGGCAGGAGCATGCCGCCAACGCGATTGGCTTCCAGGTGGCATCTGCCTATCTGGGCGGGGCGCTTGTTCCCGCCCTGGTGGGAATCGCGGCCGATGCGGTGGGGCTGGAGGTTATTGGGATGCTGTTGTTTGTTTGCGGCGTTTTTACATTCGCCGCCCATGAACTTCTAATCAGAAAAAGCGGGATTTGATATTTAATTGCCCGAGTTTTTTCCTTTCTTGATTTAAATGGCGTAAAATTAAGTGCTCAAAAAACTTTAAAGCAGCTCCGCTGCGGAGGTTTGCAGTTCAAAGACGACACATTCCACCCAATCAATTTACTCTCAGGAGGTCAATATGAAAGCTCGTCTGGTGCCGGTTTATTTTCCCAATCGCGATGGGGATTTTGATACCCAACTGGAGATACTGGTCAATTTGCTTGGCGATAAAGCTGAATTCCTGGAGCCTGTTGCTCTGGGCAATAAAATTCCGGAGGCTGAGGCGGTTATCTTCCCCCAGATGCTCGGGGATGCCTACCACATGGTAGGGGAACTTAAGGCAATCGATATGCCGCTGCTGGTTATCACTTCCGAATTCGGGACAGTGCTGATGTGGGATTGGGAGATTTGCAGTTACCTGCGCTCGGAGGGATTGGACCCGATCGCGCCAAACAGCCTGGATAAGACCAGAAAGGTGGTACAGGCTTTGTGTATTAAACGGGGGTTGAAAGGATTCTAAGTTCCTGGTGTTCCAGGATAACCCTGGCGAGGGGATGCAGGCGGAGATCTTCAAGCGTTTCTACTGGTGGGAGGATGAGTGCATCCAGCGGATCAAGGATAAGTTCGGGCTGAATATTAAGAAGAAAAGTTTTGAAAAACTTGCCGCGGACGCCAAGGCGATCCCGGATGCGGAGGCCGAAAAAGTCTGGGAGGAATGGAAAGACAGGCTGGCTGTCGGCGATATCTCCAATCGAGCGCTGCTGAGCGCGATTAAAATTTACATGGCTGTCAAAGGTGAACTTGAGGGAAACGGCTCAATTGCGGCGGTAGGGATGAACTGCCTGAACGAGTCGCGTTATTCGGACACAACGCCCTGCCTTGCCTGGAATATGCTCTATGAAGAGCAGCGGATGATCTGGGGCTGTGAAGCCGATATTGTGGCGATGCTGACAAAATACATCCTGAACAAATCGCTGGATGTGCCGATCATGATGACGAACATTTACCCCTTCCTGATGGGACAGGCAGCATTGAAACATGAAAGGATCCCGAATTTTCCGCAGGTGGAAAATCCCGAGAACCATATTCTGGTTGCCCACTGCGGGTACCTGGGAGTGGTACCGCAGTCATTCGCGACCGAATGGTCAGTGGAGAAGAAAGTGCTCAGGATTGTTGACGATAATGCCATCGCCCTGGACGCCAGGCTGCCGGAAGGGGATATGACACTGGCTAAACTGTTCCCGACAATGGATAAGATGACCGTTGCGGAGGGAGATTTGAGTTTCTACATCCAGTATCCCAGATTCCGACTGCCTGAACGGCGGCATAATCAGGGTTGCGAATGGTTACAAACTGCTGAACACAGTATCATCGCACCACTACCTGCTGATGACCGGTCATAACCTGGACGATATCGAGGCGATCGCAAAAGTGTTTGACCTGGAAATTGAGGTGATTTAATCACGGGGATTTTTGTAATAAACAACGAATTAGCTGAAACATCCGGTGCTGTTCTTTACACACTGGATGTTTTGTTTCCGGGACATTTCAGTTTGGGGTGAGTGGGCTCCTGTTCCTGAAGAAAAGCATAACGGAATTTATCGCGCTGCTTTCCCTGGCAATGCTGGTAATCTCGGTGATTATAAGGCTGGAAGCTACCCGGCGCCCGCTGCCTGGAAAGGGGAATAAAAGGAGAGGGGTATTATTTCTGGTATCTCCACAATTCCCCGGAGGTTGTGAAGTCCTTCAAGCTCAGGTATAGAATCGGCTGGTGGTCAACCGGTTTGACATTCCCATGGGTTGCGACGATATCGAAAACGTAAATCGCGAACTCGCGGGATAAGCCCTCCAGCTGGCGGTAAACGACCATCTCAAACACCGCATCAGCGCCTTCGACCAGCCGGGTGTGTTCGAGTTTAGCGGCTGGCAATAATGTGAAGCCTAATTCCTGGGCTTTATTATATTCCCTGCCGCTGATGTACCCGGCGCGGGTGACTTTAAAGCGGTCTTTCCAGGGGAAGAAATGAAAACCAGCCTCCCTGTATTTTTTTAACAACTCAAAACTGTAATTTCCCATTTCCATCGCCAGCAGCAGCCGAAAAGGATCTTTGGAGATTACAGTCCAGTGGCCTATCGGCATTAAATTTTCCCCGACCGTCAGAAGGGCCACATGCTGGGGGAAGTACTGGGTGGAATAGGAGGCGTTTGTAAAATCGCCGGTATTTGTCATGTTATGGATCGTCATTTGTCTGCTTGAAGCAGGTTTTGAAAATCTGCCAGTTGTAATTCTTCCAGGTTATTTACGGCGATATTTGCCTCTCCAAGCGCCTCGATTGGGTTGGTTGTCCCCACTGCGATGCATTTCATCCCGGCATTTCGGGCGGCCTGGATGCCAGCAAACGCATCTTCAATAACGATGCATTTACCAGGGGCTATCTGCAGAGACTGCGCGGCGAGCAGGAACACGGCCGGGTCCGGTTTACTGGGCAGGTCGTGCCCTGATACGGTCGTCTGGAAATAGGGGCCAAGGTCGAATTTATCCAGGACTGTTGCGATATTTTCCCGGGGAGCGGAGGAGGCGACCGCCTGACTGTACCCTGCCTGGTGGAGCATGGACAGCAGTTCGATCGCTCCAGGGTAAAGGGATGCGCTTTCACGGACAAGCTCGCGGAACCGCTTCTCCTTGCGGTCGCTTATCTCTTCAAGCAGCGCCTTTGATGGAGCCTGTCCCAGCAGGTAAGTGAGCACCTGGCCGTTGTTCATACCAAAAGTATTATTAAAATCGGCCCGGGTTATAGAAATACCGTTAACCGCCAGGGCAGATTTCCAGGTCAGATAATGCAGTTCGGCGGTGTCCACCAGAACGCCGTCCATGTCCCACAGCACCGCGCCTGGCGAACCACCTGCTCCCGTATTCATAGATCCTTTTCCCATATCTTCATCCTTCCAATCCGCTCAAAACCGTTTGATTTTATCAAACAGGCTTGTTTTCTCAAAGGGTTCGCTGTAATCATATCAGGCAACCCTGAATTGGTTCCGGATGGTGGGCGGCAGACTTTGAGGTAAATATTAAGTTAGTGAATCGCTTGACAAAATAGACAATTCTTCCTAAAATTGGCGAAATCTTGATCATGAGAAATTATTCTGTTTCAAAAATGTGCTATATGGCCATGCCCGAGGCGGGAGCGAACACCACCGCCCGGGTTTATATTGGAGTGTGCCGCAATTAGCACCTGAAACAGAGACAATATAACCCTGAGCGGCGGATTGCCAGCCCGCAATAAAGTTAGTTTGCGAAAGGCAGTGCGCCGTTTTTTGTTTAAACCAGATAAACAGCGTGAATTTCAACAAGCAAAATAAACGAGGAGAAAATTTAATGACATCATCAGCCCAGAAAAAGAAATTCGGTTTCACTACCCGCCAGCTGCATGCCGGTCAGGTGCCCGATCCCACCACGGGTTCGCGGGTTACCCCGATTTACCAGACCACTTCTTATGTTTTCGAAGACACAGCTCACGCAGCGCGCCTTTTCTCCCTGGAGGAAACCGGCAATATTTATACCCGGATAATGAACCCCACCACTGCGGTATTTGAGGAGCGCATGGCTGACCTGGAAGGTGGCGCCGGAGCCCTGGCAGCCAGTTCCGGGCATGCGGCCCAGGTCATGGCGATCCTGACACTGTGCGGCGCTGGAGACCACATCGTCTCGGCCTGCGATCTCTACGGCGGGACCATCACCCAGTTCAGCAGTACTTTTCCAAGCATCGGTATAGAAGTGACCTTTGTCGATCCGAGAGACCCGCAAAATTTCCGCAAGGCAATCCAACCCAATACAAAGCTGATCTGGGGTGAGACGCTGGGCAACCCGGGAATCAACGTCTTTCCGATTGAAGAGGCTGCAAAAATTGCGGGTGAGGCGGGGCTGCCTCTGGTGATCGACAACACATTCGCCTCCCCTTATTTATGCCGGCCGTTTGAATGGGGGGCGAATATCGTCCTGCACTCCACGACCAAATTTATCGGCGGCCATGGAACCACAATCGGGGGGATTATTGTGGACGGGGGCAACTTTGACTGGGCTGCCAGCGGGAGGTTTCCGGACTTCACCCAGCCGGATGAAAGTTATAACGGATTGGTATACGCTGATCTCGGGACGGCCGCGTTTATCACCAAGGCCCGCGTCCAGGGGCTGCGGAACATAGGCGCCTGCCAGTCACCCTTTAATTCGTGGCTGTTCCTGCAGGGTCTGGAGACTTTGAGTTTAAGGATGGAGCGCCATGTTCAAAACGCCCAGGCAGCCGCCCGTTTTCTGGAGGGGCATCCGAGGGTTAAGTGGGTCTCCTACCCGGGCCTGGAAAGCCATCCTGACCACCAGCTGGCAAAAAAGTACCTGCCGGTCGGTCCCGGGGCGATAATGGGATTTGGGGTCAGGGGCGGCCTGGAAGCGGGGCGCAAGTTTATCGACAGCCTCAAACTGGTCAGCCACCTTGCGAATGTGGGCGACGCCAAAAGCCTGGCAATCCACCCGGCCAGCACCACCCACAGCCAGCTTTCCGAAGAACAGCTGCAGAAAGCCGGGGTTTCGCCTGATTTTATCCGCCTCAGCGTGGGCATCGAAAATATTGACGATATCCTGTGGGATATTGATCAGGCTTTGTTATAAAGGAGAGCCTCCATGCCAGTCATCATACCTGAAACACTGCCGGCAAAGAGCATTCTGGAAGGGGAGAACATATTTGTAATGGGGGAAAACCGGGCTTCAAGACAGGATATCCGGGCTTTGAAGATCGCCATCCTGAACCTGATGCCCACCAAGGTCGCAACTGAAACCCAGTTTTTAAGACTGCTGGGAAACTCACCACTGCAGGTTGAGGTGACCCTGCTGCATATGAATTCCCACGATTCCAAAAATACCCCAAAAGAACACCTCTTGAACCACTACAAGCATTTTGAGCAGGTGAGTGACCAGAAATTTGATGGTCTGGTGGTAACCGGCGCCCCGGTGGAACACCTGCAGTTCGACCAGGTTGATTACTGGGATGAATTGACCGCGGTTTTCGACTGGTCGAAATCAAATGTTTTCTCCACTTTTTATGTGTGCTGGGCGGCGCAGGCCGGGCTTTTCCATGATTTCGGAATTCCCAAGTACCCGCTTGAAAATAAAATGTTCGGGATTTACACGCATAAGGTACTGGAGAAAACGGAAAGGATCCTGAGGGGTTTCGACGACACCTTCAGCGCACCCCATTCAAGACACACTGAGATCAGGCGCGCCGATATTGAAAAAGCAGCGGAGCTGATTATCCTGGCTGAATCTGATAAAGCCGGCGTCTACATGGTGGGGACAAAAGACCGGCGCCAGTTTTATATAACCGGGCACTCTGAATATGACCCGGTGACTCTAAAAACTGAATACGAGCGGGATGTGGAGAAGGGCCTACCAATCGAGCCTCCTGTAAATTATTTCCCCGGGGATGACCCGGGACAGCCCCCGCTGGTCACCTGGCGGAGCCATGCCCATTTGCTGTTCTCAAACTGGTTGAATTACTGTATTTACCAGATCACACCCTATAACATAATACAAATTCCGGAGGGAAGTACCCCTTATTCATTCAACCATGTGAACGGGAGTTAACCGGGCTGGTAAAATTGTATTTTTGAATTATTTATAATACGGCAAGGAATACAAATTGATTTTATGGAGAGTTAGATGAAGAGCAAGCAGTGGAAAAGTGAGCCGGATTTACAGATTGATGTTAAGAAGACCTATCTGGCGGTGATTGATACCTCAAAAGGGACGATTGAGCTTGAACTCTACCCGCAGTTTGCCCCGAAAACGGTTAACAACTTTTGTTTTCTGGCAGGCGAAGGCTATTACGACGGAGTCGCATTTCACCGGGTGATCAACGACTTTATGATCCAGGGCGGCGATCCAACCGGGACAGGCCGGGGAGGGCCGGGTTACAGGTTCGGGGATGAGATCAAGGGCAACCCGCTCAAACATGAGAAAGGGGTGATTTCGATGGCTAATGCCGGGCCGGATACGAACGGCAGCCAGTTTTTTATCACCCATTCACCCCAGCCGCACCTTGACGGGAAACACACCGTTTTTGGAAAGGTCGTCAAAGGTCAGGAGGTGGTCGACGCAATCCAGACCGGCGACAGAATGGAAAAGGTGACAGTAAGCCCCCTGTAGAAAATCAATTTGTTGTTAATCCCTTCCAGCGGCTGCGTTGATTTTCTGCCAGGCAGCCCGGACATGCCTCTCTTCTGTGTTGGTTTGACCGACGCAGAAGCGCAGGGTAAATTCGCCGTCCAGGGATGTGTGGGTGATGTAAAGTTCCCCGCTCTGATTGAGAGCCTCCATGATTCTGCGGCTGGTTTCTTCTCCATCGATGTGACGGAAGCAGACCAGGTTCAGCGGCGCCGGGGCAGCCAGTTCAAACCGCTCTGATGCAGCGACCCATCCGGCGAATTCCTGGGCTAGCTGAACATGGCGGCGGATGTGATGCTGGAGCCCCTTGACTCCGTAATGGCGGATCACAAACCACAGTTTCAGGGAGCGAAAACGTCGTCCGAGCGGAATGTGCCAATCCCGGTAGTCAATCACCGCGCCTGACTGGGTGGCTTTGTTTTTCAGGTATTCGGGCAGAACGCTGAGGGTGTTAATCAGTGCCCCCCGGTCAGCCACGAAGAAACAATCGCAGTCGAAATTGGTGAACATCCACTTGTGGGGGTTAAAACAGTAACTGTCTGCGTATTCAATCCCATCGTGAATAAACCGGAACTCTGGACAGACCGCGGCAGTGCCGGACATGGCACCGTCGACGTGCAGCCAGATCCCCTCTCTTGAACAAATTTTCCCAATTTCAGAAACGGGGTCGATCGCGTTTGATGAGGTGGTGCCGACTGTGGCGCTAACGAAAAAAGGAACCAGCCCATTTGCCCGGTCCGTCTGGATCCGGTCTGCCAGCAGGTCCGGGCGCATCCCAAATGATTCATCCACCTCGATCAGCCGCAGGTTCCGGCGGCCTATTCCGGCGACCATGGCTGCCTTCTCAATGGAAGAGTGGGCCTGGTTGGAAGTGTATGCGACCAGGTTCTTGCCGCTGCCCGTTTCGTTGCTCTGGAATCCAGTCGCCCGCTCCCTGGCCGCCAGCAGGGCGCACAGAGAAGCGCTGGAAGCAGAGTCCTGAATTACGCCGCCCCCGCTGCCTGAAGATTTAAACTTCTCCGGCAGCGCAAGCATATCGGCTACCCAATCCAGCACATGGGTTTCGAGTTCGGTGCAGGCTGGGCTGGTTGCCCACAGCATTCCCTGCACGCCGAGTCCAGAAGAAACCAGGTCTCCCAGGATTGCCGGTCCGGAGGTGTTGGCCGGGAAAAAGGCGTAAAAATTGGGCGACTGCCAGTGGGTGATCCCCGGCAGGATCAGGTCAGAAAGGTCGCCCAGGATTGCTGCGAACTGCTCGCCTTCCTGAGGAGGGCTGCCGGGTAGCGAAGCCCGGATCTCCCCCGGATTTACCCGGGAGAGTACCGGGAATTCTTCGATATTTTCATAATAATCCGCAATCCAATCAACTACAGCCCTTCCGTAGCGGCGCAGGTCATCGGGCGACATGTGAAAATTATTTTCTGCTGGCATTACTGGCCTTTCATTCAGGTGAAAGCATCATATCACCGTAAGCAACCTGGCCGAGCAGGTGTGCAGTCACCGCTCCAATCCACACATTGGTAATTGCCCCGATGACAAACAGCAGGATCCAGCCAATGCAGATGATCCAGACAAAAAGGATCGAAATGACCGATACCAGAAAGCTAATCACAAAGCTGGCCGCGATTACAGCGACCAGTGCAAGCAGGTAATCACCAAGGTTCCTAGTGATAATCTGGATAATCCGCTTCAGTTCAAAGCAGGACCGGAAGGTACCTTTCCAGGAAAAATTGATGAAGACGGCTGGGAGGTAAAGCGACAGCAGTAAAAAATAAACCGAAATACAGCATATCAGTAAGAATAGACTGATCCCGTAAGCGCTGGCCGCATAGGTTTGAAGGTCACTATCCTCGGGCAATAAACCCAGCAAAATTCCAAGGAAGGGAAGGATCAACAGGATGATTACAGGCAGCGAATACAGAATTGAAGCCGCGAAGAATTTCAGACCGCTTATAAATTTGGTCCCGAAATCGCTCCATTCCGGCAGCGGATCCGGTTCCTGGTGAGCGACGTTCATTGTCACTTCGCTCAAGTATCCAATCCAGGCAAAGTTTAAAATTGGAATGTAAGAGACAATGGCCGCGATTAACGTTTTCGCAGCCCATTCACGGTCTTGAAATAAAAATGTCATTGACTTGACGATGTTCATAGCCTTCTCCTCCGCGTTGAGATTTATAAGTACCTTGTAGTGATGAGATAGTATACAGCGATAAAGGCGGACTGTAAAATGACAACCGTCCAGAATTTTTTAGTAAAACTTCGTTTGGATATTTTGTGGCGGAAGATCCGCATTCCAAGATAAGCCGCGGGTGTGCCCCCAGCCAGCGCCAGCAGAATAAGTGTATTTTCTGGGATGCGGGTAATCGATGTGCTGGAAATCCGTTTATCAAAGCCAAATGCAAGAAATGTGGCGGCATTTACCGCAACCAGCCAGGATAAGAGCGGTTTGAGATCAAGAAAGAGCTGGAATATCAGGAAGAGGATAAGCGTGAATGTTATAAGCCCTGCAGTGTAAACCAGGATTGATATCCGGCGCATTAATCAAATCCGGCGTTGATACCTGAAATTAATCCAGGCAGTTGTGACAGGTCTTCGATCTCGTGGTAAAAACCAATCTCCTGATGTGGATCGACCTGGTTCTCGTGGAACCAGGTGTCTTCATACGGAATGTGGACTGTCTGTCCCCCGATTTCCAGTACCGGGATAATGTCAGATCGTAATGAATTGCCTACCATCAGAAAGCGTTCAGGCTGGAGATTGATCTTATTCAGGATATCAAGATAGGTCTGGCTGTTTTTTTCAGCGACTATTTCGATATAGCGGAAGTATCCAGCCAGACCCGAGCGGTCAATTTTTGGTTTTTGTTCAATAAACTCGCCCTTTGTAATTAACATCAGGTTGAATGTGGGCGAGAGTATCTCTAAAACCTGGCGTGCGTTTTCAAATAAAGGGACCTCAGCCACCAGCATTTCCTTGATGGATTTGATGGTCTTTTTGATTTCATCCCCGGATACAACGCCACCTGTGACAGATACGGCTGTTTCAATCAGGGACAGACCGAAACTCTTAATCCCGTACCCGTAATATTTCAGGTTGTTTATCTCAATTTCATTCAGGGTTCTTTCGATATCCTGAGGGTTGTACTCTGGAGAAAGTTGTTCAATCAGTTTCTGTTTGGCTTCGTAATACACCCATTCGTTATGCCAGAGGGTGTCATCAGCGTCAAATGCGATTACATCGATTTTACTGCCCATTTGCCAGTTCCGATTTGAATTGTTAAATTTCTAGGACCATTTTCTTCATGTATTCTCTGAATCCCATCCGGGTCCAGAAAGCCTGGGAAATTTCATTGGCGGAGGCGACCACGACTTCAATCCGGCTGACGCCCTGTTCCCTGAACCAGGGCACCATCCGCTCAAAAAGCTGGCTGCCGATTCCCTGCGAGCGGAATGATTCGTTGACTACAATATCAGCGACAAAACCATGGTGGGTGTGCTGGAAGACTGGCGGGTAAGATTCGATTGTGCCCATTGAGAATCCGATCACCTTTTTATTCTCAATTGCGACCATAACCAGCCATTCCGGAGTTTCGATATTTCGCCGCACGTACTCACCGAACCGTTCGTGACCTCCGGCAGAACGGGAGAAATATTCGTCCCGCTCACGGTGGAAATCCATCATCTCTTTCCAGAGTTCCTTTATCGCCGGAAGGTCATCAGTTTTTGCTGGACGAATGTTCATAATCCTGCCCCTTTCCACTTCGGTGTCAGAATAATCCCTGGGTTTGATAGACCAGCTTCTTTTTAATTATAAACCGTACCGCCCGGGAAGAGCACAACCGGCGCGCGAATCCCGCCATGTGATCATCCAACCGCAGCGGGTATTTAATACCGGCGAATTCAGGGCTGACTTTTTAATTTGTTTGAATACTGCTTGCGAAACTTGCTTACTTTGGGTGAGATCACAACCTGGCAGTACATCTGATCGGGATTCTTCGCAAAATAACTCTGGTGGTATTCTTCGGCGGGGTAGAATTCCTCGAGAGGGACAATTTCTGTGACAATTGGATCCGACCACAGACCGGCATTTTCTATCTCCGCGACCACTTCCTGCGCTTCCTGTTTCTGGCGTTCGTTATGGTAGAGGATGATTGAACGGTACTGCGTCCCCACATCCGCTCCCTGGCGGTTGAGGGTTGTCGGATCGTGGTAAGTGAAGAAAATCCACAGCAGTTCTTTGAATGAGATGATTTCTGGATTGAAGCTAATCTGGATGACTTCGGCGTGCCCGGTCGTCCCTGTGCACACTTCCTTATACGAAGGAAATGATGATTTCCCGCCTGCATATCCGACCTGCACTTTTTCAACCCCGATCACATCCGCAAACAGTGGATCAAGGCACCAGAAACAACCCCCGCCGATCGTCATGATTTGGTTAGTTGTAGATTGATTCATTATGCTGACCTCAAAATCTTTATCCCTGAATATGTTACCTGTAACTTGCTCTCGAAATGTCGCCGACAAACTGGGGCAGGTTTTTGTGTCCCAGCATCTGGCGGACGGCGTGCGCCTCTCCGGTATGGAACCAGTAATGGTAGATATTACGCTGGATGAGCGTGCCGATGTTTTCTTTGAGTGGCGTTCCATCCCGTTCCAGAAAACTTTTCAGTCCCGCCGGGTCCAGTTGTAATAAATAGACGTCTGCGGCTTCTGTAATCTTACCCCAGATATCCCACATTTCCGCCAGGGGAGGGGTACTGGGTGGGCTTCCATACCCGACCAGCTCGTTCAAGCCGTGTACAAGGCTTTTGCCCTGGGCTAACTCAACCCAGTAGCGGTGCTCCTGGTTGGCAAGATGGCCGATAATCCAGCTGATACAGTTCATCGGCTGGAGACGCTTCTGCGCATCCTCGTGGTTAACGCCTTCCAGGCAGCGATAAAATTCACTTCTGGAAAAATGAAGCTGGATGACCAGCGGATGGGGATTATAAGGAGACTCAACCACCGCCCAAACTGCTCTCTCTCTTTGCCCAGGCAGCCTTGTCTACTGCCGGAGGTGTGTATGCATTCAATTGGTCAAGCAAGCCGGCTGGATTTTCATCAACAAGGATCATCTGGCGGTGCTCGCATCCGATAAATCTCTCCTGAGCAGTGTGGTCAAGAAATTTCAGCAGCAAATCAAAATAACCATAAATATTCAGAAACCCGCACGGTTTAGGGTGTATTTTGAGCTGAGCCCATGTCAGCACTTCAAAGATTTCCTCAAAAGTCCCGTAACCCCCCGGGAGAGCGATAAAACCGTCCGATATATTTTCCATTACAGCTTTACGCTCGTGCATGGTGGCGACAACCCGTAATTCGGTCAGGTTGGTGAAAGCGACCTCAAGATCGAACAGCGATTGCGGGATCACCCCGATCACTTCACCGCCCGCGGCAAGTGTGGATAGGGCCAGTTCTCCCATCAGTCCGACGCTGCCGCCTCCGTACACAAGGCAGTAATTTCTCCGGGCAATTTCCTGCCCTAGCTGGCGGGCGACAGCCGCATATTCAGCCCGGGCGCCGGGACTGGAACCGCAAAATACGCTGATTCGCTTCAATGTGTTTCCGTTTCTCCAGGTTTGGAATGTTGAACAGGCGCGGTAACAATCCTATTCTGGAGTATATCACACCAGATAATGGAATTTACAGCGCTATCCGTTGGCAGTATAAGCAGTTCGATCCGCCATGTAACGCAGGCATTCCATCCCGAAATATCTGGCCCGGACCGGGTCCTGAAAGCCAAGTTTTTCGATCACCCGTTTTGAGGCAGAATTTTCCGGGTGGACAATTGCGATAATTTTTTCAATTGACAGATCTTCAAAACCAAACCGCAGCGATGCAAGGCCTGCTTCAGTGGCATATCCTTTCCCCCAGAAAGGTTTACCGAGCAGGTAGCCAATCTCAATCTCGTCAGTCTCTGGAAGGTATTGAAGGCCGCACCATCCCATCAAAAGGCAATCTTCCGGCTTCTCAACCGCCCACCAGCCGAATCCGTGTTCCGCCCAGTGCTTGATCTGTCTTGAGATCAGCTTGCCGACCTTCTCAACCGGCGGAGGGCTGGGATCGGGAAAGTAGCGCAGTACCCCCGGTTCGACCAGTAAACTGTG
Source organism: uncultured Chloroflexia bacterium (assembly GCA_963793095.1). Taxonomy (GTDB): domain Bacteria; phylum Chloroflexota; class Anaerolineae; order Anaerolineales; family UBA4823; genus CAVWDI01. The sequence continues at coordinate 73,545 of CAWBYY010000001.1, forward strand.
CAGGGGCAGAGTATCTTTTGCAGTAAAAGGACGTAGTTGTAAACGGGGGGTGGAAAGAGTAGGAATGGACATGGGAGGCTTACAATCCTCGGCGTGGATGTTATGACCGGTTGATCCCGGGACGGGGATGGGCTGTAACGATAAGGTTAACTTCTCTCAGCAAGATAGCGTTCAAGCCGCTGCAGCCCGGTTTCGATGTTCTCCAGTGAATTTGCATACGAAAAACGCAGATATCCCTCGCCATTCGCCCCAAAATCGATCCCGGGGGTAACGCCAACCCTGGCATTTTCCAGGATATCGAATGCAAGCCGGTATGAATCGTTCGATATGTGTTTTGCGTTGGCGAATACATAGAACGCGCCGGTCGGGTCAACTGTGACACCCAATCCCAGCTGGCGCAGACCTTTCAGGATAAATTTGCGGCGCTGGTTATAAATTTCCTTCATGCGGGCTACATCCTCCCCGGATTCTTTTAACGCCGCGATGCCTGCCTCCTGCACCACTGAGTTTGCGCAGATGAAAAAATTCTGCTGCATTTTCTGGATCGGGCGGATAAATTCCTTCGGGGCGATCAGATAACCGAGCCTGAGACCGGTCATCGCGTAAAGTTTTGAAAACCCGTTGATCACAAAGGCATTATCGCAAAATTCAAGTATCGAACGTTCTCTGCCCTCGTACACCAGGCCGTGATAGATTTCATCGGAGACCACATACGGTCCCAGCTGTGAAATAGCGCTCATACGGGTTTCCGAGAGCAGGTTGCCGGTCGGGTTGGAAGGTGAGTTTATCAGGATAGCCCTTGTTCTTGGGGTGATCGCACGTTTGATATCCTCAGGGCGGTACTGGAAACCATCTTCCTCGTAAACTGGAATGTTGACTGGTTGGCCGTCGACATAGCGGATGATGTTTGGGTAGCAGGCGTAGTGCGGGTCTGAGAGGATTACCTGGTCACCGCTTTCCAGCAGAGCCGAAAAAATCAGCAGCATAGCCGGGGAGGTGCCCGAAGTGACTACAATCTGGTCAGGGTCGACGTTTACAGCATACCTGTCCAGGTAGTACTCGCTTATTACTTCCCGCAGCTTCGGGAGACCCAGACTGTGAGTGTAATGGGTGCATCCCTGGGCGAGCGCCCTGCACAAGGCCTCATTTACCGGGGCAGGTGTGTCAAAATCCGGCTCGCCGACTTCCAGGTGGATAATATTCACGCCGTCGCTTTCGAGCTGGTGCGCTCTTTCCAGGACTTCCATCACGATGAAGGGATTAATTTCCCGGGCCCGTTTTGCGATCATATTCAGGTCTCCACAGTATTGTTTATTTAGATTATCAGCGCCAGTTCAGAATGATTAAATTATAAGTGGAAATAATTAAAAGGCACTCAATAATCCAGGATAGTATTCTAAAAACTCTCCAGGGTTTAAAAATTTAACTACACTTTATGATTTTAAACCGCAGATTTTTACTGCGTTATTCACCGAGTTTGTAAATCCTGACATACTCGAGGTTGTTGATCCAGACCGTATGCTCGGGCTGCCAGGATTTTATATACTCAAGCAGTTCAGCCGGCAGGTCGCGCTGCCACTGATGGATGTAGATCACCAGGTAATCCGATTCCTCAAGCGTTTCCCAGTCAGCGGCGTTGAAAGTTCCGGTTCCGATATGCTCAGAATCTCCTTTGAAGAAGAAGGAGAAGGGCCCGTTCTGATACCAGGTGAACACATCCAGGTTCTGGGCGCCGTCTTTCTGGTTGAGGTAGATGGCAGCCTGGTCGAGGCCTTCGCCCCAGCCGATCTGCATGACCCGGGGGGCAATGCGGCTCCCGCCCAGCAGGGGGTTGTAGTAAGCCAGGGAATAGGGGAAGATGCTGAGAGAAGACCAGGCCTGGAAGAAAACTAACCAGGACGAGGAGCGCCCCCGGGACGATCCTGGCGTAAAAAGCGGGCAGTCTCTCTTTCAGCCAGAGGGCGGCGGCGGTCCAGCCCAGGGCAGCGATGATATTGAGAGGGGCGTAGACCGGGAGCAGGTAGCGGTCGAACTTCTTGGAGCCCAGGTTCATCCCCAGGTAGAAGACGAGCACGGCGATCAGCAGGCCGAAGAGAGTGCGGCGGACGCCCGGCTTGGAGAAGAGCTCCTGTTTGGAAAAGAAAGCCCAGGCGGCGGCCAGCAGGCCGAGCAGGGTGGCCGGGGTGGTGCGCCACAGGTAGGTGAGGGGATAGAAGTAGAAGAAGCGCGGGCCTGAAATGCCGTCCGGGAAGACCTGGCCGTTGAAGAATACCGGCGAGCTGTGGCCTTCGGCGGCGTAGCCGCCTGCGGAGGCGAAAATTTCGAGCAGAACGCCGAGCGGGTTGACCCACATGGCGGGCCAGAGAAGCACAAAGACGGAGGCAGCCAGGAGCAGCCAGAGGGCGAAGCGCCAGGCGTAGCCCCAGAGCTGTTTGGGAAGGGCAGGGCTGGTATTCTTGCGGTAGGCGAGCCAGAGATCGAGCAGGAATAAGAGGGCTGCGGTGGGGAGCAGGAAGAAACCGGGCGATTTGGTGAGCCAGCACAGGCCCGCTGCGACGCCAGCGATGATAAGATCGTACACCCGGCGCTGAAAGAGGAAGGCGATGATAGCCAGGACAGCCAGCAGGTAAAGGCTGCTGAGCAGGGCGTCCAGGTGGAGCAGGCGCGCGAGGCCGAGCTGAAAGGGGTCGAAGGCGACCAGCAGGAAAGCGAGCAGGGCAGGCAGCCAGCCGGTCAAACGCCAGGAAAGCCAGAAAGCGAGCAGCAGCACAACCAGCTGGGCATAGCTCATAAATATCCTGGCAGAGACCAGGTTCGGGAGAGGCGTTTTTTCTACAACCTGCCTGAAGTAGTAGTCAACTGATTTATTTCGTCCAGGATCAGGGCTGGTTTCCCGGTATGATAAGTATTCCTTCAACATGCCCCCGCTGCCCAACCACATTACAGTCACCCCTGGATGGACGCTCTGGTAGGTCTTCCTGTAATCGCCCATCCTCAATGCCTTAAAAAACCCGCCCGACCGCTGCAGCCAGTTGTTTTCATCAATGGTTACCGCCCGGTTGAGGTCAAGGCGGCGCGGCAGCCAGACCGCCCCGGCAACCATAAGCAGGACAAATATTCTTAAAAACTGTTTTCCAGGAACTGGAAGGATTACGATACACGGTAAACACCAGCGCCTGTATTTTTGAGGCTGGAAAATGGATACCAGTGGAATGGATTTGGAGCGGGCATTTTGGTCAAAAATTGTAATTTAAAAAATCAGTCCGGTACTTTGTAGATTTTGACATACTCGAGGTTGTTGATCCAGACTGTGTGCTCGGGCTGCCAGGATTTTATGTACTCAAGCAGTTCAGCCGGCAGGTCGCGCTGCCACTGGTGGATGTAGATCACCAGGTAATCTGATCCGGCGAGGGTCTGCCAGTCGCTGCTGGTAAAATCCCCGTCGCTTATTTTTCGTGAATTCCCTTCGAAGAAGAAGGAGAAGGGCCCGTTCTGATACCAGGTGAACACATCCAGGTTCTGGGCGCCGTCTTTCTGGTTGAGGTAGATGGCAGCCTGGTCGAGGCCTTCGCCCCAGCCGACCTGCATGACCCGGGGGGCAATGCGGCTCCCGCCCAGCAGGGGGTTGTAGTAAGCCAGGGAATAGGGGAAGATGCTGAGAGAAGACCAGGCCTGGAAGAAAACTAACCAGGACGAGGAGCGCCCCCGGGACGATCCTGGCGTAAAAAGCGGGCAGTCTCTCTTTCAGCCAGAGGGCGGCGGCGGTCCAGCCCAGGGCAGCGATGATATTGAGAGGGGCGTAGACCGGGAGCAGGTAGCGGTCGAACTTCTTGGAGCCCAGGTTCATCCCCAGGTAGAAGACGAGCACGGCGATCAGCAGGCCGAAGAGAGTGCGGCGGACGCCCGGCCTGGAGAAGAGCTCCTGTTTGGAAAAGAAAGCCCAGGCGGCGGCCAGCAGGCCGAGCAGGGTGGCCGGGGTGGTGCGCCACAGGTAGGTGAGGGGATAGAAGTAGAAGAAGCGCGGGCCTGAAATGCCGTCCGGGAAGACCTGGCCGTTGAAGAATACCGGCGAGCTGTGGCCTTCGGCGGCGTAGCCGCCTGCGGAGGCGAAAATTTCGAGCAGAACGCCGAGCGGGTTGACCCACATGGCGGGCCAGAGAAGCACAAAGACGGAGGCAGCCAGGAGCAGCCAGAGGGCGAAGCGCCAGGCGTAGCCCCAGAGCTGTTTGGGAAGGGCAGGGCTGGTATTCTGGCGGTAGGCGAGCCAGAGATCGAGCAGGAATAAGAGGGCTGCGGTGGGGAGCAGGAAGAAACCGGGCGATTTGGTGAGCCAGCACAGGCCCGCTGCGACGCCAGCGATGATAAGATCGTACACCCGGCGCTGAAAGAGGAAGGCGATGATAGCCAGGACAGCCAGCAGGTAAAGGCTGCTGAGCAGGGCGTCCAGGTGGAGCAGGCGGGCGAGGCCGAGCTGAAAGGGGTCGAAGGCGACCAGCAGGAAAGCGAGCAGGGCAGGCAGCCAGCCGGTCAAACGCCAGGAAAGCCAGAAAGCGAGCAGCAGCACAACCAGGTGGGCATAGCTCATCCATATCCTGGCTGAGACCAGGTTTTCGAGCGGGTTGTTTATGATGCCCTGGTAGAATTCACGGTCTTCCAGTTTGTCTCCCAGTTTTTCAATTTTGCCTGTTTGGGATTGGTACTCCTGCAGCAACCCCCCGCTGCCCAGCCACATAATTGTGACCCCCGGGTGGGGGGCCCTGAAGGTCCTCTGGTAATCGCCCTGTTTTGTGAATATCAGAAATTTCAGGGAGCGCTCAAGCCACTTGATCTCATCGGTCGTAACCGCCCGGTTTAAATCCAAGCGGCGCGGCAGCCAGATTGCCCCCGCAATTAACAGGAGACAAACAAAGTACATTAAATACTTCAATAAAACCGAACGTCCGGAAAGTCCGGCAAGATGGCGGATGTATCTGTGGACATAAAAAAGATTATATCTGTTGATTTGAAGAAATGACCGCGAATTAAATCCTCTAAACAGACTGGGCTTGAGTATAAGTAATACTTTCTTGACAAGAAGTTTTTCTTTTTGATAAAGATAAATATGCCAGATAAAGTTCTTATATAAAGAAAGTAATCAGGGATTATTTAATTGAATTGATAATTTCATCGATCTGCCTGTGATGAAAAGCCTCATGGCTGGCGTACCCTGCAAACCATTCAAGCCCGTTCATGCCTTCATCAAATCCTCCTTTGTGAGTAAGTTCAAGGTTCCCATCCGCAGGCCAGTTGTCGAAGAGAAATAACGTCTCCGAGCGGGCGCGCTGCAGCCAGAACTTGATGACATCTTTGCTCACTCCGGCTGGTGGAGGTGGGGGCATGTAGGTTATCCCTTCAGGAGGTTTTATACCCAGTAAAAGGGGGCGGGCGATCAACTCGCGCAGGTAAATTTCATCCAGGGCGATGTGCATAAATACCTCCCCAGGAGTCCAGCCTTCACCGTTCTGGACTTCAGCGGGCCGCATATCAAGGTCACCCTGCGACAGCGGATGTAACAATTGGAGTGTTTTTTTCCTAACTTCAATTAATTTTTGAAGAACTTGCTCTTTTTTATCCAACTGACCTCCTTATTTCTGATAATGTGATCCTGGTTGGATCGTAAACCTGCAACAATCTAAATTATAATGGTTTCTTCAACAAAGTTGACAGGACCGGACCATCCGGGAGCTGGAATTCCCCGGTTTTTATAAACCCCAGGTTGAGATAGAATTTCAAACTCTTCTCATGGGCGGTTTCCAGGAACGCGGGGATATTATCACGTTCACATACTTCGAAAACAGGCTGCAGCAATCCCGCGCCGATACCCTGCCCCTGGAATGGCGGGTCCACTCCCAATATGGAGAGATACCAGTGCGGGAAAGCGGGGCGAACTTGCCCCAACACCTTTCTGCCTGCAATCGTCCGGCTGAAATCGGCGCCGTGCATCAGATGTAAATAGAATTCTGAATTCCCATCTTTCAAATCTGGACAAACCCATACCGCCGGGCGGATCCCACAGGGCTGCCCCGGCAAGATTGCTGTCCGTGTAAACCATACTGCGCCTGATTTTCTGCTTTAGATGGATGGAGAAGAAATAGGGGGATTTTTTCTGGTACCTTTCCCGGTCCGGAAAAAACCATGTCAATGCTGGATCCCGGGCAAAGGCTCTCACCAGAACACCTGTTAGAGGCAGGATGTCAGATTTTTTAGCGAGGCGGATCTTCACGGAGATTTCCTGAATTTTTGGGTGAATCAGTGATTGGCGATTGAGCCTGGAATTTTTTAGATCAGGGCAGGCTGATTTCGCCCCGTTCATTGATCGAAATTTCGGTCCTGCTTTCCAGCCTGTCAAAGTCAGCCCGAGAAACCGCAATCACCGGGATAGAAGATCCGTACATCACCTGGGCTACAATGCAGGCCAGGGCAAAGAAGGTGTCAACTCCTGTGGTGATGATACCAGCCGGGGCGGTGTTGTTGCGCAGCGCTTCCAGCAGCACCGCCGTGGTGGTGGAAGAGCCGCGCGTGAAGGGGACTGCCAGCACTTTCCCGGCTGCGTTCTCTCCGCAAAGCGAGTGCCGGCGGTCGGTTATCTCCCCGGTGCGGTGGTCATAGCCTCCCCAGAAGGATATCGGCTCATCTGCGACCAGGGCAGGAGCCTCAGCCCTCCCGGGTACGACAGCCTTCCCGGTGATTATCCGTCCCATATCGAATCGTCCAGCACAACCCGGCCTGTAATTGCAGACCTGACGCAGTCTGCCAGGCTTCCATAGCTGACCTCCGCTTTCAGCATCCCGGGTGAATAATAGGCGTATTTGCCCGAATTCGTCATCAGGTTCTTTATCTCAGGGTTGAGCATCGGTGTGGCAAGGATACAGGTGTCGGTTGTGAACCTGGCGCCAAACTTCCGCAGAGGTTCTAGGAGGCCCTCCTGCTCAGCCTGTTCGAGCTGCAGGCGGTTGGTGGTGATATGAAACAGGACCTGTGGATGCGCCTTTTTCCCCGCGACCAGACCAGCAAGTTTTTTGAACTCATCAATAGAGAAGTGGGGACAACCCAGGGCAACCATATCCAGATGTTCGCCCTGAGCGGTGGTTAATTCAAGGCGGGCAGCCCGCAAATCGCCAGTGGTAATCTCAAATTTACCCTCAGGTTCTCTCCCCTGAAAGGCGGATTTTAAGGTCGGGGCTTCAGGCGTCACCCCAACCATATGGTAAAGGGCGACTGTTCCGGAGGAGGCCGCCGCGGCGCCAAAGGCTTTGTGCTGGTCGCTGGTCGGCGTGACTTTTATGCCATCCAGCACCGGGATTCGATCGTGGGCGATCCTACCGACCAGATGGCCCAGCACAGGGTAAAAATCATCCGCCTGCTGCAGCGTTTCGGGGATTTCCACCAGTTTAAGGAGGACCTGGCCGGCCCGGTTTTCAGCCAGGTGCAGGCCGGCTGCGGGAGCCCGCCCGGTTATGGCGCAGCAGATGTCCAGCAGGTCGGGATAGCGTTCCGTGCGGGCGCCAATGACGGAATTGGCATACACGATCGCGTTTGACTCTCCCCAGGCAATTTGCTGGCCGAAACGAGGCTGCCAGCGGGTCTGGTAAGGGGCGCAGGTCCAGGTTGGGATGGCGCCCATGCTCTGGTAAGCGACCATCTGGCGCTGGGCAGCCAAAGCCCAGTCCCGGTTCACGTCCCATTCCTGCCAGCGCATTTCATCCAGCCCGCTTACATTGAGGGTGGTTGGGACCGCGACCCTGGCACCCAGTCCAGCCAGGTGTTCGGCGTATTCCAGGCCGGCATCGCCGATATAGATCGTGCTGTCGATGTGGGCCCCGCTGATATCCAGCAGTTCGTTTGCTGAATAAACCTCCGCCATGCGGACCAGTATCTCCAGCGCCATTTGGGGAGCCGGGCCGTGTTTTCCTGCGAGCATAGACTGGTCGCTTGCGGACAGTTTCAGAGACATGGGGCTAATTATATTGTATCCAGACCGGGTTTTGTGTGTGAATGAAAATCCTCGGTTCGGATGTTCAAATGGAAACCATTGAGGCCTTTTCCGGGATTCGAAGTGCAGTTTGAAAAAAGAACTTGACACTATAGAACATATGTGCTAATATTTTGGATATTGATTGAGCAGGTGAGGGTCAGGTTCAGTTTCAATATTAATTTTGGAGGTTATAAATGGAACCAAAGATAGTCACAAGACCTGGTTTTAAGGTCGTCGGCATGAAGTACCACGGTACAGCCCAGCAAAATGAAATCCCCCAGTTGTGGGTCAGCTTCATGGGAAGGCGGGACGAGATTCAACTCAGGGTCGATACCATGCTGTCATACGGAGTGACCACGTCCTTTGATTTTGTAACCAGAGAATTCGATTACAGCGCCTGCCTTGCGGTTGAAGATATCAGCGATGTCCCCGAAGGGATGGTAGGGATCGAAATCCCGGAGGGCACATACGCGGAATTTACAACCACAATACCGGCAATGATGGAGGCATATCAATACGCCAATGACAAATGGCTGCCCCAATCAGGATATGTCCGGGATTACAGGCCGGAATTTGAGGAATACCCGGGGGAGTTTAACCCGGATGATCCCGGATCTGAATTCCGGTTCTACCTCCCAATAAAAAAGGCTTAACTGTTGGAAAAATTATAAAACTCGCCGCACTCCAGTTTTCAAAGTGCGGCGAATTTTTAATTTCCGGGGATTAGAATATTATCAGGCAGAAGTATGAATGAGCGTTTGAAAGATATTTTTTTCACCGAAGAGTCGCTCAACTCGCTTGCAGAAGCGCTCAAGGATGCGTACCCTGAATTTGACCAGTCCAGGTTTTTTGAGCTGGTCTATTCGGATGGCTGGCAGGAGATGGCATTAAAGGAGAAAATGCACCGCACGGCAGACTGCATGCGCCAGACCCTTCCGGAAGATTATCCCGAGAGCTCTGGAGATTTTAAAGCAGGCTGCTCCCAGGGTTAAGGGATTTGAAGCCCTGGCTTTTCCGGATTTTGTGGAGAAATACGGCTTTGATGACTGGGACCTGTCACTGCCGGCGCTGGGATATTTCACCAAATTTGGAAGCTCAGAATTCGCGATCCGCCCCTTTCTGGCTCATGACTATAAACGGGTGATGCCGTACCTGCATGATTGGGCTGGCGCTGAAGATGAAAACGTCCGCCGGCTGGCGAGCGAAGGCCCCCGCCCCAGGCTGCCCTGGGGGATCAGGCTGGAGGTATTCATATCCGACCCGGGACCGGTCCTGGAGGTGCTGGAAAGGCTGAAAGATGATCCCTCCGAAACCGTGCGGCGCAGCGTCGCGAACAACCTGAATGACATCTCCAAGGATCATCCCGAGATTGCGCTGGAGGTGGCCGAACGCTGGATTGGCTATTCTGAGGACAGGGACTGGATCGTAAAACACGCCTGCCGGGGACTGCTTAAATCAGGCGACCAGCGCGCGATGAGGCTGTTTGGTTTCTGCGACCCGCAAAATGTCGCGGTTGAACAATTTGGGATAATCCCGGCATCCGCCAGGATTGGAGACAAAGTAAAACTTAAGTTCCAGCTGATTGTAGATGTAGGTCCTGAAACTTTGATCAGGCTTGAGTACAGGGTGGATTACGTGAAAGCCAGCGGTAAAGCCTCCCGGAAAGTTTTTCAGATTTCGGAAAAAAGCTATTCCCCCGGTCCGCATAGCATCACAAAGAACCACAATTTTGCGGATATGTCGACCCGCAGACATTATCCGGGCGTGCATAAAATTTCTATAATCGTTAATGGAATAGAAAAAGCCTATTCTCAGGTTGAATTATCCAGCTGAGGGGAATTTCAAGCGGTAACCCCGCAGTGTCCTTTGGTGGTTAAACCCGCTGCTCTGGTAGAGTTTGACAGCGGCGGTGTTCTCAACATCAACCGCCAGGCTTACCACCCGGACTTCACTGAATGAAAATATCCAGTGCAGGGCAGTGACCAGCAGCCTTTTGCCAATCCCGCGCTTGCGTTCGCCTTGCTCGACGCCGATGAAATCGATCCCGGACTCCCCGATTTCGGGCGAAACGTAAGCGAAAATATATCCCAGCAGGCGGCCTGCTTCCGATACAACGAAAACATGGTGGGTGCCGTCAATTTTCTGGTACAGCTGGCTCCCGTTGTAGTAAGTCCCCGGGAACAGCTTATCGTGCAGAGCCTGGAACTGGTCGGCAAGCCCCGGCGTTAACCGGCTTTCGGAAACATGAGGGAGATGCTCGAGTGATGCACGCTGGAAGACCAGCAGGGTGGCGTCGCCGCTCGTCCGGTACCCGTGGCGTAGCGGCGAACTGTTCCAGCTTTTTATTTTGAGTGCCGCCGGCTAGCTCGTAGTCGTTTATCCCTTCCGGGATAATTTCCACAATTCGCTCATATAAAAGTTCCGCCAGGCCTTCCCAATCCGGGATTGAGATCAGGGGACCTTCAATCCAAGCCCGGCCCAAATCCAGGTCATACTCCAATCCGATCACGCCTGCCAGGCTGTCTTCCGAACGAGCCAGCAGGTAACTCTCTTCCGGGGGAATGGTCTGTTCATTCAACAGGTAATACTCGATCTCATCTAGGGTGGTGCCGTAATAGGCGATATGGTGTTCGGGCTGGCTGTTTAAAGCAGCGATAAACCGGCAAACTTCAGGGAGATCAGAAGATAAAAAAAGCCTGGTTGTGTAAAGGTCACGGATATGAGGATTGGGCAATATTGTGAGTCCAGGTATATTAATCGAATTTAAATACGGTTTTGAAGGATTGGTTCTCCGCCCGTTTGGACTGCAGGGCCAGCGCCTGGCGGTATTCTTCAAGCTTAAATCTGTGGGTCACCATCCAGCCCAGGTCAACCCGGCCCTGGGCCATCCAGTCAATTGCGATGTCAAAAGTGCTCCGCTGGCGCCCATCGATAATATCTGCATGGTTGTATATGTAGGAGGACTTTAAACGCAGTTCATGGATGAAGATGGCGGACCAATCGACACCTTTGGCGACCCCGGGCACGCCCACCAGAACTACCAGGCCCCCGTTGTTTGTAAATCGCAATGCGTCATCCAGGCTGGTGTCCGATCCGACGCATTCGTAAACCTGGTCATACCCACCCAGCAGCATTCTTTTGCCGATAACCGGTTTCAGGATTTGAGCCCCGCTTAACCGGCTGACTTCAGCATAATAGTCGACCCCACCCGAGGCGAGTATTACCTCATCAGCCCCCAACCTGCGGGCAACCTCAGCCTGGAAGGGGTATCGGGCCAGCACGTGGATCCTGTTTTTCAACCCATAAGCCCGCATTGCGGCGAGGGTGCAGAGGGCGATCGTACCGGCGCCGATGACCAGGATCGAATCATCTTCGGCGGGCTGGTTGTTTAATACTGCATGCAGACCGGTCGCAAAAGGCTCGACCATCAGACCATTCTCAGCGCTAAGCGAATCCGGGATGCGGTAGAGCTGGGACTGGTGAGCCAGGAAATATTGGCTCCAGCTCCCGCCGGTGTCTTTGCTGAACCCGATTGATAAACTGGGAGATAGATCTCCCTGTGTGACCCGTTCGCAGCGGTTGGTCTCCCCACGCTGGCAGAAGGGGCATAAATCCTCAAAACCGCGCGGCCGGCACCACAGGGATGGCTCGACCACCACCCGCTCGCCTTCGCTGAACCGCTCAACCGCCGGCCCAATCCGGGTAACAACACCGATGTTCTCGTGGCCGAGGGTGAAAGGGTAGGATGTGAGCGGGGTTAAATACGGGCTGGCATGCAGGCGGATCGCGCTCATATCGCTGCCGCAGATGCCGCCGTAGCGGGTTTTGATTATGACCCATTCGTCACCGATAAGCTCAGGCTCGGGTACATCCTCGAAAGTTGTGCAGGACAGACCGCTCCAGAAAAAATCCTCCCGGATTTTTCCCAGAGCCAGTCCGGCTGCATAGCGGGGTATCGTGGGATTAAATCTCAATGCCTTCATGGTGAAAAAATTTTATTAAGAAGATATCCAGAATTCTCCAGGCAGGATCGGAACGGCACCGGAATATTTTAATCAAAGGCAATGCGGGACAATCGCTTATATACCCAACCGCCTTTTACAGGGTTACTGCCAGCCTGAATTATACAACCTGACCCGGCTATGTGTATTATTCCACCCGGTGGGTCCTATTCATCCTTCAGGAAACGAAGTGAATTCAGCCCGGTTTGGATGGCTTGCTCAACTGCTTTGTGGACGACCTGGCGGTCTGGGGAGTAGGTATTGAAACTTTCGGCGCTCTCCAGCACGTTGCCGTCCACCGCCAGGACAGCCCCTGTGCGAACACCATGCAGGTTGCCAATCTGAAAAAGAGCCGCGCATTCCATTTCAACCGCCAGAACGCCTGCCCTGGAAAGTTGAAGATAATCCGGTGTGTGGGCAGGTGCCGATTTGCTGACGTAAAATACATCCCTGGTCAGCACCAGACCGGTCCTTGCCGGGAACCCCAGCTCACCTGCCGCCTGGACAAGCGCCTGGATCACTTTGTAGTCCGCTGATGCTGGGTAGCCTGGCGGAAAGTTTTCGCAGCCATAACCGGTATTCTGGACCGCGGCAGTGGCGATTACCAGGTCGCCGTCGCGGATCGATTCCTGCATGCCTCCGCAGGTGCCTACCCGGATGATAATTCTGGCTCCGGCTGCAACCAGTTCTTCAAATACGATTGCCGCGCCGGGCGCGCCCACTCCATGGGAACAAACTGTAAGCGCTATTCCATTGAATTCGCCGTTGTAGGCGTGGTATTCGCGCCGGCGGCTCAATTCCTTTTTAGAATCAAGCAGGCTGCTTATCCTGCCGGCGCGGTCCTGATCACCGCAAACAAGGACCAGGGGAAACACCCCGCCATAGGGCAGGCCAGTGATGGGGAGGGTACCTGAACCGGGGAGGTTGTCTGCCATAATGGGAGCCTATTTTTCTCAGAAACGGATGCCTGGACGTTTTCAGGTCACATCAACAAGTTTTGAAATGCGGTCAATTGTTTCCCGGAAAACTTTACTGTCTTCAAGGGTAATCTCGATCGCACCATCGGGACAGATTTCCACACAGCGCCCGCAGCCGCGGCAGTCGCTGCCAATCGCAGCGCGCCCATCTATTATTTGGATTGCGTCCGTAAAACAGACCCCCTCAGCGCACAAACCGCACCCGCTGCACAGGTCGCTGACGGCAATTTCTAACCCGGGAAGTTTGTGGATTTTGCGGCTGATTTTTGGGGAGGCATAAGGAAGGGCTCCATACAGGCAGCAGCAGGGGCAGCAGTTGCAGATTGTGAGCAGTTTGTAACCCGGTCCTGCACCAAGCCAGACCTGGTCAAGCCGGTTTCTGCCGATCATCTGGACCAGGCCGGCTTCCCTACAGCGTTGGGCGTGGTTACGGGCTTGCTCTCTGGTGACCAGGGTCCCGAGATCAGGGTTGATATCCAGCACAGCCTCACCCAGGAACAGGCAGCCGTAATTTCTGGGGTAGTCGCGGCAGCCAGCGCCTTCCCGGCACAAACAGAAGTCCATTATCCAGTGGTAACTGGCTTTTTCGATAAAATAATCGACAATTTCCGATGGCAGGGCGATATCTTCCGGCTGAGACAGGTTCTCTTTAATCTGGATTGTATTGTCCCGGGGCAGATAGACCACATCATCAGCCATAAAAAGGAAGGTGTTGGCGATAGTCTCCAGGACCGGCAGATTGGTCATCAGGGCGCCCAGGTACCTGGCCGGGTATACTTTCTTCAGCATATTAACCAACCGGACTGACCTAGCCATGTTTATGCCTCTCCGCCAGGCTGCTTACCTGAGAGAGAATCCAGGCTCTTTTGATAAACATCCCAGAGGCGATCTAAGGTAAGTTCCAGCCGTTCCCCCAGCGCATCCACTTTTCCCGAGGTGACATCATCTTCGTTCTCGAATACAACAAAGGGTATCCGGCATGAATCCAGGACCAGAAAATTGGAATCAGAGCGGGTTATCTCATGCCAGTCATCCTCGCTGTACAATTTTTCCAGTTTTTCATCTGGCAGGGAGTGCTCGAGGATGCTGTGCGGGCGCTGCGAGTTAAAGCGGAGCCTGTTTTTACGCTGCGATTCCCGGTAAGAGACATTCACATAAAGGATGCAGGAGTTTTTTAAGATTTCTTCCGAAAAATTGTTCAGGGCTTTCCTGTAGCCGCCGTGCTCAGCGCCGCGTGAAAATTCAATTATCGTGGTTGTTTTGGCGCTATTGCGGTGGTTATCTTTCATTCGTTTTTGATATTCCAGATCCAGCCGCCGGATCAGCAGGTCCCACAGGTAATCCTCCTTGAAATATCCCTGCGAGTCGGTATACAAGCGCGGCTTGTTGAACTCATTTTCAAGTATGTCATCTTCTTCAAACCATGTCCACAACATGGGGAAGTCGTCCAGTACATCAAGCTTCGCTATCCGGTACCGGCGTAATCTCTGCTCAGTATCGATATGTACCAGAAAATCGATTATTTCGCTCTTCCCGGACCCCGGTCTGCCAATTATAATAATAATGGGGAAATGGTTTGATTTCAAATTGGGAACGGTTTGCATGGATATATTATATGTGGGATATGGAATCGAGCAAAGCCCCTGATTGGATTTGCAGGGAATGTTAATACGGGAAATCCAGGCCATTTTCCCGGGATTCTGTTTCAATATCCGGATAGAGTTTCATTCCAGGTAACAGAAACAGCACCCTGAAACTAAAAAATTCTCGGAGTGTAGAATTGGATTACCCGGGCTGTGTGTGAGGGATATTTACCTGGGAGTCCCTTATTTATCTAGGCTTTTTTTAGCTTTCTGAAAATTAGATAGCCTGCTATGGCAAGCCCAACCAGCAAGATTGCTGGAAGCACAACTGTCGGAAATAGAGCCAGCACCCGGACGTTTATTTTTTGAACGGCTGTGGTCACATTGCCCCTACCATCGTCAGCCTGCCAGGTGACCATGGTTATACCGGGTTTAAACAGTTGGTTTTCGGGCGCATCATTAGTGACCATAACCTCGCTGGCGCAGGCGTCATTTGCCGAGGCTTTCCCTATATCAATATATACAGAATTTGTTCCGGGAGAGTAAATCTGGGTCTCGATATCAGCCGGGATTGTCAGGTCGGGCGCAACACTGTCGCCCACCTCAACATTAAAGTTGTCAACGTCAACCAGCCCATCGGTATCTTCGACGAGAAGAGATATGGCGTGTACACCGTATCCAAGCTGGTAAGGTTTGATTTCAACTTTGGCTTTACTGCCCCATAAGTGTTCGGTTGCAGTCCCGTAGTCTTCATACCATTCGAACTTCGGCAGGTTGGCAGGGGAGGGGGCGTAAACATCAAACGAACCTGCTGCGTTCAAATATACTGGTGTGGCGTTGGTGTTCTCCTGGCACTCCGCATACTTGGTTGACTCGATTCCGACTGCTTTTGGTGAGAAACTCACAAAGCGACCTTCTAAATCCGGGATGATATCCATTTTCGCCGGCTGCCCGTTCAGGGTGATCGTCGTTTGAATTGTCCCGGAAATATCGAAAGTGCGCTTTATATGGTCGATGGAAATATCCAATGGTTTTACATTCTCAGAATTCCACAGCAGCGTTTTTCCGTCATGTTTGGCGCTTTCGGCGCCGATAAACTCGCCGGCCGGGATCTGGTATGTATCACATGGCTGACCGAATACGGGTGAAGTATCGGTGCATTTTGCGGTGGGGTAATTCAACATGGCGACTTTATTTTCGCTGAAGGTCCCGATGTCGGTTTGAAATGGGGCGAGATTCAACAACATGCTTTGCAATTCCAAATCCATTGTTTGGGGGTGATAATCAAACTGGAGGTGTCCGCTGGCGCTGCTCTGGTACTGCTTGCCTTTTACATGAATGGCTGCTTTTGAAGGAGGAATAAATTCGATTTCAGAAGTCATTGGAGAGATTTTCAAAGCGCCCCCGGTCAGGGTGTGGGCAGATGCGCAGTCCATGATAAAAGTGCAGGTGATATTCCGGCATTGGTAAGGCCCTGCATTGTTGTTGCATAATTGTGTGGTTTTTGTTATCGCTTCTGCTTCAGTAAAATAACAATCTTTGTGGGGCAGGGTATCCACTTTGTGGCCGATACTGCAGTTTGATTTCTGCTCGGGTTTGATAAAAACCAGATACATGGCGCGGTTATCCAATGGGATATTCCCCCAGTCAGGGGAATCATAACTGTTCCCTTCTATGGTGACAATCTGGTTAGCAGTTGGTTTGACTTTTTTTCGCCAGACCTCAAGTTTTACAAATTGTTTGGGAACGCCGGGGCGTTTATCCAGCATCGAGATCACCAGATAGAGGGGCTGGTTGACCAGATCGTTCTTCACCTGCCAGTAATTTTTAGTCAGCCAATCAGGTTTTTGATTTGCCCTTGAATCATAGGCAATGTACAAATCCTCTATATCTTGTTTTGTTACGAAATCGAGAAAATCTGAGGCGGTTTCATCCCAATCATCAGCGCCTGTCATAATCAGGTGGGCGCCCTTCAATTCACTTACCTGGATATCCCAGATGTACACCTGTTGGTTCCAGTACACCTGATATGGTTCGTTTTCATTCTTCCAGACCTCCGGAATAACTTTATAATTTGAGATCTGAGGAAATTGGATTGAAGGCTGGATAGTTACGGTAAGCGGCTGGTTTGCCATCGGGCAATACCAGCGTTCTGCTTCGCATTCGTAGTACCATGACGTGGGTGGTATCCCGCTGGTATCGAATATGCAGCTGGAAATCGACCCTAACAGGATAATTAAAAATGCAGCCGGTAAAAATGTCAGACCCAGGACCAGATACTTCTTCATCTTAATCCTCCTTAAGTAAAATCGACCGCCAGCTGCGGTCGGGAAATTGTAATTCAATGAAATGTGATGTTATTCAATTACCCCCCTGGAGGTTCGGTTACCGCCGCAGGGGAAAATCCAGGCAGGATATGATTTAAAGCACATTATAATGCACAACAATCATTTTGCCAATATTTATTGCAGTTAGTTCGAGTACAGGTCGGGTTTGGATATTTATTTGATCAGGTTATTTTATTTTTCCCCTATAATATTTTCAATAACCAGAGAAGGAGAATGTTGATATGAAAGCTGTCAGATTGGTTGAAGTCGGTAAACCGCTCGAAAACTTTGAACTCCCGTCGCCCGCGGTTGGACCTGCCGAGATCCTGGTACGGGTTAAGGCTGCCGGGATATGCCATTCGGATGCCCATTACCGTTCGGGGGTCTCGCCGGTCAGCCCGCTTCCGCTGACTCTGGGGCATGAAGTGTCCGGGGTAATCGCAGAAACGGGTCCGCTGGTTAAATCATTCAAGCCCGGGGAGCGGGTCTGCCTGCACTACATGGTCACCTGCGGAGTGTGCGAGTGGTGCAACCGGGGCAGCGAACAGTTCTGCGTGAGGGGAAAGATGATCGGAAAATACCGGGATGGAGGTTTTGCCGAATATATTCTTATCCCGGAGAGGAGTGTGTTCAGACTGCCGGATGAGATCGGCTTTGACCAGGGGGCGGTGTTAATGTGCTCATCCGCCACCGCCCTGCATGCATTAAAAGTGGCAGGCATGTCCCCTGGCGAAAGCGTGGCAGTTTATGGAGCGGGCGGGCTGGGCACCTCCGCGATCCAGCTTGCACTGGCATACGGCGCCTGCGGGGTGTATGCGGTCGACCTGCAGCCCGGCAAACTGGAACAGGCTGAAAGGCTGGGCGCCACCCCGGTCGATCCAGCCCGGGGTGACCCGGTCGAACAAATACAGGAATTAACCGGCGGAAGGGGTGTGGATGTCGCCCTGGAACTGGTGGGTGAGCCGGTCACAATGGACCAGGCATTCCGCTCACTGGGGATAAAGGGGAGGGCGGCAATCGCCGGGTTGACCGATAAAAAATTTGAGATCGAACCCTACCGGTTTTTACTGAACAGGGAAGCCCGGGTCATTGGTGTATCAGACCATCTGGCTCAGGAGATACCCGAACTAATCAAATGGGTTCAAACCGGCGCCCTGGACTTGAGCCATGCGGTAACAGCCCACATTCCCCTGGATGCGGACCCAATTAACGCCGCACTTGACCGGCTTGATGGATACGGCGAGGGTATCAGAACTGTGATAGAAACATAAAGGTTAAGGCTTCGATATTCTTAACCAGTTGGTTAATGTGTATAATGAAAACCGGTTTGTGGAACAAAGAAATGGCGTAAAAGGACCGCAGAATGGGATTAAGTGTCGGGATCATTGGTTTGCCCAACGTAGGTAAAAGCACGGTGTTTAACGCCCTGACCGGGACGCAGAACGCGGAAGTGGCGAATTACCCCTTCTGCACCATCAAACCGAACCATGCGGTCGTCCCGGTCCCGGATGAAAGGGTTGAAAAACTGGCTGAACTGGTGAATGTGCCCGATTCAATCCATGCAACCATCGAGTTCTTCGATATAGCCGGCCTGGTGGCAGGAGCAAGTAAAGGGGAAGGGCTGGGGAACCGGTTTCTGGCAAATATCCGCGAAACTGCAGCCGTTGTCCATGTTGTGCGCTGTTTTGATGACTCGAATGTCGTCCATGTCAGCGCCGAGCTCAACCCCGCTGAGGACATTGAAGTTGTGAACCTGGAGCTTATTCTTTCAGACCTTGAACAGCTGGAAAGAAAAATTGAGCGCCTCTCGAGCCAGGCAAAGGCGGATAAATCCATCCGGCCTGTGCTCGATTTTTGTTTTGATTTGCGGGACCATTTTGCGGCAGGGAACCCGGGGCGGGACTTCCCCGGGAGATACAGGGAAGAATTTGAAAATTTGAATAAAGAACTGCGCTTTCTGACAATCAAGCCGGTGATCTATGCCGCCAATGTGGACGAGAGCGGGCTGGGGGAGAAACCAGAATGCGTACAGATTGTGGAGGATACAGCCAGAGCTGAAGGGGCGGAACTTGTTGTTTTTTGCGCAAGGCTGGAGGAAGAGATGGTCAGCATGACTAAAGAAGAACGGCGGGAATTTTTAGAACTGGCTGGCGCGGATGAGAGCGGACTGCAGCAAGTCATCCGTAAAAGTTTCGAAGCGCTGAACCTGATCAGTTTCTTTACCAAAAACAAGAACGAAGTGCGGGCATGGACGGTGGAAAGAGGGACCAGCGCGCCGCAGGCGGCTGGCGAAATCCACACTGATTTTGAACGTGGATTTATAAAGGCGGAGGTCGTGTCCTTTGAAAAATTCATTGAGTACGGGAGCGACAGCGCCCTCAAATCCGCTGGTTTGATGCGCCAGGAAGGAAAGGATTATGTCGTGCGGGACGGCGATATTATCTATTTCAGATTCAATGTTTAGCGGAAAGGATGGCTGCTGGTGAAACTGGCTGCTTTTGATATCGAGATCGCGAAAGAAATCCCCAAAAACGCAAAGGAATGGGAAAAATATGAGCCGCTGGGTATCAGCTGTGCGGCGCTAGCTCTCAGCGATGGCAGCCAGGTGCGCTTCTGGAAGAATTTCCCCCAGATGGGACGGGCGGACTGCACACAACTGGTGGAAGATTTAGCTGGTTATGTTGAAAATGGGTACAGCCTCCTGACCTGGAACGGGTGCAAATTTGATTTTAATGTACTGGCCCAGGAGAGCGGGCTTTATGAGCGCTGCGCCCGGATGGCTCTGGACCATTATGACCTGATGCTCATGGTTACTTTCAGCCAGGGCCACTTTTTGAGTTTGCAGGCTGCTTTGGACGGCTCCGGATTGAAAGGAAAATTAAAAAGCGTGACTTTAAAGGACGGCCAGCTGCTAGCCGGAATGGATGGCTCCCAGGCTCCGCAGCTGTGGGCGCAAGGGGAATACGAGGCGGTGCTGGCCTATCTCAAGGAGGATGTGATGCAGCTCCTGGACCTTGCCCGGGTCACCGTTAAGAACAGAGCCCTGCGCTGGAAAAGCCGTTCGGGCAATTTGCGCAGGATGCCTGTGGAGCGGCTGTTGAGGGTGGGCGAATGTTTTAAGCTGCCCGAGCCGGATGTATCCTGGTTATCCCATCCGCCAAGCAGGGCTGGTTTTATCGACTGGATGCCGGCTGAGGTCAGGGGATCCCTGAGCCGCCAATCAGGACGGATTTAAATCAGAGCCAGCTGTTTGCCGACCTTTTCGAATGCAGACAGGACCTGATCCAGCTGGGCGTCGGTGTGGGTAGCCATGTAGCTGGTCCGCAGCATCTGCCTGCCAGGCGCAACAGCCGGGGAGATAACCGCATTGACGAAAACGCCGCTGTCAAACAACATTTTCCAGGTGAAGAAAGTTTTAATGTCATCGCCAATCAGGATCGGGATGACCGGGGTTTCTGAATTGCCGGTATTGAAACCCAGCTTTTTATATTCATCCCGCATATAATCGGCAATCTGGTGCAACCTTTCAACCCGTTCCGGTTCAGTGCGCATAATTTCAAGCGCAGCCATCACCGCTGCGGTATTGGAGGGAGGGATGCTTGCGCTGAAGATCAAGGAACGGGCGTGGTGTTTAATAAAATGGATAACCACTTCATCGCCGGCGATAAAGCCTCCCAGTGAGGCGAAGGATTTGCTGAATGTTGACATGATTAAATCCACATCGTCGGTCATATCAAAATGGGCAGCCGTACCGCGGCCCTGGCCCAGGACACCCATTGCATGGGCGTCATCAACCATCAGGCGGGCGCCGTAGCGTTTGCAGATGGGGATTAACTCGGGAAGCGGGGCGATGTCGCCTTCCATGCTGAATAAGCCATCAACAACCACAAGTTTTGCCCTGTCCTCCGGGAGCCCTGATAACACCCTCTCGAGGTCCTCCATATCGTTATGGCGGAAGCGTTTGATCATCCCTCTGCTGAGAAAGGCCCCATCGACAATGCTGGCGTGATCGTCCTTATCCAGGATGATGATATCGTCTTTGCAGATCATCGCGCTGATTACGCCCAGGTTGACCTGCATACCGGTTGAAAAGATCAACGCCGCTTCTTTTCCAACCCATTCGGCGAGTTCTGCCTCCAGTTGTTCGTGCATTTCGAGGGTGCCGTTCAAGAAGCGCGAGCCGGTGCAGCTTGTCCCGAAAGTGTGGATCGCGTCGATGGCTGCCTGGCGTACCTTTGGATGGGTAGTCAGCCCCAGGTAATTATTCGAGCCGCACATAATAAGCCTTTGTCCCTGGAATTCCGCTTCGGTGCCTTCATTGCCGCTCAGCGGGATGAAATAAGGGTAGATCCCGGCAGCCATAGCATCTTTTGCGGCGGTAAAACCTGTACATTTTTCAAATAAGTCCACCATAATGTCACTCCTTATCAGCGAATAATAAAACTGTAAAAAATAAATAAAACAGTAATTATTGAAGACAGTTAAATCCCGATTACCAGTCTAAAAATATAATCCCAACGGTTAAGAGCCCGAGTCTGGAGGGTGTTCCTGGTTAGAGTTATCAATTTGCTTAATCGCCCTGTTATGCAGCCAATCCAGGACAGGAAACACACCCTTGCCAAGGATATTGATCGATTTAAATATTAATTTCATCCCAGCATCCGGAATAATCACTTCCTGGTTTCGTTCGATCCCTTCAAGGATCTGGCGGGCTACTTTTTCCGGACGGTAACGGGTCAGTTGCAGGGACGAAATCAAGGATTTTTTTCCAGGCTTCTGGCTTGAACCTGTTCTCATATTCTAATTGGGGCGTATCCGTATCCGCTGGATAGACAATCGAAACATGGATGCCATGCGGTTTCAACTCCATGCGCAGGGCGTCAGAAAAACCGCGCAGGGCAAATTTGGAAGCCGCGTAGGCAGTGTAACCAATGACCCCGATTACAGCCATCATCGAAGCGATATTGACTATATGACCTGCCCCCCTTTCCAACATGCCCGGAAGCACTGCTTTGGTGAGGTTGACTGCCCCGAAATAATTCACATCCATCATCCAGTGGTAGGTTGCCAGGTCCAGGTCCCGGGTATAGCCGGGTTGGACCACCCCGGCGGAGTTGATGACCATATCAGGATACCAGCCGTTCTCTAAAAGCTGCCCAACGCTGCGGTTGACCTGTTCTTCATTTGAAACATCTGTGGGGAAGGCGTAATGCTGGCCGGGATGGATTTTTTGAATTTCACTTAGGGCATTTTCCAGCTGGGGGATGGTCCGGGCAAAGATAGAAATATTAGCGCCTTCAGTTGCCAGCTGCCGTGAAAGTTCCAATCCAATCCCGCTGCTTCCCCCGCTTATCAGGACATTGCGGTCTTTAAATTCCATGGATGCTCGTGGAACGATTAGTATTACAGGAAAATCTAAACATGCTGGTCTACAAGAATTGGATTTCCATCCGGGTCTTCAATGATAAAACTGGCCGGGCCGGTTGTGCTCTCATCCGCTTCGCTGATAAATTTCAGACCCTGCTCTTTGAGCAGGTGCTGCAGGTCGCGGATGTCTGTAAATTGATCCAGTTTATTGGTGTCGCTGTCCCACCCTGGATTGAACGTCAGTATATTCTTCTCGAACATCCCCTGGAACAGACCGATGGTGGTACCCATATTTTTTAATATCAACCAGTTCTGGGCCGGGTCGCCACCGAATACTTCAAAACCCAGTTTTTCATAGAATTGTCTTGAGGCTTCAATGCTTTTAACGGTCAAACTTATCGAAAATGCACCCAGTTCCATCTGTTTTCTCCTAAAGATAAAGCACACTGGCTCCCTGGCTGGGGCGGCAAAGATAAATCTGAGCCCTGAGGCCAGTGTCCTGGTAGTATTCTTCGCCAAGCCGGGCGATAAAATCTTGCTCGCTTTTTTCCTGAACGAGGTTTACTGTGCACCCGCCGAACCCAGCCCCGGTAAGACGGGCGCCGATGCAGCCCTCCAGATCCCGGGTAAGTTTAACGAGCGTGTCCAATTCGGGTGTGCTGACTTCGTACGAGTCACGCAGGCTGGCATGGCTGGCGTACATCAAGGCTCCGAAAACCTGTTCATCGCCACGGTGAAGGGCGTTCAGGGCTGAATTTACCCGGGCGATTTCTTTAACAACATGTTCTGCCCTCATTCTTTCTATCCTGGGAAGGAATTCACTGTAGGCGGCAAATTCAACCGGGGATATATCCCGCAGAGATTGGATTCCCGGAAGGTATTCCCGCAGATGCCTGACGGCGCTTTCACAGGAGAGGCGCCTATCATTGTACCCTGAAGAGGTCAAAGAACGGCGGACATTTGAGTCAGCGATAATGATACTCAGATAATCCGGAAGCGGGGCTGGCTGGTATTCCAGACTGCGGGTGTCAAAGTATAAGGCATGGCCTTCGACGCCGCAGGCGCTCGCAAATTGATCCATCAGACCGCAGGAAACCCCGACATATTCGTTTTCCGCCCGCTGGCAAATTTTGGCCATTTCGAGCGGTTCGATCTCCCAATCCTCTAAACCCTGCCAGGTGAAACCGAATCCTACTTCAACCGCAGCCGAGGAACTCAAGCCGGCGCCAATTGGGATGTTGGAACTGTACACTGCGTTGATCCCCTGAACATTCAAACCTGATTCGATAAGCGCCCAGGCGACTCCAGCCGGGTAAAACGCCCAGGCTGGCAGCGGATTTCCAACCTCATCCACTTTATCGCTCAAATCAGCGATATTAATGACAGATTCCTGTTCAAGATCCACTGCGTACAGGCGGATTTTGTTGTCAGCGTTTCTCGAAGCGGCGATGTTGACCTCTCTATCGATCGCGACCGGCAGTACCGGGCCTTCGTTGTAATCGACATGTTCGCCGATCAGGTTAACTCTCCCCGGGGCGCGGGTAAGCAGGTAAGGTTGGTGAGAGAATTTATCCGTAAAAATGCTAATAATCTGCATCAGATCATGCGCCTGGTGGAATATCCGCTATATTTTGTGGCATTTCTTGGCTGTCTCGCAGGTGGAATTCAGACAAAACCATTTTACTCTAATATTTTATTTGAATTTATTTTGTAAGCACTGCCAGTATATTGCCAATTACAACCAGGCCCATCAGAAACCATATCCAGCCAATCGAGTTGTTATTAGCGGCATAATACATAAATATTGGAGGCAGGATCATGAGGGTAAATGCGGCGAGATGGATTTGAAATTTTCGTTCGGGTGTGTTTTTAAGAATTTTGGGCACGGTTATTTTTTCCTTGAGCCAAAGTTGTAAAAACCTGCAACTGGCGGCATGTAGAAGATTTCAGAAAGGCCGGGGGGGATTTCCGAAGTTAAATGCGCCAGGGAAATCCGGGGAAACCTTTTTCTCCTTCCCGCTCCAGGATTTAATGTTGATTTTATAGACAGCGGTTCCAGACAGCGCGTTTTCATCTAACCCCGGATAATCCTGACCGGGCCGCAGATGGGGGAAATATTTGTCCAGGAGACACTGCAGGGCGTAGATTCTTGCGGAGATCTCAGAGAGGATTTCTGCGTGGCCGTAAACGACAACGCTGGCGTACTCGAGGCTGAATTCCCGGGCTTCCTCGGCTGGAAGCAAGCGTCCCATTTCAGCCACTGTGAAGCACACCTTGCGGTTGGCTTTTATATTGTCGGCTGTCCGACCCTGGGAGGCGGTGTGGATATAAATTGCATTGGTTTCTTCATCATAAACAAACAGATTATTATTGATGAAAGGTTGATCTTCGGAAACTGTTGCCAGCATCCCAAACGGCGCTTCCAGCAGGAAGTTTTTGATCCACTCCTGGTCGGTTACCTCCCGGTCTGTTCTTCTGATCTGGTTGATTGGTTTATTCATAATAGAGTCCCTTTATATCTCAGCCTGTTATCCATAAGGCTGTGATGGTTAATATACTGACGAACACCACCAGAATAAGGGTATAGACTAGCAGTTTTCGTAAAATATCCCCTTCCCTGCCAGCCATGCCGGCAGTGCTTGCCCCAACCACCACCTTTGTTGGAGCGAGTATAGATGCCAGGGCTGCCCCGGCCGTCTGGGCGCCGAGGATAATCGCCAGCGAATATCCCAGTATTTCTGCTGTCCTTTTCTGTAATGGGCTGAATACGACATTCGAATTTGTATTGCTGCCGGTCATAAAAGCGCCCAGGGCTCCTATCCAGGGCGCCACCAGAGGATAAAGAGAACCAATCATTCCAGCCAATCCCCTGGCAAGGGTGTCGGTCATCCCGGCATGCTGCATAACCACAGCCATGGCTACCATTGAGGCGATGCTCACGCTGGAGGACATAACCCGCTTGACGGTGCCTTCCAGGATATTTTTTACAGAACCTTTCCCATACAGTCCAGCCCAGCGGTAAATGAAATATGCCAGGATTACGGAATAAAGCAGCAGCACACTGGTGTGGCTGAACAGTTTAAATGACCTGCCGGGACCGGCAGCCGTTGTATATCCTGCAGATGTGCTGACTTCAGGAAATAGGACCTGAATCTCTACCGCTCCCAGCCAGTTTTTGATCAGCGGGATGAGCTGGACCCCCAGTGTGATTATTATCAGAATCAGGTAACCGGAAAGGGCGATTATTAATCGCGCGCAGATCCAGTTTGCCGTCGACCTGGTTCCCTTTGCGGGTGCGCAGGGCAAGCGGTATGGCGACCAGCAAACCCGCCAGGGCGCCGATGAATGATCCCAGGTACCAGGGCCCCGAAAGCACAACCACGACCATTACCGCGCCCATAACAGCACCTATCAGCAGTACTGCTGTAAAGGTGTGTTTTACGGCCTGCCAGCCCCCTGCGGCGTGGGCGACCATCAAACCAACCGGTATCGTACAGATTGCTAGAAAGAGCACAGCCGGCGGCGCCAGGAGTTGGGCAGAGAGGTTTGTGGCTGCCATCATTGCATTAAAAGATGAGCCCAGTGAACCGAAAGTCACTGCCCAACCATGACCAATTGAAGGGATAACCACTGCGGTTAGCGGCGAAAATCCAAGGCCTACCAGAATTGGGGCGATCACTGCCACCGGGACGCCAAATCCGCCGACCCCCTGCAAAAATGAGGCGAAAACCCAGCCGATTAATAGAGCCTGCATAACCCGGTCTGGCGTCAGGTAGGGCAGGGCTGAACCGATGGTTTGAATTGCGCCGGCTTCGTCAGCCACCCGGTATAACAGAAACGCCGCCCAAATTATCAGGAGCACGTCAATAGTAAGGAGGAGTGCTTTTGCATGCGCATAGGCAAGCAGTTCGGGGCCGGCGCCAAAAAAGACCACCGCTATCAACAAAGCGCTCAAATATCCCACACCGCCGGCTCTGGCCGCTCCCCAGCGGAAGCCAACCATCAGAATCAGGATCAACAAAATTGGCAGCGACGCAAGCAGAAAGTTCATTTTGAATATAAATGCACCAGGAAAAAGCCAAGCGCCAGCCCCGGGATTAATATCAAACCGGCTTCCGGGCCAAATGCTCCTCCAGTAATTAACCCGGGTCCGTCATTTATCTGTCCTACCAGACCCTGCAGGTTTATTCCGCTCACCGGGAATCCGAAAACCGTCCCTTCAAAAAAATTCCAGCCGATATGCAGCCCGATCGGCAGCCAGAGCTGCCGGGTGCGGACATAAGCGTATGCCAGGAACAATCCCGCTGCGAACAAACCAATAAATGCAAACCCAGACGCAGAGGGGTTAGCCATATGCAGAAAAGCAAAAACCAGAGAGGATGCAAGCGAGCCCCATAAAAGCGATTTTTTTCCAGTGAATAGGTTAAGCAGTGCGACCAGGGCGGAAAGAATGTTCGTGCTGAACCATGATTTTGAATCCAGTTTTTGAATGCTGCTCCTGGCGCCATCGGCGAAATTCTGCAAGTGGTAGCCCCGGCTCAACAATTCTTCGTCGAAAGCGACCAGGCTGAAGAACAGAAGCGCGGATAGCGTATTCTTAATCATAATTTGTGGGGGAATGGTTTGCCAGGAAAAACCAGTAAACCGCAGCCAGCCTGCTGACCATTCGAGAAAAAATATCAGCGCCATGATTATCCCGGTGATGGCGAATCCCGCAAGCAAATCTCTGGCTGCCAGCCAGTTCAGGCGCAGTCCCAGGCTGGTGAAGGACCGCCGGTCCAGATATCTTCTCGCCAGAAAAACAGTGATCAGGACAGCAGCAAGGGAGATGGACTTATCCAGAAGTAAGGTTGGCGAAAGATATGCCCTTAAAAGGAAAAGAAAAGCGAGGTAGAGCACAATTGCGAACGCCTGGTAAAACACACCCTGGAATAAAATGCGCCAACCAGCACGAAATCTGGGCTCTTCCGGTGAGAGGAATAAAGTCTTGAAAAAGGAACCCTTAAGTTTCAGTTTATCTGGAGGGGGAGTTTTTTCGCTCGGGAGGCTGGTTTCCATGTAGCAATAATAAACATCATTAAATAGATGAGGTTGAAAGCTGATGTCTCAACCTCATCTCTGAGATTGGCATATTATTTGATGTAGATCCCGGCTGGATCCAGTTCCTTCCGGAGGATTTCCAGTTCCTGGATTGAGGGGGGTTTGGTCTCTTTAACCTGCGGGGCGGCTTTGATTTCCCAGCCGGTATTTTCCTGCACATCTTCGAATTTTTTCCCCGGGTGGAGAGCGGTCAGGATTAATTCGCCATTCTCATCCGGTTCAAGGATGCACAGATCGGTGACCACCGCGGCCGGTCCGCCCCCTCTCAGTCCAGCCGCTTCCCGTTCCGCCCGGCTTCCCAGAAAGCCAGCCGAAGTCCGAAAATCCACTTTTTCCGGGAAGCGCCTTATCTGGTGCGGGGTTATGATATAGCAGCGGTTTGCCCAGGCAGCGATCTCCTTTGACCCACCTGAACCCGGCAGGCGCACCTTTGGGTGCTGGTAGCTTCCGATCACGGTGGCGTTTATATTGCCAAAGCGGTCTATTTGAGCGCCGCCCATAAATCCCACATCCACGTTGCCGCGCTGCAAATAAAGCGCGAAAATATCGTACATGCTGCATACGGCAGCCGCTCCGCTGACGAGGGTCGGGTCGCCAATTGAGAGCGGCAGCCGGGCTGGTTGGGCCCCGATTACGCCGGCTTCGTATATCATCAATAAGGAAGGCGCATGGGTCCGCCGGGCAAGATTGCAGGCAAGATTTGGCAGTCCAACTCCTACAAAAACAACATCCCTGTCCCGCAGCAGCCTGGATGCATTAATTGTCATCAGCTCTGCCGGAGTGTAACTATCCAATTCCATTTTCAATACCTCCCGTAATTTACAGGGATTGAAAGGCTGGGCGCTACTTTGAGCCTTTCATGGGTTTCAGGGCCGAGTTTCTGCCAGTATTCCGAGCGGTTTTTAATGCCGTACACCCATTCCGACAGGTAGTCCTTAACCAGGTCGGGGGAACGGCTGATTTTGTCCCACTCAAGGTAAAATGCGTTGTCCCGGTCGTAGTAACCCTGGGTGTATGACGGGTGGCTGGCATAGGGGACATGGCAAACCGCATCCACAATATAAGCCGGGATGAGAGTCCGGTTGGGATCCGATCGGATAACCGCTTCGTCGACGATCTCCTCCGCGGTCAGGATAACCCGCCCGGAGGCAAAAGCGGCTTCTTTTTGTTCACCGATGATCCCCCAGATCTGGCCATTGCCCTGGGCGTCAGCCCGCTGGACATGCACGATTGCCACATCGGGGTTCAGGGAAGGAACAACAACAACCTCCCCGCCGGAATATGGATCCTGAACGCGCCTGTACTGCGGATTCTCATTTTCAAGGTCGACCGCAGCGGTGGGGTTCATGGGCATGAAAGGAAGTCCGGCGGCTCCAGCCTGCAGCCGTGAGATCATCGCAAAATGGGAGTATTCTTCCCAGTCCAGGCGACCTGTCTCGATCTGATCCCTTACAATCCGCAGCGATCCCACCCCGGGGTTGCCCATATATGAAAAAATTACTTTACGGGCGCAGCCTGCCGCAGCGATCTGGTCATAGATTAAGTCGGGCGTTGCCCTGGCAAGTACCAGATCCTTTTTATCCTGGCGGATTATCTCGTGGCCAGCCGCAAAAGGGATCAGGTGGGTGAATCCAGCCGCGTAAATGGTGTCTCCGTTCTGGATAAGTTGTGAGACAGCCTCACTCAGAGAAATTAATTTCGATTTGTCCATGGTTTTGTATTCAGGGATAGGGAAATGGATGCGGCTGTTCCCTATCCCATTTCCTTTAAAATTAATTAACCAGAGTCTGAATCTGCTCGTGCATATAAAGAGGCAGGTAATAATGCCCGCCGGCATTCTTACCGCTCGACCCGGACCCTTTCCAGCCTCCAAAAGGCTGAAAGCCGGGCCAGGCGCCGGTGGTGGCGCCCTGCGGGCGGTTGGCATAGTTAACGCCTGCCTGGATATTCTGGAAAAACCAGCCGGTCTCCTCTTCGCTTCCGTAGAAGCCCGCCGTCAGGCCATAATGGACACTGTTCGCCAGCTCCATCGCCTTTTGAAGGTTATCAACTTTTGCGACGGTTGTGATTGGAAGGAACATTTCGTATTTCCACAGGTAGTGATCCAGGGGGAGATCTACAACTAAAGTGGGCTGGCAAAAATAACCGCTGGATAATTCACCATCAGCGATTACCTCCCCGCCGGCTACCACCCGGCCAGATTCTTTAAGATCTGCGCTGAACTTTTTAAAGTCATCATAAGAAGTACGATTAATGACCGGTCCCATCCAGATCTCTTTCCTGGTCGGGTCGCCGACCGCTATTTTTGAAGTCAGCTCTACAAGTCGATCTACAAGTTCATCGTAAACTGGCGCTTCAACAAATACTCTCGAGCATGCTGAGCATTTCTGCCCCTGGAGACCAAAAGCGGAACGGACAATGCCGGCTGCTGCCCGGTCCAGATCACCGTTTTTAGAGACAATGGCAGGATTTTTGCCGCCCAGTTCAAGGATTGCAGGGCGGACATAATTTCCTCTGGCAAAATCGCGGAAAATCCCCATCCCGACATCGTACGACCCGGTAAAGGTCACCCCATCCACCTCGGGGCTTTCGATGAGAGCCTGGCCGAGGGTCCTGCCCGGTCCGGTCACGTAATTAAATACGCCGTCTGGCAGGCCTGCCTCCCGGTAACATTCAGCCAGCAGGCGCACAACCAGCGGGGTGTCCGTGGCGGGTTTCATTACGACAGTGTTGCCCGTGACAAGCGCGGCCCCGGATGGTCCGCCGGTCAGCGCGGCCGGGAAATTAAACGGGCTGATGATAAGCCAGACGCCGTATGGGCGCAGTACAGACATGTTGGATGCAGTGTAACCCACCAGAGGGTCGCGGCCCATTTCAACAATGAACCCGCCATTTTTTTCCATCTGGTAACAGGCATAGCGGATCAGGTCAGCTGTCTCGGCTACATCGCCCAGGCTCTCCATTCTGTTTTTGCCCACTTCGAGGGCCATCGCCGCGCCGATTTCAAAGGTGCGCTCATCGATTACATCTGCAGCCCTGCGCATGATTTCTACACGTTCCTGCCAGGGCGTTCCACTCCAGGCTGGAAATGCCTTGCGAGCGGCGGCAAGGGCTTTCCGGGCATCTTCCCCATCCCCTTTTTGAAACACCCCCAGGACCAGATTTTTGTCGATGGGAGAACTGTCCTCAAATTTTTCCTCACAGAAGTGGTCCTGGCCGTTTATTATCATTCCATATTCGGCGCCTAAGCTTGATTTAATCACCCCCAATGCTGACTCAAACCTGGAATGCAGTTCCTCAGGTGGATCAAACATGGTCGCATAGGTGAGTTTAAATTTTTCTGTCATTGCTTTATGCTCCTTATAAAAATCAAAATGAATTGGGTGGCATCCCGGACATCTGGATACGCAGGATACACAAATATTGATCAGGTGAAAAATTGAATTTTTCCGATAAAACGTTCTCCATATGCCGGTTGCCTATAGTATAGTCCACCCGGTTTGGATAGTCAAAAGTAAAGTGTATTCTTTGAAAGGTGACACAATTCACATTTTTATTGCCAGTTGACAGTTTTTCGGCTAAACTAAAGCAGGATGCTTTTTAGCGGAACTTCTTTCGTTGGAATTGACCCAACTGCAGGCGTAAAACCTTTTGTATACGCCGCGATAGATAAAGACCAGGGACTGCTGGCGCTCGGTCAGGGACAGATTGATGATGTGCTGGCATTTGCAGCCGGCCAGCGCCAGGCGATTGTGGCGGTATGTGCGCCGAGACGACCCAACACCGGCATGATGAGGCGCGAGTCAATCCGGCAGGAGTTAGATCCGGTTCCTCACCCCGGGAGGTGGGAGGACTTCCGCCTTGCAGAATACCAGTTGAGTCAGCACAATATCCGCATCCCGCAGACAAGAAAACGAGAATCAGATTGCCCTAAGTGGATGCAGATGGGATTCAGCCTTTTCAGGGGACTTGAGAATTTCGGCTACAGGGACTATCCACAGCCGGATGCCCGCTGCCAGTTGATGGAAGTATATCCGCATGCCAGCTTTGCTGTTATCCTTGGAAGACTCCCTGTTCCCAAGTACACGCTTGAGGGGCGTTTGCAGCGCCAGTTAGCCCTGTTTGACAGAGGGGTCCAACTTCCGGATCCGATGGACTATTTTAAGGAGATTACCCGCAGCCGGTTATTATCCGGGGACCTTCCAGAAGGTGATTTATATTCAGCGGGTGAGTTGGATGCCCTGGTTGCGGCTTACAGTGCATGGTTTGGTTATACAAGACCGGGTCAGATAACCCTGCTCGGCGATCCTGAAGAAGGCCAGATTGTGGTTCCTGCGAAGAAAATAATAACCCGCTACACATAAATTCAACCGGATAGAAAATTGATTATGGCGGTCAGGAAAACTTTAAGGGGTTATGCGTGTTTTATCCATTCGAGAACAAAAAAAATCCATAAAGGGGCATCCTCAAAATAAACGATATGACCCAGAAGAGAGTGAAAGTTATTGTAAATCCACAGGCTGATTTCGGATTTGCCTGGCAGGGTGCCGGCGCGCTTGAAAAGATCGCTGAGGAATTCTCCGGGATAGAATGGGCATACACAGAATACCCCCATCATGCCAATAAACTCGCTTTCCAGGCTGGACTGGAGGGCTATGATATGGTGGTTTCGGTGGGCGGGGATGGGACAACCCACGAAGTCGTCAACGGATTGATGGAATTGGAAACTGCCAGTAGACCGGTTCTGGGTGTAATTCCGATGGGTTCCGGTAATGATTTTGCATTTGCCCTGGGTATGGACCCGGAGCCAGATGCAGCCTTCCGCCAGGTGATAAACGGGCAGATCAGGAAGGTGGACATCGGGCTGTTGAAAGACCAGTATGGGCGCAGCGAATATTTTACAAATGCTATTGGGATAGGTTTCGATGCAACTGTAACCAATTATTTTCACAAAGTGAAATACCTGCGAGGCATCCCTGCTTACATGGCTGCAATTATCCAGACCCTGATCCTGCATCACGATGCGCCTCGAATGCAGGTTAAGACAGATATGGAGCAGTGGGAAGAAGAATCGCTCATGTTTGTTATATGCAACGGCAGCCGGGAGGGCGGTGGTTTTCTGATCGCTCCAAGCTCGTTGCCTGATGACGGCGTTTTTCATTACGCCCGGGTGGTGAAAGTATCGCGTTTGATGATGCTCCGCCTGATACCTGAGGTAATGAAAGGCACTCATGAACGATTCAAGCAGGTACACTGCGGATATTTCCAAAGGATGGAATTAAATGCTGACCGGCCTCTCCAAATCCATACGGACGGCGAAATCTACGCTGGATTTGAGTCAACTATCCAGAAGGTCTCTGTTGAAATCCTGCCTGGAGAGATTGAGGTTGCAGCCTGATGCCGGACTTTGTCACAAGTCTGCAAGGAAAAGACCTGGGACATCTCGAAATTATCGCTGAGTTATGGGGAATAGAATTAGAAACCCAGGACGTCCACAAAGGGATCAAACATCTCCAGACGGTTTTATTCAACCAGGATTTTATCTGGAGGATGCTCGAAAAAAGCCCGCAGGAATCCAGGCTGGCATTGTTCGATTTAAGCTCCAATCAGGGGCGAATGCGCTGGTCGGAGTTTAAAAAAAAGTACGGGGATATCCGTGACATTGGGGCGGGTAGAAGGGACCGGGAGAAACCATACTCAGACAATAAAACTTCCCCAGCCGAAGCGCTCTGGTACCGGGGATTGATTGGGCGGACTTTTTTTGACAGCTCTTCCGGTCTGGAAGAATACATTTATATCCCGGACGATATCCAGGAAGTTTTACCCTCTGAAAATAAACTGGAATCACAGCGCTTAGGAAGACCTGCATTAAAATACGAATTTAAATATATACTGCCCGCCCGGGACTGGATTTTAGAAGATGCCTGCACACTGCTCGCAGGCCTGCGCTGCAAACTGGATCATACCCAAATTGCCCCCAGCACCAGACATACTGCTGAATATCCATTATTTGCGGTAACAACTTATCTTAATGCACTGCAGTCGCTGTTATTTTCCGCTGGAATATTGGATGAAAATAATGAACCTTATCCGGATCGAACCCGGGCGTTCCTGGAATCGGTGAAGGGGGATGCCCTGCTGAGTTTATTTAATGCATGGCTGAACAGCGAAAGTTTTAATGAGCTTTCATTTATCCCCGGGATAAAACTTGAAGGGGAATGGAATAACGATCCCAAAGATACCCGGAGGCGGGTGCTCGAATTTATTGGAGCGCTCTGCTCTGCTTCAGGACAGGAAATTGGCGTCGTGGAACCAACCTGGTGGTCACTGCCGTCAGTTGTGAGCGATGTTAAGGTTGCCTCACCTGATTACCAGAGACCGGCTGGCGATTATGATTCCTGGTACATCCAAGATGTTGAGAGCGGGGAATATCTGCGCGGCTTCGAAAGTTGGGATAAAGTGGATGGGAATTTGATCTGTTTTATGCTCACAGGTCCGCTTTTCTGGCTGGGATGTGTCGAACTGGGATCCACCCTGGATCCGGATAATGCGCGGTACAACGATATCAGCGCATTCAGATTTTCGGGATGGGCAAATGATTTTTTCAATAACCGCCCACCCCGGGGGACCAGCAGTGAAAAAGGCGAGCTTTCGATCGGGTCGGATGCCCGGATAAGCGCCCCGCTGGGAACCAATCGAGCGCTGCGCTACATTGTATCCCGTTTTTGCGAGTGGCAGGGCTATAGCAGGGGCAGTTACCGCTACCGGATTACACCCTCATCTCTCGAATCGGCCCGCCAGGGGGGTTTAACAGTTGGCCATCTCTTGAGAGCGCTGAACCAGAGTGGATGTGATGTCCCACCGAACCTGGTCATGGCATTGAAAGGTTGGGAGAAAGGTGGGCCCCAGGCTAAAATCGAGGAGCGAGTCCTTTTAAAAGTCAGCTCTCCGGAAATTCTGACCAAATTAAGCGCATCCCGTGCGGCTCGTTTTTTTGATGGACCGCTAAGCCCTACCGTAATTGCCATTAAACCCGGTGCCTGGCAAAAGGTCGCTCATGCGCTGGCAGAACTTGGTTATCTGGCGGAAACCACAATCGAAGAATAGCTGAAAATTTCAAATGCGGTAAAATTGTGCATTCAAAATTTCCCCTGGTAGGTGAATAACACTTAAAAATCAGGGGAAAGTGTTTGCAAACGAAGCTTGAGGTGAAATGATAGGAAGTACAGAACTGCCTGTATTGGAGATGCACCCATCCGGGGCGTTGGTCATGCATGAAGAATGGGATCCCCTGCGGGTAAAAAAATTGACAGAACGTTTGCTCGGGGAGAAAGTATTAAAAAAACCCTCCAATTGTGGCTCCCATTTCAGGGACGGAATCACTTGTTGTCCTTGATGGAGCTAACCGGACTGCCGCCTTCCAGGAATTGGGAATCAAACACATAGTGGCTCAAATTGTCTCTTACAATGATCCGGGCGTCAAAGTTGAATCATGGAACCATGTCGTCTCCGGGCTGGATGCAGAATTGCTAATCACTACAATTGTTAACATCGCTGATATCAAATTGGAGAAGTGCAGCCTGGATGACGCCCGTGAATCGTTAAGTAAAGGCGAAGCAATAGGCTACCTGGTATTCGAACACGATGTCCGTAAGGTCCTAGCCTCCCGTGTGAGCGATATCAAGGATTTGAGGATTCTGAATGATATTGTCGGGGCTTATAAAGGAAAGGCAAAAATCTTCCGGGCTTCAAACGATGAATGGGAGAAACAATCTCCGTATTACCCCGGGATAACAGCCCTGGTTGTATT
Organism: uncultured Chloroflexia bacterium; assembly: GCA_963793095.1. GTDB lineage: Bacteria > Chloroflexota > Anaerolineae > Anaerolineales > UBA4823 > CAVWDI01. The sequence goes on from CAWBYY010000001.1 coordinate 108,724, forward strand.
TCCATCTTACCAGCCAGACGATATTATGGCGGCGGTTAAAAATGGTTACAAGATACCCAGCGGGGTTACCAGGCATATCATCCCATACCGGGCGCTGAATATAAATATCCCGCTTGAAATTCTGCAGGCAGACCACTCTCTCCAGGAAAAACGGGAATGGTTGAATGATTGGCTGATGGAGAGAATGGCAGCCAATGCCATCCGCTACTATGCTGAACCGACGTTCTCGTTCAATGAATAAACCTGTATGAATATCCGGGAAGAAAGAAAGCGCCGGTTTGAGCTGGTAATTTTTGACCTGGGCGAGACCCTGATCTACTTTGATGGCGACTTGGAGGAGGTAGTATATGAGTCCAATCAACAGCTTTACCAGGGTTTGAGAAATGCTGGTTTCGACCTTGAAAAAACCGCTTTTATCAGGGATTTTCATAACCAGATGGTTGTATACCAGGCCCGCAGGAAGACGGATTGTAAGGAGCACACAACTGAATCTGTGCTGCGAAAAGTCCTGGAAGGTTGGGGGTATCCAAATCTGGAGAAGGAGGATATCTCCCCGGTGATTGCGGGCATGTACGCAGTATCTCAGAAACACTGGCATGTAGAACCGGATGCAATAACCACGCTTGAATCGCTTAAAAGAGATGGTTATAAAATCGGGTTGATCTCAAATGCAGCCGACGACCAGGATGTCCAGACCCTGATTGACCAGGCTAATATCAGGTCCTATTTTGAATTAATCATGACCTCTGCCGCGCAGGGAATCCGGAAACCGGACCCATATATGTTTCAGAAAGCGCTGGATTTCTGGAATTTGAAACCCTCCCAAGCAGTTATGGTTGGCGATACACTGAATGCTGATATTCTTGGAGCTAACCAGGTCGGTATCTTCAGCGTGTGGATAAACAGGCGGGTGGATACTGAAAAACTGACACCGGCGGATAAAAAGATACAGCCAGAGGCGATAATCAGCGATCTGGGTGAGTTATCCGGGCTGCTTAATAACTTTCAGTGGTAAGGAATAGATAAAAGAATAAAAGGGGATTTTCTGGCAGGGAGTTTTCTGGTCCCTGCCAGAAGTCAAAATTTCTAGGGGGTTGGGATCTCCGGAATGTCAAACTGCTCGGGCCGGGCCTCAACAGTGACCTTAATGTCCTCATATTTGCCGTCGCTGTAAACGGTAAGGTTGACCTCATCTCCCGGCCTGACATTCATCGCAATGTAAACCAGCAGGTCACCGAATGAATTTATATTCACCCCATTGATCGCTGTAATAACATCTCCGCCAATGGTAAGCTGGCGCCCTTCAAAATTGGTATCTCTCAACGAGCCGTGTAATCCGGACTGAGCGGCAGGTCCATCTGCGACAACTTCGGAGATATAAGCGCCGCGATCAACCGGCAGTCCCATCGCCTCCGCCAGGGATGGTGAGACATCTGCTCCCACAACTCCCAACCATGCCCATTCAAATACGCCATCCTCGATCAACTCGGGCACAACATGCCTGACTATGCTGACTGGTATGGCGAAACCAACTCCGCTGTTACTCCGGCTGAACCCATCGGTTTCAATCTGGGCGTTCACCCCAATCACCTCGCCGCGCAGGTTGAGCAGCGGCCCGCCCGAATTTCCAGGATTGATCGCAGCATCGGTTTGAATACTCTCAGGGATCGAAAATGGAGTCAGGGCTGGAATGGTGCGTCCGAGCGCACTCACAATGCCGCTTGTCAGAGTGCCGCCCAGTCCAAAAGGATTACCGATTGCGATCACTGTTTGGCCGACCCGAATGTCTTCTATATTCCCAAGCGGGAGCGGCTGGACCCCCTCCGGAACCTCATTAACCTTAATCACCGCCAGGTCGCTGTGCAGGTCTTCGCCGATAATATCTGCGGATTTAATGGTACCGTCGGAAAATATTACCTCGACTTGCCGGGAGCCGTGAACGACGTGGGCATTTGTAATGATATTGCCAACAAGGTCGAACAGAAAACCGGAACCTTGCCCGCTGGCAAGCACCCGGCCAGCCTGTTCGCCATAAGTGATAATATTTACCACTGCTGGATTTACCCTTTCGTACAGATCGCTGAATGAAAGATTGTCCGGCGCCGGTTCGACCGCCGGCGCTGGCAGGGATATCCGCGCTTGTTCTGAGCTCTCTTCGGTTGGCGGTGGGGGTTCGGCTGTATCTGTTTGCTGCTCACCAAAAATCAATTCATCAGGCAGGTTGATCTCTGTGGGAAGCACTTCCTGAACTTCGCTCAACGGGACTGTCAAACTGCAGGCCAGGGTCAGAATTGGCAGGAAAAGGCCTACCATAATAATATTTATTTTTTTGTTGTTCATAAAATAACCTCTACTGATTAGTAACAATAAACCAATCTTGAATGATTGGAGTTTTCACTTAACGATCCATGTTCCAGGATAATTCACCGTTTCTATGTAATTTAATTAACCGCCCATAAATTTTTCAGGCCTTCCGAGTATATCTTTGCTACTTAAGAGAATCCTGAATTGGATGTAAGAAATTTATATTAATTTTTAAGGGGATCAGCGATTAAAAAAAGATGATTTTGTGGCACCCCGGGCTGCTAACTGCCGTTAACCTGATTATCAAATCAGGTCAGGATGAGATAGAAAGCTGCCCAATTTCAACCGGAATTCAGCGGCTGCGAGGGCGCAACCCTCTCGTAAAAAAAGTGGATATTCGGTTTAAATCGATTAATCCCGAAACTCCAGCGGTCAAAGGGCGCAGGAATATCAATTTCCTGTAATTCCTGCTCATGTACGCCTGCATCGACCGACTGCTGTGCAATTTCTTCCAGGGTATACAGATATTCGACTAGTAGGACCAGGTCTTTTTTAGAGCCCGGCGGGCCGTGCCCGGGGATGAATGTTTCCACATCCATCTCCAGCAGCTCTCGTAAAATCGCCCGCAGCCCATCCGGGTCGCAGTCCTGCAGGTATGGATGGCACTCGAAAAATCCGATATCTCCAATAAACGCCACCTTTTGCCGGGGAAGCAGTAAATAACTGTCACTGGGCGTATGACCGCTGCCAGCATGGACCAGGTGGGCGGTGACTTCTGAGCCATAAAATGTGATCTCGCCCTCAAATGTTTGATCAGGAAACCTGGTTTTTATTGAAGGAATTGCATCAATGTATTTATCCAGATGGGAGATTGAAGCTTTAAGATTAGTCTGCCATCTTGGATCTTTTTGGGATTCAAGCTGCGACAACAGACTTTCCCGGTAGGTACCCATCTCCAACAGTTCTTGTTCGGGGGAGTAATCGGGATCGTTGTCGCTTTCATAAACCAGCTGGCGGGTTTTACGAGTGGAGATTACTGGAAACCTGCCTGGAAAAACCTGGAGTCCAGTGCGGTGATCGGAATGGTGGTGACTGAGCAGGATCGAAACCCGGTCATTGCTGGCATATTCCTTCTGCGCCTGGTACAAGTCTTGAGCGGCTTGGGGTGTGTCGAATGCGTCAAATATCAACGTGTGCCCACCGATGTCGATAATTCCGGCGTTACTGTATGCGCCTCCGCCCGGGACAGCTATGGCTGCAAGCACGCCAGGCGCAACCTGGTAGAGATTGAAGTGTTTGCTGAAAAATGGTGTTCGCAGGGGTTTCATTTTATATCTTCGTTTAACTTATTGGCCCAGTTGCGTAAGGAGGAAATGTGGTCATCATAATGCCAGAACGTATTCGCTCCGACCAGATACCATACCGGGTTCCCATTTGTCCATTCGAACCGGCCTGGTTCAAACAGGTCTTCTTCCGGGATCGATTCAACAAACCTTAATGTGTCAGTGTAGGAAGAGTCAAATTCTGCCTGCACACTGGATAAGGATTTATGCCTGTTTTCCTCGAATATCCCCGCGTTGATCTGATCCAGGTCTTCCCAGGGGGTCCCTGGTGGAGGCCGGTTCGGCGTAATCCCTGCCTGCAGATCTCTGATCCACTCGCACATCATCTGTTCCCATCTGGAGATGTGAGCCAGAATATCTTTTACACTCCAGTTGTTTTCAACACCCGGTTCGGCCAGGCGGGAGGAGGGGATGGATTTAATTACCTCTTCCAGTTCGAGCCGTTTGGCTTTGACCTTTTCGAGCAGTTCGCTTTTTGTATTGATCTTTTCCACCGGTAACCTCACAATGTACGGACTTCCAGGATCCCAGGATGATTAAATAGAATATTCGATAATTCCCGGTGATATTTTGGTTTGCCGATTGTTTTCCATTTACAGACCATTTTTTCCCCTATCCGGTCGCGGGAAAACCTGGATAAATTCAGCCGCGACTTTTCAAATTCCAGGGATATCTCATCGAATAAGCCTTCCTTAATTGGGAAAACCAGCTCGTAGGTTTGGGTTATCCTCATCTGGTCGACAATATTTTCCAGCCTGGGAAACAGCAGGAGCACAGCCAGGATTGCGATGGTCGCGCAAATTACCAGCAGGTAAAAACCTCCACCGACAGCCATACCGAGTGCGGCGGAAATCCAGATTGTTGCGGCGGTAGTCAACCCCATTATCTGGCCCCGGTCTTGCAGGATTACACCGGCCCCCAGAAAGCCGACCCCGGCGACAATACTTGCGGCGATGCGCACCGGATCTTCTTCGCCTCCCAGGCGGAGTGAAAGGATTGTGAAAAGGGTGGCACCCAGGCAGATCAATAAAATTGTCCTGAATCCGGCGGCTTTATCACGGTACTCCCTTTCTAGACCGATAGCCCCGCCAACCACTATGGAAAGCAGGATTTTGACTATCACCTCCTGGGTTAAAAACACTGGGTCCCTCCTTTAAAAATCTCCCGGCTATTACTTAAAAATTGTCAAAATATTTTTAAAAAGTCACATCCGAATCTACCTTGAAATTACAGGCAGGTCAATATAAGAGCTGAATCTGGCGTTCCTTTCAATTTTCAGGAGCGGGTCGCCTTGCTCAGGGATGCGCTCAAATGTGTCCCGGTCGTGTCCGGCGATGCTCACCCGGATCCGGTGCCCTTTCCGGATTAATACTGAAGTAGGGAGCAAACCAAAGTGGAATTCGGTTCTTTCACCCGGGATGAGTGGGGTTTCAGCGGATTTTTTGAAGGAATGGTACGGGACTGGTAAATTGAATGGCGGTTTTTCGCTTGATATTTTGCGGTGGCGAGCCCGCAGCAATCCTTCGGTGATGTAAATTACCCTTCCATCTTCAAATACATCTTCCAGGTATACAATTATTACGCCGTCCGGTTCCGTGCTGGATACATAAAGCATGACCACCGGATAACCGCTGATCTCGGTATCCCTTTCCAGGGGCTGGCTGGTAAATGAGAGCAGCCTGCCCCCTGTCTCTCCCCGGTCGGGGTAGATCACAGTTGTGTCGTGAATACTGCTCATCTCCCACCAGCGGTTGTTTAATCCGGTTGTAGCATTAAAATCAACCTGATACTCCTCATAACCATTTTCTTCAACCGGTCGCTCCGGCGCCAGCAAGCCGCCAGCCTGCAGGTACCACCTGGATTGGGTCACCCCCTCAGGCGGCCAGGTATGGGTTTGTTTCCACTTTTCTTCTCCCATTGTGTAGTAGAACAGGACTTTCTGATCCGCTGCTGGTGGAGTTTTTTCTTTCAAGCAAGAGTCAAAAAACCGCAGCATCTCCGCCCATTGTCCTTCAAGGGGCGGAAGTGATTTTAGTCCGGGTGAGGCGTACGGACTGGCGTGGTAGCGCCCGCCGTGTTCCCAGGCGCCAATGGCCCCGCGGACTGCATAATCCACAGTCATAAAACGGCGCAGAACCGCATCTGCGGTGCCAGCATCCATCCAGCTTCCGAAGCCGAACAGAGGCACTCCAGCGTTGTGGATATTGCGGGCATATTTCTGCACCGTTATGTCATCAATCATGATATCGATTCCTTCGTGGCGTTCGTCCCGGCAGGAGACCAGTTGAGCCAGCTCGTAGACGCTCCCATTTGCCGCGATGCTGCTCGACCGCCTCTTTTAATTTCACTCTGCTGCCAGGTACATCCACCGGCTTCACGCCCTTCACAATAATCCGGCCTCTGAGCCCATACTCGGCAGGGATTGTATTGTGGTCAAGGGCGAGATCAAATTGTCCCCAGTCACTCAGGAAACGCCTGTTCATGACTCCGCCGGGAAAAGCGATATCCGTATAGCCATCCGGGTGGTTGAACATCGGAATAACCGCTTTTACGGCAGGATGTTCAACCGCGGGAAGCAGTTCGGCGGTTGTTCCGACATATGAGATGCCAAAACCCGCTACAAGACCATTGGACCAGGGCTGCCGGATTATCCACTCCACAATTTCACGGGCATCATCAATCGATACCTCCGGCCACGGGTACGGCCAGACGCCGTATGAAGCGCCGGTCCCGCGCACATCCACAAAAACCAGGGCGTAACCCCGGCTGGTGAAGAATGGTTTCATCTTATTAAAATCGGGGTTTAAATCAGCGGGTTTTATAAATAGGCTGAAAGGCCAGCGAATTTCAATTTCCCGCCAGTAACGGGTCTGGTTTAGCAACGCCGGTAGTTTATCTGCACGGCTGAGACTGGCGGGGAGCAAAACCTCCACAGCCAGCTCGACCCCGTCCCGCATTGGGACATAGTACGATGAGGACTTGATCCCCGAGTATTCAGGTTGAGGTGGTGAACAGCAGCCGAATTCTTCTTTCATAAATTTATTAAGGAAGCCCAGATAAAAATTTTCTATTAATCATATTCGGACGGGTATAAGATTCAGGAAACGCCGACCAGATTGCTGCGGCGCTCTAGCAGGATCACATCCCTCCAGACACCATTCAGCTTGCCAAACCGTTCGCGCTGGCCGACCTTGCGGAACCCGCATGAACGGTGTAACTCCAGACTGGCCCCATTCTCTGGGAATACGCCAGCCTGGAGGGTCCAGATCCCGGCTGCTTCAGAACGTGAGATCAGTTTTTTCAACAGCGATTTGCCAATACCCAGGCCCTGTGCATGTCCGGCGACATAGATGCTGACCTCAGCAACCCCCTCGTAAACACAGCGGTCTGAGACCGGGCAAAGGGCTGCCCACCCAACGACCTGGTTTCCCGACCTGGCGACAAGCCTGGGCTCAATGAGATGAACCCTGTCCCAGTGCTCCCATTCCGGCACATCAACCTCAAAAGTCGCATTTCCGGTTTCAATGCCTTCTCTGTATATCGAACGGACAAATACCCAATCCTCCCGCCGCATTTTTTCAATAGTCAATTTCATCGCTGTCTCATCGTCAAGGATTTTTCTATATCCAGGCTGATTGAATTAATTATACAGGGAGTTGCAGCACCTGGTTAATTGGAAACTATTCAATCCGGGTTGCCCAGTATGTGATTCGACCCTATTTTACCTTTCCCAAATTCTTATTTTTTTATCTGCAGCCCCCAATGCCAACCATTTTCCATCCGGTGAGAAGGCGATACCGTTTATCACTCTGGTGGTTACCGGGAGTGTGTTCAGGAGCGAAAAATCAATGGCATCGAACAACTTCACCTGGCTTTCGCCGCTGACTGCGAGTATTTCTTCATCAGCTGAAAAGGCGACCGCCCGCATACCCGCCAGTTGCGGGTCAAGGGATTTTTCCAGTTTCCAATTTGCTGTATCCCAGAATTTGATCCCGCCTTCGTAACCTGATGAAACCAGCACAGCCCCGTTCCGGATATAACTGTGAACTGTGACCGCGGTTGTATGCCCGGCAAGAGTGGCGAGATGGTTCCAATCCGGCATCTCCCAGATCTGGATGTTATCGCCCAGCCCTGCTGTGGCGATGGTTTTCATGTCAGACGAGAGCAGCGCCGATGTCAGGTTCCCAGGGTTAGCCTGAAAGGAGTTCACCAGCTCACCGCCAGTTGTCCACAGGGCAGCCCTCCCGCCGTATGAGCCGGAGACCACAAATTTTCCGTCCGGGGAGATCTGCACACAGGAGACCACTTTTTTCCGGTCCTGAAGGTTGTGCAGCAAATCTCCACCCGGAAAAGCCCATAATTTTACCGTCTGGTCTGATGACCCGGTTGCCAGCAATGTTTCATCCGGAGATAAGTCAAAACTATTCACGCTGTTGAGATGACCCGAAAACGAGCCGCTAGAACCCCAATCCGGCACAGACCATAATTTCACCAGATTATCCATTCCGCTCGATATCAGGGTACGGCTGTCGCCAGTAAAGCGTAATTTCAGCACATAGCTCGAATGGGCTTCAAAAATATTCACTTCTTTCATATTATTTGTTTCTCCGGCGGATTAAACACTTAATACTGATAGGTCCTGAAACAGAAATATAATCCATCCTGCCGGTCTGGTTGGGCCTGCCTGCCGGAGGATTAATATAATAAATTATATCAAGGTTGTCGTATTATACCGGGGATTATAATACAATCACATGTTAATTCTTCTTTATAGGATATTATTCTACCTGGATTGTGGAAACATTAAATAAGCTGGTCTCGTCATCAATAAATTTCTTTTTAAGACCCTTCTGGATAATAAAAGAATATGAAAGAAGTGATTTCCGCCCGGATTTAAGCGCGGGTTTGACAGTCGCGGTGATTATGCTGCCCCAGGCGGTTGCCTTTGCGCTGATCGCGGGTTTGCCGCCCCAGATGGGTTTATACGCAGCAATAGTCGCATCCATTATTGGCGGATTGTGGGGTTCTTCCAACCAGCTTCAGACTGGACCGACGAATACCCTCTCTCTGCTGGTGCTTTCCGTCCTGCTGCCACTGGCGAATCCGGGGGAGACGCAGTACTGGGTGCTGGCAGGTATGCTGGCGGTTATGGTTGGGCTACTCCAGGCTGGGATGGGCTTGCTTCGCCTGGGACTGCTGGTGAATTTTGTCTCAGATTCGGTGATTGTTGGATTTACGGCCGGCGCAGGCGTTTTGATTTTCTTCAACCAGCTTCGCAACCTGTTCAGGCTCAGTATCCCCTCAACACCCATGCTGTATGAAACCGTTCAGAATATGCTGTTAAATCTGCCGGAAGTGCATAATATCAGCCTGGTGATCGGCCTGGGGGTAATCCTGTTGATTTTAATACTGCGGCGGATCAACCCCAGGATACCATCTGCCCTGGTTGCGATTGTGCTGTCTGGAGCGCTTGTGGCGGTGTTTAATCTGGATGATTTTGGGGTAGCGGTTGTTGGGCAATTACCGCAGGGTTTTCCGCCGTTTTCCTCTCTGCCGCTCTTTGATCTTAAAGTGTACCCGAATCTGGTTACCGGGGCGCTGGCGATCGCCGCAATTGGACTGGTAGAGTCGATGTCCATTGCCAGAAGCATTGCCAGCCAGACTGGGCAGCGCCTTGACAATAACCAGGAATTTATCGGGCAGGGATTGGCGAATTTTGCCAGCGGGATATTTTCCGGCTATTCTGTTGCGGGTTCTTTCAGCCGTACGGCGATAAACCGCCAGGCTGGCGCCCGCTCCGGGGTATCCAATGTTGTCGCGGGTTTGATTCTGCTGGTCACCCTGCTGCTTTTTGGTTCTTTTGCTGGCTATATTCCCCTGACAGCCCTGGCAGGCGTATTGATTATTGTTGCGATCGGGTTAATCCATAAGGAAGAGATCATTCGTATCTGGAACGGAGGGGGCGCAGACCGGATCATCATGACGATCACCCTGATTGCGACATTAACAATTCCCCTGGAATATGCTGTTCTGATTGGCATCGTTTTGTCCCTGGGCTATTATTTGCTGCGGACAAGTATGCCCCGGGTCCGGATAGTGCTGCCGGATCAAGATTACCAGTTTCTGGTTAATCAGGAAACCAGGCCGGAATGCCCGCAGTTATCGGTGATCGAGGTGCTGGGAGACCTGTATTTCGGGGCGGTTAACCATGTTGAGGATTTTATACTCGCTCACCAGGTCCGCAACCCCAGCCAGCGATTTTTGCTGCTGCGCATACTCGGGGTGGAGCATTTCGACATAAGCGGCGTACATGCTCTGGAGCGGATTGTCAGGCTGTACCGGAAAAGAGGCGGGGATGTTTATATCAGCCGGATTCGCGATCCGGTTATGGAGGTGATGCGGGCGACAGGATTTTCTGAATATCTTGGCGAGGACCATTTCCTCGGAAGAGAAATGAATGCAATCGGAATTATTTTCTATAATGCGCTCGATCCAGCGGTCTGCATTTACGAATGCCCGCTGAGGGTACTTAAGGAATGCCAGGACCTGCCCAAACGGCTTGACCTGATCGGCGAATCTCCCCATTTTGAGGCATACCCGTGCGAAGTTAACACGATAACGCCAGCCGAATTATGGCGTGAATTAAAATCAGATTCCGGGGTGAGTATTATCGATGTGCGCGAACCGAGGGAATTTCGCCAGGGGCATATCCAGGGCGCGAAACTGATCCCGCTGCCGGATATCCTGGCTGATCCTGCCCAGGTTCCAAAAGATAAGCCGGTAGTGCTGAACTGCCGCGCCGGACGCCGCAGCACACGGGTTGCGTATGAGCTGGCCCAGAAAGGATACGATAATCTATTCGTGCTTGAAGGGGGAATCCTGGCCTGGGAAGCGGCGGTCTTGCTGGAGGCGATCGATTGAAGGAGGAATTGAAATGAAAGACATCTTACCCAAGAATCTGGCATTTGACCTGGTCCGTGCTACCGAGACAGCCGCGCTGGTGGCAGGCCGCTGGATCGGGCTGGGCGAAAGAGAGCTTGCCGATAAACAGGCAACTGAAAATATGGTCGCGGCGTTAAACCGAATAAACATGGAAGGCAGGATTGTTATCGGGGAAATGACAGTCTCTCAGCCACCATTTTACGAACACGGTGAAAAGGTCGGTACCGGGAAAGGGCCGGAACTTGATGTGCTGGTCGATGCGATCGACGGCAGCACCCAGCTATCAAGAGGTTCATCGGGAGCGATATCTGCTGCGGCGGTCGCCCCGGCTGGCAGTATGGCCAGGCTGGTTGGTGTAACCTATATGAAGAAAATTGTGGTGGATTCTGATGTCGCCCCCCATCTCGTCTCGCAGTGCCTGGATGCGCCAGCAGCCTGGACTCTCGCTCTGGTGGCGCGGGCAAAAAATCGGAAAATCAGCACGCTGAATGTATTTGTGCTGGACAGACCGCGCCATAAGGACCTAACAGATGAAATCCGGGCAGCCGGGGCGCATGTTATGCTGGCGCCGGATGGGGATATTGCCGGCGGTTTGCTGGCAGCCACCCGAGACACTGGTGTGGATTTGTTAATGGGAAGCGGAGGCGTGATAGAAGGAATAATGGTAGCCTGTGTTGTAAAAGCCACCGGTGGGATGCTTATCGCCCAGCTTGATCCGCAGAACGAGCAGGAAATTGCTAATATTAAGCAGGCTGGTTTCGATCCCGCTCAAACATACAACCAGGACGACATGGTGAAAAGCGATCAGATTTATTTCACAGCCACCGGGATCAATGATGGCCCAATTCTCTCGGGCGTGAAGTATGAGGGCGGCCTTGCAAAGACGAATTCGATCATGCTGCGGGGTGTGTCGAAGACCAGGAGGACGATGGTTGCGGAGCACCAGATCGATGCCCAAAGGGCAGAAGAGAACCAGAATTAATTGTAAATATTTAGATTGAAGCTCAGGTTATGCGGGAATTCAAAATAAAAAACCGGAGCTGTTGACCAATTTAATCTAACCCCTGTCCATCCTGTTTGACCAGGATTTTACCTGGTTGCAGTGGTAATTGTAGTTTTTTATCAGTGCTCTGACCACGCTTTCAATTGTGATGGTTTTTTCCCCGAAGCGGACTCCAAAATCCCTGTCCCAATCCTCCGGCTTCATGAAGATGAGGAAATTTTCGAGCGACTGGTAAGAAGTTTCGATCTCATCCAGGAGCAGGTCGCGTTCGGTTGAAATGTAGAGCTGGACTGATTCTGCATCCACAATGCTGTAATCCATCTCGGAATCGCCCAACTTGGCAGGCAGCTCACCCATCCGAATTTGCCTGCAGGCGGTGATAGTGTAGCGGTTCCAGCCAATAATATGGGCCAGGAGGTCGCGGGGAGACCATTCTCCCACTGGTTCTGTAAACGATTCTTCCGGAAGATCTTCAAAACATTCACGCAAATTATCGACTGCCTGTTTTAGATCCAGTATGGCTTGTTTCATTCGATTAATCCTGTTGAATTTTATTTTGTTTCCTATTCTATTCGATTAAAGAAGACACTTTTCTAAACATGGGGATGTTTTCAATCATTATAAATTATTTTATAAAGGCCTGATTCGATTTTTATCCATTTTAAATAAAACCGCCTGAAAATAATCTACTAGAAAAAAATTCAAGCAGAGAATTGAACCTTATGGATAGGCTGCCTTTCCTGACATAAAATTCCTGGCCAATTCGATGCATTCGATCGATCCAATCAGTGTCAGATGGTCACCCAGTTCGAGTTTTGTGCTGTCGTCAGGGATCATCACGGCGTTATCCCGGCGCAGTGAAAGCACCAGCACGTCGCCAGGGAGAGAAAGGTCTCCCAGGGCACTGCCTGAACACGCCTGATTTGAAACGTCCACTTCCAGGATTTCCTTGTTCTCTTGCCTGCCGGTCAGAATTTCATACATACCCGGGTTCCTGGTCAGCAGGTCCAGAAGGGAGGGCTGCTCACGGAAGGCGTTGACCGCGATAACTCCCAGCATCTCAAAACGGGGGATGTCCATTGGCAGGTTCACCAGGGCCACAATGTGGTCGATCCCGTAAACTGTCTTTGCCTCCTGGCAGATGCGGTAGTTGCGGTCGCTGTCATTGTGGGTGCAGACCAGAGCCTGGGCCCGGTCAAAACAATCGGTAAGCTCTTTATCAGGACAGTCCGCAAGCCGTTCTGTGGCGCTGAAACCGAGCCTGCGCGCTTCGCTCACTCTCTGTTGATCCCGGTCTATGATGATGACATCATCATGGTGCAGGCGCAGGCGTTCTGCGACCTGGAGTCCGAGCTGACCGGCGCCAGCCACAATAATAGGACGGGTGATGTCTGGTGGGGGCATGGGGATCAGGCGGTTAAGAATCAGCGGGGCGATTGAGACGGTGACTATTGCGACAAGGATAATTTCAGCATTCATCACATCGCTGATGACCCCCAGGCGCAGTGCAATCGCGGATGCCGCAATAATCAGGGAGAGCCGGGCGGATAGAAGCGCCCCGGCAGCAATCGATTGGCGCCATTCAAACGCCAGCTTGAAAAACAGGGCGGGCAGAAATTTGACAGTGAAGGCTGCCACTAACAGGACGAATGCCAGAAGCAGGTTCTCTGGCGAACTGAGCAAAGCCTGCAGGTTGAAACTGACGCCAACCATAATAAAGAAAACCGGGATAAAAAAACCAAACCCGAAGGCTTCAAGCTGGGCGATAACATCTGCATCTTCCGGTGTGCGCAGGAGAGCAACGATTGCGCCCGCAAGGAACGCTCCCAGGATTACCTCTGCTCCCAGTATCTCAGCCAGAACAACAAACACGATCATTATTGTTAACGCCAGGCGCATTTTGATCTGGCCTGTGGTATGGCTGACGTCGTCCATTGCTCTGCGCAAAAATGAAAAGCGGTTGAAGAACAGATTCCCGGCCCGGTAGATAATAACAAAGGCTACAAACAGGATGCTTAACAGCAGGACATCCAGAGTGATCCCACGCGACAGCGCCGCAACCAGGACTGTGATCAGAATCATTGTCACAAAATCAGCGATCAGCGCAGAAACGAGCAGAGTCTGCCCGTATCGCCCGGTGCTCAACCCGCGCTCCTTTAATACCGGAAGGACGACCCCCAGGGAAGTCGTGGAAAGGACCAGGGCCAGCATCCATGGATTCTGTACCAAACCCGCCCACATAGCAATAAATCCGAAGATAACCGCCAGCCCGATCGTCCCCAGGAAAGTCAGAGTGCCGATCTGGGCTGGCCCCCAGGTCCTTTTTGCGCTCCCTGTTTCTTCTTTTTTCGATCCGGTCAGTTTCAGATTGGAGAAGTCGATCTCAATCCCCGAAAGGAACATCAAGAATACGAACCCAAATTCTGCCAGCAGCGTCAATAACGGTTCGCCTCCCGTCACCCAACCAAGAACGCTCGGCCCGATCAGCACACCGGCAAGAATTTCACCTACCACGATCGGTATCACCAGCCTTTTAACCCTTGAGAGCAGGAGCGGCACCAGAAAAGCCAGGACGAGAACCAGCAGAAGCGGTATGAATGATTGGGTTTCTTCCATTAGAAAATTCCACCCGGGAAAAGGGATAATAAATCCCTGGTTTCGGTTATTTTAAATATTTTGAGATACTTTCCAGGGAGATTGTAACCTATTGTCATACTATCCTGAAACACAAACCGCTTAGATTTATAAAAAATTTATGAATAAGGAAAACCAGCATGGTAGAATTCCCTATTCCGATCTTTTTTAGTAGAAAACACACTTAACAATGGATCTATTTGATCAGGCGTTGAACGAAAGAATAAAACACGAGGCTCCCCTGGCAGCCCGGATGCGACCGCGTACACTGGAGGAATTCCAGGGCCAGGAGGACATCCTTGGCCCGGGAAAATTGCTGAGGCGGGCGATCGAGGCGGACCGTTTGTTTTCCTCGCTCATCCTGTGGGGACCTCCCGGATCAGGCAAGACCACCCTGGCGCAGGTCATAGCAAACAGGACCAGATCCCATTTTGAGACCTTATCGGCGGTTCTGGCGGGCAAGGCGGAACTGCGCAAGGTGATCGCGGATGCCCTGGAACAGAGGAAATATTACAATCGAAGGACGATCCTTTTCGTGGATGAGGTTCACCGCTGGAACAAAGCCCAGCAGGATGCCCTGCTGCCGCATGTCGAGCAGGGCGAGATCACCCTGATCGGAGCGACAACAGAGAACCCCTATTTCGAGGTGATCGGGGCGCTGGTGTCGCGTTCGCGCATATTTCAACTGCGCCCGCTGAAGGACGAGGATGTTATCCGGATTCTCCAGAATGCCATCCAGGATGAAGAACGCGGTTACGGCAGCCGGCGGATTATCCTGGATGATAATGCCCGGGAACACCTTATCCGGGTTGCCGGTGGTGATGCCCGCAATGCGCTCAACGCGCTTGAACTGGCGGTAGAAAGCACGATACCCGGCAGCAAGGGGGAAATCCACATCACCCTGGATGTCGCCCAGGAATCGATCCAGCGCCGGGCGGTGCTTTACGATAAGGACGGGGATTCCCATTACGATACCATATCCGCGTTTATAAAATCGGTGCGCGGCTCAGACCCGGATGCTGCCCTGTACTGGCTGGCGAAGATGCTGTATGCCGGTGAAGACCCGCGCTTTATTTTGCGGCGGTTAATAATACTGGCGGGTGAAGATATCGGCCTGGCAGAGCCGCAGGGGCTGGTGGTCGCCAGCGCGGCTGCTCAGGCGTTTGATTATATCGGGATGCCTGAGGGGATTTTCCCGATCGTTGAGGCGACCTTATTTCTGGCAACCGCCTCGAAATCTAATTCTGCTATGGCTTATTTTAAAGCCTTCAAGTTGATTGAGGATGAAGGCATCATTGAAGTTCCGCAGCACCTGCAGGATGCAAACCGGGATGGGAAGGCGCTCGGGCACGGCAGGGATTACCGCTACCCGCATGATGCTGAGGACCACTTCACACCCCAGCAGTACCTGCCCCGGAAAATCCTGGGAACATATTTCTACGAACCATCAAGCCAGGGGTACGAACAACAGGTGGATGAACGCTTAAGCCGCTGGCGGGAAGCCCAGCGTAAAGCGCTCGGTATCGAAAAGCCAGAGATGCTGCCGGATATCAGCGAGGATATGATTCAGGACCTCAAACACCGCCATAAACCGGCAAGGATGGGTTCTTAAAAGCAGATGCCAATCATATTGATGGTTCGACACGCGGAAAATGAATACCTGCAAGCTGGGCGGATGGCTGGCAGGGCGGCTGGCGTTCACCTGAATGAAAATGGCCGGAAACAAGCCCTGGAACTGGCTGAAAACCTGGCAAGGTGGCCGGTTAAGGCTGTATACAGCAGCCCGCTAGAACGCACGATGGAGACTGCTCAGCCTATCGCTGAAGGGCTGGGTTTGCAAGTTGCAGCGAGGGCTGGATTGATAGAGACAGATGTTGGCGAATGGCAGGATAAAACCCTCAAATCACTCCGCCGGCGCAGGCTGTGGCGCCGGGTGCAGACATCACCCTCAAGATTTCGCTTTCCGGAGGGAGAATCCCTGTCTTCAGCACAGATGAGGATTGTCGCCGAACTGGAGGAGATCCTGGCGAGTCACAAACCGCGTGACATGATTGTGTGCGTTTCTCATTCTGACCCGATTAAACTCGCAGTGGCGTATTATGCCGGGATGGCGCTGGATCTTTTCCAGAGGATAATTGTCTCCCCGGCCTCCGTCAGCGCTCTCCAATTTGGGGAGTCAAGCGTGCGCCTGCTCATGCTGAACTACCGTTTTTCCATCAATTTAAAGAAATTTTGATTCTGGTATACTCATTTACGTAACCCGGACGAAAAAAATGGCTGAACAAGAAATCGACCTGCAACCCGTCAACCATATCACGACCGATGCAATCGGCCAACCCGGCAAGCGCGTGTTCTACCTGCAGGGCTGGCAGAACGAACGGACAGTCACATTAATCGTTGAGAAGCTTCAAATTCAATCCCTGGCGGTTGGAGTTGAGCAGTTTCTTGCCGAGATCCAGGAGAAATTCCCGGACCTGGACGATGCCAGAACGGACTACGAAGAGGACAAGATGCATATTGCGCCGCCGGTTGACCCGCTTTTCAGAGTTGGCGAGATCGGTCTGGGATACGACAAAGACCAAGATCTGGTGGTTTTGATCTCCAGGGAAATTGTGCCGGAAGGCGAAGACCCGAAAGATGCCCGGGTGGTGCGTTTCTGGTGCACCCGCTCCCAGATCCGAAGCATGTGCCGCTGGGGTATTGAAGTCGCGGCAAGGGGCAGGCCGTTATGCCCGCAGTGCGGAGAGCCGATGGACCCCAGCGGGCATTTCTGCCCGAAAAAGAACGGGCATAAACACTGATCTGGATAGATATCTCAAAGCGCAGCAGGGGGATAAGGACTGGTAAACAACCTACCGAATTGTGTTTACAAAGGAATCCAGCTGGACAATGGACGAGAACCTGGACTTTGAATTTCTTCAGCACGGCGAAATAGAAATTAAAGGAGAATTTTTGTGGGGGTCCAACTATACCTTCCTGGTAAATCTGTGTTACGGCGGAATTAATCGGGCAGCTGTTTACAAACCTAGCAAAGGCCAGCAACCGTTATGGGATTTCCCGGCGGAAAGCCTTGCCCACCGGGAGGCGGCGGCATTTTTAGTGAGCCAGGCGCTGAAATGGGATTTTGTCCCTTTAACCGCCTACCGCGAAAATGGGCCGCTAGGCCCGGGTTCGCTGCAGTTTTTTATAGAGCACAACCCTGAATACCATTATTTTAATTTCACCCGGAAAGACCGACAGCGTCTGCGGCCGGTGGTCGTTTTTGATATCCTGATAAATAATGCTGACCGCAAGGGCAGCCATTTGCTGATTGACGCCGAAAAGCGCCTGTGGTTGATAGACCACGGCCTGTGCTTCCACCGGGATGATAAACTTCGCACTGTTCTGTGGGACTTTGTCGGAGAACCGGTTCCGGCGAGTATCCTGGAGAGTGTCTCCCAATTTTATAAAAATCTTGTGGAACAGAAAGAAGAAAGCGGCGGTTTATATAATGAATTAAACGCCCATCTAGACCGCGTTGAAATTGAAGCTCTTTTATTAAGGGCCGAGCGTTTGATCAAAACAGATGAATTTCCCCAGCCAGATCCTGCGAGGAGGCCGTTCCCCTGGCCGCAGATATAACCAATCGGGGGAATTCTTCCCAAATTCCTTTATAATCCTGGGGAATCACCCTTTACTGGTGTAGAATTTAAATTCATTTTGATGCAGACAAACCGGGAGGCTGGATTATGCCGCACTACAATTTAGCGTTGATGGGATTTGGAAATGTTGGCCGGGCGCTGGCGCGCTTGCTTCTGGACAAAAGAGGCGAACTGGCAAGCCGCTATGACCTGTCCTTTGCCGTTACCGCGATTGCAACCGGCAGGCATGGAGTGGTGATAAACCGGGACGGCATTGACCTCGAGCGAGCCCTGCGGTTAGAAGACCTCAGCGTGCTCTCCGATTTAGTCGCGCCCCGGGAGGGCTGCGAGTTTATCTGTGAATGCGGCGCGGATGTGCTATTTGAAAATACCCCCGTAAATTACAAAAGCGGACAGCCGGCGGTGGACTGCATCCGCACCGCGCTGGATTGCGGGATGCATGTGATCACCGCCAATAAAGGACCGGTTGTGCACGCATACCGGGAACTAACCGAGATCGCTGAAAATAAAGGCAGGCGGTTTTACTTTGAGTCGGCAGTGATGGACGGCGCGCCGGTGTTTGCCCTTTTCAGGGAGACTTTGCCCGCAACCAACCTGCTTTCTTTCAAGGGCGTATTAAATTCCACCACCAATGTAATCCTGACCCGCATGGAAAGCGGGGAGAGTTTCGACCAGGCCGTGGCTTATGCTCAGAATGTTGGCCTTGCCGAGACCGATCCCAGCGGAGATATTGACGGCTGGGATGCGGCGGTAAAGGTGGCCGCGCTGGCGACAGTGTTAATGGGGGTTCCCATGCTACCGTCTGAGATCGACCGGGAGGGGATCCGGGGGGTTACGCCTGAGAAGATCGAACAGGCAAAACAGAATGGAAAACGCTGGAAATTACTGTGCTCGGCAGAAAAAACCGGCCAGGCAGTGGTCGCCAGGGTCGCGCCCGAGATGGTTGGGCCGGAGACGCCCTTTTATTCGATTGAAGGCTCGACCAGCATCGTCCAGTTCACCACCGATACGCTGCCCGAGTTATCGCTGATAGAAGGCAACCCCGGGCCGGATACAACCGCTTACGGTTTGCTGGCTGATTTTATCAACGCCGTCACCTGAAATATATTGCGCAATAAACCGGTAAAGATCGAAATATAGTTCTGTTTCGCAGCCGTTCCCAATTACTAACTAATTTACGAGTTACCTCAGCTTAAGGGGGCGGATGAGGAATTTGCATCCGGGGCCAGCCTGGCACAATCCTGACGGCACAAGGAAAGTGTTGCCTTGGATGGCTTGCCGTTTTCAAGGCGATCCGTCTTAAGTTGAGGCAAGTTCACTAAAAGACTGGTCTTTGGCTGGCTTTGGAATATTTATAAATTTCCTCTTTAGCTGGATTGATATACGTTTTCAAACCATTGTTTATATGAAATACGCATTTTTTCATCCGTCTCCAATGTGATTTCATACCCACCAAATGGTAAATGAAAGAGATCCTTGATCCTTAAACCATTGTAATACAGTGGTTGAAGGATTCGTATTCGGGTTGGTTTTACAGCATATCCCCCCAAATTTCTATCCGAAAGTTGTTTCTCGAATTTTTCTACCCAGTTTGGTGAACATCTGGGTAATACTTTGTATTTTGAAGAAGTGAAGTTGTCCTTATTTTTCCCCTTTTTTCTACTTTGCATTCTATTTTTAATTTTGTTTAGCATTTCTTTTCTTCCCCTAAAAGTTTAATGCAATAGTTCTCTATCCTGCACTCAGAAGTAACAACATATTATATGGTAATTCTCATCGCCCAACCTTTCAGCTTATTGAAAAAATAATTCTGTAGTATTGATATAATCAATCAACGTGAAGGTTTAACGGATAAGTGACAATTTTTCACTTTATCCACAGAATTTGAATACAAAGAATTCTTCTGAGAGGTATTATCCAAAGCTTATAAGAAATTGATTCATATAAAATGTGTTTGGTGGATTTCTCGAATCAAGATGTTGGGTTATCAACCAGTTCACACAGCATGCACCCGACGCTTGGGATTCTGGGCGATATTTTTGGTTTGGTTCTAGCTTTTGGTATATACTGGTCTGTGGACATTATCTCGACCCGCCCCAGCACAGGTAACCCGAGCCGTTAGGCGGCCTGCTTCTTCACTCTGCTTGTGATAGGAAGACTGCCGCACACATATAAGGAGAGGTACCCTAAATGCCCGAAAAAGATCTTCCAATGGCGCACGACAAGAATATTGGCCTGGTCGCACACGACAACAAGAAACACGCTCTTGTTGAGTGGGCCCGGTTCAATAAAGATCTTTTGTCCCATCACAAACTCTACTCGACGGGGACGACTGGCCTTATGCTGGAAAAAGAACTTGGCTTCGAGGTGAACAAGCTACAAAGTGGGCCTCTCGGAGGCGACCAGCAGATTGGCGCGAAGATCGCTGATGGCGAAATTAACTTTCTGATCTTCTTCTGGGATCCACTTGAGCCGATGCCGCACGATCCCGATGTGAAAGCGCTTCTTAGAATGGCAGTAGTGTGGAATATCCCCATCGCGTGCAATCGATCTTCAGCAGATTTCATGATTTCCTCACCCTTGATGGATTCAGAGTACTCACGCCTGCTGCCTGACTACGATGAATACCGTACGCGGGAGTTAGGGGACAATGAGCTATGACAGATCGCGAACTCAACGGTGCGCAGACTAAGGCCTTCTACCGTCTCGCTGGAACGGACCCACCGCGAGGAGCGAGAAGATATCCATAGGTTTCGAAGAAACCTATGGGGTCGGCTCCGTTTCTACGCCGCGTTCGTCTGGCGCTTTGTGGTGCTGCAACACCCGGAACCGCTCATCTATGGCTTGGCGGTGACGGACCGTTGCAACCTTGCCTGCCGCGGCTGTCACGTCTCCAATACCGGCCGTCCCGATATGACCTGGGATCAACTGGTCACCGCGATGCAGGACGCATGGAACCGCGGGTTCCGGGAGCTGTACTTCAGCGGTGGGGAACCCATGCTGTGGCGCGACGCAGACCATACACTCAAGGACGCGGTTGTCGAGGCGAAACGGATTGGTTTCTTCCACGTACATGTTTACACCAACGGCCTGTTTGAACTCGAAACCTCGGCTGATCTCGTCTGGGTCAGTATGGATGGGTTGCCAGGCACCTTTGATATGCGGCGCGGCAATCACTTTCATCAGGTCGAACGCACCATTCGCACGAGGTCGCACCCCAAGGTCGCCGTTATCTACGTGATTGACCGCAACACCGCGGAGGGCATCGAGCCGTTCCTGCAGTGGGTGGATGAAACGAATTTCCCTATCATCGGTGTCATGTTCTACTTCCACACGCCTTACTACGGGCGCGACGAGTTGTTCCTGACCAATGAGGAGCGCGCGCCGATCATTGACCGGCTCCTCGATTGCATCCGGGCCGGGCTGCCGATTCTCAATTCACGGGCTGGTTTATTGGCGCTGAAATCTGGCGATTGGCCACGACGTTTTGCTGTGGCTTCGGTGAGAGATGTTGATGGCGAGTCGGTGTGCTGTCGCGCCGCGGATGAGGTCTGTGCGGACTGTGGTTACGCAGCGTGCACTGAGCTTACAGAGTTTCAACGCTTGCGCCCGAGCGCATTGCTCGGCATGCTGAGGTACTGGTGAACAGCCTGAGTCACTGGCTATTACACATGACCACACGATCCATCCGCCGCTACCTGGTGGGGCCTGAACAACGCTGGGTTTTCGAACGGCCCGCTCCGGGTTGGGCTCCAGTGCTGGTTGAGCGCACTTCGCTGTATTTGCATGTGCCGTTCTGCTGCCACTTTTGCCCCTATTGTCCTTACACCAAAGTTCCTTATCGCGCCTCACTCGTGGAACCCTTCACCCGGGCAGCAATTGCCGAGGTAGACTGGTGGGCTGATGCGATTGGGCCGGCGGAGATAACGAGTGTCTACATCGGCGGAGGCACGCCGACACTGGCGCTGGACAGCGTCGCCCGTGTGCTGAGGCGCGTGCGCGAGCGGTTCCGCCTGACAGGCGATATCTGCATCGAAACCAACCCTGCTGACGTGAATGATGAGACCGTGCAGTGTTTGCATGACATGGATGTGGCGCTTGTTTCACTGGGTGTGGAATCGTTCCAGCCTGAGAACCTTGCCATAATTGGACGTGACTACAAGCCCCTCGTTGCAGAACAGGCGCTGGCACTGCTCGCGGAGAGTGGTTTTGCTTCGGTTAACGTGGATCTCATGTTCGCTCTGCCGCGCCAGACTGTCGCTGATGTGACTGCAGATTTAGCCCGAGCCGCGCAGCTCGGCGCGGACCAGCTCACGACATACCCACTCTTCACTTTTCCATACACCTCGGTCGGTAAATACATGCGGCTGAAGGCGGTGCGAATGCCAAAACTGCGTATGCGCCAGGCGCACTACCGGGCCATTAGCAGGTGGTGCGCTGAACACAACTTTGAGCGCGTTTCGGTGTGGGGCTTCAAGAGAGGCACCGTCCCGCGCTATTCCTCGGTCACCCGGGACGGCTACATAGGGATAGGCCCTGGCGCCGGATCGCATCTGCCCGATGGGTTCGTGCTTAATACATTCGATTTCAATAGTTGGGTCCAGGCAACGTGCAACGGGCGCTCGGCGATCGCCCTGCGCATGCCGTTCGCTGGTGAGATGTCTGGCTGGTGGTGGCTGTACTGGAGGATTTATGACACGCGCATTCCACTGGACGGCCTAAATGCGGCTCTTTGTAATGATGCCCCCAAGACCCGCCAGTGGCTGAGAGTCATGGAACAGGCCGGGTTCGCGGTCCACAATGGCGGGCATCTCGAACTCACTGAGTCGGGCGCCTTCTGGCTTCATCTTGCGCAGAACTACTTCGCACTAAATTATGTGAACACGCTATGGACCCAGGCACGTGGGGAGCCGTGGCCGCAGGCAGTGGCGATTTGAACCAGGACGCGGGCTAACCCGGACTGCAAGCGGGCAGGAATACAGCTTTCAACTGCGAACGATAATGTGAACAAAATACATGTTGTGTTCATATCCCCCAGAAAATGACTGTTAAATCGGTCCTTGTCTTTTAATTCATGTTCTGCTATCGTGTTCTTAGTAGACATATTGGTCTCTCATGACGGTTATGTTTACTCCATTTCAGCAGTCGTTTTATGAATTTTGTTGAGCCGATCCGCGATCGAAAAAAGATCGCTCAAATCAAGAACCTGCTGCGTGGTCAGTGACGTTTCCGCGATCTGTTGTTGTTCAACGTGGGTGTCAATTATTTATTATAATTGCAGCTGCACTCACTTCGGTTTGATCTTTCTTCAGGGTGGATTTTTACTTAATTTAACCTTTCTTGTACGAACCATAATCGTCATGTTTCTCTCCTCTACCCATTGTTGGCATTATCACATAATCTTTGCGGTTCAGAAGTGTACAAAATGTATTTTGTTTCTAATGTAATAGTGCATATAATAGTTATGAATGATTGGTTACTACAATTTGAACCAAATATTAATCTATTGCTGAATAATCCCCCCTTTATTTTCAGGACGTTATACGGCAAAAAATGCCGCCATAGGCTTATTATACGGGCTGTATAAACACCAGTTGGGCCGTTCACGAAGCAGTAATTTATTTCTTGGGCAGCTGATAATTCCGAATTGTAGAGGTTTATGTTCCTATGACTGCAGCAATGGATGATTTAGAAAAACGCTTGACCCAACTGAAGCGAGAGGTGCCTACGCGAGGTCTTGAGCGTCACCCTTCAGTGTTGAAAAACATATCTGATCTGCCTCCCGACCTCCAATCGCCAGCCGTGACGGCCCTAGCCTCCAGTATAGCCATCCAGACCATTATTGTATTTCCACCGCAGATACATCGTGGGTGGGACTATGTTCCGAAGCAGGCCCTGCTGTTTTCGCCTGCGGATGTGATCTGTCTTATGGCGTCGGTTTGGCCTGACCAGGAACCCCAAATCAGGCATATAAAGGGGGGCGGGATCATGTATGTGCGAGTGTCAATGATATTGCTTTATGGATTACTGGAAATCCTTGCGCAAGGATCGGGTTCGCCAACTCGAGTCAACGTGGAATTCAATACAGTAGCCTGGTACCTCCTGGCACCTCCTGTGCGGCTATTGCTGCAGGCGACCAAAGCCATTTCCGGCACGCAGATAGGGCAATCCTCCTATTCCCAAGATATCCAACAGGCGCTTGATAAATTGCCGCTGAAGTTTTCAAATGGTGTAAGCCTCTACGGGGTGTTACCTGGTGAGTTACTGGAAGCCCTGGTTTTCCAGCGAGGCACCTGGGAACGTTGGCTGCTGTTGATCCGCCGGCCTATTTCCGCTAACACTCTGTTATTACTCACGAGTAATTACATGGTAGTGATCCAGGAAGATTTGAAGACAAGGTATGGATGGATCATCTCGTACCTTCCTCGGGATAGTATTGCCGGTATGCAAAATCAGGCTTGCGGCGAATGGAATGAGGTGACTGTTCAGTTGAAACGAGGCAGGCAAACTGCAACATATACGTTGCAGTTGAAGAGGGAAGTTGCTGAGGTTTGGGGAGAGCGGTGGGTGCAGCATGGCGGTCAGTGGCAAGATCTCCCCGGTGAGGCGAAAAAGCCATCCTGGTAATCAGGCCACCCGAACCCGCGAGCACCCGACACCTGCTCCGCAGCACTCCGCCAGTGCAGGAAACGCCAGTCGTTGGGCGAGCATCTACTAAGTGATAATGTTCCTTATGTAAATTCACTGAATTGAAAGAATCCAAAACAAATTGATAGTTTATGAAGTTTATTGATAGCAACTCATAGGTATCATGAGTAAAACAAACTTCTGTGATCATGATTTTCCCACTGGCAAGCATTTGTGAATAGGAAAAGAGAATAATCCTTTGAGGGTAAAAAGATTGCTAACGATCATACTGCGTTGGGCTGGACGGATATTATTGGTTGGACTGTTTCTCTTT
Source organism: uncultured Chloroflexia bacterium (assembly GCA_963793095.1). Classification (GTDB taxonomy): domain Bacteria; phylum Chloroflexota; class Anaerolineae; order Anaerolineales; family UBA4823; genus CAVWDI01. The sequence goes on from CAWBYY010000001.1 coordinate 133,552, forward strand.
TTGGGGCTAATTATCTATCTGCTAGTTCGAGAGTCCATTACTCGAAACAAATATCGAGCTGAGTACCCTCCACCAGGTCAAATGGTAAATCTTGGAACCCATAATATCCATTTGAACTGCGCGGGGAGTGGGAGACCAACGGTTGTTTTTGAAGCTGACCTTGATCAGTATGGCTCGTTGAGCTGGGTGCCAGTTCAAGAAAGAATCGGGGAATTGACCCGCGCATGCAGCTACGATAGAGCTGGAATCCTGTGGAGTGAACCAGGGCCACTTCCCAGAGATGGCGAGACAATCGCACGTGAACTTTCTACTGTTCTGGATGCTGCAGGTGAAGAAGGTCCATATATCCTGGTGGGCCATGCATTTGGTGGTGCCTATATCAGAATATTTGCGGGAAAATACCCTGACGATGTGTGTGGTATGGTGCTGATTGAATCAAGCCATCCTGAAATGCTGCACGCGCTTCGGTGAGTATGGCGTTGTACCAGAAATTCCAAGACAGAAATATCAGGCCCTTGATCCTGTTGTTGTCTCATCTGGGATCGCCAGGTCGATATAAAGGGAATGTGTATAACCTGCCACCTGAAATCTATGATCCAGTACAGGCATTCTTACCCGAATCAAGTATGACGTGGTTCGATGAGAAAGTTGAAAGCCCTAACACACTGGCACAAGCAGGGCATTATGAATATTTGGGCGACTGGCCATTGATTGTGCTTGCTACTTCAGGACCTTCACCTTCCTTGGGAGACCTAGGACAGAAACTAGATGATTTATGGCTCGAAATGCAGCGTGAGTTACTTTTACTGAGTGAGAATAGTGAGTTCAGATCATACGAGATAGGACATTATCCTCAACTTCAAGACCCCGAGGTGGTAATTGAGGCAATTCAGGATGTGCTCGAAAGATGTGAAAGAACATTGCGGTTACCATGAAGAGTGAACTGGAATTGCATGCCCAGATGGTTGTTTCATGTCTGTACAGATAAATGGATGTCTGGAAACCTGTAGCCCAACAAAGCGTTCACTTGACGGGTGGGATTTGTTCTGCCGAATTGGCTGATACTTGGCTTCAAACAATTTCTACGGGGAAAGCAAGTCCACGCCTACCTCACCGCAGGTAACGCAAAACTTTTATTTTTCAACAACCTGCTTTCTTTAACGACTTCTCGATAGGCTCACAGCACCTGAAGCTATACCAATAATTTAATTCTTACAGCTGCAAAAAACCAATTCAAATCCTAAAGTGTATGAGTGAAGGCTGTATGCTGCAGGATGGAATTTGCATCTATTGGACATTTCATATCAACCTTACGGTTGTTGAATTTGAAATATGAAAAATGAAAATCCGGGTAGATTTACAATGACTTAATGAACTGAAATGCCTCCTGATGACAGAATTAGCGGGGTAATTTACCAAGCGCGCCCATCACTAGACGCATGCACTTGTGGCCGAATTCAAGGAACATCATTGGGCAGCCGCCGGGGATAACCTCAACCCCATTTTCACGACATAACTGGACCGCTTCATTTGAAACGCTTGAAGCGGAAGCGCCTGCGAAAGCGTTTTCATGCATCCAGAGGCTGCGGGATTCCAAGTTCAACACATTGGCGTGCAATCTGGAGGGATTGTTCAGGTTTTGTAACTGAAATCACCCCATCGATATCCCCGGGAACCGCTTTCAGGTCCGGGTAACACATGTCCCCCTCCAATTCATCTGCATTGGGATTGATAGGAAAAACCTGGTAACCTTTTGAACGTAATGTTTTGTAAATATAATTCCCGGTCCCATCGCTGGAGCGGGACACACCCGCCACCGCGATCCGCTTCTGGGCCAGAAATTCAGCCGCCTGCTGGTTGAATGAGGGCATAATTCTCCTTTTTTGATCCGTGATTGGCATATTTTAAAGACAAATTCGCTTAACATTCTTTTTGTAATGCTTTAATATTAATTTCAGCCACCTTTCAGTTATACTATAGGGGTTGATTTTTTTCAAATAACCACATACTGGATAAATAGTTTGGAGGGATTACCATGTTAACATACCGGCGTTTACTACCAATATTTCTCCTGCTGATATTTTCCATTTTCTTGATGGGCTGCAGCGCGATCCTGCCGCGTATAATCCCTCCCCCAACCGAAACGCCAACCCCAACGGCGACCTGGACCCTGACCCCTACCTATACTATTATGCCGACTTCCACGTTCACGCCTTCTCCCAGCCCTACGATTACCTTTTTCCCCACTGTAACTTTCACCCAGGCTGTTCAGGGAACACCGACCGAAACCCCAGTGCCTACCAGTTATGTCGGTATGATCCGTCCGGTAGCTGAAGCAAAATACAGGGGCGATTTTGACGGAGGTAATATCATCTTTTCAAGCAATCTGGAAGCCGATCGAATCGGCGGTTTAACATTAACATTCAACTGCCGGAACCAGACCACCACCCTGAATTTATCCAGAGCCAGCATGAAACTCGATAATTCATCATTCACCTATGGTTTGGAGGGAATGTATGTGTTCGGGCAGTTTGTCAGCCCAACTGAAGCAAAAGGCGTGATCAATTACGAATATGAACTGGATGGTAAAAAGTGTAGCTACAATTATGTCGGTTGGACTGCCTATATGAAGTAAATGCAGCATGCCTTTAATCCAGATAAATCTTCGAGAACTAATCGATTCAACAATTAAAACGCCCGCCCTGTGGTTGAAAAACGAGCCCGGGGCGGACGTTGCGGTTAACCGGATTTGCACTTCTTTATTGGATATCGAACCGGGGGACATTATCGTACTGGAAAGCGGGCAGTTTGGGCTGGCCGAACTCGAAGAGGCTTGCGGCCGGGAACCCGCCGCGGCCTTTATTCTGGGAAAGACAAAACCGGAACTGGCTGATCTGGATGTCGATATCCCGCTGGCAAACCTGCCCCGGGAAAGGGATCCGGAATCCGTTCGCATCCTCCTGCAGGATGTTTTACTGAGAAAAAAAGTGGCTTTGATGGAACGCGGGCTGCAGATGCACACCCAGTTTTCTCAGCTGGTTGCTGAAGGGGGCGGTCTGGCAGGTCTTGCCCGGGTTATGGGCGATATTTCGGGCTGCGGGGTGCTTGTCCAGGACAAACGCGGCCAGATACTGGCGGACCAACCTTCCAGAGAACTTACAGGCGTATGGAGCGTAGTGGCGGAATCCCTGGGCGAGCTCGCCAGTCTGCCCGAACCGCTGCTTGACCGGAAAGGAGCCGGCGATCAGGCGCTGGTCTTTAATCAGGAGATCCCGGGAGACCTGCACCGGCTTATCTGTCCCATCACAGTGGGCTCTGTGGTGCGCGGTTACCTCTCTCTAGTAGGGACGGAGGCAATATTTGACCCGGTGGCGGCGATGGTCTCTGAACAGGGAGCGGTGGTTTGCGCGATCGAAATGGCGCGTAAAAAAGCTGTCAGGGAGGCCGAAAAAAGACTCAAGGGTGACCTGCTGACAGCTTTACTGGGTGAGAATATCGCCCCGCGCGATGCGGAATTATGGATCCAGACTATGGGGCTGGACCTGGAAAAAGCCCACGTCGCAGCCCGTTTTGTGTGGGCGGCTGAGAAACCGCCTTCGCGCCGGCGCCTGGAAACGCTGGTGAACGGGGAGATTTCGCGTATTGGGGATACAGGCGATTGTCAACCCGCTCGGGTTGGAGGTGATTTGTTTTTGCCAGGAGGAAAATCCCTCCGGCAAAGCCGGAGATATGCCTGACATCTGGCACAGGCGGTTATTGACCAGGGAAAAGCAGAATACCCCAATCATCCCGTGCGCTGCGGGATCGGAGGGGTGGCGCTTGATTTGAGCGAATGGCGCGATTCATTTCCGCCAGGCGGGGCAGGCGCTGTCAATGGCGACCCGGTTTGGAGGCAACCAGCCGTATTTCTTCCCGGACCTGTCCGTTTACCGCCTGCTGCTGCAGATAGAACATAATCCAGAGCTAATCACGTTTTATGAAGAGACGCTGGGTCCGCTGATGGCGCATGAAAACTGCCCCGAGATAGTGCGCACTCTCGAAAGCTATTTTGAAAATAACGGAAACGTTTCAAAAACAGCTGAAGCCCTTTTTATTCACCGGAATACATTGCTGTACCGGCTTGAAAAGATCACTTCAACCCTGGAACTTGACCTTAATAATCCCGAAAACCGCCTGGCAGTCCAATTGGCGTTAAGGATTCAAAGGATGAAGGGACTGTGCTGAATGTTTTTGTGCAAACTGCACAAAAAATACTGCTATCTTTTGGATGTTTTTCCGGTAGACAGCCGCTTATAGGGTGGTACACTTGAGAAGCAACGTAAGAAAGGAACTGTTAATTATATGTTTGTAATTTCATTGATTATTATCCTGATCAGCCTTCTGGTTCTTTTAGTACTTATTGAGAACCCGCAACGCGTTTGGGCAGCCAGGAGAATACGCAAAGATTAAGCCGGGAAAGAACTCAAGAAAATAAAATGGGCTGCCAGAAGTGGCAGCCCTTTTTTTTGTATGAAGATTTACAGAGACTGATCAATGCCAGGTAAAAAAATGCGTTCAGATACGATTAAAAAGGGATTTGAAAGGGCGCCCCACCGGGCGTTATTAAAAGCGACCGGGGTAACAGATAATGATTTTGACCGTCCGTTCATCGCGGTCGTCAATTCGTATGTGGATATCGTCCCCGGCCACGTTCACCTGCAGCAGTTTGGAAAGATTGTAAAAGAAGCAATCCGGGAGGCCGGCGGGGTGCCGTTTGAATTTAACACAATCGGTGTGGATGACGGCATCGCAATGGGGCACAGCGGGATGAAATTCAGCCTGCCTTCGCGTGAATTAATCGCCGACAGCGTGGAAACGATGATCCAGGCCCACCAGTTTGACGGAATGGTGTGTATACCAAACTGCGACAAGATTGTCCCGGGAATGATCATGGCCGCCTTGCGTGTAGATATTCCGGCGATCTTTGTCTCCGGCGGGCCGATGGCCGCCGGTAAGACCCCCCGGGGCGAGACAGTCGACCTGATAAGCGTGTTTGAAGGGGTTGGCGCATATAAAGCCGGGGTGATTGACGCTGAGCGCCTGAAGGAGCTTGAAGATTACGGCTGCCCGGGATGCGGTTCCTGTTCCGGGTTGTTTACCGCTAACTCGATGAACTGCCTGATGGAAGTCCTTGGGCTGGCGCTTCCATTTAACGGATCAGCCTTAGCTTTGAGCGCCGAAAGAGAAAGCCTGGCAAGAAAGGCTGCTTTTCAAATTATGGAGCTGATTGATAAAGACCTCACCCCGGGCAAAATGATCACGATCGAGGCGATCGATGACGCTTTCGCCCTGGATATGGCGATGGGCGGGAGCACCAATACCGTCCTGCACACCCTGGCATTTGCCCATGAAGCCGGGATAGATTATCCCCTGGAGAGGATCAACCAGGTAGCTGACCGGATACCCTATTTGTGCAAGGTCAGCCCTTCCGGAAAATGGCACATGGAAGATGTCCACCGGGCGGGCGGCATTCCGGCGATTTTGAATGAGATTGCCCGCCGCGATAACAGCCTTCATCTTGAGCGGATGACAGTAAGCGGAAATACATTGGCTCAATCAATTGAAGGTTTTAATGTTAAGGACAGCGATGTGATCCGGCCGGTCGAAAATCCCCACAGCCCGGTGGGCGGACTGGCGATATTGTTCGGAAACCTGGCGCCTGATGGGGCGGTGGTCAAAACCGGCGGTGTGACCCAGGGGATGCGGAAGTTTTCCGGACCAGCCCGCATTTATGAAGGACACGACCAGGCGATGGCTGGGCATTCTGAACCATGAAGTCCAGCCCGGGGATGTGGTGGTTGTCCGCTATGAAGGTCCGGGAGGCGGACCCGGCATGCAGGAGATGCTCTCCCCGACTTCCGCAATAATGGGAATGGGCCTGGGCGAAAAAGTCGCTCTGGTCACAGACGGCAGGTTTTCCGGCGGGACGCGCGGGGCCTGCATCGGGCATGTGAGTCCGGAAGCCAGCGCCCGCGGCCCGATCGCCGCACTGCAAAACGGCGATGAGATTATTATCGACCTGGATAAGCGCTCTCTGGAGGTTAACCTGAGCGGCGAGGAAATAGAGAGGCGGATCGAAGCCCTTCCGGAATATGATCCCCCAAACCCGCTCTGCATGGCTGCGCAGATATGCCCGTATGGTGACCAGCGCCAGCCAGGGAGCGGTGCTGATTTAATTCTGGTCTTTTATATTATTGTTGGTTCTGGAGGAATAAATGCGAAAATCTGGAGCAGAAATTTTATGGGAATGCCTGGTTAGGGAAGGAGTTGACCTGGTTTTCGGCATCCCGGGCGGCGCAATCATGCCTGTATACGATACCATGTTGAACTATCCTGTCCGGCATATCCTGACCCGCCACGAGCAGGGCGCAGCCCACATGGCGGATGGCTACGCACGCGCTTCCGGGAAGGTTGGGGTCGCAATGGCGACCTCCGGACCAGGAGCGACCAACCTGGTGACCGGCATTGCCACCGCGATGATGGATTCATCGCCGATTGTCTGTATAACCGGGCAGGTCCCGATTCAACTGGTCGGAGGGGACGCATTCCAGGAAGTGGATGTGACCGGCATCACACTGCCGGTGACCAAGCATAATTATCTGGTCGCCAGTGCAACCGAGGTAGCGGAGGTGGTGCGGGAGGCGTTTTACATCGCCCGCAGCGGGCGTCCGGGGCCGGTATTGATCGACTTCTGTAAAAACGCCCAGGTGGAAGAGGTCGAATTTGAATACCCGGAAGAACTGGCATTGCCGGGATACAAACCACCCACTCACGCTCCCCAGAAGCGGACCTTCGGAAAGCGGTTGAATTGATCGAAACTGCCAAACGCCCGGTAATCCTGGCAGGACACGGCGTGCTGATGTCAGGGGCAGTGGATGAGCTGCAGATGTTTGCTGTCAAAGACCCAGACACCGGTGGCGATGACCCTGCTGGGGCTTGGGAGCCATACCGGCTTCGCATCCCCTCAGCCTGGATATGATGGGCATGCACGGTGAGGCATATTCCAACCTGGCTATCCAGAATGCGGACCTGGTGCTGGCGTTTGGGATGCGTTTTGATGACCGTGTAACCGGAAATCTGAAAAATTACGCTCCGAATGCCAAGAAAATACACATTGAGATCGACCCATCCGAAGTGCACAAGAACGTATGGGTTGACGTGCCGCTGGTTGGCGATTTGAAGACGGTCCTGAGCGACCTGATACCGATGGTGGATGAGTACGACCACGATGAATGGCTGGATCAGATCGGTGAATGGCGCCTGGAAAGCCAGCAGCGCGATATCCTGCACTGGCCCAGGGATGGCAAACTGTATACTGCCCAGGTGATCCATGACATCTGGGAAGAGACCGGAGGGGATGCAATCGTCGCCACCGGGGTCGGCCAGCACCAGATGTGGGCTGCCCAGTATTACCAGTTCGAGCAGCCCTACCGCCTGATCACATCCGGCGGAGCCGGGACGATGGGCTTTGGTCTTCCGTCTGCAATCGGAGCCTGGTTTGCCCATCCGGAACGTGAAGTCTGGGTGATTGACGGGGATGGCAGTTTCCAGATGACCCAGGCTGAGCTGTCCACAGCCGCCAACGCAGGCGCGAATGTAAAAATTGCCATCATGAACAATAATTTCCTGGGGATGGTCCGCCAGTGGCAGGAATTTTTCTTCGAAAGCCGTTACGCCGGCACGCCCCTGCAACAACCCGGATTTCCTAAAATCGCTGAGGCGCACGGCATCCCTGCCAGATGTATTACCGTACCGGATGAGGTAAAACCTGCGATCGAATTTGCAAAGGAAACCAGCGGACCGGTGCTGTTGGAATTCAAAGTCGAACATGGAAGAAGCTGTTTACCCGATGGTGCCTACTGGCGCCGCCGCTGCACGAAATGATCCGACGACCTGATCGCCGTTCGCCAGGCAGCCGAGGAATGAGGAATAGGAGGAATGAAAATGTCGCGAACATTAATCACACTTGTAGAAGACAAACCGGGTGTGCTCAACCGGGTGACATCGTTATTCCGGCGGCGCAATTTTAATATCGCCTCCCTGAATGTGGGCCGGACGGAAAAACCGGATGTCTCACGGATGACAATCCTGCTCGACAGCGATGACGGCGACGCGCGCCTGGTTGAAGCAAACCTGTACAAACTGGTTAACGTGATCGATGTGCAGGATGTCACCGACTATGCCGACTGTCAGGCGCGACCTGGCTTTGATCAAAGTCAAAGCCGACCCCGGACCAGCGCTCTGAAGTTATTAATCTGGCCTCTGTTTTCCGGGGAAATATTGTTGATGTCGCCCCGGATTCAGTCATCGTCGAGATGACCGGCACGGAGGATAAAATCGAAAGCCTGCTGGAACTTCTGCGTCCGATGGGCATACTGGAAATGGTGCGGACAGGGCAGGTGGCCATGCTGCGTGGGGATGCCGCCGGAGCGCGCGCATACCCCCGGTGCAAACGGGAACAATATTGATATCGCCTGATATCACCCAGCAAAGTAAGGAATCGATACTGATTATAAAAAGGAATAATTATGGCAAAAATTTATTATGACAAAGATGCAAATCCGGAACTGATCAAAAGCAGAAAAGTAGCGGTCATCGGCTTTGGTTCGCAGGGACATGCCCATGCGCTCAACCTGCGGGACAGCGGTGTTGATGTGCAGGGTCAGTGAAAGACCTGACTGCGATTCCTGCAAGCGAGCTGTGGAACAGGGATTTGAGTTGATGGAAACCGGCGAAGCGGTCGCCTGGGCGGACACAATCATGCTGCTGGCCCCGGATACCACCCAGCCGGAGATTTATGAAACCCAGATAAAACCCAACCTGGATTCAAGCAAGACGTTGATGTTTGCGCACGGATTCAACATCCGCTACGGGACGATTAAGCCGCCGCCGGAGGTGGATGTCAGCATGATCGCGCCGAAAGCCCCCGGACACCGCGTGCGGGAATTGTATGTGGAGGGCAGCAGGAACGCCAGCCCTGCTGGCGGTTCACCAGAATCCATCCGGGATGGCGAAAGAAAATGCGATTGCTTATGCCTGGGGAATCGGGGTGACCCGTGCCGGGGTGGTGGAGACAACTTTCAGCGAGGAAACCGAGACCGACCTTTTTGGTGAACAGGCGGTTTTATGCGGCAGGTGTGACCGCCGCTGTTGAAAGCGGGGTTTGAAACCCTGGTTGAAGCCGGATACCAGCCCGAACTGGCTTATTTTGAAACCATGCATGAACTCAAATTGATCGTGGACTTGATGTACCAGGGCGGTATGAACTACATGCGCTATTCCGTTTCTGATACTGCTGAACATGGAGATTACACCGCCGGTGAGCAGATTATCGGAGAAGAAGCGAAATTTGTAATGTCCGGTTTGCTGAAGGATATCCAGGACGGCACTTACGCTAGGAACTGGATCGAAGAAAATAAGAAAGGACGCCCCTGGTTTAACGAGAAACGACGCCAGGAGCAGGAACATATGATCGAAAAGGTAGGGGCGGACCTGCGCAAAATGATGCCTTTTGTCCATCCTGTTGAAATTAAGCCCGGCGAATAATAATTATTTTTTCCTGGAAATTTATTATGGCAGCGAACAATCAAAATTACAAAAATTATGTATATATATTTCGATACAACCCTGCGGGATGGCGAGCAATCTCCGGGCGCAACCTTAACATCGGCGGAGAAGTTGGAGATAGCCCGCAACCTGGCGAAACTGGGTGTTGACATTATTGAAGCCGGGTTTCCAGCCGCTTCTCCAGATGACCTGGAAGGAGTGCGCCGGATTGCGATTGAAGTCGGAAATCCCCTCCCGGGTGCGGAAGACCTCTCCCGTTCTGTACCGGTTATCTGCGGTCTGGCGCGGACCAATAAAACCGATATCGACGCAGTCTGGGAAGCGATAAAACACGCCGCTCACCCGCGAATCCACACATTTCTGGCCACCTCTCCCATCCACATGCGTTACAAACTGCGCATGGATCCCGAGGAAGTGGTAGAGCGGGTAAGAGAGATGGTGTCATACGCCAAATCATTCTGTGATGATGTAGAGTTTTCTCCAGAGGATGCCGGGAGAAGCGAGCCGGAGTTCCTGTATCTTGTCCTGGGCGAGGCCATCAAGGCCGGCGCTACCACATTCAAATATCCCGGACACAGTCGGCTACACCATGCCGGATGAATTTGGGAACCTGATTGCAGGGATTATACAGAACACTCCCGGGATTGAGGATGTGGTCGTTTCGGTTCATACTCACAATGATTTAGGGATGGCGACCGCCAATACCTTGGCAGGCTTGCAGGCAGGGGCGCGCCAGGCAGAGGTGACCGTGAACGGGATCGGAGAACGAGCGGGCAATACCTCACTTGAAGAAGTTGTGATGGCGCTCAATACCAGGCGGGCGATCTTTGGGCTGGAAACGGGGGTGGATACCACCCAGATCTCGCGTATAAGCCGGATGGTGTCCAATTACACTGGGATTCCGGTTCAGCCCAATAAAGCGATCGTTGGCGCAAACGCCTTCGCACACGAGGCAGGCATTCATCAGGATGGGATGCTCAAGAACCAGATGACGTACGAAATCATGCGCCCGGAAACGATTGGATTGAGCCGCTCCCGGCTTGTGCTTGGCAAGCACTCTGGCCGGCATGCCCTTCGGGTCCACCTGGAGGGGATGGGTTACGAACTCTCCACGGAGGACCTTGAAATAGCTTTTGAGCGCTATAAAAACCTGGCTGATAAAAAGAAGGTTGTTACCGATGCTGACCTGGAAGCCCTGATCGAGGATCAGGTTTACCAGTCCCAGGAAGTTTACCAGCTGGATGGGCTCCAGGTGGCATGCGGCACGATGGGGATGCCGACTGCAACGGTAAGGTTGAAGGGTCCAAACGGAGAAGAGATTATCCAGGCTTCAGTCGGAACAGGCCCGGTTCATGCGGCCTATGAAGCCATTGACGCGGTGATAGGCATCAAGAATACCCTGGTTGAATTCAGCGTGAATGCCGTTACGGAGGGCATTGATGCGCTGGGTGAAGTGACCGTCCGGCTGGAGAGTGTGGAAGGCGCCCTGCCAGAAATCACTTCTCCCCAGAGCGGTTTCAGGCATTCGCGTACCTTCGGCGGATATGGAGCTGATACCGATATTATCGTCGCCAGCGCCAAGGCTTATCTGGCAGCGCTTAATAAAATGTTGATAGCACTTGGTCACCAGACCGCAGCTGAGACATCCTTAACCAGCGAAGCGGTTGTATAACATGATAAACCGGGGTCAAGGAAGGAGGAACTAATTATGCAGGATAGAAGATATTTTATCGGGCAGCTGGACATGGATTTTGAACCGTGCGGAATGCCATCCCTGTGGGATCTTTCCAGTTTTTGCGGGCATCGTCCATTTGAGGGTACTGTATTCGATCAAGAGACAGCCGGGCTGGGGTTTATAGAAGATGAGAGCGCTGAAATAACCCAGCCTCTCAGCCAGTTATTTGAGTATTATGACCGATTCGTTCACCCCGGTTACTGGAATGTTTCTTCCGACTGATCTTTTGGATTCAATATGATTAAGGGAAAAACGCTTTTTGAAAAAATTTGGGACCAGCATATCGTCCACGAAATTCCGGATACGCCATCCATTCTGTATATAGATCTGCACCTTGTGCATGAAGTGACCTCCCCGCAGGCTTTCAAAGGCCTCAGGGAAAAAGGGCTACCGGTACACAGGCCGGACCGTACCTTTGCGACGATGGATCATTCTACCCCAACTGCGGGCCTCGAACTTCCGCTGCATGATGAGATGGCTTTTCAGCAGTTGAGGCAGTTAGAGCAGAACTGCCACGAATTCGGGATAAAACTCTATGATATGACATCTGATAAACGCGGGATTGTGCACGTGATCGGGCCGGAATTAGGGCTGACACAGCCGGGAAAGACGATTGTATGCGGCGACAGCCATACTTCAACCCACGGAGCATTTGGCGCGCTGGCGTTTGGGATTGGGACAAGCGAAGTTGAGCATGTGCTCGCGACCCAGTGCCTTTTGCAGGAAAAACCTAAAACATTCCTTGTGGATTTCTCTGGAAGGCTTCCGGATGGGGTGAGTTCAAAGGATATGATCCTTGCGCTGATTGCAGAAATTGGCACAGGCGGCGGGACAGGCCATATTATTGAATACGCAGGTTCAGCAGTCAGGGCTCTGAATATGGAACAGCGCATGACGATCTGCAACATGTCGATCGAGGGGGGTGCCAGGGCGGGCATGATCGCGCCGGATGAAGTAACATTTGAGTACATTGCCGGGCGCGAGTTTGCGCCAGCGGGCGCAGAATGGGAAAAAGCCCTGGATGAATGGCGAGCGCTGCCGACAGATAAAGACGCCTCTTTCGACCGGGAAATTGAACTGGACGTGTCCCGCCTGGACCCGATGATTACTTTCGGAACCAATCCGGGTATGGGGATGTCGATCACAAGCCCGGTCCCGGACCCGGCGGACGAGAAAGACAGCCGGAAGAAGGATGCGCTGGAAAAAGCGCTCAGTTATATGGACATCCATCCCGGCACGCCATTGTTAAACCACCCGGTTGATGTCGTATTTATCGGGAGCTGCACGAATTCCCGGATTTCTGATCTGCGTGAAGCCGCAAGCCTGCTGGAAGGAAAGCGCATCCGGGAAGGCGTGAGAATGCTGGTGGTTCCGGGTTCTGAAAATGTACGCCGGCAGGCGGAGGCGGAAGGCCTGGATCGAAATTTTCAGAAGGGCGGGTGGAGAATGGCGCTATTCCGGCTGCAGCATGTGTATTGCGATGAACGGCGATCACCTCGAGCCCGGACAGTATGCGGTCAGCACGAGCAACCGCAATTTTGAAGGTAGGCAGGGAAAAGGAGGCCGGACTTTCCTGGCCAGCCCGCTGACTGCTGCTGCAAGCGCGGTCAAAGGACAAATTACTGACCCGAGGACAATGAATTAATATGGAGCCTTTTCAGAAAATTATCTCGCGCTTGATTCCTATCGTGCGGGACAATATCGATACTGACCAGATTATCCCGGCCCAGTACCTGAAAGTAACTGGTAAAAACGGTCTTGGGGAGGCCTGTTTTGCATCCTGGCGCTATAACCCGGATGGAACACCAAAACCCGAGTTTCCAATCAATCTACCCGAATATAGCGCTGCCCAGGTGATACTGGCGGGCGATAATTTTGGATGCGGTTCTTCCAGAGAACACGCAGCCTGGGCGCTGTCTGACCTGGGGATCCGGGCAGTGATAAGCACATCGTTTGCGGATATCTTCCGCAACAACGCCATGAAAAATGGGATCCTACCGGTGATTGTTGACCAGAGCACACACACATATATAGTGGAATCGGTCCAAACCGACCCGCTTTGCGAAGTGGAGATAGATCTCGAACGCCAGGAGTTGACCCTGCCGGATGGAAAAATTTGCGGGTTTCCGGTTGATCCGTTCAACAAACTGTGCTTACTGGAAGGGCTTGATTCGCTTGAGTACCTGCTTAAACACCGGGAGCAGATCACAGCTTACGAAGAAGCCCATAATTCCTGAGGAAAATTGATGAAAAAAATCGAACTGTATGATACAACCCTGAGGGACGGCACTCAAAGAGAGGGCATTTCCCTTTCCGTGTACGACAAGATAAAAATCGCCCGGCATCTGGATGAGTTTGGGATGGATTATATCGAAGGCGGTTGGCCGGGCTCCAATCCCAAGGATGCCGCTTTTTTTGAAAAAGCGCAGGAATACGAATGGCTGAATGCAAAAATAAGCGCATTCGGATCGACTCTGAAAAAAGGGAACCGGCCGGAGGATGACCCTAATTTGCAGGCTCTCTTGCATGCCCGCACGCCCGCTGTAACCCTGGTTGGAAAAAGCTGGGACATGCATGTCACGGATGTGCTGGAGACAACCCTGAGCAATAACCTGGGGATGATATCTGAAAGTGTGCGCTACTTGAAAGATAAGGGCAGATATGTAATTTATGATGCGGAGCACTTTTTTGATGGCTATCGAAACAACCTTGATTACGCTTTGAAGACGATCAGCGCAGCGGCTGAAGGCGGGGCGGACATGATCGTATTGTGCGATACCAACGGGGGCGTCCTGCCCTGGGAGATGGAGGATATATTCCGCTCGGTGAGCGCCAGGATTACGACTCCTCTCGGGATTCACGCTCACGATGACTGCGGCTGCGGAGTTGCAAATTCTCTGGCGGGGGTCCTGGCTGGAGCGGTCCACGTTCAGGGCACCATCAACGGTTACGGCGAGCGGGTGGGGAATGCAAACCTTATTACTATCATTGCTGACCTGCAGTTGAAAATCGGTTATGACTGTGTTGATCCGGGTAAATTAGCGGAACTGACCGAATTGTCCCGCTTTGTGTCGGAAGTTGCCAACCTGCCCCATGACAGGCACCTGCCATTTGTAGGTGAGAGCGCCTTTGCCCATAAGGGTGGTATCCACGTAGCCGCCATGCTGAAGAATGAAAGTTCATACCAGCATATTGATCCCAGCCTGGTGGGGAACCAGCGCCGGACGATCGTCTCAGAGCTCTCGGGACGCGGGAATGTGATCGACAAATCCCGCCAATATGGGCTGGATGTGAACCACGAACAGGCTCGTGAGGCAGTTGAACAGATAAAGGACCTGGAAGCGCGCGGTTTTACTTTTGAAAGCGCCGAAGGTTCGGTAAAAGTTATGCTCCAGCGGCTGCAGCCTGAATACCGCTCGCCGTTTGAACTTGTTGATTTTATGGTGGTGGTGGAGAACCGCCAGGGGCGCGGGATTATTACTGAAGCGACTGTTAAGGTTAAAATCGGCGACCGGATTGTGCACACTGCGGCTGAAGGGAACGGCCCGGTTAATGCGCTGGATGCAGCCCTGCGGAAGGCTTTAATTAACGACTACCCCCAGCTTGGGACAGTAAAGCTGGCGGACTATAAAGTCCGGATCCTGGACAGCGAGAGCGGCACCAGCGCAAGCGTCAGGGTGCTGATTGATACCAAAAACGGTAAGCAACGCTGGAGCACTGTCGGAGCGAGTACCAATATTATTGAAGCAAGCTGGAATGCGCTTGAAGACAGTTTTGAATACGCATTGCTTAACGGGGAAGCGGGGGATTAGACCCGGGATTAGAAAATGGAAATAAACCTGGCGGTTTTGGCGGGCGACGGGATCGGCCCGGAGGTTGTGGGCGCGGGTTTGCGAGTGCTAGAGGCGGCCTCAGCGAAATACGGGCATAAGATATCAACGGTCGAGGGCCTGATTGGCGGAATTGCAATCGACGAAACCGGGACCCCCCTACCGGATGAGACCCTGAACGCCTGCCGGTCTGCGGATGCGGTCCTGCTAGGCGCGGTCGGCGGTCCAAAGTGGGATGACCCAACTGCGCCGGTACGGCCGGAACAGGGGTTGTTGGGCCTGCGCAAAGCGCTGGATTTGTATGCAAATTTGCGGCCGGTCAGGTGTTTTCCAGGTTCACTGGATTTCTCCCCTGTTCGCCCTGAGAGGATTGCTGGAGTTGACCTGGTAGTTGTGCGCGAGCTGACCGGTGGCATTTATTTCGGAGAGCCTCGCCTTCGGCAGGTTGTGGGCAATCACCTGCAGGCGGTCGACACCATGGTATACAACGATTATGAAATCCGGCGGGTTGCGCATCTTGGATTCAGGCTGGCCAGTCAGCGTAAGAAGAAGCTGACCTCGATCGATAAGGCCAATGTACTAGAGTGCTCACGTTTATGGCGCGAAGTGGTATCTGAGGTGGCGAGTGAGTATCCACAGGTTGAACTGGAACACAACCTGGTCGATGCAGCCGCAATGTATTTGATAAACCAACCGGCAAAATATGATGTGATCCTCACCGGTAATATGTTCGGCGACATCCTGACCGATGAAGCCTCCGTGCTGGCTGGATCGATGGGCCTGCTGCCGTCAGCTTCGCTGGGGGAGACCAGAAACCGCCTGGGTTTTCCTCTTGGATTGTATGAACCGATCCATGGATCCGCGCCGGATATTGCCGGAAGAGACATCGCCAACCCGGTTGGGACAATTCTTTCGCTGGCGATGCTGCTGCGCCATTCTCTGGGTTTGGAAAAGGAAGCAAAGGATATTGAGAGAGCCGTTGAGGGCGCGCTTAATTCGGGAGCGAGGACCGCAGATTTGGGCGCTGGCGGGGAGAAAGCCCTTTCAACGACCGAATTTAGCGGAATTGTTATCCAATTCCTGAATGCAGGGTAAGGATATGGGAGGGAATAGGGAAGCACAAAACAACTGGCTGATCGCCTTTCAAGGCGAAGCAGGCGCGTACAGCGAACTGGCAGCCTGCGAATTTTTCGGAGATGGGGTGGATACGCTTCCCTGCCAGACCTTTGAGGACGTATTTCAATCGGTCGTTTCCGGAGAGTCAAGCCACGGTCTGGTGCCGGTGGAGAACTCCCTGGCAGGCAGCATCCATCGCAACTACGACCTGATGCTGCGCCATGACCTGCATATTGTCGGCGAGTACCATTTACGGGTTATCCATTGTTTGATGGCGTTACCCGGAACAGGCTTGAGCGATATCCAGAGGGTGTTTTCACACCCACAGGCCCTGGCCCAGTGCGAAGGAAACCTGGCGCGGATGGGTTTTCAACAGGAAGCCAAAACCGATACTGCCGGGAGCGCCCGTTTGATCCGTGAAAGAAGCGATAAGACCACCGGAGCCCTGGCATCCAGGCGGGCAGCTGATGTATACGGGCTGGATATTCTTGTCGAGCATATGGAGGACAACCCTGCAAATTTCACCCGCTTTCTGGTAATGTCAAAGGATCCGCTAAGTGTAAAAAATGCGGAAAACGTGGAATTTAAAACATCGATTGTGTTCAGTCTGGCAAATAAACCGGGAGCCCTGTTCAAAGCGCTCAGTGTATTCGCTTTACGCGATATTGATCTGACCAAGATCGAATCGCGTCCGATCCAGGGCCAACCATGGGAATACATGTTTTATGTCGATTTTGCCGGGTATGAACAGGAATTAAACTGCAAACGTGCCCTGGAACACCTGTCGGAACTGGCGCCATTTTTGCGGATGCTTGGTTCTTATCCCAGGCATTACATGGATACAGCTTGAGCTGATCACCCGTTTTTCCATTTTATATTACAGCCCATACTTGGTTTTTGATGCTGGTCAACCGGCTCTCCTGCCAGCACCCGCTCCAGGGCAGATCTGATATCTTGGCCAGTCACCGGGATGCCGCTGTTGGGCCGGGAATCATCAAATTGACCCCGGTAAGCCAGTTTCATCCATCCATCGAATATATAAAAATCAGGGGTGCAGGCAGCATTGTATGCCCTGGCTACTTCCTGGGTCTCATCGTATAGGTACGGAAAGGGAAATTCCAGCCGTTCAGCCAATTCTTTCATTTTTTCCGGCGAGTTCATCCGGATAATTATTAACATCATTGGAACTTATTGCGATAAAAGCGGTGCCTTTCTGGATGTAATCATTTGCCAGCTCAACCAGCTCTGTCAGGATATGTTTCACATAGGGACAGTGGTTGCATATAAACATAATAACAGTGACCCGGTCAGATTTTAGTTCATCCAGGCTTGAAGTCTTTCCGCTGATCGTATCGGGGAGGTAAAAATCAGGTGCCTGGGTGCCCAGCGGGATCATAACAGATGGGGTTTCTACCATTTTCGCTCCTTTTATTTACAGGTCTGAGATCTGAAAGCGGCTTCTCAACAGGAATTATAATTGATTGCCAGAATCCGTAATCTTCGGTGCGTTAGTGATTGTTAATAGAAATTTATTCCAGTCCTGCATTCCGCATTTCAACCGCTAAATTTATTGAGAAAGGGTGGAGGATATTTACATTTATCATCGAACCGATTTCCTTATATAATATAGATACCATACCAGAATCTGGAGATGCAATTTTCGAGGAGGATTAAATGGTTACTTGCAGTAATTGCGGAGCCGGCATACCTGATGAATCTGCCTTTTGTGGTCAATGCGGCGCGCCTCGCCCGGATGACATAAAATCCGATCTTACCGCTGAACAGGAAGAACAGGCGGAAGAAGTAGTGGATGTTGTTGAGGTGATAGAACCGGAAGCGTCTCCCGGGTCGGATCCGGTTCCTTTTGAGGACTACCCGCCTCCCGTGCCTGCCGTGGAGAAAGGAAAAAGCAGCAATACCTGTTTATGGGTTGCACTGGGATGCCTTTTCTTGATCCTGGTGTTCCTGTGTGTAGTTACTATCGTGTTTGCCTTTACACTATCCACCGCCAGCGGAATTTTTAACCAGCTTTTTTAGACAGCGATATACAGATAAAGTGCAGCCGGGGGGATCCACTGGAA
Organism: uncultured Chloroflexia bacterium; assembly: GCA_963793095.1. Classification (GTDB taxonomy): domain Bacteria; phylum Chloroflexota; class Anaerolineae; order Anaerolineales; family UBA4823; genus CAVWDI01. The sequence continues at coordinate 151,920 of CAWBYY010000001.1, forward strand.
AAACTCCCTTCGACGGATTCCCTGGATGGAGTGCGGCCGGATCTGTGCCCCAGGCGGGATTCACCTGGCGAGATTCCCTGAAAAATCCCTCAGAAAATCTTCCGGGATTCTAATTGGACGTCTGGTGGAAATATCTACCCATACGCTGTAATTATTGATTTTTGCGAGAATTTCCCCACTGTCTGAGCGGGAAATGGTGTAATGGCGGGTGGCGGTTGACCGGCGGATCCCTGAAGTCCAGGCAGCAACTTCGAGACGGTCTCCCATAAATGCGGGCAAGAGGTACTGGACCTGCATCCTGCGGATATAAATACCAAACCCGTACTCCTTCATGCGCACCGAGGGCCATCCGCACGCTTGCAGCACCTGCACGCCGCATTCTGTCGAATAGTTCAAGTAAACAGCATTATTTACGTGCCCCATCTGGTCGATATCCAGCCACTCGACATCACGCCTGAATTTAAAAACGCTTTCCGGAGGATCTGGCTGATGGAGCGGAGGCGACCTGTCCGGGTATTCTGCGGGTGCGCCTTCCGGAAAGAAAGCCTGAATTAAGACCTCCGGAATCCGGATGGGGGTAAAAGAATTTGAGTCCACAAAAACCCAATCCGTGTAACCGAGCGCTTTTAACTCACCTGTGATTTGATCGCGGAATTCGTATACCCGCCGGCTGGTGATCCTGCGGAAATCCGAGACCCAGGTGGTGATCCGGATGCGATCGCTATCAACAATTGGTCTGAAGAAATCAACCTGGGAAGACCTGATCAACCAGCCCTGGCCCATTTCCAGGTAGCGCTTGGAGTCAAAGCCAGCCATAGCTGAGGCATCCACGGCGGTTTCCTGCATTAAACGCAGGTAATTGGCATTATTCAGGTGGCCGTTTGGATCGCATTCATAATAGCGAATTCGAAAATCCCGGGAGTATTTCAGCGGCATCCTCAGAACCTTTGTCAGCAGTATTTCTTCTAAGCGGGAATTACCCCGTCAGTGTTACCGGCGACCAGAAAAGCGATATCATTCACGTTTGTTAGTGTCGGCCCGGTCTTTAACAGGTCGCCTAACTGGTCGAAAAAGTGATAAGCGTCATTTCGCTTCAGGAAATCGCCTGGTTCCAGACCAATCGAGCGGGCGCGCTGAAGGGTGTTCCCTGTAACTACAGCCCCGGCCGCCTCTGTTGGACCGTCGCCGCCGTCCGTCGCCAGGGTGATCAATGCCGAATCCTGGAGACCATCAAGGTCATACACCGCGTTGAAAGCCATCTCCTGATTGCGGCCTCCCAGGCCATCTCCATGCAGGGTCACAGTTGTCTCGCCCCCCAGGATAATGCAGGCAGGTCGCGTGACTGGATGGCTACTTGAGGCTACCTGCCGCAGAATTCCGGACAGGAACCTGCCTGCCTGGACTGCTTCACCCTCCAACCATGTTGTCAGCAAAAGGCTGTTAAATCCTTCCCTGACCGCCTGCCTCAGGGCAGCCTGGCAGGCGAGCAGGTTGCTTCCGATAATAACATTCTGGACCCAGTCGAAAACCGCATCTCCAGGCTTGGGGGTTTCAGGTATTTTTCCGGATAATCCCCTTTCAACGTGCCGGGCGATGGCGCCGGGGATAATTCCATGTAAGTTATATTTTTCGAGAACCGCCCGGGCATCACCGTAGGTTGAGCTGTCCGGGACTGTCGGACCAGAGGCGATAACATCCAGCGGATCGCCGACCACATCTGAAAGGATGAGGGTGGCTACCCGGGCAGGTGAGGCAAAGCGGGCTAAACCGCCGCCCTTCACAAGGGAAAGATGTTTGCGAAGGGTGTTTATTTCGTTGATGGTCGCTCCGCTGGCAAGCAGCCGTGCGGTAAGTTCCTGGATGTCTTTCAGTGTGACTTCCTCAACCGGTGAAACCAGGAGGGCAGAACCGCCTCCTGAAATCAGGCAGATCACCAGGTCATCCGGTTGGGAATCCGAGATCAGATCGATCAGCCGAGTGGTGGCGTTGATACCATTTTCATCCGGGATTGGATGGCCTGCTTCAAAGACCTCAAGCTTGATTGTTTGTTGACCGGGATCATCCGTGTCCCCTCCCGCAAGGGCAAGCATTTGGGGTGTTTTCGGCAGCGTATGGCCTTCTTTAACGATCACCCGGACCTGCTCCAGGTGAGGGTGGAGTGACCTGTAACTGCTGCCGCAGCCATCGGGTAGGCTGCTTTGCCTGCGCCAATCACTTTGACCCGGTTTATTTTTGACAGGTCGTAACTTTTATCTTCAATAAATAATTGATCTCCGTCCCGGCGCATCTTGCGGCTAAGCGCTGTTCCGGGTTCGACCGCCTGGATGGCAGCCGACATAATTCTGGATAAACTTGAGCCCCAGGAAGCGTTGCGGATGGAGAAGGTTTCAAACCGGGAGGGGGGAAGTTAAAGTTATTCATTTTTGTTGTCTTTTTGGGATAACTCCGGATTCTTTTTGGTATTGTCGATCCTTTTTACGCTGGCAATCGCTGCGCTGAGATGGGCGCCCATCAATATGATTAAAGCGGACAGGTAAACCCAGGCTACCAGTGCGAAACCTGCACCAAGCGAACCATATATCATTTCAAAAGTGGCGATCCCCCTGCTGAGAAACCGGGTGAATATGTGCGTGGATATGTTCAGTAAAACGCTTGCCAAGGCGGCCCCCCAAATAGCCTCTCTCCATCTAACCCTTGTGTTTGGCAGCCAGATATAAACTGCCAGCAGGATCAGAAACGCCAGCAGCCAGGGTATCCAGGTTGATACAAAATTCCAGATAGACCTGTCGAAGATGAAAATTCCTCCGAAAATTGGGAAAATTACATTTTGAAGCAAGCCCAGGAAGATATTGCTGAATAACCAGCCAGCCACAAGCACCAGTATCGTGAATATCATGATCACCGCAAACAGTCTATGCTGGAAGATATTGCGGGTTTGGGCATGAGGCCTCCAGGCCCGGTTGATATTGCGAGATAATGTGGTGAATACGCTTGAGGCTGCCCAGATTAAACCAAGCATGCCTATGATCCCCCCAAGGCTGCGTGCCCTCAGGATATGGACCAGGTTTTCATAGACAAGATCGTTGGCGATTGGAATCGCCTGGGTTAAAAATTCAGCGATTTCAAGCGGTGTGCCAAAGCGATCCAGGAAGTACCCGAGTACCGAGACCAGAAAGATCAACAGCGGGAAGAATGAAAAAATTCCATAATAGGATATACTGGCTGCCCCTTCCGGGCCGTGCTCCTGGTAAAAGCGTTTAAAGGCTGTTGCCAGTATCTCTCCAACGCCCCCACTTGTCCGGTCAAACCAGCGGTAGGCTGAAGATAAATTTGAACCGATGGATTTCAGCATGGGATGACTGCTTTTGAAAATTATTGCATAGAGGCGGTGAGAGCGCGTTTTCAGGCTGGTTCCAGGCAGGCAGCGACATCATTTGCGGGGTTGTTCACCAACCTGGAAACCGGATAAACCATCATCTGGTCTGATGCGAAGGGAATTAATAACGGTTTCAGCTCAGCAGGATCACATTCATCCGGGGTTAACCATAGCTGGTATCGTTCCTCAGGAAGTATAACCGGCATTCTATCGTGGATTTCACTCAGCAATTCGTTTGGTTCGGTGGTGATAATGGTGCAGGAACGCACTTCGGAACCGTCGCCGTTATGCCAGATCTCCCACAAACCCGCCATGCCGAAAGGATCACCGGATTTAAGTTTGATATACATGGGAGTTTTCGATTTTGAGCCTGGATCACGCTTCCATTCAAAAAAACCGTCTGCAAGAACCAGACAGCGCCTTCTACGGAAGGCGGCTTTAAAGGAAGGTTTCTGGTCAACCGTCTCCGCTCTGGCGTTTATCATCCGGTATCCGATTTTAGGGTCTTTTGCCCAGGAAGGGATCAGTCCCCAGACGAAAAAATCAAGCTGGTTCTCGCCATCATTGGGAACCACCGCGACCGGCTGGCTGGGGGCGACATTGTAGCGGGGCTCTAAATTATCAGGCACATTCAGCCAGGGGAACATTTTTTTCAACTGGGTTGGATCTGCATTAAGTGAAAATCGACCGCACATCGTTTTTAACCTCTTAGGATAATTGGCTGGGCTGGCAGTTCTGAGGTTAAATTCTAACAGAATTGCCACATCTCGATAACCTGGAGGGCAGGTTATTATTTTAATGCGTATATCTACCCCAGGCAGCAAAAGATGAGATCAGCTACATCGAATGCACCTGCGACTGAAGCGTCCAGGTTAATAGATAGGGGTAAAAATTAATCAGGGGGCGTCCCGGGTGATTGATTTCTGAACCGGGAAGAACCAATCAGGGCAGAGAGTTTCCGGCAGCCCAATCCGAGCCCAGAAACACTTCTACATCTACCTGGCTGTTGGGGTCGAATTGGCTGCGGATATTCCCGCTTCTAACCCCCATTAATTCGACAAAATACTGGAGGGTATGCGGGTTGCCTGTGTGATCAATTATTAAACTAGCCCCATAAGGTTCTCCGGCAGGCGAACTCTGGATGATGTTCATGCCCTGGTTCCGTAAAAATGACTCGGTCCGGGTTAAAATCTGCGGGTTTCCGCTTCCGTCATACAGCAGGACTCTGGCATTTTCCGCCTGCATTCTTTCCTGGGTGCTGCCAGGGGTCTCCGGGCCAAGCCCAAAGGTTGTGAAGATCTTATCCCGCAGCAGCTGGATCTTATCCTTCAGCGGGATCAGGATGATTTAAATTATCAGGGGAAGTACCGAATAGAACGTAGTTTTTATCGATAATACCTTTCTGGATATGATCCTGGGGGACATTCTGGGCGAGCAGGGCAAGTTTTATCACCTCATCCAGGGAGAGGTTTGTGTTTACACCGGAGATAATCTCATTATAAAGAGAGGGAGCACTCTTTATTAATGTGGGCAGAAGTTCCCAGCTCAGGATCTGATCGCGGATCGCCAGAATAACCTGCTGCTGGCGAAAGGCACGGTCGAAATCCCCGCCTTCAGTGTAGCGGGCGCGGGCGTATGCAAGAGCCCATTCACCCGGAAGACGCTGATTCCCGGGTTGGAGCGTCTTTTTGGTTTTGAAGCCGCCGCCAAGAAGGTCAATAGTTATCTTTTCAGGGACATCAACTTTTACCCCGCCGATTTCATCGATAAAGCGGACAAAAGCATCAAAGTCGACCTGGGCGTAATAGTTTACCGGCACTCCAAGCAACTGCTCAACGGTTTTCACTGCAAGCCCGGGGCCGCCTCCGGGAAGTTTGTACGCTTCTCCAAGGTAATGAGCAGTGTTGATCTTACCATGCTGGAACCCTGGAATGGAAACCCACAGATCGTGTGGGATTGAGAGCATTCCGGCTGAATTGGTGAGGGGGTCAAGCGTCAACAGGATCATGGTATCGCTGCGGGATGGTCCTTCGTCTGCAGCCCAATCACGGTAATCCAGACCGAGCAGCAGGATTGTCACCCGGCCAGCGCCATCCCAGGGATTGAGCGACGGTTCGATATCAACCTGGTTATCAGGGGAGTATCCCTCCGGTAATACGGGATTGCCCTGCTCATCCAGCACAATTTCCCCTGATAGCTCCTGGATGCTGGGCGCATTAGCCGGATTTTGTCCTGAAAATATAATTACAAGCTCACGGACAAAGATAAAAGAGATCAAGCCTGCCACACAGGCGACCGATAATATCGCAAAGGGGATGGCGATAAACAGCGCATTGCTGATCGGTTTGTTCTTTGAAGTCTGGTTCAGATCGTTTGTTGCTGGCATGCAGTAGTCAGTTTGTGTTTTTTACTGTATATGCGGAGTTTGGATTCATAGTTGTATAATGCGCCGATTATGATTCTTATGGAGGAGGGTTGCCGTCTGTTGGCGGTGCTGGTTCGGTGGTCGCGGGAGGTTCTGGTGTTTGTGGTACCTCCGTGGTGGGAGGCGGCGCAGTGGTTGGAGGTTGCCCCTGGGTTGGGGTCGCGGTTGGCGGTACTGGCTGGGTGCTGGTGGGCGTTTGGGTTATCCCCGGCGCCGAACCGGTAGGGGTAGGCGTAGCGGTGACAGTTCCAGTACCGATGCTGGTTGGTGTGGGCGGCGAACATTTTAGAGCCGCCTGTTCAGCCAAACTCTGGACGGTTTCATCCGGGCGGATATTGAGTGAGAGCTCAAATTGTGCCTGAGCTGCGCACCAGTCTCCACGATCGGAGAGAAAATTACCGAACTGGATCAATGCCACCCGATAGCGTTCTGTGGCCGTCCACCCGGAACTATCCGAAAGAAAGGGCGCTGATGCTGCCACCTGGCTGAAATAGAAGACAGCCTGTTCAGGGTGGACTTCCCAAAAACTCAGACCGACCAGATATAAACGAGCCAATTCCACGGAAGAGCTGGCTTCCGAATCAAGCGGACCGAATTTTTCAGCGATCCCCAAATCGTAAATACCGCCTTCCAGGTCACCCTGGTTAATAATTTTTGAAACCCCACGGTTTCTCAGTGAGACATAAAGCATACCGTCCACTTTTGCGACCTGATAGTTTATATCCGCTTTTCTCAATGCAAGCAGAGTGTCGATGGTGCCGGTCCAATCCAGGTTTGTAATTAACGAGATGGCATGATTGAAAAGTTCTTCAACCGGGCGTGGATCGAAGGTCGGCGTGGGAGTTATTTCAACAGATTCCGGTGGTGGTGTTCCAGTTGCATAAACGATCGCCATCGTTTGAGAGAATTTATCGGTGATACCCGGGAAATTCGGGTCCTGGGAAAGAACAAATTCAAATCTCTGGAGGGCGAGTTCAAATTCTCCAGCCTCGAAATTCTGGACGCCGAGCGTGTATTGTTCTTCGAGGGCCTGTCTGGATTGGACGGCAGAATTACCTTCGTTGTAACTGCTGCCCGAATAATACCCGGCGACTGCCCCAACACTGACAGTAAAAGCCAGGACCAGCATTGCTGAAACCCCCCAGATCCAGATTGGGATTCTCCCCAATGGGAACTTTGAGCGTTCTCCAGTTTTTACAGCTACAGGTGACGTGTCACTTGCAGTTATATCAGAGGGTTGTGTATCCCCGGTATTTGGATTTTTCATGTCGGCAGGGCAGAATTACGGATCATATCATCCCCTTGCAGGGAAAAGGGCTGCCCAGGTCAATATTAAGATTCGCCCGACAGCCCTTAATGATTTTTATACTTCTGATCAGTCAGCTACACTCAACTCCAGGTCGCTGATATCCTGCTCGACCTGCTCCTGGTCGGGACTGTCTGCGAGAGGTAACTCATCCAATTCGCCGGAACTCTGTTCCAGCGCGATGCGGCCTTTTTCAAAACCTGTCCCGGCAGGAATAAGTTTACCGATGATCACATTTTCTTTTAACCCATAAAGCAAATCTTCCGATCCAGCGATTGCTGCATTTGCTAGCACTTTGATGGTGTGCTGGAACGATGAAGCAGATAAGAAGGATTCTGTCTCGAGGGATGCTTTGGTAATTCCCAGGAGTATCTCAATAAATTTTGCTGGTTGTTTTCCTTCAACAAGCAATTGATCGTTTTCCTTGCGCAGTTTAAGATAATCAACCATGTCTCCGGGCAGGAAATTAGCATCTCCTGGACGGGTTACCTGAACCTTTGAGAGCATCTTGCGAATGATGACCTCAAAATGCTTGTCATTTATATTCTGACCCTGCGAGCGGTAGACTTTCTGTACCTCAATAAGCAGGTATAGCTGGCAGGCGTGCCGGCCTTGAATGCGCAAAATAAGGTGGGGGTTCAATGAGCCTTCGGTAATTGCCTGGCCGGCTTCAATGTGTTCGCCATCATTAATGAGCAGCCGTGCAGTGGATGGAATGTCGTATTCAATTTCCTCATGATCCTCGTAGGAAACGATTATCTTATCGCCTGGTTTACTCTTTTGGCTCTTCAAGTCGGCAGCTTCTACACGAACCCTGCCTGCATTCTGAGCGGTGATTTTGGCGTCTTCTTCCAGGTATGCCAGTGTGTCTCCATTTTCAACTTCGGTTCCATCTTCAACCGCGATCGTCCAGCCTTCCGCCAGGTCGTATTCGTCGCTGATTAATTCGCTGTGTTCGACTTTAGCAATGCGTAAATCGCTGTACCGGTCGGACTGGGTCACATAAACGACACCGCCGATCTCCGATACCACAGCTTCACCTTTTGGAATTCTGCGGGCTTCAAACAATTCCTCTACGCGTGGGAGACCAGTGGTGATGTCTCCGCCTGCAGCGACACCGCCGGTATGGAAAGTCCGCAGCGTCAATTGCGTTCCGGGCTCACCGATGGACTGGGCAGCGACAATTCCTACAGCAGCACCGATACCGACAAGATCGCCTCTGCCCAAATCCAAGCCATAGCAGAAAGCGCATATTCCATGGTTCAACTCACAGGTCAGGGGTGACCTGACTTTCACTATATCCACATTGGAATTCACAATTTTTCTTACAAGTTTGTGCTCAAGCAGGTCATTTTCACCAGCGAGCACTTCTCCGGTTACAGGATCAATAACCTTTTCCGCTATAGAGCGGCCAAATAAACGGCTGCTGAATGGTTGACCGGCAATATCTTCCGTACGGTCGATGAGAATACCTTCAATGGTTCCACAATCAAGTTCATTAATGATGATATCCTGAGCGACATCAACCAGTCTTCTCGTCAGATAACCAGCGTCAGCAGTCCGCAGGGCTGTATCCGCAAGGCCTTTTCGAGCACCATGGGTGGATATAAAGTATTCAAGAGCCGTCAAGCCTTCGCGGAAGTTAGACCGGATGGGCAGCGGGATAATCCTTCCTGAGGGGTCAGCCATCAGACCTCGCATTCCAGCAAGCTGGGAGATCGGCCCGAATCCACCTTTTGTTGCTCCAGAGATGGCCTGGGCGGAAAGGTTTCCGTCCGGATCCATGGAACTCCTTACCTCCTGGGCGACCCGGGTTGTGGTCTCCTGCCAGATTTCGATCACACGCTCATTCTGCTCCTGTTCGGTTAACAAACCCCGCCGGAAATCCCGCATAACAGCTTCAGCATCTTGGAGGGCATTGTCGATAATCTCCTTTTTGGCTTCAGGGATGGTAATATCCGAAACAGCAAGTGAATATCCGGAGATTGTTGCATACTTAAAACCGATATCTTTTATCAGGTCGGCGACTTCTGGTGTGCAGTCCTCGCCGCAAATTTCATACAGGTCGGAAATCAGTTCTTTTATACCGTTCTTATCCAGGGTTTTATTAACAAACCGGATTTCTTCTGGGAGCACCAGATTGAACAGAACCCGGCCGACAGTTGTTTCAACAAGCCTCATTTCAGCTTCCGCCAGGCGTTCTCCGTCCTCACCGTACCAGGTGGGGACATTGACCTTGATCCAGGCATGGATGTCAGCCAGTTGGAGGTCATACACCAGTTCAACCTCACTCAGGTTTGAAAACACGCGACCATCGCCCTTGTGATCTTTATTATCGGTTTTGGTGAGGTAATATACTCCCAGGACCATGTCTTTGGAAGGGCTGATAATAGGCTCGCCATCGGCAGGTTTGAGCAGGTTTTTCGATGACAGCATATACTTCCTTGCTTCCTCGACCGCCTTTTCAGAAAGAGGGACATGGACAGCCATCTGGTCTCCATCAAAATCTGCGTTAAACGCAGTGGTTACAAGCGGGTGCAGTTGAATTGCGCTGCCTTCAATCAGAACAGGCTCGAAAGCCTGAATACCAAGGCGGTGAAGGGTGGGAGCGCGGTTAAGAAGAACCGGCCGTTCTGTTATTACTTCTTCCAGTACCTCCCAGACTTCGGGCCGGTTTCGTTCAATGAACCTCTTAGCGCCTTTTACATTGGCGGCATAGTTATGCGAAACAAGGCGGGAAATGACGAAGGGCCGGAAGAGTTCCAGTGCCATCGCTTTTGGCAGCCCGCACTGGTAAAGCTTTAAGGTTGGGCCAACCACGATGACGGATCGTCCGGAATAATCGACCCGTTTACCAAGCAGGTTCCTTCTGAATCGTCCTTTCTTGCCCTTTAGCATATCGCTGAGAGATTTTAATTCCCGGCGGCCGCGGCGTGAAAGCGCTTTTCCACGCTGGGAGTTGTCTATCAGAGAATCGACCGCTTCCTGGAGCATACGCTTCTCGTTGCGTACGATCACATCGGGTGCCCCCAGCTCAAGAAGGCGCTTGAGGCGATTGTTGCGATTTATAACCCTCCTGTACAGGTCGTTCAGGTCTGATGTGGCAAACCGGCCGCCATCAAGCTGTACCATCGGTCTGAGGTCAGGAGGGATGACTGGCAGAACTGTCATAACCATCCACTCGGGCTTATTGCCGGATCTCCGGAAGGCTTCAACTACACTTAAGCGCTTGGTGGCTTTCTTGCGTTTCTGTTTACTGCGAGAAGTGCGAACCTCGTTCCATAATTCCTCAGCAAGCTTCTCAAGATCCAGCCGGCGCAGGATGTCATAGAAGGCTTCTGCGCCCATGTCTGCTCTGAAAACCTGTCCCCAGCGGGAACGCAGTTCCCGGTAGCGGCTTTCACCCATAAATGTCATATGCTGGAGTTCCAGCAGTTCGTTCCGCAAACGGGTATTTTCTTCCCGGGATACTGCGGATTGGTCTTCAAGCTGAACCCGGAGCTCTTCCATGGCCAGGTCGGTTTCAGCTTTCAATTCCTCTTTCTGTATCCGCAAGACTTCAGTCTCTTTTTCTTTCTCTACCTTCAATTCTTTTTCGAGTAATTCGAGCTGTTTTTTGACGTATTTTTGAACATCACTGATGTGTTTGTTCTTTATCGTCTCTCCCGCTTTTACAATTACTTTGTCCGAGTTCGGGAATAGAATGTCAGAGCGGGTAACTTCATTTATTGATTCTGAAAGATTATTTTCCAGTCTTTGCCCACCTTTCATTACCGGGTCAAGCTGTTCCGCGATTTTTTCATCATACTGGGTTTCAACCGCTGAGATTTTCCTCGTTATCTCAGCAATCTGCTGGTCCCTAAGCGCTTTGATCTCTGCGATGCGGGCGTTGATCTTGGTGGCCTGCTCCCTATCCGAGGCAGTGATCTGTTCTTCCAGACGGGTAAGCGCTTTCTGACGGGCTTCCTCGTCGACAAAAGTAACAATATACTGGGCAAAATATAAAACCCGGTCCAGATTGCGGCGTGAAATATCCAACAGCAGACCCAGGTATGAAGGAATCCGGCGGGTGTACCAGACATGCGCTACGGGGGCAGATAAATCAATATGTCCCATTCGTTCGCGGCGGACTGATGAACGGGTTACCTCAACCCCGCATTTATCGCAGACAATCCCTTTGTAGCGGATATTCTTATATTTCCCGCAGTAACACTGCCAATCTCTGGTAGGGCCAAAAATGGCTTCACAGAACAATCCATCTTTCTCAGGTCTCAGACGGCGGTAATTGATTGTCTCTGGTTTTTGAACTTCACCGTAAGACCAGCTGCGGATGGTATCCGGAGATGCTAGGCTCACACGTAATGCTGTTAATCCCTTGGTTTCCACTTAGAACTGCCTCCTGACCTTGAATTTAAACAAATTCTTCCCTATCGCAGACGAATTTACCCTTGAAAATGGGCACAGTAGTTCCTTTTGAAAGGGTGAAATAGCTGCTTAGAAGATGGATATGGACTGTTCCAAAATATAATCTGGGGCCTTATTATCAGTTAAAAGACAAACACAAACAAGCGCATGACCTCTTTTTTTTCAGGCGCTTACAATTTTTTATCCAATTTTCAATTATTTCCGGTGAATTATACCGAAATTGCGAACATTTGGTCAAGGAATCCGGGTAATTATTAATAATATCTCACATTTCAATTTTTGTTGTCAGGTTGCCTGAGCGGGATTTCAAAATAAAATGTGCTGCCTTTTCCCAGCTGGCTTTTTACAGTTACATTACCGCCATGTCGTTCAGCAATCGAGTTCACGATTGCCAGTCCGAGTCCGCTGCCGCGTTGTTCTTCGCTAGTCTTCTGGGATACTCGATGGAATTTTTCAAATAAGTGTCCCTGATCCATCGGAGAGATTCCGATCCCGTTGTCATGCACTCGGAATATCATGCTTTTATAGTTAGCTTTGGCTGAAACAGTGACTTTTCCATCCGTCCGGGAAAACTTTATACCGTTTTCGATCAAATTGTGAAGCGCCTGCTGGAGAAGCGCCCGATCTCCTTCTACTTCCGGCAGATTCTCATCGATTTCAACAGTTATTTCGATCCGCTTTTGGACAGCCTGCAGATTTAACCCTTTTACAACATGATCAATAAATTCTTTGGAGGAAATTAATTCCAGATTCAGAGCGATTCCGCTCTCAAGCCGCCCCAGGTCAAGCAGGTTGTTAACCAGATGAGTTATACTTTCAACGCCCTCAACGATTTTCTGGACGTAGCTGGTCTGTTGTTCGTTCAGTTCACCAACAATTTCAAGCATAGTGGCGTATCCGCGCATAAGTGTCAGCGGCGACCGTAAATCATGGCTGACCGTCCACACAAATTCGGTTTTAAGTGCATCCAGATCTTTCAAAGCGGTGATGTTCCTCAGAAGACACAATTTGCCGATCTCCCTTTCCCGGGCGGTTACATAGGTTGTGGTTGCAAGGTACACTTCCCCTTCTTCAAGGAGGATCTCCCGCGATTGGGATTCTGCGGAACTGGAGGACAGCAGTTCTTTCAATTCATTATTACCGATACTCTCTTCAAGACTGGGTCTCGCTCCCGGATCAACCCCGGGTTTTAATAATTCCTTCGCCTGAGAGTTGGCAAAAACCAGATGGTCTTCGCGATCAAACACGAAAACGGGGTCAGGGATTGAGTCAAGAACCGCTTCAACACGCTGTCGGCCGATTTCTGATTCAGCATAAAGGCTTGCATTTGCTGCAGCATGGTTGGTTTCGATACCGATATTGGTGAGCAACTGGACTTCGTCGCGGGTAAATTCGTGGTGTTCATTAAATGCAATCCATAGCACTCCCAGATACTCGCCATCGTTCCGGAGCGCAACAGCTAAAAGCGAGGCTGGAATGAACTGGTCATATGGCAACTCGAATAATTTCGGCCTTCTGATATCAGGGAGAACAAGCCTCTCGAGTTGATCCTGACCGGCAAAAAATTGGAGTATCTGGATATCAAGCACAGGGTGGATTTCCTGAGAAGTCTCCTAAATAGTATCGAACTTGTTCTGAACTGGATCCTTCCAGTTCGGGGAGCACAGCCGGGTTAAGGACAACCCGGGCTGAATCAGCACCGGTGGAAAGCGCAGCTTCCAGGATTGGTTCAACAACCTCGGAAAAATTCAGATTGGACGCCGCGATCTGGCTGATGGCCAGTAATTTATTCAGCTCATCCATCTGGTCGCGCATGCTGTTTCGCATTTTTTCGAAGGAACGCCCCAGCTGGGCAAATTCATCCGATCCTTTTGCTTGCAGCGGGTATTCGATTCTTCCATTCGAAATCTGACCTGCTCCCCGGGCTAAATCTGATAGTGAATTTGAAATGATTTTCACCGCAAATAATAGGAAAAAAACCGCGAGTAAAGCAACCGCAATGATCAACCCTGCAAGTGGGGCGGTACTGGTCAAGGCAGACTTCTGGATATTCAATACCGGAACCGAAAAAACAAGTGACCATGGAAGGTCATCCAGATGTCTTTGATAAAGCAGGAATTTTTGGATATTACCCGGATCATCAATTGAATAGTCAGCCCGAGTTCCAAACCCATCTGAGTCCATGGGATTGAACCTGGAGTAGACCATTTGAGAATGCGGGTGGACGAGAATCCGGGAATCCTGGTCGAGCAGCATTCCCGTCCCGTCAAGATCCGTTAGTTGTGATAGACCCGAGAGAACCGGTTGGGTGTAAGGATTGGTATCAAGGTTTGTTCTCCCGACCAACAACCTGTTTATTTTTTGGTCAGCGTCGAATACCGGAACCACCACAGACATTATGGCTGATGGATTGCCAATCATTGGAGGGAAAGTGACTATTTTTACACTCGCGTCTTTCAGGGCGGCTCTGACAGCCTCAACCTCCCTGACCGGACCAGTTTCACCGCTGTCCGGAATATCCCCGTATGCCGAAATCAGGTTGCCAGAATTATCAACCAGCAACAGTTCGTCATAATAGTCCGATTCAAATCCCTTTGTTTGAAGCAGATTATCGATTTCGGATGGTTCTGGTAGAAAAAGCCGTTCATCGGCAGCCAGGTCTGTGAGGATTGTTTCTCCCATCTTAAAAAAGTGAGTGAGGTTTTCTTCACAGATATTTGCCGCAGCAGACATCCGGGATTGAGCCATACTTCTTGAGGCTCGATTAGCGCTAATCCAGCTCCCTGCTAATAGAACAAATGTCAAAAATAATACTAGAGGCAGCATGTATAGACTCAGTTTCGATCTCAGGCTTCTTTCGTAAGGCGAAGGAACCAGTGATTTGGCGCTTCCCCATTTATCTGGCTGGAAGTGAGCGACGATGCTGCAAACAAGTCCGCCGAGCAGGATTGGTATCGACACCACGATCACGTCTTCAGGGAGGGAGGATATTGCGCTGTTAAACCTTTCAAGCCCGGTCCCGGAAGATGCAAAAAATAGAACCACTGAATGAACCCAGGGGACTGTCAGGACTAAACAGAACGCTGCCAGGAAAGGTTGCCTCAGGAAATTGAAAAAGGGCGACCGGTAGTTCTGTAATACCGCAGCGCTGTACAGGACAGCAAAGAGGGCTATTTCGAGAGGGGTAAAAATGCTGTTCGAGTGCCAGAGCGAGAATGTTATTCCTGTAAGCAGACCGATTACGGCGGCGGGATTTATCCCGAGCAAACCCCCTGCCAGCATCCAGGGAATTGCGGAAAGAAGCATTATCGTTATCTCTGAGCCAGATGGGGGAAGCGTGTGGGCAGGCTCGGGAGCGGATTGAATACCGAACAGCAGAACACAAACAGGGATAATTAATAAGAGCAGAAAAAAAATATATTTCTGGTTTTTCCCCCAGAATTTATTATAAAATTTCCACTTGAAAAGCAAGTAAACATCCAGGCTCAGAAGTAGAAGCCAACCTGACCATCCTAGAATACCCTGTGGCAAAGTAACAAAAGGAGAAGTTGGGAATGAGGAGATCAGGATTGACATCCGGTGACCTTTAAATTCAGATAGAAAGGGTTATTCTCAGATTATAGCATTATTACCCCGAAATAATCGAAGAAAAACAATCTTTTTCAATTAAATTGGATGTAAATTGGGGATTATCAACAAAACTCGATTGTCTCTGTTGTACCCTTATCGAGATCCGAATAATACCCGCGCTGCTGTGGTGGAAGCATAGCACTTAGCTGATACAAAGCCTCATCCGTCATCTTTCGAAGCTGTTCGGTGCTGGCTCTTCTTAATTCGTTTCGAAAGCAAAAGGGGCGTCCGAATTTAACATAAGCTCCCGGCTGCGACCATTGATGGGTGAATCTTAGAGCCGGGAACCCCGGCGTTCCAGTAATCGCAACGGGTATTACCGGAACCTGGCTGCGGCTGGCAAGGTAAGCGACCCCTTCTTTGCCGCGCTGCAGGGCGGGACTGCGGGTCCCTTCTGGAGCGACCAGGACAATTTCTCCCGCTTTCAACACTTCCAGCACAAGTTTGACTGCCCGCCGGTCGAATTCCTGCCGGCGGATCGGTATCACCCGCCACATTTTTGGAAAAATCCCGACAACAGGATAGTCATATACTTCAATTTTTGCCAGCGGGACGATATTGCGGGGCAGCACATTGATCACTACAAATGGGTCGATAAATGCAATGTGGTTAATCATCAATATCGCCGGACCTTCTGCAGGGACATTTTCCATGCTTTCGACTCGATCGATCTTGGCAATTAAGGTGAAGCCGATATATTTCAGGAGCATCCTCAGGAACCGGCGCCTTTTTTCAAAACGAGCGTGTTCGTATTTTCCATCAGGTAGAAGTTGCTGTTCCAGTTTATCAACTGCCATTGCTGCCCTCTAAAAGACCGATAATTTTCTCTAGTACCTGGTCGATATCCAGTTCATCAGTCGATATAACGATCGCGTCCCCGGCGGGTTTTAGAGGCGCAATCTGGCGGGTTGAATCAAAGCGGTCACGTTCAAGCATGTCTTCAAGGATTTGAGCCTGATCAGAATGCTCCCCTCGGCTGATTTTTTCAAGATAACGCCGCTCTGCCCTGATTTCTGGAGATGCGTCCAGATAAATTTTTAACCCTGCTTCAGGCAGAACCACTGTACCAATATCCCGGCCGAGCATTACCACATTTCCGCGCAAGCCGATTTTTCGCTGCTGTTCGGTGAGCACTTCCCGCACTCCAGAATATGAAGAGACCAGTGAAACGTTTGCATCAACCTCTGGTTTTCGGATGTCCCAGGTAATATCCATGCCGTTTGCCAGGATATCGCAATATCTGCCATCATCCACTGAAGGAGGCCTCACATCAAGCTCGGTTGCCTCAGCCAGCCAGGTCAGTTCATTTTCATCATTGAGATCGATTTTTTGCTGCAATGCTATCCAGGTTACTGCCCGGTACATGAGGCCGGTATCAAAAAAAAGGTAACCCAGGTAATCCGCCAGGCGCCTACCGATGGTCGATTTACCTGAAGCCGCCGGTCCATCAATGGAAATGATTGAAGGGTAATTTCTGTTATTACTCATCCCGGTTTGTTTTGCACTCAAAACTGACAGGTACAGTTTTCAGCCAGCGCTTCATTATTGGATCGAATCAAGATTTTCTTCGCCATTTTCGCGGATATCATCCGGAAATAGAGCGCTGCTTGCCCATAGTATCACCATTTCAGGCGCAGCGGGAGCATTGTGAAATGTAATCCAGGAAAGATAGTCTGGCGGAATTACCCCAGTCCAACCCGGATAAACATTCAGGACAAAATCCTGCCCCCGGAATGTCTTATCTGAAGCTGGCAGATGATCAACTTCTTTTGTGATGACGATATCCGGGAGACTCTCACCCGGTAAAATTGAAAGGTATTGCGTGTTCCTGAATTCTCGCAGCAACCATTTTATGGATGGAGATTCTACAGTGGAAAGAACCGGAATCTCGAAGGGCATTCCAACCTGGCTGTTGGAAATGTCCCGAAGCGTTTCCAATAATAGTAATCCTTGTCCTGTGCCCGGGTTTGGATACCATATTGCCTCCGGTTGATTCTGGCGGTTGATGGAGACATTCCAGGTCAGTGAGATGGTGTAAATAAACAGGGCGGCAGCCAAGCCCCATACCAGGCCGCGCTCGGCAGAAAACCGGTTCCAGCCTATGCTCACCAGAATGACACATAATGCAGCGATTAAGCACACACCCGCAATAAGCGCTAAGCGGATTCCTATTGTTGGGCTTCCGAATATCACCAGCATCTGGTCGGCTGTAATCAGGGCATTCCAGAATAATACACACAGTATAAAAATAACTGCCGCAAATATTAATGGGACGGGTGATGTGGATTGTACTGGAATATAGCCTTTGATTTCCCGGGAAGCAAGTATCCAGAGCGGAACCATAGCCCAGATTAAACCGGATACTTCTCTGGCAGGATAAAGCAACAGGAACAGAATGGAAGCCAGAAACCCAGTGGAAAGCGCAATAAAAACCAAACGGTTGGGTTTGTCAACACCAGGTTGGTTATTAAACCGGCGGATCACCAATATAATAACAAACATAAGGGCGAGTGGCTGGAACACAATCAGGGCCGCCAGGATGCGTAATGCTGGCACCCCCGATGGCGTGAACCAGCCTCTGAGAAAGGTCAAGAAACTCTCGAACCAGGCAGCAAAGCCCTCGGGATAAAGAAAGAAACAGGTTCCAAAAATAACAATAATCCCGCCAGCAGCAAGGAATAATTCACTCCACTTCGAAAAGCCGCTCTTGTTCTCCGGTAGACCCTGCCCGGTCGAGCTGTCTATTGGAGTAACACCCGTGCCATTTGACCCCGGGTTTGACGTATCTTCTGATCTATCTCGCCGGCTTATAAAAACCGTGGTAAGCCAGGCGGCGGCGCTCACGGTGATCCCAGCAAATATCGATGGTCCGCTGAGCAATGCAAAACCAACCATAATCCCACTGGTTTTTAAATGCCTGAGGAAAAATAATCCAAGGGCGATCAGACCGAAAGAAAGCGCCATCATTGGCCCGCCTGCAGTTCTTGATACAGCGACCAGCCCGGGATCAACTGCCAGACCAAACGCAGCGATCAGCCCGGATTGAATTCCAATATGCCTGCGAATTAATCCTGGAAAAAGCACCAGGATTGAACCTGCGAGAGCAGGCCAGAAACGGGCTAAAAAATTCGTGCTGCCAAATATGGCGAATAAGAACCCGGTCGAAAACACATATCCAGGGTTGGGTCCTATTCTGAAATCGGGAGGCTGCTGGTCCGGGTTTGCGATAAGCAGTGATTGGAGAGCCCAGACTGCCTCCGAATCGGAAAGAGGCTCTGCTCCGAGCTGGTAGAAACGGAGCCCTAGTGCCAGCAGGAAAGCAATTCCGTAAAGAAATGTCTCCAGTTTTATGCGGCGAATGTCCATCCCGGTTATGTGAAATTAATAAATTGACTTAGCAAAAGTTTACTCTTTTCCAATCCATTCAAAAATAAAATTTTACCCGATCCAATCAGAAGGCAGGATTTTTATTTTTATTCTGATGGATATTCGAATACAGTAACAGCCTGGTTTTGAAATACCGGTATCAGGTACTGGTGGAATTTGGTTTCCTCAAGTCCAGTGGGGCAGCCAGTTTGATCTGATTTATAAGTAGACCTTTCCAGTGAGCCGAGCACAACATAGCGGATATTATAAGTATCAAATATGGGTTTTACCTCCAACCAATCCCGGGCACAGTATAAACGTTCTATGTCAGCCTGGCGGGAGCCAATTTCATCATACCCACCTCTCCACTGGCTTTCGTGGCCTATCCAGCCAAGGACGGTGGGAAGACCTGAAAGGGTCGCCATGCGGGCATAACCGGTGTAACTGCCTCCGCTGTAGGATACGGCTTCCGCCAGCACCCCAACCGGGGCTGATTTAAGCCAGTCAACCGCAGCCTGTTCTTCAGGACTGCTGTCCTGCAGGTATGCGGCGCTGTCAAGAGTCCATTGTCCCGGCGAAAAACCGCCTGACACATTCCACAGACTGAATACGGGGTACACCAAACTCATCCCGAGAATAATAAAAATTGTGGTCTTGAAAATGATTGAATAAGGCCGTTTGAGCGTCTTGAACAGGAAAACAGTCCCGTATGCTCCCGCGATTGACCAGAGTATCCAGCTCTGATAATAAAATTTAAAGATTGTGTTGATGCGCCATCCAAATTGGTCACGCAGGAAAAAGAATTCAGGCGCCAGCACCAGGATTGCGCCCAGTAAAATGAGCAGGTCCGTGTATGCGAGAGCGTTTATTCTCAGTTTATTATTAAACAGCTTCTTATCATCGCTTATGGTTTCTATATTTTGACTAGAAGCGATTTTCAGCAGAAGTGAGAGGGAGAGGAAAAGCAGCAGGGTTAAAGTTACCCAGCCTCCGGGATTCAGAAAACGCCGCGTGAAAGCGGATTGGACTGCGATTATTATATTCGGGGCAGCAATACTGCCCAAAAACAGGTTATTAATAACTGGCAGATTGGCTGCGACCACTCCCATTGCAATGGAAGCCAACCATAAAAGGAACACAACCCCAGCGCTGATCAGAAGCCCGCGTTTGAAATATATCTTATCCGCAGCGTGGCTGTTACCGCTAAAAAGCAGGTAGACCAGCAGGAAGAATACTGGCAGAAGCAGCGGCCCAAACATCACCCACAGATGGGCGCCTCTTGTGGGGTAAATTAAATTCGGAATTATGCCGCCAGCCTGGGATGAAAAACCAAGGTAAAAAGGAAGGTAAAGAATAAATGCACCCACAGCGCATATAAGGACTAACCAGAAAAATTCCTTTAACGCTTCCCGGGTTGGAACACGGTCTTCCAGAATACGGCCAATTGCGTATGCCCCGGGTATCAGGACCGCGTAAATTGGTGCATCCCATGTATTAAGAAATGCGATTCCGCCAAGCAGGAAGGCGATCGTGATAAGGGCTTGAAAGTTTATATGAAGGGTTTGCCCGAAGGTTAGCGATTTTTCTCCGGGAGAAAACCAGGCTTTTTTATCGATGTCACGTCTCATCGAGTAAAGCCCAAAACCGCTCAGAAATAACAGCCCAAGACCCCCAAAGGTTTTCAACATACTGAGCGAATCCAGGCCGTTTTTAATTAATCCAATGCTTGCTGGGATGGCGAGAATTGAAGCCCATAAGACAGTTCTTAAGTCAAGTTTGAATTCAGTCCAGTGGATTTTTCCCCGGCTGCCGCCTGTTATTAGGTTGAGAGCGAAACCCATCGCGGCGAGTATAAACGGCATAGCGAGCAGGTGAGGATGCAGATCCGCCAGTAAAAAAGTAAAGAAAGGGAACTCGTTGATAATCTCCCTGGCAACGCCCGCCAGGTCGTAGTCCTGGATAACCCGCGAAGCTCGCCACCACCACCAGAACTTATCCGGAATCAAGGAAAGCTGGTCAGGAGGAGGCTGGTTTAAATCTTTAATATCCAGCCAATTCCAGAACGGTGAATATAAACCCCCTGCGCCGTTTGAGAACCATAGAATCCCCCGGTTGTGAAGAGAATGAAGAAAACCTTCCAGGTTGCTGACAGCCAGAAGGAAGATGGGACCCAGCAGACCGGAAAGGCTAAAGCTAAAGCCATTTCTTCCAGGCGGCTCTTTCGGTCCCTTTGATATGAGAATCAGATTATTAACAATGCTGTAGGAACCTACTGCACTCAGCCCGAATATTAAGGCTGTGGAGAGGTTGAAAGCAACCGAACCCGGTACGCCGGTTATCCCGGCTAACATCGCCATCAGGATGTAACCGAAGTGGTAATAGGAGATCGAAAAACCAGAAAGCCAGGGATCGTTAGGTGGAAACGTTTCAGAACGGCTTATGGCGTTAATAAAAGCAAGTTCCATCGGTTTCTCTGTCCCTACTGCAGCCGGATTGGATGCTCTCACGATTGTCCACGCGGCGAAAGCGATCAGAAAAAGCAGTTCAACGCCCGCCAGAGCCCGGAAGTTTTTGCGCATCCAGGCTAGGATTTCTCTGTATCTGTGAGGCGCCAGAAAACAGGCGCTTAAGACGAGAACCAGGCCAAGCGACAGTAATAGACCGGTGGAATCATTGTGGATAATTCCCAGGGATGCCAGCAGCCAGAAGACATATCCCCAGAGCATTAAACCCAGGGCGCGGCTAAATGGATAGCCTCTATCTGGGAGGGCGGGAAAAATTCGGTAAACGATCGGAAAGGAAACGATCCCAAGCAAAGTGATGAATAAATACCAGACAACAAAAGCGATCACAAATCACCCCCCAAGCACTTCGTAAATGGTTGTTTCAGCATCACGGTATACTTCCCGCCATAACAAACCTTCAGCTGTATCAAATTTAACTAATCCCTCTCCTGGATAGTGACCGCGTTCCTGCTGCCCGACGATAATATAGCGGACATTATATTTTTTCAAAAATTCATTTGCCTCCAGCAGGTCGGTTGTGTAATAAAAATTGTCCACTTCCGCAATTCGGTCGCTGATCCAGGATGCGGGGACTGAGGTTCTCTGCTGCTGCTGGTGCCATTCCCAGCCCACAACTCCAGGCAGGCCGGTGTAAATTGAAAACCGGGATCCCCAGCGGTAAAGGTTTCTCAGGTTAGCTTCCACGATTACCGGGGAACCCTGGACATTCTCCTGCATCCAGCGGATGGCTTTATAATCCTGGCTTAAATCCATTTCCCCCCAGGTATCGCTGTAGCGGGCGTATTTCATGTACTTCATCCCATCAAGCGTATGGGGCGCTTCAAGCGCCATGCGGTCTTTTACTTTTGCCATTGTAGCCATGATCGGGTACAGCGCGGCTGCGGATACCAGAATGACCAGTCCAACCGACCAGGCTTTTCTCCATCCAGGCTTCCAGTTGTTTATTGCAAGCAAACTCCACCCAAAAGCCCCGGCAGCGCAGACCGATAACATGGTCCAAACCTGCAGATAGAATTTGAAGACGGTGTTCATCCGGCCGATATCCCCGACCACCACCACAACCTCAACCAGCAGGGTGAGAAACAGGCTGGTCCCAACCAGGAATAATACATAGCGTTTGTGGTCTGGAAGGTCCGGCCTCAGCAGAAGTATACCTGCCCAGACGAGGATAGGGAGCGTAAACCAGACGATATAAACTCCCATATATGCCAGAATAAATATCGCCGCGATAACAAGTACTACTGCGGAGATGATAATACTTCTGTAGGGTTTTAACTTCCTGAGTGACGATGCGGGTGTGGAGGCCATCCAGAGGATGGTCTCCCATATCATCCAGGATAGGAGAATAAACAGGAAAAGGCCCCAATGGTTCAGGTATGCGCTGAGCGGTGTGTGGGTGCCTCCCCACAGGTCGACTGCCCCATAACCAAAATCCGACCAGTACGTGTACGGGTAGAATAGAAAATTCACCAGGAACAGGAGAATAGCGACACCCAGTCCGGCTGCCGCAGCCCGGATATAAAGATCGGGCGCTTTCTGCAAAACGGGATATTTATCACGTACCTGGCCGGGCAGTTGGAAATAGCGGCCGAATGAGTAGATTACAGCTGAGATCCCGAGCAGCAAATAAGGATAAAAATCGGATGTATTGGTCGCTCTCAGAGCTCCGATCGCCAACCCTGCCAGCAGGAAAGGCGGAACGAAGGAAAACAATCCGTTCCACCTGACCCGCGAAAGGATAAATGAAAGGCATACCGACAGGACCAGGAGCGCAAGCGGTAAAGCGAACAGGTGGGCGTGCGGGTCGCCGTAGAGCACTGTAAAATATGGGAATTCTGTAATTGGCTCCACATCACCCTGAGCAGGTATTATCCGGCTCGGGATCCAGTACCAATCCCCTATTCCGTACGGCAGCGGGGTTCCTTTTGCAGATTCAATGAACCCCCGGATCGTCCAGCTTGCCCGGTTGAAAATTGTGGCTCCATCCAGGATTTCGCCCGGGGCGATCAATTTCTGGTAACCGTGCACAATCATCCGCACCGTACCGAGATTTCCCAGAACAGCCATGCCCAGAATGCCTGCCAGTCCAACCCAGAGCGGGTGGGGTGCTTGTTTTTTCGCTGGTTGGAGGCTGATAGCTGCGTTTACCTGTCGGGTCGCATTTTCCGGGTTGGATCCAACGAATAAATTCCAGGCGATTGAAAATGCACCCATACCGATCATACTGAACAGGGTCGGGAGGATTAGATTGTAGCCAACAGACGGATTTATACCCAGCCATTTCACCAGCACTCCGCTGAAAACAAAACCGTAATAGTAATAATGCAGGTATCCCCCCGCGAACCAGGGATCATAAGGAGGGAAGGTGCTGCTCTTCAATACGGCATTAAAATATGCAAAATCCATGGGTTTTTCGCCGCCTTTCCATGGATGCCACAGGTCCGGGTTACCGGTCCGAATGAGTAAAAATGCAGCAAATAGTGCCAGGGTAATAATTTCGACCAGGATGAAGTAACGAGGATTCCGCTTGAATTCCTGGCGCAGATCATTTCTTTTTAAAAGAGCGGCGGCGCCTCCCAGCAATACAATAAGTCCCATGGATGCGGTTATGGTAGTCCGGTTAAATGGAATCCTGAAGGAACCCCCTATCCATACAAGGTAACTCAACAGCAGCAGACCAGCTATCCGGGATAATGGATAGCCGCGGTCCGCCAGACCAGGCAAAGCCAAACGGATTAATGGATAGCAAATTAATCCAAGAAAGAACAGGGTCAGGTACCAGAGAATCACACTGAAAAATGAGTATCTGTTATGAAGAGCTGAGGTATTAAATATTTCCGACCAGGTACCATTCTTTACCTGTTCTGAGAGGCGATAGCCCGGCAGCATAAAGTTAACCGGTTGGGCTGGGAATTTTATAGGCGGCATCCGGATCAGGCCGGCGAAATCGACTGATTCGAGCGCGTTTCTGATTGAATCAAAATCATAATCCCCGGTCTTCTTAAACACGAAAACCTTCGGATGGTCGTAAACTGTGAAAGCCTCTTCTGCGAACTGGTCGTTTATTTGAACTGGTCCAATACCCGGGTTAGATTGAAATACTTTCACAAGCTCGAAGCCAAGCTGACCGTTGAACATCCCGGGTTGGGCGACGTTGTAACACCACTCAATTTTGCGGTTTTCCGGACAGCCGATCAGCATACGGTAGTATTTTGTAACCAGCGGAAACCTTTCAGCTATGCGCGGCAGGCTGCCCCACTGGCGGCTTGAGCTTATCACCACGAAATCCGCATCATCGAGAATCCTGATAAAGTGTTGCGCTTTTTCAGGACTGTCTTCCCAGTACATATTAAAGTTTAAATCTAAAGGGTAAATTCCCCCAAACCCATCGTACCCATCCAGCCTCAGGGGCAGTCCATCGTCCCATTCACCTTCATTCGCAATCCCACTTCCTTCAAGTTGAACCGCGCGGTCTCCGGCTATTAACTTGAGAATCAATGCCTGATCTGCTCCTGCAACCAGCGGGAAGGGATTTTCTATGGTCAGGAGTATGCCGCGATTATCTTCTGCGGTTTGGATCGCAACATCAGAATTAAGGATAGCCGGTTCTTCTCCGGGAGTGGACATTGCAGCGGTAATTGCCAGATTTGGACTTTTGCCTTCAGGATGGGGGTAATTCTCCAGTATCAGATATACAAGAGAACCGCTGTGAAGTGGATTGAAAGGGATTGTTAACGGTTGGTTGATGCCCAATGAGGTTGCAGGGATGCTGATCTCCTGCTGGAGGATATCATCCATGGAAACGCTGTCTACAGGCTGGATGCCGAGTTTTCCTTTTCCGGTTAAGTCTACCAGCGGGCTCTCGCCTGGAACTTCAAGCAGCAGGTTATAGCGGTTTTCCGCTTTCAAGTTCAGGGCTTTGTTTAATTTAATCGTAACGCGGTTATTGTTGCTCGAAGTTTCGCTGCTTTCCTTGAGTTCGACAACACCTTCGGCAGCGCTAGTTTGGGGGTATCTCAAATCTGTAAGGGATAATCTCAGTTCCGTTTGATTGTCACCGCCCAGCAGGTGGGTAATATCTGGCAGGAATACCTCATTCAGTTCGCCTTCAACCGCGGCCTGAAAATCGCGTGAATACGGAATCCCTGGCGCGATGACTGTTTCATAAGGATAGGGGAGCGGCTGGTTGAATATACCGCTTTCAGTCTGGATCCGCAGGTTTACTGCGCCGGGAATGTTCTGGTATATCCACCTCGAGGCTGCTATGCGTGTTATTTCACGGTTGTAAATTTGTGAAAAAACAAACGCATACAAAAAAGTCGATGCAAGGATAAAGATACCGAGAAGAACAGCGAAAGGGGCGAACCAGCCTGCCCGAATCCGGGGCGAGACATCCGGATCAGAGCTGAATGTTTTTCTAGATGCATCGTAAAGACTGAAAATGAACCAGGAAGCAAAAATTACCAGTGTGGGGTATACCGGCAGCTGGTAGCGTAGCGAAGGGGTCAGGGAAAGCGACTGCCAGGTGAAATAAAAGGCTGTCCAACCCCATATTAATATGTGGACCTGCCACTCCGCGGATTGTTTCAAAAAGCTTTTCAGGATCCGCCATCCAACCCAGATAAATCCCGCCCAGGCGCAGATCCCGAGCGGCAGCCCTAAACCCCACAATGTCAGGTTCAGGCCTGAAAAGAAGACTGAACGGCGGGCCCACTGCATGGCGGGCGGGAAGTCCACATCACCGCTGGACTGGGCTCGAAGTTCCTGGATATTTGCCAGCCAGACCGGGTTCGGTTTTAAGCCAAGGAATCCGGGTCCGGTGAAAGCATACGGCTGCAGCAAACGGAAGGTTAATAAACTCACGATGCCAGCCAGGCTCAAATAGATTACCGCCTGAACGGCGAACTTGCTGCGCTCTTCCTGTGGGAAACGGATATAGCGAAGCAGTAGCGCGGCTGGTAGCATAAAGGCCATTGGAGCTGCGTTCAGCTTGGAGGCGACTGCCATTCCCAGCGCCAGCCCAAAACCCAGGCAGGGGAAAAAGAGCGGATGTTTGAAAAACCAGCTTATCCGGTCTGCCAGGTTGTTTTTCCCGCCATTATCTGAATTTACTCCAGCAGCGTAATATTCCTTGGGGCTGACCCACGGACGGTCTCCAGTCGCGATCCTAACCGCAAAATAAAAGGCAAGATACGTGAAGAAATTTAAAAACGTATCCATCGTGAAGAAATGCGATTGCTGGATCTGGAGCACCGCAAAGGCAGAGAAAGCCGCCGCCAGTATGGCAATTTTCCGGTTATATATTCGGGCTGCCAGCAGGTAAACCAGCAGCACGGTCAGCAGGTCGGCCAACGCCGAAAGGGACCTGCCGACCAGGGTCATCTCGCTGAAACCTGATTGGCCGAAAATCCATTCAACCGCATCAGCGCGCCAGGAACATGGGCAGTGTGCCGTATACATAAAAACCATGGCCGCGGTTGTGGGGATTCAAACTGGAGTTTTGAGTATCAAAATACTCGCTCATGCTCTCGACAGGGCTGATATCAGTTCCAACCCAAACCAGAAATCTTTCGTCAGGATGCAGGTACTGGTTTTCTCCCCAGAATAATCCCGATGCCCGCAGCAGAGCTCCAGCAAGGAGTACGAATACCAAAATCAGGTCAATGTAATGAAAGTGTGACCTTTCTATTCGGGGACCCAACCATTTTTTCTGGTTATTCTGCCAGGAATAATTATTTTCTTCAGGCATAAATCAGGCGACGCCTCTTGATTTAATTTTCAATATTTTCATCACTGTCAGATTCCGCTGGCGGTACTGTGAACACCATAAAATCTTTGCCATCGACAGCCGCAACGTGGCGGTAGAACCAGCCATTTTCGTAGAACTGATTCAGGGTGTCCAGGGATGTATTATCATCCGGGTGGAGGATGAATAATTTCGGTGGAGCGATTTCGACTGTATTAACGATACCTTCGCTGAATAATGCAAAATCAGCCCGGGGGTATCCGGCGTTGATCGCAACCAGGCGGGTATCCGCCCAGTGCGGGTAACCCATTACCCAGACGCCCTGCGGGGAACCGCCGGCATCAACAAATCCCTTGATTACTCTTCCCATTTCACTCGTGTTCTGGGCGGACAGGCGGTACTGTTTGTAATATTTATTAAATACCAGGTCGTGGTTCTGTATTCCGGACAGCAGGATTAATAAAGCGAACACACCCCAGGCAAGCCGTTTTCCCCATGGCGGAGTAATTCTTTCTTCCAGACAAGTCATAAAAGCATCCAGGGAGATGCCGACAATCAAAAAGACAGATACAGCCGCGCCGCCGGTCCGGTATAAATTGGGATTTTCGGATGGGAAGGCAAGTGATAGGATTGAGGGCAGCATCAATAATGGTATTAAAAGCAGAAGAAAAAGATCCAACCAGGAACGTTTTTTAATATATCTCACCAGGATCAGGGCTGCGCCGGTATAGAACAGCGCCCCTGCCGCGATCCCTAGTGCAGGATAATCCGGTATTGATGTGACCCACACAACCCCGTCAGACCAGGACAGCATTGTCATGGCTTTCCATGTGTTGTCTAAAAGTACCTGCAATATTTCAAATGGCTGGCTTGAACCGCTCCCACTCATGCGGCTCCACATGCGGCCGCCAAATCCAGCAGGATCCTGGAGGCTGTACCTGATGAGCGGCAGGGAGACGACCAAGGCTGTGAAGAAAAGCATGATTGTTTGCAGGAAAACCTCATAACGTCTGCCCAGGGATTCTTTATGAAGCAGATATAGCAGAGAGGCTGTAATAACAACAAATGGGAGGATTCTGTCAGCGCTGTATCCATACATCCCAAGCCCAAGGGCGATCCCGGATACCAGGAAATCATTCCGGTTTCCAGAGCGCAGCCCTCTTATCAGGAAATATAGGACCGCGGCAGTGAACAGAACATAGAACGGAAGACGCATGCCCACCCGCGAGATCAGGTTCAACCAGTAAGATATGCCGGCAAAAACCAGGGCGATAATTCCGGCACGCCTGCCTCCAATTTCGTTTCCCAGAAAATAGATAAAGGGTAATGCGAGTAAACCAATGATGGCAGTACTGATTTTTAAAGTGAGAAACGAAACAGGAGTATTGAAGATCATTATGAGAGCAGACAGGAGATAGAACTGCAGCGCTTCCCTCCCGCCGTTGCGGGGGAAGAAGATGAGATAGTTGCCATCCAGGATATCGAACACATCCAGATATTTTTCAGCATGGTCGCTCACCATCTCAGGTGGCACAATATCCAGTTTCGCCAACCGGAAATAAACAACCAGAATTCCCACACCAACAAACAGCAGCATCCATGGTGAAAAAGTAACCTTCCACTCCCGGTTTCGAATGTTTTCCATCAATTTGGAGGCGAGGGATTTTCCGCCGGGGTTACTTAACCAGAGGGCTTTCAAGGTGAAAAAAACGCTAAGAAACAAAGTAATTAAATTGGTAAATCCAAACCTGTTTCCCCCCGAAGTGAGAAAAGTAAGCAGGCCAAACAGCGCTCCTACCAGCAGGTAAACCAGGTTGATCCGGCGGGGATCTTCCCGGATAGCATGCCGGGCTGGTTCAGGCGCACGCCACTCACCCGAAAAAAACGCCCACCCCGCCAGGCTGATTGAGGCAGCCAGCAAGAGCGCTCCGAAGGCCGGTAAGCGGTGTACCGGCGACAATAACCACTGCCCCGCGGCGGCCAGGATGAGGGAGGCGGATGCCTTCCAGGGGAAAGGCTGCACCTGTACGGCCGAATCAATGATGGCTTCTTGCTCTGGATAACCCTGGATATCAAGGCTTATTTCCGGAATTGTATCCTCCGGAGCAGGGAGATCGTGATCCTGTTTCGCAACTCTGCCAGCCGTTTTTTCCTGCGGGATAGCCAGGGGAGACCCTTTCCAGAAAAGGAGCAGCGATTTTACATAATCTAATACGGATGGTTCATCCATTCTCAATCGTTAGTTAAAAACCCTGGTCTGGTGTTTTTTTATGCCTGACTCGGGGTGTTTACCCTCCAGGTTGTAATTTCAGTCCCGCCTGACCGCATACAGGTAACCAAGGTTGGAATAGACATAATTCGGGTACGTAAAAACACTGTATCCCTGACTTTCCAGGAAAGGAACCAGGTCCTGGTGATTGAACTCCACAATGCTATCATGATATTCCATAACGATTCTTTCGATGTGCCTGTAAATATCATCAGGGGAGTTAAATAATATTGAATATTCGGCGCCTTCACAATCGAGTTTAAGAAGGTGGATTTTTTCAATAGAAGCCGATTGTCTGACTTCCTCCAGGGTTAAACTGGAGGCTTTAAAATATGATTGTGAATTTCTGTCACCTACAATTGGCTGGCTGGTAAACTGGCCCGGTTCAGGGTGAGCGGTGTTTATGTAAATATCTCCGCTGGCTGACCAGACTGCCAGCCTGTACGGACTGACATTGCAGATTTTATTTTCCTCGAGATTTTTCTGGAGCAGAAAAAAAGATTCGGGGGTTGGTTCAAATGCGTATACCCTGTTGTCTGGATGCCTGTACGCACAGAATATCGAAAAATCCCCGATGCCTGCTCCGATGTCGACAACTGTCCAACCATTTTGAATGGGAGAACTATACTTTTCATAAAAACGGTCGATAAAAGTCTCTTTTATCGTCCAGATATCCATTGCGCCCCGGGTATAAAACCTGAGGTCGCTCCGCACAAGCCGGATAATCTGGTTCCGGGAAGGCGCGAGTTTCAGGAAAATCCTCAGGATATCCGTACGCGGGGAGAACTCACGCAGGAGGTTCCAGATTGACATTAAGTAATAGCTGTATTTTGTGGTCGACATTCGCGGTCTGGTTGGCTGGTTTCACAAAAGGTTTATGCCCTTCTGGCTAACCAATCAATTAGATTTTACATACATCAATTAAGATTGTCTAAGTCCACCATTATAGGCAGATAAATTCATATCCGGTGGGATATGTAGAAAGTACATACGCCTTCATCATGGACAGGTTTCTGGTCATAATATTTTTTTGTTAACCTGTATGGCAGCGCCAGGTTCCAACGGTACGGCGCCAGTATCCACTTTCCGGAGATTTTTCGAACGAAGAGGGATGGCAGTCCAAAATAGTGCCCCAGTTCTGTTACCCGTTGGGCTCCAGGGGAGAAATAATGGCGCCAGCTTTCAATTTCAAATCCAGCCTTCCGCAGACGGGCGTCCCAGACCTCCGGGGGGTCAAGGTGAATATGGCGTGCTATCCGGTCAAAAAAGGCGCGGTAACTGCCAGCCAGGGCATCCGCGCCGGTTCTTTCGAACCACCTTGCAATGGAGAGGTTCTTATTGAATCGATGGTTCGGGACGCTGAAAACAAAAATCCCTCCCGGTTTCAAGACCCGCCAGGTCTCTTCCAGGACCGCTTCGATCCCGGGGATATGCTCAAGAACTGAATTGCTGAAGGCGCTGTTAAAGTATCCATCCGGGAAGGGCATAAAACCGCCGTCAGCCTGCACCAGGGAAAAATAGCTGCCTCTCTGGAGGGCTTCCTTGAGCGGTTGTATCCCCGGATCCAGCCCGATATCGACAGGGCGATCAAAGGTGACATCCGCAAAATGCCCGTCTCCGCAGCCAATATCAAGGATGGGCGCGGGTAGATTAATCTCCTGGTATAACCCGGATTCCACTGCCCGCAGCAGGGCTCGAAAAAAAGGCAGTTCCTTAATATTCAGCCAGAGGAAATCTTTTTGCCCGGGACCAGGATTGGTTTTAGCTGCCATTGCTGGAATTAATCAGACTATTGAAGATTTTTTCATAGCTCAAGGCGACAAAATCGGGGTTGGAGCAAGCCAGTAAATCGGAGGGATCGCCTTTGTATTCAGCAGGGCGCTCTAATATTTCCACCAGGGCATCCGCCAGACCAATTGGATCGCGGGGTTGGACAATCAACCCCATCCCGCTTGTCTGGACTGGAACCCGCACTCCTGGCAAATTTGTGGCAATCACAGGCGTCCCGCATTTAAATGATTCCACCTGAACAATTCCGTACGATTCGGTGCTGTTTATGCTGGGTAGTACCAGAACGTCAGATATCTGGAAGAACGCCGCCATTTCTTCGGGAGAAAGGATGCCCACATATGTCCAGTGATGCCCCAGCCGCTCCACCATGGGGGTTAACTTTTTTGCATACTGTTCTTCTCCAACAATACCCTGGTGAGGTCCGACGAATATCACCCTGGCTTCGGGCACCTTGCGCAGAACATGCGGAAGAGCCAGCGCCAGATATTCGACCCCTTTTTCAGCAGCAAGCCGGGATGCCATACCGATCACTTTTTGATCTTGATTGATTGAGAATTTATCCCTGAAAGCTGCGACTGCACCCCGTTGAATCGGCTCAATTTCCACCGGCGGGAAGATTGGCTGGATTTTTTCCGGGAACCTGCCCAGGAATTTAGAATTTTCAGCGTAGTCACTTGTATTAACCACGATTCTGTCCGCCAGGGAAGCGGTAAGGCTGTTTGCCCAATCTGAAACCCGGTTCGCAATTTTGTGAACCAACCCGGGTGGTAAGTTTAAATCACAGTGGTAGGTCAGAACCAGTGGTTTTTTTTGAAGTTTACTCTCCACTGCAATTAACGCCGCATCCAATTGGGGTACATGCAGGTGAACGACATCCGAATTTGAGATTAATTTCCATGCGCGCACCGGTATCAAAGGCATAATCACGCCCTTGCTTACCCTGAAAAGCACATTTAACCTGACAATTTTAACGCCGTCTTTGTCCTCAAGGTTTTCTAAATCTTTGCTGTATCGCGAGGTTAATACAGTGACCTTGTGTCCTCTCCGGGAAAGGGCGCGTGCCTCTCTTTCAGCATATATTGTGAGGCCGGAATAATGAGGCCGGTAGTAGGTCAGTGCAATCAGTATGCGCATAGCAATATCAGGTTCCGGGACTTTCTCTATCAGGCAGGCGGCGGATGCGGTTATAGAGACCGGTCAGCGTCTCACCTTCCTGTGAAAAACCATATGAACCTATCAACCCGGTAACAAGAAAATTAAACAGGTGGGCGGTGATTGCATAAGCGAGAGCGGTTGAAGGGTCGAGTCCGAATAAGGAAAGAGCTGCAACAGCGGTTAATTCCCACACTCCCACTGCCCCGGGTGAGGAGGGGACAGCAATGCCCAGGGCGGTAACTGCCAGGCTGAACCCCGCCCACAGCAACCTGGCGTCCGGGAAGAAAGCCAGCATAAGACAGTAATACTGGATAACTGCAATGACCCAGTTCAGCAGGAAGAGGCTGATTGAACCCAGGAACTGCGCCGGGTGGGTAAGGATGGACAATCCCTTGAAGAAAAGCGGCAGTTGGGTCGTGCTGAGCCGGTTGGCAGCCGGATACCTTCTGGTCCATTTTTCAAACAAAGCCAGCAGCAGCTGGTGATGGCGGGCAGCCAGATAGAACAAGGTCAGTCCGACCAGCACAAGCGCAATCGCCGCAACTGCTGCCCGGACTGCCCATTCCCCTCCGATGACAAAAGGGACCGTAATTAAAAGCAAACCCGATGCCATGGCTACATCTATTGAGCGTTCGATAAAAATCGTGGACAATACTTCCCAAAAACTGAGTTCGGTCTTGCCGGAAAGCAGAAATGAGCGTCCAATTTCACCCAGGCGGAAAGGGAGGACATTGTTCAAGAGATAACCTTCATTCACAGTGAGGAAAACATCCCTCATCCCGGCTTTACCCGGCAGGAGCGACCTCCAGGCAAATGAACGCACGTATAACCAGACAACTGTCAGTATCAGGGCGAGGAGTACCAGCCGGATATCAGCCAGTTTTAATGCCTGGATAAATTTGCGGATATCAACAATATAGAAAATGACAGCAAGAGAGACCAGGGATACTATCAGTCCCGGGATTATTCTCTTCCAGTTTTGTGCCCTGGTGGGAGGCGGACCTTCTGGGTGTTCTTCGATTTGCTGGCTCCTGGCGATTCTGGATTGATTTCAGCTCTGTCGTTTAAACCACACTCTCTACCATCCGGTTGAGAGCGGCCGCGCCCTCCGGTTCCCGGCAATCATCATCCGGCGGACTCTCCTGGGGGTTCAACCAGGCCAGGAATTCCTTATTCCCTTTGGGGCCGCTGAGCGGGGACGCCAGCAGCCCATTCACCCGGTAGCCTGACTGTAATGCAAACAATAGCACATCGTTCAATACCTGGCGGTGAACAGCCTGGCTGCGGATTACACCCCGGCTGCGGGAAACTTCCAGGCGGCCAGCTTCAAATTGGGGTTTGATCAGGGCGATGAGGTGATTGCCTGAACGTTCGAAAGCTACATTCCTTTCCTGTGTTTCGACCGGGTACCAGTTCCTGAAATTGGGCAGCAATTTTTTCAGAGAAATAAACGATACATCCACGGTGATAATTTCAACAGGTTCAGGCAGGGACTTAAGATAACGGGCGTTTGTTTCTTCCATTACGGTCACGCGGGGATCCTGGCGGATTTTCCAGTGCAGAATACCGTAGCCAACATCGACAGCATATACATGGCGGGCGTTGTTCTGGAGAAGGCAGTCTGTAAAACCTCCGGTCGAGGCGCCTACATCCGCGGCAGATTTTACCCTTTATTTCGACCGGAAAATGTTCCAGGGCTGCTGCAAGTTTTTCTCCGCCCCGCGAGATAAAACGGGCGCCTTCATCAATTTCAATCCCGGAATCGCGGTCAATTTTGGCGGAGGACTTCAAAACAGGCTGCCCGTTTACGCGCACCTGCCCGGCCATAATCAACCTCTGGGCGCGATTTCGGCTCTCCGCCAGAGCGCGTTCTACCAATAATATATCCAGGCGTTCTTTTGGCATTCTCCAATTTTAACACGACAGGTCTACCTGTCCCATCTCCCCCAGATATGCTATCATAGCGGCATGATTTGGGGCACTCTGGCAGGCATCATCAGGACCATGCGTCCCAGGCAGTGGATCAAGAACGGGGTGATTTACGCTGCACTGGTATTTGACCGCCAGCTCGGATTTAACAATCTGCCGGCGCTTATCCGGACAACCGCTGGTTTTATTATCTTTTGCCTGCTTTCAGGGGTTGTTTACATCATTAATGATATCGCGGATGCCGAAGCGGACCGAAACCATCCTGATAAAAAGGATCGCCCGATCGCATCCGGCGAATTATCGACCAGGACTGCTGCTGTGGTCGCCGGAATCATCCTGCTTGTGATCTTTCCCATTGCGTATCTGCTTTCTCCAGGCTTTGCGCTGATAGCCCTGGCTTATTTTGGACTGAACCTGCTTTATTCCAAATGGCTGAAACATATCCCGATCATTGATGTTTTCTCAATCGCGCTCGGGTTTATTCTGAGGGTAATGGCGGGAGCCTCCCTCATCACGGTTGCCAGGTTCTCTCCCTGGCTGTATGTGGTGACATCGATCGGAGCGCTGCTGCTGGGTTTTGGAAAAAGGCGCGGGGAAATCTCTCTTATGGCTGATGATGCCCAGACCCACCGCAAAGTATTGGATGGTTATAACCTGCCGTTGCTGGACCAGCTGATCTCAATTGTTTCTGCGACCACGATTGTTGCTTACAGTCTTTACACATTCTCGGCTCCAAATCTGCCCGACAACCATATCATGATGCTTACCATCCCCTTTGTGGTTTACGGCATCTTCCGCTATATCTACCTGCTTCAAGTTGAAGACCTGGGAGGTGCGCCCGAAGATATTTTTCTGAAAGACCATCCGATCCAGGTCGCGGTCCTGTTGTGGGGATTTTCAATATTATTCATTTTCTATATATTCTGAAACTCTACCTTAAATAATATGGAACTTTTTTTGAAGAAGAACCAGGCGAGGCAGCCATGCCTGCAGTAACCGCCACGGCGCCGGGAAAGATTATCCTTTTCGGCGAACACGCGGTGGTTTATGGGCGGCCTGCAATTGCTGTGCCTGTCAATCAGGTGCGGGCGAGGGCAGTAGTTAACCCGGAACCAGCCGCTGAAACTGGCCGGGTAACCATCCAGGCGCCCGATATCGACCTTTCTGCGACCATGGACCAACTCCCCCAGAACCACCCAATCCGGTTTGTTGTGGAGCGGGTAGCGTCAGTTAGCGGAGCAAGCCGGCTGCCGGCGTGCACTATCAGGGTAACTTCCAGCATCCCTTTTTCATCCGGAATGGGTTCGAGCGCGGCGGTTTCGGTAGCTTTGATCCGGGCTTTTTCCGGTTTTTTGGGGCGGCCTCTGTCTGATGAACTGGTTTCTGATCTGGCATTCGAGGTTGAAAAGATCCAGCACGGAACGCCGTCCGGGATAGATAATACGGTTATTACCTACGCAGTGCCGGTCTATTACCAGAAGGGAAGCCAGATTGAGCGGTTAAAAATTAATTCAGCGATTACGCTTGTAATTGCTGACAGCGGGTTGACCAGCTCCACGGCGGAGACAGTTGCAGATGTCCGCCGCGGATGGGAAGGCGATGCAGCCAGATATGAAGAACTATTTGACCAGATCGGTGATATCTCCAGAAAGGCGCGTGACATCATCATAAGCGGCAATCCTGGTTCGCTGGGATCACTAATGAATCAAAACCAAACGCTATTGAAAAAAATTGGGGTTTCTTCGGAAACTCTTGACAGTTTTGTGGAGACCGCAATGGCGAGCGGGGCGCTGGGCGCAAAACTTTCCGGCGGCGGCCGCGGCGGAAATATTATCGCGCTGGTAGCGGAGGATTCCACAACTTTTGTGGCAGACGCTCTAAAAAAAGCCGGCGCGGAACGGGTGTTTACTACCCGGATTTTATCTAATTGATCCAATGAACAACCAATCCGGTAACAAAGCCAACACAGGCAGTAAACTGGCGTTTTTAAAATTGGGAGGGCTCTTTAATAACAGAAAAAGCCAGTCCGAACCTTGCCAGGCAGGAATTGATAGAAGGAATTGCAGAAGAGATCAGCGGGGTTATTGAAGGTCATCCCGATATGCGGATCGTGCTTGGGCATGGTTCCGGTTCTTTCGGGCATATACCTGCTTACAGGTATGGTACCCGAAACGGGGTCAGGAGCAGGGAGGAGTGGCTGGGATTTGTGGAAGTATGGCGGGCGGCCGGGGGTTTACACCGGATTGTGATGGATGGGCTCAATAAAGCCGGCATCCGGGCAGTCAGTTTTCCGCCATCCGGGATGGTAACTGCCTGTGATGGTCGAATCGCCTGCTGGGACCTTACACCTGTAAAATCCGCTCTAAAAGCCGGTTTGCTGCCTGTCGTCTATGGGGATGTGGTGTTCGACAATGTGCGCGGCGGGACGATCCTGTCGACCGAGGACCTTTTTTCCCACCTGGCGCTTCATATACGCCCGGACCGGATCCTGCTGGCAGGGATCGAACCCGGAGTATGGGGGGATTATCCAGCCAACACCCGTTTGTTCGAAATTATCACTCCCTCGATATATGCGGAAACTTTTTCAAAAATCCTGGGTTCGAATTCGACCGATGTCACGGGCGGGATGTCAAGTAAGGTAAAACAGAATCTCGACCTGGTGAAAAAAATTCAAGACCTGCAGGTTTTGATTTTTTCAGGCCTTGAGCGGGGGTCGATCAGTAACGCCCTGGTAGGGGGAATGCCGGGGACGGTTATCAGGGCTGATGCGTAAAAAATATATCGATTGCTGATATTTTTGAACAGCATCCAGTATATATTAATTCTTGACCGGGGCTGTCCCAGAAAGCTGTCGCTCTGGTATCCGGTTGCATATTGAAAACCAGCTGAGAGTTACCTGAAATGAATAACTGATGCTTCGCTCCACCCCCGGCGGGGAGGCTGCGTCCAGCATAACAATCAAACTTTTCCTGACAACCCCTGGATACTACAGCAGCATATCTACAGGCGTGTAATCAAGGTTGAATGCCTCCGCCACGCCTTTATATGTGACCTTACCCTTTACGACATTCGCGCCCCATTTGATCTCCGGGTTGCGCCGCATCGATTCTTTCCAGCCCAGGTTAGCAATTTCGAGGGCGTAAGGCAGGGTGGCATTGGTCAGGGCGACGGTTGAGGTTTTGGGTACTGCCCCAGGCATGTTAGCTACACAGTAATGGAGGATGCCGTCCACAAAATAAATCGGATTATCATGGGTGGTCGGCTTTGAGGTTTCAAAACAACCACCCTGGTCTATTGAGACATCCACGAGAACGCTGCCCGGGCTCATTGATTTTAACATGTCACGGGTGATCAGACAGGGTGCTTTGGCGCCGGGGATCAGGACTGCCCCAATGACCACATCTGCAAACTGGACAAGCTTGCGGATCATAGCTGGGGTGGACATGATCGGGAAGCAGTTGCTGGGCATAACATCGCTCAGGTATCTAAGGCGCTCAAGGTCCATATCCAGAATATACACTTTCGCCCCTAAGCCACAGGCGACTTTTGCAGCGTTGATTCCGACAACCCCACCGCCGATAATGACCACATTTCCAGGATCGACACCCGGGACGCCGCCGAGCAGCACTCCATGGCCTCCCTGGGTCATTTCAAGGTATTTTGCCCCCTGCTGGACGGCCATTTTTCCCGCCACTTCACTCA
The DNA here is from genome assembly GCA_963793095.1 of uncultured Chloroflexia bacterium. GTDB lineage: Bacteria > Chloroflexota > Anaerolineae > Anaerolineales > UBA4823 > CAVWDI01. The sequence goes on from CAWBYY010000001.1 coordinate 189,565, forward strand.
TCGGGGTTAGTAAAGGCAGTGATCCGTCGGATTTTTGAATGGTTTCGTAAGCGATGTTGATTGAGCCGCTTTTCACCAGCACACCGGTCAACTGCTCGGCTGCCGCAAGGTGTAAATAAGTGAAGACAATCTGGTCCTCGCGGATCAGGTCATATTCCGGAGGAAGCGGTTCTTTAACATGCATCACCATTTCGGCGCGCTTGAATATTTCCTGCGGAGTGGCGACAATTTCCGCCCCGTGGTCTGCATAATTCTGATCGCTGAAGCCGCTCCCTTCTCCAGCGGCTTTTTCAACCAGCAGGGTGTGGCCGTTTTCAACCATTATCTCCACACCAGCCGGCGTCATCGACACCCGGTTCTCCTCGGCTTTAATTTCCTTCAGAATGCCAACAATCATTTTTGTCCTCCGTTTTGAATTTATTGATGCCTGGATTGCCGCTAGATAATTATAATGCGGTGCTTGTAATTTAATAAGATTGGCAGTCTGGACAGATGTAACTGCTGGTGCTGCCAGTCTTTATTTTCGTAATTTCTGTCTGGCATCTCGGGCAGGGTTTCCCTTCCTTGTAGCCAATTTTTATATCCTCAGAAGTAAAGCCACCAGGGCTGCCGTAAATATCCAATTCGTAAAATGCACCTCCTTTATTCAGGCTGGGTTCCAGCCCCTGGTGAACGGCATCGAACAGGCGCTCAATTTCATCTGCATCCATAGTATTTATGGCTCTTAGAGGGTGGATCCTGGCAAACCACAGAATGTCGTGGATATATGCGTTACCGATACCTGCGATCTTCGACTGGTCAAGCAAGTAGGATTTTATCCGGCTCCGGCTTGCTGAAAGGTTTATATAGAACTGCTCTCTGGTAATGTCCAGCGCGTTCTCGCCCAGCCTGGAGGTCATTTTGTGCTGGTCAAGCTCGTCTTCCCCGGCAAAATGGATGTAACCAAACCACCAGAAATTAATAGTGAGGTGCCTGCCGTCATCAAAAACCAGGTCAGCACGCAATTTTTGGGGTTTTACTCCCTGCTCATGCAGCAGGATCTCGCCTCCCATACCCAGATTGATAAGTAGCCAACCGGCGTCTGTATTTATGAAGATCCACTTTCCACGCGGGAATACATCCCGGATTTCTGCCCCGCTTATTCTTGACACAAATTCTTTTTCAGGAAGGTTTAATGATTTTGTTTGGAGAATATCGACGCTGGTGATGCAGCGTCCGACCAGTTCTAATTTCAGTTCTTTTGCCCGGGAATATATCTCAGGAAGTTCCGGCATCTGGAAATCCTGTAAACGCAAGCTGTCTGATCAAATTGTTGAAATTACCAGCCGTATTATAACAATAAAACAGGCGGTTCCAATCAGATCCATTCATTCATTTCGCGGGTCAATTCATTCCGCACTTCGCCGGTATTGATCGTGGAGGCTGGTTCGAACATCAGTATATGGGCTTCCTGCTCTGCCACAGGTTTATGCTCGGTCCCTCTCGGGACGACCGTGAATTCGCCTTCATTCAACTGGATGTCTTTATCACGCATTTTGATAACCATGCTTCCCTGGATCACAAGGAAGAATTCATCCTCCGCCTCATGCCTGTGCCAGACAAACTCGCCTTTAATTTTTGCGATTTTAACAACCTGGCCATTTAACTCCGCCAGAATTTTCGGGCTCCATTGCTCATTAAACAAAGAAAATTTGTGTGCAAGATTGATGGCGTCCATATATATCCTGTTATTTAATTTTCCGGATTGTTTTTATCAAATTAGCAAACCTCGCTCAGGTGCTATTCCTGGAGTTACTAGCGGCTGGCAAGCCCGCCCGCGGTTTCGCCCCCGTCGACAACAAAACAATGCCCGGTTATAAAGGCTGCCTCCGAGCTGGCGAGATAGGCAAACAGGCTGGCGATTTCGGCTGGTTCGGCATGTCTCCGGAGCGGTATTTTTGCATTCACTTCTTCTATCATTTGATCGCTGTACTCAGCGCGCTGCATGGGCGTCATGACATACCCGGGGCAAACTGCTACCACTCGAACATCCGGAGCCAGTTCGAGAGCCATGGAGCGGGTCAGTTCGATCACCCCGGCTTTGGAGGCATTGTAGTCGGCATAATACGGGTATCCAAGCAGGCCGTTTGTGGATGCCATGTTTATAATTACGCCGGATTTGTCCCTTGCCATGCGCCTGGCTGCCTGCTGGGCGACGATAAATACACCGTTCAGGTTGACATCGATCACCCGCCGCCAGTCCTGAATTTGAATCTCAAGGAAAGAATGCCTCTGGCTGATGCCAGCGTTGTTGATCAACACATCCAGACCTCCCCAGAAGTGATCCACCTGCCTGAAAGCCATTTCCACTTCCGCCTCCCTGGAAACATCGGCGTTAATCACCGCTTCCAGTTCAGGATGGTTGTTAAAAATGCTCTCATTTGCGTCTGGATCAATGTCAAGCACAATTACCCGGGAACCTTCATCTATAAATCGTTCAACTGCCGCGGCGCCAATCCCGCTCGCGCCGCCAGTCACCAGGACCCGTTTATCTTTCAGCCCACGCATTATATTGCTCCTCCAGGTGGTATATTGCTCACCCTGTACCGGGTCAAATCGAGTTACAGCGTTTCCAAAAAATCTTTGAATGCCGCATTAAATTCGGCAGGTTTTTCCATGTTAAGCAGATGGCCTGCATTTTGGATTTTAACCAGCTTGCTTTGCGGAATCTGGGCTGCCATTTTCTCGGCTTCCTGAAAAGGGATAATCCTGTCATCGGCGCCGTGGATTACAAGGACGGGCAGGTTTATCTCTGCCAGGGTTGGGGTTGAATCGGGGCGGTCCCGCATCGCCTGCAGAGCGCCGACTGTACCCTCAACAGAGGTCCCATTTAAAATTCCGGCAACTTCTGCGACAAGGGCGGGATTTGATTGTTCTGTTTGCGGGGATAATAGCAGCGGGAGCATCCCTTCAGCCAGGGGTGCAACCCCATTCTTGAGGACATTCGAGGCGCTCTGATCGCGCCCGGCTCTCTTCTCCGGGGTATCCGCCTCTGCCCAGGTGGCGGTGAGCACCAGCCCCGCCAGGCGTTCGGGATATTTCCTGAAATACTCAAAACAGATATAGCCTCCCATCGACAGCCCGCATAAAACGATCTTCCGTTCGATTCCAAGGTGATCGAGGAGCGCCTCCACATCCCGGGCAAACAAACTGACCGAATACGGGCCCGGGATTGGCTGTGAATCTCCGTGCCCGCGTAAATCGGGAGCGATAACCCGGTGGGTTTCTTTAAAGGCTTCCATTTGAGGCTGCCAGATCTGGCGGTTGAGGGGAAAACCGTGGATAAAAACCAGCGGCGTTCCGGAGCCGGTATCTGTATATGCCATTTCAAACCCGTTAATTTCTGTTTTCATAAAATCCTCCAGATATGGAATTTCTGCCCTGATAATCATAACAGCAATCCTGAAAGGTCATCTGGATGCCAGCATATCCCGGAACAGGTCGAATGAACCAAGGGTCGCCCCGGATACAATCAGGAACATGGCAAGCGCCGATACCCATGTCATCCGGTAACCGCCGATGAGAACCAGCACCAGTGTTGAAGTCATGGGGGTCAAATATGCGAGCGATCCGATAATGCGCGGGTCTCCGCGTTTCAATGCGGCATCCCAGGTGAAGAATGCCGCCCCCATGGGCCCAATCCCGAGCAGAATTAAAGCGATCCAGTCCTGAGCTGTTAACTGGATGGATCTATCCGGGGGGTTTGTTAGCAGGAAAGCCCCAAAAGCAAGCAATCCGGATACCAGGCAGAACGCCCCAACCGCCCCGGTTGGAAATAGGGGAAGCTTTTTGGTCATGAGAGAATAACAAGCCCAGACCAGCGCCGCCCCGGCTGCCAGCCCATAACCTTTTAGGAAGGCTGTATCCAGCACGATACTCCCTTCGCTGATTATTAATGCCGCACCGCACAGGCCCAACAAAGCGCCGCCAAGATGGTACACCCGCAGATTGTAATCCTTCAAAAAGAGCGGCGACAGCAAAACAATCAACAGCGGCCAGAGGTAATTAATCAGATTTGTCTCGACCGCGGGGGCAAATTTGTATGCCGAAAAGTACAGGAAATGGTATCCGAAAAGGCCCCCAATTCCAACCAGAAGGGTCCCTGGGGGTACCTTCCAGCTGCGGAAGCTGAATGAACTGAACAAACCGCTGATCGACAGGGCGATCGCCACCACGAGCAATGAAGGCAGGTGATTCAAACTCGCCCCAAGATAGGCAAGAAAACTCCATAAAAAAATGGTAAAAATTGCCAGAGCGAATGCAGTACCAGACATGATTCCTGATTGAACCGGGACGATTTAAATCAGGTTGCCCATTCCACACTTAAATCCAACACCACAAAGCCCGCTTCAAGCCTGATCTTATTGGAACTGGTATGAAAATTTTCGCTTGTGTAGTGTAATGGGGTGAAAAAGTAGCTGTTTTTACTGGGTCCAATTTTGCTTTCCGTTAGTAATCCAAATGAAGAAAGGGACAGTCCGGTATCCTCACTCAAGGTGATCTTAAGTTCGCCGACCATTCCAAATATCTGAATGGTTACCTTATTGGTTGGGAAATCAGCCTGGGTGAAGTCGAGATGGTTGTCGCCGACCAGCATCCAGACCTGCTCATCCCTGGCAGACCAGGTCCCGGAACGGTTAAAATCGCCAAAAGGATGCAGCCTGGTTGGTTTGAAGGGGAATCCGATTTTTGGCCTCAATAAGATCAACACTCCAATAACGATCAGGGCGATCGAGAAAATGATCCCCCAAATGTTGAGATCGAGAATGTAGCTTAAAATCTGTATCCCCCCGAAAAATATTAATATCCCTCCCAGGATGATCAACCATTTTTTAGGCATTATCAAGCACTCTCCATAAGGTTATTGTCTATTAGGTATTTTCTTGAGGTGGATAGGTTTTCCAGCCGTTCTGGTTGGCAATTTCAATAAGACTTTCATCCGCGTAAACTGCGGTAGGATTACCGGCCATTTTTAGCATGTGTAAATCAGCGATTGAATCTGCGTACGAATAACTACCACCGTAGTCGACCTGAAATCCTTTCCCAGCCAGGTAGTCCCTTGCCATACTGGCTTTGTAACCCTCAATGCAGGTGGGTTTCAGGCTGCGCCCTGTGTAAAAGCCGTCCTTAATTTCGAATTTCGTTCCAACAAAATGGTCAACGCCCAGTTTTTGGGCTGTCTTGCACAGTAATGGTTCAGGGGAGGAGGAGACCAGCATTACCAGGTCTCCGTTATGCCTGTGCTCGTCCAATATCCCTATCATGTCGGGCCTCCAGTATCGATCGAGGTAATCGACGCTGAAATCCCAAACTCGTTCAGCCTGTTCAAGGGAATACCCGCCCACAAACCAGGCCATATTGGCAGCCCAGGGAGCCCTGAACCGGCCTTCTGAGATCAAACCCAGTTTTTTCAGGAAGTAAAGCGGGTAATGGTAAGCCATATAGAGATAATGGGTACTGCGGCGTAAATGGTTCTGGCGGAAGTATTCCATGAATCCCTTCCACGTTCGCCCGCTGGTCAATGTCCCGTCGACGTCAAAAAAAGCAGCCCTGACCGAATTTCTGTCAGCCATCATTCATCCTCATTATTATATTTTGGTTGGTCATCCATATCCCAGAAAAATTAAAGTTCGATTTCGGAGAATTATTATTTATCCAGTTCAAGATTTTTTAGCTGTCTGGCGATCTGGTCCTTCGATTTCTGGTAGCCTTCCAGTTTCAGGCGTTCCTTCTCCACCACCTGGGCAGGAGCTTTCTGGGCGAAAGGCCCATCCAGCAGTTCCGTCAGACGGGCAATCTGGGTATTCGACTTCCGCAAGGTCCTGCCTGAGCCTGTTCCTCTCCTCCTCTTTATCGATAAGGTCTGAAAGCGGCAGGTAAATGTTAACAGAGCCCACAACCTGACCAATGTGATTCTCCGGTTTAGACTCGATTGCCTTCAATATGGTCAAATTTTTCTCTTCGATCCCAGCCAGGGCGGAGATTAATTCCCGCTGTTCGTTGAGGATGTCTGCTGATTCGGCGGACACGATAACAGCCGAAATTCGTTTTCCCGGTGGGACTTTCTTCTCCGAACGCAGGTTGCGAACGGCCCGGACAATATCCTGGATGAGCGCAAATTCTTCCGCTTTTGTTTCTTCCCAGGCTTCTGGCGGTCGCGGTTCCGGCCAAGAGGCGATCATCAAGGCCTCCGGCCAGTCGGGGAGGCTTGAAGCCAACGCTGAATTGAGCACTGCCTCCCGCAGGTGCCCCCAGAGTTCCTCGGTCACGAATGGGGTGAAGGGATGCAGAAGGCGCAGGCAGAGATCCAGGACCCGCGTCAGGCTGTATGTTGTGTAATAAGTCTGGCGGGCACCCCCCCTGAACTGAAGTTTGGCAATTTCAATGTACCAGTCTGCAAAATCGCCCCAGAAAAATTCATAAATCTGACGGCCAGCCTCGCCGTACTGGTAATTTTGGAACAACCTGTCTACATCCCTGATCAGCCCCTGCAGGCGAGCCCATATCCATGAATCAGCCAGAGTCCAATCCGGGTCAGCGGTCTGATCCAGCATTTTAATGTCGCCGATTGCCCTGATAACAAAGCGGCCTGCATTCCAGATTTTGTTGGCGAAGTTGCGGTTGGCTTCAACCTTATCCAGGCTGAGGTTCATATCTTTGCCGGGCGTCGACCCAACCAGCAAGGTGAACCGCAGGGCGTCGGTCCCAAGCTCATCCATCACTTCTAACGGATCGATCACATTGCCGGCGCTTTTGCTCATTTTGCGGCCTTCCCGGTCGCGGATAAGCCCATGCAGATAGACCGTGTCAAAAGGCACCTGGTTGGTGAACTCCAACCCGGACATGATCATCCTGGCAACCCAGAAAAAGAGGATATCGTACCCGGTTTCCATCATGGTTGTCGGGTAAAAGTATTGAAAATCGGGGGTTTCATCCGGCCAGCCAAGGGTTGAAAACGGCCATAAACCGGACGAAAACCAGGTGTCCAGCACGTCCGGATCCTGTTCCAGCATCTTGCTTCCGCAGTGGGCGCATTCGACCGGGTCCAGGCGGGCGACTGTCATGCCTTTACAATCCCCGCAGTACCATACCGGTAAACGGTGGCCCCACCACAACTGCCTGGAAATGCACCAGTCCTGGATATTTTCGAGCCAGTTGTAGTATGTTTTCTCGAAGTATTCCGGGACAATCCGGATGGCGCCGTCCTGAACCGCCCTGATAGCGGCATCCGCCAGCGATTTGATCTCGACGAACCACTGGATGGAAACCATTGGCTCAATAATTTCGCCGCCGCGCTGCGCCCGGGGGATATTGAGCATGTAGGGCTGCTCTTTAATTACCAGGTCTGCTTCTGCCATGTCCTTCCAGAGCCTCTTACGGGCTTCAAAGCGGTCCAGTCCCTGGTAGGGGCCTCCGTTCTGGTTTACTTTTGCGGCTTCATCCAGCACGGATATCACCTCCAGGCCGTGCCGGATTCCAATTTCGTAATCGTTTGGATCGTGACCCGGCGTGATTTTTAAGGCGCCGGTACCAAAGTCCAAATCTACATACTCATCGGCAATGACCGGTATCCGCCTGCCGAGGATCGGGACCACAACCTGCCTGCCGACAAAGTCCGTGTAACGGCTGTCCTGCGGGTGAACCGCCACGGCTGTATCCCCAAGGATTGTTTCCGGGCGGGTGGTCGCGACCGGGATATAACCCCTCGCCTCATCTGCCAGCATGTATTTAAAATAATACATGGTCCCTGGTTCCTGGGAGTACTCGACTTCCAGATCGGACACAGCCGTCCGCAGCCCAGGTGACCAGTTGATCAGCCTTGGGCCGCGGTATATCAGGCCTTTTTCGTACAACCTGACAAAGGCTTCCCGCACTGCCCTGGAGAGGCCCTCATCCATGGTGAAACGCTCACGGCTCCAATCACAGGAAGCCCCTAGCCGGCGGATCTGGCGGGTGATTATGCCGCCGTATTTCTGGCGCCATTCCCAGCAGCGCTCCAGAAATGCCTCCCGGCCGATAGCCTCGCGGGTGAGGCCTTCTTCCAGGAGCATTTTTTCAACCTGGAGCTGGGTGGCGATGCTTGCATGGTCTGTACCGGGCACCCACAGGGTCGGAATTCCTTTCATCCTGTTGTAGCGGGTCATCAGGTCTTCCATGGAAACAAACATTGCATGACCCAGATGCAGGCTGCCGGTGATATTTGGGGGCGGAATGGTGAGCACCCAGGGTTTTATGGCGGGATCGAAACCGGGTTTATTCGGGTCGTTGGATGGTTCAAAATATCCCTGTTCCTGCCACCATCTGTAAATCCGCTCTTCTGTGGTCTTAAAATTATAGGTTTTTGATAAGGTGTAACTTTTCATCGTCCCTCGAATGGATTGTTTCGAAATTTTAAATCTAAAGGATAAATTCGCCCCTCAGGATTAAAACCGCTTCGCCGCCAACTTTTACAGTCTCAATATCGGTCCGGGGGCCGATAACCTCGACAGATGCCACGCCGGGCCGCCCGATCCAGTGTCCTTGCTGGGCAGTAAAACGGGGCTGGTCGATCAGCCCGTATTTCCAGAGATAAGCCGCCATCCCCCCGGTGGCGGACCCGGTAAAAGGGTCCTCATAAACATCCGGCGGAGGTGAAAGATGGCGGGCGAAGGTATCGCCTTCGGGAGTCGCGCCCCCCAGGCAGAACAGGTGCGGGCTGGAGAAATCCGCCTCCCGCACAAAACGGTTGTATGCGTCAAAATTTAGCCGGGCTCGGGCGAGCGGTTCCAGCGATCCCAGCGGAACCATCAGTTGGGGCGTCCCGGTGCTGACCGTCTGGATGGGTACATCCGGGATTTTGTCATCCCCGCTTAACCCGAAAATGGGCAGGATTGTTTCTGGGTCATAAGCGGCCAGAAATTCTGGCTTTAGCTGGCTCATTACAATCCGGCTAACCTGGTTCTGGCGTATGTGGATTTCAACCGGGATAACGCCCGCTTTGAGCTCCAGGGTGATTTCCTTTATTCCGCCGGTTATCTGCACTCTTCCTGATTCTACAAGAGCCAGTGCTGTCGCGATGGTTGGATGACCTGCCAGGGGGATTTCAGAAGCGGGTGTAAAATAGCGCGCGCCAAAATCCGCTATTTCCGAGCCGCGCACAAAGGAGGTTTCCGAGAGATTCATCTCACGGGCGATTGCAAGCATCGTGTTATCGTCCATGTCGTCCGTGTCGAATAAAACCGCGCAGGGATTCCCGCCCAGCGGGGTGCTTGTAAAGGCATCAACCTGCATAAATTGATAGGTGCGCATAGGATTTTTCCTGGTTATTCACCTTACAACTGAAAAACCCTTCCGTCACAATGAGGACGAAAGGGCCTGTCTCGCGGTACCACCTCAATTCGGCGGAGTTAGTAATCCGCCGCTCTCTATTCCCGGGTCATTGGATTAAATTTCCTGACCAGAGATGGCCTTTAACGGAGGCCTGCGTGCTGTTCTACTCGGACGGTGTAAACTGTCCTTTCTTCAGCATTAAACACCGGACGACATTCAGAAACACGTTTCTGGGGCGGCTTTCAGCAGTTGAGACCGCCTTCTCTGTTCAGGCTTATGTTCCCTACTCCTCCCGGAAAAGTTATATTCTATATGTAGTTGGTAATTATGCCATAGTTTGGTTATAACGCAAGTCTATTCGAAACAGCTGCAGGATCCATTCTTAAAGATTTGAGGAAAATTAATATTTCTTGATTTTGGGCACGGTTTATGCTATCCTAAACGAGTGAACTAGATGCCTACCCGAGAAGATTCGCAGGAAGAACCTGATCCTATCCTTAGTGGGGGTATCGCAGAAAAATTGAATCCCAGAGAGATATTGTTAAATAATGAACCCTGGCGTATTCGTTAAAACGCCAGCGAGCCGGTTGTCACTATGATTCAAAGAGAACGTATTGCGGATAGTGTTTATTCCTTCCAGAGCGATATTTACGCTCAGGTCATGGCGGGAGCGGTTATCGGCACAGAATGGGCGGTGGTAATCGATACTCTTGCTCTTCCGGAAGAGACCCGGGCGATCCGTGATTTTATCGAGCAGGAAATAAACCTGCCCATCCGTTATGTAATTAACACCCACAGTCACGCTGACCATGCCTGGGGGAATTATTTTTTCCCGGGTGCGGTCATCCTGGCGCATAATCTCTGCAGGGAGAACCTGGATACGCGCGGCCGGCGGTCTCTGGAACAAATCCGTTCCAGCAATCCAGCGTTTAAGAGCGCCAGGATTGTACTGCCCAATATGACATTCGATGGCGGCGAAATCCAGCTGCAGGCCGGAAAAAAATCACTCCGGATCATGCCTTTACCAGGCCCCAGCCCGGATAATATCGGAGTGCTGGTTGAAGAGGACCGGGTTCTTTTTGCCGGCGATGCGGTCATGCCGCTGCCGTACATCGTAGGCGGGGATATAGACCAGACTATTGATACATTAAAAAATATCACCCGGATGGGCCTGGAGAACATCGTTCAGGGGCACGGCGATATTGTGCTACGGGGTGAGATCGAATTGTTCGCCAGGGATAACATCGCTTATCTGAACAACATACGCAAAGTTGTTCGGAGATCATCCCGACGTAAATTTCCGCGTGAGATTCTGGACAATTCCAACGTGGAGGACTGCGGGAAAAGCCGGGTTTTGATCGGCGGGCTGGCCCAGGAACTGCACCATAACAATTTAATTGCGCTCTTCCAACAGATTTACGGGGAAGAGCCAAAAGCCCCCGATGAGGACGATTATTATGAGGTTTGATCAGGCGACTACTGGCAAATCAGCAGGTGGATCTCCCTGACCCGGCCTTCTTCAATCATATATCCCCGGCAAATCCATTCAGCAGTCAATCCAATCTTTCCTGAATTCGTTTTTCGCTTTGGTGACCAGATCAACTGGACCGCTTCGGGGTAGTAGAGGTGCTTGATATCGAGGGCGGAAGGATATTCCGGTCCTGCGGGGTGGGAATGGTAAATCGCTACCAGTTCAAGCCCATTATTCTCCAGGTATTCAAATGCCTTCAACTGGTCAACCGGGTCGATCTGGTACTGCAGCGGGCTTTTTAACTGATTTCGAGCGGGATAGATCCACTCTGCCTGCCGAATCTCTCTGGTAAAGGACCCTCCCAGGATCCCACAGGCTTCCAGAGGCGCTTCCCGTCTGACCTGCTGCTCCATATTTGTATAGATGGGGCCTGGAATACGGAGATCTTCGAAAGTACTTTCTGCTGAGTTCATGCCGGCCCGCTTTTCAGCGCATCCAGAAAGCGATCCCCCAGATAACCAGGAGCACCAGCCCCGGTTCGGTCACAGCCTGGCGCGGGGTCTGGCCATCGGCGATGTTTGCCATAAAATTGGTCAGGCTGTAAGCCGGGGCTAAAAGTGCCAGCCCGTAGGAAACCGGTGAAATTGGCCAGTAATGCAGGGCAGCCGCGAACTGGGCGATGATCACGGCGATAACCAGGGCGTTAATGTACTGCCATTCAGCGTGTATGCGCAGGTGCAGCGTCCGCAGGCTGACCAACCCGGAGGCAAAAAACACCACTGGCATGATCATAATCAGCCTGGCGGCAGAGATGCGTAAAATAATAACCAGGGTCAGGAAAAGAGCGAATGACACAGCAAACAACCCGACTGCCGCGGGGGTGTAGAAACGGTCCTCCTGGTCGAGGGTGATATATTCTGCCACGACAACCATTATCAACAACCCACCTCCAAGCAGGTACCCGAACCACCAGATAAGTCCCGGGGACAGTTGGTAGAGAGGCAGACCAATGACCAGGGAGGTCAGCGCCGGGAGCAAGCCAGTGTCCGACAGTGCTTTCACCCATTAATTGCGGATGGCCGCGCAGGATCTGGCGGGTCCCTGCAGCAGTCATGCCGGTCACCATAGCCGCGACGACTACCTGGAAGTTCAGTTCAAAAGACAGATATACACCCGGAAGCTGGAAGCCAAATTCACGGCCGGGAACATTGATGAAGCTGGCAAGGGCATAAGCCAGCAGGATCATCGCGGCCAGGAGGCTGATCTGGTCTGCACGCGGCAGGTTACCATGGCGGGCTGCTTCCTGCATAATCGCATTGTACCTGCCGTTTATAAAACAAACAAGCGCATGAAGAAATGAGGGCAAAAATGGCTGCTTGACGGAATAACCCCCAGGGCTTAGGATAGTCCGTATGCGTATCGGAATGATGGCTGACCTGTACAAACCGCATGTCAGCGGTGTGACCAACTACCTTTCGCTGAACAAGGATTACCTGGAGAGAGCCGGTCAGGAAGTTTTTATATTCACTTTTGGCGACACGGGTCAGGATGATGGCGAGCTGAACGTCATCCGCTGCGCGGGCTGCCAATCACAGGCACCGGCTTTTATTTTAATTTGAGATACTCCCGGGAAGCCCGCTCCCTGCTTGATACGATGGATGTCCTGCATGTCCAGCACCCTTTTATCAGCGGGTCGCTGGCGGTGCGCTATTCCAGAAAGAAAGGCATTCCTGTGATTTTCACCAACCACACCCGCTATGACCTTTATGCCAGATCGTACCTGCCCATAGCCGGGGATTTGATAGGGGAGCCAGCCATAAAAGTATACCTGCCTTCCTTCTGCCGGTCGTGCGACCTGGTGATATCGCCTTCCTATGGGATGAAAGAGGTTCTTAGCGGCATGGGGGTTGATGTTCCAATCAAGGTAATCCCAAACGGGGTCGAAATATCACCGCTACTTGATATATCCAGAAGCGCTGATATATCCGACCCGCTGCCCGGGAGAGCCTGGGATTGACTCCCAGGATACAGTCCTGATTTTTACCGGCAGACTGGGTCATGAGAAGAACATCCCGTTTCTGCTGCGGGCTTTTAATGGAGCCCGGCTGGCTTACCCGGATGTGAAATTATTGATCGTAGGTGACGGGCCCGAGAGAGATAACCTGGAGGAGAGGATCAGATTAATGGGCATAGGTGACAGCATCCGCATAACCGGTCTGGTGCCTTACGGGGAAATCGGGCGCTATCTGTCCACGGCGGATGCCTTCGTGACCGCTTCCGTCACGGAAGTCCACCCGCTGTCTGTAATTGAAGCGATGGCTGCCGGTTTACCAGTCCTGGGAATTGCCTCTCCCGGGATTTCAGATACGGTCGAAGATGGGGTAACCGGGTACATTGTCCCGGACGAAGACCTGGCTGGATTTACCGCAATGATGGTCCGGATGCTGACTGATAACGAGGCCCGGCTGGTAATGGGGGCAAAGGCCAGGGAAGAGGCAAAAAAATATGCAATCGAGAATACCAGCCGGAAGCTGCTGGAGGCTTACCGGGAGGTGGTTAATCATTCCGAAAAACGGCCCACCAATTTCTGGTTAAGAGTGGGGGGTTATTTTAAGGCAGGCAAAAAATGAAAGGCTCACGGGCTGAAATTGGACGCTGGGGGGAATCGGCGGCGGAGGCGTATCTGTCCGCTAAAGGCTATACAATCGTCGCCAGGAATGTGCGCACACCATACGGCGAGATTGACCTGGTCGCCAGGCATACGCTCGCTGGACCCGGCGACGCTGATCCTCTGCCGGTGCTGGTATTTGTCGAGGTAAAAACACGCACGGGAGATCTGTTTGGCCCGCCTGAAGTTGCGGTAAACAGGCGCAAACAGGAGCATATGCTGGCTTCCGCCCAGGCATACCTGCAGGACCATCCCGAACTCGATCTGGATTGGCGGGTGGATGTGATCACCGTCCAGGTAAGGGAAGGGCAGGAAAAACCAGAGTTCACCCATTTTGAAAATGCGCTCAGCGGAATTGAAGCGGAATGAAAGCACAGCCGGGGAGGACAGCACCCGGAACCCGCTGGTCCTGATCCTCGGACCTACCGGGGTGGGTAAAACGGGCATATCCATCCAGGCGGCTGAAATGCTGGAGGCGGAGATTGTCTGCGCCGATTCACGCACCCTGTACAGGGGGATGGATATCGGGACCGCCAAGCCTTCCCTTTCCCAGCGCCGGCGGGTTAAACACCACCTGGTCGATGTCGCCCGACCGGATGAGACCTGGAGCCTGGCGAAATTCCAGCAGGAAGCTGGGATCCGGATCAGGGATATAAACCGGCGGGGAGCGCTGCCCTTGATGGTGGGAGGCACCGGCCAGTATATCCGGGCGGTGCTGGAGGGATGGCGGGCGCCGCCGGTGGCGGGTCAGATTGAAGTCCGCTCGGCGCTGGAAAACTGGGCCAGGGAAACCGACCCCAGGGGTATGCACAGGCGCCTGGAGGTGATCGACCCGGATGCCGCCCGGGACATTGAACCCAATAACCTCAGGAGGACAGTCCGGGCTCTGGAAGTGATTTTTATTACCGGAAAGCGGTTCTCACAACAGTCCAGACGCCAGGAGCCGGTTTACAGGATATTAACCCTGGGACTGGATATGCCTCGCCCACAGCTGTACGATCGGGTCGACCGCAGGATTGAAGCCATGTTTGAAGCCGGGCTTGTGGACGAGGTGCAATCGCTGCTGGAGGCGGGATACTCGCCTGAGCTGCCTGCCATGTCCGCGATCGGCTACAAACAGGTTGTCCGGTACCTGCAGGGCTTGATTTCGATCGAAGAAGCCCGGGCGGAGATGCGCCGGGCGACCCGCGTATATATCCGCCGCCAGGCGAACTGGTTCAAGCGGGATGATCCCCGCATCCGCTGGTACCTGCCAGGAGAAGGGATTGCAGGGGAGCTGGCAGCCAATATCCAGGCCTGGCTGGCTGAACCCCTTTGACCTGACGATCGCGGCAATTTGAATTGAATACAAGAGGGGCAATTATTAATAAAGATTGACTTTCCGGGCGTATTTTTCTATACTATATTTATAATCGGTCAAGGGTACACCATTAAACAACCGTAATGCTGGGAGGCGGAAATGGACCAGAAACCCTGGTTAAAAAACTACGATGATGGCGTTCCTCATACTATAAATTACCCGGATATCCCCCTGTTTCACCTGTTAGAAGAATCAGCCAGAAATTACCCCGATTCGACCTGTACGATCTTCAAAGGAGCCCGGATCAGCTACCGGGAGATGGACGCGCTCAGCGACCGGCTTGCCGCCGGCCTGGCAGGGATCGGGGTTAAGAAGGGCGACCGGGTCGGGGTTTATATGCTCAACTCGCCCCAGTTTATTATGGCCTATTTTGCGGTGCTCAAGCTGGGCGGGGTGGTGGTGGCGATTAACCCGCTTTACTCGCAGCGCGAGGTGAAGCACCAGGCGAATGACGCCGGAATCGAGACCCTGGTTGTGATGAGCAACTATTACAACACCGTTAAAGAAGTGCAGCCCGATACAAAGATAAATAAAGTTGTCGTAACAAATATCAAGGAAACCCTGCCGCCGATCCTGGCATTCCTGTTTGGTTTGTTGAAGGAGAAGAAAGGCGGATTCAGGGTTGAACTTGCTGACGGCGATTTCTGGATGAAGGACCTGATCGAGGAGCACCAGCCCGAAGACCGCCCGCCTGTGGAGGTTTACCCGGACGATATCGCCATTTTCCAGTACAGCGGCGGCACGACCGGGATCCCGAAAGGGGCGATCGGACTGCACCGTAACCTGGTTGCAAACGCGCTTGAGATAAAGGCCTGGGTGCCAGATGTGCGAATGGGGAAAGAAGTTGTGATGATGGCGCTGCCGTTGTTCCACGTGTACGGGATGGTGGCCGGGATGTGTTTTGCGATCGCTTCGGGGGCTGCAATGGTGATGATCCCCGACCCACGCGATATCACTGACGTGCTCGAGAGTTTGCAGAAATATAAAGCCACCCTTTATCCGGGCGTCCCGGCTATGTACAACGCTATCAACATCAACCCGGAGGTTGCCGCCGGAAAGTACGACCTGACCAGCATCCGGGCCTGTATCTCCGGTTCAGCCCCGCTGATGCTGGAGACCAAGCAGGAGTTCGAAGCCCTGACCGGCGGGAAGCTGGTTGAGGGTTACGGGTTATCGGAAGCGCCGACAGCCTCGCACTGCAACCCGATCCAGGGGGTAAACAAACCCGGTTCGATCGGGTTTCCCCTGCCCGATATAGATGCCCGCATCATCAGCCTGGAGGATGAAGAGACCGTCCTTCCGACGGGTGAGATTGGAGAACTGGTAATCAAGGGCCCGCTGGTCTTTCGCGGCTACCACAGGATGCCGACCGAGACCCAGAATACCCTGCGGGACGGCTGGTTGTATACCGGCGACATTGCCCGGATGGACGAAGACGGCTATTTTTACATCGTCGATCGCAAGAAGGAACTGATCAAACCGAGCGGTTACCAGGTCTGGCCACGCGAGGTGGAGGAGGTCATCGCCGAACATCCCTGCGTGCACGAGGTGGGGGTGGCAGGAGTGCCGGATGCTTACCGCGGGGAGACGGTCAAAGCCTGGGTGGTGTTGAAACCGGGAGAAAGTGTTACGGAAGTGGAAATCATCGATTTCTGCCGGGATAAACTGGCGGTATTCAAGATACCCACGATGGTCGAATTCCGGGATGAACTGCCCAAGACCATGGTGGGCAAGATCCTGCGGCGCGAGCTGGTCCGGGAACATAAAGAGAGCCTGGAAGAGCAGGCTGAGGAAGCGGAACTGGAACCGGTTATCTGACGACCGCTTTTCTGCTTCAACCTGGCAAGTTTCGTTGACCGGGGTTTGCCGGCATGGTAGAATTTCGACGCTCTTACGCCCCCATCGTCTAGAGGCCCAGGACGTAGCCCTCTCAAGGCTAAAACCGGAGTTCGAATCTCCGTGGGGGCACATGCCATCAAAGAGGCCATTCGCAGGTGAAGAATGGCTTTTTTGATTCAATTTTCTACACAAAATGATCAATAAATTCCAAAAAAAACACGTTCAAGTTGTATCTAGGGTTTTAAGCACGACTTTTGGGGTCATGAGGATTCGAATCTTCGTAGGTATTAACTCAGATTGTAATTCAATCCTGAGACTCGAAGGACCTAGGTTCGAATTGTAGCCCCGCTAATAGAACATAAGGCTCCCATAATTTAATCTATCGAGCTGTCGAGGTAAATAACCAAAAATTGGTGGATGATTTGCCCCATCCCTAACCCCCATTACCGGGGGGGAAACATTATTTTGGCGTGATTTTCGAGCCAGCCTGAAAATCGCAGCACAGAGTCAAGATTCTCCCTATTTTGAAGAGGGGATAAAAGGGGGGATGGAAAAAGTTCCGAAATTGTTAGATGGGAAACTTAAATCCGGGGTGTGATATTTTTTCCCTTAAAAACATAGTCTAGTCATTACCCGTAAGACTGGAACCTGTGACATGTATGTTATTATCCCCAAAAGTGACATAGATTATATATGAAACGTTTGATCAATAGCTGTGTCTCCAAAGGATAAATCACTGGACTGTTCTTACTTTTGTTGTTAAAAGCTCTTGTAATTGTCTGACGAGAAACAACACACATATCTTTCTGTGTGGGAATACACCGTCAACAGAGGTCATACGCAATCGTCTCGAGTGGATGAGTTTTCCGTGATTGAAAAGATGTCACCCAGGTTATAATCACTAGACTGTAAATGTGATGATTTGGTCAAGTATGGCTAAACGATAGGTCCCCATCGCAAAATTTTCCATGACGGATTTCCCTACTTCATTCCCGCGCACAAAACTTTGTCGCCCACGCGTAGCTACCGGGTGGATTCCCCGTCTGCGCCTGAAGGAGCGTCTCGACCAGGTTCTCCAAAAGCCGGTTGCGTTGATCTCTGCCCCGGCCGGGTTTGGCAAGACCATTCTGATCTCCCAGTGGCTGGATAGCAGCAAGTTGCCCAATGCCTGGCTGCAGCTCGACGAAGGCGATCACGAAATCCCTGGGTTTATGATGGGTCTTACGGCCGCGTTGCGCCAACTATTCCCGGGTTGCCTGCAAAGGATCACGGATCTAACGCTGGTTTCAGGCACCATACCAATATCTGTCTGGAAAAACGCACTGATCGACGACCTGGAGCTGCTGGAAGGTGAGCCCTTTATCATGGCATTGGATGACTATCACCTGGTCAGCAACCCGTCGATCGATTTACTGCTCGCTGATGTGCTGAGCAGCGAGACCTTGCCCATGCATCTGATTATCTCTGCCCGACGCAGTCCTTCCCTATCCTTCAGCCGGCTGAGAGTTCAGGGAAAGGTTGTGGAAGTCTCTACGGCTGATTTACGTTTCACAGCATCAGAAATCCTGGCTTATGTTAATCAAGCTGTCGATGTCACCCTGAGTGCAGAAGCTGTTGATCAACTGCACGACAAAACCGAAGGTTGGGCAGCTGGATTGGCGCTGGTGGCGATCAGCTTGCGCGAGGAGGCTCAGCCGGAAAAGTTGATCGCGCATCTGGGCGGGGCAGACAGGGGAGTGAGCGATTACCTGCTCAACCAGGTGTTCCACAACCAACCAGTCGAGATCCAGGAATTCCTGCTCAAAACGGCCTCCTTCAGCCAATTTTGTGCGGCCATGTTATTCGATGTGTTTGATTCCAAACAGAGCGAAGGTGAACTCCAGGCACTGCTGGAACGCATTGAAGCTGCCCAGCTCTTCCTGATTCACCTGGATGACCACCGCGCCTGGTTTCGCTATCACCACCTGTTTCGTGAGATGCTGCTGGCACGCCAGCGCTACCACTTTTCACCCGAAAAAATCGAGGGATATCAGCGGCGCGCAGCGGACTGGTTGATCCACCAGGGACAGAAGGACGAAGCCCTGGGTTATCTGGTGGCTTTGCAGGATTGGACCGGTGCGGCTAAGGTAGTGGAAAGCCAATTCCGCTCTATGCTCAACGCTGAAGATTTTCAGGGAATCCAGCGACGTCTGGGTTATTTCCGAGAAGATTTTATTGCTACCCGGCCCGGATTACTGTTGATGCAGGCCTGGATGGCCCATTTTGAGTTGCGCCTCGTCCTGATGCGCTCGCTAACCGTCAAGCTCCAAACGCTGCTGGATGCCGCTTTGCGTCAAAACCAGGCTGCCGACAGCGATGCTTTCTTACCGAGGTTCGAAATCATCCCCCACAACGTGGTTCAAGCCAATATTTGGGTGATGGAGGGCGCCTGGTACCTTTTAACCAATCAGGGAAGTCAGGCAGTATCGGTTGCCCGCCAGGCAACGGATTCCCTACCAGAAAACTGGCTGTTTACCCGTGGGAATGCCATGCTATACCTGGGAATGTCCATGTGTATGGAAGGACAGTATCATCAGGCGGTTGAGTTGCTAATGGAACACTATCATCGCTTGCAGGACCCGGGCAGGACGTACGGCCTGCGGTTGTTGTTCTGTGTTGCTTCCATCCATTTGCTGCATGGTGAGTTAGAGCTCGCGCGTCAGGCGTCGGAACAAATGCTGCGAGATGCTCAGGCCTTCAACCTGCCACTCATGCAGGGCTGGGGTTACTATGGACTATGGCGAGTTTATCTGGAGTGGAACCAGCTCGAGCGGGCAGCCAGCAATGTTCAGCTGGCGGTGAACAAGCGTTACACTTCAAACCTGTATTGCTCCCTGGAGAGCATTGCAAGCTATGTGCTCGTCCAACACACCCTGGGTGATCGCGAGCAAGCGCAGAAATCACTGGGTTTATTCCAAGACCTGTACGCTGAAAAATCCACACCCACGCCGGCGATGGTCATGGCCCTGGACGCCTGGCTAAAACTGAAGGATGGTCGTCTTGAAGAAGCGCGCCGCTGGGCTGAATCTTTTACCACCCCTATTACAGAGCAATCCATCATCTGGTACCACTTTCCCCATCTGTACAAGGCTAAAATTCTGTTGGAGCTCAGTGAACCTGAAACCGACAAGATCGTTGATCAACTCTTGGATGAGATCCAGAAACTAGCCGAGCGCACGCATAATACCTACACGCTCGTACGTGTGTTGGCGATGCGAGCGGTGTGTCTTCACCGGCAGGGGGAAAGCGACATGGCCCAACAAACATTAGCGCGCGCGTTGCGCCTGGCCAGACCAGGCTGGTTTATCCTGACCTTTGTGGAACAAGGCCCGGAAATGCTGGAACTTCTTCTGGCAGCGATGCCTCGTCTGCAACCGGAGGCGGGATTAGGCGAGTATATCGATAAACTGATTGCTGCATTTCCAAAACCAACCGATCCCCCTCCGACAACTTTCAACCTGAATGAGATCAAAATTGTACTGACCGACCGCGAGCTTGAAGTCCTGGAACTGCTGGCCGATCGTTTTAGCATTAAAGAAATCGCTGCCAGGCTACATATCTCCCCGAGCACTGTTCAGCAGCACAACCACCACATTTACCGCAAATTAAATGTCAACAACAAGCGCCAGGCCTTGGCCATGGCTAAAAAGCTTGGTATCCTCCCCAAAAAGCATTAATCCCCTGGGTTTTCCCATTTCCCCAATCAAATAAAACAAAAATAAAACATTTTATTGCATGACCTATAGGTGGCAAGCAGGTATGCTTTGGCGTGTACAAGGAGGCGCTCATGCCTGAGGAAACCATCCGCCAATACTTGTTTGACCGTCCAGGTCACTACCAGATCCGGGTCGTGGGGGAATTGGCTGAAAGCTGGATCAATCATCTGGAAGGCTTGAAAATCTCGATCACTCCCTGGGGGAATTATCCTGAGGTGATGCAGATCAATGGGTGGTTGGCCGATCAAACCGCGCTGGCCGGGCTATTGGATCTGCTCACAGATTTGGGCCTGGTGATTCTGACTGTGGAACGCAGTGAATAAAATAAGGAATTTATGAAACCATTTTTGATTTTTTCCATCAGGAGAAATAACTCATGAAAATTTTAACAACCAGTTTATGGGTTATTTTGACCTTCGCTCTCGTTGCCTGTGGCGGTGGAGAGACTGAAATTCTAGGGCCAACCTGGCAGTGGGAAGCTTTTCAGGATACCGCGGGCATTAATGATGTCAGCGTGCCCAACCCTGAAAATTACACCCTGACCTTGAATGACGATGGCACCGCCAGCATTAAAGCGGATTGCAACCAGGTGATCTGGGTTTATGAACTCGATGAGAGCCGGTTGACCTTCGACACGACCGGCCCTTCCACTTTGGCGATGTGTCCCGAAGATTCTCTGGATCAGCTATTTGTAGAGCGCCTAGGTAACACCGTCACCTACGTAATGCAGGATGGCAAACTCTATCTCAATTTGTTTGCCGATGCAGGGAATATGGCGTTTCAGTCCAAATAAATGAGGCCAAATAATAGAGTTGTCGGATACTCCAGGCGTGATGGTATGCGCTATCTCTCAATGGATTTTAGCTCCGTAGAAAAAATCATTTCACGCAAGGAATCCGAACAAAGAAACCATTTTATTTTAAAAAGGAGTAAAGAACATGCCAAACGGAAAACCCAACATACTTGTGATCTGGGGTGATGATATCGGTATCAGCAACCTGAGCTGTTACAGCGATGGGCTGATGGGCTACCGCACCCCCAATATCGACCGCATTGCCAATGAAGGCATGCGTTTCACCGATTCGTACGGCCAGCAGAGCTGCACTGCCGGGCGAGCGGCCTTCCTCACCGGGCAAAACCCTTATCGCACTGGCCTGACCAAAGTCGGCATGCCGGGCGTGGATATCGGTTTGCAGGCCGAAGACGCCACCATCGCCGAGCTGCTCAAACCGCTGGGTTATGCCACCGGCCAGTTCGGCAAGAACCATTTCGGCGATCTCAACAAATACCTGCCCACGGCCCACGGCTTTGACGAGTTCTTCGGCAATCTCTATCACCTGAACGCAGAAGAAGAGCCGGAGCACGTGGACTACCCGCCGGAGGAAGATTTCCCCAATTTCAAGAAGGTCTTCGGCCGCGCGGCGTGATCCATTCCTGGGCCACCGAAGAAGATGACCCCACCGAGCAGCCGCGCTGGGGCGCGTCGGCAAGCAGAAGATCGAGGACACCGGCCCGTTGACCCGGGAACGCATGCAGACCTGCGATACCGAGTTCCTGACCGCCGCCAAGGACTTCATCGGGCGCGCCCACAACGACGAAAAGCCTTTCTTCGTCTGGTTCAACACCACCTGGATGCATTTCCGCGTCCACCCGCCGAAAGAAGTCCTCGGACAGGCCGGTCGCTGGCAGTCTTTCTACCATGATGTCATGGTCGAGCACGATAAGCATGTTGGCCAAATGCTGGACTACCTGGACGAACTGGGCATCGCCGAAGATACGATCGTGTTGTATTCCACCGACAACGGCCCGCACATGAACACCTGGCCGGATGGCGCCATGACCCCCTTCCGCAACGAGAAGAACTCCAACTGGGAAGGCGCTTTCCGCGTACCGGAGATGGTGCGTTGGCCCGGCAAGATCAAAGCCGGCACGGTCTCCAACGAGATCATCAGCCACACCGACTGGCTGCCGACCCTGCTGGCTGCGGCCGGTGAGCCAGAGATCACCGAAAAACTAAAGCAAGGCCACCAGGCTGGCGATAAGAATTTCCGTGTGCACATCGATGGCTACAACTTCCTGCCTTACTTCACCGGCCAGGTGGAGAAAGGGCCACGACCTGGCATCATCTATTTCTCGGATGACGGCGACCTGGTTGGGCTGCGCTACGACAACTGGAAGTTCGTCTTCGCCGAGCAGCGTGTCCAGGGCACCGTCCAGATCTGGGCCGAGCCGTTTGTCTTCCTACGCGTGCCCAAGGTCTTCAACCTGCGCACCGACCCCTTCGAGCGCGCCGATATCACCTCGAACACCTATTATGACTGGATGATTGACCGGATTTACCTGACGTATGCCGCCCAGTTCCTGGTGCGGCAGTTCCTGGAAACTTTCCAGGAATTCCCACCGCGCATGAAGCCAGCCAGCTTCGGCATCGACCAGGTATTGGAAAAGATGGAACAGAGCTTCGATTACTAATCGCTGACATTGCTACACAGCGCAGGTGCAGGATGCTCCGAGAGCGGGTGCTCCAGGGCGCCTTGCACCTGCGCCGCAAATCATAAAAAGAAGCAGATACTTACAGGAAAGGAGAAGTCTCAAGACCTTGATCGCGATCAATATACTACTTGATCCAGATGCTGCCACGGTTGAGAAGGCACGGGCGACGAACACTCGGCTGCGAGAGAACTATCCGGACGGTTTCGCCCTGGATGCCTACCACGCGACGCACATCACACTTCTCCAGCGATTTGTACGCACGAAGAACCTCGACGAAGTGGCAAATGCTGTGACCGAAGTGCTGCGTACAGAGCATTCGATGAATTGGGAATGCCTCGCGACTGGCTACTATGCCCTGGCCGACAAGGATCTCCGGTTGGTGGGAATTGTCATCGAACCGACCGAGGATATGCGCCGACTTCAGCAAAGGATCATCGACGCCGTCTCCCCGTTTGCTGTGGAGAAGGGGACCGGCGAGGCCTTTGCGCCCCGCCCCGACGGCGGGGCGATCAGCCAGCCGACAGTGGACTACGTGAACAACTTCGTCGGACCCCGCACCGGTATGAACTACCACCCACATCTGACCGTTGGGATCGGTACCCGTGACTTTGTGGACGCTCTGAAAGCGGAGCCATTCGAACCCTTTACCGTCCGGGCAGTATCCGTGAGCCTCTACCAGGTGGGGGATTACGGTGTCGCACAGAAAAAGCTCTATGATCTTCACCAGATTGATCCGCTGCCATCCTGGAATGATGGCCCTGCCAAACAGGGGATTCTCGCGTTCATCGCCCGGGTGACAAAGGAAGGCTCACCCGATTTCTTGCCGCCGGCTGAGCGCATTGCCGTTTTCGACAACGATGGCACGCTGTGGTGTGAAAAACCGATGTACATCCAGATGGATTTTCTGCTGCGCAAGTTGGCGGCGGCTGCCGAGGCCGATCCAGCGCTGCAAACACAGCAGCCCTGGCAGGCGGCCTGGGAACAAGATTACGCCTGGTTTGGCAAGGTAATTACGAACCACTATCAGGGCGACGACAGCGCCCTGCGTGTGGTAATGGGCGGTCTTCTGGCCCTGTCCGAGGGCCAGGATGTGGAGGCCGTAGAGGCCAGCGCCCGGACATTCGTCTTCAACGAGCGCCATCCCACCCTGGGGATAGCCTATCGCGACTGCATCTATCAACCGATGCTCGAGCTGCTGCGCTACCTGGAAGCAAACGCCTTCAACAATATCATTGTATCCGGGGGCGGCCGCGACTTCATGCGCGGTTTTACCCAGGATTTGTATGGTGTCCCGCGCGAGCGGGTCATCGGCAGCACCGTCGCCTATCGCTATGTGCCGGACGAGCGCGGCGGCGCCATTGTGCAACGCGCCGAACTGGATGTGGTCAACGATGGGCCGGATAAGGCCGTGCAGATCTGGAATGCCACCGGGCGCCGTCCCATACTGGCTGCGGGCAACTCCAATGGCGACCTGGAAATGCTGACCTTCAGCGGCGGCCCATCCTTGCCTGCGCTGCGGCTGCTGGTGCTGCACGATGACGCCCAGCGCGAGTTCGATTATGTGGCTGGCGCTGAGAAGGCCCTGGATGCGGCGCAAACGCAGGGCTGGACCATCGTCAGTATGAAAAACGACTGGCGCACCATCTTCGCCCTGGAAGCGTAGGCAGGCTGCATCGAGATGTACCGATAAGGAGAAACATGCGTAGAAGGGCAGGCCCCCAACAACGACATGAGAACCGCCAGGTTTTTGGCCGCGGCATGATGCGAATGGCGGATGAGCGTCCGCAGCTCACCAAAGACCGCACGCGTTACACCTTCTACCCGCACACCCAGGCGGTGCCGTTTAATGCCGGCTCGCGCCTGCTCAACCGCACCCACAGCATCATTGCAGACGTGGAGGTCCCTGAAGGCGGAGTAGAGGGCACGCTGGTCTCCCTTGGCGGGGTGGACGGCGGTTATGCATTCTATGTGCAGGATGGCAAGCTGCAGTACGTTCAAAATTACGTGGCGCGCGACTACCTGCATGTTGAGAGCACTGTCCCTATCCCAACCGGGCATCGCGAGTTGCGCTTCGAATTCGAGGTGACCGGTGCCCCGGACTTCGCCAATGGGAAAGGCACTCCCGGGCGTGCCCAGCTCTACATCGATGGCAAGCTTGTCGGCCAGGCTGATTTCCCCCACACCACACCCTTCAGCTTGGGCCTGACGGGAGGTATCACCGTCGGCGCGAATCCTGGCGCACCGGTGGCGCCTTTCTACGAGCCCCCCTTTGAATTCACCGGCGTGCTCCACAGCGTGACGTTTGACGTCAGCGGAGATTTAATCGCAGATAGCGAAGCGGAGATGCGTATGATTATGGCGCGGCAATGAAAATGGCGCCGCAGTAAATAACGTAGGGGGTGCTGTCGTTGAATGACAGCACCCCTAAAAAGTTAAAGAAAGGGAGAAAAACATGAGTACGGAAAAACTAACCACACCGATTGGCGATTTTGAATTTGTGCTGGATGGTTACCCCACCAAAGAGACCGCCCAAAAGCTGTTCGATGCGCTCGATTTTCAGCGCGCCTGCCAGGCTTACCTTGACTTTATGCCGGCAATGTCAATGTATTCATTGCTGGAGGGGCAGGAAAAAGGCTGGGGGTGTAAGGAATGTTCCGACCTGGCTGTGGCCGCCGATTTGCTGGACGCCACCCCGCTGGTTTTGACCGGCAATACGGAAAGCGTTTATTTTGCCGCGAATGTTGACCTCAAGAAAGATGGCCCCACGGTTGTTGAAATCCCCCCGCAGGTTTTGGGGATGGCTAACGATGCCTATTTCCGGTATATCATCGATTTTGGCATGGTTGGCCCAGATCAGGGGCAAGGGGGCAAATACCTGCTGTTGCCGCCGGATTACGAAGGCGAAGTGCCCGAAGGGTATTTCGTCGCCCGTTCGCGCACCTATAGAGTGTGGGTCATGGCGCGTGCCAGCCAAAAGATCAGCGGCATGGGCGAGCAGGCCATCAAATGGTATGGCGATCATTGCGCGGTCTATCCGTTAAAGGCTGGCTACAGAAAGCCCAATATCATCAATGCCGGAAGCTTACCGGCAGATACCACCCACCCCAATGATTTCCAGTACTATGTCAATCTCGACAAGGTGATCCAATACGAACCCACCGAAGCATTCAACACGGAACATTTGGGGCTGTTAAGAGCGCTGGGCATCGAGAAGGGCAAGCAGTTTGACCCCGATGAGCGCATGCGGAAGATCCTCGACACCGCCGCCAAAACGGGTTTTGGCATGGCCCGGGCGATTGCCTATCAATCGCGCGAACCGGAAGCGAAAGTGTACCCGGATCGGAATTGGGAATATATGTTTGTGGGCGGCAGCCATGAGTTCTTGAAGAACGACATCCGAAACCTGGATGCCAGAACCCTCTTCCACTTCACCGCCATTTGTGTGACCCCAGCCATGGTCAACAAAATCGTGGGCGCCGGCTCTCAGTATCTAGGTGCCTATGTCGATGGGGATGGAGATTATCTGGATGGCGGCCAAACCTACAAGCTCCACCTGCCGCCGAATATCCCCATCAACAACTTCTGGTCGGTGACGTTATACGATCCCAAGACGCGCTCGCTGCTGCAAAACGGCATGCCCAAGCCCAGCATCAATAGCTTTGACGGGCCTGAACAGAACGATGATGATTCTTACGATGTCTTTTTTGGACCGGAAGCGCCCGCTGGAAAAGAAAAGAACTGGGTCAAAACCGTTCCCGGTAAAGGTTGGTTTACCTACATCCGTCTGTACGGGCCGCTGGAACCCTTCTTTGACCAGTCCTGGAAGCCGGACGATATCGTGAAAATATAGGTTCATAAAGAACCAGGCGCAGCGATTTGCCAAGGCAAATCACGCTGTGCCTGGCAATCCTCCAAAGAAAGGAGCTTGGAGATCGAAATGGATACAACGCTGGAAAAAGATTACCGCCGCCTGACAACCCCGCGGGCTGCAGCGGTTGCAGGGATTCTGTTCGCGCTGCTCTTTACTGCCAGCCTGATCCTGCTTCGCAGTGCGATTCCAGAAAGGCTTAACACCGATGCAGCGTGGGTGGCAACCGGTTATCAGCGTATCACTATTGCCCTGAGCCTGATGCCGTTCGCAGGGATTGCTTACCTGTGGTTTATCGGCGCGGTGCGTGACAAGCTGGGCGATTACGAAGACCGCTTTTTTTCATCGGTTTTCTATGGCAGCAGCCTTATATTCCTGGGGATAGTTTTCGTTGCGATGGCCATCGTGGGCGGCTTGGTGGCCGGATATCGGTTGAATCCGGGAATCACGCTCAACAGCCAGGTGATCTACTTCAGCAGGGCAATGATGATTCAACTCAGTAATGTCTATGCCCTGCGCATGGCGGGGGTGACCATGATCTCACTCGCCACCATCTGGCTCCGCACCGGATTAGCGCCCCGTTGGTTGGTGTGGGTGACTTACGCCCTGTCGCTGGCCCTGCTGCTGGTGGTCAATTTCAGCCTGTGGGTGACGCTAATTTACCCCGCCTGGGTACTTTTAATCAGCCTGTTCATCCTGTGGGTGCGTCTCAAGAATAAAGATGCCCGGTTTCTCGCGTCTGAAATAGGACCAAATAAAGGATAAAGAATGATCACACTCAAACTTCGGCGCGTCATTCTCGTTTTCCTGTTGCTCTCTCTGATCCTGGGGTCAACAGCCTGCCTTCCGGTACCAGAGGAGCTTTCTCCCAACGAAACATCACAGACACCGTCTGCCACCCCCACCGGCAGCACCACACCGGCCCCTATAGATGAGTTTGATCCCGCAGAAGAATCCGTTGCGGCTGAAGAGAGTGAAGAAATCCTCATCGTCCCCACCCTGGGGCCGACCGCCACCCCCGGTGTCATTTATGAGGTGGTCAATCAGGTGGTGGAAGCCACCAACCTGTACCAAACGCGCTTTCTGAATTTATCGGCAGCGGATTGGATAAACCTGGCGATTTCGCTTGTGCTGGTCTTCTTGATGATGACCCTTATCTCCAGGCTGATCTTCATGGTATTAATGAAAATTGCCAAACGCAGCGCAACACCTTATGATGTGATCTATCTGAAGGCGATCCAACCCATCCTGCGCTGGCTTTTCAATGTCTTTATCCTCTACATTGCCACGGCCCGCCTGCAGTTCCTCAGCCCGGTTATCAAACAATGGCTTAGGCAGATTTATGTTGCCGCCATCATTGTTCTGGTAGCCATCTGCCTGTGGAAACTTGCCGATATCATCCGGCTGTGGTACGGGGAAAAAACCGCCAACCTGGAAGAGAGACAACGCAATGATGCGGCAGTGACATTAGGCGAGGTGGCCATACGCGCTGTGATTCTTGTTGCAGGGCTGATCCTTTTCTTGAATCATTTTGGCGTCAATGTTTCAGCCTTATGGACCGCCATCGGTATCGGCGGCCTGGCGCTCTCACTGGCTGCTCAGGACACCCTCGCCAACATGATCAGTGGCCTGATCATCTTGCTCGACCAACCATTCCGCACCGGTGACCGCATCGAAATCCAGGAACTGAACACCTGGGGGGATGTGGTCTCCATCGGCTTGCGCAGTACGCGCATCCGCACACGCGACAACCGGCTGGTGATCGTACCCAATGCCAGCATCAGCAATAACCAGGTGGTCAACTATACCTATCCGGATCCTCGCTACCGCATCCAAACCGAAGTTGGTGTGGCTTATGGAACCGACCTGCGTCTCGTTCGCCGGGTTATCATCGAATCCCTGAAAGGCGTGGAGGGGATTATCCCCGATAAACCAGTTGAAGTGCTCTTCATGGAATGGGGCGATTCAGAGATGGTTTTGCGTGTGCGCTGGTGGATCGAATCGTATGTAGACGCCCGGCGCAGCACAGACCGGGTGAATGAACACATCTACCAGGCGCTCGAGGAAGCGGGCGTGGATATGCCTTTCCCGACGATGTCAGTAGAACTCATGAACAGAGATCAGGAAGATCACTTCCTCTCATCAACGTGAGAGAAAGCAAGATGAATAATCCATATCCGAATCAGTCTTATTTTGAATAAGGAGAAAGACCATGAAGAAAATTGTTATTTTGATCATATTGTGTACGACAATGTTAGGATTGATGTTAGTAGGCTGTTCGACTGGAGAAAGTTTGGATGGCACCAGTTGGGCAATGACATCCTACAGGGACTCACAAAGCAAATTGACTGAGATTCTACCGGAGACAATCGTCACCGCCGATTTCCAGGCGGATCAGGTTTCGGGGAATGTGGCTTGCAACAATTACAGCGGCACCTACCAGACCACTGGCAATAATATCAATATTGGTCCCTTGGCAACTACGATGAGAGAGTGCGTTGGCCCCGATGGCATTATGGAGCAGGAGGCTGCTTTCCTGATGGCTATGGAAGCCGCAGCCCAATATGAAATTAAAAGTGACACTCTGGAGATGGTGGATGATCAAGGTGCAACCATCCTGGTCTTCAAGAGGTCGACAAGTGAGTAACTCGCTCCGGTAGGAGTAGTTGAAAAATGATAGATAACCAACCAATGGATATGTTTCCAATTTGGTCTGTTTATTTTTTTACAGTCATCGTTTTGTTGCTTGCTGCAGAAACAGGCTTTCGATTCGGCAAGGTGGTCCAGAAGCGTTGGCCAGATGAAGCCGAGATAGGTGTCGGCACAATGGTGGGTGCCGCGCTGGCTTTATTAGGCTTTCTCTTGGCGTTTGTGACCAGTATCGCAATCGGCAATTTCAACCAAAGGCGGCAATTGGTGGTTTTAGAGGCTAACGCGATTGACACCACTTATCTGCGTGCAGGATACTTAGATGAGCCATACAGAACGGACTCAAGAAAACTACTCAGGGAATATGCCAGTTTGCGAATTAAAGCACTTGATCCAAAAGCAACAGAATTGGCGATCGCCCTGTCAGAACAACTCCATGATGAACTGTGGCTCATGGCTGAAGAGCTTGCCAAAGAGAATCCTGATCCAACGGATGCTCTCTATATTGAGTCTTTGAATAATGTCTTTGATTTGCATACTGAACGGGTCAATGCTGAACTAGGTTTCCGTATCCCGCCAATCATCGTGTTGGGACTCTATGTTGTCGCTATTCTGACTATGGTCCTGACAGGCGTGTCTGACAGTTATCGTGAAAAGCACAATCTCATTGCGCTGATCATGGTCGTGTTGATTGTATCGGTTGTATTTTTTGTGATTGTCGATATGGATAGGTCTAATGTGGGTCTGCTTCAAATTCCACAGAAAGCTATGATGGATTTGTTGAGGAGGTTAAACTTGCTTCCATAATGACTAACAATTTTACACTTCGAAATTGGACACAACTGGCTGCGAAAATTATTGAACTTGGTAGGGAAAATAATCGCCAGAATCCTATCAGCAATCATTCTGGCTGAGGGCAGGCAGCCAGTCATATCCGGCTCCAGCCACAGTTCCGAGCGCTGATGGATCCATCGATGTGTACTTTGTCCGAGTCTTTTTCTGGGAAGGAAGGCAACTGGATCCAGGCCTTCCCTGGCAAAGGCTGGTTCGTGATTTTAAGTCTCTGCAACCCTTTGCTACCGTTTTTCGAATAGACCTGGCGACCGGGCAAGGATGAATTGGCGGAGTAAGGGTAAAATCGACTCTGAATCTAATTCTTCAGTAATTCGTAGGATAATTGTCAACCTATGATTCAAGGTCTCGGGTGTTCGGATCGCGTCGCGCAGGACCCTTTAGGGAAGCATACCTTTAGGTGACTGCTCACTGTAGGGGTCGCACCTCAGCGCATTCCTGTAAGGGATAACATCCAGCTCTGCGAGATCGCGATGGATCCCGCGCTTTTTGCCTTGATGCTCACTCCTGTGTTCTCCAACTTTCAAGTCTGGCTTGAGACTCTTGAAGGTCCAACAAGATCCTAAGCTGGTTTACACATCATCCAATTCTTGGGTTTGCATCCATTACGCCTACAAAATACAGTTGGTAAGATTATTAACTTTTACTTCAAAAAAAGTATTTTCAATTATAAAATAGGTAATGCCAGTGTCACTTGACGATTACCAGGATTGAATTTATTATCCAAAAGTGTTACTAAATTGATGCAATCAAACATTCTCGGGAGTTCGGATCGCGAAGCATACCTTTAGGTAACAGCTCACCGTAGGGGCACAAATTCCAGCAAACCGTTCCGAGGATGATCTGGAACGGTTTTTTTGGCAAAGGATGGTTTCCACTCATCCATTTGCTAATCCCAACTCAGGAGAACTGGGGATTTTCAATTCGCTTTAACCATAGAAGAAATTGGTTGAACTTGGACTGGATATTTGATCCTTATTGGATTAAGGAGATTGAATCTAAAACCACTCACAAAAACTGATAAGTAAATATATCTGATTTTCTATACCATTTCATTCGAGGCCAGGATTTAGCTGGATCAATTAGGGATCGAAATTGGTTCCTTTGATTGAAAATCAGTGAAATCTGATTCTAGTTCTATACTCAGATTTTTTTGATACCTAAATATATTTGCGTTCAGTCCTTCCAGAGTCATCCATTCTAAAAAGACCACTCTCAATATAAACAGCGCAGATTTTATTTATGCTACTCTTCATTAAACAAAGTTAAACTGGAATAACTACGGGTGGATGACAACAATTTATGGGGTAGTAATTCTGACAAATTTCCAGTTTCAGGTTATAATTTTTGTTTCCATCGTAATCTTAGAATTATAAAATTTAGAAATCTAATTAGATACACTGATAATTGATGAATCTTATTCAATTAATTGTTAATGATCGTTAAGTGAAGCATATTGGGCAACTGAATCATGAAAACGCTTACCGAAGGAGGAGATGATGTTGATTGAAACCATCGAAAGCTGGATTAACAACTATCCAATAATCGTAGTGCCAATAATTGGTATTGATAGCATTCCTACTGTATCGAGCTACACGTATCGTGCTCGCTCGCGGTTTATTTTTTATTGCATTACGAACGGAGACAGTTTATGACGATTTATTCGTTGACCGTCTCCAACCTTTCAGATTTGCCTGGTTGGTACCGCTGCTACTGATCTACAATTTTTCGGTTTATTTTTCCCCCGAATACAGCTTTGTTGAAACAATATCCCTGATTCTGATCATCTGGTTTTCAGCAGATTTTATCCTCGCAATCTTGAGCGGGATGAATGATGTATATAAACACAATCCGAGATATCAAGGGGTTAGCGTCGCCGGATATATTGGTTTGCTAAAGGTTTCTGTAGTTGTAGGCGCGATTGTTTTAACCATATCTAACCTGTTCGAAGTTGAGCCAATAGCATTGCTTGGCGGGTTGGGCGCCTGGCTGGCTGTGCTTCTGCTGATATTCAGGGATACGATCTTGTCTTTCTTGGCCAGCATCCAAATATCCACCCAACAACTGGTCAAGGAAGGGGATGAGGTAAGTGTTCCGGCTTTTGGAGCCAGTGGTTTTGTGACTGATATCGATCTGCAGACCATCACAATTCAAAATTATAGTAATACGATCTCCACTATCCCAACCTCGAAGATAACCGAAGTCGGCTTCGAAAACTTGCGCTACATACTCGAAAGTGGCAACCGGCGCATTAAACATGCTATATTGCTGGATGCAGACACGATTAAGTTTGTAGATAAGGATTTTATTGAGAAGCTAAGTGGGATTGATTTCATCTCCGAGTATATTGAAGTAAGTGAGAGGGATGAATCAGTTCCAGCTACTAACCTGGAGCTCTTTATCCAATATGCAACTGGGTATCTGAAAAACAAAAAAGAAATCAGGTTGAGGCGTTTTCCATTTATGATTCGAATATTAGAGACTCCAACAGGAGGCGGGACACCGCTTGAATTTTATATGTATGTTAAAGCCAAAGGTATTGTCATCTTTGAGGAGTTAAAAACCGAAATATTCATGCATTTGATTGGCGGTAATGCCGAATTTTGACTTAAAGGTTTTCCAACGGGAGTACCGAGAATAAATCCGCTACAAAAAATTACCAATCCGAATTACTGGTTAAGGATAGACGTATGTTTAAAAACTTAAAAATTGGTACGAAAATCCTGATCGCCTTCACCACCGTTGCCATTGTAGCGGTGAGCCTGGTCGGATATTTTGCCTTTACCACCGGCAGTAGCACCTTGGAAGAGGAGTCATTTAATAAGCTCACTGCGGTGCGAGAGATGAAAGCCAGCCAGATTGAGGATTATTTCCGACTGATCGAAAACCAGGTGATCACCTTATCTGAAGACCGCATGATCATCGAGGCCATGCATGAATTCGATGATGGACTACATGCTGTTGAAAGCGATCTTGGCATTACTAAGACAGAAATGCATGAGATTGATACCAGGTTAGAGTCTTATTACAAAGAAGAGTTCCTGCCCAGGTTGATCCCCAATTTACTTGAAGATGTATCGGTTAAGGATTTTTGGCCTGAAGATAGCAAGGCTCGCGTTCTACAAGATCTATACATATCATCCAATCCTTTCGATGTCGGTTCCAAGCATTTACTCGATAACGCCGGTGATGGCAGCAGCTACAGCCAGGCACACGAGACATACCATCCAATCATCAGGGATTATCTGGAGAAGTTTGGTTACTATGACATCTTCCTGGTGGATGTCGACACCGGTGGGCACATTGCCTATTCTGTGTTTAAAGAAGTGGATTTTGGGACCTCCTTGTTAACTGGCCCGTACGCGGATACCAATTTTGCTGAAGCATACAATGCCGCTAAGGTTGCAGATAACAAAGACTTTGTAAGATGGGTTGACTTTGAACCTATACATGCCATCATACAATGCCCCGGCTGCTTTCATCGCCTCGCCCATATATGACGGCGATGAAAAAATTGGTGTGCTGGTATTCCAGTTTCCAATTGACCGTATCAACGCTATCATGACCAGCAATCAGGACTGGTCTTCTGTTGGCTTAGGTGAGAGTGGAGAGACTTATATTGTTGGTAATGATTTCTTACTACGCAACCAATCCAGGTTCTTGATTGAGGACAGCGAAAATTATTTCAGGCTAATTGAGGAGATCGGCACCCCGCCGGAAACTATCGACCAGATCAGGAATTTCAATAGCACCATTGGTTTACAGGAAGTCAAGACTGAGGGCACAAAGGCAGGCTTAAGTGGTTTGACGGGTACTGCTATCTTCCCTGATTATCGCGGTATCCCAGTTCTATCCTCGTACAAGCCGCTAAATATCAGGGATGTTAACTGGGCTATCATGAGCGAGATCGACCAGGAAGAAGCTTTTGCTTCTATACGTTCCCTAGGCATCAGGACCCTGATCGGGGTAATGGTCTTGATCGCGGCCATTGTCATTATGGCAACCCTCTTCTCGAGGACGATCACCCGGCCTCTGGATGAACTAACGCATACAGCGGATGAGCTGGCTAGTGGAAACCTGAATGTGGAAGTCGCCTGTACAGAACAAGGGGACGAAATTGGCACTTTGGCTTGTAGCTTCGATACCATGCGTGTCTCAATGAAAGGGCTTATCGGGGACCTGGAAGATATCAACCAGAATCTGGAGAACCTGGTTGATGAACGCACAAAAGAATTGGAACTGGCCACGGAGCGGGTGCGAACAATCATCGAAATTGCACCAGACGCTGTCATCACCATCGATGAGAAACAAAAAGTAACCCTGTTTAACCCGAAAGCAGAAGAGGTTTTCGGATATTCAGCAGATGAGGTATTAGGCCAACCTCTGACGATGCTAATGCCTGAAAAGTCTCGTGGTATTCACGGAAGCGAAGTAGGTAAATTTGGACAGGAAAGTTTCTCTTCCAGGAGTATGGATAACCGGCGAGAGATTATGGGACAACGGAAGGATGGTTCAACCTTCCCGGCAGAGGCCGGGATATCCAAGATGGAGATCAATGGTGAGCAGTATTTCACAACCTTCTTCAGGGATATCACCGAACGTAGAAAAACCGAAGTGCAGCTCCATTTACAATCTTCAGCATTGATGGCAGCAGCCAATGGGATCGTGATAACTGATACCGCAGGGATCATTCAGTGGGTAAATTCAGCCTTCGCTGAACTGACAGGCTACTCGTTAGAAGAAGTAAGAGGTCAAAATACGCGTGTTCTTAAATCTGGTAAGCATGACCAGGCATTTTATAAAGAGATGTGGGATTCGATCAATTCTGGACAGGTATGGCAGGGTGAACTGATCAACAAACGCAAAGATGGCAACTTATACCCAGAGGAGATGACGATTACGCCTGTTCGGGATGAGTATGGAAATATCATCAACTTTGTTGCTATTAAACAAGACATCACTGAACGCAAGCTGGCGGAGGAAGCCATTCGGGAAAACGAAGCCCGTTTTCGTAGTCTTTTCGAAGATTCTCCAATTTCTCTTTGGGAGGAAGATTTCTCCGAATTGAAGGTCTTTGTTGATGATCTGCTCAATTCGGGAATCTCTGATCTGCGGGAGCATTTTGAAAACAGTCCAAATGATTTAGAGAAATGCGCGTCCCTTATCAAAGTCTTAAATGTTAATCAAACTACGCTCGATCTCTATCAAGCAAACAGCAAGGAGCAGCTGCTCGGCAGCCTGGATAAAATCTTCACCGAGGAGTCAGATAATACTTTTATAAATGAGATTGTTGCGTTGGCAGGTGGTAAAACCTGGTTTGAGGGGGAAATTCTCAATCGCAAGCTGGATGGAACTAGTTTTGATTGTATATTGAGTATTTCTATAGCTCCGGGCTCGGAGGAATCCTGGAAGAAGGTGTTCATTTCCATTATCGATATCACCCACCGGAAAGAATTAGAAAGACAGCTCGAGATCGCCAATGAGCGCATGTCTGAAGAGTTGAATTTTGCGCGTGATATCCAGATGGGCCTACTGCCGCTAATTTTCCCTGCTTTCCCAACCAGATCGGAGTTTAATATTTACGCTTCTCTGATCCCGGCTCGCGAAGTGGGCGGGGATTTTTATGATTTCTACTTCATTGATGAGAACCACCTTTGTTTTGTCGTGGGTGATGTCTCTGGTAAAGGCGCACCTGGTGCTTTATTGATGGCAGTATCCAAAACGCTGATTAAGTCTAGAGCTATGGATGATTTTGAAACATCCGGTATTTTGACGCATGTTAATACCGAATTGAGCCAGAATAACGATTCAGCGATGTTCGTCACTGTGTTCTTGGGCATTTTGGATATTCGCACAGGTAAGATCGAGTACACTAATGCCGGTCATAATCCGCCGTACATCAGGAGGAAAGATAGTTCTGTCGAGAAACTAGATGCCTTTCATGGTCCAGTGATAGGTGCATTACCCAGTTTGCACTACAAGGAAGACGCAATTGTACTGGAGCAAGGTGATATGATTGTGGTCTACTCAGACGGTATTACTAAATCCATGAACATCGATGATCATCTTTATTCTGATGAACGTCTGGAGCAGTTTTTGGCAACGGACAAGATAAACACCCCCCAGAAATTAGCCGATCAAGTTGTCAGGGACGTGAAGACACATGAAGGCGATGCTGAACAATCTGATGATATAACTATTCTGGCCTTACAATTCACCGGCTATACTGATAATCAGGAAACTGGTCGGCTGGATGTAAAAATCAATAACCAGATCACAGAGCTTGCTGTTGTTGAAGAGAGGTTCGAGGCATTCTGCCTAGAACATAATATTCCTGATTTAGCACGTCAGCAGGTCAGCATGGTCTTGGATGAACTGTTGAACAATGTGGTTAACTATGCCTATCGGGATGAAGAAGAACATATCATCGAGTTGGAGTTTGTATTGTCAGGTAACCGACTGGTAATTACGGTGCGAGATGATGGTGTACCGTTTAATCCATTCGCGCTTGATCCACCCAATATCGCACAATCGCTTGATGAAAGCGAAATTGGTGGGCTGGGGATTTACCTGGTGCGTAGCGTAATGGATGAATATATGTATAATCGGCACATTGGTCGTAACGTAGTAACGCTCGTTAAACTAATCGAAAAAGAATAATCAAATATAGAAGGAGCAAAATATGATTGATATTTCCTCACGAGATGAAAATGGTGTCGAGGTTGTTGAGGTTGAAGGCAAGCTGAATACCGGAGCCAGTCCTGATCTGGATAAATACCTCATAGCTCTAATCGAAGATGGCACTACAAAGATCCTACTGAATCTGGAGTATTTGGATTTTATTGCCAGCACCGGTTTGCGGGTCATTCTGGCAACAGGCAAAAAGTTGGTCGGTGTTAGTGGTAAATTGGTCATCTGCAATCCAAACCTGATGGTGATGGATGTATTAAAAATGTCGGGCTTCAGCCAAATGTTTGAGGTTTTCGAAAGTGAAGAAGATGCACTCGGTTCATTTTAGCGGATCGATCTTGGAAAGTAGTGTAAATCTAAAATAACCTATGTGGAACTTCTGTGTAATTTGTAATCATCCATGACTTTTAAACTTAAGATTCTTTTGAACAATCTTAGGAGCATTAAAAATCCCTGATTTTTCAGTAGCTATACTCTCGATATTCTGCCATGAAGACATTGACTGTATCTGAATTCAATATAAATGCATCCTTTACCCGCTGGACATTGTCTTCCAACAAATTCAAGGGATTCTTTTAATCGATTTCCGCACTGAAAATATTAGGTAGTAATATTGGTCCTTGAAAATATCAAAAACGAGATTTCTTCTTCAGAAAATTAATTTTATGTGACTCATTACCCACAAATGTGATTTTTTCTGCAAAATCATGAGGAAGGTGGTTCGAGTCTAATTTCAATTTGTTTGGCGAATTTCTTGAAATCAGTACTCAATATGTGTTTGATGAGACAAAATTCAAGCAAATTCAGACAACTTAAGTAGCAGAGGGAGCATAATCAAAATGGCGTATGTACTTTTAAGTGAAAAGGGCTCAACTGGTTTTTCCACCATATAGCTTGCTTTGATTGTTTTTATCCAATTTATAATATCTATTAGGTAATCCTAGTGTTACTTGACGTTTCTTTGGAACAAATTTATTATCCAATAAATAGTGCCTGATTAACTTTATTTCCTACCACGGAGTTCGGATCGCGAAGCATACCTTTAGGTAACAGCTCACCGTAGGGGCACAAGTTTTTGAGAACCGTTCTACAGATAATGTAGAGCGGTTTTTGTATCAAATCCGCTTTGACCAACGAGGGTAAATGGCCGAGTTGGAGTTGGAAATCTAATACTTCTTAAAAAAATGAGCTCGAATCTTCGTAGGTATTTCAAGCAAAAAATGCGGTAAAGACATACTTCGTAATCTTCTCTGGATACTTCTTTTGTAGCCGGTCAAACAACAAACATCTATGGAAATTCTTGAATTCACAAAACTTCACAAATTTGGGAAAATTGATAGTTCGGGAATGGATCTTTAAGAAAATTATTGCTTATACGAAAGAATAGCGTTCCCTTTTATATATAAAAGTGAATATTTTCTAGATATAACATTTTGATAAAAGACTGGAGTGTCCGCAGGTTTTAATCAATTGATATAATAAATTTTCATGATTTATTTTATTGTTAGTGACTAAATTTGGAGTGTGAAAATGGAAAACTTAGACAATGTCAAGCTAGAGTCCCGCGAACAAATATCTGAGACCTTACGTAGAAAAAGGGACCTTCAAGGAGCTGACCTCAGTGGCCAGGATCTGTCTGGCATCAAGCTTACCGGACTCAATATGGAAGGCGCCAATCTGAGTGAGTCTAATCTGGAAAATGCCGTATTGGCGGCCATCAACTTGGCAAAAGTCAATTTGACTGGTGCCCTAATAAACAAATCCCAAATCGCAGCTGCTAACTTGGGTGGTGCCAACCTGAGAGGAGCCCAATTGAGAGAGACCAAGATCAATGCGGTCAATCTAGAGAATGCCGACCTGACTGAGGCTGACCTGACAGGGAGTAAAATGTTTGCTGTGAATGTTGCTGGGGCTGACTTCAGTGACGTACAGACCACTGACGCCCAAGCCTCAGGTGTGGACTGGTCCAAAGCAAGAGTGCCTCCGGCCAAGATTCCGGACCCAATACCCGTGCCACCCTGGATCCCAGCGTTACTTGCAGGTATTGGGCTGGTGTTTATCGCCGGCATTATTTTATCCAGGATGCGGCGGAAAACGTAGGGATGATCAAGGATCCGATGCTGTAAATAAAGGAGCATATAAGGAGAAATAAAAAATCAGTAATGAAATATGAGAAACACGGTTTTAATCGGATAAGTATGCAGGTTGTTTTTCCTTGCTTCATGCTGAGTGATCTCGAGTGTGCTATCTTGTGCAACGCCCGTAACACAGCATGGAAAATATGGACGGCTTGGACTAGCTAAATCCCCACATATGGGATTTCATAGGCTTCAAACAACCATATGTAGACCAAATAACTCTATGGATAACATTGTAAATTCCCTTAGAAGAAAGAGGTCGCAGGTTTGAGTCCTGTTCCGCCTAAAGAATTGGACCCATCCCAAACCGCTATCAGATAAAATATAGAAAACTAGGATAGATCATGTTATTACTAATTCTTAAATATGTAGCTGCAATTGCCACCATCTTAACTGGAGCAATTTCCTTATTCTGGCCATTAAGGGTACGCGGTTTCACTGGTCTAGAGGTTGTTGGTGGACGAGGTGTCACAGAGATTCGGTCCATTCTGGGAGGATTCTTTATTGGTCTGGGTGCCGCTGTATTGTTGCTCAACGACCCAATCGCATACCAAACCCTGGGAATTACATATCTGGTTGTGGCTGTGGTAAGAACAATATCCATGTTTGTAGACAAATCTGTCGTTCAATCAAATATCATTAGTGTGATCGCAGAGGTAATTTTGGGTGTAATCTTGATCCTGTAATTACAGCCAGTAAAGAAGATAAAAATTCCAAGAGGTAGTAATGAAAGTAGCAAAGGTGGTTACATCCAATAATTTGTTCGAGTCCCCTAAGGTTCAATAGTAATAAAATTTTCTGCTCAACTGTGATTTCGAGTAGTTTTGTTGTTTTGCAAGTTATGAACATTGATGGAAAGATGATGATTTAAGATCGGATTTTTTTTGTATTTAGGTATCGCATTCAAAAATTCGTGGCTGGTATCAAAATATTTAAAACCGGTCCATTTTCCTGGGTAGAAGATCTCAATCAGAAGTTCACAGATACAATATTTTTAATCTTTCCAAGATATCTTATTCTTCCTTTTAAATAAAGATAAAATGAGGCAAGCACCTGCTTTACTAGGTCTCACCAGGAACTTGGGGATTCGATGAACTTGAGGAAATTTTATGAAATTAATAATCAATAATCAGACTTACCAGGTTAGCGATATGCCTGAAAGGCTTTTGTTGTGGGTACTTCGCGATGAGCTTGGTTTAACCGGAACTAAATTTGGTTGTGGCATTGGCATCTGTGGATCATGTGTTGTACATCTGGATGGCGTTCCCACTCGCTCCTGTATAACCATGCTGAGCGCCACGGATGGTAAAGAAGTCCGCACAATCGAGGGATTGGCGGAGATTGAAGCTAATGGAGAAACGGTTTATCACCCAGTGCAACAAGCCTTCCTGCATGAGCAGGTGCCACAGTGTTCCTGGTGCATGTCAGGTCAAATGATGACGGCGGTAGCTCTGTTGGAGCAGAATCCCGATCCAGATGAAGAACAAATTCGCCAGGCAATGAACGGCGTTTATTGTCGATGTGGAGCTTATTACCGCATCCGAAAGGCAGTGAAGAAAGCGAAAGATCTGGTGTCAAGTAACACGAGGCAGAGAGCATGAGTGAACAATATCGATCCGAAAAACGTAAACTTCTAAGCCGGCGTGATTTCCTGATCGTTTTAGGTGTGGGTGCTGCTGGTGTTTATGCTGGGATTAAGTTGGTTACTCCACCAATACGCCTGCGCCTCGCGGAGTTTCTGGAAGAATCCGGTGGACCTCCTTCAGTGATAGATGCCCCACCAGATGCCTGGTTTGAAATCATGTCAGATAACACAGTTAACCTATACTTACCAAAATCTGAGATGGGTCAGGGTGTGCATACTGGGCTTGCTCAGATAGCTGCGGAAGAGCTAGAGATTGGTTTGAATCAAATCCAAGTTTTCCATGCAACAACGGACAGATTGGTAGATCCAGTCGCCACTTCAGCAAGCACTACAATTTCCAGCTTGTATACTCCGCTGCTAGAAACAGCAGCAACACTGCGGGAACTACTGCGAGCCGAGGCAGCACGCCAATTAAATACCCTGCCACGGGACATAATTCTAGAAAACGGTGTATTCAGTCTAACCTCCAATCCCAAACAACAACGCACTTACGGAGAACTTTTTGAAGGTGGAGGAGAATGGGAACTGCCGGAGACCCCACCTGCAGTGAAAACTCCTAGCCAGTATCGAATAATTGGCCAGCCGCTGCCGCAGCGTTGATTTACCGGCCAAAGTTTCTGGTGAAGCAGTTTTCGGATTTGATGTTCGTATACCGGGTATGTTATACGGCGCAGTAGCTCGACCGGAAACCATTGAAGGTAGGTTAGTGAGTGCCGATAACGGCCAAGCCGACAGTCAACCCGGTGTAGTGAAGGTCGTATTGGAAAACGATTTTGCCGGAGTAGTGGCTGAGTCGCGCGAGCAGGCATACCAGGGGCTAACACATTTAGAGCTGGATTGGGATGCAGGCCGGCTTTGGCAGCAGGAAGAGATAGATGCTATGGTAGTAGTTGGCGAAGGGCAAGGTGTGGTAATCCAGAAAGAAGGTAATGTGAAGCAAGCGCTAGAACGTGGGACGTTGGTAGAAGCAGAATACCACACTCCAATGGCTTACCATGCATATTTGGAGCCACTAGCTGCAGTAGCAGATGTACGTTCAGACCGGATTGAAGTCTGGGCTTCCACCCAGGCAGCAAATCGACTGCGGAACGCTGTCGCTGATACAATCCAGCGCAAAGAAGAAGATATTATCATCCATCCGGTGTACCTGGGTGGTGGATTTGGCCGCAAAATTGACGAGCCGCGCTGCAGTGGAGGCGGCTCGTTTGTCCCAAGCAGCTGGCAAACCTGTGCAAGTTGCGATGAACCGCCCTGAAGATTTCCGTAGCGGATTTGTACGTCCTCCTACACATAATATTCTACGTGCTAGTTTGGATGCAAACGGGGATATTCTGGCGCTAGAACATCAAGCCGCAAGTGGGGAGGTGGCCTTCCCGTTCCTGCCACGTGCAATGGGCACGATCCTGGGAGCGGATTTTGGCTCCTATACGCGGTGCCATCACGCATTATGCGATACCGAATATGAAAACCACAGCCTGGCGCGTAAAATTGCCAGTCTCCACTGGCTGGTGGCGTGGCCTGGGATTAATGGCCAATATATTTGCAATTGAGAGTTTCGTGGATGAACTCGCCGGAAAAGTAAATCTGGATCCGCTGGAGTTTCGATTGCGCCATTTGCCGACTGATGAAAAAGGAAAGCAAATCCGTAACGCCTTGCAGAAGGCTGGGGAACAATCAAACTGGGGAACAAACTTGCCAAATGGTCATGTCCAAGGGATGGCGATGAGTTACGATGGCGGGACGATCATTATTGAGATCGCTGAAGTTTCGGTAGAAAATGAGCAGATACGCGTGCATAAAGTGACTGCAGTCGCAGATCCTGGTCTGGCAATCAATCCGGACAGTGTCAAAGCCCAGACCGAAGGGGCTATTACAATGGGATTGAGTGCCACACTATTGGAAGAAGTATTGGTAAAAGATGGTGTTTTACAAGCGAGTAATTTCAACCAATATCCTCTCTTGCGAAATGCTGATGCCCCAGACATCGATGTGGTTGTGCTAAACACCCGGTCAAATCCTTCCGGTATGGGTGAGCCACCGATTGGACCTATACCAGCTGCGGTAGCAAATGCGGTTCACGCAGCTACTGGTCAGCGACTGCGACGGCTGCCGCTGGTGTTCAACTCAACATGAGCCTAGAATTACCACATACAGCTCTATAAGACCAGCTAAAAATTGCTCTAACCATCAGGTTCTATAGGGCTTAATTTTCTTCAACCTAATGGTCAATAAATGGCTGTTTTGTCCCCTCTATCTTAAAAGTCGCCATGTCTGTTTTGCATTTGTGGATTACATTGTGGCGTGATCACCAGCACATATTTAAATAACCCCAGGAAAATATGAGCAATTTAGACCGGGAAAAACTGCATATTGAATTTTTGGACGGAATCAGCAGAAACGAGATTAGTCTACCCAGGACTTATACCCGCACCCTTTCAAATAGAACCGAGGATCTAT
This sequence comes from uncultured Chloroflexia bacterium, assembly GCA_963793095.1. Lineage (GTDB taxonomy): Bacteria > Chloroflexota > Anaerolineae > Anaerolineales > UBA4823 > CAVWDI01. The sequence continues at coordinate 232,798 of CAWBYY010000001.1, forward strand.
TTCTAAAGATTGCTAAGCTGTACAATTTATCTCAGATCTCCGGCTGGTATACTCGCTTGATGCGAGAGGAAGTTTTGTCACATTGGAAAAGCGACAATGATCTATTCAACCTGCATGTGACCTGTCATGTCAGTGGAGGATTGATCATTGGAACAGCTGGTTGGCGTGAATCAATTTTTCGCAAGTATATGCCCTGGTACTAGAATCGTTCATTAACCGTGATCAAGAACTATTCCAATCAAAACCGGAGTTTGATAAGTCTAGGATATGGATTCATTTTCACCATGCAGATTCGAGCCGGAGTAAGTCAGAAGACGGGGGAATAATTGAAGACTACTTTTAAAATAACCTGATATGGGGATCATATGAAACAAATGAAAAAATCCCGACTTTCCATCATTTTTTTAATTGTATTTATTGATCTGCTGGGATTCAGCTTGATCTTACCCCTGCTGCCATTCTACGCTGAGACCTTTGGGGCGACCCCATTTCAGGTTGGTTTATTGGTAGCCTCTTATGCTGCGGCTCAATTGATCGGAGCTCCCATACTTGGACGCATGTCCGACCGTTTTGGACGTAAGCCAGTCCTGATTGTCAGTTTGATGGGAACCTTTATTGGATTTTTGATGCTTGGATTTGCCAACTCTTTATGGATGCTGTTCGCCAGCCGGTTACTGGATGGATTTACCGGTGGAAATATTTCTGTTGCCCAGGCATATATTACCGACATCACTGATGAGAAAAACCGGGCGAGGGGATTAGGAATGGTAGGAGCGGCCTTTGGGCTGGGTTTTATCATCGGTCCTGCGGCTGGCGGTTTGTTGAGTGTATATGGATACGCATTACCAGCTTTTGTTGCAGCAGGGCTTTCGCTCATCAGTATTATTGGAGTGGTTTTCTTGCTGCCGGAATCACTTTCGACCGAGGCGCGTGAAGAGCTCTCAAAACAGGTCAAGCAGGAATTTTCATTTAAAAATTTATGGGCCGCTCATGCCAGACCAAGAGTCGGTCCCTTATTCCAAATCCGCTTTTTTTATGGTCTGGCATTTTCCACTTTTCAAACAATTTTTCCACTATATGCTCTTTACAAGTTAGGTCTCGATGCGCGCAGCACGGGATTTGTCCTGACTTATGTCGGCATTCTGGTGGTATTTGTACAGGGTTTCCTGGTTGGATGGCTGGCTGCACGATTCAATGAATACCGCTTGATCTTCTGGTCGACCTCATTAATGACCATTACTTTATTCGGATGGGCTATTGTTCCAAATCTTATCGGATTGTTGATCGTCCTGGCTCCCCTGGCGATCGGGGCGGGCATTCTGAACACCTTATTAAACAGCGAACTTAGCAAATCTGTTTACCCTGAGGAAGTTGGAGGCACTTTGGGGATTTCAGCATCATTGGAGAGTCTGACAAGAGTCATCTCACCTTCTGCAGGTGGATATTTATTGGGAAGCCTTGGGACCTGGGCACCGGGCATTGTCAGCGGCGTGATCATGCTTTGGACAGTGAGTTTTACCTGGAGGCGCCTGATCGTCAATCCAGATCCACCCCTACCAGAAAGACCAGCTGATGATGGAACTAAATTCATCGAGATGGAATGAAATTCAATTTAAATTTATGCTTATATTAAACTTGAAATTGCAAAGTAGTTTGAAAACTAATAACATCGATTCTGAAACGCCACCCAGGTGTTAACTCATTGGAATATGTCTTGCTGGGGTTACTTGATGATTCTTAAAGATTAATTTATCACTAAAATAAGTAGTGCCAATGTGACATAATTTACTTTCCGCGGGAGTTGAAATGTAAATACCTGTAAAGGTAACAGCTCACCTTAGGGGTCGCGGAACGCAGTGTAGCATCCCGTGATTTTTGCGGGACACATACTCAAAAAACCGTTCCACATGATGAGTGGAACGGTTTTTGTCATCAATCCGGTTCGAAAATTGAGAAAAACCGAATAGATGGGGGCTGGATATAAACCCTTATAGAATATTGGCGTGCGTAATTTCGTAGGAAACTTCCTCAAATAAACTGTTCGAGTCTAAAAAAAAAGCTTTATGATATAAGTTACAATCGAATTAATAATGAGGAAGCAGTTATCAACCAAAGCTTGAGACAGGAAGGAGAAACGCAATAATGAACAAAGATACTATTCGCCAGATAAGCGTTGTAATTGCCTTAATAATAACTATTGCCGTCAATATAATGTCAAATGCGATTCCCTTTAATGGGTTGACAGCCGGCGAAATTGCAGATAGCTTCGACGTCTATTTTGTGCCGGCAGGCTATGTATTTTCAATTTGGAGTGTAATATATTTAGGGCTCATCTCCTACGCTGTTTTTCAATTACTTGCTAAACAACGGGAAAATCCCAGACTGCGTCAAACCAGTTGGTGGTTTATCTTGAGTTGTGCTGCAAACAGCATCTGGCTGTTCTTATGGCACTATGGTTACTTTGCCCTGTCGGTTGTTGCCATGCTTACATTATTAATTTCCCTTATCGTAATTTATCTACGGTTGGGTATCGGTCGGCAAACTGTTTCTTCGGGTGAGCGCTGGTTAGTCCACCTCCCCTTCAGCGTTTATTTAGGCTGGATCACGGTTGCCACGATTGCTAACATCACGGCCTTTTTAGACTTTTTCAATTGGAATGGATTTGGCATTTCTCCAGAAATCTGGACGTTCATTATGCTGGTTGTGGCTACGATCGTAGCTGTCCTTATGGCATACACTCGCAAGGATATCGCCTACTTGTTGGTTGTGATTTGGGCTTTCATAGGTATCGGGGTCGAACAAGCAGATACCCCACTAGTTGCTAATGTCGCTTATTTGGCGACCGCAATCATCGTAATCATCGTCGTCCTGGTCATCATTCAGAAAATTAGACAAACGCGCAGTCCGGTGACGGCCACATCATAAATATATTCAGGAGTCAGCGCCGGCTATATACAATTGGTGGTGGATGGTCTGGGTGAATTAGTTAGCTATTGGTAGCGGTTAGACATTAAGTCTATTCATTTGTTATCGGATTTCGGCCAGAACTTAGCTATATAAACAACAAGCAATAGATATCGCTGGGGTCACTTGATTAATCAAGCGGTAAAATCTATTATCAGAAGAAGTAGTGCCATAGCTTCATGATTTCCTCACCGCAGGAGTTCGCGACTATAGTCCCCTTGGGGAACAGCTCGCCGGCGGGGCATCTTAAAAGACTTTACAATAAGTAAGGTCTTTTTCATTATTAAGCTCACATCTACATGGGATTTGGAGGAATCCCATTCATTACACTTGTGGTTACACTTCGCAAGGCACCGACCGGAGTTTGAATTTTAATCCCCGAAGGTGCGAAGCATCCAAAAGGGACTATAGCCGGAGTGGGATCTCCGTGGGGGCACTAGTTCTAAAAAACCGCCAACGGATGACGTTGAGCGGTTTTTGTCTATGATTCAGTTTGAAAATAAAGATAAATTAAGAGAATTACCAAATTTGGCTCTTTATCTTTAGTGTATTTGTGACATTCACGTAAGTTGGTTAAGCTGATGTGACATCTTTAACTGTCATGCTGAGCGAAGCGAGGCATCTCCTCGCCTTCTGCCGGGGTTCACCTGTTTTGGCAGGTGAACCCCGGTCTTGCTTGTAGATCAGGGTTTACTTGCTCATGTGCACCACGATACTGCCGCCGCCGATCGGCTGAATGAAGCCGTTGTCATAGACAACCTGCTCTCCGCTGGCGTCTTCCCACCAGATCTTGATGCGGAAGGTATCCAGCGAGCCGTCGCCGGCCCACAGCATGAACTTGTAGGCGTTGCCGTTGGGGGCCAGGACTACGTTGACCGTGCCACTGCCTTTTAACTGGGCGGTGTTCCCGGCCTTGCTCACCACCAGCCACTCGAAGCTCTCGGTGTGGAAGTTGAACCCACCCGCTTGGAATTGGAACTCGGTGTTGCCGGTCGGTACCGAAGCCACCGCTCGGGTCGGTTACCAACCAGGCCTCGAAAGCTGGCATAAACTATGGGCGGAATCGCTGTTGGACGAAATCTGCTAAATCCTGTCTCCCACCTACCGAATAGTTTGTCCACTCTCCGAACAGGTAGATATCCAGGTTCCTGAAAGCGGAAGTCTGATTTGAGAAGCGTACAGATTCCAATTCGTTTTGCAGAGGCCTTGTTATAATCTTCCTCCTGTTTACCGTTCTATAATGCGGCCTGATAGCCACTCCAGGCTGTTGCCAGGGCAGCAAAGCCTAAAATGAATATGATCAGAAACTCAATCCGCCAGTCAATTGGATTCTTTGGTTTCTTTGTTGGTCATCGAGGTCCTGATCTTGTCGAGAGTTTTCGGAATCACTCAACATGGCATCAAGAATGTCATCCACTATTCGCTTCCTCACTCAATTGGTTTATGATTTATCACCAAATCCTCGTTCTCCCCAGCCACCCTGAAAATCCATGGCCTGGAAACAGCCGGGTCAGGCAATCCACGCTTCGGCTGTTGCGAGTACCCTGGCCCTCGACTCGCCCAACTCGGGCGTGCTGAGAAAGATCGAGTCCCCTTCTGGTCATGCAGACATCTCGATAAAGTGCACGGCAGCGTCAACGGTCGGAAACACATGGTCTTTGCCGATGGATTCCAGCAAACCTGTCTTTCTGCCAAACTCGAGAACAGGGACATGCACATCAGCCAGGTAGATATCGATGCCTTCCTCATGCAGTTCTTTCACCAGGCTCTTTGTGATGTCCCTGCTGGTCACATCGATCAGATCTTGAGCGCTGAAGTCGAAGATAACAGCCCGGGGAGGCGGCTCTCTCTCAGCTATCATGGCTTTCACACGATCCCTGACCGTGAGAGCATTCGCATAATACACCTGCGCATCGATGCGCACAATCAATACACCCGGCACTGGATTATTCTCGGGATGCCGGGTCAGGTCCGAGTAAGCGCCAGGTACGCCGGGGACACGTCCTAGCGAGGAAATATGCGGCCGGCTCGACCGGTAGACCACGAATAACAGCGAGCTCACCAGGCCTATAACCATACCCTGCAGCACATCGATCAAAAGCACGCCGGCCAGCGACAGCACGCCAAACCAAAATTCGACTCGCGAGGCGAGGCGGAGCTTGTGTAACTTGCGCGAGGCGATTACGTGCCAGACCGCATGGATGATCAACGCAGCCAACACGGCCTCGGGCAGGGGTGCGAACAAGGGGGTGAGAAAGAGCAAGGTTACGATGGTCACAATCCAGGCTACCAGATTGGTAACCTGCGTGCGAGCGCCCGCGCCATCTTAACAGCCGAAGCCGACATGCCGCCAGCGGCAATCATGCCGCCAAATAAAGCGCTCCCCAGGTTGGTTATTGCATGGGCGTTTAGCTCCTGGTCGGCATTGACCTCATAACCGTGTTTTTCGGCAAACTCGTGCGCCACGCCCAGCGCCTCGCTGAACGCCACCAGGAATACACCGATGGCCGGCAGCAACATTGCCAGGTAAGTCGTTAGCGGAACTTTTGGTATAGCCAACAATGGCAGCCCCTGTGGCAGCGTTCCCACAACGGCTACACCATACTCGTCTTTTAGATTTAACACGCTGCTGAGCAGGATGAACCCAAAAAGCACCACCAGCCCGACAGGAATCTTCTTGTTCAGGCGCGGCACCAAGAAGAGCAGCGCCAGCGCACTGGTGCCTACTGCAAAGGTGACCCAGTTAGCCTGGGGGAGCTCATTGATAATCCCTACTAACTTCTCCACGCTGTTGCCCTCAGGTTTGGGTACACCGAACAGCTTGTTGAGCTGTCCTATCGCCACAAAGATCGCCAGTCCCATCACGAAGCCATCCATAACCGGCTTGGAAAGGAATTGTGTGATGAAACCCATCTGCGCCAGACCCGCTAAAAGAAAAATCACGCCGGTCACTAGTACGAAAGCTGTGGCATAGGCTTGATAGGTTGTCGGATCAGAGGCGGTCGCCACTGCCGTGGTAACTAGCGCTGTTGCCACCGATGAAGCGAGCAGCGCCGCCGTTGCCGAGGTGGGTCCAACACTCAAGTGGCGCGCAGTTCGAAGCAAGGCGTAAATCAGCAGCGACGCAACCAATGTGTACAGACCAGCCTGCGGTGGCAGGCCTGCGATCCCCGCATAGGCCATGGCTTCCGGTACCACCAGTCCCCACAAGGTGAGACCGGCGATGATGTCGAAGGTCAGCCAGGAACGGTCGTAGCGCGGTAGCCATGACAGGATTGGGAGGAAACGCTTAGTTTCATTAACGAGTTTGGAGTCTCGAGCGGTTATCTTCGACAAATCGCCCTCCTTGATCTACCCAATGTATTTCAATCCAATTGTAGAGACTTCACTTGGAGTCAACGATGTCGCCCCGGACGTCTATCCAACAATGAGCGCGCCCAAAAACCAACCGATCAAGAAGTCAAGGCTCGTACTGCGAGCTATTTTGCTAAACAGCATGAGAATGACGGCGATAATCGGAATTGGGCTGAGCGCGACTCGAGGGCAAGCGGCAGGATGTCTCCAATAACTAGACCTTTGATTATTCCTCCTTACAACCAACCTCAAGAGCAAATCCTAAGAGTTGTCCAAGACCCTTAGGATTTGCCTAATGCAGTTTACTGCCGCGCCATGGCGACGTGCAGGCGTTCCTCCGGGGTGATCAAATGGTCGTGGTCATCATCTCCCTGGTCCAGTTGGACCCAGTTTATGATTCCATTGAACTTGCTTGTTCCAGAGGTATAGTCAGGCGAGACCGTTGAACCTGTTTCGTTTCCGACATCACAGAGTCTCATCTCCCGAGAACAGCATTGGCTGGGTCGCAGCGACCTGTGCCCTCGCCGACCTTCTTTCCATCGACAAAGAGAGTCACCTCACCACCCTTTGCCAAGCCGCCGCCAGCATAGGCGAACTCCATGCGGACTTGGTGCTCCCCGGGTGGCAGCGAAGGGCGGACTCGGTCGTGAAAGCCGATTTACACCGAACAGGTTGTAACAGTACTTAAGCTTGCCGTCCTTGGTGTAAAGCGACCAACCGCCGAACTCGCCTCCCTGGGCGATGATCACGCCGTTGGCTTTCTCCTCCGGCAGGACCACCTCGGCTGTGACCGAGTGCGATTTGTTCTTCAGGTTGAGCATGACGTTTTCTGAAAGCCGTCCCATCCCGCTGAAAAGAATCTGCGACTTGCCCTGGATGAGTGTCGGGCGGCCCGCTAGGTCCGAGTTGAAGCGCTCCACCCGCCGGTCATCCAGGGGCAGCACGTTGTGTTTGACACACTCAATCATGAACAGGCGCTGGAGCTCCTTCAGCATCTCGGGGTTCTCCTCAGCGATGTTGTGAGCCTGGGACCAGTCTGTCCGGCGCATACAGTTCCCAAACGTCCTCGTCGAACGGTGGCAGCTCGCGCTTGGAAGACCCACGGAACGCTGTGGCGACGTAACGGCGGTCCAGCCCTTGTGGAAGATGCCACGGTTGACAAACATCTCGAAGTACTGGGTTTCGTGCCGTTCAGCCGCCTTCGCGTCATCGAAAGAATAAGCCATGCTGATCCCTTCGTACGGCTTCTGCTGGATGCCGTGGACAAAGTTAGGTTCGGGAATGCCGGCTGCCTCGAGGATCGGTCGGTGCCAGATCGATGACATGGTGGAACTGAGACCGGACTTCGCCCTTGGCCTTGATGCCGCCCGGCCAGTGGATGATGGTAGCATTGCGCGTCCCGCCCCAGTGCGAGGCGACCTGCTTGGTCCACTGGTAAGGGGTATCCATAGCGTGCGCCCATCCCACAGCATAGTGGTTGTATGCGGTTGGACTGCCAAATTCAGCCATTTTGGAAGCCATGAACTCGACCAACTCCATTGCCGTAGCGCCGTTCAGCGAAAACAATTCATTGAAGGTGCCGTTGCAATCGTGCCTTCGGCGCGGCGCCGTTGTCGCCGATGATGTAGTAAATCAAGGTGTCGTCGAGCAGCGCGAGATTCTCCGAGCGCATCAATTACGTGCCCTACATGATGATCGGTATGCTCCAAAAAGGCGGCGTAGACTTCCATCTGGCGGGTGAGCACGGGTTTGAGCTTGGGATCCACCTCATCCCAGGCTGGGATTTCTTCACGCCGTACGGTTAATTCTGCATCCTGGGGGGATCACACCGAGCTGTTTTTGCCGGGTGAAGGTTTCCTCGCGCAGCTTATCCCAGCCCTGGTCGAACTTTCCTTTATATTTGTCAATCCAGTCGGTCGGGGACGTGATGGGGTGCATGGGTGGCGCCCGGCGCAAAGTAGATGAAGAATGGCTTATCAGGCATGAGGGCCTTCTGCTGGCGGATGCAGGTGATCGCCTTATCTGCCAGGTCTTCGGTGAGATGGTAGCCTTCTTCGGGCGTCTTGGATGGTTCGATAGGGGTGGTTCCTTCGTAGAGTGCGGGGACAGCACTGGTTCGTCTCGCCTGCGATGAAGCCGTAGAAATACTCGAAGCCGTGCCGCCCGCGGGCCAGCGGTCGAAGGGGCCCATGGGGCTGGTCTCCCACACCGGCACTTCGTGGCACTTGCCGAACTGGGCGGTGCTGTAGCCGTTCAGCTTGAGGGTCTCAGCCAGCGGGGCGCAGGTGTTCGGGCGCATCGAGCCGTAGCCGGGCGCAGAGGTGGCCAGCTCGGTGATAGCAACCCATGCCAACGGTATGATGGTTTCGCCCGGTCAGCAGCGCCTGCCGGGTTGGCGAGCACAAGGGCGGTGGTGTGGAAGCGGTTGTATTTGAGCCCGTTCGCTGCCAGCCGCTCGGCGGCGGGCATGTTGCACGGGCCGCCAAACGCGGACGAGGCGCCAAAGCCCACATCGTCCAGCAGCACGATCAGCACGTTGGGGGCGCCTTCGGCGGGCGCAGCGGCTCGATCGGCGGGTAGTGGGTATCCGGGTCTTTGGCGTCGTAGGTGGTTAGCCCGACATACGGGATGTCGGGGATGGGGAGTATCTCCCGTTGGATTTTATCCTGGTCTTTCATTTCAACATCTCCTTTTCGTTTTGATTGTCTGTCTCACTCGATGGCCAGCGGTCGGCGTCCTGTGCCTTTCGCCTTGCCAGACGCTGATTAAGCCGGGTCAGACTTGGCCGAACGATCCCAGGCCATAATCACATAAGCCATGATAGTCAGAATGATGCCAAGGATTTCATGCCCAGCCCCGACGGTGATGCCGACGAGGCTCATCGTCCACAAACCGGCTGCCGTTGTTTGACCTCGCACTTCTCCCGTAGCAGAGCGCAATGATCATCCCAGCCCCCAGGAACCCAATGCCGGTCACAATGCCGGCCACAACACGGGCAGCTTCGTTTCCGTAGATCTGCATGCTCATGGCAGTCAGCGCTGCGCAGGTCATCGTCGCCAGGACAACACTCTTCCCGCGGACTGGCGCTCCAGTGGCCTTCCGCTCCCAAGCGACGGTGAGGCCAAGCAGGACGGCCAGATTGGTTCGTAAAATGATGGCAATTTCGGGTCCACTCAGCATAGGGCTCTCCTCAGGCGGGTTTTAGTTTCGGCTACAGATCTGCCCTTTCTTAGTTATGTGCCGGTTCTGGGGTCATGCCATCCATGCTGCCAGATGGTTTCTGGCGAGACTTAAGACTAAGATGTAGACGCTGATGCAGAAAACCCAAGCGGGGAAAAATAGAACCATCCACGGGCTGAGGTTCAGGCTCACAAACATGGCGACTGCCATCGCGGTAGGTGATGAAGCACAGCCCACGGGGCATCACGCCGGTGCGCAACCAGAGGGTGCTCAGCGAAAACATAAGACAGCCGCCATCTTGAGAGCGTAGGTGTTGAACATCTGGCTAATGACGGATCGACCGACCAAATAAATATTGATTGTCACGATCTGGTCACCTCCGATGCGGTAGGCGGCGAGTATACCCGTCCCTACGGCGAAGGCGCAGAAGGCCATCGCCAGGAACAGCAAACCACTGCCCTGGAAGACCGCGCCGAAGAATCGATCTTCAAATGCGCCCAGGCGGTCACGCACAACGCCTATGAACCACAGAAAGGCGAGCCCTGCGAAAGGCATCAGCCCCATGGCCAGGGATGCACGACTTCGTGTGGTATCGGTCCAGGCGTTCATTATCCGTAAAATCGGAAGGGATCGATAGTTGAATGAGCGCAATACTGAAAGCGAACAGGATGCCAAACAGGATCCCGGCGATGGCTGCGGCGCGCGGTGTCCTGGCGCGATGCATAAGGCTGGTGGTATTGGATTTCGTCATCGGATTATCTCCTTGCAGTCTTGCCTCAATTCTGCTCCAGCTCACGGCCGGTTGCACCGTTGACCGGTGAGTTTGGATCGTTGCGCCGCAGCAGCTGCACTACATCGTTGGTTGTCAAGGCGCGAGCAGGTTGGCTGGAGAGCACCAGCGCCTTGCCGGTCATCAGGTCCACGCCGATCAACACCGGCTCGGATTGCACCTGCCAAAGCGCAATGGCAAAATTGGGCTGGATTGCCGCCAGGTCAAAAATGACGGCATCCGGCTGGAGTTCACTCACATGTTGTTGCGCATCTGGCATACTGGGGTCAACAGGCAGCACCTGCAGATCCGAGCAGTCTTTCAGGCTGGCGCCGATGGTGGACATCACCAGGGATTTTCCGTAAAGCACAACCCTTTTCATGGGATTTATCCATTCCAGTTCTTGGATTGGAGCGAGTTACGCGATGGATGCATCCTGATCATCGCGTAATTTCCCCCGCCTGACCATGTCCTTCAGGTACAGTTAAGGACAAAAAAAGTACAGTCCCCGGAGAGGAGGACCGTACTTAACCCTGTACTTAAATCAGAACGCGGACACGGAGACGGTTCCCCGCGTCTCCGTGTCTCCCTATCTCCGTGTCACACTAGCCCCGACCTGTTGGCATACTCGATCACCTGAGCGCGGTTATCCAGGTGCAGGCGGTCGATGATCTCGCCCATGTGGTATTTGATGGTGCGCTCGCTCAGACCCAACCTGGCGCCAGTTTCTTTATAAGTCAGCCCCTGCGCGACCAGCGTCAAGACCTCAAGCTGGCGACGGGTTAGATACTCCTTCTCCGAAGGCTCTTGCTCCAGATCGATGTCTGTGACCTGCTGGCGGCCGAATTGCCGCAGGATGCGGGCGGCAAGGCCCGGCGAGAGCGGTGCCTCACCCCGGGCCAGCTCCGTCAATTGATTGTAGAATTCTTCAGTGTCCTGCGTTTTCAGCAAATAGCCACAGGCACCGCTCTTGATCGCTTCAAACAGGTCATCGTCATCGCCAGACATGGTCAGCATCACGATTTTGATCTCGGGCAGCTCGGACATAATCAGCCGCGTGGCAGCCAGGCCGTCGCAAACCGGCATGTGGATATCCATCAGGATCACTTCGGGCCGCAGTCTGCGCGCCTTTTCCAGCGCTTCCAGGCCATCGTGGGCGACGCCCACCACCTGCACCCTGCGGGCGTTGAGCAGGTTCTTCAAACCGTCTAGAAAGAGCGGATGATCGTCAACCAGAAGTACCCGCATAGGAACCTCTCAGCGGTATATCCACCACCACTCGCGTCCCCTTACCTGGGGCGGAGTGGATTACAACGCTGCTGTGCACCCCTTCGGCTCGCTCACGCATAAAACCCAGCCCGTACTTTTGTCTCTCTCCGTTCGCCAGCAACGCCGGGTCAAAACCCAAGCCATCATCCTTCACGATCACCTGCGCACGGTGTGAGTTACATTGGATGTGCACCTCTACACACTGCGCCTGGGCGTGCTTGCGCGTGTTGGTTAGCGCCTCCTGGATGATACGTAATAACTGAACCTCGACTGTTGGCTCAAAGATATTGTCGATCCGATCTTGCGGCACGATCAGCTCGGTGCGTAGTGAGTAAAGCTCGCTAAAATCCTGCAGGTACTGCTGGAGGGCGGGGAGAAAACCGGACTGAATGGAGGTCGCCGATCTGGCGCCCAGTATGTACTCACGCACATCCGTATGGGCGTCCTGGGCGACCGCCATCAACTGCGCCAGGCTGCTGTCCGCGATGGCCTTTTGATCTTTTGCCAGCCAGTCACGCGCCGCCTGGGTCTGCATCCTGACATAGGCCAGCATCTGGCCTAGGCCATCGTGCAGTTCCCGCGCCACCAGCTCACGCTCCTGTAAAGCCGCCAGGGCGCGCTGCTGTTCTAATATCTGGACTTGTGCCAACTTCTGTTCGGTTACATCATGCAGCAAGAGCAGCCGGCCAATCTCTAAACCGCGCCAGTCCTTCAAGGGAGATGCTTCCACCTGGTACTCGCGGGTATCGGTCCCGGTTCCCAGGCTGATTTCAGCTTGACCTGTCCCAGCTACCTGAAGGTTTTCCAACAAACCGGCACAGGCAGGCAGCAGCTCCCGGATCGAATGGTTTACAATGTGCTTTTCGGACCTCCCTAGAATTGCCTGCGCAGCCGGGTTCAGGCTGACGACCATTCCTTGGGGATCGAGCACCAGCATGCCGGTCTGCAGCTGCTGGATCACCGTCCGGCAGGCCAGGGGAATGGGATCGAGGATGCGGAAGCCGAACAGGACGATGGCATACATCAGGAACTCGAACGCCAATCCGAGTATGTCAAAGTGCAGGATGGATTGGAATCGCCGAGCTGCTTCCAGCGTGTATACCGTACGACCCACAAACTGGCCGGTAAGTATGATCACCAAAGCCCAGCGATGCTGCGGGGAGCGCAGAAACAGCCAGCCAAAGACGATCAGGTTCAAAGCTCCCAACCCCCCAAAAGCATACGCGACGCCAATCCAATTCGCCGGGCCGCGTCTGCGGGATGATCTTGCCCTCATAGGCGAACCCGCGCCAAATCAGGTGATGAAGATCGTTCGTCAGCATCAATCCCACGAGCAGCAGGCATGGGATGGACAGCAGGACTAGGTTGCGGCGGGTGAGCCAGCGCCCAGGCCAGGCATAATCCAGGACGAAACAGGTAATTGCAGTGACGATGGGCAGCTGAATGGGACCCTGAAACTTGAACCAGAAGATCTTAGTGGACAGGTCTACCGCCGCCGTTTCCATCACGGTGCCGAAAGCAAATCCGGCAGCGAACAGGCAGCCGATCATAAAAGGCGAGGCGCCTGGCACACTGCGGCGGCGCCTGCTGTAGATGGACAACGCGATTAACAGTAGGACTGTAAAGACAAACGGCCAGGTGGTGGGGGTGTAGGCGTAATTCCAGTTCATGTCTGTGCCCAGGAGATAGGCAGATCACCCCTCAATAAATAAATGCTTACAAATAGCCGAGAAGACAAACCATTAAAGTGATTGTTTTCTTGATCGCTGATTAATTGTACCGGATTACATGCGTTGGTACAACGCTTTTCTCTAGCAGGGTTTGTAATATGCACGGTGGCTGAGAATGGGATTTTGATCAGTAAACCGAGAAACCTCTACTTGAAATGTGTTTCGAACGAATACGTAACATGAGCGTTCCTTGACGATTCACAATGTTTCAATTAAATTCTTGAAAAGGTAATCCCTTTGTAACTTATTTCCCCCTGATTCTAGGGAAGGTTGGAGTTCAGAACAGATTCACGTGGGGGTACAAGTTTTTGAGAACCGTTCCAAATTATCCTTGGAACGGTTTTTGTGTTCAATTCGGTTTGGACATCGAGAAAAATTGGAAGGATTGGGATTGGAAATTAAAGGATGATTGCATAGATGAGTTCGAACCGTGTAACACACCTTTTGGAGGTAAGTAGGTGGTTATTTCCAAAAACATGTTTGAGTCTATTGTTTAGAAATCATTATTTTGCATCGACATATTGGTCCAAACCCGTTCCATATATAAAATCTCTGGAATTTGAATACAAATGAAAGTTTTTCAATTTGGGGGTTAAAATGGACGCGAATTGGCAGTAAAAGTAAAGCTGAATAGATGGAGATAATTATTAATCCTCAATCAAATTCGTTGCGAGTAACAAAAACCCTATTAGTCATCCTATTAGTTTTTCTCAGCCTGAGTGGCCTATTTGGGATATTATTCCTAATTGAACCCAGTGGTGAGATAGTGGAAATGCCGCTCAGTCACCTGGATAAGCTGCCAATCGATAATTTTTTCTTGCCAGGTTTATTTTTGTTGATTGTCTATGGCATTGGCTCACCAATGATTATATGTGGTTTGTTCCGACAGCTTTTCTGGGCGCCAGTTGCTGGATTATTGCTAGGGTTGGTATTGATTGGTTGAGTTATTGGACAAATCATTCTTTGGGGAGAGCCAGTGATGCTACAGTATATCTATTTGACTGTGGGGGTAGCCATTATTCTCCTAAGTTTGATAATTAGAAAACAGGGCATTTGGTGACAATGTCTTTTAAAGTGGTGTAAATTAATTGATCGAAATAGTCATTCTGTGCTTCCATAAATTTGGAAGAACCAAAAGAAGGCACAATAATGACTGACCCAACTATAGCACTAAAAGAGCACCATCACAATCTAAGTCTGGAAACAGACAGCGATTTTCTGTGTATAAGCTACTTATGGTTTCTCGTTCTACATAAATATGGGATTAGGTAATACCAGCGTTCCTTGATGATTTCGTGGGACGAAATTATCATTTCTTATGGAAATAGTGGTGTGAAAGTGACACAATTAAACTACCGCGGAGTTCGGAAAAGCTCACCGTAGGGGTACTTAAGGATCTCGCAGAAAGCGAGGATCTTATGTTGTTAAAGGAGGCAATAGGGGGATTTGAAATAGCCAAATTGTCGGATGGATACAGTAAAACGACCATAAATTTTCTCAGGAATGGAGGAAACATATAGGAGCTACAACGATTAATTGGACATAATACTTTGGATATGGTTCGTCATTATTTTCAAATTGCAGATAGTGATGTCGAATATACCCAGCGAAGAGCCTCCCGGTAAACAAGTGGAATTTATGATTGGCTTATGCGAGTCCTGCATTAACTGTTAGCGTTAGAATAAATAATTTCCTTGAACCTAGTATTGACAGAGCGTATTTGAACAGATGAAGACAAATGCGATAAATATGATATAATAAATCATATATAAACGATCAAATGGAGGTATGTGATGGCAAAATATTTATTTCAAGCACAGTACAAAACTGAAGGGCTGAAAGGTTTATTAAAGGAAGGAGGTGTATCCCGTCGCACACATCTGGTGAGCTTGGTTGAAGGCTTAGGTGGAAAACTTGAGAGTTTTTATTATGCTTTTGGTGAAAATGACTTATACGCAATTGCCGAACTTCCAGACAATGAAAGTGCCTCGGCATTGTCTATGGCTGTGAATTCGGCAAGTGCTGTTGGAGTCAAAACAATAGTTTTGCTTACTCCCGAAGAGATTGATAGTGCAACCCAAAAAACTGTAGGTTATCGTCCTCCGGGAAAGTAATTTGACCAGACTATTTCTTTAGGAAAAAGAATAACCCAATCCAAATATTATTTGGGCTGGGAATAGAAACTTCAAATTAATAAGAATGTGATCTGATTTTGTGTAATTACTACATCTACACAGAGGCAAAAGGCTCGGTTTAATAATAGATGTATAATGTAAATAATCACCAAAAGTCAATCACTGCCAACAATGTGGGCTGTCATTAATAAACCCTGAGGGTTATACAACAATTCTTTCATGAAAGCCGCTGAATATACTTCAGCGGTTTTTTTGTCCAAGGCGATGTAGGAGTTTTGTGCGAAGAAATTAATAAATCGATCTAAAAGGAGGTATGAGCAATGGCTTCAACCAAAGGATCCATAAAAATCACTGCCCCTGTGGAAATGGTATTTGAATTCTTGACACCTGAGGTCTTGCCTGAAATTCAGATCTTTAGCGAGCCACGGAATCTCCTAGCGGTTCAGAAAGAGGGCGCCTTGTTGTCATATAAAGGGCAGTGTTGAAACGGCGATCAACAAAAAGGGTACCTCCGAGGTCTCTAAAATTGGTGAAATTTGGAGTTCGAAACAGGCAGCTTCCCTGTGGGATCTTCGCAGGTGGTTTCTATCCAATACAGATTCGGATCCTTCCAGTTACATCCGACAAAACGAGAATTTGGATTGGAGTGCAATACTTAAAATTTTGATTTTGAAATAACAAATTGGTGCATTACCTCCTGCATAGTTCGAACTACCCAATACAATGTTTGTAGGGATTCATAACAGATCCTACCTGCTATAATGATGGGGAAACAAAAACGCGTGTCCGTGTTTTCCAATTCAGCAATGTGAAAGGAGGGATATTTAAATTGAGCCGGCATCGAATTTTGAACCATATCCGAGTTGGTTCTTCTTAATTGCTATCTTTGAAACCCTAACCTCTTCTGAAAGAGGTTCTTATTCCTGTCATATGCATAATCGAAGGTTATTCATTGAAACTAAAATGATTCAAGCTCAGTAATTGTCAATCACAATCAAGGAGAAAAAGCGATGACTACCAAAGAAAAAATGAATCCCAATAAGACCGCAAGAATTGCAGGGTTTCTTTATCTTGCACACTTCGTGGCTTTTTTCTTTGCTGACAATGGAGTTCACTCTACAGCTGTCGGATCCGTAGATTTCGCAGCAACAGCCCAGAATATTATGACTTCTGAGAGGCTATTCCGTATCGGTTTTGTGAACTATCTACTCACTGCTGTGTTTTTTCTATTGGCAGCATGGGCTTTGTACGTGTTATTAAAACCGGTTAATGAAGACATCGCTTTATTGTTCGTGTTATTAAATCTGGGCGGTGTCGCTATATGGTGCAGTATTTTATTTAGTGAAATTGCTGCACTGTTGCTATTGAGCAGTACTGATTACTTGAAAGTATTCCAACCAGATCAACTGCAAGCTGTGGCAATATTATTTCTCAATTTATACCAACATGGATTCATGATCGCCAATCTATTTTTGAACCTGTGGGTTTTTCCTCTTGGTTACCTGGTATTCAAGTCGGGCTACCTTCCCAGAATTTTGGGCATATTGTTAATCATTGATGGTTTTGCGATGCTAATTTGGTTCTTTCAGTTTTTCTTCTTCTCAGGTTACGAAGTTATCAGTTCTATAAGTCTCGCGGTTGGTTTCATTGCGGAAGGTTCACTTTGTTTGTGGCTTTTGATTAAGGGAGTAAACGTCGAAGCGTGGGAAAGACGTGCTCTTGATTCTGCATAATATCCATATGCCGAAGGTATAGGAACTTCATAACTTTGGAAAATAATTTCATAACCTGACAATGCGCAGCAGAATAGTGGCAGGTGAGCATGGTCATTAGGATTCAATAATGCGCCATTTCGGAATAGGTAACACCAATGCCACTTGACTATCATAAGATCCGAATTTATCATCCAAGAAATTTGCGTTTCAGTTGCGTATTAATTTAACCGCGGAAGTTTGGATCGTGTAGCATACCCTTAGGTAACAGCTCAACGTAGGGGCTTATTTAATTCAATAAGAGTCTGCTAATTTTGGACGAGAATTGAAATCCATGTTCAAGGACTAAAGCCCTCTCAATATCCTGTCAGGTATGCTTCGCGAGGCCAAAACCGGCGTTTCGTGCAGCATCCCCGTGGAGCACACGCACAGAAACACCGTTCCGAGGATGATCTGGAACGGTTTTTTTGGCAAAGGATGGTTTCCACTCATCCATTTGCTAATCCCAACTCAGGAGAACTGGGGATTTTCAATTCGTTTTAAATATCGAGAAAAATTCGATGGATTGGGGCTGGTTTTCTGATCCGAATAGCCAAAAGGAATTCGAACCGGGGAACGTCCCTTTGGGATCTTCGCAGGTTGTTATTTTAAAAAACATATTCGAGTCTATAATTTAGAAAACATCATTCTGCTCAGACACATTTATCCATACCCAATACATTTATAAAATCTCTGGAACTTGAATACAAATGGAATATTTTCAATTTGAGAGTTAAAATAGACGCGAGATTGGAAGCAAAAGTAAAGCTGAATGGAAGCAGAAAATTATGAATTCTCAATCAAATTCGCTGCGAGTAACAAAGACCCTTTTAGTCATCCTATTAGTTTTTCTCAGTCTGAGTGGTTTATTTGGGATAATATTCCTTATTGATCCAAGTGGTGAGTTGATGGAAATGCCGCCCAGTCACCTGGATAAGCTGCCAATCGATACCTTTTTCTTGCCCGGTCTATTTTTGTTGATTGTCTATGGGATTGGCTCAGCGATAATTGCATATGGATTGATCCGCCAGCTTATATGGGCGCCAGTCGCTGGGATACTGCTCGGGCTGGTCTTGGTTGGTTGGGTAATTGGTCAAATCATTCTCTGGGGAGAGCCAGCGATGCTACAGTATATATATTTGACTGTGGGGGCAGGCATTTTTCTCCTAAGTTTGATAATAAGAAAACTGATTGATCAGGAATAATCGATTGTTTCGAATTTATCATCCAAAGAAGTAGTGGAAAAGTAACATAATTTAACTCAGTGGGAGCCCCCAAGAGTGGATTAAAATTCGGATCGTAAATCGCAGTGGAGCATACCTTTAGGAAACAGCTCACTGTAGGGGCAATTTTTATACAATTATTATGTGCTAATTTTGGATGAGGATTGAAATCCTTGTTCAAGGACTAAAGCCCACTAAACACCCTGTCGGGTATGCTTCGAGAGGCTAAAATCGGGGTTGGAGCCATGAACCCTTCAGGGCATCACCGTGGGAGTCACGGCAGACAGCAGGTAATGAAGAGCGTTTTCTGGCTATCTTGCGGTCAGAATTATAAGACAAAATAGAATATATTTGGGGGTAGAAACAGGTACATTTTTTTGATTACGGGTTGATAAAATCCAGCATTATTTCTGCAACTTTTTTATGTTGTTCGGCTAAGCTTATTCTGGCTACAACATCACCCTTTTGGGGTCCATAGTCGCCAAATTGAGCATGGTTTGCGCCTTCTATTCCGATAAATATTGTATCTGCTGGTAACAGGTGCTTTTTGTCATTAAAGTTTTCAGTATTTGGGATATTATTTATTGTGCCAAAAATAGAAATTACAGGAATTTGGTTATCTGATAGGTCAGCACTACTGGGCGGATAAGAATCCCACAATGCGACGTAATCTATTCTATTTGGATTGTTCTCTGTAAATATTGCTGCTGCTGCGCCGCCCAGTGAATGCCCGGCAATGATCCAGGTTGATATTTGGGGATAAGCGTCGATCACAGCATTGGCAGCGCCTGGATTAAGAATTGCCAGGTTTAATGGCATGGGGGTGATGATTACCAGCACACCTCTTTCAGCAATCTGCTGCAAAACAGGCGCATAGGCGGTTGGTTCTACAAGGCCGCCCGGGTAAAAAATTAATCCAGTATCCGCCTCATTGGCGGGTTCAAATACAATCCATTTGTCCTGTGTAATTGTTACCCTCTCCGTTGATTCGAGTGCGGACAATGCAACCATTCCTGCAGGGTATGTTCCGGTTTTTGTCCATACGAATATCCCCAGGATTCCAAAAATGATTAATGCAATAAAACCAATCAAAAAATATTTCGCAATTCTTTTGCCATTCATATTCAGACCTTTAAAATTTTATATAGGAATTATATTATCAATCGAAAAAATAATAGCACGCGTCCAGGCTGTCGAAAAATGGTTCTGAGATATTGATATAATCCATAATCGTTAAGGTTAACCGGATAGACCCCAGTTTTTCACTTTATCCAGAGAATTTGTGTTGAAAAAATTCTTCTTGGAAGTATTTTCCAAATATTAAGCCGATTTTGATTCAGATAAAGAATAGTAAATGAAACTCAGGACATATCACCCAGGTGAAAAAGAAGTGATTAAACAGCTATTCACCAAGACATTTTCAGATTCAGAGGGGCCATCGGAAGGTTTATTGATTGGGAATTTAGCCTGTGATATATTGAACGGTACTGATCCTCAAGATTATTACTGTTTTGTCGCCACTGAGAAAGAGCAAATCGCAGGAAGTATCATTTTTACCAGGCTGACGTTTGAGAGTGATGTTAATGCTTTTCTTTTAGCTCCAGTGGCAGTTCACACAAGCTATCAAGGAAAAGGTACAGGTCAAAAATTAATTAATTTTGGCCTTAACACCCTAAAAGAATGGGGAGTTGAGCTGGCGTTTACTTATGGTGATCCTAATTTCTACGCCAGAGTTGGATTTCGCCCTATTTCTGAAAAAATTGTAAAAGCCCCATTTGTATTAACCCACCCGGAAGGGTGGTTGGCTCGATCACTTGTTAGCGCTGAAATTGATCCGATTCCTGGAAATTCGAATTGTGTGGAAGCGTTTAACAAACCTGAATACTGGTAGGTGTTTTTCACGAGTTAATAATCCAACTTGTTTTTATATATGAGAGTATGTGCGGTCGTGTCCCGATAAGGACCTAGCCCGGCATGAACCAAAACCGCTGCCAGGCAGCGCGGGGAAGTTGGGCGCTTTTGAACAATTCAGCCGGAATAAACAGACGAACGGGTTTGTACCGCAGCGGCAGGTTATGCAGTACACTGGGCGGTAAAAAGGAGACAATTCATGCCAAAAAAATCACCGCAAGGTAATAGTCAACCTATTCCAAAAATTGAGGTAAGTATGGAATTATCACCAGAACAAGGTGAGGAAATACTCAAAATATTGATGATTCGTTTTGAAGAGAACATGGACCGCCACAAAGGTCTCAGGTGGGCGGAAGTTCAGGCAAAGCTGGAAGCTCAACCCGAAAAACTGGCGTCTCTAAATTCAATGGAAAGCACTGGCGGCGAACCGGATGTAGTTGGGTACGATAAAAAGACGGGCGAATATATTTTTTGTGATTGTTCAGCGGAAAGCCCCGAAGGCCGCAGAAATATCTGTTACGATGGAGAAGGGCAGGCAGAAAGAGTAAAGAAAGGTGTGCACCCAGCCGGTAACGCGATTGATATGGCGGCCGCCATGGGTATCGAGCTTTTGAATGAAGACCAATACCGGGAGCTGCAGAGACTTGGAGAATTTGATACCAGGACCTCGAGCTGGATCAAAACACCTCCTGATATTCGAGAACTCGGCGGCGCCATTTTTGCTGATCGCCGTTACAACACTGTCTTCGTGTATCACAACAGCGCGCCAACTTTCTACGGCGCCAGGGGATTCCGTGGCTCGTTAAAGATCTAGATAAGACACCTTGTTAAATGATCCCAATGGTATTCTAATTCAACCTGGTCCTTATACACGGGCATTACGCACTAACCGGTTTACCCATATTCAGGCAATTGTTGAGATGGATCCCACCATTAAAGCTTATATTGATGAAACCATAGAAGTTGAAAAAGAAGGGTTTAATGTAGAAATCAAAATGGTTCCCGAACCTGTTCCTGGAGAATTTTAAGAATTATTAGATGAAATCCCTTCCTTAATAACGGTTTATTGTGCATTTACGCCAAGATGGTAAAGAGTTTACATTCGTAATTTTTCTACACCCAAACAATCCAAAACCCGGATGTCCAGGATTGAAAAATGTATCCAGAAATTTCTCATAGAAAAACAGATTCGATTAATCAATTGGAGAGCCAGATGTAGTTGATTCACCTAAGGAGGATATGTCATATGAAAAATAAGACCTGGAGCTGGCGCAGACAACTGGCAGCTTACATAATCATTTCGATGGTGGCGTTTGGATTGACAGCGATTCAAATACCTTCATCGAGGGTTTATTTCCAGCGTTTCTACGGGATGATCGATCCCTTCCTGGCAGTCATGCTGGCGGTTGTTATTGGTGGGTTTAGCTTATGGTTACTGCATTTTAGATGGGGATTCGAGATCCTAAGGGGAAGAGCGACAATCCGGGGAATCGCAGTCTCAGCTGGATTCGCCACATTGTTTGCAGTTTTAATTGTGATTGCCGACCTCTTCATCCGCTACCCGGAGAACACCAATATACCGGTTCCGACTGCGTTCGTCTTCTACCCGGCGATTGGTTTTGTTGCCGAAATTTTCTTTCATGTACTGCCTCTAGCTCTTCTTCTGTTGCTGCTGACTCCCTTAAAAAGCAGATTGGGTAGGGACCGCTCTGTATGGGTTGCAATTATTCTCACAGCATCGCTGGAGCCCACCTTCCAGGTATTGTTCAGCGGGGAGCCGCTGGGTTGGATTGATTTTTATACCTGGATTCATGTATATGCGTTCGCGCTATTACAACTGTGGGTATTTAAACGTTATGATTTCGCCTCAATGTTTTCCTTCCGGCTGATTTACTATGCCTACTG
The DNA here is from genome assembly GCA_963793095.1 of uncultured Chloroflexia bacterium. Lineage (GTDB taxonomy): Bacteria > Chloroflexota > Anaerolineae > Anaerolineales > UBA4823 > CAVWDI01. Next base: position 254,989 of record CAWBYY010000001.1, read on the forward strand.
GCATATTGTATGGGGTGTGCTCCGCCTGGAGTTATTGTTTTAAAATGCAGCAATTTAGTACCAATTGGATGAAACAGCTACATTCTGGCTTTCAGTTTTAATCTGATACTCTGGCGAAATCCAATTTAACCCAGACCTCAAGCGACACTTTGATGCTAAACAGCCCATAACTGTACCAATTTGACGCACATCTCGGTCGAGCGGCGCATGTCCTGGACGCTGATATATTCCAGGGGCCCGTGGTAGTTCTGCATGCCGGTGAACAGGTTGGGCGTCGGGACTCCCATCTCGGTCAGGCGGGAGCCGTCGGTGCCGCCCCGGATGGGTTTGGAAAAGGGCTCGATTCCCAACTGGCGGCAGGCTTCCCGGGCGAGTTCAACCGGGCGCCGGTCCTCCTGCAACCAGATGTTCATGTTCCGGTACTGGGGCTTGATTGTGCAGGTGATCCTGGCGCGCGGTTCGGTTGCCTGAATAGCCGCGCAAACTTCCCGCAGGAGTTTTCCATGTCCCTCCAGCAGGCTCTCATCAAAATCCCGCAAAATGAAGTGCAGCTCCGCTTCGGCTGCGGTCCCGTTTAACTGGTACAGGTGGATGAACCCCTGGCGGCCGGAGGTTGTCTCGGGCGTGAGAGTGACGTGCGGCAGGGTGTTGATAATTTTCGCAGCAAGGTGGAGGGCGTTGACCAGCTTGTCTTTTGCTTCGCCGGGATGGATCGAGACGCCTTTAATCAACACCTCGCCTTTGTGGGCGGAGAATGTCTCGTCGACGACCTCACCCAGTTCGGCGCCGTCCAGGGTGTAGGCGAATTCAGCATCCAGGTCCCCGGGTAGTTTTTCGGGTACGCCCCGCCCGATCTCCTCGTCGGTGGTGAAGCCGATCCGGATCCTGCCGTGGGGTATCTCGGGGTGCTCCAGCAGGTGTTTTGCCATCGTCATGATAATCGCCACCCCGGCTTTGTCGTCCGCCCCGAGCAGGGTGTCTCCGCTGGCGGTAATGATGTCTTCGCCCAGCTTGCCTGCCAGGTAGGGGTGATCTTCTGCAGACAGGACCAGCTCGGGGTTGTCGGGAAAGCGGATAGCGGTGCCGTCGTAATTACGGTGGACGACTGGTTTGACCCCGCTCCCATTAAATGATTCAGTAGTATCCACGTGAGCAAGGAATGCGATTGTTGGCGTTTCGGTTTCGGCGGTTGCAGGGATAGTAGCCAGGACCGCCCCGTATTCCTTCAGCTCCACCTCCCGGGCGCCGATCTGGTGGAGCTGCTCCACGAGCAGGTTGAGCAGGTCGAACTGCCTGCTGGTGCTTGGGGCGCTGCTCAATTCCTCAGCGCTGGTTGTGTCAATGCTGGCGTACTGCACGAAGCGCTCCTGGAGCTCGGCTTCAAAAAATTTTTCCATTGAAATATCTCCTGATAAATAATTATTTTTGACCGGCTTCAATTAACCGCCGGCTGGTTTATTTTCCAGTGAAGAAACTGCAGCTGGAAGGAAAACAGGTTATAAACATGCTGCCCGTTATGAAAACATCCAGCCGCGGTCAGATTATAAACGTATTTAGGGAGCAGGATCCGGAATGGGTGCGGTTATAAATCGAATCCTGCCCCTGCGGGGTGGTAAAATCGGATTGATCTCCGCAACCGGCAATCAATATATAATTTGTTCCTGTTTAAAGTGAGGTGATATGGACAGTAAAAATGGAAGGACTTTGATCGCGATACCCGTCATCCTGCTGGTGGCAGGAATTATCGCCTGGGCGGGCAGCCAGAATGGTTATACCATTGCCTCCGGCATCCCTATTTTTGCACTCTGCGTGGGGCTGGCTTTTATCATCCAGTGGTTGGTTTTCATCCATGCTTACCTTAAAAAAACCGAAACGTACTTCGACCTGACAGGGGGCATCACCTATCTCACCCTGACATGGGTGGCAGTCCTGCTTGTACCTGAGGTCGATGCGAGAGCCCTGCTGCTGGCCGGGCTGGTATCGATCTGGGCGGTCCGCCTGAGTACGTTCCTCTTCAAGCGGGTAAGGGCAGCCGGGGAGGACCGGCGTTTCCGGGAGATTAAAACTTCCTTCAGCCGCTTCCTGCTGACCTGGACGCTGCAAGGATTGTGGGTATCGCTGACCCTGGCGGCGGCGCTGGTGGCGATTACCAGTAAAACCCGGGTCGACCTGGATATTTTCGCTCTGCTGGGTTTCCTGCTGTGGGTGATTGGTTTCGGGATTGAGGTCCAGGCGGACAGGCAGAAAAGCGCATTCCGCCAGGACCCGGTCAACGAAGGCAAATTTATCCGGACCGGGTTGTGGGCATGGTCGCGCCATCCCAACTACTTCGGGGAGATCATGCTCTGGCTGGGGGCGGCGGTTATCGCGTTCCCGGCCCTCCAGGGCTGGCAGCTGCTGACCCTGATTTCGCCGGTTTTTGTGTTTCTGCTTTTAACCCGGGTGAGCGGGGTGCCGATGCTGGAAAAAAGAGCCGACGAAAAATGGGGCGGACAGGCGGAATACGAGGGGTATAAAGCCAGCACGCCGGTGTTGTTTCCCAGGCCGCCCGCCAAAACTGAGTGAAATCCGGATAAACCGCCGGTCTTCCACCCGGTATTAATTGGACAAAACCTGTTATAATTCTCCGCAATTCGAGATATTCAGGGTGAACTCTGAGTCAGATAATTTATTACCCTGAAAACGATATCAATATTATCGAGGCAGGACCATGAAATTACCGGAAGAAGCCCGTAAGTTAATCGAGCAGGGCGCCCATGCCCACCTGGTTACCCTAAACCCGGACGGCAGCCCGCAGGTCACCCTGGTCTGGATGGGCCTGGATGGGGATGACCTGGTTTCCGGGCACCTGATGGAAACGAAGAAGGTGCGCAACATCCGCAAAGAAAGCCGTGTTGCGGTAACCTTCGAGAGCGAAACCAAAAGCGCAATGGGGTTAACCGAGTACCTGGTGGTTTACGGGAGTGCCCGGATTGAAGAGGGCGGCGCCCCGGAACTGCTCCAGAAACTGGCTTACACTTACATCGGCCCGGGTGTAAAATTCCCACCGATGGACAACCCGCCCCCCGGATTTATTAACCGTGTCAAGGTAGAGAAGATCGGCGGGGTTGGTCCCTGGACCGGCAGGCCGGTTTAGTGCCCGGGATTGAAGACTGGGAGACCAGTTATTATACTTCCCGGTCGAATTGATTCTGTTGCTGGACCCGGCTGGCGCAAGTATGTTTATGTCCAGGGAGATTGACGCCCACTAATAAATCAGCGAAAATGTCACCATTGAGCGTATGCGCCTAGGCGACTTAGCCGCCGGCGCCTCCCGAGCCCACCCAACCGCCGGAGGCGGCTGAGCTGGCGACAGCGACCCTGGCACCCACCGAAACCGCAGTCCCGCCAACAAGCCCCCCGAAGCCAAGCCCAATCTCAATCCCGCCAACCGTTAACCCGCTGCCCGAGGGGGTGATCTTCCGGGACAGACGGCGTTCCGCCGCTCTGGCTGGTTTTCAGCCAGTTCAAAACCATCCCCTCCCATTCGTATAGGTGGGCGAGCACATCTTTTCCAGACCATTCAACCACAATCCAAGGCCGGGTCATCTGATCTGGTTCCAGGCTGGATAAATACTCTTCGAGTCAAGCGTTTTCTTTTTCGAATTCGGTAATAAGCGGTTCTTTTGTGTGCGGTCTGGGCATATTGTCTCTCCCTGTTATGGTAAATTATCCAGAAATTCGCTCAGGGCGATGGCAAATTCCCGGGGGTTATCAATAAATGGGGTGTGGGAACTATCGGGGATGGTAACAAAGGTTGAATTCGGGAATGCTTCGGCGTACAAACGGCTGGCGGATTCTGACTGCATGTCCCGGGCTCCATGCAGGACCAGAACCGGGGCGCCCACCTGCACAAGGGAAGGGCGGTAGTCGTGGCGCTGGCCCATGCTGACATACTGAGCCCAGACCATCCAGCCGCCGGGCTGTTTGCCTTCTTCAGAGGGCATCTCGCCGGTCGCTTCCAGGTAATACTCGCCAAATTGATTGTTCATTTCCACCAGTTCGTCTTCCGATTTGCCGAACAGGTCCCTGAAATCCAGATATTCGTCCATAAACTGATCAAATTCAGCCCGTTTCTCGGGCGGTAGATTGGCGCCCACGCTGGCAAACAGGTCGCTCTCAGCGTCCGGCTGGGGCATCACCAGAGTGTTAGCCGGGGCCACCAGGATCAGGGCTTCGACATTGTCCGGGAATTCAGCCGCGTAGAGCGAAGCCAGGAATCCGCCCCAGGAATGGCCCATTAGGATCAGTTTCTGCCCACCCAGAATCCTGCGTACCCGTTCGATGTCAGCGATCTGGGCGCCAATGCCGAGGGAGCGGTCGAGCGCCACCATGTTCTGGTAAAGATTGCTGGACTCGAAGCGCTCGACCGGGCGGGTAGAATCCCCGCTGCCGCGCTGGTCATAGTAGTGGAACCGGAAGCGGTCAGCGAGCGCTTCCATCCCGGGCGGCGATTCAACGAAAGGCTGTCCCGGACCGCCATGCAAGACCAGCACGTCCCGGCCGGCCCCTTCGGCGAAATGAGCCAGTTCAATGCCCGGCTCAACCAACCATACGGCGGAACCTTCCGGCTGCCGGGGCGGTTCCAGGGGGGCGCTCAGATTCTCACCCCGGCTCACCATCCCGGGTTTATAAAGCGGCTGGGTGGACTGGTAATAGAACCAGCCGCCCGCAACCACAATCAATGCCAGGATCAAGCTACATGTTATTAATATCCACCTGCGTTTCATTTATCACTCCTTATTATTGTTCAGATGTCTTCATAAAGGGCGGCTGTTTCCAGCGCCCAATCGCGAACAATGGCTTTCAGTTCGGGAGGCTCAAGGATTTTAACCCAGGCACCGAAGCTCAAGGCCATCGAAGCCAGCCAGTTAAGGTCTGGGGCAGCCAGCACCACCTCCAGACTGCCGTCCGGATTCTCTTCAACCGATTCCCAGCTGGATTGGTTGGATTTCACGATAAAATCCGCCTGGGGCAGAAACTGCAGCCGGGCGGTTGTGACCGGCAGGTCACTTAATTCAGCCTGAAGGTATTCCCTGATATCAAAATCTTGCGGCTTTTGAAAGCTCAGATTGAGCGGTTCCAGATTCTGGATGCGGTCGACCCGGAAAGTGCGCAGCGCTCCGCGCAGATGGCAGTAAGCGACCACATACCACCACCCACTGCGGTGGACAAGCCCATACGGGTCAACAACCCGTTCGGTTTTACCCGGTTTTGAGCTGCCCTGGTAAGTTATCCTGACCTGGCGTTCCTGGCGGGCTGCTTTGCGGAGCGCCTCCAGGTAAGGGGAAAGGGACATGGGATCAGCCCGGTGCAGCCCGGTTGAGACCAGCGTCCGTTGGGCCCATGCGACTTCCTGGCGCTGTTCATCCGGGAGCACGTTGTCCAATTTGGCGATCGCCCCCCCGGCAGGTTCCTGGTACAGGCGCCCCCACATCTCCGCAACCAGAGTGGCGCCCAGGTGTACCGCAACCGCTTCCTCGGGTGTAAAAATGAGGGGCGGCATTTTGTATCCCCGCACGAGCGAAAATCCCCCGTAACGGCCGCGCTCGCTGTAAATCGGGATGCCCATTTCATCCAGCATCCCCATATAGCGGTGCAGCGTGCGCACCGAAACCCCCAGTTCCGCCGCCAGGACGGGAGCGGTCTGGTTAGGTTTCCTCTGCAGCAGCAGAATCAGAGTGATTAGCCGGGTGGCAGGTTTGGTCATCGGTCACCTCATCCAGAAGTATAAATTCAATACATGTCAAAACATGACATATATTGAGGATATTATACAATTATCCTGATCTTCGAGTACGGATTGCCTGCTATACTATTCCCGGTGAGACTCAAAGTTCAGGGGACCCAGACGGGACAAAATTTTTGCTTCCAAACAGGGTGAAAAACTGTTGAGCCAGGCTGAACCAGACCAACCAACCCAATCGCTGCACCGGCCGTTTTTCCTGTGGTCACTGCCATTTATTTTTCTGTTCTTCGGGCTGCCGGTTATCAGCAAGGTATTTGGCGCCAGCGCGCTTGAAATCGGGGCGCTGTTCTCAATTTTTACGGCGACCACCCTGCTGCTGCGCCCGCTGGCGGGCTGGTTGGTTGACCGTTATGGGCGCAAGCTCTTTTTTGTGGGGGCAATTCTGGTATACGCCCTGGCGATGGGCGTTTTCGCTTTTTCTGAATCGCTGGAATGGTTATATACTGCCCGTATTATCCAAGGAATTGGAGCGGCGTTTCTCTGGACTGCCGCATATACCATCGTCGCGGACCTTACCGAACCGGAGGGGCGCGGCCGGGCTCTGGGATTGATAAACCAGACAACCATGCGCGGCGGTCTGGTGGGTGTGCTCGCTGCCGGTTTATTGATGTTTGCGCTTCCCGACAACCTGGGCTGGAAATTCGCTTTCAGCGGGTACGCGGTTATGGGCTTTCTGGGGGCTGTGTTCGCCTGGCGTTCTGTTCCCGAGACAAAACCCATTCAACCCGAAATAAGTCCGAATTCTATTATTTCAGGCCGGCTGGTCAGGCTGCTGGTGGTGGTTTTTATCACCGCCGTGCCGGAAGCGATGTTGAGCCCAATCTACCTGACCTATCTGCAGGATAAATTCACCACCGATGTCGCCAGCCTGGGCTGGGCGTTTTTCCCGGCCGGGATTGTGACCGCCTTTCTGGGGGGCCGTTTGGGTGGGTTGAGCGACCGATTTGGGCGTATCCCGATGATGGCAGCCGGGCTGGCAGGCGCTGGTGTGCTCTCTATGTTTATGCCGCTTTTACCTTCGCTGGTCTGGCTGGGAGCGCTGTATACAGTTTCGGCAGTCCTGTGGGCGCTTTCTGAGCCGGCTGAAACCGCCCTGGTCGCAGACCTGGTTGGAAGCGACCGGCGCGGACGGGGATATGGATTGTATGATTTTGTCGAAAACCTGGGATTCACCATCGGGCCGCTGCTGGGCGGCCTGCTGTACCAGGCGATTGGGGCGGATATCCCATTTTATCTGAACGGGGTTATATTAATCCTCAGCGCCGGGTGGGTTATCCTGTTTTTAGATAACCGGGATGAAAACTGAGCTTCAGGGATTTTTAAAAAAATGACCTATGTCAGGCCGGCTCAAATTATTGCATAATTGCTGGTTGAGTCACTGATTTAGATTACTTCAGACTATTCCATATAAGGACAAAGATGACCTGCCGGGACATTCTTAACCCTGACTGGTGAAAGTCTGGATTTCTTAATATTTTTTATTAGTTTTTCAGCCATGTGGTTTACCCCACAAGTTCCCTGTATGCGGCTGCCATAACTAGGTCCAGTTCTTTCAGCTGGGATTCATCCAGCGGCTCAACCCGGTGCTCGCCCAGGATACGTTCAGATTCAGCCCGGGCCCGTTCGAGCAAGCCTGAACGGCCACCTTTTTCCCAGGTTTCCCTTACCTGGCGCTCCGCCAGATAAGGGACCAACAGCTCGCCTGACCTCAGGTGCCGGGCAGTGTGCCTCTCGCTGAGAAAGTTGCGGGAGCCTCCCATTACTTCCGCGATCACATCGACAGCAAGGGTATCATCGTCAGCCCGAAAACCGCGCCGGGCGCGCCGGATGCTGGCCGCAAATTCATCATCCGCCACCATCTGGGTGTATGTGCTGGTTATTCCCGCTTCCAGTTCGCCAATTCCGGAAAGTTCATCCGCGCCAGCCAGGGCAGGGATAAGGGCGTTAAGGCCTCGCTCGAAGCCGTTTTGAATGTCAAGTGTATGCGAGTTTGTGGAAAAGCCGTACACGTTGACCGGCAGGTTATAGCGGCGGCCTAACTGGACAGTCCCGGCTGAAGCCAGCCCCATTTCGACACCGCCCCAAACCGAGCCACCGCTGCGCGGTTCCATCATTGCCAGCCGGCCGGAAAAAACCAGCGGGTTGCCGGGTCTGATCGTCTGCGCCAGCACCAGCGCCGCCAGCACTTCTGCGGTCTGCTGGGCGAGCGCACCTGCCAGGGTGATCGGAGCAGTCATCCCTGCAGTTGGGCACGGCAGCGGGCTGAAGGGGATCCCGGCCCGGGCTATTTCCATCATCGCAGCGACTTCTCGATCGGGAAAATTCAAAGGGCTGACCGGGGAAACGCTCAAAGTCAGGGTTTCATCTGGCGATCCGAGTACCGCTGCCATGTTTACGATATAGCGGACTTCCGCCGGGGTCTGCACCCCAGGACCGTGAACAGGTTTGGTTGTGTTTGGCAGGGTATGGCGGTACATCATCAAGGACATTAACTCTCCGTCCACATCGTTAGGCGTAAAAAATGGAGTTATAGTGTCGCAGTTGGGCAGGGCGTCTAACAGGCGGGCGGCATCCGCTACATCCTGCACTGCAGCGAGGCGGTATTTACCGGTATGCGAGTCCTGGATGTCGCGGGCGCCTCCCAGGTTGTGGAAATACAGCGAGCCGTCCCCCAGGGTTACAACGACCCCGTTTCGCCCGCGTATACTCACCTGGGTGGGGCAGAGTGAAATGGATTTCTCCACCAGTTCTGGAGGGAAAAAAACGCGGGGCCTCCTGACGATCGCGCCAGCCTGTGCCAGAATCTGGCACGCCTCCTGGTGAGTAAACTGTACCCCGGTTTCATTGAGGATTCGCAGGGCAGCCTGGTGGAGGGCTTCAACTTCTTCCGTACTTAATATTATTAATGGTTCCATTGTTTTATCCGGATTGTGCATATAATAAGCTGAGGGATTGAACGAGAGAACTGTGGCTGCATTTTAGCATGAAAAACAAGCGGGGATCATTCCGAACAGGTTTGTGATTAAGTGATTGCAGGTCAGGGTGAATTTGATGAATAAAAAACATAATTGACGATTTTTGGATGGCAAACTAAAATCGCCTGTGAATTTCAACCGGAATTGGGAAAAATAATACATGGAAAAATATTAGATAGATGAGTAATTCGATGAGCACAATCCCAATGTTTGAAGCGCAAGGCAGTCACCGGGAGGCCGGGCAGATAATTGGCAGTGCCTGCCGGCTGCAGATCAAGAAAATGCTCTCGGACCAGCGAGCGAGTTTACCGGGCTGGACCACCTGGGCTGATATGCTTTCAGCCAGCGCAGAATTTCTGGATATCAGCCGCAAGATATACCCGCAGTATGTGGATGAACTGGTTGGGATCGCAGAGGGATCGGACCTGCCGTTTGAAGAAATCTTCCTTTCCGTTTGCGAGGAATTGTGGGAACGGGCGATCTGGAAAACCGGCTGCACCGATATGGCTGCCCGTGGTCGCGCAACTAAGGACGGCTCTACTCTTATCGCCCACACAAACGATCTTGATCCATCCGCTGAAGAAGGGCTGGTTTTGTTAAAAATCAAGACTGGCGATGAACCCGAATTCCTGGGGATATCACCGGGAGGGGTTGCATTCAGCGCTGGTTTAAATAACGCCGGGATCAGCCTGACAGGCAACCAGCTTAACAACAATGACCTGCGCCCGGGCGTCCCCCGCCTGCTGGTTGTGCGCGCCATATTGGGATCGGCAAACCTTGCAGACGCGATCCGACACTGCCTGCTGCCCCAGCGGGCTTCCAGTTACAACAATGTGATTGCAGACCGAAATGGAGAGGTATACAGCATGGAGGGGTCTGCGACCGACTGCGAGCCGATATATATTCAGGACGATATCATGGCGCATAGCAACCATTATCTAAGCCCGGGTATGCGGCGCTTTGAAGCAAAACCTGGAGAAATTGGAAGCTCAATCCTGCGTTATAACCGGGCCTTACGCCTGCTGCGTGAAAATTTCGGGGATCTGTCGGTGGAATTGTTCAAGGAACTTCTCGGCGACCATGCTGGATATCCAGCCTCTATCTGCAAGCACGGTCCGGATTCGGTGACAGTGTTCAGTGTGATCATTCAAACCGAAGGACTGCGGGCATGGGTGAACCACGGGAGAGCATGTGAGGCAGATTACGTAGAGTACTCTTTGGCACCATATCAGGATTGATTCATTTTATAAGGATAAAGATGGATAACATACTTGAACTTTTCCCGGAAACCTATGAGAGTTCGCGCCAGCGCTTCCGGGAGAACCTGGCGACAATCCAGAAATACTGGCCGGAGGCAAAAAGTTCTGCCCATTATATAAGCGGAGACGAGGATTTGTCGATTGATTGGATTTATTCTGACGGCCTGGAACAGAATGATAAAGTGCTCATATTTACAACCGGGGAACACGGTGTTGAATGCTACGTTGGTTCTGCCATGCTGCAGCGTTTCATTGATGAATACCTGCCTCGCCTGAATCCAAAAACGACCGGGTTGCTGCTCGTGCACACGATCAATCCCTGGGGGATGAAAAATCACCGCCGGGTGAACGCCAGCAATATTGACCTGAACCGTACTTTTCTGTACGATGGAATGTTTGATCCGCATTTTAATCCCGAATACGATTCGGTAGATGCCTTCCTGAATCCCAAGAAGCAGGTCAGTAATTTAACCCTGGACAATCTGAGATTTTATGCACATTTAATCTCCCGCTTGATCAGAATGGGGAAGAACGCTCTTAAATATACTGTGCTCCTGGGGCAGTACCGTCACCCCCAGGGTTTGTTTTACGGTGGAACCGGCTACCAGGAAGAGACTAGCACGATCATCGACCTTTACCGGGAAACTTTCAATTCTTACAATCAAATCCTGCATCTGGATATGCACACCGGTTATGGGCCGCGTTTCCAGATGAGTCTGGTAAATTCAGCTTTTGATACGCTCTCATCCCAGGAATATGTAAGGAAGTTTAATTATCCGCTGGTGGTGGCGGCGAACCCTGAAGAGTTTTATGCGGTCCAGGGAGATATGATTGATTTTGTATATACTTTATGCCAGCAGGAATTCCCGAATAAAAGCCTTTATTCAACAAGCTTTGAGTTTGGTACCCTGGGGGACACCGCCCACCAGCAGGCTGGCAGCCCGCGGGCGATGGTACTGGAGAACCAGATGTACTTTCACGGCGCCGCAGATGAAAAACTTGCCAACCGGATTAAGCACGATTTTGAGGAATTATTTAACCCTGGTGCATCTGATTGGCGGCGTAAGGCGGTCGAGGATGCGGATAAAGCATTTGAAGGGATATTGAGTGGTGAGGGATATTTTCTGGAGAATTAAGAATTTTTCCAGATCAGATCTTCAATGAGTATTTGATTGATAAAAATGATAAAGTAAGTATCAACACGGGCAGGAAAGAAGTGAAATATCGGGTGATAAGCGACTATCAATCCCCTTACCCCAACCCACTTGTTTTTCACAGGGGAGATAGTGTAATAGTTGGGAAGGAGTTTGAGGGCGATCCGGAATGGAGCGGTTGGGTCTGGTGTAAAGGGTTGAGGGGAGTGAAGGCCTGGGCGCCGAAAAGTTATCTCAACATCAATGGTGAGGAAGGTGTGTTTATTAGAAATTACAACGCCAGGGAGTTGAGCGTTAAAAGGGGTGAATACCTTGTGGTTAAAGAGATTCTTGGGGGATTCGGGATGGCGGAAAAACCGGACGGCGACACCGGGTGGGTGCCGATGAAAGTCCTGGAGAAATGCTGATGGTCTGGTTTAATCAATAATGAAATATAAAAGCGTCAGCGCAACTGCCAGAGGCGGACCTGAAGTCCTCAAGATAATTGAACATGACCTGCGGCCACCGGGTGCAGAAGAGATCTGCATCAGAGTGCTTGCCACTACGGTCTGCCAGGATGATGTCGCCTGTCGGATTGGCAACCGTCCATTTTTGCCCGATATCCCTTTTACACCGGGTTATGCTGTTATTGGGGATGTGGAAAAAATTGGAGGTGAGGTAAAGGGTTTCGCTACCAGTGACAGGGTGGGAGCTTTAACCAACACCGGGGGTTACGCTGAATATATTTACCTGAAACCCGAACAGCTTGTGGAAGTCCCCTTTGATCTCGACCCGGCTGAAGCGGTTACTTTGATACTGAATTACCTGACAGCTTACCAGTGCCTGCACAGGGTTGCTGGGGTTAAACAGGGCGACAGGATACTCATTATCGGAGCCAGCGGAGGGGTTGGGACAGCGTTTCTGCAGCTTGGTAAACTCGCCGGTATAAAAATGTACGGTTTAGCATCAGCAAAGAAACAAAATTTACTTACTCATCTCGGAGCTGTTCCTATTGACTATAAAACCCAGGATTTTGTAAAAATCATTCGGAGTGCAGAGTCGGATGGGCTTGAATATGTGTACAATGGAATGGATGAAAGCTACTTCGAACGTGGACTAGCGGTATTGAAACGCGGGGGCTCGCTAATACATTATGGCGGCCCTTTGAGCAAGAAGGGTTTGCTGCTGTTAATACTAAAGCTGGTTTTTTATTCAGCTATCCCAAACGGAAAGACGATCAAAGGGTATGGCACCCACAGGCAGGATATCGGGACTTTTAAACAAGACTGGGAAATCCTGTTCTCTTTATTGTCAGAAGGAAAATTAAAACCCATTATTGCGGAACGGTTCCCCATCCTTGCGGCTGCCGAGGCAAACCGGTACTTCGAGGAGGGAAATTTCAGCGGCAATATCGTACTTGTAGCTCCTGGCGCTGATGCTGATCCTTATTAAATCCTTTCCGAAAAATCCGATTTGTAATTAATGTATGAAGGAAAACAATCAATATGCAGATTCATGACCGTTACAACCTTACCAGAATTATCAACGCTAGAGGCCCGTTTACCCCATTAGGCGTCTCGCGTTCCGGTGATTTTGTCAGCAAAAGAGTTTCAGAGGCATTAGGAAAATTCTTCCTGATCGACGAACTCCAGGATGAAGCGAGCAGGGCAATATCACGCTGGACTGGTGCGGAGGCAGGCGCTGTTACGCACTGTACTTCAGCAAGTATCACATTATCGGTTGCTGCCGCGATGGCTGGCGAATCGCCGGAAAAAGTCGCCGCGCTCCCCGATACCAACGGCATGCCAAACCGGGTTGTGCTGCCTGCAGGGCACGCGGTCAACTATGGGCACTCCATACTTCAAGATCTGCGTCTGGCAGGAGCAAAACCTATCCTGGCGGGAACGGAGCAGCGGTGCAGCCGGGAGGACATAGAAAATGAACTCACTCATAAAGACACAGCCTGCTTATTGCTTGTTTCCTCACGGCTCGTCAAAGGCGAATCAATTATTTTTCAACATGCTGTTGAAGCCGCCCACAGGCGAGGCGTTCCAACCGTCATCGATGGAGCAGCCCAGGATATGCGGGTAAAAGAACTGCTGGCGACCGGCGCAGATCTGGTGCTTGTGAGCGCCCAGAAGTACCTGGCTGGGCTTACTGCTGGTCTGGTGATTGGAAGTGCAGAACTGGTCAGAGCGGTTCGTGCTCATGAGCTTGGAATAGGCCGCGGCATGAAAGCCACAAAGGAGGGCATAATAGGTGCGCTCGCGGCAATTGCGCAGCGCGAAACTCTGGATTTAACAAACTGGAAGGATGAACAGGATAAGAAAGCGGAAGCTTTTGTCAGAGCTGCGAATAAAAATAAAAATATCGAAGCCTGGATGGAGCCGGATCCTACCGGATTGCCTTTTTCACGGATCTTTTTGAGAATAAAACCTAACAAGGCGGGAATAGACGCTAAGTCGCTTCAGGTGAAGCTAAGAGCCAGCAAGCCATCCATCTGGGTAATGAAGGATAGGTACGGTTCAGATCAGATTGGATTAGAACTGGTTCCTCTGACTGATGATGAGATAAAAACGATTCAACAAAGGATTATTGAGATATTCAAATAGTCGTTAATTAACCTTTTTTCCCCAGAAGAAATAATTTGTGTGGTGGGGAATTTAATACTTAATGGTCATTCTCATGCCTATGATGTTACCAGGAGTGATCTTAATTTCATTTGTGGTTTTTCTGTTTTCTTCTGGCCTGGAGTCTACTTGTTGTTTTCACTGATTAGCGGTTGGTTTCAACTGGCAAAATTCTATGGTTATTCTGGCTCGTTTAAGGGGAATCAGTGGAGGGGCCAGACGATCAGGATGGGCGGATTGGAACTTAATGAGTCATCAGTAAAAACTGGTATTGGGGATTAAGACCTATACTTAGCGGTATTCCCTTCGTTTCGTCCTGGTCACAAACCGCTGTTAATTCCATTGTCAGATATTTTGCTGAAAAACCGCGACCCTCGACTCAATCCAGTTAAACTTGAAATCAAAAAAGCGCCCGGTATTCCAGTTCATGTTTACGGTGAATCTGCTGCATGCCTGGCATCATATTTGGGAGTGAATTAATCATTCCTGCTCTGGATGAGTATGCGGTACTAATCCAGACCCATAATCTATCAAACAGAAGTTGGACCTCCTGCTCATTTTTATCAGCAATATGGAAATTTAAACAGAATAAATTGAAATATAAGGATTTCGGTTTAACTATTTTTGGCGATTCAACTTTGAAACCATCTAATTTATAATAAACTTGTTAGAGTATTAAATTAGAAAGGTTAGAAACAAGAACGAGTATCCTGGAGAAAAATGATTGATTTCGAAAAGCTCGATACTTTTGTGCTGGCAGCCGAGACCCTCAGTTTTTCCGAAGCAGCCAAACATCTGAACCTCACCCAACCAACGGTCAGTTACCACATAAAAGCATTGGAAGAAGAGATGGGTATGAAATTGTTTGAGAGGCGCGGATCTCAACTTCATCTTACTGAAGCAGGCCAGCTGCTTTTGCCGTGGGCTCGTAAATTGATAAACCAGTCGATCGAGATGCAGGAAATGATGTTATCTCTGCAGGATGGTGTTGTCGGACAGTTGAGGATTGCCTGCAGTACAACCGCAGGCAAGTATGTCCTCCCGCAATTGGCGGCTCGTTTCTGCCAAAGGTATCCTGGTATTCGGGTCAGCATTTCAAGATGCAATCCCGAAAATGTGATCCCACAAATTCTGGAGCATGAGGCTAATCTCGGCGTTATCAGCCATGAGTTGCTGGAAGAAAACTTTGAACTCCAGGAATTTTTTGAAGATCTAATTACCCTGATTGTCCCCGCCAATCACCCGTGGGCAGTTCATAGGGCGATTGAACCGGATGAATTGATCAACGAAGCCATTATTATGCGCGAACCGTCTTCCGGAACCCGTAAGGTATTACTTTCAGAGTTGGCAAAGCACGATATCAATCTTGATGATTTGAATATTTTTATGGAACTTGGTAATGCCGAAGCGATTGTCCGCACAGTTTCAGCAGGATATGCAGTATCATTCGTTTCTACATTAGCGACAGCCTGTCCGCTTGAACGGGGGCATGTGGTGGATGTAAAAGTGATTGGATTGAATTTGCGACGCAAGATATTCATGGTTCGGAAAAGACTGGAAACCCCTCACCGCCCCCAGGAGGTTTTTTGGAGTTTTGTACACAGCCCGAAAAATATTGATCTGATAGAAATGGCGGGTATACCGGGTTACCGTAAACAACACCAAAATTCTTCAAAAGATAAGGTGAGTAATTAAATCCCCAAATTTTTCTGGGAGAAAACATCCCTTGATTTTATTTAAAAACAAGGAGGCTGATGGCGTATTTTTTCATCAGCCTCACAATATTTATTGATTAGGTTTTTATTTAATGGTTAAAAACTATATGTTTGGGTAGCTCCTTCGATATCCATCAAGAATGGGGGAAGTTTTTCGATGACAATTCGCTCATCGCGGGCGTCTTTTGGGTCAATGCCTTTATTTTCAAGCGCTAATTCACAAAGAGTAACCTTCTTTGCGTTGTCCATAATGGTGTTGAATAATTCAACCGGATCTGGTAATCCTTTGGGGATGCCAAGTTTCTCCAATTCGCCCTTCAGTGCCCATCGGGAACCTGCTGGGCAGAAGAAGAAGTATAAATCATAATCCAGGGCAATACCGGAGGATGCAAAAATCAAAGAGGGCATGATATTTGCCGGGGTATCTCCATTGCATACAATTACCATTTTTTCACTCATAATAAAAGCCTCCTATTAATATATTATTTATGTTCCTGAGGAATAGACACCAGGAACTTAAATTATTCACAGTTTAATCAGTCTGCAGATGCGGGTGCAGCTACAGTTGTTTCTTCTTTCCGTTCCATTGCTTTTAATTTCAAGTTTTGGAAGTAAATCGCAAAAGGTCTGTATGCAAGGTGCGACCATTTTCCAAATGGCACTTCCAATACCAGCATGGGGGTAAGTATCGCCAGATGGATGGCATAAATATAATATGTTGCCAGAGGGAGTCCCATGTACCGGAAAATATTGACCAATATCCCGGTTACAGCTGTCAGGAACAGTAGTATTGGGAATATCCAATCACTGAGATGCGAAAAGCGATGCATCTCTTTATCTTTCCTGATACGTCCCAGAATCGCGACTGATGAACCAAATATTAGAGCAGCAGTCGCAAGATATCCGATCCATCTCTGGGGATGCCAGATTGGATATATATTATCAGTCTGGAACCACTTTAAAAATCCGACAACCAGCACAAACATGGTTACATAACCAATAACAAGGATCAAATGATTGCGCCAACTTGAATTTTTCCATGGACTCGTGTCGCCCTCACCTTCACATTTCGTCCAACGAATCTGTGTTGCAGCGTTATACAATAAAGACAGGGCTTCAGTGATATATAAACTTATTGGTATTTTAAAATTTTTACCTCTTTGCACCGTGAAGATATACATCCGCAAGACGTTTGAGAGCAAAAAGAAAGAGAGGCCAGCCAGCATTATTATGTCAAGTATTTCAACAATATGGACTGGCGCGAACGTATTTAATTCAACACGATCTGTAACTATAGGTCCATGCAATAGGAAAATCAACAGCACCACTAACCCACTTATAAACAACATCGAACCAATTTCCCAATACTTTGAAGTGTAAAATTTTTTCGCCAGTCCAGTCCAATCATACTGGGCGGTCAACCAACGGCGAATAGCCATTTGCGACTCCCCAGGTTCGGCTTTACGTGGGCAGGTTTCTGAGCATTCACCACAGTAGTAGCACAACCAGGGGTCCAAACTGGATTTTAACTTTTCCCTCAATCCAACCTGGACCATGC
Organism: uncultured Chloroflexia bacterium; assembly: GCA_963793095.1. Classification (GTDB taxonomy): domain Bacteria; phylum Chloroflexota; class Anaerolineae; order Anaerolineales; family UBA4823; genus CAVWDI01. The sequence continues at coordinate 272,047 of CAWBYY010000001.1, forward strand.
GGATATTATTGCGAGGGAATGGAGTTTCGTCTGTGGAGAGTGGGCAGATTGCAGTGCAATTTCCACAATTAAAGCACGATTCGATGTTAACTTCTCCGAAACTCTTGAGTTCATCAAGGAAACCAGGATCAGCACGATTTATCATCACTTGACCTCCTTAGCAGGGCTGTATAAAAAGTATTCTCCGCTAATCCCAACTTCGGATATCAGGCCATATTTTTTCAATGCCGTCAAATTCCATAGGACGACATGAGATGGTAGATTCGTCTCTGCAGCTATTTCAGGAACTGTTTTGGGAGTCTCCATTATTGTCTGGTTTATTTCTCGATGAATTTTCTTCTGCATTTTTAACCGTTCCTGGGCATCTGCAACAGTATCCTTATGCAGTTCTCGCAGTTTTGTTAATAATTGTGTGCGTTGTTTTGCGTTTTCACGTTCGTTCATTGAGTTATCTCCACCAGTCCAGGAATTTCCATCGTGATTGAGTCAATCATGGCTTCGTACTGATCTAGTTCCCAGCCCTGCACATCAATGGCGCGGTTAGGGCAGGCACTGACACAGCAACCACAACCGACGCAATTGGCGGGTGACACGATTGCTTTTTTTACCTCAGCGCCGTTTGTTGAGAATGCTTGCAATTTAATCGCATCTTCGTAACTACAAACATCAATACATGCACCGGTACCATCACAAAGCTCCAGATTTATATTCGCAACAAATGGTTCAAGTTCCACGAAGCCCAAACCCAATAAGCTGGCCACTTTTGCTGCCGCTGCACCTGCCGCAGAGCAACTTTCCTGAATGTTCATTGGACCCTGAGATGTTCCCGCCAGTACAATTCCGGTTACTGGTGTTTCCACCGGGCGCAACTTTGGATGCACTTCAAGGAGGAATTCGATCTGTTCCTCGTGAAATTTTCAGAATATCGACAAGATTATCGATTTTGGTGGGCATCATTCCCACAGCCAGCACTACAAGATCTGCAGCAATTTCAATTTCCTCACCTGAAGTCAGGTGGTCTTTGAATTTAAGTAAAACTGGATGAGTATCACCTTCAGATGCAGCAATCACCTCCGGTATTTCATCTTCGTGGAACCGAAAAAAAACAACTTTGTTTTTTGAGGCATGTGTGTAGTATTCCTCGTGGAAGCGACCATAAGTACGTATATCTTCGTAAAGGTCAAAAAGATTAATTTGTGGAAAGCATTCCTTTACCTCATTCTCTACCTGCAAGGTTGCCGTACAGCAAGCTCGTGAGCAGTAATTATTCACATATCCATCTGGTTGCGGCTCATGCACACCTTCAATCTGGCGGCTGCCAACACAGTGGAGAAAAACTATATCTTTGACAGGTTTTTCGTTCCAATTCAGTATTTTTCTGTCCCTACTAAGAGCTAGCAGGCGGATAAACTGTGGTAATGTAACAACCTCCGGTAATTCTCCGTAACCGTATTCACCATGGCTTGGTTCGTATGGATCAAAACCGGTAGCAACTATGATCGCGCCAATTTTTAAGTCAAATGTTTTTGGAATGTTTTCCAGGACGATATCCTTGCCATTGATGTTGAGGATTTCGCCTTGATAGTTTTCCCAATCTACAGCAGGGGAGTCAGGATAGCAACCGGGATATTTCTTGTAAATCACCTTTCTTTTGGTTAATCCATAATTGAATTCATCAGGAACTAAAGCAGTGCAAGCTTCAATCGCTGCTTCAGCGATATCATCTCCAATTCCACGTGATTGTTGGGTGATTTTTATGTTGTAATCACCAACATAGCCCTCAACGCTGCTTACCTCTGATTGGGTGAAAACAGTTATTTTGGGGTGATTTATAACCTTTTGAATTAAATCGTGCAAAATATCGCGGGCATTTTCACCTGTTGGAAATAGCCGTTCAAGTTGGGACATACGCCCACCTAAAAAGGGTGATTTTTCAATCAGTGTTACCCGAATACCTCGACGGGCTGTATCCAGGGCGGACCTTAAACCTGCGACTCCACCACCGATAACCAGAGCATGCTGCTCGGCATTCAGAAGGATCGGTTCCAGAGGTTTAAGAAGCCTGGATTTTGACACTCCCGCTGCAACAAGTCGGATGGCTTTATCGATTGCTGCGTCTGGATCATCATAATGAACCCAAGAATCCTGTTCCCTGATTCCTACGTGATAATAATAATAAGGGTTTAGATTAGCGCGAGCAACTGTTCCACGAAATGTCTGTTCATGCAGTGATGGTGCGCAAGCGCCGACCACTACACGATTAATTCCATCTTCTATAATATCCTTTTCAATTAGTGATTGGCCGGCATCGGAACACATCGACATGTTAGTGCGGGCAACGGCTACATTATCTAAATTACCGAGAATTTCAGCGACCCGGGAACAATCAATTACATCGCTGATATTGCCTCCACAGTGGCAGATATAAACGCCGATGCGGACCTCTTCTTCAGGCAATGAATTCATGTCCACTTGTTGGTTTACTTGTATGTTTTTCTCAGGCATGTGCAAACTCCAATTCTGTACCTGCTGGTTCCAATTCAGCATTTGCATGTTTGCGTGCTTCAATATAGGCTGCCGCTCGGGCTGCTGCTGCCCCTGAAGTGATAATGCTGTCCACGATATCCAATGGCCCTCCTGCAGTTCCAGCTACAAAAATCCCTGGACGGCTTGTATCTGCAGGCGAACTATTTGGCGATGTTACTGTTACGAATCCATCATTGGAAATGGGGACTTTAAAAACAGGTTGGGGGTCATCCCCAGGAAGCATTCCTACCGAGAGCACAACCATATCATGGGTCCTTTCTACAACCTGTGGACCCTCTTCCATCATTTCAACTCGAACAACTGGATTCTGGTCATCATCTTCAGTTATTCTGGCAACCTTACCTTTAACAAATTCGACACCCATTGCTTTTGCATTTTGATAAAACTGTTCATAACCTTTACCGAAACAGCGGATATCCATGTAGTAAATTGTTATATCTGCCAATGGGAGTGAACCTGAAATCAACATTGCCTGCTTAATTGCATACATACAACAGACTCTGGAACAGTAACTTATGCCCAAAGTTTCATCCCTTGAACCGGCGCATTGAACGAACCCAATTGAATCAGGTTCTTTACCGTCTCCAGGGCGAATAACCCTTCCATAGGGACCGGTCGGTGCAAGCAGACGCTCCATCATCAGACCATCAATCACATTAAGGAGTTCACCTGCACCGTATTCTGCTTTAACATCAACCGGGGTTGTCTCAAAACCGGTTGCCAGGATGATTGTTCTTGTTTCAATTTCAAGTTCCTGAGGAGTTTGGGTGAAATCGATACAGTCTTCAACAGGGCATACTTTTTCGCATTTTCCACAGAGGATACAGTTTTCAATATCCAGCACCGCAATTTGAGGTACCGCGGTGGAAAATGGCACTCGGATAGTTCGGGTGGCGCCCATGTTCAAATCAAAACTAGCTGGTAAATCGATGGGGCAGGCGTATTCACATAAACGGCATCCGGTACAAGTATCCTCATTTACATAGCGCGGTTTTTTCAAGATTTGGGCTGCAAACCCATCCTCATTTTCTTCGATTGCCTTCACCTCACAATAGGTAAAAAGCTCGATATTTTCGTGATGGGCAACTGCTGACATTTTAGGTGTGGTAATACAACTACAGCAGTCCAGTGTTGGGAATACTTTGCTCAGCTTTATCATCTTTCCGCCGATGCTTGGTTCTTTTTCCACCAGGAGAACCTTGTAACCCTGATCTGCCAGGTCCAGTCCCGTTTGCATACCTGCAATCCCGCCGCCTACAATCAAGGCATCATATTTCAACTTTTCCAAAGTTTATACTCCTTCAAAGGATATTTCTGAAAAATTCAGAAATATTTATAAGGCTTCTACTGCTCAGGTTCTGTAGACGAAAAAGTATCTAACCTATGAAGTTTTATGCCGGTAGAGCCAACTCATTCCTTACAGATCCTATCTCGGCGAGCAAATCATCCATTTGATTTACTTCCTTTACGAAAGGTTTTGTGCATACAGTGCAGATTGCAGCCAACCGCAGCCTTCGGGTATCAATTCCACGTTCTTTCATTAACTCATAAGTGCTGTTGATCAACTGAGCTGTCCGTTCAGGTCCGCCCTTAAAAGGGCTGTCTGTTCCGCTGTACATTACTATGATTCCATCTATGCCGCGTTCAAATGCGCGCATGTAAAAATCTTCAGGAAACATACACGGACACATGACTGGGAGTATGTAACAGTTTGCCGGATAAGATTGATGTAACTGTCCGACTGAATCAGCACCAGCATAACCACCGGATAGAGTTGCAAGAATCAATATTTTGGGTTTCTCATTATTAGACAACTCTGTCATTACGAATGTCCTTGTTCAAAAAATTAATTTTATCGAATGATCCGGTAAGAATTTTCTGGTAAAGAATGATGGTGCATTCCTCATTTTGCCCTTCGGATAAAAAGGCGGTCGTACCCTTCTCCTGGTGAGTCGCCAAGATATTCGTGACCGACTTTTTGGCACCAGCGCGGCATATCATTTTTTGTGTTAACATCGCCAGACCAGATTTCCAGTACTTCCCCAACCTTTACCTGTCCGATGCTTTTCTTTGCTTCCAGAAGCGGACCTGGGCATGCCATAGCCCGGGCGTCAACCACTTTTGCTGCTTCGATTGTGGAAAGTTCATCTGTGTTCATTTTGACACTCCTTATAAATAATTTATTTTTTGTTTTTTCGATTATTAACTGCGTGAAGCAACCTTTTACAGTTATTACCAACAGTATCATTCTTGATACTGTAATAAATCGTTTGGCCATCTCTGCGAGTATCAAGAATGCCTTTATCTTTCATTACTCGTAGATGTTGAGAGGTATTTTGAATACTGGCATTTATCCATTCAGCAATCTCGCTAACGGACATCTCCTGTGATTCAAGCAACCATAAAATCAGAATGCGTCTTGAACTGCTGAATACCTGATGGAATTCAGCCTGTTCTGATGCTAAAGTCTCTCTGTGTGTATCCATCCAATTTCAATAAATTTGCATACTCAAGCAACTAATGTAATTTTAGAGCCAGCTAATCGCGATCGTTAGTGTAATTTGTCACAATCGTTATTGAATTTTTCTATGGAAGCTTATAGAAATACCCTCTCTATTTTTCAGGGCAAATGTATTTATTTTAAAGGCGAAAATGATTGGGTTTAGATAGTGTAGAGTTAAGTGTGTAAATATAAATCTGGATAAAATTTGAGACACCAGAATAGCTCCTTTACCTAAAGGATTAAAAAAATCACCAAAAAGGAGAAACTGATGTCTCAAAATGATGATACCTCAGGTCAATCAATACGACAACAAATAGAAGAATTTTTGGAAACAAATGAAGGAGAAGATCTACTCCGTAATATCGTTGAATGGATACTCCAGGAGCTAATTGAATTGGAATTCAACCAACAAATTGGTGCTGAGCGCTATGAACGGAGCGAGGAACGACAAGGATATCGCAATGGATTCCGTTAGAGGGATTTGTTCACAAGGGTAGGCCGTATCACATTGCGAGTTCCTCGAGATCGAGAAGGTCTTTTCAGCACGCAACTTTTTGAACATTACCAACGCAGTGAGAAGGCACTTGTGTTGGCGCTGCAAGAGAGTTATCTGCAAGGTGTATCAACACGTAAGATGCGGCGCATCACTGAGAAGTTGTGTGGGATTGAATTCAGCAAAGACCAGGTCTCTCGCATGACACAAGCGCTGGATGAAGAATTGGACCCTTGGCGCAAGCGCTACCTCGAGCAGCCATATCCCTACCTGATGGTTGATGCCCGCTATGAATATGTGCGTGAGAATGGCCATGTTGAAAGTGACGGTGTGCTGACCGTGAAAGGTGTGAACGCACAAGGATACCGGGAGATTATCGGCATAGATGTGGCCCCTGGGGAAGAAGAGGCCACCTGGGGAGCGGTATTTGCTGATCTACTGGAACGAGGCTTGGATCCTCGATCTGTTCGTTTGGTGGTATCCGATGAGCATCGAGGCTTGAAAAGCGCTTTGAGACGATACTTCCCCGCAGCGATATGGCAGCGATGTCAGACCCACTACCAGCGCAATGCGGGATCCAAAGTGCCTCGAAGGGCACGAGACCAAATCCACAGCCAGCTCAGGGACGTGTTCGATGCACCGGACCAGAAACAAGCCTGCAAACGAGCAAACAGATTGATCGAAGAATGGGCAGTTACATATCCAGAATTATCAGCCTGGCTGGAAGAAACCATCACAGACGCCTTGGCAGTGTTTGCTCTGCCAGCATCACACCAAAAACGGTTGCGAACGACCAATGCTCTGGAGCGTTTCCATCAGGAAGGCAGACGGCGAAGTCGAGTGGTTCGCATCTTTCCGAACCGGGCGAGCTGTTTGCGATTGGATACTGCCCTAGCGATGGAACAGTCCGAAGAATGGCTCACTGGCCATCGTTACTTGGATATGCAGATCCTGATGGACGAACCTGAGATCACCGCCACCTTAGCAAATATTGAAGTCATAACTAGTGAGGCTTCACTAGCCTAAAGGAATATGTAGGGAATGAATCCTGAATGTTAAGGAGCGAATTTACACACAATTCTTGACACAACTTGGGTTTACAGCTTGATAATGTTAATAAATATAATGATTTAGTGAGACTATGCATTTCTCCGATTAAAATTGGAATAATCCCTATCTAGAAAAAAATAACAATCATAAAGCGTTTAAAAATAAGAATATGAAATTAAATATACGAAAATTTAAGTTAAAAGATGAAGAAGAAGTAATTGATTTATGGAGAGCCTGCGGGCTTGTGGTTCCCTGGAACAATCCCCACCTGGACATCCAGCGAAAACTTAAAAGTCCAGCCGGAATTATTTCTGGTTGGTTGTCTCGAAGGAAGGCTGATCGCCAGCGTGATGGCTGGCTATGAGGGTCATCGCGGCTGGGTGAATTACCTTGCTGTTCACCCTGACTACCAGCGCAGAGGGATTGGCAGGAGCATGATGGAACGGGTGGAGCAATTACTCCTGACGATGGGTTGTCCGAAGATCAACCTGCAGGTGCGCAAAACAAACCAGGGAGTCATCAATTTCTACCAGGAAATCGGTTTCAGGGATGACAATGTAATCGGAATGGGAAAACGCCTGATAAAAGACGAATTATAGGCATAAATACTAATTTCGGGTTTGAAAAAGATTACGGTTATTCAACCAGCGTATTCTGGTAAGGACAAAAACGTTTCCGAGCAGAACAAGCGCGACACCTATCAACTGGGTCAGGTTCCACTGCAGCCCTTCGTAAAGGGTTGACACAATTAGGGCGATGATGGGGAAGAGCACGGTCACATAAGCGGCCCGGTCAGGACCGATCCTTCCCAGCAGGGTCAGGTATGTCCAGAAAGCGACCACAGACCCGAACAGGGAAAGATACAGCAGCGAAATCAGGTAACCTGCTGAAAGATCAATGCTAAATTGCGATCCACGAAAAAGCGCAAAAAGAAGCATGAAGAAAGCACCATAGGCCATTCCGAATGCGTTTGTCTGGATAACCGGGAGGTGCTGGCGCTGGTTGCGGGCGGAGAGGATGTTACCCAGGGACGCAGAGATCACCGACAGAACTGCCAGCAGTACTCCCAATAGCCTTGTGTCAGACAGGTTGAAGGTTGACAGCTCAGACCCGAAAACGAGCACCAGTCCAACCAAACCGATGCAGGCACCCATAACAACCTGAAGACGGATTGGATTCCGAAGGAACAGTGCCCCAAAAATGACATTAAAAATTACGATTGTCGAAAATAGGATCGCAACCAGCCCGCTGGACAGGTACAGTTCGGAGTTATAAACCAGAATATAGTTCAGTGAGAAGAGCAATAAACCCATGAGCGCGAAGAAAAAATGGTCACGCCGGTTGAAGCGCAAGGGCAGCTTTCTCAGAAGGGAAAAAATAAGCAGCACCAGGGAAGCCAGCGCGAAGCGGTAAAAAATCGATACCTCCGGTGAGACTGTCCCCAGCTGGAATTTGATGGATATCCAGGTCAATCCCCAGATCAGCACTGTTGTAAGATAAAGAATAAGATTGTACATTTAGTTTTCTATTAAGACTAACGCCATAGTATAACCTTACAGGAAGGATTCATACTTGTAAAAAGGGGGATTATCCGGTTCATTTTACAGGTTGGCTCACCCGGGCATATCTGGCATCTAATTCAAACTGCATTTGCTTTGCTTCGGGATGGGAGTGGTACAGGTTTTCGAGCTCCCCGGGATCGTTCCTCAAGTCGTAAAACTCGTATTTATCATGGTAGTGCTTGTAACCATGGTAATAAACCAGTTTATTCTGCCCGCGTATCATGGCAATGGTGGCTTTATCTAGGGTGCCCCGGGTGTGGTTTTTCTTAGCTTCCAGGACCCAGATGTCCCTTTCAATATCCGTCTCGCTGCCCATACCCGGGAGGATAACCCCTTCAGACCATTCAGGTTCCGGGAGCCCGCTGAATTGGGCTAACGTGGGAAGAATATCGACGTTGCTGGTTAACTGGTAGACATCCTTCCTTTCGGCCTGACCGGGCGCGGAAATGATGAGCGGTATGCGAATAACCGGTTCGAAAACCAGAGGCGTTGAATGACCGTGGGTACCGCGTTCGAACATCTCACCGTGGTCGGATGTCAGGATAACGTAACTATTCTGCAGCAGGCCCTGGCCCTCAAGCTTGCCCAGCAGCTGCCCGAATTCAAAATCAAGGTTTGCGATGAACTCGTCATAGCGCTGCCGGAAAAAATTGATTTTAGCCTGCGGCACCCGGGTGCCAAGCTTGTGGTATTTTTTCTGCTGCGGGCTCCAGCCGTCATCAAACGTATCCAGGAATTGGCTGGTTGGCATGTAGGGGGAATGAGGTGGAAGAAGATGGATATAGGAAAAGAAAGGCTGCGGTGAGTTATTGATAATATCGAATAAGCCATCCATAACCTGGGACATCAAGAAATAGACGTCGGTATTCGCCAGGCGCGGAATTCCATGAGGATGCAGCTCCATGAGTTCACTTTCACTGAGACGCAGCCCAAGAACAGTGTTCAGGTCATTCAGGATGGATAGAAATAACGACCCGTGGGCTTCTTCCCGCCTGAACAGGAACTGGTCAAAACCCTTGAGACCGAAAATCGCGTCTTCATCAGGAAGTTTGTTATAGATAGTATTCCCAACCAGGCTGAAACTATCAGGTGGATAATGCTGGTCGAGATAACGGTGGAACTGGTACAGCAGCATGTCGGCATAAACATTTTGGGTGAAGGCAAGCTGGAAGAATTTCCCGTTGAGGAGTTTAAAAAGATTGTAGGGCAGAACGGATTCCAGGATATTGCCTGTGAGGGTTACAGCGCGGTGGTCCCAGGGATATTTGCTGGTGAAAAGCGAGGCTGTGCTTGGTGTGGTGAAATTTGCGGCTGAGTGGTGATTGTGGTATACGGTCGCTTTACTGGCGAACCGGTCGATGTTGGGACTGGTCACTCTCTGGTAGCCGTACAGAGAAAGATTAAATGCCGAAAGCGCGTCAAAGAGGATCAGGATGATATTGGGCTGCTCGGAGGACGCTCCAGTCGCGCTGGTTTGATTGCCTGGTATTCGGTTTATCCAGGGGAGCATCCCGAAAGTCGCGGCTGACTTAAGGAATTCCCTTCTTGAGATTTGAGATTTCATTTGCTATGTTGTCTGTCCGATACCAGCTTAATATCAAGCATTTACAAAAAACGGTATAAAAAAATATATCCCAAGCTGACTAGGCTGAGCGGGATATATATGTATAGAAATACAGTAAACCGGTCGGCAAGGGATGTAATGAATCGGGTAAATTCCGGCAGCCGGTTGAGTATAAAGGCGGATATAAAGATAAGCCCGAATATTAACGCCAGGATTACCAGTGGATAGGCGGTGATTTCCTGAAGATTAAGGGTGTAGATGATTTTCATTTTTCTTTGCAGCAGATATGCGCCAGCGCCCAGGGTCACTGCCAGCACACTACCCTGGGCGCTAAATTCCTTCCTGAAAAACTTTGCCGGTAAAACTGTGGCGGAGATAAGGAAAATCCCCAGCATAACCAAGCTTTCCAATAAGGCAAAAACAACAACATAGGCGCAAATTACCAGGGCATCCGAAAGTTTATAATCACCCAGCCAGCTTGGCACAAAATAAAACATCCTGTAAAGCGTCCAGCTGAATATGACAAATAAAAGAACTGACAGGACTGGATATATCTGCCGCCGGTTTGGAAGTCGCCCTTGAAGTGCTTCTTTAAAGGTAGCCAAGACTTCTAAGTCTTTCTTCCAGGGCCTGCTGGTCATCTTCATTGAGAGGGGTTTTTGGAGGGTGCTGGCTGCCTTGCGGGGGTTCCAGGTCCTTTCCGATGGTAAGACCGGGGATATCTCTATAGGAAGGATCAGTCAATCCCTTCAAGCCCTTTTCGCAAAATATCACTCCCGGCACAGCGCTTGAATCGATGCAGTGATCGCCGCTCCAGTGATCTTTATTAACTTCAATACTGGTTTCTTTCCATTCACCAAGACCGGTCTCCTGGGAAGCCCGGAAACCGGGATTGTAACCGACAAGGATATCGGGGCTGGCCGGTCTGAAAGGACTTGAATAAATATCCCCGGCAGGAAGAGCGCGTTTAATTACTGGATTGTTATTTGCATCCCGCCATTCGAGCAGCTTTTTCTGGATTTCGTCCGTTACATCCTGTAATCTTTCAGGGGCTATAATTCCAGACCCTTCCCTGTTTACCAGATTTATATATAGACTGTTAAGCCCGACTGCATATGCGGCGCTAGCTGACCAATCAACATTTTTAAGATTGTCGCCTCCCCCGGGATCCTTTTTTACCAGGTAACCATTTTCTACCAACCAGCGGTTGAGATGAACTTTATAGTCAAAATTTGCAAAACCATGGTCAGAGAGGACAACCATTCTGGTATCAGCCCCTCCACTTGGAATAGAAAAGGTTTTCAACCTGACCTACCAGAGTGTCCAATTTGCGGTACCACATCTCAATAAGATCGGGGCGGTCACGCCTGAACATATGCTGGACCCTGTCCAGACTGTCGAAGACGATCCCCAGCAAGCCTTCCTGGAAGGATTTTAAATTGGCAAGCAGGACCTTGAGGCGGTGTTCGAATATCGCTTCACACAGGTTTATAAAAAGTTCATCGCTGATCCAACCGTCTTCCAGACCGGTGGTATCCTGGGGCCAACCCAGGGACAGGTAAGGCCCAGATTCCTTCCAGGTTGATCTGATAAATCCTGGCGGGGTGGCATAGCGCCATTGAGAACCCAGCGGGTGGATCTGGAGGGGCAGCAGGTATAGATGGATATCCGGTCTGGTCCGGGTCAGGACAGCCCGGGTAAGTGAACGCAAGTTCATTAATAAGCCCATTTTGAACTGGACTTCGAAAATTGGGCTCCATTCTCCTATTTTCAATTCAAATGATTGGGGGCTGGCAGTCAACCTGGCTGTACGGTCGTCCAGGATTTCGAGCTGAAAATCACTGGTGATGGGCACCGATTGGTTACCCTTTCGTTTTGCCGGACCGTCAAAAGAGCCTGTAAATATGTTTCGTCCTTTCGATTCCAACAGTTTTACAGGCGTCTTGCCAGGCGCATCCAATTCTGCATTGTTGGATGTGTACAGGGTTCCAACGCCCAGCCTGCCCAGTAAATCAGGCGTGCCCAATCCCGGTATGGTACGCACGGGGATTTCCGGTCGGGCAGGAAATGTTGCCGGCCACCAGAGCGAGGTGGCTGGATATCCCATCCGGGTGGCTTCTTCAAAGATTGTCCGTGCCCGGTGCGGCGGCACAAATTGGATCCCATATGCCTTCCGCTCAGTCGGGAGCAGGGAGACATATGGTGTATATGTGCTTGGATCGCGGTGTACAAAATCAAATATCCCATGACCACCGGGATCAAGACCGGTGGCAATGCTTGTCCAGGAGACTTCCGTTTGAGGAGGGTCGCTGACGGTGAACCTGGCATAATTTCCAACTTCGACATATTTTGACAGGTTTGGCATCAATCCTTTTGACAGGAGGTCTTCAAACACCCCCGGATCGAATGAATCAAAACCGAGTATAAGTACCCTCATAATAAATTCCTGGAAAATTCGTTACTGGAGATTTTCTGTTCGGGTTGGGAAGCTTTAATCGCGGCCAATGCTCTCATCGTCCCTGTTTTTTGGAGTGCCCTCAGGGGATGAGACTGCGCTTATTTCGGATTTGTTGTTTTCATCCCGGCGAGCGGACCGCCTCAGGCGGGCCATCCATGACCTGATTTTGCCCGAAAAGAGCAGCAGGATACCAGAAAATAAAGCCAGAATGGTAGCAAGTACTTGAAACAGCATGCCGCCGGTATTTGGATCAATATACATGGTTCTCTCAATAATTCTACTTCAGGTTAAATTTTTTCAAGTTATTATACAGGTGGAGTATTTTACCACCAGTTATAATTCCAAGAAATCCGTTAACCGAGGTGTCTGGTGACCAAAATCGTTATTATTTGCGGAGATAAAGCATTTGACGCTGAACTGAATCACTCCGCAACTGCATCAGCGATCGCTGAAAATCTCCCAATTGAAGGCTGGGCAAATGTCTGGGGGGAAGAAATCTATTTTGAGATACCGCTATCAATGCCGGCAGAGGTCGGGGCGCGTGAGATCATGGAGGTTGGAGAATTAGCTTACTGGCCGGTCGGTCGCGCTTTCTGTATATTCTTTGGACCCACTCCTGTTTCCAGTGATGAACGCCCGCGTGCTTACAGCCCGGTCAATGTGGTTGGTCGATTGACCGGCGATATTACAGGATTGAAGTCGGTCAGGAACGGCGATCCGGTTAAGATCGAAGTTGGCGCTGATTGAGTTTTTACTTCCTCTCCACAAAACAGGCTCTCATTATCTCAAGCATGCTGATGAAGCCCTGCACCCGATAATTTTTATCCACAACAGGAAGGCCAGCCAGATTGTTCTCCTTCATTAAGTGGAATGCTTTTTCCAGGTTGTCATCTGGATGAACGTAGACCGGATCTCTGAGAATCTCAGCGGCAACTGGTAGTTTGGAAGGGTCTGCATATTCTAAAGCCTGTTCATATCCGGTCGGATCTTCAATAAATTCCTCCGGCATAACCGGAATGAACATTATATCCGCCAGAGTTTGAACCTCGATCAAGCCCATTAATCTTTCCTCATTATTAACCACACAGGCGATGTTAGATTTTGGACTGGCGATAAAGGAAGCCAATACTTCTGGCAGCGGTTGATCCATACGGACAAGTACCGGCTTTTTATCCGGACTGGCCATGATCTGTGAAATGGACAAATTTCGTTCTTCGGTCCAGTCCATCGCAGCCTGCTCGCCATACCTGGCTGAAATATCCTCTTTAACCAATCCAACAGGTTCGATTTTGACTGCTCATCATTTTCCTGGATATCCAATTCGGCCTCTCTGGATCCTTCCCCCTTATGCCATTTTTGCAGCCCGAGCACTTGCCCGATTGGCAGCGTGAATAATATCCCGCTGCGAGGACGGTCAAACCCTTTCACCACTCTATCCGCTTCTGAAATTGCCTGCTCAAGCATGGCCTGGTCGTCAATCAGGCTGAATAGGGTGCGCTGCGGCGAACGGACTTCCTCAAACATTTTTAAAAACCCACCCAATCCACTTTTGCGGACAAGTTCGGATGCCTGAAAACCGCCGATAGAATGCAGGATTGTCACACCCGGTACGCCGATCTCTTTCCAGGATTCCAGAATTTCCGGCATGTAGGTTAAATCGTGCAGGATAACCATTAGAAGGGTTGTCATTTTTGTTCTCCAAACGGATAAATAAAAACCTAAAAATTTTGATGAACCTGTGGAAATATAACATGAATCAATAAATATGCCATCGACCCTTTTTTGACCAGTTCGGACACTACAGGTTCATTAATCTGCACCGCAGCAGAAATAATTTATACTTATTTTAATTTTCATACAAGGAAAAATTATATGTGGGCTCGAAAACTTCTTTTGTTATCCATCTCTTCCGTGCTGGTTGTGTCATGTGCCATCTTTCCGCAAAAAACTATTTCGCAGGTGCTAGATGCTGCCTCCGGTGGTCAGGAGGCTGTTTCTGTTGAGCTGGACCCATCACAATCCAGTTCCTATGAATTAGCAGGTGGAATTAGGATCACAATTCCTGAAGGCAGCCTGACCGCTTCCGATACCATCAGGGCAGAAGTGAAGCCCGGAGAATTCAGCAGCGATTACCAGGGGGGGGATTTTTTTCTGTCTGACAGGGTCCTTGAGATAAGCCTGGAGAACCAGGACTTCTTCCAAACTCCTTTAACCTTGGAAATTCCTTACAACCCGGAAGAATTCCCCGAAGGGAGTTCAGAAGAGCAGGTAGCGGCTTTTTACATGGGAGATCTTTCCTGGAAATCGGTGCCGGGCGAGGTTTCGACTGAAGAAAACAAAATCACACTCGAAACCCTGTACCCGGGAACCTGGACCTGGGGCCTGGTTGGGAAAGACCAATCAGATAGTGAGATCATTTCCTGGTTAAATTCGATTGGCAGCACAACTGAAGGAGAGCAACTTTACCAGCAAAGATTATCCGAATGGGAATCTTCCTGGGAGCAGTTGGCAGAGCAGTTAAATACCATGGTTGAATTGGAAACACCGCTTAAAACAGGTTTTGATAACAACCAGATCCCGGGAAAGGGAGTTGGCCATCAACAATTAAAAGCGCTGATGGATAAGTTTGGGATCAAAACTGGTTCAGCAGTATTTTTTATCGTTGGAGCACAGGAAATCGGGGTTGTAAATGCAGTTCTTGGTTCGGAGTATATGATCGATTATTTTGGAGAGCCTGGCCAACTGAATGAATCTATCAAGAGTGAGAGGCGGGCATGGATGGGTCTAAAAGAGGCTGAATGTATACGGGATACAATCAAACATCCGGGTAATCTGGCGGCGAAACCATACTGTTTTGAAATATTAGCCAACTATATAAGAGCACTTCAAAATGAAGGTCGAATTGATGACCCTGCACTGGATCTGGAATTCAGCGCAATTACGGACACAATTTTTGATGAATATTTCACAGGCTATGTGAAGGATATGGCGGAGGTTGAAGAACTATTCAATGTTGAAATTGTTGACCAGGAGATATCCTATGATGAGACCGGGGAGAAACTCGAGTTACCGGATGTAACCGGCATGACTGTGGAAAATGCGGAAAACTTACTGCGATCGCTTGGATTTGAAGTTGAAATTCTGGAAGGGAGCAGCGAATATGGCGCAGGCATTATTTACAGGCAGAAACCTGAACCCGGCGTTTTCAGCGATCCGCTGATAACTGTTGTAAAAATTTACAATACAGTTGATGAATGAAGAGGCTTTCGATTATTTCCCGGGAGAACTGAATATAATTTTGTTCTTATTTACAATGCGGTATAAAACTGGATGATAGAAGCCCAACTGTATGAAAAACTCGAAAATTCCAGTGTGCGCTGTATGCTGTGCGCTCACTACTGTGTTATCCCAGAGGGGAAAATGGGGGCTTGCTGTGTGCGCAAGAATATCGATGGAAAATTGTACACTCTGGTTTACGGGCGCTGTATCAGCAGGGGAGTGGATCCGGTAGAAAAGAAACCGCTTTACCATTTCTACCCTGGAACAGGCGCTTATTCGATCGCTACCCCCGGATGCAACTTCCGCTGCCGGTGGTGCCAGAACGCAGATATTGCCCATATGCCAAGGGAGCAGGAACAGATTATTGGTTTAGACACCCCTCCCCAGGAGATTGTCTCTGCTGCCCGGCGCTCTGGCAGCCGCAGCATTGCCTACACGTACACAGAACCGACGATTTTTTATGAATATGCATATGACATCGCCCGGCAGGCGCATGAATATGGAATTGCCAATATTTTTGTGACAAATGGATACATGACTCTCCAAATGCTGGATGCATTCTATCCATATCTGGATGCTGCAAATGTTGACCTCAAAGCATTCAAAGATAAAACATACCACCATCTGGTCGGAGCGGGACTTGATCCTATCCTGAAAAGCATGAAGCATATGAAAGAGCAGGGCATCTGGTTGGAAGTGACCACTCTGGTAATACCGGGGGTGAATGACGATGCCGCTGAATTACGGGAAGCAGCCAGTTTCATCGCCAGTGAATTAAGCCCGGATGTTCCCTGGCATATCAGCCGTTTTCACCCTTCTTATAAGATGACAGACAGGCCGCCAACTCCTTTATCCACACTTGAAAAAGCCAGGCAGATCGGAAAGGAGCAGGGGTTGCGCTATATTTATATTGGCAATGTGGCGGGGGAATCGAACACGAGTTGTTACAATTGTGGAAAACGATTGATCCGGAGAACCGGTTACTGGGTCGAAGGTAACGATATCAAGAATGGGAAATGCCCGCAATGCGGAGTAAAGATCGCCGGCATGTGGACAGACCTGGATGTCTATGATTGATTGTTGATGATCCCCGAGTTTTGTAACTTTCCGGGTAATATAATATTTAGTGAGTGCAGGGTAAAATCATGAATTCCGAAATTTCCAATCGCGAGTATGCCGTCCAAAAAGCGGGCGCACTGATGGAAAGCGGCTATCACTGAGCGGAAGCGATTATGCTCTCCGTGGGAGAGTTGAAATTGGGTCCGTTAGACCAGCAGACGGTGAAAATGACGACTGGTTTTGCGGGAGGCGTGGCGGATTCACGCCAGGAACTATGCGGCGCTTTCTCTGCTGGGGTGATGGTCATTGGGGCATTAACTGGCCGTTCAGATCCCAACCAGGATGACCAGAAATGCTTCCGGCTGGTAGAAAAATACCAGAACCAGTTCAACCAGGTTATTGGTTCAATTTCCTGCCCTCAACTGCGGGCTGAAAAATATGGTTCTGGTGGAGCAGAACCATGTTCAGTCCTGATCCAGCGAGCGGCAAACATCCTACTGGATGTACTGGAATAAACGCCCCTGAATAATTAATAAGAATTTTGAGGAGAAAAAATGCAAATTCAGATTGAGGAAATGCACATAAAGGATTTCGATGAAATATACGCCCTCTGGCAATCGACCGAACAGATCCACCTGACAGAAATTGATACACGTGAAAGCATTGCCCGTTTTTTGGATCGCAACCCGGGATTCAGCTATATCGCCCGGGTAGGAGCCGAGATTGTTGGAGCAGTATTATGCAGCCACGATGGACGGCGCGGTTACCTGGATCACCTTGCCGTGAAAGAATCACAGCGCCTGCATGGGATTGGAAAAGCCCTGGTTCTGCGCTGCCTTTATAACCTAATGCGGGTTGGGATCAGGCGCTGGAATCTATACGTTTTCGAAGGCAACCAGGATGCGATTGAATTCTGGAAGAAGATCGGCTGGTCTCCAAAGCTGAACATGGTGATGATGTCCCAACCGATATCCCCTGCTTAGATGTTCTTTAATCACTGACAAATGATATTTATCGACAGCGCAAATATTGGTGAAATTAAAATCTGCGTTGGAATTGGGATGGGTGAAGGGGGTTACCACAAATCCGATATTATTGGCACTCGAGAAGTGTGATCCGGTATCCCTGTTTGAAGATATCCAGGCTCTGAGTTCTGGCCCGATTTTCTACCAGATAATGTCCCGCGAGATTGGAGAGATGCATAAGGAAGCCAGCAAAATGGCTCAAATCCTCGGGGGTCAGCTTGTACTGAAAATTATCCCTTCTAAAACTGGTTTTAAATTCTGCAGCCTGTATTCAGGTGAATTCGATATATGCATTACGGCTGTTTTCAACCCTCTCCAGGCTGTTGTGGCGGCTAATTCTGGGGCAGTATATACTGCGGTTTACTACAATCGCGCCCAAAAAAGTTTGGGTGATGGTTCCAGATTGATAAAAGAAATATCAACGGTACTTTCCGGTTCGGGGACAGAAATTCTGGCTGCCAGTATCAAATCGGTGGATGAGGTAAAGGTAGTTTTGAACGCTGGCGCTCTCCATATTGCCCTGCCTTATTCAGTAATCGAGCAGATGATCCAGGATGATTTATCCGAACAAGCCATTGAATCCTTTTTTCAGAATGGTGTTGGAATCGATACATATTAAATGAAAATTTATGCTTCCTATCTCCTTAAAGTGGAGGAAAAATGAATAGCAAATCAATTCTCAGTGTGTCGGTTCTGTATTTATGTTTGAGTCTCACCCTATTTGGATGTACTGTTTACCAAACGCCAACCCCATCCCCCACAATAATAAGTACTCCTGTGGAAGAAATCGATAAGCAGGAATTGGTTTCTGAAACAAATGAAACCGCCGAGGTTAAATCGACACAGGAAGAGGAACAAATAATCACAACTCCAACACCAGCCCCTACCGCAACACCAGGACCTATTGATATATTAATTTCAGATGTTGCTGAAAGAACTGGAGCGAATCGCGCATATATATTTGGATTGTCGGTTGAAGATTGGGTGAACTTGTTAATCTCTCTTGTCCTGGTTCTTTTTGGTATATATGTCGTTTCCCGCATCATTATTCATTTCCTAAAGAAGGCTGCAGACAAAGCACCCACACCTTGGGCGGGCGAGTTTATAGAATTGACCAAACCTCAAATTCGCTGGTTTATTGCAGTACTATTCTTCCAATTTGCTACAAACCGCTTGAGCTTTCTTTCTGCTGAAACCAAACAATTGCTGAACCAGGTATATTTTTCTCTTTATTTGATTATTATCACCTTCGCCATTTGGAAATTAATTGACCTGGGGGAAAAATGGTATGAAGAGCGCAGAGGTGAAACTGAAGGAAAAGATTCAAGAGCCGAGGAAATTCTGCCTTTGTTAAAGCGAATTTTACGAGGTATTTTATTGGTTGTCAGCGCAGTCATTATTCTTGACCAGTTTGGTGTAAATGTAACTGCCCTGACAGCCGCGCTCGGTATTGCTGGTCTGGCTTTATCTCTGGCTGCGCAGGACTCCCTGGCGGATATGATCAACGGGCTGATTATCCTGGTCGACCAGCCGTTCAAAGTAGGCGACCGGATAGAGATCGAGGCTTTGAACACCTGGGGAGATGTTGTTGAAATTGGTACCCGGACAACCCGTATCAGAACACTAGATAACCGGATGGTTATCGTTCCAAACTCAACTATTGGAAAGAGTCAGATCGTTAATTACACTTATCCTTCAACCCAGTACAGGGTGCAAATTGAGATCGGTGTATCTTTCGAATCAGATCTTGCCCAGGTGAAAGAGATTATCATCGACTCAGTCTCCAGTGTTGAAGGCGTATTGATGGATAAACCTATTGACGCCCTTTTCCTGGAATTTGGTGATACATCCATGATTATCCGGGTAAGGTGGTGGATTGAATCTTATGTTGATACACGCAGGATGTTTGATAAAGTCAATACCAAATTAAAAGAAGCTTTGACCGATGCTGGAGTTGAAATGCCGTTTACCACCTATAATATAAATATCCGTAAGTATGATAATGTAGTTAAGGAAGACTCAAACCAGGACGTGAGCCTTTAAAACCGGTGGACACGTTCAATGCGGAATGGAATGTTTTTTTAATTGAAATCTGTAAAAATTACCAGCAAGAATAACAGCAAAGTTGACATAAGCAGGTGAGTAAGGTAATATTCGCATCATTGAAGATTGGAATGAATAGCCCGTTACAGGTGAGTGAGGCAGGATTTATTACGCTCTTTCATTGCAAACTTGAATCCTTAATAGTGAATCACCAAGGAGAGAAAAATGGCTGAAATGATTGTTTTGCATTTGACAGGGAATCAAAAGCCGCCGAACTTCGAGATGAGTTAAAGAGTCTCCAGAAAGAATATTTGCTAATCCTGGATGATGCAGCAGTTGTTGTTCGCAAACCAGACGGGTAAGTGAAAGTGAATCAGGCCACCAGCCTGGTAAGCACCGGGGCATTGGGAGGAAGTTTCTGGGGATTATTAATCGGAATGCTATTTATGGCTCTCTGGTTGGGCCTTGCTTTTGGAGCAGTCACTGATGCAATCGCCGGGAAAAAAACTGATATAGGCATTGATGATAAATTTATCAAAGTGGTGGGCGAGACGATTGAACCAGGTCATATTGCCCTTTTTTACTTGTGAGTGATGTCACTCCAGAAGACGTCCTGGAGGATGTGAAGAGATTTAACCCAAAAGTGCTGCGAACATCTCTTTCGAAAGAGGATGAAGCCAAGCTGCGTAAGACTTTTGGCTCGGAAGAAGAGTGATCGCAGTAAATTGAAATACTAAGGAGCAAAAAATGAGCAAAGGATCGAATTTTATGAGTTTCCTGTCAGGCGCTGTATTCGGGGCGATTATCGCTCTATTGTATGCGCCGACATCGGGAGAGGAACTGCGCGGCAACATCCGGGAAGAGGTTGATATCCGGTTGCAGCAAGCATCAGAAGAATGGGATAAAGCTATAGAGTCACTCCAGGCTTCAATCGATGAGATGAGCGTTGATTTAAAAGCATATATTGATCAACTTTCAAAAAAGGGTCCCAAAACGGTTGAACTTGCAAATGAAGTCCCTGCGGCTGATACCGGAGAGGGTCTATCAGAAGCAGAAGCCTGAGAAAAACTTCAACTGCAGGAGTATTTCGAGAGATTACCTGGGTTGTTCTATTTGTGAAACTGCAGGTACTCACATTATCGCTTGCTTAAAAATTGTTTACAGATTGATTAGTTGACCGGCGCAGACATTGTGCCGGTCTTTTATTTCAATATATAATAATTACGGATTAGATGATAGGATAGTAATCTGGGTAATTTAAGATCAAGATGAATATAGTGTAAGCCTTACAGGAACGGTAAGCGGGATATGGAATATAAGCATTTCTGGGACGAATTTCCCTGGACAACAAAGCTTGTCCTTATCGTTCTGGTAGGGATGGTGGGGATCCTGTCAGTCCTGACTCTCCTGCGTATAGGCGATGTAAAATTCGAATGGCCATTTTTATCAACTGGAAATTCGAATGTAGTTGTCCCTACCCCTCAGAGCGGTTCCCCATCAGTTTCAGCTTCAATGGATACAGAAATTCGGTTGGATCCCGGCATGGGGGGCGAAATTATCGGTATGCTGAAAAAGAACCAGGAAGCGCAGGTAATCGGGGTTTCCCCGGACGGTCAATGGGTATTAATTTCTGTTATGCAGATGCAAAAAAGCGATGGATGGGTATCCGCATTTACGGTTGATGGGCAAAAAGCCGCTGAAGCACCTGTTGTTAATACAGGAACAACCGCTGCCTCTGAATACATCCCGGACGAAACAACCCCAGCGGTAACAGCAAATGCGGATATCGAGATATTTAACGGGCCCGGATCGGAATATGGAAAAATCGGGGTGTTACTTGCGGGACAGAGCGCAGAGGTGCTGGGATACAGTTCCGACAATATTTATTGGGTGATTAAAGTGCCGTATATCGAAAGCGGGCGCGGTTGGGTAAATTCTGATCTGGTCACACCCAGGAACACTATTGGGGTTCAGGAAGTCGATTTAAGTGGAATTACAGCAATTGACGGAGAGGTTGGCGAAAACACACCCAGTGTGCAGGCTATAACGAATGTCAATATACGCAGTGGACCAGATTTGGAATACGGCAAGGTTGGTTTGCTGGGAGCAGGGGAGGAAGCGGAAGTGGTCGGGGTAAGTGTGGATCGCTTATGGTGGGCATTAGCTGTACCTTATGCGAAAATTGGGGAGGCTTGGGTATCGGTGGATTATGTTATCCCGCAAAATATCTTCGATGTGCCTGTGCTTGAGCCTGTCCCCCAGGGAGTTAACCAGGGGGTGGAGGGGGCGATACCAGCACCTGCGCCAGGTGAGCCAAGCGTAACTTCTTCGGTGGTGGTGAACATACGCTCCGGTCCCGGTACTACTTATGAGATAATCGGCCAGATGCAGCAGGGCCAGTCCGCGAAAGCCCTTTACATTTCCTCAGATGGAGATTGGTGGGGTATAGAAATGCCAGGTGCCCCAAATGGCGTCGCCTGGGTGACTGCCGGCTTTGTGCAGGCAAATAATAGTGAGGGTTTACCAGTATATCCCTGATTTTTATTGTACTGGGAGATTGGTTTTCACTGCAGGACTACAGCCGGCGTTTTAATAAAGCAATTCTGTCAGCTTCGTATAATTCTTTACCGCTGCTGGGTTCAACTGCGATGCATGCCCCGCGTCTGTCTATCCGTGTCGAGATTTCTCCCCGCCCATAGGGGTTGTTGATCAGTTGAGGCGCGTCTAGTATTCCTTCTGTCACCGCTCTGGCGAGTATCCCGGGGTCGCTAAGCGGGTCTTCGACCTGCGGATCTGCCATATCCTTTATCGCCTGGATTGTTACTTCCGCTTCGGCGATTAACTCTTGTTTTCGTTCCTGCACAGCGGGATCGCTGGTCAAATTAAGCTGTCCGGAGAGGGCATTTTCAACGGCGCGCCCCCCGATTTTACAGGCTTCTATAACATCATCTGCGGTTGCGGCATGGTGGGCTTCGGTATGACCTACAATATGGATGATATGCGGCTTTATTGCCATCTGGACATAAACAGTGGTGGCAAGGTGGGCGCGGGCGGCATCCGGATCTACTGGATAACTGAGCAGACCGGTGCGGGTTTGCCTGTATATAAAAAATTGAGGGCTTTCCAACGGCGTAATCAGTTCCAGCGCCGCCAGTATTTTTGCCAGGTCCATCCCATCCGATAATTCAGCCGGACTGTTAAACATAAACTGGGCAATATAATGCTTAACCCCGAAACTCCTGGCGTTGTAAGCGGAAAGATATGCCGCGACAACCGAAACCACATCGGGGGCATCACGCATACCCCAGTGGTGCGGTTCGTTCAATTCAACCGGTATATCCCGTTCCGCGTACCAGGCCATCAATTTCTGGTGTTCTCGAATTGAGCCCTCCAGATCCCAGGGTCCGCGGCCGTCCATGCGGTTAAACCAGAATAAAGGAACTGCGCACCAGGCAATATTGATTGTTTCAACATACATCTCAGCCAGGCGGATGAAATCATCTGTGCCAGAATATGTTCGCAGGAGCGGGTAGTTTCCGCAGCGGCTGGCCTCGAATAATTCCCGGTAGTGCGCTGGTGTGCGGACAGGGACTCCGCCTGCTCCTGTCCGGCGCGGGTTCTGTCTTTCCGGTTTGAAGAAATTCGCCTGGGCATCCTGGTCAATGCCAAGAGAGATCACATCCAGGAATTTACTTCCAGCGATTTTTTCGATTCCCAGGCGGGTTGCTTCGACAGTTGGAAGCCCAAAATGATGCCGGATAACCGGCAGCGGGCTTTTCCATTTGATCCGTTCAACTGCTGATTGGGGATAGTCATAATCGCCGGATTCAACTGGATTTTCGGACTTCAGATAAGCGATTATGCTGGCAGCGGGTTCACCACCTTCAAAGACCTTTTCGAAGAATCCCAGTGACCGCGCCCTTGCGGCGACCGGAGGGGTGCCGCCAAAAGCGAATCGAACGCCTGCTGTATGAAGGTCATCCGCCTGTTCAGCGAATTCAGCGAGCAATCGTTCTCCGGTTTCCGGCGTCAGCCGGTAGGAAACTGCCACCATCTCGGCGTTAACTTCGCGGGCTTGTTCAAGAATTCTCTCGATTGGCACTGCAGGTCCCAGGAATACAGACTTCCAGCCAGCGGATTCAGCCAACCGCAGGAATCTATTAACACCCGCCACATGTACACATTCACCGAGCGCAGCTGCTACAACAATCCTTTTTTCATTTTCTGAACTCTCTTTCATTGCAAAACCTTAAAAACAAAATCTGTTTATTATTCTACACTTAAATACAAAGAGCTGCCTTGGAAGGCAGCTCGATGCGGCGCTGCGGTGACCAATCGCTGAAAGGATCGTACGCTTTCAGCGCAATCCAGAAAGGAGGGTCGCCGCAGCGCTCTGTAAGCTACTACTTCCATCGTTCATGGGCAACACCTCCTTTTTGGTGGGATGGCTGGGAATTTGTGACCCTTGATAACTGGTCACTGACAGGTGAAAGTAAACCATAGTTCCGCATCGATGTCAATGACGATAATTATTGTCTGCTTTTAGTGATCAATGGTCGCTTTCCGCTGGCGATAAATTCTCAGAACCAGGCAGTATCCCGCTGAGTTTATGGGGCTCATGAATCAGGATTGGCAGATGCTGGGCGCAGACCTGCCAGTTATTTCCCTGGTATTCAAAATTTAATAGCGGCACCTGTCCGCTTTGGCGGGAACAAAAGAAGCACTTTAATTCAGTTTTGTCTTTGTTCAAATTATTCACTCCATTTTGTAATTTTTGGAACTGAATGTATCTTGAGGCTGGTTGATGTAATTCTGGTTATTTGGATCGTACTCCGGTATAGACCGGTGCGGTTATTGCAAAAATGGTGCAGTATCGTTTATCGATCAGCCTGCTGCGCAAGCGCGGGTCAATTTCTTCGAGTTCGTTTGAGGTAGTGATCACTGTGGGCAGCCGGGCATTGAAGCGGTGGTTGAACAACTGGTACAATTTTTCTTTCACCCAGGCAGAGGTCGCCTGGGTGCCCAGGTCATCCAGAATCAGAAGCGGTGTGTTGCGGATTTCAAGAAAACGCCTGTCAAGGCTAACGCTGCTTTCCGGGGAAAATGTAGCCCGCAAATGATCCAGTAAGTCAGGGACAACAATAAGGAGCGGCGGCTGACCTGATTCAATCCGGTAATTTCCTATCGCTGCCGCCAGGTGGGTTTTCCCACAGCCAAAAGGACCCATCAACAGAAGCCAGCCCTTCGGATCACTGGCGTAATTTTTGGTCACCTGCAGGGCTTTCTCAAGGTTTTTTATCACATCCCGTGGAAGGCCTTCATCTTTACGGTTTTGAAATTTATCAAATGTTTTGTCATGCAGTAAGTCCAGGGAAGAAAGTTCGTGGTGGCCGATATCTCCGGCTGGACGCCGGTAATCAGGTGCGTCAATCCGAACTATTGTTGCCAGTTCGGGGTCTTCCAGCCGGGACCGGATCCGGCCCTCAATAGTTTCAACCGGGAGATTTGTTGTGATAACCATTGGCAGGCGGTTTATATACCGGTAGTTTATGATCTGGAAAAGCTTTTCCTGCGCCCAAGGAGTAGCATTCTGGGTTCCAAAATCATCCAGGATGAGCAAGGGCGCGCTGCGGATATTCTCAAACCGGTCCTGAAACCGCACCTCTGGATCGTTGTAAGAGAACCTTAAGGAATCGAGCAAATCCGGGACAGTGATGAACAAGGTCGGAACCTGGTTAGCAACCGCGAGATTGGCAATTGAGGCTGCCAGGTGGGTCTTTCCGCAGCCATAAGCCCCAATCAGAACCAACCAGCCTGAAGGGTTATTCGCGAATTGCCAGGCTTGATTGTAAGCCCGCTCGATTGAACCCGCCTGGTATGCCCACAGACCAATCCTGCCGTGAGGTTGAAAATTATCGAAGGTCAGGTTCGAAAGTTCATTTAGATTACTCAGAGAAAATAACTGGCGGCGGATATGGGCGCTTACATCATCCTGCCGGCAGGAGCAAATCTGGACTTTTCCGAATCCCGGGTCTTCAACCGGGACTTCGCTGCGGATATACCCCAAACCGGAGCATACCGGGCAATCAGGATCGCCGGGAAGGTCCCCAATTTTATCCAGAAAATCAGTGTTCAATGAACTCGGAGAATTCCCCGTCGATATATTCTTTTCCGCTTTTTTTAAAGTCCGCTTCAGCTCTTCTTCCATTTTTTCCACCTTCATGCCATCTTTTGAGGATAGCTTCGATATAACTCAAACTGCGTTTGTTATTCTCTACAGCGATTTTAAAAGCATCCTCAATCCACAATTCCGGATACGTATCTTCGATCTCGCCCAATGCATCCGCCAGCATGGGAGTTATCGGGCCGATATTTTCTTCATACAGCTGGAATATGTTGCGGGTTCCAGACGGCGGTTCAATAAAATAAGTTTCCGAATCTTTTTTATACTTCCATTTTCCATTTTTGATCGATTTAACTGCAGCCTGGTTTTTGGGGGTGTTCATGAAGTATAAAAATTCGGATCCGTTCTCCTGTTTCAGTTCTGCTTTCAACAGGGTTCCCCGGTTTACTGCTTTGTCAAGGGCGGCAATTGTCCTCTCGACAGCCGTTTCATCTCTCCCCGCTATGCCAGCCAGTAACTCCCGGTCATTGAGGATATCCGCCAGGCGAAAAAATTTGAAAATCCCCTCAACATAATTTAATCGCCAGAATGCATACAGGGTGATTTTTAATTCATCCAGATCATTAATTTGGGAGAGCAGAATCCGGAAGAAGGGTTCGGGAATTTCTATTCCGACCGGGTTTTTATCTTTGAAACCTGGGAATTTCTCCATAATGGATTATCAGCCAGAAATCCTGGGTCTAGCCTCTTGCAGGCACACTGGAATAAGTCGGTGCAGCATTTTCAAACTTGGCGATTGATTCCAAGAAAACCAGCTCTACCATACCGATTGGGCCATTACGGTGCTTGGCTACTTTTATCTGGGCGATATTTTTCTTGAGGGTATCCTGGTCATATAATTCAGGGCGATGAATGAACATTACGATATCCGAATCCTGCTCCAGGCTGCCGCTTTCACGAAGATCAGAAAGGACCGGTTCTTTATCGGTTCGCTGTTCGATCGCCCGGGATAACTGGGCTGCAGCAAGAACCGGTACGTGTAATTCGCGGGCGAGCATTTTCAGGTTCCTGGATATAAATGATACCTCCTGCACCCGGTTTTCTGAGCGGAGACCGCTGCTCATCAACTGGATATAATCAACCAGGATCAGATCAAGTTGAAACTCCATGTGCAGACGGCGGCATTTTGTTCTGAGCTGCAGCGGCGTAAGGGAAGGTGTATCGTCAAGAAAAACTCTGGTCTCGCTGAGTTTTTCAATCGCTTCTGTAAATATCGGCCATTCATCCTGCTGTAATTTGCCGGTTCTCAGACGCTGTGAATTTATCCCGGTTTCCTGGGATATTAACCGCTGGACGAGTTGTTCATTGGACATTTCAAGCGAAAAAACAGCGACGTGTTTTTTATGGATCAACGCAGCATTCTTGGCAGCAGTGAGCAGAAAAGCAGTCTTCCCTGAACCAGGCCTCCCGGCGATGATCAGCAAATCGGAAGGCTGCATACCCCCCAGCAATCGATCGAGGTCGATAAAACCGGTCGGGACTCCAAACATCTCTTCATCGCGGTGAGAGAGCAAATCTATCCGGTCATAATAGTCGCTCAGGGCGTGCTGTAAGGTTTCCAGATCACGTGTCAGCCTGCGTTCGCTAACTCCAAAAACGGCTTTTTCGGCTTCGTCCAGTACGGATTCAATACTGGCGGCTTCCCTGTAAGCCAGTTTTGCGATTTCATTGGCGGCAGAAAGCATCCGCCTGCGGATTGCTGTTTGTTCAACAACCCTTCCATATGCTTCGGCATGAAGTGATGTTGGCACATTGTTTATCAGAGCAGTCAGGTAAGCCGCGCCTCCGATTTCAGCGAGATGACCTGCCTGATCAAGATCTTCTGTCACGGTTAACATGTCAATTGGAACCCGCCCTTCCTGGAGGCGGGTGATCGATTCCCAGATCCAGCGGTTGCGGTGGATATAAAAATCTTCCGCTTTCAGGAATTGCGCGACGTCGAAATAAACCTCAGGATTGATCAGGACCGATCCAATAACAGCCTCTTCCGAGTCCCTGCTGTGGGGGATTATTTGAGGTTCTGAAGGGTAGGATACTTCAGGTGGAGTAAGATCAACCATTGGGTGAAATCCGGGTGATTTATGGGTTAAAAACCTGTGTATGAAAAGAATTAAGCTTGGTAAGGCATTATAACGTAAAAATGCGGGCAGAGCCCGCATTCAACTGAAATGATTGTATTTATAATTTAGCCAGCAGGTTTTGGTTTACCGCCGTTATCGTCTTCTTCATCGGAATCCATGTCATCAATTTCCAAACCTTCGATAAAATCTTCAAAAATGGACAGCCTGTTCTCTGTCTCTGGATCCGGAAATTTGCCTTCTAATTCTGCTTCCTGATCCTGGAGATCATCTTCCGGTATGATGCTGGCAGCGTTCATTACGGATTGTGACACAAAAATTGGGACATGAGTGCGGACTGCGATCGCGAGAGCATCGGAAGGACGGGCATCGATGTTGATAGTTTGTCCATTTGTCTCTGCAACAATGTTTCCGTAAAAAGTATCATCTTTAAGCGAAAGCACTTCAACCCTTACCACCCGGGTATTTAACTGGTTAAACACATTCTTGATCAGATCGTGTGTGAGGGGTCTTGAAACTTCAACTTCCTGGAGAGCGATGGTAATCGCCTCCGCCTCGTAAACGCCGATCCAGATTGGCAGATAACGCTCTTCATTCTCTTCACGCAGGATGACAATTCGTTGTTGTGACATCAGACTCACCCTGATGCTGTCAATAACGACCTCAATCATATTTTCCATACAATCCTCCAAACAGGAACCAACCAATGTCCCTGCTGTGATTCTTTTATTCTATCATGCGTGGAATATAGATGTAAATAAAATTCTTCAAGGATAGAGGATTTAATAAGACTTATTGACCAGCATTGTTCCGGTTTATTGAAACAGATAGATTGTGGTGGGATCGTCTGAATTATCTGAATCGAGGAAAAAGATTAATGTTAAAGAATTCAACCAATAAATAATTGCATTATCCTCCCATTGACGTTATAATCACCGAAAGGAGGATGAGAAATGTGGAACCCTTATTTGGTTCCACTGATCTTTTTTTAGATAGATGCAGGCAGCAGCCAGGATTCTTTGGATTGAGGGCACACGTTCTGTAAGCCCGTATTTTATCCCCAGCTTAAGAAAAAAAGGTTTTGAGATCGAAACTGTGTCCACAGGGGGCAAGGCTCTCGAAAAGATTTCCGGACAAAATAATTATCTGGTTGTTGTAAACGCAGCATCCATGCGAACCTCCGGCACTCGCATTTGCCAATCCATTCATTCAGTTGCTCCAAATTTTCCAATCCTGTTAATTACCGATCGGAATCCAGCCGAATTAAAAGCAAGCGGGGCGGAGGTTATACTGCGTCTGCCCTTTACAACAAGAAAACTTGTAAACAGACTGAATCCTTATCTTCCGGGGGATGATAAGAATTGCCTGAAAGCAGGCCCGATCAGTCTTGATACTGAAAAGAAGAGGGTATACTGCGAATCGCGTGAGGCAAATCTAACTCCAAGAATGGTCCAATTACTGCGACTGCTGATGGAGAATCCCAACCAGGTAATTGAAAGGGAGGAATTGTTCAGCCAGGTGTGGGAAACTCACTACACAGAAGACACGCGTACGCTTGATGTTCACATCAGCTGGTTGAGAAAAGCGATTGAAGACAATCCCCGGGACCCAAAATATCTGATCACAGTTCGACGCAAGGGTTATCTCCTGGATATCTAAATCCCAGTTTAAAGATTAAAATTCTGGAGTGTTTCCAAATAGTGGCTTGGGAGTCCGATATCAAACCGGCGGCCCTCCATAACAAGCCCGTAAAATCCATCTTCCTGGCGCAACCGGTCAAGGGCTGAGGTTAGTTGATATTCGCCCCTTTCGCGGATATTGTTGTTGATATTGTCCT
This sequence comes from uncultured Chloroflexia bacterium, assembly GCA_963793095.1. Taxonomy (GTDB): domain Bacteria; phylum Chloroflexota; class Anaerolineae; order Anaerolineales; family UBA4823; genus CAVWDI01. The sequence goes on from CAWBYY010000001.1 coordinate 301,729, forward strand.
CAAGATAATCGAACAACTTCGGTTTGATCACATACATCCCAAAAACTGTGAAGTATTTATCTTCTGGAATTGCGGGGACCCGTAAATTTGACCGGGCATATTCAATATTTGGTTTTTCAGCGAATTCAGTAACATTTAATGTTTTATCGCGCTCTACCCATACGCCAGCCACAGTGCCAAAATTCGCAATCTCATCTTCCGGGGTGAGGCGTAATCCCAGGATATTAATTCCATACTGCTGGTATGCATCCAATAATTGTTTGGCGCAGGATTGTTCTCCGGTCGATTTATACAGATGGTCGCCGAGCATAAGCAAAAACGGTTCATCACCAATTTTTTCTCTGGCGCAGTAGACAGCATGCCCAAAACCCTCCTGGGCGGGTTGGACGACAAAGGAAACCCTCCTGCCAATTTCGAGAATCCGGTGGGCATAATCCTGGAAACTGCGCGGGAGTTTATTGTAATTTTCGATTGATATCTGGTCTCTGAACAGGGTCTGAAAACCTTCTAAATCCTCCTCCTGAACAACAATCATCACCTCTTCCAATCCTGCATCGAGGGCTTCTTCCACAATTAACAGTATTGCAGGTTTGGCAATCCCATCCTGGTCGATAATCGGAAAGAGTTCCTTTTTGGTTGCCTTGGTCGCAGGGAAAAGGCGGGTTCCAAATCCGGCCGCGGGGATGAGCGCTTTGCGGACTTTTGGACCAGGCTGGAGAGATAGTTTTAAACCCGGTAATCCCAGATCGCGGGCCAGAATTTCGATAACAGCTTGCTGGTCTGCTTCACTGCGAGCGATGAATTGGGCAGTGCCATCTCCCTGCGATCCCACGCCTTTACCTCCCCAGACATGCGGTTTAAGGGCTGCGTAGTCCAGCACCCGGTGAAGCGCCGGCGCTTCGAGTTCTTCAGGGCAGGCAGGCGCGGCGTAGCGGTCAAAAAAGTCCTGGGCTTCATTCATGAGTAAACCCAAATTCTGTTCGTTCGATTCAACCAGGGTTTGCATTGCCTGATTGATAATGCGTTTATTGATCGGGCCCAGCAGTTCCTGGACGCCTTTTTCAATTTCATTTTCTGCAAATGGATAGCAGCGGTTAAGCCGGTTAAGAATCTCCATCGTGTTTTTCTTCGCCTGCAGGTCAACCACCACAAAGTAAAGTTTTTTATCAACCTGAAGTTCACTGGTTTCTAAACGGTCCCCATCAAATACCATCAATACCGGGCGGTTTCCGAATGCGCAGCCCTGGTCCATCCTGCCGCAGCGGGAGGGGGTGGTTATTTCACCCTGGTAAGCCAGTTCCATCTCGCCCCGGATGGTCAATTTAAGGTCATAAACACGGTTGAAGGCACGCGCGGTAAGAACGCAAATCGCCGCGCTTGAAGACAGGCCTTTTTTGATCGGGAGGTCCGTTTTATAGTTGTTAATCGCAAGACCGCGTACGTGATAATTCGTCAACACCTGGTATGCCACTCCGGCGATATAACTCCAGAAACCGCCTGCCTGGGCTTCCTTCAGGAGTGTTTCCGGCTGCATCGGGATTTCATACGGCCCTTTTTCAGTTCCATCCGGTGTGGTTGATGTCAGGACCAGTGAAGTCGGATGCGGTTCTACCTCCGCGTAGATCCCCTGGTCGGTGCCGCTGATCAGAGTGTAACCTTTTTCAATATCTGCATTTAAACGGCGGTAGCCGCCCGCCCAATCGGAATGTTCACCAAATAGGCAAATTCTGCCCGGGACAAATAGTTTCATAATTTTTCCATAACAGTTTGAAGTTGTTTGCCTTTGACCTCAACCAGGCGCACACAATAACGATTCCCAATTGACTCAGTGGGTAAATCGATTCTGGTTTCAATGGGTCTCTTCTTTCTGGGGCGCACCGCCTGCACCACGCTGTTGAATGTGTTTCCTTTCCAGTTTGGATCAACTTCCCAGTAATCAATATCCTCCAAATTTTGAGTATTCAATCTTATTGATTCGTCAATTAATTCAAATTTGTAATCGGAATTTATTCTCCCCGGATTTATGTCAATCCCTTTTTCCACCATAATCTGGAATGGCTGGACGCCAGATGACATCAGCCGCTTTCTGGTTGTATGGATTGCACGCCAGGTTATATCTGCAGCGATGTAATTTCTGTTCAGGCGTTCAGCAATAACGGGAGTGGTTCCGGACCCGCAGAAAAAATCCGCCACAAGATCACCGGGTTTGGATGAGGCTCTTAAAATCCTTTCGAGCAGCGCCTCCGGTTTCTGGGTGGGATATCCTGTTCGTTCATTATGGAGTCTTGCAACTACCGGAAAATACCACCAATCCTCCGGAACTTTGCCCCTGTTTAGATCCGGTAACTTTCCAAAACCTGCTTTTGGAGATGAATTGAAGGTTTTTATCGTACTGGGGTCATACGGCTGCCTGACTTCATCAGCATTGAAATAATAATCCTTGCTTTTGGTGTAGACCAGGATTGTGTCATGCTTGCGGTTAAAGGCACTTTTTATCGGTGATGGCCCGTGGTAGATCCACACTATTTCATTTAACAATCTTTCGGGGCTGAATATTTCATCCAGCAGAATCCGGGCATATGAATTGGCGTGCCAGTCCAGATGAAGATAGAGGGTGCCGTCCTCAGCCAGAAGGCGGTGCATTAATTTCAAGCGGGGATAGAGCATATCCAGGTAGGATTCGAGGTCTGGCCAATCATCTTTATAGCCCTCTTCGAGCTGCCATTCTTGCGGACGGCGTGAATCTTCCCCCTGGCCAACCCGGGCGGAATACAGCCGGTTGGTATAGAAGGGTGGGTCAGCATATATAAGGTTGACCCTGCCCTCGTAATCAGTTAGTAAATAGGTCATAGCTTTCAGGTTATCGCCCAGGAATAGCCTGTTCGGCTGCTGGATGGAATCTCCGGGAGGGTAGCCTTTACCACCCGGATAGGAATTATTAAATATCGCAAAATCGGCAGGTGTGAGATCTTTTTCTTTTTTAGATTTCCAATGGAGTGTGGGCATGTCCTGAAAATATGTGGCTGATAATCTGACTTGGAAATATGGGTAAATTATTCGTCTCTCATTTTATCCAAAATTGAGAAAACTTATATATCTATAGTTCCGGTAAAAATTTTTCTTTCAAAACCGAAGCCAAATCCGGTTGACCGATTTCCTGAAGCTCGTAACGCACACGCTGGATTGGTTTATTAATATTTATAATTCGATTCAGATCGATTGGAGTTGCGGCGATTACCAGATCAACTTCGGCGTTATTTATCGTTTTTTCCAGCTCCCTGGTTTGAACCTGCCCATAACCCATCGCTGGGAGCACATTTCCGGTGGTCGGGTATTTCCGGTACGTTTCAATTATTGAGCCGACCGCATACGGACGCGGATCGATGATCTCTGCGGCACCGAACTTTTGGGCTGCAACCCACCCGGCCCCATATGACATATCGCCGTGCGTCAGGGTAGGGCCGTCTTCAATTACCAGGACACGTTTACCCAGAATTGCGGCTGGATTATCCACGAATAACGGAGAGGCGGCTTCGATAATTATTGTATTTGGATTGACCGATCGGATATTTTCACGAACTGTGATCACACCCTCAGGCGGGGCTGTGTCAATTTTATTGATCACGATTACATCTGCGGTTCTGGCGTTTAATTCGCCCGGGAAATAGCTCAATTCATGCCCCGGCCTGTGCGGGTCAGCAACAACAATTTCTAAATCAGGGACATAGAACGGGTAATCATTGTTGCCGCCATCCCAGAGGACTATATCCACTTCACTCTCGACTTCACGGAGAATCTTTTCGTAATCCACTCCTGCATAAACCAGAACACCGTTATCCAGGTGCGGCTCGTATTCTTCGCGCTCTTCAATCGTGCAGTTATGTTTATCTAGGTCGTTGTAATCCTCAAATCGCTGGATAATCTGTTTGGTCAAATCGCCGTATGGCATGGGGTGTCTGACCACTGCGGTTTTTATACCCATGTCCTTCAGAATAATAGACACTTTTCTGGTCGTCTGGCTTTTTCCGGAGCCAGTTCGCACAGCGCAAATTGAAATGACTGGTTTTTGGGCTTTAAGCTGGGTATCTTTTGATCCCATCAACCTGAAATCAGCTCCGCAAGCCATGACCTGGGATGCTTTATGCATAACAAAGGTGTGGGGAACATCGCTGTATGCAAAAACTACCTGATCGATATTAAGGTCCTGTATCAACTGATCGAGCTCGCTTTCAGGATATATGGGGATGCCATCCGGGTACAGAGATCCGGATAATTCAGACGGATAGATCCTGCCTTCAATATCGGGGATTTGAGTGGCAGTGAAGGCTGTTACCTGATAATCCGGATTATCCCTGAATTGAACATTAAAATTGTGAAAATCTCGTCCTGCTGCGCCCATAATAAGTAAACGAACCGGTGCCATAAATTAATTTTCTCCTGAAATTGGAATTTGGTTAATTGATATTCTTTGTTTAATTTTTCGATTGAAGTTACATTTTTTCAAGCGGGACAATACCGAGAAGATTCATAAGGTTCGTAAGCGTCTGGCGAACCGCCAATACCAGCCTGAGGCGGAACATGCGCTGGTTTCCAGAGGTTTTTAAAACCGGACACTGGTTATAAAAGTCGCTGAATGCTTTCGCAATACTGTAAACGAGATTGGTCAGGTGGAGCGGTTTGAGCTCCTCCGCAGAGCGCTGGATTTCAAAAGGTATCCTTGATATCAGGTCGATTAACTGCACTTCGGTTGGATCCAGTTCGTACTCTGGAGCGACTGAACCCATCGGCTCCTGATTTGAACGGCGGAGGATGCTGTTGGCTCGTACACACGCATACTGGATGTATGGAGCAGCCTGACCGTCAAAATTTAGAGCGCTCTCCCAGTCGAAAGTCACGATTTTCTCATTTTCGCGAGCCAGCATTGTGTACTTTAAGGCTCCTATAGCCACAGCATTTGCGATTTCCCCTTTTTCGTTCTCCGACAGATCGGGATTTTTTTCGGTGACAATCTTATAAGCCCTGGTATTCGCCTCTCTGATTAAATCTTCAAGCAGAACTACGGTGCCATCTCGAGATTTCATGGTTACATTTCCCGGAAGATTGACTATCTCATAAGCCAGATGGTAACAGTCCTTCGCCCAGGGGTAGCCCAAGATTTCCAGGGTCTTGAATACCTGCTGCAGGTAAAGGGATTGCCTGACATCGATAACATAGACTGAGCGGTCCAGGTCGTATTCTTTAAATTTTAATATTGCCAGGGGAAGGTCTTTTGTCGCATAAAGGGAGGTTCCATCAGAGCGCAGAATCACCAGGACTCTGTATTTCTCTTTGTCCAGATCCAGTATGTCATCGAATTCGAATAATTACCGGTCCGTCAGGTCTTTCATCTTCGGCGATCCCTTTTGAAATTAAATCTTCAACAAGTTCTTTTCCGGAATCCTCTACCTCGCTCTCAAAATAAACCCGGTCAAAACTCACGCCCAGCAGGTTGTAAATCTGTTCGAAACCTTCCAAACTCCATCCCCTGGTTTTTTGCCACAGCGCAACAATATCTGGATCGCGTTTATCCCAGAGCGAAAAAAGCCGGCGGATATCCGGTTCATATTCTGGAGTCTCTTCCAGGCGTTTTTCAGCTTCGGAATAGATATCCCCCATCCAGCGGGTTGTGTCCTCGGTTGGCTGCTCACCTTCATGAAAGTTTATATAATTCCAGAGCCATTTAATTACATGCCAGCCGATATCTCCAATATAATTGGCTCTGATAACCGAGTACCCGGCGCATTCCAGGATATTACTGACCACGGAACCCAGGATAGCATTACGCAGATGTCCAACATGGAATGCCTTGTGAGTATTGGGCTGGGAGAACTCGACCATAACCCGCTCGTCTTTTGAGTCCCCGCATCCGTAATCAGGTCCTTCCTGCAGAATTTTATCGATAATCCGCTGGCTGTAAGCGGAAGTTTCAAAATAAATATTCAAATAGCCATTTTTCGCCTAAATCTTTGAAAAGCCTGGCAGCGTTCCAAGATGGCTGGCGATCCCCACTGCAATATCCTGAGCTCGCTGGGGGACAGGAATTTTATTATTGCTTCCTCCGGGGATCTGGCGGGCTTCTTTGGCTGCCAGCTGGAAAAATGAGGTGGAGATCCCCCATTCACCCTCAAATGGAATGGGATTCCACTTAATTTCTTCCGGCGCTGGCAGATTATTATCTGAGCAGTACTCTCTGATCAGATCATTTATTTTTTGTTGTTCAACTTGGAACATTTAGAATTCCCCAGGATACCAGGACAAAATACAGAGGGTAAAATCCGGCAGTGACTCCGTTCCAACAATCATGCCAGACCGAATTTGGGCTAGCAGAATTGCGAAATTGATATCTCACCATGGAGAAAAAGATTATAACATGCATGAGGTTTTGAACGCCTTCTGGACATTGTATCAATGCTTACAAAAAGCAAGCCCATTTTCCAGGTAGTATGATTATCCAGATATTTAAAAAATAAAAGCGGGAGGACTTTTCGCTCCCGCATTCTGGTAATTCGTTTTAAAGTTACAGGGCTACTCCGGTTGTTTTTCCAGAGAATTTAAGCGTTTTAGAAGGCGGCTTTTCCGACGTGCAGCGTTGTTCTTATGGATAACTCCTCTGTCAGCGGCGCGGTCAAGGGCGCTGATTGCCATGAGGGTTGTTTCCTGGGCTAATTCAAATTCACCGTTTTCCATTGCGGACTGGGCTTTCTTAATATAAGTCCGAGCCCGGCCTCGATACACCCGGTTTCTCAGTCTCCGTCTTTTCATTTTGTCGGTTTCGTTTAATTTGTGATTTTATGTTTGCCAAAACTACCTCCGAATTTCATTCTGGCTAATAATAGCGACTGGTTATTTTACTAGATATAATTTATATTGTCCAGTTTTATTGACAGCTTAATTGACAGTATTTGTCAAGAATAGTATGATAGGAACGCTCAGGTTGGTCGGATGGTCGCAGTTTATTTACGATAACTGAGGAAAGTCCGCACTCCACAGAGCACGGTGCCGGGTAACACCCGGGGCGGGGCAACCTGCCGGATAGGGCCACAGAAACAAACCGCCATACATGGTAAGGGTGAAAAGGTGGTGTAAGAGACCACCGGCGTAGGCAGAAATGTCTACGGCCAGGTAACCCCCACCGGGAGCAAGGCCAAGCAGGGACGGGTTCCGGATTTTGTCCAGATCGCCTTATTTTTGATCGGGCAATATCAAGGCCAGGAAACTGCTCGTTTCCAAAATTATATAAAAGTTCCGGGTAGGCCGCTAGAGTTATGTGGAAACATATGACCTAGATAGATGACCATCCAGAAATTGGTTAGCCATTTTTCGGACAGAATGCGGCTTACAGACCAGCCTGAGATTTATTTAATATCCATTCGAATTGATAATTATTATTGATGGGAAAAGGAAATATCATTCCAGGTTTAGAAATACCTGAGGCTGTCAGCCCGGTTGGGTTTACTGAAGAAATAATTATAAAAGATGGCACTGCAGTCACAATACGCCCGATCCAACCCGGAGATGCCCCCTTACTCCAGGCGACATTTGAGCGATTATCGCCAGAAACAGTGTATTTGCGTTTCCTCAAATCCTTCAAAGAGTTATCCCGCAAGCAAGCCCAATATTTTGCGAATGTCGATTATCACCATCGAATGGCATTGGTGGGGACAATAATGGAGGATGGGGGAGAAAGTATTATTGCAGTTGCCAGATATGATTTTATTGGAGATGCTCAGCCGGGTGCAGCAGAATGCGCAATAGTTGTGCGGGATGATTTCCAGAATCGAGGGTTGGGTACCGCAATTATGATCCGGTTAACCCGATATGCCCGCCAGCATGGAGTGAATGCGTTTACCGCTACAATCCATGTGTCGAACACGGGGATAATAAACTTTGTTCGTAAAAGCGGCCTGGAATTCCAGCGAAAATTAATTGAGCCGGGAATCTGGGAATTCCGTGTGAATTTAGCAGAAATTTCCTTTTGAAATGTTGTATGAACTGGTAACGATTTAAGTACCTAGTACTTCATCAAAAAAGTTTTGTTAGGCAGCACGATTTGAGCAAGATCTGGCACAGTTCAACAAAGTCCATGCGAGAATTAAAACTCCAGACTTGAGCTGGGACAAGCTTGAACAAACAGCTTCATGCATCAAGCGGGCTGTGCACAGCATTGGGTCCGTGAATAAGCCCGTAGGTATATATTATGGTCGTCTTTACATCTTTATGTCCCAATAGTTCCTGCACAGTGCGGATGTCATGGCCTGCTTCAAGCGGGTGAGTGGCAAAGCTATGACGGAAGGTGTGTGGCCCAACATTTTTGTGAATTCCTCCTTTGATGGCCGCCTGGCGAACGGCTTTTTGCAGAACGCTCTCGTGCCTGTGATGGCGTTTCATTTTTCCATTGTATGGATCAGGGGAGAGATTGCTCGAATGAAAGATGAATTACCAGGCCCATTCTTTCGTAGTATTAGAATATTTCTGCGACAGGGCACAGGGAAGGGACACTTCTCCATGTCCAGAAGCAAGGTCGCGCTCATGAAGGTGTTTCACTGCCTGGAGTTGAGCTTGCAGGGAAGGCTTAAGCGTTACTGGCAGCATGGTTGTGCGATCATGCATTCCTTTTGGGTCACGCACTATAATCTGGTGTTGTTCAAAGTCCACATCTTTTACCCGCAAACGTAAGCACTCCATCAAATGTAAGCCGCTGCCATACAATAACTGGGTCATCAGCATGGTTACTCCGCTCATCTGGCGCAGCACTCGCTCGACCTCAGTCTTCGAAAGTACCGTCGGTAGATGTTTCGGCCTTTTCACCTGAAATGACTGAAATGTCAAATCGAGCGGTAAGTCAAGCACTTCACGGTACAGAAAAAGCAGTGCGCTCAGGGCCTGGTTTTGAGTTGATGAGGCGACTTTTTTCTTGGCAGCCAAATGGGTGAGAAATTGTTCGATCTCTGAGCTTCCCATTTCGTTTCGGGTGGCGTTTGTTTTGAAACAGTATGTATTGTTTGATCCAATATAGATACGATTTCTCAGTCCGGTAGGCGTAATTCTTCAACTGCAGCCGATCACGAACCTGGTAAAGGAGTCTTTTTTTCGGTGGAAGCATGCCAGCCTCGATGTATAATATTTATAGGCCTATAAATAGCTAAATTTACCGAAAAGTTGCGTTATATGCACTAGTTGGGCGGCCCTAAATTGATAATAACGCGGAAAATTTGACTACTGCATCTTTTCTGTGCTTGGCACAATATTGAAAAAAATTCGAGAAAGGCAATCACTGATATGACGCAAACCGAGTTTCCCAAAACTTTTCCAATCATTAAGACTGAGCGGTTAATTCTGCGAGGAATTACGCATGCCGACACGCATGCTATTTTCAAGAACTTTTCTGATCCAGATATTGCAAAGTGGTTCTTTGAAAAACCACTCTCAGAAGTTGAGCAAGCCTCAAAATTCATCGATCAATTCAACTTTGAATTTCAACAAGGGGAAGGCATCACTTGGGCAATTGAATTGAAGGAAAACAACGAATTCATTGGGACATGTGGTTATGGAGATGTTGAACTCGGCGGCAAAGGTGAGATTGGATTTGATTTGGCAAAAGAACATTGGGGAAAGGGTTTTATGAGTGAAAGTCTTGTTGCTATTACTGATTACGGTTTTTCTGTTTTAAATTTATCAAAAGTAGAGGCGCATACTTATTCGAATAATGTTCGCGCAATACAGCTATTGGAAAAGTTAGGTTTTCAATTGGATAATGTTTCAGAAGATAGCCACTATTATTTTCTGTTCCAAAAAACTTAGAGCAAACCCTACCCTTAAATCCCAAATGCCGGGCCGCCCAACAAAACGTGCACTGGACGGGTGGGTACGGTGCGGCTTTTCGAGCATTTTTCTGGCTTCGAGTTTTTCCTGCTCCCAAGCATTGTCTCCGCCCGCCCACACGCAGGTAACGCAAACCGTTGGGGGAACTTTGGTCATCATTACTCTTCTCCCACTGGATATAATTTCTTGAGTTTATCCCTGGCATTCGGGATGGTGAAACGCCAATTGATGGTTGCCCGAGCGGCGTTCTGTTCAGCTTACCAAGCACCGACTTCGCTTGCTACGATTGCTTGGCTCCCCAACCTGCGATCCAAGCATTGTTCAGTAAGAACAGAGATTTCGACTTCAGCTATGTTCAACCAACTGCTATGTTCAGGGGTATGGTGAAACTCCAATTTTTTGGGAGGTACCGGGCTTGCTGGGGCGAAAAAGCCTCATTAAAGGCGGCGGGCGAATGAGTGTTGAGGTTATCCAATACTAATCGGATCTTTTCGGCTTCTGGAAATTGAATTTCAACCAGGTCCTTCATGCACCTGGCAAAATCCTGCTTGGTGGGTTGGTTAGTGACTTTGTTATGCCGCCAACCTGCTAGGGGCTGCAGAAACATGAACAGGCTGCAATTAACTTCCCGTCGATATTCGAAGTCATAACGCCCTGGTTTTCCATTTTGCATTGGCAAAGGCAACTTGGTTTCGCTCACCATCTGATAGGGCATTTCGTCAAAACAAATCACTGGAAAGGCTGGTTGATAAGGCTCGGAGTACAGATCGAGGGTATCTTCCATGCGCCAGACAAATCAAGCGCCAACGACAGTTGGGATACACTATTTCTGGCGCTGCCAGGGTTTGAGATCGTTTTTTTAGCACCAAGTGGACTGCCTCATACGAAAGGCTATCCAGCCGGGTGAGCGCAACCAAACGATCGGCGAGCAATTGTAGCGTCCAACGCACGCGCCCATTTGGGGGTTGGCTTTGGGCTAAAGAGGTCAGGATTGTTTCGATCTTGTCGTCGATTTTAGGCAGTCATCCTGCCCGTGGCAACTCATTCAGCGCACATTCCAAACCGCCTTCGACAAATCTGTGCCGTGTGCGCAGAACCGTCAACCAAATTGTAGTAAAAGTTCAGCAACTTCATAATCAGGCTTTCCAGCGTTAGCCAAAAGCAGAATGTTTGCTCGTTTGATTTTTCTGGCACCTGGGGCGACCCTTTTGGGTCAGTGAAACCAATTCTGTATTTTCATCCTTGTTCAAGTCTACGATGTATTTCTTCGCCATTGCCAACTCCTTTCTGGCTTTTGACGAATTTTAACTATCACAACCTTTTTGATGAAGTACCTATTCTAAAAAAGGATATTGTCAGCCGCGATATACCCTGGGGGAGTTTTTTATTGTGCATTCACAGCCGCATAAATCCAATAATGGTCATCCTTATAAACAGGTGATACCCTCTCACAGGCAGGCATTGAACTGCTGGTTGGCACAACAAAACTGTCCAGATCTTCACTATCTATAAGAATGTTAAATGATTCGCAGTCGGGTTTTCTGTAAAATTCCTCAATTATTTTTATCCTGCGGCGCCATTCCAGGACATCCTCGGGATTGTAAGGTATCGATTTGAAATCACCATAAACTGGCACACCCGTCGCTAAACGGAAATCCTGCATTTTCTTTGGCACAAAATATATTTCACCCGGCTCATAATTCTGGGACACAAATTCCATCATCTCCCGTTCAGGTAGTGAGGATTTAATGTTGAATTCGATCATAATCCGGATTAGACCGGCAGCCATCAGCAGGATGATCAATGTAGCGCTTAGAATTTCGATACTTTTTTGGTGTCTCTGGAATAATTCCGGGTACCGCTGGTAAAAAACTGAAATCAATTTAGCCAGAATAATCGCGGAGCATAGAGGGACCATCAGTGTAGAAATCCGCCACGGAAAGATTAATGCCAGCGTATTGCTGTCCAGAATAAATTGCAGTGCGGTCAGGGACGCAGAAACCAGCATGGGAACCAGTAATATTAAAAATATCCGGTTATTCCTGACCAGGTAAAGCCCCGTAAATATCAGCAGGATTTTCACAATCGCAGTTGAATCCAGCCAGGAGGCGATTGAGGCGTGATGCGGAATACGAAAATTAATCAGGATTTCCTGAGCGCGATTCAAGGTTTCTGGCGGGGCGCTTGTGAAATTTAAATAGATATAAGTCACAATCGGCAGTACCATTATCAAGCCGAAAAGACCGTAAGAAGCGGTTCTCCAGTATGACCGGTCTTCTTTTAAAGTGACAAGCATATAACTCAAAACCAGCGAACCTGCTGCCAACAAGTATGTTGGATGGATTATTGCTGCCAGAACGGCGCTAAAAATTGACCAGTACGGTTTATTTTTAAGAAATAACAGGATAGAAACCAGGAACAGGATACCAAAGGCGCTTGGTTGAAATACAGGGCCCAAAAGGCGCTGGTCAGCAACCCCGTCTTCAAGAATATAAGTCCAATTCGAGCCGAAGATGCGGGAATTGAAAAATCGAAAAGCCGCAGAATGGATGAAAAGCAGGGAGGATGTATATAAAAGATATAAGGTTCTTGAATTGGATGTATCAAATATATAAAATACGATTTGTAATAATGAGTATATATATATCCCCAACAGTAACGCATAGTACAGATAAAAAACTGCGTTTGTCCGGAAGAGATGGTAACTGGTTTGGACAATCCAGCTGAATACAGGGGTAGGTTCGGTAGTATTTGCCAGCCAGTCCTCATCCAGGTCTCCAAAACCAGCTCTGGCGAGACCATGCAGGAAGTACTGGTTCTGATTTGAGGTGAAGAGCGGGCTTTGAGAATAAATCAATGAGAAAACAATCAGCAGCGCCAGGAATGTGAAGATTGGCGCCCATTTTTGAAATCTGGTCTGTAACTTATCCACTGGAACGGGTTTCATAAAAACAGATAACAGGTAAACAGCGAGGTCTGAAAATTGTTAATGCTCATATATTGTACATAAAATAATCAACCAGGTGAGGTTAGATATCAAGAATTATTTTCTGTTTATTGAGAATCTATGAGCGAAACCGGATAATTAAAAGTAACAGGCGATTGAAACCAACCGCCTGCCGTTTTATTTAATATTGAAATTGACCGTTATTTCAACGACAAACCATTCAGGTTTGTCTACATATCCTTTAAGGCTGACCTTGCGCTCAGCATGCGGAAGAACATGCCGAGAACAAAACCACCTGCAGTTAAAGCCGCCAGACCGATTTTGGTCACATCCATAACTGGTTCCACCCGTACTTCCTGGGGCGTGACGATCACAACCGCAGCAGGTCTGGAAAGGATCCGCCCGCCGCCTCCTCCGCCTCCCCCGCCACCTTCGCTTTCATTTTCCCCATTCCCTTCATCTCCAGAAGGGCCTCTTCCATATCCCGAGCCAACTCCAAATCCCATCAAGGATAGCACTTCTGCGGTGGGAATAATTACAGTATCACCCTGCTTAATCGGTTTGCCGTATACTGCATCGACGCTGCCGGCCCGAAGGAATTCCTTCATATTTTTCTGAATTATATCTAGGGCACTCTCATCAATCATCATTTTATTTTTATCCAGAGTTTTCGAATCTTCTGCCATTTGTTTCTCCTTTTTTATTTACTCTTTTTGAACGTGAAGATAGCGAGCAGCATAATAGCAAGCGCACTTAATCCCATTATCGCCCAGAGGGTCTGCCTGGTAACATCGATGACAGGGATGACCTGTTCGCTTCCATCCGGCCGCTGGACCAGTATGGAATCGGGGCGGTTCCATATCAGACCGGTATTCTTTCCTTTTGACAAAATACTGGTAGATTTCGAAAATGGGGTGATTTTTACATCTCCAGCATTTATGGTTTCTCCTGTTTTTGTTTCTGTTCTAATCAGTTCGGTCATTTCTATTCTCGCTGTTTTTTTTCATTTCTTTATCATTGCTATCAAAAGAGTCCTGTCCGGACGAGCTGAATTTCTCGGATACCTTGCGGAGTTCACTGTTCACCGCCTTAAGGGCTGTGATAAGCTCTTCACGGACTTTGGTCTCAACTTCGCCTGCCCTGATCCGGTCCTGAAAATCATCAATTTCCGATTTTACCTGCTGCGCGGTTGGGGATTCTTTCAGGGTTTCAAACTCCTTTTTAACTGTTGTTCCAAACTCAGATAAACCTCCCTCAATGTCGGAACTTAATTTTTGCCAGCCCGGGATTTCACCTGCAGCCCGGATTGCATCCACCAAATTCTTGCCCAGGTTCCGAAATTCATCTTTCAGATTTCCTTCAGGCGCATCATGATCTTCCATATATTTATACCTCCAGATTGACCATTAACTTAATAAATCTAATTAATTCTTAATGTCAGTAACGCTCAATAGAGTGCTCTGATTGTGATAGAGACAAGGAAAGCTGCTGTCTTTTATACGAAAAAGAACCTAATTGGTTTCAATTGTATCCTGTGATTATAAAATTTTTTTAATCTATTTTTTCCCAGGAATAATTAAGGAAAAAAAAGAGAAGGTTTTAGCCTTCTCTTTTATATCCCAGTTCACTGGTGCAGGGTTGCTGTTTGGATATTAATCCAGAGCATCGTACCCCGGACCGCTGGAGAAATAATCGTAATTTGGTTGATTATCCTCAGTTAGGTCAAGCACTTCTCCTGCATCAAGCTGGCGAACTGTGTTCAGAACAACCGCTTCACCATGGTGGTTTGTTCCTTCATAGTGACCGCTCAGTCCGACCTTGCTTATATACTCGCCGCCTTTTGCAGTGTAATCGGTGGGAACTTCGTCTTCCGGGAATATTGCTTCGAATGGACATTCAGGAACGCATGCACCACAGTCAATGCAGGTATCCGGATCAATGTAATACCAAGGCCATTCCTCCTGGGGTTTACCCGGAACAATGCATTCAACCGGGCAGACCTCAACGCAACCGGAATCGCGCAGGCACAGGCTGGTAATGATATAAGTCATGGGAACAACCTCCTGAAAATTGTATGATTGATTATAAAAATCAGATTGTGTTTATTTCTATCAAGCTGAGAAAATTTTAGCCTCCGTATCTGGCTTTGTCAAGCAAAATTACTAATTGTTTCCGAGAACACAATAATATATGATAATAAAGGTAGAAAATATATATTTTGTTAATATTCCTCGTCAATTTTTCCAGATTCCTTGACAGGAGCATATCAGCTAGTTATGATCAATTTATGTTATATTTCCGGTTACAGTCCTATCAAACTTTTTATCCATAAAGGAGGAATACATGATTTACCAGGTTATTGATAAATTAGACAATATCGTCCAGTTTGACAGTGCGAAGGCGCACTGTGATATCCCCTGCGGCATTTATGATCCAATTACCGCCCAGATCGCCGCATTAACTGTAGTCCGTATGATGGACCTGATGAAAAATCTGGAAGAGAACGCCCCTGATACTGGAATCGAGTTCAATAACAGTATGTCCCGGTATGTAGCGGTTAAAGAGGAGCACGCTGAAAAAGCAAAGCATGAGATTCGCGTTATCTGGGGAGATTACATCAAAGAGCAGCACCTTGAAGGGTTCCCAGAACTGAACGGACTTGTACACAAGATTATGCAGTTAGGTTCAAAATGCCGCCAGACGGCAAACCGCGAGCATGGACTTCAATTTGTGGATGCCATAAACCAATTTGCGGAAATTTTCTGGAAGACTAAAAATGTAGCTGTTAAAAAAGCGATTGCGCCTTATGCGCCTGCCCTGGAAGTGGTTTATCCCGACCTTTAATGGTCAAAATTATTAAAATTGCAGGTGAAAGCCTGAATCCATTGTATGGTGATGGGGATTTTGTGTTGGTAACCAAAATCCCTTTCATTTAAAAAGGATCAAATCCGGGGATATTGTTGTTTTTAATAATTCAAGTTACGGTACGATGATCAAAAGGGTGGATAAATATGATAAGAATAATGGTGAATTATGGGTAAGCGGAACACATCCAGATAGTGTTGACAGCCTGGAGATTGGGCCAGTATTCACAGAAGATCTGCTGGGGAAAGTTGTTCTTCATATTAGAAAACCGGGATGAATTCTGCTAGCCGCCCGCCGGTAAATCCACTGCTTGCAATAGGTATTGGAATTCTGGCAGTATCAACAGCGTCCTTACTGATCCGCAACGCACAGTCTTACGCTCCAAGCATTGTTATCGCATTTTTTCGTTTGGGGGCCGCCACTCTTTTATTAAGCCCATTTGTACTTGTCAAAAGACGCCAGGAACTGGGCTCGATTTCCAGGCCAGAATATATGCTGGCATTATTATCCGGAGCCTTTCTGGCGCTCCATTTTGCAGCCTGGATTAAATCGCTGGAATACACGACTGTCACCAGTTCGGTTGTACTGGTGTCAACGGCTCCATTGTGGGTAGCCTTGCTTTCACCTTTCACGGTAAAGGAACCAGTGACAAGACCGATCTTCCTTGGGCTGCTGCTGGTTATGGGTGGTGTATTTCTGGTTGCTTTCAGTGATACCTGTGTATGGACAGGGTCAAATTTTTCCTGCCCCTCCAGCACGGAATTCCTGCGCGGGGAGGCATTCCTGGGGGATATCCTGGCGCTGGTTGGCGCATTCGCAGCATCACTGTATATTATTATCGGGCGCAGCCTGCGAAGCAGGGTGTCATTACTGTCTTATGTCTTCATTGTTTATGGCATGGCAGCCGTGATTTTAGGCGTTTTAATGGTTGTCTCCGGAAATTCTCTGGTTGGTTATCCACCTGAGGCATATTTCTGGATGTTTATGCTGGCGTTAATTCCACAATTATTCGGACATTCGATCATTAATTATTCATTGGGTTACCTGTCTGCTGCATTTGTTTCCATCGCTTTACTCGGGGAACCGGTAGGTTCAACAATTCTTGCTTATTTCTTCCTAGACGAGGTGCCTTCTCCCTTGAAGATGCTCGGGGCTGGATTTATTCTGGCAGGCATCTATATTGCATCCAGAGTGAATGTTCAGCGCGCCAAACAATTGGATAGCGTTAATAACAAGGTAAATATTGTAGATGACGATAAAATGATTTAGGGGTGTCTGAGCAGGAATAATGGAAAACAGCAGTACTCAAACGGAATTCTGGATTAAAGGTAACAGTTACTCTGACCGAATTGAACGTCTTCTCCGGGATTCTGCCGGCATTATTTTACTGGCGTTTGGATTACTGACCCTCATCGCGCTGCTGATCCCTGAGACGAAAGGGATCCTGTTGTTATGGTGGAGATATATCCTGAGACTCTGGCTTGGTTACGGCGCGTTTTGGATTGTCGTATTGCTAATAGTATCAGGAATATGGTTATTATTTTTCAAAGGATACAATCGCAAAGTAAAAATCAGGGTCATGTATGTCATCTGGGTGGAATTGGGCGCGATTATATCTCTGGTTCTTTTTACATTAATAGGCGGATCTTCGCTGCAGAGAGCGGAAGCAGGGCTTGATGGCGGAAGGGTAGGCTGGGGTCTTTCAGCAATAATCCACCTGGGGCTGGAGAATTTAGGGTTTTCGTCCCGGTACGGGTTAATCGCAGTCCTATCGGTTATGCTGGCGTTTATATTATTCATCGGCCTGGACATATCCAGAATTTTTCTTTTTTTACCACGCCGCACAAATACAACCTCTAATTTAAAAAATCAGGCGGTACCGGGGGCTGTACTATCCATCAGTGAAGCGCCACTGGTGATTAATACAGAATATACTCCAGCAGAGACGGGCAAGAAAAAACGAAGTGTGCTTCCACCCCAGTTCAGGAAAAGTTTTAAAATTGTAAAAGATGCACCAGCAGCGCCCGGTGATTCTCCTGAGAGGGATGGGCGCCTGCCGGACCTGGATATGTTAACCAGGCAGCGAAACACCCGCCCGGATGAACGAAATATTAATATGACAGCCGGGCTGATCGAAAAAACGCTTTCTGAATTTGGCATCCCTGTAAAAGTGGTTGGTTTTAAAGTTGGACCAACCGTAACACAGTTTGCAGTTGAACCCGGTTATCTTGAGAAGGAGAAATCCAGAACAGAAGGCGATATCGAGAGACAGAAAATCAGGGTGGCCCAGATTTTAGGTTTGCGAAAAGACCTGGCGCTGGCGCTAACCGCCGAGAGATTGAGGATTGAAGCCCCGGTTCCAGGCCGCGCATATATTGGAATCGAAGTGCCCAATCCAAATTCGTCAGTGGTTAGATTAAGACCGATCCTGGAATCTGAAGCATTTTATAAGGTTGGTTCGCCTCTGGCGATAGCGTTGGGGCGTGATGTTTCCGGACAACCAATCGTTGCAGATCTGGGCAGTATGCCGCATCTTTTAATCGCAGGCACTACTGGCTCGGGTAAATCGGTCTGTATAGCTGCACTGACGACCTGCCTGGTCATGAATAACACCCCCGAAGATCTGCGGTTAATTATGGTTGATCCCAAGATGGTTGAGCTGGTGCGTTTCAATGGCTTACCGCATTTATTCGGACAGGTAGAAACAGATATTGAAAGGATCCTGGGGGTATTGCGCTGGGTTGTCCAGGAGATGGACCGCCGCTATAAGCTGCTTGAAACCTCTCGATCAAGGAATATCGATACCTACAATCGAAAAATGAGGCGTCGTAAAGACGCTGAGACCCTGCCAAAATTGGTGGTATTGATTGATGAGTTAGCCGACCTGATGATGTCGGCGCCCGACCAGACTGAACACAACCTGGTCAGATTGGCACAAATGGCTCGCGCAACAGGCATCCATCTCGTTCTGGCAACACAGAGACCAAGCACAGATGTGGTTACCGGTTTGATCAAAGCGAATTTTCCTGCAAGAATTTCATTTGCCGTTGCTTCGTCAATTGATTCCAGAGTAATCCTGGATACTGCCGGGGCGGAATCCCTGCTTGGCCAGGGCGATATGCTGTTTCTACCGCCTGAGGCACCCGCCCCTATCCGGTCGCAGGGTGTAATGATAGATGATAACGAAGTCGAACGGGTTATCTCTTTCTGGCAAAAGGAGTACCCAACCGATGGAACTGAAGATGCGCCATGGGAAGCACTTCTTGATCGAGATTCCAAACTGGATGATCGCGATAAATTGTTGGAACAGGCGATTGAGGTTGTTGGAAAATCCCGTAAAGCCAGCGCATCTATGCTGCAGCGAAAATTACGGGTTGGTTATCCAAGAGCCGCTCGTCTGATCGACCAGTTAGAAGATATGGGTATTGTGGGTCCAGCAGTAAGCGGCGGCCGTGACAGGGAAGTGCTGATCTCAGACGGATCTGAGATTGAATAAAGCATCTTTTCTTGACAGCCTGTCTGGCATACGTTAGCATATCCCAGTTAATTTCAATTTAATTATTTTACAAAGGAAGATTTCTTTCGTGGAAAATCTAAATCAAACACAGGAAAAACTGACCTTTACTGATCAGATGCGAAACCGTTTCAGAGGCCTGCTGAATTGGATTGGCGGGTTTTTGAATAATCTGGGGATCACACCCAATGCAATGACCATCTTCGGATTTGTTGGAAACACGGTTGGAGCTGTCTTCCTGGCGATGGGGAACATGACCATAGGCGGACTGATTATCCTGGCAATGGGTCCGGTTGACGCGCTGGATGGGACAATGGCTCGTTTGCGGGGAATGAGCGGTGAGTTTGGCGCATTCGTCGATTCTGTCACTGATAGATATTCTGAGTTAATTATTTTTGCGGGTTTGCTTTATTATTATGTCAGCGTGGGAGATAAAATTGCCGCCATGCTGGTGTTTGCCGCCTCGGCAGGATCTGTTCTGGTTTCATATATTCGTTCACGCGGCCAGTCGCTCGGGTGGGATACAAAAGTTGGTATTTTGACCCGAATGGAAAGATATCTGGTATTAGCACCGTCTTTAATATTAAACATACCAATGGTCGGTTTATGGATAATCGCCATATTCGCCAACATTACTGCTCTGCAAAGAATTATTGATGTGCGCCGCCAGGCATATTCGAAAGACAAAGATTGATTTTAAGCTTCAAGTAGTCCCAGATAATATTTACAAGTGGTATATCTACAATCCATTTTCTGATCAGATATTTGAGAGGTAATATATGCCAACCGGGTTTCAGTTAGGACCTTTAAATATTCGATTTTATGGAATCATCATTATGGTGGGGGCTCTGGCGGGTGCTTGGTTGGTATCCAGGGAGGCACGCCGGCGCGGCCAGGATTCTGATAACGTTTGGGATGCGCTTGTTTGGGTACTTATCGGCGGGATTATCGGGGCGCGTGTCTGGCATATCCTGACGCCGCCTCCCTCCAGCACCGCTCTGGGCGTGACCACAATGTACTATCTTACCCACCCTTTGGATGCGATTGCCGTATGGAGAGGCGGACTTGGGATACCGGGGGCTGTGATCGGCGGCCTTATTGCCCTTTACTTTTTCTGCCGCCGGAAAAAGATTGACTTTCTTTTATGGATTGATATCGCTGCTCCGGGACTGGCATTAGCCCAGGCGATTGGACGCTGGGGAAATTATATAAACCAGGAGATTTACGGCAGACCAAGCGACCTTCCGTGGGCGATTACAATCGATCCGCAGTACAGGCTGGCGGGTTTTGAAAATTATGAAAAATTCCACCCGTTATTCCTGTATGAATCGCTGTGGTGCCTGGGAGTGGTTATCCTGCTTTTGTGGGTCTCACGTCATTTTGAAGATCAATTGTTAAATGGCGATGTGTTCCTGATTTATCTGATGGCGTACCCGCTCGGTCGATTTCTGCTTGAATTTTTACGGCTCGACCAGGCTGTAGTGGCAGGCATGAATGCCAACCAGGGGTTTATGGCTCTGGTTGGGATTGCAGCGGCGGGTCTGCTGACATGGAGGCATTTGAAAAAGAAACCAACTGTCCAGGAGAACGGCTGATCATTTTACCTGCCCGTCTTTTTTTGATGGGGGTTACACAGCTTCAGAACTTCACCAGCCCTCGATAAAAGGGAGCCAATCTTGATTTTCCTGCAGGTGATGCTCAAAGCGGTATTTTGCCGAAACTGGGGGTTCCTGCGGTTTCCGCAGCAGCTGCATTTGAACCTGGTCGATTGTGCGCCTGCCCTTGCGGTGATTGCAGTTCGGGCAGGCTGCCACCAGGTTATCCCATTCATGCAGACCACCTGAACTCCGTGGAATAATGTGGTCGATGGTCAGGTGGGAGGTTTTTGTACCGCAGTACTGGCAGGTATACTCATCCCGGCGGAGCACTTCCTTTTTTGTCAGCCTCACCTTCGGACGGGGCCGTTTTACCATTTTTTCAAGCCGGATGATTGAAGGGCGCGGGTACTCTCGCGTAACTGTCTTGATTACACCTCGACCGTTCAGGACCATATTGGCTTTGCCTGTCAGGACAAGGCAAATAGCACGCCTGGTAGTGCAGATATGAATAGGTTCAAAACTGGCATTCAGAACCAGCACTGGTTCGTACATGGCTCACTCTAATAATTCGGAAATTATAGCATGTGATCGGAAAAAATTTGTTAAAGACAATTTAAATGGCTGATTTTTAATCTCCGGCATGATATGAAGAGGTTCATAAACCGGGAACAGGTTGGAGCATGGAAAAAAAGTTTTCAGACAATTTGAAAAATACTGAAGAGCACAATCTTGTTTATTCAGAAATACAACCGGACGTTTATGGAAAATATCTTCCAGAAATTATTTCCCGGAGGGGCGAATATACGGTGTGGATTTTATTGCTTGCTGTCCTGGGGGGCTGGATCATTCTGATAATCAGTGGCAAACCTGTACCGTTTGCTGTATATATGCTGGGGGGATTTTTCCTGCTGGCTGGTTTATCCATCAGCCTGGGCAACTGGATGGACAGGCGAACATTCATCGAAATCAAGCCTGAGAGAATAATTTTTGAAAATGGTCTGCGAAGTTGCGACATCATTTGGAGTGATATTGTCGCAGTAGAAGTGCATTCCTCCCGGTGGGGTGAAAAAGTCCATGTGCGCGCCAGGAGTTCACATTTTGCTTTCAGGAAACTGGGAGAAGTAAAAATCAGCGGCGAAATAAAAGGACGGATGGGTTTTAAGGACGGTGATAAAATTCTGGATGCAATCATTGAGCATTCCAGATTAAAACTGGATAAAACAACCGAAATAGGTGATTATTACAAAGTCTAAAATGCGATTTTCTCCCCCGGGGACCAGCGCTCCCTTTCGGCAGCGGGCGCTTTTTTGTTGCTTTTCACCTGGAAAATATCGATCAGGAGTTTAATCATGACTCAAATAATGAGCACAGACGAACAGGTCGCATATCTAATGCAGGGCACAGAGTATGGGGATGATACCCTAAAAGAGGCGATGGCGCAGGAACTATCTGAGCGCTTATCTGCAGCAGGAAAAGAAGGGCGCCCATTGAGAGTATACTGCGGTTTCGATCCCCGGACGAGCGACCTGCACCTGGGACATACAGTCCCGATGCGAAAACTACGCCAGTTCCAGGAACTTGGTCATGATGTGATCTTTCTTGTCGGCAACTACACTTCGTTGATCGGCGACCCATCGGACAAGGACAGGCTGCGCCCGCAGTTAACCGCGGAAGAAGTTGAACAGAACGCACGCACTTATGCTGAACAGGCGTTTAAGATCCTTGACCGCGATAAAACCAGAATTCTTTACAATGCGGAATGGTTATCGAAATTGACTTTCGAGGATCTTATAAAACTCGCCTCCAATTTTACAATTCAGCAATTCTTAACCCGTGAAAACTTCCGTTTGAGATGGGAAAACAACGACGCGATATATCTGCATGAGACTTTCTACGCAATTATGCAGGGGTATGACGCTTATGCGATGCAGACGGATGTCCAGATCGGAGGCACAGACCAGTTATTCAACATTATCACCGCAGCAAGAAAGCTGATGACATTCCTCGGGGTGAAGCCCAATATCGGGATAATTATGGGAATACTTCCCGGAACTGATGGTGAGATCAAAATGAGCAAGTCGCTGGGAAATCATATTCCAATTATGGCAACGCCGGAGGATATGTACGGTAAAGTGATGAGCGTGCCGGATAAAGCGATGGGTGAATACTTCCGGATGGTGACCCGCTGGACGCCTGTAGAGATAGAAAAGCTGGAAAAGGATCTGGCAACCGGCAAACTGCACCCGCGGGATGGAAAGATGAAGTTAGCACATGAGGTTGTAGCGATTTTCCATTCTGACGAGGAAGCCGATCGAGCGCAGGCTGAATTTATTAAAGTATTTCAAAAGAAAGACACCCCGGATGGGATGGAAGAGTTTGCCTTTAATCCAGATAAATCTGTACTGGACGTACTGGTCGAGACAGGCCTGGTTACGAGTAAAAGCGAGGGACGCAGATTAATTTCTCAGAATGGGGTTCGTCTCGACGGCGAGACACTTACGGATGCTAACCTTGCCTTTCCGAATCCAGGAGTGCTGCAGGTGGGGAAGAGAAGGTTTATCCGGGTGGTTTAGGGATAACTTTCGAGCGCCCGGCGGATAACCGCCTGGCCAATCCTGACCGCCAGTTCGGGGTTTTCTTCTTCAATATGGAGGGCTATGGAGATTGGTATACCCTTATAGGAAGGATTCGAACCTGACAGGTACCATGTGCCAGCCTGGTCAATTGTGCCAGATTGCGCTGGCGGAGATAATGTAACCACCTGCCAGAAGGGAAGATCAGGTTCAGATAATTTACTGGCAACCTCAGCAGATATTTCCGGGGAGAATGCCTGAACCGGTTCAGAAATGCTTTTGAGGGATTCCCAATCACCATCAGAAGTCTTAATCGCACCAACGATTTTTGGGGAAGGCCGGACCCCTCCACCAGTGATTGCTGCTGCAGCTACAGCAAGCTGCAGTGGGCTGATTTTTGTAAAAAGCCCCGCCTCCACTGTTTCGGGAGTTTGTTCATCAGCGCTAACCGGCGGAGCCCCAGCAGGTAAGTTCAACCCCGGTTGATAATTAAATCCGGTTCGTTCCAGAATTTCCTGAAGCCTGTCCCCATCGAGCTGGCTTATCAGTGCAGATGCACCTGAGGGACAGCTATTTCTTACTGCAGACACCCGGGGGAAACCACCCGGGTCAACTGCGCAATCGAAAAAAAGGCTGCCACCCTGGAAATTAATTATTTCTGGCAGATCAGGCAGATTTCCCTCCGTGATTCCCTCGAAAAATAAAAATACCAACAGCGCTCCCCCGGCATTATACAATCCCTGGGATGCTCGGTTGAACAGGGGTGAATTTGGATCCTTTACAAGACTTCTCCCAGTCATTCTCCAAATTGTTTGAATTGAATGCAGGCTGGGACGCCATTGCGAGGATCTCACCGGTTTGTGCGTTGAGCACTGTCAGAGCCCCGGTTGTCCCATCCAACATATTATCAACAAATTGTTGAAGTTCAAGGTCGAGGCTTAACCTGATATCAACACCGGGAGGAGGCTGCCCGTACAATAAGTGCTGGTGCCAGACTGCTTGAGGTGGATTTCCAGACCAGCCGCGCAGGTAGTCGTCCATGCTCGCTTCCAGGCCGGATTGACCGTAGAGAGGATTTGTATAGCCCACAATATTGGACAGAGGCGGGTAGTTAGTTTTTCTGAAATAGCTGCCCGCCTCTCCGGAGGTAATGTTGATCGGATTATTATTCCGGTCTAGAATTGAGCCTCTTTTTACATAAAGGTCGCTCATTGATCTGCGCGGGTTATCAGTGCGGGCAATTAAATCCGGGCTGCGGACAATAGACCACCAACCGATTATGATAGAAATCAGACCAATACAAATGAAAATAAGTACGCCAAAATTTATAAAGGGCCTGGCAGGTACTGGTTCAGGCAGCTCAGTTCCGGTTCTGCTGCTGATAACAAGCAGCAGGAAAAGGCATAGATATGTCGTTAGAAGTGAGGAACCGCCATACGAAATAAAAGGAAGGTTGATCCCTGTCAGTGGAAGCATACGGATATTGCCGGCTATGATTAATATACTCTGTCCAATCAATAAGGAAATAATGCCGGCTGAAAGGTAACTTCGAAAAGGATTACGGGCGTTGATTGCGATGTTGAGACCCCGGTTAGTAAATAGAGCCAGGAGAATCAGCAGGGCAGCGGCGCCGATAAAGCCGCTTTCTTCGGTGATGGCAGTGAATACAAAATCGGATTGTGAAATTGGTACGAGGTTCGGGTATCCCAAACCCGGCCCACGACCGAAAATGCCGCCGTTTGCAATTGCAATCAATGATTGGACGATCTGGTAGGTGCTGCCGCTTGGATCACGCCAGGGAAACAGCCAGGAATCGACTCGCAGTTTTACGATATCAACCGTAAAGTAACCGATAATAAATGCCACCGTGACACCAATAACCGCAATAACAAAATATCTAAACTGACCTGTTGCAAAATAAAGTATGGATGTGTAAATAAATATCAATATCAATGCGGTGCCCATATCTCTCTGGATGAGTACCAGAGCAATCGCAATTACCATAATTACCAGGGTGGGTGCCAGCAGGGAAAGGTTGAATGAATTTGTAAATTCCGAAATACGATCCACAAGGCGGGGTCTTTTTGTCCTGCTGGTTGAATCTGGCGTTGACTGTGAAACTATTCCTTCTAGACGCGGGTATTGATCGGCAAGATATGCTGACAGGTAGATAATGAGCAGAAGTTTTAGAGGTTCTGAAGGTTGAAAGTAGAAACCGCAGCAGCCCAGCCACATTGGTGGGCCGTAGCCCAACGGATTTGTACCCAGAAACAGGGTCAGAGCAATAAGAAAGATGGAGATAAACAGCCAGATGTATTTGTAACGGCGGAGTATTTCCAGATCAAATTTCAACCACAAACCGCAAACTAAGATAAAGGCGGATATCAATAACCAGATGGTCTGGCGCAAACCCAGGGGCGGCAGCAGGCGCCAGATCGTCAATAATCCCCAACCGCTCATCAAGGCAGCCACAGGTATAAGATACGGATCCCGTCCTGGCAGCCGTGCTGTTGTTACAAGGTGGACCAGGCTGAAGATAATCAGCCACACCAGGACACCGGACCAGTGCCGCCAGTGTAAATCGACGTCAAAACTGCGTTCTCTCACTATTGGCGAGAACGTTAATAGGGCAGCATAGACTAGAACAAACAATCCAGCCAGGATTAATAACCGGAACTGGATCCGGCTGGCGGCGGTTGGTTTAAATAAATCGAGTGATTGTGTCAAAGCGGGAAATTCTTTTAATTAAGGTTTTATCCATTCTCAGATCAAAAATCCTGTTTTTTTATTCACTACTCCAGGTATTTTTTGACAAGCAAATCAAGGCGGGCGCGGGTCTCAGGTGGAATTTGATTCGGGTTGGTTATCAATGAATCAGCCAGGGCGTTTTTACAGCGGCAATCTCTTGTCTCTGGCAAGTTCTGAACAACATTCAAAATGGCGCGCCTGGCTATCTCGGTGTTTTGTTCCAGGATTTCAATAACCATTTCCACGGTCACAGGTTCCTCACTGACATGCCAGACATCGTAATCGGTCACATGCGCCATCACTGCATAACACATCTCCGCTTCTCTTGCCAGGAACGCTTCAGGGGCAGTGGTCATCCCGATAATAGACATACCCCATGACCGGAATACATTCGATTCAGCCTGGGTTGAGAATCGCGGCCCTTCGATTGTGATAAACGAACCCCCTTTGTGAACGATCGCTCCTGTCTCAACCAAAGAAGAATAGAGAATGTTCGAAAAATCTATACAGAAAGGCTTATCGACACTGATATGGGAGACAATACCATCGCTGAAAAAGCTGTTTCTGCGTCCTTTTGTGAAATCAAATAACTGGTCCGGTATTACGATATTGCGCGGCGCGAAGTCCTCCCGGAGAGAGCCGCATGCACTGACGCTGATGATGCGTTCAACACCCAGCGTTTTTAATGCGTATATATTTGCCCTGAAATTGATTTCGGAAGGCGAAATTGAATGACCGATACCATGTCTTGCCAGAAAAGCGACAGGCTGCTGATCCACTTTTCCGACAATAATTGGAGCGCTTGGTTTTCCAAAGGGGGTGGAGATATCAAATACCTGTTGGTTCTTAAGTCCACTCAATTCATATAAGCCGGAACCGCCGATAACAGCAAGTTTTGGGTTGTCTGGCATGTTTAATTCTCCTGAATCTGAATTTCAAATGTAAAAATTCCCAATTTCAGCACATCACCGGAGGTAATCAAATGCTCATCGAATATCCGTTCATTATTCAGAAATGTTCCATTTGTCGATTCTAAATCTTTAGCCCACCACTGATCATGATGGTAAGAAAGCAGGGCATGCTGAGCGGAAATTGTATTGTCTTCAATCTGCAGATCGCTGGTTGGATCTCTTCCCAGTACTATTTCAGATTGGATAAACGAGGTGCTTTCAGGTTCTTCCATGCCAAGTTTAATCAGGGTTAATTTCGGGCTTTGAGGTATTGAGCGGGTTTTTTCCTGGGTCTTCATATCTCTCCAAAGCGTGTAAAGCGCCCAGGCAATAAAACCATACAAAACAACCACCAGAATAATCCGCAGCAATAGTAGAACGTATGCGCTCATCTCTAATTCACTTTTATTTTAACCATTTTCTGGAATTAAAAATCGATCGTTATTTGCTGTGTATTTTCTTGAGCGGATTTTTCCTGGCCGTAGACAAGCGGAACACCAGCCAGCGAGATTACATCCCCCGGATGGAGAACTCGCTGGTTAATCCGATCTCCATTGACGAATGTTCCGCCGGAAGAATTCAGGTCAAACAGGACAAAATTGCCGTTTATCGCCCGGATCTGGGCATGCTGGCGGGAAACCCGCCGGTCATTAATCACCAGCTGGTTTTCAGGGTACCTGCCTATTTTTATATTTGACTGGTCGCATGTAAAAAATTCGGTTCCATCAACGATCAAGTATGCATCAGGTGGGATTTCGGTATCAGACTGCTCCTCATCAATTGAGATTGCAGTTGTCTGGGTTATATTGTCCCCTCGATAATTAAGTTCGATCCTGATATCTCCCGGGGCGACATCAGGGTCAGGTTCAACTTTAATCATAGGTGTGGATTCAAACCGGATGCCTTCTTCCCTTGAGTACTGTCTTAAATTGATGGCTGTCGATTCCAAAGTTCCCTGGTCTGAAAGCCATTCATCTACGTGGCCTGGATTTACTCTGACCACGAAGTTGTCAGGCGCAAAAATTTCTCCACTCACTTCCCGTTTTTCACTCTCTTTAAGGGCAGAGATCAGATTTTTATTCAAAAGAGTAAAACGGTCTTTCGATAAGAATAATTTTGAAGAACTGCCTTCGATAAGCGCCTGCAGTCTTCTCTCTATCAGGTTGAGTTTGTTCTCTATATCCTTCATAATAAAACCTGGAGTTGATTTTCAGGTATTTGAATTGAATGATTAATTCGAATTTCAGCGAATCATAATTGATTTTTATAAAAATTGCCGGAATATTATCCCACCATAAACACAAATAATAATTAGAAATAAATTATACTGATGGAAATGAATATTCAGGAATCCGGTTACATCGAGGTAGAACACACTGCTGATTGGGAATTAGAAGTCTGGGCTCCAGACATTGAAAGATTGTTTGAAGTGTCAGCCCGGGGTATGTACCACCTGGCAGGTATTATATTACAGGATAAACCAAGGGAAATACGGATGTTTGTTATCGATGGCCCTGATCCTGAAAGTATGATAGTCAATTTTTTATCTGAATTGTTATTTTATTCTGAAATGGAATCGCTGGCATTCGATACTTTCGATTTTAAAAAATCAGGAAACAGCATATCCGCTGTTGTTGAAGGCGCAGGAATAAAAAGTATTGAAAAGGAGATTAAAGCAGTCACCTACCACAATCTTAAAATCCGGCAGGGAAAACACGGATTGGAAGTAAGGATCATATTCGATGTTTGAAATCAGTTACTTGGAGGTTGCAAAAAGAAGCGAGGAGGTTTGAGATGGTTAATATTTCTGATTTGAAGCAGATTAATGAATATGAGTGGGAGATTCCGAGTAGTTACCGGGATGATATGCGAGTCCCGGTCCGGGTGTTTGTCTCAAGGCGGCTGCTTGACCAAATAATAACAGACAGATCTCTTGAACAGGCAGTTAATTCAGCGACCCTGCCGGGTCTGGTTGGAAAGGTTCTGGTCATGCCAGATATGCACCAGGGATATGGTTTTCCGATTGGAGGCGTTGCTGCCACTCGCTACCCGGATGGGGTGATTTCGCCAGGCGGCATTGGCTATGACATTAACTGCGGTGTGAGATTGCTCGCCTCCCAAATTCCATACGAAGAAGCACTGCCGTACTTGGACGAACTTGCAACTGCACTGGATATGTACTGTCCTAGCGGGGTGGGTAAGAAGGGTTCTGTCCGGCTAAACCAGAAGGAGCTTGACCGTGTTTGTATTGACGGATCGCGCTGGGCATTAAGAAACGGGTATGCGGATGATACGGATATCCAGAGAACAGAGGCGGGTGGGAGGATTGAGGGGGCTGATCCGAATACCGTCAGTTTAAGAGCAAAAGAACGGGGTAGACCGCAGTTGGGGACTCTAGGTGCGGGGAATCATTTTATTGAAGTGGATATCGTAGACCAGATCTTTGATAAAAATGCTGCCGATGTTATGGGATTGGCTGTTGGAAACATAGTTGTCCAGATCCACTGTGGTTCACGCGGGTTTGGGCACCAGATATGCTCGGACTATGTGAGGGAATTTCAGGGAGCGGTTCAGAGATACGGGATTAAACTGCCAGACCGGGAGCTGGTTTCCGCGCCGTTGAACTCACAGGAGGGGGTAAATTATCTGGCAGCAATGCGTTCAGCCGCCAATTATGCCTTCGCAAACCGCCAAGTGCTGGCGCATTTCACCCGCCAGGCGTTTGATAAAGTGTTCGCCAGAAATGTTTCTAACTGGGGTCTCACCCAGGTGTATGATATCGCCCACAATATGGGCAAGATTGAAACGCACAAAATTGAAGGTAAAGAAATGAAGGTGTGTGTTCACCGCAAAGGCGCCACCCGGGCGTTTGGACCCGGATTCATGGAACTTCCGCCGGAATACAGGCCGTTCGGCCAGCCTGTTCTTGTCCCCGGTAGCATGGGAACTGCTTCCTGGGTGCTGGTAGGTACAGAGGAGAGTATGCAGCGTTCGTTTGGATCAAGCTGCCACGGCGCCGGGCGGGTGATGAGCCGGAAACAGGCCAAGAAACAGGTGAGAGGGGAGAATCTCCGCTCAAAGCTGGAAAAGGATGGCATCCGGATCAGGGCAGGCTCTATGGCGGGGCTTGCGGAGGAAGCTCCCCAGGCGTATAAAGATGTGGATGAAGTGGTTGCAACGGTTTCCGGGGCTGGGATTGCCAGGAAAGTAGCCAGATTAATACCAGCCGCAGTTGTAAAGGGATAACCCTTATTTTCCAACGGGAACTTTTTCCTTTGCTTTTTCGTTAATTCAAAGAGAGAAAAAAAAGGAGATCCCCATGATTTTATTTTTCCAAACAAATAATTTTTCAACCCGCATTTTTCCTGCACTGATCTTATTTATCCTGATTTCGGCATGCAGCCCAGGACCCTCTCCGGATCAGGCAGTCGAAAGCCTATCAACAAACCGGGATGTTAACATAAACGCCGGAAACGGAGGGGTTGATTCTAAAAATCCAGTGGTCTCTGGTTACTGGAAACCTTCACCAGAAGATCAAAAGCTATTTAAAGAGGATGCATTTGTCGAGAAAACCGAAATACTTATATTAGAAAGCTATCCGCCCCAGTTTGTATTGAATATAAAAGGTTCGCTACCTACCCCGTGTAATGAATTACGCGTCCGGATTGAAGATCCAGATGATAAAAACCGGATAGATATAGAGGTGTATTCCGTTATCGATCCGGATAAGATTTGTGTCCAGGTTCTGGAGGAGTTTGAGGAAAATGTACCACTCGGAACCCCGCCGCCAGGTTACTATGCCGTGTTTGTGAATGGAGAAGAGCTTGGCGAGATAGGCTATGAATAGAAAGAGGTAAAAGATGACAGGTTTAAAACAGATTATCCAACCTGATGAGATCCCATCTCCAAGTGTCTATCCATACTCACAGGCTGTAATGGTGCAGACAAACCGTTTGCTCTTTATTGCCGGTCAGCCCGCAATGGATGCAGATTCCCGGACAGTTGGGGTGGGGGATATCGCTGCCCAGACCCGCCAGGTTTACCGGAATATCAGCAGCGTGCTCAAGAGCGCCGGGGCTGATTTCAGCAATGTTGTTGAATTAACCACTTTTATCGTCGGCAGGGAGAACCTGAAAGCCCATCGCGAAGCACTGTTTGAGATTTACAATGACCTGCTGCCCAGCCAGGATTACCCTCCGGATTCAGTTGTCCTTGTGGCGGGGCTGTACCGGGAAGACTTTTTGATCGAAGTTAAAGCTATCGCTGCTTTGCCTTAGTCGTTTTTATAGAAGAAACCCGGCTCATTAAGCAATCTAAACCTCCAGGCATTTTACAGACACCTCAAATTCGGTTTGCTTGCGTTTCCAGGAGGAATTTTCTAATCCTGCCTGAAAAGCGGGTGGCTCAGACAGCCACCCGCTTTTAGTAATTGCCTGTATAAATTGGTAAAAAAATTTTAATGCTGGAGGATTTGGGAAAGGAATAACTTGGTGCGGTCTTCCTTAGGGTTGTGGAAGATATCATGTGGCGTCCCGCTTTCGACAATAAGCCCTTCGTCGAAAAAGTACATCCGGTCGGCAACGCCCCGGGCGAAACCCATCTCATGGGTTACTACCAGCATGGTCATACCGGTATTCGCCAATTCAACCATAACATCGAGCACTTCCTTGATCATCTCCGGGTCCAGGGCAGAGGTTGGTTCATCGAATAACATAATTTTGGGCTGCATGGCAAGTGCGCGCGCCATTGCTACTCTTTGCTGCTGACCGCCTGACAACTGGGCCGGGTACTTCTCTGCCTGTTCCGGGATTCCAACCCTTTCAAGAAGCTGTATGGCAATCTCTTCGGCTTTATCTTTGGGCCATTTCCGCACCCGAATCGGAGCCAGCGTTATGTTTTGCATTACAGTCAAATGCGGGAACAGGTTAAATAATTGAAATACCATCCCCGTCTCCATCCGGATCGCTTCAATATTACGCACATCATGGGTCAGTTCGATACCGTCGACAATAATATCTCCCTTCTGATGTTCTTCCAGCCGGTTGATCGTACGGATAAAAGTGGACTTGCCCGAGCCGGAGGGTCCGAAAATAACAATCACTTCCCCTTTCATGACCTCCATGCTGATGCCTCTCAGGGCTTCAAAATTTCCGTACCATTTATGTACATCCCGACAGATAATGATCGGTTCTTCCATTTTATCGTTCATTTTATCTCCTTAATAACGCTCACCAACGCCCAGGACTGATTCAAGGCGATAGCTGGACTGCGACATTGCATAACTGAAAACCCAGAATATTAAAGCGATAAATAAATAGACTTCAAGCTGCAGCTGGATAAATTCCGGATCTGAATTAATGACAGCCCTGCCTATCCCCAGAAGTTCATTTATTCCAAGGATAATCACCAGGGTGGTATCCTTTAAAAGACTGATGAACTGTCCAACAATGGCAGGAATAACCGCCTTCAACGCTTGAGGCAGGACAATAAACAAATTTATTTGGTATCCCCGCAGACCCAAAGCACGCGCGGCTTCTATTTGCCCCGGTGGGACCGCCGCCAGACCGCCTCTCACATTTTCAGCCATATATGCGGCGGAGAAAATTGTGATTGCGATTAATGCCCGGAGCAGCCGGTCAAATCTCGATTCTGCCGGCAGGAAAACCTGTAAGATTAATGAAAACATAAACAGGATTGTCACCAGGGGCACACCCCTGATTAATTCGATGAAAGCGATGCAAAAACCCTTGACAAACGGCAGGTCTGACCTTCTTCCCAGCGCCAGCAGCACTCCAATCGGGAAAGAAAGTACAATTCCTCCAACTGCCAGAATTAATGTCACCAGTAATCCCCCCCATAAAGTGGTCGGAATTTTCGGAAGTATTTCGCTGTTTTCTAAACCCGGCAGAAGTACAAATATGGATATCCCAATAGTGAGCAGCCATCCGACGGTAACATAGATGGATTTGATAGGAATCTTCCGGGCGAAAATGAATCCTATATATATCAGCAAGATGTTTGCGACCAGTACACCCCGGACTGCTGGAGTCCAATCCACCGATTGAAAGGGGATCACTACGAACATTGCCAGCACAGCTCCGATTGTTATTGCAAAAGCCCGGACTAAATCTCCCCAGACACCCCAGCTCACTCCGACAAGGAATGAAATCAGAGACATACAAATTCCAATCCGCCAGAGCATATCGCGCGGGTACTGCCCGAAGAGGAATAAAACTGGAGACTGAATGACCGGACGCCAGTCGGCTTCTACAAAAACCCAGTACAGAACTTCCCAGAACAACCAGACCAATACCAGGAAGGAAACAACAGAAATAATTCCATTAATCCAGGAACTGAAAAAGTTGTCCTTTAACCAGGCGTTTATGCCGGGTGGTTCTGGTGGACGTGAAGTGGTTTCTGTGACAGCCATTTTATCTTTCAACTAGCTGGATGCGGCGGTTATACCAGTTTAAAATCAGAGATGTGAACAGGCTGAGCGCCAGATAAACCAGCATAACTAAAATAAATACGGGTATGGCGCGCCCGGCCTGGTTGATCGCGATTTTTCCAACACTGAATACTTCCTGGTAACCAATAAAAAAAGCCAGGCTGGAGTTTTTTGTGAGATTCAGGTACTGGCTGATTAATGGCGGGATGATAACTCTTAATGCCTGTGGGAATATCACAAGGTTAAGTACCTGGAAACTGCTCAACCCCAGGGCATTTGCAGCCTCGCGCTGGCCTTTGCTGACCGATAGAATTCCAGCCCTTACTACCTCCGCGATGAAAGCGGCTGTGTAAATGCTCAATCCCACCAGCAGGGCGGCAAATTCGGGGGTTAATCGCATCCCACCGCTGTAATTAAAGCCTTCCAGGACCGGTACATCCCAATTAAACGGAGAGCCCCTTAGAAGCAGCAGGCTGAAAACGGGGCCAACCAGCAGTATGGCTAAACTGATGGGTAGGTAATAAGTCGCTTTACCGGTATCAATCTCTCTCTTCTGGAGTTGGATATAGGCGACAGCAGCCAGAATTACTGAGAGAAAGATTACCACAATCCAGATGATTCCAGTTGCTGTCAACCTTGGCCAGGCAAGGTAAATCCCTCTGGAATTCAGAACAAGCGAATTGCCAATTGTAAGGCTCTCTTTTACAGAGGGTAACTGGTTAAAAACGGCAAAATAAAATAAGAATAAGAGCACAAGCAGGGGGATATTACGGTTGAATTCGATGTATAAAAGAGCCAGTTTGTTAACAAGCCAGTTTGAAGATAAGCGGGCGATTCCAACAATTATTCCTATGATTGTGGCAAAGAAAATTCCAAGGACTGAGACCAGGATGGTTTTAACCAGACCCACTATGAAGGCATATCCAAATGACATCGAAGGATCGTAGGGAAGGACCGGGTCGGAAATCGGGAAACCTGCCGGATCGCCCAAAAATTTGAAATTCAGGGTCATCCCGCGCTGATTGGCGCCCTCAATAAAGTTGATTCCAATCCAGAACAGCAATCCGATAATAATTACCCCAGAAACAATCTGTGCGGTCCATTTTATGGCGCGTTCATCGCGCCATAAAGGTATTGCCTTTTGCTGGGGTGGGGATGCCGGCTGGTGGGTTGTCATGCAATGGAAATTAAAAAGGGGCTGCCCAATATGTTTTTTATATCATTCTGAGCGGAATGTAGCATTTGTTTTATATTTCTCCAGGAAGACTCTTTACTTCGTTCAGAGAAAACATTCCATTCGGGACAGCCCCTTGAGTAAATATTTATATCCGGGGTTTATCTAATTGGCGGAGCATATATTAAACCGCCGTTGGTCCAAAGTTCGTTCAATCCACGCGGCAGCGTGAAAGCATCGCCTTCCGGACCAAAATAACGGTCATATATTTCGCCGTAGTTGCCCACTGCGGCGATCGCATTGGCTAAGGCTTCAACATCAACGCCCAGGTCAGAATTACCCCACTCTCCTTCCTGCCCAAGCAGTCTGCGGGTATTGATATTCTCGGAAGATTTCAACTCTTCCACACTCGCCTGGGTGATGCCCAGTTCCTCGGCGTTTATCAGACCATAAATCACCGACTTGACAATGTCAAACCACTGGTCATCGCCGTGCGGTACAGCAGGGGTGAGGGGTTCTTTTGAAATAGCAAACGGAAGGATGACATGCGCATCCGGGTCAGCGAAACCTTCCCGGACTGAAGCAAGCTGGGATATGTCGCTGGTGGTGACATCACAGCGTCCCTCTTCATAGGCGCTGTACACGGAGGCAGTTTCCTCGAAGATGACCGGTTCGTAGCTCAAGCTTCTTTCACGGAATGCATCTGCCAGGTTCTGCTCGGTGGTCGTGCCGCTGGTAACGCAGACCGAGGCTCCATCCATCTCCTCAAGCGTGGTTATACCGCTGGCGACCGGGACCATGAAGCCCTGGCCGTCGTAGAAAGTTACGATGGTAAAGTTGCCCCACTGCGCCTCTCGGCTGGAAGTCCAGGTGGCGTTGCGGCTGAGAATATCAACCTCAGCTGTCTGGAGTGCAGGTCCGCGGTCAGCAGCAGTAAGCGGTACCACTTCGACTGCTTCCGGATCGCCAAGAACTGCTGCGGCGACAGCACGGCAGGTATCGATATCAAAACCAAGGTTGTTTCCGGATTCATCAAGGTATCCGAAACCGAGCAGGTCGGTGCGGCCGCCGCAAACAACTTTGCCGCGTTCGAGGACGCGGTTAAGGATTTCACCTCTGGCAAAGCCTTCTTCGACCATGGGTTCTTCTTCTGCCGGCTCTGGCGTCACGACAACCTCGACAATCTGGGTCTCGACAACGGTCTCGCCCTCAACTTCCACAACCTCTGTCACAACAACTGTTTTTACCACCTCTTCAACGATAGTCTCGGGGGTTGGTTGCGCGCAGGCGGAAAGCACCAGGCTGAATACAAACAGGATTGAAATTAATGATGCTGTTTTTTTCAACTTTTTCTCCTCCATTAAAAAATTTTTTGATTACGTTTTACCAGCTGGATTAAAATTTGAAATGGCACCTCCTTGTTAAGAAACCGCTTATTTGATGTAAAGCATTCATTATATTATAAAAAAATAGGTTCGTAAAATTAAAAACATTAATTGCCGCTGTAAGATAGTTCAACCCTGGGATTTGAAATTCAATTCTTCATCTGGCTGACTGGAGCGAATTTTGCCCTGGTAATTTCAGCCAGATTTAGTGGGGAGATCTGCAGTGTAAGACCCCATTGACCGCCGGAAATATTGATCGATTCTTTCGCTCTGGCGGTTTCGTCGATTATCACTTTAAAGCCCTTGTTTATCAAAGCCAGGGGAGATATCCCGCCGGCTTTCAGACCGGTAACATTTTCTGCTTCCCTTTGGGATAGTTTCAGCATCTTTTTTTCACCAAGCAAATTTGCGAGGGCTTTCAGGTCAACTTCTGTATCGCCGCTAACAAGTACCAGAACTGTTCTGCCGGAATCCTTTCCCTTTGTAACAATTGTTTTATAGACCTCATTTTCTGGAATTCCCAGAAATTGGGCTGTTTCCGCCGCGCCAAATTTTCTTTCAGGCAGTTCCCGGACTGTGTATTCGACATTGCGGGCATCCAGGAAGCGGGTTACGTTCGTGGTTTTCATTGAATTCGCCAGGTTCAGACCCTGAATAATTCATTCTCCTGCCATGATTCGGATTTTCTCCCAGGGCGGCGCATCGCTTTCTTCTGCCATGATCGATCGCAGTTCATATATTTGGTCTCTGAGCAATGCCGCTTTTTCGAATTCCAGAACTGCGGCAGCTTCTTTCATCTCCTTCTCCATTTCCGCAATAACCTTAGCCATTTCTTTCCTGGGCAAAGCGCCTGCTTCTTTCACCCGGTATTTTCCACCTGTTTCGGCGACTGCTTTTACAGTAATCCGGTCGGTCAGGTCGCGTACCTCCTTATAGATGCTCACAGGTTGGATACCCTCTTTCTGATTATATTCGAGTTGGATTGCACGCCGCCGGTTTGTCTCGTCGATTGCACGATTCATTGATCCCGTTAATCCATCCGCGTACATAATTACTTTTCCCTCAATATGCCTGGCTGCCCGTCCAATTGTCTGGATTAGAGCGGTGTCGGATCTCAAGAAACCTTCTTTATCCGCATCCAGAATCGCTACAAGCGAAACTTCTGGCAGGTCAAGCCCTTCACGGAGCAGGTTTATGCCTACAACCACATCAAAAATTCCCAGACGCAGATCGCGGAGAATCCCAATTCTTTCGAGGGTGTCAATTTCGGAGTGGAGGTAGTGGACTTTAATTCCCAAATCGAGTAAATAATCCGAAAGCTTTTCCGCCATTCGTTTTGTCAGGGTGGTAACAAGGGTTCGCTGGCCTCTGGCAACTCTATCGTTTATCTCACCAATCAGGTCGTCGACCTGGCCTTCAACCGGGCGGACTTCAATCTCTGGATCAACCAGCCCGGTCGGGCGGATAATTTGTTCGACCACCTGGTCAGCGGCTTTTAATTCATAGGGTCCGGGAGTGGCGGATGTATAAATTGTATAACCCATATGCTGCTCAAATTCTTCAAAGGTGAGCGGCCGGTTATCCAGCGCTGAAGGCAGCCGGAACCCGTATTCGACCAGGGTTTCTTTTCGGGACCTGTCACCGTTGTACATACCGCGTACCTGGGGTACGGTCATGTGCGATTCATCAATGATCAACAGATAGTCGCTTGGGAGATAATCCATTAGAGTCCAGGGCGGCGATCCAGGTTCGCGTTGATCCAGGTGACGGGAATAGTTTTCGATCCCGCTGCAGTAACCCACTTCCCGGAGCATCTCCAGGTCATACCTGGTCCTGCTTTTTAAACGCTGCGTTTCAACATAAAGCTCATTTGATGTAAGTTCTTCGAGTCGCTTTTTCAGTTCACCCTCAATATCCGCGATCGCCTGTTTAAGTTTTTCATCTTCGGTTATAAAATGGCGGGCCGGGTAAATGTGGGCAGCTTTCAGCTCGCGTCTCAATTCTCCAGTGATGCTGTCGAATTCGAGAATCCGTTCGACTTCATCCCCGAAGAAAGTGATCCGGTAACCAAACTTATCCTGGTAGGCTGGCAGAATATCCAGGCTGTCTCCCCTCACTCTAAAAGTCCCGGGGCGCAGCTCGATATCGTTGCGCTGGTAGTGTCCCTCAATAAGCTGGCGAAGCAGGGCATTTCTGCGGTAAATATTTCCGCTTTCCAGGTTAATAACTACCCTGCCATAAGCCTCAGGGCTTCCAAGCCCGTAAATGCAGGAAACCGATGCGACAATAATTACATCCCTGCGGGACATTAATGATGTGGTTGCCGCTAACCGTAAACGCTCAATTTCTTCATTTATATCGGCATCTTTTTCAATAAACAGGTCATGGCGGGGGACGTAAGCTTCCGGCTGGTAATAATCGTAATACGAGACGAAATACTCGACAGCGTTATTAGGGAAAAACTCTCTGAACTCTGCATATAACTGGGCCGCAAGGGTTTTATTATGAGCCATTACCAGGGCGGGTTTCTGAACTTCCTGTATTACGGAAGCAATAGTAAATGTTTTTCCGGTTCCGGTTGCGCCTAAAAGAACCTGGTTGCGGTACCCATTATGGATCCCTTCAACAAGCTGTTGGATGGCCAGCGGCTGGTCGCCTCTCGGTTCATACGGGGCTTTAAGTTCAAATTCCATAATTATTTTCTTACATAAATGGGGTTGCTGTAAATCCAACCCCTCCTTTTTCCAAGAAAGTCGATAAAGGCTTCAATCCGGTAAATTCCCGGTTCATTTGTGATGTGGGTATAGTTTTCGCGGTTGTTCCATTTCCTGAGCACCGCGCCATCCTTTATTAAATGGCATTCCGCAATACGCGGCAGACAGATCTGAAATGTTACGCCTCTCTGAGCAGAGATCTCCTCCCCCATCCATGCAGTCCGGTCCATCCCCTGGGCATAAAATCGAAATCCACGTGTAAGCTCTGGAAGATCGTAACCGATGAATCCTCTCCCGTTTGCAAGTGCGGAAAGGATCATTTGCCGATCGGATTCATAGTCGTGCAGGAGAGGATGTGGAATATAGAGGTGGGTGTTAATGGTCTTAAAATGGTACTCATACGGAAAAAGGATACGCTGTAAAGGTCCAATACTGGCAGGAATAGCATGTGCGTCTGTTCCGCCGATGGCAACCACTCGCTGACCTTGCTTAAGCAGTTCATCCCATTTTTTCAGTGTACGCGGGTCAGGACCGGTCGCAACTCTATCCGGGTTGAAGGCATAATAAACCCCGTGCATTTTGCTTTTTAGAAGCGATTTAAATTCAGACATTGCGTTCCAGATTTCAATTCCGGTAAAACCTCGGACATCCCAGTTCTCCCAGGTGATATCTGGCTCTTTAAAAACTGGCGAAGCCGGGTCATAGGGATGGGCGATGAAGGATACCCCGTTTTCCTGTCGAACCATTTCAATCAGGTGCCGGGTGTCAGGGGCAAATGTCGCCAGTTCGCGCCCAGAACCTATTACCAGCAGGTGGTCTTTCTGTGGATCCCGGGTCTGGTCATGGATTTCCTCTCCAATCAGGATTAATACGCGCCCTCCATCAATTTCATAATATCCTTCGAGACCGGAGACCAGCACGTTGTGGTCAGTGACAATAACCGCATCTACTCCTGCGGAGACTGCTGCTCTGGCGATATCTTCATGAGAGCCGTGGCCATCGGAATATGTGGTGTGCATATGTATGTTCAGGATGATTTCATGCATGAGAAGTATCGCTTTTTCTAAAATTCTGCAAGTGTAGAACTATGATTGGTATAGGGTACTCAATATGAATTGATTTCCAACTTGGTGCATACCAGGGTCTTTATTTGACGATTCTGATTACGGCAGGTATAATCGCCCTGCTTTTTAGCGGAGGTAAAGCGACTTCAGTGGGGTTGCTGTTCTATTCAATCTAACTAAAACAACCTCACTAACGTTTTTTTCTGCGTGTTGTGGCAGGTTCAAATCCAAATGTTTATCTTCCGCAGGAGGAATTGGTGGACAGATTTTTATATACCGCATTGATTATAACGTCAATCACTTTGATTTTGAGTGTCATTTTACAGAGCAAAGGCGCAGGCCTGGGGGGATTGACAGGCGCTGATATGGGCGGAGTTTTTACAGCCCGCAGAGGGATCGAAAAAACACTTTTCTACGTGACAATAATTTTAAGTGTAATGTTCTTTTTACTATGCATTGCCACAGTGATTGTTGCAGGCTAGTATCGCATAAATATTAACTTCTGAATTTCTGGAAAAATAAGAATACTGGATTTTATCCTGGTTAGAAATATTAATACAGCACTTAGAATATTAGCATAAAAGATAAAAGGGTGTTTGACAGAAAATCAGTCTCACACCCTTAAAATTATTAATTTGATGAAAAGATTCCGTCTGCAAATATTAATCGTCCTGGTAGCATTGGTTGCGATAGCGATACTGCTTATCAGCCAAACCCCTAATGTTTTACCTGGTGTAGAGTCGATTATCCAACCAACCAGCGGAGGAGTATACACAGAAGCTGTTGTTGGCTCGCTGGGACGATTGAATCCGGTTCTTGATTCAGGAAATCCTGCTGATCAGGCTGTTAACCGCTTATTATTCAGCCGTTTGTTTAACTTTGACCCTCAGGGCATACCGCGGGGTGACCTGGTGGATTCCTGGGGGGTTTCTCAGGATGGCACTGTTTATAACTTTTCGATAAAACCTGAAGCTGTATGGCACGACGGCGTTCCGGTTACCAGTGACGATGTTCTTTTCACGATTGGAATGCTCCGGGATGAAAGTATTCCCCTGCCTGAGGATGTGAGGGAATTCTGGAACCAGATAGAAATTAGGCCTCTGGATGAAAAAACGCTCCAATTTATCCTGCCAGAACCATTCGCCCCCTTCCTGGATTACCTTTCCTTCGGTGTGCTGCCCTTCCACCTGCTCGGAAACCTGGGAGCGGAACAATTGATATCCGATCCTTTTAACATAAATCCAGTTGGCAGCGGCCCCTATAAATTTGACGCGCTCCAGATTGAGAATGGGGAAATTGTTGGGGTGGAGTTATCGGTATTCGAAGATTATTTCGGCGAAAAACCATTTATTGAAGAGGTAATTTTTAAATTTTTCCCCGATTATTCAAGCGCTTTCACTGCTTATCAGAATGGAGATGCTCTCGGGATCAGTGAAATTCCGACCGCGCTGCTTCATTCTGCTCTCCAGGAGAATGATCTCAATGTATACACCAGCAGGAAGCCACGCCTGAGTTTGATTTTCTTAAACCAGGATTTACCATCGCTGCCTTTTTTTGAGGATCCTGTAGTCCGCCGAGCGTTGTTATCGGGAATTAACCGGCGCTCAATAATCGATCGTATTTTAGGAGGCCAGGCTATTTTCGCGGATGGCCCAATATTTCCGGAGAACTGGGCTTATTATGATGGGATTGAGCATATCAGGTACGACCCGGATGCCTCGATCGCGCTTCTCAAGGAAGCGGGATATACAATCCCTGCTGAAGGAGAGGGGGTACGCGCCAAGGACGGTGTGAAACTGGCGTTTGAACTTGCCTATCCAAATGACAGCATATCGCAGCAGATTGCCGAATCGGTTCAGAAAGACTGGCAGAAAATAGGTGTGATGTTGACGCTCAAGCCGGTAACCAATGAGGACCTGATAAACCAGTATCTTGATCCCCGGACTTACCAGGCTGCACTGGTTGAAATAAATCTTGATGGGGCTGCAGATCCGGATCCATACCCATTCTGGCATGAGGCTCAAATTATTGGCGGGCAGAATTATTCTGGCTGGGATGACCGCCAGGCAAGCGAATTCCTGGAACAGGCGCGGGTGCTGGTTGACTTTGATGAACGCTTGAAAAGGTATCGTAATTTTCAGGTACGATTTGCCTCAGAAATACCTGCGCTGCCTTTATTTTTTCCTGTTTATTCTTATGCCGTTGACAATCAGGTCAGGGGGGTAAGCATGGGGCCAATTATTGAACCGAGCGACCGGTTCAATACTATCAAGTCATGGTATATCACTGCCAAATCAGCAGTTGAGGTTCAGGAGACTCCTGAAGTAACAGCAGAGATTGAGGGACAGTAAACAATTCACCCCGGCCGGCTGTACAACCAGCGAAAGATATTAAACGCCTCGTAAATTGTCCGAATGTATTTGCGTGTTTCCTCGAAACGGATAGATTCAAGAAAGATATCCGGGTCGTCTGAACCGATCTCACGCCAGGTGATGGTGTTGCCAGGTCCACCGTTGTAAGCCGCCAGAACCGAGTAGAGATCGCCTTCAAATAAATTCCGCTGGGTGTCAAGGTAATCAGTGCCGTATGTAATATTTACGTTAGGCCGGATCAGGTCTTCTGCCTCATAATCCGGCGGCCAACCCAGGTTCTGGAATATCTCAGCCCCGGTTGCCGGAATGATCTGCATTAACCCGGTTGCGCCAGCTGGAGAATTGATTGTATTATCGAACAAACTCTCCTGCCGGACGACGCTGAAAATAAATAGGGGGTGAAACTCGTAATCCTGCGCTTTAGATAGAATAATATCCTTGTAATAAGGACCAAATCGGATATGGTTGAAATATGCCGGGGCGGTGAGGGTTTCTGCGTCATCCATCAGG
Source organism: uncultured Chloroflexia bacterium (assembly GCA_963793095.1). GTDB lineage: Bacteria > Chloroflexota > Anaerolineae > Anaerolineales > UBA4823 > CAVWDI01. The sequence continues at coordinate 344,452 of CAWBYY010000001.1, forward strand.
GCGAGATCAAGCAAATCTCTAACAGTCAGGATTGCAGTCCGGTATGCTTCAATATCATAAAGGTAATTGATCAGCCTGTAAGTGAGAGCGGCATCTTCTGACACAGAACTGCGAAGATAATCAAATTCCGTACGGGCTTCATTGTGGCGACCAAGTTTCCAGAGTTCAGACCCGCGCTGGTAATAAGGGTTTTCGGCAAGTGCACCCGGACCGTTTAAATCAAGCCCTTCATCCAGTCCAAATGTAGCTTTCAACCAGGTTTCCGCATTTTGGCGTTCACCATCCAGATTAAAGCTGATATCAAAATTTTCAGGAGGGGCAAAAGGCGGTTGATCATTCAGCAGGTCACGAGCCCGCTCACTGTAGTAACCGGTCGGATCAACACTGGAAGCATGTTCCCAGGCGCTTTTGGCGCCCTCTGGGTCGCCCATTGCCTGGCGAGTCTTTCCAATCCAGAGCAAAGCGGCTGCCCGCTCATCAAGCGCGGTGGTGATTGAAAGCAACCTCTGGAAGTCTGCTTCAGCGTTTTTATACGCTCCAGTCCTGTATCTGGCAATCCCGGAAAGGAGCAGGGCGCGATGGGCATTTTCATATTCAGGGTATAAATTCACCACTCTGCTAAAAAGATCAGCAGCCTGCTCCAGGTCTGCGGCTCTCTCAGCGATGAGGGCTGCGGTGAATGTAAATTCAGCAGACCGTTTATGGGCCGGGTTGTTCCCGGCAAAGTCTAATAAATCTCCAATCGCCCGTTCGAATTGTTCCAGGTGGTACCACAATGTATAGGATTTACGCTCAACCGCGCTATCCAGGTATGGATTGTCTGGATAGTTTTCGATCAATTCATCCCAGACATTTATCGCCTCTTCATGGTTTCCAAGCGCGCTGGAGGCCATGCCGTAGAAATATAATCCTGTTCCGCGGTCGTCAGGATTTTCTTGAAGGTATCTTTCCAGAGCTGCGATCGAGACTCCGTACTGTCCCGCATAAAAATCAACAATCCCCCGGTCGAGTTCGCTCACCGGAGCACCCTGGTCTACCAGCTCTATCAGTGCGTTGTAGGAGTTGTAGGAGGTAGGATAATTAACCACAGCATCCAGATAGGAATTCCAGGCTTCCTGGGTTTGACCGAGGCTGGAATAAATTTGCCCTTCCCTGAATGCGATAAGGGCAAGGGTTTCTTTGTCATCTGTGAGAGTTTTAATCTCATCATAAAGAGCGAGGGCTTTTTCAGACAGCCCTGAAAGTGCATAGGCGCGGGCAGCCTTCATCTGGAGCAGATTCTCTTCAAGCAGGTTACCCGATTCCAGGGCTGCAAGATAATCGTTTGCTGCACCGGCGTAGTCGCCTGATGCAAAAAGAGCATCCCCGCGTAAATTCAACACGTATGCATCGATTACCCCGGGATTAAGCGCCAGATAATTTAAATAGGCATCGGCTGCCTGGGTATATTGCTGCTGAGCATTATGCGCTTCTCCCAGATAAAAGAATGCATCTGGCTTCAGACTTGTTTCCGGGTAATTTAATATCAATGTCTCAAGTTCCTGGACAGCCTGAAAGTAATTTCTTCCCATCATCCATGAGCGGGATATGCCAAACTGAGCCGCGGCCTTCATCTCAGAATCGAGGCTGTTTTCGTAAGCTTCCTGGTATTCATCCAGCGCTTTTTCCCAATCGCCGGCAGACAGGGCTGAATCGCCGCTTTCAATTCTCAACAAAGGCTGAGGGGTCGGGGTGACTGTTTTTATTGGATTTTCGGTTACAACAACCTGACTGGTAGGTTGTAAAATCGAAAATGGTGTTTGGGTAGGTATGGCATCGGGTGAGGTCTCGTTTGCCGGCATTACACAGCCAGCCAGCAGCAAAACCGGAAGAATCCATGCCAGACCCGGCTTTAATTTCATGAGTGAGACTATAATCTGATCGGGATTGTGTGTCAATATTGCCTGTTCGGGCGCTTGGGTCCTGTCTTTGACAAAGGACTGCTCACATGTTAAACTCTCTCTACCCGGAAAAAATTTCTTAAATATTTCATTCGCTCTCATTGGAGGGCGATTTTCTTGTCAGTAAATTGTTGTTAAAAGGTTAATATCCCTGGAGAATTTTTTTATTGAAAGTTGAATCCAAGATGAGAACAATAGAATGGAATTATAAAAAGAATTCTGTCGAGATGATTGATCAGCGCCTGCTCCCCGGGGAATTTATAATCGTTGAATACACCGATTTTCGGGATGTGGTTTATGCGATTCGGGACATGGTTATCCGCGGCGCTCCTGCAATTGGCGCAGCGGCGGCTTTTGGAATGGCATTGGCAGCGCGCCAATCTCAGGCTTCCACTATCGAGGGTCTCCGGTCGGACCTGCGCCTCGCCGGTCAGGGTTTGGGAGATGCTCGCCCTACCGCAGTAAACCTGGCGTGGGCGTTATTGCGCATACTGGGAATTGTTGAACAATTCCAGGGTGACCCGGACGATCTGCGCGAGCGGGTTTTACTTGAAGCCCAGATAATCGCAGATGAAGATGTGGAAATCAATAAAAGGATGGCGGAATACGGAGCAACGTTAATTGAATCTGGCGATACCATAATCCATCACTGCAATACCGGGGCGCTCGCCACTGTTGATTGGGGGACTGCGCTGGGGGTGATCCGGATGGCGCATGAGCAGGGGAAAAATATTCACGTCCTGGTCGATGAAACCCGGCCGCGCCTTCAGGGTTCGCGGCTGACAGCCTGGGAACTCAAGCGTTACGGTGTTCCTTTTGATGTGATTGCGGATAACGCAGCGGGTTATTTTCTTAAATCAGGCCAGGTTCAAAAGGTTTTTTTTGGCGCTGACCGGGTTGCATCAAACGGTGATGTGGCAAATAAAATCGGCACTTACATGCTGGCACTGGCTGCAAAAGATAATCAGGTGCCGGCTTATTCGGTCGTGCCTACCTCCACGATTGACCTTTCCTTGATACACGGCGGCCAGATACCAATTGAAGAGCGCGATCCCGCTGAGGTGCTGGACCTGGAAAAGAAGGGCAGACCCATGTCTCCTGAGGGGATCTCAGCCAGGAATCCGGCTTTTGATGTAACGCCAAACCGACTTATAACAGCCATAGTCACAGAGAACGGAATCGTGCAACCCCCATATGAAGCAAATTTAGCGCGGGCAGTGGAAGGATTATTAATATAATGGATATTGTCCTGACCGGCTCAGTTGCTTTTGACTATCTGATGACTTTTCCCGGGTATTTTAAGGAACATATTTTACCGGACCACTTGGATAAAATCAGCCTGTCATTTCTGGTGGATTCAATGGTGCGCAGGCGTGGAGGAATTGCGCCCAACATTGCTTACACCCTGTCTTTATTTGGCGATAAACCATTGTTGTGGGCTACAGTTGGCGAGGATTTTGGCGAATACCGCGATTGGCTTGAATCCAAAGGCGTCGATACAAGCGGTGTTCAGGTTATCCCAAACGAATACACTGCCTCCTTTTTTGTAAATACCGACCTTTCCCAGGCTCAAATTGCCAGTTTTTACCCGGGAGCGATGGCTTTTGCCGCCCAGAATTCACTGAAAAAACTGAGGGACGAACCGCCCAATCTGGTTGTTATTTCACCGAATGCGCCAGAAGCGATGATTCAACATGCTGACGAATGCCAGGAAATGGGCATCGCTTATATATACGACCCAAGCCAGCAAATTGTCCGCCTCTCAGGGGAGGATTTATGCAGGGGGATAAGCGGGGCACACGCACTTTTTGTGAATGAATATGAATATGAATTGATCCGCAAAATGACCAGGTTGGAAAAGGAAGCTATTCTTGAATGCGAACCTGTATCATTCATTGTCGTAACCCGTGGGAATTTGGGCTCGACGATTTATTCCCGGGAAGGCGAGATTATTGTGCCGGTTGTACCGTCTGATAAAATCAACGATCCCACCGGAGTGGGAGATGCATTCCGGGGCGGTTTTCTGGCTGGCTACAGCCGCGGGTTTGGTTTGGAAATATGCGCTCAAATGGGAGCGCTGGCAGCCAGTTACTGCCTTGAAAATCAAGGGACCCAGGGCCATTTTTTCCAACTTGAAGAATTTATTAAAAGATTTCGCCAGCATTTTTCGGATAACGGCCAGCTGGATAATCTGATTGCGGGAGGATAAAATATTTCCTTCAATTCAGGTTATTAAATCAAAACAAAATCAAATCAAAAATTGGAGTTATGGATGGAAAACTATGATGTTAAGGACTTGAGCCTGGCAGAAGGCGGGCGCAGGAGGATCGAATGGGCTGAAAGGGAAATGCCGGTATTAAGGTTAATCCGCGACCGTTTCAAGCGCGAAAGACCGCTGCAGGGGGTCCGGATTTCGGGCTGTTTGCATGTGACAACCGAGACCGCCAACCTGATGCAGACGCTGGCTGAAGGCGGTGCGGAAGTGGTATTAACCGCTTCAAACCCTCTTTCAACCCAGGATGATGTCGCAGCCTCTCTGGTCACTCACTCTGAAATTCCCGTCTATGCGATAAAGGGCGAGAGCAATGTCTCTTATTACAGGCATATCAATGCTGCAATCGATCATAAACCGCAATTGACCATGGATGATGGAGCTGACCTTGTCAGCACACTGCACAAAGACCGGCGGGAAAACCTTAACGAGGTCATCGGCGGGACAGAAGAGACGACAACCGGAGTAATCCGCTTACGGGCAATGGCAGCTGATGGGGCGCTTGAATTTCCAGTGGTCGCAGTGAATGATGCTCAGACCAAACACTTTTTCGACAACCGTTATGGAACCGGTCAGTCGACTATCGATGGGATTGTCAGGGCTACCAATGTGCTCCTTGCTGGAAAAAACCTCGTTGTGGCTGGATACGGCTGGTGTGGACGGGGTCTGGCGATGAAAGCTAAGGGGATGGGCGCCCAGGTGATCATCACAGAAATTGACCCCTTACCGGCTTTGGAAGCATTAATGGATGGATTTCAGGTAATGCCCATGAATCGGGCAGCTGAGATAGGGGAAATTTTCATCACCCTTACCGGGGATATCAATGTTATTGACCGCCACCATTTTGAATTGATGAAAGATGGGGCCATTGTGGCAAATTCTGGCCATTTTAATGTTGAAATAAACATTCCTGCTCTCGAGGAAATGGCGCGCGAAAAACGTCTGGTGAGGCCTTTTGTTGAACAGTACGAAATGAATGATGGTAGGCGGATCAATCTGCTGGGCGAAGGGCGCTTAATCAATCTGGTTGCGGCTGAAGGACATCCATCAAGTGTTATGGATATGTCTTTCGCCAACCAGGCTCTCAGCCTGGAGTACATTTATAAAAACGCTGCCGGGCTGGAAAACCGGGTTTACGGGGTTCCGGAAGAAATTGACCGGGATATCGCCAGGTTGAAGTTAACCGGCATAGGCGTTGAGATCGATACACTCACGCCTGAGCAGGAGGCTTATCTTAATTCCTGGAAAGAAGGAACATAGAAATAAACAGCAAAACAGCAATGGAGAAAATTAATTAACAGGTTTTGACTGTAAATTAATTTCTTAAGAGCAGGGGCAAGCAGAAATAAGTATAATCCCTTTTGGATGCTTATTACTCTTCGTCCTGTGCCCACTCTTTGATTGGATTTGGCATGTCTCCACTCAGGGTTTGCTGCCTGACTGCCATTTCAATCTCAGCATATAATTCAGGATTTTGTTTCAGATATTCTTTGGAATTTTCCCTGCCCTGACCAAGACGGATATCGCTGTAGGAATAGAACGAACCGCGCTTGTTAATAATATCAAGCTCTGTTGCCAGATCCAGAAGGTCTCCTGCTTTTGAGATGCCTTCGTTGTACATGATATCAAATTCCGCTGTTCTGAACGGAGGTGAGACCTTGTTTTTTACAACCCTGACACGCGTCCGGCTTCCTATGATTTCCGACCCAGACTTTATGGACTGGATTCGACGGCAGTCAAGCCGCACGGAGGAGTAAAATTTTAATGCCATCCCCCCGGTCGTGGTCTCCGGGCTTCCGAACATCACACCAATTTTCTGGCGGAGCTGATTTGTAAATATAACCGCGGTGTTGGTTTGTTTGATTGCGCCGGAAAGCTTGCGCAAAGCCTGTGACATGAGGCGGGCCTGCAATCCCATTTGTGGATCTCCCATATCGCCTTCAATTTCCGCCCTTGGGACCAGCGCGGCGACCGAGTCGATTACCACAACATCCACAGCGCCTGACCTTACTAAAGTTTCAGCAATTTCGAGGGCCTGCTCGCCGGTATCGGGTTGGGAAATCAACAGGGATTCGAGATCAACTCCGCAGCGGGCCGCATAAGGTGGGTCGATGGCATGTTCCATATCGATAAACGCACAGGTGCCGCCTAATCTCTGGGCTTCCGCCACAGTATGCTGGCAGATAGTTGTTTTTCCAGAAGCTTCGGGGCCATAAATTTCGGTAATACGCCCCTTTGGTAAACCCCCGACCCCGAGGGCAATATCAAGGGATAATGCCCCGGTCGGGATGGCTTCGATTGTCATATGATGAGATTCGCCCAGGCGCATGATCGAACCCTCTCCGTACCTTTTGGTTATGTCGCCAAGGGCACTGTCTAACGCCAGTCTTTTTGAATCGTTTAGTTCGCTGTCATCAGTTTTCTTATTGGCTGTCATGATAATATCTTCTCCCTCACATTGTGGTAACTAATTTTAGCACATGTGTTCTATCTGTCAAGACCAAATTGCCCCCTGAAGTTACAGCAAACTGGCCAAGTTTATTCTTGCGGTTCGTCTGGAATCTGGAGTTTAAGAATAGCTTGATCAACCACCTGTCTTTGTACGGGTTTCGTCTCTTGGTTTAAATCTGGCTCGTCGATTATTTCCGCAAAATACAGTCTGGCTTCCAGTATCAACTCATTATCGACAGCACCGAAAGGAAGGTGCATCGTTAATTCCATTTTCCTGCTCATGCTTTCGATAATACTGGCGGAAGCCAGAACTTCGCCATCTAAAGTAGTGATAAACAGGTCTGCATTTGGAGCCTTCTGGGAGGGATCCACTTCTAATTTTATGTGAATCAGTTTACCCCCTGACCAGGGTTCAGCTTTTAATTCACGTATCCTGACTTCCGCGGGGGGCAGCGGGATTTCATCAGGATTCTGGAAAAATATCTCCATATTCACATACCAGCACAGTATGCCAACCCTACTGTGCCGGGCCCTGCATGGGTACCCACAACCGGGCTGACCTCTGAGAATATGGTTTCAACCGGGTTAAATTTTTCCACTGACATCTCAAGTAAATACTGTGCGTCTTCGGGAGCATTCGCATGCAGCGATGCAATCCGGACTGGTTCGACTCCAGAAAGGCGTTCTTCAACCAGTTCAACCAACCGGTTGAGTGATTTTTTTCTTGTCCTCACCCGTTCAATCGCCTCAATTTTGCCTTCTGTTACTTCCAGGATTGGTTTAAGATTCAGTGCGGCGCCAAGAAACCGGCTGGCACCTCCAATTCTTCCTCCACGATGGAGAAATTCAAGTGTATCCACAGCAAAAACGACCCCGACATGGTTGCGAGCCTGTTCAGCGATCTGCTTGCATTCTGCCAGACTTGCTCCATCTGCTGCCGCCCTGGCGGCTTGTAAGGCCTGAAACCCGAGCGACATCGCCACTGTTTGCGAATTAACAATTTCAATTGGCGCCTCAGGCAGGCCTTCTTTAACCTGAATTGCCGAACCAATCGTCCCGGATAATAAATCGGAGACCAGGATTGCCAGAATTTCAAAATCATGGGCCAGTAGATTTGAGAAGATTTTTTCGAAAGATTTGGGAGTCACCTGGGATGTTGTCGGCATTATGTCAGTGTTGGCTAGGCGGCTGTAAAATTCGTCTGGAAATATATCAACGCCGTCTTCATATATTTCTTCACCCCAGATAAGGACCTGGGGGGCGACGCTGATTGAATATTCTTTCACCAGTTTTTCGGGGATATAGGCAGTACTGTCTGTTACTATGGCAACTTTGGGCATTATCGAATCTCCGGGTTTGTCAATATCGGATTGTGAAATAAATTGCTATCAGATAAAACCCCCCTGTAATTTGTAAGTTACGACGCGTAAAGTCGAAAACCTGTCACCTTGACCAATGCTTGTGATCTTGCTAAAATGCTGAGTCGTGTTTGAAAAACTGACAGATCGGTTGAATGATGTTTTTAAAGATCTCCGCCGCCGGGGAAAGCTCTCGGAGGCGGATGTCAATTCTGCCATCCGCGAGATCAGGTTGGCTTTGCTTGAGGCTGATGTAAATTTTGGCGTTGTAAAAGAATTCATCTCCCGGGTCCGTGAACGGGCAGTTGGTCATGAAGTTTCAAAAGCATTAAATCCCGGCCAGCAGGTTATCAAAATCGTTAATGAGGAGTTGATCGCCACACTGGGTACACCGGAACCGCTGAATTTAAGCGGCGCAAGACCCAGGACAATTGTGCTGGTCGGCCTGCAGGGTTCCGGCAAGACCACTGCAGCCGGAAAGCTGGGTAAATTGCTGCGATCTCAGGGAGAACGGATTTTGCTGGTTGCAGGAGATCCCTACCGTCCGGCAGCAGCCCATCAGCTGGAAACATTGGGCAGCCAGCTGGATATCCCCGTTTTTATCCAGGAGGGTGTCCAACCTCCGGAACTGGCCCGGAACGCACTGGAAAATGCCCGTAAAGGCGGGTATTCTGTTGTTATTTTTGACACCGCGGGACGTTCTCAACTGGACCAGGATATGATGGAGGAGTTGAGAGCGATTAATAATAAAGCTGATCCAGTTGAAGTTTTGCTGGTAGCCGATGCGATGATGGGCCAGGAGGCGGTCAATATCGCGGTGGGGTTTAATGAAGTAATCCCGCTGACTGGCTTAATTCTGACCAAGATGGATGGTGACGCCCGGGGCGGCGCAGCGATCTCAATGCGATCCGTTACAGGAGTCCCAATCAAATTTATTGGAACAGGTGAAACCCTGGATGCGCTTGAAATTTTTGATCCCGCCAGATTATCCGGGCGTATCCTGGGAATGGGAGATGTAATCGGTTTAATCGAAAAAGCAGAGATTGCTTATGACGAAGAAACTGCCAGAGAACAGGCTGAAAAGCTTATCGCAGGTGAATTTACTCTGCAGGATTTTGCCGATCAATTGAAAAAAATGCGTAAGATGGGACCTATCGGACAGTTATTTGAAATGATGCCGGGCGGTATAGGGCAGCTCACGCGCCACATCTCGCCACAAGATGCAGAGGATCAACTCAAACGGACCGAAGCGATAATTAATTCGATGACTGTCCAGGAACGTCGAAAGCCTGAAATCCTGAACGCTTCCCGCCGCAGGCGCATCGCGCTTGGTTCTGGGACCCAGGTCCAGGATGTGAACCGTGTGTTGAAACAATTTAAGGAGACACAAAGATTATTTAAAACTCTAAAAAAATCAGGTGCCCGGGGTTTGTCTGGTTTATTTGGATAGAATTTGGAAGATTTTTTTGATTTTTTAATATATAATTGGTCGGCAACTCGTCATATGCGTTCCTTCCACGCTCCCTCTCTGACAGGTTGTACGAAATTTAATTTTAAATAAAAAGAACAAGGAGAATAAGTAAATGGTCCGGATTCGTTAAGGAGAGTCGGAGCAAAAAAACAACCAAGTTATCGGGTCGTAGCCGCTGACAAGGAATCGCCCCGTGATGGTCGTTTTATTGAAAACCTGGGATTTTATAACCCGAGGACAGAACCTGCAACTATCCAATTGCAGGAAGATCGAATTTATACCTGGCTGGGAAACGGAGCTCAGATGAGCGATTCCGCTGAAAAGGTCTTGCAGATAGCAGGTCTGCTCAAGCGTTATGAGCGTTACAAGGCCGGCGAATCTCTCGAAGTGCTGCTAGAGGAGGCCAGAGCAGCGGAAGCAGAAAGGAATATTGATCCAAAAACAAAGTGGCAGGCTCCTGAGAAATCCAGTAAAAAAGGAAAAAAGAAACCTGAAAGTGAACCCAGCCCTGAAGCGGAAGTTAAACCTGTATCTGAAACCAAGGCTGTAATGGAAGCGGTCGAAGAAGAACCGCTGGAAATTGAAGAACCAGCTCCGGTTGAGGATGTAGAAGCCCCTGATGCGGTTAAAGAGCCTGAAGTTGAGGGTTCCGACGAAGACGAAGAAATCTCAGATGAAGTCCTTATGGAAGTAGTTGAAGAGCAGGATGAAACTGAAGAAGAATCCAGCGATGCTGAACCGCAGGAAGAACAGGATGATTCTGGAGAGACGGTTGAAGAAGAGGCTGATTTAGAAATAGAAGAATCAGAACCTGATGAAGCCTAGGCTTTTGAAAACTGATTCCACCGGAGTACTGACACCATGAAAGAATTGATTGAATATATCGCCAGCTCTTTAGTTGATGATCCTTCCCAGATTGAAATTCGCCAGTTCAGGAGAGGTTCGCAGATAACATTTGAAATTCCACGTTGCGCGTGAAGATATGGGCAGGATAATCGGTAAAGGCGGAAGAGTGGCTAACAGTATCCGAATGCTTCTGCGCGTATCGGCAGCGAGGGAGGGTAAAAGAGCCACGCTCGATATTATTGAGCCGAGATGAAGAGAAATAAAGATGCAGGCGATCAATTAGAAACCACAGGCTCGCCCATGCCTGGCGAGCCTGTTTTTTTAGTTATCGGCAAACTCCGCCGCCCGCATGGTTTAAAGGGTGATATTTTGATGGAGGTTCTAACAGATTTCCCTGAGAGAATAGAGGCTGGCGAACAGGTATTTGTTGGAGAGAATCACAGGGCATTGTATCTCAGGTCATGTTTATGGCATGGTAAATTAATGCGGGTTTCATTTGAGGGCTTCAACAATCCCGATACGGTTGGGGAATACCGGAATCATTATGTTTATGTGCGGCGGGATGAGCGCCCGAAACTTCCCGAAGGCGAGTATTATCATCACCAGTTGATCGGTTTACAGGTCGTATCTGAAGAGGGTGAAAATTTTGGTGTCATAACTTCCATCCTTGAAACTGGAGCAAACGACGTGCTGAATGTACAGGATATGCAGGGAAGGACGGTTTTGATCCCGGTAATTGAACCGGTTGTTCAGGATGTTGATCTGGGATCTGGCATCATAACTGTAAAAATCCTCCCTGGATTAATTCCGGAGAGTAAAGATAAACCTGGTTGATCAGCAGATAAGTAAAATTTCCAGAGAATTCTCTGTTAGAATTTGTGATCTTTATGGCAGAAGACAGGACCCAATACTGGGTTGGATTTAATCTTGTCAAAGGAATCGGTCCCGTACGGTTAAAGGGATTGATTGACTATTTTGGCGATATCGAGGCTGCCTGGAATGCCGGGTATCCTGACCTTGAGCGGTCAGGTCTGGGTTCGAGGGAGATCAATGCGTTCCAGAAAATCAGGTCGAGCGATTTGCTGGAACGCACGTGGCACTATATTCAAGCGAATAATATTACTGTCCTGACCTGGCAGGATGAAAAATATCCGCGCCTTCTGCTGGAAATTGACCATCCTCCGCCGGTGCTTTATCTACGCGGCGATTTCAGACCCGAAGATGATCCTGCTGTTTCAATCGTCGGGACGCGCAGAATGACGGAATATGGAAAACAGGTCGCAACGGAATTATCGCAGACACTAGCTCATAATGGGATTACGATCGTCAGCGGGTTGGCACACGGTATCGATGCTGTCGCTCACAAGACGGCTCTGGAGTGTCAGGGAAGGACACTGGCGGTATTCGGATGTGGGATTGATATTGTATATCCACCGGAACACCGTAAACTGGCGGAGGAAATCACCGAAAGTGGTGCATTGATTTCTGATTACCCGCCCGGAACCAAACCAGAAGCGTCGAATTTTCCAGCTCGCAACAGGATCATTTCCGGAGTTTCACGAGCGGTGGTTGTTATCGAAGCCGGTTCCAGGAGCGGGGCCTTAATCACTGCAAATTTCGCTGCGGAACAGGGCCGGGATGTTTTTGCGGTTCCAGGATATATCTATTCGCCCGCCAGTAAGGGTACAAACAATCTTATCCAGCAGGGCGCTATCCCTATGCTGGATCCTCAGGATGTCCTCGAAATATTAAACCTGGATATGATTGACCAGCATCGTAGCGCCCGTGTTGAACTACCTGCTGATGCTACCGAAGCGAAATTAATGGAATTACTCGGACGCGAACCCTTGCATGTGGATGAAATAAGCTCTGAAATAAATTTACCGATAGAAAATGTCACCGCTTCCCTGGTGGTGATGGAACTCAAAGGGATGATAAAACAGGTCGGATCTATGCATTATGTTGCAGTACATGAACCGGCTGGCAATTATGAATTGGAGGAGAACAAGTAGCTGTGTTTGAGAATTTTTATGCGGTGATTATGGCTGGTGGGAGTGGTACACGCCTGTGGCCACTTTCACGTTCGTCAAGACCCAAACAGATGCAGAAATTATTCGGTGATGATTCACTGTTTCAGATTGCTGTGAACCGGCTGGAAGGGCTGTTCCCCCCTGAGAGGATCCTGGTTGTTACTATTCAGGAACAGGCAAACCAGTTACACGATCAGCATCCTGTCATTCCAATTGAAAACTTCCTGATTGAACCCGAACCGCGTGGGACCGCTGCGGTTGTTGGTCTTGCTGCCGTCGCATTGAAAGACAGGCAGGATGGTGCTGTTATGGCTGTTTTGACCGCGGACCACTTTATTGGAAATATTAAAGCCTTTCAATCGGCACTGGTCGCTGCCTATTTTACTGCTGGAGATGGTTACCTTATTACCCTTGGCATCCAGCCTACTTACCCTTCAACAGGTTATGGATATGTTCAGAGCGGCGAACTGATCGGAACATATCAGGATAAACCGATTTTTAATGTCCTGCGATTTTCCGAAAAACCTGACGTAATACAAGCCAAAGAGATGATCTCAGCCGGCGACCATTACTGGAATTCGGGTATGTTCATCTGGCAGGTGGACAGGATAATAGAAGAATTCGCGGAACAAATGCCTGGGTTGCATGCCAGTTTGCAGCGGATTGAAAATAACTGGACGAGACCCAACAGGGAGGAATCAATTATTGAAGAATGGTCTCAGTTAGTACCTGAGACAATCGATTACGGTATTATGGAACGAGCGAAACAAGTTGCAGTGATCCCGGTCCAGGACCTGGAATGGTCCGATGTCGGCAGTTGGGATTCTCTATTTGATGTGGTTGAACCCGGGGATGAACATGGTAACATTATTATCGGTAACGAGCCAATTTTGATCGATACAAAAGATACTCTGGTATATTCAGACCAGCTGAAACGCATCATGGCGGTTATCGGTGTCCGAGACCTGATCCTGGTAGATACCGGCGATGTGGTATTGGTGTGCCATAAGGACCAGGCCCAAAAAGTAAAATCACTGGTTGAACAATTGAAAAGTGCAGGTAAGAAGAATCTAGTTTGATGGTTCTGATTGCTTGTGATTAATTTGATGGAGGATATTATCTTTGCTTGCATATTGTATGAAGTGTAGAACTAAACGAGAAATTAATAATCTTGAAGCGGTTTATACGAAAAACGGAACTCCTGCGGTGAAAGGCGTATGCCCGGTATGCGGGACGAAACTGTACAGGATGGGGCGGGTAGAGGCCCACAGCAGCATGAAGCCGCCGGAGGTAGTTAAAACGCGAAAACAAAATCGTTCGGGAAAACTGGTGATCGTTGAATCGCCAGCAAAAGCGCGTACGGTAAAACAAATTCTTGGCAAGGATTATAAAGTTCAGGCCTCTGTAGGTCATGTCCGTGATCTATTGAAATCGCAGCTGTCAGTGGATGTGGACAACGAGTTCACACCCAAATACAGGGTTCCCAAAGACAAGCGGCAGGTTGTTAAGGATCTTAAAAAGAGCACACAAAATGCAGCGGAGGTTTATCTTGCCACGGACCCTGACCGGGAAGGAGAGGCGATCGCATGGCACCTGACAGAAGCGGTAGATATTGAACCTGGATTGACAAAGCGGGTCGTTTTTCACGAGATCACAAAACCGGCTATTGAGAAGGCTTTTAATAGTTCACGGGAAATAAATATGGATCTGGTAGATGCGCAGCAAGCCAGACGCATCTTAGATCGCCTGGTTGGATATAACTTGAGTCCCTTATTGTGGAGGAAAATACGCGGGAAGTTATCCGCCGGGAGGGTTCAATCGGTTGCCCTGCGGCTGATTGTAGAACGTGAACGTGAAATTGAGTCATTTGTGCCGGTTGAATACTGGACGGTTGAGGCTGAATTTCTACCAGAAGGCCTGGAGCAAACATTTATAGCCAAATTAATCAGGTTAGACGGCGAAGAGATCGAATTTGGCGAACAGGGTGATGTTGACCCTGTCCTCGCTGATATGCGATCTTCAAGCTACTTAATCAGCAGCATCACTAAAGGGCAGCGTAAACGCTCCCCATCGGCTCCATTTACAACAAGCACCCTCCAGCAGGAAGCCTCCCGGCGATTGGGTTTAAACGCCCGCAGGACGATGGCTTTAGCCCAGCAGTTATATGAAGGGATCGAAACCGGTGATGATGGACCGGTCGGTTTGATTACTTATATGAGAACCGACTCAACCCAGGTCTCCGATCTGGCAAAAGAAGATGCAAAAAAATTTATTATAAAACGCTTTGGAGAACAATACCTTCCAAAGAAAACCAGGGAATATAAAACAAAAGCTCGCCGGGCCCAGGAAGCCCACGAGGCAATCCGCCCGACGGTTGTTTTCAGGCAGCCAGAGACGCTCAGAAAGTATCTTAAAAAAGACCAACTGAGGTTATACAGGTTGATATGGGAACGATTTGTTGCCTCTCAGATGGCTTCGGCGATCTACGATACCCTGGTTGTTGATGTGAGCGGGTTATCCAGCGATCATGAATACCTGCTGCGGGTATCAGGCTCCACACTAGTATTCCCGGGTTTCAGGGCGGTTTATAAAAAATTCGAAAGGGAAAATAACCGCAGTGAAAATGATAATGATGAAGATGTTCAAATTCCTGCTGGCCTGGAGAAGGATCAGGCACAAAAGTTGATTCGACTGATACCGGATCAACATTTTACTCAACCTCCACCTCGTTTCTCTGAAGCCTCCCTGGTGCGCATGATGGAGGAATATGGTATCGGCAGGCCTTCAACATATGCACCAACGCTAGAGACGCTCCAGCAACGGAGATATATCGAACGGATTGAAAGACGGTTGCATCCAACCGAGATAGGCTTTCTTGTCAATGATTTGTTGATCGACAACTTTCCGGACATCCTTAATGTGGGATTCACCGCAGAGATGGAGGACAATCTGGATAAAATTGCATCTGGCGAACTGCCTTGGGTCAAATTGATCAGCGATTTTTACGGCCCTTTCATAAAGGATGTCAGGCTGGCAGAAGAAAAAATCCCGAAGATCGAGACTGAACCAGAATATATAGGAAGAAATTGTCCCAGGTGCGGTCACGAATTGTTGATACGTTATGGGCGCTATGGAAAGTTTATCAGCTGCAGTAATTTTCCTGACTGCCGGTACACAGAGCCTTGGCTTGAAAAGGTCGGTGTAACCTGTCCACAGGATGGAGGAGAAGTGGTTCAACGGAAAACACGCAAGGGACGGACGTTTTATGGCTGTGCGAATTATCCCGAATGTGATTTTACATCCTGGAAACGGCCGCTGAACCGCGCCTGTCCTCATTGTGGCGGTTTGCTGGTTGAAGCGAATAAAAACCATGCAGAGTGTATAAAATGTGAGCGGAGATTTCACAGGGATGAAATTACCGGACCGGAGCAAAGAGGGGAATTCGGTGCGGCATAATTCTTGCAATTTTTCCTGAAGTATCAAACAAAATAAAGATAGAAGGTTTGCATGTTATGGATTGTTGCATGCAGAATTCAGTGCATAGTTGAAGCCTGCAAACCGGATGAGACCACTCAGGTCAAGGTTTATTTGTTAATTAAAAAATAATGACCTTACTTGAATGTTATCAAATGTAATAAGGGAGAGCGGATATGGATGCTGTTCGTGAACAAATGAAAAATCCGGTCGTGGTTGGTGTATTAGGATTCATTGTGGGGGTAATTTTCGGGCTTGTAGTGCTTGGGTGGTGGTTAATACCTGTTGAGTGGACGAATGCGAATCCTGCGGATATGATGCCTGAGGAACAATCGGAATACCTGAGGATGAGCATTGAGGCCTTTGGATACAGCGGCGATGGAGAGCGAGCCCAGTTGCGTTACACCATTTTGGGCGAGGATGCTGCACAGGCTATGGAATCGATTGAATTAAACCCCGAAAACATGGATGCCAAACTGCTTCTGGATTATAAGACTGCGGTCTCAGCGCCAACTTCAATGTCTGAGCTCGAAGAGGGCGCACCGACATCTGAAACTGAGGCGACTCTCTCTGCAGAGGAAATACTGCTTCCAGAGGATTCAGAAGAGATCCAGGTTGAGGAAACCCAGCCTGTAGAATCAGAGACAGAAGAGAGCGAATCAAGCAGCCTTCTGGGAACTTTCTGGCCTGTGGTTTGTCTGGTCGTAATCGTCATTGGGGGGGCAGGGGTTGTGTTGTTTATCCTGCGCGGCAGAGGCAGCCAGGAGCCTCAAATCCAAACAGAGGCGGGTAATGAGGGCGAATTACCTGCCAGCGAAGTCCCCTGGGAGGAATATGCTGCCCCGCCAAAGGAAAGCAGCGGGGAGCCCTTGTTAGGCCAGTTTATGGCATCTTACCGGCATGGGGATGAAATGTTTGATGATTCTTTCAGTATAGATTCGCCTTCTGGCGAGTTTCTGGGCGAGTGTGGGATTGGGATTTCAGAGACGGTCGGTGTTGGCGATCCAAAAAGGGTGACAGCATTCGATATCTGGTTGTTTGATAAAAATGATATCCAGACAGTCACAAAAGTGCTGATGAGCAACAACGCATTCAATGACAGTGAACTCCGCCGGCAGGTCGCAGCAAAAGGTGAACCAGTACGGGTTGAACTTGGCGGTAGAACTGCATTAGAAACCCAGACATTAAATATGGTCGCCGAAGTGATCGATATGACCTACGGTGAAGGGCCTGTACCGCAGGAAGGCTTCTTTGAAAGATTGGTCGTAGAATTCCGGATCACCCGGAAGGCATAAAAGAAAACCAGCTGAGGTTAAATAAAAAAGAATACGGGCAAGCTTATCTGCCCGTATTCTTATTTTAAAGGGGGTTATTCAATTGCAAGTATTTTTATTTTTATCCTGCCATCCGGCGTATCGACATTAACCGATTGACCTGCTTTTTTATCCATAATCGCTTTTCCAAACGGCGATTCGTATGAAATCCTTTTATTGGGCGGGTCTGCTTCTTTTGCTCCTACGATCAAGTATGTTTCGGCTGGGTCGTCCCCTTCCTGAATGGTAACTTTTGTGCCTATTCTGACCACATCGATCTCGCCGTGGTTTTCATCAACTATGATCGCATTTTCGATCAGGTATTCCAATTCCTGGATTCTTCCTTCCAGAAATGCCTGGTCTTCTTTCGCTTTATGGTAATCAGCATTCTCGGATAAGTCGCCCTGTTGAATGGCAGCCCGTAACCTTATGGCTATTTCTTTGCGTTCAGGGCCGGTAAGGCGGGAGAGTTCATCCTTTATCCGCGATGCTCCTTCAGTCGTCAGATATGGTTGTTCATTCATAAAGTTCTCCAAAAAAGGCGATTCTACCAGTAAATATTTAATAGTTGATTAATTACATGATCTTTGATCATCGCTGGAAGTGTACTTCCCATCTGAATCCAGCCTCAAAGCAAGGTCGTGGGATCGAATAACTTTTTATGCTCAGAAACGATTGTGAAGTCTGATAAATCCGCCAGATATTCGCAAATTGTCTGTTCAAGACCATTCTCATTTGTCCTGCCTTGAACATATCCGGGCAGCAGAATAGGATCAGATTGGAAGGCTTCAAACAGGTCACAAAAAATTTTTTCCGCTACTTTTGTCTTACGAACGATTTTATGGTGATTATATAAATTTGTGTATAAAAAATCTTTTAGCTGCCGTATCCTGCGGTGCATATCGCTGCTGAATGCGACAATATTAAATGAAAGATGTTGGACATCCGAAGATGAATTAATTTTATTATCCAGTATGTTTTGTTCTGAAGCCTGGAGCAGGTCATTGATCAGATAATCTATAAGAGACCGGAGCAACCATTGGAGGGAAATTTCATCTATGCTAGTTCCGTTTATGCGGCTGTTTTCCAGCAGTACCTCCCAGATGGTCACCCCCTGGAGAAAATCAATTGAGATTAATTTCGACAATAATCCATCCACCAGGTCAAAAGAATCCGAAGTAATGTTATAGGCCGCAGAAGCTATCTGCGCCTCCAGATGCGCTTGTAAATCCGGATTGTATTCGTTGGCTATGTGTGAGTTTAATGGCGGGTCCAGCTTAACAAGCCCTTCCCTGACTTCCCAGGTTGGATTAATTCCCGGAAATTCCTTTGATAACCTTTCTCTGGCTGTAATTATTCTCAGGGTATTTATCCTACAGTCAAATAACCCATAATCCTTCATTAATCTCGCCAGAGTCAGTTCGCCAGCTAAACCAAAGGCAGTATTGCCAAGGTCACGAACCAGACAAAGCGCTTCAACTAAATCTTCATTGGCGCCGAGCCCACGGGCAATTGTCCGACCGGTTTGTACTACTTCAAAGGTATGGACCAGACGGGTTCTTGGCTTGTTGATACCTTTACTGAATAATACCTGAGATTTATACCCTAATCTTTGAAAAGCGTGCGTACTTCGTATCCGATCCCGGTCGAGCTGATAGTTAGTCTTTTCAAGAACCGCCTGTTCGGGATAAATTCTGCCTTTTGATTCCCGGCTGCGATTGCCGTAAGGAGCCAAAACCCGGTCTTCGTGAATTTCTAAATCATTCTGGTTATATATCATTATGGGCACCTGAATTACGAGACTATCTGGTTAACAATTTTGGTATCAGCAGGAATTTCAACATCGCGCAGGATCACGGAATCTTTAATTTCGACATAATCGCCAATAACGCAGTTCTTTTCAATATAGACATTTGGTCCGATGATGCAGTTAGCCCCGATAACAGTACCTTTTTCAATGTATAAAGGTGTAATCAAACTGGATGACTTTCCGACTGACTGGGGTTGGATCTGGGGTTGTTCAAAACCGGCAATGAGGTACTTCTGGTTAATATTCAGAACGTCAGCCGGTGTTGTTATCGTGATGCGGCTGTCTATATCAACACCTTTTACGCCACCGTATCGATCAATCAGCAATTGGATTCCACTCTGAATTTCGTATTCAGCCCGGACCGAAGGTTTAATTTCGGGCAATACTGTCAATAGTTTTGGTGAAAAACAGTAGAGCGGCAAACTAACGATATTCGAAAGCGCTTCACCAGGAGCGGGTTTTTCAACTATCTTTAAAACCTGATCTTTGTATAATTCCACAACTGCGCTTTGGGTCAACTGTTCTTCTTCGACTTCTATCAACGCCAGAAGAGCGTTTATATCCTGGCCGGAATTCCAGATCATATTCATCCTGGCAAGATGATCGGGTGCGATTAAATTGTCGCAGGCGGAAAGAAAAAAATCATCTTCAATTAATGGAGCCGCTTTTTGCAAAGCATCTGCTGTACCAACCGGTTTTTTCTGGTAAACAAAACGTATATCCACATCCAGATGGGATTCACGCTGGAAGTAGCGAATAATCGACCGGTCATCAGGGTGGATTACCAGGATAAAATCATTAATTCTGATTGATGCAAAGTGCTCCACCACACGCTCCACAATCGGCTTGCCAAGGATAGGGAGCATAGCTTTTGAGCGGTTGCTGGTAAGCGGGTGTAAACGTTTCCCTGCACCAGCGGCAAGAATTACGGCTTGCATGGATTAGTTATCTCTCTTGAGTAATTGCCTGGATTGTTATTAACTGGTTTTTTGTTTTGTGATTGTGATTTTACCAGCCTTCCATTTATTCGATAATTTTAAATTCTGAATATTTTGAAAAAGGGATTTTTTCAAAAGGATATCTCGCCTGTAACTATCCGCCAGCGGCCGGTCAGACGGATCAGCCGATTTAACCAGTATTTTATTATGAGAAAACTGTTAAGTTATTGATGAGATTTTGAAAAATTGTAATAACTTTTTCTTAATTTCATAATAACGCAAAAAGTGCTATACTAATCCTGTTTCTCTGACTACAGTGAAGGAGTTAGATATGACAATCCCACGCATAAATCAATCAAGCCGGTCAGTTCTGATCGCACTTAGTACACTTCTTTTGATTTCTATCGTTTCAGCGGTCTTTGTTCCGCCAGCGTTTGGCGCTACCTGCCAATTTAAACACAAAGTTGAGCCAGGTGAAACATTATCCTCCATTGCGGCTCTTTACGAAGCCGACTGGCGCGAGGTCGCTGAAGCAAATAACCTGAAAGAACCCTATGTTCTTCAGGTGGATCAGGTCCTCTGTATACCCAGTGGGACCAAGCCTGATGACAGTGACTCAGATGATTCTGAAGAAACTTCGAGCGGCCCGGAAATAAATGTACAGTTTGGTTTCACCTCAATACTTGTTGAGGTGAAGGGGCTTGCCAAGAAAACGGTGTACCATCTTCTGGTCGGAAACTACCCGGGTTCGTATACTACAAATATAGCCCGCTTCAAGACCAATGATAATGGGTACTATAAAGAATATTTTAAACTTCCAAATTACTACTATTTGCAGTCGCCCAGCGCTCAGGTTTGCGTTAAAAATGTCTGGACCGATAAAACTGGTTGTACAGTAGTGGACAATCTCAGCTATTACAGCAACAAGTGTTATTATTTCGGATGCCAGCGACCTGTAAATTACCGGTAGCAAATATTTCCAAAGATAAACAAGATAATTTAATTCAAATTGAAACCGGGACCAGCAGTGGTTCCGGTTTTTGTTTATTAAAATTCAAAACAGCTCCTTTACAATTTAACCTGGATACCATTGAGGGTAAAACAATAATGGTAAAATCTGCTCCACCCATCCAGGAAAAAATCAAATATGTTATTGGACCAGGTATTAAACAGTAAAAAGTCAGGGATGCTGGCACTTAAGCTAGCGAGATGGCTTCCAGTTCCTGCGGGAGATTGGCTGTCAGTTAAAATTGGCGGTTATTTATCCTCCAAACGGGACCTTCCCATGGTGCAGGCGACCCGGATCAACCAGTGGGTGGTAAAAGGTGCAAACATTGATGATAAGAAATTTGACTCTGTTGTCCGGGAGACACTTATTAATTACGTAAAATCCATGTATTACCTTTTCCATTACTGGGATAATGTTGAAGAATTAGAAAAATTTCTGCGATACAGCCCTGAGAGTGAGATAATAATCGACCGCCATAAGGAGAAAAGAGAGGGTACAATGGTGGTTTTCATGCATTCGTGCAATTTTGATGTTTCACTGCGGGGTGCATTAAGAAGAGGTTTGAATGGTTTAGCGCTCTCGCTGCCGGAGGCTAACGAAGCGATTGAATGGCAGCATAGTTTGAGGGAGAGGTCAGGCCTGGAGATCAAACCAGCTTCTATTGCAGTACTACGTGAAGCGGCTGAGAGGTTGAAGGCAGGGGAAGCTGTCGTGACAGGATTGGACCGGCCTCTGCCAGAATCGAAATATCGACCCAATTTTTTCGGGCGTCCTACTCCACTGCCGGTGCATTATATATACCTGGCAATAAAAGCCGAGGTGCCCGTGGCGATCCTGACATCGATTAGAGCGCCAGATGGTAAGTTTAATATTTTGGCTTCTGAATTGATCAGGATGGAGAAGCTCGAGAATAGGTCTGGAGAGATAATTTATAATGCTGAGAAGGTACTTGCTGTGGCGGAAGAATTTATAAAATTGGCGCCGACACAATGGACCGTCCTGCACCCATTGTGGCCTGAGGAGGCTGCAAATCTCCCTAAATGAGGTGGTGAACAATGCCCGATATCAAGAAGCATAAAAGAATTAATGATATTCTGCTGGGGCCTATCGAGAGACCCGCCCTGCAGTGGTTTGCGGCGCACATGCCGGATTGGGTAATGCCCGACCATCTCACGCTGTTAGGGACCCTCGGTGCTATCCTGGTTTTTATTAGTTACTGGCTGACTAACTTTGATCCGGCTTTTTTGTGGCTGGCAAGCATCGGATTCTTCATAAACTGGTTTGGCGACAGCCTGGATGGCACTCTGGCGCGTTATCGTGAAATCCAAAGACCCAAATATGGTTTTTTTGTCGATCATATTGTTGATGCATTCAATGAGGCATTGATTTTTCTGGGATTTGGATTAAGCCCGTACATCCGGTTTGAGATCGCCAGTCTCTTGTTTATCGGATATCTGATGATGTCGGTCCTGGTCTATGTAAGGACCTGTGTGAAAGGGGAATTTGTTATTTCGTATGCTGGATTAGGCCCAACAGAGATGAGAAGTCCTGGCTATCATCGCGAACATACTGCTCTATTTCTTCGGGAATCCAAGCCTGACAGTCGCAGGAGTTGCGTTCTCAGTATTTGATCTGGTTGGTTTTACCATTGCTCTGGCTCTTTTTGCAGTTTTTATTATTTCGTCTTACAGCCAGGCCAGGGAATTAGCCAGGATTGATCCGGTCAAGAAATGACCAGGGGGAATTTTTCGATTGAATCGATTGATAACATATAAATTAAAAAATCAAAGCCTAAACCTGGTAACTTCAATTATCCTTTTTTTGGGGTTAATGCTGCTCAGTTCTGGTTGCAGCCCAATTCCACAAGAAGCGATCCAAATCTCACCGGTTCCTGATATTGGGACACCCCAGTCAGGCTCCAGCCAGGGGATCTTTCCCACGCCTGGACCGGGCACATATCAAACTCCGATTATGGAAAGTGGCATGCTCCAATCCACTCCAACCGGGTTCCAATCCCAGCCTGTTAATCCCAAAATTGGAGGCCAGATCACCCTCTGGCATCCTTATCAGGAAGGCACTCCAGAAGGGCAATCGCTGGAGGCGCTGGTGGCAAATGCAAAGATCGCCTACCCGAATCTGGACTTACAGACAGTGCATGTGCCTGCCAGTGAAATCTGGCGTGATTACCAGATAGATGTTATCGCTGGTGGCGGGCCCGATCTGTTTATTGCGAGCAACGAAGGGCTGTTACCAACCGCGCAATCCGGTTTAGTGCAAAACCTGGATCCATTCTTCGAGGGGAAAAGCAACCAGTTTTTTCCACAGGCGATTGAAGGGATGACAGTTGATGGGAGTCTTTACGGGGCTCCAGTCTCAATCCAGACAGCAGTCATTTATTTTAATAAATCCCAGGTTCCAATACCGCCTCAAACAAGCGACAACCTATTGGAGATGCTCAGAGGTGGGAAACGACTTGTTAACATCCAGAGCGCATACCATCTTTTTGGTTGGTCGGGCGCCTTCGGAGGTATTCTGACGGATGAAAATGGCCGCTGCATTGCTGACCTGACCGGTTGGGTGGGAGCATTGAATTATTTACTGGAGTTAAAAAACGCCGGAGCAGTTTTTGAAAGCGATTACAGGGATGCTGAAGAAATATTTCTTAATGGAGGCGCAGATATGCTTCTGCAGGGCAGCTGGGAAATGAGCAGGTATGCTTCGTATCTCGGGGAAGGTTTGGGAGTTGCAGCATTGCCCAGTGGGCCGTCGGGTCCAGGTTCCCCGCTGTTAACCATTAATGGGGTATATCTGAATCCAAATTCAGCTAATAAAGAAGCCGCACAGGAAGTTATGGATTACCTGACAGGTCAGATATCGCAGCAGATGTTTGCAAATAATGGCTTATTCCTTTCATCCCGTCCTGATATCCAAACCGGAAACCCACTCCTTGAATCAGTCGCTGGCGGAGTTAGTTTTGGAGCAGCGATACCTCAAAATGAAGGTTTCAGCAATTTCTGGCTACCTTTTGATAATATGTTCACTCAGGTATTAAACGGAGAGGTCTCTCCGCAGCAGGGTTTGAATCTCGCCTGCACGGAGATGAATAAAGCCAACAACAAGTAGAGAGAGGAACTTATATGGATTACGAAATTAACTGGGAAAAAGAAACCGCAGAGACAATCCAGAATCTGGGGGCATTGATCCGCCTGGATACCACAAATCCTCCCGGGAATGAACTGCCGGCAATCCTGCTGATTAAGGACATTTTCGAAAGAAACGGGTTCCCTGAAGAGAGCATTAAATTGCTGGAAGTCGGGCAGAACAGGGGAAATATTGTCGTAAGGCTGAAGGGAGATGGGACAGAACGGCCGCTGCTGTTAACCGGTCACGTTGACGTTGTTCCCGTCGAGCGCGAATACTGGAGCCGTGACCCGTTTGGAGGTGAAGAGGGTGATGGGTGTGTATGGGGGAGAGGCGCGCTCGACATGAAAGGCATTGTCGTTATGTATCTGCAGATGATGTTGTTGGCTAAGCGAAAAGATCTGAAACTGAAGCGCGATTTGATCTTTGCCGCCATCTCTGATGAGGAAACAACTTTTGAGTATGGATCGCGTTACCTTGTCGAGAACCACCGCGATTTGATCGATGCCGAGTATGGATTATGCGAAGAAGGCGGGAAGACAATTTACCAATTCGGGTTGCGGGTTTACCATATAAAAGTAGCCGAAAAAGGTGTTTGCTGGCTGCGTGCATCTGTTGAAGGCGATCCTGGCCATGGTTCAAGACCCCATGAAAATAATTCAGTGTATCTCCTTGCAAAGAATTTAGAGAAATTACGGGTGAAAAAGTATTTGCCTTTCCATATTTCTGCAAACGCCCGAAAATCCCTGCGAACCCTGGCTAAACACACTTCTTTCCCAATGAATTTGCAGTTATATTTGCTGCAATACCCGCTTTTTACCCGGTTGATTCTGGAAAGATTGCCACTGGATGAGAAGGTAGAAATTCTGGCAATGATCAGCAACACAATCAGCCCGACAGTCCTGAGAGCGGGTTCGAAAACGAATGTAATTCCTTCAAAATCTGAAGCGCATATTGACTGCAGGATGCTGCCCGGTTTTAAACCGGAAGATGCAATGCGCGAAATCCAGCGAATTACCGGTCCGGATTTTAAGCTGGAAACCATTGATACATCCATTGGACCTCAGGTCCCGGCAGACACACGATTATATAAGTTGATGGAAGAATCGATCTTAAGAATGGACCCAGAAGGAGTGGTTATCCCGTATTTGACGCCCGGGGCATCTGATGCAGTGGAATACGCCAGAGCAGGCATTAAAGTCTACGGATTTGCCCCCGGGATCATACCGGAGGGTTTTCCATATCCGGAATTAGTCCACAGCCATGACGAACGTATTCCAGTCAGATCAATACTTACAGGTTTACCGGCGCTGTGGCATGTTGTGAGCGAGTTTTGCTGCGCCTGATTGAATTGATAAGTTCGTAACTATCCGGAAAACCTGGATCAGCCGGCTGAGATGAGCTGGTTAAATTTCTCCCGTGATTCTGCTTCAATTTCCACATGCAGGCTGTTCCCATGGGCATCCATGGTTACAACTACCGGGAAGTCCTTTACTTCAATCACCCACATCGCTTCTGGAACACCAAAATCAAGTTTATAAACATCCAGGACTTTTACAACAGAGCGGGCAATTAAGGATGCCGCTCCACCGATTGCATGCAGGTAGACACCAGGGACATCATGGCAGGCCTGGAGAGTTTTCGGACCCATGCCGCCTTTACCGATTACACCTTTGATATTGAAATGGTGCATTACATCCGATTCGTAAGGTTCCTCTCTGGTGCTGGTGGTTGGGCCTGCTGCCACAAACCGGTAATCTCCGTTGTCTAATCCGGAAACTACCGGACCGCAGTGGTAAATAATCCCACCATCCAGAAGCGGTTTAATTTTTTCATATACCTGCTGGTCGTCGCCTTCAGGTTGGCGGGCACCTTTCACAAAGGTCTCCACCATCCATTTGTGAACTGTGTCCCGCCCGGTTATCATTATCCCGTTCAGAGAGACGGGATCGCCGACCTTCAAGCTGAATACAACTTCGTCCGGTATCGGTATCGAAATTTCTTTCATATTTAATCTCCAGGTATCCCGTTAATATTCCTATTTGTAAGAAATATTTCCATTTTCTACGATCATGCTTCGCCGCCGGTATGCCCAGCACATGTAGGAAACAGTAACAAAATAGCTTGCTGGAAGGCGGTGCAGGCTGGTTATTTTGGTATCCAGCACTGTAGTCCTGCCGCCGAAACCCATCGGTCCAATCCCGAGCAGGTTCGACTCTTCGGTTATACGATCCTCCAGTTCAGCCAATCGGTCATCTGGATTTCGCAGGCCAAGACTACCGAGCAGGACTTCCTTAGATGCCAGATAAGAAGAGCCGCGATCACCGCCCACCGCGATTCCGAGAATGCCGGGAGCGCATCCCTTTCCCTGCGCATTTTGGACTGCATCCAAGGCGACTTTTCGAACCCCTTCCAGATCCCGACCTGCGGATAACTTTACGTTTGGCAGAGAGTACTGCGCTCCAACATTTTCGCAACCCCCGCCTTTTAACATCAGGTGAATGGTTAAAGTCTGCCCCTCAACTTCATTAAAATGGATCGACGGGAAATGGTGGTCTCCCAGGTTATTGCCGCTGTTTTTTCCGGATATTGAATGAACAGAGTTTGGGCGCAGGTAGGATCTTTCTGTTGCCGCGGCGACCGCTGATTCAATTTGTTTTCTTAGAACCCTTGTGCTCCAGCCTGCCGGGTAATCAACATAAAAAATTGGGGTGCCAGTATCCTGGCAGATTGGGGTTGAATTCTCACGGGCCAGCTGGATATTCTTTAAAACCGCCTCCAACGCGCCGCGCCCGGCTGAGCCAGTTTGCTCATTTTCAAGGGCACTTTGTAGAGATTCTTCCACATCAGCAGGCAGGTCAGTCGCGGTAAGCCTGACAAGTTCGATTAAAGCATCAGTTAAATCCAGCATTGATATTCTCCCATTCGATTTGGTTGTGAAGTGAGAGATTTATTTTAATCCATCCATTTGATAATAACCAGTGAATTAAAATAATATCTAACCACAATACAGGATTTTAATCTTAGTGGGCAGCGGTGTGGTATATTATTTTAAAGCGGGATAATTTATATTCCTTACCAATAAAGAGTGAAAATTTTGGAAATTATGGGAATATAGAAAGGGAGTAATTAATGATCAACAGAAGCAGAATAAAGCTAATCCTACTCAGCACCGTTACGCTCAGTATGTTTGCCTTAAGCATAGCCCTACCTGTAAAGGCATTTGAATTTAAAAGCGGCGACATTGTCGTTATTGAAAGCGGTGAGGTGGTTGAAGATGATCTTTACGTTGGCGCTGCAACCATTGAGGTCAATGGTACGATAAAAGGCGACCTGGTCGCTTTTGGCAGCAATATCATCCTGGGACCCGATGGCGTTATAGAAGAGGACTTAATTGCTGCCGGGCAGTCTGTGGTTATCAATGGTGAAGTAGGGGATGACGCCCGCCTGGCAGGCGCAATCCTCAACCTGGGAGAAAACGCCGGGGTTGGTGACGACCTGGTCGGATTCGGGTACAGTCTGGAGACCGAATCTTCGAGCGTGGTTGGCGGCGACCTGCTATTTATGGGCGCCCAATCTCTGCTGGCAGGCGATGTGGCGGGGAATGTTAAGATTGGCGTTGGAGGGGTTGAGCTGAACGGGGAAATTGCAGGAGATGTGGAGTTAGAATTCGGAGCGCCAGGTGATACAAGCCCATTCTCCCCTTTCCAGTTTATCCCAAATATGCCTGCTGTGCCTGTCGTAGCAGGCGGATTGACAATTGGACCGGACACACTCATTGGTGGCGATTTAATTTATAAAGCGCCCGAAGAAAGTGATGTGCCTTCCTGGGCGGTGGGAGGAGAGGTTGAATTTGAAGAGGTGGCCCCGGTTGATGCCAGCGTTGAAATCGAACAGGAGCCGACAACCGGTGAAAAAGTATGGAACTGGTTTCTGGTGAACCTCAGGCGATTGATCAGTTTCTTGTTAATCGGATTAATTCTTATCTGGCTTTTGCCGAATTTTGTTGAACAGGTAAGCGCAAATTTGAACGCCAAACCCTGGCACAGCCTTGGGTGGGGAGTTCTGCTTTATTTTGGTTTCTTCTTCCTGGTATTTGTGATCTTAATGCTTACCATAGTACTGGTGATTGTTTTCTTACTCATCACCCTTGCTGCGATTGCCTGGCTGATATTTGGGCTCGGTTTTGTAACTATCATTAATCTGATGCTGGCTTTTTACATTTCAACTGCATTTCTGTCTAAGATTTTTGTCAGCTATCTGGCTGGTCGGTTAATACTGGAACGGTTAAAACCGGACTGGGCCTTGAGCATCTACTGGTCTTTTATCACCGGTTTAATCGTTTTCATCATTCTGACATCGATACCCTACCTGGGATGGATTATCAATCTGGGAGTAATATTCTTCGGATTAGGAGCGATCATTCTTTGGATAAAAGATCGATTATTCCCACCTGAAACAGCACCGGCGGCGAAACCAGCAAAATCGCAGGCGTAGGCAGCTTAACTTGCGTTAAAACTTAGATGTAGTATAATCACAATGGCGTCTCGGGCCTGCCCCCCTCAGGTCCGGGGCGTCATTCATTTAAAATTTTAAGATTATAAAATATTGCGTTAATTGAAATTTAATGTATAATACGCTACGCTTTTAACAATGCGGGAATAAATATTTGCGATCTGCTCTTTCTCTCGTGGGAGGAGAAATGATTTTGAACGGGTGACTGTCAATCAGACGGCACCCGTTCCGATTCAATGAATAAATAACCCTCACGCAAAGCGTGGCAGTTCAATTCAATCAGATTTCGATGTCTCTCAGGGATGTGGTCATCAAGACCCTGCGCTAACTGTTCAATTGTCAGAATTGGGAGCTTTTTTACCAGAGCGCCAAGCATGATCATATTCGCCAGGCGCTGGTTTCCGATGGATGCGGCTAAATCATTTGCAGGAATAAATACTTCCTCAATATCATTTCTCTCTGAAGTACGGTCAATCAGTGATGAATTAGCGACAAATACCCCGCCCGGAGAAACCAGGTCCACATACTTATCATAAGAGGGCAGATTAAATACCAGAGCCGCTTTTGGGTTGCGGACATTCGGTGACCCAATCTGTTCGTCCGAGATGATGACGGTGCAGTTGGCAGTGCCGCCTCGCATCTCTGGACCGTACGACGGGATCCATGTAACTTCTACGCCTGCATCCATTGCAGTATATGCAAGCAACTGGCCGGCAAACATAATTCCCTGTCCGCCGAAACCAGAAAGGATAATTTCAGTTTGCATAGTTTTGGCTATCCCTGTTAATTTCTTGTTAATATTTTATATTTTTAACTGGCTCAATATTCTTATAATCGCCGATGGGGAAGACCGGCAGCATATTATGTTCGATCCACTCCAGCGACTCGCTGGCTGAGAAACCCCAATTGGTTGGGCAGGAAGAAAGCAGTTCAACCATTGCAAACCCCAGTTCGCGTTTCTGAACTTCGAAGGCCATCCGGACAGCTTTTTTTGATTTGCGGATATTATTTGGATCATGCAAACTGCGCCTGACGGAATAACTGGTTCCATCCATCACAGATATCAACTCTGCCATCTTGATTGGATAGCCTGTCTGTTCGATATCCCGGCCGCTGGGAGAAGAGGTTGTGCGCTGGCCCGGCAGGGTTGTAGGCGCCATTTGGCCTCCAGTCATCCCGTAGATCGCGTTGTTTATAAAGATGACTGTCAAATTTTCTCCCCTTGCAGCGGCGTGCATGATTTCAGCCATACCGATTGAAGCAAGGTCGCCGTCACCCTGGTAGGTGAAAACAATCCGGCTGGGGAGGACTCGCTTTATACCAGTTGCCATAGCAGGCGCCCGGCCGTGGGCGGCTTCGACAAAATCACAATTGAAATAGTTATATGCAAACACCGAGCAACCAACGGGGGCGACGCCGATTGTTTTCTCGCGGATTTTCATCTCATCCAGGACTTCTGCGATAATCCGGTGAGCCACACCGTGGGTGCACCCCGGGCAGTAATGGGTGGTTACCTTGGTCAGGGATTCAGACCGGCTGTATACTTTTTGACCTGTATCAATCACTTCCATCAAATACCTTCTCCAGTTCTGTTGACGGTTTTCTTCAGTCTTTCAATCCAGCCCGCACGCGGGTCTCCATCCGGGGATATCTGGCCGATTGATACCCGCCTGATCTCAGCCAGAATCTCGTCGGGAAAAGGCACTACCCCGCCAAGACGACCGTAGAACTCAACCGGGACTTTGCCGTTAACATACATTTTCACATCATCAAGCATCTGGCCGGTATTCATTTCAATTACCAGGAACGCGCTCAGCGCGGTCTGTGAGATTTCTAATTACCCCACCTGGAAACGGACTGAGGGTTACCGGTCGGAAAAGGCCGGCCGGGATGCCTTCTGCTCGGGCTGCTCTTACGGCGCTGTAGGCAATCCGACCAGCTGTTCCATATCCAATCACGATTATCTCAGCGTCGTCGAGGAAATAATCTTTGTGCCTGATTTCATTTCGCTGAACAATACGCCACCTTTCTAAAAGGCGCAGGTTGGTGATCTCTTCATCCTCTGGATTCATGTATATTGAAGATAGAATCCTCTTCTCTCTTGATTCAGCGCCGCGGACAGCCCATTCGGGATAAACTTTTTTGATAGACCGCATCGGCGGTAGTTCAGCCGGTTCCATCATCTGTCCAATATTCCCATCAGCCATTACAATCACGATCGAACGGTATTGTTCCGCCAGATCAAATGCCAGTACGGTCAGGTCAATCGCTTCCTGTACACTTGAAGGCGCCAGAACGATATTGAAGTAATCTCCATGTCCACCCCCGTGGACAATCTGATTGTAATCACCCTGGGAGGGGGCGATGTTCCCCAGACCGGGTCCGCCGCGGACAACATCTACAAGCACCACCGGAAGTTCAGTTCCAGCAATATAGGACAAACCTTCCATCATTAAGCTGATGCCAGGGCTTGAAGAAGAACTCATTACCCTGGCACCTGTGCAAGCCGCTCCATAAACCATATTTATTGCAGCGACCTCGCTTTCTGCCTGCAAGAAGGCCCTTCCTAATTCGGGCATCCGGTGGGACATCCACTCCAAAAGCTCGGTTTGAGGTGTTATCGGGTACCCGAAATATGCTTCCAGACCTGCTCTAACAGCGGCTTCGGCGATTGCAATATTACCTTTTAACAGCTCGCGAGCCACAAATTACCTCCTATGCAGGGATTATATTTCGATTTTCTACTTTTTCTCTCGATGGTGATTCTCTGAATACGGTTATTGCCGATTCTGGGCAGACTATTGCACAAATGGCACAGCCGGTGCATCCTTCTCCAAGTAAATATGCTGGATGATACCCTTTCGAAGTGAGGTTATCCATATCCATTGCCAGTACATCCTGCGGGCATGCGCCAATGCATAATTCACACCCCTTGCAGTAGATTGGATCGATTACAACCCATCCTTTTACCGGCATTCATACCTCCAATTCTATTCAGGATTAATTCACTTGTATTTATATTATCTTGAGAAACAAAAAGTATCTCAAGTGCTGATTGTCACGACTTAAGTATACCAAAATCCAGACCTTGAATTGGGGTTTCCATACCGGATGCGATACATGAAGCTGCGTATAGATTATCCAGAGGCTTTTGGCTGTTTTCCTGACCGTGCAGGGCTTATCTAAGGGGTTGTTGTCTCTGTCGGGGTGGCTGATGGGGATTGAAGAGCGTCTATTATGCTGTCACTGGCTTTTTGAAGGGCTTCACCCGGCAGAACGGTTCTTGCGAAAACTGAGCGCAGAGCGATATCCATCGGGACCTGGTAAGCATCCATTTCTGAGATGACAGGGTAGCCGATTCCCTCCGAGAGTGCATTCATAGATTTCATCATCAATGTCCCGGTGATTGGATCGGTCAAAATAATGCCCGTACTTGCAGGGATCATCCCCTCTTCAGCGATCTTTGTCTGAGTTTGGTTGGAAATAAAATGCTCCATAAATGCTCTGGAAGCAGCGAGTCTGTCTCCGGTTGTTTCCCGGTTAAGATAGATCATCTCCGGGAATACATATCCAGCAAGGGCTCCTTCTTTGGATTCCGGCCACCTGTCAATAACAATATTTTCGATTCCCAGGGCTTCAGTTAACTCGGATAGTCTCCAGCTGCCTTCAATGATAATCCCGACCCTGCCAGCCTTAAAAAGGTCTACATCCTGGTCGCTGAGGTAATCTGTTGGACCAGCGTCCTGATAATTGAGAAGAAGTTCAAGCCATTCGACACCTTTCGGATCATTAAATGCAGGATTGCCATCTTCATCCATCAATGCTCCGCCAATCCCCTCGAGGTTTGCTCCGGAATAGATAAAACCCCTATCAAGGTATGCGCCTATCATTTCACCCTGGCTGGCGTTATTTGCATTGTATATCAATTGTTCAAAAGTTGCGGCGGAATCAGGGATTATATTCCTGTTGCGGAACAATAAGATCCCTTCAAGGGAGTATGGAAGACCAATTAATTCATTCCTGTACCAGGCTGTATCCAGCGCAGGCTGGTTGAGCTGGGTTAAGAGACCCTCACTGATACTCCCTGACAGCGAGCTTATATAGCCCTGGTCATAAAGGTAAGGACCCCATTCGGCCGGTCCCAATATAATTGAGGGGCCTCTGCCCTGGCCTGTCTCGAATTCAAATTTTGCCAGGAAATTTTCGACCGGAACATAGAGCACGTCAAAATACACATTCGGGTGGTTATCGGAAAAATCAGCCAGAATTTGTTCAAGAACCGGCAGTGCCTGTTCATCCCAGGAATGCCAGATTGTGATCGTACCGCTCAGATATGGAGGGGTGGCAGTGGGTGAGGGAGTGGGGATTCTGGCGGTGGTGGTTGGAATTTGAACTGCAACCTGGGTTTCGGGAATGTCTTCCTGAGAAAATTGGCTGCATCCGCTGACCGACATTGCCAGTATCAACGGAAGAATTATTAGGGGATGGAAAAATTTCAAGATTGCAACCATAATATCAGGGTAATATTTTTGAGAATTAACGATAGTTTTCTGATCCGCCAAATCCATTATAATCACCACTATGAAAAGTGCAAATAAAATAAAAGGGGTTATTGCAGCGGCAGTTACTCCAATATCAGAGGATTACAGTCCCCTACCCGGAAGCATACCTGCGTTTCTGGAATTTCTTTCCCGGCGCGGCTGCCATGGCGCCCTGATGCTTGGCACAACCGGTGAAGGTCCATCTTTTTCTCCATCAGAAAGGGGGGCGATACTGAGATCTGCTCTGGAAGTGCGGCAGGTTATACCGGATTTTGTCCTACTGGCAGGGACTGGAACCCCCAGTCTCGACGAGACTATTGAACTGACCCGGGAAGCATTCGAGCTTGGTTTTGATGGTGTGGTGGTGCTGCCGCCGTTTTATTATCGTAAAGTCCCTGAAGAAGGATTATTGCGCTGGTACGGAAAAGTTATTGAAAGCGCAGTCCCAGCGGGAGGCAGATTATATGGATATCACATCCCCCAGATTACGGGTGTGCCCCTGACTATCGATTTACTGGCGCGGCTGCTGGACGCATATCCAGAAAATTTTGCCGGAATTAAGAACTCATCTCCCGAACCTGAATTTACCAGTGAACTGGGGGAGCGGTTCGGCGCCGAAATGGATATTTTCAGCGGTAACGACAGGTTGTTCAGCCAGGCCCTCGAAAATAACGCCGCTGGCTGCATTACCGCTCTCGCAAATCTTTGTTCGCCAGATTTGCGCCAGTTATGGGAGCGGTTCACCAATGAAGAACCAACTGATTATGTGCAGGATAAATTAATTGAAGCGCGGGGCCTTATTGATCGGAATCCGCCAGCGCCGCCAGTAATAAAATTGATCCTGTCGCAATTTTATGGTTTTCCAGAATGGGCCGTACGCCCGCCGCTGGTTCCAGTTGACTCAACCCTGGCAAAAAAGATTTTAGCGGAAGCTGAATCGGTTCTGGATATATAGTGCACGATTCACCACGTGACACCCAAACAGCCCTTAACCCGGTGATGTATTATTATGCAAGGTGACCTCGCCGATATAAAACGCAGGCAGTACATGCTTGCGGTCTTAATTGTACTCGCGGTGATCGTCGCAGGGCTGATTTTTATGATCGCCTCTTATCCGTATTTCCTGGCTCCTGAACCGACAAAAACCGCGACAGTTACAAGCACCAGAAGGGCGACCCTGACCGGGACAAATTCACCTACAATTACGCTGACCGCAACGATCACAAAAACTCCCCGCCCAACATTCAGTCCGACTGCCACACTGACCCCTTCAATAACTTTCACTCCGGCTGCCTCGGCTACACCTGCAGGGCTGCCAACCCTCACACCAGCTCTGCCGTCAGGAAATAATCTGATCTATACGTTTTCAGGATGGAATCCTGAAAACGCTGATTATTTAATTAAATTAATAGAGGGCTATCCGGACACAATTCAGGCCGGTGAGAGAGGCGAGGATAACGCTGAATATTACCAAACATTTGAATATGCAGCGATTGCCCTGTCTGAAGGACTCAATCGTTTTCCAGCCTCCCAATTTGCTGAAGAGTGGAAATGGGATTATGCCTTTAACCTGGCCAGGATTGGCGATAAGAAGGTGGGTGAAACCTATGCAAATACCATTCGGGATGGTTTAAACAGCGGCAGCGTCACAATAGGGAATTTGAAAAGCTGGTTTAAGGAAAAAGAACCCCGACTTGATTTTTCTCTGGCAGAGATTGACCCGGTGCCTGGATTTGTAAACAGCTATATTCTCGAAATAAGGGGTGGGGGAGGCGCATATATCCTGCTGTTAGAAACGGATGAGAACTTCCAGACGATTCTCTTGCAATCGAAATTTGATTTTGTAAATCAGCCGGCGGGGGATTGGATTTACAGTGATTTGAACAATAATCCTAGGGATGGGAAGGAGGCTGCAGTATATTTTTCTAACCAACCCGGGGATTATGACATCCAGCCGCCTGAAGTTTTTAATTTTAACCAGCCAGACCCCGGGCTGCTTCAATTCATTCCGGGTAAGAATATATTTCCAGTAGGGATGGATTTTAAAAATTACTGGTCTGTATCGAAAACAGCCGAAAATCAGAATCTGCTCACGTTTGAGAGCAGTGTATTTCCGGTTTGTCCGGTATCCATAAAGCGTTTTTACCTGTGGAACGGAAATTACTATGAATTCGTCAAAGAACAATTCAGGGTGGAACCGCTGCCGGGAGCTCTATTCTTCTGTGAGTATATTCTGGATCACGCCGAACAAACCTGGGGTCCAGAGGCGGCAGCCCAGATTATGGAAACGCTTCTTCCAATCTGGCCGCCGCAGGTTGACGCTGATAAAAAACCCTATCCCCCTGACGCTTTCGATGAACTCCGTTACCGGATTGGTATTAACCTGGCACTTGCCGGAAAATCAAAGGAAGCCAAGGATTATTTGTCGCAGATTGTGAATACTCCGGCAATTCCAAACAGCCGGTGGGTGCAGCAGGCGAGGCAGTTCCTTCAAAATTACAGATTGCCGGATGATATCTACACTGCTTGCGTCAGTACTCCTGATTGTATTCCCTCCTATGCGCTGGAGTTTCTGGTTGAAAATATACCGCTTGAATCACTGGATAATGCATCTCAGATCCTGTTGGATCTGGGAGTAAATATTACCAGTTCCGGATTTTTTGATTTCGAAGGTGATGATCGCGAAGAACGCTGGATTGCGGTAAAACACCGGCCAACTGCCCAGCTTGAATACTGGATACTGGCGCAATCCCAATCAGGCGGGAAGGCGATCAGGGTAGGGACAGTTGATGCGAACCCACCTGTAACTGAACTACTGGATGAGGGATTTGTCAGTGAAGACGCTGATTGGACAGAAAACGTGATTTTTGTGGATAAAAAGCACGCATTTATTATGGATCGCGTCCCGGGTAGGTTGGACCCGTATATTGAATTTGTACCGCTCAGGGCAGAATACCCGAGCCATTTTCAAAACGGGATGGATACAGCTGAAGAATATCTTTTTGCGGAGAATGATCCCCGGCAAGCCCGGATCGAACTGCTGAATTTACAGGATTGGCCTGGCTTACATTGTGAGGTTACTTGGAGCTGTGACCGTTATTATTATATGCTGGGACTTGCGAGTGAACTTGCTGGTTTTGAACGGGAGGCGGTTGATATTTACCTGACTCTGTGGCGTCTGTATCCGGAGAGCCCCTTTACTACGATGGCGCGGTTAAAATTGTCGGGTCCTGGAATGCTGCCAACCCCTATCCCGGCTGTCACAGCGACTGCTGCGCTTACTGCCAGCGCAACCGGATTACCGACCGGTACTGTGAGCCCAACAGCCACAATCACTCCAACAGCGACGGTAACGCTTACAGAGACTCCCACAATAACGAATACTGCTGAAATAGATGAATGACGCCATAATTTACTTCACCGCTAAAATGGAGGGATATTAATTTCTGATGGAATTCAAGAGCTCAGATTGGAGGATTATTTACGACAGACCAACAGGCGGAGCCATGAACATGGCGATTGATGAGGCGATCCTCGAATCTGTCGTTAACGGCGGCTCACTACCAACCTTGCGTTTATATGCCTGGGAGCCTCCCTGTGTCTCGCTTGGATACGCCCAGCCTGTGAGTGATGTATCCATTGCGGAGTTAACAAAAAGGGATTATGAACTTGTAAGGCGCCCGACAGGAGGCCGGGCGATTCTGCACACAGATGAGCTAACCTATTCAGTAAATGGTCCTCAGGATGAGCCCCGGCTTGCTGGAGGGGTGCTCACCAGTTATAACAACCTTGCCCAGGCGCTGCTGTTTGCACTGCGATCGCTTGGTATACCCGCCGTATCAGAGCAAAGATCCGCAGCAGATCCCGGGCTGGAAGGAAATAAGAACAACCCGGTTTGTTTTGAAGTCCCTTCGACTTATGAAATCACTGTAGGAGGGAAAAAAATAATCGGGAGTGCCCAGGCCAGGCGGAAAGGTGGTGTATTACAGCACGGCAGCCTGCCTTTAAACGGAAATTTGAAAAGATTGATCGAGGTGCTCAATTTTCCCAACCAGAAATCCAGGGAAGCAGCAGCAGCCAGGCTGCTTAAAAAGGCGGCTACAATCCAGGATGTATCAAGCTATCCGGTTAGCTGGGATACGGCAGCCAGGGCATTTGAGGATGCCTTCTCAAGTGTTTTAAACTTGAATCTGATGGTTGAAAATTTAAGTTATAAAGAAAAAATGCGTGCAGAAGAATTAATCGAAGAGAAGTATAAAAATCCAGATTGGATAAACCGGATTTAGATATATACCGGAGTGTACTGGAAAAAAGAGCCGATTTAAGTCCTAATCCGAAGGACTGCTTTCTCTATCAACAAATATAACTTCAGGGTAACCTAACTGGCGGAAAAGGCTGTACAGGTAATTCTCCGCATTTTTCCCCGCCAGGTCTAAAATTCCATCTTCTTCAGCGGCTTTTTCGATCTCAACTTCTGCGGCTTTACGGGCTTCGGTTTCCAGATGGATATCCCCCTTGGTGAGCAGCCCTTTGTCGCGGTCATATACATACGAATTTTCGCTTTCCAGCGCAGCGATAAAAACCTCCGGAGCCGGCAGCTTTACATATAGAACATCATTATCAATCCACAGGTCATCCGGTCCGATTTTTTCCAGGTCAATTCCTGCGATAACTTTCCCGTGAGCAACAAAAAGTAAACGGTCACCAAATAAAATTCCAAATGGCTCCTGTTTTGTCTCCGCTGTTATTACTTTTTCAATCGAGTATTGAACTGTCTCCAGGCGGGCCAGGGAGCGGATTTCGCGCAGAATGGTTATCGGATCAGGTAGTATTGTGGGAGTAGGGTTAAGCACCTGGGCGACTCTGGTACCAAGGTCACCGGTCATCGATTGTACTGGTGAGATCGAAGTATTCAGGGTATCACGCACAATCCAGATCATCCCAGCACCGATCGCAGCGATTATAGCCAGTATTCCAATTACCAGAATCCGATCCTCTTGTATTATCCATAGGTTTGATTATACTATTTTCAACCACTGCTGCGGTCTTTATTAACATAAATTTTTTGTATAAATATTGACAGATTATGTCCCTGGGATTGCTGACACTGGAAATATCCATACCAGGCTGCCATTCATTAAAAGAAAAACGCGGCCGCTTGAGACCATTAATAACCAGGCTGCACCGTGAATTTAATGTTTCGGTGGCGGAGATTGGCCACCAGGATCGCTGGAATGTAACTATCTTAGCCTGTGCGCTTGTAAGCAATGACAACGGGCACACTCAGCGGGCATTACAAAAAGTTGCCAGGTGGATCGAGATTAACTGGAGAGATGTTGACCTGATCGCTGAGCAGCTTGAAATATTTTAAAGACTGGTTGGGTTGGTAATAATATTTCATTACAGACATATTTTATTGAAGGAAAAAATAAAAACACAAAACAGGAGTGATAAATGGATCTTCAACTTAC
The DNA here is from genome assembly GCA_963793095.1 of uncultured Chloroflexia bacterium. Taxonomy (GTDB): domain Bacteria; phylum Chloroflexota; class Anaerolineae; order Anaerolineales; family UBA4823; genus CAVWDI01. Next base: position 383,032 of record CAWBYY010000001.1, read on the forward strand.
GGGCAAAAAAGCACTGGTGGCTGGTTCAAGCAGAGGGTTGGGATATGCGATAGCGGAAGTGCTCCTTATGGAAGGAGCCCAGGTCGTTGTCAACAGCCGCAACCCGGAAAAGCTCGCCGCAGCTGCTGAAAAATTATCAAAAAAATCTGGATATGAAGTCCATTCCACGCTAGGGGATGTGACCGATCCCGTTGAGGTTGAGAATATTATCGCTCAGGTTATCAACAGCGCTGGCGGCCTGGACCTGCTGGTGACAAATTCAGGCGGTCCGCCATCCGGGAAATTTGAGACAATTGATGAAGAAACCTGGAAAAAGGGATTGGACCTAGCCCTGCTGAGCCATGTCCGTCTGATCCGGGCTGCATTGCCGTATTTACGCAAATCGGAAGCCGCCAGCGTCCTTACGATCACCTCCTACTCTGTGAAACAACCAATCCCCAATCTGGTGTTATCCAACAGCATCCGGGCGGCGACGATCGGCCTGACCAAGACTCTGGCGCTGGAGCTGGGAGGCGATGGAATTCGCTTAATTCGATACTCCCGGGCTGGACAACCACTGAGCGTGTTCAGGAGCTGATGCAGGATCGAGCTGATATTAATAATACAACCGTTGAAGAGGAGAAGCGCAAGCAGGCTGCAGAAAGCCCGTTTGGAAGGATGGCGACCCCTCAGGAAGTCGCAAATCCAGCGGTTTTCCTGCTTTCACCGGCAGCATCATACCTCACCGGGGTAATGCTGGCGGTCGATGGAGGCATGTATAAAGGGACCTTATAAATGAAAACTGTTCTGGTTGCCTCCCAGAACCCGGTCAAAATTAAAGCAGTAGGTAACGCTTTTACGCGCATGTTTCCGGACCAGGAATTCCGGTTGAAATCTACCTCAGTAATATCCGGTGTAAGCGACCAGCCGCTAACCGATGAGGAGACTTTACAGGGGGCGATTAATAGGGCGGTTAACGCCCGTGAAAAGGAGAGATCCGCTGAATTCTGGGTGGGGATTGAGGGTGGGATCGAATTCCGGGAAGAGAATGCGCTGGCGTTCGCCTGGATTGTCACATTATCTGCCGACATGATTGGAAAAGGGCGGACAGGTTCGTTTTATTTACCGCCCGGAGTAGCCAAACTGATCCGGGAGGGGAAAGAATTAGGCGAGGCAGATGATATTGTTTTTGGTCGGGAAGATTCAAAACGCCAGAATGGCGCAATTGGAATCCTTACAGGCGATGTGATTGATCGAGCTGGGCTATATGAACACGGCGCGATCATGTCTTTGATCGTGTTCAAGTATCCCGAATTGTACAGGGCGGCAGGTTGAGGAATATGGATTTTGAGGTTTCACTGGAGTTCTGCAGCCTGCCGAATCCAGGAACCCGGATCAGCGAAGCGGATTTGAGCAGCGTCCAGAATAGTTAATAATTCATTTTCTTCCAATTCTGCCAGTTGAGCAAAGGTTGAGATTCCGGCATCTGCCAAAATCTTGGAGATTTTTGGACCAATCCCTGATATCCGGGTGAGGTCATCGCCCTTCTGTGCTTCGGTTCCAATAAATTCATCTTGAGTTTGACTGGCTTCGTTCTCTTTTACAACCGATAATTCAAGCTGGCTGTTTTCCGAAGGATTTTGTTTCTGCAGTTTCCTAAGCAAGTGAATAAATATAAAGATCACAAACAGAAAAATTATCTGGAGCAGTAATTTTGTAATCACACGGTGTCTCCTTCAACAATTGATTGAAAGAATCAATAAATTCTTCGCCTTACCCCGTAATTTTTTTAAGTCTGATTATTTATCTATTACTTTACGCTTGACCATCTGGCTGTAACTAGCCTTTTTTAAAAATTACTCAGGCGAGACCGGCTTTTCCATCAGGGGGGATTTCATTTCAGCGATAATATTTCTGATGGTTTTTTAATAACTGGAGTGGTTTCATTTTCCGGAAGTGTTCAAAGCATAATTTACGGCTGCCCGGGCGTGAATCAGGGTGGTGTCAAACAGCGGAATCGGGGTGTCTTCCTGCTTTACCAGCAGGCCGATTTCTGTACAGCCCAGGATTATACCCCCAGCTCCCCGGTCTGCGAGATGTCCGATAATTCTGAGGTATTCGCCTTTTGATTTTAGATTGGTCACTCCGCTGACCAATTCGCCATAAATCACATTGTGGATAATATCCATATCCACCTGGTCAGGGAGATGGACTTTCAGGTTAAAAAGTTTTTCCAAACGCCCCGTATAAAAATCTTCCATCATGGTAAATTTTGTACCGAGCAACCCGACATCCGTAATTCCCTTTTCAATAACCGCCTGGGCGGCTGCGTCAGCGATGTGAATTAATGGAATTGTGACAGCCTGCTGCACCTGGTCAGCCAGCAGGTGCATTGTGTTGGTGCAGATCAGCAGGAAATCCCCACCGGCGTATTCGATCTGCCTGGCTGCTTCGATCATAATCCGGGCTGCGCCCTCCCAGTCGCCCTCTCTCTGTTTTACTTCAATTTCGGCAAAATCCATCGAGACCATAACGCACTTTGCTGAGTGGTATCCTCCCAGTTCTTGCTGGGTGAACTGGTTGATTAACCGGTAGTACTCTAACGATGATTCCCAGCTCATACCGCCGATTAATCCAATTGTTTTCATGGTTAGTATCAGTTATCCTTTTCAGTTCCTTAATGGATCAAACTGGTTCCCAAAGATCAGTGCTGAGATATTTCAACCCGGAATCACACAGGATTATAACGATCGTCCCGCCTCTACATTCAGCTTCAAGGAGCTGCATGGCAGCACCCAGGTTTGCGCCAGAGGAGAACCCAGCAAAAATGCCTTCCTCTTTCGCTAAACGGCGGGCAAAATGAATCGCGGTTTCATCGTTGATGCGCACATACCCGTCAATGTTCTCCTTATTTAAAAGCGGCAGTTCCCTGATCGAATAACCGCCGCCCTGGATCCGGTGGTTGGGTTCCAGGTTATCTTCGCCTGAGAGAACAGCTGCATCCTGAGGTTCAACCACATAACATAAAACAGCTGGATTGTTCTGCTTAAAAGCCGCGGCGCAGCCCGCAAAAGTCCCTCCGGTCCCCACAAAATCACAAAATGCGTCGAATTTCCCATTGGTCTGGCGGATGATTTCAGGTCCGGTGTGCAGAAAATGGGCCCGGAAATTCCCTTCCAAATTGAACTGGTCAGCCCGGTATGCGTCTCTCTCCGAGACGATCCTTCTGGCCTCCAACTCCACCAGTTCAAGGTCGCCTCCTGATACCTGCCCGGGAACCGATCCGGGGAGCTGGTCAACCAGCACAACTTCCGCCCCCAGCGCTGCCATCATCCGGGCTCTTTCGATCGAATTTCCTTTCGACATGACTGCAACAAATGGATAGCCTTTTATCCCGCAGACGATTGCAAGGCCGGTACCGGTGTTCCCGCTGGTCAGTTCGACCACGGTCTGGCCTTTCTGCAGTTCACCTGATTTTTCGGCGTCTTCGATTATTTGGCGGGCGATACGGTCTTTTTTGGAAAAGCCGGGATTCAGATATTCCATTTTTGCCAGGATTCTGCCCTTAATATTCGCAGTGATCCTGGACAGCTCAACCAGAGGCGTATCGCAGATCGCATGGATGGCAGAAGGCAGGAGACCGGCGCTCCGGTTAGCAGTGGGCGAATCGAAGGTTTGTTTCATATTTCCGGTTGCACAAATCGAGATGAATATTTTTCCGGCGCTCGAATCAGTTATTCGGATGGGAGATTAACCCATTCGAAATGGACAGCCGGCATATCGCTGCTGGCATATGTAATTTCGAATTGGACCTTCCCAGGGGGGAGGGTTGCGGGGAATATTTGGAGCTTTCCGCCAATAATATCCACACCCAGGGTGGTCCAACCGCTCTCCTGCTCGCCTCTGACGCGGACCATCGCCGGAATTTGGGGGTAATCCCAGCTTAAGTAGAAATCATCTGCTTCAGTTATTACAGCAGGTTCAGCAACCGGTTTATTTGAAAAGGCTTTTGATACTGGAAATTGAACCGCTTTTTCCAGAATGGTTTCTCCATTCTTAATCAACCGGATCACGCTGGTTTGATCCTGTGGTTTTGGGATAACCGCTGTGATGGAATTAATTTCAATGTCAGGTTCCTCAGCATGCATCACAAGCACAGGGTGGCGGGATATTGCATCCATGTTCTGATTGAGTAGCTCGATTTCATATTCACTGCTGTCTGCAGTGCGGGATACCAATCCTTCAAACTCGTAAACAGGTTCCAATCGGAAATCATCATCCCCGGAAATCCGGATCCGAATCATCATAACGGGTTGGCTGGCTGACTGCACCTGTTGGGAGCCATTAAAAAGTTGGTTGCGTCGCAATCCATCATAAGTGTAATCTGATACCCAGTTAGGTTCGCAGTAGCTCATAAAGTCTTTCACGGTGTACAAAATCGGGGTGAAATCGGAAACATCAAATCCGTATTGACCGATCCTCCCATCTGAATACGGGTAGGCAAAATCCGGATTGCTCACTCCACATGGCGCGTGAAACCTGTTAAAATTATGCCCGACTTCATGAGCGGCCACATTTCCGCCGTTTATCCTGCCGTCGGATGAATCATGAAGTCCGATGGATTCACGCAATCCGATCCACCCTACACCAGCGATACCGCCGTAGAACCAGGTTCCACCACTGTTGTCCTCAATAGGAATTGTTCCATACCAGACCTCCGATTCAGGCACCTGGCTGGATAATTTCAAGGCTGATATTTTGTTTAGTAAATCTTCCCAGTAGTAACCAGAACGCAGGTCTCCATAAAAATTATAAGGAGAGTGGATGGATACATTAACCCCTGGCACCGGGAAAAGGTCCATTAGGTCGTCGCTCATGTGATCTTCCTTGGGTGCGGGGTAGAGCTTGTAGCCAGAACCTGTGTTGTGGTAGTAATTGATCGGTACAATTTTCAAATTTATTGGCGGTACAACTCCGAATGAAACCGTTAGATTGGAGGTGTTATTGTTTTCGTTTGTCTCCAATAGAGCCCTGGCTGGGTCCAGAATAACTTGAAATGTGACATTCCCCGAAAGCCAACTGGATGGGAGCAGGAAATTATAGGTTGTATGGAGCCATGCCCGTGAAGGGGTAACTGGGACCTCCCCGGGCGCTGAAAGGAGGGGGGATCCCGGCAGCAGGTTTCCATCCCGGTAGGCTGATAATGAGACCCGGATACCGGGCGTTGGAATGGAATCGCTGGTTTTTGCCAGTACACGCAGGACCGCTGGCCGATCTGTCACTAACGGGACACTGGTTGTGTAAGTTTGAGAGCCCTGCGTTACAACGATTTTCTGGATTGAGAGATCAATAGTAGGCGGAGAGGAAGGTTCAGATATGAAAACCAGGGGAAATATTAAATGATAAGGTAATTCGTTAATTGATTGAGGTGAGTCTGGAGATTCTTCAACAGCCTGCTGGGCAGAAGAGGGGAAAAAGGCGATCCCGATAAGTAAAGTAAGGAGTATAAAACCAATGGTTTTTTTACTAAACATAATGCACCTTATTCAAAACAAGCAATAACAAATGATTAACTTAGATGATTTTTAAAAAATAATGCGCCTCCTGTGCGGAGTAGGAGCACAGGGTCAAAAAAATCAAGATTAAATTAATGCAAGAAATCAGCCAAAAAGACCGGCCTGGACGGTAGTATGCGCCAGGCCGGTGGGTATTTTGATATTAAGATTTTTAATTTTCAAATCTTGCCCAATCCCTCCAGAACCCGCTGGGGGGTGAGCGGGAATTCATAAAACCATACCCCGGTGGCTTCGTGAACTGCCGCGATAACAGCTGGAGCGAGTGGTAAAAACGGCATCTCTGCCATACCGCGCGCTCCCCAGGGACCGAGCGGGTCCGGGTATTCAAGGATAAGTGAGGTAATTTTTTCGGGGATATCCGTAACAGTAGGGATGAGATAGGTCGACAGGTGTTCTGTCTGCACGAATCCATTCTGCTGGATAAAATTTTCTAATAACGCATATCCTGCAGCCTGAACGACTGCTCCTTCAATCTGTCCTGCAACCTGCTGGGGGTTCAATGCTTTTCCAACGTCGTTTGCGGATACAACTTCAAGTATCTTTATCTGACCGGTTTCGGTATCCACCTCCAGGGCAACTGACTGAGCGACATAACCGTATGAGAAATTGGGAGTTGATTGTCCGGTCTCGGGGTCAAGTGGAGTGGTTGCAGGTGGACGGTACTGGTAATTCCCGACGGCAGGTCTATCCTCATAGCGCCAGTTTTCCATCGCCCGGTTTACTGCGCCGATTATTGAATTGCCAGCCATAAACGTCATACGGGAGGCAGAAACGCTGCCGGAATTACTGGAACTGGCTGTGTCCGAGGCGATTACTTCAACTTTATCCAGGCTGACTCCTGCTGCTTCTGATACCATTTGCTGGAAGACAGTATGGGCGCCCTGACCAACATCCGCGCCGGCATGATAGACGACCGCTTTTTCGATTTCAGCGCCTCCATGGAGCTCCACCCTCGCCCAGCACTGCTCCGGGAAACCATATGAGAAACCGACATTTTTAAATGCAGCTGCAAAACCAGTCCCCTGTTTTATTTTGGATTCAAATTTTTTCTGCCGGTTAATTGCGGGAGTCCCCGACCGTTTCCAAACCCCCGAGACCGAACTCCAACCCGAATTATGGGCGCATTCTGATATCACCCGGTCCAGGCTGACTCCTTCAGGCAGCGGTGTATTAACTGACAGCAGCGAACCTTCCTTCAACACATTTTTTAATCTGAGCTCAACCGGGTCGATCCCCAACTCTTCCGCGATACGATTCATCTGGGTTTCAGCAGCAAATGCAGCCTGTGGGCCGCCAAAACCCCTGAATGCACCACCGGGGATATTATTTGTATAGACTGCATATGCGTCAACCACGGCATTCGGAATCTCATAAGGGCCGGTGCACATCAACGTCGCGTTTCCGAGTACTTTGGTGGATGTATAAGCATAAGCCCCGCCGTCTGCCACCAGCTCCACCTCGGCTGCAGTGATCTTTCCTTCCTTGTTTACACCCCATTTTGTGCGGATAGTGTATGGATGGCGCTTGTGGTGCCCTCTGATCGATTCCTCTCTGCTCCAGATGATCTTGACCGGTCTGGAAACGCCTTTCTGGTGTAAATGCCATGCCCCCAGTGCGAGCACAATCTGAACAGACATGTCTTCTCTGCCGCCAAAGGCACCCCCAATGGCGGCATATTTAACCCGAACATTCTCCACATCGATCGCCAAGGCGTGGGCAATTTCCTCCTGGTCTTCGTGAGTCCACTGTCCGGCTGTTAGCACGGTAACTCTCCCTTCATCGTCGATGTACCCCAGGCCAGCTTCAGGCTGCAGGTAGGCGTGTTCCTGGGCCGGAGTGCGGTATTCTCCTGCGACAGTCAGGTAAGCATCTTCAAAACCTCGCTTGATGTCGCCTTTCCTTATTTTGTAGTGGCAAAAAACATTTGAATCACGATCCGGATGCAGTTTTAGGGTGTCTTCTTTCCGGCTGATTTCAGGGTCCGTGATAACAGGGAGCTGTTCGTATTCCACGTCGATCATATCGCGTCCTTTTTCAGCCGCTTCTTCAGTATCCGCAATCACAACTGCAACCTGATCCCCAATAAAGCGGACCCGCTCGGCGAAAGGTTTATTTGACCCGGGACCGCAGAGCACAGGTTGGTCTGGCATAATCAACCCGTATTCATTGTTAGGCACATCCTTTGCTGTCAAAATTGCGATAACACCCTCAATTTTTTCAGCTCTAGTAGTGTTGATATTATGAATAATTGCGTGGGGGTATCTGGCGAACAGGATTTTCATATAAGCCTGGTTGGGCAGATTGATATCTCCAGGGTATAAGGCTTCCCCGGTGACTTTGGATCTTGCATCGATTCTTGCAGCGGATACGCCTAAATTATTCATTCTGAACCCTCAAATAACTATATTTTTATCCAGTAATTGGTTGGCGGGATTTACGCCAGTATCTTGAAATTCCATATGTTGACATCCAGGATGGATTGGCCGCCTCATATGGTCCTATCTGCTCCGGAGATAAACCATCCTTCAGGGACCTCTCCCTGCTCCAGTTTAAGAAATGCTGGTTTAATTCCTGAATATCATATCCTGCCGGCATGATTTCTTCCATCCAGACCTCTATTTCATCCAGGGCAGTTTCGATTGCGCCAAGGTGCCAGCCTGCATCCAGGAAAACGCCAAAATGAGTGGGAGCGATCGACCAAAACGATCCTTTCCGGTATTCAGAAGTTAATTTCGAAACGCTGTTCCTCCATTTTTCAAGATTAAATTCTGGCGGAGGCATCGGCATCCTGATGTGGTTGAGTTCACGCATCCGGATACCTGCTATGTCGCCGCTGAATAAGACCTCCTCAAAGATATATGCGTGGTGGTGGTTGGCGTGTCCAGGGGTATCAATCGCTTTAAATTGCAGACCGTTGATGGATATCTCCGCTCCATCCTGCAGTTCAATAATCTTCTCGGCGGAGACCGGCAGGAACTTACCCCATAGTTCATCCATTTTGTCTCCATAAATACGGGCAGCGCTGGAAAGCAGTTTCTCCGGATTTTTCAGGTGGGGTGCCCCGACATGGTGGACATATATATTCGCCCCCAAACCGGCAAACCAGCCTGCTGCGCCGGCATGGTCCAGATGGATGTGAGTAAGCAGGACATCGCTTATATTTGAAGGATCAAAACCGAACCGGTTTAATTCTTTCACCAGCCGGTCAGTTGTGGAACCAGGTCCGGTTTCAACCAGAACCCCTCCGTTTGTATGTGGGATCAAATAACTGGCAATTGCCCCAGGGATATCCTGGAAATTATGATCCAGCGTGTAAATTTTTTTCTGGCTTTTTGTTTCAAAAACACCCATTTAAGGACCTCAATATTACAGGAAATTATCCGGGGTAGGGCTATTCCGGAAAGGTAAATGTTGTGTGAGAAGCGTTCAGCTTGACACCTTTAAAACAGGATGCGATAATCAAACCAGCTAACATTTTTGTAAGTTCATCATCGTCCATACAATCTAAAAGGGGGCTATTATTTAATAAAATTTAATAAAAACCTGGGAGGTGGAATATTATTCATTTTTTCTAAATCACGACAGGATGAATTCAACCACAATTCATCAAATCAATGGGTGTCAATATTTATCCGTGTCCATATTATACAAAAAAAGGAGATAAAAATGTCGTTAGCACAGGTAGTTTACAACATCACCACAGATAATGAATTTGCGGCCCAATGGCAGCTCGATCCGGAGTCCGCCCTGGCGGAACGCGGGTTACAGCTCAGCCGGGAAGAACTGGCGTTTCTGTCAACCGGAATCAGGAACAGCAGGAACGGCAGTAACGGGAAAGTGCGTTTGTCGGAACTGGCCTTGCTGCATCGAGGTTGGATGTAATATAAAAAATTCAGATAATTTAATATCCGGATTGCCAGAACAAATCTGGCAAATCATAGAAAATGCCTGGTCACAGAGCCATGCGTGGCCTGAGTTCAGGCGCGCAATGCGGACCGCTTTGCCGCGCAGCAAGAACAGAGGCGAGAAATCTGACCAGGACCCTTCGAAATGGGCGGTCCTACCCGGACTGTGCTGTCAGGCTGCAGGCGGGCAAATCCAATGGGCAAATGAGATCGCGGCTGCCTGGTTGTTATTCTACATAGCCGCTGACATTATGGACACGATCGAGGATTCTGACCAGCCCGCAGAATGGTGGCAGGAACTTGGTCCGGGTGCGGCAATTAATATTGCCTCAGGTTACTTTTTCAGCGCAGCCCGAATATTGGACAGTCTGTACCGGAGCGGTAAAACAGACCAGATTGCCCAAGAAATTGTCGACAGCCTGCTCAATGGTTTTTTGGTAATGTGCAGTGGCCAGCAGACGCGACCTGACTGATAGCAACCTTTCACTAAAAAATTACTGGCAAATAGCCGAAGCAAAATCGGGCGAATTTTTCGGGATGGCGTGCTGGGCTGGGGCACGCTTAAACACGGCTGATAATGGTCTGCTGGAACTGTATAAGAATTTTGGGCTCTATTTTGGTTCGCTTATCCAGCTGCTCGATGACCTAGAAGAATTCAATCAAATATATAAAATTCGATCGGCCCAGGACTGGTTTAATCTGCGTAAATCGCTTCCGTTTGTATACACGTTTGAGGTTTTTCCAGAGGCAAAAAGCGACCGATTAATTGAATTACTGGACCAGAGATCCGAGAATACTGAGGCTGTGGATGAGATAATCCGGCTGCTGGAAGAAAGTGGGATTGTGGTTTATCTGCTGGCTGAAATGGAACGTTACCGGAATCTGGCGAAACAAAGTTTGATGGAAGCAAATCCTGAGGAAAGTGCTGCAGGATATCTGGAAAATTTGTTGGAGAAACTCGGACCCAGGAGTTAACCAGCAGGCCACAGGATTGGTTCTACTCTCGGCAGTGAATCCAGGCTGCCGGGTACTTGCGCGGATGTAAAATTGCTCAGGGCTTATTATGCTAGAATTAATGTTTAATGAGTGAGATATCTCAAGTTCTGACAAGGTATTCCTCGCGCCGCTGGTGGATCAGCCTGCCGTTCATTATTGCCCTTCTGGTTCTAGGATTCATTCTATGGACTGGTTTCAGGGTTGTGACCTACCCGCACGACGGTATTGGCGATATTCACCCGACTGGATCAATTCGTGAACTTGATGCGGATGGCCCGGCTGCTGATATTCTGCAGATCGACGATAAAATCATCGAAATTGAAGGGGTGCCCTGGGAAGAAGCTTATTATTTTTACACTGGCAAAAGGGGAGGTGACCGGGTCAGTTACATTATTGAACGGGACGAAATACAATTCCCGGTCACGATAATCCTCATAGACCCACCGTTTTCTGAAGTGCTTTTACGGCTGGTGCCGTTATTTGTAGCATTGATATTCTGGGCGGTAGGAGTTGGGGTTCAGGCTTTCAAACCCAGCGATAGCGCAGCAGATGTGTTTTTCGCCTGGTGCCAGACTGCGGCTCTTACGCTGGCAGCCGGGGTTGGGTCGTACTCAGGACCACTTTGGTCGGCGATCATTTTTAATATATTACTCCTGTTTATCGGTCCTTTATCTGTCCATCTCCATCTTTACTTCCCGCAAACTGCGCCCAGAAAGTGGATTTACAGCCTGCTTCCAATATTGTATGCTGCTGCATTATTAGGCAGTCTGCCATATCTGGTCGGGGGGTACCTGGAAGTCCGGTCTTCAAGCTGGTATTCCCTTTACCTGTCTTCTGTAAGGATTTTCCTGGCGGCAAATTTATTGATTGTTGTTGGCTTGCTGGTTTATAACTACCAGCACCCTGCTTATGCTGGAACACGGGGGAAAATCAGAATTGTGGCGCTGGGTGGAGGATTGACCGCCATCCCAATCGTTACCTTAACAATAATACCGGATGCATTATTTCACCAGCCTCTTATCCTCTATCCACTCACTTTTCTGGTGCTTGGTTTGCTCCCAATTACATATGGGTATGCAATATTTCGGCTGAATTTAATAGAGATCGAAGCACACGTAAACCGGGGTGCAACCTTTATTCTGGTGTATTCCATCATGGGCGGGTTTTACCTGTTGTTATACGGGACAATCCAATTTATCCTGCCGCAAAGTGCTTCATTGGGGCCTTTGATTAATACAATCCTAGTCCTGATCCTGGCATCATTTTTTATTCCACTCCGGAACCGGGCACAAAAGTTAGTTGACACAATTTTCTATGGAGGCTGGTATGACTACCGGTCTGCTGTCACTGAAATGACACGGAATCTGGAACAATATACTGACCTTCATTCATTGGCAAATGAGGTCAGCCTGAGGCTGGTGGACACGTTCCGATTAGAAGAGACCTGCGTATTCCTGCGTGACCGCGAGGGGGATTTTTCTGTGATTGAACTTTCATCACGCGCTGATCTGAAAAATCCCACGAAAGCACCTATCCAATCCTGCCACGCACCAGCCTTACATATCTATTGAAAATCGGGGCGATTGAGAGAAATTCATTAAGACGGGCTTTATCGGAGGTGACATTAACATCTGAAGAGCTGCAGCTCTTGAACAGTGAACAAATTCACCTCTGGGTACCAGTGGTCGGACATGAAAAAATCCAGGGGCTGCTTGCTTTAGGGCCGAAACTGGGAGGAGATATTTTCAGCGGGGAGGATATGGATATTCTCCGGATTCTCGCCCGCCAGATGAGCACTGTAATCGAAAATATTCACCTGGTGACACAATTAAAGACCACGCGACTGACCTGGAGGAGAGAGTTCAAGCCCGGACAACAGAGCTTCACAATGCAAAGGAAAGAGTTGAAGCGATCCTGGCTAGCGTTGGCGAAGGGGTGTTCGTGACGAACCTGGACGGCCAGATTATTACAGTAAACCAGGCTTTTGAAAGACAAACCGGCTTCGGTGCCGAGGAACTCATGGATCAAAACCATCGAGAACTCCTGCAGCGCTTTAATGACCCGGTGGTGATTGAAAGTATGCAGGCAACATTGGATAGAGGAGCGGTTTGGAGCGGCGAACTGGTTAATCCTCGCAAGGATAGAGGTGTCTACGATATTCAACTTACTATTGCCCCTGTGCGTGACCAGGGGGGAAAGATTTTAAGCTATGTTGGAAGTCAGCGGGACATCACCCACCAGAAAGAACTGGACCATCTTAAAGATATGTTTGTTTCGGATGTTTCTCATGAACTTCGGACGCCAACCGCCAATATTCACCTGTATCTCGATTTGCTTGAAAACGCTCCACAAAACAAACAGCATAAATATTTAGCGGTGATCAAGGAACAAAGCCAGCTGTTGACCAAACTTGTAGAGGATATCCTTGATTTGTCCAGGCTTGCGATGGCAAAAGTTAAAAAAATTGAGTTTGAACGGCTGGATATCAACCTTTTAACAGACCAAGTTATCACAGCCCATAAACCGATAGTTGAAGAAACGGGATTAAAATTAGATTTTGAACCCTGCTCAGAATTGCCCATAATCTGGGGAGATGAAAACCAGATGTCGCGGGTAATCACAAACCTCGTCTCAAATGCCGTCAGGTATACAAAAAAAGGGGAAATCTGCGTCGAAACTTTCCAGTCGGATGGAAATGTTTATTTGATTGTCAGGGACACTGGAATTGGTATTAAGCAGGAAGACATTCCGCATATATTTGAACGTTTTTACCGTGGGCGGGATGTCCGCCAATCCAAAATCCATGGTACCGGTCTTGGGTTAGCGATCGTCAAGGAAATTGTCGAACTGCACGACGGCAGTTTGGAGGTAGCCAGCGAGTACGGCAAGGGCTCTACTTTTAAAGTAATTCTTCCGGCAAACCATGCGGGTTGAAATCCTGTATTTTCCTTCTGGAAACCTATTCCCATGCGCTGGCATTATCCAGGGTTTCTTTTCCCTGTGGGGTCAGACGCTTTCCAACAGCGCCCAGATTATCTTCAAGCTGGGCCAGTGTTCTGGGTCCAATTATCGGGCTTGTAATCAAAGGGTCGCTGAGCAGCCAGGCTAATGCAGTCTGGGATACGGAAAGCCCCCCTTCATTCAAACCTGTCTGTTCGATCAATTCCAAAAGTTTCCAGTTTCTTTCTGTAAAATATTTGCTCGCGCTTCCTGCCCGCATGCTGTCGACCACAGTATCCCTTTGATATTTTCCGGTGAGAAAACCTCCAGCCAGAGGGCTGTAGGGTATAACAGCGATGTTGAAATTCCTGCATACTTCTGCGAGTTCTCTTTCGAATTCAGACCGGCGGATGAGATTGTAATGTGGTTGGATGGAAGCGAATTTATTGTATTTATTTGTATCCGCGATCCAGAGACTTTCCATTAAACGCCAGGCTGGATAATTGGAACAACCGCTGTAGCGAACCTTACCCTGTTTAATTAAGTCATCAAACGAAGAGAGCGTTTCTTCGATTGGTGTGTTTTCATCGTACCAGTGGGTTTGGTAGAGATCGATATAATCGGTATCAAGGCGTTTGAGAGATCCTTCAACAGCTGTTAAGATATGAAGCCTTGAAAGACCTTCATCGTTGGGACCCTCCCCCATCTTTCCGCGCACTTTGGTCGCAAGGATTATCTGGTCGCGCTGGATGCTGGAATCTTTCAACCATTTTCCGATTATTTTCTCAGCTACGCCGCCTGGATTGCCTTCCGCCCAGCGAGAATAGATATCGGCGGTATCGATGAAGTTAATCCCTGCTTCAAATGCAGCATCCAGTATTCTAAATGATGTCGCTTCATCCGCAGTCCAGCCAAACTGCATAGTCCCCAGACACAGTTCAGAGACTTTCAGACCGGTTTGTCCAAATAATCGATACTCCATCAACTCCCTCCTTCGTGCGCAATCTTCAGTAACTTTCTCATCTGGTCAAAATGTGAATGGTCATGATAAGGACCATCGTGGAAATTTATTCCAAGGCGCCAGTATGCGCTCTTCCTTTCAAGAAAGTCTTCCGGCAGATTTTTTATCAATGCGACGATTTCAGCGCGAGTTCTGAGTAACTCAGTTTTTAAATCATCCACAGTCGAATAAACATCCAAAGTTGATTCGATCTGGGGCTGGAGATTTGTACCAGGGTCATCCGCCCAGCGCTCAAATCCGTTAACCATTTCTGGAATCCTGCCCAGCCAGAAACGGTCAGCATGGATAAGATGTGCAATGATTTCTTTTATGCTCCATTCTTCAGGTGTGGGTTTAAAGGACGCATTTTCCTCCGAGATATCAGCAGTTATTCTGTCCAGTTCATCCGATAAATCGCTGAAATTCATCCTGATTTGCTCACTCATGACCTGTGGGTCGAAAATAATCTCCGGAAGTGGACGCTGGGATAATTCCATGCTCGCGGAATTTTTACTGGCTCCCCGATAATATTCTAACTCAACCACGTCTCCGGCTCTTTTTCCCTGCAGGGCTTTATTGATATCAGTAACTGCCTTCATCCTTGTTCCGTCAATACTGATAATAACATCATCCGACTGCAGACCGGCTTTTTGGGCGCCCATACCTTCCAGGGTACTGTCTATCCTGATGCCATCGCTGGTTGGAACACCCAGTTGATCGGCAATCTTTTGATTGAAGTCGTTAAGACCGATACCCAGCATCGGGCGCATCGTAAAACGTAAATCCTGCCCGGTTTCCAGAACTGAGGCCAGATTTTCAAGCCCATTATCCCATCCTTCCTGGCAGTTCTGGCGGAAGGATTCCCAGATGTCGTCCTGGCCAATACCCTTATGGATAAGTGTTAACCGGGTTGTGGTGTTATCGCCGGTAAAATTTACAACAACGGTTGTTTGAGCCGGTTCATCCTTTCCGCGCCAGCTGAATTCAACCTTGCTGTTTTCTTCGACAGTTATGTATTCACCGGCAGCATAGTAACCGCTATTCCAGGCTGCGTAAAATCTGCCGCCGGGTTCCGGTTTTATTGTGGCGTAATCGCACAACCATTCCTTTAACCCGGTCGAATTGGTAAATGCAAAATATGCGTTTGAAACGCTGGAATGGATGGTTTTTTCAAACTTAATCGATGAGCTATCCATAGTCTCCTCCTAATATACTTATGAAAAAAACGACTACCAGTTCAGATGATTGTGTATATTATGTTTACTGGAATGTTTAAGCTTGCGTTCAATCACTCAGAGCAGGAAAAACCGGTACAGCCCCTGCGCAATCAGGATTACAGCGAACGTAACTAAAATAAGAATGCTTATTAATGTGAGGATCCGGATAACCCCTGGACCAAAACGGCGGCTGAAGTCAAAGACAAAAACAATGCCCAGCAACCCGCTGGTCATCATTATGTAAAAGCCAGCAATAAATGAGATGCCTGTTAGTAAAGAAATATCAAGGGCTGATAAGAGAATCGGCCCGGTGATTAAAAACCAGTAAAGATAAAGCCCTGGGCTTAATATGTTCACTATTACACCCTTAGTGAAAATCCCAAGATAATCCCTGAAATTGTCTGTTATTTTTATTTTCGAATCAATTTGAAAATCTTGCTGGGTGTCTATTCCTGATTTTTTCTCTTCGCCTGGTCGAGAATAGGCTTCTTTCCACTGCCGGTAAATACCAAAGGCGATATAGAGGGCGAAGAATCCTCCGAGTATTCCCATTAGTTGTATGATGGAGTTTGGCATCTGGTCGAGCAAAAAGACAATAGTAAATACAACCAGAGGATCGCTTATTAAAGGGGCAAAGGCGACCATAATTCCCGACCGCCAACCACCAAGCAGGGTTTGCGAGATCAGGTAAGACTGGAGCGTTCCCGGTGTCGCGGCTGCTGACAGTCCCAGGGCGATTCCCTGCAAGAAAAAGGCTGCTTGCGTGTAATCCATCAGTTCTTGATTGAAATAGAGTCGATATCTAAAGGGTTTGCCCCTGTTGGATTGGTCTAATAATTCAATTTATGGATATTCAGTTATAGCCTGATCCAGCCGATCACGTGTATAAATCCCTTTCAAAACAGGTCGGGCTCGAAACCAGAGCCAGATGGTTTGCACCAGCATACAGATAGTAAATACAGCGAGAGCGAAGTATAAACCGGTTATCTGACCCCAAACTGCTCCGGCGGAAAGTAAAACAGCGCTGACGACCAGATATATCAGGACAGCTTCTGTGATCCCGCGTGTTTTCCGGCCATGAACCAGCACACCCTGATACCAGCTTTGTATTGTGTTAAAAGCAGGGAGCAGGACAGCGAGCCAGAGGCCGGTTTGAGCCATAAGACTGAGCCTGGGCGTCAGGGCGGAGATTAGTTCAAACCAGATATTTGACAGTGGAGTAATTGCAACGAAAACAAGAAAACCTGATGTGGCCAGCGATAAGAAAAGGGCGAATTTCCGCAAATTGAAACTGGAACGGGGCTCATCTAACAGCGCGACCACCACCTCATTATATGCTACTCCCGGGCTGCGGAAAATAAAAATCAACCCGCCAATCACCGGCCATACCGCTAGCGAATCAAGCGCCTGCGGCATCCGGCTGACGGCAGCGCTGATAATTGGATTTGTAAGTAGAAACAGGAGCGATGTCATCGCCAGCGGTACATAAAACTTTAAAAATGTGTTCAATTCCAGAAGTGGTTCTAGTATAGGCGCCTTCTCCAACGGGCCTTTAACAACAGGTTTGACAACCATCCCTGAGTAAGTTGCCTCACAGATTACACCCGCGATAACTGCGCATGTCGCTACTACGATACCCTCAATACTGCCGATTACCAGGCCAAGAATTAAAACCAGGGCAACCGCTGTCAACCTGATAACCGTGCCGATTCCCACAGTCTGCGAATAACCGAACCTGATAAGGACGCCTTGATTCAACCGCCGGTAGGCGATTGACCAGGTCCAGGGCGTCATTATCATCAAGCCAATCCGGGCTGGTTCGACGATCACCTCTGGAACTCCCAGAACTTTTTCAACAAGCAGGTAATAGAAGGGAGTAAAGGCAATTAGTATATGTATGCCAGTTAAAAATCCCGCGGTGACCATCATAAAACGGTAAATTTTCTGGTATGAAGGTTTATCCTTTGATAACGCTGTTGAAGCAGCCAGCAACATGATAATTGGCGCTTCAATAATGAGCGATATGGGGAAAACAACCCCGCCGTATGCTGCCAGGTTTATCTTCGGATCCGCTAATCGAGCCATCGTGGCGCTGACTGCCGGCAACTCTATCCCCATGAGCATCCAGCTTGCGGCTAAAGGCCACCAGGTTTTGAATATTTGTTTTAAAGGCAGCTTTGCTGGTGGAGTGTCACTGTTTGCCATTCTATTTTAAAATCCCGGTAAGAATTTATAAAAATCTGAAGGTAGTTCTGGTCTTATTGCATAACGCCCAATTACACCCCTTCCTCCCCTAATCGTCAAGTGCGCCAGGTTGTAAAACACCAGTTTTCGATTTTGATACCTGGGTGGAATTATTTCGATTAATCACAGGAAGCGCTTGACAATCAAGTTTTAATTTGCTATTCTGAACCTACCGACCGTACGGTAGGCAAATTCAATGAACCGTGAAGAAATCCTGGACGCAGCAGTACAAATTTTCAGCCAGAAAGGTTTTCATGCCAGTTCCATGCAGGACCTTGCCAATGCAGTTGATCTGCAGAAAGCCAGTCTTTACCATCATGTTTCCAGCAAACAGGAGATTCTGGCACTGCTGCTGGACCAATCCCTGGACATCCTGATCGACCAGATGGAAGGAATCTCAGGACTGGACTGCCAGCCGGAAGAAAAGATGCGCACAGCTATTAAAAGTTATTTGAATACGCTGATCATCCACCGTGACAGGGCGGCTGTGCTGTTATTGGAACACCGGTCATTAGAGCCTGAATTCCGGGATCACCATATCCCTCGCAGGGATAAATTCGAGGGATTATGGCGGGATTTAATCCAGGATGGCGTTAATCAGGGTGTTTTCGACTGTGAGGATCCCTCCCTGGCAGTACGTGCCCTGCTGGGAATGATCAACTGGACGATCACCTGGTACCGCCCGGAAGGACCACTATTAGGGGAAGAGATAGGAGAAAAACTGGCAAATATTGTCTTAAGAGGTTTGATGCAGCGCTGAAAATTCAGGGGCGTTTAAAAATCCGAATAATAATACGGGAGGCTGATAATGTTTTCTTTTGAGCCAACTGAAGAACAAAAAATGCTGGTCGAAACGATCCATCGATATTCTGCGGGCGATCTGAGATCAAGCGCCCATGCTGCTGAAGAAGAGGGGCAATTCACTACGGAAGTAATTAATAAAGGCTGGGAATTGGGTTATCTGCAGGCTTCCATACCTGAAGATTTGGGTGGATTCGGCGAACGGTCACTCCTGACCGGTGTTCTGGTAGCCGAAGAACTTGCCTGGGGGGATCTGGCAGGCGCATTGAATGTACAGGCGCCGGGGTTATTTGTGATACCCATATACCTCGGCGGTACCGAGAGCCAGAAAGTTGAACATATCCCGCAGGTGATTGAAGAGGATTGGAAAACTTATACATCGGCATTGATCGAACCGAGTTTTGATTTTGACCCCCTTGACCTCAGAACATCAGCGGTTGAAACCGATGGATATTATGTGTTGAACGGGGATAAAACTTATGTCCCATTTGCGGACAGGGCTGAAGGTATGGTCGTTTATGCAAAATTGAACGATCAAACTCAGGGATTTATCCTGCCAAAAGGCACTCAGGGTTTGCATGTCGGCGAGCGGGTTAAACTCATGGGGATAAACGGGTTTCCCCTGTATTCGGTAAATCTTAATCAGGTCCGGGTGCCGGCTGAGATGCGCATTGGTGGGCGGAGCGGTCACGGTTTTTCAGCAATCCTGGATTCATCCCGGGTTGCAATGGCAGCGATGGCGGTTGGTTTATCACGGGCAGCCTTTGAGTATTCACGCGATTACGCCAGGGAACGGGAGGTCTTTGGGGTGAAGGTTGCCCAGAAACAGGCGATCGCTTTTATGCTGGCTGAGATGGCGACCGAAATAGAAGCGATTCGTCTCCTGGTCTGGGAAGCAGCCTGGATGATTGATAATTCAAAAGAAAATGCAAGCAAACAGGCTTATCTGGCATTGAGCGGGGCAACCGACCTGGCGATGATGGTTACAGACAGGGCAGTCCAGATTCTGGGAGGATACGGGTATATAAGAGAATATCCGGTTGAGCTGTGGATGCGCAACGGCAGGGGCATTGCCATGTTAAGCGGATTGGCGCTTGTGTAGTGTTTTAAACAATTCTGGCGAAGACAGGTTCAGTGGAGGAGCGATAAAAATGATTGATTTCGAAACCCCAAAACCGATTGTGATGATGAATAATGCCCTTGAAACTGTGGCTGTTAATATGATGAGACCTGTTTCGAGACAGTTCGACGAAAATGAACATGAAATTCCCTGGGATTACATAAACTTTATGCATATGGCCATGGTGCAAACCGGGGCGGGGTCACTGGCGCCGAAAAAGAAGCCAGAGCAGGATGGCGAGGAAGTGGAGAAGAGGCCTCCCATCGGTTATCAGCGTCTGGCATGCATGCTTGAAATGCTTTCATGGGGGGATGTTGGATTGTATTTGTGCACACCGGGCGGAGGCCTTGGAGCCGCGGCTGTTGAAGCGGCTGGAACCCAGGAACAGAAGGAAAAATTCCTGGCTCGTTTCAGTGGAAAAAATCCGACATTTGGGGCAATGGCAATGACAGAACCTCAGGCCGGGTCAGACACTTCAGCTATCCGGGCGACTGCAGTACTGGATCCGGTGACAAACGAGTGGGTCATCAACGGTGAAAAAATTTTTGTTACAGCGGGACACAAATCTCTGATCGACAGTGACGGATTTGTTGTGGTCTGGGCTTCCATTGATCCTTCAGCAGGCAGAGCAGGAATGAGAGGTTTTGTGGTCGAAGCAGGTACTCCAGGTGTGAGCGTGACCAAGCTTGAGCATAAAATGGGCATCCGCGCCAGCGATACAGTCTCAATCGTGCTCCAGGATGCCCGGGTACCGTTTGAGAATATGCTCGGGAGCACAGAAATTGTCAAAAAGGAGACCGCACGCGGATTCAAAAAAGCGATGGCTACATTTGATGCGACCAGGCCTCTGGTGGCGGCGACAGCAGTAGGAGTTGCCAGGGCAGCCCTGGAATTCCTGAAAGAAAAGCTGGAACAAAATGGGATTAAAATCCGCTACGGGCTGCCGCACCAGAAACTGACCAGCATTGAACGTGATTACATTGACATGGAAGTGATGCTGCGTTCAGCCTGGCTGCTGGTGCTCAAAGCGGTCTGGATGGCTGACAACCGCATCCCGAATTCGAAGGAAGCCTCGATGTCAAAAGTGCGCGCCGGAGATATTGTCACCAGGATAACCCAGCAGGCAGTCGAAATGATGGGTCCTCTGGGATACAGCCGTGAATTCCTGCTGGAGAAATGGTTCCGCGACGCCAAAATTGCTGATATTTACGAGGGCACAGGCCAGATTAACCGCCTGATTGTTGCCCGCCAGATTCTGGGTTACACCGGAAAAGAACTGCGCTAGTGAAATGCTGGCAGCAGCAGTTGACTCCTGGAATCTATTCCAGATTTTTTGTATTCGAAATTCCAGGCGCAGCGATTTGTTTTAGCGAGGAGGGTTTATGAATTATCGAGTGAATAACGCAGTCGTTATTGGAGCAGGCACGATGGGAGCGGCTATTGCAGCCCACCTGGCGAACGCCGGGGTGAAAGTAAATCTGCTCGACATCCTCCCCAACCAGCTGACAGAGGCGGAATTGGAGCGCAACCTTTCCCTGGATGATTCTGAAGTGAGAGACAGGTTTGGGCGGGAAGGTCTGCAAAAGGCGATTAAATCAAAACCAGCCAGTTTTTTCAGTAAGGAACTTTCCAATCTGGTATCAGTTGGTAATCTGGAGGATGATTTTCAACTGATTTCCGCAACCGATTTGGTAATTGAAGCGGTGATTGAAGATCTGAAAATCAAGCGCGACCTCATGAAAAGGATCGATGAAACCCGGGCTGCAAACACAATCATATCCACCAACACATCCGGAATTCAAATCAGCTCTATTGCAGAAGGGCTATCGGAAAGTTTCCGGCGGCATTTCCTGGGCATCCATTTCTTCAACCCTCCCCGTTATTTAAAGCTGGTCGAAATCATTCCGACCCCTGAGACCGCAGTGGAAATCCTTGAATTTATTTCCTGGTTCTGCGAGTTTCGCCTGGGCAAAGGAGTTGTCCTGGCAAAGGACACCCCCAATTTTATTGCAAACCGGTTATTCGCTGCCAGCGCAGCATATACACTGGACTATATATTAGAAAATGGATACTCCGTGCCGGAGGTGGACGTGATTACCGGCTCTCCGATTGGCAATCCAAAGACTGCCACCTTCAGATTGTTTGACCTGATTGGCCTGGATGTCTGGCAGCATGTGGGCCAGAATCTGAAGCAGTCTATCCCGCATGACGTCAGCGCGTTGAAATATATTAACTCGCCGCAGGTGAATAAATTAATCGCTGCGATGGTGGATAACGGCTGGTTAGGAAATAAGACAAATCAGGGATTTTATAAGCAGGTTCTGGTAGAGGAAGGTAAAAAGGAATTCTGGCCGTTGGATCTGGAAAAGCTGGAATATGTTGAACCTGCCAGGCCGCGCTTTGATTCAATCGGAAAGGTCAAAGACCTGGAAGATATTGGAGAGCGTTTACGGATGCTAATCAGCGGGGAAGACCGGGCGGGCGAATTGGTCAGGCACATCATATACCAGAGCCTTGCCTATGCTTCAGAGAGGATTCCCGAAATTGCGGATACTCCCAAACAGATAGATGACGCGATGCGCTGGGGTTTCAGTAAAGAAGCCGGCCCATTCGAGTCCTGGGATATGCTCGGGGTGGAAAAAACCACCCAGGAGATGAAAAATTATGGTTTTAATCCTGCCCCCTGGGTGGGGGAAATGATTTCAAAGGGAAACGACACTTTTTACAGGTATATAAACGGCCTCAAAACCGCTGTGTTCAATCCGGTGTCCGGTGGTTACCAAAAGATAGAGCAGGTAGGCGGGTTGATTCACCTGAAAGAGAACAAAGCAAAAGGGAAGTTAGTCAAGAAAAATATGGGAGCAAGCCTTGTAGATTTATCGGATGGTGTGCTTTGCCTTGAATTTCAAACCAAAATGAATACCCTGGACCCGGATATTTTTTCCCTGATGGAAGAAGGGTTGGATCTGCTCGAAAATGAATTTGCTGGGATGGTAATCGGTAATGAGGCTGATCATTTCTCAGCCGGGGCGAACCTGTTCCTGGTTGTGATGGCCGCCCAAAATAAAGACTGGGTCCAGCTGGAAGAAATAAATAAGAAAATGCAGGATATCCTGATGCGGATACGCTACTTTCCAAAGCCTGTAGTCGCTGCTCCTGCAGGGATGGCTCTGGGCGGAGGCGGGGAAATTATTATGAGCGCTGCGCGGGTGGTGGCTGCCGCCGAATTGTATGCGGGGCAGGTGGAAATTGGCCCGGGTGTGATTCCAGCCATGGGCGGGACGAAAGAACTGCTTCGGAGAATCCTGAATCCGCCAATGCGAACCAGGGATGCCCTGCCGCTTCCATTTCTACAAAGGATTTTTGAACAAGTCGGATATGGAAAAGTTTCAACCAGCGCCCAGGAAGCCCGGGATATGGGAATGCTTTCCGATGCCGACCGGGTGGTAATGAACCGCGACTGGCTGCTTTCAGAAGCGAAAAGGGAGGTGCTGCATATGGCATCCAGCGGTTACTCACCGCCGCTTCCTGAGAAGATTTATGCCGCTGGCAGGGACGCCCTGTCGGCGATGAAGGTGGGCGCATGGATGCTCCAGCAGGGCGGTTACATAACAGAACACGAGTTACTTATTGGCCAGAAACTGGCACATGTGATGACCGGTGGAAATTTGAGTGCGCCAGCATGGGTAGATGAACAGTATATCCTTGACCTTGAGAGGGAAGCCTTTTTATCATTGTGCGGGGAAGAGAAAACCCAGCAAAGAATGTGGAATATACTGCAGACCGGAAAGATTTTGCGGAATTAACAATGAGGAGTCTTGATGAAAAAGAATGATCCAACTTACGATCCCGTGATTGTAAAAGCCCTGCGGACACCAGTAGGCAGGGCAAAACGCGGCAGCCTTGCGACTGTGCGCCCGGATGATCTGGCGGCGCTGGTGGTAAAGGAACTGGTAAGTCAGATTGAAGGAATGGGTCCTGAGCAGATCGATGATGTAATTCTGGGGTGCGCTTTTCCGGAGGGAGAGCAGGGTTTGAACACAGCCCGTTTGGTAGGGTTGCGAGCGGGGCTGCCGGACTCAGTTCCGGGGCAGACGATTAATCGATTCTGCTCATCGGGGGTGCAGAGCATCGCCCAGGGTGCTATGGCGATTATGACCGGGATGGCTGAGATCGTGATTGCCGGGGGAGTGGAGTCAATGAGCATGGTTCCAATGACCGGGTACAAATTTTCACCAATGGAGTTTATCGCTAATGAAGCCCCTCAGATTCTAACGAACATGGGTTTGACCGCGGAGAATGTCGCTGAGAAGTATGGCATCAGCCGCGCTGATCAGGATGGTTTTTCGCTCCGGAGCCACCAGCGAGCTGTAGAGGCGGTCGATTCAGGCCGGTTTGATCCCGAATTGGTACCGGTACAGGTTGTACTTGTTGAAGCTGACCCGGCAGGAAGCACAGTAAAAAGTTTCAAATTTGAACGCGATGAAGGACCGCGCCGCGACACCAGCCTGGAAGCATTGGCCAGCCTGAAACCTGCATTTAAGGAAGGCGGGACCGTTACCCCGGGGAATTCTTCACAGATGTCCGATGGGGCGGCTGCAGTTGTGATCATGTCGCGAGCGAAAGCGGATGAACTGGATTTAAAACCGCTGGTTCGTTTTGTTACCTATGCTGTCGGCGGTGTGCCGCCTGAGATAATGGGGATTGGACCGGTTATTGCGGTACCAAAGGTGCTTGGAATGGCGGGATTGGATTTGGGCGATATCGGATTGATTGAGTTGAACGAAGCCTTTGCTGCCCAGAGCCTGGCGGTTATCCGAGAATTGGGCCTGGATCAAGATATTACCAATGTAAATGGCGGGGCGATTGCCCTTGGACATCCACTCGGATGCACCGGCGCAAAACTAACAACTCAGCTTATTTTTGAGATGAAAAGACGTGCAGTTCAATTCGGGATGGTCACAATGTGCATCGGCGGCGGGATGGGCGCTGCCTGTATTTTGGAAAACCTGAATTGAAGATGATTAAATATTAAGTTTGATTCCAGCAAGGAGAATAAAATGGCTGATTACACAGTTGAGCAACTGATCAGAAATCATGAAAAGGCATTTATCCCGGAAAAAGCGGAGGGTCTCTCTGCTGTTATCCAGTATCGCCTGACTGGCGAAGAAGGTGGAGATTGGATTATTTATATCAATGAGGGTAAATGCAAGGTGGAAGAAGGAGTGGCGGATACGCCAACTGTCAGCCTGACTTCCGACGCCCGAGATTTCCGGGACGTTCTGCTGGGAAAAGCCAACGGGATGCAGTATTTTATGCAGGGTAAGATTAAACTGGCTGGTGACCTGAACCTGGCGATGAAACTGACCAGCATGTTCAAAATGTCCGGCTGACCACCAGGCTCTACTTTGTTAACAGGTTAGATGCAAAGCAGCACAGGTTCGCCCTTTTTCTCTGAGCTGGTTATATTTTGTGCAGGCCTTTTTGGTTGGGAGTGAAAAGAATTTAATTCCTGCTTCATTGATAATCGCTTTTGTTCGATCGGGAACTTTCATGCGGCCTGCAGACCCGGTTCCAATAATCAGAATCTCTGGCTGAAATTCCAGAACCAGTTCCAGATCGATTGGACCTAACTCGTGTCCGGAAATCCGAAGCCAGTTCCCCAGCACTTGATCTGGACGGATTATCACGTCCTTGTTGTAATCAATCCCGTCTATTTTGATATAGCCAAAGCGGTATTGATTGATGTATGGTGGATTCATTGTCCGGTTTTTTTTGCGTTATAAACAGCATCCTGCATTATTTCAATAAGTGGAACCCCGGATGCTCTGGCTAAAGCCAGGCAATCATCATATTCAGGAGAGAACCGGACCCCTTCACCAGGCAGGCTAACCTTTTTCACCCGGACCTTTCCATATGTCAGTTGGACTGTGATGATCGAACGGGGCAGTGAAATTCTTTCCACGGTTGTTTTGCGAAGGCCAATCGTGCTGGTTTCATTAAAAAGAATTGTTGAGATTTTGTCTGCTTCATCCAGTTTGCACAGGGCATTTATCAGCGTGCCAGGCCGGTTCTTTTTCATCATTACCGGCGTCAGGTAGACATCCAGAGCGCCATTCTTGAATAACAAACTGACCAGGTGGTCGTAAATTTCAGGATTCATATCGTCAATATTGGTTTCTACCAGGCACAAGGTTTCAGTGATCACTCCATCTTTTCCCTGATCTTCCCCGATTATTATCCGGAGAATATTTGGGATTTCGAGCTCCCTGTCTCCTGCGCCGCAGCCCACCGAATCAATCCGCATTGGGGGGAGTTCGCCAAATGAGTCAGCCAGGGTTGAAATTAATGCCGCCCCGGTTGGTGTGACCAGTTCTGAGGGGATATCTTTGCCGTAAACGGGAACCTCCTTCAAAAGTTCGAGGGTTGCTGGTGATGGGATTGGAATTGGACCATGTTTGCTGGAGCCTGTCCCTCTACCCAGGGGTAGTGGGGAAGAAACCAGCTTCTTAATGGACAGATTATCCAGACCCCACAGGACACCGCAAATGTCAAAAATTGTATCCAGCCCTCCCAGTTCGTGCAGGTGTACATTTTCTACTTCGGTCCCATGGATAGAAGCTTCAACAAGGGCAATTTTTTCAAAGATGTGCTGGGCTTTTTCGCGGATATTATCGGGCAGCTGGCTATTTTGAATAATCTCCAGGATCTGGTTGAATTTTCTCTCTGTTATATTTTCACCGGATCTAACCTGTACATTTATCGCCTCCAGACCAGCCTTTGTAACCGGATGAATCAGGATTTGTATCCCCTCAAGTTTCAAACAATCCAGGCAGTTGTCCAATTCAATCTTTGGCAGACCTGCATCTACCAGGGCGCCCAGCAGCATATCCCCGCTTGCTCCAGCATAACAATCCAGATAGGCAGTTTTCACTGGTTCTCCCGGCTAACATGTCGGTTGAGGATCGAGTAAACAAATTGGGCTGCGCCGAACCCGTTATCAATGTTAACAACAGCCACACCCGGAGCGCAGGAATTCAACATCGCCAGCAATGCCGATAATCCTCCGAAATTTGACCCGTAACCGACGCTTGTCGGCACACCCACGACCGGGCAGGATACCAGCCCGGCGACCACGCTTGTCAGGGCACCCTCCATTCCGGCGATGCAGATAATTGCATCAGCGTTCTGGAGTAATTTGATTTTATCCAGCAAGCGATGCACTCCAGCAACACCAACGTCGTATGCCCTTTTTACATGCACATCAAAAAATTCCAGGGTTTGAGCAGCCTCCTCTGCAACCGGTATATCAGAAGTGCCTGCGCTGATGACCAGAACATAAGGGTAATCATTTCCGGGTTCCAGCGGCTCATCCGGGCGAATTTTTAAGAGCCGGGATTGGGAATCGTATTGCGCTTCAGGAAATTTCTTGAGGACCTCTTCTGCCAGCTCAGGTGTAACCCGGGTTGCGAGCACCCGGTCGTTAATTTTTAATGAGGACTGAAGGATATCAACGACCTGCTCAGGGCTCTTATTCAGACCGAAGACGACTTCCGGCATCCCAGTGCGCAGGGCGCGGTGGGAGTCAATCAGGGCAGGTCCGATATCATCATAGGGAAGTACTTTCAGGTACTCGAGCGCCTGATCCAGAGTGATTTCACCTTTCTGAAGGGCGATTAACTGTTTTCTTAATTTTTCACTGTCCATTGTTATTGAGAGAGGCATTTAAACTGCCGGACCGGAACCCATCCAGATCCAGGACGGTATATATAAATCCAAGTTTCTTAAAATAATCACTGATTTTTTCACTGTTTGAATAGATTACTTCAAAGTCAGCCGGATTCACCTCAATCCGGGCAGTATCGCCATGATGGCGAACCCGGCATTGTTTTATCCCCAGGCTGTGCAGCAGCCTTTCTCCATTCTCGACCTGGGACAGCACCGGGATGGTTATCTGGCTGCCATATGGAATCCGGGAAGATAGACAGGCGGCGGAGGGTTTATCCCAGTTTGGAAGGTTGAAGCGCCTGGCCAACTCCCGGATTTCGGGTTTTGTCAATTCTGCTTCCAGCAAAGGGCTGCGGATATTATGGATTGCCGCTGCTTTGCGTCCAGGCCGGAAATCACCCCGGTCGTCGTAATTTGTCCCGTCAACAACAACATTGAGGCAGGCTTTTGCCGCAAACCGAGTAAACCGGCTGTATACTTCGGTTTTGCAGAAATAACATCTTTGTGATGAGTTTTGCAGGTAGTGTGGATTTTCGAATTCAGTGGATCTGATCAGTTTATGCCTCACATTTATCTGGCTGGCGATTTCCCGGGTTTCCTCAAGATCTTTTCTGGGCAGGCTGGGTGAGACAGCCGTGAGAGCAACTGCCCCCTTTCCGAGGGCCTCGTGAGCGACTTTCAGGACCAGTGTGCTGTCCACACCGCCTGAAAAAGCAACCGCAGCGCTTTCCATTTCCGTAAGTATGTGGTTTAACTTCTGTAATTTGTGTTCCAGGGTCATAAATCTGTTTTTTGGATTAAAGAATTAAATAAACCGGTTTACGTTCATCTAGCCTGTGCAGACCATAATCATCAGCAGTCTGAACTGCTTCTTGAAATTCTTTCTTATTTATCGGGCGGGAAAGCTCGCGGTAGGATTGGGCGTTGTATGCCGGACGGTACTGGTCCATTAGATTCAGATAGGTGTTTGTAGAAATCTCTTCAGCCAGGAATCTGAGGATCTTCTCCGTTCCCGCTATCCTGTTCGGAAGGACCAGGTGCCGGACCAACAAACCCCGCTGGGCGACACCCTGCCGGTCAAGTGTCAGGTCTCCCACCTGGCGGTGCATCTCTCGCACGGCAGCCTGGTTGACCTGCGGATAATTTGGAATTTTTGAATAGCGCCGGGCATATTTTGGCCCGGAATATTTCATGTCGGGCATATAGATATCAATTACTCCATCCAATAGCTCAAGAGTTTCGAGAGCATCATAACCGCCTGTGTTGTAAACCAGCGGGATTCGTAAACCGGCCCTGGCAGCGACCAGCACACCTGCCAGTATCTGTGGCACGACGTGACTGGGAGAGACAAAATTGATGTTATGGCAGCCTCTGTTTTGAAGTTCGAGCATCATGGCTGCCAGGTCTTCGGGTTCGACCAGCCTTCCTGAATCAGTCTGGCTGATGTCGTGGTTCTGGCAGAACTGGCAGTGTAGATTGCAGCGGGTGAAAAATATTGTCCCGGATCCGTGACGACCACGCAGCGGGTCCTCTTCTCCCATGTGAGGTCCGTAACTGCTCACCCTGGCGCGCTCTCCAGTTTTACAAATACCAAGCTTGCCTTCAATCCGGTTGATTTTGCATGACCAGGCGCAAATACTGCAGTCAGCCAGGCGCTGGTAAGCTAAGCTTACTTTCTCCTGGAGCTGGTTATTCCCGGCAAGTTTTATATAAGCGGGGACAAATTCCGGCATGGAATCCTGACCATAATTTCTTACTGAAAGATTCTTATTCGTCCCGGCGCGAAAACAACCAGAATATTAACAATAAAGTAGTCAGCGGCCATACCCAGGCTAGATCTCCGGGACCATTTCGCCCGGTGCGAGCCTGCTTACGGTGGATATGGATCAACCTGAAATCACTCGTAGCATTTCTGAAGTCTTCGTCAGGCATCGCGCAAGCATCCAATCCAAACAGTCTGCCGACAAATCCGCATGCCATAATCACCATACGCATCTTCTCAAGGCTGCCTTCCTGATCGCTGACGTCTTCCGCTGTTCCAGCCCACCAGCTGTCCGGCAGCCAGATTTCAACATGCGGGTTGGTAACTATATTCTGGTACCAATCTGAATGTATCCCTCTGGAGGCGGTACAGTAGACCTCGCCGTTGATGACGGCGTAGTTAACCGGGGTTTGTCTCCTGGTGCGGGTTTTTCTGCCAGTGTGGGTTATTACCATAATCCGGCCAAAACCCTGCGGCCAGATATTTATCCAGGCGCCCAGGCCCAGCCGCCACAGGAGCAGCATAAACCTGTTGAATTGTTTAAAAACCAGCGCTAAAGATTCTCCGGTATCTGCTTTCTCAATTTCAGTAGTTTCCACTTTTTTTCTCCTGGCGGGTGTCATTCAAAAAAATTCTAAAATCCGAAATTTGAAGAATTAATCGATCCATTCGATTATCGTGGTTTCTCCCTGTCCAACACCCACGCACAGGGTCGCAAGGCCGTAGTAAGGACGATCCTCCTGCGGGGCGCGGCGGCGCATCTCATGCAGTAGAGTTGTCAGGATCCTGGCGCCTGAACAACCTAATGGATGTCCAAGGGCAATCGCGCCGCCATTTACATTCGTGATTTCATGGCGAAAACCCAGTTCATGCATTACAGCCAGCGCCTGAACAGCAAAAGCTTCATTAAGTTCAATCAAACCGATATCTTGAATGGTTAAACCTGCCCTTTCCAGCGCCTTTCGTGTAGCAGGTACAGGTCCAATCCCCATCGTTCGCGGCGGCACTCCGGCAGATGCGCTCGAGATAAAACGCGCCATGGGATTTAACCCCATTTCCCGGGCTTTCTCCGCACTGGTGATGAGCAAAGCGGCTGCGCCGTCATTCAAGCCGGATGAGTTGCCGGCGGTTACGGTGCCATCCTTGCGAAAAGCGGGCTTAAGCCTGGAGAGCGCTTCAAATGATGTGTCCCGGCGCGGCCTTTCATCCGTATCCACCAGAATGGGGTCGCGCTTCTTTTGAGGGATGGAAACCGGGATGATTTCCTGGGCAAATTTAGCGGAGTCTATTGCAGAAATGGCTCGCTGGTGGCTTGCCAGCGCAAATCTGTCCTGATCTTCACGGGATATCCGGGTAGTATCCCAGATATTTTCAGCGGTCTCACCCAGAGGATCGGTGCCGTATGTTTCAACCATCCTGGGATTGGGATATCGCCATCCCAGGGTTGTATCCCACATTGTCAGATTTCCCCAGGGGTAAGGCTGCTCAGCTTTTGGAACTGAAAAGGGGGCTCGGCTCATGCTCTCCACTCCGCCAGCGATATAGACATCCCCTTCACCGGCCAGGATTGCCCTGGCAGCCGAGTTGACCGCAGTTAGCCCGGAAGCGCACAGCCTGTTAGAAGTCACACCAGGGATTTCCACTGGAAAACCAGCCAGCAGCAGCGCCATCCGGGCAACGTTGCGGTTGTCCTCCCCAGCTTGGTTAGCGCAGCCCATATAAACTTCCTCCACCAGCACCGGGTCAATCCCCGTTCTTTCGACAATGGCTTTTAATACGACTGCAGCCAGGTCGTCCGGGCGGACAGGCGCCAGCACGCCTCCCAGCGATCCAATAGGTGTTCGAACAGCATCGATAATCACAGCTTCTGGCATATTTCGCTCCTGAAATCTGGGATCAACAGGTTTTTAAACATACAGATTCCGAGATGGAAAAATGTATTTCCAGTATTGATTCTACCACCCACATAACCGGAGCGGATTAAATGTACGATTTATATAATACAAAACCAATGAATCATTATTGGGTTGGATTGAGATAATTCCCAACAGCTGGTATTGAAGCTGCACCATCCGGTTGGTGACTGAGAGGACCCAGGCGCTTTCGCTAAAACTGGGGATTTTAAGGGAGGAATAGGTAATCAGGTTGGGGGACCTGGCCTGCGTGCATCCTGCCAGCGGGGTACTTGAGATGATATAATTTTTGTCTCTGTGAAAAATAATTCACAAAAATAAAATAATATAACTAATTATTCAGTTACAGGGAGGCTGTATGAGAATTGGGCTCATTTCCGCTGTCCTTATGATAATTTTATTGAACAGCGCCTGTTCGGGCGGGACGCCTGAACAATCATTAACTGTCTCCGACCCTTGGGTCCGGGCGTCTGGTATGGTGGAAATGAGCGGAGAATCCGGGATGGAGGCGGGGGCGGACATGCATGATCAAGCTGGAGGTTTGCCAGTTAATACAGCCGGTTATTTGCTGGTGGAGAATGTGGGAGACCAGCCTGATAGACTGCTCAGGGTTGAAAGCGATATCGCTGAAGCGGTTGAACTGCATATCAGTGAGATAGAGGATGATGTGATGAAAATGCGCCAGGTTGAATTTATTGAAGTGCCCCCAAACAGCCAGGTGGAACTCAAACCGGGTGGGTATCACATCATGTTTATCGGGCTTAACAAATCGCTTGATATGGGAGATAGGGTTGAGATGAGGTTGATATTTGAAATTTACGGTGAGTTAGCGGTACTTGCAGAAGTCAGGGCGCCTTAATTTTATCCACTTGTTCTGAGCCTCCCAACCCAGAGATCACATCTTCAGGGATTAACCAGTCCGTATCCGGGAACAGGCGGGCAATCTGGGGAGCGAAAAGGTCTGAACTGCGCATAACAACCGAAGGGCTACCGCATTCCGTTATCCGACCGCCTTCCAGGATTGCAGCCCGATCTGCTACCCGGGCAGCAAGTTCCACATCATGGGTAACCAGCAGGACCACGGTTCCATCACTGCGCCATTCCTGGAGCAGGGCAACCAGGGTTTCTTTTGCAGTGTAATCCAGCCCGCGGGTGGGTTCATCCAGCAAAACAACCTCTGGTCTGGTGATTGTGACTGCCCCCAGTGCAGTCCGCTGGCGCTGTCCAACGCTCAAGTCACGCGGGTACTGGTGGGAGAGGTTTTCCAATCCCAGTTGGGAGAGCGCCTTCTGGATACTTCGCTGCGCTTTTTCCGGATTTTCTGGATCACCTGTTTCCTGGTGGTTGCGCAGGGTAACCATCAGTTCCTCTTCCACACTGTCTGCAAAAAGAAGTGTATTTGGATCCTGAGGCAGATAACCAATCTGGCGGCAAATCTCGGATACCTTCAACTTGCTTGCATCTTTGCCTTTGATGATTATATTGCCTTTAGCCAGGGGAATTAATCCAACGATGGATCTTAGCAGGGTGGTCTTCCCGGAACCATTGGCCCCCATCAATACCAGTATCTCACCCTGAAAAATATCAAGGTTCAGATGCTTGAGCACCTGGGATTTGCCCAGAGACACCTGAAGATCAGTAATCGTAATAAGTTTATCCCGGTCTGGGCCAACCTTCTCAGGTGGATGTGCTGGTGTTGATGCTTTTTCCTGAAATCCCGAAAATGAATTTCTGGCCTCCTCCAGGGTGACCGGGAGCGTCTTGATCTGCAGGGCTTTGGCGAGCGCCGTCACAGGCGGTACCAGTTCTATCTGCTCCAGTACCTGCCGGGCGCTGCCGGTGATCAATCTATCTCCATTTTGGTTAATGTAAATAAGATTATCTGTAAACTGAAGCAGTCTTTCGATGCGGTGTTCAGCAATCAGGATTGTCAAACCAGTTTTCTGGTTGAGATTTTTGATCGCCTTCAGAACCTGCCAGGCAGATTGCGGGTCTAACTGTGAGGTTGGTTCATCCAGTACCAGAATTTCTGGTTTTAACGACAGCGCAGTTCCGATTGCAACCCGCTGTCGTTCGCCCCCGGATAATGAATTTATTCTCCGGTTTCGGAGCGGCTCAATTTCCAGCAACTCGAGCAGATACTCCACCCGGGTGTGCATTTTTTCAGGAGGCATGGCAATATTTTCGAGCGTGAATGCCAGTTCATCCTCAACCCTGTCAAGGATGAACTGGTATTCCGGGTCCTGGAAGATAAACCCGACATGCTGGGACATAACTTTTGGGGTAGCCTGGACTGGATCCAAACCAACAACCCGGATATCGCCTGATAATACGCCTCCGCTGAAATGGGGAACCAGACCATTGACACAGCGCAGCAGGGTCGACTTGCCTGATCCGGATACCCCAATAACCAGATTAAATGTCCCCGGCTGGATATCCAGGTTTATATCCTTCAGGGCAGGTTTTTCTGTCCCTGGATAACTGTAAGAAACCTCTCTAAAAGTGATCATCTTCCGGCTTTGGTTCTACAGATGAATATTCTGAACCACCCTGAAATCGAATTAAAATCCCGGGAGCGAGCAGTCCAAGTGTGATAAAAATAACCATGGGGTCAACCGCTGGAAAGGTCATAGCTGGATATGGGTTATAAAAAAGGGAACGCCTGTCCAGGTGCAAAAGCGGCAGCCAGTAAACAGATATAACGATGATCGAAATAAGAATCACTCCAAAATCATAGCCATTCCATTTTTCGGGCCTGTAAATGCTGCGTGGGGTTCGCCGGCCGATTATCCAGAGTGAAAAAATGATCAATCCCAACCCCAGCCCAATCATTCCTTTCCCGAAAGTGCCGCTGGAGGAAATAAACTGTAACAGCCAGCCGGAGAAGATCAGAGCGAGGCCAAAAACCTGGCTGATCCTGAGGTTCTTATTTGATCCATTCGGTTCACTGTGGGTGAAACCTCGTGCTGTCATCGCTTCAGCCAGCCCGATCGCCTTTTCCAGTCCTCCAACCAGCAGCGGCATGACCAGTGGGATCCAATCACGCAACCCCCGTACCCGGTGACCCCGGATCGCCTGGGATTCACGGATTTGATCAAGCTGCCGGATTGTATTCGGCATGAAGGTAATTGCAATTGAAATTATCACGGCGAGGTTATCGAACGCCGGCGGGATCAGCCGGACAAGCGAATGGACCGGGAGAGCCAGATTTACCACAAAAAATGCAAGCAGGATCCCGCTCAAAATCAATCCATTGATAGCCCCAAATACTAACCCCTCCAGTGTAAATGGCCCACCCAGATAAGGAATCCAGGCTGGCAGCGTAAAAATGACTGTCTTTCCATATTGGGAGATCAGGCCATTGAATACGGCAGAAAAGAGAATGATCAAAAGGGAGATTTTCAGAGGAGAGATAGGGACCGGTGGACCTGCCTCGAGATTTTCCTTTTCAATCCCTGTTTTTACGAGATGCCAGACAATAATAAGAATAAAGAAAATTAACCCGAGATATACTGGATTGCGGGTGCTCCACAATCCAATGAGGACTGCACCCAGCCAGAAAATCCAGGACCATGTGTTTACCATTTCTTTTATCCCTGGCTGTTTTCAGCTGCCAGATCCGCCTGAGGGATTTCATACTGGAAGGAGAATTTACTCCTGAAACGCCTTAAAGCCCGCAGGACAGGTTCCCCAAACAATAGAATAAAAAGGAAATTCCCTGCAGCCCGGGCGAGATCCCACACCAGTGAAGTAACCAGATAATATATAGAGTATCGATTTAATGTATCCAGCCAGGAGATGCCCTGTTCCCAGTACTGGTTTGCTGGGCCGGTGATATACGGCCAGGACCACAGGTTCAACAACGCGCCGTATAAAAAACCCCAGACCCCTCCGAAAACAGCCAGGACAATCACTTCCCGGAAGCGTCCTTCACCCCCAATTATTCTCACAACCGGCCTGCACAGAGGGGCGCTCATCCCTACCCAACCGGCTGCAAACATCTGGCCTGGCAGCCAGGGCCCAATCCCACCGGTTAAAAGAGCGGAGATCAGGATCGTCATGGATCCCATCAGGAAACCAAACCGCCCTCCAAACACATAGCCGGTCAGCACGATCAGGAAAAAGATCGGGCTGAATCCGCCCGGGCCAGGGATCGCTACTTCCAAAAATCGCAGTGCGGCATTAATGGAGACCAGCAATCCCAGCAGTGCAATCAATTTGGCATCGACCGATTGACCCTGGACTTCATAGAGCAGGACGATAAGACAAATCCCCAGGAGCAGAGTCATCATCAAAGGCATCTCGGCTAACCTTGGTATGGGATTATTATCAGGTTGATTAAAAGCAGGAAATATCAGCGGATAGGTAAATGCCAGCAGCCCAATCAATGTTGTCAGGCAGTAAATCAATATGCTGATTAAATTGTTACTTTTTTTGTCCGGATACATCAAAAGGATTATAGCAGTCTCAGGAGAGCAGACTGGTTAAGAATTTCTGGATGATTTGCAGGAAGTCCAGGATCGATGACCCCGCTGATACATCTTTTTCCGGAACATCGGTGGCTTCCAGGAAATAAAAATCCCCTGCTTTGGAGGCTGCATCCGCTGCTTTCCTGGGTGGTCCTGAAATCCCTTCCATATTATTCCCAGGCTCTGGGATGGCTGAACTTTCCGTGATTTCAGCTGTGCTGGAAGGTGTGATTTCGACATTTTCAGCAACTTCCGGGGTAGAAGTAACTGTAATTAGGACAGCAGTTGGAGCAGATGTAGCAGGGATGGCGGGGATAGGGCTGCTGGTTGGTGGATTGTTCTGGGAGGGTAGGGGTGTCGCCGTGTTTGTGGGTTGTTTTGTCGGTGTCGGAGTTGGCGAAGTAGGGGTCACAGGGATAAAAGTCGGTTTCCGGGTTTTGGCTGGTTTTTTTTGATCGGAAGACTGCGATTTACAGATCTCCTCATAACTGATTGGAGGCGGCGGAGATTGACCATTTCCCCAGACCCATCCATCAACATCCTTATCCTGCAACTGGTAACTCCCTGCACCTAAAGAAGAGTATTCCCAAGTGTTGTCTCGTAAATGCCAGTATGACCAGTACAATGGGACCTGGCAGTGAGACAGGTGTCATCGCCAGGGCAGCCGGTTCCCCAATTTTGCATATCGCAGCTCCCAAACCTGAGAAATCCACTTCCAGATCCAATGATGTTTTTGTAGTAGTTCGTAACCAGTGATTGTTGCACTATCTAAGGGTATGCAAAAAGTTCGATGGAACCATCGCCATACTGGATTATCAAGCCCGCACGGTTGGTGGATTGAGCCTCTGTTATCGACAACGGAATGACCAACAACCCGAATAAAAAAATATAAAGTAGGATTTTTTGTATTTTCATTGGAAGGAAATTAATTAAAATTCAGTTTGAATATGGTTATTGACCAGAAGCTTCCGGTTAGAGCATATATTTCGAAGACTGTATATCTATGCAAAAATATCGTCTTCAAAGCTACTCCTAATTCTTTTCCTGTGACTTAGTCATTATATTTATCCGGGTTAACAGTGCGATTGTGAAATCAAGGTGAGCTGCATTTCCGCTAAATATTACCGGCAGGTATGCACCATCACATAACATCCAATGATCTGTGTTAATCGGGAAGGGTTTCGCGTTTAGAGCTGAAATTGCCTGAGTAGTTGCTGTAATTTGTTCCTGTATTACCTTCTTTCCATATAAAACTGCCGTCTGCATCCTGGTTTCTAAGTAAGTACTGGACTAGGATTATTACCATCCATCTGCCATGCTGCAGAGGTGGGATCTTGACCAACCGCGTAGATTGCCTGTATCGCATATGCGGTCGAATTGGTGTCGCTGGCTGTGAACCCTTTGTTGGATCATACGGGAAAAACCACCGTCATCCTGCTGGCAGGCTTTGAGAATATCTCAGACCGTCCTGAATTGCGGTTGAACCGGGATCCTCACCGACTGCAACCAATGCCATGACCGCCAGGGCGGTTGTGTTCGAATCGCAGGTGAAATTCATCATTCCATTCCCAACAGGTGTATGTTGTCCCGCCAAATTCTCGGTGATTGTTTGTTCTTGAGAAAAGTAACAGCGCTGCTTCCAGGAATTGTCCTATTCATTGCTTTTGTTCCCAGCATCGCCCAGATGTGAAAACCGGATTGGGAACTGAACTGTCCATTGTCTGGATTGTAATAGTCCATCGGCGATTTTGTTCCAGCAGGTCTGCAGGCACCGGTTGCGGTCATCCCTGTCGCCAGCTTACCGGCTTGAGCGCACCTTTAAGCTGTATGAAATGCGTTGTTTTTCCAGTAAGTCAAATAGCGATTTTCCGTCCACTTCTCTGCGCCAGTCTTCTGCTGATAATATGTCGAACCAATTGCCAGGTTTACTTCATTGGAACTTGATGAGGAGCCATAACCTCCAGTAGTCAAGAGTCCTGTTGTTAAGCGTAACCAATCCAGGGCGTGAGCCACCGGGGGAATTGGCGGGACATTCATCGGTTCTAAATATTCAGACCATACCCAACCATCGATCTCGTCCCCATTGAATGTTGTAGACCCAGCCCCAACAGGGTGTTCTACCAATGCAGCTCCCATCCAGAAGTTAGTAACCCCAGAAGTTCGGAATCCAGCAAAAACAGTCTATCAGCCGGACATCCAACACCGTTAATACTACAGACTGCTTCACCAAACCTACCATAATCAGTAGGTAACGACTTCAAGCCCGGTCGACCTAAGCGCATTCAGACCGGAGATAGGCGGTGTAAATGTGATTTGGATGTAATCAAGATCACCAGGACTGTATTGAATAACGATATCCGTCTGTTCAGAAATGTCAAGAGGGGTTTCAGGATTGTCAATATCTACGGACTTAGCTGAAACTGATGAAAAATAGAAGTAAACAACCAACAAAGAAAATAAATACTACAAAAATGGAGCCGATAATGTTGACCATCGAAATCTTCTTCATGTTACTCCTCCAGGTAATTTAGGTTTTCTTTATGAATTTCGAAGTAAATGAGGTGGGAATGCAAAAACACAAAACCCGCCCTTTTTGGGGCGGGAGGCTCAAACAAACGATTGGGGGTTGTGGGTTTGGTTTCCACAGGCCCGGCCTCCCTTACCTCGAGAGAGATAACGAGCGAGGCTGGGGTGGGAATTCGGGCTTCACATGAAAAGTGTTACCGCTGCGGGACAGCACCAGACTAACATTGATACCTCAATGCTCACTGGTTTTCCCCATTATGCGCCACGCGTCCGGGCGACAGGCGCACCTCAACCTGCTTGTGATAATTTTCCCTAATTTATCACCAAGCGAATTTTCTGTCAATAAGAATTGGCTTCAGGATAATAAAGTAGAGATTATTCGTGGGGGAGAATCTCATCTGCGGGAGGCAGTTCATATGATTCGAATTCGCCCCAGCGCCAGCCTTCAACGGCAGCGCCTTCGATCCGGGTTTCGGTGGCTCCAACCTGGTAGTCCATCCATTCGGTTCCGTCCCAGTAATGGTAGTTCCAGTAGGTATCTTTAGCGCAGAAACAATCATCCGACGGGCAGCCAATCCCTTCGATTGCGCACACCGCCAGGAAGCCGTCGCCGAAGTCATGGACGCTGATTTCAAGCCCGGTTTTCTCGAGCGCCTCAAAACCGCTTACCGGCGCCTCGATCTGCAATTCTTCAACCCTGAAATCATCAGGGCTGAACCCTACCACTATATAGACAGGTTCTGCCTGGTGATCGTCTACGGCACCCTGACCGCCCGCTTCAGAATCCTGGGCTGGATTAGCAAAGATGATAATTATGATAAGGGCGATATTGATAATGGTGATTAGAGCCGGAATTAACAGATTTCCTTTACGCATAAATTTCTCCATCTCGGTTGAAGCTAAATTAGATGATATCTTTAACTTTAATGCATTAACCGGCGGTTGATTGCCTGTGCCAGTCCCTCTGGATCCTGGGATCCAAGCAGTATTTTATCCCCGTTTTGCAAGAGAATGCCAATAACCCTGCTCCCGCTGATTGTATAAACCGGGGGATTCCCACCTCCAATGTGGATGTCCAGAAAACCACGATTCTCAGGCGGCACCTCTTCTACCAAATTCACCGATTGGATTTCTGTAAACGGGATGGTGGTTTGGCTGGATAATGGCGAAAATTTTATATGAAGGCCTTCCGGATCCAGTTCAGTTACCAGCCTGGTAATGTATAGCAGAATCGGTGCGAGCAATCCAAAAATTATCCAAAGTATAACTGTCATCCAATCCGGGATCGTGTTCGTTGAAAGCGGAGTTTTAAATAGTATTAAATTCAAAAAGCTGTACCAGGAAAGGCCTGCGGCTGCCATAAGCACGAGCAGTATCCAACGCTGGCGATAATACTGCATCTCCCGGAAATATGTTTTTTCGCCGGGATCAGTATTCATAAATGGAACCGCCGATAAATTCGCGTAAGACCGAATCGGGATGAACGATTAAATCATCCTCCAGCGGGAGGATTTCATCCAGAACCTGGTAGACCCTTTGTGCCCGGGTGAAGGCGTCTGTTCGCAGAGGATCGTTATCGAATTCTTTCGTCCAGATCTTGAAGTTATCGAAAAGTTTTGGCTTATAAATCGAGAGTTCGTAAGGCATTCCACTGTTGATAATGTAATTTGCCTGATTGATATTAGGGATAATGTGACGCATTTCGCTGGCACGCACGTAGTGCCAGTGGAGCAGTGTCCTGGTAGGGTCGTAAGCCCGGTATGCCGCATCGCGCAGCATCCGGCGCATTAACCGGATGTCCGTCCAGCGCACATATTCACCCTGGGATGTTTTCATCTGGAGCAGGGGTTCCAGATAAACTTTAAATTTATTTGTTTCCGGAACGCTTCTGGTCATGTCTCCATACAGCCCGTGCAGGCTGTCGATCAGGATGACCTCATCTGGTTTAATTTTTAGAGGCGTCTGTTCGTTATAGCGTTTACCGGTTTTAAAATCGTAAAAGGGTATCTTGACTTCCTGGCCTTCAACCAGCCTTTCCAGATGTTCATTTATCAAAGCCATGTCCAGAGCCTGGGGTGTTTCAAAATCATAATCCCCGAATTCGTCTTTTGGATGCATTTCCAGGTCGTAGAAATAATTGTCCACATTTAAGGTGACCAGTTTTATACCAGCATGCTGCAGACGCTGGGATATCTTGATGGTTGTGGTGGTTTTCCCAGATGAGGAGGGACCAGTGATGATTACGATTTTCAGCCTGTCGCAGCACTGGAGCATGGATATCACCGAATTCTCCACATCAATATTGTAAGCTTCTTCAGCTTCAGCCACGATCCGGGAGATCTCGCCGTCCAGAATACGCTGGTTGAAATCCGCAATTGTGTTTACTCCATGTGCGACTGACCAGTCGAGCACCTGCCAGAGTTTCGGCCAGGGGATATTGGGCGAGGGGCTGAGAGCCTGGGCAGCCCTCTCCTGGCGCCGGCTGGCTCTTTCCTCCCGATAAAGGATATATGCTTTGGCAACTTTTGCATGTCCATTCTCGATCAGCACCTTTTCAACAATATCCTGGATCTCCTCCACTGTTGGTATATGGTCTTCGGGATTACTGGATTCCAGAACATCAACCACCTGCTGGCTCAGGTTTTGGGCGGTATTGCGGTCTCGCCCGCCAACAGCCACTGCCGCCCTGTAAATTGCATTAGTGATCCGATCCTGGTTGAAAGGCACCACTGCTCCAGTCCGTTTTTCAACATATAAAATTTTTGACATGATGATTATGCGTTCAGTTCTATGAATATTTCCTGCGTAATTCTCGGGCCAAGGATTACCATATCCTTTCTACCCCTGACCCTTACTGTCAGGTTGTCGTCCAGTTTTGAATAAGCGAGTATGTCGATCCTTGCGCCGGGAATTATACCCAAATCCTGCAGGTATCTGAGCAGTTCCGGGTCTTCGTCTCTAACCTGGGTCACGACGCCTCCCTGGCCGGAACGCAGGTCAGACAGGCAGGTATGCAGCTTAACCGGCATTTCCAGGTCTTTATTGGGGATCGGGTCACCGTGGGGATCATATGATGGATAACCCAGGGCTTCTTCGATGCGCTGTTCGAACTCTTCTGATATCACATGCTCCAACTGATCTGCTTCCTCATGGACCTTATCCCAATCGTAACCAAGAACCTGGTGCAGGTACATCTCCAGCAAACGGTGGTTGCGGATGATTTCGAGGGCGATTCGATTGCCTTCCGGCGTAAGCACGACTCCACGGTGTTTCTGGTATTCTATCAGCGGGGGAGTTATATCATCCAGTTTTTTGATCATACCGGAAACAGATGCCGGGGAAACCTCCAGCACCTGGGCGATTTTTTTGGTGCTGGCGCGATCGTATATGGTTGTAATCTGGTAAATTGTCTTCAAGTAATCTTCAATTGTATGAGTTATTCCATGCGCTGCAATTTGCTCATTCATACTGATCTGCCCATTTTTTTTCAATAAACAAACCCATTGATTAATTTTCGGAGTTTTTAGAATTATTGAATGATGAATTCAGCAATGCGCCAGATTTGGGCTACGAAAAATGTAACCGCAAATCCCATTGCAACCGGTAGCAGGGCTGCGAGGGTTGTCCATTTCTTGCTGCCAGATTCTTTGTACATTGTGTAGATTGTTGTACTGCAGGGATTGTGGATAAGGCTGAACAGCATCAGGTTGACAGCAGTCAGCAGAGTCCAACCGCCAGCAACCAGGATTGAACGGGTGATATTTTCATCCGCTTCGAACATAACCCCCGATCCAGATCCGACATCCGCGCCAAGAACAAGCACGGTGAGCATCATTACGGTTGGGATCACAATCTCATTCGCTGGTATGGCGATGATGTATGCCAGCAGTATCACGCCATTCAACCCAATCAATATACCCAGCGGATTGAGAAAGTTGATAATATATTCAGCCAGACTGGTACCGTCAATCGTGATGTTAGCAACGAGCCAGATTATTGCGCCGGCTGGGGCGGCAAAGACAACTGCGCGCCAGAGAACATAAAGAGTGCGGTCGATAATTGAAGTGTAGACCGTTCGCAGGATTCTCGGAGGGCGGTAAGGCGGTAGTTCGAGGCTGAAAGTTGAGACTTCGCCTTTCAAAACAGTCCGCGAGAGCGCCCAGGACACGATAAAAGTGAGAATCACCCCAAGTACTGCGATTGCCATCACAGAGGCGGCTGAAATAAGGCCAGCCAGATATGAAGGAACAAGCGCGCCGATAAAAAGGGTTGCGATCAGGATTTGAGTCGGCCAGCGCCCATTGCAAAGGGCAAAATTATTGGTGATCATTGCAATCAACCGCTCACGCGGGCTGTCAATAATGCGGGTTGATATCATCCCGGCAGCATTACATCCAAACCCCATCATCATTGATAGAGATTGTTTTCCGTGCGCGCCGCTCTTTTTAAATACATTATCGAGATTAAATGCAACCCGCGGCAGGTAGCCAAAGTCTTCAAGTAATGTAAACAGTGGAAAAAAAATCGCCATCGGCGGGAGCATCACGCTCACCACCCAGGCTGTTGCCAGATAAATTCCATCGATTAAAAATCCGCTTAACCACCACGGAAGATTAATCGCATCCGCAACCTCATGCAGAATCGGGTAAATCCTGCCTATTAATAATTCGGCGATCAACTGAGAAGGGTAGTTTGCGCCAATAATTGTCAACCAAAAGACCAGCGCAAATAGCAACAGCATCAGGGGGAAACCCCAGATTTTGCTGGTGACAATTTTGTCGATTGTCCTGTCAAGATCGAAACGCGGTTTTTCTCCGGATCGGGTAACTGCCCGGTCAGCAATACTTGCTGCTTCTGTAAAGGTAGTTTCCATAATCTTTTCATGGAAATCGCCTCCAACTTTCCAGCGTAGGTTCTGGGCAGTGGATAATATTTCATCAACAGTAATCTGGGCAGGAAGATTCATGATACCGGCTCCAGTCCAATTTCAACAAGCTGGCTTGCGCTGTCGGTTGAATCTCTCTCCAGATTCCCAAGCTCTCCATTATGGAGCGCCGTAATTATCCGTTCATCACCGTCCAGCAGCCGTTGGGCAACCCAACGTGTATTGGGGAGGCCGGGATAAACCTGTTCGATTTTTTCTGCAAGCATATCGATTGCTTTTTTTAATTCGAGCGGTTCGTTCAATACACGGTGCGGTCTGGTAACAAATTCGCCAGATGCGACATCATGGATTGATTTTACAAGCGCATCCAGCCCGTCTTTTTGTCTGGCAGCAGTCGGGACCACAGGCACGCCAAGGTCACGAGAAAGTCGGCGCTGATCGATTTCAATTCCATGGCGTTTTGCTTCATCCATCAAGTTTAAACAGATGACAACCCGGTCGGTAATTTGCATCACCTGCAGGGCGAGGTTAAGATTTCGTTCGAGCTGGGTTGCATCCACGATAACAACCGTCACATCCGGCTGCCCGAAAAGGATAAAATCCCGGGCGATTTCCTCATCAATGCTGGTTGCCAGGAGAGAATAAGTCCCTGGCAGATCGACAAGCTTGAATTTATAACTGCCGTATTCAAATCCACCTTCTGCTCGCGATACAGTTTTGCCAGGCCAGTTCCCGGTGTGCTGGCGCAAACCTGTCAGAGCATTGAATACAGTGCTTTTACCTACGTTGGGATTACCAGCCAGGGCGACAACAAAATCCCAATCCCCCATATCCACCCCCAGCTTTTTCAGGTTTGCTGCATTGTGGACCGGACAGCTTGCACAGTCTGTTGATAACCCTTTCGGTTGAACTTGTATTTCATTGAGTTCTGGTTTTTGAGATGAGGTTTTCACAAAGCCTCCTGAATGTGCTTAATGCGGATTAGATTTGC
Organism: uncultured Chloroflexia bacterium; assembly: GCA_963793095.1. Classification (GTDB taxonomy): domain Bacteria; phylum Chloroflexota; class Anaerolineae; order Anaerolineales; family UBA4823; genus CAVWDI01. The sequence goes on from CAWBYY010000001.1 coordinate 427,084, forward strand.
CTGGTCGTCTCTTAAAGCGATCAGTGCGCCTCTAATGCGGTATGCAGTTGGATCGCCGATGGGGCTGTCCATTTCAGCCTCAATGATAGTACCAGGTAGAATTCCAAGATCGAGCATGCGCCTGCGTTCCGCCCCTCTAATCCGGGGCGAGAGCTCGATAACCTCGCCTTTCTGGCCCGGCTCCAGGACACCGAGCGGCTGGCCGACCTGTTTTTCGGACGGTTTTTCCCTGGGGATTTCCGCCACTGAAATGCTTGCAGCGACAAGAGGCGCCAGCAGATGTTCGTCTCCATTTGCCCAGAACCGGATTCTCTGCGGACTTTTTTCAATAAGGCTGATCTCCATTCCCGGGTGAAGCCCTTCAGCGACAAGCTGGGCGAAAACTACCTCCGGTTCATCTTCCATATGCACTATCCTGAGAGGCGTATCCAGAGACATGCTGGGAAGCGGGGCACCTCCGTGCATAACCATACTGCCATCCGCTGTTGGAATTGGGTCGCCATGAGGGTCGTGAGTAGGATTGCCGAGCTGGGAAGCCAGATTGGATGTTTCTGATGCAGACAGGTCGTGCTCGTAACGGTCAGCCTGATCGTGCCATTCTGATTCGGCATAGCCGGTCTCATCCGAAAGAAAGCGTTCCCAGAGCCGGTGGGCGCGGATGATCTGGAGGGCATAGTCCCTGCCTTCAGGGGTTAGAGCAAAGGTCTGGCCTTGAATTTCGATCAGACCGCCTTCCTGCATGATTTCAACCAGGTTTGCGGCTTTGGAAGTGGAAATGTTTAGCGCGCCTGCCAGGCTTTCCAGTGTTGGCTCTTGATGATAACGTTCTGCTTTGTGGATGTGTTTGAGGGCATCCTCCTGCAGGATCCGGTTTGTCATCCTTCTCGATTTCTGGATGTATCCGATCAAACCGCCGTTCGGCCAGAAAAGGAGTGCGCAAAATCCCAGAATTAAAATTCCTATCAGTAATGCGATTAATGGGTTATACATTCCATACACTCCAGCGTTTCTTATTATTGATAATAATAATGCAAAAAATTAGATATGTCAATCACCTAAAAAAATTATTAGGTAATCCTAAATTATAATATGCAATTCAATTGGAGACTGCCCTAAAAGAAGTGAAACCCGAGTTTATTTTGTATTATTTACCAGCATGGATAAAGCAGTGAGGTTTAGAAGCGCCTTTGGGATAAAAGATGAAATTAAGACATATTCCTGGTCTTTTGAATCATCAGGGCTGCGCTGAGAGCAGTGGGTATTCTCTCCGATTGGGCCTAATCCATCCAGTGTTGGGAAGAAATTCCACAACCAGTTTCCGTCGCTCAAACCTCCACGCATTTCTTCCGTTGTTTCCATCCCCAGGGATTGGGCGGCAGCCTTCCATATGTTGTACAGATCAAGGGTGTTCTGGTTGCGAGGCCAGGGTGCAACCCGGTCGATCATTTCCACAGAAACATTACAGGGATAACCATCCCGGCTTGTTACCTGTGAAGAATCTGCCAGATTCATCATTTTATGCACCCCTTCCTCAAATATTCCCTGATCGAAAGCACGCATTTCAACTTCCGCCTGGGCTTGATGGGGAACCCGGTTCACAACTGTACCACCCCGGACGATCCCCGGATTGAAAGTGATCTCTTTGTCATAATCTGTAAACGAGGCGATGGTCTGGATTGTGCGGGAAATTTGCACAACCGCGTTCGCCCCACGGTCATGGTTGTTGCCGGCATGGGCTGATCTTCCTTCGACCTTTACCTGAAAAGTCGCCCGGCCTTTCCGCCCCACTACCAGCGGGTATCTGCCGTCGTTTTCCTTTCCACCTTCAAACACCAGGCAGGCTGTTGTATTTTCTGGCAGATTGTCTTTACACAATTTCCCAAAATCAGGCGACAAGCTCTCTTCGGCGGCATTAATTAAAATAATCCAATTGATCGATTTAAATAAATGCGGGTGAAATTTCCGCAGCCCTTCCAGCACCATATAGATCATTACGGTACCGCCCTTGATATCAACTGTCCCGGGACCATAGATCCGGTCGCCTTCAACTCTCCAGGCGAAATCATTCAATTGCTCGTCCTCCGGTGAAAAAACCGTATCCAGGTGCGAGATTAAACCGATGGAGGCATACGCCGTATCAGATGGGGCTGATTTTAAGAGCAGATGTTTACCAAACTCCGGATTTTCACACTGGACAAAGTTGGATTCAAAACCCAATTCACCAAAATATTGGCCGGTCAGCCTGCCAAGTCTGTTAACGCCATCAGGATTAGCGCTGAAACTGTTAATCTTAACCATCCCCTGCAGCATTTCTAAATAGTCGTCCAACTTGCGCTCAAAAAATGTTGAATAGGATTGTTGGATCTCTGTCATTGGTTTTTACTCCCATCTTTTTCGTTAAATTTATCATATAGATTTTTCCATAGGGTGGCTTTTTTTTCGAACTATAATAGTTAAGGAATGTTAACTTGACCTTTAAGCATCGAAAAACTATAGTATGTTACCAACAAAATCTGGGTTTACAAACATTGAGTTTTTGGAACGGGAGGTAAATTGAACAGCCAGAACAAAAAACTGGTCCTTTTCCTGTGTACAGGAAACTCCTGCCGGTCGCAGATGGCAGAAGCGATTGTTAATGATGAAATGGGGGATGAATGGAAGGCATACAGCGCCGGGACAAAACCTGCAGGTTATGTTCATCCGCGGGCATTACAGGCGCTGGCAGAGGCCGGTATCCAGCATAAGGGCTATTCAAAATCTGTGGATGAATTCAGGGAGATGCTGTTTAATCTGGTTGTTACAGTTTGCGACTCGGCCGCGGAGGAGTGCCCGGTCTGGCTCGGGCCAGGTATAAGAGTTCACCAGAGTTACCCGGATCCAGCTGAGGCGACCGGGACTGAGCAGGAAATTATGCAGGCATTTCGGAGTGTAAGGGACAGCATTCAGAGAGAGATCCCAGATCTCCTGCGGGACAGTATTGTTTAATTGCTGTATGTTTGGAATGGTATAGTGCTTATTTTGTGCTGTTTACCACTACGATACTGCCCACAATCAGAATTGAGCCAAAAGCAAGCTGCAAATCCAGTTTTTCCCCGAGGATCAATACCCCCAGCGCCACGCCAACCAGGGGGAAGATATATGTTACCAGGGTGGATCTGGTTGGTCCGACAGAATGGATTAGATAATAATACAGCAGGAATGCCAGACCTGAGCCAAGGATGCCAAGCCAGGCGAGAGAAAGCCATGTTATTGGAAGTTCTGGCAGGGACAAAGGCCCTTCTGCAGATGCTGCCAGCAGCCAGAGGATTAATGTCGAACCCAGCAAAGGCACCAGACCCTGTTCTATATAAGAGAGGCCTTTCAGGTTGCGCCGGGCAAACACAGCGCTGCCCGCATAGAGCAGGGACGCAAGCAGCACCGCTCCCTGGCCCAGGATAAGCAGGATTGGATTGCCTTCGAGCATGGTGCTGCGGTTGAGATCCCGGCTGATCAAAATAAGAATCCCCAGAAAACCGGTTATTAATCCAATCAGTTTACGGGCTGTGATGCGGTCATCGGCAAGCGCAAAATGGGCGATCAGCATGGCGAACAGCGGAGTTGTGCTGTTTAACACTGCCGCAATCGCCGAATCGATGTGCTGTTCTCCCCAGGTTATCAGCACATAGGGAATTGCGACGTTCGTAAAGCCGAAAATCGTCAGAATTATCCACATCCTGCCTGATTTTGGCATAGCCTGGCGGGCGATAAGTGCGGCGGCAGTGAGAGTTAAAATTGCAAAGGAAAGCCGAATGGCGACCAGCAGGATGGGGTTTGTCTCCTGGACCGCGATCTTTATCCACATAAAAGACGAACCCCATAAAGTTCCCAGTACGATAAAAGCCAGCCAGTCCTTGAGTTTCATAGATAATAGAATCCACGGTTAATGATTGTTGGCGACCAATGGGAGCGAGTTTATCATAAAGGATAATTGTTGTGTTGCCGGGATCAGGCTGTTTCCCCCTTATACCTGGATTCGGAATATTCTGACTGCTGAAACGCGCTGATCAGAGTGTTCTAGTAGTTTGTAACCATGTCGATAAAGCCGCGTTCGCGTGCCTGTGTTTCACACCACTTAAAGCTGATTCCAGCGATAACCGCCAGCGCTAAAGTCAGGATGATGAGTATCACCAGAAGCTGGTAATCTTCCAGGCTGGAGAATGTCGGGTAAGCCTCCGCAATCAAGCCTACCAGCGATCGCCTGATCAGTTCCAGCCAGTAGGTTACCGGCAGCAAATAACCAATCCAGCGGATAGCTGGCGGCAGGACTTCCAGAGGGAATATCGCCCCGCAGAACAGGAACAGGGAGCCTGCTACAGCTGCACCCAGATCCCACATGTGGTGGACCAGCAGCAGCATTGCGCCAGCGATGATCAATCCCATCAATGCCAGCATATTAACGCCGATAATCACCGTCACAACCAGCAGAATCCAGTTCACCTGGGCCAGCACGATATCTACGTTGAGAAAAACCAGCCCGAACACCAGTGTGATAATCACCGCAATGGACCCGATTATAAAAAAGGCCACACTCCTCCCAAACAGGTAAGTTGGGAAATGGACCGGGGCAGTGTAAATGTATTTTAGAGTCTTGTAGTGCTCCCGGTCGTCCATCACTGCCCATACAATTCCATTCATTATCTGGGTTACATAGATATAAAAAGCATAACCGATATACATATATGTAAAAATCGGATCGTTGAAGTTACCGTCGGTGATCACACCGAACATGATCACCAGTATTGCCGCGCCTGAAAGCGGTTTTACAATTGAATATGTAGCGAAAAGGAATGGATCAGTCCAGTTTGATTCAATCTGCCATCCCAGCCAGGCTGCAATCCGAAAAGAATTCCAGAGGGAGGAGAGACGATTAAGCCAGGGATTAATAAGACCAGGATGGAATGTTTTGGGGGTTTGATTACTCATTTATCGCCTGCTCTCTGTTAATCTTCCTTCTTTGATTGCTAACTTCTCCATATAAGCTAACAGGTAATAAGCTCCCAGCAAGAAAATAACGCTCAACAGCATCAGGATGTGAATCTCTGTTTGAACAGGGAGAAAGCCGCTTGAAGCCCCTTCCGGGAACACAAGCTGGCGCATAGCATCCAAGCCGAGGGTCAGCGGAATAATTGAGGCGCCTATTGCAACCCAAAAACTCAGGTTCTTTACCGGAAAATAAAATCCCGAAACTAGATATACCGGTTCCTGGGCAAGATTGGCAAGATGCCATGCTTCCCGGCTGAGCAGCAGGAAAAATGAGGAGGTCATCATTCCCATCCCGTAAAGCGCGATCATGGTGAGGATCATGATGATAATCAAGCGGGAAAAATCATTTACAGCATAGGAAACCTGGAATAGAAAGCTGCCCAAAACGATGACCACAAAGGCTCGGATTGTGGTCGCCAGCAGTCCACCCAAAGCCATGCCTAACAGTACAGCTATCATCGAATTTGGTGCCATAATGTAAAGTGCAAGATTGCCCTGTTCTTTTTCCCAGTAAAGCTGGCTGGACATACTCCACAGGATATTCAACCAGAATGCAACCATCGCGCCGCCGATAACGACAAACCCGACGTATTCTTCGGGAGCGCCGATCGCCCGGTAGACAAAAACATATGCCGATACAGCCAGGAAGGGTAGCAGAACTTCAAAGAATAACCATGATTTTTCACGGTGCTGGCCAATCACCCGCGGATATGCCCTGGCAATTATTGTTTGTAGAAACAATTTTGTACCGCTGTTTTTGGGTAGAGCTGGTTGATCCATTTAAACCGTTAATATATTTCTATTCTGCTGATTCATCTGAGTCCTCAACCTCGGACATACTCCTGCCAACCAGATCCACGAATACATCTTCCAGGGTCGGTTCACGTTTCTGCAAGTTCAATATGTGGATATCCTCACCGGTCAGAAGATTCAAAACAGGTCCCAGGGCATCGTCCTCTTCGAGGATCATTTCAAGGATTGTAAAACCATCCTTTGGGATATGGACTACATTTTTGACTCCGGTTATCCTCTCAAAATCCTCAGGGTTGAATCCATTCAGCGGATTTACTTCCATCCTGTAGATAACATCTTTTTGCAGGCGGTGCTTCAGATTCTCAGGGTGATCGCACGCCAGAACCTGGCCTTTATTGATTATCGCAACCCGGTCGCATAATTCATCCGCTTCTACCATATAATGGGTTGTCAGCATTAAAGTCCGGCTGGGATTATCATCCACCCAGTTACGGATGAATTTGCGCACCTCCCTGGATGCGCCCACATCAAGCCCCAGAGTCGGTTCGTCCAGAAACAACACTTCCGGGTCGGTCATAAAACCGCGCACGATGTTCATTTTCTGGCGCAGCCCGGTCGAAAGGTCCGAAGATTTGGTGTTGATCCGGTCCTTCAAACCGACTATATCAAGCAGCTCTTCTATCTTCTGGTTGGCTTGCTTTGAAGGAATGCCATAAAACTGGGAGAACATCCACAGGTTCTCGCGCACGGTCAGCAGACCGTACCCAGATGCCTCCCCTCCAGAGACCATATTTATCCTCTGCCGGACTGCGCCTGGATTTTGAGCCACATCCAGGCCCGAGACATATGCCTTACCGGAGGTAGGCGCAAGCAGGGTGGTCAGAATTTTGATTAATGTGGTTTTCCCGGCCCCATTTGGTCCAAGCAATCCGAACAGCTCACCAGGCTGGACTTCCAGGTTGACATCTTTAAGTGCGGTCAATTCCGTGGGTTCGCTTTTTTTTCCACCCCGGATTTTGTATATCCTGCCCAGATTTTCAGTCTGAATTGCATATTTCTTCATAATTTCCTGGATATTAAGTCCTTATTGGTTTAAATCGTAGGGAATTCGTAGGGTAATCGTAGGTTTAACGTCAAGCAAAATTAAACCCCCTTTGGTATAGTTATGTTCGAAGGGCGATTTCTCTTCTTCTCCTCCTTAGAGAGAGCCGGGCGTGGCGTACCCGGCTCTCGGTAATTTAAAAATAATACCGCATCAAGGGGCGGGTCTCTGAGCGGCGCGCAACCTCTAAAAAACCGGCTTTTATGAAGCTCGAATATAAACCGTGGTAGAGAAAAACATCCGGCGATTTACTTTTCTTCGGTTCAACCGGGTATGCTTCGACGATATCAGCTCCCTTCTCCCTTGCATAAACCAGTCCATTTTCAAGCAGGACGCTGGTCACACCCCTGTTCCTGTATTCCCTGTGGACGAAAAAACAGACGATAGACCAGACCGGCTGTTGGTCGAACTCTTTTGAGTATCCTGGACCGGTCGAGAAGGGGGAAATTCTCGCGAGGTGAAATGGATATCCACCCAACCGGTTCATTTCTATTCATATTAGATTCGTTGTCTAGATATGCGATCAGGCCTGGAATTTCTCCTGAATCGACAATCGCTTTCATTGCCTGCCGGTTACCTTCCCCTTTCTGGGCTTCGAACTCGGCGCGTTTCAGCCGGAACCACATGCACCAGCATCCGCCCATTGCCCCACGAGGGCCAAATAATTTTTCCAGGTCAGTCCAGCGGTCCGAGGTGAGTGGAAAAACACTGATATTTTGCTTCAATGAAAACCCTTTTCTAACTGCGTTCCACCAATTCGACCAACCAGTAATAGACAGGAGTCAGATCCCGGTAAATATTCAGGCAGTAATCGATGATTGAGTCTGAATATATTTCACCTGGAATCTCACTCTCAAAACCGGTGTACAGTCCATTGTGAAGCAGTAACTCTGCCTCTTCAGCTTCAGGATTATATCCGGTCGGTATCCTTTTATAGTGCTGTCCGCCAATTGAGTATGGTCCGTTTTCCTGGACCTTCTGGATTGCCAGGCGCAGTTCCTGCCCGGTTTTTGGATCAACTACCGAATCGCGGTAAACCTTCAGAGCGTCTTTGGCAAACTCATACACACCATTTCCAAGCATCAGGTTTGGCGGTTCGAGATGAAAATAAAAGCCAGGGTTTTCCATTTTCGGCTTGTCACCCTGCCAGAACAGTGCGCCGATATTGGTCTTGTAAGGCGATTTATCCCTGGAAAAGCGGACGTCCCGGTATATCCTGAATATGGAGTACTCGAAAGGAGCGGGTTTTCCAGGGTGCCGGGACAGTTCAGAGAGGGCTTCTGCCATAGCAACCGCAAACTGCTTTGAAGGATTTTTTACAAAATCTTCGTAGCGGCTTTTATTGGCTGTGAACCAGTCCCGGTTATTATTCATCCTCAGTTCGATTAAGAATTTTATTGTTTCTTCTGAAAATCCATTAAATGATGTCATCTGGGCTATCCTCTCTTGGGACTTTGCCTTTCTATGCCGTCCCATTGATACTGTTTCAGGCTGATCCGGTTGTGCTGGTCAAAAATTATCCCTTCTGATTCCAGCAATTGGCGCTGGATGTCAGCGCCAGAATCACTGCGCAGGCTGATTTTCCCCTGGGCGTTTATCACTCTGTGCCAGGGCACATCATCTGGACAGGCAGCCATGGCTGACCCGACCCAGCGCGCTCCAAATGCTTTGTATGTTTGTTCATTTACTCTATCCGGCGGTTGAACAAGGCCAGCAATCTGACCGTACGTGGCGACCTGCCCGGTCGGTATCCTGCGGACAGTGTCCCACACAAGATTGTTAAATAACAATTTATCCGGCTGTGTGATAAATTTTGATGGCATGGCAGCGTGAAGTACTATACCCGAATGTTTTATCTGGTGTCAAGAAAATTCACCTCGGATATAATCATAAATTGTGAGTTTCGAAAACGCAACTTCCGCCAACAAGCAGATCGCCAGAGCTGCTGGGACTGTTATGCTTGCGCTGGTCATGAGCAGCCTTACAGGCCTGCTGCGCCAGATACTGGTTGCGAATACTTTTGGCACCCAGGCTGATATTGACGCTTTCAATGCTGCCAACCGGGTTTCGGAAACTCTTTTTACTTTGATCGCCGGGGGCGCGCTGGCTTCAGCTTTTATACCGGTGTTCACTGACCTGATCACTCATGAGAGAAGGCAGTATGCCTGGAAGTTAGCATCTTCGATCGCTAATATCATTCTGGTTGTGCTTATTTTCGCCAGCGTGGTGGCTTTTATTTTTGCCCCATGGATTGTGCGTAATCTGCTGGCGCCCGGTTTTTCCGATAACCCTGCCCAGGAAGAATTGACCGTATCCCTGCTGCGGCTGATGCTGCCTGCCGCAATTTTATTCGGGTTGAGCGGTTTGTTGATGGGGATCTTAAATTCCCACCAGATATTTTTTATTCCCGCTCTGGCGCCATCGATGTACCAGCTTGGAATGATTATTGGCATACTCGCCCTGGCGCCTTTTGCAGGAATATACGGACTGGCATGGGGGGTAGTGCTGGGCGCAGGTCTGCACCTGGGACTGCAAATTCCTTACCTTTTTCGATTAAATGCAAAATATTACCCCACCTTTGGACTGGATAATGTAGATGTACAAGAAGTAATCCGCCTGATAATCCCGCGATTATTCGGAGTGGCGGTTGTCCAGCTGAATTTCTGGGTGAACACATTTATCGCCTCCCGGCTGGTAGAAGGCAGTCTTACCGGGATTGTGTTTGCATTTGCGCTGATGCTGATGCCCCAGGCGGCTATCGCGCAGTCAATAGCGATCGCGGCAATGCCGACCTTTTCGGCTCAGGTCGCGCTGGGCAAATTGGGCGAAATGCGTTCATCATTAGCTTCAAGCCTGAGAGGGGTTTTATTTTTATCCATTCCGGCAGCTCTGGGTTTGATTCTGCTGAGAGAGCCTCTGGTCACTACCCTGTACCAGCGCGGGGCTTTTGACGAACGCTCGACAGAACTGGTAGCCTGGGCTTTGCTTTGGTTCGGTTTGGGATTGGTTAGCCATTCTGTGGTGGAGATTCTGGCGCGGGCATTTTATGCCCTGCACGACACCAGAACGCCGGTGCTCGTTGGTGTGGCAGCGATGAGTTTGAATATGATCCTGAGCTTCAGCCTGGTGGGGATGTTTGCCCGGGCAGGATGGATGCCGCACGGCGGCCTGGCTCTGGCGAATACGATTGCAACCTCTCTGGAGATGGTCGGTTTGTTTATTCTGATGCGACGGCGTCTGGGCGGGCTTGAAGGGTTAACGATTCTGAAGGGATTTTCCAGCGCCCTTTTTGGCGGTATCGTGATGGCAGTAATTTTATTTGGATGGATAACGATAACCGGTTCGCAACCGGACTGGCTGGTAGTACTGGGAGGGGTAGTTTTCGGGGCTTTGGTCTACGGGATATTGCTGCTGGTCATGGGTGTAAGCGAGGCGCGCACCCTCATCCAGGCGATCTCAGCCCGTCTTGGAGTTAGTTGAAATATTCCAACTCACCGAAAATCCAATTTCGATTAGTAATAAACTAAAAAGTTACTGTATTTCGATCCCCAGGGGAAGGGTATCCTCTTTAAACTGAAGCCGGTAAAGCCGGGCATACAGCCCATCATTCTGCATGAGCTCCCGGTGGGGTCCAATTTCAACAATATACCCATTGTCCAGAACTGCAATCCGGTTCGCTTTCTGTACGGTAGAAAGTCGGTGGGCGATGATTACGGTTGTCCTGCCTTTCATAAGGCTTTCAAGCGCCTCCTGAACCAGCCCTTCCGATTCGGAATCCAGGCTGGAGGTGGCTTCATCCAGCAGAAGAATGCGGGGATCTCTCAGGATAGCCCGGGCAATTGCGATGCGCTGTCGCTGACCTGCTGACAATTTTACGCCCCGCTCACCGACCATGGTTTCAAATTTATCCGGCTGCCGTTCGATAAATTCATCCGCATTCGCTGCAGCGGCGGCGGATTTTATCTCCCCAAAGGTTGCGCTCAGTTTTCCATACTGCAGGTTTTCAAGAATTGTCCCGGAAAATAGGACCGTCTCCTGAGGGACTATCCCGATTTTTGAGCGCAGCGCAGTTTTGTTTATGTTGCGAATGTCGATGTCATCCAGGAAAACGCGGCCCTCGCTCGGATCATAAAAACGCGGGATCAAATTGAAAAGGGTTGATTTCCCCGCCCCAGAAGGCCCAACCAGAGCCAGGATTTCCCCGGGTTCAATTTCCAGATTTATATTATGAAGCACATGACCCGCACCGGGGTATGCGAACGAGACCTGCTTGAAAGAAATTGACCCTAATGGGGCAAATATTTCGATCCCATCCGGGGGGTCTGTAACTTCAGACCGCTCGTCAAGCAGTTCAAAAACACGGTGTGCTGCGCCTGCGGCCTCTTGAAGCTGGGTATACAGGTTTGAAAAGGCGCCAACCGAAGCGGTGATATTTATCCCATAGACCAGGAATGCAATCAACTCGCCGCCAGTGAGCCAGCCGGCAATCACCTCCCGGCCGCCAAACCACAGGATTAAAGCCAGGCTTGAAAATGCCAGGAATGTGATAAATGGTCCGAACGCTGACCTGAAAACTGCCATCTTCATAGAAACAATGAATGTTTGTTCGACCTGGTCTGTATAGCGATTGACTTCGAACTCCTCCCGGGTAAATGCTTTTACAACCCGGATTCCGCTAAGGGCTTCCTCTGCGGCAGCGTTGCTGTCTGCCAGGTTATCCTGGACATTCACTGACAGTCTTCGCATTCTGCGGCCAAAAAAAACCGCGCTGCCTGCTACGAATGGCGCCAGCACCAGGACAAAGAGTGTCAATCTCCAGTTGATCACCAGCATGAGAACCAGAGAGCCGGCGAAAGTGACCGATTGGCTGAGAACAAGGGCTACATTATTGGTAAGGGCAGTTCTTACAAGGGTTACATCAGAGGACAGGCGAGAAATCAGTTCTCCTATTCTGCGGTCACTGAAAAACCTGATGCTCAATAACTGAAGGTGGGCAAACACCTCAATCCGCAAATCTGTCACAATCCGTTCTCCGACATAATTAAGGAGGTATCCCTGGATGTAATGGAATATGGAACGCAGCAGAAAGACTAGGATTAAAAACATGGTAATCCGCGTCAGCTGGGTAAAATCACCGTTGGATATTACCGTGTCGACGATTATCTGCAGAGCCCAGGGAAATACCAGCGCCAGGCTGGAACCCACCAGAGTGGCCGCGATTGCGACGGCCATGCGCGCTTTATAGGGTCGCAGGTATCCTAAAAGGCGGGATACTTCACCTTTTGACGGCCTGTAACCCGCATTTTTTTCGTCGGGGGCGGTTGTCAGAATATCTCTGGGTCTATTGAACATATTTATTCATCCGGAGAATCAAAATCAACCACTTTTTCCCCGGATATCTGTTGTATTCTCAACTCTGTTTTGTCGAGAATACCGGTGCAGTGCTGGGCAAGAACCTGGCCGCGTTCAAAAAGCGAGATTGTACTCTCCAGCGTAAGGTCTTCTGATTCCAGCTGGGTTACGATTTGATTCAGCTCTTCATATGCCTCTTCGTAAGAAAGCTCCTCAACCGGCTTGTATGCCTTTTCTAATCCTTGCGTTTCCCTGACCATATTCTTTCCTTTCGGATGGATGGTTTTATATTCTACTTCTTTTGCTTTTCTGCTTGAACTTTCAAGAATTGTATAGTTAATGAGTTCCGGCGGAAATATGCCTTCGGCAACCTCGCAAAATTCGGCTTCGGAAATATTAATCCGGGTTATTTCTTCTTCTATCCGGGGATTAATTTCTTCAAAATAGGTCCGCTTGATTGCCCTTTTTTTTGCAATATATGCAGTCAGGTTTGCAAGCGCGACCAGCGAGATCACAATCATTACCGCGCTCACGATGGTTACAACCCAGCTCCCTTCAGAGAATAAAAAGATGATCCCTGTTAGAACAGCCGCCGGTACCAGCCCGAGCCAGCAGCCCAGATTGAATGCCCGGTTGGCTGACAGCCTGCCAGATTCTTCCAGTTGTTCTTCAACCTCAAGCAGAAAATGGTCCAGTTCCTGGTTTTGTGTATTTTCCATACTTGAATGTAATTAAACAATCAACTTGGATCTGGTTCAATCTGGTCGCTTACTATCGCACCGAATTTCCCGTCATGCAGGCGAACATTTAACTCCTCCCCTGCGCTCAACTGCCGGACTGTCCGGACGATAGTATTATCCTGGGTGGAAAGCACTGCATACCCGCGCTTTAAAATTTCAATTGGGCTGAGAGCGATCAAATGCTGTCTCAGACTGTCTAAATTCACCCGGGTTATTCTAAAATGCTGGATAAGCGCCCGGGTGAGGCGCCGGGAGAACTCGTCAACACTCTGCCGTCCCGACCGCAGCCTGTACAGCGGGGACCTCAGCGTGAGCTGGTTTTTCGAAGCCGCCAGCGCCAGATTAAAGTCATTTATTCTTGCCAGCGCAGATTGAACCAGGCTGTTTTCAAGTTCTGAAATTGTTCCAAGCAGTTCATCCCGGTTTGGAGCGGCCAGTTCAGCAGCCGCAGTTGGTGTTGGAGCTCTTAAGTCAGCCACAAAATCGGCAATCGTAAAATCGGTCTCATGACCAACCCCGCAGATTACAGGCGCCTCTGATCTGGCGATCGCCCGGGCGACGCCTTCATCATTAAACGCCCACAGATCTTCAATTGAGCCGCCTCCCCGGGCCAGAATGATGACATCCGGCCTGACAATCCGGTTCAATAATCCCAGCGCAGCAATGATGCCCTGGGGTGCTTCAATTCCCTGAACCCGGGTAGGCGAAATGACCAGCCGTACCGAAGGGAAGCGCCTCTGGAGTGTGTTGATAATATCCTGGATCGCAGCCCCGGTTGGGGAGGTCACAACGCCTATACACTCAGGAAAATCCGGGATCGAGCGCTTTCTTTCTGCGTCAAACAGACCTTCCGCTTCCAAATTGGACTTCAACTCCAGGAATTCCCGGTACAGCGTGCCCTCACCAACCGGACGGATACTGTCAGCATACAGCTGGTACTGGCCCTGGGTTTCGTAAATGTTTATACTGCCGTGAACTTCTATTTCATCCCCATCGCGGGGCGTAATGGATATTTTTTGAACATCATTTTTCCATATCACACAGCGCAGAGAACTGTGGGGGTCCTTTAAGGTGAAATAAAGGTGTCCTGATCCCGGGCGGGACAGGTTCGAAACCTCCCCTTTAACCCAGATATCCTGCAGCTCGGGGTCGCTTTCAATTAAGCCGCGAAGAATCCGGGTTACTTCAGTAACTGAGCGGGAAGCCGGTTCAAAAAGCGGTAACTGGTTCATTTGTGAAGAAGAAAAAACTGAAATGAGATTAAACGCTCACACAGGGTTTATGGAATATACTCCGCTTAGGTAGTGCTGTCAACTATTCCCTCCACAGGCAATATTTGCTACAATAGCAATTCGAGTAACCGCGCTTATGCATGATTTGCCTGTGTGTGGTATTAATTATTTTTACGAATAGAAGAAAAATTAAAAATAAAAAATCAGGACAAACAATTATTGAAATACATCTGGTCTCCCTGGCGAATGGAATATATTCAGAGCTTTAAAAAGGAAGAAGGATGCATTTTCTGCAAGGAAATCTCCCTGCCTGATGGACCTGGAAATTTAATTGTCCACCGGGGTCAATTCAACTGCGTAATCCTGAACCGGTTTCCCTACACAAGTGGGCATATTATGGTGGTGCCTTACCAACACTGTTCACTTCTGGAAGAGCTTGATCCTGAATCCCGCTCCGAAATGATGGAGCTTGCAAGCCAGGCGGTATGTTTGTTGCAAGTGGATTATAAATCTGAGGGGTTTAATATCGGTATTAATATCGGCGAAGCATCCGGCGCGGGAATTGCTGAGCATCTGCATTTACATATAGTCCCCCGTTGGCAGGGCGATACCAACTTTATGTCTACTCTGGGTGAAACGCGGGTGCTGCCAGAGATGCTAGAAGAAAGTTACACTCGAATATCAGAAGCCTGGAAAGGGGTAAAATCGGCGAAGGATACCCCGGAAACAATCTTTGACGATTCCGAAAAAAATAAATAAACAATACGATTTTGTGGAGGCATTGAATGAACTTCGGAGCAAACAGGTCTGAAGCTGTTATTTTGAGCGCCGCTCGCACACCGAGCGGAGGGTTTTTAGGAAGTCTGAGCGCAATTCCAGCGCCGAAATTAGGCGCAATTGTTGTAAAGGCGGTTGTCGAGAGAGCAGTTATCAACGATCCAGCCCAGATTAACGAGGTTCTTATGGGAAATGTTGTCAGCGCTGGTCTTGGGCAGGCGCCTGCCAGGCAGTCTGCGATCCTTGCGGGTCTGCCAGAGACAGTTGGAGCCACGACAGTAAATAAAGTTTGTGGTTCGGGCTTAAAAACGGTGATGTTAGCTGCCCAGAGCATCCGGGCGGGAGACGGGGACCTTTTTGTCACCGGCGGGATGGAGAGTATGAGCCGGGCACCCTTCCTGGTGGACGGGAGAGGCGGCTCCCTTCGGTTTGGCAACGCCCAGCTTACTGATGCGCTGCTGTTTGACGGTCTGTGGGATCCGTTTGAGAACTGGGCGATGGGCGATTCGGCTGAATTTATCGCTGAAAAATACGGCATAACCAGGCAGGAAATGGACGAATACGCCTATGAAAGCCACCGGAAAGCGGTCGCTGCAATTGACGCCGGGAGATTTAAGAAAGAGATTGTACCTGTGGAGATCCAGGATCGCAAAAAGGGCAGCATCCAATTTGATACAGATGAAACCCCACGCAGGGATACTTCGTTAGAGTCGCTTGCAAAATTACGACCAGCTTTTCAAAAAGATGGCAAAGTGACTGCCGGCAACGCTCCCGGATTAAATGACGGCGCTGCGGCTCTTGTGGTCGCAAGCCGGTCGAAAGCGGATGAAATGGGGACAACTCCCATGGCAAGAATAGAAGGTTATACACAGGTGGCCGTCGCCCCAAAATTGTTGTTCGATGCCCCTGCAAGCGCGATCCCGGACCTGCTGGCAAAAACCGGCTGGAAATTAGAGGATGTGGATCTGATTGAACTGAACGAGGCCTTCGCCGCCCAGGTGCTTGCCAATGGGAAAGCGCTGCGGGATTATGGCTGGGATTGGGGAAAAGTTAATGTGAATGGAGGCGGCATCGCCCTGGGTCACCCGATCGGCGCTAGCGGCGCCAGAACACTGACAACTCTAATCTATGCCCTGAAGGATAGAAGCCTTAAGCGCGGCATTGTAGCGCTTTGTCTTGGCGGGGCTGAAGCGGTTGCAATGGCAGTCACAGTTGAGCCCTGAAAGGAAACCAGCAGGGCTGAGGAGTGTATATGGAAATTAAGAAGATTTTTATCCTGGGCGCGGGAACCATGGGAGCTGG
This sequence comes from uncultured Chloroflexia bacterium, assembly GCA_963793095.1. Lineage (GTDB taxonomy): Bacteria > Chloroflexota > Anaerolineae > Anaerolineales > UBA4823 > CAVWDI01. Next base: position 443,364 of record CAWBYY010000001.1, read on the forward strand.
AATAGCCCAGGTCGCAGCCTCATCCGGTTTTGGAGTTACCCTAATGGATATTGATCCAGGGCAGCTGGAAAAAGCCAGGAAATCCATAGCCCGTTCGGTTGAAAAGTTGTTCGAGAAAGAGCTCATCACAAGCGACCAGAAAGGGGCTGCGCTGAAGATCGAAACCACAAATTCTCTTCCGCTCGCGGCGGAGTCGGATTTTATAATTGAAGCCGCTACAGAAGATTTTGATATTAAGGCTGCTCTGTTTCTTGAATTGAGGCGGATAGTTCCGCCGGGCGTGATTCTCGGCGACAAATACTTCCTCCATCAGCATCACTAAAATTGCTGCGGTGACAGACCGGCCCGAATCGGTGATCGGGATGCATTTTATGAATCCGGTCCCTTTGATGAAACTGGTTGAGATAATCCGGGGGTATGACACAAACGACGACACTGTCCGGACTACGCTGGACGTTTGCCGCAGGATGGGGAAAGAGCCGCTGGAAGCTGCCAATTCTCCGGGCTTTATCTCCAACCGGATTCTGTGCCCGATGATCAATGAAGCTGTTTTTGCCCTCCAGGAAGGCGTTGGGACCGCCCAGGCGATTGACGAAGTAATGAAATTGGGGATGAATCACCCGATGGGACCGCTGGCTCTTTGCGACCTGATCGGGCTTGATGTTGTGCTCTCGGTAATGGAAGTGCTCCAGAAGGACCTGGGGGATGATAAATACCGCCCGGCATACTTATTAAGACAAATGGTGCAGGCCGGGCACCTGGGAAGAAAAACTGGCCGCGGATTCTATAAGTATTGAAAAAGGATAATTGATATTTTTGGCGGTGATATATGAAAGGAGCAGTTAATGGGTTCGAATGAGCTATTTCCTCTCTCTGATGAGCACCTGATGATCCAGGAAGCGGCGCGCAATTTTGCCCGGAAGGAAATCGCCCCAATCGCAGCTGAATTTGATGAATCAGGTTCTTTTCCCCGGGCGACTATCCAGAAAATGGGAGAAATGGGTTTCATGGGTGTGGAAGTTCCGGTTGAATACGGCGGGGCTGGTCTGGATACGCTCTCCTATGTGCTTGCTCTGACAGAAATTTCCAGGGCTGATGCAGCCCATGGGACGATAATGTCGGTTAATAACTCGTTATTTTGTTACGGGCTGCTGCTTTTTGGAACTGAGAGGCAAAAAGAGCGCTTTGTAACCCCGGTCGCCTCGGGTACTGCGGTTGGAGCATATTCATTGACAGAACCGATGTCCGGTTCGGACGCCAGTACGATGAGAACCAGGGCTGTCCGGGACGGGGATTATTATGTGTTAAACGGCCGGAAATCCTGGGTTTCCAGTGCACCGGTGGCTGATTTTATTCTGGTATTTGCATTAACTGACCCGGATAAAAAACATAAAGGCATTACAGCTTTTATCGCGGAGAAAGATGTTCCCGGTTTCTCCCGGGGGAAATCAGAACCAAAACTGGGAATCAGGGCATCCGCGACCAGTGAAATTAATTTTGAAGACTGCCGGATTCCGGTTGAGAATAGGATCGGAGAGGAAGGCAGCGGTTTCAAGATCGCCATGACGGTCCTGGATGCTGGAAGGATTGGGATTGCTGCCCAGGCGCTGGGAATCGCCGAAGCAGCCTATCAGGCCAGCCTTGAATACGCCCGTGACCGGGAGGCTTTTGGCAAAAAGATCGGCGAATTTCAGGGGATTGGATTCAAGCTGGCGGATATGAAGACCCGGATTGAAGCCAGCCGGCTGCTGATTTACAACGCAGCTCTTAAAAAAGAGCGTTCGAAAACGGATAAGAGCAGGTTTACGCTCGAAGCATCCATGGCGAAATTGTTCGCCTCCGAAACAGCCATGTTTGCCGCCAATCAGGCTGTCCAGATCCATGGCGGGATGGGTTACAGTAAAGAGCTGCCGATCGAACGCTATTTCCGGGACGCGAAAATCACCGAGATTTATGAAGGTACCAGTGAAATCCAGCGGCTGGTGATCGCCCGTCTGGAAACCGGGTTGAGGTGAAAGGGTGGGAAGGAGGCTACACCATTAACGGGGGAGTGAATAACCAGCCGGAAATCGGTAATAACCGCATTAGATTGTTCGAAATCCTATCGCTGCTGCTTGGCGTATTTTTAGTCGCTCTCAGCCTTTTTATATTCCAGGCGAATTGGTCCACAGCTGAAAATCCCCTGGCATGGATTTACCTGGCGGCTGGAATTTCTCTGGTGATTATTACTGTACATGCAGTTGACAGGGGAAGGGAATCGATTTTCCAGTTAATTTGCTCGATTGCGGCTGAATATTTAAGTGTGCGTGACTGGCAGTGTATCATTCTGCTGGCAGGAATTTTTTTTGCGTCCCTGGCGGTTCTGGCTTCGGGAACAGAACCGCTGATGAAAAATGCCCCGCTTGCGGTGATTTCATGGGGATTGGCGATCGGGTTTTCTTTTTCTGGGGGATGGGCTTTAACCAGACTGGATTAAAAATCTCCCGGAAAACCGCCGGATTATTGCTGGGACTGGCGGCTGCGGCGTTTCTCATCCGGGCAATTGACACCACTCACATCCCGCCGGTCCTGTCCGGGGATGAAGCCTCTTCCGGGCTGAGCGCGGTGCTTTTCCGGGATGGAAAAGTGGATAACATCTTCACAACCGGCTGGTTTTCTTTCCCTTCGCTATTCTTTTACCTGCAGTCGCTGCCAATTTCAGTTTTGGGAAACACAATTCCAGCCCTGCGGCTGCCTTCAGCCTTTATTGGTGGGATAACTGTAGGTGCAGCATTTCTGCTTGGACGGGGGATGTTTGGTACCTGGACCGGGATATTTGCAGGGGTGTTTTTAATTGGATTTCATTATCACAACCATTTCAGCCGGATAGGGTTAAACAATATCTGGGATGGTTTCTGGTATACGGTTGTTCTGGGTACTTTCTGGTGGGGATGGAATAAAAACAAGCGCGCTTATTTCCTTCTGTCAGGTCTGTCTCTGGGGATATCTTTGTATTTTTATGTATCTGCTCGGTTGCTGGTCCTGCTGCTGCTGGCCTGGATAGGGATCCACATTCTTATTGATTTCAGGGAGTTTAAGACCCGGATTCCGGGTATCCTGCTGCTTGTGCTGCTGGCTCTGGTAACGTTTCTGCCTCTTGGTATTTTTTACCTGCGCTATCCGCAGGAATTCAGTGCCCCATTAAGGAGGGTGTCAATTTTCGGCTCCTGGCTGGTAAATGAGACCAACAGATCCGGGTTACCGGTCTGGCGGATTCTTCTTCGGCAGATCTCTGCCGGTTACCAGGGATACATGTTTATCCCAATTAAGATGTGGTATAACCCCGAAACGCCGTTGCTGCGCCCTGCCAGCGCTGCCATGTTTATTTTTGGTATTCTGATGTTAATACTGAGGGCGCGTGACCGGCGGTTTCTTCTGCTTTTATTATGGATAGTGCCTTTCGGGGTAGTCGCTGGTTTCAGTGAAAGCACACCCGCCGCCCAGAGATACACGGCTGTTGCTCCAGCCCTGGCGGTGGTCATCGGATACGGCCTTTTTCAGGGCGCTGAGATCATCCGGAACTTTTTGCCCCGGGCAGGGGTGTATGCAAATATTGGGCTGTTGGTACTGCTGCTGGTTATCTCAGTGGATGAATTAAATTTCTACTACAGACAGCACACCCGCAGTGGAGAATTCGGCGGTGAGAACAACCTGGTTGCCCAGAGGTTAGCGGATTTTCTGAAAGAAAAAGACAGCGGTTGGAATGTATACTTCTTCGGCATGCCCAGGATGGGGTATTATTCCTATTCAACGATTCCGTATCTCGCCCCGCAGGTGACCGGATATGATATGAATTATCCCTGGGATTCAGACCAGAATCCGGCGGTGGTTGGTGAAAAAATCGCTTTTGTGTTTCTGCCCAACCACCACGCCGACCTGGACGAAGTCCAGCGGGTTTTCTCAGGAGGCGCATTATTCGAGCAGAGAAATGAGGATGGTGAGATCCTGTACTGGTTGTATGAAATAACAGATGGATAAAAAAGTTGAAAGGCCTTTAAGCGTAACGATTTTAGCCCTGATAGTGTTAATTATTTCAGTAAGCAACCTCATCCGCCTCATCCAAACCACCAGGCTGTGGGATTTTGTAAGTGAAGTGGTTTATATACACCCGCTGTACCTGGTCATCAGTGGTTTGGTTTGGGGATTCTTGGGGGTTACCCTGGTTTGGGGTTTGTGGAAAGCGGAAAGATGGTCGGTATTACTTGCCAAAATCGGGGCTATTGCTTATTTAATCTATTTGTGGATCGACCGTCTGCTTATCCGAACCTATCAGGCGGGTAAAGGAAACCACGTGTACGCGTTAATTATTTCTGTTATCGTACTGGTCTGGATTTTCTGGATGTTTTCGAGACCGAGTGTAAAGGATTACTTTGGAGTAACCAATGAGTGAAGATCCCCGATTAGAGAGGTTGCGGCAGTTAAAAGCTCAAAGCCGGATGGGAGGCGGGCAGGAACGGATCGACGCCCAGCATAAACGCGGCCGCCTCACCGCCAGGGAAAGGATCGACCTGCTGGTTGACAGGGGATCTTTTAGAGAAATGGATGCTTTTGCAGTTCACCGGACGAACGACTTCGGTCTTGAAACACAGAAATTTATTGGAGACAGCGTGATCACAGGCTGGGGGACGATCGACGGCCGCCTGGTTTACGTCTTTTCGCAGGATTTTACAGTTTTTGGCGGCAGCCTGGGCGAGGTCCATGCAGAAAAGATCTGTAAAATTCTGGATATGGCGTTGAAAAATGGCGCGCCTGTTATCGGATTGAACGATTCGGGAGGTGCCCGCATCCAGGAGGGAGTGGTTTCACTGGGAGGTTACGCAGATATTTTCCTGCGCAATACGCTCGCTTCCGGGGTGATCCCTCAGATCAGCGCGATTATGGGTCCCTGCGCAGGGGGTGCGGTATATTCTCCTGCCCTGACCGATTTTATTTTTATGGTCCGGAATTCATCCTACATGTTTGTTACCGGACCTGATGTGGTCAAAGCGGTAACCCATGAGGAAGTGAATTTTGAAGAGCTGGGCGGGGCTGATGTGCACTCCGAAGTTTCCGGGGTTTGCCATGTCGCTTCTGACAGCGAAGAGGACACCTTCTTTAAAATCCGCAAGCTGCTCTCCTATTTACCGCAAAACAATCTTGAAGACCCTCCGTTTCTTCAGGCGAATGATGATCCACTGCGGATGGCTCCCGAATTGGATTCGATTATCCCCCTGGATCCCAGCAAGCCGTATGACATGAAAAACATCATCCGTCTGGTCCTGGATGACGGTCAATTCTTTGAAATCCACGAAAATTACGCCATGAATATCGTGGTTGGTTTCGGCCGCCTGGGAGGCCATTCGGTTGGGATAATCGCCAACCAGCCTGCGGTTCTGGCTGGGGTGCTGGATATTAATTCTTCCGAAAAAGCGGCCCGCTTTATCCGCTTTTGTGATGCCTTTAACATCCCGCTGGTGACTTTTGAAGATGTGCCCGGTTTTCTTCCGGGCACAGTCCAGGAACACGGCGGGATCATACGATCGGGCGCAAAACTGCTTTACGCTTATTGTGAAGCCACCGTTCCAAAACTGACCGTCATAACTCGCAAAGCATACGGAGGGGCATACGATGTTATGAGCAGCAAACATATCCGGGGTGACCTGAATATCGCCTGGCCAACAGCCGAAATCGCGGTTATGGGACCGGATGGTGCTGTAAATATTATCTTCCGCAAGGAACTGGCGGATTCGAAAGACCCTGAAAAGAGGCGGGCGGAACTGGTAGCTGAATACCGGGAAAAATTCGCCAATCCTTATGTTGCAGCCTCGCGTGGTTACATTGATGATGTGGTGGAACCGCGTGAAACAAGACCCAGGTTGATCAATGCCCTGGAAGTGCTGTTAAATAAAAGGGATGCCAACCCGCCAAAGAAACACGGCTGTATTCCGCTCTAAAAATTTTTATTAAAAGGGATAAACTTTGTTTGATAAAGTACTGATAGCCAACCGGGGTGAAATTGCAGTCCGAATCATCCGGGCATGCCGGGAATTAGGGATAAAGACAGTCGCAGTTTACTCAGAAGCGGACCGCCAGGCGCTGCATGTGCGCTACGCGGATGAAGCCTACCTTCTGGGACCTGCGCCGGCCAGGGATTCCTACCTGCGGATCGATAAGATCATCGATATCGCTAAAATGACAGAATCTGGCGCGGTTCATCCCGGGTACGGATTCCTGGCTGAAAGGGCCCAATTTGCGGAAGCCTGTTTACAGGAAGGCCTGGCGTTCATCGGGCCGAAACCATCTTCAATCGCCGCAATGGGGGATAAAACCGAAGCCAGGAGTACGATATCCACGGCTGGAATCCCGGTTGTACCCGGAACCGAAGGGCAGGGCGCGTTGGAAGATAACGAGCTGCTGGCTGTAGCTCCCGGGATAGGTTTTCCGCTCCTGATAAAGGCTTCTGCCGGCGGAGGCGGGAAAGGCATGCGGATTGTGGAGAACCTGGAACAGATGCCCGGGCTGCTGCATGCTGCCCGGCGCGAGGCAGAAGCCTCATTTGGCGATGGAAATGTATACCTGGAAAAGGTTGTGGAAGATGCCCGCCATATTGAAATCCAAATTCTGGCGGATAATTTCGGCAACGTGATTTTCCTGGGAGAGAGGGAGTGTTCGCTGCAGCGCCGGCACCAGAAACTCCTGGAGGAAGCTCCCTCGCCGTTTATCGGCGATGACGAGGATTTGCGCCAGCGCATGGGTATGGTTGCGGTAAAAGCAGCAAGAGCGGTCGATTATTCCAATGCCGGCACCATTGAGTTTCTGGTGGACAAAGATAGAAATTTCTACTTTCTGGAGATGAACACCCGCCTCCAGGTTGAACACCCGGTGACTGAACTGGCGACTGGGGTGGATATCGTAAAAGAACAGATCCGGATCGCACGCAACCGCCAGTTACGATACACCCAGGATGATATCCACTTAAATGGCTGGGCGATAGAATGCCGGATAAACGCAGAAGATCCATTCAATAACTTTTTACCCTCCACTGGCCGGATTTCCCATATTCTGATGCCTAACGGTCCGGGTGTCCGCATGGATTCGGGTATTTTCCCGGGATTTGAGGTCACTCCGTATTATGATTCGCTGATCTCGAAATTGATCGTTTACGGGGAGACCCGGGCTGAAGCCATACTGCGCATGCGGCGCTCGCTTGAGGAATATAAAATCGTTGGGGTGAAGACTAACATCCCCTTCTACCAGAATCTGATGGACTCAACCCGCTTCATAGCTGGACAGTATGACACCCGTTTTGTGGAAGAGCGCTTCTCCATGCAGCAGGCTGAAACTGTGCGGGACGAACAGGAAGAAATCGCAGCTATTTTTGCCACGCTGGTTGCCCACCGGCAGGCCCGCCAGGCGGCTACAATCGTCCAGCGTAATGAACGCGATACCAGCAACTGGAAATGGGTCAGCCGCTGGGAAAGGATGAACCGTTAGGAAATTTTCAGATTAGTTGGGATAGGCATTCATGAAATATGTAACCACAATTGGCAGCAACGAATATCAGGTTGAGATCACGAGCGAAAGCCAGGTCAGCGTGGACGGTGTGGAATACCAGGTCGACTTCCGCAAGGTTGGCGACCAGCCGGTATATTCACTACTAATCGATGGATTGTCTTACGAGGCGTACGTCCATCCGGCTGAAAATGCATGGCAGGTTCTGCTGAGGGGCAATTTCTACAGCTCCCAGGTTGAAGATGAGCGCGAACGCCGGCTGCGGCTGGCATTTGGCAGCGTGGTCAGCGAGCGCCAGGAGTATTACCTGAAGGCGCCCATGCCCGGCTTGATCATCGATATCCCGGTTGAAGAAGGCCAGCAGGTGGAAAATGGGGATGTGCTTGTGATTCTTGAATCGATGAAGATGCAGAATGAACTCAGGACTCCCAGGGCGGGTAAAGTCACCCGCATGAGTATTAAAACAGGTGACCGGGTTGACCAGAATCAGGTTCTTATGAGTGTGGAGTGAGGTTTTCTGTTTATAATGGCCAGCAGGAGAACCAGATGAAGGATGAGGAACTGGAAGTAAAATATATCGTCTCTGATCTGAATGGGATCAGGCAGAATTTAGAGAAGCTTAATGCCCGCCGGGTTCAGGAGCGGGTGCTGGAAGTTAATTTGCGTTTCGATACGGAAGAGAATTTGCTTGCCAGGCAGTTCCAGGTGCTCAGGCTGCGCTATGACACCATAGCAAGGCTGACTTATAAAGGACCGGCATTAAACCAGGATGGGGTCAGGCTGCGCAAGGAAATTGAATTTGAGGTGAGCGATTTTTCAGCAGCCCGTTCCTTTCTGGAGGCGCTGGATTACCGGGTTGCCATGATTTACGAAAAATACCGCCAAGCGTATGTCATCCGCGAGGTCGAAATCTCCCTGGATGAACTTCCATACGGGACATTTGTCGAGCTTGAAGGCCCAAGCACCGGACGAATCCGGGAGGTAAACAGCCTGTTGAAACTGGACTGGGATAAACGGATCGATGAGAGTTATGCAGCCCTTTTTGAGCGCCTGCGGATCGAGAATGGTTTAAAATTCAGGGATTTGATTTTTGAGAATTTTGTGGGTTTGAAAATTGAACCGGGGGATATGGGTATCCAGCCTGCGGACTGTTAAGAGCGGCAGATCAGCCAGACGGTTCAGCGACCAGAGCTCCCTTCACCCATTTTAAATATTTTACTTCAGCCGTTTGCCCGGTTAATTGTGGGAAAAGATTTCCCAGTTTTTTGGGATCAGCAGTTGACCAGAACTGGTGCGGTTTCTGCTCACCTATTGTTGTGGATTGCGCATAGACTTCATTTTTATCCAGAACGTACTGCCCGTATACTTTTTTCACCTGCCTGGCCACCGCCGGGGAGGGGTCGATTACCCGAACCCCTTCACCGGCGATTTCCCGGATAAGCGGGATCACAAAGGCATAATGGGTGCAGCCCAGTACTACCGTATCGATGCCCTCGGCTCTCATCGGGATAAGCGCTTCTGCGAGGATTTTTCTTGTCTTCTTCGAGTCAAGTTCACCGGCTTCAATCTGCTCTACCAGGCCCGGGCAGGTGTGCTGGCGGATTTCGACATGGCTGGCAAAGCGCTCGACAACCGATGCATATAGGGCGCCCTGAAAAGTTGCCGGTGTTGCCAGCACACCGACAGCACCGCTGGTGGTGCGCTCGGCGGCTGGTTTGAGAGCAGGTTCCATCCCGACGAATGGGATAGCGGGGTACTGCTGGCGCAGGTAACCCAGGCTGGCGGCGGAGGCGGTATTGCAGGCGACCACAATTAATGTACAACCTGCTTCGATTAAAAACTCTGTGATCCCTTCGGCGAAAGAGCGCACCATTTCCAGGGGCTTTGACCCGTAAGGGACATGTTTCTGGTCGGCGATATAGCAGGTTCGGGTATCCGGCAGGGCTCTCCAGATCTCCTGCAGGACCGAAAGCCCTCCAATTCCTGAGTCGAAAACGCCAATTTTTTGTGCCAATCTGGGGATCCCTGTGGTTAAAATAAAAGACGCAGGGTAGTTTTCTGCCTGCGTCGAACTGTTTCAATAAATTTAATTAAATTTTTGCTTCAACCTGGCGCTTTTACCAGTCCGTTCCCGCATGAAATAAAGCTGAGCCCGGCGGACTTTTGAGTGGCGCTCGACTTCCACTTTTTCCAGGCGCGGCGACCGCAGCAGGAAAGTCCGTTCGACACCGATTCCATTGCTGGCGATCCTTCTGACAGTAAAATTGGCGTTATTTCCGCTGCTTCTCATCCGGATAATAGTGCCTCTGAATTCCTGGGTCCTTTCATTTGCGCCTTCTTTTATGCGGATATATACCCGCACCACGTCGCCAGATCTGAGTGAAGGGATGTTTGGGTTTGGGGCTGCTTCAACGGATTTTATTAATTCTTCCATAATCATGTCCTGTTTACTGGTTCAACAAAATTTTTATTCAAACGGTCATCGGACCGCTTTTTTATACAAAATAAATCCGCCCTTCCCGGCGCGGCTCGCTATTATACCATGCCAATTAATTTATGAAAAGCATAAATATGCCGCCTTCCAGTCAGGTATAATCTACCCATGACCAGTGAGTTTGATCATAACACCCTTGATTATTTAATGGTCGGTCACCTTACAATTGACAGGATTCCCGGGGGAAATACCCTGGGCGGCACCGCCCTGTACTCAGCGCTGACAGCGCGTGCCCTGGGGCTTACTGTCGCCATCCTGACTTCCTGGGGGGAGGAACTGGATTTCGGGATCTTAAACAAATTTGAGCTAAAAAACATCAAAACCAGCCGCAGCACCACCTTTGAGAATATCTCCACAGATTCAGGCCGGTTGCAGCGCATCTACCATGCTGCTTCAAAAATCACACCGGATCAAATCCCTGGAGATTGGCGAATGGCGAAGATCGTCCACCTGGGCCCGGTCGCCCAGGAGATCGAATACGGGGTCATCGAAAAATTCAATTCCTCATTCATTGCAGCCACCCCGCAGGGCTGGATGCGCGAATGGGACCAGGATGGCTGGGTCAGCAGAGGGGATTGGGGCGGGTTTGGGGATATTCTCCCGAAAATTGACGCAGTTGTGATCAGCGTGGAGGATGTTGGCGGGGATGAGGGCATTCTGGCTGAGATGGCGTCCATCTGCCCGGCACTGGCTGTCACCGAAGGCGCCCAAGGTGTGCGGATGTACTGGAACGGGGATGTGCGCCGTTTTAAGCCTCCCGAAGTAGAGGCCCTCGATACGGTCGGGGCAGGGGATATTTTCGCCTCAGCCCTGTTCTGCCGGATGTTTGCCACCCGCGATCCATGGGAGGCGGCTCGTTTTGCGACCAGCCTGGCGGCTTATTCGGTGACCCGCAGGGGGATCTTATCCATACCCACCGAATCCGAGATTAAAGCCAGCATGGTGGAGGTTTTGTAGGGCGCTATGGGCAGGATTTACACCTTTGCCAACCAGAAAGGCGGGGTGGGAAAGACCACCACGGTCATAAACCTGGGCGCTTTTCTGGCCCAGTACGGCTGGCGGGTGCTGCTGGTTGACCTAGACCCGCAGTCGAATGCAACCTCCAGCCTTAAGATTGATAAAAATTCGGTGAACGGCGGCACATACAATGTGATGTTTGATTCCTCAAAAGCAGAGGACTTTATTCTATTCAACCCGCGCCTGAAGCTGTCACTCCTGCCCTCATCGCCCTCCCTTGTTGGAAGCGAGGTCGAACTGGTTTCCGAACTGGCCCGGGAGAGCCGCCTGCGCAAAGCCCTGGAGCCAGTCCAGGATAAATATGATTATATTCTGGTGGATTGCCCACCTTCGCTGGGATTATTAACCCTGAACGGGCTGGTCGCAGCCAGAGATGGGGTTATTATCCCGGTCCAGTGTGAATACCTGGCACTGGAAGGATTAAGCCAGTTAACCCAGACCCTCGAAAGGGTCAGGTCGGCCCTTTTTCCGGCCTTGAAAATCCGGGGGGTGCTCCTGACCATGTTTGATGTGCGCACCAATCTATCCTCGGATGTGGTCCGCGAGGTAAGGCGCTACTTCCCTGACACAGTATTCGAAACAATCATCCCAAGGACAGTTCGCCTGGCAGAAGCGCCTTCATACGGGCTGCCTGTCTCGATTTACTCGCCCGATTCGAGCGGAGCGCTCTCATATGCCGCCCTGACGCGTGAGCTTCTGGCTGGCGATGGCTATGATATTCAATTAATACAGGAGTGAAGATGGCAAAACAAACCGGTCTAGGCCGTGGATTGGATGCGCTGATCGGCGCCCAGGAGACCAGCCCCCCGGGCGGAGTGGAACAGGTGCCTGTCGACCGCATCCAGCCGAATCCACGGCAGCCCCGCAACAATATGGGGGAAGAACAGATGGCGGAGCTGGCGCAGTCGATTCGCCAGCACGGGGTCATCCAGCCGTTGATCGTTTCAAGGTCAGAGGTTGCGGGAGATTATGTCCTGATCGCGGGAGAGCGCCGCCTGGAAGCAGCCCGCACAGCCGGGCTCGAGGCGGTCCCGGTGGTTATCCGGGAGGCCAGCGACCAGCAGCGCCTGGAACTGGCTTTGATTGAGAACCTGCAGCGTACAGACCTTGGCCCGCTTGAGGCGGCCGAGGCGTTCCGCCAACTTGCCCAGGATTTTAACCTCTCGCACGAGGAAATTGCTGCCAGGGTCGGAAAGAGCCGGACAACGGTGACGAATACCATGCGCCTGCTCAACCTTGAAGAGCAGGTGCAGCAGGCGCTTGCGGATGGGGTGATCAGCGAAGGGCACGGGCGGGCCTTGCTGGGACTGGAAGGCAAGCAGTACCAGCCGGTCCTGCTGGAGAAGATTATCGCCGAGGGATTGAACGTCCGCCAGGCAGAAGCTCTGGTCCGTAAGATGAACCAGCCCGGAGCGGTACGCCCGAAACCAGCCCGCAGGTCGTCGGAAGTAAAAGCGCTCGAGGACCAGATCAGCCAGTCTTTAAATACCCGGGTGAATCTGCTGCCCAGGAAATCAGGCGGCCGGCTGGTAATTTATTACTACTCCAATGAAGAATTGGGCGCTATCCTCGACCGGATTCTGCCAGCGGATTGAAAAAGCGGCTCAAATTTTTTATCCAGAAAAGGGGAACACCCGCCTGTTAATTCCAGCCGGGGATCTGAATTGGTGAAACAATGAAAAAAGTACTGTATAACGGCAGGGTTTATACAATGGACCGATCCAACCCGATCTCAAGCGCGCTTGCCCTGGATTTCGGCCGGATTCTTGGCCTGGGGGAGGATGACTTCACCCTGGGTGAATTTGGAGATGGTGCCGAAAGGATAAACCTTGAGGGAAAGACAGTGATACCCGGCCTGGTTGATGCCCATATCCACCTGGAGCAGTACGCGCTTGTTTTGGAACACATAAACTGCGAAACAGCGACCAGGGAGGAATGCCTGCAGAAGGTCGCAGAAAAGGCTACTGAAACAAAACCGGGGGAATGGATTTTGGGGCACGGCTGGAACCAGAATGACTGGGAGGAGGGTTACGGTTACGCCCCTGACCTTGACCGGGCTGCGCCTGACAACCCGGTTTTCCTGAGCGCAAAATCGCTGCACGCCGCCTGGGTCAACAGCGCGGCACTAAAATTAGCCCGGATTTCACCCGCGACCGATGACCCACCCGGGGGCCGTTTTAGCAGGGATGAAAGCGGCAGCCCGGATGGGTTGTTATTTGAAACTGCCATCCAGGCTGTCAAAGGGATCATCCCCGAGCCTTCGCTTGAAGAAGTTTGCCGGGCAGTTATGGGGGCACAGCGGGAATTGTGGCGGATGGGGCTGACCGGCTGCCATGATTTTGACCGCCGGCGCTGTTTCCAGGCCCTCCAGATCCTGCGGGAGCGGGGTAAGCTGGGGCTGAGGGTTTTGAAAAGCATCCCGGTTGAGGATCTGACGTATGCAGTATCGCTCGGGCTGCGCTCCGGGTTCGGGGATGACATGCTGCGGGTCGGGAACATCAAAATTTTCGCCGACGGCGCCCTGGGCCCGCGCACCGCCGCCATGCTGCAGCCCTATGAGGGCGAACCCGCTAACCGCGGTATCCTGCTTGTTGATTCGGAGGGGTTATACGAGACCGGGCGGGAGGCAGTCGGGCAGGGATTCGGGCTGGCTGTGCATGCCATCGGCGACCGGGCGAACCATGAAGTCCTGCTTGGGTTGGAGCGGCTGAGGGAATATGAAGAATCGCTGCCCGGGGGTGCGGGCGGGGGCAGGTCTGAAAAAGTCCGCCATCGCATAGAGCACGTCCAGGTGCTGCACCCGGAGGATGTTAACCGGCTGGCGGAACTGGGGGTGGTTGCCTCCATGCAGCCCATCCACGCCCCTTCGGATTTTATGGCTGCTGATCGTTACTGGGGAGGGCGCTCGCGCTATGCCTACGGCTGGAAGTCGCAGCTCGAAGCCGGCTCGGTCCTGGCATTCGGCTCGGACGCCCCGGTCGAAGCGCCTGACCCCTTCCTGGGGCTGTACAGCGCGGTGACCCGCCGGCGCCTGGATGGGACGCCCGGGCCTGCCGGATGGTACTCTGAGCAGCGAATATCCATCCAGGAGGCTGTCGCGGGCTATACCCTTGGGGCGGCATACGCCGCCGGGATGGAGGACCGCCTGGGAAAGCTGGCGCCCGGCTGCCTGGCGGACCTGGTTGTGTTGGATAGAGACCCCTTTAACTGCCCGCCGGAGGAACTGCTGGAGGTCCAGCCGCTGAGGACGATGGTGGGGGGTGAGTGGGTCTATACCCGCTGAGGTTCCCGTTCTCTCGCAAAGAACACGAGTTGCAACGACAAGAGGTGTCATTGCGAACGGTTCTATCGTGAAGCAATCTTAAAACACCCGGAATGCCTGGAACCATAAACGCAAGGTTGCTTCGTCGTTGGTTTTCTTATCTAGATTTCGTTTCCAAATGATGTTCAACCAATGGGGGCACGTGTCAGGTGACGATCCTCACTCTCACGCAATGACAACCCGGTTGTCCTAAATCCCCTCAGGCTCTTCGCCTTCCAGGGCAGCACCCTGCCCCGCTGGTGCTTCTTCAGTTTCTACAGGTTCAGCTTCAACAACAGGAGCATCCTCCAGCGGTTCTTCAGCCCCCTCCCCAACCGCCTCCAGAGCCTCTCCTTCCACCCCGGATTGGAGTTCAAGCTGTTCCTTTTCCCTTATCTGCGCCTCGACCATCTCCAGGCTGGTGGTCTTCTGCTCCAGCTCCGCTTCAAGCGAGGCGATTTCCTTCCTCAGCCGGCTGATCTCGCGCCGGTTCCGGTAGATGGATGGCAGCGCGAACAACAGCGCGATCAGGGCGCCGATCACCAGCGCCACCAGCAGTACCAGCGCCAGGGAACCCTGCGCCTGCCAGAAGAGCAGAGAGATCGGGACCGCGGCGACATTCTGGATAGCAAAAATGACAGCCAGGATCAGGAGTGCCAGGATGATGATTAACAGTACGATTGCCATTTTTTTGGCTCCTTGGGGGTGTGTAAGTGTTTTCGCAGTTCTGGGTTCTGCATGCGGGTCAGATTCTCCGGATTGACCCAACGCCTAATTATAACCCCGGATTGAATACAGGATCCGCCAGCCCTATTCGGTCCCAACGGAACTGATCTGGCGCCGGTTTGGTTCAACGCCCACCAGGTCGGCAACCAGCACAAGGCGCCCGTCATATACCCTGCGGGCCCTGTCCCAACCGGTGCAGGTCACCAGGGTCAGCCGGTCGGACTGGGTGGGTGCCAGCACGCCCAGTTCTTCGAAGTGTACCGTGGAGACCTCCCGCACCTGGTAGGTGTAGATATTGTCTCTGGTGAAAAGGGTGATCTCCTGTCCTGCCTGCAGCTCTCCCAGGTCGTGGAAAGGCCCGTCGCCCCCATCTCTCAAAGTGACATGGCCCGCCAGCCCTGTGTTTCCGCCCAGGCCCGGCCAGGAGGTCTCGCCCAGCCAGGCGATTTCTTCGGTGAGGCCCGCCACCAGCCAGGTGTAGCCTCCAAAAGGCACATACCTGACGGGGGCGTCCACTTCAAGCGCTTCAATCTGGAGGCGGACGGGCGGACTGGTGTCCGGCGGCGGCTCGCCCGGGGGCGTTTCGATCTCGCTTACCTTCAGGGTTGGCAGCGGGTAATCCGGCAGCGCCTGGGGCGCCTGCGGGGTGGATTTCGGGAGCCAGGGCTCCTGGAAGCGCACCAGTTCATCCTGGAGAGTAAGCGGGCTGTTATTAAATTCAGGCAGCCGGATCTCGCTCCCGCTGGCTGCCAGCGCCAGGGCGCCCAATCCGAACAACAGCGCCGCCGAGACAAACAGCAGCCCGATCCCGCTGAACCAGCCGGCCCAGTCGGGGTTGCGACCCCGCGCCAGCAGGCCGTACAGGAACGCTCCTATGCCCAATATACCAAGGGCGGTGGCGACCAGGATCGCGCCCAGCGGGAGATAAAGGGGGGCCGGCTCTCGCTCATAAAACCCGGTGGGGGGCAGTGTGCTGGCACGCAGCTGGTATGAAATGGTGTTGGATATTTTCGATTGTAAAGGATTTTCAGGTGCCCAGCGGGCGGTCGCCAGGCTGTTTTCGGTCCTGGTCTGGGCTGGCTGGATGACCACGCTGCCTTCGAAGGAGATAAAGACCGTCTCCCCGTTCAGCATCTCCCCCAGGTTTGCCGAGACCACCCCGCCGCTGACGACCACCGTCCCGCCGGATTTGGTGGTGGTCAGGTTGGCGATGTTCAGCTCTGCCGGGAATGTCTGGGTCTCCACCCGCACGTTCTGGGCTGCGGCTGTACCGTTGTTTGTTACCTGGATTTGGAAGGTGAGCTTTTCATTTAACCCCGCCCCGTTTGGGGTGACCGAATAGACCAGGTTAAGAGCCGGGGCGAAGTTGGTGTCGACTGCAAAGTTGTTGGATGTGTTGGTCTCGCTGGTGGTTGTGCTCGCCCGGACGGTGTTCGCCAGGTCGAGCGGGGCTGCCAGGTTGGAGAGGACATCCGCCGTCAGGTTGAATAAGATTTGTTCCCCGTTGAAAATCGGGTTGCTCAACTGCCAGGTATGGACAGCTCCATTGACGTTGTGGGTGTGGGGCAGGCCGCCCATGTCAAAGCTCAGGAAGCGGTAATCTGCCCCCAGGGTATCGGTGATGATCACACCGGCTGCATCCAGGCTGCCGTTGTTTTCGACCACGATGGTGAAGGTCACCACCTGGCCTTCGTGCACGATTGTATTCGGGTCCTGTTTGGCGACCACCAGGTCGGCTGAACCATCCCCGGCCTGGTTGGAAGGGCTGCCGGGCAGGTCCTGCTGCGGGTTTGCGTTTGGGATGTTCAGGGCGGCATGGGCTAACCCAAACGGCAGCAGCGCCCCCAGAACCAGGGGGATTATTACCACCAGCGGGGTGCGCCTTCTGTCCATTTTCTTTAGCTGTCCCGGTTTTCCAGCCTGTATGCCATCCTGAATGCGGAAATGAATCTGTGGGAATTATATCATCCTGCTCCTTAAAGCAAAGGATCTAAGCAGACTCTTCGCTCTACCACAGGTATGCTTCACGAGCGTTCGGCATGCAAAGCAAAGCTCAGAGTGACACTTATCGGGATAGGAGATAATACTCTGAAAAAATACTCAGTATGAACTGGGGTTCCCCGCCCCAACCCGCGGCTCGGACTGGATAAGGTCGGCGTAGACCGCCAGGCGCTGGGTGAAGATCCGCAGGCGGTCGCTCCAGCCGGCGCAGGTGATCAGGGTCAGCTGCGGGTCACCGCCCTGGCGGATGATGGAGGTGTCTGCCGCCGACACCTGCTCGCTCCCGCGCACCCGGTAGGTCAGCTTGCTCTCGTCGGTGTAGACGATCACCTGGTCGCCGGGTTTCAGCTTCCACAGGTTGAAGAATGGACCCGCGGTCCCGTCCGGCAGGTTGAGGTGGCCCGCCAGCCCGGTGTTGCCGCCCAGCCCCGGGTAAGGAGGTCTCGCCCATCCAGGCGATCTCCTGCCTCAACCCGGCGATCAGCCAGGTGTAATCGCTGAAGGGTACATACTTAATGACCGTGTCCAGGCCGATCTTGGGGATCACCAGCCGGTTTGCCGGGCTGGGGTCCGGGGTATGCCCGCCGGGTACAGCTTCAGGCAGGTTTGCCGGGGTCGGGACCGGGAAATCCGGCAGCGTCTCCGGGACGGACTCGTTTGGATCGGCCAGGTATGGCTGCTCGAACTGGACGACCGGCTCGGTCGGTTGGACCAGGGACCCCACGATCCCTGTCACCGTGTCCGCATCTGCCTCCGCGGACTCGCCCTTGATCGCGGACTGCAGCCCATAGGTGACGAACAGGGCCCCCACGGCGAGCGCTGCGGCCGAGGCGACGACGACGGCACTGGCCAGCAGGGACTCGGGCAGGAAGATCGCGATCGTCGCGACCGACAGCATCGCGCCCCCCCGGACAATCTCCACCATCCGGTGGCTCGGCCCCCCGCGGATGGCCCGGTACAGGGCACCGATTCCGCGCGCCGCGAGGTAGAGCCCGAGGATCACGGCGATCGTGTCCAGGGTGCCCCGGGGGTGGAGCATGATCAGCAGGCCCAGGCCGACGGCGGCGCCCGACTCCAACAGTTCCAGCCACCACCGGGGCTGCCGCCAATGCCGCACCGTCGACCAGAGGTTGGCCAGCCCGATCAGGACGAGCGCACCGCCGATGACGTACTGCACCAGCGAGGTGCTGATGTCGGGGTTGATGAGCAGCAGCAGCGATGCACCGATCAGGACGA
Source organism: uncultured Chloroflexia bacterium (assembly GCA_963793095.1). Classification (GTDB taxonomy): domain Bacteria; phylum Chloroflexota; class Anaerolineae; order Anaerolineales; family UBA4823; genus CAVWDI01. The sequence goes on from CAWBYY010000001.1 coordinate 461,669, forward strand.
GGCCGCGGGTCACTGCCGGATTCACCCAGTCGCGCCAAGACCTGCGGATTGCCTCGATCTGCTCCATGCCCCCAAGTCTCGCAGCCACCGCTGGCTGCGCCGGGACCTACTCCAGGTAGTCGCGCAGAACCTGCGAGCGGCTCGGGTGGCGCAGCTTCGACATGGTCTTGGACTCGATCTGCCGGATGCGCTCCCGGGTGACGCCGTAGACCTTGCCGATCTCGTCGAGCGTCTTCTGCTGCCCGTCCTGCAGGCCGAACCGCATGCGGATCACACCGGCCTCCCGGGCGCTGAGGGTCTCCAGCACGGACTCCAACTGCTCCTGCAGCAGCGTGAATGAGACTGCATCTGCGGGCACGATCGCCTCGGAGTCCTCGATGAGATCACCGAACTCGCTGTCGCCGTCGTCGCCCAGCGGGGTATGCAGGGAGATGGGCTCCCGGCCGTACTTCTGGACCTCGAGCACCTTGTCGGGCGTCATGTCCAGCTCTTTGGCCAACTCCTCCGGCGTGGGCTCCCGCCCCAGGTCCTGCAGCAACTGGCGCTGCACCCTGGCGAGCTTGTTGATCACCTCGACCATATGGACCGGGATCCGGATCGTGCGGGCCTGGTCGGCCATGGCCCGCGTGATCGCCTGCCGGATCCACCAGGTCGCGTAGGTCGAGAACTTGTAGCCCTTGGTGTAGTCGAACTTCTCCACCGCTCGGATCAGGCCGAGGTTGCCCTCCTGGATGAGGTCCAGGAACAGCATCCCGCGACCGGTGTACCGCTTGGCCAGTGAGACCACCAGACGCAGGTTGGCCTCCAACAGGTGGTTCTTGGCCGCCTTGCCGTCTGCTGCGATCCATTCCAGGTCCAGCCGCGTGTCCGTGTCGAACTCCTCGCCGCTGGCGAGCTTCTCCTCGGCGAACAGGCCCGCCTCGATCCGCTTGGCCAGTTCCACCTCCTGCGCGGCGTTGAGGAGGGGGACCTTGCCGATCTGCTTCAGGTAGTCCTTGACGGGGTCGGCGGTCGCCCCGGCCACGTGGACCTGCTGCGCCGGCTCATCGGAGTCGTCCTCATCGGACAGGTTCAGGGCGGCCTTGTCGCTGTCCTTCTCCACCGCCTCGATGTCCTTGGCGAGCTCCTTGTTGAGCTCGGCCTCCTCCTGTGCCGCCTCACTGGGGTCGAAGGTAGTGTCGTCATCCGGCAAGGACGCCTTGGCCTTGGCAGCCGTGTCCTGCTGCCCTGCTGCGGCCTCCTCCGGCTGCTCCGGCGCCGTGGCTCTCTTGGCGGCAGCCTTCTTGGCCGGCGCCTTCTTGGCGGCAGCCTTCTTGGCGGCAGTCTTCTTGGCGGCAGTCTTCTTGGCCGGCGCCTTCGCCGCGGCGGCGGCCTCGGCCGCCCCCTCCCCCTCAGCGGCAGCGGTGTCCAACTCAGTCACTTCCTCTGACACAGCCCTCTTGGTCGTTGTCTTGGCAGCCCGGGTAGCCAACGGTCCTCCGTCCGTTACTGCAATACGAATAGCCCGTGTCAAGTCTCCGACTTGCCCGGGCTTCCCCTCGGCAGCGCATCGCGCCGCAACCTGAATATTGTGCCACGACTGTGGCCGAATGGTTTCGGGACACGCCTCCGTGGAGTGCAGCACACACTTCCATCGGAATATTCCCGGCGCCCCTTTATTCCCTGTGCGTGAGGACGGCGCGGGCGGTTTCCACCTGCACGGCGGCGGAGCCCCGGGTCCGCACGACCTCTGGAATCGGGAAGGTGCCCAGCCCCTCCACCGTGAAACTCGCGGGCCAGGCGATTTCGACCTCGACGTTGTAGGCGCCTGGAGACCGGTAGAGCCGGGATACCGACGTGTTCGGGAAGTCACCGCCGGGCCCCCCAACCAGGGTCGAACCGTCGCCGAACGACCAGGACCAACGGGGGTCCGCGGTGAGCGTGACTGTCAGCCCCGCGACGGCCTCATTCCACTCCCGGGGCCCCGCGCCGGAGTCGTCCGCAAACACCACCGGCAAGTTCAGCAGCGCCCCGGCACTCGGCTGCGGCCTGGGCCGGGGGGCCGGCAGCGCCCGGAGAAACCGGTCCCGCAGCACCCGCCCGAGCCGATCGCTGGTGAGCGGCGGCTCGGCCCTCGTCCAGCAGAACGTCCCAGAGCGTTCCCACCCCGCGCCGGCGGGGCCGCCGCGCCATAGGACCAGGCGCTCGCTCTGGTCGGTGCAGCGGGCGGGCACCGGCGTACAGTCGACCGCGCCCGGCCCCGGGGGGAAGCTTCCGTCCGGAAGCACGCACATGGTGCTCGCGGCCCATTCGCAGTCCCGGCACGCGGCCGCGGCGCGCCGTTGATCCTGCCCGGCCGAGTCGGGCGGCAGGAGGAGGGCACCGCTGCCGAGGTAGCGGTCCCCCGCATCATCGCCCCAGACGTCGATGGCCGCGGCCGCAGAGCTAGCTGGTTGCACGAGTAGCAGCGCGGCCGCGAGCAGTACGAGGCCGGGCAGTCGCAGCGAGGTCAGCACGACTCGACGCTAGGCCTGAAGCACCGCCGTACGGGAGGCCCTGCGCGCGGATGTGGATATCCTCACGCGCTCTCCCTAACCACTCGTGACCGATTCCCTCCGGAGCGTGTGCTCGATGGCCGCCGCGACGGCCTCAACCTCGATCAGGAAGCCATCATGGCCGTAGGGCGAGGCGAGCGTGACGAGGTCGGCGGTGGGAATCAGCAGCGCCAACTCCTGCTGCAGCCGCAGCGGGTAGAGGCGGTCAGAGTCGATGCCGACGACGGTCACCGGTGCGGTCACCGTCGCCAAAGCCGCTGCGACACCGCCCCGCCCCCGGCCAGCGTCATGGGTGTTCATGACATCGGACAGGCACACGTAGGTGCCGGCGTCGAAGCGCCGCAACAGCTTGTCCGCATGGTGGTCGAGGTACGACTGGATGGCGTACCTGCCCGCCTCGGGGTGCCGGCCCGTGACGCACGGCCACAGCGGCTCCTCATCCCCCTGCGGGTTGCGGCCGAACCGGAAGTCGAGCTCGGCCTCGCTGCGGTATGTGAGGTGGGCGAACCGCCTGGCCAGGGCGAGCCCTCGCACCGGACCCTCGGTGGTGTCGTAGTAGTCGCCCCCGCGCCAGGCCGGATCCCCCGTGATGGCCTGGATCTGGGCCGTCTGCGTCGCGATCTGGTCCGCCGTCGCGGCGGCCCCGGTCGCCAGCAGCAGTGCGGATCCGACGGATTGCGGATACTGCAACAGCCACTCCAGGGCCCGCATCCCGCCCATCGACCCGCCGATAACGCAGACGAATCGATCGATGCCCAGGATCGTCGCGAGTCGGTGCTCCGCCTCGACCTGGTCACGCACGCTGATCCGCGGCCAGCGGGATCCCCAGGGACGGCCGTCCGGCGCCATGCTCGCCGGTCCGGTGCTGCCCTGGCATCCCCCCAGCACGTTCGCGCTGACGATGAGGTACCGATCGGTGTCCAGCGCCCGGCCGGGTCCGATCAACGCGTCCCACCAACCGGCCGAGGGTTGACCGGGGCCGGCCTCTCCCGCCGCGTGCGCGTCCCCGGTCAGCGCGTGCAGGAGCAGGATCGCGTTATCGCGCTCGGCGGACAGCTGCCCGTAGGTCTCATAGGCCAGGGTCACGTCCGGCAGGGCGCCGCCGAACTCCAGGACGAGGGATCCTATGTCGGCGAACCGGCGCCCAGCAGGGGGGTCCCCCGCCTGCCAGGCACCGGTCACCGGGTGTCCGCCGCGCTGCACCCTCAGCCCTTCGCCGCCCGGAAGCCGGCCTCGAGGTCGGCAAGGATGTCGACGATGTTCTCCAGCCCGACCGCCAGGCGGACGAGTCCGGGGGTGACCCCGGCGGCGGCCTGCTCCTCGGGGGTGAGCTGCGAGTGCGTCGTGGAGGCCGGGTGGATCACCAGGCTCCGCACGTCTCCGATGTTGGCGACGTGGCTGTGCAACTGGAGCCCCTCGACGAAGCGCTTCCCGGCATCGACCCCGCCGGCGATCTCGAAGGAGAGCACGGCACCGGTGCCCCGGGGGGCGTACTTGCGGCCCAGCTCGTACCAGGGGCTGGTCTCCAGGCTTGCGTAGTTGACCGCCAGGACCTCGTCCCGGCCGGTCAGCCAGCGAGCGACCTCGGCCGCGTTGTCGACATGGCGCTCGACCCGCAGCGACAGGGTCTCCAGCCCCTGAGCGAGGAGCCACGCGTTGAACGGGGCCACCGCGGCGCCGAGGTCGCGGAGCAGCTGCACGCGCGCCTTCATGATGAAGGAGACGTTCGCCCCGAACTGCGAGCCGACGCCGAGGTCACGCGCGTAGACAAGGCCGTGGTAGCTGGGATCGGGCTGGTTGTAGTTGGGGAAACGCTCCGGGTACTGAGCGTAGTCGAACGTGCCGCCATCGATGATGACACCGGCCACCGCGGTGCCATGGCCGCCGATGTACTTCGTGGCGGAGTGGACAACGATGTCGGCGCCCCACTTCAGCGGCTGGATCAGATAGGGGGTGGCGACAGTGTTGTCGACGATGAGCGGGACGCCCGCCTCGTGGGCGACCCCGGCCACGGCCTCGATGTCGAGGATGTCGTTCTTGGGGTTGGAGATGGACTCCCCGAAGAAGGCCTTGGTGTTCGGCCGCACCGCCTCGCGCCAGGACTGCGGATCGTCGGGGTCCGTGACGAAACTGACCTGGATCCCGAGCTTGGGCAGGGTGTAGTGGAACAGGTTGTACGTGCCGCCGTACAGGCTGGGGCTGGAGACGATGTGGTCGCCCGCCTCGGCCACGTTGAGGATGGCCAGGGTCTCGGCGGCCTGCCCACTGGACACGAGCAGCGCGCCGACACCCCCCTCGAGGGCGGCCAGGCGGTCCTCCACCGCGGCCTGCGTGGGGTTCATGATGCGCGTGTAGATGTTGCCGAGCTCCTGCAGAGCGAACAGGTTGGCGGCGTGGTTGGTGTCGTTGAACGTGTAGCTGGTGGTCTGGTAGATCGGCAGGGCCCGGGCGTTGGTGGCCTCATCGGGGGTCTGGCCGGCGTGGATCTGCTTGGTTTCGAATGACCAGGCGTCGCTCATGTGGAATCTTCCTCTTCACTGGTGTGAGTTGTGGGTCTGTGTTCAGGGTGTGCGTGAGCCCGGCGCGAGGAAACAGGCGATGCCTGCCGCGTCGCGCACGGAGGATGTTGCTGGATGGTTGCCGCGGTCCCGCGGCGCTGGTTGTGCCCGATGCGCGGGCTAGCGCATTCGCGCCCGACAACACGACATGGCGATGGCCCTCTCGTCTCCAAGGGTCTTGCCACGCAAGACCCGCGCTTGCCGATTTCTCGACCAGGTCCTCACCCGGAGCACCCCACCGCGGTGGAGGGTTGCCGACCAGCAAGCCGGGGCTTTGCGCTGGTGCTCATAACCTTGCGAGGAATATAGCGATACGGCGACGGCACGGCAACCCCGGGGCCCCAATTGGACCCACTCGGTCAGCCGAGGTCCGGGGGGCGATCGAACTCCAGACAACTGTCGATTGGCAGTTGCCGCAGTGAGGCCAGCCAAACCTCGCCGGCGAGCGGCTTCGCCAGGGCGTCCTCGACCAGAGCCGCCAGTCGGTGGTTGGGTCGCTCCAACAGGGCGGTCCGCGCATAGGAATCGGCCTTGGACCCCCAATCCAGCATCCATCCCGCAACCGCCGCCATCGCCGACGGGCCCGCGGCCCAGCCCTCGGGCGAGTCGACGGCAACGTTGTGCCACAGGGCCAGTTGCGTCCACCATGCATCGTCGGGCTCGTCCGCCAGTCGGACCAACAGGGCGTCACGCACTCCGGGGAGGTCGGCGGCCAGGACAAGTTGCGCGGCCTCCCGTGCCGTCAACAGGACCCGCGTTCCGAGCACCAGCGGCAAGACCCGCTCGAACAGCGCACGGCGCTCGTGGGTGTCCCGTGGGCGTGGCGTGGCCCGCAGGAGTTGGGCGACCTCCTCGCGGAGGTCGGCGTCTACAGGGGTCTCCAGGGGCCGGGGCCGCGCCACCAGCGCCATGCGTCGCAGTGCAGCGTCGGCCTGCGGGTCCGCCACGATCGGCTGCCCCTCGGCGGGGCAGCAAGACTCGTTGGTGCACAGCAAGCTCCTGTACCGCCCCTCGAAGGTCACCAGGACGTCCAGCAGTCGGCGCCCCTGCCCCCGCAGTTGTCGCAGGATCGCCCGCGCGACAGCGGCTGGCGGGGCCTGCATAGGTGGGGGGAACTGCAGGGAGACCACGACCGACTCCCCCGCGACGAGGTCAGCCTCCCGGATCCCGTCCGCGACCGCGTCGCCCACTTCCCGGGCCCAGCCCATGGTGGCCGAGCCCTCCTCTCGGGGGGGATCCGGCAAGCCGCGGGAGTAGACCTCCCGCACCCGCTCGCCGGCGAACACCAGGAGGGTGAGCGCGGTGTCGGGCAGCGGCCCGGTCAGGTGGGGAATCGCAGCGGCGATCGCCCGGGGGCTGCGCAGCCGGAGATGGTGCGCGATGTCAGCGTCTAGGGGGTCATGCGGTGTGGCTGTCATGGGACCAGCCTCGCCGCCTGGGGTCGAGGCCGGCGCGGACCGCTGGCGGGGTGTGGAGAATCCCGGGCAACCGGCTCGATTGGGGAGAACGCGGTCGAATCCCCTGACTCCAGAGGGCCCGAGATGGAGTGTCGGCCGTCCGTGGGCTTCCCCTCCCACGAACGACCGACACTGGGACACGTAGCGATCAGCCCGGGCAGCGCCAAGGCGACACGCGGGTCATGACGAAGTCAATTCCGCCTCGCGCCGTCGGCGGGCCTGCCACCGCCAGATGAAGATGCAGATCACACCGAGGAAGATCTGTGGGAAGTAGTAGGTGGCCCGCCACAGCAGCGCGGCCGCCGTCGCGTCTGCGTTGGTGATCCCATTGGCGCTGAGTAGCGCGATGAGTGCTGCATCCACCGTTCCGAGCCCGCCGGGTGTGACCGGGATGAGGATTCCGAGCTGGCTGACGGCCCAGCACCCATACACGGCGAAGTAGTTGATCTGGCTGTCGTCCGATGACACCAGGGTCAGCGCCGTTGCCAGGATGAGGAACTGGCCCACTGAGACCCCGAAGTTGGCCAGCGTGATCGCCACCCAGCGACTGCTCACCAGGTCGACGATGTCGTGTCGCAGCTGCAGCACCTGGTTCTTGAGGTTCAGGTGCATGCCCGGCCGCACCTTGTGGATGAGACCTCCGATGACCCGATCGGCGAAGTCGCCGATCCGCTCCGCCCCGGACTCACTGCGCAGGATGAGGGCGAACAGTGTGACGACGACGATCAGGACGACAACGCCCAGCAGCGCCGGCAGCCAGAACTTGCTGATGTCCGAGCCGGACAGCAGCAACGCCAGGACGCCGGTGACGGGCAGCGTCAGGGTGACGAACGTGGCCCACACCCCGGTGGCGCCGATTGCTGCCGTGGCCTCTGTGGGGGCTGCCCGGTAGAAGGTCAGCTGGGCGTACTGCACGGCGAGGCCGAGCGCACCGCCGCCGGGAATGCCGTTGCCGATGGCGAACCGGCTGTTGTTGACGATCTCCGACTCCCGGTAGGTGATACCGGGAGTCGCGACCAGGTAGGGAAAGCCGTAGATGCCGAGGTAGATGAGCAGCGATGCGCCGAGGATGAGGACCTCGATGAAGCTCAGCGCCTTCACTGCATCGAATGCCCCCTGGTAGTCACCGACCTGCGGGATCACCCGCGCGAAGACGATGACGAGGAAGGCGATCGCGATGATGCCGCCGATGATGCTTCGCTTGCGGTCGATCGTGCCCTTCGGACGCTTCAGTTCATGTTCGTCGGTGCGGCTGCGGCTGCGGCTCCGGCTCATCGGTCACGGGGACAGGCTACGGGGTCGGCGCCCGGGAGGACGCTCACACGGCGACACTGGAGCCGCGACCCGGGCGCGACTGCTCCCCCTCGGCCCACGCCGGACCCCCGACCAACTCCCGGGCCACCTGCTCGGCGACGTGCCGGTTGTTGCCGTCGACGTGCACGACCCGCGGGGCGTAGGTCTCCAACTCCGCCTCGTCGTACTCCCCGTACGTGATCACGATGACCTTGTCGCCCGGGTGCACCAGTCGCGCAGCGGCGCCGTTGAGGCAGATCTCACCGGCACGGCCCTCAATCGCGTAGGTCTCGAAGCGCGCCCCGTTGTCGATGTCGACGATCTGCACCTGTTCGCCGACGAGGATGTCGGCCAGCGCCATCAACTCGGGGTCCAGCGAGACCGACCCGACGTAGTCGAGGTGTGCGTCGGTCACTGTCGCTCGGTGAATCTTGGATTTCATCATGCGTCGGCGCATTGCTGCTCCTCACAGTCTCGACGCCGGCCTCCCCGGTCGCCGTACCGGTTTTCAGTATGCCCGGATGCGCAAGTCGGCGCGAGGCACTGCCTAAGTGACCCAAGTCACAGGGGTGGACAGCAGCAATCCTCACCGAACTGCCCGCAGGGGCAGGGCGGGAAGCGCTTACCCGCGGCCGTTCACCCGACCTGCCCATGGCCGGCGGCGGAGAGCCGTCAGCGCCCGCTGCCCTTTGTGCGGAAGACCAGCACGGGACAGGGTGCGTGGTGCACGCAGTAGCCCGCCACGGATCCGAGGTGCAGACCCGGGAGTTCGCCGTTCCCGTGCGACCCCACCACCAGCAGATCCGCCCCCCTGGCTCCGGCCACCCCGGTCAGGGCGAGCGCTGGCCGCTCCTGGAGGACCTCCGCCGTGACCCGCACATCGGTCGGGGCTTCCCCGTCGAAGGCCTTCTGCAGGGTCTCGGCGTTCCGCGCCTCCGCCGCGCTGGCATAGTCCTCGTCGGTGTATGTGGGCACGAGCAGGATGGTCATCGGGATGTCGAAGCCGGTCAGCACCAACACCTCGGCGTCGGTGTCCCTCGCGTGCTGCACCGCCCAACTCAGGGCACCGGCGCTGAGGTCGGAGCCGTCCGCCCCGACGATGATGAGTCGACTAGCCACGGTCGACCGCCCCCTTCCCCTGTCGGGCCCAGCCTTCCGGGCCGCCGCATGGTTCGGAAGGGCCCTTCGTCCCGACCAAGCGGCCAAAGGTTCCCCGGGGCCCGCCGCACCAGCAGTGACCGGATGCGGCCGTGGCGCCTCGGATCGGGCACCGGGATCTTGGACGGCGTGCGGCCGGTCGGGCCACGATAGGGCGCTGGTCGCGGCCCTGTGCGGATTCGGCAGAGCCGATCGCCGGACTGTGATAATCCTGCCCCGTGGACAACGCCCGCGTCATCATCAGCAACGAGTTCATCGGGACCGCGATCCTGGTCCTGCTGGGCTGTGGCATCGGCGCCCTAGGCTCGCTGCGCAAGAGCCTCGGCTTCGGCGCCAGCAACTGGAGCCTCATCGCCTTCGGCTGGGGCATGGCGGTCTTCGTGGGCGCATCGGTCGCCTGGAAGTCCGGCGCTCACCTCAACCCCGCCGTGACCATCGGCCTCGCGATGACCGGGCAGACACCGTGGTCGCAGGTGCCGCTGTACTTCATCGGCGAGTTCGCCGGGGCCTTCGTTGGCGCCTTCCTCGTCTATCTGGTGTATAAGAAGCAGTTCGACGCGGAGGAGGCCCCGCAGGAAACAGGAGGCATCTTCTACACCGCTCCCGCCGTGAGGTCCCTGGGCTGGAACACCGTCAGCGAGGCCATCGGCACCTTCGTGCTCGTCTACTGGATAATCCAGCAGCAGCCCTGGGCGCCGGGGGTGGAGAATCAGCCGCCCACCTGGGCAACATCGGCCTTGGATACGCAGGGGTTGCCTTCGCCGTCATCGCGATCGGGGCCGGGCTCGGCGGTGCGACCGGCTACGCGATCAACCCGGCCCGCGACCTCGGCCCCCGGCTGGCCTATGCGCTGATGCCGATCAGGGGCAAGCAGAAGATCGACTGGGGGTACGCGATCGTCCCCATCGCGGGACCCCTGCTGGGAGCTGCCCTCGCCGCCGGGGTGTTCCTGCTCAACTACTCGGGCTCAGGCGGCTAGGGCACGGTGCACCCGAGCACGGCCTGGCTCCGGGGGGCCTGGAATTGGACATGCCCACCCGACGGACCGGCCTCGCCGCCGGCAATGGGGGCCGCAATGTCATTCCGCGGGCCACCGCCGACTACCTCAACCCCGCAAGACGCCACCGGTCGCCTTTGTCATGCCTAGCTCCGGCATGGGATGAGCCCGATCGGGGTCCGCCCCTCCGCTGCAAAGACCGATCCGGGCAAGGCCCGTGGGTGCCATGAACGTGAGGCGAGTGACATTTTCGGGAGCGAGTGCGCGCGGCCGACCGTGCTAGCGTTTGGTTGGAAGTTTACGTGGGGCGTGCGGCCAAACTTGCCCGGCTGCATCAATGTCACGGCAACCGCACGACCTGTCCCGGCCGTGCACGAGGACAGGGCATTGCCACGCGGGTAGGTTGGGGAATGAGCATTTCGATCTCGGTAGTCATCGGAACCTACCAGCGCAGGCAACTGCTACCCGAGGTGCTTGACCCAATCCTGGCTGACCCCAGCGCCGACGAGGTCATTGTCGTGGTTGACGGCTCCACCGACGGGTCCATCGAGTACCTCAGGCAGCGAGCCTTCGACGAGCCTCGTCTGCGTCCCGTATTCACGCCGAACAGCGGCGAGGGGGCGACGCGACAGCGCGGGTTGGAGGAGGCCTCCGGCGACGTAGTCCTCTTCCTGGACGATGACGTCGTGGCTGGCCCCGGTCTGGTGACCGGCCATCGGGAGCACCATGAGCGGCTCGGCCCAGCGGACGACCGGATCGTTCTCGGCTATATGCCGACAGTCGAACCCAAGACCCGCAATGCGGATTCATTCACAACTCTCCTCTACGCCAAGGAGTACCTCGCGAGGTGTGAGAAGTACGAGTCGTCAACCCCCGCAGGGATCGCTCGTCACATCTGGGGAGGGAACCTATCGATCCCACGGAAACTCGCGCTGCAGGTTGGGATGAGCAACCCTGACTACCTGCCGAGCTACTTCGCGGACAGGGAGTGGGGGCTCAGGTGCCTCGAGGTGGGAGTCAAGGCCGATTTCGACCGCAGTCTGGCGGCGGAGCACCGCCACTATCGATCTGCGGAGAAGTTCTTCCATGATGCAGCAATGCAGGGCAGGGGGGACGCATACCTCCACTACCTGCACCCCGAACTCGGACCGCTGGACCTGGAGCGCTACTCGGCTGGGCTCCCCGGGGGGTTGGGCACCATCGTGCAACTAGGCGCGAACCCGAGGGTCTACCCCTGGTTGCGCAAGAGCCTGCTGTGGCGGGTGACGACTCTGGGCCGACGCAGGCAATGGAAGAGCCAACTCCGCGCCGCCCAACTGCTCAGGCGGATTGAGCAGCTGCGGGGTTGCAGACAGGCGATCGATGACTTGTCGGCTCCGGAGCGTCACCAAGGTTCCCACCGATCCTGATATGGAGCGAGATGAAGCAACGCGATGTCGAGCAGGGCGGCGGGAGGGCCGTGGCCTTCGCCGCAACCGACTCCTGGTCCAATTTCAATGAGCTATCCTCGGCGCTCCGACAGCGCGGCGTGCCCACCGCCTGGATTGCCTCGCCGCGCAAATCACGGACGGGGCGGATCCGCCGGCAACTGGAGTCCACGCTCTACGACGACACCCACAACTGGATTCACGAGCCGGACCGCACCCTTCTGCCGCAAGCGAGCGAGTACATCGCGA
>CAWBYY010000002.1:0-1510166 GCA_963793095.1 uncultured Chloroflexia bacterium
CCCGGAACTCTCAACCGGGTTGATCTTTATCCCTGTGGCTGAAAGCGGCGAGCGCACCCTGTTCTCATATCGCGGCGCAAATGCCAGCATCGCCGTCGATCATATCCAATCCGCATTGATCGAACCGGGGCATTTTCTGCATTTATCAGGTTATGCATTTCTGCGCTCACCTCAACGGGAGGCGGCCTGGCGGCTGGTTGAACTCGCCCGGCAGGCTGGAGCCAGGATTTCCCTTGACAGCGGAATTGCGCCTGCTGTCCAGGCGCAGCCTGAACTGATTAAACTGCTCCCGCAGCTGAATTTGTTGGTCCTCGGAACTCCTGAGGCAAAATCGTTGACAGGCGCCATTACTCAGGATGAAGCCGTCCAGGCGCTGCTTGAACTGGGAGTGGACCTGGTTGGCCTCAAGCTCGGAAGCCGCGGTTGCCTGATTGCTAATTCAGACCATTCAATCATTCTCCCGTCTTTCCCCGTTCAGGCAGTAGATACGACCGGGGCGGGCGACGCTTTCAGCGCCAGCTTGATCTATTCCCAGCTGAAATCTTTCAATTTACCCTGCGCCGGGATTTTTGCAAATGCCCTCGGCGGGCTGGCCACCACTGTAATTGGGGGCGGGGGGGCTTTCCCCGACATCTCGGCAGTGATTCACTTCCTTGGACAGAACGCCGCCACCTATCCATACTCCGGATCGCAGGCATTATTTAACGATATTCTCAGCGCTCTGAGGGGGGCAGAATAATGGCATCCAATCCAATCCTCGCTGAGATTACCAGCGTGCCTGAACTTATCCGTCAGGAATTGGCAAACCTGGATGATGCTGTCAGGCAGGTTTTTAGTCCGGATTTATGCCGCTCGATTGGGCGTGTTTACCTTTGCGGGTGCGGAGATTCGCACCACGCGGCTCTTTGCAGCCAGCTTGCCTTCGAGTCTGCTCGCTGGTATACAAGCGGAAGCCCAAACCTCGCTGCAGTTTGCCCGTTATTCAGTCGACTTTTTACCCGTACAGGCCTCATCCAGCCTGGTAATCGGTATTTCTGTTTCAGGCGAGGTCGCCCGTACAATTGAAGCGCTGCGGCGTGCCAATGCCTGCAACCTGCACACAATAGCGCTTACAGCCAGCCCAAACAGCCGGCTTGCAGGGTCAGCCCGACAAACCCTTGTCGCCAGCGCGCCCCCCATTCACAGCCAGCCGAACCTTGTCGTTCCAGGAATCCGATCCTATGTTCTCAATTTGTTGGCCCTGTACCTTTCGGCGATCCTTACAGGCGAGAGACTGGGAAAGCTCACCTCCAAACAGGCTGGTTCCCTGCGCAACGACCTGCTCGCTCTTTCAGATGCTGTCGAAAATGGAATCTCAACAAACCTGGAGTTAATAAACCGGCATCTCCCGGAATGGCAGGAAGAAAACCTGTTCTTATTCGCCGGTGGGGGCCCAAACTTCGGCACCGCTTCGTACTGCGCGGCAAAGATGCTGGAAGCCAGCGGGGATTTTGCTTCCCCTGTCGACCTGGAAGAATGGGCCCACCTGCAGTATTTTGCTCGCCATCCAACCACACCCACCTTTATCATCAGCGCAGGAGAGCGCGACCGCTCAAGGGCATTAGAGATTGCCAGGGCTGGGATCGGTATCGGCCGGCGGGTGGCCCTTGTCGCGCCCCAAAGTTTCAGCCGCCTGCTGGAAGGCGATTACCTCCACCTTCCTTTTGCGGATGGTGTTCCGGAAGTGTTCTCTCCATTAATCGCCTGGATTCCGGGAGCGCTGGCTGCAGCCCGGCGTGCAGAGTTGCTGGGGGAACCCTATTTCAGGGCTTTTGGCGGCGGACGCAATCCAGAGGCTGGCGGCGGATTGAGCCGTATTCAGACCAGCCAGATGCTTGACGATAATGAATTTAATCATCAGGAGTGAGAACGTATGGCTCAAAAAATTATCCTTGACGTCGATACCGGCGGGGATGACGCCGTGGCGATTTTGCTGGCGGGACACCATCCCAGAATTGAATTGGTGGCGGTGACTGTTTGCCATGGAAATGGGCCGCTGGAGCTGACCCTGGACAATACCCTGCGCGTCCTCCAGGCCGGCCATCTGGAAAAGACGCCGGTATATGCCGGATCAGAATGTCCGCTCATCGGCGACCTGATCCAGACTCACCCCATCCAGAAATCAACCCTGCCCCTGCCCCCCGCAGGTATCACACCCACGGCGGGACGGGCAGTCGATTTTATCGTCGATTATTACCTCGGACCCGGTGGTCCCGAGACCATCTACGCCCCCATTGGACCGCAAACCAACCTGGCGCTTGCCCTGCGCCTGGAGCCAGCAATTGCAGAACGTGTTCCGCGCATCGTTACGATGGCTGGGGCTTTCACGGAAGGAAACACGACCCCTTCGGCTGAATTTAACATCCTGGCTGATCCGGAAGCGTGCCCACATTGTGTTCAACTCCGGCATACCCATTACGATGGTTGGGCTGGAGGTGACCTCCAGAGCGCTTGTCAGCCTGGAAGATGCAGACCGGCTCGGGAAGATAAATACCCCCCAGGCCCAGGCTGCCTCAGGCATCATCCGGGATGAAGTTAACTGGTTCATCGACAACCTCGGGTTGGAAGGCGGTCAGATCTTCGATGCATGTGCGGTCGCTGCGATCATTGACCCGCAAATTGTCCAGACCAGAAAGATGCACGTCAATATTGAACTGCACGGGAATCTCACCCGCGGCCGCACGGTTGCAGACATCTCCGGATACCATCCGGTTGAACAAAATGTGGATGTCGGAATTGATATCGACCGGGCAAAGTTCCTGGATATTTTATTCGAAGGGTTGAGCTGAGCCAGGCCGATGCCCAGCCTGAACAGAGGCAATGCTCTTAAAATCACCGGGTCCGTCCTGGGCGGAAGCCTTATTGCGGTGACCGGTTTTCTTGCCATAAACAATGAATCCAGCCAGATTTCAGTGTCAAGAATCAACCTGCCGGTTAAGAATCTGCACCCTGCTCTGGAAGGCTATAAGATCGCCCAGTTGTCAGACTTCCACATTTATCCCTACACCAAACCGGAACTGATCAAAAAGGCAGTGGAAGTGACCAACATGCTCGATCCGGACCTTATAGTGCTTACCGGAGACTATGTCTGGCGCAATTTGGGGGCTGTCGCTATCCTGGCGCCCATCCTGACCGGGTTAAACGCTTCCCATGGAGTTTTTTCTGTGATCGGCAATCACGATATCTGGACCAACCTTGATGTTGTCCGGGGGACTTTGCGCAATGCAGGTCTGCCGGTATTGGAAAACGAAGGTGTTATGATCTCTAGGGGCAAAGGGAACATATATCTGGCCGGGTTGGAGGATGCCTGGAGCGGACGCCCCAATCTCAAAACAGCCCTTGCGGGCTGCCCTCCAGAAGTGCCAGCAGTAGTTCTGGTTCATGAACCGGATGTGGCTGACGTAATATGCCTGGATCCCAGAGTTACCCTCCAGTTATCCGGGCATTCGCACGGCGGACAGGTCCGGCTGCCCGGTTTTGGCGCATTTGTACTTCCTCACCTCGGGAAAAAGTATGATTTTGGCCTCTACCGGGTAAGGGATATGTGGCTCTACACCAATCGCGGCATCGGAAACATCAGCGTCCCATTTCGTTACAATTGTGCCCCGGAGGTAACCCTGTTCAGCCTCCATACTCCTTAAAGCGCCTCTACTAAGGATATATTTTATTGCTCCAAATGATATATAATCTGATAGTACATATTATTTGTCTAAAAAATACAAACTCTGCACAAATATCGATATAAATTAAATAATGAATTGCTCTCCCTTCCACACCAGAGGAGCTACAGGCGGTGCCCGTTAGCGATGAACTGAAGATCACCACACTGGGGGGATTTTCTATCACGCTCAATAATAAGCCGCTAAGCGGCCTGGCTTCCAGAAAAGTTGAAGCCCTGCTGGTTTATCTTGCCTGCACCCGGGTCCCGCATGCGCGCGAATTTCTGGCTGAATTCTTTTGGGAAGAACGCCCTCAAGGCAGGTCGCTTTCCAACCTAAGGGTTGTGCTGGCCAGCCTGAACAAACACCTGCCTGGATTTTTTTCAATCTCCAGAAATAGCGTCACTTTTGAACTGGATTCGAATACCCGCTTGGATGTGTGGGAATTGGAGAATCACCTCAAGGCTGGCTCCCTTGAAGAAGCCGTCTCGATCTACAAAGGCGACTTCTTGAAAGGTTTTTACCTGCGCGGCGCGGGCGGGTTCGAACGCTGGGTTGACTCTGAACGAATAAGACTGCACCAATCCATTCTCGAGGCGCTGCACCAGCTGGTCGACCGCCTGCTGGAAGAAAATCGCTGGGAAGAGGGGCTCAATTACACAAACAGGCTGCTTCAGATGGAACCTCTCGATGAGAGTGCCCACCGCAAATTAATGCGTTTGCTCTATTTCTCGGGTCAGCGCTCAGCCGCCCTGGCTCATTTCGAATACTGCCGTGGGTTGTTGGAAAATGAATTGGGGGTTACGCCCGAGCAGGGCACAGTAGCAATATACCAGGGGATCCAGTCCGGCACTCTGCCCGCTCCCTGCCCTGAAACAGCCCGGTTTCTCAGCAAACCCTCCCGCATTCCGCCTTTTCTGGAAAGAGGCCTGCCGGCGATAGCGGCCCGCCATCCGCTGTTTGTCGCCCGGGAAAAAGAACTTACAGCCCTGCGTGAATCCCTTGATTGTCTTTCAGAACGGGTGGGTGGATTGGTCTTTATCACCGGCGGCGCCGGACGCGGTAAGACCGCATTGATGAATGAATTTGCCATCCAGGCTTCCCAATCTGTCCCCGGGTTACTGGTGGTCAAAGGAAGCTGCAATGCCCTTTCGGGGATGAGTGACCCGTATCTTCCCTTCCGCGAAGTAATAAACCTGTTAACTGGCGAGCTTGAACCATCCTGGAGGTCCGCTGTCATCACACCCGACCAGGCACTCCGGTTGTGGAGCGCCCTGCCCGAAGTGATTTTTGCGCTGTTGGACCACTGTCCGGACCTGATCGGTTCCTTCGTTAACCGAAAAAGGCTGCTGTCCTACCAACCATTTATGGAAGCCGGCAGGGAGGGATGGGTTGACCGGCTGGCAAGTATCCCTGAAAAAAAAGGTGGGCAGGAGGTCTCCGAGCCATCCAGCCTGCAGCATGGGTTTACGACCCTGCTCCAGTATATTTCGAATTCTTTTCCATTGCTGGTCTTTCTGGACGACATGCAGTGGGCAGACCGCGCTTCCATTGACCTGTTTTTCCACCTCAGCCGCCGTCTTGCGGGTTACCGCATCCTTGTAGTATGCGCCTACCGCCATGATGAGATCGCCTCCGGCAGGGATGGCTCCCGCCATCCGCTTGAAAAAGTCCTGGGCGAATTAAAACGCCTGTACGGAGATATCTGGATTGACCTGGGACAAACAGGGGATGAAGAGGACCGGCAGTTCATCGAAAAATACCTCGACGCCAGCCCCAACAGGCTGGGATCTGACTTCCGCCGATCCCTTTTCGAACATACCAGGGGCCACCCGCTGTTCACCATTGAACTGCTCAGGGAGATGGAAGCCCGTGAACACCTGATCCAGCAGGACGGCTTCTGGCAGGAAGGGCCCTCCCTGGATTGGGAGCTGCTGCCCCCAAAAATCGAGGGGATCATTGAAGAACGGGTTAACCGGCTGGATAACAGGCTGGCGGAATTGTTGCGGGTTGCCAGCGTTGAAGGCGAGCAATTCACCTCGCAGGTGGTCGCCCACGTCCAGAATCTGGAAGAACGTACCGTTGAGAACTGGTTGTCTAAAGAGCTTGGCAGGAACCACAGGCTGGTTCGAGAAATTGGGCTCATCCAGGTCGGTGAACTTTATCTGAACCAGTACCAATTTACGCATACCATGTTTCACGCCTATATATACGAAAGCCTTGGAAACCGGGAACGGATGCTGCTGCACAATGATGTTGGCGAATCTCTGGAGATTCTATACTGGGCTAACACCAAACAGATTGCCGTGCAGCTGGCGCGCCATTTTCAGCAGGCTGGCAAGCCCGAACAGGCTCTGCCTTATTTAATCCAGGCTGGCGACAATGCCCGCGCCCTTTATGCCCTCCAGGAAGCGGAAAATTATTACCAGCAGGCCTGCCAGATTCAATTGAAAGGAGGTTTTGCTAGAAGAAACTGCCCGGACTTATCTCAAATTGGGTCTGGTATACACTGCCGCATTCGAACCCCAAAAAGCCCAGGAATCATACCAGCAGGCTTTTCGCCTCTGGGAACCACTGCAGGACTCGCCCGAACTGCCGCCGCACTTCCAGCCTCTCGCCACTCTGCGTTTTGCGATTGAAGAACCGCGCACCCTCGACCCCGGAAAGGCGGAAGATGATGTCTCTGCGTTTATCGTCTCCCAGATTTTTGAGGGCCTGGTGAGAATCGGGCATGACTATAACGTCCTCCCCGCGGCGGCTGAGCGCTGGGACGTCAACGATGACGGTTCCAGATATACTTTCTATTTAAGAGAAGGCGCTCTCTGGAATGATGACTCTTATGTCAGAGCCGCCGATTTTGTCAACGCCTGGAAACATAACCTGCGCTCAGAAGAGGAAACCGCTGCAGCCAGCTTGATGTATGCCATAAAAAACGGGCGTGCTCTCCGGGAGAACCGCCTCGAGGATCCCAACCAGCTGGGAGCCCATGCCCGGGGTGATTTCCTGCTCGAAGTTGAACTGGAAGAACCAACGCCCTACCTCCCTTACCTCTTAGCCCATCCAGTCTTCTACCCGCTGCCCCTCTGGATGCAGGCCATTCACGGCGACCGGTGGGCGCTGCCGGAAAATATCGTCACCAACGGGCCGTATGAAATATCAGGGGCAAAAGCTGGCGAGTGGATAACGCTGGAGAAGAACCCGCTTTACCGGGCTGAACGGGGCGGTAATGTCCAGCGTGTGGATATCCTTACCTTTGAAACAATCTGGACCGCCCTGGAAATCTACCAGGCGGGTGACCTGGATGCTCTGGCTTTGTTTAATGCCGACCCGGCCACTATCATCCAGGCCATGAACGCAAGCCCTGCCGAAATTGTCTCGATTCCGCGCCCATCAACCCTCTATTTGAGCTTTCGCTCCGATATACCCCCCTTTGATGACCCGCTCGTCCGGCGGGCATTCATCCACGCGGTCGACCGCGCCGAACTTGCCCGCAGCGCCAGCCAGGGCTTGTATGCCCAGGCTTCAGGCGGGTTTGTCCCACCCGGGATGGTCGGCCATACACCCGGGATCGGGCTGGAATATAACCCGGACCTGGCCCGCCAGCTCATCTCGCAGGCCGGATATCCGGACGGTAGGGGTTTCCCAGAGATCACCTGGCTTCAGCCGACCGCCTCGCGTGAAGACCGCATCGTTCCCTTTTTGCAGAGCGCCTGGCGCGAAAATTTAGGTTTGGAACTGAAAACAGAGAGCCTTGAATGGCCCGAGTACTACCAGCGTTTTACCAGCGATCCGGCCCAGCTTATGACCGTCGGCTGGAGCGCCGACTACCCCGACCCTGACAATATGCTGCGGGTTACGTTTCACAGTTTAGAGGGCTTGAACGTCCCCCGCTGGTTTAATCCCCGCTTTGACACCCTGGTAGAATCGGCAAAAAGGATCACCGATCACGCCAACCGCATGCAATTGTACAGCCAGGCTGACCGGATCCTGGTCGCCGAACAGGCTGTGATCATGCCGCTAGGATACAGCAGCGGGTGGATGCTGGCAAAACCCTGGGTAAGATTGCCCGGCGAACGGTCGCTCCAGATGCCCTTCAGCCGGTTTGTCGTGGAAAGGGAGTGGCGCTGATAATTTTGGCTTGCCGCGCTTCCAACCCGGGTATTTTTATCCGCTTTTTTGGAAAGGAGAGTGTCATAGCAGAAACAATTCTAAAATCTAATTGTTTTCGATTCGTTATTGGAATTCAGTCTCAGATATATTCACACAAAAGGAGGAAACCAAAAATGGGTAATCCAGCAGCAAGACCTCGCAAACGGGCCTGGTTCTTTCTCCAGATTGCGGAAGGATACAGCCCCCATGAAATTGCGAATTTTTTATACGACGAGTATAAGGACCAACCCAAAAGTGATCTGGATCGTTTTGTTGTTATCCGCGCCTGCCTTATCAAGGGCTTCGAAAAGTTCAGGATAGTGGTGCCGGTCGATGCGATCGTCCTTGAAGATGAACCGGAAGAACTCGTCCTGGACGAAGTCGAAGAACTTTTTAAAGCAATCGAGGGAGTCAACAGCATCCTCCGGATAGTTGTTGAGGATCAGGTTCCCGAACCCCCGCACTTCACCCAGGCATACATCACAGAACCGGAGTTTGATCTCGGCATGGAACTGCGTATTACGGACGTTTCCCACTCCGGGCGCCAGTACCCCAGGAGCCCCGGCTCGAACAAGTGGGGTTGATTTTTATTTAGACTGCCCCGGGAAATCGAGAAAGCCTGGGCAGGAGAACGGCTCAGGCTTTCTTATATGGAGGAGAACTGGGATAAACAAAGGTCTTTAATCCAGGTCCCACAGAAGTATGGTGCCGTCCCAGGCCGCGGTAGCAAGCACAGCGCCGTCCGGAGATATGGAGACGCCCCTGATATCAAAGGTGTGCCCTGTGAAACTTTCCAGAATCTCGCCCGTTTTTGGATCCCATAGCAGCGCCGATTTTAATTCTCCATCCACACCAGTGATCAGATACCTGCCGTCAGGGCTGAACTCGGACGGAAATACCACATCATTGCTCCCGTTGAAACTCCGGCACGGAATCTCGTTGGTTGTATCCCACATAACCACATGTCCGTCCCATTCGCCCATGGCGATAAACTCCTCGTCCGGGGAGAGGACCATGCTGGTCATGCCGGGGAAATATTTCTGATTCACCGGCTCAGTGCCCTCCGGGTCCCAGTAGAGAAGCCTTCCGTCCATGCTCATCGAAACCAGCCGCTCCCCGCCATTGATGAAGTCAACCCCGATAATCTCCCAGGTATGCCCATTAAGTGTATTCTCTCTTTCCCCGCTTTCCAGGTCCCAGATATACACCCGGGTGTCTTTACCGCCCAGTGCCAGGAACCTGTCGTCCGGGGAGAAGGAAACGTCATAAGCATTTGCCTCCATTTCGGATTCGAGCGGGCTGCCATCAGGCATGAGGACTGCTCCTTCGGGCACTTTGATCCTCTGCTCGATCTTTAGTAAGATTTCTCCCTGCTCCACATCCCAGACCAGGGCGGCTGTCTCTGATGACAGCGAGGCCAGCATTGCGCTGTTGTTTGACCAAACCAGCCGCTCGATCGCCTCCTGGTGCCCTTCCAGCTTCTGAAAAATAATTCCCGTGGCTGCCTGCCAGATAGTAATATTCCCATCCATCCCGCCCCCCGCAATCCAGTTTCCATCAGGCGACCAGGCAACCTCGTTCACCGCATCCGTGTAACCATCATAAATCTGGATCCCCTTCTCCGGATCCCACATCCCAGATGGCTATCCGCCCGTCAAGTCCGGCTGAAAGCAGCTGCTGTCCGTCCAGCAGGAAAGCCACCCTGGCCACCCTGCTCTGGTGAGCAGGGATGGACTTCTTTATCTCGCCGGACCGCCCATCCCAGAATACAATCCTCCCGTCCTTTCCGCCGGAGGCGACCAGGTTTGATTCCGGAGAGACATCCAGACTGCTGACCCATAGATCGTGCCCTGATTCAGTTACAAGCGTTTCGCCAGAATCGATGTTCCAGATTTCCAGCCCTCCACTCGCCAGCCCGGCTACCACCAGGCTCGCTTCCTGTGACCAGACCAGATCGGTAATAGTGCCCTCCATGCCGGTTTCTGAAGCTTCAACCGCCTCTCCCCAGGGATCCCACACCAGTACCTGACTGTCGCCGATCGCAAGCCGGTCCCCATCCCCTGACCAGGCGATCGCGCTGATCCCGCTCTCATGGAGATATTTATTGACCAGTTCAGCCCTGGCCAAGCTCCATAAACTGACCGTGTAATCCGACTGCACAGCCAGGTGAGCACTCCCGGGGTCAAAAACAACCGCTCTGATCTCGATTTCACCCGCTTTGAAGGTTGATATGTGCTCCCCCGTTTTTGCCTCCAGGATCCGAACCTGGTTGTTAATAAAGTAAGCCAGAAAATTCCCGTCCGGGGAGACATTCAGCCCGCCGACCGGTTCATCTGTTATCACTTTCCAGGCTTCGCTGAAATCCCCCACCCTGTGGGCAAATACCCCAATGCTACCTGCAACGTAAAGGTATTCAGCGTTCTCGGAGAGCACCGCATCTCTGAGAGTCCCCCTGCCCAGTCTCGCCCGAGCCCCATCCGGCAGGTAAAATGGATCTCCGCCCACCACTGGTACACTCCACGCAGCCTGCCGTATCCTGTCAACCGGCCTTGAATTTACTCCTGCCGTGCCGCCGGTAGCCGCCAGGTTTAGCGCTGGGGAGGACTCCTTGTTGCTCTTCATTGCAGTTTTACCTGCCTCCCCAGCCTGGACAACCACCCTGGATGGCTCTTCAGCCTGCTGGAGAGCACCCGAAGGATTATCTAGATTTGAACCCAAATAGCCGGCTGCCAGCAGGGCCAGGACGGCAACTGTTTGCCAGAACCTGCTTCTTCTCAACCCGGTTGTATCCGTGTATACCCAGTTTCTTATCATCACTTTCTCCACCATAATGGCGGGGTCACACACCGGACAGATTGATCTGTAACCCCGCTGCGAGAGCATCTTTCTTTTTTTTCATTCAATTACATATCCACTTCTAGGACTTTGTTCTGTTCTCGCCAGCTTGCCTTTCAGGTTGAAAGATTTCAATACCGCAAGAATCCTTGCCCTCAACGGCTCATGCCGACCCGGTTGCGGTTCAACCGCATCTACGTTTTTATATGTCCTTTGTGTTGTGGCAATCCGGGCCTGCTCCCTGGCTGTTCTCATCCGGGTTGAGGCATACTCCCTGTAAACAACTTCGTTATGCATCCTTTTCTCCTTATCAAATTGTGTGCTGGCAAAAACTCAACGTAAATTACAATCCAAATCTGCTCCCATCTTAGCTTGTAAACGTTCAGAAATAGCTCAGGAATCGTTAATTAAACGTTACCGGGCAATCCAATTGAATGTCATCCTGATTGAAGATTTTCCACAGGAAAAAGGAGCAAAGGGACTTAAGAAAATTTCCCCCTCTAAACTGGTCAGAAACCTTATAATATTTGTAAACTGTCCCCTGGTTAAATATCCCCGGAAATCAGCTTGAGCTTGCGGTTGCGAGCCAGGTTTTTAATCGCCCTCTCCCTTTTCATCGCTTCACCACGAGAGGGAGCATTTTCCTGGTAAACCAGCTCAAACGGGCGGCGTGTTTTGAGATAACGGGCTGCTTTCGAGTCGACCTGGTTGTGCTCATGTAGCCTGCGCTCAACATCGGTTGTGATGCCGGTATACAGGGTGCCGTCGCTGCAGCGCAGGATGTAAACGGTCCACTCCCTGGAGTAGGCCTCCTCGTTGTTCATTCAGCGGGCTCCAGCATTAAGAGATCATACCCCCTCTTTTCGATATCCGCCCGCTCCCAGTTGGAGGGGTGGTACTCAAAATAACGCCAGGGGTCTACAAAGTGGTCGTAATAGGGGTGGCCCGGGTGCCCGCTCTGGCCCAGGCTGTGGATCATTTTTGAATCCCCGAGCTCCCCCAGGTCGATCACTTGGCGCAGGGCCGGGATGCAGTTCACCTGGTACGGGTCGTTGGCAGACCAGCAGGTCTTCTGGATCACCGACTCGCTTCCGCCTGTGGAGTACGGGCCCCGGTTGAATATGTTTTCAATTACGCCGATCCCGCTGCTGCCCAGAGTCGGGCTGCGGAAGGTGATGGTGTGCAGGTCGCCCCAGCGCCAGTCCCCCGGGTACTCTCCAAACGTCTCAGACCCTTCCTGCCATGCCTTGAGAAACGCCGCCTCAAGGATGTCGTCCCGCCTTTCCACCACATCCGGGGTCCTAACATCGTCCCACCAGGGGTTGTCCGGTTCCTGCAGCAGGAAATAGATAATATCAGAGGCGGCATGGCCCCCGTAGGGGGCAATCTCCGGAGATAACTGGTCGTGGAAAACCGATTCCAGCAGGCGCCGCCAGAAAATGTTGAACAATGCCGCCTGGGGACTGTCCATGCCCATCTGGGCCTCCCAGTCCAGCAGGCTGTCGCGCCCCGCCGCGGCAGCCTGGTCGTTGAAATCGATCCCCTCTAGATAGGGGATAATCTCCAGGGCTGACAGGGATTTGTTATCGGTCTGGAAAACTGCCAGATCTTCCAGCGAAATGCCGTCTGTATCCGCGTTTACCAGGTCTTTCAGGCGCTGGGCGCGCTGGCCGCGGTCCTGCTCGCGTGCGATCAGATAGGGGTAGTCTCCTTCCCGGAACTGGGGGTTGTTGGCGACAATAATGTGCCCTCCAGGGGGGTTAACAGACCGCGGCGCTTCTTCGAATGGAATCGATCCTGTCCACTGGTAGTCGTCGTTCCAGCCCGGCACCGGCAGGGTTCCGTCGCCTCCAGCCCGCACCGGAACAATGCCCGGCATGACGTAGCCGATATTACCTTCAACATCCGCGTACAACCAGTTCTGCTTGCCCGCTTCAAAATTTTCCACTGCCGTCAGGAACTCATCCCAGTTTTGAGCCCGCAGCACACCCAGGACCGCATCAGCAAATCGACCGGCTGCAGGGCCGGCCAGGCGTACGACAGCCCAAAAAGGTCGGGCTCGCCTTCCCGGTAAGAAAACGGGGCACCTTCCACCATATAATCCGAGGCGACTAGCCCGTTGCGGGTGCTCCGCACCCGTATAGTGACCGGCTCTTCTCTTCCCTGCACTCTGATCCGCTCGGTTCTGACATCCATATCGACCCACTCCCCGTTTACTTCGTACTGGTCCGGATTTTCGGGGTTGATACGCTCGATGAAAACGTCTTCTGCGTCAAAAGCGGCATTGGTCAGCCCCCAGGCGATCCGGTCAGTATGCCCTATCAGGATACCCGGGACCCCCGGCAGCGAAAAACCGCGGATTTCGTAAATGCAGTCTGGCGATTTTTCCACGCAGTGCAGGCCGACCTCGTACCACAGCGCCGGCATGTTAACGCTCATGTGCGGGTCGTTTGCCAGCATAGCGTTTCCGGTGCTGGTCTCTGAACCTGATAAGGCGATGCTGTTCGAGCCGCCAACCGCGCCTGAATTCGCGACAGCCGGGACTTTAAGCTCAGCGCCTGCCAGCTGTTTCCCGAAATTTTCCAGGAACTGCCTATCTCCTCCCTGGATTTGCGCGGGGCTGAGCGCCGCGGCATTCGCTCCACCCGGGATGATCACCGGCCGGTCATCGCGATACTCCGGATGCAGGTCAGAGTACAATTCCCAGCCCACCGCCCCGAGCTGCTGGATGTTGGCCAGTTCGCTGCGCAGCTGGTCGGACTGGTCGAACATCAGCATGTATGCCCACACAATCGAGTCAGCCGGCTGCCATTCTTCAATTTGGATCTCGGTTCCCTGCAACTCCAGAAAGGCGAACTCCAGACCCAGCTCTGATGGGGTGCGTTCCTTTATATAAGCGTTGACGCCCTCGGTGTATGCATCGACAGCCAAGCGCGATTCGTCGCCCAGCATCCCGTACAATTCCCGGCTGAGTTCGTCGAAATTAAAGTGGCGCAGGTAAATATCGGTCTCCAGGGTCGCTTCCCCGAATAGCTCCGAGAGGCGCCCCATACCCACCCGGCGCTGGAATTCCATCTGCCAGAAGCGCTCCTGGGCGTGCACGTACCCCTCGGCGAAGAACAGGTCGTGCGGCGTCTGGGCATAGATATGGGCTACCCCGTATTCATCGCGCAGCACTTGCACCGGGAATTCCAGGCCGGGCGCCTGGAGCGTTCCGCTGGTCTGGGGATATGCCCTTGTGCTGAACCATTGCCAGAAACCGTACAAAATCAGAGCGGTCAAAAGAATAATTAAAAGGACAATACCGAGTATCTTCCATCCCTTCCCATTCGCCATGGTTTCTCCTCATATAGGTGCTTTAATTAAAGTTAACAACACTTACCCCGCCCAATCGTTGCCCGATCAAAAAGCTTTCCAGAAGGATTCCAGCCATTTGGCTGGGAAAACTCCCATGAAACCATACGACCGCGTTCCAAAATATGCCGCACCGAGCCAAACCTCTCAACCAGGGATTTGCAGGGAAAGCGAATTATGATCCAAAAACCAGATGCTTCGCGGGCCTGCGACATGCCGCAGGCCGCTCAGCATGACAGTTAATGGGTATAGGAAACCTTACTATAAAAAACTATTTTCTCGCGTGTCATTGCGAGACGGATGCCAGGCTGGCAGAGCAATCTAAATGCACCCAGCCCATGTCTTTGCGAGACTGCCGCCAGGTCGTCGTGGCAATCTACCCACACCCAAACCATGTAACTACGAGACGGTTGCCAGGTCGTCGCAGCAATCTGCCTTAACCCCTCACCTGTCATTGCGAGACGACCGCCAGGTCTTCGTGGCAATCTAATCCCTTCCTAAACCTAGAACCCAGAGAGCCGCTTCGTTTGAGGAACGAACACAATTCCAGCGATATCTTTCTCTTCAAAACAGACCATATAGTGGAAAGATTCGGGTCAATAACGAACCAGTGTGAATAGCTGGCGTCTGAAATTTCGGGATAGGAAAACATCGGGGGATTATTGGGAAAAATCTTCACAAGAAATGCCGGCGCCGATATGCACCTGGGCAGTTCCCGGCAAAAAATACCAGTTGACAGGATAACAAAATTGTAAGTTAGGGTATGTTAAAAAATTTTCCAAAAATATGATATTAAGGCGCTTTCTTCACCAATACTCTCCGGGCTGACTTATGAACATCCGGAAAAAACGGTCCCCAAAAAACCTCCTGTGCGCAGGCCCCCCGAGGTTGTGTGTTAACCATTTTATCCGCCTAAGCACGGCATTACTTGTCCCAATCCTGCTGGCGGGTTGATTCCTGCTGGCGGTGAAAGCCCAGGCGAACAGCCCCGGAAGAGAGGGCCAGCGCGCCCAGGTCTAATCCGCCGGAATCGACATCAGTATCGACCAGGTGATCGCCTTTAGGATAAACCGCCCTATCCAGGTGACCAACAGCTACACCTAACGCGGTTCCGCCTGCCCCTCGAGACCGAGCGGATAGTTGCAACCCTGTATTACCAGACCTCCTCAAAGGAATATATCGATTTCCTGAGGTCAAACGGCGACACAGACGGGCATGCCCAGGGCGAAATGTGGAAGTTTTCTAAAAGCCCCCTGGTATTGATGGCGCAGGCATACGACCCCCCGATATTGGTAAATTTCCCTGTTGTTTAGAAATAAATAACCCCGCTTTTACTACCTTTCAATCAGGCTAGCATCGACCTGGTAGGTATAACCGCCGCTCATTTTTCTGGCGTCCGAAAGGTGTTTCATCACGTACTGGCCGCAGTTGCTTCCGATCAGGTTTTCTTCCAGTTCCCCGATGCTGAGGATCACCTGGTAACCGGCCTGCCTGAGTTCCTCAATCACACCATACCTGCCGTTTCCGCCCTTAATATCAATATAGGAATCCATCCCGCTGTCCGCCGCTTTGTAGGTCGGGTTGATGGGGGTGATCTTGATCAGGAACTTTTCGGGTGAAAAGTGATTTATCAGCACCCCTGGGTCGAGGGGCGAGTCCTTCGCCAGCGCAAAATTAAGTGTGATCTTCCGGTCTCCCTTCTGGAAATACGCCTCGCCAAATTGTGCCATCCGGGGGAAATCCCATGTCTGTACCGGCACGATTTGACGCCGTATCTCCGGGTCGGTGGTGTGGACCGAAAACTGGAACTGGAAGTTGCCGTTTGGGTAGAGTCGGTCCTTGATCCGGGTCAGTCGTTCCAGGAACCCTTCGACTCCCTTCGGAGCGATAGTAGACAGTGAGGGCATCAACCCGGGTGCCTGATAGATTGACGGCAGTTCTTCCAGCACATCCAGCACCGCCGGGTTGAAGGCCGGTTCGCCCATCCGGGAAAACTGGATTTTGAACTGCCTGCAGGGAATGACCCCGTCCGGATAGTGGCCGCGCACCATATGGTCGATCTGGGCCAGGATGCCCTCCCTGGACACCTTTCCGTGGTAGAAACCGCCCGCGTCGCACATGGCGCACTCGACCGGGCAGCCGAAAAGGGTTGAAACAAGCAACACCCACTTTTCCTGGCGCGGTTTTGGTGGCGACAGCGCCTCTACAAATTCGACCCACTCGCCAGGGCCAAACTCGGCGATATATACTTTTGCGATATCTTTATTTCCAGTTGTACCGATAATTTTCACGAAATTGCACCTTCTCTACCTTCTATATATATCTTCATAGCCGCCCTGACCCCATCGCCGACCGCGATCGAAGTCTGGCGGTATCTATCATTTTTAACGTCACCGATTTTATACAACAGTCCGATTGAAGCCAGATTTTCTGGGCGGATCGATTGGGATTCAGACAGAAATTCAACGTTAGGGTACCTGCCAATTGCTGCGATGAGGTAATCTGCGCTGTAATCGCAAGTCCCCTCATCAGTACGACATTTTACCGTTAATCGCCCCCCGGCATCCTCAGAAATTCTCCGGATTGTGGTGCTGGGAAAATATTTTATGCGCGGGTTTTCCCCCGCCCTTTCCCACAGCAAAGGCAGGCATTTGACCTGGTCCGAGCGGTTGAGAATGCTCACATTGTTCTTTTTTGAAAGATTGAGGGCATAATCAAAGGCGGCGTCACCGCCCCCGATGACGAGAAGTTCTTTGCCCGAGACATCCAGAAGGGGATAAACCTGGTAGTAAATCCGCTCCTGAACCCTCCCGGTCATCCTTATTCCTCTCAATAATTTGGGGCTGGTGCCCGAAGCGACCACCAGGTAACCGGCGCGGTACTGGCCGCCTTCCGTACTGGCATTAAACATCCCATCCTGGAATTCCACCCCCAGAACCTGCTCCAGAATAGGGTCGATGGAGAGTCTCCTTAACTGGGAAACGAACAATCCCGCCAGTTCAGGCCCGCTCACGCCGCCCGGGAAACCCGGGTAGTTCTCGACCAGGTTGGCGTTAAGCAGTAACCCGCCCACCTGGTTGGCTTCGAACAGCAGCGGGTTATATCCGTAGCGCTTCAACTGGACTGCAGCCGCGATCCCGGCAGGCCCGGCGCCGACAATGATCACCTTTTCCCCGGGGTCGTTCAACCCTCCAGCTCCGCAAGCAGCTCTGATACCAGGACAGGCACCGCGAACCCGTGCGAAATGTTCAGCAGGCTGGCCCGGTGGAAGTCCCGGTTGTAGGTGGCGGTCCCGTCAACGGTAAAAAAGACCTGAAAACCGCGCATAAAAGCCGACCGCGCGCTGGTCTCGCAGCACAGGTGGGTCATCACCCCGCAGATCACAACCTGCTCAACCTGAAAATCCACCAGCAATTCCTCCAGGCTGGTCTGGTAAAAGGCGTCGTACTGGCTCTTTTGGATCACCAGCCCTCCCAGCGAGTCCAATTGGTCGCTGATAGCGCTCATGGGGTTCTTCTCGGTGATGATCTCCCGCCACCAAGTGCCCATATTGGCTGCATTTCCGCTGTCATTAATGTGGCGGGTATAAACCACCAGCCTGCCGCTTCCTACGAACGCAGCGGCCAGGCGCTGTATGCCGGGAATGATCGCAGCCGCGCTTGGCACCCAGGCGTGTGAATCCGGGTTGATGAAATAGTCCTGCATATCCAGCACCAGCAGAGCCGCCGTGTCGCTTACCGCCAGGGGCAGGCGCTTCGCCCTTGCCGTTTCGAACGGTAAGAGCATCTCCAGTGCTGCTTCCTGAATGCTATCGGTTGTAAAATAGGCTTCTTTTTCTGGTTTCATCTTTTTCATTCCTTGTATACCAGCCCGGAACAGGGGGCCATAACTTCCTTATGGCAGATCCATTTTTATCCAATGAAGCAGTCTGGTTTGACGCAGCTTGACTGCCTTCAATATATTCGTTTGGATTATACCTGCCAGACTTGATTTATGATATATTTACAGCACTATGGGCAGTAATCCTGTTAAGGGCAGGGTTCACCTGGCGGTTGACGCAATGGGAGGCGATTTCGCCCCCAGGGAAATCGTAACCGGGGCTGTCAGGGGCGCCAGGGAACTGGGTATCGCAGTCAGCCTGGTGGGCAGACCTGAAGAGGTACAGCGTGAACTGGACGAACTGGATACCCATGGCTCTGATCTGAACCTCAGTCCCGGCTGGGGAGGTGATCGAATTTGATGAAAATCCGCTCGAGGCGTTGCGCTCCAAACCCGACGCTTCGATCAATGTTGCCTGCAATATGGTCGCGGCAGGGGCGGCTGACGGCGCCCTCACAATGGGCCACACCGGCGCCGGACTGATTTCCGCCAAGCACCACTTCGGGAACATCCAGGGCGTTGAGCGGCCTGCCCCAATCGTGCCGCTTTTAGGGCTGAGGAAAGACCTTTTTCTGATCGACGCTGGCGCCAATACCGAAGTCCGCCCGAAACACCTGCTGCAGTTCGCCCGCATGGGCAGCCTTTATGCCAGGCTGGCGGCCGGGATCGAAAAACCGACCATTGGCTTGCTGTCGATCGGGTCTGAAGCCAATAAAGGCAATAAGGTAAGCCGGCAGGCATACCAGCTGCTGGAAGCTGCCCGGGACATCGATTTTTTCGGCAATATCGAAGGGCATACCATGTTGGAAAGCGCTGTAAATGTGATTGTTTGCGACGGTTTTGTCGGCAACGTGCTGTTCAAGACCATCGAGGGCGTCATTGAAGCCTTGCTTTCACAGGTCGAAAGCCTGATGCCCCAGATTGCCGGGTTCCCATCCGCGCTTTTCAAGAACCACATGGAGAGCCTGCGCCTCAAACATGATTATGCAACAATCGGCGCGGCCGCTCTGCTGGGACTGCGCAAGCCGCTGTTTATAGGTCACGGCCGCAGCACTGCCGGGGCGGTGGTTAACGGGCTGGCGACCGCTAAAAAAACCATCCAATTAAATGTGCTCGAAAACATCCGCATAGCGATGGAAACCGCCTCCTGAGTTATTTTATTTCAAAAAATCCGCCTCAAAACCCGGACCTTCCTGACCACGCTTTATAAATCTTATAAAAAAATGCTTGACAGCCGCGAAAAACGGGCATAATATATAGGTAAGATGGTCAGACCATTTTACCTTTCTGGATCCCATGCGCCCAACCATTAAACCGATCAAAAAGAGCGCGGTCGCGGAGGCAATCGCAGCCCGCCTGCTTACCATGATCAAAAACAGGCAGCTCTCTCCGGGCCAAAAACTGCCCCCCGAGCGGGAACTGGCAGTCATGCTGAACGTCAGCCGCCCATCCTTAAGGGAAGCCCTGCGGGCTCTTGCTATGATGAACGTGATCGAAATGCGCCAGGGAGACGGCACCTATATCTCCTCCCTGGAAACTGAACAGCTTGTCGAACACCTTGATTTTGTACTCGCCCTTGATGATTCAACATTCCTACAGCTCTTCGAGGCCCGCAAGATCGTCGAATCCGGGATCGCCGGGCTGGCTGCAAGACGCATAACCCCAGCTCAAATCGCCGGACTGGAAGACCTCCAGAGCCTCTCCAGGTCTTCGGTCGCTGACCCGGACGCTTTTCTGGAGGTCGACCTCGAAATTCATAACGCAATAACAGAGGCAGCCCGGAATCCCTTTTTAAAGCGCTTCACAGTTAGCCTGAGCAGCATCAGCCTGGCCAGCCGGGTACGCACGGTCAATATTCCGGGCGTCATCCAGCAGGCCGCCAGCGACCACCAGGCGATTATCTCCGCCCTCAAAGCGGGCGACGCCGATGCTGCCGAGCAGGCTATGCTGTACCATTTAAACAACATTGAGCAGAGTTTTCTCGAGAATACCCGCTCCGGGGGCGCCGAAATCCGGACCGATCAGGACCCGGATTGAACTGCATTCTTAACATTAAACAGGACCGGAGGAATAAACATTGAGGCTAACCACATACTTTGATGGAGCAAATAAACGCCTGGGCCTGGCCATGGGCGACTATCTTTTTGACCTGTCCCTTGCATCCAGAGCGCTTCTTTCCGATTCCGCACTGGAGGATTTGTTACCCCCCGGACATCCATTGAATATGCTGGCTCTGCTCCAGGCTGGGACGGAAGCTTGGGGAATCATCCAGCGGGTATGGGATCTGGTGTACCAGGCTGGTGCGGCTGCCCCAGATTTTGAATTTTCCCGCCAGCTTTCCAAAATCCAACATGCGCCGCTGATAGAGAATCCCGGAAAGATTATCTGTATCGGATTAAATTACGCCGACCACTGCCGTGAACAGAACTTCGATATCCCAACCAGCATGATCCTGTTTGCCAAGTTCCCAACCGCCATCACAGGCCCGAACAGCCCGATCACCTGGCCGGAAGAGATCAGCCAGCAGGTTGATTATGAAGCTGAGCTGGCAGTTCTGATCGGCCGTACCGCCCGGAACGTCAGCGAAGATGAAGCCCTGGATTACGTCGCCGGTTACACGATTGCCAACGACGTCAGCGCAAGGGACGTCCAGTTCGCTGACCAGCAGTGGGTGCGGGGAAAATCCTTTGACACATTCTGCCCTTTAGGTCCCTACCTGGTAACCCCGGACGAGATCCCTGATCCGCACAAATTAAATATCCGTTGTTGGGTCAATGGAGAACTGCGCCAGGATTCGAATACAGACCAGATGATCTTTAAGGTGTCTGAGGCGATCGCTTTCATCTCAAAAACCTGCACGCTTTTACCAGGGGATGTAATCTGCACCGGCACGCCGGACGGGGTGGGCGTCTTCCGCAAACCGCCCGTATTTTTGAAAGCCGGCGACCTGGTCGAAGTTGAAATTGAAGGCCTCGGCCGCCTGAGCAATCCGGTGGCTTAGAGTGTCTTACAACCTGCATGGGTAAACAGTTAACTCAAAAAGGAGGTGGCAATGCAATATTTATCCCAGTTCGGAGGATGCACAAATGGAAATCGTTGACCTTTCAGTCCCGATCGGTGAGGACACCCTCAGCCCGCCGTCGGTGAACCTGCAGCTCAAGCTGACCAGTTACCATCGCGGCCCGGGTTTCTGGCAGGCCAGCAAGGTCGAGATGCTGCTTCACACCGGTTCGCACGTCGACTTCGCCAGACACGTCCAAAAAGACGGCGAGACCGCCGTGGATGTGGGCCTGGAGCGAGTGTCAGGGGAGGCCCTGGTTGTTGATATAAGCGATGCTGGACCCAACCATGAAATATCGGTCGCTGATATGGAAGCGCACGCTCAGGACGTGCGGGAAGGGGATATTGCCCTTGTGCGGACTGGCTGGACCGAGAAGCACTGGGGAGATTTTCCGACCTATTACCTGGAATCCCCATACTGCTCCCCGGATGCGGCCCGCTGGCTGATCAAGCGGGGCGCCAGAGCGGTCGGCTTCGACTGTTTCAGCGAGTACTGCGCCCGTTTGCCTGATTTTACATCCGAGGACTTTATCATCCATAAAATTATTCTCGAAAACGGGGCTATCCTGATGCAGCAAATGACCAACCTTACCAGGCTTCCGGTTGGGACCAGGTTCAGGTTTTTCGCCCCATTTATTAAAATCCGGGGTGCGGAAGGCTCCCCGGCAAGATTTTTCGCTATTCTGGACTAATCAGGAGGTATAGATGTGAACAATATGGAATACTTCACCCCACAATCTATTGAGGAAGCCCTCAGGCTGCTGGCGGAACACAGTCCCGCGATTATGGTGATGTCCGGGGGCACGATTGTGATGCCCCTGATCAACGAAGGCATCTCCTTCCCAGAGAAAGTGCTGGGAATAAAACAGGCAGGGCTGAATTACGTGCAGGGTGAAAACGGGACCTTAAAAATAGGCGTAGCCGCCACGCTCAGCCAGGTGAAGAGGGATTGCGGGATCGCGATCCTGGAGCAAGCTGCCGGGAGCATCGGCGGCTGGGCAATCCAGAACATGGGCACCGCCGGCGGAAACCTGTTCGCGCCGCCCCCGGCTGGAGACCTGGCAGCCGCCCTGCTTGCGCTGGATGCGGAACTGGTTATCCGCAGCTTAAAAGGACAACGCAGCCTCCCGCTAGAAAGCTTTTATCGCGGTTTCCTGACCACCGCCCTGGAACCGGATGAACTGGTCAGCGAAATCCGGGTGCCGAAACCAGCCGGAAAAACAGCTTTCAACAAACTCGCCCGCAAAGGCGCCAATACGCCCGCGGTAGTCACAGCGGCAGTCCACCTGGTTTTCGAAGGTCTGAAAGTCAGCACCGCCCGGGTTGCGCTGAACGCGGTCGGCCCGCATCCAATGCGGATGTTCAAATGCGAGGCGGTTCTGGAAGGTTCGGCGCTGGAAACCGATACGATCAGCGCAGCGGCGGAAGCGGCGGCGAATGATTGCGAACCCTTCACAGATGCAATCGCCAGCGACTGGTACAGGCGCAGGATGGTGGGTGTGATTGTAGCCCGCACCCTGGCTGGGATCACTGGATAGGAGATCATCATGGCTTCGAAAATAATCAACTTTATCTTAAACGAAAGGCCAACCGAGGCGCTGGTCAAACCACTGACCACATTACAAACCCTGCTGCGTGACCAGCTGAATCTGACCGCCACAAAATCTGGCTGCAGACAGGGTGGGTGTGGCAGCTGCACCGTCCTGGTGGACGGCGAACCCATGCTCTCCTGTTTGCTGCCGGTCGAGGACATCCAGGGGCGGCGGGTTACTACCCTAGAGGGGTTAACCCCGGCCGAAGGCCTGGATACGATCCAGGAGACTTTCTATGAAACATTCGCGGTCCAGTGCGGTTTCTGTACACCCGGGATGATCCTGGTCGCCAAAGCCCTGCTGGAAAGAAACCCCCACCCAACCCGCCAGGATGTTGTCGAATCGCTGACCGGCAATTACTGCCGCTGCACCGGCTATGAACCTATCGTTCAGGCGGTCCTGGAAAGCGCCAGGCGTATGAACGGGCGCGGGAGTTAGGGAAGGAGCAAACCAATGACAGATAACATATTAAACGTTGTAGGACAATCGGTCCTGCGCCGGGACGGTCTCGGACACGTCACCGGACAGACAGTTTATGTCGACGATATTAAATTCCGGGATATGCTGCACCTGAAAATGGTCCGCAGCCCCTTGCCCCATGCCCGCCTGAAAGGGATCGACTTCTCTGAAGCTGAAAAAGTGCCCGGTTTTGTGCAGGCTTTAACCCACAAGGATGTGCCTAAAAATGTTTACACCATCCTGTGCCTGATCGGAGTCGGCCCGGACGAAGAGCCGGTCCTGGTGGAAGACGAAATCCGGTACCAGGGCGAACAGATCGCCGCAATCGTGGCTGAGACAGAAGCGGCGGCAACTGAAGCGGCTTCCAGGGTGAAGTTGGATTTGGAAGAACTGCCTTTAGTGCTGGATGTTGAAGAAGCGATAAAACCGGATGCACCGGTCCTAAAACACTGGGGCACAAACTACTTTATCTACGAAGGCCATCACTGCCGCAGGGTGCGTTTCGGGGATGTGGATAAAGGTTTCGCAGAGGCGGACCACATTATCGAAGGGCGCTACCAGACCAGCCCGATCGAACACGCGCCCTCCGAGACCACCGCCTGCATCGCCAAACCGGAAGCGGACGGGCGCATTACGGTGTACACCAATACCCAGGCGCTCTTTTTTACGCTGGACAACACCGCCCTCATTCTGCAGGTCCCATTCCAGAAACTCCACTTTGTGGGCGGGACGGTCGGCGGCGGTTTCGGCGGGAAGGTGGATGTTCTGCTTGAACCAATCGCCTGCCTAGCAGCGATGAAGACCGGCAGGCCGGTAAAGTACCGCTTCACCAGGGAGGAGGAAATGCGCTGTTCATCATCGCGGGGCGCCTGGCGGATTTACTTTAAAGACGGCGTTACGGATGACGGGCGTATCGTGGCCCGCAAGATCACCACCTACGCCGACTCCGGCGCTTACAACCGCCACACCCCGTATGCAGTCACCAAGCACGCTGCCAATATCGCCGGCCCGTATAACATCCCAAATGTATGGATCGACGCTTACTGCGTGTACACGAACCGCCAGCCTGGCAGCGCAATGCGGGGCTTCGGAGTGACGCCGGCTTCATTCGCCCTGGAAGTACAGATGGACAAAATCGCCGAGACAGTCGGGCTTGACCCCTGGTCGGTCCGCTTTATCAACGCTTACCGCAACGGCGATATGAAACCCCACCGCAAAGTAGTCGAAGACGCAACCCTTATCGAAGTCATGCAGGCGGCTGCTGAGATGGTGGGTCATGATCTACCCGAGGAGTATAAAAAGATGAGCTCATGGGATAAGGAGGAGGCGTAAAATGACAATTAAACGAGGCCTCGGAATCGCAGCGGTAAATTACCCAACCGGCATGAATCTAGGAGGCGACCCTTCCCAGGCGCTTATCCACGCAACAACTACTGGTAATTTTGTCATCTCCCTCTCGAGCACAGACCTCGGGCAGGGTTTAAAAACCGTCATTGCACAGATCGGATCTGAAACGCTGGGCGTGCCGTTCGAAAATGTTCTGATTGACACAGCCGATACAGACACCGGCCCGCACTGCATGGGCACTTTCGCAAGCCGGGCGACCCATCGGGTAGGAAATGCGGTCATCCAGGCTGCCCAGGAAGCCCGCAAAGTCCTGATGGAGGTCGCCTCGGACGAATTGGAAGTCAGCCCGGACGACCTGGAGACCGATGGCAAGGGCAACATCCTGGTTAAGGGCTCGCCCGACCGCTCGATCCATATCGTTGACACAGCCCTGGCGGCTCATTTTAAGTACGGTAAAACAATCTCCGGCCGCGGTATGTTTATGAAACCCAAAAGTGATGTCGACCCCGAGACAGGCGCAATGGACCCCGATTCTACAGAAGCGCACGCCTGCACCGTCGCGGAGGTCGAAGTCGATACAGAGACCGGCCATGTAAAGGTGTTGAGCCTTAAGAGCGTCTACGAAGTTGGCAGGCAGGTCAACCCGGCCCTGGTTGAAGGCCAGATTAGAGGCGGATCATTCATGGGCATGGCCCACGCCCTCTATGAGACCACCCAACCCTACTACCCAAAAGTCGACCACATGCCAACCGGTTTCAGCGAATATGTCCTGCCTGGACCGCTCGAACTGCCGGAGATAGAAAGCCGGGTGCTGGAATATCCGTCGGTGAATGGCCCATACGGGGTCAAGGGGGTCGGCGAGATGACCGCCAATTCACCCATCCCGGCCATCATCAACGCCATCTACGACGCAGTCGGAGTCCGTATTACCGAACTGCCGGCAACGCCCGAGAAGATTCTGCGGGCGCTTGAAGAGCTTGAAACGGATATATAAGCGGTTTTAATCAAATTCGTACAGGAGGTTTATTTGTGCTCAAGGTAATTTCGTTGTTAAAACGTAAGGAGGGGATGTCCCTGGATGCTTTCCGCAAATGGGCAATGGAGGAGCATCCCCCGCTGGGCAAAAAGCTGCCCGGAATACGCAAGTACCGCATGAGCGTGGTGCTGGAGGACAACCCGGACCTGCCAGCCGACGCGGTGTCCGAATTCTGGTTCGATGATAACGAAGCCCGTGTAGCCGCTTTTGGAACACCGGAAGGCGCGGCTGCTGCCCAGGACGCTGCCGCCCACTGCTCATCCCGGGTTCATTTGCTGACTGAGGAAAAGGTGATTATCGAGTAAAATATTCCAGCAGTATTTAAGAATAACTCAGGAGGGGTAGCCGGAACTGCTACCTCTCCATTCATCTTAACCAAAATATTGGATAAATACCCCGGGGCGACTATATGCGAGATGTTCTGGAACAACTTGAGGAGTGGCACGGTGAGGGTCAGGAGATCGCGGTCGCGACCGTGGTCAGGACCTGGGGCTCGTCCCCGCGCCAGGTAGGTTCGCGCCTGATTGCGACCAGGGACGGCGGCATTGCCGGTTCGGTCAGCGGCGGCTGTGTTGAAGGGGTAGTGATTGAAGAGTGCCTGGTTGTCCTGGATTCCGGCCGGCCCTCCTTAATTGGGTTTGGCGTCGCAGATGAAGAAGCCTGGCAGGTCGGGCTGCCCTGCGGCGGGACCATCCAGGTATTTGTGGAGCCGTTTTCGGCATACCAGAGCATTTACCCGGTTTTTAAGAAATATTTACAGGAGCAGATACCCTGCGCCCTGGTAACTTACCTGGAAGGGCCGCCTGGCGGGTTCAACCATAAACTGATCCTGGCGGCTGGCAGCGCGCCAGAAGGCGATCTGGACCCGGACCGCTACGGTGAAGGGATTTTTAAGCAGATCGAGGCGGTTTTCCAGTCAGGCGAAAGCCAGATCCTGAACCCGAGCGAAGATATTTCACTGCTGGTTGAAGTCTACCCTCCCAGCGAGCGCCTGATCATTGTCGGGGCAGTGCATACCGCCGAAAAACTGGTATCCCTGGCGCAGGTCCTTGGTTTTGAAACAATTGTGGTTGACCCGCGCCGGGCTTTCAACAACCGCCTCCGCTTTCCAGGAGCCTCAGCGCTTATCGCCGAATGGCCGGATAAAGCCCTTGAAAGACTGGAACTCAGCCGCGCTGATTATGTGGTTGTGCTCACCCATGACCCCAAACTGGATGACCCGGCTCTGCTGGTGGCGTTACGAAGCCAGGCGGGTTACATTGGAGCCATCGGAAGCGTTCGAACCAACCGGAACCGGCTGGAAAGGCTGCGCGAATCCGGAGTCACAGAGGCGGAACTGAGTCGATTGCACGCCCCAATTGGACTGGATATCGGCGGCCGCAAACCGGAGGAGATTGCCCTGAGCATCATGGCTGAAATCAACCAGGTCAAATACAAGCGCTAACCCCCCCGGTGAAAAATATCAATATTACCCATGTTTGTTTCAATCGAATCCCTCCAAAAAAGCCTGCTTGAACATAACTATGTCGCCGATCGCGGCCTGGCGACTGTTATCTACCTTTCCGCCAGACTCGCAAAACCGCTCTTCCTGGAGGGAGAAGCCGGGGTGGGAAAGACGGAGGTCGCCAAAGTCCTGGGAAAAATACTGGATACAAAGTTGATTCGGCTGCAGTGTTACGAAGGGCTGGATGTGCACAACGCGGTTTACGAGTGGGCTTATGCCAGACAGATAATGCACCTGCGCATCCTGGACGCTCAGGGTGCCGATATAGACCTGCTGGAGGGCGATCTCTACAGCCGCGAATTTCTGCTGCAGCGCCCGCTCCTGCAGGCGATCGAACATAAAGGCGAGCAGGCGCCGGTTTTGCTGATCGATGAAATCGATCGGGCAGATGAGGAGTTCGAGAGTTTCCTCCTTGAAATTCTGTCCGACTTCCAGATCACCATCCCTGAAATTGGTACGATCAAGGCAGAGCGTCCCCCGCTGGTTGTGATCACTTCAAACCGGACCCGGGCGGTGCACGACGCCCTCAAACGGCGCTGCCTTTACCACTGGATCGATTACCCGGACTTCCAGACCGAACTTAAGATAGTCCAGCTTAAAGTCCCCGGCATCTCGACTCAGCTCACCAACCAGCTCGTCTCGGCGGTCCAGTATTTGCGCCAGGTCGATTTGTTTAAACCGCCCGGGGTCGCAGAGACGCTTGACTGGGGTAATGCCCTGATCGCAATGGACAGGAACCGGCTGGACGAAGCGACCCTCTGCGACACGCTTGGCGTACTGTTGAAATATCAGGATGATGTGCAGCGGGTGGGGACGGAACTGCTCGGCGAGTCTTTTGAACGTAAGCGATGCAGGCGGATAATCCGCCAGGCCAGGATGGGTATCTTCTGGATAACCTGCTGCACTTCGGACGGGTCTTGCGGGGGCTTGGTTTCCGGATCAGCACCGGCCAGATTTACGAACTTGCCCAGGGATTAGCCCGGATAGATATCACCCGGCGCAGCGACTTTTTCTATACCGCACGCGCATATCTTGTTCAGGATAAAGAATTATATGAATTATTCCAACGCGCCTTCGACCTGTTCTGGTCGGGGCGTTATGAATTGCTGGTCGAGCTCGCCGTCAGCCGGCGGGAAAACGGATTAAACCAACCCAAAACGGTTGACCAGGATCAATCCGGCAGAGTACAGCAAATCCCCTCAACCGCCCGGCCCCAGCCCAGCGGCAGAAACACGGCCGATTCCGACCAGGGCGAGCCATATTTCACCGGGAGATACAGCCCGGTTGAAGTGCTCAGGAAGAAGGATTTCGCTGACTTTACAGAAGAAGATTTCCAGAACGCAAAAAGGCTGCTCCAGGAGCTTGATCTGCGCCTGGACCAGAAAAAATCTCGCCGGAAAATACGTGCCTCAAAAAGAACCAGTTACCTGGATTTCCGCCGGTCTGTCAGGGGCAACCTAAATCACGATGGCGAGATCATCCAGCTTTCCTGGAACCGCCCCAAAATGAAAGCCCGCCCGCTGGTGGTTCTATGCGATATCAGCGGTTCAATGGAGAGTTACTCGCGCCTGTTCCTGTATTTTATGCATGCCCTGGTTATTAACAATAAGAATATAGAAACCTTTGTATTCGGCACCCGCCTGACCCGGATCACGCCTGCCTTGCAAAGGAAAAATGTTGACGATGTGCTGGAAAGGGTAGCCTGCCTGGCGCTGGACTGGTCCGGCGGGACCCGCATCGGCGCCTCGCTCAAATCGTTTAACTACCTGTGGGCGCGGCGGGTGCTGGGCAGAGGAGCAAGCATGATCATCCTCAGCGACGGCTGGGATCGTGGGGATATTGCCCTCCTGGAGCGTGAGATCAGCCGCTTAAAAAGCAGCCTTTCTAAGTTGATCTGGCTCAACCCGCTCATGGGATCACCTGATTATCAGCCGCTTGTGGGCGGAATCCAGACAGTCCTGCCGTTTGTGGATGAATTCCTGCCGTTTAACAACCTGGCCAGCCTGGAGGGGATAACTGGGCGCTGGTCAACCCCAAGCTGAGCCGTTTCCTTTGTGGTCAATATCCAATCTTCAATATCCAGATACCCCGATTGTAGACCTAGCGCCGCTCAGCCTCCACCCACATTAATTCCCCATCTGTGCTCAGTCGGATCCACCCGTTAAGATCCGTCCGCAGCAGGTTGTATCCCTGAACAGCCGACAGCGTTTCCAGGTCGGGCAGCCCATCCGAATCGCCAGCCGCGACGCTGATTAAAACAAGTTCGGGACGCCAGAAATCGATCCACTCACCTGTGTTAAGAGGCGCATAGCCGCTCTCAGCGAGCAGCAGCGCCGAGAGCGGTGAGAGATCGCCTCTACTAAATAAACTATCCATAGTCTCAAAGCTCATCCCTACCGGCAGCAGCAAGCGGAATTTGTTCCATTCCAGGTACAGGACCGCTCCCAGGCTGTCAGCTGAGAGCACCCTGAGCTGGGCGCCGCTCCCCAGGTCAAGGCGCTGTCCGCCTTCCAGCAATGTGACCTGTATCTTTTCGCGCGCCAGGACACGCCGCAGTTCCCGGGCGCTGAATGTTCCAGCCGGGGCGCCGGCCCACAGTACCTTCCCGGGAGGAAAGTGCTCCACCGCGCTGGCGAGCGCGCCGACCTGATCCGTCCCGGATGCAGCCACAATGACATAATCAAGCCTGCGCTTCAGCAGCGGAAGCCGCCTGCCGATTCCCGCTGAGAGCTGCCTGGCGCTCGGCCCGCCGTCGATCAACAGGTTGCGCCCGCCTGGAGTCTGCACCAGAACGGCATCTCCGCTGCCAACATCCAGCAGGGTCACATGCAGTCTGCCGTCCGGCGTGGCCAGAACAGCCCGCCACACTAAAACCGCCAGCAGCCCCATTACCATCAGCAGAGCCGGCGCATACCTCCCGAATTTAGCAAACCCGGCATCCGTCAATTTCCCGAGGCAGTTATTTAACCTGTCGCCAGCGAACGTCCAGGCAAACAGTAGTAAATAAAACAGGATTACCGGGAAAATTGCTGTTTCGCCCAGGTATAGAACGCCCCCGGGAATTCCGGCGAATAGCTCCACAACCCGGATTGTGTAAGCTGCTGAAGGCCAAGCCGCCAGCGCGATAACCTGACCCAATGGCTGGTAAATCAACCCGAACAGGACCGCGATACCGGCCAGTATCATCAGGGGCGGCTGGACTGGAAGGATGGCTGGATTGGCGACAAGCGAAGTCAGCGAAATACGCTGAAAATGGTAAATTACGACCGGCATGGTGGTGATTAAAGCCGCAATGGTGATCAGGAAATATTCGCCCACTGGCCTGGCAGCCTTCCTGGCAGAGCTTTCAGACATTCCCCGGGATGCCAGCCTGATAAACCTTTCTGTCAGCGGTCCGGCATACAGCAGCAACCCCAGCGTTGCCATAAATGAAAGCTGGAAACCCACATCCCAGAGAACATATGGATTAATAAAAGCCATCACCCCTGCTACAAGCGCCAGCGTATTCAGGCCATCCTGCCTGCGTCCAACCAGGGCCGCCAGCAGGGAAAGCCCACCCATCAGTGCCGCCCGCACAACCGCCGCCTCTGCGCCAACCAGCACTGTATAAAAACCTATGAACACCGCAGTAATACA
Source organism: uncultured Chloroflexia bacterium (assembly GCA_963793095.1). Lineage (GTDB taxonomy): Bacteria > Chloroflexota > Anaerolineae > Anaerolineales > UBA4823 > CAVWDI01. Next base: position 30,550 of record CAWBYY010000002.1, read on the forward strand.
TGCCGCCTGGAATCTGCGCCTGACACCTAGGATGCGCCCAAACAGAAACACAAAAAAAGTCGCCAGGATTGTTATATTGAAACCGGAGATCGCGATGATATGCGAGGTGCCAGTTTCGTTAAACGCATCCTGTACATCCGGGGGTATGCCGGTCTCCACTCCCAGCAGGATGCCTGCGATAAGCGAGGCCTCCGGATCCGGGAACAACCTGTAAATCATTTCATGGGCTCGTTCACGCAGGGAATATATCCACATTTTTACAGGGCTGCCGTAGCCGCTCACCAGTATATCCGCCTTTGCCTCCGGCATATATGCGTGCACATTCTGGCGCGCCAGGTATTCCCGGTAAGAAAACCCCTCCCGCTCCGGTGGAGAATCGATAACCCCTTCCAGCCTGACCCGGTCTCCGTAACGCCAGTCCCCTCCTGGTGGTACCCGCCCAAGGAGCAACCCGTTCACCGGCTTGAACAGTTTCTCCCCGGAAGGGTGCAGCTCCTTTACACGAATTTTCAGGAGTATGAACCGGTCATAATCCTGCGGTGGTTCCGCAATGACTCCCTGGATTACAAATGCTTCGGGCGAGTCTCTATACCAGGCGATATGATCCGGATTTATTTCCGGCTGGACCGACTGGTAGCGGATGGCACCCAGGCATATAAAGACAAGCAGGATTGAATATGGTACAGAGAGATTCGGGATTTGTGAAATCCGCTCAAATGCTCCCGGCCAGCGGCGCTTTAACAGGAACCGCCCTGCCACCAGAAATACAGCCAGAACCAGTGGGAAAAACCAGAATAATCCTGGCCGGTCCAGCAGTTCCCCAAGGATAATCCCACCCATAAATGCCAGTGAGAGCCAGAACAAGGGCATATATTCCCTCCAAAAATCTCGTCCAGAACAGCCTGCTGCAATTACACACCGGCAAATTTCACTTATAATTAATACCAGGATTCTACCAAAACCGGACCCGGAATCCAGTATGGCAAAATAGGGATAAATTGGCTATACTATAGAAATTGGGTTGAAACCGCATACCATCTGGCTTTCGATGGTTTAATTGTACTTCTGGAGGACAGCCTTGACACTTATTCTACTCGTCGATGATGAACCATTAATTACCGACTCGCTTACCTACAGCCTGCAGCGCGAGGGTTTCGAAGTCGAAGCAGTTGCAAACGGGTTGTCTGCGATCGAAGCGGCCGAACGAGTTAACCCGGACCTGATCGTCCTGGATTTAATGCTGCCGGATATCAGCGGTTTTGAAGTCTGCCGCCGTTTAAGAACAACCACATCGACTCCCGTGATTATGCTGACAGCGCGGGGCGAGGAGATTGACCGGGTGCTCGGTTTAGAGGTTGGCGCCGATGATTACCTGGCAAAGCCCTTCTCGTTCCGGGAATTATTGGCCCGCATACAGGCAACCCTGCGGCGGGTGGCGCTGGATCGCCAGTCTTCTGAGGCCCAGCCTATGTCGCTCAGGCAACTCAGCCTCGACCCGATTGCCAGGCGGGTATTCAAGGACGAAAAAGAGCTCCAATTATCCGCACGTGAGTTCGACCTGCTGGAAATATTGATGAAAAATGCAGGCCGGGCGATGAGCCGCGACGATTTGCTCAAGCTGGTGTGGGGCGACGAGTGGGTCGGCGATTCACGAACCCTGGATGTTCACATTCGCTGGCTGCGCCTTAAGATTGAAGACGACCCTGCCAGCCCAAAATACATCCAGACTGTGCGCGGTTACGGGTACCGTTTCGCAGGGCCGGAAGAGTTGTCATAACTCCTCTCTATACAAGAACCGAATCGAAATTATGAAACGTTCCCAGACGCTGAACACGCGCCTTGTTTTATCCCATTTGCTGGTTTCGTTGGTCAGCATCGTATTGATGGCTGCCTTTGCCGGACGGTCTATCTACAACGCCGCGATTTCCGAGGTTGAGCATTCCATGCAGGACCTGGCGTTCGCCGCCGCCAACGCCCTGGAACTGCCAGTGCAGGAGTACAGGGCTGGGCGGGTCGAGGCTGGTTTTATCCAGGACATGCTCGTTCAGATGTTCGCTGACAGCCCGGAAATTGATTTCACTGTTTACGGGCCGGACGGCGCCTCATTAACGGACTCCTCCGGGGAACTGCCTCCCAATGCGAATAGAAATAACGCCCCCGAAGTCTGGGAAGCCCTCCAGGATGATACCGGAAGAGGGGTAGCAATCCGGCTGAATTCCCGCGGAGCGCAGGTGATGTACATGGCGGTTCTCGTACAGCGGGAGATAGAGGTAACCGCGATACTGCGCCTGGGTCTCCCGCTGGCCAGCGCCCAGGCCGCTGCCCGCCGGTCAATCGCCATCCTGCTGGGGGTTACAGGACTGATCGCCTTCAGCGTCAGCCTTTTCGGCTGGATGTTGGCCCGCAATCTGGCCCGTCCGATTTAGGTTTTAACTCAGGCGGCTGAAAATATGGAAAAAGGCGATCTGGGAGTGCGGGTCGAACCAGCCGGACCTTATGAACTACGCCGCCTTTCGGATGCATTTAATAAGATGGCCTCCCGATTACAATCCAATGTAAACGAACTGCGCGCATTTGTCGCAAACGCCAGCCACGAACTGCGCACGCCGCTTACAGTGGTTAAACTGCGCGCCGAAGCGCTCCAGGACGGTGCCTTGGAAGACCCGGATATATCAAAACGTTTTATGGCTGAAATCGAACACGAAGTCGACCGGCTGGTGCGAATGGTCAACGACCTGCTTGACCTTTCTCGCATGGAAGCCGGGATGGATGCCGAACGGCCATCTTTAATCAATATCAGCACCATCGCAGAAGAGGTTTACGAGACTTTCGAAATCCGGGCAGAAATGGCTGTTGTGACCCTTGAGTGTGATATTGAGGTAAACCTGCCCCCGGTTATGGGAAATGAAGACCAAATCCGGCGGGTGCTGTACAATCTGCTCGATAATGCAATTAAGTACGCTTCCGGGGGGTGCCGGGTCAGGTTAACCATCAAATCAATTCCGGACGATCATTGTGTTCGAATTGAGGTTCAGGACAGCGGGCCAGGCATCGCCCCCGAACACCTGCCGCATGTGTTCGAGCGGTTTTACCGGGTCGAAGCCACCCCGGCCCGATCGGGGTCAATCCGCGGCAGCGGGTTGGGGCTGGCGATCGCTAAATCAATCGTCGAAAGCCACGGGGGAGAGATCGGCGTTTTAAGTGAACTGGATTCCGGTACTGTCTTCTGGGCCACCCTGCCTGCTCACGAATAATTTATTTATTTCCCCTTCCATTCAGGCTTGCGTTTGCTTAAGAAAGCCTGCATTCCTTCCTTCTGGTCTCCGGTTGAGAAAAGCAGGTAAAACGCCCGCCGCTCGGCTGCAATCCCCTCCGAAAGCGGCGTTTCGAAAGATTTGTTGACCGCTTCTTTCGCTAGCCGGACCGCCACCGGTGCCCGGTTCGCGATTTCCTCTGCCAGTTTAAACGCTTCATCCAGGTAATTAGCGACCGGGGCGACTTTGTTCACAAGGCGATACTGAAGAGCCTCCTCTGCGCTCAGGGTACGGTTGTTCAGCACCATTTCCATAGCGACCGCCTTCCCCACTGCCCGGGCCAGGCGCTGGGTCCCGCCGGCTCCCGGGATCACTCCCAGGTTAATCTCCGGCTGGCCGAATCTGGCTGTCTCCGAAGCCACGACCATATCGCAGGACAAAGCCAGTTCATTGCCGCCACCCAGGCAGTACCCGGATACGGCCGCAACCACCGGTTTCGATACCTGGCGGATACGGTCAAACTGTGCGATCCAATCATCCAGGAGCATTTCTACGGTCGATGCCGCGCTCATTTCATGGATATCTGCCCCGGCTGCAAATGCGCCCTCGCTTCCGGTGATAACCATTGCGCCTGTTTTCGCATTCCTGTCAAAAGATAACAGGGCATCCATAATTTCCCTGAGCATCTCCCGGTTCAGCGCGTTCAACGCCCCGGGGCGATTAAGCCGCACAAATCCAACCCTGGCTCTGGTTTCGGTCAGGATATAAGTGTATGTGGTCATATAATACTCCCTGGTCTATCTTCAGTCATTAATTGCAGGCTGGAACCTCGCCCTGGTTCAGCTCAGCATTTACCGGCAGTCCAATATAAGCAGAAGGATCGAGCGTGTTTGAAATCTCCAGCTCGTTCAGAAATTTTCCCTGCCCGTCATCCTTCACAATCGAAAAATGCAAATGAACCCCAACAGGATTGCCAGGGGTTCCAGAATAATTGCCCTGGAATCCCAGCAGGGTGCCCGCCTCGATGTATACTTCGCTTACGCCTGGCGGAAATTCGGGGCTTATATAACTCTCGCCATCCGGGCTTGCCATGTGAGTGTAATAAGTCCATATCTGCTGCCCTGGATGCAGTGGGTCTTCCGGGATTCTAACGATCACGCTCGATTTCCATTCAGGCAGCCTGGAGAGATAACCAGGGTATGCCGCCACCACCGCTGTTTCTCCAGAAGGAGTCCCGCTGAAAATATCAATACCCTGATGGCGGTGTCCAATCCGGAATGAATCATTCCACAGATAACCGACAAAACCATTTGTCGGCAGGATAAATGGGGCCTCCCCGCAGCGCTGGCCAGCCTGTACCAACCACTCCTGGTGGGAGAATGGGTTGCGCAGCCAGGCAAAGATAAGCGCCGTTCTGGAAGCATTTCCCCTCAATTCACGGTAAATCAGGTAGCCCGCAGATATCAGGATCACAAACCCCAGCGCGGCTGCCAGCCACCTCAGGGGTATGCTCCTGCGCCGGTAAGGTTGGCCGCTATTTAACTGCATCATCTTCCCGCTTGAATTTGCGGATGTTCTCCAGGTCATCCCCCTTATGATCCGCAAAAAAAAGGCTGATTCGGCCGCCAGTAATCAGCTGAAGCATTCTACCCGCCTCCCGACCTTCTGGAGAGCTCATAGCACTGACTGCATCTTTCTGGGATTTAAAAAACAGTTCGTGAATCTGGCCAATCTGTTCATCACCATACAGGATTTTATCCACCCGGCTGGTAGTTTCGTACACCAGTCCGGGCATTTTTTCGGCTGAATGTAAAAATTTTGGCCAGTTCTCTTCGAAACTGTCCGTGTCTTCGAGGGATTTAATTAATATCACAAGTTTGTACATGTCTTCGCTCCGGCCTCATTATACACTCCGGATCCAGGCTGTTGAAATTGTTCGTTTTAATGGTATTATTACGCCAATGGAGTATTCAAAAATGGAAGATAAAATCACGATTATTGAAGGTCCCCCCCCAACTTTTGAAGTCGCCTCCGAAGGGTGGGTTCTCGGCCTCAGTGAAAGTCCGATATTATCCGATATCGCTCTCACCCGCCTGAGGACATACAATGGATCAGCCCTGGTGGAACGCTGTTACCGGGCCTGGAAACAGAACAAGTCCATTCACCTTGAATTTAAAGACCAGGATGGTCTCGAATACGAAGCCCCTATAGCGGCAGCCAGGTATGTCGAGACAGAAGACGGGCAGATGCTGTTTTTATGGGTCCGACTGGATAAAGAAGAGGTTGAACTCGAAATCGATTTCGACGATGATCTGGGGGATGAAATCGACGACGATTTTGGACCTTATACAATATAAAACTGGACAGCACAGATATAAAACCCGGTCTCATCCGGGTTTTATCTTTTAATCAGCCCTAGCGGATATTAAAAAACATTGTAATTACAGCCAGCAGGCCAAAAAGAAGCCAGATGCTGATCCCTGCCCGCCAGACATCCCGCTTCGGGCGCTCATCCACCAGCATATAATTGGGTGGGATTCCTTTAACCTGAAGCACTGGGCCGGCATACCAGGCAAACAGCGCTCCCCCCAGAAGCCCGCCCAGGTGCCCCCAGTTGTCGATCCCGGGCGATAACCCGATGATCATGTTTATCACTGCGATTATGACCAGATTCATCAGCGCCCGCTGTCCGAATTCGCCATAAATTCTGCGGTTCTGGTACAGGTAAACGCCTTCCGCACCTAATAATCCGAAGATAGCGGTGGATGACCCCAGCGATGGCGAATCTGTAAAGAGGAAAGAGAACACGTTACCCGCAAAACCTGCCAGGAAGTACAACCCTATATAACGCCCGTGTCCATATGCTCGCTCCAGTCCTGGCCCGAAAATGTACAACGCATACATGTTGAAACCCAGGTGGAGAATTGAACCGTGCAATAACATGGGCGTGAACAGACGCCAGAACTGGCCATCCAGTATCAACTCGTTGACCTTCATCCCGAATACCGCTGGCAGGTCTGTCCCGTTCAGAAAAAAAACGCTGACTTGCTGGAGCAGGAATATTATGATGGTGATCCCCATCAGTGAGTAAGTGACAACAGGGGTATCGCGCCCTGCCCTGAACAAATGCGGGGAACCCTGTTTGGATATTCGGTTTTTCAGGTTATTCTCCGGCTGAGGGTACATGCCTGGTTGGTCCCCTCCAGTCGGTTCCGGAGTCTGGTTCATGGCTTCATCCTTCTCGGGTGCACCAGCTGGTGTTCTGCAGCCATTATTGCTAGAACTTTGTCCACTGTTTCATCCAGCATATTTTCCCGGTTTATGACCAGGTAATCAAATTCATCCGCCCGTTCGAGTTCCTTTCGGGCAGTGGCAATGCGCAGTTTTAATTCCTGCGGGTCTTCACTATTTCTCTCCTCCAGGCGCTTGAGCATAATCCCCTCGTTTTCAGTCATGAGAAAAATCATTACCGCTCCGGGATACAGCCTGCGCAGGGTCGCCGCGCCCTGAACATCCACCCGCATGACTACATCGGTGCCGCTCTCAATCGCCTGGCGCACCTGCCCCTCAGGCACACCCTTGTAATCGTTATAAACATAGGCATATTCGAGCATCTCACCCGCTTCAATCATTTCAGCAAACTGTTCGCGCGAGACAAAATAATAATCCACCCCGTGCACCTCGCCTTGGCGCGGCGCTCTTGTAGTAACTGTCACCACAAACCGGAAAGGCAGTTTTCGCTTCTTCATACACTGGATAACTGAATCTTTTCCTACCCCTGATGGGCCTGAAATAACGACCAGCAGCTGTGAATCCACCTGCTCGAAAAATGGTTTTAATGCTTCCATGTAAACCTCAGATGCCCTCCATATTTGAAAGAAATATCCCCATTGATTATAATTTAGGATTGGTGCTGTACTGCTTATATTGACCGATAATTAATAATTGTTAAACTTCAAACAGATCCGTTTCTTTGTTGGTTATAATTTTCGATTTGCTGGGAGATTTATATGCCTGATTATCAATACCGATGTTTAGAATGTCGCAAAAGATTTGAAGTTTATTTGTCATACGATGAATACGGCTCAAGTGCGATTAACTGCCCGAACTGCGGAAGCAGCCAGGTCGAGCGGAAAATCGGGCGGATATTATTTGCCCGCTCAGAAGAAAGCCGCCTTGAAGATTTTGCAGATCCCGGCTCTCTGGAAGGGCTGGAGGATGACCCGCCGCGCCCTGGGAAAGATGATGCGCAAGATGAGCAGCGAAATGGGCGAAGATATGGGTCCCGAATTTGATGAAGTGATAGACCGGCTTGAATCCGGTCAATCGCCTGAAGAGATTGAAAAAGCGGTCCCCGATCTCGGCGAGGGAAGCCCGGATTTAACCACGGGCGGTTTCGACGATTTTTAGCGCCATTCAGCGAGCCGGTTGTCAACCGCAATCCGGATATCCCCCTGCACCATTTCGGGCGGCTGGCTGGCGTCGATTTTTACCCAGCGCCCCGGATCAGCTTTCATCAGCTTGATATAACCTTCCCGCACCCGCTTGTGAAATCCGAGGTCGTAAGCATCCAAACGGTTCCAGTCGCCTCCCTTTTCTCTCCTCTGAAGACCTTCTCCCACATCCAGATCCAGCAGCAGAGTTAAATCTGGTTTCAGCCCACCAGTAGCAAATTCTACGATTAACTTCAGAGTTTTCAGATCCACCCTGTGCCCGTATCCCTGGTACGCAAGGGTCGAATCTGCAAACCGGTCGCACAACACAATCCCACCCAGTTTGATGTGGGGCAGGATGACCTGCTCCACATGCTGGGCCCGTGAAGCCTGGAAGAGCAGGATTTCCGTGCGGGGATGCATGGAGGTGTTGTCCAGATTATGCAGGATTTCCCTGATCTGATCACCGATTGAGGTGCCTCCCGGCTCCCGGGTCGCCAGTGTCGGGAAACCCTTCTCTTTCAGGTATTCGTTTAAAAGGGCCATCTGGTAGGTTTTGCCGCTGCCGTCCGGGCCTTCAAAAGTGATAAACATGGATATAAAACCGAATTTTTATGATTGCCGGAAAATCCTCACTCGCCGGTGCGGTTCTTTACCATATGAATGGGAGACAAGATTTGCCTGGCGCGCCATCTGGTGCTGTATGCGGCGTACGCTTGACTTTGCTGGTTGAAGTTCAACCCAGCGCTCGCCATCCATCACAGCCCTGATTGCTGCCTGAGCCTCTTGCAGGGCAACATCCCCTCCTCCCTGGCGGTGATCTTGGCTGTCCAGATTGTACAGGTCGCTGAGAAATTTCTGCATCTGGTTGATCGTATTGGCGCGCAGCACAAAAATTGGCATATTGCGCTTCTCCGCATCCAGTATCACCCGCTGCCGTTTACGATAATAAGACCGCAGGGTCACAAGAACATCCGCTTCAGCAGGCTGGTTCATAATAATTGCCGGTACGCCCATGCGATTGATAGCCTGTGACAGCCGGTTGCGAGCAACTCCAAAAGGGTAAATTTTTAATGTGCGCAGTTTTTCGTTAGCGCCCCTGACCCGTGTGTAAACATCATAACGGCTGATATCCTGGCTTGTCCCTGAATTGTCCCCTTCCAGCGAGGTTTCGCCGTTGTAGGATTCGCTTCCCCGGCGGTTAAAACCCTGCTGCTGGCGACCTTTCCGGTCAAATCCGGTGGTCGCTTTTTCGATCACAATCTCACCTTCCTGGCGAGATCTGATTTCTGGCATCTGCGGGTATCCTCTCAGAAGCGCATCAACAGCCATTGCTACATCGGGATGGATAGCCAGCCGGTCGCGGGTCTGGATTTCGATCAATACATCAAAGGTCGGGGGCGAACGCCGCTCCAGAACAGTCTTTTGGGTGCCTCTCCGGCGGGCTTCCTCATCTGAAAGGGTGACCGATTCGATCCCTCCCACCAGGTCTGAAAGGGTTGGATTCAGCAGCAGGTTTTCCAGGGTGTGCCCGTGGGCAGTACCGATCAGCTGAACGCCCCGTTCAGCGATCGTGCGGGCTGCTGCCGCTTCCAGCTCACGCCCAATTTCATCGATTATGATAACTTCCGGATTGTGATTCTCAACCGCCTCAATCATTACTTCGTGCTGGAAGGCTGGTGTGGAGACCTGCATCCGCCGCGCTTTACCCACCGCCGGGTGGGGAACGTCTCCGTCGCCGCCGATTTCATTAGATGTGTCAACGACAACCACCCTTTTTTTGTTGGCGAGAATGCGGGCTGCTTCCCGCAGCATGGTCGTCTTTCCTATACCCGGACGTCCGAGCAGCAAAAGACTCTTTCCGCTTTCAATCAGGTCTTCCAGGATATCCGTTGTACCGTACACTGCCCGGCCGACTCTGCATGTCAAACCGACAATATGCCCCCGCCGGTTGCGGATTGCGGAGATGCGGTGCAGGGTTCGTTCAAGACCGGCCCGGTTATCCGTGTCAAATTCCCCAATCCGTTCCACGACATAATTAATATCTTCCCGGCCAACCTCAACCCGACGCAGTTCAGCTTCCCGGTCGGTGTATCGGGCAGTTGGGATCCGTCCCAGGTCAAGAATAACCTCCAACAAATTTTGATTATCGGCAATGCTCCTTACCGCCTCAGCAATATCAACTGGGATCACGGCCATGAGCGCCTGTAAATCGTCAGTAATGTGATTCTTCATCATCCCGATTATTCGCCTTTAATGTGGGAAAACGGAGCTGTAATCTCGGGTTGGCTGCCTTCCAGGGCAGGCAGGGTTTTTCCAACTTCAGCTTTTTGAGGGGCGGCCATATGTTTCACCATAACCGCCTGCCTGGGCCCGGCTTCAGCTCCTATATTTTCAAGCAATCCCTCCAGCCAGGACTGGTAGGAACGGACACAAATATATACCGGTCTTGAAAAACGGTTTGGAATCTCCTTCAACAGATCCTGAAAGCGTTTCGAGATATCCTCCACTCCTGGATGCACAAACGGCTGTACCCAGATTCCGCGGAGTCCGCTTCTTACCTCCGCATAGGCTGCCAGTGTATCCCCGTCATATTGGAGCAGGCCATTCTGGTTGTGGGCTGAATAAGGTTCCACCTGGCGGACAAGCTGCGGGACAAGGTCGTTATACAGCGAGGTGACTGCAATAGTGTCCTCATCAGACACCCCCCTCCAGGTTTTTTGCCCGGATTTCGCCTCGTCAGCCAGCGGGATCTTCCATACCCGCTGGCGGGTATAGACGCTGAAATTCACCCGGCGCAGCATCACATATGCCGCACCGCTCTCTTCAACATCTGCCATCAGATGGAAAGCCCCGTTTTTACCAATCACAAACACAAGGTATTCCACCAGTTCCTGGGCGGCGAGTGAATCCAGCGCGCTGTGTGGGGTTATGAATGTCATCTGCGCCAATTGAGAACCCGGGTGCTGCAAGCCCTGTCCGATCAACACGGTCTTATCCTTGGTGTTGCTCCTGCAAACATAAGTAAACACCCCGGTTGTTGGCGCAAAGTAAGATACCAGGGCGCTTGACATCAACATCGGCCCTCTGGTTAACACAAGCGCGCTGTTCAGGAACACACTGTTATTGCGGTTGCGGTGCAGGTTTGTGAGATCGCGCCAATCAAACTGACGAACGTTCATACAGGCTGCTCGCTGGCCAGCCGGATAAAATAACGATGGAAGCGGTCATCGTTGGTTAATTCCGGGTGGAATGAAGTCGCCAACAGCCGGCCCTGTTGGGCTGCTACAATGCTTCCATCAGGCAGTTGCGCCAGTATCCGGGCGTCTTTGTTTACTGACTCAATCAACGGCGCCCGGATAAAAACTGCGGGGAATGGAGCCTCTCCCAGCCCTGCATGGTTGAGGGCCGGCACCTGGATACTGGTTTCAAAGCTGCTTACCTGCCGGCCGAATGCATTTCGCTCAACCTGGATATCCATCAGGTGCAGAAGCGGCTGTTTGCGGTGGACATCCTTGGAAAGCAGAATAGCTCCAGCACACGTTCCCAATATCGCTTTTGCGGCCCCAAATTTTCGCAATGGCTCTATCAGACCGAATTCGTCAGCCAGTTTGCCAATAGTGGTCGATTCGCCTCCTGGAATTATCAAGCCGTCCAGCCCATTCAGGTCACCTGCCAGGCGCACCTGTCTGGTTTCAATGCCCAGGTTTTCCAGAATAGCGCTGTGCTCTTCGAAATCTCCCTGTAGCGCAAGCACCCCGATTTTCATAGATCATATTCACTCTGTGTTGTTTCTCAACAGAAAGCCCGGCAAAAGGGGCTTGTGTTGTTATTGTCTACCACCCGCGGTCTGCGATCAATTCTCCCTCGGGGATATCAGTTACCTGGCGGCCCACCATCGCTTCGCCCAGGTTCTGGCTTACTTCCGCCAGAATCACAGGGTCCTCAAAGTGGGTCGTGGCTTTTACAATCGCTGCGGCTCTTTTGGCGGGGTCGCCCGATTTAAAGATACCGGATCCAACGAAAACCCCGTCAACACCTATCTGCATCATTAAAGCCGCATCTGCGGGTGTTGCAATACCGCCAGCCGCAAAATTTACCACTGGGAGCTGTCCGAGATTGCGCGTTTCCATAACAACTTCATACGGGGCACCTATCTCCTTCGAATACGCCATTACTTCTTCCGGTGGCATGTTCTGGATCCGCCTGATTTCACCCAAAACTGAACGGGCGTGCCTGACTGCTTCAACCACATCCCCGGTTCCAGCCTCGCCCTTGGTGCGGATCATCGCAGCCCCTTCACCGATTCTGCGCAGGGCTTCTCCCAGATTGCGGCAGCCGCACACAAACGGCACTTTAAATCCATGCTTATTGATATGGTGCTCTTCGTCCGCTGGTGTTAAAACTTCTGATTCATCAATGTAATCGACCCCGATTGCCTCCAGTATCTGCGCCTCTACAAAATGCCCGATGCGCACCTTGGCCATTACAGGAATCGATACAGAATCCATTATCTGCAGGATCAATTCCGGGTCGCTCATCCTGGCGACGCCTCCATAGGCGCGGATGTCAGCCGGAACACGTTCCAGGGCCATCACAGCCACCGCGCCGGCATCCTCCGCAATCCGGGCATGTTCAGGAGTGACAACATCCATGATCACGCCACCCTTCAACATCTGGGCAAGACCTTTCTTTACAGTAAAAGATGCTACCTCTTTTTCCATTTTTATGCCTCCGTCGCTTTAATATAAACCTGTTCTAATGCGCGGCGTGATACAGTGCCAGCAACAGGTGCTGCGTATTAAAACGATGATTAATACGCATTCTACCATGCCCAAATAGGCATGACAATCAAATAGCGGCGCCCGGTTTAACCCCGTCAGGACCTTTTTTATAAAATTCTTATATTCCCGGGTTTTGATTGGAGAACTTAAATGATTACCCGGACACTGCCAACAGTACAAGGCGGTATAATGGCATTTCACCCTTTTAATGTATACTGGATATTATCCTGAAATCTTGCATTTTATTTAGTCCTTTAAAGCGGGCTGGTTGGTTATGAGTAATAAAACGGGTTTGATTACCATCAATATTACAGGTAGGTAGATGATATTGATTGAGGAGAAAAATGGGACTTGTGATTTCACAAGCGGGGAGTTATGGCTCTGGAGCAGAAAATGCTGTTAGCTGGTGATATTGGAGGCACAAAAACAAGCCTGGCTATTTACTCGCCTGAATCCGGACCGCGCTTCCCGCTGGCAGAAAGGACCTTTTCCAGCGCTGACTTTCCTGACCTAAAAAAACTGGTAGAGGAATTTCTGGACGAAATTGACCTGGTGGTTGAACAAGCAAGCTTTGGGGTTGCCGGGCCGGTTCTGAACAATCGTGTCAAAATTACAAACCTGGACTGGTGGATAGATGCTGGGGAACTAAAGAATTCGCTAAAATTGTCACAGGTCCACCTGCTCAACGATCTGGTCGCTATAGCTGCCGCGCTGCCCAGGTTGGATGACGCTGATCTGATAACATTAATCCCGGGCAATCCCGAACCCGGTGGAACCATTGCACTTATCGCGCCCGGCACCGGCCTGGGTGAAGCATACCTCACCTGGGATGGTGTCCGCTACCATCCTTTCGGATCAGAAGGCGGTCATTCCGATTTCGCCCCATCAAGCGATCTGGAGTTTAAACTGCTCCAGTACCTGCGTTCCCAATTTGGCCATGTAAGTTGTGAACGGGTGTGTTCCGGTTCAGGTATCCCGAATATTTATGCTTTCCTCAAAGCCGGAGAATACGCCGAAGAGCCCGCTTGGCTGGCGAAAAAGATCGCCCGGACCGGTGATCCCACACCGGTCATCATCACAGCCGCCCAGGATCAGAATAAAATTTGTGAATTGTGCCGCCTGACTCTCAGCACTTTTATATCCATCCTTGGCGCTGAGGCGGGAAACCTGGCGTTAAAAGTGCTCTCAACCGGTGGCGTTTATTTGGGAGGCGGGATCCCCCCGCGGGTACTCTCTGAACTGAAATTGGGGCAATTTCGTAAATCCTTCCTCGGAAAGGGAAGAATGAAAGACATTCTGCAGAATATCCCCGTTTATGTAATAACCAACCCCAAAGTCGGCCTGTTAGGTGCTGCCTATTACGGTCTCGACCGTTGGAAAGCCTGAACCTGACGCTTGAGCCCAATTCCAACCCGGGTTTATCCAGTGAACAAAAAATTTTTAATCCTTTCAGGAGCCTCGTATGAATAAATTTGACCAGCTCGCCGGCGAGGGGCAGGCGCTCTGGATTGACTATATCAGCAAATCGCTAATTTCAAGTGGTGAATTGGAAAGGTTGGTCAGGTCTGGGTTGCGCGGTGTCACATCCAATCCAGCGATATTTGAAAAAGCGATCGCAGGCAGCCCTGATTATGACAGGGATATGCGCACCCTTGTGGAAGGTGGAGCTTCTGTCGAAGAAATATACGAAACGCTCGCCCTGGGAGACATCCGCCGCGCTGCGGACATTCTGCGACCGGTATATGACCGCACTGGTGGCCTGGATGGCTACGTCAGCCTGGAGGTAAGCCCGGAACTGGCAAATGACACCCGGGGGACTGTCTCAGAAGCGGAGCGCCTGTTTAAAGAGCTTGACCGCCCTAATGTATTGATAAAAATCCCAGCCACCGCAGCGGGCATTCCCGCAATTGAGGCTGCAATAAGCAAAGGCATTAATGTTAATGTTACCCTGATTTTTTCGCAGGCTCAATATAAAGACGCAGCGCTTGCATATATAAACGGGCTCGAAAAACTGTCCGCCTTGGGCGCGGACATATCAAAAACTGCCTCGGTCGCCTCAGTTTTTGTAAGCCGCATCAACTCGGCTGTCGACAACCAGTTAGAACGGGTTGGCGCCGACCATCTTAAAGGAAAAATAGCGATTGCAAACACAAAAATTATTTACACCCTTTTTCGGGAATTATTCAGCGGGGAAATCTGGAATTCCCTTCAAGCCAGAGGCGCCCGGGTACAGAGACCCTTATGGGCAAGCACCGGAACAAAGAATCCAAACTATTCCGATACGCTTTATGTAGACAGCCTGGTCGGACCCGACACAGTTAACACCGTCCCACCCGCCACCCTGCAGGCGTTTTCCGATCATGGAACCATCGCACCCACTTTAACCGCCGGTCTTGCTGAATCGGTCGCCCAACTGGAAGCCCTGCAATCGCTTGGGATTGACCTGGAACAAATCACCCGCAAACTGCAGGTAGACGGAGTCACCGCCTTCGCGGATGCGTTTCTCTCCCTGAAGGGGAGCATAGAGCAGAAACGCCGGCGCTTCCTTGATGAAATGGAGCGGGTCCAGGTTAATCTCGGTGCCTGCAACCGGGCAGTGGAATCAGCTCTTTCTGAAATGGAAAAGGACCGGGTTATGGACCGCATTTGGTCTAATGACCACACCCTCTGGAAACCCGCTCCGGATGAAATCAGCAACCGCCTGGGATGGCTCCAAATAGCCCGGGAAATAAAACCGGAATTGGAGCGATTGTACACTCTTGCGGAGGAATTGCGCTCCGGCGGCTATACCCGGGCAGTGCTGCTCGGAATGGGCGGCTCCAGCCTTGCCCCGCAGGTCTTTCAAAAAACGTTCGGCGTGAAAAATGGTTACCTTGACCTGGACATCCTTGACAGCACTGATCCTGGAGCAGTCCGCCGGATCGCGGATAAATTTGACAATTCAAAAACTATTTTTATCGTATCGACAAAATCCGGCGGAACTGTTGAGACCCTCTCGTTCTTTAAATACTTTTACAACCAGGTGTTGAAAGCAGTTGGGAATGGGGATGCCGGCCGCCATTTTATCGCAGTAACGGACGCCGGCAGTTACCTCGCCGGGCTGGCTGAACGGTATAACTTCCGGGATGTATTTCTTAATGACCCAAATATCGGCGGTCGTTACTCAGCACTCTCCTTCTTCGGGCTGGTTCCTGCCGCTATGATAGGAGTAGACCTGCAAGCCCTGCTGGAGCGGTCTTTGAGTATAACCAGAGACCGGGAGGGTGGCCAGAGCTCTGGACTGGTTGATGGCGATTACCTGGGGGCGCGCCTGGGCGCTGTGCTCGCAGAGCTCGCCCTGGCAGGGCGGGACAAGCTGACCCTGTTTTGTTCACCTGAATTGGGGGGGTTCGGGGATTGGGTCGAGCAACTTGTCGCTGAAAGCACCGGTAAAGAGGGAAGGGGTATCTTACCGGTCGTTGGTGAGCCGGTTGGAGAGCCACAGGTCTATGGAGACGACCGCTTATTCGTCCAGATTAGATTGAAGAACAGCGATAATTATGATAAAGAGCTGAAAGCCCTGCAGGAAGCCGGTCACCCGGTTGTGCGCATTGTTTTAAAAGACAAATATGCGCTTGGGGAGCAGTTTTTCCTGTGGGAAATGGCTGTCGCGGTCGCTGGTCACCGTTTGGGGATCAACCCCTTTGACCAGCCGGACGTTGAGTCAGCCAAAAAACTAGCTCAACAGATTGTTTCAGCTTACCGGGATAAGGGGGAACTGCCGGAAGAGACCCCGGTTTTGCGCGATAATGGCATCACTGTGTACGGTGATCTGTGGCCAACCCGCCTGGATCAGGCTCTCCCAACCTTTCTGGCCTCCGCAGGCAAAGGCGCATATATCTCCCTGCAGGCCTATGTTCAACCCGGAAGAGCAACCGACCAGGCCATCCAGAACCTGCGCAAAAACCTGCGCGACCGCACAAAACTGGCGGTGACCACAGGTTATGGACCCCGTTTCCTGCATTCCACCGGGCAGCTTCATAAGGGAGATGCCGGTAACGGGTTGTTTATCCAGTTCACTTTGGAAAACAAGGACGACATTCCAATACCGGATGAAGCCGGTCAGGAGAACTCGTCTATCAGTTTTGGTGTGCTGGAAAAAGCCCAGGCGCTGGGCGATGCCCGGGCTTTAAGAGAAACCGGCCGCAAGGTCCTCCGCTTCCATTTTGAAAACGATGTTCCTGGCGGCATTAGGCGCATTACTCCCCGATAATGATTCTGCAGAATACACTTATAAAAGTTAAGTTGTCTATACAATTATAACTAGGCCTTGTTAAGACTTGAGATCAAAGGAGGTACCGTTTATGCAAATTGGAATGATCGGATTGGGAAAGATGGGCGGGAATATGACCGTTCGCCTGCTGCGAGGCGGGCATCAGGTTGTGGCGACTGCCCGGAGTGAAGATTCTATCAGATCTGCTGAAGCTCAGGGCGCCCGGGGGGTTTATTCGATTGATGAACTTGCGGCTGAATTAATACCGCCCCGTGTGGTCTGGGTAATGGTCCCGGCGGGTTCGCCAACAGAATCCATCATTCAATCGCTTTCCGAATTGCTGTCACCAGGGGATATTGCCATTGACGGCGGCAACAGCAATTACAAGGACACCATCCAGCGCGGGAAAATGCTGTCTGAAAAAAGCATCCATTTCGTCGATGTTGGCACAAGCGGCGGCGTCTGGGGGTTGGAGTTCGGCTACAGCATGATGGTCGGCGGCGAAGACCGCCCGGTTGAATATATCCGCCCGGCTATCGAGACACTTGCGCCTGCCCCTGACAAAGGTTGGGGGCATGTCGGACCGGTTGGCGCAGGCCATTTCGTCAAAATGGTGCACAACGGAATCGAATACGGTTTGATGCAGGCATATGCCGAAGGTTTTGAAATCATGCGCCGCAAGGATGAATTTGGCTTGGATTTGCACCAGATAGCTGAAATCTGGCGCCACGGTAGTGTTGTGCGTTCATGGCTGCTCGATCTTATATCCCATGCCCTGGCTGAGAACCCTGAGTTGGAAGGAATCAAGGGCTGGGTAGCCGACAGCGGTGAAGGCCGCTGGACTGTTATGGAGGCGATCGAACTGGATGTGCCCGCCCCGGTGATCACCCAATCGCTGCTGGCCCGCTTTGTAAGCCGCCAGGAAGACAGCTTTGCAGCCAGGCTGCTGGCGGCAATGCGCAACCAGTTCGGCGGGCATGCAGTCAGGCAGGAGGAGTAACTACCAGTGAATGATCGACCTACCACAATTGTCATCTTCGGCGCTTCTGGGGATCTCACCCGCCGAAAGCTGGTGCCAGCTCTTTACAATTTGAAGCGAAAAGGGCGCCTGCCCGGGCAATTCAATATCGTCGGCTTTTCCCGGCGCCCGTATTCAGATGCTGATTTCCGTTCTCAGATGCAAACCGGTATCCAGGAGTTCAGTGATTCCACATTCCAGACCGATTTATGGGAGTCGTTTGCCCCCGCTCTCCGGTACTTCCGGGGCGACCTGACCACATCGGAAGATTTTATAAGGCTGGAGAAGTACCTCAATGAATTAGAAGGGAGCAATTCTGACCGCATTTATTATCTCGCGACTGCTCCCGGTTTCTATGAACAAATAACTGAATGCCTCGGCCTCGCCGGTATGGCTTACCAGTCCAAGGGATTTCGCAGGGTGGTGGTGGAGAAACCCTTCGGGCAGGATCTCTCGTCCGCCATAGAGCTAAATCAGTCCATCCATGAAGTATTCGACGAAAGCCAGATCTTCCGGATTGACCATTACATGGGAAAGGAAACTGCTCAGAATATACTCTTTTTCCGGTTTGCGAACGCCATTTTTGAGCCCATCTGGAATCGAAACTATGTGGATAACGTCCAGATCACTGTCGCTGAGTCAATTGATATCGGTCACCGGGCCGGTTATTACGATTCCGCTGGCATTCTCAGGGATATGTTCCAGAACCATTTACTGCAGCTTTATGCGCTGGTCGCGATGGAGCCGCCGGCCTCTTTTGACGCGGATGCGGTCCGCAATGAAAGAGTTAAGGTGCTCAGGTCAACCCGACCGGTTGAAATTTCGGATCTTGTGTATGCCCAGTACAGAGGCTACAAGGATGCGCCGGGCATCCCTTCTGACTCAACAACTCCAACCTTCGCCGCTTTAAAACTTTACCTGGACAACTGGCGCTGGCAGGGAGTGCCCTTTTATCTCCGATCCGGAAAGTCTCTGGCTTCCAAGGTCAGTGAAATAGCGATTGAGTTTAAACATCCCCCGCACAGGATGTTCAACCTCCCCGAAGATTCCGACTTTACCTCCAATGTCCTGTCCCTTTGTATCCAGCCTGATGAAGGGATCCATCTCAAATTTGAAATTAAAGTCCCTGATTCGATCCAGGATTCACGCTCTGTAGATATGGAATTCCATTATGATGATACTTTTGGGGAAGAGGCGATCCCGGAAGCTTACGAACGCTTGCTACTGGATGCATTGAACGGCGACGCTTCACTTTTCGCTCGCAGCGACGGCATTGAACTCTCCTGGCAGTTGATCGACCCTCTGATACAGGCCATCGCTGCGCCAGGTGCGCCGCCGGTTGTTTATTATGATCCAGGCAGTTGGGGCCCAGTTGAGGCTGAAGATTTGCTGATAAAAAATGGGCACGTCTGGAGTATGGTCTGTTCGCACAGCTAGCGTTCAATCGATGAGAGATATAAGGGTCTTCCCAGAACCAGGCCAAGTGGCTCAGGCGGCTGCCGGGCAAATCATTGAACTTGCCGCTCTCGCTATCCAGCGAAACAATAAATTCAACCTTATGTTAGCCGGCGGCTCGACTCCCACAGCAGCCTATTCACTCCTCGCAAGTCCCAGGTATTCCGATCAGGTCGATTGGGAACGAGTATTTTTATTCTGGGGGGATGAGCGCGCTGTGCCCCCGGAACATACCGACAGCAATTTCGGCATGGTCAGGGATACTCTTTTAAGATTTATACCCATTCCACCCCAGAACGTCTTCCGCATCCAGGGCGAAATCCCCCCAGCCAATTCGGCTGCCCTGTATCAATCTGAACTACAGATGCTTTTTTCCAAGGAAGAAAATACCGGCGGATTTGGGTCCTTTGATCTTGTTCTGCTGGGAATGGGCGCCGACGGGCACACAGCCTCCCTGTTCCCCAACTCTCCTGTCCTGGGTGAAAAGATTAATTGGGTCTCTCCGGTCAGGCACTCATCCCCGCCTCCTCCTCTCGTAGACCGTGTGACCGTGACGCTGCCCCTGCTAAACGCGGCCGGGCAGGTGACCTTCCTGGTGGCGGGCAGGGATAAATCGAAACGCCTTAAACAGGTACTCTCAAATCAAGGCCTTCAAAACGAGGCTCTGCCTGCCAGTATGGTCGCGCCAGTAAAAGGCAAGCTTACCTGGTTGCTTGACCGGGCTGCCGCAGATGATTGGGAATCAGATTGAACACTCCTTTATAAGATGCGCACAAGCATTATCATTCCAGCATTTAATGAAGCCCAGAGCATTGCAGAAGTGCTCTCAGCAATTCCACCTCGCATAGCCCATGAAGTGATTGTTGTGGATGGCGGCTCAACCGACAGCACAGTTGAGATTGCCCGAGCCCAGGGCGCGACCGTGATTACGGAGAGCCGCCGGGGATACGGCTGGGCTTGCCAGTCCGGTTCCGAATATGCCACTGGAGAGATCCTGGTTTTTATGGATGCAGACGGCGCGAATAACCCGGGCCAGATTCCTGCCCTGATCCAGCCGATCCAATCCGAAAGCACTGACATGGTTCTTGGCTCGCGCCTGGCAGGTACTGTATCTGGGGATGCGATGCCCTGGCACCAGTATTTTGGCAACTGGCTTTGTGCCGGCTTGATCCGGCGGCTGTACGGATTCCCCCTCACAGATTTAAGCCCTTTCCGTGCAGTTAAAAGAGATAAACTGTGCGCGCTTGATATCCAGGATAAAACTTACGGCTGGCCAACCGAAGTTCTCGTAAAAGCGATTCGCCAGGGCTGGGCAATAAAGGAGGTTCCCGTTGACGCCCGGTCTCGCATTGCGGGTGCCTCCAAAATCAGCGGTACTATTCACGGCTCATATCGCGCAGCCGTTCATATCCTTGCGGTGATTTTTCAGTATGTCTTATAGTCACCCACCTGCTTTGGAACCCTAAAAGAATTATGGCAGAAGCTGCACTGGCTATAATGGCTAAAAAACCGGTCGTGGGTGCTGCAAAAACCAGGCTGTGCCCTCCGCTGCAGCCAGCTGAGGCGGTTTTATTCTACGAAGCGCTTCTGAAAGATACAATCGAGTTATGCGCCCGTATAAAGGGCGTTGACCTTGCCTTGGCGGTCTCGCCTCATAATGCAGCTGGCTATTTTAAAGAAATTACACCGCCCGGTACAACCCTGCTTCCAATCGATTGCCCGGATATCGGTAATTGCCTCGAGATCACCCTTGGCAACCTGCTCGATGCTGGCTACAAAAAAGCCCTTGCGATCAACTCCGACGGACCTTCTTTGCCGGGCGATTACATAATCTCCGCAGTGGAATTGCTTAATAACCACGAGCTGGTCTTTGGACCTGGTGAGGACGGCGGTTATTACCTTATTGGGTTAAAACAAATCCATCATGAACTTTTCTCCGGGATCGAATGGAGTACATCCATGGTGCTGGACCAATCCATTTCCAAGGCAAATTCTTTATCGCTAAGTATTGCCCTGCTTCCAGCATGGTATGACATTGATACATGGCAGGACTTCAACCGTTTCAAAAAAGAGCTGGCGCGCCTGCCGGAAAATGAGCTGCTCCACAGCCGCCGGTTTTTTGATCGATTCGGGGATCTACCCTTTGGGGTTGACGAACCGGGCGCTCGTGGATGAAATAAAATCACGCTGGGCGATAACCTTCCTGGCAGGTCTGGTTATGGCGGGTTGTTTTGGCGCACTCACCTTTTTCCCCAGCCTTCGTGAGGAAAACGTAATCCCTTTTCTTACGTTTTTTCTGATCGCAGCTTTTTTCTATGTTTTGGCGTCATTGCGAGTGGATCACGATCGAACTCCGCTTCTCCTGATATGGGGGCTGGCGATACTCTTCCGGCTGGTCCTGCTGTTTACACTGCCGACCCTGTCTGATGATGTATACCGTTATCTTTGGGACGGGCATTTGGTCGGGTTAGGAGTCAACCCGTATTCATATCCGGTTAATTCAGCCGTGCTTGACAGATTCGAAACTGCTTTCAGGGCGCTGGTGAACAACCCCTGGATGGCCTCCCCCTATCTGCCTGCTGCCCAGGCTTATTTCTTCACAGTCAACCACCTGTTCCCTCACAGTCCGTTTGCCTTCCAGGCTTCGGCTATGGCCCTCGACCTGGGGGTTGGCTGGTTTGTGATGGACATGCTGAAGCTGTTGAACTCCCCCCGCCGGCGCACCCTCATATATCTTTGGAACCCGCTTGTAGTGGTTGAATTTGCCCACGGGGCCCATGTCGACGCACTGATGTTATTCCTGATGGTGGCGTCTTTCTGGCTGCTATTGCGAGTTGGTCCAGAAGATTCCCATAAGAAACTCAAGTTGTCAATATCCACGCTATCGCTGGCTGCCGCCACTCTCACAAAGTTGATCCCGGCGCTCATCTCTCCACTATTTTTCCGTCGCTGGGGATGGCAGCGCCTGCTGGTATATTTTCTTCTTCTGGTGGGGGTTATCGGGGTTTTTGGTTACTCTTCCGGCTTCGGTTTAACTGGCAAAGCGAGCGGCAGCGGCCTTTTTGGGGCGCTGCGTATTTATGCTCTTTATTGGAATTACAACAGCAGCGTTTATCACTGGCTGGAAACTTTGTTGAGCGGATACCAGACGCCTGGGGCGGTCCCGGTCGATCTGGTGGGGCAGGGTTCAGTCAGGTTTGCTAAGGGCATCTCCCTTTCCTTGATATTAATCTCCACAATAGCCGCGGGGGTGCTGGCATGGAAAATTGATGATCCGCAGAAATCCAACTTTCGCCAGCGGAGCATTAATCTAATGCGCCTGGCGATGGTCCCCCTGGGTGCCTACCTGCTGTTTACCACAACGATCCACCCCTGGTACGTCACAGTAGTCCTGCCTATTACCCCCTTTTTGCTGCCGCTTCAGGCTGAAAATTCAAAGCTGAGCCGGTTTATTTGGCCCTGGGTATATTTCTCCTGTTCGGTCGCACTTTCATATACAACCTACGCGGATCCGCAAAATCTGCGCGAGTTCTACACCATACGCCAGTTGGAATATATTCCGTTTTACTTGCTGCTGGTTTGGGCGTCTTATCCCTACCTGGCGCAGGGGTTTATTTTCCTGAAAAATAAGTGCACGGTTATAATTAATGCTGTTCTCTGAGCTTACCGTAAACATTTTTATCCATTTTCATCTACCCGCCAAATATTTATATATATTTATAATATAAATCTTAATTATGTTTGGCTACCCGGATAAAAGTGATATACTCGCGGGACCGGGACCAGGAGTTTTTAAATGAAAATCGACATCCTGCTGGTAAATCCTGTTTTTCTGAGCTTTGACCAGGCAGAACGCGAACTGGCTACACCCTACTTCCCGCTCGGCCTGTTGTACCTGGCTGCGTATCTTGCGCCACAACCAATTTTCCGTGGAAATATTTGACGGAACCTTCGAACCAGACCTGGCTGGATTCAACCGGACCATGGCTGATCTGAACCCGCAGGTCGTTGGAATAACAGCCATTTCGCCAAATCGTGAGATCGCTCTCCGGCTGGCAAAAATTTCAAAAGAGAACGGTGCCCTGGTTATTTTGGGAGGGCCGGACCCAACCCTATTCCCGCAAAAATACCTCTGTCACCCCCAGGTAGATCTTGTGGTGCATCATGAAGGCGAGCTGACCCTGGTCGAATTGCTTGACGTACTGATAAACAGAAATCACAAAATTAGTTATTCAAATATCGTTGGAATTGCCTACCGCACCCCGGGTGGGCAGGTACAGGTCAACCCACGGCGCCCATATATCCTTGACCTTGACGCCCTTCCCCAGCCAGCGCGAGATATGATTGATATGGATAGTTACCTTAAGTACTGGCGCGAACATAACGGTTACGCTTCCCTCACAATCAGCCTAGGGCGCGGCTGTCCCTATAATTGCCAGTGGTGCCAGGATGCTGTCCACGGTCCGGAATTCCGGATTCGTTCTCCCCAGAGCGTTGTCTCCGAAGTTAAAAACCTCACTGCGGAATATAACATTGACCGCCTGCGGGTTGTGGATGACGTGGATGGCATCGACCGCGAATGGATCGAAGACTGGGCCCGGTACTCGGAAATGGAAGGTGTGGAAACGCCATTTGAAGCTCTTTCCGACCTGAAGCGAAAAGACATTCCAATGCTGGATGTGCGGGATACGCTTTGAAAGAAGCGCAACATATACATCCCCGCCGTGAGCGGGCACCTGCATGCGCCACCTGACCCGGAAACCGCCGCGTGAAGCCAAATTTTTTCAGCAATGGGTCGCCCTACCTTTCACACCCGCTTCTCACTCCGGAGCGGACGAAAGCGGAAGTGGATTTTGTCCTCTCCCAGGTAAACCTCAAACCCGGGGATAACCTGCTTGATATCGGCTGCGGTTCTGGACGCCATGCTGTCGAATTGGCTCAGCGCGGCTTTCGTGTGGTGGGTATCGACCCATCCAAAGCCATGATCCAGGCTGCCCGCCAGGCTGCTTCTGGAATGAACAATGAACCCCGGTTTATCCAGGCCAGGGCGGAGCAGTTCAAATCCAGGCAAAAGTTCGAGGCTGCGCTGTGTCTCTTCACCACGCTCGGTCAGATCGATAACGATGGCGATAACCGGCTGCTGGTTGAAAGAGTATTCGATCATTTGAATAAGGAAGGTCACTTTATTGTGGAAATTCCGCACCCTGAATGGGTAAAAACAAACCTGGTATACGAAGAATATATCCCTTTTCAGAAGGGTACAATGTACATAGAACGAAGTTTCAGCGAGACCGATAACGCCATTACCGAAATTTTTACCCGCGTAACCAGGTCTGAGCGCAGGGCTTACCTGCTCAAGTACCGTTTGTTCTCCAGGGAAGAACTGGTCACAATGCTGGAAGCCCACGGTTTTACAATCACAGCTGTTTTCGGGGGTTACCAGGAACTACCTGCAGGCCCGGATAAAGCCTCCATCCTGGTTTTTTCAACCATTTAACCGGGTAAGATCCCAGACCTTCGACCCATCAGAATAGGGTAACCCGGCTTGTGTGAATCAACATAATAAAATGGATGTTAAAAAACATGGATGAATACATCCCCCTTTATTCACCTATACCGGAGTGACATATATGATTTATTTTATCAACCCAGGCGTACCCAAAACGCTAAAATAAATTTATACCTGAAATAACAAAGATGATAGAAGAATAGTATTGTGCTTCTGAAAAGTTTAATAAATAAATGGAGAATAACAAAATGAGCCAAGAAGCTAAAGAAATACCGAAAGTCCCCCTGTACTGGGTTTCGTTTTTACGAATCCTGCTAGGTCTGTTGTTCCTGACCACCTGGTGGAGCAATCAGTCCAAAGGATTTTACACGCCTGATGGTCTGCTGTTTTTCTTCAGGGAGGTTTTCCCGCAGTCGCAAAACAGTATGGGCTGGTATGCTGCGTTTATCGAGGGGGTAATTCTGCCTGCCCGGGGTATTTTTGCGCCTTTTCAACTTGTCACTGAGTTTTTAATCGGTATATTTTTACTGGTGGGGTTTTTAACGCCATATACCAGCACGGCGGCAGCCTTTTTTATCCTGAACACCTTCCTGGCAACTTTCGGTCACGACTGGCCATGGAGTTACATCCTCATCCTGGGCATCCTCTTCGTTTTGTTTTTCACCCGGGCCGGACGCAGCCTGGGAGTTGATGCTCGTGTAGTTGAGAGGCTGCCCAACCCGCCATTACCTTACCTCTGGTGAAACACTCCATTCCAAAGCCATACTGCATTCCATGATTGTCCTTGAATTCCTGTACGCGGTTGTAGTAATCTCCCTGGCGATCTACGGTTTTAATACTCTGGCCTTGACCTGGATGCGCACCAGGCTGGCAGGGCAAATGCCGTTGCCTCCTCCTTATGATCCGGAGGACCTGCCTCCAGTAACCATCCAGTTACCGGTTTACAACGAAATGTATGTCGTACAGCGCCTGATCGAAGCTGTTGTCGGATTTGATTACCCGCCCGACCGGCTTGAAATCCAGGTGCTGGATGATTCGGACGATGCCACATCAGAGATAATCTCGAGAGCAGTCGCGTTTTACTTTAATCAGGGGATCAATATCAAACACATCCAGCGTTCCGACCGGCGCGGCTTCAAGGGTGGGGCCCTCGCTCATGGTATGGCGGTTGCCAGCACAGAATATTTCGCGATATTCGATGCCGACTTTCTCCCCGACCCGAATTTCCTCAAATCATGCCTGCCCCATCTGCTTACTGACCCCTCTGTCGGGTGCGTTCAGGCTCGCTGGGGGCACATTAACCGGGATTCGTCCTGGTTGACCCGCGCCCAGGCGGCCGGGATAGATGGACACTTTCAGGTCGAACAGGCAGCCCGCAGCGCTGGCAAACTGTTCCTGAACTTCAACGGCACAGCCGGGATCTGGAGGCGGGATTGTATTAACGAGGCTGGAGGCTGGCAAAGCGACACCCTGACGGAAGACCTTGACCTGAGTTACCGCGCCCAGCTGAACGGTTGGCGCATTCTGTACCTGCCACAGGTGTGTGTGCCAGCCGAACTACCGGTTCACATAAACGCCTTTAAACGCCAGCAGTTCCGCTGGGCCAAAGGCAGCATCCAGAGCGCCCGAAAACTCCTGCCTGAGTTATGGAGCTCAAAACAGTCCTTTCGGATCAAGCTGGCGGGCAGCATCCATCTAACCCACTACCTGGTCCATCCCCTTGTTTTGATAAATTTGCTGCTGACCTTCCCCATCCTGTATTTTAACAACCGCTTCTTCTGGATAATTAATATATTCTCCATAGCCGCCGTCGGACCGCTTTTGATGTATTGGGTTTCAATGCGCACAGCCGGCCAGACCGTAACGGGCAGTTTGAAACACCTGGTCGTCCTGCTCCTGCTCGGCATGGGATTATCCATCAATAATACCCGGGCGGTACTGGAAGCCGCCTTCGGGATCAAAACCTCCTTTTTGAGAACACCGAAATTTAATATCAGGGAAGAGAGCAACCCCGCCGAACAGCCCGAATACCTGCTGCCGCCCGATCCAAATACTTGGTTCGAGTTTTTCTTCGCCCTTTACTCATTGATCCTGCTGGTCCTTGTGATCTACAATGGCTTGTTTGGGCTGATTGCTTGGCTGCTCCTCTATACCGGGGGATACCTGTATATCGCCTACCTCGGTTTTTCGGAAACCGCGCTGCTGAAACTTAAGAAACCCCCAGATCAGTCTCCTTCTCCGAAAAAAATAAAATCCGAACCCGGCAGCCTTGAAGCTGCCTGACATCCATTTAAATTATCAACCTAGAGGGTAGAAGATGGAAAATATGCGTATGTTTCACGTGAAACATCGCCATTGCTTCCGTGTTATTTCTATTCTGGCTTATAGATTTTTAATTTCAATTGTTTCACGTGAAACAAATTCTCATTCCACCCAGACTCCATTCTCGTTGGCCCAGTTTTTGATGGTGTCTTCAATTAAATCCAGGTAAGCGTCCAACCCCGCCAGCCTTTCATGGAAATCTTCCCCGAGCAGCCTCATCCCCCCCAGAGCAGCCTGCCATCCCCTCAGTATCTCTCGATTGTGAGGCTGACTGTCTGCCGCCAGTGTCCATGTCCACAGCAACGGCCACAGCACCGCGCTGCTCTCCCCTGCCTCAACCATCCCTTCAAATGCCCTGTAATAGTAATCTTTCCTGATAGGGTGCAGACTGGCAGGCACACCTTCCGCAGGAAGTCTATCGTAGCAGGTTGTCCACTCATCAATGAGTCCAGGATAATCATCTTCGGCTATATTCGGCGCACCTAGCAGTCCCAACAGCCCGGCCGCCATCCCGGGTTTTCCGATTCTTTCCGACCGCTCCGGAAATTTTGTCATCAAGCTCCGGTCGGTTAAAGGTGCACCGTTGAAACCCGCAATCGCGTTGACTGCCTGTTTCAGGGCTTTAAAATAATCCAGCAGCTGGGCTGGCCCCGGGTCCTGCTCGCTCAACTGGTATCCCATCCAGATTTTCCGGGCGGTTTCAACCTGGCCCCGCGCCCGTTCATATACCCGGTCTGGCCTTTCAAACTGGCCTCTCACACTGGCCTGGGTAAAATCCATAAAATGCTGGGGGTCGTACAGGATTTTGCATTCCTTTATCGTTGGGCCCCACCAGGGATGTACTCGCAGACTGCGAGGTGTCCGGTATAAATTCTGGGGATGGTGGGCGATATCAAAATGGACCTCCTCGGTTATCGGTAGTATCTCTCTCTCTTCCTGAACTTTATCGTAGCAGATAAACACCAGATCAACATCGGTTGTTCCACCAAGTAGGTAGTCCTGCTCAAGCAGCGACCCGCACAGGTAGACGGATACCACATTACGGTCACGCCTGGTTCTCTCTTCCACAAGTTCCAGGGTTAATCTCGTCAATGTCTCGTGGTCAATTCGCATCTACCCCTCCTTACCTGAAGTAATTCGCTCCCTTAACTGCCCTCTGAATCCCCTAAAGGCAGTTCGGTTTGAAATGGCGGCATTTTTAACCGCTGTCTGATCCGGTTTTCAACCCGCTTGAGGTCTTCCTCGTCCCGCACGTAGTTGATCCCATTTGTGTCCAGGACCAGCACCGGTGAACGAACATTGCCTTGGTAAGTGAAAAATTGTTCGTACGCCTGGTTTACCTGCTCTATATAGGAACGCTCCATGCTGCGCTCATACGGCCGGTCGCGCATCGCAATCCGCTCCATGAGCACATCCGTATCCGCCTGCAAATAGACCACCAGATCCGGAGGGGCAATCTTCTCCGCAAGCGCGTCATGCACCTTGTGGTACATGTCAAGTTCGTCTCCCTGCAGGTTTATCCAGGCGAAGAGGGCGTCTTTTTCAAAGGTATAATCCGCAATCAAATCAACGCCGCCTGCCAGAATTTCCGGGACTGTCCGCCGCTGCTGGTGGTAGCGGCTCAAAAGGAAAAAGATCTGGGTCTGGAAAGCATATCGCTCCCGGTCAGCGTAAAAATCCGACAGGAACGGGTTCTCTTCGAAAATCTCCAGAAGCAGGTCGGCCTCAAATGCGGGTTTCAACAACCGGGCTAAGCTAGTTTTACCAACACCTATCGCGCCTTCAATGGCCAGATACATTATTAAATTCCTGCAATATTTTTTGTATATTAATTGATTTTCTTAATATTTTTTGAATATTTCGTTTGTTATAAATCTAACCAAAGGATACCAGCCAAAAGAACTTATTGCAAATCCACAGCCCGGATTCGATGTTCTTAAATAATGGATAACCATTAAAGGAATAGTCTGCATAATTTCCAACCTGCCCAATCATCCCAATCTCTAATCCCCAGTATCCAGTTTATCTTATATACCCGCTCTCCACAAGAAGTTCAGCGTTATAAATTGAACCCCCGGCCGCGCCGCGGATTGTATTGTGTGAAAGCACGACCAGTTTATAGTCAAACAACGGATCAGGCCTCACCCTTCCAACCACAGTCGTCATACCCTTCCCCGCCATCCGGTCCAGGCGCGGTTGGGGCCGGTCTGGTTCTGGCCGGTACTGTATGACTGGATCCGGCGCAGACGGTAGTTCTTTGCTCTCGGGGGGCGCCTGATAACTCTTCAGAGCGGCAATTACCTCATTGCTTTCAGTTTCATTTTCCAGCTCGAGACTCAGGCAGACCAGGTGCCCATCGCTGACCGGGACCCGGTTTGTATGTATGCTCATTCCAAAATCAGCCAATTCAATTTTCTCTGAATTCACCTTCCCGAGCATTTTACGCGGCTCCCATTCCACCTTCTCCTCCTCCCCGCCCACGTAAGGCACCACGTTGTCCAGGATGTCGAGGGAAGCCACGCCCGGGTATCCCGCTCCGGAAAGCGCCTGCAGGCTTACCCCAAAAACGCGTCTTATCCCAAATGCGTCCCCCAGGGCTTTTATAACGACCGTTATTCCTGTGCTTGTGCAGTTTGGATTGGTCACGATACACCCGCTCCAACCCCGCTTTTGGCGCTGGGCTGGGATTACATCGATGTGTCCCGGGTTAACTTCCGGCAGCAGTATCGGCACATCCGGTTCGGTTCTGAAAGCGGATGCGTTTGAACATACCGCCACTCCTGCCCGGGCAAACTCCGGCTCCAGGTCTAATGCTTTCCTTCCCGGCAGAGCCGAGAATACCAGCCCCACCTCCATTTCAGCCGGTGTGGACTTTTTGATTTCCAGTTCCCTGAGGCGTTCCGGCATCGGCTCCGGTAACACCCAGTGGCAGGCCTCAGCGTAGCACCTTCCTGCCGTCCGGTCAGAGCCGCTGATTGATACCACCTCAAACCAGGGGTGTCCCTCCAGCAGCTGCACGAACCTTTGCCCGACCGCCCCAGTCGCCCCAAGTACCCCGGCCGGGATGCGATTGTTTTTGCTGATTGGTAAGCTCATCTTTTTTCTACCTGTCTCTTTTCCCAATTTAAATTACCGTTAAAGTATCTCCAGTTCCGAGACCATATTCCGAAGAACATCATAACCGCCCTGCCAGAACTCAGGATTGTGGATATCCACCTGGGCCCGCTTCAGAACAACTTCCGGCGATGCGGAACCACCGGCTGACAGTATCTCCAGGTAACGTGGTTTGAATGCTTCCAGCCCAACTGTCTTATACTGCTGGTAAAGCGACAGCACCAGTAACTGGCCGAATGCATAGGCATATACATAAAAAGGCACATGGTAAATATGGGGGATCGAAACCCACTCCCAGCGAAATTCATCACTCAAGGCGACCGCGCCACCGAACTGCGTTTCCAGGTTAACCAGGTAAGCTTCAGATAATTCCTCCACCGAAGCGTTCTTTGCCACCATATCGTGCGCCTGGCGCTCAAACAGGGCGAAGTAAATCTGGCGCATGATGGTCGCATAGGCATCGTCAACCTGGCGGAAGAGGATATCCCGGCGCACGCCCTCATCGCTCTCGTTTGCAAGCATATAATCCACCAGCAGCATTTCAGCAAACGTAGAAGCGGTTTCCGCCAGCGGCAGGGAAGCATTCTGCGTAAAAACGCTGTGCTCTTCAGCCAGCATCGAATGGATCGCGTGCCCAAACTCGTGCGAAAGGGTTGCTACGTCCTCCGCCCGCCCCTGGAAGTTGACCAGCACCCAGGGGGTCAAATCGGGGGTCACTGTTGCGCAGAACGCGCCATCCCGTTTACCCTTGCGCACCTCGCTGTCCAGGCGCCGCTCGTCAAATACACGCTGCGCCATCCTTTTAAAACCGTGATCAAAGGCAGCAAACGAATCCATCACCATTTTTACTCCCTGGTCAAATTCATAGGATTTATCGGACTTCTCAACCGGAGCATAAATATCATAGCGCCTCAGTTGATCCAACCCAATCAGACCTGCTTTCAATTTGAAGAAGCGCTGGAATACGTCCGCATTACGTTCGCTGACTTCCAGCAGCGTATCCACCACCGAATCGGGCACATCGTTGACAAGGTTTCGGGCGGATATCGGCGTTTTATAATGGCGCAGTTGTACCTGCTCGTTAAACCAATCGCGCACCAGGGCTTGGTAGATCTGGCCGAGGATCTGGCCGTCCTGCCCAAAGACCCGGTATATCTCCTGGTAGGCTCCTGCCCGCATCTTCGGGTCCGGATCGCGGGCATACACCATAATCTGGCCGCGGGTCAGCTGCTTCTTTTCGCCGTCCACATCCAGGCTGAACACATACCGGTTGGTAATCGTGTCATAAAGCTTGGTGAGGGCGCTGGAACCGGTCACATCTTTCAGGTTGATAACCTTTTCTTCCGGTTCGCTGAGGGTATGCGGCCGGAAATGGCGCATTTCTTCCAGCCAGTAGCGATAATCCCCGGTTCCTTCGACCAGCTTATCAGCCGTTTCTTCTTCCAGGGCTTTCCACCAAAGGCTGAAGAATAGAACCCGGTTCTGCATCTCTGCCATCAACTGGTCCACTCTGGACAGGAAAGCCTGGCCATCCTGGTTCTGAGTATCAGCTGCGAATTGGAGCGAGGCGAAACTGTGTATCTGGTAGGAGAGAGTGATAATCGATTCTAACTCCTGGATAATCTCCAAAAAATCGGAATGGCTTATTCGGTCGGTCAGTGAATCCCGCCGGGTCTCAAATCTTTCTGCTTTCTTTTCAAGTTCCTCAACTGCAGCACCCATCTCCGGGCTGGTCTGTGAGGGAAATAAATCTCCCAGGCTCCAGCCGCCCAATTCATATTTATTGTTATTCATCACTCACCTTTTTATTGATAATTCCGTTTATGTGTTCTGCCCTGAAGCTCTCCCTCAAAGTATCGATCAGGTATTGGGATCCGGTCTTTTCATCCACGTACAGCCACTGCTCCCAGCCGTTACAGGGCGCCTGGCGGATTTCCCTGGCGACCTGGTGGATAGATCCCCGCATACCGTCCCACTCAATCTTGCCATCCGCGGTCACCCGGGCGCAGATTTCTCCTTCTCCGGTTAAATACAGGCGCTGTCCCGGGAGCAGATAACCATGCTCGACCAGCGCGGCAAAGGGCACCCGCGCTTTCTTCCGGGCACTGGGCGTCTCCAAAATCTGCTCTTCATACCCCTCCTGGGGGGTATTTGCGATCCGAGCGCAGGCTATCCGGACGTACTCTGTTTCCTTCTCAATGCCGATCCAGTTGCGGTGCAGTCTTTTAGCAACCGCCCCGCTGGTACCGCTCCCGAAGAATGGGTCTAGGATCACATCACCCGGGTTGGTGCTTGCCAAGATAACCCGGTACAGCAGCGCTTCCGGTTTCTGGGTCGGGTGAGCCCGTTTGCCATTCACCCGCAGGCGCTCTTTTCCGCTGCAAATCGGCAGGTTCCAATCGCTGCGCATTTGCAAATCCTGGTTGAGAGCCTTCATGGCATGGTGGTTAAACGTGTATGGCGCCCCCTGCTCCTTCTGAGCCCAGATCAGCGTTTCATGGGCGTTGGTGAAGCGCACTCCACGGAAGTTGGGCATCGGATTTGATTTGACCCAGACCACATCGTTCAATATCCAGTAACCAATATCCTGCATTATCCTGCCGATCCGGAAGATATTATGGTAGGTGCCGATCACCCAGATGGCGCCGTTGGTTTTGAGCACTCTCCGGCAGGCAGTCAGCCAGTTTTCACAAAACCGGTCGTATTCCTGAAAATCCCCAAACTGGTCCCAGGATTCAGTAACCGCCTCCACCCTGGTCTGGTTCGGGCGCCACAGTTCCTGGTGAAGCTGCAGGTTATAGGGCGGGTCTGCGAATACCAGGTCGACCGACCCGGCTGGCAGTTTTCCCATCTCTTCGACACAGTCTCCTGTGAGAATCTGGTTGAGCGGCAGTTCTTCCATTAAATTTTTGTTTGCTGGTTTTTGCCAGTACAGTCCCGGCTGGTTTCGCCAATTATACCCTCCCGGAACGCGGTATCAATAATTTGTGCATTGCAAGAGAGCCTGTCTTGACCGGCCCCCCAACATTCGATATACTTTTACTATCAAACTTTATCCAGCCGAAGTGGCGGAACAGGCAGACGCGCACGACTCAAACTCGTGTTCCTTCGGGAGTGTGGGTTCGATTCCCACCTTCGGCACTTCCCCAACAGAACCTTTTATTTTCCAGGTGTTTCTGTTTCTAATTTAAACACAAAGTGGATTCGATTGAAGTTTTCCGGGTTCTGGCAGCAATTCTGGATATTCTTTTGCCGGGGATACCCAACAAGTACAGCCCGCCTGACATAAAGTATTACAGGTATACGTTTTGGCGTGTATAACCGAAATCAGCTTTTTCGTTATACTCCTGGAGGGAACCTTTGGTATGGAATCGATTGGATTTATCTCTATTCTGATCTGTATTCTGCTGGCCGCCCTTGTATCCCGGCGAGTGCAAAACACCGCCATCACCCTGCCAATGATCTACACAACCATGGGGCTCCTTGTCAGCCCCCTTTTTTTTAACCTGGTAAACATTAATCCCAGGAGCCAGGGGTTGCAGTTGGTCGCTGAACTGACCCTGGTGATTGTGCTGGCTAACGATGCTGCCCGGATCGGAATCCGCCAGCTCTGGCGTGATCATTCTCTGCCGCAGCGCTTACTGGTTATCGGGCTGCCGTTGACCGTGGTCTTAGGTTCTCTTCTTGCGGCAATAATTTTTCCCGAAATTTCGTTGGTGGAGGCGATCATCCTGGCGATTGTGTTAACCCCCACCGATGCAAGTTTGGGCCAGAGTGTGGTATCCAACCCGAAAGTGCCGGTGCGCATCCGCCAGGCGATAAACATCGAAAGCGGGTTGAATGACGGCATTTCCCTTCCGTTCCTGCTTCTGGCGATCGCGCTGGCGCTAGATCTCGAATTAACTATAAGTTCCGGCCGATTTTTTACTTATGTTGTTGCCCAGATCTTCATCGGGGGACTTGTGGGGGTTATCTTGGGATATACCGGTATGCGTGCTATCCGCTGGGGAGTTACAAGCGCCTGGATGAACGCCCGTTTTCAAAAGATCAGCGCCCTGGCGCTTGCTTTGCTGGCATACAGCCTGGCAACCTATCTGGACGGAAATGGTTATATCGCCGCATTTGTGTTCGGGTTGACCTTCGGAAACACATTTGGCAGGATTGAGAGCAAGTCATTGATCGATTTCTCCGAGATGCAGGTCGACCTGCTGATGCTGGTAACCTTCGTCCTGTTCGGAGCGGTGATGCTGCCTCCAGCGCTTGAAATGCTGAACCCTGCTGTGGTTTTATTTGCCGTCCTCAGCCTGACAGTGATGCGGATGCTGCCGGTTTGGATCAGCATGATCGGGGCAAAAATCCGCCCGGTAACAACCTTATTCATGGGATGGTTTGGGCCGCGCGGCATTGCCTCGATCTTATACGCATTTACTGTGCTCGAAGCCAAGAACATACCTGATGAAGGTGTGATCTACAGCGCAACAATGATCACGGTTTTATTAAGTGTCTTTGCGCACGGCATCACAGCCGCACCCTTGTCGAATAGATATGGCGCTGAGATGTCCAAATTTAATAAAGACGACCTTGCAGTCGTCGAACACCAGGATGTCCCCGAAATGCCGCTGCGGCTAGGTGGCGGGTAATGGGGGGATTATTTCATGCTCTGTCACTCGCTGAATTCGAACCCGCGCACCCGGATTGTTATCCTGCCTTTCATCGTATCGTCTAGTCAGGCGGGTAAAACGTAAAGGTTTGATCAAAATTTTTCCACTCTTCAATTGACATTGGAGGTGGTGGCGGCGGCGGGATTTCACAGCCACCCTGCCAAAATCATCATCACTCACAAAAATCGCTCTCGTGGAATTCAGTCCCAAATCGTAGTCCGGGATCCAGTGGGTCGATTGGCACGATTATCTTATCCTCTTCAAACCCAGTTGGGTGAATGGAGTACTCAATTTTGCAGGTCATATGGTATGTGAAACTGTCTCCGAACCGCCGTAGCGAACCTCGTACCTTGAACCGGTCGCCCAGATTTCCCCGTATATTGACAAGCTGCGTCACAGGGACTGTACTGCATAGCTTCCGGCGACATCAAATGGGTTGAAGGATGAATCGTCCGTCTGGTAGGCATATAAAGACTGGAAATGGACCTCCACCATCACCGGGCAGGGCGGCGTTATGTAGGTAAAGGGCGCGCTGGGCACCGACTGGGCCTCGCCGGAGTTAGCCGCTATCTGGATCTGGTACGAAACCCCGCAGCCGGCCGGCAGCAGCAGCCTGGTCTTGCGCCAGTCTGGTTCCGCCCACTGCAGTATCTCTCCGTCCATGTAGATTGTAAATGAAGTCAGGTTGGACTCATCCCCATCCCATTTCCAGGAGATGAACGGGCGCCGGGCCAGGATCGCGTTTTCGACGCTGTCGTTCGGGTCGGATGGTTTCTCCTGCGCCACCACCACATTGTACGGTTTCAGGATATCGTAATCGGTGTGGAAATAAATCCCCTGGGCTTGCTTTGAGCCGTGCGGGTTGATGCGGTAGCCGACGATAAATTTGTCCCCGCTGATTTCCAGGCGCCTGCCGTCCCACTGCTCGCGCGGCACGCTGGCTGAAAATTTCCCAAGGCTGACCGGCGGCGAATTCCCGGCCAAACCCAGGCATTCCCCCTCCAGCGAGACCTCTTCATCCGCGGGATACGGCAGCAGGATGCTCTTGCTGCCGCCCCAGTATTTAGTGATATCGCCCCACTGGTTGAGCACCTGGATGGTCTTGTCCCCTTCCGGTATCCTTCTTGCTGAAGCTCCTTCCAGAGAGAGGTAGCAGTAAACCTCACCAAACCCGCCGCTGACGTTCATATCCAGCGCTTCGATTTCCAGCCTGGTGGCAAGATAATCCGATTTGCACTCCGGGTCAGTGACTCCCACCCACTTGATCTCGCTTGGCTGCCCGCCCAGGATGTTTGTTGCCTCGACCCAGAAACTGTATATTCCAAATTCGGGCGATTTAAATTCGTACCAGGCCGGACCGGTCGCCGGCGATCCTTTCAGCGTGGCGATTAACTGCGGCGGGCCTCCCAGGCGCGCCATCCAGATTTTGAATTCGGTCTCATTATCGGCGTTGTCGATCCAGGTCAGGCGGATTTTACAGTCCTCATAGCCCGCTTCCAGGCTGGTTGGCGCCTTCGGCATCGCCGCCAGCAGGGGCAGTATTGATGATATGTCAAGCACCGGAAAAACCGCCGGATTTAGTTGTGGTGTTCCCGGGGGCGTTACAGGCAGCGGCGCCGGGGGTAGGATGTCTACCGGGGGCGGCTCACCTGGGGGTGGCGGCTGGCTTGCCCCCCCGGGAACTGGAGGCGCTGGCACCTTAACCTTAGTCCCGCCCGGAATGGGCGCACCTCCCAGGTCCGGGTTAAGCTCGTCTACCGCACCCAGGTCCGCCTCCTGGTCCTTGGCGATATCCTCCAGGGTCTGGCCTTCCCTGGCTGTCACTTCCGTCGTCTCCACAGCCTGCCCGGGCCCGCCGATAACCGCGACCGGGGGACTCTGCCCGATCAATCCGGCGTAGTCAACCGCCCGCCAGTACATCGTCTGGGCTCCTTCACCTACCTGCAGCTCAAAAACGGCATTTGCCTGCGAGGCGCCCTTTACGGTCCCGGGGACCGGGTTCTGGGTTTCATGCAGTTCCCCGTCCAGCCACATCTCGATCCGGGTGATTGGCTTGGAGCCCGTAGCGCTGATATGGGCCTGGATTGTGGTCCCGGCCGGGTATGTGTCCCCGTCTTTAGGTTTATGCACAAACACTGTGGGCGGCCTGTTTGTTTCTCTTTTATCATCAAGTCCCCGCTGCGAGTAGAAAAACCCCAGCCCGCCTGCGATCATCACAAAGATAATCAGGCCCGCCAGGACAATAATCCCGATAATCAAAGCTGTTCTCGTTTTCATATCTGCGCTCCCCTTACCCGATGCAGGCCAGGACAGTGATCTGCTGGTTGAACGGTGTCGTGTTGCCGGATGTGTCCGTCACTGTGCCGTTTACGTATAGAGTGCCATCGGAATTGAATGGCCCGAATGTAACCTGGTACCTGTCGCCTCCGCTGAAGTTTAAATTTATACTACCGCTGGAGACCTCTGTATTGGATGTATCCCTCAAAACCCAGCTGGTTGTGACACCGGCGACCGCAGCATTGTCCTGCGCCCTGACAGTCAGAACTGTGGTGCGCGAATAGCCCGGACAGCCTGGCCCTTCCTTCATAATCTGGGTGGGGTTGAAAGTTGCGCTGATTACGGTCGGCGGGGTTGTATCGGGGACCTGTGTTGTAGGTGTAAAGGTCGGGGTGGGCGTATCTGTAACCGGCACTGGGGGCGGTTGTACAACCGGCACTGTCCCCAAATCCCCCACAACCGTGACGGTCGAAGCTGAAACGTAGCACTGCTCCGTCTTCCCGGGTAGCGCCACCAGGAACCAGGAGCTATTTTCCAGGCGCCCGGTAAGCTCGGCTGAATTGCCAGCCAGCAGGTACCCGTATACATTAAACAGGGTCGAAGGCCCGTAGCGGCAGTTGGCGTCGCTGTCCGCGGTCACGCTTGCACCGGCTGGAGGCCCGGGTGTTTCGGGGGTGCTGGTTTGGGTGGGCTGGGTTCCGGTTGGTGTAGCAGTCGCGGTCGCGGCTGTCCCAGTTAGAGTCAGGGTGGGGGTGCTGGTATCTGACGGCTGGAGTTGTTCTGCGTTTGCCGCAGGAGGCTCACCCACAGTGACAACCGCCGCTGCCAAAGGGCCGTATCCGCCGCCGGTATCCACCCCGCGTGCTTCAATGCGGTACCTGCCCGGTCCGGGCGGGCGCCATTCGACCGTTGCCGATTCAAGTCTGCTGCCTCCCACGCCTGCCGCATTGATCCGCTCGCTGTCGACGAAAAACTCAATGCTGTCTACACCGCCGCTGAACGAGGCATGCGCCAGGATGCTGACAGGTTCTTCAGGGAGATATGCGTTGTTTGGCGGGTAATCGATCCACGCCTGCGGCCCGCTCTCCCCGCCCGTCCCAGCACAGCCCCACAGGACCAGTGCTGTCAGGGGCAACAATATCCAGAACGCTTTACGATGGCTGCCCATATTTTCCGCCTTTCGTTACTTATCGCAAGACTTGATTAAAGATATTCAGTTATATAAGGCTAATTGTAATTCCGTATTTAAGTACCTGCCCGCAATTAAAATATCTTACGCCATAAAAAACCAATTGTCAAATAATCAATGCCGCCCAGAAAAAGCACAATTGCATACAGAAATCCATAACTTTTTCAAAGGATATTCACAACTTCTTCACACCAGGATGCTAAAGTTAGGCCATTCAGTTAAAACAGCCTGATATAAAAAATCCAAAATTGTTGGAGGAAAATAATGATTAAAACCATCTTGTTCAGTACGTTAGTGCTTGTTCTCCTTTCAGCTCTGGGAACGAGTATATACAGCAGCGCCATGGCTTCGAAAAACATTAGTGAGGCGGAATTGCAAACCGGGAATGAGATTCAAGTCTCTAATTTCAACAGCCAGGATCTGGAAAAAATGACTGCCGATAATCAGATGATGTTCAGCATCCTGGAGAAAAATGAGCTCGCAGCTGGAAATAAACAGGATAAATCTTCAGATTTAACCATTGAAGAAATTGAAGGGCTGCTTTATATGCTGGAGGAAGAAAAATTGGCTCGCGATGTATACACAACCCTTTATGCCACCTGGCAGCTTTCAGCCTTTAACAACATTGCCGCTAGCGAACAGGCGCACATGGATGCAGTTGCAGGTTTGATAGATAAATATTCCTTAGAAGAATCTGCCTCTTCTGTTCCAGGTGTTTTTAACAATCCGGAATTACAATCCTTGTATACTGAACTGG
Source organism: uncultured Chloroflexia bacterium (assembly GCA_963793095.1). Lineage (GTDB taxonomy): Bacteria > Chloroflexota > Anaerolineae > Anaerolineales > UBA4823 > CAVWDI01. Next base: position 69,575 of record CAWBYY010000002.1, read on the forward strand.
TTGCGCGTGGTAGCAAATCTGTTTCCGAGGCTTTAAACGTAGGCGCAGCAATTGAAGAAATTGATATCCTTGATTTGCAGTCCTATCTATCCCAAACTGACAATCCGGATATTAAACAGGTCTTTAATAACCTTAAGCGCGGTTCAGAGAACCACCTTCGTGCATTCACAAGTATTCTTTCAAAACGGACATCCGAGACATACATTCCGCAGTATTTAAGTATGGAACAGTACACCCTTATAACCAGCCAATCATTTCAGGGCAGCGGGAATGGCTACCGGGGAAATGGAATGAGGGGCAACAAAGGGTATGGCAGCGGTTCCAATTGAGTCCAATTACATATTTCCAAACTCCTTTATGAAAACGACAGGCTCTTACAGTGAAGCGCCTGTCGTTTTTCTATTCAGGTTTCATATGCTTTCCTTTCTATACGGGAATAAAGGCTGCTCCCGTCAGGTTTCCAGGAAAAATGCCAGTGAAAATAAACACAACAGACCTGTTCGATCTACAAATTATCTATTGACATTTTGTCTATAGATGAATATACTTTAGATATTATATTCAAGCGCTAATTTTGAAAGGAGAGATTAAATGGAACCAGGATGGGGGCGGGGGCGCGGGTTAGGACGCCGCCGGCGGGTGATGAGTTTTTTACAACCCTGTTTGTTGTTCATGCTGCACAGGGGTCAGGCGCACGGTTACAGTCTGCTGAACCAGCTGGATGAATTTGGTTTCAACCTGGAGCGACTCGACCCCAGCCTGGTTTATCGCGCATTGCGCGAGATGGAAGAATTCGGGCTGGGTTATATCCAGCTGGGATGAGCAGAGCCAGGGCCCCCAGCGCCGTGTGTATCAAATTCTGCCGGATGGCGAGGAACGCCTGGCAGATTGGATCGCCGACCTGCGCCGCACCCGTGACGATATCAACCGTCTGTTGACCGCTTATGAAGATCAGGATAAACACAGCCAATCCCAACCGGAAATGTCGCAAGAATCATGATACTTGTTGTAAGCGCCGAAAAAACTGCCCTTGAAGCGCGGTTTGATGCTCGTTTCGGGCGCTGTGCCTGTTTTATTATCGTGGACACCGAAACCGGCAACTGGCATGCACTCGAAAACCCTGCCAGTGGATCAACTGGTGGTGCGGGAACCATGGCGGCCCAGTTCATCTCAGAGCTGGGCGCAAACGCTGTGATCAGCGGGCATTTCGGTCCAAAGGCTTACCAGGCATTAAAATCCGCCGGCATCGACATGTACAGCGCCGGCGACAACCTGGTGAAAGAGGTCCTGGATAAATTTAAAGCGGGACTGCTCCAGCAGGTAAGTGCCCCCAGCGAATATGGCGGTAGGGGTGGGCGCCGCAACCTCCAATGGAGCGGCTAGTGATTATTGCAGTTGCCAGCGGCAAGGGCGGCACCGGGAAAACCACCGTCGCCACCAGCCTCGCCCGGGCTGTATACCCGGCCCAGACTGTTTTCCTAGACTGCGATGTCGAGGCCCCCAACGCCCACTTTTTCCTTAAACCAGTATTCCGCACCCGCAAAGAAGTCGGGTTGTTAATCCCCCAGGTGGAGGGTGAACGCTGCACAGCCTGCGGTCGCTGCGCCCAGGTTTGCCAGTACAACGCAATTATCCTGCTGGCAGGAAAGACCCTTGTTTTCCCTGAACTGTGCCATGGCTGCGGAAGCTGCGCTTTAAACTGCCCGGAAAATGCCATAAAAGAAGTCCAGGATATGCTGGGGGTGCTGGAGGCAGGGCCTGTTTCCGGCGGGATGGAATTCGCCCGGGGTGTGCTGAATGTGGGTGAACCGATGGCTGTACCGGTTATCCGCCAGTTAAAAAAATGGCTGCCTGCCCATTCTGAAAAATTGACAATCCGGGATGTGCCTCCCGGGACCTCCTGCCCGGTGGTTGAGTCGCTCCGGGGAGCGGATTTCACTCTTCTGGTAACTGAGCCGACGTCCTTTGGATTGCACGACCTGAAACGGGCTGCCCGGCTTGTTAGCCAGCTCGACCAACCCGCCGGAGTTTTGATCAACTGCGCTGGAACTGGCGATAACCGGGTTGAGAATTTCTGCCGTGAAGCCGGTTTACCGGTTCTGATGCGCATCCCTTTCGACCGGCGAATCGCGGAAGCGCTGGCGCAGGGCAAAACCCTAGTTGAATCATTCCCCGAGTTCCTGCCTCGTTTCGAGCGACTATACCATCAGATATTGGACATTGTCGCGAAAAGGGCAAATGGAGCCCCCGCAATCCAGCCCGAGCTGAGCGCTAGGCATGTTTAACAAAAGGGAGATCTGTTAAGTGGAGCCGGATTTTAAGCAACTGGTTATTTTAAGCGGAAAGGGCGGTACCGGAAAGACATGCCTCACTGCAGCCCTTGCCCACCTGGCGGCTTGTTCTGAAACTCCCGTAACGGTAGTCCTGGCGGATGCGGATGTGGACGCCGCAAATCTGGAGCTGGTGTTAAATCGCTCGCCGGCTTGAGTGCCAGAATTTTTACGGCGGGCAGATTGCGGTAATCGATTCAGTAACCTGTTCGGGATGCGGTTATTGTGCTGATGTTTGCCGGTTTGACGCCCTCAGCCCGGACAATGGTGCCTACCGGGTTGACCCGCTCGCCTGTGATGGCTGTGCAGCCTGCTTCTACCAGTGCCCCGAAAAAGCCATCAAAATGCAAACTCAAACTGCAGGCAAGTGGTTCCGGTCAGATAGCAGCTTTGGACCATTATTCCACGCAGAATTGGTCCCTGCCCAGGAAAATTCCGGCAAACTGGTAACACTGATTAAACAACAGGCTCGCCTGTGTGCCATCGATGGCGGTTACGAACTGCTTCTTGTGGATGGCCCCCCTGGCATCGGCTGCCCGGTCATCAGCGCTGCTTCAGGTGCAGATTACGCTCTGATTGTCACAGAGCCCGGCCTGTCAGCTGCCCACGATTTAGCTCGGGTTCTACAGACAACCGCTCACTTTGGCATCAAAGCACTGGTATGCATCAATAAAGCTGACCTGTTCCCGCAGGGCTCCTTTGAAATCGAGCGCCTGTGCTGGGAAAATAAAATCCCGCTCCTCGGCCGGATCCCCTTTGATAAATCCGTGCAGGAAGGCATGACCCGGGCTGAACCGGTTACCGCATACGATCCGTATTCTCCCTCTAGCCTTGCTATTGGCGCGCTCTGGACGCGGATTAATGAAATATTATGGGGAGATTCCGGATGAAAAAAACATTCAGAACTCATCAATAAGGAGACCTCAATATGAAGATCGCTATTTCGACTGAAGAAAATAATGGTTTGGAAAGCCGGGTCAGCCACCACTTTGGGCGCTGCCCGTACTATGTGCTGGTTGATGTCCAGGATAAACAGGTCCAAGAAGTTGAAGGGATCGAGAATCCCTTTTATACACAGCATCAGCCAGGCATGGTGCCTGAATTCATCAAGGGTCAGGGAGTTGACCTGATGATCAGCGGCGGTATGGGGCGCCGCGCAATTGCTTTCTTTGACCAGTTTGGTATCCAGGTGGCGACAGGGGCAAATGGCACTGCCCGCTCAACGCTTGACGATTACTTTAATGGGCTCTTGCGCGGCGCGGAACCCTGCCGTGAGAGCGTTGAACACCACAAACACGGCCATCATTGAGCCGGTTCGGAGTTCTACTAGATAAAACTAGCGCTGTTTAAAATCCTGAAAATAAAGGCTCTGCTGTGAAATATGTATTTGGCCCGGTTCCTTCAAGACGCTTGGGCCAATCGCTGGGTGTCGATACCATTCCGCTCAAGACCTGCAACTGGAATTGTGTATACTGCCAGCTTGGCCGGACGCGGCCGGTGGTTAACCAGCGCCGGGAATACTTCCCGCCACAGGAAATCCTCTCCGAGATTACGCAGGCTATCAACTTCCACGGGGCGGGAGAAATTGACTGGATTACCTTTGTCGGCTCTGGCGAACCTACTCTCCACACCGGCATTGGTTGGCTCATCCGTAAGGTAAAGGCGCTCAGCAACCTGCCGGTGGCAGTGATCACCAACGGCGCCCTGCTCTACCAGCCGGAAGTTCGCCTCGAACTGTCAGCTGCCGATGCGGTGCTGCCTTCTCTGGATGCTGGTTCGGCTTCGCTATACCGCAAAATCAACCGCCCGCATCCTGAGATCACCTTCAAACGCCTGCTTGAGGGGCTTGTGGATTTTCGAAAGGAGTTCACCGGCTGCCTGTGGGTTGAAGTGATGCTGGTGAGCGGGCTTAATGATACTGAACAAGCCCTCAGGGATATTTCCGCAGCGCTGGCGCTGTTTCAACCAGATGAGGTCCATATAAACCTGCCTGAAAGGCCCCCTGTAGAGGCCTGGGTGAATCCGCCTGGCAGCGAAGCCCTGCTGAAAGCCCGGGCTATCCTTGGCAGCGCCGCCAGGATCGTCCATCCCGCTCAGGGCGAGTTCGACCTCAGCCAGTATCAGGATCCGCTTGAAGGAATTATTTCAACAATCAAACGCCATCCAATCAGCCAGGCTGAACTGGAGCGCATCCTGGAACAGCAGGCGCCTGGCCAGTCAAAAAACCTACTTGCCAGGCTGGAAAACGACCCGCGTGCCTTTTCAGTCGAACGCTACGGGGTTGAATTCTGGATAGCCGCGCCGGCCTATTTCCCGCCTGAAGACCACAGCCGAAATCCCAGCCCGAACCGCAATGCCCCTTGATCCTTGGGGTTATAATTGCCCATCGGACTTCGACCTGGTCTCTGCAATCCAAACAGTCCGGACAGGAAAATAACTGGATGCCCAACAAGATGGCAGTGGTGGATTACCGCCAGTGCCTGCCTGAAAAATGCCTTAACGGAGTATGCCTGGCGGTTCTTGCCTGCCCGAAGAAAGTCCTCAGCCAGGAAGGGCCCTATGAAATGCCGGATCCTCTCCCAACCGTGTGCATGGGCTGCGCCAAATGCGTACAGGCCTGCCCGCTAAAAGCGGTTCTGCTGGTATAAATCGGCTTTTCTTATTCGTTCTCCGCAATTAAAAACCGGACAATCACCAGCGATTCCGCTGCCTGCCTGACATCATCCAGGTCGGGTTTCCTGTTTGAATCAAGGCCTACGCCTTCATATTTAGCGATGCCCGGCGCTGCCGCTAGGATTTCCAATCATACCCGGGCGACATCATCCGCATTATCGGAAGCCTGGCCTGATGCCCGGAAATCCTGCCTCCCGTTCAGCAGCTTGACCTCCTCACCGCCCCGCAGGTTGCGCACCAGGTGCGCTCGCGCTTGCGGTTGTTGAGCAGGGTTCTGCAATCCCCTTCACCCGCCCGGAAATAATTTACTGGCGTTTTATATTCCTTGCCGCTCCTGCTTCCTCCTGCGGCTTTCTGATCCCCAGCAGGGCTCCCGCCGATAAAAGGAACAGCACCCCAAAGATGCTGAAGAGCAGGGCATACCCCTGGCTGTCGCCAATTGGACCGCCGATATATGCGCCGATCGCTCCGGCGCCCGCCCCAGCCAGATTGGAGATGCCCAGGTAACGGCCTGCCTGCGCGGAGGGGACGATCTCGGTCCCGAGCGCCCAGTTAGCCGGGTTAAACAACCCCACCCCGGCCCCGATCAGCCCGCCCCCAATATAAAGCCCCCATAAACTGGGCACCAGCAGCGCAAACGCGACCCCTCCCGCTGCGAGCACGCCGCTCAAACCAACCAGGTTCTTTTTCCCAACCCGGTCTGCCAGCCAGCCGCTCGGCAGCGCCAGGACCAGGATTAATATCCCGACGAACATAATCACATTAGCCGCTGGCGAGGCAGCCGTGTTGCCCCGGTATTCGGGAAAGCGCTCCTGGATATAAAACAGCATGAATGTAACCAGGTTGGTTGCCGCAACCAGGAAAGCCAGGCGGTTGATCACCCACCAGGTGAACGGATTTTTTCGCTCAGCACCTGGTCCGACCGCAATTCTAACGCTGGCCCAGACCCCCAGCCCTAGCGCGGCAATCATTCCCGCTCCGCCCGCCAGCGCAGCATAAATGGAAGAATACGGATTCTGCTTCATTCCTACTAAAATATTGACCCGCGAAACAATCTCGCCGCTCAGCAGGATCGCAGCGCTGAAAACGGCCGCCATAATAATAATTCGGATAAAAGGTCTCCAATCGAGGTCAAAGGGCGCTGACTGGATAGGTTCCTCGCGCACCAGCATCGTCACCCCCATGCAAACTACCAGCACAATCCCCGCCGCGCCCAGAGCCGCCCAGATGTCGCCTTTGCTGACCAGCCCGCCGATCACAAATGACACAAAGATCAGCGGCAGCGGGATCTCCAGCAGGGCTTTGATCCCTGAAAAAAGCCCCTTCTTTTCATCCGGTACCAGGTCCGGTATCAGACTCTGGGAAGCTGCCTGGGCGGAATTTGAAGCCACCATCAAAGCCAGATAAACCAGGAAAAGGATCCAGAAGCCGTTCAATCCCCCCAGGACGGTTGTATACCCGATTGCGGTTAACAGCATGACCTGCCCGATGGTTCCCCAGAATATAAACGGCCGGCGGCGGCCGTATTTTGAGGTATTGCGGTCCGACAGGATTCCCATCAACGACTGTACAAGCAGGGCGGTCATCAGGCCCCACAGCCGGATTGTGCCCACATAAGCCCCTTTGGTGCTTTCCCCCACAAAACCTTGAACCAGCAGGGGCAGCACCAGAGGCGTCAGCACTCCGTTTTCCACGCTGAGGCCAAACCAGTAGATATTTACAGTTAAATAGTCGTACCAGCGGAGCGCCCGTTCTGGTATCTCCATAATAATTCCGGTTGTTCCCCTCGGGTTGCCCGCCTTTTAGAAAAATTTAGCTTTTTAACCATACTGGATTAACCGCTGCGTCTCTCCCGGATGGTCGAGGCGCTCACAAAAATTGCTGTAAATGAAGCCTGGGCTGCCGCTGCCCTGCGCCGGGTCACCTCCCAATCCATCCCGTCTATCTCTTTGCCTGGCTTCCTGGCTGGCTTTAAAACCAGGGCGGTCAGCAGGATAGTAAATATAATCACCACGACCGAGATGCTGAATATCGTCCGGGCGTCTGTGAAAGCCGCAATACTGGCGACCAGCAGCGGTCCTAGAACGCCGCCAAGCGCCGCCGCGGATTCTTTTATCCCCAAAATCCTGGATCTGTATTGTTTTTCGCTGATATCAACGTAGAATGCGCTCAGGGCTGGAGACACCAGGGCTTCCCCCAAACCGGAAATTAGAGCCACCGCGCTTAGCATGTAGACCGACCGGATGAATACCAATCCGATGTAGAACATAGCGTTCAGTAACTGGCCCAGCAGGATTATCGGCTTGCGGGCAAAACGATCGCTCAACGAACCGAGCAGAAGCTGGCCGAGCACAAAAGCCCCTCCGTAAAACCCGACAACAATCCCAAAATCCACTGTAGACCAGTTCAGTTCATCGTAAAAATAGAAGATCATCTCGGGTTCGACAAAGGCAAATGAAAACACCAGGGCGAAATCGATGAGCAGTAAAGTGCCAAATACATACAGCGGCCTCGGAAGTGATTCCCACCATGTTTTCCTTGCAGCGGGCGCGGTTTGGCTCCCCCGGCGGTCAAGCAGCATTTCTCTGTGCCGGACTTCTCTGCCGCGGGTTTCCGGCACAACGATAACAGCAGCCAGCAAAGCCAGGGCTGCCATTACCGCTGAAACGATGAATGGCATCGCAAACCCCCAGTTGTCATACAGGAAACCTCCCAGTGCCGGCCCGAATATAAAGCCTGCCCCGTAACCTCCCATCAGCAAACCCGCCCAGCGGCCGCGCTGATCCTCAGGTGACACATCCGCCACTATCCCCATGGCAGCCGGAAACAACCCGGCGGTCAGGGCGCCTTCCGCCGCCCGTAAAAAGATAAAAGTCGCCGTATTCCTGGCAGCCAGAAAACCCAGATTAATTACTGCAAAAGAAAATAAAGCCAGCAGGATCCCCGGTTTGCGCCCAAACCTGTCCGCCAGCGACCCCATGAAAGGGGCCATCAGGAATTGAGAAAGGGCGAACGCCATCGTCATCAACCCCAGCATCTCCACCCCGGAACCGAACTCCCCCAGCCGGCGGGCGAACACCGGCAGGATGATCCCAAAACCGGTCATCATCAACGCAATACTGCCCGCTAGCAGCAGCATTATGCTGCGCGTGCGGGCATGGGTCATCCCGCCATCAATCACATCCTGGGCAAACACGACCTCGCCCGGGGTGGAGAATGCGCTCTGGCTCATATCGTCACACCCAGTTCCACCAGGAGAGTCCCCAGATCGAGATAGGTCGTCTCTCTACCCAGTTTTCCGTCGAAAATTTCGTATACCGAGACACCTCTGAAGCGAACCGTTTTCCCGCTGGGGGGTTTTGTCCCCTCGAAGATCAACGGCATTAATTGGCCGCTGTTGGTGCCGATGAATGTCCACTGCGTAACAACAATCTCTTCCCCTGCGACAGTACGCCTCACCTGGTAATCTCTCTCGGGGAACGCCAAAAACCAGGACTCCCAGAATTCGATCGCTTCCCCGGCTGATAATACGGACCCCTCAAAAGCGTCCCGGGCGACAAAATCCAGTTTATAACCCTCGCCGTACAGGTCTCTCATCCCCTCCAGGTCGCCTTCCGCCAGGGCTTTTGAGTATAAAGTGGCGATTTCAAGTGCTGTTCGGTTTTGGGTTCTGTCAGCTGTTCTTGATCTTCTCTTCTTACTAAATCCCATTATTATCTCGTTTCTAATCCCGGGTTTGCGCCGGTATTTTGGCACAAGAAACAGTACCTTTTATCCCGCTGCCAGGAAGCAAGTTTCTGTTCCTGCCAGGGAGAATTTCTAATTATACCTATGTATCCGCTTGGCAGTGCTGCTGCTGGGAGATTGAAGTTTTTAGTAATTTGTTTCCCCTTAATCAAATGGATTTCTCTGGAATTACCCCTCAATAGAAATGAAACCATACCCGGGCATTAAAAACCGGTCAGCGGTGAGCACAATCACCGCTGACCATGGAGAAGAGAAAATTGAGACCAATTTTTGGACAGATCTCCAGGGAAGAGAATCGTCTTGAGGAAAGGGAAAGCCAGTTATTGGATGGTGGTTGTTGACATTATCTGCTCGCAAATTGAGTCTCAAATGATAAATAACGACCTGAATTAAAAACGACACCCCTTTAAAAGTCAATCAATTGCCGTTTAATGTTATGTAAACGATCATTAACAGCTTCCCCGGCTGGAGAGTTAATCCTATAATATATAACCAGTCGAATTCACGAACAGAGATTAATCTTTTCATGCAACGGAGGAGGTTCAATCATGTCTGACATTGAAAATATACTCGCAGTTATTATGGGCGGCGGGGTTGGGAAACGGCTCTTCCCGCTGACCAAAGAGCGCGCTAAACCTGCCGTTCCAATCGCAGGAAAGTACAGGTTGATTGATGTCACAATCAGCAATTGTATTAATTCGCACATCAACCGGATTGCTGTCCTGACCCAATTTAATTCGGTCTCGCTCCACCGCCACATAAGCCACACCTACCGTTTCGATTCCTTCCATGGCGGTTGGGTCCAGATTCTGGCAGCCGAACAGACTCCCCTCAGCCGCGACTGGTACCAGGGAACAGCGGATGCGGTTCGCAAACAGCTCTTCGAAATCAGGTCAACCGGTGCGTCTCAAGTGCTAATCCTTGCCGGCGACCATCTTTACCGGATGGACTACCGCACCCTGATCGGATTCCATCATGAACATAACGCTGAAATCACGGTAGCTGTCCAGCCTGTTTCTAGGCAGAATGCCCCCCGCTTTGGTTTGCTGAAAAGAGAGCCTGATTGCCGGGTGACATCATTTGTAGAAAAGCCGCGTGAGCCCGGTATTCTGGATGAGTTTGTAAGCCGGGACGACCCAGACCTGCCGTATCTGGGCTCAATGGGCATCTACCTCTTAATACGGATGCGTTGGTCCAGATTCTGGAGAATTCTACTTTTCACGATTTCGGCTCCCAGATCATCCCCAACGCCCTTTCAAATCACCAGGTGTTCGGGTTCGACTTCGAAGGTTTCTGGGAGGATATCGGGACAATCCGTTCATTTTACGAGACCAACCTGATGCTCACTGATCCGGATTCCTCTTTCAATTTTTCAGACCCAAAGCTGCCGATCTACACCCGACCCAGGTTCCTTCCCGGTTCGGTTATCGATGGCGCCTCACTGGATAATGTCCTGCTGGCTGATGGCTGCAAGATTTACCGGGCTGACATTAAAAGATCCATCGTCGGTCTGCGCAGCCGGATCGCGGATGGTGTCTATATGCATAACACTATTATGATGGGTGCGGATTATTTTGACCCAAACGATACGCCTCCCCTCGCTGGTATCCCGCTCGGGATCGGCCTCAATAGCCATATTGACGGGGCGATCCTGGATAAGGACGTCCGCATTGGTGAGAGCGTCACGATTAAATCTTTCCCTCCCGGTACAGAGTTTGAGGAAGGAAACTGGGTGGTCAACGACGGTATTGTGGTGATCCCAAAAAAATCTATCCTTCCAAAGGGGACTTACATCGGCCCCGAAGGGTAAATTTTTTAGAGAACAGCCTGTGCTTCCCGGGTGTAGACTTCAAACTGGGGAGGTTGTTCGAGGTGCTTTTTTACCGCGCACAGCTCTGCTGAGCGGATTAATGAAGGCAGGTACTTCTGCGGAAAACCCTCCGGCACCTGAATCTCCAGTTCAATCTTTCCCACCATCCCGTTCTGGGTATCCCGTTGCACCCTCTGTATCAATTTGATATCGTCGGCCGGTATGCCGCGCTGCTGGCAAAAACCGAGCACGTAAATACCGGCGCAGGTTCCGATTGAAGCCAGAAATGTTGCGAAGGGAGTAGGGGCGGATGCCGCCGGCGGCTGGTCTGTCCTGATCGTGAACGGGCCGAAACTGGCGTCAACCCGTGCGCCCCCCGGAAAATCGATAACCATATCCATATTTTGTCTCCATATTCGTTAAATTCTCCCCACTTAGATGCAGGAACCGACAAAAGGTTTCAATATGGACCAGAAAGAGCCGCCATTCTGGATGGCTCTTTCTAAGTAACCCTGCCCACCCTAAAACTATTCTTTGTGAGGGCGTTTTTCCTGTTCAATCGCCGGGTACCGGTACAGGCGCCTTTCTGGCTGTATCGCCCCAGAAAAATGCTCGGATCATAATAATCCCAATCGTATAAAGGGAGATTGTCCCCAGAAATACCGGCCCGAATCCATAATTTACCTGCAGCCATCCGCTGATCATCGGGCTGAATGTCCATCCAAAACTCCACGACATGCTGACAAGGCTGGCGACAGTTGCCCGGGCTGATGCGTCCACCTTTTCCATTACAAAGGTTTCATAAACCGGGCCGCTCATATTCATCAGGGCCAGGCGCACAAAATATGCCAGCGTCGCCATCCAGAACCAGGGCGAGAAACCCAGGATAATCAGGAATGGTATTGATAGACCCTGGGTTACCACCACCAGTTGAATCTTCCCCATCCGTTCCGCCAAAGGAGGCGCAATCAGTAAACCGGCCGCCATCGCCAGCGAACCCCACGCGAAAAGAGTCCCGATCACCTGGTCGGACTGGAAATGGACCTGGCGGAAGAAAACATTCATAAAAGGCATCAATAACCCCGCCCCGATTGACGTAACCAGCATAGGCGTGATCAATTTAGCCAGTTTTTTCGGGTTTTCAGCGGCATAACTGATCGGTGCAAATACAGAACGCTCAGACCGGATGCCCCGGTTTACATGTAAAAATACCAGCGGGATAATTCCAGACGCCATAATCAAAGCCACCACCACCAGAGAACCGGCATATGCCAAGCTGGAAGTTGTCCCAACACCCGCCAGGCCGGCAATCCAGGAAGGCAGGTAACCTCCAATCCAGCTTCCGACAAATGCCGCCGCCATCTGGATGCCAAAACTGAAGCTGAACAGGTAAGTGCGCTCTTTTTCTCCGCTGTTTTCCATTAAAAATGGCGCCATTGTCACCGCTGCAAGGCTTTGAGCTATGCCAAACAGCACATTAGCCGCATACAGGGCGCTGTCAAATGGCCAAATGACCATCCCCAGGATCGATAAAGCTCCCAGTGCACTTGCAGAAATCAGGGAAGCTTTACGACCGATCTGGTCAGATAAGTAACCCGCCGGCAGGGCGAAAATCAAAGCAGTCAGGCTGTTTACCGTCACAAACCTTCCAAGTACCGCCTCGTCGTAACCCAGACTGAGGGCGTAAAAATTAAACAGTAACCGGAATATCCCAAGACCCACTCCGAGGATAATCGCGCTGATTATATATAAACGCGCGTTTATCCGGAAGGCGCGCATATGGTCTAAATAATCACTTATAGAAGACTTGCTCTTAGTGATGAAGGTTTGCGACATGCTTTTATCCGCCTGTTACTCGCATTCCAAAAACTTCTTTAAGATCGAATTCAGTTCATCTATCGCCTCGAGTCGGGCTGCGTAATGGCCTTCAGTGTTAATATCCAGCGAGAGGTGAACCAGCCCGGCTAACCTGAGGGTTCGTAGGTGGTGAGTGACCGTCGGGGCGCGCAGCCTTAATTTGCGGGCAAGCTCTGCCGGCGTCATCGGATTGCAGCTCAGAAAACGCAGTATTCTCAGCCGGGTTGGGTCCGATATCGCCTTTAACCCCAGCAGCAGCGCATCCGGCACTAACTCCCCGGGCACAAGCGAAGTATCCGCTGGCCTTGCCCCGAAAGTAAAAATCATTTTTGTATCGGAAACGGGTTGAAAAAACACCAGCGGAGCCCCCCAATACGAAGGCGCCAGAATAATCTGCTCCCTGTCCATATAAGTTTCAAAATGTAAACCGTGGGAGAGTTGTTCCATCAAGTCCGGTAACGCTGCCTTGATTGATAATTCTTTGGCTTTGTCTAACTGTTCCTGCAGGATGGGTGCAATTCTCTTTTCCTCTTCGGAAAAAAAATTCCTCTGGTAGGCCTCCAGCGCAGCCAGGTATCGCTCCCCGAAATCTTCAGCATTTGCCCAGGTTTGCAGCATTCCCCCCAGTACCTTTGTATTTGGGATTTTATGCTTTTTCCAGCTGTACTTGCGCATTTCCTCCCTCAACGCTGCCACTTGCTCTTCGTTCCAGGTTCCGCTAGCAGCAGATTCCAGGTAAATGTCCTTTATTGCAGGCGGGGTTTCCTCATCGCTGATCATCAGGCTGGGCAGTCTTTCCGCAGCCGGAATCTTGTTTAATTCATACAATACAGTATCGGCTGATTTTGGTGCGGGGAGATAATAAACCCAGTGAAGCGGTGTTCCTCCCAGGCGCTCCGCTTCCAGAAGTGTTTTTCGGTGCTCAGCCGAAAGCCTTGAACGGACTCCCGCTGCCCATGATGCCCGCAATCCAAATCCTTCAGGATTGTGCAGCACGGAAAGGCTGATGAAAAAATCGTATGCAGTACCAATATCCCAGACCAGTTCAGGCAGCCCGATCCCTTCTCCGGGCTGCCTGTTCTCCGGTCTGTGCTCAGATTTTAAATTATTCGCTTGCTTCCCTTCCTTTTGTTCCATCTCTAAACCCTGGATGGCTCAGAACAGACACAAGGGCAGGAACCTGCATTCCTTATTTTCCAACCAGCGGTTATAAGGATATTTCCGGATTTGATCAACAACCGTTCCCGTATACCTGGTTTTGATGGCTGGATGGTTTTTGCCATTTTTAACAGCCTGGCTGATTCAGCCTCGCGCAGGATCTCCTCCTGGCGGGCTTTTCCAAAATCATAATTATTAAATAAAACCGGCATCTCAACCTCCTTTACTGGAACCGAACCTTTATTAGTAATATCCTTCTTTATTAGACACTTGTCTAAATTAGATATATATCTAATTAAATAATAATCTAAATAACCTATCCTGTCAAGGGCTTTTTTCCAATTATCCGGTCGAGATTTTAAAAAATACCCACCTGATCTTTTTTAGCCTCGATTTTCCTTTGTGGATAAGCCTTCAAAATCTGGGGAAAGAGTAAGGAAAGCTGTGGATAAATTCCTGCCAGTCTTCAGGTAGTTGACTTTATGTGCTCCCTCCAGGTCCGGTTCGATTGTGGATTATTTTAGGAAGAAATGTGAATATTTGCCGCTCAAACCAACCACAAGCCTTAACCCTCCTGAATCCGGTGGTATCTATTCCAATCTATCCCCAGTCCATTCCCGTCAGGTGTTGAAAGGAAATTGATCCCATACCCCCGTATATGCCCCTATTTGAAATACTATTCCCTGTATATGTGTTTTTTTACAAAAAATCTGTTTCTATCCACAGATTTATTCCCCCCTACTATTACTACGATTAATTAAATAAATTATCCCTTTATAAAGAATAACTGGAATCAAGAAAATTTCAACTGCTGAAATACTGGTTGATTATTTGATCAATATTTTCGCTGGTATAAGAACGCAGCATCGAGAAGAAATCTTCACCGGTTGCCAGCTTGTGTCTGTATGTTTCAACATATGCTTTCAGGAAATTAAAGAAATTTTCGTCCCCGGTTAGAAGCCGGATATCTTCAAGAAACAATGCCCCGTTTAAGTAGACCGCATCCCGGTACGAACGGTAAGCGTTTGTCGTCCCATGCGGGTTGTATATGCTGTCGTTTACCCAACCGCCGGGTTTGTAAAAAAAGATCCGATAATTCCACCACCAATCGAGCGCTTCTGGATAGAAATTTTCATAATAAAGCCGTTCGTTATACGTGCAAAGCGCCTCATCAAGCCAGGGTTCAAGCGCCTGGTCGTTTCCGACCTGCCCGTAGAACCACTGGTGGGCGGTTTCATGGGCTGCGATACGCGATCAGGTATTCTCCAGGTGTGTTTTGGTATAAGTTATAGAAGCCGTTGCTGAGGAAATACAGCCCGTCATATTCCATGCCGTCCAGGAAATCCGCCTCCACCGCGCTGATGCTGCTGCGCGGGTAAGGTCCGTACAGTTTGGAATAAAGTTCCAGAGCTTCGGAGGTTGTTCTTAATACCGCCTGGCCGGCTTCCGAATGAACCGGGAAGGCATAGCTGTAAACAGTGACATCGCCGACATTATTTGTGAACACCTGGTATAGATGGCTGGCGGACCAGGCGAATCCGCGGGCGTTTTCATGGCGGTACCTGTGCCATTCTCCGTCAATTTCAGCCGGCGAACTGGCTGCTATCACCAGATCTTGGCGATCATCCAGAATTTTGATTGCAACTTCAAAATCCGAAATTTCGTAAGCCAGGTGCTCGCCGTAATAACCCGCATCGTGAGCCAGCCAGCCCTCACCCGGAATGTAGGGGGGGATAAACGGGTACCAGTCAACCAGGTTTATCTGCCGGTCAGTATAACCAAATGGGATTGGGCGGATGTTGGTGGATATCTGCGGAGACGGCAGGTCGAGGCGGTATGCAATTTTAAGCGAGATTTCTTCACCTGGCCGCAGAGGCTGCTGCAGCGGGATCCGGAGCTTGGCCTTCTCCCATGAATAATCCTGGACAGGTTCTCCTCCATCCCATGATAGGCTCTGCAGGGAAAAAACGTTCGTATAATAAGCCGGTTCAACCATTAAGAGAAAATCTTCTAACGTATCTGGGGAGTTATTAAAGTAATTTATCGTCTCATTTACATTCAATATGTGGGTTGAATAGTCCAGCTCAGCCTGGATAGAATACTCTGGTTTCCGGTGTGTAATCAGGGCGGCGGTTGCGAGTGAGTTTTCCCCGGCAGGTACGCTGGTTACTTTCTGCTCAGGGGTCAGGGTTTGTTCCGCTCGGTTCTCTGGTTGGTTCGTTTGCCGGGTTATGGTTATCTGTGATTCAGCCGCGAAATGGCGTTTGATCCTTTCCAGAAGAGCACGCGCTGAAGGATAGCCCAATTAACCCGAACAGTAGCAAAAGCACAGCAGATTTGAGATGGTTACCCATAAAATAACACCAGATCGGGTAGAACGAATCAGGAATCCATTTCCTCCCGAACTTTCTGGTAAAGTGTTTCGGCTTTTAACTCACTTAATGTGTAACAGGGGGCTTTCAGGTGCTCGCCAAGGGCTTGAGCCAGGCCCTGGTCGAAAGCTTTATGTTCCATATTGATAACCACGCTGCGGATATCCTCTTCGGCGATCTGGTCTGCTATCCTGAGTGCCTCTGCCTGCGGCGGGAGGCTGCCCATAGAGACGTTTCCGGCGCCGTCTGTTAAAAGTATGATCAGCGGGTTGATATCTGGATGCAGGTAGCGTTCTTTTTGAATAACTTGCAGCGCCTGGTAAAGCCCGGCTGAGAGAGGGCGTCTTTCCCCCCACCGGGATATCTGCCAGGGCCCGTTTGGCCAGTTCAACCGAGTTGGTGGGTGGAAGTATCAGCGATGCCTGGTTTTTCTGGAATACCACCAGGCCGACCCGGTCACGCCGCTGGTATGCATCTGTCAGCAGGGACAGGATGGCTCCTTTTGTTGCAGACATCCTCTCGGCAACCGCCATCGACCAGGAGGCGTCCACAACGAACAGGATCAGGTTGGCGGTTTTTTTTACCCGGACCTTTCGTTGAAAATCCTGGGTTTGGATTGCAAAAGCCATATTTTTCCGCTGTTCCGCCCTTTTTTTCTGGTGCGGCGCTGCGGCTCTAAAGGTAGCGTCGAAGGCGATATCATCCGTTTTTCCATTAGCCGGGCGAGCCTGGATATAGCGCCCGCTTTTACGGTCTGTTTGAGAGCGCGACCGCCGTCCAGCCTGGCGGCGTGTGATCCTGTCGAGCGGATTGTCTATCCTGCGCGGAGTAAAGGACTGACCGATTTTAACCTTTTCTCCCCCGTCCCACCAGTTTGAATTAACCGAATCAAAGACGTTCTGGGGTGAAGGTTCACCGGGCGGCAGTTGGGATTCCTCAGTCTGTGTCTCAGAGGTTACTGTACTTTTTTTTTATCCTGTGAGGTCTCTTCCGCCTCGGCAGGTTCGGGTTCTCCTTCACCTGCTGCAGCCCCTTCAAGCTGTTCAATGCGCGCTTGCAGGTCTTCCATGGTAACTTCAGCCTGGTGGAAGGGGCCTCGTTTTATGCGGTGGGGGAGCGCAAGCTCGGAAGCCAGGACGATGTCGTGGTCGGATATCTCGGGCCTGCCCTCGAACGCGGCATGCGCACGCGCAGTTTTTAGGATCACAAGGTCAGCCCGGTGTCCATCCACGTTTAATGATGAGGTCAGGCCTGCTATCGAGAGCAGGTCGCGGTTTGTATAGGTAATCTGGTCAACCAGCAGGCGCGCTTTTTCGATCTGGCGGGAAAGTTCATCCTCTTTGGCCATCCACTCTTCCCGGAAATCTTCCGGGTTGGTCTCAAAGGATAAGTTTCGCTGCATGATCAGAACCCGGTCTCTTGCATTGCGGATGCCGTGGATTTCGACCGAGAGGGCGAAGCGGTCCAGCAGTTGGGGGCGCAGGTCACCCTCTTCGGGGTTCATGGTGCCTACCAGGATAAACCGGGCCGGGTGCGAAAAGGAGATGCCCTCTCTCTCAATAATATTCACACCCATGGCGGCCGAGTCAAGCAGAAGGTCGACCACATGGTCATCCAGCAGGTTCACTTCATCAATGTACAATAATCCCCGGTTTGCGGCTGCCAGCACCCCGGGTTCAAAATGGCGTTCTCCTTCCTTGATCGCTTTTTCAATATCAAGTGTTCCAACCACCCGGTCTTCGGTCGCCGATACCGGCAGGTCCACAAATGAAATCTGGCGGGTGACCGTCTCCAGATCGTTTTTATCGTTTATCTGTTCTTTTACCCAGTCGGACCAGGTGCTGGGGGCGTTTGGGTCGTCGTTAAAGGGTGAATTGGCGATAACCTCAATTTTGGGCAGCAGGGCTGCCATCGCCCGCGCCGCAGTGGATTTTGCGGTACCGCGTTCCCCCCGTATCAAAACGCCTCCGATGCGCGGGTCAACTGCGTTGAGGACCAGGGCCCTCCGCATTCTCTCCTGTCCAACAATCGCGGTAAAAGGGTAAATCGGCAGCATTAATTTCCTCAAAAATTTACAGATAACTTGGGACAATACCCCGGAATTCAGGTATTTATTCCAGAAAACCAGCTTTTTATCCCATTTCTAATCTTATCATAAAGGTTGTCAAGTTGTTTGATCACCTTTATAATACCTCCCACAAATTTTCCGCATACTGGAGTTGTCTATCATATGGAGCAGAATGAAGAGGCCTTAGAGCAAGAGGAGAGCGAAACCAACCAGACGATTGAAGAAATCAAAACCAGCGAGAACGTAAAAGAAACCGCTTCGATGGAAACACTTCTGGATGAGCAGGGGCTTGGCCTGGATTTTCCATCCCAGGGTGAGATTCGAACAGGGATAATCGCCACCATTCGAGAGAATGAAGTCCTTGTAAGTATCGGAACCAAGTCTGAGGGTATCATATCAGGGAGGGAGTTTGAGCAGATTCCCGCTGAAGAAAGAGATCTATTCGAAATTGGGCAGGAAATACCGGTTTATGTAGTTGCGCCGGAAGATCAAAATGGCAATGTGATCCTGTCGTATACCCGCGCCCGTGAAGCCCAGGACTGGGTCCTTGTCTCAGAACTGCTTGAATCGGGTGGCAGCTTTAAAAGCGTGGTGATCGGTTATAACAAGGGTGGACTGATCGTTCCAATAGGGCGCCTGCGCGGTTTTGTGCCCGCTTCCCAGGTCAGCGTTATGAGGCGAATGTCTTTTACCGGCGAAACCCCGGAGGAGCGTTGGGGCACGCTGGTTGATGAGAAGATCGAGGTCAGCGTGATCGAGTGCGATCGCGAACGCCGGCGCCTGATCCTTTCGGAGCGAGCGGCGTTGAATGAGAACTCGTGAATCGCTGAAAGACCGGTTGCTTGATGATCTGGAAGAGGGAACTGTTCGCACCGGTCGCGTGACCAGTCTGGCTGATTTCGGCGCCTTTGTGAACATCCAGGGCGCAGATGGTCTGGTACACCTGTCAGAAATCTCCTGGGAACGTATCCAGCACCCCAGCGAAGTGCTCGAAATCGGCCAGGAAGTGCCGGTCAAGGTCATAAGCGTTGACCGCGAGCGCAAGCGCATCGGCCTCTCCATCCGCCAGCTGCAGGATGATCCCTGGAAGGAAAAGGTTGCACATCTCAGGGAAGGCTCTCTGGTGGAAGGCACCATAACCCACCTGGCGAAGTTCGGCGCGTTTGCAAAAATTGGCGAGGACCTCGAAGGTCTGATCCATGTATCTGAATTAAGTGAACAGCGCATAACCCACCCGAAAGAAGTCCTCCATGAAGGTGAAGTGGTCACCCTGCGGGTGATCAGGATAGATCCTGAGCGGCGGCGGATTGGTTTGAGTTTAAGAAAAGTCGACTCGCCTGCTTATGCAGACCTGGATTGGAAGATGGCACTGGCGGATGAGGTCGACCGCGCCCAGGAAGAGCCTCTTGAAGCGGAAACTGAGCTGGAGCAGCCCGATTTGACTATCGAACCAGAAGAGGCACAAAACGTCCCTGAGGAGGAAGAGGCCGAACCGGAAGCGGACGCGCTGGCGGAAGCCAGCGTTGAAAGCGCCGTGGAGCAGGTTGAAGAGGCAGCAGAAACCGTTAACGCTGAAGTTGAGGAGCTTGTCTCGGAGGCTGAAATTGAGGTTGAAGATGCTGAAGAATTCGAAAGTGAGCAGGAGGCGGCATCTGAACTCGAGCAGGAGGGGGAACAGGAAGAAGAGCAGCAACCCGAGGACGAGTCACTGGAGCAGGTTGAGGCTGAATTACCTGAGGGAGTGTCAGTCGAAGACCTCGTTGAAGAAAACGAGGTTATGGAGGAACTTGCCGAAGCAGAGCGTGTTCCCGATCAGGACGAGCAGGAAGAGGGTGGCGAATTCGTCCCAGACGAGGGGGCTGGGGAACCTGATGAGGGGATTGATGTTGAGTTGGAGCAAGGGGAGGATCCCGGGGAATAATACCCTGCAATATGCATTTATAACTGGCGGTTGGACCGCGGTTATCTAGTTTTAATTTGTTACGTCCCCTTTTTTAAATTTTCCCTCACCCTGAAGGCGACAATTTCAGCCACCAGGTCATAAGGAACTGGTTTATCCAGGGGAAACTTGACTGATCCCTTTGCGGTTTCGTAAACGGAGAGTTCCTCCGCAAATTTTTCAATCCCGCTCGGGGCTGGGTAAAAACCGATATGCTTTTTATATCCGGCGAAATGGACCAGATTGCCGTTTAATTTATAGGTCGGAATGGCATAATTAATGGTCTCTGTCGCATCCGGAGCGGTTTTCTTGATGGTTGCCCTGAGCTTTTCTAATTTTATTTGGACTTCTTCAGGAAAGCCTGCGATATATTCATCTACATTCTCTGGCTGCCCCTTTGTAATCATCATACCTGATCCTCCCTTAATCAACAGAATTTCTTCTGGCTTTTTACTCCGGGCCAAAGGATGAAATGTTCTTAATTTTAAATCTTCAGTCGGATTTGGTTTTGTAGTGCAGCAGGACAATTCCGCAGTCAAACGATCCTGATTTTACAAGGGTCAGTTTCTGGATTTGGTCAAGTTCTTTAAAAATTTTCTTTCCGGCGCCAATGGCAACCGGGTTGATGAACAAATGATACTCATCAATAAGACTGTGCTTGATTAATGCTGAAACGAAAGTTGCCCCGCCATAAGCAATGATGTCTTTCCCGTTCTGTTTTTTGAGGCTGGATATTTCATCAACAATGGCGCCTTTTGCAAGAACGGTGTTGTCCCATTCAGACCGTTCGAGCGTTTTTGTAAAGACAACTTTGTGTGTGTCCGTGAATTTTTTACCGGATGTAAATTCGGGGTTATCCGGGTCTGCCGCAACGTCCGCCCAGTACGGAATAAACCCCTCGGCTAGTTTTCTGCCCAAAACGATTGTGTCTACAGTCTCGGTAATCTCTTCGACGTAGTTGTTGAGGTCATCAGTCCAAGGCAAAGTCATCCAGTCCATTTCGCCATTAGGCCCGCATATGTAACCATCAACGGTCATTTGTACTTGAAGTTTCAGCTTTCTCATTTTATGGAGTCTTCTTATTTTCCATAAGTTTTTCTTTTGATGGGGCAAGTTTTAAATAACCTTAGACCAGGTTTTGGTCTTGAGGGGCATGAATTGGACATAAGCGATATTATATCTCACATTACAGGCGAACATGGCCGCAAAGATATAATCGATAATAAGCGCTAGCGCACTTTTATACTCCTCTCTTCCAGACCAATGTCTTATATATTATTTGGATAAGAATTGTGTTAATTAATCACGCTTTATACTATCTTTTAAGTGGACTCTGGATATACTCTGGTAGAATCAAGCTGGATTTCAAAAAACTAAGATGTCCCAACCTTACAATCCACCCAGGTATTTTAAAACGTCCAGGTCAGAAAACTAACCCGGATGGGATTGTATCATCTGCTGGATTAACAGATTCGGACACGTAATTACTTAAAGAATTCAAATTCTGGTACTTACTTATTATCAGGAGGGGTACCATGGCAGGTATGGAAAGATTTACACAACGGGCACGCAGGGTGCTCAGCCTTGCACACCAGGAGGCTGAACGACTGCGGCATCTTCATATTGGTACCGAACATTTATTGTTGGGCCTCATCCGGGAAGAAGGGGGCGTTGCAGGTCGTGTGCTTCGTGAACTTGGCCTGGATACCGCCCGGGTAGAAGAGATGATTGAACGCCTGACCGGGGTAGGCCAGTCACGCAGCGCTAAACTGGAGCTCTCCCCGGGCATGCAGCAGGTTTTGGAGTTGGCTGTTGAGGAAGCCCGCAAGATGGGACACCACTATATCGGCACAGAGCACCTGCTGCTGGGGCTTGTTAGCTATAATGAAGGCATCGCCATCGACGTGCTCCAGAAAATGGGCATCACCCCGGAGCAGATCAGGCGCCAGACCCGCCGGGTACTCCAGGAGAGCAGCACTTCCCGACGCGCCGGAAGCCGTGAGAGCAAGCCAGCCCAGGCTGAAAAAAGCAAGGGCAAGACTCCCATGGTCGACCAGCTCGCGACCGATCTGACCGGTCTGGCGGAGGAAGGAAAACTGGATCCGGTAATCGGGCGCGTGATGGAGATTGAGCGGGTTATCCAGATACTTGCCCGTCGCACAAAGAATAACCCCGCCCTGATAGGGGAGCCGGGCGTTGGCAAGACCGCCATTGTTGAAGGGCTTGCCCAGCGCATCCTCGAAGGCGATGTCCCGGCGCTGCTGCTGGATAAGCGCGTCCTGCAGCTTGATGTGGGCTCGCTGGTTGCCGGGACCATGTACCGCGGCCAGTTCGAAGAGCGCCTCAAGCGTGTGATTGATGAATTGAAGGCCTCCGGGGCGATTTTGTTTATTGACGAAGTTCACATGCTGGTCGGAGCAGGCGCAGCCGGCTCATCTGTGGACGCTGCCAATATCCTCAAGCCCGCCCTTTCGCGCGGCGAACTGCAGGTCATCGGAGCGACAACAGTCGACGAATACCGCAAGCATATCGAGAGCGACGCCGCCCTGGAACGGCGTTTCCAGCCCGTAATGGTGGAAGAGCCCAGCGTTTTGGAGACAATCGACATTTTGATCGGTGTGCGCAGCGCTTATGAAGACCATCACCGCCTTTCTATTTCAGATGAAGCCATCGATGCCGCTGCCCACCTGTCATCCCGTTATGTCTCCGACCGGTTTCTGCCCGACAAAGCCATCGACCTGATTGACGAATCGTCTTCAAGGGTGCGCATGTACAAGTCTCCAGCCGCCAAACAGGCCAAAGAATTGATGACTGAGCTGAGAGAAGTGCGCAAAAACCAGACCACCGCAGCGGAAGAAGGGCGCATGGATGACGCCCAGGATTATCTTGACCGCCAGGAAGAGATCGAACAGAAACTCGAAAATTTGCGCTCTGGCTGGGACCGGGCCTCCAGCCCGGTGGTCACCGCCGATGATATCGCCGAAGTCGTTTCGATGTGGACCGGGGTGCCTGTAATGCAGATTGCCCAGGAAGAATCGCAGCGGCTGCTAGAAATGGAAGACGAATTGCGAAAACATATTATCGGTCAGGAAGAGGCCATCGAAGCGATTTCCAAAGCGGTCCGGCGCGCCCGGGCTGGTTTGAAAGATCCCCGCCGACCGATTGGTTCCTTCATATTTCTGGGCCCGACCGGCGTGGGCAAGACCGAGCTGACCAAAGCCCTGGCTGGCTTCATGTTCGGGAGCGAGGACGCCCTAATTCAGCTTGATATGTCTGAATTTATGGAACGCCATACAGTCAGCCGCCTGGTTGGCGCGCCACCCGGGTATGTGGGGTACGAAGAGGCCGGCCAGTTAACCGAGGCCATCCGCCGCAGACCTTACTCGATTGTGGTCTTTGATGAAGTAGAGAAGGCCCACCCGGAAGCCCACAATATGCTGCTCCAGATCATGGAGGAAGGCCACCTGTCCGACGCGAAGGGCCGCAAGGTGGATTTCCGCAATGCGATCATCGTCATGACCTCCAACATCGGGGCGGATGTGATCCGCCGCCAGACCTCGCTCGGGTTTTCGCTCAAACAGGACGAAAAACTGGAAGAGGAGCAGGCTTACGACGAAATGCGTAAAAAATTGATGGATTCGCTCAAGCGTGTTTTCCGGCCGGAGTTCATCAACCGGGTTGATAATGTGATTGTCTTCCGGGCGTTGAACATGCAGGATATCACCCAGATTGTGGTACTGGAACTGGACAAAGTCTCCCGGCGCATGCAGGAGTACGAGATCGAGCTCACCGCAACCCCGGCAGCCCTGGAAAAATTAGCGGAACTGGGGTTTGACCCCGAGATGGGCGCCCGACCGCTGCGCAGGGTAATCCAGCAGAAGATCGAAGACAAACTTTCCGACCAGTTGCTGGCTGGCGAGTTTGAGGGCTGTACCAGGATTGTGGTTGAAGTCGAGGATGAAGACATCGTTCTGCACCGTGCTGATCCGGATGAAATCCAGGAGACCGAAAGCGAGGTCGTCCCTGCCGGGTGACCGCTTAAAATCTAGTTTGTATATTTAAGGAAAATGGGATAGAGCCGCCCAGTACATTATGGGCGGCTTTTTTATTGGTTTGATTGTTATAATTTATTATTGTGAAGGCATTAAGGAGAGAATATGAAGACGACCGTACTTCCAGTTTACCCCGATGCGAAATCGCCAGCTGGTGCGGACATTCGGTTCATCATGGATGGCGAATTGGCCAACATGATCCACAGTACAGTCTCTCCGTATCAGGTAAATAAAGCTACTGTTCACGCAACAGTCACCGAATTCTGGTACATACTGGAAGGACACGGTGAAATCTGGAGAGATGATGGTGTGGAAAGCTGCATCACTTCACTGATTCCAGGTACCTCAATCGACATTCCCGTTGGAACAGCCTTTCAATACCGCAACGTATCAGATGCAGACTTGAAGTTTATCTGCATTGCTATGCCGCCCTGGCCGGGAGACTCTGAAGCTACTTATGTCAATGGAATATGGCAGCCGACGGTTTGATACCGTCAGATTATCGTTTTTGATTATTGCTTAAATTGGGAAGTACCATTTCTGGTTGTATACCGTCTTATCCTGTTATCGGTCGGAGTGATTGTTACCCCCATTCTGAAATTGAAATTTTTCTATACCCAATTCTGAAAAATCATTCGACTTTTCCAAAATATGTTTATAGTTCCTCCGCGTGAATTGGATTGATTAATCCTGGTGGGCATGTCGCTTCTGAAGAAGCATTGCTACCTGTGATACAGATTCTCGTGGAAAAAATAATATAGAGCTCAAATCGAGATTTTCGAAAATTACATGTGCTTAATCATCAACGTGCTCGTTGAAATAGATTGTGCGCACATTAACCCACTTTTGGCTTGAATTACAAAAATACTTCCCCTGTACATAACGACCATTAGGCTGAATAAGATCGTTCCCTTGTAATACCCTTGAGTCTGAAACCTTTTTAATCGCATTTAAAATAAAATTGTAGGGCAGCTTTCTTATCCGCCACTTACATGGTCAGGTATGTAAACCTGACCTGTAGGTGATGGTTGTTCTCATTGATTTATTATTAGATACCCCTTGAATTAATGAGGTTAAAACGTAAAAACGATTGACAGACCCTAAAGTGCATGTTCTGCAAGTTTGAAATTGATCCTGGGTATTGCCTAATGCCCCCTTGAATTATAATAACAGCATGCCAAAAACCCGTTCTCAATATGTCTGCCAGCAGTGCGGGCGGGTAAGCCCGCGCCAGATGGGGCGCTGCCCGGGGTGCGGCGAGTGGAACAGCATGGTCGAGGAGGTCGTCGCCAGCCCGGGTTCGCCATCCAAAATCCACGCCGGCCGTGCTCTAGGACCGCTGTCTTCACCGCGCCGGATTACCGAAATCGGCGGAGAGTTGGACGAGCGGCTCCCGGTGAGTATCGCCGAATTCTCCCGGGTTCTGGGCGGCGGGGTTGTCCCGGGTTCGGTTGTCCTGGTCGGGGGCGACCCCGGGATCGGCAAGTCAACCCTCCTGCTCCAGGTCAGTATGGACCTTGCCCGGGATGGGCCGGTCCTGTATGTCTCGGGCGAGGAGAGCGAGCGCCAGATTAAAATCCGCGCCCAGCGCCTGGTTGGCCACTCTAATGGCGGTGGTGACCGGGGAATGCCGGCGAAGCCTTCTTTACCGGATGACCTGTACCTGGTCACCGAGACCAGCCTGCCGCTCATCCTTGAGCATGTTTACGCTCTGAAACCCGGGGTGCTAGTGGTCGATTCAATCCAGACCGCCTACCTGCCGGAGCTCGAATCCGCCTCCGGATCGGTCACCCAGGTGCGCGAGACCGCTTCCCGCCTGCGGGAACTGGCAAAATCGTCCGGTTTGGCGGTGTTCTTAATAGGGCATGTCACCAAGGAGGGCGCGATCGCCGGCCCAAAAGTCCTGGAGCACATTGTGGACACGGTTCTCTACCTGGAAGGCGACCGCTACCAGTCCTACCGCTTGTTACGTTCGGTCAAGAACCGCTTCGGGGCAACCTCCGAGGTCGGGGTGTTTGAAATGCGCCAGGGCGGCATGCTGGAGGTCAGCAACCCTTCCGAGGCTTTCCTGGCTGAAAGGGTCGTCGACGCGCCTGGATCGGCGATCGCAGTCACAATGGAAGGCACCCGCCCACTGCTGGTGGAGGTCCAGGGCTTGACCAGCCCGACTTCGTTTGGCAACCCGCGCCGCACAACCAACGGGCTGGATTTTAACCGCTTGCTGCTCATCACGGCGGTGCTGACCCGCCGGATCGGACTCCGTCTTCATGACCAGGACGTTTTTGTAAATGTGGTCGGCGGGCTGGCGGTGAACGAACCTGCCGCTGACCTGGCGGTCGCGGCTGCAATCGCCTCATCGGTCCACAACGTTCCGGTCCGGGCGGAAGCAGTCCTGGTGGGAGAGGTGGGCCTGTCCGGTGAACTGCGGGCTGTTCGCCAGACCTCCGCCCGGCTGCAGGAGGCTGCCCGGCTTGGTTTTAAAATGGCAGTAGTGCCCCGCCGGGCCCGAAAAGGCGAGCCCTGGCCGGAGGGGATCGAAATTAGGCAGGCCCGCTCGCTCGCCCAGGCACTGCAGGAAGCCCTGCTGCCGGAATAAGCCCTTAACCCCAATCGTTTGCAACCATGCCCGCTACACATAAGCATCCCCTGTTTTATATCGGCTCTGTACCTGTCTATGGCGACCTGGTCCTGGCGCCCATGGAGGGATTTTCCGACGTGCCTTTTCGCTCTATATGCAGGGAAATGGGATCCGCGCTGAGCTACACCTCCTTCATAAACGCCATCGACGTGATCAATGACGCACCTTACCTTGCAAAAAAAACTGGGTACCTCCCCTGGGAGCGGCCGGTCGTATTCCAGTTGTTCGATAACGACCCCGACCGCCTGCTGGCAGCGGCTCTGCTGCTCCAGGAACTGGAACCCGATATCATTGACATCAATATAGGCTGCTCCGTCAGGCGGGTTTCCGGCCGCGGGGCAGGGGCCGGTCTGCTGCGAACCCCCTTGAAAGTCGCCCGGATCTTTAAGAAGCTCAGCGCCGCCCTGCAGGTGCCCGTAACCGCCAAGATCAGGCTGGGCTGGGACCAGGAACAGCTTAACTGCTGCCTGATCGCCCGGGTCATCCAGGAGAACGGCGGCGCCCTGGTCGCGGTTCACGGCCGCACAAAACACCAGGGGTACGGCGGAAGGGCGGACTGGGATGCGATCGCCCTGGTCAGATCAACCCTGACCATCCCGGTAATTGGCAACGGGGATGTGGCTTCCGTTGAAGATATCGACCGCCTGAAATCCCACACCGGCTGCCAGGCGGTAATGATCGGGCGCGCTGCGGTCGGCAATCCCTGGATATTTGCCCGCCGTGAACGTGAGACTGTTTCCCCGGCTGAGGTTGCTGATATGGCGCGCCGCCACCTGGAGCGAATGATCGAATTTTACGGTCCCCAGCAGGGGCTCATCCTCTTCCGCAAGCATGCCAAACGCTATGCCAGGGCAGACCGGCTCTCGCCCGCTGCCCGGAGCCGGTTCCTTACCGCCGATGATCCCGATCAGATGCTGCGGGAACTTGGCGCAGTCCTGTATTAATATCACCTGCCGAAACTTATGCTAAAATGGATTTGTATGTGCGTAAGCGCTGGATTGATTGTCCTTTTTAGGAAATAAATCGATTAAGTCGTGAACCAGGAGGGGTTTGATGGGCATACAAAGAAGACCACAGGTATTCTTTCTGATTGTTTTTTGTTTAATCCTGGCTGCCTGCGCGGGCGAAGCGCCCCCGGGAGTCGTGTCTGCCTGGATTGATGTGCCGCTGGATGGGCTCACTCTGCCTCTGGACCAGGCTGTGAATATCGAAGGCCATGCCGATGCTCCATCCGGGGTTGCGCGGGTTGAGATCTGGGTCAACGGGGAACTGGCTGCCCGGATTGATTCACCCCAGACAGTTGCGGATCTGGCAAGGTTTCAAACTGATTGGATGCCGCCCGGAGCGGGCGAGTACCGTATTCAGGCGATCGCGGTGGCCGGGGATGGAGCCACCAGCCAGCCTTTTACCCGCCGGATTTCTATATCTGCTGATACCCTGTCAGTTTTACCCAGCCCGACCCCCGTCGAGAGCACCCCGACCGTGACCGGCACAACCACTGCCACCGTCACGCCAACGGTAACTCCTTCCCCAACCCTTCCGCCTGATGTTGAGATTGATTTCTGGGCTGAGCCGCCCCAGATACAGGCCGGCGCCTGCTCCAACCTGCGCTGGAACGTTGAAAACGCGCTGGCGGTCCGCCTGGGAAGCACAGATGTGTCGCTTGACGGCTCATACCAGGCCTGCCTGTGCGAAGATGAGGCATATACATTGACCGTAACCCGGATGGACGGGAGCGAACTGCAGCGGGTGCTTACGGTTGTAGTGAGCGGTTCCTGCGAAACACCGACCCCGACCGCGACGGAAGATATCAGCCCGCCCGCCGACAATACCCCGCCGCCGGCCCCCTCGCCGTACCTGCCTCCCAATGGCGGTTCTGTCGGCTGCAGCACGCTGGCAGCTGTGGCCTGGAACCAGGTGACCGACCCCAGTGGGATCGCGGAATACCAGGTCCAGGTTGAACTTGTTCTGGGCGGTGGCAAGACCCAACCGCATCCAGATAGCCCCTGGATCGGATTGACCGCTACAGGGTTAAAGGTGCCCGTACAGTGCGGCGGGGTTTACCGCTGGCGGGTGCGGGCGGTGGACGGCGCTGGAAATGCTGGTCAGTGGTCGAACTGGTTTGAGTTCGGCGTGGATTTAGGATAAGGAGGGCCTGATGGAAAGGTCAACCAAGCTTAAATACGGTATTGTAATCCTGCTGCTTTTAGTCCTGCTCTTTGCGATTATTGCCGCTTTCATGGCTTATTTGCTGTTCTTCACCCAGCCGGCAGCGGCTTTCGATGGCCGCCCGCTGGTCCTGATCCACACTCCCCTCAACAATACCCAGGTGCCGCTTGGAGAGCGTGTTTTTATCCACGCCACCGCCCGGGCGGACGACGGCATCCAGCGGGTGGAATTATGGATTGACAGTAAACTGGTGGACGTAAAAGAGAGCCCCCTCAGCGCCTCCCAGAACCCGCTCGGGCTGGGGACAGGTTGGACGCCAACCACGCTCGGGCGCCACATTGTTGTGGTCAGAGGCGTATCGGTTGATGGCCTCTCTGGACAGGCAACCATTAATATATTCGCGGTTGAGCCGGAACCTGTTCTTGAAACCCATACCGTGGGTGAAGGGGAGACTTTTGAATCGATCGCTGACGATTTTGGTATCAGTGATGAAGAACTGCACGACCTCAACCCGGACCTCGATCCCGAATCGATCGAGGAGGGCGACGACATTGATGTGCCCGGCGGGGGCGACCGCGCCCCGGAAGGTGGAGAGGATGGTGAAGAGGATCTAATTCCTGATGGTGGAGAGGGGGATGACGAAATCCCGGATGGGGACGGGGACGCAGGTGAACCTCCCGACCCGCACCCGGAGGATACCTCTGAGCCTGAGGATTTATCCGGCCTGATTGACATTGTTGAAGACGAGGATGCAGTCCAGTTGATGGTTGAATTGCTGGCGCTGCAGACTGATTCCGCTTACGAGGGCGCCCATTGTTACGCGGCTTTTGGTGGGGGGACCCACCAGCGATACCCGCAGGAAGGTTCTTTCGCCACCCTTACTGGAGTATCCTGGGAGGTCGCCTCGATATTATCCGGCCCGGCTGCCCTCTACTTTGGTTGGCCCCCCGACCAGCACTTTGAGATTGATATTAACTGTGTCGGCATCACTGGCGGGGGTACCGAATCGGTCGATCTGGGGAACCTGTATATCACAGTTATGCCAATTGCCTGGGACGGCGTGACCCGCCGGGCGGTTAGCTCTGGCGAGGAGGGCAATTTTACACTTGATTACCGGGTATCATACGCGTTCAGCGAAGCGGATGGCGATAAAGAGATCGATCCCAACATGGCCAGCCCGACCAATTTACGGCTTATATATCCCAGTGCGGCAGCGGGTGGATTGGCCTGGGATTACACTCCCAACCCGGAAGAACCTCCCATAACCGGTTTTATCATCTACATGAACGGCAACCTGATGTGGACTGTTGGGGCGGATCAGACCCAGACCGGTTTGCCTAGCGAATGGATGCGGCCTGCCTGCGGGGTAAACTACTCCTTTGAGGTGAGCGCCTACCGGAACGAACTCCCTGAAGGCCCCGAATCTTACCCCTCCGACCCTCCGGTTTTGATCGGGGGGCCTGAGCCTGGCGATCCAGACTGCGATAAGATAATTTGGGTCAGTTTTGATACACTTACCACTTACGACCTGGGTGAGGATGGAGATACCGACCCCGGTGACATGGGACCGGTGTACGGCGACTTTTATGCCGGCGATCAGAACCTGCACTTCGACGGCCGCTGTGAGCGCGGCTCGATCTGCAGCGAGACATCCTTTAACCATAACTCCGAGTATGATATTGAGACTATCCTGTCATACACTGCAGGTCTTTCCTCCGTGGTTGAAGTGGCTGTACCTGAAGGGGAAGGCCTTGAGATTGGGTATGATCTGACCGATGATGATACGGATAACCCTGATGACCCGATCTGCGATGGTGGCATGACCATTTCTCAATATGAACTTGATGAACCAAATGAATATGGGATTGAGTCAGACAACCGCCGCTGTAGCGTTAAAATCCGTACTTGGCTCTCCCCGGAAAGCCGGGTTGGCGAGCCTGGTGGAGCGCCTCCGCTTCCCTGGCTGGTGGTGGAAGATGTCTACCTCAATCCAGGTGATTCTATTCCGAGGATCGATATCCGCAATGACGGTGACGGCACCTGGCAGTTCCAGAATATTACCATCGAGGCGACCAGCCGGGGCGGCGAACCGTACGGCCAGTTTACCTTTCCGGGCAGGATGATTGTTCCTGGGGAAACCACCACTTATTATGACGAGAGTCTGGCTCCGTCCCCGCCGCTTGACCTGTGCGTGCTGCTGGATCCCAACGACGAGGTGCTAGAAAGGGGTGAGTTCACCGGAGCACTTGTGCACCATCCATTCTGCCCGGAACTGCCTGATTTGAGGATAATCGACGCTTTTTATGATGAGGGTTTTAACCAGCTCTTTGTGACGGTTGAGAATACATCTGATACACCGCTTGAGAGCCGTGAGGTAGAGATGTTTATGGTGATGAACGACGGCATGGGTCTGCGGCCGGCAGCCTGGCCGGATGTTTCCATCCCGCCCTGGGGGACCACGGATTTCGTTTGGACGGAAACGTACATCACCCCGGAAATCCGCCAGAGCATGTTGACCGGCTATACCCTTGAAGTCGATCCCCGAAACCAGGTCGCGGAGGAAGACGATGGAAACAACACTTACTCAGTACCGGCCGGGCAGGAAGTTCAAATTGCATGGTTGTCCTATTTCCCGCCTGTTGCCGTAGAGAACCGCCGCCACCGCTCAAGAGCCCATATCACGGTGGATGTCGCCGGAGCGCGTAGTACCCGGCGCGTTCTGGATAAATGGACACCCGAACTGGATTTCCGGCCTGATTTTCTGGAAGATTCTGATGGCTGGGTGCTGCTTATTGACGATTATAATGATTTCACATCGGCGCCGTTCGAACTGGCCGGGGATGAGGTGTTATTGGTGAATATCCGCCCTGAATTCAAGCTGGGTACCCGCAGCATGGACATCGGACAGGTGGGCGCGATCTTTAGACTGGATGATTTAAACCAGTACCAGCCAATTGGCTACGATGCTTGCGCCGGTCTAGCCCGAAGTGGCAGGGGAAGGCACGAAATCCGCTATACCGTGCTCGACCATGAATTCGGCACCCTCGGTCTCTCCCACGAACCATACTGGACATCCGCTATCGGTTTGTGCTACCGGGAAGAATAACAACTTTCCGAAAGAGAACGAATTTTATTACCACAATTACATTTTTATTTTTCTCACGAGGTTATTAATGAAAAAATTCAGCGCTCTCCGAATATTAAATCTTCTTGGGGTGGCAGTCGTGATCCTAATCAACGGCCTCGCCAATTCCCTGCCGCTCAACAACCTGACCACCGGTGAGATTTCCGACCGCTTTGAGGTCTATTTTGTCCCGGCCGGGTATGTGTTTTCTATCTGGGGATTGATATATGTAGCCCTGATCGCTTTTGGGATTTACCAGGCCGCGCCCTCCCAGCGCCAGAATCAAAGATTGGACCGGATAAGTTACTGGTTTCTTTTGAGCTGCCTGGCTAATATCGCCTGGCTGTTCAGCTGGCATTACGAGCAATTCCTTCTTTCCCTGATTATGATGCTGTTTCTCCTGCTCAGCCTGGTGGTGATATACCTGCGCCTTGATATTGGGCGCGCCCGCGTTTCAACTGCCGAGACCTGGTTTGTGAATGTGCCTTTCAGCCTGTATCTGGGCTGGATCACCGTAGCGACAATCGCCAATGTCACATCGTTGCTTTATTTTTACGGCTGGGACGGGTGGGGGATTTCCCCTGAGGTCTGGACGGTGATTATGCTGGCTGCCGCCGGTTTGATCAGCGCATTAATGAGCCTCACGCGCAACGATGTGGTCTTCTCTCTGGTTATCGTCTGGGCTGTGACCGGTATTGCGGTTAAACACAGCGATATCCCCACTGTTGCAAATGCAGCCTGGCTGACAGCCATATTTGTGCTTGTTATGATGGTTGTCGGGGTTCTGCTCTCCAGGAGGCGTGTGTCCCAGGCAGGTTCCGGAAACAGAAATATATAATGGAAATCCGCAGGCTGACTTCGCTCGCGCGCCGGGTTGATCCGCGCTATCCGACCAATCTGGCGATCGTTCTGCTGGCATTTTCTGCCGGCGCGCTTGCCCTCGTATACCAGTTTTTTTTGGGAGCGGATTTGGTCTCGGGGTTCTCCTACGCCTTCAATGTTGCTGCAATCCCTTTTTTGGGTTGGGCACTGGCGCGTGAAATCGACCCCGACCGCGACTACTCCGCCTTTCTGGCTGCCGGATTGGGACTGCTTGGATTTTTTCTGTATGGCTCTCCCAGCTTGCTGGTTTTGCTGCTGGTCCTGGTTTCAATCCGGGTAATAAACCGAACCGCTGGACCGCCAGCCACTTTGCTCGACTCGCTGCTCCTGCTTGGCTTGGGGATTTTTCTCACCCTGCAGAATGGGATACTGCCGGGTATCCTGGCTGCCGGTGCTCTTTTCCTGGACGGCTTCCTGCCAGCGCCTAACCGCCGTAACCTGCTTTTTGCTGGGCTGATGGCGCTTTTTATGGTCGCCTATGGGATCGCAGAGGGGTTCTCGATCCAGCAGACTGGTTTCAAACCAGCAGGGTTCCTCGTTCTGGCAATGGTTACCGGTCTGTTCATTCCGGTAATTTTTTCTTACAGAAGGGTTAGGACTGTATGCGACTTTCCTGATATCTCGCTTATACCGTACCGCGTCCAGGCCGGAATGGTCTTTGCCCTGCTTGGCGGCTGGCTTGCCTGGTTGTTGGGGGTCTGGCAAATTCTGCATCCGGTCTGGATGGCGATCGCGGCGGTGGCTGTTTATTACTTGTTTACTTTGGTTTTTGCCTGGGCTCGGCGCCCCTTGACTCACTGAATTGACCGCGACACGACCTCTCTGCTCCCAATGTCACAATAGACACGTCATTGCGGAACGGTTCTATTGTGAAATAATCCAAAAGCTGGATAAAAAACAAGCATTAACAGCCGTCCACATGGTATGATGGGAGCGCCTATCTTTTAATCTCTACTTCCCAATTTGTAGTTAAGACCCAAACAACCCCGCCACCTTTAGACCGCCACTCCGCATAGCGCCTGGTTGAGGTTGCTGTTATACAGAGTGTTTGCATTTGTGATTGTATACCTGGCTTTCCCGAAAGCCGTCTCCCTGGTTGGCACCCGCAAGCTGGAGCAGGTCGATAGGGGGGCTTTATAGGTACAGCACCAAATGGGCTTCGTACGGAGTTGACACAATCGATACTCTAACCCCGAAAGCAGGCCAATGCCTTTTTGGAGGGATGAAGACCTGCAAATTTGACATTATTTTCTGTGTAAGAAATTACATTTCTGGTTGTTTGGGAAGCCTGTTCGTGTTTTTAATTCCCTGAGCTGGTCTGGCAGTACGTCCGTTTAAATTACCTTCGCAACGCCAGGAATTTTACGGATCAACCAGGCAGCCGCGAAGCAGACCGGGACTGCGATTGCCGCTACCAGGGCGAATTTGGGCAGTGAATCCCAATCCACCCCTTTCAATGTCACCGCAATAAATACCAGAATTGGGGTGTGGATTATGTAAACCGCGTAGCTCTGCTGAGCCAGGAAATTGCCAAACCTGCTCTCCTTCTTGAAGAACCGGCGGAAAAAGGTGAGCGCAGCCAGGCACATGCCGACCGCAAAGACGGATACCCACAGCGCATAGAGAGCGGACTGCCAGGTTCCATTTCCAACGAAATATGCCGTGTCGCTGAATTCCAGCGATAACAAACCGCTGCTGACAGCGGGCGGAAAGAGAAGGGCTGTTGCGATTGCTGCGGCAGCAAAACCAGCCGCTCCCATTGTGTTGGGGATCGTCTCGAGCCAGTTGCGGCGGTATGCAGCGGCGCCGATAACAAAGAAACTCAGGTACTGGGGCAGGTAAGCCAGGGTGGGGAAATCGAATACATACCTATCTAGCGGGATGATAAACCACAACAGGTAACTCACCAGCGCTAAACCGAGTGTGAATAAAACAATCGCCAGATAACCAGGCGGTGAGGCTTCACTTCCGAGGGAAAAAATCCTGCCCCTGGTCAGACCGCGCCAGCCGGCATAACCGAAGGTGAATAAAAGCAGCATTGCCAGGAACCACATCGGTCCCATGCCGAGTAAATATGGATATGTCTCCCACGATAAAGGGGTGGTGATTCCAGTAAGGTATGAGGGCATTTGCCAATAAGCGGTAGCCGAAATCGGGGCGAGCACAAATATAAAGAAGACCAGCGGGATGCCGAGGCGCGCAAGCCGGCTTTTGATGAAAGAACCGGCTCCTTTACTTTCGTAGGAGCCAGGGGTGAAGTAACCCGCGATTAAAAACAGGGCTCCCATAAACCAGGCCTGGTTAAAGAGCCCGAAGATCAGCAGGACTGTGTCGGTTGGCAGTTCCACGTAGTAAAAAGGCGTAAAAGCCCCATATACCACCGCGGTGTGGTGCAGCACCACCAGGATAACCAGAGCCGCCCGCAGGTAGTCGAGGTAGAAAATTCGGGAAAATTTGCCGGAAGACTTTTGTTCTTGGAGGTCGCCATTTTGTGAATTATTTGTTTGGTCCATTCAAACCGCCTTGACATTCTTTTATATTGGTTATGTTGAAAATGCGTGTCAGGTTTATCCTGTCTGGATGAACCTGTTCCGGAAAGGGTTTCCTGCAGTATGATAACCCGGCGAAGCAGGCCTAAAAACCGGCTTATTATAATTGACCTTGATGGCTAAACGGGTACCGCATCCTGATACGAATGATGAAAGTCTGTTCTTGTTTTTCCGGATATTCCTTATGAAAATGTCTGCTTGACCACATAAAAAACCAACCTGATTATTCAACAGTAATTTCAATTCCGGAAAATTAATCAAAAAACCTCTTGACTCTCCTTTCGATTTATGTATAATTGGTTATGTGGTCTGACCAGTATACCAGAGAGGAGCAATGAAAATCAAACCTGTCCCCCGAAAATCGCTGACTGAATCGGTCGCCGGAGAGCTGGCGGCCTCGATTCTTGATGATTCCTTCCCGTCCGGGAGCCAGATTCCACCGGAACGGGAGCTCATGAGCCAGCTGGGAGTCAGCCGTTCCACCCTGCGGGAGGCTTTAAAGGTCCTTTCCGAGCAGGACCTGATCGAAGCCCGTCCGGGTGTCGGCTGGTTTGTATGCGCGATCGATGAAGGCAATTTCGCCGCCGCCCACGAGCTGGCCCATGCGGTCAGGCTTTCTCCTCCTGAATCTGATGATGCGCAGGAGGTACTCAGGATAGGTGGGCCAAAGCGCCTTCCGGTCGCGCCGGAGAAACCCCTCCATATTCCAAACCTGCGTACCGACCGGCTGGGTACCTTTGACTTCATCTCATGGTGGGAACGTAAGACAGTCGAAGGGTCAAAAGTGCTGGTGGTCGGCGCGGGAGCTCTCGGTAACGAGGTCATCAAGAACCTGGTTCTGATGGGAGTTGGCCATATTTACATAATCGACTTCGATACTATCGAGGCTGCTAACCTGAGCCGTTCACCGCTTTTCCGGGAGGGCGACTCGGGACGCCAGAAGGCGGAAGTAGCCGCAGCCCGCGCCAGGGAGCTTAACCCGGATGTGAGAGTGCAGTATTTGCACGGGGATGTCACCACCGACCTTGGTCTGGGCGTCTTCCGGCGCATGGATGTCATCATAGGTTGCCTGGATAACCGTGAGGCCCGCCTGGCGGTTAACCGCTTTGCCTACTGGATGGACAAGCCCTGGGTAGACGGCGCTATCCAGGAACTGCTCGGACTTGTGCGGGTTTTTGTGCCCGGGCAGGGCGCCTGCTTTGAATGTTCGCTAACCGAGCACGCTCGCCGGGATCTGGCGGTGAGATACTCCTGCCCGTTATTGGCCCGCCAGAACGTCTTGCTGGGTAAAGTGCCCACCACGCCCACCATTTCCTCAATCATAGGAGCCATGCAGTCCCAGGAAGCGCTCAAGATTATTCACGGAATGCCGGTTGAGCCGGGCAAGGTTATCCACTTTAACGGTATGGTAAACCAGATGCATACCACCAGTTACCGCCCCCGCCAGGACTGCGAGAGCCACTGGAAGTTTGGCAAAATCGTCGAGTTGCCTGCACGTGCTGAAACCACCACTATGGAGGAAATGGTGCGCACCGCCCGGGCTGATCTGGGGCCTCAGGCGGTCATCGAGTTGGATCAGGAACTTGTTCTGGGTCTGGAATGTCCTGAGTGCAAAACTGTCGAACAGGTACTGCGCCCGATATCTGAGGTCAGTTTTGAAGCTGCCCACTGCCCGGTCTGCGGCACCCTGCGCGACACCCGGCTGACCCACACAATCACTGGAGACGAATCCTTCCTGCACCGTACCCTGGCCTGCCTCGGGATTCCCCCGCTCCATATTCTGAGGGCGTATAACACCAGCGAATACCGCTTTTATGAACTGAGTGGCGATCTGGAGGATGGCCTCCATTTCAGCGATTTTGAGAGTCCCGCACCCGGCCGGAAGGCCATGGTCCGGGAACGCATCCGGCTTGGTGAGAAAGTCAGGTTGAAGGATATTACGTTAAATCCAGCTCGCGGCCGGGTTGTGCTGCGTGATTGAGGTGTAATTTGGCTTTACAATTGTCCCTGAAACATGGCGATAAAATCTCAGGAGGTAATTGGAAGGTTAAGTCTCCTTCCAGTATGGCTGAAAGTGCGCTCAGATGGAGTGGTATTAGCCCTGCTGGTCGAAATGGATTAAACTGTTATATGCTGAAATTCTCCAAAAGTCTGGTAGGGGCGAGCCTGCTGGTGGTGCTGATCCTGCTGGTTGCCGCGACTGCCCTTCCGCTGGTTTACCGGTTTAATTCGGTCGTGCCGTATTCCGTATTTACATGGATGGCGGTTGCGTTTTTGGGTTTAACGGCCGGTTTGAGTGCCCGCTTGTTGCTGGGGAAGCGCCCGTTTATATTGCGCTTCAGTGTCGCCCTGGCTGCATTTATTGCCGGATTGATCGTGCTGGGCTCTCTCACCGAAGACTCGGCCGGGTTAGAAATACTTCCTCATAAAGGCGCACAGTCTGTCCAGGCTGGATTTCTGGCGGCAGTCTTCGGGGTACTGCTGCTGGTTCTGTCAACCTGGAACTGGCGTGTGATTTCCAAACCCCGCACTCCTTCCCCTGGCAAAAAGAAAGCCGGTTCAGGCTCCCCCGGGGGGGGCAAAAAACCCTCCCGCAGGAGCAGCAGAGCAGGCGGTCCCTCAAAGTCATCCCCTGCTAAAAAGAAGTCCAGCGCGGCATCTACATCGATCTCAGGCCGGGTTAGTGTGGCCGGAAAAAAAACCGCGAAAACCAGGGTTAAAAATCCTAAAACGGGTAAACAGGGGCTGAAAAGCCGCCCTGCCAGGATAGGTGTCCGTCCATCCGGTAAGCGCCCTCAGTCCCGGACAACTCAACCGCTTATAACCCGGAGGGGATACTGGTCGGACAAGCTTTCGGGACTGCGTTTAGCTGCTGCCGGGTTTCTCAGGAATACCGGTCAGGCGGGCAGGCGGGCTTCTTCAAATTTATCTCTGCGAATTAACCGCCGTCAGGTGAGGGTTAAACCTCGCTCGAATGCGGTCCAGCCCGGCCGCAGGGCTATTGCTCGCCGGAAACGTTTAAAAGGCGAGAATGTACGCTTTTCCGGCGCTGTCGAGCACCGCTGCCCGTACTGTCTCGAAGAGGTGCTTATTAATGACCCGCGCGGCGTCCGGATTTGCCCGGTATGCGCAACCCGCCACCACCGCGACTGCTGGAACGTGACCGGTACCTGCCAGGTGCCGCATGAATGACATCGAAGTGTTTTCTTATGGAGGAGGATATGCCTGACCTGCCAGTAACGATTGTCCTGCCGAATGGGACCGCCCGCCAGGCTGATATACCGGACGATATTGAACTGCGCGACATCCTGCCCGAACTGGTTTCCCTGCTGGAACTTCCGACAGTGGGGCCAGATGGACGACCGATGGGTTACCGTCTGGACAGCAAAGCTTTGGGGCGTGAGTTGGGTGAGGAGGAGACTTTCGAAACCGCGGGTGTCCCGCCGGAAGACCGCCTCATTCTAACCGCCGATATTACAGCCGGCGCTGTTTCAATTGACCAGAGCCCGCGTATGCGCCGCCTGCGCGCTGACCATGATCTGATGCAGGAACTCTCAGCGCGCAGTGACCTGATCGAATTCCAGGCAAAGTCAACCCGGCGCGGTCTGCCTCCGGAGCGTTATATTGTCACCTACAAGTGTAAAGGGATTGTGGGTGTCGACCGCAACGGGCGCCCTAAATACGGCAACCGCCACCAGGTGGAGATCTACCTGCACAGCCAGTACCCCCAGCGCTGGCCCGGGATGAAATGGCTTACTCCGATCTGGCACCCGAATATAAACCACCTCAACGGTTCCGTTTGTATCGACGCAGCCTGGTGGACAGCCAGCCGATCTCTGGACCGGCTGGTGATAATGATCGGCGAAATGGTGCAGTACCGCAATTTCCACGACGACCCAACTAAGCCCCCTTTCCCATGGGATCCGGAGGCTGCCCGCTGGTGCCGCGCATACCGGGCAAAACATCCAGATGTTTTCCCGGTTGACGACCGCGAACTGCTGCGTCCTGAAAGGGTTAAGATCAAAAAAGAGAAGGCCAGATCCCGGCCAACCATCAAGCTCAGGTGATTTCAGTCATAAGCTGTGCTGTGAGCTGTGATTTCTAGTTTGCAGCTTACAGCACGTCTTGTGACCTTATCCAAGGCGTGTCTGCCAATGGCCATGGCAATTTATGTAAGAGAAAGGAAATCAAAATTGAAAAATGGAGGTGTACTATGGCTGATTTACCCGTAACGCTGGTTCTACCGTCGGGCGGCACCCGCAGCGCGGAAGTTCCGGATGATGTACCGGTCAAGGAGCTCATTCCGGAACTGGCAACCTCGCTCGAACTGCCCACCACCGGCCCTGATGGTCGCCCGGTCAATTACCGCCTGGACAGCAAAGCCCTGGGACGAGAACTCCAGGATGATGAGACTCTGGCTGAAGCCGCTGTACCGGAAGATGACCGCCTCATCCTGACCGCGGATATCACGGCAGGCTGCCCGCAGGGTGGTAAATGAGAAAAGGCCAGGTGGTTTGTCCTGCCAGACGACCACCTGACCTTCCCCGGAAACTGCTCTCATTTTACCATCATTAATTAAATCAAATAAACCTGTCCAGATGGAAAACGCAGACGATTTCCATTTTTGATTTGAACCAGCCGGAACCGCGCCAGGCTTATATCCCATATGGGTGCGCCAACCGCTGGTGCTCGACCCTTGAGGACAGAAGATATGCAGCCCATGGTGTCAGTATTTGTTTCCCAGCGGGCATTTGTGCGTTTCTGCGCCCACGCCGGAAGCGACCTGCAAAACGAGGTCGGCGGATGGCTGGTCGGAAAGTGGTGCCAGGATAAGAAGAAACAGGAACAGTTCATTGTTGTGGAAGCGATCCTGCCCGCCCATTTTGTGCGCCATGGCGGTGCTTATCTGACATTCACCCAGGACACCCAGGTGGCGCTTCACGCCCAGAAAGAAGACCGCTATCCAGGCAAGGATCTGGTTGGCTGGTACCATACCCATCCCCGGATGAGTATTTTTCTGTCGGAGTATGATGTGTGGCTGCATGAAAACTTTTTTCCGCAGCCATATCAGGTGGCGCTGGTCATCGAACCTTACTCCGCTGTGGGCGGCTTTTTTATCCGCCAGAAGAGTGGCGCGCTCGATGCCCGCCGTTACTTTGGGTTTTATGAACTCCACAACCGTACCCGCCGCAGCGTTGTTCACTGGGGTAACCTGTTCCCGGAACACGATCCGGATGGGGATGCGGAACCATGATAGCAATTTGTGAGAGTTATGGAGATTTTGCGAGGAGATTACTATGAGTCGCTTGATGAGACTTTTTTACTACGGCGTGCTGGGCGCGATCGGAGGCATACTGGGCTGGCAGGCCAGCAATCTGCTTGGTCTATCTTTCACCAGCAACCTGTACGCCAGCGAGATTATTGTCGGCGCGCTGATTGGGTTATTTATAGGCTTGCTGATCGGCCTGGCTGAAGGGGCCCTGACTCGCAACCTTGTCCTTGCCGTCAAAGCCGGCCTGATTGGAGCTGGGCTGGGGGCGCTGGGCGGGGCGGTTGGGCTGCCGTTGGCTGAAGGTCTGTTCCAGGCTTTCGGCGGCTATGTCTGGGCGCGTGCGATCGGCTGGGCGATTTTTGGTACCATGATCGGGCTTGCGATTGGCTATACCGGCGGCAGCCAGATCTGGAAACCCGCTCTTGGGGGCCTGCTGGGTGGCCTGCTGGGTGGGGTCCTGCTCGAGAGCGCCCTGAATTGGCTGGGCAGCTCCCTGCTCGGAAAGGCCGCCGGGCTCCTGCTGCTAGGCGCTTCGATCGGGGTATTTATCGCCCTGATCGTTTACCTGCTGTCACGGGCCTGGTTTAAAGTGCTCGACGGAAAATTGAAAGGGACTGAATTTATCCTGGACAAATTCCTGCATGAAAGAGGGCCGGCTGCTTACATCGGCAGCGACGCTCTCAAAGCGGATATTGTTCTGCCCGATCCGGATATTGCTCCCCAGCATGCAGTATTGAAAGGCGCCGGGACTTACTTCAACCTGAAAGATATGAGTCTCAACGGCACTTTTGTAAATAACCAGCGAATTGAGCAAACTAAATTGAAAAACAACCACAAGATCAGGATGGGCAATACCCATCTTGAGTACCATGAAAAGAGGTGATCGATGTACACAATATCGCCGATACGTTTTATTGTTCTGATAACACTTGTCTCTGTTTTTACCCTGACCGCATTTGTACCCCTTCAAACCGCTGAAGCGGAAGGGATTTCTGCCCGCATTACCCAGGTCGATACCTCGCAGTTCCCCCGGGTTACTGTCTATGTTTCTGTCACAGACCAGGACGGAGAACCGGTAGGGGTGAGCGTTTCCCGGATAGTGCTGCGCGAAAACGGCCAGGTCATGCAGCCGGAGGAGGTCGCAGGTGCTGGCGAAGGCGAACCTATTACCACCATGCTGGTTATGGATGTCTCCGGTAGTATGAACCACGCTGGTAAACTCCCTGCCTCTAAAAGTGCTGCCCAGGCTTACGTTGACCAATCCCGGCCGCAGGATTACATTGGCATAATAACCTTCAACACTGGGATCGAGTACGTCCAGCCCATGACCAGCGACCACCAGAAACTCACCGAATCCATCCAGGGGTTAAAGGCCGATAAGGACACTGCCATGTACGATGCCCTGGCTAATTCAATCGAGTACCTCGAAGCTGTCCAGGGGCGTAAAGCGATTATCGCTTTGACTGACGGGCTCGATAACCGCAGCAAGATCTCCCCTCAGGAGGTGATCAAGATGATCGGCCCGGAAGGGCTGACCATTTCAACAATCGGTCTCGGCGAGCCCTCTCACAGCACCAGCGCCCTGTCTGCCTTGAATGAGCCGGCTCTGCGGGCTTTCTCGGAACAGGCAGGCGGCGTTTACGGCTACGCCAACGATGAGGAGTCCCTGCGGGCTCTTTACGAACTGTACGGGCGTGCCCTGCAAAGCGAATATGCGATCACTTACACTTCCCCCTCCCAGCTGCGGGATGGCATTAACCGCTCGTTGACGGTCTCTATTGAAGAGTCCGGAAGCGCCGCCGCCGCTGCCATGTCGCAGGACGAGCCTCCAGCAGCCGCCGGCGAGGGTAAGTATAATCCCGGCGGGTTGGTGCCCGAGGTGGCCGAACCGGCTTCCTGGAATATATTTGCGCTCCTGCTGGTCGGGTTGCTCCTTCTGCTGCTTGTGCCGACGGCCATCGTTCTGATCGCCAGGTTTTTCCGCAGCCGCCGGGAAGGCAAGGTTAAGATCAAGAATTCCTCTACTAGTAAAGGCACCCGGGTCAAGCTAAAAAGTTGATCGATGGGCGGGATGGAACTGGCAGAAAATTAATCCCGGTTCTCAAACAGGGACAGATACTCACCCACTGAGATATCTCCGAGCCCTTTTGCCCTGATGGTTGCTCTCCTGTTTATCCGGTAACTGTTCGAGCGCCCGCTCTTCTGGACCTGCAGGTATTTGCCCTCCTGCAGGTCTTTGATGATTCTGTGGATGCTTCGTTCGGTTATCCCCAGGATTTGCGCAAGCTGGCGGGCAGTGACATCGCCTTTTTGCGCGATCAGCAGCAGCACCAGTCCATGATTGTTGAAAAATTTCCAAGAAGGCATTATTTACACACCGGTTTTCTTGACAAATAAGATAAATAAGATATAATTTACATGAATATTTTATCATGAAATTTATATTTTCAAACAAATTCACTGCAGGGCATTAGCTGGCCGGATCCATCTAAGGCAATGCGCTCTTTTTGTAAATTGGAGGAAACCAAACAATGGATCAGAAAGCACTAGCAGGATTAAAATCAACCGTAAAAGGCTCGGTTTATGTTCCCGGGGAGCCGGGTTATGAGCAGGGGCGTCGGGTCTGGAATCTGACCGTGGACCAGCAACCTGGGCTGGTCCTCAATGCCGCCAGCGTGGAAGATATTGCCGCAGCTGTCGGATTTGCATCGCAGCAGGGATTGGGCGTTGCCCTCCAGTCCACCGGTCATGGGGTTGGCCGCCGGGCGGACGGGTGTGTCCTTATCCGCACCTCCGGTCTGGATTCAGTCCAGGTTGACGGTTCATCCAGCACCGCCTATGTAGAATCGGGTGTCCAGTGGGGCGCTGTGCTCGCACAGGCCCAGGAGCAGGGTCTCGCCCCGCTGCTGGGTTCCTCGCCCGATGTCGGAGTGGCTGGGTACACCCTCGGCGGCGGGTTGGGCTGGCTTGGCCGTAAGTATGGCCTCGCCCTCGATTCCGTTAACTACTTTGATGTTGTCACCGCAGACGGTCAGCAGCGCCGGGTCTCAAATTCTGAAAACAGCGACCTGTTCTGGGCGATGCGCGGCGGCGGTGGCGGCTTTGCCGCCCTGGCAGGCATGGAAATCAAGCTTTATCCGGTCAGCGTGGTATATGCCGGAAACCTTATCTACCCGCCCGAAATTGCCAGAGAGGCTTTTTCGCGCTACCGTGAGTGGGTTGCAGATGCCCCGGACGAGCTCACTTCCTCGATCGTGTTGATGAACTTCCCGCCGCTTGAGATGGTGCCCGAGATGTTCAGGGGTAAATCGTTTGTTTTCGTGCGCGGTTGCTGGTGCGGCGATAAATCCGAAGGCGAGCGGTTATTGTCCTACTGGCGGGATTGGAAAGAACCGCTTCAGGATATGTGGGCTGAGATCCCTTTCTCCCAGGCGGCTACGATAAGCAACGACCCGGTAGACCCGATGCCTTCCTTTTCCGACGGTGCCTGGTTGTCCGGTCTGGATGATGGCGCGCTGGAGAAAATTATTGAATATACTCTGCCCAGAGGCGGTCCTCCCCAACTGGTATTCACTGAAGTGCGTCATGCAGGCGGCGCTATCTCGCGAGTTGACCCCGATTCAAACGCTTACAGCAACCGCGAGGCTCAGTTTTCCCTGGATATGATCGGGTTGGTGATGGAACCAGGCGCGCTTCAAAGCCTGTCGGCTTACACCGCAAAATTCCGGCAGGAACTTGC
The DNA here is from genome assembly GCA_963793095.1 of uncultured Chloroflexia bacterium. Lineage (GTDB taxonomy): Bacteria > Chloroflexota > Anaerolineae > Anaerolineales > UBA4823 > CAVWDI01. The sequence goes on from CAWBYY010000002.1 coordinate 113,954, forward strand.
CCCGTTTTTGACTGGTGGCGCCTATATGAATTTTCTTGACGGCGAAGGCGTCAAACAGCGCACCCCTGAGGGATTTACAGAGAGTAAACTCAAAAGATTGCGCGAGATTAAACAAAATATGACCCGGAAAACCTTTTTGGCTATGGATTTGCAATAGACCCAAATTAACCGCTCTGTGGCTCTTCATTTACTGCCAATCTAAAAATATCCGGGCGGCTGTAATGCCCGCTGACATCCAGGGTCATGCTCTCCCTTGTTGACGCTCCCGGGTCGATTTCAGCGATTACAAGAGTTTCCTTGTTGTCCACCGGTCCCGCTAGAATTTTAGCGTCCGGACCGATGATCACTGACCCGCCTGTTAACCAGGGGCCCTCGCCGGGCATCTCGTTCAACAGGCTTAAATCATCTGGGAGATGAGATCTGTCCAGGATTGAGCCGGCTGCTATCACAAAACAACGCCCTTCAAAGGCGTACGAGCGTGAGGCCAGCTGGTGGAGTTCCTTTACAGCCGGCCATACTGCTGCGTGCAGCAGTTCGTGTTTGTCATGCATCGCCTGGCGCGCCAAGGGCATCCAGTGTTCCCAGCAAACCAGGCCTCCCAGCCGTCCGCAGGAAGTGTCCACAACCGCCAGGGTGCTGCCATCCCCGCGGCCCCACACCAGGCGCTCAGAATAGGTCGGGATCAATTTACGGTGTTTCCCCAGGATCTGACCTTTTTCGGAAATATATACCATTGTGTTGTAAAGAGTGTTTCCATCCCTCTCGTTAATGCCCATAACCAGGTTCAAGCCAGCCTGGGCGGCAGCCGCGCATAAGCGCTGGAGGGCAGGTGAGTTCATGGTCGGGCTGTTTTCCATCAACCGGCCGAATACCTCTTTGGCGGGAGAGTGGTCCCAAAGGGCTGCTTGCGGGCTGTGATCCAGCCAGACCGGGTATCCCGGCAGCCAGGTCTCCGGGAAAACCAGCACCCTCACCCCGTCTTCTCCAGCCTTCTCGATCCATTTGCGAGCGATATCCAGGCAGCCCTCCAGGTCTAAAAAAGCTGGCGCGATCTGGGCTGCTGCGGCAAGAAATTTTTGTGTCATCCGGAACTTCTCCTCTATGATTCTCGAAGTCAAAATATTGAATAAGGTGCGTTCAGAGCCCGACCTGACTTTTCTATGCACAACTGCATTCAGTCCGAAATTTCAGAACGTATAAAGCGGTATTTTCCCGATTCCTCCCGCGCGATGCTCTCAACCAGATTGATATCAATTTTCATCCCGCCCAGGTGTTCTGATAGCTTTCCATGCAGGTATTCTTCTTCTCTTGGGGTAAGCATACCGTTCTTTGTGACCAGAAGCACCTGCATTGAGCCGTGGTTTTTCTGGATTATCTGAAACTGGCGTATGCTGGGCAAAAATTTCATGGACGTGCTGATTGTGGTTCCATGGACCAATCTCCCATCTGGCAGGTGGATCAGGTCGTTATTTCTTCCGATAATATTCTTTATACTCCCTAGACCGAGCTTTATGGAGCAGCCCTCCTGGGTTTCTGCTGGAGCGACCAGATCCTGCAGATTGTAACGGATCAGCGGGCCTCCCCAGTTTTCAAGGGGCGTGACCACAAGTTCCCCGTAATCATCTTCCGGTTTTCCCCTGATAATTTCAGTCACAATAAAGTCGTCCATCAGGTGCATCTCACCGCATGGGTGGTCATATGCGATCACTCCGCATTCGGTAGATCCGTATTCATTGACTACCGGGCAGTTGAAAACATTGTGTATCATTTCAATTTGGGCGTCGAACAGATTTTCACCTGATACGATTGCAGCCTTCAATCCCAGCCTGATCCCATCGTAACCCCGGTCGTTGAGATAACTGGCAAAGCTGAACACAAACATGGCATAGCCGAAGATGTATGCCGGGCGGTAACGCTGGATGAAGCCCCACAGTGTTTCCAGGTACTCTTCCGATATGATGTTTGCTGAAAACGTCCTGCGGTTCATCAACCGGTCGGAATAAAACCTTTTCCAGCGTTTTTTAATGGCTGCAAATCTGCTGGGCAAAAGGGGGCTGATGTCGCCCCACATGCGCATTTCCCGCTCGCCCAGCATAATTCCCCACCACTCCAAAGCTCTTATCCGGCTGATGTTTGCGGACGCCGAAAAGGACTGGTCGAGGTAAAAGTTAGTCGGGATGCCGGTCGATCCACTGGTCCCCATTGTATAAAGAGGCGTCCTCGGCTGGCTTGAAATAAACTCCTTTTGATTTGCGTGATAGTGGTCCTTGGTTAGTATCGGGAGGTTTTTATAATCTGCCCAGGTCTGGATATCCTCGGGGTGGATGTCGTTCTGGCGGTAGGTCCTCTGGTAGTACGGGACAGTTTTATAGGCGTGTTCGATCAGTTTCACCAGTTTTTCAAATTGGAAAGACCTGAGCTCTTCCTGGCTTAAATACTGGTTCCTGCTGGCTTCTTCCATCATCTTTAAATAATCGCGCTTCCGGATTCTCTGGGAAAGCGGATAGATATATTTACGCAGGATGTGCGGGTAATCGAACGCCATCATTCTGTCTGCTTGAAGATCAGGATTTGCGGAGCGTAACAAAACCAGTTGGTTATTGTAACAATCGGTTGAATTATATCTACTTTTTCAGGGGTTGACTGGCCTGGCTTCCGTTTATAGAATACTTTCCACCACCATGGTTATCCTTTTCAACCCGAATAAACTAAATAAGGTCAGTATTTATGAGTGAAAAAGTCCCAAATCAAGATTTTAACCTGCTCTTCGAGCAAGTCCAGATTGGCCCGGTTGTGGCGCCCAACCGCTTTTACCAGGTGCCGCACTGCAACGGAATGGGTTACCGGATGCCGCGCGCCCATGCTGCCATGCGGGCCGTAAAGGCGCAGGGGGGCTGGGGAGTGGTCTGCACGGAAGAGGTCGAAATTCACCCGAGCAGTGACCTGATGCCTGATATCGAGGGCCGCCTGTGGGATGATAGCGATATCCCTGCCCTGGAGTTGATGGTAGCCGAGGTTCACCAGCATGGCGCCCTGGCTGGAATTGAGCTCACTCACGGCGGTCTTAACGCCGCCAACCTATATTCGCGGTTGCCGCCGCTTGCCCCCAGGTCGATGTTTGTATTTGGGGATTATCCGGTTCAGGCAAGGCGCATGGATAAAGAAGATATCCGTATGCTGCGCCTGTGGCACCGGGCGGCTGCGCTGCGCGCCCGGAAAGCCGGCTTTGATATTGTTTACTGCTATGCCGGGCACAACATGTCTCTGGCTATGCAGTTCTTTTCTAGACGTTACAATGACCGGGGTGATGAATATGGCGGAAGCCTTAAAAACCGGGTACGCCTTCTGCGCGAACTGCTAGAGGATACCCGGGAGGCGGTCGGGGACACCTGCGCGGTTGCCCTGCGGCTTGCGGTCGATGAACTGCTCGGCGGGGATGGCCTGGTCAGCGCTGGTGAGGGGCGCGATATTGTCTCCATGCTGGCAGACCTGCCTGACCTGTGGGACGTCAATCTCAGCGGTTGGGAGAACGATTCGGCTACCTCCCGCTTTGAAAAGGAAGGCTACCAGGAGCCTTATATCGCTTTTGTTAAAAAACTGACCGATAAGCCTGTGGTTGGTGTTGGGCGCTATACCTCCCCGGAAGCGATGCTCAATGCCGTAAAACGCGGCGTGGTTGACCTGGTTGGGGCTGCCCGCCCTTCGATTGCGGACCCATTCCTGCCGCGCAAGATCCAGGAAGGTCGCTTCGAAGACATCCGCGAGTGTATTGGCTGCAATATCTGCGTGACTGGCGATACCCGCATGGTTCCGATTCGCTGCACCCAGAATCCAACCATGGGTGAGGAATGGCGCCGCGGCTGGCATCCTGAGGCGATCCCGCCCCGTCGAAGCGAAACGCGGGTGCTGGTGGTGGGCGGAGGTCCGGCAGGCCTGGAATGCGCCCGGGCGCTCGGACAGCGCGGCTACGCGGTCACTCTAACCGAAACCAGCCGGAAGATGGGCGGTCGGGTTGCGCTGGAGTCCGGTATGCCCGGCTTGAGCGAATGGCGCCGGGTTGTGGACTGGCGCATGACCCAGATCGCCAAGTTGCCGCAGGTGCAGCTCTTTCCAGGCAGCCAGATGACCGCCCGGGATGTTCTCGATTTTGAATTCAACCACATCGTTCTCGCAACCGGTTCAACCTGGCGCCGGGATGGGATCGGCCGCGAAATCTGGCAGCCGGTTCCGGGCTGGGATGCGTCCCATGTATACACACCCGGCGACCTGCTGGACGGCGTTCGCCTGGAGGGCGAGATTGTACTGTTTGACAACGACCGTTATTACATGGGAGGCGTGCTGGCTGAACTGCTTGTGAGTTACGGCTGTAGGGTAAAGATGGTCACCCCCTCGGCTCTGGTTTCATCATTCACCGAGTACACCCTCGAACAGGAGCGGATCGAACTGCGCCTGGCCCGCCTGGGAGTTGAAGTATTCAGGCTGTATACCCTGGAATTGATCGGGCCGGATTCCGCCGTGGTTTCCAGCTACTGTAACCGGCGCCAGCCTCGATCTGTCCTGCGACGCCGTGGTGCTTGTTACTGAAAGAATGCCAAACGATGGCCTCTATGTCGAGTTGAAGGGCGCAGTTGAAGAAGGACAGCTATCAACCCTGGAACTGATCGGGGACGCCCTGGCTCCGGGAACCATCGCCAGTGCTGTGTACTCAGGCCACCTTGCAGCCCGCCAGTTTGATTCACAGCCAGCCGCTGGGCTTCCCTTCAGGGTGGAGAGGATTGCGCTTTAGAATTATGGTTGTTTTCAGACGCCTTCCGGCAGGCTAATCGCTACCCGGCACCACCGGTCGCCGCCCAGCACAGTCTCCACCATTTCTGCTTTTAATTTGCGCCCAAACAGAATTTCAAAGGGTTTCTTCATATAACCTGCGCTGCAGTTGCAGAATGTTGCCGGGATGTTATTTTTCCCGGTTCTGAATGCTTCCCGAACCCAGGGGCAGTGGCAGTAGTAGTACTTTTTAAGGTTATTGTCACTCTCCTCCAGCCACTCGGCGGTCTTGTAGGGGATCTTTATCTGGTAAAGGATGTCCCCTTTGCGAACGCCCCCTCCCACCTCCGGATTTGTGCGTACAAACTCGATCACCTCGTCAGTGACCGACTGGGTATAAAAAAGGCTGCCTTCGTTCTTGATTTTCTCCAATTCTTCAATGAATTCGCCGCCGCGTAATTCCAGGTATTCTTCCAGGCTGCCGCAATCCTGGTATTTACGGCTCTCTTCCAGGTAGCCCTCATCCGGTAGATCGCGGAGGCAATCCGCAAGGATCTCTATGCGCTGCTCTTCGCTGGCGGTAGCCTCCAGGCGCCGCATCACTATTTCTGTAAGGGCCGGTTTTTGTTCTGGAGGGGTGCCCAGCTCTGGTAATTTGATCCCATCAAAAATCTGTCTCCTGGGTTCTTCTCCCAGGATTTCGCCCGTCTTCTTGTACAGGTTATCCATGACTTCTGATCCATCCAGCAGTTCGACTACTCTCTCTAATGCAGCCCAATTCTCTGTAAATTGGGTGTAGCGTACCATACCGATATAGTTATCCCAGTTGTTCTCACCGGTCCTGGTTAGTTCCTGTGAAAAAGCGCTTATTTCGGCTGGTTCTATCTGGCTTGGATCTGACCCTCTTATCCTATCGAACCGATCTGCGATATTAAGATAAATTTCAATTTTATCTAGGGGTGTATCTCTTCCAGTTAGATAATTGGTGAAACCTGTACGATCCATTTGAATCTCTCCTGGTGTTGTGGTAATAGTGATATGTCTGCCATCTTATTTTACTCTTTCAGGGGTTGGCTGGTTTAAATTCCAGTATTACAACGATTTATAATGAGTATAATCCTAAAACCTGCCCGAATCTATGTTGACCCGGACGTGATTTCTGGTAGATTTGCGTTCAGCCCATATAAGTTACAAATTGGTGGAATTCTGAATGGTTCTTAAACGTATTCAGCTGGGATTGATCCATACTGCGGTTGCGATGACGCTGGTTCCGATCAACAGCACCCTGAACAGGGTGATGATCAAGGAATTGGCGATATCCGCCACCCTGGTCGCCCTCCTGGCGTCCCTGCCTTACCTTTTTTCACCTGTACAGGTTGCGATCGGTTCCTTCTCAGACCGCAATCCGGTTTTTGGCTGGCGGCGTTCGCCCTATATCCTGCTGGGTTTGCTGCTGTGCGTTTTTGGCGTTGTGATCGCGCCAGGGGCGGCTTTTTAATCGAAAGCGGCTCAATATCCGGGTATTTTTTCGCCGCCCTGGCGTTTGGCGCCTGGGGGATGGGTTACAACTTCGCCGCGGTGTGTTATCTTGCGCTTGCTTCTGAGCTGTCAGGCGAAAGTGGCCGCAGCCGGACAATTGCAGTTATGTGGTCAATGATGATCCTTGGGATTATCCTTACTGCGGTTGGATTGAGTTATCTGGTGGATCCATATTCGCCGCAGGCGCTCATCCGCTCGTTCTGGATCGTTGGGATGAGTGCGCTTGCCCTGGGTTTACTGGGTTTGCTCGGGCTGGAACCGCGCACTGGGAAGCTGGTTGCAGCCCAGGGTGGTCTGACCTGGTCGCAGTTGAGCCAGACCCTGCGGAGCAACCGCCAGGTGGCTTTCTTCTTCTGGTATCTTGTGATACTGTTGGCGGCACTCCTTGGCCAGGATATTTTGCTTGAGCCGTATGGAGGCGAAGCTTTTGGAATGACGGTCCGCCAGACCACCCGCATCACCTCAATTTGGGGTGGGATGGTGCTGCTGGCGTTTTTCGCCGCCGGGTTGCTGGAGGGACGTCTGCAAAAGAAGACTGTCGCCCGTATCGGAGGGTGGAGTGCAGTCTTCGGGTTTGTCTTTATCGCCATCAGCGGGCCAATCCAAAATTCAGGTCTGTTTTATGCGGGCATCCTTCTGCTGGGTTTTGGGACCGGCCTTGCGACAGTTTCTAATCTGGGGATTATGCTCGATATGACTCTGGTTGGAAGCGTGGGGACGTTCATCGGGCTGTGGGGGATGGCAAGCGCCTTTTCGCGTTTGACGGGGTCGCTTTTGGGCGGCGCGCTGCGCGACCTGCTCACCCGGGTATCTCATGACCCTCTTACCGGCTACATCGTTGTTTTTATCATTGAAGCCGGTTTCCTGCTGGTTTCACTTGTGATGCTGCGCAGGATTGATGTCAGCGCCTTTCACCAGGATTCGCAGGAAAGCCTGGATCTTGCGGAGAGAGTCGCAATTGCGGGGGATATGTAAAAACCTTAGCAAAAAATTATTATTAACCCAGAAAATCTGAGGCAGTATATAAGCGCGCTGTGTGAAAATTTTCTCTTGAAACCCTGAAAGATTTCTTGCGTATACTGGTTAGAGCCCGCTAATCGAATCTGGTTCGGGTTAGGTATAATAAAATAGGAGGTTTATCATGGATTATGGAAATGTGTTGGGTCGCGCCTGGCGCATAACCTGGCGCTGGAAGATACTCTGGGTGCTGGGATTTCTGGCGGGTCTTGGCAGTGGGGGCGGAGGCGGAAGCCCGGGTAATATAAATTATTCTGCCAATAGCGGAGATTTTGATCAGTTACCCTGGGGGAGGACACTGTCGGATACTTTTCCGGGATTTGAGAACCTGGCATGGGAACAGATCTGGCCGGCTGTTGCCGGAGTTATCGCCCTGATAATCTGTGTTCTGTTGGTGATTGCAATCGTTGTATGGGTGGTATCCGTGATCGCCCGCGGCGGGTTGATCGCAGGTGTGCAGCAGGTGGAAGAGGATGGCTCGACCTCTTTTCGCAGCGCCTGGAGAGCCGGGCGCAGGAAGTTCTGGACCCTCTTTGGGGTTGGTGTGCTGGCGGCGATCCCTATGATTATATTTGGGCTGTTTTTATTCGGGATGACTGTTTTCGGGTTCATCACCATGTTGAACTCTTCCCAATCATTTGACTTTAGTTTTGTGCCTGTGATTTTCAGCTCTGTTGTGATCGTGTTTTTACTGCTCTGCTGTATCCTAATCCCGCTGGCGCTGGTGCTCGAACAGATCCGGGTTTACGGCGAGCGGGCTGCGATCCTGGAGGACCTGGGTTGGATCGATTCGTTCAAGCGTGGCTGGGAAGTACTGAAGGAAAATCTCGGGCACACCATCATCTTCTGGTTGATCTACTTCGCTCTGGGGATCGGCCTCCTGATAATTTCGTTCGTATTGATCCTTGGAGTTTCTTTGCCTTTCCTGTTCGGATTTATCCTTATGGAACCCCAGACATGGATGATCGCACCGGCGGTTTGTGCTGGGCTGGTGTTCTTTATCGGCTTTATCCTGGTCAAGAGTATTATCACTACCTTTGTTTCAGCGGGCTGGACCCTGGCATACCGTGAGATGACAATGCTGAAGACGGGTGAGCTGGAACTGGATTCTGCACCCTTAATTTCCGAATCCTGATAGCTGAACAGGGACCGGAACAGTTCGCAGGCTTGAAAAAGGTCTGCGAACTTTTTTATTAAATGATTCTGTCTTAACCGGTTTCTATGGTTAAATAGGATCCATGGATAGGATTGAAAGCCGGGATGGATGGCTGCGTTTAAGCCAGGCCGCTGATTTCCTTGGCGTGCATCCAGGCACGGTCCGCAAGTGGTCGGATAAAAGCCTGCTGCCGGTCCACCTTACCCAGGGAGGCCACCGTCGTTATAAGCGCTCCGAACTTGAGCTATGGAAGCAGGCTCGCCAGGCTGACAAACCGTTTGAAGCGGACCTGGTAGTGCAGAGCGCCCTCAGAACAACCCGCATACAGGTCAGCGAGGGCAAGCTCGAAAACGAGAGCTGGTACAGTAAGCTGGATGAGGACGCCCGCCGCCATTACCGCGAGAGCGGGCGTGGGCTGCTCCAGGGTCTGATCAGCTATCTTGCTTCCAGCGACCAGTCTGGTTATGCCGAGGCGGAAGCCCTGGGGTATGATTACGCTTCACGCGGCCGGCGCTACGGCATGGACAGCGTCGAAGCTGCCAACGCCTTCATATTCTTTCGAAACCAGCTTATGGAAGCCATGCTGGAGGTGTACGAGTCCGCCGCGGTGCGTTCACCCAGCGCCTGGAGCGAAATGTTCCGCCGGGTAAACGCTTTTACAGACGGGATTCTGGTAACAATCCTGCGCACATATGAAAACTTACGCCGCTGAAGGCTATAAAAGTGCGTAGCACAGCTTGATGTTGTGGTCAGCCGGCCTTTTACCGCGCTTCTGCGGTTCAGCAGGAAGGGTATAAATAAAATTTCTTAAAGGTTGCCAAACTAAATATGGCCTCAAAACAACTTTCTCTAACTGATACATTACTGAACTCACCAACCATCTCGCGCATCCGCCGCAACCATGCTCTGGAGCATGCTGCCCTGCATATCCTGGCGCAGCGCTATCCCGGGAAGCCGATGGCTGGTCATTCCAACCCGGGCGGCTTCTGGATTCTGGGCGATATCCCGACTGAGGCGGTCTGGTCAGCTGTGGAGTTTGCCCTGGCGCGCCTGCGGGCAGGGGAAAAACATCTGGCACTGCACCCGAACTGCGGCACCAATATCGTTGTCGCCGGAGTAGCTGCCGGGCTTTCCGCTTCGCTGGCTATGTTGGGATCCGGAAACCGCAGGCGGGATAAATTGGAACGCCTGCCTCTGGCGTTATCTCTGGCGACATTTGGGTTGGTCGCCGCCCAGCCGTTAGGGACTGCCATCCAAGCCCGGGTGACAACCTGCGCTGAACCGGGAGAGTTGAGGATCGTGGATGTTGTTCCCAGGTACGGCGGCCGGCTGAAAGCCCATCGTGTGGTTACAGAGGGCTGAAGATGGACCGGGAAAAACCCCGTATTTATATCTTTCATGGGGATGATGAATACGCCATCGCCAGGGATGTTGCCGGACTTGTGTCCAATCTGGGGGAACAGGCTTTGAAGGAAGCCAACCTCACCCGCCTGGACGGGAGTTCTTTCAACCCGGAAAGCTTGATCGAAGAAGTGAGTCCAATGCCCTTTCTGGCTGATCGCAGGATCGTCGTGCTGGAGGATGGGCTGGGCAGGTTCGAACCGCCGCCTGAAGGGAGCACGCAGCTCACGAAAGCACAGCGCGAGGCGCTCAAGGAAAAGCGGCTAAAATTCACCGGCGACCTGGAGAAAGTGCCTGCAACCTCCGCCCTGGTCCTGGTCGAGCACAGATTACTGCCGGGTGGGGATGGCAGGGGAGGTTCTACCCACTGGCTGGTCGAGTGGGCTGATAAACACCCGGAAATAGTCTTTATTAAATCCTTCCTTCTTCCTGGTAGGAAAATGGATCAGTGGATCATGTCAAGGGCGGTCGAATTCGGGGGTCAGATCGAACCGTCTGCTGCCGGAGCGCTTGCCGGGCTGGTCGGCGGTGACACCCGCCTGTCTGACCAGGAGCTCAAAAAGCTGCTGGATTACGTCGATTACAGCCGCCCAATCTCGAGTGAGGAGGTGCTGGAATTGTCGGTTGATTCAAGCCTTGCCGATGTATTCGGTCTGGTGGATGCGATCGGGATGAAAAAGGAGCCCGCTGCGATGAAAGAACTCCGCCGTTTGCTGGAGCAGCAGCTTCCTTCCAGTATCTTTAATATGGTGATCCGTCAGTTCCGGTTTTTAATTCTTACACGTGAAATTCTGGACAACGGCGGCGGGGGGAGTGAGGTTTCCGAACGACTTCGTTTCCTACAGCCAAGGCATAAGAGCAGGTATCCCCTACCGGATTGGATGGCTCGCAAGTTTATCGCCCAGGCAAAGCGTTTCAGCCTGCTTGAACTGGAGCAGATTTACCGGCGGCTGCTGGTGATGGACGAGGAGATAAAAACAGGCCGCACAACCACTGGTCTGGCTCTGGATTTGTTTATCTCAGAAATCAGCGTTTAGCGCCGTTATCTGGTTTGCCGTTCACGCCCATCCAGAAGTGGTTTGGCATGATCGTGCGGTTGGAGCGGATTTCAACGCTCCCGGCCATTAATATTTCCTCTTTTTCATTCGTGTGACCGGCGGATTTTACGCTCCTGCCGTTCCCGTTCGATTTTCCGTTGCCGTTCAGTGGAATCATACTGGGATGCACGAAGCACAGGGTTGGCTGCAAACCGTATTTGTTTTCGTAATACTTGGCAGCCCGGGCGACCTTCGCCGTCATGAGGACGCTCGGATCATTATCAAACCACAACATTCCAACATTCATCGATAAAAACCCTCCGGATTCAGTTACCTGTTCTTAATTGCAACTTTTGTACCCGAAAGACAGCCCGTCATTCGGAGACTTTTTTTCCGGTGTTTATTTAACCGGTATCAGACGGTATTATAATAGAACAAACGTTCTGTGTCAAGGGTTTCTGTGATCTCTGGATTCGGCAGGTTCCTTATCGGGAAATCAGAGTCCAGAAACTGACGCTCTCGATGTGGAATGTCTGTGGAAACATATCGAAAGGTGTGATCTGCCTGAGCTGGTACCCGGCGTTAAGCAGGGGTTTGCTGTCTCGCGCCAGGGTGGCCGGATCGCAGGAGACATACACCAGGCAGGAAGCCTTCAGGTTTATTACTCCATCCATGGCTTTGCGGCTGATCCCGCCGCGCGGCGGGTCCACCAGGATGATGTCCGGTTGAAGGTCGAGCTGCGGGGCTGCAAGCTCCAGAGGCGCTTCGTACAGCTCCACATAGTCGAATTCGTCCAGGTTGGTCATAAAATCATCCGCCGCTTCCGGTTCGCTTTCCACGCCCACCACCCGCCCGACCAGCGGCGCAAAGAACAGGCTGAATAATCCCACCCCGCAGTAAAGATCCAGGAAGACTGTATCCCGGGAGAGCTCGCAGTAGGCAGGCAGGGTATCTATTATATACTTCAGCATCGCTTCCGTTACATCGTGGTTGGTTTGGAAAAAGGATTCTGCGGAGACCCTCAACCTGCGCCCCAGCAGTTCCATCCAGACCGAATCGCTTCCGGCGATCACAATCCGGCGGTCCGCACAACGATAAACAACCGAGGTTGGCAGGCCCTCGACCAGGATTTCGGGCGCTTCCGGTTGGCTGCTCTCCATCAGGATCAAAACATCGCCTCCAGCGCCCGCCTTTAAAACAACCCGTTCCAGCCCCGGGATACTTTCAAGATCAATATTAGGCCAGATTGAATTGAGGCTTTCTTCGGGGAGGTGGCATTCCTGGATGGCAAGCGTCTTCTCCGAGCGGGCTCTGTGATACCCGATTTCACCCTTTTCAGTCAGGTGGAACTGCACCTGGTTGCGGTAATTGAACTGCCTGCTTGAGGGGATGGTTCTTCCTACCTCCGGGATGGTTATCCCGGCGATACGCTCCAATTGTTCCCCCAGGATCATCTTTTTTATTTCAAGCTGCATCCCGTATGGCATATGCTGGTAGTGGCAGCCTCCGCATTCTCCAAAATGCCTGCAGCGCGGGTCTATCCGTTCGGGTGCAGGTTCGATCAGTTTGACTGTTTCAGCACGGGCGTAGCCTCTCTTGCTTTCTGTCAGTTGGATGGAGGCTTTTTCTCCGGGCAGCATGAAGGGGATGAATACTGCCCGCCCGTCCGGCAGGCGGCCCATCGCCTCACCGCCGTAGACCAGTTTTTCGGGAACGATCTCGTAATATCTCAGAATCCGCCATTTCTGGTATCAGTCCTGTTGGAGGTACTGGTTTAGAGCCTCAAGCAGGCCCAGGATGTTTTCCGGTTGTGTCTCACCCATGTGGGCGATCCGGAAAGTAACCCCTTTCAAAGGGCCGTACCCGTTGGCGATGCGCATATTTTGTTGGCTCAGATACCGGTTGAGGTCGCCAATATCCAGGTTCATCTGGTTGGAAACGGTCGTCACTGTGTTGGAGCGGTATCCCTGCTCGGCGAAGAGTCCAAATCCTGCATCTGTCGCCCACGACCGCACCAGGTCCGCGCAGGCGGCATGCCGTTCAAAGCGCCTCTCCAGGCCTTCACTGAATATCCGCTCAAGCTGGGCATCCAGGGCGTAGATTAATGAGACCGCCGGGGTTGCAGGGGTCGAATCCTTTCTGCGGTGTTTTTCCATCCGCAGAAAATCAAAATACCAGCCCCGGTTTGGTACATTTTTTGCCCTTTCCATCCCCCGCTCGGAGACTGCGCACAGCCCCAACCCCGGCGGCAGCGCCAGGCACTTCTGGGAGGAGCTCAGCACCATATCGAGCCCCCAGGCGTCCGTCTCGATTTTTACACCCCCCAGCGAAGAGACCGCATCCACGCAGATGAGTGTGTCCGGGCTGGCTGTCCGGACCAGCTCGGCGATTTCCTTAACCGGGTTCTCCATTCCGGTGGAGGTCTCATTATGGACGATGGTCAGCGCGTCGTAGATTTTGCTCCCGGCAGCCGCTTCGATTTCCTCCAGTGAAAATGGCTTTCCCCAATCGGCTTCCAGTTTGTCAGCCTGCGCCCCGTTTGATACTGCCACCTGGTGCCACCTCTCTCCAAAAGCGCCGTTGCAGAGCGAGAGTATCTTGCCGCGCGAGAGGTTCCTGACAGCCGCCTCCTGCAGGCCGGTCCCGGACGAGGCGAACAGGAAAACCCGGGCGCTGGTGTAAAACAGGCTTTGGGCTTTCCGGGAGGCGCGTTCAAATATCGCCTCGAATTCCTGGCTGCGGTGGGGAAGCATCGGCTGGGCCTGGGCTTCCAGGATTGTCGGGTCTACATCTACCGGTCCGGGTATAAACAAGGGTGACATATCAAACTCCGGTATATTCTTTATTTATCATCCCATCCAATTCAAAAGGGGCTCACAGCTATTTTACCAGCCGCGGGTACCCAATTCCTGGTCTGTTCTTGCTCCCGGTCCAGCGCCCCGGGCTGGTAAAATTGGGGCATGCAAAGATTTTTGCTTATCCTGTTCCTGATAATTTCTACCTGCTTGGCGGCAGCCGGGCAGGTTCCGCAATCTCCCGCGCCAGCCCGGACAGTTGAAGATAAACTAGCTGAAGAAATTCCCCAGAAAGGGGCTGGGAAGGCTGCCCTGAAGTTGGCGCGCCAACCGGCGGTTTCACCCCCTGCTGCTCCGATCCTTGAACAGGACCCGCCTTTTAAGGTGATCTATCACCCGGATGGCCCGCTCTACGTAGGCGACCTGGTCAGCTTGGAGGTGGTCGCCCTGGGGGATAACGGCTCTGATGACCGGCGGGTTAAAGTGCTCCGGGCTGACACCGGGCAGGTGCTGGTCGAGGGGCAGTCTTTTCACTCCTATGGAATCGGAGCCCGGGCTCAGGCAACCTCAACCTGGGTGTGGGATACCCGCGCTCTGGAGAGTGGAGAATATGAACTGGAATTCAGCGTCCAGCCGGATGGGGCCAGCTGGTCCGAGAGGCTTACCCTTTACCCGCAGGAGAACAAGCCTGAAAGCGAAAGAACCGCCACCTGGGAGTCTGTAAGGACCGGCTGCTGTCGTATTCACTTTATCACCGGCACCCGGGCTGACCGGGAAATAGACCTGCTGGTTGAAATGGTGGATCGCCAGGTAAGCAGCGCCAGCCGCCGGATGGGTTATAAACTTGAAAAGCCGCTTTCGATCACCTTTTTCCCGCGGGTACTGGGGCACGGCGGCTTCGCCCGTTCGGATTTATCAGTCGCATACTTGGACCGTAATTACGCCGGCAGCAGCCCCGCGATTGTACTGCACCATGAGGCTGTGCATGCGCTTGATTCCCGCCTCGGCGGAGAGCTCAGGCCGACCATTCTGAGCGAGGGGCTGGCAGTCTACCTGTCGGGCGGCCATTTTAAACGCGAGCCGTTAATCCCGCGCGCCGCAGCCCTCCTGGAGCCGTCCCCGGCATGCCTGGTCAGATTAACTGCCTTTGAAGCCGCCCCGGAAAACCAAACTTGCGGGCTGGGATGGTTTTTTCCGCTCGAAAACCTCAGTGATAATTTTTACCTCTCACAGCATGAGATTGGTTACCTGGAGGCAGGCGCACTGGTGGAGTTTATGCTCGACACCTGGGGCTGGGAGCGGTTTTCGAGTTTCTATCGCGATATCCATCCACAGCGCGAGGATGAGAACCATTCCGGGGCGCTGCAGGAGGCTTTAATTGATCATTTTGGGATCACTTTGAGGGAACTTCAGGCCGATTTCTCCGCCGTGCTGCGGGATCAGGATCTGCGCCCCGAACACATCCGGGATGTGCGTTATTCGGTCGTTTTTTACAATGCCGTCCGCAGGTACCAGGGACTTCTGGACCCCTCTGCCCATTTCCTGACCGCCTGGCTGCCGGATAATGACCGCATGCGCGAGCTCGGAATCACCGCAGATTATCTGCGCCATCCGGCGGAACTGGAGAACATCGCCCTTGAGACGATGCTTGTTGAAGCTGATTTTTACCTGGACAACGGGGAGTTTGGTCCTGGGGCTGATATGCTCTCAGCGGTCTATACCGTTCTGGATGGCATTGAGGCGGGTTCAGCCCGTCCTTTTGAACTGGATTCTACCGCTGCTGATTACTACGCAATTGCCGCCGCCCTCCAGAATGCCGGGATGGTTCCTTACCGGATCTCTCTGAAAGACGACCAGGCCCGGGCGTGGGTGACCGCTTCCGGTCCTGAGGCTGTCAAAGTCGATTTAATCGCTACCCTGGGGGGCTGGTCGTTTATTACAGAGGCAGGAAACTAGAGATCAGCAGGTTAAGGTCCAGTGTGCCTGGCTGTTTGCAGATGAACCCGAAACTATTCCAGATCCCTTCCAGCGGTCCAAAGCACCACAGGTAGAGCGAGTCGATTACCCAGACCGCCCCAACCAGGAAGCACAGCATCACAATCAGGCATCCGCAGCCCACGTAGATCCCGGTGCGGGTTTTTGGTTCATCATCCAGGTAAGGTTGGGGTTCTGCCGGTTCCATTTCAGGTTCGAAAGGTAGCGGCGCGGGCTGTTGTATTTGCGCTGCTGCTGGAATCACCGCCGGGTAGACTTCAGATTGGGGGGGTTCCCCGGCCGGTTTTGTCTCCAGGGCTGCAGGAGGTGTGGATTCCATGATCGGTTCGCTCACCAGCGTGGCGTCCTGGTCGGGGCTGGTCTCTTCATATACCAGGCTTACATTTTCAGCGAACAGCACCATTTCTCCCGCTTTTAACAGGT
Source organism: uncultured Chloroflexia bacterium (assembly GCA_963793095.1). GTDB lineage: Bacteria > Chloroflexota > Anaerolineae > Anaerolineales > UBA4823 > CAVWDI01. Next base: position 130,081 of record CAWBYY010000002.1, read on the forward strand.
GCGGGCCGATCAGGCGCTGCCCGTTGACGAAGGTGCCGTTGGTCGATCCCAGGTCTTCCAGTACGTATTCCCCCGCCTGGGCCAGCAGGCGGGCGTGCTGGCGCGACATTTCCGGATCCTTGATGCTGATATCGTTGGATGGATCGCGCCCGATGGTGATCTCCTGGCCCGTCAGCTGGAAGGTCTTCCCCGGGGTTGGACCGCTGCGCATTACAAAGTGATGAGATACAGGAACCATATTCGCCTCCTAACCGGGTTAAGTGTACTGACTATTCTACTGTCTGTCAAACCCGTCTTCTATGGTGTTGGTGATTTCAGATGCGGCTCTTGAGGTCATTTCATAATTAAAATGCCGCCCAAAGGATTGGCTCACTGCTTCCATGACCTCTTCCATCCCCGGGGTGGGTTCCAGCATATCCGCCAGGCAGGCTAACGGGTGGTCTGGAAGCCCGCAGCCGATGATCCCCTCCCAGTAACTCATATCCGGTTCCACATTCAGAGCAAAACCGTGGGAGCTGATCCCGCTGGCATCCACTTTTAATCCGATCATTGCGATTTTGGCTGGCTTATGGCGCATGCCCGGCGGGCAGTACAGGCAGCGCGAAGGCGCATGCGGCTGCACCCAGACCCCGCTTAGCCCGTCGACCTGCCCGCTTGCGACCCCCAGCTCTGCCAGCGCAGAAATCAGGACAGCCTCCAGTTTGCGTATGTAACCCACCACGTCCGCTTTCGGGTACTTTCTGCCGTCACTGCCCCTGGTATCTGGCTTGGGCGTTTTATTTCCCGGGAACAGCGGGATTATCGGGTAGCCGACCAGCTGGCCCGGACCGTGATAGGTGACGTCACCACCCCGGTCCACCCAGTGGACCCGAATGCCCTTTTCAGCCAGCTTTTCTTCTTCCCACAGCAGGTTTTCCGCGTTACCTCGCCGGCCGAATGTAAAAGTATGCGGGTGTTCCAGCAGCAGCAGCGCCGGGGGTCGTTCCCCGGCCGCGACCTCGCCCGCCAGGCGTTTTTGCAGCCTCCAGGCCTTCTGGTATTCAACAGTCCCAAGTCGGTAAACAAAGCACTCGCTTTTCATCCAGTCCTGTCCTGCCAATTGCTGTAAGTCAGTTGCTTGCCAGTTAAACCCGGATCCTTTGCAGCAGGCTGATTATAAATGATGAATCCTTTCCATTCTTATATCCGGTTAATGAGATGTTTACAGAATATTTACGCAGGGGGCGTATACTCGATGGTGAAATTATTTTAATGGAGATGTGTTTATGGATTTAAATAAATATACCCAGAAATCACAGGATGCCATTCTGGATGCCCAGCGTCTGGCGGGGGAATATAACCACCAGGCGATCGAGCCCGCCCACCTGCTTCTGGCTTTGCTCCGGCAGGATGACGGGGTCGTCCCGGCTCTGGTGACAAAGGTCGCCGGGGGCGTGGTTGCCTTGCAGGACGAGCTGGTCCGCGAACTTGGAGAGCGTCCCAGGGTGTACGGCGGCGGAACCCAGGTGGGTCTGTCCCAACTGGCCTCGGATGCCCTGGAGGCCGCTGAAAAATTGGCCAGAGGCATGGGGGACGAATACGTGTCGACCGAACATATCCTGCTCAGCCTGACCGAGAGCAGTGAGGCTGCCCGGCTCAGCCAGTACGGGCTCACCAGGGACGCCATTCTTAAAGCGTTAACTGCCGTTCGCGGCACCCAGCGGGTGTCCTCCCAGACCCCGGAAGATACTTACCAGGCCCTTGAGAAGTACGGGCGCGACCTTACCGCTTTTGCCCGGCAGGGGAAACTCGACCCCGTGATCGGCAGGGATGAAGAAATCCGGCGCATTATCCAGATCCTGTCGCGCCGCACCAAGAACAATCCCGCCCTGATTGGAGACCCTGGAGTGGGCAAGACCGCCGTGGTGGAAGGTCTCGCCCAGCGGATTGTGAACGGGGATGTGCCCGATGGTCTGAAGCGCAAACGCCTTGTGCAGCTTGATATGGGCGCCCTGGTGGCGGGTGCGAAATACCGCGGCGAGTTTGAAGAGCGCCTGAAAGCGGTCCTGAAAGAGATCACCGACGCCTCCGGGGAGATTATCCTTTTTGTGGATGAGATGCACACCGTGGTTGGCGCCGGCAAGGCTGAGGGAGCCATGGACGCCGGCAATATGCTAAAGCCAATGCTTGCCAGGGGAGAACTGCACATGATCGGCGCTACAACTCTGGATGAATACCGCCTGCATGTTGAAAAAGATCCCGCCCTTGAGCGCCGTTTCCAACCGGTCCTGATCGACGAGCCGAATGTGGAAGAGACAATCAGTATCCTGCGCGGGCTGAAGGAGCGCTACGAGATCCATCACGGGGTCCGTATTACTGACCCGGCGGTGATTGCAGCCGCGACTCTTTCCAGCCGCTATATCACCGACCGCCAGCTGCCGGATAAAGCCATCGACCTGATCGATGAAGCCGCCGCCCGCCTGCGCACCGAGATCGATTCGAAACCGCAGGAAATAGATGAAATAGACCGCCAGATCCTGCAGTTGGAAATAGAACAACAGGCGCTTCAGGTTGAAAAAGACAGGGCCTCTCGCGAGCGCCTGGAGGGGATCGAAAAGGAACTGGCTGACCTTTCAGAGCAGTCCGACCAGCTCCACGCCCGCTGGAGTATTGAGAAAGAGGCCATCTCCGAACTTCACAGCGTTAAGGAACAGATTGAGGCTGCCCGCCTCGCCATGGAGCGCGCTCGAGCGGCGCAACGAACTGGAGGAAGCCGCCCGGCTGCGCTACGGCAAATTGGGTGAGCTCGAGCGCCAGCTGCTTGAAGCCGAGGACCGCCTCAAGCAGATCCAGGCAGAAGGCTCCCTGTTGAAAGAGGAGGTGGACGCCGAGGAGATATCCAGGGTTGTTTCAGGCTGGACCGGCATTCCGGTATCGCGCTTGATGGAAGGCGAGCTGGAAAAACTGGTAAACATGGAAGCCCGTTTGCACCAGCGGGTGGTGGGGCAGGATGACGCCCTGCGGGTGGTCTCCAATGCCGTTCGCCGCTCGCGTGCCGGGCTGCAGGACCCCGACCGCCCGGTCGGCTCGTTTATCTTCCTGGGTCCGACCGGCGTCGGCAAGACCGAACTGGCCCGCGCCCTGGCGGAGTTCCTGTTCGACGACGAACGCGCCATGGTGCGCATCGATATGAGCGAATACCAGGAGAAGCACACCGTATCGCGCCTGGTTGGCGCCCCGCCCGGTTATGTCGGTTACGACGAAGGCGGCCAGCTGACTGAGGCGCTCCGCCGCAGGCCGTACAGCGTGATCCTGTTCGACGAAATTGAGAAAGCCCACAGCGAGGTCTTTAATGTACTACTGCAGCTGCTGGATGACGGGCGCCTCACCGATGGGCACGGGCGGACGGTCGATTTCCGAAACACGGTCATCATCATGACCAGCAACCTGGGCAACCAGCTCTGGGAGGGCGGCCGCCAGGTCACCCGCCTTGAACTCACCGCCGTGCTTCAGGCCCATTTCCGGCCCGAGTTTCTCAACCGCATCGATGAGATCGTGGTGTTCCACCCGCTGACAAAAGAGCATTTATCCGAGATTGTGGATATCCAGCTGCGGCGTGTCGCCGGGCTTCTGGCTGGGCGCGGCTATACCCTGGAGGTCAGCGAAGCAGCCCGGGAATACCTGGCGGATGAAGGTTATGATCCCGATTTTGGGGCCCGCCCCCTCAAACGCGCAATCCAGCGCGAGCTGCAGGACCCGCTCGCCCTGAAAATTCTATCCGGGGAAATCGGTGAGGGTGAACTTGTGCGGGTCGACCGCGGCCCTGAGGGGTTGGAATTCGAACTCTCCCCCCTCCCAGAATCTATCGCAGGCTGAGCGTGGTTGGCTGGCCCGTTTAACCTGCCTGGGCTCGGAAATTACTTTAAAAATTCTGATAGTAAATTACTATTATGCGGCAGGCGCTTCACGTGAAGCGCCTGCTGGTCTTTTTCCGGTTCGGGGTTATGTGGTCAATGATGAATCCGGCCGGGTGCTGGTCTGCCAGCTGAAATAAGCCCCCAGACCTGCCCGGAAGCATGGCTGTTGACCTGCCCGAACGGGCGGTGCGCCGTTCCCCGTTTTATCGTAAGATGGGCCAAAAGGTTTTTGGAGGTATATGCTATGTCACAGAATAGTTCACAGAATCTGCTGGCTGAGCTGTCAGATTCCCTTACCCGGGCAGTTGAGAACGCCGGCGCCTGGACGGTTATGGTGGACGGCCGCAATCGGCTTCCTGCCAGCGGTATCGTTTACCAGCCCGACCTGGTTCTGAGCGCAGACCATGTAGTCCAGCGCGAAGAGGACATTGTTGTCCTGCTCCCGGGTGGGGACCGGGTATCCGCCGAGGTCATCGGGCGCGATCCCGGGGGCGACCTGGTCCTGCTGCGGGTTGCGGCAACAAACCTGGTTCCAGCCGGCGTGGCGCCGGGCGAGGCTCGCGTGGGCCAGCTTGCCCTGGCGCTCGGCAGGCCGTCCCCGAACGGCATCCAGGCTAGCCTGGGCGTGGTCAGCGCCCGCGGCGGCCCCCTGCGCACCGGCAGGGGCGGTTTGCTGGAGAGTTACCTTCGCAGCGATACCATCCCCTATCCGGGTTTCTCCGGTGGTCCGCTGGTGGATGTCAGCGGTAATCTAATCGGGATCAACACCTCCGGCCTGGCCCGGGGCGCATCCATCACCATCCCGGCCGGGCTGGCCTGGAAAACCGCTCGGGCCCTGCTTGAACACGGGAGTGTCCGGCGCGGTTACCTTGGTATCCGCAGCCAGCCGGTCGAGATCCCGCCTGCCGTGCGCTCCAGCCTGGGGCGCGAGCAGGCTTTCGGGCTGCTGCTGGTCGGTGTAGAGCCTGGCGGCCCGGCTGCCGGGGGCGGTCTGATGGTCGGCGATATCCTGGTTGGCCTGGCCGGCGATCCGGTAAGCGACCCGGACGAACTGCTGGCAGGGCTGAGTGGATCCCTGGTTGGGGAGCCGGTGGTTGTGCAGGTGCTGCGCGGCGGCGAACCGCTCGAATTGTCTGTTGTAGTCGCCGAGCGCAAGTGATGAATATCCTGGATGGTTTGGGCGAGATTTGCGCCAGCCTGGTCGAACGGGCTGCCTCCAGCCTGGTAGTGCTGGGGAACGGGCATAACGGGCTGGGCGCCGGGATTATCTGGCGCGCGGATGGGCTCATCCTGACCAATAACCACGTGGTCGCCGGCGGCATCCGCTCTGCGCTCACCAGCGCAGGGGACGAGCTCTCCCTGAGCCTGCTGGCCCGCGATCCCGGGATCGACCTGGCGCTGCTAAAAGCGGGTGTGTCAGGGCTGCCGGCTGCCCGGATTGGAGATTCTCGCCTGCTGCGGGTCGGGGAACTTGTGATGGCGCTCGGCCACCCCTGGGGGGCGCGCTCTGCTGCCACGCTTGGCTGCATCAGCGCCCTGGGCACAGCCGGCATGTCCGGATCGCACGGTGAGGTCGAGGTCATCCGCAGTGATGCCCGCCTGGCCCCCGGAAACTCGGGCGGGCCCTTGCTCAACGCCTCCGGAGAGGTGATCGGGGTGAACACCATGGTGGTCGGCGGCGACCAGGGGATTATAATCCCCAGCCATGTTGTTGAATCCTTTGTAGACCGGGTTATGAGCGCACTGTAGCCCGGCGGATAATTATCCGTATTAGGAGTGCGTGAGGAAATTTCTGGTATCCTCTATCTTTAAATGGGATCTTGGACAATGGCTGGATGATAGATGCTGTGATCCGGGTAGCTGTGATTTCTACCTCCCCTGCGGTGCGGGCTGGACTGCGCTCGCTGCTGGAATCGCCTTCCGCAGTTGAAGCGGACCCAATCCTGGTGGTTCAGGAGGCCTTCCATGCTGGCGGAAATTGACCTTTCCCGTCTGGAGATCGACCTTTTGCTGGTGACCGGCGAGGCGTTTTTCCCGGACGAGCTGGAGGAATTGTTTCCACCTGCTGGCGCTTCGGTCAGCCTGCTGCTTCTGGCGGACGATCCCGCCCTGGCGGTCGGGCTGGCGAAACTGGGGCTGCCTGCCTGGGGTGCCCTCCCGCTGGATGCTTCCCCTCCGAGCTCCGGGCAGGGGTCAGAGCGCTTCAGGCCGGTTTGGTCGTCGCCTGGCCCGGGTTGCTGGAATCTGTATTTACGCCTGCGCCCCTGGCGCTGGACGGGTCGCGGGAAAATATCCCGGAGCCGCTGACTGAGCGCGAGAGCCAGGTGCTGCAGCTGCTGGCTGGCGGGCTGGCGAACAAGCAGATCGCCGCCAGGCTGGGTATCAGCAGCCATACGGTTAAATTTCACGTATCTTCAATTTATACCAAACTGGGGGTTGCCAACCGGGCTGAGGCCGTGCGGGTGGGACTGCAGGGCGGGCTGATTATTCTTTAAAGTCCCCGGAGTGCCAGGCACATCTTCGGCTGAGATATTTGATTCACTTATCGTTTTACAGGGTGCATCAAGCTGCTGTAAGGGCTTGTGCCTGGCACTTAGACAACATTGTGCCCGGCACTTGAACCATCCTGTGCAGGCCTCTCATTCATGTACATGCCCGTGCTCGATTTCTTCTTCAGTAGCCGGGCGCAGGTCCGCCACCTTAACCAAAAAAAACAGTTCCTTTCCAGCCAGGGGGTGGTTGAAGTTCAGGCTCAGGTTCTCTCCGTCGTAGTCTTCGATGTAGGCGTCCAGCACCTCCCCGTCTTTGTCGCGCATCTGAAGGTAAGCCCCTTTTTCGACCGGGATATCGCCCGGGAGCTCGGAGCGCGGCACGCAGCCGACCGCCTCTTCGTCATATTCGCCGTAGCCCTGCTCCGGGCTGACCATGATCTCCCTGCTTTCGCCCAGTTTCATGCCGTATATCTGGGACTCCAGCCCCGGGATTATCTGTTCGCCTCCCTGGATGAAATATAAAAACTGGTTTTCTTCGGTCTGTTCGTAGACTTCTCCGTCGATCACCAGGGTGTATTCAAGTCCGACCGCGTAATTGTCCTGCACGGTGGGGCTGTCTTTTTGAGGGTCGTCCATAAAACTTCTCCTTTATGCGGATTGTGCGATTTTATCACAGATAGTTTTGAAGTGCCTGGCACATTAACTAACATGGCATTTTCCCACCCTGATGATCTGAAAGTTAATCAACTAGTACAGCCGAACATGTGCCTGGCACTTGAGAATCAGATATATCCTCTCCCAACCAGTATAATAATGACAAATTAGCTCATTAAACACAAACTGCCCTCAAGGACTTTAAGCATGCCTCGCAGATTGACGAAGTTCTATAAAGGTGGGTACTACCATATTTATAACCGTGGTGCCGCCGGCCAACCCATCTTTCTGAAAGACGATAATTATATTTATCTGGTTCAATTACTTAAGGAATATACCCGAAAGCTTGATATTTCCGTTCTCGCCTACTGCCTGATGCCCACCCACTACCACTTTCTGGTCCGGCAGGATAAGGAAAAGGTGGCAGGTCTTTTGCCCCAGCGGATATTCAACGTGTATTCGAAATCATATAACAACCGCTATCACCGCTCAGGCACCCTTTTTGAAAGTCCATTTAAAGCCATCGATGTGGACAGGTACGATTATTTGATCCATCTTTGCCGCTATATCCACGCCAATCCGGTGAAGGCGGGTTTGGTTAAGTCGCTAGATGAATGGATTTTTTCGAATTATCTTGATTGGATTGGAGAACGTGAGGGGAAATTGGTTGACAAAGCGTTTATATCCGAACATTTTCCAGATGTGAATGAATATTGCAGTTTTGTGTTTGAGTATATTAATGATGAACAAATAATACCCGCTGGAGTAAAGAAATACCTGCTCTAAGTGCCAGGCACATTTATATACCCTACATTTCCCCTCCCTGAGAAATCTGAAAGATAATCAAACTGACAAGCCGAGCATGTGCCTGGCACTTGAGAGAGTACGCAGTGGTTGGCACATAAACTGACGCATAATTTGTCCTGCCTGACAATCCAAAAAGATAATCAAACTTAACATCCATACATATGCTTGGCAATTGAGAGACTAACAAGTGCCAGGCACATTTATTTACTCAGCATTCCCCCTCCCTGGCAATCTGAAAAACAGGAAAACAGTAAAACCGGTCATGTGCCTGGCACATGATCAAAAATCCCCCGCAGTCATCTGCGGGGGATTTTTATTCTGCTTTATATAAACTGGCTTTACTTAACCATCATCGGCAGGAAGAACTCCCAAAGGTCCGGTACACTGGGTACATAAGGATTATGGGCGAACCTTAATGATCCTCTGGATGCATCGTAGTAACTGATGGTTACATCGCCGTCGTCCTTTTCCAGGTTAGATCGAGCAGTATGACCCGACATCTCCAACCTGGTCAACAATAAATGTACTCCAACCGGAGCCTTCTAACCATTCTGCAACCTCCAGGTCCCCGTTTGTGGCGTCGTAATAGCATATACTGCGTTTCCTGACATCGCTCGGGTTTACCGTATCAATGTCATTCACAACAATATCGTTGTACATGCCGACATCGCCGGCTGAAACGAGGGTGCTGTTTTGTTTCTGGGTAATTGCTCCATTGAGTGGATTAACTTCGCCCCGGTAGTATTTAAGATCTTTGACCTCCGCCGGAATGGTGGTTGAATCATAGTAAGAGACGTGGATCTCATCCGGGTCTGGGTTGACAAGCACGTCAAAATCTACGTCTTCGTAATACAGGGACATATTGGCTTGCGGGGTTTCCCCCGAACCCACCTCGCTGACATCTGTGACAAGCACCTGTGGGATAAGCGCCCAGTTCCCTTGGGGCGTTTTCCAAATATACTTAATTTGTTCGTTAGTTTTGTCATAATAAACGATATACGGCCTGTCGTCCGGGCTCAGGTCAATCGATGTGAAAAGGCCTAAATCAACATTGTCTACTTTATCAAGGGTCCTCGTCATCCATGTGCTTGAAACGGTGTCGAAGTAAGCGTAGTTAAGCCAGCCTCTTGAATCATCGTAATAGCTGATATGGGGGACGCCGTTCGAAGCGACCGCCATATCGACGTACTCGCCCACGTCCCCGTAGGTGTCCACCTCTTCGAAGACCCACCCGGGAGGGCTGTCATCCCAGTAGGCAAACATCAGGTCCTCGCCTTCGTCCTCGATGTCGTCCCAGGGGCGGTAAAAGGCGATCACCGGCTGCCTGGATTGCCAGGATCCCAAAAGTCGCTGATGCCTATCGAAGTAAATGTCCCGGCTGGATAATCGTCAGTCACCGTGGAGGTCGTCCAGTTATATATCGGCGGCGGCGGGTCGATTCTGAACGTGCCGTAGGCGTATTTCAGGAATTCGCTTGTCTGGTTGTAATAGCTGATAAAGGGGATGTCATCCGCTTCCCGGATCACGAGCGAGTTGTGCTTGCCCACGTTGCCGAACTTGGCGACGTACCCGTTCACCCCCAGCGCTTCCCAGTCCCCGCTTCCCACCTGCTGGATCACGACCAGCTCCCCTTCGGTGTCGTCCAGGTAGGCGATGCCCCTTGTGCCGGTTGAGTAAGTGTCGATAGAGGTGAACCTGCCGACGTTGCCGGTGGACCTGATGGTGCTGCAATTAAGTTTCAGGTCGCCGTCGGTGAAATTGTAATGGCTGATCCGCCGGTCGCCGTCATCTTCGAATGCGATCGAGGTGTAGCCTCCGACGCTGTCCGAGCCTCCATCATCAATTGTAGTGAAATCCAGGGCTTCCGGGTTGTCCACATTCGCAATCCTGAGATCGCCGTTGATGTATTCGGGGTCCCGCCCGGTGTATCTCAGGTAGCTTATTACTGGGTCACCGTCCTCGTCGATTGCGATCGAGGAAAATGGACCGTTCCTGTAGGTTGGTCTGGGTTCTGCCCGGGGGGTAATTTCGTAGGTATCAAATTTTGTATAACCCACGCTGCGGGCGTATTTCAACTGGTCGTATTGATCGTTGAAATAGCTGATGTGGACTGTGGGATTTGGAATGCTGCCGCTCGGTGGTGATCGATGTCCACATGCCTGTCCCCTGAACTCTTCGCGGGTATGCTCCTGGAGTCATCAATGGTTCTGCACTTGCTTGTGCACCAAAATCCGTGAAGTAGTATTGGAGCCAGCCCTCAAAGTCGTTGAAAAAGCTGATGTGCAGGCGCCCGCCTGCGTCAATAGCGATCGATGTATATTTGCCAACCCCAAAGAAGTCCAGCTCGGGAGCCGCTGGAGCGCCCAGGCTGGGTTCTCTTCAACTGGTGCCGGTTTTAGTTTTTCCATCCAGAAATTCCCGGAGATGAAGAGCGTCAAGCCACGGGTCAGGTCTGGTTGCGTATTCACGGTTCCGGTCTCTGGTGGCCGTAGTCGGGCAGCTACATCCCTCCCAGGGGCAGTTGGTCCAGTCGTCGTTGTTCTCATCAATGATTGTATTGATTACCCAATGTATGGGTGACAGCGATCTTCATAAGCCAGCTTGAGCGCTCCGTTGGTAGCATCGTAATAACTGATATAAGGCAGGTCATTGGCGTCAAAAGCCAGGGCAGCGTGAGACCCCACTAGAGGGGAATTATCAATCGGGGCATCGACCCCATCCCAGGTATTTGTGTTATCGTCGTAGCAGGCGTAGTACAGACCGTCATGCCCGAATGCCAGGCAGGGCGTCCCGTCTGATTTGTACCGGAAGTAGCGGTCGGTCATGTCGTCCACACCCCACAGCGGGTCCTCAACGTCCTCGCATGTCCAGTGGTCCGGGTCCGGAAGTCGGGAGTTCACATCTGGCGGTCGCGTCAGGCGCGCTCGGCTCGTCCAGCGGCGCGCCCAGCACCGGTGCGGCGCCGGCGGGTAATAAAACTCCAGCGATCATAAACAGCGCCAGAATAATCCGGCTGGCATTAACCCCGTACCTCTTTATTAGCGACCGCAAATCATTATCTCTGTCCATTTTTTTCTCCTTAAATAACCAGGATGTTGTCACCCAGTTATCTGGTTCAAGTCGGCATCCGGCCTGACAAAATTAATAAAATTCTTAAATGCGAATAATTCACCAATTAAATCTGTAAATTTTTCCTTGAAAAGTATAGCATAAAGGATTTTAGTTTAGATTAAGACTCCTTTGAGGCATTATTAAGCTTTTCGTGCGATTTTTCACTCGTTCGCGCCCAGGTAGCTGATCGCGTACTGGGCGTCGCCGTAGTTGGGGTTCTCGATCAGCGCCTGCTGGAAATAGCCCAGGGCGCCCTCGTTGTCGCCCTGGCGGTACAGCCCCCAGCCGTGCCACAGCAGGGCTTCCTCTGCGTTGGGCGTGATTTTTAATGCGTATTCGGTCAGCGCCATCAGGTCGTCGGTCTTCCCGCTGTGGAAGTAAGCCATGAAAGGCGTGAACTGGTAGCGCAGCATGCGCTGGGGCAGCCCCAGCCGGCGGGCTTCGTCGAACGCCCGGGCGGCTTCTTGATAGCGCTCGAAATAGGTCAGGTTGGAGCCCAGGTTGAACCAGGCAAAGGGGTTGTCCTGGGTGGCTTCGATGTCCCGCTTGGAGCGCTCCAGGGCTGTCTCGCGGCTGGCTGCCGGATCCCAGTTCGGGCCCAGGATGGCTTTGACGGTCTCTTCCTGCCACGGCAGGTAAATCAGGATGACGACCCGGTTGAAAGCCTGCCAGTACTCGTCCACCCTCTCGTAGGCTATCTCCTGGTTCGCCCCGTGGTAGCTGTCCTGTCCGATGAACACCTCTTTGGCTTCATCGTACCCGGTCAGGACCTGGTAATGGGCCGCCCACAGGTCGTCATTCGGCCAGTACGGTCCCTCGAAGTAAAAGCTTTCCTCGATCATCACCGGGATGCCGTTCGCAATAAACTCCTTGATCATCTCCAGGTCGCCCCCCACCCGGTGTTCAAATCTCAGCCAGCCGGCGTTGGTGCGCACAAAATAAGCCAGCTCTTCCACGTTGACGTTGCGGTCCTCGCGCTGCGGTTTGAGCTCCTCCGCGATTACGGTCTGGTCGCCTTCCCAGCCGTAGAAGCGCAGGTACATCGCCAGTGCAGCCGGGCCGCAGTTGTTAATGTCCTGGTACTCCCAGCGGGGCGGGTCGAGCAGGACCTGCTCCGGCAGCGGGGTAGGGGAGGGCAGCGGGGTGGGAGTGTTCACCTCAGTGGCGGTCGGGTTGGGTTCGAGCGTAATTTGGGGTGTGCTGGTGATATGGTTGGTGACCTGCACCTGCGGGTCTGGCAGGGCGGTCGGGGGCGCCTGGACCGGGTCCATGACCCCGCGCATATAAGCCTGGGCGAAATCCAGCCGCCAGGAAAGGCGCTGGTTTACCGGCGGCAGCTGGTAAACCAGCCAGCCCAAAAGGATAAGCGCCGCCGGGATAAGCAGGATCTTCAGGACCGGGGAAGTGCGCATGGCGGCAATTTTATCACCTCAGGCTGTGGCTTTATGTGAAGAAAGGATTAAATGAAATTTAGAACCCCCTGCGATATAATATGGACATGAAATATCATATTTGGACCGAGGGCTGCCAGATGAATGTGGCCGATTCTATCCGGGTGGCATCCTCCCTGGAAGGGCTCGGCTACACAGCCGCCCCCAGGGCGGAAGAGGCGGATGTGATCGTGCTGAACACCTGCGTTGTGCGCCAGTCCGCCGAGGATAAGGCTTACGGCAGGCTCAATTCCCTCAAACCGCTCAAAAAATCCCGTCCGGAACTGGTGATCAACCTGATGGGCTGCCTGGTAGGGGTGAAGAGTTATAAGGCGCTGCAGGAGCGCTTCCCATTCGTGGATGTGTTCTCGCCGCCCTCCGACCCAGGGCCGCTGCTCTCTTACCTGCAGCAGGACGAGACCCGCCAGGACCAGCTTTTGGACGTCTCCAGCCGCCACGCCCTTGTGGACGGTGAAATTACGCTTCCGCTCGCAGAGCGCGGCAAACTGGTGGCGGCTTTTGTGCCGGTTGTGCTGGGCTGTTCCTTCGCCTGCACCTTCTGCGTGATCCCTTACCGGCGCGGCGCCGAGCGCAGCCGCCCGGCTGGTGAGCTGGTCGCGGAAGTGCGCTCGCTTGTCTCCCAGGGGGTCAGGGAGGTCACCCTGCTGGGCCAGATCGTTGACCGCTACGGCCTGGACATCCCCGGGAACCCCGGCCTGTCCGGCCTGCTGCGGGAGGTCCACGAACTGGAGGGTCTCGAACGCATCCGCTTTCTGACTTCCCACCCGAACTGGATGACCGACGAACTGCTCGACACGGTCGCTGAACTGCCCCGGGTGATGCCCCATATCGAGGTGCCGGTCCAGTCGGGCGACGACCGGGTGCTGGCGGATATGGAGCGCGGCTACACGGCTGATGATTACCGCCGCCTGGTGGAGAACATCCGCAGGCGCCTGCCGGGTGCCGCTATCGCCACCGATGTGATTGTCGGCTTTCCGGGCGAGAGCGAAGCCCAGTTTATGCGCACCTACCATCTGCTGGAGGAGCTCGAGCTGGATGTCGCCCACCTGGCGCGCTATTCCGAGCGCCCCGGGACGGTTGCCGCCCGCCGCCTGGCGGACGACGTTCCCGATCAGGAAAAATGGCGCCGCTTCCGGATGCTGGAGTCCCTCCAGGAAAGCATCGCAGACCGGATAAACCAGCGTTTACTGGGCGAAATAGTTGAAGTCCTTTTTGAAGAGCAGGTGCGCGGGCGCTGGCGCGGCCGCACCCCGGCTAACAAACTGGTCTTCGTGCAGAGCGACCGGGACCTGCGCGGCCAGCTGCGCCAGGTCCGCATCACCTGGGCTGGGCCCTGGTCGATGCAAGCCAGCCTGGCGGACGAACTCCCGCTGGAAGAATCCCTGGCAGGTTACCCGCTCGAACTGCTCTGATTAACTCTGGTTTTTTGTTCTACCCGGAGCTTTCCCTGACCCGGCGGATGAAAGCCGGGCTGTTTAATTCGCGCTCCAGCACGTAGGTCAGGTAATCCCCCATCAGTTTTTCCATCTCGCGGCTGACCTCCGGAGAAGGTTTCGCCCGGCTTGCCTCTGCGAAGTCGCTGCGCTGGAAGTGGCGCAGGTATTTCAGGGCGGTTTGGCTTACCGGCCGGGCTTCCGCTGCCGACAGCCCGCAGACCGGGCAGATTACCCCGCCGCTTCCGGCGGAGAAGAACTGGTCCTCGGCTTTGATCTCTTTTTCGCATTTAGTGCAGTTAAAGAGCTGGGGGCGGTATCCAGCCAGGTCGAGCAGGCGCATTTCGAAGTAGCGCATTACAATGCCGGGATCAAACCCCGAACCCAGCCGCCCCAGGCTCTCCAGTAATAACCGGAAAAGCGCCCGGTTTGGTCCCTCCTCAGCCGTGAAGCGGTCCAGCAGTTCAACCAGGTAGGAGGCGCAGGAGGCCAGCAGGATATCCTCGCGCAGGTTCTGGTTCAGGTTGATCGCTTCTGCCTGGGTGATGATATCAATATCGCGGCCGCGTCCCAGCAGCAATTTTACATGCGTGAAGGGCTCCAGATGGCCGGCTTTGCGCGAGCGCATCCTGCGTACGCCTTTGGCGACCGCCCGCAGTTTGCCCTGCTCGCGGCTGAAAAGGACCACCAGCCGGTCGGCTTCCCCCCAGTCGAACCGGCGCAGGACGACCGCCTCGACGCTCTGCGAGCGGAATCTGCGGTCATACCGCTTCTGTCCTTCCATACAACGATTATATCAGCCGTCCGGGGCGCTGGCTGTCCGGCCGGATGTTTGACTGGCATGCTTCATTCTGGTACAATCCTTCCGCCCGGAGCGTTGTACCCTTCGCCCGGGCTTAACTGTGCTGAAAATGCGCAAATTTATACTGTAGAAAGGGCTTGAGAAATGAAAGTATTATTGATTCAGGATGTATATAATCTTGGCCGCGCGGGGGAAGTTAAAAAGGTGGCAAACGGATACGGACGCAATTACTTGTTACCCCAGGGACTGGCTGTTCTGGCTACCCCGGGAGCGCTGCAGGGAGTGGAGCGTATCCGCTCGCAGGCCGATCAGCAGCGGACGGTTCTCAACAGGGAGATGAGTGTTATCGCCGATAAACTGGTGGGAGTTCGAGCTGGTCTTTCCGGTCAAAGCTGGCGACACGGGTAAACTTTACGGGTCGGTCACCCCCCAGATGATCGTTGAGGCGATCAACCAGCAGGCCGGGGTCGAGCTGACCAGGCGCCAGATCGATTCTCAGCCGATCCGGACTATTGGAGTCCATACCGTGAATGTCCGCCTGACAATTGACCTGATCCCGCAGGTCAGAGCCATCGTCCACCGGGAGGGCGAATTGCCCGAAACAGCCGCATTAGAAGCCGCTGAACAGGCCGCTGCTGAAGCTGAAGCTGAAGCGTCAGCCCGGGAGATGCAGGCAGCCCTTCAGGTTGAGGAGCTCGAAGCAGCCGCCGTCGAACTGGAAGAAACCGCTGACAGCGTTCAGGAGGCTCGACTCCCAGCTGGAATTTGAAGATGAGGATGAGGCTGAAGCGCCACTGCTTGAGGCGGAAGAACTCCCGGAGGGCGGGGAACCGGGTTAGACTGGCTTGTTAAACACCGGCAGTTTATCCATAAAGGCAGGAGCTTATCAGGTAGTTGCTTGAGTGCAGCTGCCGTTTTTCCCCGCTAGGGGCACTGTCGAGTAATCAAGTGAACTCATCGGTCGGAGAGCAGCTGCGCCAGGCTCGCGAACAGCGATCCCTATCGCTTGAGCAGGTAGCCCAGGTGACCCATATGCGCGTGCACTACCTGCAGGCCCTGGAATTGAACGATCTCGAGTTCGATCCCATCCCAGGCTCAGGCGCGCGGTTTCCTGAGGGCTTACGCCGCTTATCTCGGGCTTGAGGCGGGGCCTTTGCTGGCGAGTATGTTTGCCGGAGAGGCCAGGCCCGATAAATCCACACACCCCGAAAGCCCGCCCCCTGAAGAAAAACCAGTCGAAAGCGGGCAGGGCGGCTCTGAGGCGGTTTTTATCGAGATCGGGGAGTCACTCCAGCGCCAGCGCCAGATGCTGGGTCTTTCCATCGAAGACGTCGAGCGCCATACCCATCTGCGGCACCATTACATACTTGCCCTGGAGGCCGGCGACCTGGATGGGCTGCCCTCCCCGGTTCAGGGCCGCGGGATGCTCAAGAATTACGCCGCCTTCCTGGGCATGGATGCCGACCAACTCTTGCTGCGCTTTGCGGACGGCCTCCAGATGCGCCACGCAGTCAGGTATGCTGGCCGGGTGGATACCCGCCCGATATCCGCCGCTCCGAATGCTTCCGCACCCGGCCCGGTCAGAAGGATAATATCCGCGGATGTGCTTGTGGTTCTGGTGGTTTCAATCGGCATGCTTGCTTTTGTGATCTGGGGCGCCGGGCAGATTTTTGCGATGCAGGAAGAGATAGAATTAACCCCCAGCGCGCCTTCGATCGCGGATGTTTTGCTGGCGACCGCCACTCCTTCCGCGACCTTTACCCCCCAGCCGGTGACGCCTACCTCAGTCTCCGACCTGGATTTATTTTCGCCCGGCGACGGTGCGGCTGGAACGGAGGGCGAGGCCGGGCTCCCTCCGGAAGGAACCGCAGGTGTCCAGGTTTATGTCGTCGTCCACCAGCGGGCCTGGATGCAGGTTCTTGTAGACGGCGAGGTTGAATTTGACGGGCGCGTGGTTCCCGACAGCGCCTACAATTTCGCCGGCGAGGGTACCGTTGAGCTGCTGACTGGCAACGGGCTTGCGCTGCAGGTTTTTTATAACCAGGCTGACCTCGGCCGCCTGGGCGTTTACGGGGAGGTCGTCAGCCAGGTTTACACCCCCGATGGCATTGTCACCCCCACTCCCACCATCACCCTGACGCCGACTGAAACCCTGCCTGCCACAGTAACCGCAACTATCACCCCCACAGCCCAGCCTGATGAGGCTACCGCCCCGGCCCTGCCGTGAGTATCTTCTGGATAAAATTGTAAAATGGTGAAGAGCAAACCCGCTTTTTATATACTTTCGCTTGGATGTGCCAAGAATACAGTCGATTCGGATTCAATGGCCCAGTTGATGGTCAGGTCTGGTTATTTGCCGGTTGGCACCCCGCAGGATGCCGGAATTTTGATCGTCAACACCTGCGGCTTCATCGGGCCAGCCAGAGAAGAGTCCTACCAGGCCCTGCAGGCGCTGGCACAGGACAAGCGCCCGGGCCAGATGCTGGTCGCAGCCGGCTGCCTGACCCAGCGTTACGGCGCCCAGGTCATCCAGCGGGTCCCTGGTATCGACGCGGTCCTCGGCACCCGCCGCTGGATGGACATCGTAGATGTTGTCCAGAGACTGCGGCCGCATGGAAGCCCTCAACCGCTCTACCATCTGCCGGATTCCCCCACGGTAGGGGCGGATGTGGATGGTATCCAGCGGGTCGCCAGGCAGGGCGGGAGCGCCTATTTAAAAATCGCGGATGGCTGCCGCCGCCCGTGCGCCTTCTGCGCCATCCCTCTGATTAAAGGGAATGCGGTCAGCAGGCCGCTTGAATTAATCCTGGATGAGGCCCGCACGCTGAACGACGCCGGGGTGCGCGAACTGATCCTTATCGCCCAGGACACGACCGATTACGGTTCTGACCTGGGCATCAAAAACGGGCTGGCGAACCTGCTGGAGAACCTGCTGGCGGCCGCGCCGGATATCGACTGGTTCCGGATCATGTATGCCTTCCCCGGTTATGTGACCGGGGAATTGATCGAAGTGATGGCGGGCTCGCCCAGGGTGCTTCCCTACCTGGACATCCCGCTGCAGCATGCCCACCCGGATGTGCTGCGGCGCATGCGCCGCCCGGCTAACATGGATTGGGTCCAGCGTACCCTGGAGAGCATGCGTACGTGGATGCCCGGCCTGGCTGTGCGCACCACATTTATAGTCGGTTACCCCGGCGAGACCGAGCTCGAATTCCAGGCTCTCCTGGATTTTGTCGAACGCATGCGCTTTGACCGGGTGGGCGCCTTCGAGTTTTCGTTTGAGCCGGAGACGGAGAGCGCTGCCCTGGGAGATAGCGTCCCTGAAGGGCTGAAAAGGGAACGCTACCAGCGCCTGATGGAACTCCAGCAGCCCATTTCACTGGAAAAAAACCAGGAGTTCGTCGGAAAAAAACTGGATGTGATCGTGGAGGGTTGCGGGGACGGCATCTCGATCGGCCGCAGCTACCGGGACGCCCCCGAGATTGACGGGCTGGTGCTGGTCGAAGGCGAACTGCCGCTTGGCGAGATCGCTCCGGTACTGGTAAATGGGGCGCTGGCCTATGACCTGAGCGCGCTGCCCGCCGCCATCTCCCCGGCTGGTGAACTTTCCCTGGATCTGGTTTCCGGCGATAAATCCGGAGGCGGCCATGTTTGAGCTCAATTCCGCCGAAACAAAATTTGCGCTGGATACCACCCGGCTGGCTGCCGGGCTTGTCCGCCGGATCCAGACCGAGTTGGTGGTCGAATTGCTCACCAAGCAGGACAGTTCGCCGGTAACCGTGGCTGATTTTTGCTCCCAGGCCCTGGTCGGGTGGTCGCTTATGCGTTGTTTCCCGGATGACCTCCTGGTTGCGGAGGAGGATTCGAGCTTTCTCTCTGACTCTTCCGGCGGCAGCACCCTCGCCCAGATCGCCCGTTATGTAGCCCCGCTGACCGGTGACCCGGATGCCGGGACAGTTAAAAAGTGGATCGATTATAACCGGGCTGATGGAGGCGAACGCTTCTGGACCCTTGACCCCATCGACGGCACCAAAGGTTTCCTGCGCGGGGACCAGTATGTGGTCGCCTTATCACTCCTGGTGGAGGGCCAGGTTCAGATCGGCGCCCTGGGCTGCCCGAACCTTGCGCATGGGAGCATCCCGGAAAAGGGCGGGGATGGGACCCTGCTCCTGGGGATTCGGGGGAAAGGCTCGTGGCGGACCGCTTTGTGGGAGGATGCTGATCTCTCGCCGCTGAAAGTTTCGGATGAGAAAAATCCGGCCCGGGCGCGCCTGCTGCGCTCGTTCGAAGCCGGACACACCAACCTCGACCAGATCGATCATTTTGTGGAGGCCCTAGGGGCCACGCCTGAGCCGGTCCGGATGGACAGCCAGGCTAAATACGCCCTGCTGGCTGCCGGCGCCGGAGAGCTGTATCTGCGTCTGCTTTCCCCCTCCCGGCCTGATTACCGTGAAAAGATCTGGGACCAGGCTGCCGGCTCGCTGATCCTGGAAGAAGCCGGGGGTCGCATCAGCGATCTGGACGGAAAAAAACTCGATTTTTCGAAAGGCCGCCGGCTGGAAGCAAACCGCGGCGTGCTGGCGACCAATAACCGCCTGCACGAAGCCGCTCTTCTGGCTTTGCGAGAGATCGGAGCCTGACCCTATTAAGACCCCCAGCGATTTCCATGTCCACAGCTGACCGTTTTGCTATCTTCCTGAGCCTGCTGGCTGTGGCTGCTGGCTTCCTTATCCACGAAAACATATTTGAAGGAATGGCTCATCTGGAAGACGAGATGGCTTATGTCTGGCAGGCCCAGGCGATCGCCGGTGGGCATATTAAACTGCCTGAACCTCCCGGTGAGCGGAGCTTTCTGGTCCCATTTGTGGTTGACTACAACGGCATGCGTTTTGGGAAATACCCGCCTGGCTGGCCGCTTGTCCTGGCATTGGGAGAAATTTTACAGGTCAGATACCTGGTCAACCCGCTCCTTGGCGGGCTTGGGGTCTGGCTGACTTATTTGCTGGGAAGGCGTTTATTCAGCAGTACGGTTGCCATTCTGGCAGCCGGGTTGACCCTGGTTTCGCCTTTCTTCCTGGTGAACACAGGCTCGCTGCTGTCACATCCCCTGGGATTGGTCCTGAGCGCTGGATTCGCCTTATTCTGGCTGTCCGCTTTTAACCCGGGGGAGAGTAAGCCGGGTTGGAGACCTGCCGCGGCGGCCGCCCTGTGTCTCGGCGCTCTGGGGTTGACCCGCCCGCTGACCGCGTTAGCGGTTGGTCTCCCTTTTTGCCTGCACGGGATATACCTGCTGGTTAAAGGGAACCGGGTAGTCCGCAGAAACCTGCTTCTGGTCGCCGGGATTTTGGCTGTTTTTGTATTGCTGCACTTTGCCTGGCAGTTCTATCTGACCGGCGATCCATTTCTCAACCCGTACAGCCTGTGGTGGGAATATGACCGGATCGGTTTTGGACCCGGGTACGGGCGCAGGCCGGAGGGTCACACCCTCAGGCAGGCCTGGATCAACACCCGCCACAGCCTGCGGGTTGGCAACCACGATCTGTTTGGCTGGTTGGGATACTCCTGGATTTTCCTCCCTTTTGGGTTAATTGCCGTCCTGAAGCGCAGGAAATGGCTGGCGCTGCTGGTAGCCAGCGTTTACTCCTGCCTTGTTCTGGTCTATTTTGCTTACTGGATTGGGTCGTCGCTTTTTGGGCCGCGCTACTTCTACGAGGGTCTCTACAGCTTCACCATCATCAGCGCCGCGGGGATTGCCTGGCTGGCTGGCTGGCCGCTCAGCGCGGGCGATCCCTGGCCGGCTTTCAGCGGCTGGAAACGGGCCAGACCGCTGGCCGTCACCGCCCTGCTGGCAGCCCTGGTCGCCTTCAATTTGATTGCTTATCTATCCCCCAGGCTGGACAGAATGCGCGGCCTTTATGGTGTCTCCCGCCGGCACCTGGAACCTTTTCTAACCGACGAGGCCCAGCAACTGGCTCCTGCCCTGGTGATCGTCCACCCCCAGAAAAAGTGGATCGAGTACGGGACATTGATCGAACTCCAGAATCCCTACCTGGATACGCCGTTTATATTTATCATTACGCGCGGGCCGGTGGTGGATCAGCGTGTTGCCGGTTTTTTTCCTGACCGGGCGCTGTTCCATTACTACCAGGACGATCCCTACACATTTTACACCGGGCCGCGCCCGTGAGTTGAATTTACCTGTTAATTTTTTCCAGCAGGTCAATTAATGATATCTCGTCCAGCGAATCCAGGCGCAGGTCAGCCTGGTCGGTGTAAAGCTGGCTGGTGAGTTTATTTGGAATCCAGACGCAGAATAACCCTGCTTTTTTGGCGGCGGTCACCCCGTTAACTGAATCTTCAAAAACAAGCCCCTGTTCAGGGCTTACGCCCAGGTCTGCCAGCACCAGCTGGAACAGCTCGGGGTCTGGCTTGGTCCTGCTCACGTCATCAGCCCCTTTTATGCTGTCGAAATAACTGATCAACCCCAGCCTTTCGAGGTGACCGGTCACCCAGTCGCATTTAGAACTGGATGCCAGGCCGGTTTTTAACCCCAGGTCCTTTGCGCTCTCCAGATAATCGACCACTCCCGGCATAACACCCCGCTCCAGGACTAGTTCCATCTCGCGTTTGCGCTGTCGGTCGAAAATCTCGCCGCGCGGCAGCGGCCTGCCGGCCTGTTTTTCAAGCTCACCAAACGGGTCAAAAGCCTCCTCGGTCGTACCGATATAGTCCGCCCACATCTCGAAGGTTAATTCGCATCCATGATCGCGGTAGGCTTCCTGCCAGGAAATATAAATCGGCTCCTCTGTTTCAAGGATAAGCCCGTCAAAATCAAATATCAGCGCTTTTATCATGTTGGTCGTAATGGAACTCCTGCCCGTTTATTTGACCAGCTGTTCAACCCGGCTTTCGCCGGTGTTGAAATAGCGCGCCTCGGGATGGTGCAGGATGATCGCAGCGGTGGATTGTTCCGGAACAAGCTGGAAGGCGCTGGTCAGGATCATGCCCAGCTCCTTTTCAGCAGGCAGCAAATCGAAGACCTTGCGGTGGTCTTCCAGCTCGGGTATCGCCGGGTACCCCCAGGAATAGCGTTTGCCCTGTTCTTCTCCAATCCCCAGTTCAGCCCGGATGTAGCGGTGCAGGTACTCCGCGCTGGCTTCGGCTGTCTGGACTGCCAACCCGTGGGTGTAATATGCTTCCGAATACCTGCCTTCCGCTTCCAGCTGGTCGAAGCGCTCAGTTGCTTGCTGTCCCACGGTTACCACCTGGAAAATGGCTGTGTCTATCCGGTCTGCGCCGGACGGCGCGAAGTAGTCTGCCAGGCACAAACTTTCCCCTTTTGCCTGGCGTGGGAAAGTGAAGCGCATGATTTCGACCGGCCTGGGTGAGTTAATTGTCTCCGGGTCAAAAATAACCAGGTCATCCCCTTCAGATTGGGCTGGCCAGTATCCATATACAGCCTGCGGCTTTAACCAGCCTGCTTTGAGGGCTTCTCTCTGCATACTTTCCAGCCTGTCTTCAAACTCGCCTTCAAGCCGCCGCCACTCTTCGCCGCGGGCGTTTTTTGCACCCCACGATAAGCGGAAAAGCTCGTTTTTTGAAAGGTGTTTAAATATGATTTCCAGCGGCATCTCTTGCACTACCCGCGCTCCCCAGAACGGTGCCGTTGGTATGGTTGGCGCCTCCCGGACCGTTGACCTGGCACCCGCGGGCGGGGAACCCCTGGTTTTAATATCGCGACCGATCTCCCTGGCGGCGTTTTCGCCCAGTTCCTTCAGGAGCGCCTGGCGCTGCTCGGGGACGATCAGCCTCTCCATGGTCGCCAGGCCTTCGAAGGCATCCTTGCAGTAGAACACACCCGCCTGGTAGGGCGCCCCGTCATCCGTAAACAGGATCCGCCACCCGAATCTCCGGTTAATCGCCGCTCCTCCGATCAACACCGGGATATTCAGCTCCCTCCGCTGCAGTTCGTTCACGATCAGCGCCATCTGTTTGCTGGTGTTGACCAGTAGTGCGCTCAGCCCGATCGCGTCCGCCCGCTCCTCAACAGCCCTTGAGATGATCGTTTCCGCCGGCACCTGCTTGCCCAGGTCAACCACCTCATACCCATTGTTGGAAAGGATTGTCTTCACCAGGTTTTTACCGATATCGTGCACATCGCCGTACACTGTCGCGATTACAGCTTTTGCCTTGCTGGTGCCTTCCTGGCGCTCGAGGTAACCTTCCAGGTGGGAGACCGCCCTTTTCATCGCTTCGGCGGACTGCAGTACGAAGGGCAGGATCAACTCGCCCGACCCGAACTTGTCCCCGACTTCCTTCATGGCTGGCAGCAGGATTGTATTGAGGATATTTACAGCCGCTTCGTGCTGGGATAGGTCTCCTCTTTTCGACATGATCTCATCAATGTCCGCTTCAATGTTATCTTTGCGGCGCTGTACTATCCGCCAGTGCAGGCGTTCCTCAGGCGCCATGTCTGCCAGCGGGTCGCCTTTTTGTGCCCCGCCTCCACCCGCCGGCGCCTCTTTACCTTCAAAATATTCAATAAAATGCTCCAGGGCTTCCGGGCTGCGGTTGAAGATCAGGTTCTCCGCCAGTTCCCTCTCCTCCCTGGGGATCTCAGCATAGGGGCTGATATGGGCCGGGTTGACAATCGCCATGTCCAGCCCGGCTGATACCGCGTGGTAAAGCATCACGCTGTTTAAGACCGGGCGTGCGCTCGGTTTTAAACCAAAAGAGACGTTGCTGACGCCCAGCGAGCTGAATACCCCCGGAAGTTCGGACTTGACCAGGCGGATGCCCTCGATCGTATCGATCGCTGAGTTGCTGAATTCCACGTCCCCGGTTGCGAGCGTGAATGTCAATGTGTCAAAAACCAGAGCATCCGGGCGCAGACCGTGTTCCCTGACTGCGATGTCGTATATTTTCCGGGCGACCTCCAGTTTTCGATGGGCTGTTTTTGCCATCCCCTCTTCATCGATGGTCAGGATCAGCACAGCCGCGTTGTAACGGCGGGCCAGCTCAAAAACCCGGTCCGCTTTCGACCGCCCGCTCTCCAGGTGGGTCGAGTTTAACAGGCAGCGCCCGGGCGCGATTTTCAGCAGCGGATTCCATCACCTCCGGCTCGGTTGTGTCGATCACCAGCGGCACTTCAACGCCGCTCGCCAGCAGCTTTACGACCCTCGCCATCATCCCGGTTTCATCGCTGCGTTCGGTCATCGCGACCGAAACGTCCAGCGCATGCGCCCCGCCCGCCACCTGCGCCCGGGCGATTTCCAGCACAGCGTCGAAATCCTCCTCCAGCAGCAGCCGTTTAAACTTGCGACTTCCCTGGGCATTGCAGCGCTCGCCGATCAGGAATGGGGGCGGTTCCTGGTGCATATCGACCGCCCTTGTCGCTGATGAAAGCTGCGCTAGGCGTATTTGCGGCCGTTCTGGTGCGGGGCGGCGGGTTGCCGGCTGGTCTCCCAGTTTCGCCACCAGCGCTTTCAGGTGTTCAGGTCTGGTCCCGCAGCATCCACCCACAACATTGATCCCGTTCTTTTCCACAAAAGCGGCCATCGCTTCAGCGTAGGGTTCCGGTTCCAGCGGGTAGACCGCTTCTCCGTCGATGTTCAAAGGCATGCCTGCGTTGGGGATGCACGAGACCGGCAGCGAGGCGTTTTCTCCCAGGTAGGCGATCGGTTCGCGCATGTGCTCCGGGCCGGTTGAACAGTTCAAACCGATCACATCGATCGGCAGCCCTTCCAGGATCGCCAGGGCGGCGGAGATGTCTGTGCCGAGCAGCATCCGCCCGGTTGTATCCAGGCTGACCTGGACCTGCAGCGGCAGGTAGATGCCGCTATCTTCAAACGCTTTTTGGACTCCAGTGATGGAGGCTTTGACCTCCAGGATATCCTGGGAGGTCTCGATTAAAATCAGGTCAACCCCGCCCTGCACCAGGCTGGCGGCCTGTTCCCTGAAAATTTCAACCAGTTCATCGTAACTGGTATCCGAAAGGTCCGGGTCATCCGCGGAGGGCAGTTTACCGGAAGGGCCGATTGATCCGGCAACAAAGCGCGGCTGCTGGTCACGGCTGTATTCGTCCGCAAGCCTTCTGGCGAGTTCCCCCGCGGCTCTGTTTATCTGTCCGACTTTATCCTGCAGGCCGTATTCTGCCAGGGTCAGCCGGTTTGCCCGGAATGAATCCGTCTCAATAACATCCACTCCCGCCTCAAGAAAGGAACGGTGCACCTTCTCAACCGCCAGCGGATAGCTGATGACCAGGTAGTCAATGCACCCGTTGTACTGTTCGCCGCCAAAATGATCCGCATCCAGGTTCTGGTCCTGCAGGCTGGTGCCCATCGCGCCGTCAAAAACCAGCACCCGTTCTTCCAGCGCATCCAGATAAGCGCGCCTGGTGATTTTTTTGTCCATAATTACCCCATGCCCTGCCTGCCGTCCAGTGCCCGCTGGAGTGTGCTCTGGTCAGCGTATTCCAGGTCTCCCCCGACAGGCAGGCCGCGCGCCAGGCGTGTGATCCTCACTTCGCCCTTGCTGAGCTGCTGGTAGATGTAGGCTGCCGTGTAGTCCCCCTCCATGCTGGGGTTGGTAGCCAGGATGATTTCCGTAATCCCTCCCGCCCTGACGCGCTTGAACAGTTCCCCCATCCTCAGGTCTTCAGGTCCGATGCCTTCGATCGGGGAGAGGGCTCCGTGCAGCACGTGGTAGCATCCCGGGAAGCTTCCGGTTCGTTCCAGGGCGAGCACGTCCAGCGGCTCTTCAACCACACAGATTGTGCTCTTATCCCGTTCCGGGCTGGCGCAGATCTCGCATTCCGTTCGCCCGGAAGCCGTGATGTTGAAACAGGTCTGGCAGAGGGCTGTGCCTGATTTGATTTCCAGCAGCGATTCAGCCAGGTCTTTCGCCAGGTCGTCAGTCGAGCGCAGCAGGTAAAAAGTAAGCCTTGATGCGGTTTTTGGACCGATCCCTGGCAGGCGTGAAAAGTTGTTAATCAGGTTTTTGATAGGATCAGGGAGAGTCATTTAAAAGGGCAGCCCGCCAGCCAGGGGACCGAGCTTATCTGCAGCCATCTGGCGTGATTTTTCCAGGGCGCTGTTAAACGTGCTCAGGATCATGTCCCCCACCATTTCTGCATCCGCCTCCAGCAGCACCTGCGGGTCTATCTCGACCGCCTGGCATCTCTGGTCGCCGGTCACAGTGATTTTGACTGCCCCGCCCCCCGCGGTGGCGGACACGGTTTCCTCAGCAAGCTGGGCCTGGGCGAGTTCGACCTGCTCCTGTAGTTTTTGAAGCTGTCCCATCATATCCATGCCTTTCGGGGCTTTAAATCCTTTGCCTTTTGCCATCAATTCCTCCGGTTTATTGGATATCGACAATTTCGCCGCCCAGGTCGCGGAGAGCGGTTGCGACAACCCCATCCTGGTCGACCTCTGGCGGGATATTATTTATCTGGCTGGTATCCACAACGCAGCGGATGCTCAATTCTCTCTGGATTATATTCTGCAGCACCTGCTGGACGATTTCAATTTTTCCTTCGTCTTCCATCTTGCTCTTTAAAACCTGCGATGCGAAGCACAGCACCACCTGGTTGCCCTTGATATAACGCGACCTGGTGGAGTTCAGCAAGCCGTATGTACTTGAATCGATGTTGCGCACCTGGGCAAGGACCTGCCCCCAGGTCTGGTTCAGCGCCTGCGAGGATTTTTGGTCGTCAGGGCTCAAATCAACCTCAGGTGCGGGCGGCTGGTTACTCTTTCTAACCTTTTTCACGGGGTCTGGTTTGGGGGTTTCAGGCGCGCTTGTCGCCGGGGTAAATTTTTCCGCGGCCTGCCCTGGTTCAATTGATTCAAACAGCGCCAGCTCGAGGCCCAGGGACGGCTGCCAGGCGCTGCGCGTCTCGCTCGCGGCTGTGTTGAAAGCCCGGATCGTTCCTAACAGGCGCTGCTTGTCCTCGAAATTATCAGCCTGTCCAGCCAGTAATTCTTTGATTTCAGGAGTCTCTTCCACCAGGCTGTTATCCCCGGTTTTGATCAGCAGAATATTGCGCAGGTGGTCAACAACCTGGCGCGCGAACTGGCGCGGGTCGCTTCCCGAATCAAGCGTTGTTTGGATCAACTCCAACCCCCTGGCAGCGTCCTTTGCCAGGATTAAATCGGTCAGTTCCAGGACTGCCTGGGATGTCACCGTCCCGAGTACATCCTGGGCGATCTCGAGCGTGATTTTCTTTCCGGTGGAGGAGAGCTGGTCGAGCAGCGAGATCGCATCCCGCATTGAGCCGGTCGCCTGGCGCGCCACCAGGTCCAGCGCCTCCTGCTCGGCTTCCAATCCCTCTTCCTGCACGATCCGGCTCAGTTGAACTTTGATTTCGTTTACTGGTATCCGCCTGAATTCATGCCTCTGGCAGCGCGAAAGGACCGTGGCTGGGATTTTGTGCGCTTCGGTGGTCGCCAGCACAAAGATGGCGTAATTTGGCGGCTCTTCCAGGGTTTTCAGCAGGGCGTTGAATGCCGCGGTCGAAAGCATGTGCACTTCATCAATAATGTAAACCTTATATTCGCCCAGGTTAGGGCGGTAGTTGATCTTCTCCCGCAGGTCGCGCACGTCCTCCACGCTGGTATTTGAAGCCGCGTCGATTTCTATCAGGTCGATGTATCCCCCGGCGCTGAATTCTTTGCAGTGCTGGCACTCCCCGCACGGGCGCTGGTCAAACTCCTTATTACCGCAGTTGACAGTCTTCGCCAGCAGCCGGGCGGTTGTGGTCTTACCGGTGCCGCGCGGCCCGGCAAAAAGGTATGCGTGGTTGTAGCGTCCCGCTTTGAGGGCGTTGGTCAGGGTCTGTACAACGTGAGGCTGCCCCACAACCTCATCCCAGGTCTGGGGCCGCCATTTCCGGTAAAGGGCCTGTGCCATTGTTAGAGTTTATCAGAGAGAAGATATCCGGTCAACTTCAGCCCGGATATCCACTTTGACCAGGTGCAGCTGGACAAGGGGAGCATCGAGATTGTATGATTCGATCCGTTTGTTGAGGGCAGTTATTTGTTCCCGGAACCGGTCTACGGCTTTCTCCCATTCGATCGTTTTGAGGCGATCCTCTTCTGAATCGGCTTCATTAAATAATTCCCTTGCCGTCCAAAGTTGATTCCTCGACCGATCCAGTTCCGATTCGATCTCTTGCCGTTCTTCAATCCATGCGGGGCTGAACCCGCTGTTTGCCAGGATCTTATTGGCCAGGCGCTTCTCAGGATCCTCATGAGGGTTTTCGTCCAGCTTAAGCGGCTGCCCTTTCCCTGCCAGGTCTTTGAATTTACCTTCTTTGATTGCCTGTCGGAGGATTTCTTCCAGCGCTCTCATCGTTTGGTATGAATTACGGGATGGTGTACCTGTCGAAAGTTTTACCGTCCGGATCCAGCAGGATAACTACATCGCCGCTGTTCCAGACCGGTTGGTCTTTTCCCCAGTACAGGTCCACAACCGAGTCAGCGCCCGATTTCGTGTTCAGGTACACCGCCCCATTCGTATACAGGACCAGTTCGGGAGCCTGCGGGAAGGTGTAGCTTTCTCCATTGTGTTTGGATAGCTGCCAGCCTGCCAGGGAGAACTCGCCCGATCCAATATGTTTCAGCAGGACTTTCTCGGTTTCCAGGTCTCCCGGTCCGATGACGCTGTCGATTTCAACCACCCCTTTCGGGTTTTCGGGAATCCGCAGCGCCTCCCCTTCATCAAGGGGCTGGGCGGTCTTGAAATCGTTCACGTACACCAGTTCTTTTATGCTCAAGTTGTATTTTTCAGCGATGCTTTCAAACGTCTCGCCAGCCTGTACCTGGTGAATTATAAAAACTTCAGTAGGGGTTGGCTGGGGAGTCGCCCTGCTTTGCTCTCCAGCCGCAGGGGTTGTTGAGCCCTGCTTGATATAGTTCTCCTGAACATAATCCAGCAAATCGGGTGGGAGATTCTGGTGGGAGCGTTCCCAGTAGGTCAGCATAGCGTACGTGCCGCCAACCGAGATCATCAGGTTTATCATAAGGAATAGGAATACCCGTTTCCAGCCTTTCATGTCCGCTTCCTGATCAGTTTTTCTGCTCCTGCCAGAATGATAGCATAGAATTAAATTGACGCGTGTTTACTTTCCAAATACAATCAAACCCTGCAGTGTTGGAAAGCCGGAACGGGCAAACCCGTTCCAGGGTTGGGGTTTCCCGGTCGGTTTTCGGGAGGTTTTTGGATTTCGGATGCCCTATATTATTGACGGTCATAATTTAATTCCCAGGGTGCCGGGTTTGTCTCTGGATGAAATTGACGACGAAATCCGGCTGGTGGAATTGTTGCAAGAGTTCTGCCGCCGCGATCGCAAGCGGGTGGAGGTGTTTTTTGACCGGGCCGCATCTGGAGGATCGCGGTCGCGGAAATATGGAAATGTCACTGCCAGGTTTGTCCGCCACGGCAGCACAGCTGACGAGGCGATTGAGGCTAGGCTGCGCCGCCTGGGTGGTGAAGCCCGTAATTACACGGTGGTCAGTTCAGACCGCTCGGTGCAGTCAGCCGCCCGGAGCGTGAAAGCCCGGGTTTTGAACTCTGCTGATTTTGTTAATATTTTGCTTTCCAGTAATGCAGAGAACGCTGATGATGGCCAGCGCGAAAAAACGTCCCTGAGCCAGAGTGAAGTGGACGAATGGCTGGATCTCTTCAACGTGGGTCAGGAGAAATAGGTTTTTCAAAAAAAAAGGTATTTGTAAGATTAATTGGACTAAACTTGTCTTAGATTTCTAACAATATTCTAATGATGTCCAAACTAAAATAGTGTATATTAACTGCGCCGACACCTGCCCTCCCTTTATTGGTAAATCAGGTGTCGTGTCACCGGATAAACGAAACAGCACGCCCCCCCCGTGTTGTTTCACCGGTGACCCTCCTTAGAACCGCCGGGCGTGGTCCCCCACGTCCGGCAGTTTCTTTTAATAATTCAGCTGGCTTTTATGGTTTGTGATTGGTTTTCCGGCGCTTGACCATCACAAGCTGGTTGTGGGTGACCCCTCTTTCAGGCTGGGGGATGACTGAGAAATTGACTTCATCCATGTAACAGCGCATAAAATAGACGCCCAGCCCGCCAATCGCGCGATCTTCTAAATTTGACTCCAGGTCCGGCGCAGGTATGCTTGCGGGGTCAAATTGTCTCCCGCTGTCGATCATCCTGACCGTAAAACCCTCTTCGTTTTCAAAGCAGGTACATTCGATTTCTTCGACGCATTCTCCCATGTAGGCATGGTTGATGATATTGGTGAAAGCCTCGTCCACTGCCATCGTGATCCCGAAAATCTCCTTGTCGTCAAAATCGCATTTTTCTGCCTGTTGGGCGACAAACTGGCGTACCTGTTCCAGGCTTTTGTATTGGGCGGGGAAGGACTTTGATGTTTCGGGGCAGGCTTTGGTTTTTGAAATGCTCATAAAACTACCAGCGAAGATTATCTCGTTCTCTCCAGCAGCAGTGCGGTTTCTACCGGTAAACAAACTGCTGGAATATAAAGGCTGAAGGTAATCACCTTCAGCCTGGTTTCCGCTTTTGATCTCAGCAGCACAGATTAGAAATACCCGATCCCGTCAATTGTGTCTTCAAAGATCTTGAACAGCGGCGTGAAACCAGCCAGGTCAAGCGCTTCACAGATTCGGGTTGGGACTGAAGCCAGCACGAGATCGCCGTCTTTGTGTTTTTTGCATGTTTTCTGGGTGCCGATCAAGACCCTCAGACCCGCGCTGGACATAAATTCGACCCCGCTCATGTCGAGCACGATTTTGTACCTGCCGGAGTTTGTAACTTCGTCAACGGCTTCCTGGAGCTGAGAGGCTGAATAACTGTCTATGCGTCCGCTGACTGTGATCAGGTCACAGCTCTTATATTCCTTCGTTTCTACTTCCATCTATGCCTCCGCGTTTCCTCTGAAAGGAAATTACCGTAAAAATTATATCACGGGGTTAATTTACTGGGACAAATAATATCTGGTATGTTCAGTAATTAATTGAATTAGAAGTGTCATTAATTGGGTAATTGGATTATTAAACCAGCGCCTATTCTATTGGATTGGGCTGGGATGCAAGTAACTCAAGCGTACGCGGGAAGTATGCGTAAAACCCGCGCCGCTCAGGAGGCAGCAGGGCGGCTATATGGCACATGATTTCATCTGTGTAAACCTTGAGTTTCTCGCGCCTTTCCTGGCTCCTGTATTTGGGCAGGGTGAACGATTCGCCAATCCAGATTGTCACCGGTATACGCTGCAGGCGCCGCAGTCTCGATTTTACAACTGCGTCCTCGGTGCCTACGACCGCGACCGGCAGAACAGGCACCCCGGTTTTTGAAGCCAGGTATCCCACTCCTGGCCGGCCTTCCTGGAGACATCCATCCGGGCTGCGGGTTCCTTCCGGTGAGACCACCATTACGCCTCCTGCTTCCAGGCGCTTGAGCACAATCCGCAGAGCGTTGACGTCAGCTTTATAGCGGTCAATAAAAATCGCATTCATCTGCCCGGCGAACCACCTGACAATTCTGGAGCGCTTGTGTTTTTCTGCCAGGAGCAAGATGATATCATCGCGGTCAATAAAGTAGTACACCAGCACTCCCTCCAGCACCCCGATGTGGTTGGCCACAACAATATGGTTATCCTGGTTAAGCAGTTTTGGATCCCCGTGAATTTCGAGCCGGGTTATTATGGGGATAAAAATTTTCACCAGGATCAGGAACAGTTTTATCAGCATGCCTTACTCTCTTAATTGTCTATCCGGTTGAATATCATTACATCCGTTTTAATTTCCAGTACTGTAACAAATCCATCCAGTTTAATTCGATTCGGACTTTCTTATCTCGTACAGGGCTACCCAGACTTATGCTGACCGCCTTTTTGATTGCGCTTTTTTTGTTGATCTCCGATATTATAAATCGATAGTTTGGTTAATTGTTTAAAAATTTTATTATCGCTTCTGTGGGCGTTATAATCAGGGTAAATAATTAAGGGAGCGATGATCATGAAATACCGCCGTTTTGGAAGGGCTGGCTGGAAGGTCAGTGAGATCGGGTATGGGATGTGGGGGATGGCAAGCTGGACCGGTTCGGACGATGAAGAGTCGCTGGCTTCACTGCAGTTGTCTGTTGACCTTGGATGCACTTTTTTTGACACCGCCTGGGCATACGGCGATGGTCACAGTGAAACCCTTTTGGGGCAGATTGTCAGGGCTAACCCGGTGCGCAAGCTTTATACAGCCACCAAGATCCCTCCCAAAAACCGCAAATGGCCCAGCAGGCGTGAGCACAGCCTGGATGACTGCTACCCGCCGGAGTACATCAAAAAGTACGTTCTCAGCAGCATAAAAAACGCGGGTCTGGAGAGTTTCGACCTGATCCAGTTCCATACCTGGGAGGACCTCTGGTTGGAGGACCAGCGCTGGGTAACTGCGCTGGACTGGCTCCGCAGCCAGGGTTTAATCCACGCGGTTGGGATAAGCATTAACCGCTGGGAGCCCTGGAACGGGGTGAAAGCGGTCCGCAGCGGGCTGATTGATGCGGTTCAGGTGATTTTCAACATTTTTGATCAGAACCCGGAGGATGAGCTTTTCCCGGCTTGCCGGGAGATGGACGTTGCCGTGATTGCCCGGGTTCCTTTCGATGAGGGCACCCTGACTGGCAGGTTGACCCCCGAAAGCAGCTGGCAGGAAGGAGACTGGCGCAACACTTATTTTGTCCCCGCAAATCTGAAATCCAGCCTGGAAAGAGTGGAGGCATTGAAACCGCTTGTTCCGCCCGGGATGAGCATGCCCGAGATGGCCCTGCGTTTTATCCTCAACAACCAGGACGTCAGCACGATAATTCCGGGAATGCGCAAGCCAACCCATGTCCGCCAGAACCTGGCCTGCAGCGACGCCGGGCCCCTGCCAGCAAGCTTGGTGGAGAGACTGCGCCAGCACCGCTGGGACCGCACGCCAACTGAATGGTCTCAGTAAATTCTGAAATTACCCGGTTTGTACCCCTGAAGTAAGAGCTGTTCGGGCAGGGTTCGAACTGAATCGTTCCCTCTCGCCAAACAGATCCAGGCGGCATGAATCCAACGGTAAATAATTTAACCCTGGCCAACCAGCACTTCCACCTGAATCTCAACCCGGTCCGATCCAGAGAATTCCGAGTCGATGATTAAGGTGTATGTGACAGCGCTGCCCTCCAATCCGGGGTCGATTGTCACCCGTAGATCGCCGCTGTTTGGAATGTCAGCAGCGATCTCTTGCTCGTTTTGGAGTATCCTTGCCGCGGTCAGGCCGGTTCCGCTGAATGACCAGCTCAGGGTCAATTCATCGCCGGCGTATAGTTGGGTTGGATTGGCTTCGAAATAATCGATCTGCGGCGGAATCTCCGGTAATTGTCCCTGCAGCGGTTCGTACACATCGATAAACTGGGATGATTGGGCTGATCCCGAGAACTCTGAGTTTACCTGTAACAGGTACTCCACGTGTCCGGGTGACGGCGGGCAGTCCTCCAGGTTGCCTGATTCTGGGGCGTCGCTGAGGATTGTCTGTCCATCCCGGAATATCTGGGCCTGCGCCAGGCTTGTCCCGCTGAACGACCAGGACAGCTCGACGCAGTCGCCTGAATCGATTTGATCCGGGTTGGCGTTAAACACGGCGATAACCGGAGGCTGCTCCGGTTCTGGCGGCGGAGTTGGGGTGGGTTTTTCAAAGGGGATAATGTTAATATCCTGATTGGTTTTTGCGGAGCCGCCGAACTCTGAATCTACCACCAGGCGGTATGTGACTGTGCCAGTGCCGGGTGGGCAGTCCTGGGCGTTTCCGTTATAGGGCACGTCCTGCAGTATCACCTGGTCGTCGCGGAATATCCGGGTCAGTGTCAGGTCCTGTCCGTCAAAGCGCCAGTTCAAATTAACGCATCCCCCTTCATTAATGTGATTTGGATCTGCATCAAATGTGTAGATCACCGGCGATTGAGGGGGGACCTGGGTCGGCTGGCCGGTAACTTCAAATCCGGCATATACCTGTTCGCCGAAAAATAACCCGTTGGGACTGCGCATGGACCAGAAACTCTGGAAAACGCCGGGTTGCAGCGGGGCGCTGATATTAACG
Organism: uncultured Chloroflexia bacterium; assembly: GCA_963793095.1. Classification (GTDB taxonomy): domain Bacteria; phylum Chloroflexota; class Anaerolineae; order Anaerolineales; family UBA4823; genus CAVWDI01. The sequence goes on from CAWBYY010000002.1 coordinate 163,837, forward strand.
TATATGTCATATTCCTGACCGGGGGCCACCTTTCCCTGAACAGCCACCGGGTTGCCTCCGACCGGGGCGTTTAGCGGGTTGCTTCCCCGGTAGGTCAGCGCGTAAGAGCTGTCCCATGTGCAAGTCCCGCTGTTTTTTATGCGCCAGCCTTTCTGGAAGGATTCGCCCGGCTGGAATTCCGGGGGGTTCTTCATATTGTTATCGGGGAAGTTGAGGTCTTTGATAAATGTCATATGATCCAGGCAGGCCTCCGGAGTTGCAGGAGGTGGGGTGGCGGGCGGAATTAACTCGTCCACATCAAGGTATTGCCTGGCAAGCCTGTTCAGAGTGCCGTCATTTTGCATCTGTGTGAGGGTATTGTTTATGTTTGCCTGCAGTTCAAAGGCGCCTTTCGGGATGGCGATCGCAAATCGCTGCGTATTCAATCCCTGTGCGATGATTTTCACCGGGTTTTCCCGTTCGGCTACCTCTGCTGGGAGCGCATCCAGAATCACAATATCGACAGTCCGGCTGCCGCCGTTCAGGGCAGCCACAGCTTCTTCCGCGGTCTGGAAGGAGCGCAGTTTTTGCGGGGGCATCAATCCGGGTTCAACCAGGGTTTCGTCCAGCCAGCTTTCATACACTGACCCGCTCTGAACGCCTACCCTGTATTGCGCCAGGTCTTCAACCCGGTTGATCCTGATGTTAGAATTGCGCTGCGCTAGGGCGGCGTCCTCCCCGACATAATACACATTGCTGAAATCTACAACTGCCTGCCTTTCAGGCGTGATTGAGATTGCTGCAATCGCCAGGTCGATTTGTTCCAGCTGCAGTGCATTGCCGAGTCCATCAAATGCCAGGTTCCTTAAATCAAGCCCCAGATTCATCCGTCTTCCGATTTCCTCCACCACCGCGATATCGAATCCGTCGAATTGAAAATCCTTCCCGAGGAATGCAAATGGCGGGTAATCGGCCGAAATACCGGCATTCATCATTCCGTTGGCTTGAATCCGTTCCCAGACAGGGTCGGTCGCCGCTGTTGGCGGTATTAGCGTTGCTGTCGGGACCTGGGTCGCGGTCGGCAGGGGAGTGGCGGTGAGTGTGGGTGTCGCTGTTGCCGTACTTTCCAGCGACCGGCCCCGGACCAGATAAAAAGCCATTAGGACAATGACAACCAGGGCGACGATAATTATCCCCACCAGTACCCATAATAAAGTCTTTTGATTTTTGTCTGTAGATTCCATATTTAATCTCCTGGAAAAACAGTCATCTCGGGAGTGTATTCCCCGGATGGCATCGGTTGCTTAGGTTAATTAATGGTTTGGAGATTGGAATTGTACCACTCCCCATTCCCCGTTACAGAGCCAGTTCCGGCCTGCTTTTATCCATGGTCCGGGTCTTCACAAAGCACCTCTACGCTTCCCTCATCACCGCTGACCGAAAGGATCTGGCCGGATTTAAGCTGCTTTATATCGATCTGGTCCACACAAGGGATTTCGGCGATAATGCACCCCACCGCCGTGATTGTCTCGCACTCTGCGTTGATGATCGCAGCAGGCGCCAGCCCGTTGTCCTTCAACCGGTAGATTGTGTATGATCCTACAGTTGATCCTTTCCCGGTAGGGAATACAAGCACCTTGCCGGCGACACACCTGCCTTCAAGCTCATGTCCTTTTTCAACCACGATACCGCTTTCGGGGTCGACCCCCCCGAAGAAGGAGATGTTGTTCGATGTGACCAGCGCCTCTCCCTGTGCGGTTCCCCTGTATATCTTTCTGCCTGGTAATTTCATGGTTCCAATTGTGCTTGGCTCGGTTCAGTTTTGATTTTAACGGGTCGCTCGAAGCACCACTTCTTCAAAGGGAAGCAGGCTCGTTTTGAAGCCGTTTTTGGCGGATGCGTAATAACACGCCTTGGCGCTGTCGGTTGCCAGCGCCCGGAAGCGGCCTTTGATCGGCGCTACAACGCAGCAGGTGTCTGTAGCAAACTTTGCCCCGCTTTCCTCTATGATTTTGCTGTAGCCGAGCCGGTCGGCGATTTGTTTGACAGGGCGCGAGGTTGTGATCCAGAATTCTTTCACCACCTGCCTGCCTTCCAGAAGCTGGGCGATGCGCTTGATTTCGTCAATAGAAAGGTGCGGGCAGCCCAGGCTGATGAAATCGGCTTCCAGATCCTGTTCTGAGTTTAATGATTCAATCGCCTCTTCAATGTGGCTGCGCTGTACCTCGATCCGCCTGCCTGGGGCTTGGTGTTTATCGCCTTCAGGCGTGATCCCGGGGATGTGGAACAGCGCTGCGCCGCCGTATGTCGCCAGGCTGGCGCACAATGATTTAAGTTCCTCCAGGGACGCCTGCCCTATTCCCCGGATATAAGGCACAATTTTTGGGCCGAATTTTTCGCTCATTTCACCAACCGCTTTTCCGAGCGCACCGAACTCGAAGGTCCCGTTGATTTCTGTTTTTATTTCCACCGCCAGGTTGGGCACCCGGTTTGTATCGAGGTGCAAGCCGTACATTGGAGTCCTGCCGGTGATGGAGGCCGCCAGCGCGCTCGGTCCGCCTTCCCGGTTGGTGCGCGCCCCGATGATCGAATTGGCGTAACATACCGCGCTGCTCTCAGCCCAGGCGATGTGGTCTCCAAAATCAGGCAGGTTCCCCGCCAGGTACGGCGTGCAGGTGCAGGTTGTTACTGCGCCCATTTTTTCAAAAGCCTGGAGAACTCTTTCCTGGTTCCTGGCGAATTCAGCCGGGATGCCCAGATACTGCCAGTTCTGGATATCCATCCCAGCCGGGTTGAGGGTGGTCAGCACCTTCGCTTTCCCGCCGCCTTCCGCCATTCCTGTCAGGAATTTAAGTCCTGCTTCACCCAGGTTATCGTAGCTTACCCCCGAGATCTGGACCGAGGTGACTTTTATCATTCTCTCAGCGCCGTAGATTGAGCCCAGGGCTGCCAGGATTTCCATCCCTTTTCTGGCTGCCCTCCCGTGGGCGCCGTCCAGCATCGCCTGTTCTTCTTTCGTCAGCTGCATTTTTCCCTGGCCTGTTTGTTCATCCCTGTTTGATGAACCTGCCGGTGTCCACCTGCGGGTAGGGCACTTTCTGGTAACCCTGTCCCGCTTCTCCGAGCGGTTTGGTCAGGTCGAACCCGATTTTGGTGGTCAGCTTGGTGCCCGCTTCCGCGCTGGGGTCAAGGCTCGAGCCGGGCTCTCTATCCAGTATGACCATATCCCGGTCGCCTTGAAAACGGGTCGCCAGCGCCCACTCGACCGCCAGCGGGTCGTAGATGTCGATATCCGCATCCACCACGAAAATATGTTTGCAGGAGCGGTGCCCGGCGAAAGCCGCTTCGATCGCCTTGCGCCCGTCGTCCTCTGACTGTTTTTCGATCTGTACGATCGCGTGCAGCCATGAACAACCGCCGGGGTTGACGTTCACATCCAGGCAGCGCACCACCTGGTTGACCTTCCGGAAGATAGTCGGTTCGCGCGGCATTCCCATCAATAATTTGTGTTCCAGCCCGCCCGGTAGCAGCGCATGCCACAGGGCATCCCTGCGGTGGGTGACCGCTTTGACTTCAAAGACTGGCTCTTCCCGGATGACGTCCAGGGTCTCGGTCAGGTCGACAAATGGGCCCTCAGCGTGCCTCCTGTCCCTGTAAACGGTGCCTTCCAGCACGATCTCAGCCTCCGCCGGCAGGATTACATCGACCGTCTTTCCCCTTACCACCTGCAGCGCTTCCAGCGCGTTGGCGATCTCCAGTTCATCCAGCCCTATTTCCACCGAGGTCGCGGCCGCTGCCAGCACGTTTGGCGCCAGGCCGACACACACCGCCACATCCACTTCTCCGAGCTCTTCCAGGAATTGGGCGAAGTGCCGCCCATCGACTACCCGTATCGCCATTTCTGTTTTGGAGAACTGCATCCCGCGGTGGAAGTCCGCATTCTGACCGTGGGCCGGGTGCCTGGCCAGGAACACCCCTGAGGTCAGATAGTTCCCGCCGTCGCTCTCGAAATGCCTCAGGATTGGCAGGTTGTCCAGGTCCGGGTCCAGGATAACGGTCTCCTGGCAGGGCGCTTTCTTTACAACCTCGGGTTTTGAATGGTCTTTGATCGCCCGGGTTAGTTCGGGGATGATCTCGTGGGGGGCTATTTCCAGGTAGTCCGCGAAGGAATTTTTGGTGGGGAACAGGTTCCCGATCACGCCGAAATCCGACTCGCCCAAGTTTTCAAAGACCACAGTCCTTGGCTCCAGTTCCTTCAGGATGGCTGCGATTTCATAGCGCGTCGAGATCGGTTCCTTCACCCGGGTTAACTCCCCATTTTTGTCGATTTTCTGGATGTAATCACGCAGTGTCACGGTTTGTTCACCTCGCTCAGCCAATAAAGTTCAGGTTGCCTGAAGTATAACCCCTTTCTGGAGTAACACTCCTGGACGCTGCATCTGGCAAAAACCGCAGTTAAATAGGAGTGTTACTCCGTAAACCTTAAAATTAAATAGAAAATCCCAGAAGCCTTCTTTGGTCTGATGACTATCCGGGATATTAAATTCGCCTGGATTCTATTGAGTTGTTGTGGCCACCCCGCCTTTACTTCAATCTTGCGAGTCTTCGCTTCGCCCCGCAAAAAGCGCGGGACTTCGCTTCAGTCACCGCGCTTTTGCCAATTCAAAATAAACGTACTCAGCCCGCGTTTACTTCAATCTTGCGGATCTTCGCTTCGCCCGCTTTGGGGAGCTGCAGGCGCAGCACGCCGTCTTTTACGCTCGCCTGGATTTTATCCCGGTCTATCGCATTCGACAGGCGGAAACTGCGCTGGTAATCTCCGATTTCATACTCGTTAAGGTTTAGCCCGTAACCATCCAGGTCTTCCGCTTCGATGTAAGCGTTCAGGGTCAGCACATTTTTCTCAATTGTGATGTCAATTGAATTTTCATCTGTGCCCGGCACGTCAACTACCAGGTAAATATTTTCGTCGGTTTCGATAAATGTCCGCCCTGGGGATAAAGCACATGCATTCGCGTGTCCTTTCGCCGTTCTCGCTTGCAGTAATTTCTTGCTTCTGTACTTCTAATGCTTTGGTTTCTTCTGCCATGGGATTTCTCTCCGAATTAATAACTGTTTATATCTTTGTCTCTTTTTCTTATGCGCTCTTGACCGCGATCTTGCGGGGTTTGTCAGCCTCAGCCCGCGGCAGGTTGATTTCCAGAACGCCGTTCGTGAATTTTGCATTCACACTATCGATCTCCACCGGGAAGGGCAGCTGCACGGTCCGGCTGAAATTGCCATAGCCGCGCTCCTGGCGGTGGTATCGGGCGCCTTCTTCCAGCTCTTCGGCATCGCGGCTTCCTTTCAGGGTCAGGCTGTCGCCCACCACGCTGATGTCCAACCCCTCGGGATTGATGCCGGGAACCTCAGCGGTGATGATCAGCTCATCTTCATTGGACCAGATATTCAGGGCCGGGAAGCTCGGGGCAGTCCGCATATAGGATGGGTATCCTGAGCTTACCATCCTGTCCATGTCTCTCTGTAAACGGTCAAGTTCTCGCCAAACGGTTGGGATTCTGTAACGTCGGTACATTTTTATCTCCTTTTCTTTATAACTTTATTAATTATTCCTGTGTATTATTAAATTAATTTGTTGTATACCAATACTAATTCGCTTGTGTTAGATATCCGTAAACGCTGTGTATGAAGAGTATAAAAGCTGCTGAGCAGCCGGCATGTCTTGCGAAATCTGCGCTTGCGAGTATAATTACTCATCTTTTGTTCATATGGGTGTAATCTCATAGGTGAAGATAGTTTCCTTCCAGGAATTTATTTTTATATTATTTTTCCAGCAGACTGGTTAAAAGAGAGCGCCTTGGACGAGTGCGGGTTATCGACCAGGGGCTCTTTTGTTGTCTCCTGCTTGAAGTAATTTTTGCTGAATTAATCCAATATTCTTAACAAGGAGAATCGGAGATATGAATATTTTAGGATTGGCCAGGCACGGGCTGACGCCGTTTGAGCAAATTGCAATACTGGGAGTGATCGCCACCGCGATCATCAGCCTGATTTACGCCTGGTACTTGCGCAACCGGGTGATGAAGAAGGATAAGGGCACCCCCGAGATGCAGGCAGTCTGGAACGCCATCCGGATCGGGTCAGATTCCTACCTCAACCGCCAGATGAAGACGATCATCCCGGCGGTTGCAGTGCTTACGGTGGTCCTGTTCCTGAGCGTTTACGTGGTGCCGCCCAGCCTTGAAGCCCTGGAGGAGTTCCCTGTTAACACCCAGTTGATCGTCGCGATCGGCCGTACGGTTGCATTCATCATGGGCGCGGTATTCTCGCTGCTGGTGGGCCAGCTTGGCATGCGCATGGCCATTCAGGCAAACGTGCGGGTCGCTTCCGCTTCCCGGCGCGGCTTTAACGAAGCCCTTTCGATCGCTTACTACTCCGGGACCGTGACCGGCATGCTGACCGACGGTCTTGGCCTGCTCGGCGGCACGATAATCTTTATCATCTTCGGGCGCGCCGCTCCGGATGCCCTGCTCGGTTTTGGCTTCGGCGGCACTGTCCTGGCGCTCTTTATGCGGGTCGGCGGCGGTATTTTCACCAAGGCTGCCGATGTCGGGGCGGACCTGGTTGGCAAGGTCGAGGAGGACATCCCCGAGGACGATCCCCGCAACGCTGCAGTTGTTGCCGACCTGGTCGGGGACAATGTCGGCGACTGCGCCGGTATGGCAGCCGATATCTTTGAAAGTTATGAGGTCACCATTGTCTCGGCTTTGATCCTGGGTATCGCCTTGGTCGCAATCGACCCGACCCACAACCTGAAATGGATCGTGTTCCCTCTGATCATCCGCGGCATCGGCGTCATCAGTTCGATCATCGGCACCTTCACCGTTCCGATCTGGGAGAGCTTCCCCCTCAAGTTCCTGCGCGCCCACAATGCCGAAGAGGCCATGTTCCGCTCGTACGAGGTCTCAAGCATCAACACCGTAATTTTCTCCTTTATCTTTGCGATTTTATACGCCGGAGACTGGCGTCTGGCTATGCTGACCGCCATCGGCGTTGGGCTTGCGGTCGCCTTCAACCCGCTTACCTCCTATTTCACCTCTACCCGCCACAAACCTGTCCAGGAGATAAAGGAAGCCACCGACACCGGTCCGGCTACCACCATCCTGCAGGGTCTTTCTTCCGGGATGGAGTCGAGCGTCTGGGCGCTGGTGGTGATTGCAGTCGCGTTTGCCTTTGCCCTGATCCTTTACGGGGATGACGGGACCAGTTATGTGCTCTACGCGGTCGCCATGATCGGTATTGGTATGCTCAGCCATACCGGCAATAATGTCGCCATGGATTCTTACGGTCCGATCGCCGACAACGCAAATGGCATCGGCGAGATGGCCTGGCATGACCGCACCGATGAGGAGACCCTCAATGCCCGCCAGATCATGGCTGACCTGGATGCGGTCGGCAATACCACCAAAGCCATCACCAAAGGGATCGCCATCGCCTCAGCAGTGATCGCGGCGGTCAGTCTGTTCGCCTCCTTTATCACAGATGTCAGCCGGGCCCAGGCCTCCCTCGGCCTGACCGAGACCCTCGAATCAATCCGGGTCTCGGATACGCCCGTATTTATCGGGCTGCTGCTCGGAGGCGCTTTACCCTGGATGTTCAGCTCGCTCTCCATCCGCGCTGTTAGCCGGGCTGCGGCTGAGATTGTCCAGGAGGTGCGAGCCCAATTCCGTATCCCGGGCATTATGGAAGGCACGAAGACCCCCGATTACGGGCGGGTGGTCGCCATTTCAACCGCCTCCTCCCAGAAGGAATTGATCCCTCTGGCGGTGCTCGCCATTGTCACGCCCCTGATGCTGGGATTGCTGCTCGGAGTCGAGGCGCTGGGCGGATTCCTGGCTGGCGTTATTTTGTGCGGCCAGCTCCTGGCGGTATTCATGGCGAACTCGGGCGGCGCCTGGGACAACGCCAAGAAAGCCATTGAGGATGAAGTCAGCGACCCAGCTGCGAACACCGGCAAGGGCTCCGAGCGCCACAAAGCCGGCGTCGTGGGCGATACGGTTGGTGACCCGCTCAAGGACACCGCCGGCCCGGCTCTAAATCCCATGATCAAGGTCGTTAACCTGGTGTCCCTGCTGGCCGCCCCCATCCTGGTCCAGTACTATGAACTGGGTGTGGTCGGTTGGATAATTGTCGGGCTGTTTCTGGCTGCCATAATCTGGAGCATTCGCCAGAGCAAAAAGCCGGCTAAACCAATGGACGCCCCCGTCGTGCAGATATCCACCGATTGAAGCTTTCCTGCATTTGCTTCAATCTTTCTAAGAAAAGACCTGAATCCCTCACCGGTAAACTGGGTGAGGGATTTTAATTCATGAACGGTTTTGTAGGTCAGGTTTCCAAACCTGACATCTGTATGAATATTTTAAAATAAATATTTTGGAAATGGTGGGGTGGATTGAGTGGGCCCGGTAGGGATCGAACCTACGACCAAACGGTTATGAGCCGTCCGCTCTGCCGCTGAGCTACGGGCCCGCGATTTTATGGAAAGTGCTGCGGGTGTTTTATTTCCGGTTTTGCTAGTTTGATTATAAAATAATTACTATTTTTTAGGCAATACGCCCGGGTTTGAAAGTGATGGTTGGTTTAATCCCCGTTCAACCAGTGAGCGATTAAATAAGCTGCCGCCGACCGATTTTCTTGGTCTCTTCCGTAGGGCTGAACTACTCCGAGTCAGAAAAATTTAAGATTGGGTCCGGGCGGCGGCTGAATTATAGGTTACAATTTGTGTGCCGCCGTCCATCTATTTTCCTCCGATAATACGAGCATTGGATGGTGGGCGGCGGCACGATCATTATTGTTACAATATCCGTGCCAAAATCAGGTGTGGGGGAGTACTTTTCAGGATTAATTTAACACTCTGTACACAAATAAAAAAACCTCCTGAAAGTTGGAAATTCAGGAGGTTTTAGAACTCAAACCGCATATCCTGGGTTATCAGAGCGGGTGACGGGACTCGAACCCGTGAATGTCAGCTTGGAAGGCTGATGCCTTACCACTTGGCCACACCCGCGTGTCCACCTCATCCTATTATAACTGATCGCGCCGGAAAATTCCATAACGTTCAACCCGCAGCCTGATAGAGTCCCATTTTATGATACGATTCCTTTCATATACTGGAAATTACTTCCCGGCGGCGGGTCTATCCACAAACCTGTCAAATTGCTGGATTGTTGCGGAGCGGTTAATTGTTTAACAAAGTGCTTTTCATCGGCCTCGAATTCAGCCGAGCCCAGCCTGATCGAAAAATGGATAAAAAACGGTGACCTGCCCAACCTGAAAAAGCTGTTTGACAGGGGTCTGTACCGCCGGACGGTCCCGGTTGAGAAGATCATGGCGGACCAGTGGATCACGGTCTACTCCGGGAGCGGTGTGGCGGAAAACGGTTATTACAACCGCATTATCTGGTCCCCGGAGCGGATGGCCAGCGAAAAGAAACAGCCGTACGAAGTTGGGGCGCAGCCTTTCTGGCATGCCTTTGGCCGCCACGACCCACGCGTGATCGCGGTTGACATCCCCTTTTCGACCCACCCGGCTCCCTTCAACGGGATTGAGCTTTACGGCTGGGCCAGCCACGACCGCTTCACAAGGATGTACAGCACTCCCCCGGAATGGCGAGACCGCCTGGTTAAAAAATTCGGCCCTGCCCCTTACTTCAAAGAGAAATTCGCCCCCCACACACCTGCTGAGCTGGCGGATGTCAAAACCAGGCTGGTCAGTTCAGCCGCCAGCGTCTCAAGGCTGGCGAAATACCTGCTCCAGAATGAGCCCTGGGACCTTTTTATGGTCGTGTTCGGGGCGACCCACCGCAGCGGTCACAAACTCTGGCCCCTTCCGGATCCTGCTCCGGGAGAGGGCCTATCAGCCCGGAAAAAAGACATCCAAGATATTGCCAGAGATCTAACAGCAATTAAAGAAGTCTACAAGGCCTGTGACAGGGGGGTTGGCGAAATAGTCAATACTGTCGGAACGGCCGCAACCATCCTGGTCTTCTCACCGGACGGTATGGGACCGAACACCAGCCGCAACGAGATCCTGCCGGATATGGTTTCCAGGATCGTTTCCTCCCAAACTAAGGCGGAAGGCCTTTCCCAGCGCCCGCTATTCTGGTCTGGCTTGCGCGAACAAGTGCCTCTAGCCTGGCGCGACGCGGTCAAGAAACGCCTCCCGGAACGGGTGCAGGATTTCCTGTCCTCCTACTGGCGGATGGGTGGAATCGACTGGGCTGTAACACCGGCCTTTGCGGTTGTCCCCAGCGACACTGTCGGCCTGGTGCGGGTCAACCTGAAAGGCCGTGAGGCCCAGGGAACAGTCGCGCCCGGGGAGCAGTATAAATCCTGGCTCGCTGCCATTTCAGAGGGGCTGCTCTCTTTCGTTGACGCGGATAGCGGGGCGCCGGTCGTCTCCAGCGTTTTGCGGACTGACCAGCTTGGCTTATTGGGAAAAAGGCTTTCTTATCTACCGGACCTGATTGTAATCTGGGGGGATACGCCTGCCGCCCGGCACAGAGAAATTAACTCTCCTTTATATGGTTCTTTCCCCTGGCCGGCGCCTGGCAGCAACCCGGATTTCAGGAGCGGCAACCACCTGCCGGAGGGATTTTTGTTGGCGGTCGGGGAGGCTTTAACCCCGGCAGTTCTCTCCCTGAGATCAGGCTGGAGGATATCGCCCCCACCATTATAGAACTGCTTGGCGCAAATATCCCGCCCGCATTGGCTGGAACTTCGCTGCTCCATAATCGTTAAATCGCGCTTGTCCTGTGGTGATTCTAGTACCGGTTGTATCCCCCGCCGCGTCTGCCGCGCCCCTTTTCCTTGCGCTGGCGTGCCAGGTTTACCTTTAACTGGCGGTCTCCCAGCATTGAGCCGTTTAACATCTTGATGGCTGATTCTGCCTCAACCTGGGTGCTCATTTCCACAAAAGCAAAGCCTCTTGAATAACCGGTGTCCCGGTCCTTGATCAAAGTCACAGACTGCACTTCACCTGCCTTTGAAAACAGTTCTTGTATCTCTTCTTCTGTTGCCCGGGTAGGCAGGTTCCCGATATAAACATCAACTTCCATATTTTTCTCCTGAAAGACCGCTGTTGAACAGGGGTCAAATAATCAATAAACGCCCTCCCGGATGGCGGACTGTCGGGCTGTTTTTATACTAATTCCTGAGAGATTCTACCCATTATAACATGCCGCCCAACCAGCCCTGTAATTTCCCGCTCTTATTTGAATATAAAAACATGAGATTATGGATTATAATTATCTAATATCCTGTCTTTCACCCGGACAAAACCTTTTTATCACCTGATAACTGTGACATGATCTGCTTGAACTGCCAGCACCAGAACCGTCCAACCGCCAATTTCTGTATTAACTGCGGAGAACGGCTGGCTGTCACCTGCCTCCACTGCGGTACCAACCTGCCGCTGGATGCCAATTTCTGCGATTTTTGCGGCGCCAGGGTCTCTGGCGAGCTGGATTCTCTGGTCGGGCAATCCGGCTCTGCCGCCGCCGCTGCTGTTTCGCCCCGCGATTCCAGTATCAAAGATCAACCGGATGCGGTTTTAAACCGCTATATCCCCAGGGAGTTGCTGGATAAACTCAAGGCTGCCCGCACAGAGGGGCGCATGGTTGGAGAGCGCCGGGTGGTGACAATGCTGTTTTGTGACATCCTTGGCTCAACTGGCGCGGCTGAACTGCTCGATCCGGAGGATTGGTCTGCGGTCATCAATCAGGCCTTCGAGCATATGATCAAGCCGGTTTACCGTTATGAGGGTACCGTGGCTCGTTTGATGGGGGATGGCATCCTGGCGTTTTTTGGAGCCCCGATCGCCCATGAGGACGATCCAAACAGGGCGGTCCTGGCAGGGCTGGATATCCTCTCCGGAATTGCAGACCTGCAGCCTGTTATACAGGACCGCTACGGGATCGATATCAATGTCAGGGTGGGCATCAATACCGGCCTTGTGGTTGTTGGCGCGGTTGGCTCTGACCTGCGCATGGAATATACTGCTCTGGGGGATGCCATTAATGTGGCTGCCCGGATGGAAGAATCCGCCCAACCGGGTACGGTCCTGGTCAGCCATAACACCTACCGTTTGATAAATAATGGGTTCGTCTTTGAGCTAGCTGGAGAGCAGATCGTTAAAGGGCGCCAGGAGCCGGTTTCCACATACCGGGTAGTCAGGGTCAGCAAATCTGGCGAGCCTCACGCCCGGGTTACCGGGATGCATGCGCCCATGGTTGGGCGCGAGCTGGAATTAACCCGCATCAGCCAGGTGCTTGAAGGCGTTGATCAGGGGATCGGTCACATAATCGGAATTATTGCTGAGGCCGGCCTCGGGAAGAGCCGTTTGATCTCCGAGGTAATTTCTGGCTGGCAGGCAAAAAACAGGCCTGTGGTTTTACAGCAGATTAACTGCCGTTCCTACGAGAGCAACCAGCCCTATCGGCTGTTCCGCCGTCTTATACAGCGTCTTATTGCAGTTGAGCCGGATAAGTCCGATGAAAGCAAACTGCTTAAAATCAAAAATTTCCTTGAAGAGCACAGCTCTGAAAAACGCCCTCTGGCTGTTTCCGCCTTTTCCACTCTTCTGGGTCTGAAGAGCGCCGAAGGTGAACCGCTTCTGACCGGAGAGCAGTTCAAACGCGAGCTGTATGCCGCGGTTGAGGGTGTAATTGTGGGCATGTTTGAAAACCAGCCGGGTGTACTGGTATTCGAAGACATCCACTGGAGCGATCCCGCCTCGATTGAACTGCTGGAATATTTACTCCCTTTAACAGGCCGGATTCCGCTTGGGCTGGCCTTCTCGCTCCGTCCGGACCACAAAGCCGCAAGCTGGTCTTTGAAGTCGGCGGCTGAAGATCTGCACCGCCACCGCTATACCGAGATCAACCTGCAGCCGTTCTCCTCTGAGGAGAGCGGACTCCTGGTTGACCTCTTACTTGATGGCCCTGATATCCCCGAACCGGTGCGCCTCCGCATTATCGACCGGGCCGGGGGCAATCCGTTGTTTATCGAAGAAATACTGCGCACACTGGTGGACAGCGCTGCCCTGGTTCAGGAAGTTTCTTCTAATGGATCCGGCCGGGATGTCTGGCGGTTCACAGGCAGCCCTGAAGAGGCCGCCATACCGGAGAATTTACTCTCACTTTTTACAGCCCGGATTGACCGCCTTGATGAAGATGTCCGCCTTACTTTCCAGCTGGCGGCTGTAATCGGGCGAACGTTCCCTGAACCTGTACTCGCCAGTCTGGTGGACAGCCGGCTGGTAGAAAGCGGTGAACTGCAGCGCCACCTGGAGGAGTTGATGCGCCTCGACCTGGTCAACGAAACCGCCCGCCAGCCCGAATTTGAGTACGCCTTCAGAAATCCGATGATCCAGGAAGCGACCTACAAGTCCTTATTAAAAACACGTCGGCGTGAAGTCCACCTGCAGGTGGCGGAAACCATTAAAAAGCTTTACGGGGGGCGCCAGGTCGAACTGGCTCCTCTGCTGGGTTTCCACTTTGCCCGGGCTGGCGAGCACAGCCAGGCTTGTGAAAATTACACTTTGGCTGCTGACAACGCCTACAGCCTGTATGCGAATTCCCTGGCGGTTTCCTTTTACCGTGAAGCGCTGGCTGCTGCCCGTTCCATTCCCGATTTCCAGCCCGAAGGCTTTTTGCATCTGTACAGCCGGCTCGGCCGGACCCTCGAGCTAGAGTCCCATTTTCAGGAAGCGGCTGCCACCTATGAGGAGCAGTTGGACCTGGCTCGCCAGTTAGGCGAACCTTCTCTTGAACTCAGGGCGCTTGTAAGTTTGGGGACCGTGTACTCTGTGCCCAGTGAAATTGTAAATACAGAAAAAGCAGAGCAGCTTTCCAGGGAAGCCCTCGTTCTGGCAGAACGGCTGGAGGATAAAAGCGCCCAGGCTCATATATTGTGGAACCTGATGAACATTTACCGCATCCTGCTCCGCAACAAAGAAGGGGTCGAACTGGCAGAGCGTGGCCTGGAACTCGCCCGGGAAAGCGCTGACCGGGAGATCGAAGCCTATATATACAATGACCTGGCCTACGCATATGCCGGGATATTTAAGATCGAAAAAGCCTGTTTCGCTGCAAACCAAGCTGTAAGGATCTGGCGCAAACTTGGTAACCAGCCGATGCTGGTGGACAGCCTTTCCGCTTTGAGTTATGCACATTTTTATTTCGGCCGTTACGACCAGGCGCTTGCTGCCTCCGACGAAGCCCATCGCATCAGCCGCGAGATTGAGAATCCTTGGGGAATTGGCTACAGCCGTTTCTATATCGGTTGTGTTTTTGAGGACCGCGGCTTGATCGATCAGGCAGTCTATGATTATGAGCTCACCGCTTCTATGGCTGAAAAAGCTGACTTTTTGATCGGTCGATTTTGGGGCAACGCCCTTCTAGCGCGCCTTTATGTTGAACTGAATGCCCTCGACCGGGCCCGGGAGATTATTGAAAACGTTGCTGTGGGTGAACAAGAGCTCAGCGGTATCATTGCCACGTTCGCTTCAACAATTACGCTTGGACACGTGGAGTTATTGTTGGCCCGCCGCGAGCCGCAGGAAGCCAGGCGTCTTTTTGATGAATCAGGAGTCGCCCGGCTGGAGCACAGCATCATGACCTGGGATTGGATGCAAACCACCAGCATTAAAATTGCCCTGGGTCTCGGAGATTATGTTGAAGCGGTCCGTAAATGTAAAAATGTGATTGATGAACTGCGTTCATTAGAAAATCGCTCCAAACTCCACCGGATTCTGCTCCTGATGGGCGTCGCTCACCTGCATCTTGGGGAATTCGAGCAATGCTCCGCTGCCCTGGAGGAAGCCCGGGTTATCGCCGATGAATTGGGCGCCCGCTGGAGTTTGTGGCAGATATATGCTGCTCAGTCTCAGGTTGCAGCCTCCCTTGGTGATTCGACCGGTTCGGTTAAACTGCGGGAACAGGCTGCCCGGATAGTTGAGCAGATCTGCGCCCATATCAGCCAGCCGGATTTGAAAGAAAGCTTTTTGAGACGCCAGGATGTGGCAGCCCTCCTGGATGGTTGAATCACCTCTTCGAAAACTACTAATTAAATCCGGTTATTCTTGCGCAAGGTTTTACCAGGTTTTTCCTGCCATTAACCGGATTTTTACCCGGATTTATTGGAAATTTAAGCGATTCTTCTTCCCGGTTGGGTATACTACCCGCTTTATAGGATGCTTATGCTGGCAAGCCATTTGCTTTTATGAGTCGCCTGTATATCCCCCGGGAACCAGTCGTAGTATTCCCGCTTCAGGTAAGGTTTTATAAACTTTTTAACGATGTCGAAAAAAATTATTGCAGGATTTTGTCTCCTGCCCATCCTGGCTGGGGCTTGTTTTACGGCTTTTACTGCCGGGTTGTTTTCCTTGAAATACAACCGCCCCCAGCCGGCTGAGCTGAGCGAAGTTTTGTTCAAAGGCGTGACCTACGAGCGAAAAGTTCGGAATGACCCTCATCCGATGGTGATCCATGTTGTCACTGCCAACCTGGCGGAGGACGGGCTTGACCTGCTGGTGACGCCGGGTAGACCCGGGGTGGAGCTTCCCCTCAAAGCCCGCACCACTTCCCAGTTTTTGTCCGAATTCGATCTGCAGGTTGCGGTAAACGGCGATGGATTTGAGCCCTGGTATGACCATTCCATACTGAGATATTACCCCCACCGTGGCGACCCGGTCGATGTGATCGGCTTTGCCGCCTCCAGGGGCAGGGTATATTCAGAGGGGACCGACAGCGAGCCGACTCTCTATATCAGCAGAAACAACCGCCTCAGCCTGCACAATCCGATTGGAAGATTGGAGCAGGCCCTTTCCGGCAACCAGCTTTTAATAAATAAAGGAAAGATCGAACCCCAGAATGGCGGCGATATCCAGCCCCGCACTGCATTGGGGATTGGCAGGAATGACCGCAGGTTGATCCTGGTAGTTGTGGATGGGCGCCAGGCAAACTACAGCCAGGGAGCGACCTTGTTGGAACTTGCTCAGATTTTGCTCGATTATGGCGCCTACCACGCCATTAACCTGGACGGCGGCGGGTCATCCACCCTGGTCGTGGAAGGTTCGCTCGGTCAGCCGCGTGTATTGAACTCGCCGGTCAACCACCGCATTCCTGGTCTGCAGCGCCCGGTCGGCAACCACCTGGGCATCTCCATCAGCCGCTGACCAATCTGTTCTACCAGAGCGGTCTCTTGTGCCGTCTCGGCAGAACCAGCATGATAATCGAGCTGATTACCACCGTCAGGATTACCTCCCGGACAACTCCCAGAGAGAGGTTGTTAAATAAAGTGGAAAAACTGTATTCCGGGTCCGGGTAGAAGATCATCGTCCCGATAGCAAACAGCGGGACGACAATAATAAAGTAATAGATTAACACTTGCCCAACCCATAGAGCGATAAAAACAAGTTTCTTTTCGCTGAACCGCCAGGTGACCTTCTTGTAAACGAAGCCGTTGAAAATACCGCCCAGGGTGTGGGCAAGCATGCTGGCGAGGGGGATAGCAGGTTCTGCGATTCCTGCCAGGATTCCGATGATAATGCCGCCGGCTGGTCCGGTCAACGAAGCCCCGATTGTTGTGAAGATTTCTCTTGGGTCTGTCACAACCGGCGTTCCGGGGATCGGGAACGTGATCCCGGCCAGAACCACAGCCAGCGCAGCGCCCCCGAAGGCTAACGCTACAATGATCACCTGGGAAGACAGCCACGCCTTTTTTTGTGCTTTGTCGCTGGAGTTTTTGCCGCCTGCTACCTGGACTTCTTCTACAAACGGTTCTTTATCAGGAATTTCTGTCGCTTTTTGGGGCAGCTCATCAGTCATAATCACACCTCGTGCAGGTAGAGATTCTATCATCTTAACATAATAACGCGGGAGCTGGACCCACTTAACTGCAGGAAAACCCCTGTGTTTTTTTGAATAAGAACCGCTCCAATTTTTGCTGCGCTTATCTGGGCTGGAGGTTGGTTAGGCTTTACTGCCGCTTGCTTCAACCTGCGACCTGCGCAAAACGAAAATCCCGAATCCGATCATCCAGGCCCAAAGGAGCACGTATGGCAGGAAAGCGATCTGGGTAGTCCAGAGAGCCCGTGCCAGCAACAATCCAACTGCAAGTATGATGCTTCCCCATCCGAGCCATTTTGGATATATGCCAGCCCCTCTGAAGACGATTCCGGCTGCCAGCAGCATGCTCCCGTTTGAAATCCAGGAGGTAGCAAAGTTAAAGGTTGCCCTCGTCGAACAGCAGCCGTGCAACCTGCGGATCCAGCCCTTCATTCACCCGGAACAATGCCAGCTCCCAGCCTCCGCTGTTGAACGCCGCCGCGGTCACCAGACCCGAACCGGCCGCGATGAAAGAAATCCAGCCCGGCTCCCCCTCTGCTTTGCGCAGTTCGCGCCATAACGCCCCTATGAACCATAAAAACGCGATGGCGGAAAGCGCGCTCAGGTACCCGGCGATCTCTGTAAAGGCTGGATTTCTATTCTGGAAGAACCTCAGGATTTCTGCCGCCGGGGCGTTAAATGCCGGTTCCCTGCCCCCGAACTGGATCAAACCCTGCGAAATAAGTTGGATGATCGGGTAAGCGATCGCGCCCACCGCCCCCCATTTAATATAGCGGTCATTCATATCAACTCCTTTTGCTGAATAGGATAAGGTGGCTGAAAGTGTAAACTCCCCCTTGTCCCGCTGTCATGGGCAGGATGTCACGTTCAAGCCGGGAAATTTTCCCGCCCCTCCCGGGTCAGCCCGGCCGGTCCTTGCACTCTGGATTTCCGGTTTGCCTCACCTTGCACAACAGGGGGATAAACCCCCATCAATTTTGTTGATTGAATGTATAATGCTTCGAATTGAAATTTCTGGCTGCTTATGCCCGGTTATTTTTTTAATTTGTACACCGGAATTTAAAGCAGCCAGCCTGGGAGCCGCTAATGCTTGTCATTCTCAAGCCAAACACAGACGAAGAATCGCCTCAATTCAGGCAGACCTGGGATTATCTGAGCGGGCTGCCCGATATAAAGCTCAAGATGCATAAGGTGATCGGTAAGCAGCAGGTGTTGACTGAGATTTACCTGATCGGCAACACCTCCCAGATTGACCGCAAGCCGGTCGAAGCCCTGCCCGCGGTCGAACGGGTGATCAAAATTTCGGAAGCCTACCGAATCCTTGGCCGCCACAGGTCAAGCGACCGCACCGTCGGATTTGACTACAATGGAGTCCATTTTTCCCAGGATAACCTCAATATTTTTGCCGGTTTATGCGCGGTTGATTCGCGTGAGAGCGTCGAAGGCATGCTGAAAGCGCTTGCCGGACACGGTCAGGTCTGCACCCGCATGGGCGCATACAAGCCGCGTACCAACCCCTATTCATTTCAGGGGTTGGGAAAGGGCTGCCTGCCGGATGTATTTGAACTGGCTGGCAAATACGGAATTAAGGTGGTCGCTATGGAGGTGACCCACGAAAAGCACATTGAAGAGATTGATGAGTGCCTCCGGGATTGCGGCCGCCCGACCGGTGTGATGCTCCAGATCGGTACCCGCAATGCCCAGAATTTTGAACTTCTGAAAGCCATCGGGCGCCAGCACCAGTACCCAGCCCTTCTGAAGCGCGGCTTTGGGATCACCTTGAGCGAATCGCTAAACGCCGCCGAATACCTCGCCAGTGAGGGAAATTCGGATGTCGTCTTCTGCCTGCGCGGTATGAAGACCGCCTTCGGAGAACCTCACCGCAATTTTGTCGATTTTTCCCACGTACCGGTTGTCAAACGTCTGACCCGCATGCCGGTTTGTATCGACCCTTCCCACTCGGTCGGTACGCGCATGCGTTCGCCGGATGGGCTGCTTGAGATTTTTCATGCCACCGCCCAGGGCATCATCGCCGGCGCAAACATGGTTCTGGTCGATTTTCATCCCGACCCGTCCAGGGCTCTGGTGGATGGTCCCCAGGCTTTGCGTCTGGAGGAATTACCCCTATTCATGGAGGATATCCGCATCGTCCGGGAATCCTACCTCAAGCGCTGCGAGCTGGCGCATGGTAGCGCCTGAGTTATATATATCGGGTTAAATTTTCCCCTTGATTTTGTGGTTATTACACTCGTGGGTCAAAAACCGGCTCCCGCATGCCCTGGAGGGGCTTCATCGCCAGGATCAGTCTGTTTCTTGAGATGTCAAAGAGACTCTGATCGTCTGCGCTTGTGCCCAGGCAGGTCCTGAGTACCCACTGATTCCCCCCATTGAAATTTTCCCAGCCCTCCCCCCATACTTTTCGGGGTTTTTTCCGCATCCATGCGCCTGTTCCGTTAATATTCGCCTCATAATCATCGATCGCTTTGTGCTCCACCCTGGCAGCTGCTGTAATCTCTAGTTGCAGGATGTTGCCATGTTTGAAGCTTTTCAGGCGGAAATCGTTGGGCAGAGTAAATGGAAGGACACCCTTCTTTTTTTCCTGCAACAGCAGTACACTGGCTCCCACCAATTCATTTTTTATAAATTTAATAGTCTCCCCTGCCGTCCTCGTCCTGCCTGTTGGATCAAGCCTGATGCTGCGCTCAATGAAATCCGCAAAAAGGTGTCTTCCGTCTGTAGAGATGCCGGAGTGTGCCAGTGTGCAGGCTGAGCCATCATCGTCAACCGCATTGAAGGAAAGGGTGCTGAAATTATCATATCCAAAAATATTATTCTTGACCGCTTTGCGGCTGTAGGCGTGCGGAGCCGCCCTCGATGTGGGAATCACCTGGTTTTTGTTTGTGATGAAAATTAGCAGGATATGTTTCCGGTGGTCAGCCAGATTGATGTAATCATAAAATCCGTCTCCCAGAATCAAACCGTCCACAACTCTGGGCTGGTCTTGCTCATCCGTCAACCCATTGTCTGCCTGCTCCACCCTGGCGGATTCCTGGCTGCCCGCGGCTTCCGGTCTGATGGCTGAAATTTCTTTTGCGGTCCAATCGGTAGGGATGCTTGCACGTGGGACAGCCGTCTCCAGGGCTGGGATGTTTTCGATTGAATATTCCTGGACCGAATTCAGAAAGCCTGATAAAGGATTTGAGCTGTGCAAATAGGTAGTATCCGAATCCAACCGGAATCCCAAAGCTGCCCGACACAAACAGCAGCTTTAAGAAGTCTCGCCTGGACAACTGCGCTTGTTGCTGGGAGAGTTCCTTGTTTTTTCTCAAAATCTTGCTGGTTACTACCTTCCGCCGCTGTAATTAAGAGGGTTCCCGCCTCCGGGTGAATAATATCAAAATGATAAACAGGCTTACCGCACTGATGGCACCGGCAAGGATCGCGTTCTGCAGGAAATTTTCTCCCCCGAATCCCTCATCCCCGTTTCCGCCGTTGACCGGGCACTTTTCTATCGTGAACTGTCCATCGGGATCGCCCTCAAGTTCATACCCTTCGTCTGCCTGGGCGGTGTAGGTATATTCGCCGGGTTCCAGCTCCATCGTTACCGTCTCTTCAATTTCAAACTGGGCGTTATTCAATTTACCTATTTCAAAACTCTCGTTTGGTCCCTCGATTGTCAGGGTCACGTGGAAAACCGTGAAGGTAACATTTTTCTTGCCGGGGTCCCAGCACAGGGGATCGATTGAATATGTCGCAAATTGTTCATAATCGCACGGCCCGTGTGACAGGTTAAAATTACCGCCATAAGCGTCATAAATAACGGCAGTTGCATCAACAGGGTATACGCCGTCAACGAGATGAGAATAGCTGTAAAAGTGTAAAACTGTAGCGGTCACAGGTTCACCCAGCGCAACAGTTTCTGTTGTGCCATTTGACCAGTAAATTGTAATTTCAGCTGGTATCGGGGATTGGTTTTTATCCACTCCATTGATTATGAAATGCCATTCTGTTGTGTCACACTCATGCCCATCAGGTTCCAGAGTTGGTTCCCTCACATGGATAATTTTTTCGGCGTATGCGGGAGTAGTCACGATAAGTGTCAGCGAAAGCAGGATACCTGCCGCTATAAAAAATTGGGTTCTTTTCATAAAACGTCTCCTTTTTCCGGACAAACCGCCTAGTCAAAAAAAGTAAAATTCTTAGTAACTGACTGTTAAAAGTGTTGCAAGATTTGTGCTTAATAGTGGATAATGTTAAAAGAAAGCATCCTGCAGGGATGAGTGAGCTGTAATAACCGTGTTCAGGTAAATGGACCGGTGGTTCATCTTGGTGGGAGCACCGGAAGGATAAATGGTCCGGTTTAGAATAAATCTCAGGTGTTCACTATTGGCGATTTCAGAAATAACCAGCATTGTTGATTTTGATGAAAAGTATGCCCAAGAAATTCGGCGCATCCGTAATGCGGTCTTCACCGCTGAACAGGGCATCCTGGAAAGCATCGATTTCGACGGTCAGGACCGGGACGCCGCCCATGTCCTTGTTCAGCATGCAGGGGTATACGCCGCTACCGGGCGGATGCTCCCCGATGGGCATATCGGTCGTCTGGCGGTGCTGAGTGAATACCGCCGCCGGGGGCTAGGTGAAAAAGCTCTCCAGGCGCTGGTGGAGCACGCCCGCTTCGCCGGTCTGCAGCGGGTATACCTGGGCGCCCAGATTCAGGCGGTCGGCTTTTACGAAAAACTCGGCTTCACACCCTGCGGCGGACCTTTTTTCGAAGCCGGCATCCAGCACATCCAAATGCAGCTTTTTCTTTTAATCCCGGATTATGTCACCGCCAGCAGGATGTTTAGCATCCGAAGAAGCGATCCTCCAGATTTTTTATAAATCAAATAATGGCCTCCCAGTGCGTTGCACTTGCTTTTATAGTGCGATGCACTTTTTCTACCTCCCCGTCATTTGCGCCTCAATATCAAATATATCTAAGGAGCTTATTCGTTTTTATGCCAGTATCAGCGATTTAAACCAGGCAGATTTCCGCTTCCACCCGCTGTATATTGTGTCATCGCGAGGCGGATCGTTCACGATCCAACGAAGTGATCTTCCTGATATTTTAATAAATTAAATAATATAATGGTGGGAAATACGGTCAGATCTATCCCTTATAAGGAGCAACAAAATGCGCAAACTCAAATGGGGCGTCCTCAGCACCGCCCTGATCGGAACCGAAAAAGTAATCCCGGGCATGCAGCGCGGCGAGCTGTGCGACATCCTCGCCATCTGCTCGCGCGATCTCCAGAAAGCCCAATCCGCCGCTGCGGATCTGGGGATCCCGCGCGCATACGGGTCCTACCAGGAACTGCTCGACGACCCCGAAGTGGAGGCGGTCTACAATCCGCTCCCCAACCACCTGCATGTGCCCTGGTCAATCAAAGCCCTCCAGGCTGGCAAGCACGTCCTGTGCGAGAAGCCAATCGCCCCCACCGCCGCCGAAGCCCAGCAGTTGCTAGAAGCCGCCCGGGAACACCCCGACCTCAAAGTCATGGAGGCTTTCATGTACCGCTTCCACCCCCAGTGGGTCTACGCCCGCCAGCAGGTCCAGACCGGCGGAATCGGCGAACTGCGTGCCGTCCAGACTTTTTTCTCCTACTACAACGACGATCCGCATAACATCCGCAACATAGCCAGCATCGGCGGCGGGGGCTTGCTGGATATCGGCTGCTACGCCGTCTCGCTCTCGCGCTTTATCTTTGGGGCTGAGCCCGGGCGGGTCTCCGCTCTGGCAGAGTTCCACCCCGAATTCGGCACCGATGTGCTGGCTTCCGCCATGCTGGTCTTCGAAAACGGAACCTCCACCTTCACCTGTTCGACCCTCAGCCAGGGCTACCAGCGCGTCCTGATCATGGGCACCCGCGGCTGGATCGAGATCGAGATCCCCTTCAACGCCCCGCCTGATAAGCCCTGCCGCCTGCTGCACAACCGGGCCGGCGAGACCAGGGAAGTGCTCACCGAAGCCGCCGACCAGTACACCCTCCAGGGCGACCTCTTCTCGGAAGCCGTCCTGCTGGATGCACCCGTCCCCACCCCCATCGAGGATGCTGTCTCCAACATGCACGTCATCGAGGCCATCTTCCACAGCGCTGAATCCGGGAGGTGGGTGGAGATATAGTTTTTGTCATCGCGAGGCGGATCGATCCCGATCCAACGAAGCGATCTGGTTTTCCTATTTCAGTGTCCTCCCCTTGTCATCCCTATGCCCGTTTTGGATCACCACCCACGCCAGAGCGTGTCGTTGCGAGGAGTGGCCCAAGCAGAGCCCGTTGCCACCCCACCAACACAGATCTGCCATTCCGCCTCTATCACCATCGAATGAACGACGAAGCAATCCTTTATTTCTTTCCCTTACTGTGCTATTACCCGCTGCCCCAAACCAGACCGCCTCATTGTAAAAATCCCCACATGCGAACCAGTCCCGGACCCTCCCCGGAAATCCAGGTCCTGCCCATCTCCGAAGACTGCATCGCGAGCTACCACGCCTGCCTGGATGCGGTCGCCCGAGAGCGCCTCTACCTGGGCTTTGTTGAAGCGCCTCCCCTCGAATCCACCCGCGGGTTTGTGAGCGGGGTCATCGCCGGCGGTTTCCCCATGTTCGTCGCCGTGGTGGGTGAGCAGGTCGTCGGCTGGTGCGACATGCCTCCCAATGAAAATGGAGGGTTTCACCCACTGCGGCGAGCTTGGCATGGGCGTCCGCCCGATTCCGGGGCGTGGATCGGCCGCCGCCTCTTAACCGCCGCCCTGTCCGCTTCCCGGAAATTTGGCCTGGAGCGGGTCGAGCTGGAGGTCTTCGCCTCCAACACCCCCGCTGTCAGGCTCTACCAATCCGAAGGCTTCCTCCTCGAAGGGGTCAAAGTGAAAGCCCGTTGCTCGACGGCGACTACGACGACCTGCTTATGATGGCTCCATCTATATATACAGGAGTCATATCTTCATGCCTGAATCCAACTTGAATCCGAAAGACCGCCCGCGCACTCGCGGCGCCCAGCCCGGCAATACCAACGCCCTCAAGCATGGCTTTTACTCCCGCCGTTTTAATAAGATTGAGACCCGCGACCTGGATGCCTCCAGCCTGGACGACCTCAGCGGCGAGATCGCTTTGCTGCGCGTTTTCACCCGCCGCGTATTTGAACTTGCCCAGGATCTTGATGACCTCGACCGGGCTGTCCACCTTCTGAGCGTCTTCAGCCTTTCTGTGGGAAGGCTTTCCTCTGCCCAGCGTACCCGTGCCTTCATTCGTTCGCTCGGCCAGGACGAGACTGCTCAGGCGCTTCAGCAGGCTTTAACCGAGGTCGCCCAGGAGCTTTCATTGAGTGTGGGTGGCGGTTAGTTTTCTCTTTTGTTCTCCCGGGCATCTGTTCGTATTCGTTTTGGAACGAATATCGCTTTATTCCCCCTTTAGGATGTTTCGTTCCGGTTTGTTTCGCGAATAAATTTACTCACAAATTTAATCTTAGACCAATCAGAAGTCCGGAAATTAAGATAACCCCAGTATTTGAGCATCCCTTTGGGATTGATAAATTTTTTACTTAATAACTCCTATGCTGCTTACCGCTTTCCAGTGGTCTTATTTGACAGCCTCTTTTAGAGGCTGATCGCCTGAAATCATCTCGCGGTCGCGGTCGGATGGACCATCGTTTGATTCTTGAGTGTATTCTCTGGAAACTCGCTTTGGGTCTTCCCTGGGATTCTTTTCCCTTGAGTTACCCTTTCCTTTCCGAATTTGCTCTTCCCCATCCTTCCTTCCAGACCATCTACCGCCGTTACCGTGGCTGGAGCAGCTCCGGGCTGTTGGCAGAAATGCTGGCTGCCCTGGTCCGTGATTTGAAAGAACGCGGCGGGCTTGACATTTTCTCAGGGGTATTGGATGGCCCAATTCAATTTGTTAGCCGGGATCGTGTTTGGGTTTTGGAGTATGATTCCTCTCTCCAATCCACCTGGCAGCTCACGACCGCCCTCCTGCTGCTCTCAATTTTTCTCAAACGCAAAAAACTCAGTTAGAATGTTTCTTTGCGCGAAGTGCCGTAAGCAGGGCCTGTTGAAACCCTATCAACATTGCGCTTTCGTTCCGTCTCCGTTCCCTGTCTGTCGAACAGCGAAGCAAACTCAATTTTTTCCCATCGCTCCCTGAGGTTATAATTTTGTCCGGTCTTGGAACATGAAAAACGCGTACCCGCCTTCCCCGAACTTAAACATCCGCCTGCCGGTTTGCTTGCTCCTGGCTTTGGTCCTGCTCGCTGCCTGCTCCCCAGCCCCAACTCCTTCGCCCACTCCCCAGCCTGCGCCCGGGATCCAGTTCGCCTGGGAGTACAAAGCCGGCGACTACATCCGTTCCATTCCCCTCGTCCACGAAAATGTCCTCTACCTGGGCTCGGACGACAACAGCCTGCACGCTCTCGACCCCGCCTCCGGTGACCTCCTGTGGGTCTACGAGACCGGGGACAACCTCACCTCCACCCCGGCAGTCCTGGATGACTCGCTCTACTTCACCTCCTGGGATGGGAACCTTTACGCCCTGGATATAAAATCGGGCAAGACCCTTTGGACCTTTCCAACCGGCGGCTGGATCTCAGCCTCGCCCCTGGTGGATGGCGAGCGGGTCTACATTGCCTCCCACGACGGTTCCATCTATGCCCTCGACCCTCCGACCGGGGAGTTAATCTGGTCTTTTGAGACCGCCGGCAGGATCGAATCCAGCCCGGCCCTGCTGGACGGGCTGCTCTACGCCGCCTCCGCCGACGGGAATGTCTATGCCCTGGATGCTGAAACCGGCGATCTGGTCTGGTCTTTTCCCGCCTCCGGTCCGCTGCTGGCCTCCCCACTGGCGGCTGAAGGGCTGGTCTACGCCCCTTCGACTGACCGGCATGTCTATGCCCTGGATGGGGAGACCGGCGAGTTGCTCTGGTCCTTCCAGGCCGGGCGCCTCTTTGAAGGGACGCCTGCCCTGGGCGGCGAGCTTATTTATATTGGGGGGGACGACGGCAGCCTGTACGCCCTCGACCGCCTCGCCGGGGGGCTCCTGTGGGAAGCGCCCCTGGATGGGCATGGTCCGTTCCACCCCGCTTGTTTACGCTGGTCTGGTCTTCGTCGGGGACGATGGCGGTACCCTTTCCGCCCTTGATCCGGGTACCGGCCAGGTGGTCTGGAGCTACCGTACCGGCGGCGCCATCACCGCCGGGCCGGCTGTTTACGGGGACATGCTCTATGTTGGCTCGCTCGACCGCCGCCTGCATGCCTTCCGGATAACCCAGCCCGGACCCCTCCCGGTCGAAGGAGAGCCCGAAGATGAGGGTTGAGCGTAAATCAGCCTTTATCATCACCCTGGCCTTTTTAGTGCTGGTCCTGGCTGCCCTGGCGCTCTACTATGGCCTGCGCGATTATTTCCGCGAGCCGCTTGCCCTCTACAATGAAGCCCAGCAGGCCTCACCCGCCCGGTCTGAACGGCTGTATGTCCGCCTTGCGGATGAGCTGCCGGAGATCTCTGAATACGCCGGCCTTTGGGCTGCCCGCCTGGATTTATCCTCCGCCGGTGAAGAAGCCCGCTCCCGGGGGGTCGCGGAACTGCAGCGGATCACCGCCTTTTATCCCCGCAGCCCGGCTGCCTTCCTGGCCTATATCGAGCTGGCCCGCTATTTCTCTAAAAACTCCCCTTACCAGGCCGAAATTGCCTACCGGGCTGCTCTCGAACTGATGGAAGAGCCCGCCCTGCGCCTGGAACTGGCCCGCTACCTTGAAGGGCAGGGAGATTTGGAAGGCGCCTACGCAGAGTATAAGGATTTGCTGGGCGAAAAACCCAATTCTTTTGTTGACATGCGCCGGGTGGCCCCTGACCCGCTCCGGCTGGGGCGCGATCTCAACGGGGCCACCTTCTACAGCGACGCCCTTGAAAGCCTGGCAGGCCGCGACGACCCGGATGCCCGCCTCTTGCAGGCTGCCGCTTACTTTGGACTTGAACGTTACCCTGAATCAGAAGAAGTTTACCGGGCTGTGTTGGAGGATGACCCAGAAGACGAAGCCGCCCGCCTGGGCCTCGCCAAAATCCTGGCGGTCACCGCTCGTCCGGACGAGGCCCGGGAGCTCTTTGAGGAGATCGGGAGCAGCGACAGCCAGCTCGAGCTCGCCCGGTTGCTGGAGGACCAGGACCCGGACTCTGCCCTTGAGTATTACCTGGCTTCCCCCTACCCGGTCGCCTGGTGGAACGCCACCTGGCTGCTGGAGGAGTCCGGTGAACTGCAGGATGCCCTGCCGGTTTACCAGCGCATTGCCGAGGCGGGGGTCTATTTTTCGGATGACGCTGCCTACCGCCTGTATACTCTCGGGGAGAAACTGGGCAACTCGGACGCGGTTGAGACCGCCAGGTCTTTACTGGAAGATATGGCGCCCAGTTGGCTGGGACTGCGGGCCTCATCCTCAAACGAGCTCGATTTTATCCTGGATCAAGACCTGCAGCCCGCTGCGGATACTGTCCTTCAGAAAGTCCAGGCCCTCGATTACCTCGGACAGGCGGACCTCTCCAAACTCGAACTGCTGTTTGGCGCCCGCCTGGCCCGCGACCCGGCCGTTAAGCTGCGCTACCTGGATGAGCTCGCCAGTCGCGGCTTTGAAATCGAAGCCCGCCGGATCGCGGCTGACTACCTGGCAGAAAATCCGCACGCCTCGCCTCGCTTCTGGCGGATCAATTACCCCAGGCCTTATGCGGATATCGTGCAGGCGGCCGCCGCTGAATACGGGCTTGACCCGCTCCTGATCTGGGCGGTCATGCGGGTCGAGAGCGACTACGATCCGGAAGCCCTCTCGCTTGCAGGTGCCCGCGGCCTGATGCAGTTAATGCCCTCCACCCAGGAATGGGTGAGCGAGCAGCTGGGGCGCGAATCCGAGCCCGGCGAGGCTTATTTGCCCGATCGTAATGTTGAAATGGGCGCCTGGTTCCTGGATTTCCTGCTGGATTATTTTGGCGGCGACCTGGAGCTCGCCATTATGGCTTACAACGCCGGGGTCGCCAGCGTCGAATCCTGGCTGGAAGACCCCATGGTGGCGGACCGGGATGACCTGATCCGCTGGGCCTGGTTTGGCGAGACGCGCGAGTACCTGCAGCGGGTTTCCCTGGCATACCGCATCTACCAGGAGCTTTATCCCTAGGCTGGTTTTATGTGCGCTGCCAGTTGTATTCGGGAACATGCCGAAAACCCTTATCCTGCTGTTATGGAGGTTCTTATATGAATAACCCGGCTGTCCCCGCCTCCCTGCGGGCCTGGTTTGTGGTCCACTTCCTGGTCGACATCCTGTTCGCAGTCCCGCTGATGCTGGCGCCGGTTTATACCCTCACCATTTTCGGATGGCAGCAGGTCGACCCGTTTACTGCCCGGCTTGTCGCGGCCGCATTATTCGCAATCGGGATCGAGTCTTATTTGGGGAGGAATGCCGACCGCAGTAATTACCGCCTCATGCTCAACCTCAAGATTATCTGGTCCCTGGCCGCGGTCACCGGCCTGCTGCTGTCAATGTTCCAGGGCGCCCAGGGAAGCCCAACCGTGGTCTGGGGGCTCATTCTGCTGTTCGCGGCTTTTAACCTGCTCTGGCTGTACTGGCGGGCGCGGCTTTCCAGAGATGTCCCTGCTTCCTGATGGAATGATAAAAGAAAGGAGGCCAGCTGTGCCGCTTGAAGTGCTGGAACTGGAAGAGAGCCATATTGAAGATGCCGCCGCCTTGTTTGTGGAAAACTACCGTTTTTTCAAGCGGGAACTCCCGCTTTTGCCGGCTCGTTACGGGGATCAGGATGTGATCATTTCTATGCTGGCTGACCTGGTCAGGGATAACCCTTCGGTGGCGGCTTTTGAAGATCGGCGCCTGGTCGGATACCTGAGCGGATTTGTGCTGGAGGACTTCCAGGGTTTGCGGACCGTCTACAGCCCGGAGTGGACTGGGGCTGCCCTTCTGGGTGAGAGCGCCCGTATTTACCAGGACATGTACAGCCGCCTCGCCCCGGATTGGATTGCGGGCGGGTGCTGTCAGCACCTGGTTAGCCTGCTGAACCACGACCGGGACGGCATCCAGGGCTGGGTCAGGATGGGTTTTGGGATGCTTGCCTTTGACGGTCTGCTCCAACCAGGTGTTCTGAGTGGTGTTAATGAGCGGGTTGAAGTCCGCCAGGCAGGCAAAAAGGATGCCGGCCAGTTGAAGGTATTCTTCGATGGGCTGCAGAGCCACATGGCTGGGGCTCCCACCTACTGGTTGCACCAGTTTCCCCCTCCGCAGGACTGGCTGTCGGAGCAGGGCCGGGAGATGTTCCTGGCATACCTGGATGGGCAGCCTGCCGGTTGTATGGGGCTAAATCCCGGCCACCCGGACGGCTGTGATATTCTCAAGGATTCCGGAACTGCCACGATTGAGATAGTCTATATCCGCCCGGAATTCCGCCGGTCTGGGGTTGGGCAGGCTCTTCTTGATTTTTTTCAGAATTATGCCCGGGCGCAGGGGTTCCAGCGCGTGGCGGTCGAATACGAATCTGCCAACGTGACCGCAGCCCGTTTCTGGGAGCGCTGGTTCGACCCGGTCTGCTGCAGCTTATTGCGCCGGATTGATGACCGCATCTGTCCCGCGCTTGGGACCAAAAATAGGGGCTGATGTATAATTAATCCGAAGAAAAAAGTTCTTTACTGTATCAATAAATTCGGCGGGGCATCAAAACCACTATCAAACTGAACATCGCTTCCCTTTTCATAGCAGCCGGGTGAAAGAACATCTATATACTTAAATCTTGGTGTGTGGAAAACTCTTTGTTAATTTAGATTAATCGGTCAGCGGCTGGCAAGGTTTAATTACATATATTTGAAACAGGAATATCCCAACAGGTATATTGTTCGTCAAGGTTTTGAAGTGAGGTGTTTCCATGTTGGACAGTGTGCGAGATATTCTGGCAAAACTCAACCCGGGAGGTTCTTCTCAACCCGGGAATCCCGACAGTTATAAAGCGTTATTACGATTAAGCACGGACCTGGGGACCAAACTTACTGAAAAAGAGGTCTGCTGGGCGGTCGTTAACGGCTTGCAGGAAACCCTTGGCTACGATATTGTCGCCCTTTACCTTCTGGATGAGGATACCGGAGAGCGGGTCCATGCAGCCCATGTAGGATTTGTTGATCCGCCGGAGCGTCTGGAACCCGGTTGGGGTATCAGCGCGATTTGCCTGCGGGAAAGAAAACTGCATTACACGCCGGAAGTGTCGCAGGAAAGCGAGTACAGTTACGGTGTCTGGGGATCAGAAGTTGACCTCCCCGTTTGGATTGGTGAGGATCTGGTTGGTGTAATGATAGTAGAACGCAAGGAGCGGGACGCATTTGATCAGGAGGATTTTGAGGTCCTCACTGCCGCGGTCCATCTGGCAGGGATTGCAATTAACAATGCCCGCCTTTTTGAGCAGGCTCAAAGGGAGATAAATGAGCGCAAACGTGCCGAGCAGCAGCTGCGGGGATACCGTGAGCATCTGCAGGAGCTGGTCGAGGAGCGCACAGCTGAATTAAAAGAGAGTGAGGGGCGCTACCGCGGCTTATTCGATGGCATTCCGGTGGGTTTATACCGCACCACACCTGGGGGGAAAATTGTGGATGCTAATCCCGCTCTGGTTCAGATGATGGGCTACCCGGACCGGGAGAGTTACCTTTCAATAAACCTTGATGATGTCTATGTTAACTCAGATGACCGCCTCAAATGGCAGGAACTCTTGGAAAAGGAAGGCACTCTCAGGGATTTTGAAACTCAGTTGCGTCGCTATGACGACTATGTAATCTGGATCAGTGATACAGCCCGGGCGATAAAAGATGAGAACGGTGTGGTTCAGTTTTACGAAGGCACCGTGCAGGATATTACAGAGCGTAAAAAGGCTGAACTTGAACTGCGCAAATACCAGGAGCATCTGGAAGATCTGGTGGAAGAACGTACCGCTGAACTGCAGGAGAGCGAGCAGCGTTATCGGACCTTGTTCGATGGAGTGCCGGTAGGTCTGTACCGGGCGACGCCTGAGGGCAAATTTCTGGATGTAAACCTGGCGTTTGTGCAGATGCTGGGGTACGGCTCGCGTGAAGAATTGATGGCGATTGATACAACCGCGCTTCACTATATTTACCCGGAAGAGCGCGAGCGCTGGAAGGAACTGCTCGACCGCGAGGGAGTTGTGCGGGATTTTGAAATTTACGGGCGTACTGTTCAAGGGGAAATTGGTTGGTACAGCGACACCTCCCGGATGGTGAAAGACGAAAATGGAAATCCCCTTTATTACGAGGGTCGGGTGGAAAATATTACCAGGCGTAAGCAGTATGAAGAAGAGATACTGCACCAGAAAGAATATTTTGAAGCTCTGTTTATCAACGCGCCGACCGCTATTGTGTCGGTTGATCTGGATGCCAAAGTAATAGCCTGGAACCCGATGGCTGAAAAGTTGTTTGGTTATAAACAGGAGCAGGTTGTTGGCAAGAATATCGAAACGGTTTTGGCGAATCACCCTTCGGTTATCGAAGAAGCCAGGCTGATCACCGAAAAGGCTACAGTATTTAAAAGCCGGATGCATGCGGTGACCAAACGCACCCATAAAGACGGCAGCCTTGTGGATGTGGAATTGATCTCGGTTCCGGTCATCGTTTCCGGAGAACTGGTTTGTTATATTGTGATTTATCATGATATCCGGGAAATTCAGGAAGCGCGCCGGGCTGCTGAGGCAGCCAACCGGGCGAAGAGTGTCTTTTTAGCCAACATGAGCCACGAGTTGCGTACTCCGCTGAATGCAATTTTGGGCTTCAGCCAGTTGATGGAGCGCGATGAAACCCTTAACCATGAGCAAAAAGGACACCTGGGAATTATCAACCGCAGTGGGGAGCACCTGCTGTCGATCATCAATGATGTCCTGGAGGTTTCAAAAATTGAAGCCGGCAGTGTTGTGATCCATAAAGCTAACTTTGACCTTCACCACATGCTGGAAAGCCTGGGTGAGATGTTCAGTCTGCGGGCTGATGATAAGGGATTGAGATTGTTTATTGATCGGGCTGTGGATGTCCCCCGTTTTATTCAAACCGATGAGGGTAAACTTCGCCAGGTATTGAGCAACCTGCTTGGCAATGCCATTAAGTTTACCTGGGAAGGCAGCGTCTGCTTGCGGACGGGTGTGTCTTCTGAACTGCCAGGTCAATGTTCACTTCAATTTTGTGTTGAAGACACCGGTCCGGGAATCTCGCAGGAAGATCTGGTTAATGTGTTTGAACCATTCGTTCAGGTAGGCTCAACAGACCAGTTTCAGGAGGGCAGCGGGTTGGGCCTGACGATCAGCCGCCAGTATGTAAAGCAGATGGGTGGTGAACTCAGGGTCAGAAGTGAGCTTGGCGTGGGGAGCGTTTTTGAATTTGAGATTCCGGTCGGGCTCTGCGAGGATGAAGAGATGGCGGCAGCACAACCGGGAAGAAAGGCCTTGAAACTGGTCCCGGGTCAGCTGGCTCAGGATGGGGATCCTTTTCGTTTACTGGTTGCGGAGGATAAAGAATCAAATCGCCAGTTGCTTGTCAGGTTATTGGAGTCCTTGGATTTTGATGTCCGGGCTGTTGGAAATGGGCAGGAAGCGGTCGATACCTGGCGTGATTGGCATCCGCACCTGATCTGGATGGATATGCGTATGCCGGTACTGGATGGATACCAGGCTACCAGAAGAATAAAAAAGGCACCTGAAGGGCAGTCGACAATTATTATTGCCCTGACCGCATCCGTTTTTGAACAGGACCGTGAAAGGATACTGTCCGAGGGGTGTGACGATTTCCTGCGCAAGCCGTTCCGCGCCGAGGAGGTTTGCGATTTGCTGGAGAAGCATCTTGGGGTGGAGTTTTTTTATGAAGGCGAACCCGAGATGCAGCCGGCATTTCAAGAAGAAACTGAAGAGCAGCGCCGGTTAACCTCCTGGGGGATATTCTTGAATCGCTTCCTGCAGAGTGGTTGGCCGCTCTGCAGTCAGCGACGGTAAATGCCGATTTAGAATTAATGCTTGATCTTATCTACGAGATCTCTGGTGATTTCCCTGAACTCGCATCAGAGTTGACCGGACTGGCTGAGAATTACGAATATAAAAAAATAACCGCGATGCTCGAACAAACAGGGAGGTTATCATGACTGAAAATGATATGGGGAAATATAAAGCGGATATTCTGATCGTGGATGATACGCCCGCGAACCTGCGTTTATTATCGAAAATGTTGAGTGATGCCGGTTACCATGTCAGGCCGGTTCCGGACGGCGAATTGGCCCTCAATGCAGTCGTATCCAATCCGCCGGATCTGATTTTGCTCGATATAAAGATGCCCGGCTTGGATGGATACCAGGTCTGCACCCGATTAAAGGGTGAAAGATCAACCCGGGATATTCCGGTGATATTTATCAGCGCCCTGGACGAGATCCAGGATAAAGTAAAAGCATTTAATGTCGGGGGCCTGGATTACATAACCAAGCCCTTTCAGCTTGAAGAAGTGCTGGCCCGGGTCAGGACTCACCTGGAATTGAAAGAGCTTCAAAACAAACTCCGGGAAAAGAACAGGCGGATGGAAACAGAATTAACTCTGGCAGGTGAAGTACAGAGAAGTTTTCTGCCCGTCGAAGTTCCAGAAACGCCGGGCTGGCAGATGTCGTTCGAACTCCTGCCTGCCCGCAAGACATCCGGCGATTTTTACGATGTATTCCTGCTGCCGGAAGATCGGATTGGGTTGATAACGGCCGATGTGGTTGACAAAGGTGTTGGGGCGGCTTTGTTTATGGCGCTGAGTTATGCGCTGTTGAAGCCTGTCATAATGGAATATCCTTCGCAGCCTGAACAGGTCTTTAATTTGGTTAACAAGCGCATCCTCGAGTACACTACCGCGAATCAGTTTTTAACCATTTTTTACGGGATATTAGAACTCAGATCCGGGCAAATGGTTTTTTGCAACGCCGGCCACTGCCCACCTCTTCTGCTGGGGAGTTCAAGACCAAACCAGTTAAGAGAGTTGAAAAGAACCGGTATACCTTTGGGAGTATATGAAGAGAAAACCTGGGGTAGGGGAACGGAAGTGATAGATGCCGGAGATGTACTGGTTATTTACACTGATGGTATAACTGAAGCAGATAACCAGAAGGGCGAATTTTTTGGGGAAGAACGCCTCAAGAAATCCGTTTTTGAATTAAACCAAAAGGGGTCCCAAGAAATCCTGGATGGGATACTCGGCAGTGTCAATGCCTTTACTGAAGGTGCTCGTCAGTACGATGATATAACTTTAGCGGTCATCAAACGAAACCTGCCCGCGAGTTGACCTGTAAAAATTTCCCTGAGGGTAAAAATTCAAGCCTTGCTCGGACACCAGGTTTTAGCTGGTTCTTTAGTTGGAATGCTATAATAAATCTTTAGATCAATCTGGAGTAAGTTGGTGATTAAACGACCCCTGGCTCTCTTGTGGGTTCTGGTCTTTCTGGCGATTTTAATATTGCCGGCTGCAGCCGCGGCCCAGGATGATACCCCCATGGTTCTGCTGCTGACCGCGGAGGGGCCGGTAACCCCCGCGATGGTCGAATACCTGTCGCGTGGCCTGCAGCGGGCTGAGGATACCGGCGCAGAAGTCCTCATTTTTCAGCTTGACACCCCCGGCGGGAGCGTTGACCTGATGAACAACATCGTCAAGGAGATGCGCGCCAGCCGGGTGCCTGTAATAGTCTATGTCGCCCCGCGCGGGGCGATGGCAGGCAGCGCCGGGACTGTCATTACCCTGGCGGGACACGCATCTGCCATGGCGCCCGAAACCGCAATCGGCGCGGCCAGCCCGGTCGGTCCGGAAGGTGAGGATCTCGGGGAGACCCTCGAAGAGAAGACCAAGAACATCCTTGAAGCCACCGTCCGCACGCTTATGGAAGGACGCGCCCTGGAGGCGATTGGCCTGGCGGAGGAAACCATCGAAAGCGCCCAGGCCCTCTCGGCGGCTGAGGCGTTTGAAGCCGGGTTGGTGGATTTTATTGCCCCGGATGTGGGCGACCTGCTCGACCAGCTCGATGGTTATACTGTTGAAACCGTTGAGGGGCAGGTGACCCTTTCCACCCGTGGGGCTGTTGTAAGGGAGTTCGAGCAGTCCCTTATCGAGCAGTTGCTTTCAATTCTCACCAATCCCAATTTCGTCTTTGTCCTGCTTGCGATCGGCGTCCAGGCTGTCCTGATCGAGATATCCAGCCCGGGAGGCTGGGTGGCGGGCTTTTTAGGCGTGGTTTGCCTGGCGCTGGCAGCCTACGGGCTGGGAGTGCTGCCGGTCAACTGGTTCGGCATCGTCTTTATCATCACCGCTTTTGTGCTTTTTATCCTGGACATCAAAGCCCCCACTCACGGCGCGCTGACTGCCGCCGGGGTGATCTCATTAATCGTCGGCTCTCTGGTGTTATTCAACTCGCCCAGCGTGCCCAGTTTTCAGCGGGTTTCGGTCCCGCTTGTTGTGGGTGTCTCTATCGCGATCGGGGCGATCTTCTTCGTAATCCTGATCTTCGCCCTGCGCGCCCAGGCTACCCCGGCCTGGATGGGACAGGAGAGTTTGATTGGCAAAACCGGCCTGGTGAAGGAGAGCCTGTCTCCCACCGGGCGGGTCCAGTTGGGCGGCGAGCAGTGGACCGCCGAGCTGGTAGATAGTGAGGCGCACTGCTGGGCCTGGCGCGAAGGTGCAGGTTGTCCGCGTTGAAGGTCTCAAGTTGTTTGTCCGGGAAATAGTAGGGTGAGGGGGATTTTAATATCCGGATGAGCAGGGCCTTTAAAACCAGCGCATACCGTTATAAAGGCGAATTGCTCGTTTTGTTGCTGACGCTGCTGCTGGTCGTCGGGGTGGTGGTGTTCACCGTCGCTGCCACCGCCTGCCTGAGCGGGATATTCGTACTGGCTTTTATTGTTCTTTCTTTTTATCTGGGGCGTTCCCACCACCAGGCGCTGGTCAGTCGTGCCCGCCAGGTCACCGCCAGATCTTCCCCGCAAATCGCCATAATCGTCAGGGATACAACCGCCCGTTTACAGCCCGGGGATGTGCTGGTCTACATCGCCCCGGGCCGCGTCCTGAATGCTTACACCTTCGGCCTGTCCTCTCCGAAGGTCGTGGTTATCTATTCCGCTTTGCTGGATGTGATGGACAGCGATGAACTGGCTTTTATCCTGGGTCACGAACTCGGGCATGTCGCCCTGGGACATACCTGGCTGAACTCCCTGGTGGGCGGGATAGCCGGGGTTCCGGCTTCTTGGTCAGCCGGGATGTTGATGGCGATGACCTTTTTATGGTGGAACCGGGCCTGCGAGTATTCAGCCGACCGGGCTGGGCTGCTGGCGTGCGGAAAACCGGAAAAAGCGGTCTCTGCCCTTGTAAAACTGGGCGCCGGACCACAGGCAGGCCAGCGCGATCTGAGCGAAGTTTTCCGCCGGATCGATGCTGAGGATGATACCTTGATGGGTTCGCTGGGTGAAATAATGGCCACACATCCCATGCTGATCAAACGCATCCAGGCTTTGCGCAGGTACGCCGGGTCGTCTGCATACCGCCGCCTCCAGAAACTCGTCGACCGCAATCTCCAGCCCTGATTTGCCTGAAGCTTGAGGAGCATGAAATACCGTTTCCCATTGAAGACCTACTACAACCCTGCCTGGGGGTGAAGCCTTACTCGTAAGCCAGCACCTCCCGGATGGTCAACCTGGCTGCGCTGCGGGCGGGCAGGATGCTGGCGATGATGGATAAGCCAAGAACCACTCCCAGCCAGACCAGCATTCCGCGGGTTGTGAATGCCAGCGGGATGGGTGCGTTGATCATTGCCTCGCTGATAATCTTCAGCAGCAGGAAGCTGATCGGGAACGAAAAGACCACCGACAGCATCCAGCTGATCAAACCGATAAAGGAACCTTCGATTACCACCGATTTTATAATGGCGAAATCCACCGCCCCGATCGCCCGCATTACGCCGATCTCGCGCGTCCGCTCAAGGACGTTCATGCCCATTGTTCCTGTTAATCCAATGCTGCCCACCAGCGCGGTCAGTAGTGCCATGCTGAGCAGGAAAGTTACCAGGATATTGACCATCTGGGCGCTTTGTTCCTGGGCTTCCGCTCCGGTCTGCACGTCGCTAACTTTAAAACCAAGCTCGCGCAGGTGCTGGTCGATCTCGGAACTGACCCGCTTCTGGCCTTCCAGGCTCTGATCGCTTGTGACCAGCCGGTATGAAGAAGCGGAATGGTTCATGTTTTGAAGTTTGGAAATGGTCTCATAAGGCGCATAGCTGAGCGGATCGCCGATAAAATTGGCGAAACGGAAGATCCCTGCCAGAGTTCCAGTCCTCCTCCCTGCCGTCTGAAATGCTGATCTTTAATATATCCCCGGGCTGTAAATCCGGATCACTATCCCAGACTGCGTCCGAGATCACAATGGCTCTTTCATCGCCCGGAAGCAGCCAGCGCCCGGTTACCATTTCTGGCTCCAGCAGGGCCGAATCAGCGGGTGGGGCGATGATCTGCAGGCTCTCCACCACGTCTCCGTTCTGGTCGAGGATTTCCCCGGTCGCTCCTGACCAGGATTCTACATGCCTGACCTCTGGGATCTGGAACAGCGCTGCCTCGACTTCTGAAGACCGGTATGGCTGTTCGAAGTTGAGGGTCACATCTGCAATGAAGTGCTGCTGAATCTGGACCATAAATTCCTGCATGGATACGCGCACATTAAAAACTGCGATGAAGATCGCCCCGGCAACTGTCAGCGTGAACAGGGTCAATAGGAGGCGCCCTTTGCGGCGGAAAGTGTTGCGGATGGAAAGCATAACCGGTCGCGAGACCCAGCGCAAGACTCCGCCGATCCAGTTCCAAAAAGCCCCGACTGTTGGCTGGTCTCCCGGGCGGTCGTTGCTTATCGCCCGGCGAACCTTGATCTTTGAGCCGCTGTTTACCGGGATAAAACCAGCGATCAGAGGCACGACCAGCGCGATCAGGACCTGGATGGCCAGAGTCGCGGGGAATGTCCGGAAACCCTGCAGATCGGATTTCATGAACCATGCCATAAGATCTGCCAGCCCGTATCCGGCGAACGCGCTTAAAGGGACTGCGATGACCAGGGCTAATATTCCATAAGAGAAAATCAAAAAAAGGTACATCAGCAGCACCTGTTTACTGCGGGCGCCGATCAGTTTCATCACGCCAATCTGGCGCAGGTGCTGGGTAATCAGGGCGTTCAGGGTGTTGAAGATCAGCGAACTGCTCAGCAGCATAACCAGCACCCCGAGCACCCCCAGAACCCCGAATATAGCCAGGGCCATATCTCCAAACGGGTGCTCGTCGGACCTGCTGGTATTAACCCGGTAGACTTGGCGGCCGCTTTTCTCGATCTTATCCTCAATTATTTTTGAAATTGATTCGATATAAGCTTCATCTTCCGAATGTGCGCTCACAGTAGCATAAAGGCGGTTGTATTTCTGGGTTTGCCCCAACCAGGCAAGCGAATCTGAAGTGATGTACCCTACCGTGGCGGCGTTAAAGATCGCCGGCCGCAGTCTGGTCTTTGACAATGCCCACCACCGGCATGCGCCGGATGGTCCCATCTTCAAGCTGTACCGCAAGCACGTCCCCAACCCGGTAACCCGGGTCCCTCATCGGCTCGTAACCAATCAACAACTCGTTTTCATCCGGAACTGCCTGGCCTTCTTTGGCTCGATCTGGTTGATGTGTGAGTTTCCGAAATCGTCATTTGCGATCAGGTTGAGCGCCTGCTGGGGTTTACCTGCCTGGATAACGCTCACGCTCATGTTGTTTCGGCCTTCAACATCCTCAACGCTTTGAATTTCCTTTATGGAACTGACGAAATTGTCGTCAAACGGATCTGTGATTATCTCAATATTGGCCGGGTTTGCCGAGGCATAACTGGTGTCAATATCTTCAGCCAGGATCTGGTATGCATTCGCGATTGTCCCAACCGCAAACACCCCGACCGCGATAGAGGCCACTACCAGCAGAGTCCTGGTTTTATTGTCCCACAAGTCAGCCAGGACCTTACTCCAGCGCGGCCTGACCAGGTTAATGCCGGTATTCATGTTTATTCGCAGCCTCCGTTTTTTGCCAGGTTTTCTTCCAGCCTGGTACTGGCGACTGTTTCAATCACGTCCATGGTCTGCGGCGATCGCTCCAGCAGACGGTAGAAATCTTCTTTTGGCAGTAAAACCAGCTCGACCTCGCACCTGGGGGCTGCCTTTACGCTGGCGACCGAATCCTCTCTGTGCATCAATTCAACTTCGCCAAAGAACTGGCCCCGTCCCAGGCGGGCTAACGCGATCTCGGCGCAGCCCGGGTTTTTAAGCACCACATCTACGTCACCCCTTGCAATCATAAACAGATGGTCGACCTGCTGGCCCTGTTCAATGATGACTGATCCGGGCTGGTAAATTCGTTTTTCCGCTTTGTGGGTTGCTTGCAGCATCTGGGGGTGGTTTAATAACGGGAGCGCTCTGGCGATGACATCATCGATTATCTCACCATCGGAAAGGATAACAGTCTGGTCGGTCCGCCTGGTGAAAGAAGGATCATGGGTGACGATCAGGATCGTTTTTCCGCGCTGGGCCATTTCGGAAAAAAGGCCAAGTATTTTATCCGCCGAACGGGAGTCTAAGGTTTCCGGTTGGTTCATCCGCCATGATGATCGGGGGATCATTCGCCAGCGCCCTGGCGATTGCCGCGCTCTGCTGCTGTCCGCTCGACACGGAAGAGGGAAGTTTGTGGGCTTGATCTTCGAGACCTACCATACTTAAGAATTCCATCGCACGCGAGGGGCGTTCGCTGACCGGGTAGACATCGCAGTAGTCCATCGGCAGCATGGTGTTTTCAAGCAGGGTCAGAGTCGGCAGCAGCTGGAAGAACTGGAACACAATTCCCACATTGCGGCCGCGCCATAGAGCGCGTTTGCTCTCCGACATCCGGTAGAGGTCCTGCCCGCCGACAATAACCTTCCCTGAGGTGGGGTGATCGATCCCTGTCAGCATGTTCAGGAGGGTCGATTTTCCGCTCCCCGATTTTCCGACAATGGATATAAACTGCCCGTAGTTCATCCGCAGGTTGATGCCCTTCAATGCCGGAAATTCGCCGGCCGCGTTTACATACGTTTTGACCACATCTCTCAGGATGACCGCGGCCTCATCCAGCCCTGCCGGGGTGGATGGAGCAGAATCGCCCGGATAAAGGGCGGGTTCAGAGGACGAAGTATCACTTGCGGCGCCCTTCCGGCAGCCATCGGAGCTAATTTCGAGCGGTCCGGCCTGAATAATGGCTTCTTCGACAAGACTCTGCTGGGAACCTGGTGGATTTTCTCCATCTCCATTGATGATAATCCCGTGATCCCTGCTGACGAGCTCCCCGTCTGAGATATATACCTGCCTGGAAAAACGGGCCGCCAGGTTTCTGTCGTGGGTTACCATAATAATTGTCTTGCCGTTCGCGACCAGTTTCTCAAAAATCTGGAAAATCGTCTCAGCGGTAACCGTGTCCAGGTTGCCGGTCGGCTCGTCGGCCAGAATAACCGGAGGGTCGTTTACCAGTGCACGGGCGATGGCGACGCGCTGCTTCTGCCCTCCGGAGATTTGGGCTGGCAGCTTTTTTGCATGCTCGCTTAATTCAACAATGTCCAGCAGTTCGAGCGCCCGTTCAGCGCTGATTTTTGGGCGGTAAGTGCCGGCGAAATCCTGGGGCAGCATGATGTTTTTCAGCAGGTTTAACTGCGGCATCAGTTCGAATGATTGGTATACAATACCGATATTGCGTCCCCGCCAGGCCGCCAGGTCATCTTCCCCCATAGAACGGATTGAAATGATCTCAGGATCGTCCGATGCACTTCCATTGGATGGTGCTCTGAAGATCACATCGCCGGAAGTGATCTCGCTAACCCCGGAGATTATATTCAGTAAGGTGGTTTTTCCTGCCCCGGATTTGCCGATGATTCCCAGGAATTCACCAGCCATTATGTCTAGGTTGATATTGTTAATTGCAATAAAATCGCCTGCGCCGGTATGGAAAACCTTTACCAGATCCTGGAGATGGAGGATTGGCTCTTCAGAACCTGGAAGGGGCTTGTTGTTCCCGCCCTCAGATTCTTGCTGGACATCGGTATAGGTTAAAGGGTTTATAATTTTGGCTTTCATTTCAATTATGCCAGGAATTTATTTCGGAAAAACCATCCAGGGCGCTCAAATGACCTAACGGGTGGATTTCCTGCCGGATTGAGTTACGGGCTGAGCGTCGGGGTTTCCCCGCAGACGGAGGGCGGTAATGGCCATCAGTTCCATCCAGAAAGGTAGATTATCCCCTGCCACTTCTGATGGGATACAGTCTTGTGATGAATTCTTCCTGCCAGCTGGTCAATTTCATTGATTTTCAGCAAATATTTTTCCAAACATCCGAAATGCAGGCGGGAATTGTACCAGATATCCCTCTCCAGGCAGCCTGACGGGGAGATTCAAATATGTAATTAATGCTTGTGAAGGCTGTTAGGTTACCCCCCGGGGGTCAAACACAACCAGGATCTCACTGATTAAGCTGCCCAGGAATTTAAAATGTTGGGCAATGGTGATATGCGCCTCGCCTTTCCCGTATTTGTAAAAGATACAAACACTGTCCTGGTTAATTGTGAGGCTGATTATCTCGCATGCAGTCTCTTCTGGAGGGTCATTTTGCAGTGCTTTGATATATGCTTCCCTCGAGTCGAATTTGAAAAGAGGACCCTGGAATTTCAAATCTTCAGACATCAGAACAATCAGGGAATCAATATCCCCTTTGCAGAAGAATTTTATAAACTGTTCGGCAATTTGTTTTTGCTGGTTATTACTGTGCATGTCCATCCTGATATCTTCAAACCGGTTTTGGGTTGATTAAACTCAAGTATCTTCTATGGTCTTAATGGATTCATTCCACGTTTGCCCATCATCCAGTTAGGGGAAATTTTTTCTGGACTGACCAGGTTCCACTCCTGTTATTCATCAAACTTGCGCCTTCTGCGGTGATTTCGATAGGCAGATGCCGCTTTGAAAATTCCATAAATTCTGATTTTATCCTCTTAAATTCGCTTTTATCGTCCGATTGAGCCACTGTAAGGTGCGGGATGACTGCGCTGAATTCACCTTTATAAGGTGGCGAATCCGGAAATTCTGTTGCCACAGCCTGGATTAAATCAATAAAGGGGTAAACCGGGACAGGTTCGAGGAAAAGGACACCGGGGAATTGGTTAATTCTGACGAGCGAAAACTGTATCGGTGGGTATTTTGAGAATAATGCATCTAATTTGGCATACAGTTCTGGGCGCGAAGGTATATCAGCCCGGAAAGGATAGTTAATAGTTATGTGGGCGGGCATCCCCTGTGATGCGGATGGGTCGTACTTTTGCCGAAATGGGCTCACAACCGGCTCAGCATCCGGCACCAGGATGACCAGGCTGGTTTCATAACCTGGATCAGCCTCTTTTTTTTCGGATTGCATCAGAGTAATAGAATTTATTCCTTATCCTGGGTTGGTTTAAAATCCAGAGATACCGAATTGATGCAGTAGCGCAAACCGGTTGGCTGGGGTCCGTCATTGAATACATGACCAAGGTGGGATTCGCAGCGGTCGCACAGCACTTCTTTTCTGACCATACCATGGCTTGTATCGACTTCAGTTCGTACATTAGTGTTTTCCAGCGGGGCATAGAAACTTGGCCAGCCCGATCCGGAGTCAAATTTGGTTTCTGAACTGAAGAGCTCCTCACCGCAGGCGACACAATGAAAAACCCCTTCACCTTTAAAATCATTGTACTCGCCGGTAAACGGGCGTTCGGTGCCCTTCTGGCGGGTCACGTAGTACTGTTCTTGGGTTAACTGCTCGCGCCATTCCTGATCTGTCTTGTGAATTTTAGCGGTCATTTGGGCCTCCAAACCTGCTGTTTTGAGATAATCATTCCTGATGAAGTTTAGAATCCAGGAAGGGAAGAATACGGTGGCACTCTTGAGAACTGAATACAGGTGTCGAACATAGTTTAATACAGGTTATCTTGAGGATTTATTACACTTATATTAATTATTATTACTTAATTACGGGGAAAATATCCTGGTGAAGAAGGCTGCTGGCACACAGACCGAAACCGGAGTAAAATTCCCTGAGTTTTATTACGAAATCTGATTGGGCAATAAGGCGGACATGGCATTTAAAACAACACGGGATAGGGTGA
Source organism: uncultured Chloroflexia bacterium (assembly GCA_963793095.1). GTDB lineage: Bacteria > Chloroflexota > Anaerolineae > Anaerolineales > UBA4823 > CAVWDI01. Next base: position 207,007 of record CAWBYY010000002.1, read on the forward strand.
AAACCGACCTGGTAAGCAAAGCGCCGTTAAGAAGGCCGGAATGGATCAGGGTGCGGGCGCCTTCCGGGGAGACTTACGAATGGCTTCAGGAATTGATGCGCACAAAGTCCCTGCATACAGTGTGCGAGGAGGCTTTATGCCCAAATATCGGGGAGTGCTGGGGTGCCGGGACTGCGACCTTCTTGATGCTGGGTGATATATGTACGCGCTCCTGCGGTTTCTGCGATATCAAGCGCGGCCAGCCGGAGCCTGTGGATTGGACTGAACCCGAAAGGGTGGCGCAGGCGGTTAAGGCAATGGATTTGAAGCATGCGGTGATTACAAGCGTAAACCGTGATGAGCGCAATGATGGCGGCGCTCCGATTTTTGCGATGGTGATCAAACGTATCCGCCAACTCCATCCGGGTTGTTCGATTGAAGTGTTGATACCGGATTTTAAAGGCAGGATTGAAGCGTTGAAGATTGTTATGGAGGCCAGACCGGAGATCCTCAATCATAATGTTGAAACTGTCCCGCGCCTTTTAAGAAAGTCCAGCCGCAGGACTGTTATGAATGGGCTGCAGCCACTCTTTCAAACGCAAAAAAACTTGACCCGGAGGTGCTGACGAAGTCCGGGATTATGGTTGGCTTGGGCGAGACCCTAGCTGAAGTAAAAGACGTAATGCGCGACCAGCGCGAATGGGGTGTGGATATATTGACTGTCGGGCAGTACCTGCAGCCGAGCAAGAAGCACCTGCCCATTGAGCGCTATTACACCCTCGAGGAGTTCGAAGAGATAGAGGAGTTTGGACGTTCAATCGGATTCTTATGGGTGGAGAGCGGTCCGCTGGTGCGCTCCTCTTATCACGCAGCCGAGCAGGTGCGCGCCCTCAGTATTGTCCACCGGAAGCTTTACGGCGAAGCGCAGGAAGGGATGGGGTAACTGCGGAGCGAGAAACCAGGATGAGGCGGGTGATTCTCAGTACGCTTTTTCTGCTGGCTGGTTTGATAAGCGCTTCCTGTAAGTTGCCCGCGCCAGGCGGAGCCGATCCCACTGCAACCGGCCCGAGCCTGTTGTTTACATCCGCTGCATTAACCTCTGAAGCCTTCCGGTTGGGTAAGGGTGAAAATGTCCCAACCCTGCGGCCGGAACTGTTGATCAAAACGCACGTGGCTCCAACCATTACATTCACACCGGCAGGCACCCAATTCACACCGGCTCTCACTTCCACGCCCACAAACACGCCGCTGGCACCAGTTCCAACTGCGTCCGAAGATGATAAAGCTGAGTTCCTGGCGGATGTCAGTGTGCCGGATGAAAGCGAATTTCTGCCGGGAGAGAGGTTTATCAAAATTTGGAAGATCAAGAACAGCGGAAACCGCGCCTGGACGAATGACTATACTGCAGTATTCATAGACGGGGACCTTATGGGAGGCCCTGCGTCCTTCCAGATCCCAAATAGAGTGCTCCCGGGCGAGGAATTGGATCTTTCTGTTGAACTGGCTGCGCCCTACAAAAATGGGAATTACCGGGGAAATTGGAAGTTAAAAAACGCGGCTGGTGAGCTGTTTGGGGTTTCGGAACAGAGGGAGAAACCCTTCTGGGTCGATATAATTGTTTCCGGTTCTGGCGCAGCCCAAACTGAACAAAGGGGGATTGGCGGGGGTGAGATATTGAGGGACCTTGAATTTGTTATAGACGAGGCTGACGTTGAAAATGCAGGCTGCCCGCATACATTCACTTTAAGCGCTGATTTCGAACTGGTGGAAGATGTTGTGCTTACATACCAGCTTGAAGCGCACTCTCCTGAATATTTGTATGAGATAAAATTACCCCCGCCGCTTACCAGGAGCCTGAAGGCAGGACCGCAGCAGGTTGTCTATGAACTGGAATTTGACAATAACATCCGGGGCTGGGCCCGGTTTGTAGTCCTTGCGCCGCAGGAAATACTTTCTCCAGAGGTGCACTTCAGTTTATCCTGCCGGTGAAGGCGGGTCAGCCTTTATTGGTCGAGAGCATTTATTTATTATATGAAAGGCTTGGAATCTGCCATAAAATCTGAGGCTCTCAAGTTGGGATTCCATCTTGTCGGGGTCACCACGCCTGACCCGCCCGCTCATTTTGATGTTTACAGGGACTGGCTGCAGAAGGGTCGCCATGGGAGTATGGGGTATCTTGAGACAGAACGCGCCCTGCTTCGGCGGGCAAACCCGCGCGCCGTCCTGCCTGAATGCGAATCGATTATCATCCTGGGCACACAGCATAACCCACCTAAAGAATCCCTGAAAAATTCGAGGGGAGATCCCGGTTTCCAAATTTCTGAGGGGGACATTAGTTTGCGCGGCAGGGTGGCAGCTTACGCCTGGGGCATGGATTACCATGATGTGCTGCTTAAACGCATGGCATCCCTGGTGCGGTTCGTTGAATCGCGGGTTGGCTATCAGGTCGCCAACCGTTACTATACAGACACAGGACCCATCCTTGAGCGGGAATTAGCCCAGCGGGCAGGGCTCGGCTGGATCGCTAAAAATACCTGCCTGATCAACCCGGAATCCGGATCGTATTTCCTGCTGAGCGAGATTCTGCTCGGGCTGGAATTGGAACCGGACAGACCGTTTTACGAGGACCGCTGCGGTTCCTGCCAGCGCTGTATCGAAACCTGCCCGACTGGCTGCATCCTGCCGGACCGAACGATAGACAGCCGCAGATGTATCTCTTATCTGACTATTGAATTAAAGGGTTCCATCCCGGTCGAATTGCGGCAGGATATTGGGAACTGGGTATTTGGCTGCGACATCTGCCAGCAGGTTTGTCCCTGGAACTTAAGATTCGCTGAGCCTGTCACGGATTCTGAATTTGCCCCCAGGGAGGGAATGCCAGACCCTGATCTGCTGGTTGAACTGCAGACTAACACGTATGCTTTTACCAAAAGATTTAAAGGCAGCCCGATGAAACGCGCAAAACGGGGCGGTTATTTGCGCAACGTTGCAGTTGCCCTGGGCAATTTAACAAGCGAGTCAGCAGTCCCGGGTCTGGCGCAGGCGCTGCTCAGCGATCCAGAACCGCTGGTGCGTGCCCACGCCGCCTGGGCGCTTGGGAAAATTGGTGCGAAGTCTGCGAAAGATGCTCTTGCAGAAGCTCGTGAAATTGAAAAAGATACCGAAGTGATCGTTGAGATAAAAAAGGCGCTTGAGACTTAACACAAAACGAGCACAGCGCATGTCTGTGCTCGTATACTTCTGCAGCCGGATTGCTCGATTTTACAGGCTCGTACCAGTATCAACCGGGCCCGGATCGTCCGGAGAAGGTTGGGGTGGGTATCCACCCGGGCCAAAATTCTGACCGCCGCCGTATCCAAAAGGATGCCCTGGACCACCCATGCCGGGACCGCCGCTCAGGATCTGGTCCGCCAATTCCTGGGTGATGACACCGTCCTCTACAGCCCGCTGTACAGCCTCTTCAAAAGCAGCCTGCATGGCTTGAGAGAATTCCTCTGGATCAACTCCATACTCTTCCAGCAGTTCAGGGACCCTTTTTCCATCAGCGAGAGCTTCTTCAAGTTCGCTTGTATCAATTCCTAACGCTTTTGCCATGAGAGCATCTCTGTCGATATAATCCCTTAAAGCTTCCCAGGCCTCCATCATTTCGACCTGTTCTTCGCTGAGTGTTCCATCTTCCAGCGCCTGCTCAAGGGCAGCCTGGCGGGCTTTTTCCTTCGCTTCCTGAAGTTCTTCAACAGTTATATTCAGAGCCTGCGCCAGGTATTCGTCCATTTCTGGATGTGCAGTTGGCCCTCTGCCGCCTCTACCGTGAGCGAAGGCGGAAGCTTCCTGGGAATATTGAAACCCGCCTGAATTTTCAGGAGAGCCCACCTGTGCATATGCATTCAACACTCCGACGGTTGCAATCCCAACCACGGCCATCCCTGCTATCAGGGCGCTCCCCAGCAGTAAAGTAATCCATTTTGCGGTTCTGCTCATTTTGATTAACTCCTTTATTATTGATATTAAACTGGTTGTTACAACCCAATTGGTGTGGATCCGGGTAAATATTATCAGGCCCATGTTCAGAAATTATTTAGAAAATGTGAGTTTCTGGTTCAGATCTCTAAGCAAACCCTAAGGCGGTGTTGCCCAGTTATAAATGTTATAATGCGCGCGGGTTCAGAACGGTCTGTCATGTCAAAAATCCTTCGATTCCTTCTAATATTTGTACCGGTGGTCTGTATTCTCTCGGCATTCACCTATTTTTTGCCGCCGGTACACGACCGCCTCGCCTGGCGGGTGGACGAGGTGGTCTTAATGTTGAAATATGCCCTTAATCCCCCCGAAAAAGTGATCTTTGTGCCGGGCGCCCAGCAGAACGCTACAATCCAGGGAACAATTCCATCACCTGTAGCATATACACCAACCAGCCAGCCGACCAACACACCTCTCCCAACCCGGGTTACCCCACAACAAACCGCCACACCCGGACCGACTGCTGTTCCGACCAGTACAGCCACTCCAATTCCCACCAAGGTGGCATTGAGCGGGGTCGAGTACACCACCCAGCACGGTCGTTTGAATTACTGCGCTCCCGCCAATCTGACCATGGCGCTTTCTTACTGGGGATGGCCGGCAGTACGAAACGAGGTCGGTGAAGCAGTAAAGCCAGATGAGCGCGACAAAAATGTAATGCCTTATGAACTGGCCGATTATGTGCTTGAAAACACGGACATGGGGGTGGTCACCCGGGTGGGTGGTGATATTGAACTGTTGAAGCGTTTAATATCGGCTGGTTACCCGGTTCTGGTGGAAAAAGGCACTTTCCTGGTGGACATCTCGAATGTGTATTCCTGGATGGGGCATTACCAGGTGCTGACTGGTTACGATGAAACAAAGGGTGTGTTTATCGCCCAGGATTCATACACCGGACCTGACTGGGAAGTGCCTTATGACGTCCTGATTGACGGCTGGCGGGCTTTTAACCACACTTATCTGGTGATTCATCCAAAGGAAGACGAAGTAAAAGTGATGGAACTGCTCGGCCCGGATGCGGATGAGGTAACAAATTACCAGAACGCAGCCCTGCTGGCTTCCAATGAAGTTGTGGGCCTGGAAGGGATTGAAAAGTTCTTTGCCTGGTTCAACCGGGGGACCAACCTGATGCGTCTCCAGGATTATGCAGGCGCAGCCGCGGCATATGATGAAGCCTTTGCTGTATACCCAACTATTCCGGAGGAGGAGCGGCCATGGAGGATGATGTGGTACCAGACTGGACCTTACTTTGCTTACTTCCACTCCGGGCGCTACTGGGATGTGATATCTCTGGCGGATACCACTCTGAACGCAATGCAAAGCGAAAAGAGCCTTGAGGAAAGTTACTACTGGCGCGGTCTGGCGAAGGCAGCCCTGGGCGATACTGCCGGTGCCATCGCCGACTACCGTCTGAGCCTGGAGTTCCATCCGGGTTTTGAGCCTTCACTCATCCAGTTAAACCAATTGGGTGTTGAGCCTTAGAAAAATTTTTATATGAAACGTCTCGTCCTAATCCTTGGAATTCTTGCTGGAATAATGCTGGTTGTGGTATATCTGGGCGGAATGCCCGGTCTTAATAACGGCATGGAAAGTCGATTAGATACACTCAAGGAGGCGCTTCTTTATGCTCTCAATCCACCGGACACGGTTGGATCGAATTCTCCCCCCCAATTATCTGAAAATAGCTCTATAAACGAATTAAGCGATTTGACCCGCACCCCCACCCCGACGATTTCGCTGACCCGTACAACTGCTGCGCCAGCAACCGGGACAGCCTTCCCAACCGCGACTGTCACACCCACCCCCACACCGTTACCCTCTGAAAAGAAGCTCGAGGGTTTTACGCATGAATTCCAGATGTTGAACAACGATGGCCCAGCCAACCTGGCTATCGCTTTATCATACTGGGGTTGGGATGGAAGCCAGCGCGATACCGCCGCGTTTCTCAAACCAAATGAGCGCGATAAGAATGTTATGACTTATGAAATGCAGGACTTTCTTGAAAGCGAAACAGATTTCAGGGCGATCACAAGGGCAGGCGGCGATCTTCAGATTATAAAAGCACTCATTTCAGGCGGTTACCCTGTGATTGTTGAGAAAGGCTATGAAGGGACCGAATTTGATGGATGGATGGGTCATTACCAGGTCATCAGCGGATACGATGATGGTAAGGAGTTGTTCTACACCCAGGATACCCTGAAAGGACCGGATATTACCGAGAACTATGGCGAGTTCCTTAAAGCCTGGCGGGCTTTTAATTACTCCTATATTATTCCATATCCCCAGGGCAGCGATGCCGTCCTACTTGATATCCTCGGTGCACAGGCGAACGCATATTCAAATTTTTTACACGCCTCCGAGATTGCCACCCTGGAAACAGATCAACTTGCGGGGCGCGATCTGTTTTTTGCATTCTACAATCTCGGAACCAATCTTGTGAGATTAAATGATTATGGCAATGCCGCGGTTGCGTTCGATGCGGCTTTTGCTAATTATCAGGAACTGCCCGAGGAAATTAAACCCTGGCGGATTTTGTGGTATCAGACCGGACCTTACTTCGCTTATTTTTACACCGGTCGGTATGAGGACATAATTGAACTGGCGGATAATACCCTGGGCAGGATAACAGAAACAATCCTGGAGGAGAGCTTTTACTGGCGTGCGAAGGCGAAGTTAGCCCTGGGCGATGAGGAAGGCGCAGTTGCGGATTTTCAAAAGAGTCTGGATGCCCATCCCGGTTTTTCACCAAGCGTCGAGGAACTGCGCCGACTTGGCATCCAGCAGTAAGCATGATGACGACCATACTTCATTTTGCTGACGCGCATATCGACATGGCAAATTACGGGCGTCATGACCCGCAGAGCGGTTTGCCGGTTCGGGTGATGGATTATTTAAAGTCGCTTGATGTTATCGTTGATACCGCGATCGAGGAGAAGGTTGACCTGGTTTTGTTCGCCGGGGACGCATTTAAAGACCGCAACCCTGCGCCGACCTTCCAGAGGGAGTGGGGAAAGAGGATAATGCGTCTTTCCAGAGCTAAAATCCCGACCATTCTGCTGGTTGGCAACCACGACCTTTCCCCAGCGCTGGGACGTGCCCATGCTCTGGAAGCGTTTGATACGCTTGAAGTCCCTCATGTTCAGGTAGTTGATCGTCCGGTTTTTTTGACCCCAGATGATCTTGAAGGAACTCCGCTGCAGGTGATAGCAATACCCTGGGTTTCGCGGTCAGGATTGATGGCTTACCTGGAAAAAAATTTCGACGATTCAGCGGATATTTACGAACAGATAGGCGAACGGTTGATCGGGTTGATTGGTGATTGGATAAAAAACGCAGATCCTGAACTTCCCCTGGTGCTTTCGGCACACTGTTCGGTCGAAGGCGCCCGGTACGGCAGCGAGAGAATGGTAATGCTGGGAAAGGAGCTGGTACTGCCCGGTTCCATAGTCCGTGACCCGCGTTTAGACTATACAGCCCTGGGGCATCTCCATAAAGCGCAGAACCTCAATGAAGGTAGTCACCCGCCGGTTATTTACCCCGGCTCAATAGAAAAGTTAGATTTTGGAGAGAAGGACGACCAAAAGATTTTTGTAATCGCGCATATTGAACGCGGGAAAACAGAGGTGGAATGGCGTCCGCTTGATCACACCAGACCGTTCTTTGACAGTTTTGTTTCGTTGAAAGCCAAGGAAAATATCACCGAACAGATAATTTCACAACTGCCCAACCAGGATAAGCTGGAAGGATCAATATTCCGGCTGGTGTTGGAATATCCCCGGGATTGGGAGGCGTTAATCGATGAAAGCGCCCTCGTAGAATTTTCAGCCAGGTGTTTCGAGTTCCACCTTGTCAAGCGACCGAAAGCGGATACGCGGGTTCGATTGCCTCAGGATCAGAGTGTTAGCAGCATGGGTCCACTGGAACTGCTGGATCTCTACCTGCGCGCCATCCACACAGAATCGGCTGACCGGGAAATATTAATGGGGGTTGCAACAGAAATTATCAATGAACAGCAACCGGATTTAGAATAGGTATAATAAAAGGGGTAGTACTGATTAAAATTATATAGAAAAGAGAAGAAACAATAAATAATTATGACCAGCAAACTAGAACTGCAAGATGCATTACAGGAGGCTATCCGGCAGAATGATACTCTCCGTAAGAATACCCTTCGAATGGCGCTTACTTCAATCAGGATGGCGGAAGATCGTAAAAGAGACCAGTTGGATGAAGACGAAATAATCGGTGTGCTTCAAAAAGAGCTCAAATCACTCCAGGAAACAGCCGCAGACGCACAACAAGCGGGTCGTCCGGAACTGGCGGAGCAGGCTCATGCGCAGATCGAAATTCTGGAAGAATATTTGCCCCAGCAAATGACTCAAGAGGAACTGGAAGAGCTTGCCCGCCAGGCAATTGAGCAGGTTGGCGCTGAATCCCCGCGTGAAATGGGGCAGGTGATGAAGGTCCTGGTGCCTAAGCTTAAAGGCAGGGCGACCGGAGAGGAAGCCAGCCTGGTTGTTCGCAGGTTATTGCAGTAAGCCGCAGGCCTCTTGCTCGTGGAAAACAACTTGCAACCGGTGTAAATCTAACAATGGAAGAAGAACAGAATCCCCTCAGATTCCAAACACTGTACGGGTTGCTCCTGATTGTGGGAATTGCAATTACGCTGTTTGCGCTGTTGATCCCAACCGTTTCCAGAGCAGTGTCCCCGCCTCAGCCTGGTGATATTGCTACCCAGGATTACAGGTCTCCTGAGCCAATAAGCTATGTCAGCGAGGTTCTGACTGAACAAAGGCGCGATTCAGCCGCCGAAGCGGTCCAGCCGATATATTCCGCGCCGAATACGGAGATTGCCCGCAAACAACTTGACCGTCTGAGAAGCACACTGGAATATATCACCATTGTACGTTCTGACAAATTTGCCAATCAGAACCAAAAGATAGAAGATCTTGCTGATTTAAGCGATATTCAACTAAATCAGGATACAGCAACGGCAATCCTGGGTCTGACAGAATCCAGGTGGGAAACCATCCAGCAGGAAACCGTGGCGGTGCTGGAGAGGGTTATGAGTGGTACGATCCGCCCGGACAGCATTGAGATAGCCAAAAGCCAGGTGCCCAATCAGGTCAGTTTGCAGCTGCCGCAATCACAGGCGGAAATTGTAGCAGAACTGGTGACCGGTTTTATTACACCGAACAGCGAATTCAGTGAGGAGTTGACAGAAAGTGCCCGCGAACGGGCTCGCCAGGAAGTTGTACCTGTTAACCGGTCCTACGCGGTTGGACAAACAATCGCGTTACGGGGAACCGTGCTGGATGAGGCTGATATTGAGGCGCTTGAACAACTGCGGTTGATTCAACCTCAGCCTAAATGGCAGAACCTTTTAAGTTCTGCATTACTGGTTTTATTGATTGCAGTCATCATAACGGTTTATTTTCGCCGGCAGCGCCCGCGTTTTCTGCACCAATTCGGGCGCAGTGTGCTGATATTTACAACGCTTTTCCTGACCACTCTTTTAAGCGCCCGGCTAACGATACCCTCCCATGCAATAATTCCTTATGCATTTCCGGTCGCAGCTTACAGTTTAACGATCGCGGCCCTTTTTGGAGCTGAGCTGGCGATCGTGACCACAGTGCCGCTGGCGGTATTAATTGCATTTGGTCTGCCGAACGCGCTTGATCTGACTCTGTATTACATTATGGGCGGTTTGCTGGGGGTGCTGGCTTTACGAAGAGCGCGCAGGGTTTTTTCGTTTTTCCGGGCAGGCGCAGCAGTTGCTCTTGCTGGTGCAGTTATGATCATTGCATACAGACTTCCATTACCAAGCTCGGATTTGTTAGGGGTGACGTCATTGATTGGCGCTTCGATTTTAAATGGTCTCGCATCTGCCAGTATTGCACTTCTGCTCCAGTTCTTTTTAGCCCAGCTGCTAGGGATGACAACACCAATCCAGTTAATGGACCTGACTCGCCCCGACCAGCCGCTGCTTCAGAGGTTGCTTAATTCAGCGCCAGGTACCTACCAGCACTCGCTTCAAGTTGCAAATTTGGCTGAACAGGCTGCAGAACGGATTGATGCTGACCCGCTTCTTACTCGTGTCGGCGCGTTGTATCATGATATTGGAAAATCGCGCAACCCGATCTTTTTTATTGAAAATCAGGTCGATGGATATCCGAACCCACATGATACCCTGGATCCGGTTGCCAGTGCATCTATAATTATCCGCCACGTCCCGGATGGATTAGAGCTGGCGCGCAAGCATCGCCTTCCTGGCAGGATTAAGGATTTTATTGCCGAGCATCATGGAGAACTGGTCACCCAGTACCAGTATCTAAATGCGATAAAAGAGGCTGGAGGGAATGAAGATGCAGTCGATAAAAGTCTGTTCACATATCCGGGTCCAAGGCCTCAGAGCCGGGAAACAGCCATAGTTATGCTGGCAGATGGTTGTGAAGCCCGGGTTCGTGCCGAGAAACCTAAAGATATTGATGAATTACGAGAGATGATCAAAGAATTAATCGACAGCCGGGTGTCATTGGACCAGCTGGACAGTACGGACCTGACGATGCGTGAACTGGAAAGTATCGGTGAATCATTTACGGCAACTCTGAAAGGGGTTTACCATCCCAGGGTGAAATACCCGCAGCAGGTTGAAGGAGCCGTATCCGAACCTGTGACTACACCCATCCAGCGGCCGGTACCAGTTGAAGAAAAGGACATACAGGTGGATATTCCGGTTGACACATCCACCAATATCCCCTAATCTGAACCGATGGTTCATTTCCATTATACAGAAATTAGCCCTGGAAATAGCAGTGATGCGCTGATTGACTCTAAACTGCTCGAAAAAGCTGCCCTTGAAACACTGTCTGTTGTGAGACCGGCGAGCGAGGCAGATCTGTCAATCGTGATCACTGATGACCCGGGGATGCAGAAGCTGAATCACGAGTTTCGAAAGATAAACAGACCAACCGATGTGCTGGCCTTTCCATCAGATGATGTGGATCCAGATACCGGCAGACGTTACCTGGGCGACGTGATCCTTTCAATCCAGAAGGCTCAGGTTCAGGCGGCGGCTGGAAATCATACCCTTGAAGATGAGCTTCAGCTGCTGGTTGTGCATGGCGTGCTACACCTGGCTGGCTATGACCACGCTGAAGAGTCGGAGAAGGAAAGGATGGATTCCCTTCAGAAAAAAATTTTGACACGGTTAGGCTGTCGGGTTCAGCTGCCAGAATAATTATGTAAACTGAAGAGATTTAATACAAAAACACTTCCAGATTGGTCATACATGCCAGAATTTATCCAATCTCGCCTGCGAGCGTTCCGCTATGTATTTTCCGGATGGAGGTATGTAATCCGGACTCAGCGAAATGCGTGGATTCATGCGCTTTTCAGCATACTGGTCGTCATGGTCTATGCCTGATTGGGACTTTCAGCTGTGGAATGGGCGCTAATCATCCTAGCAGTGACGCTGGTTTGGACAGCCGAGTTTCTAAATACTGCCCTGGAGGCGGTCGTCGACCTCGCCAGCCCATCCGATAACTATCTCGCTAAGGTTGGGAAGGATGTTGGCGCGGCTGGCGTGCTGATTGCGTTATTATGCGCAGTGATTATCGGCCCACCGCTGTGGGAAAGGTTGAGTAGTTACCTGAATAAATAACCGGTACTGGCTGGTTAATCCGTGTAATAGATTTTATTCGTAATGAACCGGTATGTATACCGCTAAAGCGATTGAACAGTGAGGCTATTATGAATAGTGTGAGTTTTCGATTTGGAACGGTTGGTTCGCCCACCTCAACACCTAAAAAACCCGGTGGGAGCGTAGGTGCTGTTTTAAGATTGCGGGAGATGAATCTTGGAGGACTTGAACTAGGCTGGGTTCGATCGGTGCGTGTATCTGAGGACACATGTTTGAAGATTAAGGAGGCTGCCCAGGAGAAAGATGTATTAATCAGTGTCCACGCCCCTTATTTTATTAATTTAAATGCTGATGATGAAGAATGGCCGAAATCGCGCAAGAGATTGATGGATGCGGCTCATTCTGGCAACCTGGCGGGGGCGACCGATATCGTTTTCCACCCCGGTTCATATTTTGGACTTGAACCAGGTAAAGTGCTTCCGAAGGCAATCTCCCGGCTGGAGGGCTGTGTCCAGGAACTGAGAGAGAATGGAAATCCGGTTGTTTTACGCCCGGAAACCATGGGCAAATCCGCTATGCTGGGTTCTCTGCAGGATACAATCGAAATGAGTAAAAAGATCCCTGGAGTACTTCCCTGCCTGGATTTTGCTCACTTGCATGCCCGGACCGGTAATGGGACGTTAAATTCTTATGAGGAATGGGCTCGCCTGCTGGAAACCTACGCGCAGGAACTTGGAGACAGCGCGCTTGTTGATATCCACGCCCATTTATCAGGTATTGAATATACAGAAAAGGGTGAGAAAAACCACCTGCTGATTGAAGAGTCGGATTTTGATATGCGCGGGTTATTCCAGGCGTTGTCCGTATTTAAATGCCGCGGGCGTATATTGTGTGAAAGTCCAAATCTTGAGGATGATGCCATATTAATGCAGAGTGTGTGGCTTGAGGTCAGCGGGGAATCATCACAGGGGTAATTAATGGGGAATAAAAATAGGTCCGAACGCTGCCTGGCTGAATTGCACAGCCGGATGTCAGGTTGCCGGCTGTGTTTGGATGCAGGGTACTCGATATATCCGCGGGCGATCTTCTCTGGTCAGGCTGGGGCGCGCATCATGATTATCGGGCAGGCGCCCGGGATCACTGAGAAAGAAGCCGGGCGACCGTTCAATGCGGGCAGCGGCACCCGTCTGTTTAAGTGGCTGGAGCAGGCAGGTATTAATGAAGGATGGTTCAGGGCTGAGCAGTATATAACCGCAGTTACAAAGTGTTACCCTGGGAGTTCAGCCTCCGGCAGCGGCGACCGGCTTCCCTCAAAAACAGAACAGGGGCTTTGCCGTCCTTACCTGGACGATGAGATCAACCTGGTCGAACCAGAACTGATCATCCCGGTGGGGCGGCTTGCAATCGGTTTGTTTTTTCCCTCAGGCGCAAAATTGGCTGAGATAATCGGCACCCAGATACGATTGGATGGGCGCTGGGTTGTACCGCTGCCCCACCCTTCTGGGGCAAGCCGCTGGCACCAGGCTGAGGTTAACCGGGAAAAGATCGCAAATGCTGTACTGTTGATAAGGGATCATTTTCTGGGCTTATATCCCGGAGTGTGAAGGTTGTATGGAAATTCGCGCCCCGAGTTTATGAGGAAAAAAGTATAATTTCGCTTTGATCGCGCCGGGTTTCCAACCAGTTTTGCAGTTCTTGTTGTTGCAGTTTTATGAGCGCTTCCTGGCTGAGTTTCCGGTTAGGGTCCCTGTCTATAACCATAATAATGTGGTATCCAGAAGGGGTCTGGATAACGGAGCTGAATTGACCGGTCTCGAGTTCAAAAGCGGCATCCTCGAGTTCACTGTAATAAAGGTAACCGCGCGGAAACCAGCCCAGGTCTCCATTTGATATGGGATCAAATTCGGCAGCCAGGTTATCAAAACTATCCCCAGCCTGTAAGCCAATCAGGGCTTGTTTTGCTTCGGTTTCATCTGTGAACAGAATCTGCCTGACGTGAACCTGTTCGGCAATATCAGGGACAGAACCGATTATTTCATCACGCATAAGAGCCGCGTTGACAGCTCGTTTCATGGTTTTAATAAAGGTATCCTCGTCGAAATTGTAAACCCGCTTCCATTCTGCCAGTTCTTCGGGACCACCAATCTCAAGGGTGATCTTTTCCAGGCGGCTCTCCAGCGATTCTTGATCTGCTGCAAGGCCTTTTTCAACCAATTCCTGAGCCAGAATTGCTTGGTCGATCAAATCATCGAGCACAAACTTTTTTTCCTCCGGGGTTATTTCTCTGTCGACCGCTGCTCTGTACATCGCCAGTTCCGATTGGTATTCGCCAAGGCTGATTTCCATCCCGTTAACCATGGCAGCCAGCGGGATAGAGGTTGGGGTTGGATCGGGTGAAGTAGGCGAAGCGCTGGTCCTGGTCTGCTCATCCGCAGTCTGGCTGCCCACTACCGGCACTGTAAAGGAAGGAGTGGGGTTCTCTTCGCCGGGAGTGATAGTAGTCATCACCTGGCTGCAGCCAAGCAAAGTGATTGCAAGGATCCCAACTAACAGGGAACTCTGGGGGTGTTTCATTTACTATTCGAGTTTGAGCACCATCTGGCCAGCTTGAAACTGGTATTCGTGGAAACCCTGGGGGATTATATTGTCAATAACAATATGGCCGTCCTGAAAGAATTCCCATATTGTCTGGAACGGGGTTTTTCCAGATACCCATTTTTCAACTATCACAATACCGTGGGTAGGCAGGACTGTGAATACTACCTGGCGTGGGTCATCCGGGTTTTGCAGCGCTTCTGACCTGGAAAAAGCCTGCTTAATCCCGCTTGCCTGAGCTTCGGTTGCACAGGTAACCGGGTAGTCATAAAACGGAGCATCCAATTCGACGAATTCGACCAGGTCAGGATTATAGGAGGCAATGCCCCGGTGACCGTGAAGTTTGGAACGCGCAACCGGGACTTTCGATTCTATATTCTCTTCCGGGGGTAGTTTAATAAACGGTAGGGCATTATCCATATCGATCAATTCCACCGCTTCAGAGGAAGGAGGGTCGTTGCGCTTTCCTTCGACGTGTCGCACCAGTGCGCCCTGGCGCTCTTCTCTAACGCCTGTGATTATCGCCAGATCGTCATCTGAAAGACTGCTCTTATTCACCGGGCGAGCGCTCCCCGTTATGGTTGTTATTAACGCATTTATCTCAGGTTCCCATGTCGCAAAACATCCTTCGCTGTACTGGCTGGCGATAGCATCTGTGACTGCCGGGACTTTTACCAGCGTATCAATGATCACCATCTCGGTAAAGAAGTTGCTCTCGCCGAATTTCTGGGCTGCGACTCGCATCGCTTCCGGTGTATCCAATTTTTCCCAGACAGACCGGGGAATGATTTCGTCTTCCACCTGGTGCTGGGTGATTTCGTGTGTGCTGACGCTGGTTACCATCCGCAAAACGATGTCTTCGTAAAAAGGTTTTGATCCCTCGGCATGGCTTGGTGGATTTGCGCCGACCAGATCGAAGTGGTAGATTGTGCCTGGTTGACCGTTCCCTACCAGCAAAAGCACCCGAATGCTCTTTGCCTGCGCCTGCACCAGTCGTTCTAGTGCCAGAATGGACCCACCCCGGCGTCCCTGTTCGTACAGCACTTTGTAAGCAGATGGCGCGAGTCCTGGAAAATCAAAATCTTTCTGGTCGGGTTGCTCTTTTTCCAGGACTTTATCAAAGTATTCAATTTTCTGGTTGAACTCGTCTTCCCCGACATGTACCAGGGTAAAAATCGTTGGCGAATGGCGGTAATTAAATCGCATTCTTCCAACAAGCGCAATTGCCTCACGCCACGGCAGGGGTTCACCGAACTTAGAGGTTGTCAGAATGATATCCGTGTTGTCATCCGGAGATTCCTGGACTTTATGCCCGCTGCGCGAGAACTGGTCGAGAATATTATCTATTACCTCTTCTGAAAGAGGGGTGATTTCTGGTCCAGGGATGAAACAGATGTTGATCTGTTTCAACCAGGAGTGTACTTGAACTTTTTTTTCTAATCCTATTTTGTTTAACTGTGTCATTTTTTTCCCTTATAAAGATTGTGCCGGATTGAGTTTACTAGCAGGTTCTTTCCGGCTATATCCTTAAAATATAACTTCCTATTTGGATTGGAATTCTCTTCCCGTGTGCGCTATTATACCGTTTAACTGGTTAACGAAAAATAAAAAATATCTGATTTCCACGCATTTATCCTGCTTTTTTCAGCATCTGGGTACTTGACAGCATACCGGTTTTGCGGATAATAAGGTTCAGTTTAAATTTCTTAATATATAAAAGCTTTGACGGAGAAAAGTAAGTCGCAGGAAACTGACAGGGAGGTGCGGGGCTCAGACTGCAACCCCCACCCGGTGGAAACCGACTGAAGTTCACTCCCGAGCTGCCCAGGGGAACGAAAAGGATAACTTTCAAGTAGTTTGGGACGCATCCCAGGCGTTACATTGGGAGCCAATCGTAGAACAAATTTCTGCCGTTGGTGAATAAGCGGGCTGATTATTCAGCCAATCTGGGTGGTACCGCGGGTATTCTCTCGTCCCTCTTAGGACGGGTTTTTTGTTTAATTACAATTGTGGTTGTTTTTAGCTAGAGTTTGGACTTACAGGCCGATTATGTGGCAGGAGGAAAAATGCTTAAAAAATTGATCGATGTGGAACTCAGCGCCCTTGCTGAACTGGAGGGGGTCGAGGACCAGGAAAGGCTTGGCGAGTGGAAGGTAACCCATCTCGGGCGCAAATCAAATCTGATGAAAACATTTGATGATATCCGCGATCTTCCCAAAGAAGAACGACCAGGGGTTGGCCGTCAGGCGAACCAGGTAAAACAAAAGCTTGAAGCCGCCTATGAAATTAAATACGAGCAGCTGCGAGCAGACATGATTACCCAGGCGTTGATGAAAGAGGGGTTGGATATCACCTTACCCGGGCATCCTGTTATGCGCGGCCGTTTCCATCCCATCACCCAGACCATGCAGCACATTTATCGAATATTTTCCGACATGGGTTTTCAAATTTACCTTTCTCGTGAGGTTGAGACGGATGAATTCAATTTCCAGCTTCTGAACTTCCCGCCTCACCATCCAGCCCGTGATATGCAGGACTCATTCTATATTAAAACCGACACAGACCAGGGAGATAACCCGCTGCTCCTGCGGACGCACACTTCACCTGGGCAGATTCATGCGATGCGTGAATACGCCCGGATGGATCCGGATAATCCACCGCCGGTACGGATTATCCTTCCGGGGATGTGTTTCCGTTACGAACAGGTAACCGCCCGCTCTGAGATGCAGTTTAACCAGATTGAAGGATTGGCGGTTGGAAAACACATCACTTTTGGCGACCTCAAAGGTACCCTGAGCGATTTTGCCCGGCGCATGTTTGGGCAGCATGTCCGCTCGCGGTTCAGGGCCTCTCACTTTCCCTTCACTGAACCAAGTGCAGAAATGGATATCGAGTGTTTTGTGTGCGGTGGGGCGGGCTGCCAGGTTTGTAAACGGACCGGCTGGTTGGAGATACTGGGTTGCGGTATGGTGCACCCGGTTGTCCTTGACAACGGCGGGTATGATCCTGCTCGATACACAGGTTTTGCATTTGGAATGGGACCCGAGCGTGTGACCATGCTGCTGCACCGCATTGAGGATATCCGCTATTTCTGGGCGAATGATATCCGCTTTTTGGAACAGTTCTAATTTCCCTGAAACCAGGGCACATGAGTTAATTGGAGAGAGATTATGCTGGTACCACTATCTTGGTTAGAGGATTTTGTTGAGGTGTCACTCCCGTTGGATGAGCTGGCCCACTTGCTTACAATGGCGGGACTTGAGGTCGTCGCGATTAATTATGTCGGCTTACCCCTTCCGGATGAGAACAGCGGTGCTGACGCCGGCGGGCAAAAAAGGCCTGAAGCTAAAATTTCAGGTTTGGAGTGGGAAAGGGACGGGATTGTTGTTGGAGCTGTGCTGGAGGTGATGCCCCATCCGAACGCTGACAGGCTGGTGCTGTGCCGATTGTTTGATGGGGAAGTTGAGCACATAGTTCTAACCGGCGCGCCGAATTTATATCCTTATAAGGGGATCGGCCCTCTCGAAAAACCGCTGATGGTCCCTTACGCCAAAGAAGGGGCATTGATTTATGATGGCCACCAGCCTGGCCAGGTTGTTACAAAACTGAAATCGACCAGGATCCGCGGGGTTGAGTCCTCTTCGATGATCTGTTCCGAAAAGGAACTCGGCATTTCTGACGATCACGAAGGAATAATCATTCTGGATGACGATGCAATCCCTGGTATGCCGCTTGTTGATTATATGGGCGATGTTGTACTGGATATCGATATCACTCCCAATATTGCCCGGGTTGCGAATATTCTAGGCGTCGCACGCGAGGTCGCCGCCCTGACAGGCCAGTCTCTCCACCTCCCGAGCTTTGATTTTATCGCGGAGGGACTTCCTATCGAAGGTCAGGTGTCGGTTGAGATCACTGATCCGGAGTTAAATCCCCGGTTTGTTTTTGGCTTGATCCGGGATGTGGAGATAAAACCAAGCCCGTACCGGGTTCAGCGGCGTTTGTTATTAGCCGGGATGCGTCCCATCTACAATATTGTCGACGCGACCAATTACGCCATGCTGGAAATGGGCCAGCCCCTGCATGCTTTTGACTATGATATCCTGTCCAAAAGGGTTGGCGGAAAAGCGCCCCATATCATCACACGGCCTGCAAAGCAGGGTGAAAAGTTGACCACCCTTGACGGGGAGGTGCATACTCTCAATGATTTTACAGTCCTGGTTTGCGACACTGAGGGTGCGCTGGCGATGGCTGGCGTGATGGGCGGGGAGGAATCGGAGGTGAGCGAAAATACCCGCAACGTGCTCCTGGAAGGGGCTAACTGGAACTATATCAATACCCGCCGCACGGCAATAGACCAGCGAATGAGTTCAGAAGCAGCTTACCGGTTCGCCCGAGGCGTTCACCCATCACTGGCCGAGCTCGGGGTCAGGCGCGGCTTGGAATTGATGCGCACCTGGTCGGATGGGGTTGTCGCAAGCGGGTTGGTCGATGAATATCCTTTGCCGGCGGATGATCCCACAGTTCAAATCAGCCCCCACGATGTCCACCGCTGGTTGGGTATCGAACTTTCGGTGGGGGAAATTGCGGCCATCCTCCAGCGGCTGGAGTTCCGGGTGGAAGTTAAAAAGGACACTGTTGAGGCAACTACGCCAGACCACCGTTTGGATATTGGGGTGGGTGTAACGGGGGTCGCAGATCTGATGGAAGAAATTGCCCGGATCTACGGTTATGAGCGGATCCCTGAGACGCGGATGGCAGATGAACTTCCCCCACAAATTGGCAATCCCCAACTTGAAAAAGAAGAACTAGTTCGTGATTTGTTAAAAAGCCTCGGACTGCAGGAGGTCGTTAATTACCGTTTGATATCAACGGAACGGGAAGCGCGTCTGTCTCCCGGCACAGCAGCAGGTAGCGCAGACCTGTATGTGCGTCTGGCAAATCCGATTGCGAGCGACCGGGATGTGCTGCGGCGCAGCTTACTATCCAGCCTGATGGAAGTTGTTGAGAGAAATTCGCGCATCCGGGAACATTTGGCGCTCTTTGAAATAGGCCCGGTCTTTTTTCCCGGCGGGGAGGAAAAACTTCCAGTTGAATTGCAGCGCCTAGCGATTGTTTTAACAGGTCCAAGGTCGCCAGGTTCGTGGGATGGCGAGCAGGGACAACCCATGAATTTCTTCGATTTGAAAGGGATCGTTTCCGAACTGCTGGCTGGGTTGCGGATCGAAAATGTTGGATTTGAAAGAGCTGACCTGCCAGCATACCACCCCGGAAAATGCGCGTTGGTGGATGTCGAGGGGGTTAATCTGGGTTATATTGGAGAGCTGCACCCGCTGGTGCATGAGCAGTTCGACCTGTCGGAGTTCCCGGTCCAGGCGGCCGAGTTTGACCTTGGCATGATGCTGGAAAGTATCCCCGGGTCATTTGAAGCTAAACCTGTTCCAGTTTATCCGCCTGTGCTTGAGGACCTGGCGATAATCGTGGACGAGCACATCCCTGCCGAAAGGGTATTGGAAGTCCTTGAACAGGCAGGAGGCAGGGTGCTGGTGGATATTCAACTCTTTGATGTCTATCGTGGGAAGCAAATCGGCCAGGGGAAGAAAAGTCTGGCTTATAATCTGAGTTACCAGGCACCAGACCGCACGTTAACCGATGAAGAGGTCGCAAAAATCAGGGACAGGATAATTCGCCGCCTGGACAGTGAATTGAACGCAAAATTGAGAAGTTGAAACAAGGTATCTGACTGGTTAATAAAATCCAGGATAATTGACAGATACTTCCAGAGAATTACGCAGGAAGCAGGCTGGGCGTTTGATGATTCGTCACGGGCTATTTCAGTCAGTCCAGTGGATGACCTGCATCTTGAGCCAGATGCACCCTACAAGCTGGCGGTCTGTATACCATTGAGCCGTGTTGCCGGACCTTGTTGTGGTGATTTCTCCAAATCTCAATCAGAAATTTGGCTTCCTTTGGAGAATAGAACATTTCTCTGTCCAGTAATTCATCTCGCGGCTCTCCTTTGATGGATTCGATATAAACATTCTCCCAAGGACTGCCATGTTCGATAAACCAAGGCCCGACAGACATCCTGGAGAAGAACTTGCCCAACTTCTTGGCGATAACCTCCCAAACATTATCTGAACGGATATGGACCGGCACTCCTCACTCCGGGAACAAACCCAATTGAAAATCCAGAACAACTTTGTGGATCAATCTGCGAGCCACTTTAATAATCAAACACCCCCGGGAGTGTTCATCGTTCACATTCAGAATGCGGAAAGAAACACCCAAGATTGCATTATCCAATGACAAGTCTCCCACCAGTCTCTTCAACTATAGGTTCTCTCTTTCAAGTTCTTTCAATTTCCTGGCTTTAGTAATATCTAATCCCCCATATTCTTTTTGTCAGCTGAAGTAGGTCTGCCCGCTGATTTCTAATTATCGGTCAGATCAAAGTTATCTCAATGGATTTTTGCACTCACAATAATTTCTGAGAAAAATCCAATCCAAACCCCAATTTTTCTAAAATGCAATGTGCTATAATATCTAAAGTTGATTAGAGGTAAAAATAGAACAAGTCTTGTTTCTGGAATGATGTAATTGAAACAACCAGATGGGGGTGGAAATCATGTCGGAATTTATTTCGTTTTTTTGAGACCCTACGTTTTCCTTTCCGCGTAAGTTTTCTGAGCAACAAAATAAATTATAGTTGAATTGTGTTGTCGACCTCTGGGAGTCGTTTACCCTCATAAACAACGATCTAACACATAATAATTTTATGATCATTTTTACGTTTTTTCTTCGCTGAGCCATAATATTTGGCGTTCTTCGCCATCGTAAAAAAATATTGTGGAATTGTTTCAGTCACCCGAAAACAATTAAGGACCGATATGTTTTTCCGGTTTTCTATATCAACATAAGGATAGAACGGAGGTATCAATGACAAAACTTACACCCATTTACTCAATTGGAGATAAGGTTGTCCATCGCTTCTATGGTAGTGGACAAATAGATGGTATCGAAAACAAGCCATTAAATGGTGTTCAAGTTGAATGTTACAGGGTAAATACTCAAAATAGCATCTTTTGGTTTCCAACCGATAGCATGGATAATCCGCGCATCCATCCCATTGCAAGCCAAGAAATTATTCAGGAGGCGATTGAAATAATTAAAAGCGTACCCAATGATTTAGATGATGATCCAATTCTTTTGAATGAGCGAATCGACGATGTATGGGTAAAGGGAGATATTCTTGCAGTCAGTAAACTAATCCGTGACCTGACTGCTTTGAAAGCAAAGAATAAACTCGGTAGATCACAAGACCAAGTACTCAACAATCTTCAAGATTACTTATTAAGGGAATGGGCAGCCAGTTCACAGGTTGATATAAATTCAATCCGGCCAAAACTGAGAGCTTATCTGGCAAGCGGCAATACCAACATTCAAGTCGCCACATAACAACATAATCTCAATTTCAACTTGATTTATTTGGATAAAGAAGCTTCATTTCTCAAAATTGGCTGTGTTATCAGATTATTAATTTTCTTACAAAAAATGTATGGCGAAATCGCCTATATGCTATTCTATTAATGATTCGACCATTACCAGTATTATTGAAGGAATTTGTGATGGATAAAAATCTAAAATCGAAGAACGGGGAACAACATGAACGGGTGGATAAGGAACCAAAACAGAATGAGGTATGGGAAATGCGTCAGCAAGAGCAAAAAATGAGGGAGCAACAACAAGAATATGAACGAAAGCAAAGGCAAGAGGAGCGATTGCTGCTTGAGCAAAGTCAAGAAGAGGCACGCAGACAAAGACAGAAAGAACAAACACAATTGGAGTTACAACAAGAACATGGGATGAGGTTAAGGCGAAAGAAACAGCAGGAACTGGATGAAAAGCTGGAGCAGGACAGGAAACATAGGCAGAATCAACAAGAAAAATAGAAACATCAGAAATCAACCGGGAGATGGGAATACAACAATTCTTGTTGAAATGGCCACAATACTAAAAAGAAACTCTAATAATAATATTACATCTTATTTGGAAAAAGTGTGCTATGCTTAAATGCTTGATTAACATTAGTTCTAAAAACAGAGAGGTATCTTTTGATTTGGAACCCGTGTTTTAACTCGCAAAATCTATGAAAGGAGTTCCAGATCATGACAGAAAAACAACAAGGCACTGTAAAATGGTTCAATGGTAGCAAAGGCTATGGTTTCATTGAACGTGAAGACGGCGAAGATCTATTTGTCCATTACAATTCCATCTTAGGCGATGGTTACCGTAATTTAGATGAAGGACAACGTGTCGAATTCACTGTTGCGCAAGGCCAAAAAGGCCCACAGGCACAAGACGTAACAGTCATCTAATAAATTCTGCAAACAACAAAAAAGGGCAGCGAGTACATAGCTGCTCTTTTTTTAATTTCTCAATATTTTTATCCGAGTAGTGAAATTTTTTGGTTGGAGTTGCTGACCTTACGGATTTTTAACTATTTCGATTCCCGGAAATTCAATTCTCTCTCTGTATTCGAAACGCTCCAATGTTAAAAACGAATCGGCGGGCAAGTATCGCAGTTCGTTGAAAAGGAATAACTCATTATAGGCCACGCGGGCATTGCTTTGAGTTTCAATCCCGGTTACTATAAATGGATAATCTTAACCAT
The DNA here is from genome assembly GCA_963793095.1 of uncultured Chloroflexia bacterium. Classification (GTDB taxonomy): domain Bacteria; phylum Chloroflexota; class Anaerolineae; order Anaerolineales; family UBA4823; genus CAVWDI01. The sequence continues at coordinate 229,917 of CAWBYY010000002.1, forward strand.
TGGGCGTGCAGTCCAGTATAACGGCGAATTAGAAATAGAACACAGGTTGGTATAAGCATAAACAATATTTGAAAGTAATAATTTTCAATGATCTGAACTACAATCAGTTTCTAGATCAGCAGTATCACTTATTAGATTTATTTCAATTTATAATTGCGGGTAGCATTGTGTCCCGATATTACTCAGGCTAGCGTGATTAGTTCTGATCGCTATTTATCATTTTGTCCAATTTCAAGGGGTCAGATAATTATTGTACTAAATTTGGTAGACACAAAGCTAAATAATAATTATTATGTTACAATAAAATTCCTTGCACATAGATTGAAATTATTACTTAATTGGAGGTGAATACCTGAAAACTATTTTTACGTATTTCTTCGATTAACCAAAAACCTGAACTCCGATAATTCACTACACAACGTTCAGTATAGCAAACAATACCCCTCACAAATCCCAACAACACAACTCAAAATTTTCCAATTTGCAATCTGTCAGGTAATTGCCAGATGTTCACTGGTCTGATTTACACCTGTAAGTCTTGCCAGGTGTATTTTTTTGATCGCATATAAACATTTTCCATATTCTATTGACTATTCATCGTGAAGGAGGTGGTTCCAAAACGACCGTGTGAAGGCTGTTTTAATCTTGGATTGCGAAAAATTTATGCTTTATTCGAGGAGGACAACCCATGTATATCAGTCGTAGAGAATTTATAAAGTTATGTACTGCAATGTCGGGGGCATTAGGACTCACATTCGTCCGGGTTGCTAAAACTACAAAAAGTATTAGCGTCTGAAAGTGCTACTCCGGTGATCTGGCTTCAAGGTCAGGGTTGCACAGGCTGCTCAACCTCGCTGCTTAACAGCATTTATTATATGACGGTCGATGATCTTCTTTTGAATACCATCGATTTGGAATTCCATGCCACAGTAATGGCTGGGGCAGGTGAGTTAGGTGTATCGGCGGCTGAAGAGCCCGGGACAATGAAGGTTATGTTCTGGTGGTTGAAGGCGCTATCCCCACAGGCGAGAATGGTCGATACTGCTATTTATGGCCGGGGATGACGGCATTGAAAGCAATTAAAGAATTCAGTAAAAAAGCCGCATTTGTACTTGCTGTGGGCACCTGTGCTGCCTATGGTGGAATAGCCGGGGGAGAACCTAACCCCACCGGAGCAACGGGTGTGGGAGACATTATTCATGGAAAACAGGTCATTAACATACCAGGTTGTCCGGCACATCCCGATTGGATCGTAGGCACAATAGCTCATTTGTTGATCAACGGTCAAGCTCCGATGCTTGACCGATATGGTCGTCCCAAGGAGTACTATCAGAGGACAATACACAGCAACTGTCCGAATAAGCAAAGATTCCATGACAAAGCTTTATTTGCCAGAGAGCTGAGCGAAACCTGGATGCTTATCAAAGCTCGGTTGCCGAGGAATGTGGACGGGTGCAGACTGTCCAGTACGAAAATGGAACAGCGGCGCGGAAGGGGAATATGGCGTAAACTGGTGTATTGGGGGCAGGAGCCCTTGCCAAGGATGTACCGAGCCTGACTTTCCTGACGGAAAATCCCCATGGTACACACTGGAACTTGCATAATATGGATCATTGTCAGCTTGAGAAAAGCGGTCTTAAAAATGCCGCTATTACTGCCAGGAGTTTATAGCCCTATAAGGAGCATACAATGACAACTATAAAAATCGATCCGGTGACTCGCATTGAGGGACATCTTGATATTGAGGTGAGTATCGAAGTGGATGGTGGTGTCCAGCGAGTAGTAGATGCAAAAAGCTCAGCCACGATGTTTCGCGGTTTTGAGATCATGCTCAAAGGCCGAGATCCTCGGGATGCCACAATCTATACTCAGAGGATATGTGGGGTATGTCCAATTTCCCATGCAATGGCGTCTACCCTCAATCTCGAGTTAGCTTTTGGTGTTGCAGCCGCCGGATAATGGAAGAATTTTACGAAATTTGGTATTGGGTGCGAACTTTATCATGTCCCATATCCTTCACTTTTACCATCTAGCGGCTCTGGACTACATTAACACGGAGGGGGTTGTTGACATGTCCCCGTGGATACCACGATACGTGACCCCGGATATGGTTAGAGAAGGTACAGCTGTAGCTCTGGTTGGTCATTACGTTGAAGCGCTTAGAAATACGAAGAAAAGCACACCAGATGGGCGCAATCTTTGGCGCTAAGCTACCATGCACCTCTACGTTTGTGCCTGGCGGCTGCACCGAAGTGGTCACTGAGGAGAAGGTGTCCGACTTTTCAAGTCTACTTGGTGAGATTCAAGATTTCATCGACGACGATCTACATACCCGATGTTCTGACTGTTGCTGAAGTATTCAGCGATTATTTTAGTATTGGTACGGGATGTGGCAACATGCTTGCATACGGGGTATTTGACCTTGATAATACTCAAACATCGAAGCTAATGCCCCGGGGACGCTATACAGATGGAAATCTGGAGGATGTTGACCCGGGTGAGATCACAGAGTGTGTAAGGTACTCCCGTTATGTAGCAGAGGGAGGGGATCTTAACCCCAGTGAAGGCATAACTGAGCCAGATATAGATAAACCGGGAGCTTATTCCTGGATAAAATCCCCGAGATACGACGGCAAGGTTCACGAGGTCGGGCCGCTTGCTCGAATATTTGTAAGTTATTTGGCAGGAGAACCCACTGTGAAAGAATTGGTCGATGATGTCCTCACCCACTTTGGCGCTCAAACCGATGCCCTCTTTAGCGTTTTGGGACGACATGCTGCCCGGGCGCTGGAGTGCAAATTTGTCGCCGACGCCATGGTTGACTGGTTAGACGAGCTGGATCCAGGGAAACCGGTCTACGAATACAGTGCGATTCCAGAATTTGCTACCGGGATGGGTCTTACTGAAGCCCCGCGTGGCGTGCTTGGGACACTGGATAGAAATCAATGAATCGACGATATCCAGGTATCAAGTAATTACACCTACTGCTTGGAATGCGTCACCGCGCGATCATTTTGACCAAATGGGACCTATTGAGCAGGCATTGGTAGGCACTCCAGTGTCTGATTTAGAGCAGCCTATTGAAGTGTTACGGGTCGTTCACTCTTTCGATCCCTGCATCGCTTGTGCGGTTCACCTGATAACCCCAGAGGGAAAGAGTTTAGGCAGATTTCGTGTTAGCTAATACCCATACTTTGAAGTCAGAAAATCGATCAACTGGAACTGTCGTCATCGGATTTGGTAACTTGTTGTTGAAAGATGAAGGGGTAGGGGTTCATATTATCCAATCCCTGCAAAAGTTGTCACTTGAAGAAAATGGCGAGCTGATGATCATAGATGGGGGAACGTGTCCAGACATTCTTTATCTCCTTCCAGAAGGGATTGGTAAACTAATCATAGTTGATGCTGTGAAGGGTGGGGGTAAACCGGGTGATATTTACCGGTTTACCCCCAACGATTTTATTTTCAGCAGAGGGATTTTTACCTCAGTACATCAACTAGGTTTAGCAGAATGCTTAAAAGGACTGGAATTATTAGATGCTCAACCCAGTGAAATTATTATCATAGGAGTTGAACCGAAGGATTTAGATTGGGGTTTTGAAATCTCACAGGAGCTTAAAAAAATTCTGCCTCAAGTGATAGATTTATTAGTAAAGGAAGTTAACTCCACCAAAATGATCAGGACTTCTGCCATTTGATCTGGCCACTTAAAGGTTCTATTGTATGTTATTGATCTACAGGTTCTATAGAAGATTCTGTATGCTACCGCCAGATGACACCCAGCAGATAAGTTGACTTTGCTGGTAGTAAAATGGCAACTACCCTGTTCCGTTAAATTGATGAATACAATACACTTCAGCATTATTGTCGTGAAGGGTGATTCTGCGCTTTGAAATCGTCAATTAAGGATGGTAATACTTTATCTGATTTCAATTGATACGAGCCCCCATTTGAAATAATGATCTCCAATTACCTCTTTATTCCGCATTTAACCCCTGGGCGTGCAATTACTACAGCGAAGCAACCAGAATCCAATGTGACATTAATAAAATCATAAGTGCTTGATTCACACAATAAAAAAATTACATTCTACCCCGCCAGATTGTTATATTTCGCAGCGAACAAAAACCCAATAAAGGCTTCCACCCCGGAGGTGTTGCCCCAGCCGAGCAACCCGTCAATCAAGGTGTGCACTTCATAAGGGCTATCGCTCTTGATCCAGTCGAGAGCGTTGATGAGGCGTTCATCCGCCAGGCCATTTGCAGCGCACTCGATAAGGTTGGCACTCAGGGTGGTTGTCTTTCGATAAGCCTGGTTAACAATTTCCTTGTTGAAGTTCTCGAGCCGGTCTTTCGTCAAGCTTTGAGGCTTCCAGCGGTTCAAATTCAATAAGACACCTACAATAAGATCATCCCCCCCGGGTGTCAGCCCCGGCCCTTTCCCCATGGATTTGGTTAATTTTATTTTTGTATCTTCCAGCTCACTTCGCTCTTGTCGGTCAAAAACAGTCTGGATATTTCCCGGTACCAATCCTTTCATTTCAGTATCGCTTTGATGGGTGCCTGGATCAACGAGCAGGGTTCTCAGCGCAGTTTCGATTTCTGCGCTTGGGTGAATGTCAAGAATCCCGCGGGCAAGTGTCATCCAGCGCTCGATTTGTTCAGCGAGCGGGAGGGCTGGTAAATTCGGGTGTTCCGGCTCCCAAATCCGGCTTTCTTCAGTAGAGATCGCCAGCCCTGTATCTGGAAAAACAAGCAGGTTAGGGTGGATATGAACAGCCATACCCGGCGTCAATATAGGGGTTATTTTTTCTTCCGGATTCAACCCGATTGTCAGCGGTCCCCGGTATGAAGCGTTGGAGATATACAGTATCCAGTTGCGGCTGGATTTTAAATAAATTCCGCCAGAGTTTCTCCCCACAATTGTGGCAGAAGGACTGCCGGACATAATTCTATCAGCCAGGCTTCCAACAAAGCATGCAGAGATCGAATTTGAATTTTCGGAAACCATCCGTTTCTTCAAGAATGCCGCCAATCCTGCTTTGACATAAGCGAATTCTACACCATGCCCACCAGCAGGAGGAGATGCAGAGGGTACAGTTTATCAATTAATTTCTAGAAATGGGCTAGAATAGTAAATTCATCAGACACAGTGGAGATTAGGTTTCTGGCTGCAGCCTGAAATTCGATTAGCGGAAAAGGCAGATATGGACTCTGAACATAGATTTAAGGGCGTCATGAGCGAGGAATACCGCCTGATCAGGCTCGCCCTGCCTCACTTTGAAGAACTGCAAAACCGAACTGCCAGCGCAGTTAAAAATTTTCAACGGGAAAAAGGGAAACCCAAATTGGAATGTATCGACATCGGATGCGGTGACGGCGTCACCGCGTATACTATCCTGGAGACAGTCCCCGGTGTTCACCTTGTCTGTCTGGATAACGAGCAGAAAATGATTAACCAGGCGCGAGCAAATCTGATTGAAGCTGTAGATGAAAACAGGTGTGAACTGATTCACACGGACGCCCTGGAGTACTTTTTGGGATTGAATTCGCATTCTGTTGACGTTGTGGCGTCTGTGCTCACCCTGCATAACATGGAACGTGAATACAGGGACGAACTTCACAGGCAGATTTTCAGGATTCTTGCGCAGGGGGGATTATTTGTGAACGCTGATAAATACGCTCCCCAGGATGAGAATGAACGCTTCAGGGCATTGGGTAAGGCACTCGCCCGCTTTTTTGAGGCTTATGCCCCATTGGGAAAATTGGATTTATTAAAGGAATGGGTTCTCCACAATGTGGCTGACCAGGCGCCAGATAGGTGTATGAAAGAAGGCGACACGATAGCATTGCTGGATGAGATAGGTTTTACCGGCATCCAGATCCTTTACCGCAGCAACATGGAAGCTGTCCTGGTAGCTTATGCGCCTTAAGATTCAGTTGAATCTGAGGTGCAGAGAAAACCTGAAAACCGGTTCACTCTTTTAGGTAAGGCACCCCAAGCGCCTCCGGTTTTGCAGCACCCCACCTGGTTCTGAACCATTTCGTTGCCATCAGCATCAAAACGCCCAGGGTGATGACAAATGGGACCATCCGCCAGACATACCTCGACATCACGCCCGGGAGCACCAGCTGCGGGTTGAGTGAGAGCTGCCAGAGCGTCCCAAAGAGCAGTGAGCCTGCCAGCATAATAAATGGATTCCACATTGAGAAGAACACCAGCGCCAGCGCTATAAAACCCCAGCCCATCAGGAAGTTGTAGTTCCATACCGGGTTGTAATCCAGTGAATAAATCGCGCCTGCCAGGCCCATAAGCATGCCTCCCACAACCACGCAGAGATAACGGGTTCTTTTCAACATTTATCCCGGAAACCTCCGCTACGGAAGGATTTTCGCCCACCGATCTTATCCTCAGACCAAGGCTGGTTTTGGAGAGCACGAACCAGGTGATGATTACAAGGATGATGCTGAGAAAAAAGAAGGGGGAAATCCCGAAAACAGTTGGTATCCTCTCCATCCCCAGGGGTCCGGTGTACGGATTGCCGATATATGTAGTGAGCCCAAAACCCAGGATCCATATACCCATCCCACTGACAACCTGGTCTCCGCCCAGTGTTATTGAAAAAAATCCGTGCAGAAGTCCAAGCAGCCCACCAATCGCAATTCCAACCAGAAAACCCAGTAAAAAGCTCCCGGTTGTTTGGGCAGTGATAAAACCCAGTGTGGCTCCAAACAGCATAACGCCCTCAATTCCCACATTCAGAATCCCAGAGCGCTGGCCGATGAGCTCGCCCAGAGCGGCAAATGTGAAGATCGTTGAGGCTTCCAGACTCCTAGTGAGAAACTCCGCCATTTATGCTCTCCTTATCGGGTTTTGCAAACACAATTTTATAGCGATAGAAAAATTGGAACGCGACCAGAGTGATCATTAAAACACCCAGCAGGGCATAATCAACCCCAAAACTCATCCCGAGTTTTCCCTGAACCAGCCTGCCGCCGATCGACAAGCCAGCGAAAAGCAGGGCAACCGGTATGGCTGACAGGGTATTGCCCTGGGAGATCAATCCGCAGATGATCCCGTAGAAGGTCAGGTCTCCAAGCTGTCCGTAGTTCCGGGCGATTTTGTAAACCCCCGGGAATGCAGCGAAGTAGTGATAACCTGCCAGTCCCGCCAGAATACCGCCCATAATGAACACCTGCAGGGGGATTTTGAACCGGCTGATGCCGGCATATTCTGCCGCGGCTGGGTTTTCGCCGTATGCCCTTATCTGGTAGCCGATTTTGGTTCTGGCGAACATGTAATACAGAAACAAACCCACCCCGAGGGCGATAAAAATGGTAAAAGGAACATCCCTGATGAGTGGGGCATAAAGCGATGCTGGCAGTTCAAAGCTTTCTCCCCTGCCGCCCGGGTTCATAAAAGGGCCCCCTTCCTTGATCATAAATGAAACCATCCAGAACATAATAAAGTTAAGCATCATTGTGACGACGATTTCATTGATGTTGTATTTTCCCTTCAGATATCCCGCGATCCCTGCCAGGAGAGCGCCTCCGAACGAGGCTGCAATAAGCATCAGCGGGATCAAAATCCCGGCCGGGAACTGTCCTGAGAGGGAGCCTTTCACTCCGAAAGCCAGCAGAACTGCGTAAACGCTCAAAGCGCCGGCATAAAACTGACCCGCCATGCCGATATTCCACAACCCTGCCCTGTATGGGATTGTGAAAGCATAAGTGCTCAAAAGCAGGAAAATGAACCGGTTAATCGTCAGAGGGAGTCCGAAGCGGCTGGCAAAGGCGTAGGAGAATATCTCCTGATATGCCCCGATCGGGTTCACCCCTCCCAGAAGAAATAGCATGGAGAACAGAATCAGCGCGACGAGGACTGCAAAGATGGACACACTGGCAGCCTGCCACCCTGATAGTGTCACCCGTTTTTCGAGTTTTATTCCATATCCGCTTATGTTCATGGAGCCTCTTCCAGACGCAGTCCAGCCATCATAGCCCCAACGTGTTCCCTTTTTACTTGATCGCCCGGGATAATATCCATTAACTTGCCTTCGTAGATTGGTGCAACCCAGTCGCTCAATTCAAAAATTTCCTCCAGGTCCTCAGAAATTAATAGGACACCAGCCCTGTTCTCCTTGGCTTCTACAAGCTTATTGCGTACAAATTCAGTTGCGCCAATATCGAGACCCTGGGTGGGGATATCTGCAATCACGAGCCGCGGCTGGCGTGTGAGTACCCTGGCAAGGATCATTTTTTGCAGGTTCCCACCGGACAGGCTTTTAGCCGGGATATCAGGATTCGGGGTTGCAACCCCGTATTCAGATATGATTTCCTCGGTCAGTTCCCTGATCTTTCCATAATTCATGGTCACCCTGTGGGAATACAGGTCGTCGAAATAATAGTTCATGGCGGTGTTCTCCACCAGTGAAAAATCGGCGATTGACCCAACATCTATCCGGTCTGCCGGGATATATCCGATACCTGATTTCCATCTTTCCAAACAGGGTATATCGGTTATATCTCTACCTTCAAGGAAGACTTTGCCGCCCTGCGCCTTGCGGAGTCCAGCGATAATCTCAACAAGTTCGCGCTGCCCATTGCCGGAAATGCCTGCAATCCCAAAAATTTCGCCCTCTCTGATAGAAAATGAAACCCTGTCCAGCGCCATGACCCCTTGATCGCTTATCCCGGACAGGTTTTCGACTTCTAAAACCGTATCCCCCTTCACCGTTTCCTTCTTTTCTATCCGGAATATAACCTCTCTGCCGACCATATCCATAGCAAGGCTTTTTTCTGTAGCGTCTTTTGTATCCATGCAGGCGACCACTTTTCCGCGCCTGAGGACGGTAACTCGATTGCTGATGGCGAGTACGATTGGCAGTTTATGGGTTATAAAAGGGACGATCGCCAGGTCGTCGTTCGACATTGCTTTTATCGATCCGAGCAATTTTTCGGTTTCCATCGGTGTCAGCGCGGAGGTAGGCTCGTCCAGGATCAAAACTTCCGCGCCGCGGTAAAGGGTCTTTAAAATCTCGACGACCTGTTTCTCTCCTTCCGATAACTGCCAGACTTTGGCTTGTAGATCGATATTGAAACCGTATTTTGCACATAGGTCATTGATCTCACTCTCTGCCCGTTTCAGGTCCAGAATTTTTCCTGCCCTGGGGTGTCCCAGGATGATATTTTCGATCACAGTGTGTGCGGAAACGAGTTTGCGGTGCTGGTGGACCATTCCAATGCCGAGGTCGATTGCATCAAGAGGGGATTTCAGCCGGACGCTATCGCCGGCGATGATAATCTCACCCTCTTCAGGCTGGTACAACCCGAACAGAATGTTCATAAGCGTTGTCTTTCCTGCGCCGTTTTCTCCCAGAATGGCGTGAATCTCTCCGGCTTTGATCTCAAAATTGATGTGGTCGTTTGCTACCACGCCTGGGAAGCGCTTTGTGATTCCCCTGGCTTCCAGGACCGTTTCTCCGCGTTTAATCCCTTTCAGAAGTGTTTTACTCACCCGTCTCTCTTTTTTTTATGATTGTGTATTGATATGGTCCAGAGTCAAGGTTGCAAACCATCGATTTTGAGCATTTATCGTGGGGATTATTAATTATACCTTGATCAGGTTGATTGTTAATATAATACGCTTTTGGTTAAGGCTCCCATCCACAGGGTCTTCACCCGGGTGGTGGGAGCCTTAATTCGTTTACTCTGTTAACGTTTCCTGAACTTGATGGAAAGTCTTGTGAATGGCGGAAACATTAATCCAGGATCACCATACCCAGCAAGTCGAAGTTGAATTTGGAGAGCAGCCACTCATCGGTAGGCAGCTCACCGGCAGGCTTAACCTCTTCTCCTTCCGGAGGGATGGGAGTGCCTTCAAGATCAAGACCGGTCCCGTTGCTGACGAAAGCGTGCTCAAAGAACGGATCCCAGACGCCATCAATCATCTGTTGCCTTCTCTGTTCAACAAGCTGTACGATTTCCTCCGGGATTAAAGGCAGAGCAGCCGGGCTTATGGCTTCTACACCCACCTTGCCGTCGTTCATGATATCGACGGTGTATTCTTTGGTGCCATCAGCCAGGGTCATGCTGTCTGACATACCCAGGTAAAGGACAGTCTCTGGATTGGGATTGCCTGAGAGCCAGTCCTGGATCATCTTGTCATACAGCACCTCCCAGCGGGTGTCGAATGAGATCGCTACGGTATCGGTGTTCGACCAACCGTACTCCCCGACAATATCCATATCCTTGCCGACAAACCAGATCCCTGATTCCTGGGCCACGTCCAATGGCGAACCGGAGTCTGTCTGGTGGGTAATTACATCGACGCCGTACTGGTCTACCAGGGTGGCCGCAATATCTCGCTCTTCCTGGGGTAGATACCAGTCGCCGGCGTACTTAACGTATACTGTGATGTCCTTGCCAAGCAAGTCTGGCTGCCTCCTGGACTCCCAGGTAGAATCCAGCAGTTCTGCGGATCACCTGTACCGATGGGAATGCTGATACAACTCCGATATTGCCTGTTTCGGTCAGCGCTCCCGCAACCAGCCCTTCCAGATACAGCGCCTGATATTGCCTGGGGAACAACCGGATGAAGTTGCGTTCGGTTGAAAGATCGCTGGCGATGATGGAACCGAAATATACCTCCGGGTAGTCAGCGGCGATATCCTTCAAGGGCATGCCCATAAACTCGGCGTTTCCAATGACGATATCCGCGCCATCTGCGATTAACTCTTCAGCATATGGATTGGTCAGATCCGGTCCGACTTCTTCGCGGTATACATAGTCCACATTCGGGTACTTCTCCTCCAGGCGCTTGCCGGCGCGGTCGTGAGCGCCAGACCAGGTTGTGCCCTCAATGATGCTGAAGTGCTCGATCGCCAGAGTTGCATTCCCCATCACCTCGACTGGTTTCTCGACCTCCACGGTCGTGACGACTTCCTTTTCAACTTCAACAGTCGTGACGACCTCTTTTTCAACCTCCACGGTGGTGATAACTTCTTCGGTGACTGTTACTACCTGGGGTTGGCAGGCTGATGCAAGCATGCTGACTGCCATCACTAACGCTAATAGTAGACCTAATTTTTTGCCCATTGTTTCCTTCTCCTTTCCTTACAAATACGCTCTTTGTGGAAGCAAGTTGCGCTTATATCTCATTCATTTCATTTGAACTCAAGCGATTTTTTTGCTTCCATTTTTTAATAACGTTGGTTCGATTTGCTGGATTATCTCCAGCTTGTTTATCCTGCATAGTTATTGTTTTTTTTGTTGTGCACCTCCTTTACTCTCATCTGCAGTCAAATGAAAAAGTTGCTGTTTTTTTCACCTCCTTGCAGTATTTAAAGACCATTTTGATTGATTATTACCAGGATAATTATCAGAATTATAATAACAACTGCCCCGATTATCCATTTAAACGCTCTTGAAGATAGTGCTTCGCCAGCCATGTCCCTGGCTACCGATACGGCAAACTCGCTTTCAGATGGCGGTGTGAATTCCATCTTTTCCCCTGTTTGCTGAGCCTCGAGGCGCGCTACCAGCGCGTTGTTCATGGTGTCCAGACCCTGGCGAATAATGCTTTTGCTGGCTGTTTCAACCAGTCTCTGCCCTACGCTCGCCAGTTTTCCTCCTACCTGAACATCACCTTCATATTTCATAAGGGTTTTGTTATCTTCAACTGCTTCCAGGTTAACATGACCGATGCCATCGACAAAGCCCTGTTTGCCTTTTCCCTCCACCGCCAGTGTACAGCTCTCAGGAGGCTGTTCGTTCGATACAACCAGGCGTCCTGCAAAGACCCCCGCCACCGGTCCTACTCTCAGGTTCATTTCCCCTTCATATTCGTTCTCCCCGGTTTGTTCCAGGCTTTTTGCTCCCGGAAGGGCGGTCACCAGCACGTCGGGGTCACGCACAAGCTCCCAGACCTGTTCGCGGGGACCATCGAATGTGTATTCACCTTCCAGTTTCATTTCCTGTTCTCCTTATGGATTTTAACTTCTACCTTTCAGCAGTTCATAGAGCTGGTTTGGGCTGAGCGGCGTTTCGCTGATCTCAAGATCATAATCAGAAAGCGCATTCTCCAGAGCCTGGGCAAAGAGCGCCGGCACTGGGATCGCTCCAGCCTCTCCAACCCCCTTGCTTCCCAGGGGGTTGAGAGGCGAGGGGGTTTCCTGGTGTTCGATCTCAATATGGGGCATTTCAGTTGCAGTCGGAATCAGGTAATCGGCCAGGGAGGCGTTCAGCAGCTGGCCGTTCTCATCATAAACTAGCTTTTCATAATAAGCGTTACCGATGCCCATGGATACTCCGCCGTGAATCTGGCCTTCTAGAATGAGGGGATTCAACACGGTTCCGCAGTCTTCTACAATCACATAGCGCAGAATATCCACAGTCATTGTCTCAATATCCACTTCAAGAATCATGGAATGCACACCAAATGCAGTTGCGCCGTATTTGGGGCCGAAGTATGCCGTCGCTTCCAGGCCGGGTTCAGTGCCCGGTTCCACCGCGCCCCGCAGTGGATTGGCCAGCTCTGCCAGTTCGCCCAGGCTGATGGACATGCGCGGTAAGTCTGACACTCTTACCTGCCCGTCTTCAATCTCCAGCTCTTCCTGAGGTGCTCCAAAATGTTTGCTGGCGTGTTCGAGGATTTTTTTGCGGACGGCCATGGCTGAGGCATGGATGGCATTGGCAGCCACCACCGCTCCGCGGCTTGCGAACGTGCCCGTGCCCCAGTGGAATTCAGCGGTATCTCCGGTTACCAGGTTCACATTCCGGGGATCTACTCCCACCTGGTCTGCGACGATCTGGGCGAATGTGGTGAAGTGGCCCTGGCCCTGTGTCCCAACTCCGGTCGCCACGTTGACTTTACCGCTGGGCTCAATGGTGATCCTCGCACCTTCATAGGGTCCAACACCGGTTGTTTCTGGGAATGCGACAATCCCAATCCCAACGTGGCGCCCTGCAGCCCTGTAACGCGGCTGATCTTCTGTAATAAATTGTTCATACCCGATCAATTCTACAGCTTTCTCGATCGCCGGTTTGTAATTACCGCTGTCAAAGATCAATGGCGCAAATGCCTGGTCAATATAATGTTGTTCGTAGGGAAATGCATCCGGGGGGATAAAGTTCAGTTTACGGATTTCGACTTTATCCATCCCCAGTTCTTTCGCGGCCATGTCCAGCAGACGCTCAATCACATACACCCCCTGCGGTCGCCCGGCGCCGCGTACCGGTGTCGATAGCACCTTGTTGGTGAAGACAACCTTAATTTCGGATGTGAAATTTGGAATATCATACACACCCAGCAGGTGGCTCTGGGTGTTGAGTGGAATGGTCAGGCCATACGGGTCATAGGCGCCGGTATCGTGCAGGAATTGGTCGCTGATGCCAAGCACGCGCCCTTCCCTGGTTAAAGCGATTTCCGCATCGTGGTACTGTACTCGTTCCTGGGTGGTTGCGTAAAAGTTCTCGCGCCTGTCTTCGATCCATTTAACCGGCCGGCCCAGTTTCATGGCAACCCAGGGGATGACCAGTTCTTCCGGATAGAACATCATCATTTTTGGGCCGAAACCGCCGCCAATGAAGGGAGCGATCACCCTGACCTGGTGCTCGGAAAGGCCGTAGCGGGCGGCAAGCCCATTTCGGATGGGTATCGGAGCCTGGGTGGTGTCCCATACGGTTAACTGCTGGCTTTTGACATCCCAGTCTGCCACAATCCCCCTGTTTTCCATCGCGGCTGCCGCGCCCCGGTCGATGATAAACCGTTTTTTAATTACCAGTTCAGCCTGCTCACGGGCAGCCTGGTAATCGCCCTTGTTTTGTACGAGCTGGGCGGCCAGATTTGACTCCAGGTCTTCGTGGATGAGGATGCTGTCGGGCTCCAGAGCGGCTTCCAGGTCGATCACCGCTTCCAGCGGTTCGAGGTCAACCAGTATGTCCTCAGCCGCATCTTCCGCAATGTAGCGGCTCTCGGCGATGACAACCGCGATTGGCTCGCCCACATGTCGGATTTTATCCTTTACCAGGGGCACCTGCCGGCGCGAATTAAAAACCACATCTTCCACGGTTGGGGGCGGCGACACCAGGGGCGGTCCTGGCTCCCAATCAGCGCCCATCGATTCGGCGGTGTAAACTGCAACCACCCCTGGCCTCTCCAGGGCGGTGGAAATATCGATGCCCTTGAGGCGGGCATGGGCGTAATCGCTGCGTAGAAAGGCAGCGTGCAGCATATCCGGCATGTCAACGTCGTCAACAAAGAGCGCCTGCCCTGTCAACAGTCTTGGGTCTTCGTTGCGGGTTATCGGTTGTCCGAGGTACTTTTTGGTCACAATTTGGCTCCTGGATTCCATCCTATGGGTTAGACATTTTTTCAGCAGCTAACTGAACCGCATCGATGATGTGCTGGTAGCCAGTACAGCGGCAAATATTCCCCGAGATAGCTGTGCGGATATCCTCCCTGGTAGGGTTGGGATTCTCCTTCAGGAACGGCACAAGGGTCATTAAAAATCCGGGAGTGCAGAAACCGCACTGCAGTCCATGCGCTTCCCAGAACGCTTCCTGGATGGGATGCAGATTTTCCGGCGTCCCCAATCCCTCTACGGTAGTAACCTCGTGGCCGTTTGCCTGCACAGCAAACATCAGACAGGAGCGAACAGGCAGCCCATCCAGTAATACTGTACAAGCCCCGCATACTCCGTGTTCGCATCCGACGTGGGTGCCGGTCAGGTCAAGTTCATGGCGTAAAAAGTCGCTCAGCAGTAAACGTGGTTCGACCATCCGTTCATACTTCTTTCCGTTGCATAGAATTGACACGTTAACGTGATCATTCATATCCATCTCTCTACTGGCTGTTATCTATCGCTCGTTCAAAGGCTGTTCGCAAAGCTCGTTTGGTTAATACAATAACAAGGTGTCGCCGGAAATCTGATGAAGCGTGGATATCGCTGCTTGGGTCTGTGTCCTGGGTTGCGGCTGTTTCAGCAGCAGCCGCGAAAACCTCATCGGAGGGTTCCTGTCCTTTGAGAATGGCTTCCGCCTGGACAGCCTCGACCGGGTATTCTCCCACACTCAGGTATACAAGACGGGCATCCTGAACTCGGTTTCTCCCATCCAGAGTCAGGCAGGCTGTAACCCCTACCATGGCGAAGTCGTGAGGCCGGCGGGCGACTTCGTGTATCGCCCACCCGGTCCGTTCCGGGATTTTTGGAAAGCGGGCTTCCACCAGTACCTCATCCGCTTCCAGAACGGTTGTGAACATTCCGATGAAAAAGTCATTTGCCTTTACCCACCGTTCGCCACGCTTGCACAGGAGTTTAAACTGCCCATCGAGGGTGATGCTGACTGCTGCCAGCTCAGCAGAGGGGTCCGCATGGGAAATGCTGCCGCCGAAAGTGCCCCGGCTGCGTATCTGGACTGTTGCAATGTGCGGCATGGTTTCATACAAAAGCGGTAAATGCTCTGCGATTATCGGATTCCGTTCTACCTGGTAGTGGCGGGTCATGGCTCCTATCCGGACGCCGCCGTCATCGTCCAGGCGGATATACGACAGCTCGGAGATATTATTCAGATCCACCAGGACTTCCGGCTGTACCAGGCGGAAGTTCATCATTGGGATCAGGCTTTGTCCACCGGCAAGCAGTTTGGCATCGTATCCATGCTGCTCCAGATGGCCGGCAGTTTCGTCAACCGAGCTGGGCGCTACGTATTTAAACGGGGCTGGTTTCATTTACTAGTTCTCCATTACTGGCGAATAAGGCCTGGCGTATATTTACCAATTTACAGGTCTTCTTGAATTCTAACTGCTTTCTTTCCAGGCGATAAAGCGGCCCCACATTGAAGCAATCTCCACTCCTTTTTGCAGGAAGCAGCCGATGTAGTATCGCCCACTATCAGCCCTTGCGATGTCCTTTCCCAGGTTTTCCGCGTGTACAATTTCCTTTGGAAACAGGTTAAGGTGGGTATCCTGGTAATACTTGTCCAGCGGGTACATTTCATCCCAATCCTTACCGAAATCGGCTATAAGTTTACGGTTAGCCTCTTCAAAGGTCTTCGGATGCCAGAGGCGCTGGATTGTGTTCATTGGGTGGTCCTGGCTCACCGCGTCGATTCCCAGCCATTTTATATTCTTTTTCACGCACCAGTCAGAAAAATCTGGCGATGGACCGGGATGTTTGATCATATAGCGGAACTCGTCCGAATCAGGGCTGATCCAGCCATATTTATACCACCCGGTCTTTAATATCAGAATATCTCCTGCGCGTACATCCACTACGCTTTCAATCATCTCAGGAGTGTATACGCTCGAGTCGCTTACCAGGTGAGAAATATCAGCGATTACCCCAGGGCCAACCCAGTGATCGAGGGGCACCTCGCCGATCGTTCTTCCAGCTGGCCAGAAGTGCTTTTCGCCGTCCATATGGGTCGCCAGATGGATGCTGGCATTGCAGATCGAGCCGTTTCTGCCCATCCCAAAATACTGCCCGCCGACCCGCTTGGTGTAAGTGACTGTAAGGGGCACATAGTTTGCCCACTGGGGCGTCTGTACGCTGAAGGGGATCGTAAGGTCAAGCATCTCAGCGGAATCCATTAACTCAAAAAAAGCGCTTTCAGGCATTCCATCCGGAGGCAGTAAAGCGCAGGCGCGAGCCCAGGAACTCTCAACTTCCATAAACGGGATCGGAAAAATCTGTACCCAGGCACGCTGGTTTTTGAGTTTGTCGATCTCGCCCACAATTGATTCAGCCAGCAGCAGGTGCGCTTTTGGCATCCTTATATGGGTCATCTGGTAGTACTCATCCTGGGGGAACATCTCATCCCAGGATTTCCCGTAATTCTCTTTGAGTTTGGCTTCCGCCTTGGCGAATTCGTTTGCATGCATGTAGCGGATATTGGTGTTCATGGGGTGTTCGGCGCACCCGCAGTCAACCCCGATCATTTTGAGCTTTTTATCAAGCGCCCACTGGAAAAAGTCAGGTGAGGGTCCGGGATGCCGCACCAGGAATCCGAATTCCTTTGATTCCACCCCGCCCTGGGCGTCAGGGTTGGGGATGTCGGGCTGGTCCCAGGAATACCTGTGGTAACCTGTGTTGATGATAAGGATGTCGCCCTCTTTGACCTGCGCCCTCTCCATGATCATTTCTGGGGTATAAAGGCTGTAATCTGAAACTGCGTCGGAGATATCGACCACAACACCGTGGCCGCATAAATCCCTCAGGGGTATTTCGGAGATGGAGCGCCCTCCGGAGTGGAAAGCGGTTTCTCCTGCAATGTGCGTTCCCACCGTATTTGACCAATTTAATATCTGGCCGTTTGCACCCTGGCCGCCCCCATATGCTCCGGTAACCCTCTTGAAGAAATGGATTTCCAAAGCCTTTTCTCCGGGCCAGGGTGGTGTAAATATGCTGCAGCCCTGGGTCAGGTCAAATAACTTTGCTTCAGATAACGTCTTTATAAATTCTTCCCTTTCCATTTATGACTCCTCGTAAGACAGGTATTGGATACTAATCTCTAAGCCCCAATCCTTAATAGCCATATTCTTCTGCAAATGCCACCAGCGCGTTCTGGAACATCTCCATTGGAGGCCGTACCAGTCCTGCTCCCACCTGGCCAACCCCGGCATCTTTGTGGGCAATCCCGGTGTTTACCCGCGGGGTGATGCCTGTTTCGACCACCTTGCGGATATCGATACCGGTTGGAGTGCCCCGGAAATCGAGCGATGGGATGGTGAAGTATTTGTGTTCGCTTGAACAGATTTCATACATCTCCAGAGTCGCGTTCATTGCGTCTCTGGGCGTGCCGCTCACGAACGTCACAATCGCCGGGGCGCTCGCCATTGCGAAACCGCCTATGCCGGCAGTCTCGGTGATGGTGCTGTCGCCGATGTCCCCGCTGGAATCCTCGGCTGTGAAACCCGGAAAGTACAGTCCCTGCGGTACTGCAACCGGCGCAGTGAACCAGCGGTCTCCCAGACCGCTTACCCGGATCCCGAAATCAGTGCCGTTGCGGGCCATCACGCTAACAATTGTGCTTCCTTCAATCCCATGAGCAGCGTCCACCATCCCTTTGCAAGCCGCCATCACCGGGTTCAAAACACTCAGCGCGTTGTCAGCCAGGTTCTGGATGATCTCGGCCGCCGTTTCGCTGTTTGGGGCTGCCCGCGTGATAAAGGGCGCCAGCCTCGTGGTGAATATGATCGACCCGGCTTTATTGCGGTTGTGGCCTTCATCACCCATGTGGAGCGATTCAGACAGCAGGGCGCGCATATCAATTCCGCCGCTCAGGGTTATTGCTTTGCCTAAAACCGGGGCCATTACTTCTTCCATCCAGCGCAAACGATCCAGCACTTCCGGGCTGTACGCGCCGTAGCGCAGCACTTTTCCGTAGCCCTCATTCAGATTGGAGTATGATTTGTTCCCGTGGGTTTTATTCTCAAGGATATAGACCGACATCGATGGGCAGATAACACCTGCCATCGGGCCGACAGCCTGGTGGTGGTGGCATGGCTCTAGTTTGATCGCGCCTGACTCGACCAGTTTTTTGGCACTAGATTCGTCTTTTGCTTTTCCTTCAAAAATCAATGCTCCCGTGATCGCGCCGCGCATAGGTCCGGAGGCGCGCTCCCAGGTGATCGGGGGACCGGCATGCAGGAGTAAATCCTCCTGCATCCCGGGAATTACCTCCAGGGCTTTGCCCATCCCTACTACAACCGGTCGGGACTGCATCATCCGTTCGACTGCCTGTTCATTTGCTTTTTCGATATCCATAATCCCTCTCAATACTCTATATAAAATCAATCAATGCTGTTCTGATACTTGTTTAATGAAACCTCATTTATCCTGCGGGAAGTGTTTACCCGGCTTAAAGCGCGCACCGGGCTTCTTTCAGGATCTCACCGTAAAGTTCCAGGTTACGGTCTTCCAGGTGGTCAAACGGTTGGAGGGTTTTACTCCCGTGGGTGATGTAGCGCATTGGATCAGGGTCCAGCCTGGCTGAGATAATCTCTTCGGTTCCACGCGCCTGTGCAAGGCGCCAGGCTATCGGGTTGACAATCATACTGTGCCCGAAGCCAAAATTTCCGCAAGCATCCGGTCCAACCAGATTGCTTGCCACCACGTACACATGGTTGTCATAAGCCCGGGCGGAATTGGTGATGTACCAGATGTCATAGCTTCGCTGGAGGGCGGAAGCCCGGATGATAATCTCGGCGCCTTTGACCGCCAGCAAACGGGAAAGCTCGGGAAAATCGCCGTCATAGCAGATAATCATGCCGATATCGCCAAGCTCGGTTTTAAACACATCCGCCCGTGTTCCCACCTGAGCCCAGCCCCCCCCGGCGGTTCGTTCCCATGGCGCTGGGTGGGTTTTATCATAGATCCCGGCGATCTCGCCTTGCCGGTCGATCAGTACTGCCGAGTTGTATACCATCCCGCGCTCCCCACAGCGCCGGTAAGTAGGCCAGGCTACATACACACCCAGCTTCCGGGCTGCCTCCTGGATATCGTACGTTATGCGACCAGGGGCTTCATCCACTAGGTCCCACAGCTCTTCCGGGGATAAACCGGTTTCGTATCCGGTGGTCACTGTCTCCGGAAAAACCACCAGTTCAGCCTTATGTTCCTGGACAGCCTTTTCCAGCCAGGCTATACATTTCTGGATATTCGCATCGACCTCATTCGGGGTGATCGATATCTGTACGCAGGCAGCCGTAAACTCTCGCATCCAAATCCCTCACGATTTGCTTTTCAACCGTTCCAGTATGTCCATCATCTTCTGGTCACCGCCAGCTGGAGGGCGCCAGTCCATTTGAATGACCTTGGCGCCCTGCGCCTGCAGGCTTTCGGAGAATGATTCCAGGCCAACATTGATCGCTGCAAGCGGTTGGTTCAAAACCGCCGGGTCAACCATTTTTAAGTCTTTTTCTACCGGCTGGCTGGTTGTTTGTATGAGGGCGCGCACCAACCGGCCTGCATGGCGGGCGGCGGAATCGTTGCTGGTTTCCACTTTCGCGCCTGCCTTCTCGAGTTCTTCGATCTGAACCTGCATATCCTGCGGATCTTCATCCGTTCCCGAGACCACTGCCATAACCTCCAGCCGCCGGCCAGCCTGGTGGGCTGTAGCGATAGCTTTCTTTATGGCGGGTGCCAGTTCGCTGGCCGGATCTGGATGTGCCCCATATCCCAGCACAACATCCAGCAGGATGACAGCGACTTCCGGATCGTTTGCTTCGGTCTCAAGGCGCCGGATGCGCAGGTCGTTATCTATCATCGGGTGCAGCCTTCCTACTGTGAATTCGTCCTCCCCAAGGTCGATTATGGTATTTTCCTGGCTGACAAGTGAATCTTCCAGGCGGTATTTCTTGTCCAGAGGGGCGTTTGAATACGCGGCCGGGATGTAGTCCTGCAGAACCAGCAGAGCTTCATACGCAAGGGTGCCTCCCGAGAAAAGGCCTCGCAGGTAACGCTGAGTAGGGGCGAAATTTTCGATGTTGAAATCTTTTCCATTTCCCTGAACCCACGACATTTCAGCAAGCCTGACTGCTTCCCTGGCGGTCTCGTCAAAGGTGGTGGTAAAGGTGATGTTGTCCACCTGGCGGATCTGGGAAGCGTAGCCGATAAAATCCACCACGACCGGCTTGGAGATCCGCCGGGCAGCCTCAACCAGGCCATCCGCCACCCCTGCGGAGGGCGGTTTTGATACCAGGACGATCACCCGGGTGTGAGGGTCTCGGTTCAACAGGTCAATTCCCTGGCGGGCGGTGATCGCATTTACATCCTCGGAAACATCGCGCCCGCCGGTTCCCAGAGCGTGGCTGATGCCAGCGCCGAACTGGTGTATCCGCACGCTTACCTGCTGTAGCCCGGTCCCGGATGCTGCCACCATTCCAATCGAACCATGACGGACTTTGTTGGCGAAACCCAGTCCAACCCCATTGACGATCGCGGTACCGCAGTCCGGTCCCATAACCAGCAGACCTTTGCGGGAAGCGGTCTTTTTTAGCTCAATTTCATCTTCAAGGGCGACATTATCGCTGTAAAGGAAAACGTGTTTTCCCAGGTCGAGCGCCTGGCGCGCCACGCCCGCCGCGTAACGTCCCGGGACGGATACCAGCGCCCATTGTGCTTCAGGCAGCATTCTGAAGGCGGTCTCAAGGCTCTTCGGGCGGTAATCAGCCTCGATTTCGCCTTTGCTGCGGGCTGAAAGCATTTCATCCACCTTCTCCAATGCTGACCGGGCAGCGGTTTGGTTCTCAGCGCGGACAACAATCACCATATCATCCGCGCCCGCGGTTTGGGCTTCCGGTGCAAGCAGGTCGCTCTGTGCCAGGAGATCCTTATTGGCATCGGTACCCATAACAACGCCCGCATCCAGAACACCATCCTGCTCGGCCAGAGAACGCTGCAGTTGCATCAACACTACCGAGTCATAATATGCCCCGGAGCGAATTTCACATGTTGTTTTCTTCATATACTTATCCTGTTAAATTATTCCCGCTTTTTTCAACGAAACCAAATCCTGTTTGGAATATCCCAGTAGTTCAACCAGCACCTCTTCATTATGTTCGCCAAGCATGGGAGGGGGGCGGCGGAGTTGGGCGGGAGTCTCTGAAAACTTGTAGGGAAAACCGGGGAAACCTAACCTTCCAGCAGTAGGGTGTTCAATAAACTGCACCAGTTCCCGGGTTTCCCTCTGAGGGTGGTTGAAGACATCTTCAACCGTGTTGATCGGACCGCTTGGGATGCCGGCTTCCTGCAGCATTTCAAGCCATACTTTCGCTTCGCGGGTGGAGAAGACCCGGTTGAGTATCTCTGCTAACTCCTCCCGGTTTGCCACCCGGCTGTGGTTTTCTGCAAAGCGCGAGTCGTCCATTAATTCCGGCATCTCCACAAAATCACACAGCATCCCCCACTGGCGGTCGTTCAAAGCGCCCAGGGTGATCCAGCGGTCGCGGGCCCGGAAGACTTCATAAGGGGCGATGTTGAAATGGGCATTGCCCATCCGCTTGGGTTCTGTCCCGCCTACCAGGTAGTTTGAGGCCACATTCGCTAGCAGGGCGACGATCGAATCCAGCAGGGATAGGTCAATCAGCTGTCCCTCCCCACTCTCATCGCGCGCCCGCAGGGCTGCCAGGATCGCAGTGGAGGCGAACATGCCGGTTGTGATATCCACAATCGATACACCCACCCGGTAAGGTGGGCCTTCCACTGGCCCAGTGACGCCCATAATGCCGCCCTCAGCCTGAATAATAAAATCGTATCCTGGTCGGTTTTTATACGGTCCGGTGCGCCCGTATCCGCTTATCGAGCAGTACACCAGCCGCGGGTTGACCTTTTTAATGTCTTCGTAACCCAAACCCAATTTTTCGAGTGAGCCGGTCCGGAAATTTTCCACCAGCACATCCGATCTGGCGGCAATTTTGTGGATGATTTCCTGCCCCTCAGGGCTCTTCAGGTCTACCGCCAGGCTTCGCTTGCTGCGGTTGACCGCCATGTAGTAGGCCGATTTGCCCGGGTAAGGGCCGTAGGATTGCCCGACAAACGGCGGGCCCCAGTTGCGGCTCTCATCGCCATGTACGGGTCGTTCCACCTTGATCACGTCCGCGCCCATATCCCCGAGCATCATCGTGCAGTAGGGACCCGCCAGGGCGCGTGACATGTCCAGCACCCGCAAACCCTCCAAAGGGCTTTTTTTTCTGCTGGTCGTGTTTTTGGGTTCTTTCATTTTTACCAATGTTGGATACCTGAATGGATGGTTCTGTTCTGAAGTTATTTATTCTGTGATAGCCCCCATGGCTCTGCATATCGATGCATATTCTTACCTGAACAAAATTTAATTTCAAAAGACATTGATAGGATGTTGTTGACTTTCAAGGGACATTATACAAAAGGATTGTAGGGTTGGCAATTGTCAAAACTGAGTTTCTAGAAAGTTCGATATTTGATTTTAAGCCCGGAGCGAATATAATAACCTCTATCCCAGATAAAACCACATGATTTATGGAGCAGGAGGTTCATAGCAATGATAAATGTACATCCAGGACTTCCCAGTTTCGATTATATCCAACCTGGATCACTGGCGGAAGCGAGCAGTTTCCTGGCGGAACACCAAGGTGAGGCGCGCCCCTTTATGGGAGGGACGGATATTTTTGTGCGCCTGCGCGATGGCTTTGGCGATTACAAATACCTGGTGGACGTAAAAAAACTGGACGGTATGGGCACAATCAATTTCGATCCGGCAGAGGGTCTGACGCTCGGGGCGGCAGTGGACATGAACCGGGTGATTGGTTCGGAAATCATCCAGGAACATTACCCGCTCCTGGTTGAAGCCGCCGGCAGGGTCGCCAGCTACCAACTGCGCAGCCGGGCTACCATCGCAGGTAACATCTGCAACGCCTCTCCAGCCGGTGATACGATCGGAGCTTGCCTGCTGCTGGACGCAAGTTTGCAGGTTCACGGCCCGCGGGGTCTCCGGTCTGAGCCACTGGGTTCGTTCTTCCTTGGCCCGGGGCAAACCAAGCTGGAACCCGGCGACATTCTGACCGCGATCAAGCTGCCTCCCCCTCCTGAAGGGCTTGTTAGCAGGTATATCAAGCTGGGCAGGAACCAGGCCAGTGACCTGGCGATTGTCGGCGTGACTGCTGCTGGCTACCCCGACAGGGGCAGGCCATCAGGCTACCGGATCAGGCTGGCGCTCGCTTCAGTCGCGCCGGTACCCATGGTGGTGGAAGAGGTGGAATTATTCCTTTCTGGGGAAGAGGTTACCGAGCAGCGGATTGCCGCAGCCGCCCGTATTGCCCAGGAAGCCTGCTCCCCAATCTCGGATGTGCGCGCCAGCGCCCGCTACCGCGAAATGATGGTGCGTAACCTCTCCCAACAGGCCCTGCTTTCGGTCTGGAAATCGCTTAAAGCGGCGTAATCAGTCTTTTCACAGTCAATTCCCTCTCGGAGAATATTATGGCAAACCACACGATAACTCTGAAAATAAACGGCGAACTGGAACGGCTTGAAGTTGCTTCGAATTTGACTCTCTTAAGTATGCTGCGCCAGAAACTTACCCTGACCGGAACAAAAAATGGCTGCCATGCCGGAGAGTGCGGCGCCTGTACGGTGTTGATGAATGGTGAACCGGTTAACAGCTGCTTAGTCCTAGCGGCGGAATGTGACGGCGCAGATATCGTAACCGTTGAGGGGCTGGCGCGGGACGGCAGGCTAAATCCTGTACAGGAAGCGGTTAAGGATGCCGGCGGGGTCCAGTGTGGTTTCTGCACCCCTGGAATCCTGATCAGCGCCCATGCCCTGCTGGAACGCAGCCCGAATCCCAGCGAAGATGAAATTAAGGACGCCCTGGTTGGCAATCTGTGCCGCTGCACGGGTTATGTCCGCATCATTGACGGTATCAAACAAGCAGCCAGTTTATAGTTGAGTGAGAAAAATAACATGACAGACAACACGACCGTAATTCCAAGTCCAATTGGGGAGAGCGTTCCCCGCCTGGAGGGGCGCGAAAAGGTGACCGGCACGGCGTTATTTGCCGATGATATTCAATTTGGGGCCGGGCTGTTGCATGCCCGCATCAAGCGCAGTCCCCACCCACATGCCCGCATCCTTTCCATAAAAACGGAACGGGTGTGGGAACTGCCCGGTGTAAAAGCGGTGGTAACCGGCGAAGAGTTTCCCGGTTATATGGGGCTTTACTTGCAGGACCGCCATATCTTCTGCCGGGACAGGGTTCGCTACGTGGGCGACCCGGTTGCAGGAGTAGCCGCAGTAGATGAGGAGACCGCCCAAGAGGGCGCTTGATTTGATTGATGTGGAATATGAAGTTCTGGAGGCGGTGACTGACCCGGAAATCGGGGCGGGACCGCAGGCGCCGCTGATCCACCCCGACCTCGGCCATTATGTGGTGGCGGATTTTATCCTGCCAAAGCCTGGCAGCAATATCTCCAACCATTTTAAGATCCGCAAGGGAGATGCCCACAGCGCCTGGGAGGACTGTGCGGCTATGGTCGAACGCAAATACCGCATCCCGCATATTCAGCACGTGCCGATCGAGCCGCATGCTGTGACCGCCCAGATGGACGGGGAAGGCAAGCTCACCCTCTGGGACAGCTCCCAGTCACCGTTTGCGCAGCGAAACCTGATCGCCAAAGGGTTGGGGATTTCACAGAGCGATATCCGCGTGATCGCACCCTATGTCGGCGGCGGTTTCGGCAGCAAAGCCGGGGTGAGCATGGAAGCCCTGGCGGTTGCGATCGCCATGAAAACCAGAGGCCGCCCGGTGAAACTGCTGCTAACGCGGGAGGAAGAGTTCTACACCGCTTTTGTCCGCCAGGCGCTGGTTGCCCACTTCAAGATGGGCTGCGACAAAAATGGAAAATTGCTGGTCATGGAGAATAGATTTTACTGGGATGGAGGCGCCTACACTGAGTATGGAGTCAATGTCACCCGCGCCGCCGGATACAGCAGCAGCGGGCCGTACGAAGTGCCGAATGTCAGGACGGACAGTTACTGCGTTTATACCAATCACCCGGTGGGCGGGCCGATGCGAGGCTTTGGAATGCCTGAAATGCATGCCGGGCTTGAGCAGTGTATCGACGAACTGGCCCTGGAAATCGGGCTCGACCCGGTCGAGTTCCGGCAAATAAACTGCATAAAGACAGGCAGTATACTGGTGACAGGCAGCAAAATGCACCCAACCGGGCTCCCGGAATGCATCGATAAAGTCGCCCGGGCGATCAACTGGGGAGCGCCATCTGCACCAGAGGGACCGGATAAAAAGCGCGGCAAAGGGATTGCATTGATGTGGAAAGCGCCCGCCATGCCGCCCAATGCGGGTTCCAGCGCCTGGGTTGAGCTTACTGAGGATGCCAAGGTGGTTGTCGGCGTGGGAGGCCAGGACATCGGTCAGGGCACCTTTACGGTTGCAGCCCAGATGGCGGCCGCTGCTCTGGGTGTTCCATACGATTGGGTCCGGGTTGCAACCCCGGTCGATACCCTTTACAGCCCTTACGAGTGGCAGACTGTCGCCAGCCGGCTGACCTGGAGCATGGGCAACGCGATCGTCAACGCCGCCAGAGATGCCCGCCGCCAGATACTTGAGACCGTCGCCCAGGCCTGGGACGAAGAGCTGGAGAAACTGGATATTATCAATGGCGTGGTGGTGTCCTACCTCAGCGAGCGCGAAATCCCATTGAAGAATCTGGTGATCTATGGACTGCCGAAACCTGACGACCAGGGCTGGGTTGGGGGTCCGGTTATCGGGCGCGGCAGTTTTATGCCCACCTATGTTACCGGGCTTGACCCGGAGACGGGGCAGGGGGAACGAGCAGTGGTGCACTACACCACCGGTGCCCAGGCGGTTGAAGTGGAAGTGGACCTGGTAACCGGCCGGGTGAAGGTTATCCGGGGCGCGGCTGCCTTTGATGTCGGCAGAGCTATCAACCCGGAACTGGTGCAGGCCCAGATGGAAGGCGGTTTTGTGCAGGGGCTCAGTTCAGCCCTTTTTGAAGATTTAATGTTAAAAGATGGAATTCCCCAGAACCCAAGTTTTGTTGATTATCGTATTGCTACCTCCAGCGATATCCCCGAGGATATCCAGGCGATGATTGTGGAAGTGCCCCAGGATGACGGCCCCTGGGGGGCAAGGGGCATCGGGGAGCATGCCATGGTCCCGACTATCCCTGCAATTGCCAATGCAATTTACGACGCGGTTGGTGTCCGCATGGACGGCCCGCCCTTTACATCCGAGAAGGTTTACCTGGCAATGCTGGAGGCCAGGGTAGTGGAGTAAATATCGACGATATACAGCAGCTAATTAATAAATATATTTATTCTTGACACAGGAGATGCATTGATGAAAACAATCGATTTGACGATCCCCCTTGGAATCGGGACGCCTCCCTGGCCGACCTACGAACCTCTGCAGGTGAAGTATTTCAAGCGCCTGGCGCCAAACGGCGCTAACGGGCAGATCGTGACCCATTCAAACCACCTCGGAACACATCTGGATGGGGAGATCCACTTCTACACCCCGGGTAAGGACATGGCTGAGCTGGAGATGGACTACCTGGTCAACCAGGGTGTGATTGTAGATTTGAGCGATGCTGCCGGGGACTATGAAATTTACACCAGCAGGATGGTTGAAGAGCGGGTTGAGGTCAGGGAAGGCGACATCCTGATTATCCACACCGGCTACCACCATTTTGGCTGGGACCATCCTACCGCTGACGAGATTCGCTATATGGTCAAACATCCTGGACCGGACCGTGAGTTTGCCGAGTGGTGCAAGGCTAAGAATCTGCGCTGGTTGGGTGTGGACTGCGGCAGCGCGGATCATCCGATGAATACCATCATTCGGGATTGGATGCCGCGCCAGGCGCGTGAGGCTGAAAAAGTTTTTCAGAACAAATATGGTAAGGGCCTGGCGGAGGTCTTTGATGACAGCAAGTACCAGCTCATGCACCTGGAAATGTTCCCGTTTGGGATCATCCATGCCGAGTGTGTTGGCGGCGATATCGATTTAATGCTCAACCGCAGGGTTACAATCGGCTTCTTCCCGTGGCGTTTTGTAGACGGCGAAGCCAGCATCGGACGCTGTGTCGCTTTTGTCGAAGATGACGAGTATGCGGATCTTATGACGAAAAAAGCTGGAATGTCCAAAACTAAATTCGGTGACGCAATTGACCCGAGCCATGTAGAAAGGTTGGATAAATTTAGCGCCTGATAGTGACGGGAGGTACTGTAATAGCGATTATTATTCTGAATTGAGGAATCGAAAAGGGGCTGGTATTTATGGTGATGTCATTCTGATGCGCAGCAATCCCTTTGGGAACAAAGTGAAGAATCTCAGGCACACTAAACGAGATGCTTCGCTTCACCAAAGGCACGCAGCGCGGCGCTCAGCATGACAATCAACACTTTCTTGCCAGCCCCTTTTATATCAACTATGTTTTTGATCAGCTGTATGTCAGTCCAAGCACCTCTTCTCCGCCGATCACTCTGACCGGTTCCATGCTCGCACTCAGCTTCATCCCCAGTTTTACTTTGTCTGCTTTGATCAATCCGAGCGCTCTTACTCCGTTCTCAAATTCGACCACCCCAAGGATTCTGCCACGCTCATCAATACCCCAGGGCAGTTCATTGATGATTGTATAGGTGAGCAGTTTTGCCTTACCTTCCGGCTCGATTTCCTCGAATTCGCGTTCGTTGCAGTTCAAACAGCGCAGGTGGTGGGGGTACATGACTTGTCCGCAATTAGTGCATTTATATGCTGTGATTGTGCTCATTAGCGCCTCCTGAGTACAAATGCCAGGACGTTGTTTCCGAATCCACCGAAATTCAGTGAGAAACCATTGGCAGCGCCTTCCACCTGGCGTTCGCCTGCCTCGCCTCGCAGCTGCCATACAAGTTCCACGATCTGGGCGACGCCGGTCGCTCCGACCGGGTGGCCGCGTGCTTTTAGCCCGCCGGAAGGATTGATGGGCAGTTTACCTCCGATGCGGGTCTCGCCAGCTTTTATTGCACTGGCCGCTTCGCCTTTGGCGAAGAATCCGGCGTGTTCGCTTTCGGCGATTTCCAGGATCGTGAAGGCGTCATGCAGTTCGGCAACATCGATGTCCCCGGGTTCCATGCCAGCCATCGAAAACGCCTTCTGGGAGGCAATTGTGACTGCTTTAAGATCGGTCGGGTCGCTTCTCTCCTGCAGCGTGTGGGTATCGGTTGCCTGGGCGACACCGGCGATTTCAACCGCCGCTTTCCCAAGGCTGGCCGCGAGTTCTTCCGTCGTTAGAAGCACCGCTGCGGCACCGTCGCTTACCGGGCAGCAGTCATAAAGGTGCAGCGGTTCTGCTACTACCGGGTTGTTTATGTGCGATTGCGGGTGGGTCAGGATACCTTCCATCGTGATCTTCATGTGGATGTGGGCATTAGGATTCAGGATACCGTTGTCCTGGTTTTTTATCGAAACAAGCGCCAGGTGTTCGCGGGTAATGCCGTACTTTTCCATGTATAACTGGGCGAACATGCCTGCCAGTCCTGGCAGGGTTACACCGTAAATATATTCGGCAAGCGGGTGGGTCATACATGCCACAACATCCGTCGCCCGCGGCCCGATTACCTCGCGCATTTTTTCGCCGCCGATGACCAGAACCGCATCGCAGTAACCGGAGGCCACTGCCAGGAAACCGTTCTTGACCGCTGAACCGCCTGATGCCGGTCCATTTTCAACCCGGTCTGCGGCGGCTGGCATCAGGTTGAGCCTGTCCACAACCGAGCTTGCAACCGATACCTGGCGGTTGAATAAACCTGATGCCATGTTACCCACATATACTGCATCAATCGGGTGTTCCCCAATTCCAGCGTCATCCATCGCCTCGAGACCTGCCATCGAGAGCATATCAACAAGGCTGTCTTCGTCGCGACGCTCGAATGGGATCATTCCTACACCTGCAATGACGACTGGTCTCATCTTCGCTGCCTCCTTCTCGCCCCCAGGATCTTCTCGCGGATGTCATCCTCGCTCGCGACTTTGATCTCTCGTTCGGCGATTTCCAACAATTCTGCCGGGACCGGACGTTCTCCGGCGACCAGGCGGTCCTTATTTTCGAAATACAATTCACGGGTCAGGGCATAGGGGGTTGCTCCGCCCAGTTCGTGCTGCCCGTCCCTTTTTTCGAGGTTGTACTCGATCATCCAGCGCCTGAAGCCGATCGGGCTTTCAGCAGTGATAAGCACTTCTTCCTGGTCCAGGTATTCAATATGGTGCTCCATCTTTGCCGCGAAAAGGTGGGCGCCAATCCGCATACCGCGTTCAATCGCCAGGGTGTGCAGGCTGATCCCAAGCTCTGGAGAGTACATCCGGCTGTTAACGATCCCAACCAGGAAGCCATCCACCTGGCCGATGATGCAGAACTCATCTTTAACCCGGTAGCGGTACCATCCGAGCAGTTCGGCGTACAGTCTGGCTCCGACAATGTCATAATAATCGCGTGGGATGAACAGAGTCGGCATAACCGCCTCGAGAAGTTCAGGGACCGTGTCCCTTGTCACCTCACGTACGACCATTTTTTTGCCGGTCGCCAGAGTGATCACCTTGGCTGGATACGGCGCCATCTCCGACTCGGGTGGTCGAAGATAAGCTTCTAATTCCATGTCCATAGATTATCCTCCTGAAAAAATAATAGATGCACTTTTATAAACAAATAATGGTTAAGTTTGAATTTCCCCAAATAATGACAGTCGGATTACGATCATCAGGGGATTATTATAACCCGATAATTCCCTTTCTGGCTGAAAGATTTTTGGGTGGTTTGATGACATTCCGCCAGAGTTCCTGCCGAGTTAACGGCAGCCTTCAATAATTTCCGCTGCCAGGTCGTAGCGTCCGAAGGCAGGCATCAGGTAAATCCCGCTTATCCAGGGCTTCATTTTTCCGATTAATTCCAGGCAGATTTTTACCCCTTCGTGGGCGGCATTATCGCCCGCTGAATTGATACGGACCTGTAGCTGTTCTGGTATGTTAATCCCAGGGACTTCATTATGCAGGAAAGCTGCATGTCTTGGGCTGAAAAGCGGTAACGCTCCAACCAGGATTGGGGTCTCGAGTTTCCCGTATTCTTTTTCATATCGTTCAATAAACCCCAGGGCAAGTTCCGGTTCGTAAACCGGCTGGGTTAGGATAAAATCCGCTCCAACATCAATTTTGCGTTTGAGGTTCTCCATTTCTTTATCAGGGTTATGTGGAATCAGATTGAGGGCGCATCCCACAAAAAATGAGGTTGGCTGGCCAATTTCTGTGCCGGAGTGGTCAAAACCGGCGTTGAAATTGCTTTTGATCAGCTTGATTAAACCGGAGGGAACCAGGTCGTAATCGTCCATCGCATCGGGATAATCACCGATCGCGGTTGGGTCACCCATTACTACAAAGACATTTCGGATTCCAAGCGCATGGGCTGCCAGCAAATCTCCCTGAACTCGCAGCAGGTTACGGCCGCGGGTTGGAAAGTGGAGGGTGGTCTCTATGCCGACGTTGCTCTGGATCAGTTCACATACCGCCCAGGGGCTCATTCGCATGCGCGCCATCGGGCTGTCGGACACGTTGATCACATCCGCACCGGATTCAGCCAGCAAACTCGCCCCGGCGATCAATTTATGGGCGGAGAGGCCGCGTGGGGGGTTCATTTCAACCGCTGCAACGAACTGCTCATTCGCCAGTTTCGCGGCCATCGAGGAAGGTCTACCATGTTCGGGAGCGAACTCCAGGCTTTCAACCGGCATTGTAAGCTCGCTTACCGGAGGACCGCAGCCCACCCCGGTTGAGTCAAGCGCTTTGTGCATTGCCGCGATATGGTCCGGTGTGGTTCCGCAGCATCCGCCGATAAGTTTTGCACCTGCATCGCACAGCGCCATTGCATATTCGCCGAAGTACTCCGGGTTTGCCGGGTACATTATCCGCCCGCCAACCTGCTCAGGCCAGCCGGCGTTCGGCATGGCGGAAAACATCGGCGCCGTTTCATTTGTGCTTTCGCTGAATGCCAGGAACATCTGGCGCAGGATGCGCCAGATCTGGGCAGGGCCTCCGGAACAGTTGACCCCGATCACATCCACACCGGTTTCCGCCAGAAATTGGGCCGCCTTGACAGGCGGGTCGCCCAGTAGGGTGCGGTCATCGCGTGTAAAGGTTAATGAAGCCACAACAGGGAGATCTGTCACTTCCCGGGCAGCCAGCACCGCCTCCCGGATTTCAAAGAGGTCGCTGAAAGTCTCCAGTATCAACAAATCCACTCCCGCCTCTAGAAGGGCAGAAATCTGCTCCTTGAAAATCCTACGCGCCTGGACCGGCTGTAAGCGTCCGAATGGAGCCAGGTGCACACCCAGCGGGCCCACATCGCCGGCAATATATATGTCCTTATAAGCAGCCATCGCAACCCGCCTGACAAGTTCAACCCCAGCCTGGTTTATCTCCCGCAGACGGTCTTCAAGACCGTGGTTGGAAAGCTTTATCCGGTTCGCCCCAAAGGTATTGGTCTGGATCACCTGCGATCCGGCTTCAATATAATCCCGGTGGATGTTCGCGACCAATGCAGGTTGGGTCAGGTTCAGCATGTCAAAACACTGCTCAAAACCGGTCCCA
The DNA here is from genome assembly GCA_963793095.1 of uncultured Chloroflexia bacterium. Classification (GTDB taxonomy): domain Bacteria; phylum Chloroflexota; class Anaerolineae; order Anaerolineales; family UBA4823; genus CAVWDI01. The sequence continues at coordinate 262,046 of CAWBYY010000002.1, forward strand.
TGAGCGTTCAGCATTGTTCCCATTGCGCCGTCGCCCAGGAGCGGTTTGTCCGCGTTTCTTAATCTGGAAAGGAAATCTGTTTCGGCCATATTCCCTATTTTACTCTTTTTTGTCGTAAATATTTTTCGCTGTTTGTTATAATCGACCACGGTTTTGCTGCTAAAAGAATTTAATTCGAACTTTTATGATACCAATCAAACTTTCACTATCTGGATTCCTGTCTTACAAAGAGCCTGTGGAATTGGATTTCAGGGGTTTCGACCTGGCCTGTATTGCCGGACCGAATGGGGCTGGAAAGTCGTCTCTTCTGGATGCGCTAACCTGGGTCCTGTTTGGCGCCGCACGCCGGAAAGACGATGCGCTGATCAATACCCGCTCGGATGCCGCTGCGGTTGAACTGATTTTTCTTTATGAGGGCAATATTTATCGCGTCCAGCGCTCAAAAGCACGTTTGAAGACCACTTTGCTGGAGTTCCAAATTTTGCAAAAAAAGGTGGATGGTGTTTCTCCGGAAAACGAAGTTAGCCTGCAGGATTTCGAATCCGGCTCCTGGAAACCTCTAACAGAACACTCTTTGCGCGATACCCAGGACCGCATCCAGGAAACGCTGCGATTGGATTATGATACTTTTATCAATGCCTCCTTTTTCCTGCAGGGCAAAGCCGACCAGTTTGCCCAGCACCGTCCGGCAGATCGAAAGAGGATTCTGGGCAGTATTCTGGGTTTGGATATATGGGAGGTTTATCGCCTGCGGGCAGTTGAGAGAAGAAAATCTTATGAGGATGAAATCTCGGGAATAGAAGGCCGGTTGAGTGAGATTGATGCAGAATTGGCGCAGGAGCAGACCAGGAAGCAGAAACTTCTCACCCTTCAGGCTGACCTTGAGCGGATCCAAACGGAAAGGGAGGGGCAGGATGCGCTGGTGAAAAACCTCCAGCAGATCCAGGCTGCCCTGGACGAACAGGGCCGCTGGGTTAATGAGTTCAGCGCGCCAGCACCAAACAGAAAAAGGACGCCTGGATGATATTGAATTTAGGCTGCGCGAGAGGCTAGAAGAACGGGATGGATTCAGGGAAATTCTCTCACAGGAGGAACGCATCCGGTCTGAATATGCTGCCTGGCTGGAGCTGAAAGATGAACTGGAAGGCTGGGAGAAGGTGGCAGAACGCTTCCGGGCGTGGGAAACCCGCCGGATAGAACCGAAGTCTGAAATTCAAGCCGAACAGGCTCGTTTGGAGCAGGAGTTAAATAACTTGCTCCAAAACCAGGCGCATGCTAGAAAAGCGGATGCTGACCGAACTGCGCTTCAATCCGATTTATTAAAAAACCGCTCCGTTGTTGGGGAACTTGAAAGGGAACTGGAAAAACGCCTCAGTTTGGAAGCCGACCTGCAAGTGCTGCAGGCTGAAGTCGCTGAAGCCAGGGCTGAGAACCCGCGCTTGAAAGCTGAGATGGATGACCTGCGCCAGAGGATTACCCAGCTGGAATCTTCAGAGAGCCCCGATTGCCCGCTGTGTGGGCAGTCGCTCTCTGAGAGAGAAAAAGGTGAGCTTGTTGAGGAGTTGGAAGGCCAGGGAAAAGAAAAAGCAAAACGCTTCCGGGAGAACAGAGATCTGCTGCAGGCGGTTGAGATACGGCTGGCTGGTCTGCAGGCGGAGATAAAAGGACTTTCCAGTCTGGAGAATGAATTGCGCAAAATGACCCAAACAGAGGCGCAGATCTCCAGCCGTTTAGTGGCTCTGGATGAGGTGGTAGCAGATTGGGCCCAGAAAGGAGAGCTGCGCTTACTGGAAATAAGATCCACCCTGGAAAATGAGACATTCGCCAATGATGCCCGTTCACGCCTGGTTGAAATAGACCTGGAATTGAAGTCAACCGGTTACGATGCCCAGGCCCACGACCGGGTGCGGCAGGCTGAAAAGAATTCCCGCTCAATCCAGTCTGAATTGCTGTCGCTGGAAAGATCGAAGGCTTCAATGGCCCAAATTGAGCGCGAAATCGGCGACCTGGAAAACCAGTTCAAATCTATGCAGGTTGAAGTCAACCGGATGTCCCGGGACTACCTGAAAGCGGCTGACGCATACTCTGCTGCCCAGGAACAGGCTCCGGACCTGCCAGGCGCTGAGTCTGCTCTCCGGGATCTCAGGGAACGTGAAAACATGCTTCGCCAGGAGGTTGGTGGTGCCCGACAGGCAGTACTTGTCCTGGATGATTTGCGGGACAGGCGGGGCGAGTTTGAAAACCGGAGAGAACAGCTAGCCGAACTTGTGCAGCAGCACCGCGGCCTTGAGCGCGCCTTTGGTCCCCAGGGTGTCCCGGCGTTGTTAATTGAACAAGCGCTGCCCCAGATAGAATCAAAGGCAAACAGTATTCTGGAGCGCTTAGGCGGAGATATGTCGGTGAGTTTTATTACTCAGGAGGCTTACAAAGATAAAAAAAGGGAAGATCTGCGTGAAACGCTGGAAATACAGATCCGCGATGTATCCGGGCCGCGTGAATATGAATTGTTTTCCGGGGGGGAGGCATTCCGGGTAAATTTCGCGGTCAGGCTGGCGCTTTCAGAAATCCTTGCCCAGCGAGCCGGTTCCCGTTTGCAGACTCTTGTGATCGACGAGGGTTTCGGGAGCCAGGATGCCCAGGGTCGCCAGCGCCTTTTGGAGGCGATTAATACTGTCCGGCCTGATTTCGCCAAGATATTGGTGATCACCCACATCGACGAACTTAAAGAGGCATTCCCAACTCGAATAGAGGTCCAGAAAACGCAACTTGGCAGCGCTGTCCAGGTTTTCTGAACATATCCTCAATTTCTAATAACAAATACATTTAATCAAATTACCAGTTAAATTCTTATGCCTAAGTCCAAAAACAACCAAAAATTACAAAAAAACCATCCCCCCGCGGTTCTGCTTGCAGTCCTGGCACATCCAGACGATGAAACTTTCGGAATGGGCGGAACACTGGCGCTGTATTCAAAACGCGGCGCCCAGGTTAACCTTATCTGCGCTACCCGGGGAGAATCAGGGGATGTCGATCCCAGATATCTTGACAGTTACAATTCGGTGGCTGACCGGCGGGTTGCTGAATTAAAATGCGCCTCCGTGATCCTGGGGTTGTCCAGCGTGCAATTTCTTGATTACCGCGATTCAGGTATGCAGGGCTCTCCGGACAACCGCCATCCCAAAGCACTTGCTGCCGCGCCGCTTGAAGAGGTCGCCGCGAAAGTTGCCCATTCCATCCGCTCCCTGCGCCCTCAGGTAGTCCTTACTTTTGATCCTGTTGGCGGTTACGGCCATCCGGACCATATCGCTATTCACAACGCGACTGTGAAGGCATTCGATCTTGCTTCTAATCCTGGATGGGAGGACGATCTGCCACCATACCAGCCCCAAAAGTTGTATTTCCATATTATTCCAAAAGGGCTGCTGCGCTTTGCGATCCGTGTGATGCCGCTTTTCGGAAGGGATCCCCGCCGTTTCGGCCGAAATCAGGATATTGACCTGGTAGAGCTTGTTGGCGACGAGGATTTCCCGGTACATGCCAGGATCAACTGTAAAACTGTGCGAAGGAGGAAAGAAGAGGCGACCGCCTGCCATACCAGCCAGCTGGAGCAGGGTATGTCAAAACGCAGCCTGGTGTACTGGATTTTACGCTGGTATGACCGTTACGAATATTTTATGCGCGCTTATCCAAAACCGAAGCCGGAAACCTGTGAAAAGGATTTATTTGAGGGGATTTATTTCGATTTGTAAAGAAGCCTAGTTTTGTATTGCATTTTTATCGACATTAATGTATCATTAGTTGTCTTTGGTTGCCCTCATCTCTAATATATCATTACATAGGAGAAATTAAAATGGGTATTTTGATTGATTTAATTATTGTCATCCTTGTAGCAGCGGTGGTTATCTGGATAGTCAGCAAATTGAACCTTGGGTTGACTGTTGACAGCTATACCAGCGCAATTATCGCGGCTATCGTGATTGCGGTCGTCGCCGCATTGGTATTATGGCTGCTCGGCTTGTTTGGCATTGACCCGAGTTCACTCTCTGGTCTATGGGGCTTGCTTGTTACCCTGGTTGTGGCTGCAGTAGTCCTGTTACTCGCTGACCGGTTCCTTTCCGGTTTGCAAGTGAAGGGTTTTGGGGGCGCCATAATAGCCGCAATTGGCATCGCTGTCGTCGCCTGGCTTGTCAATTGGTTATTGGGATTATTAGGAATAGTAGTATAAGGGTTAGCAATTAATTGCAGAGCTGGTTCAATTTCCTGCCCGAGTGGTGAGGGCCAATTGAAGGGGAGTGTCCGCAGGATTACTCCAGGAAATATTATCGGGATTTGAAACCAGCCCAAGCTTGGAATTGTTTTACTCTCAATAAGAAAAACGGGCTGTCCTGTTTCTGGGACAGCCCGTTTTCCTTAACTGCTCTCGATACCCAGGGCTTTAGCCAGTTCGTCCAGCGCGGCTTCTTCTTGGTCGCTAACCAGCACCGACCCGATCCCCAGAAAGCCACCCTCTCTGGAGCCTTCGGCTGTGCTCTGCGCCAGGTAGATCAGCCATTTACGGAAAGCCTCGCCGTCCGCTTCTGATTTTGCGGAAACCAATTCTGCGCTGTTAACCACATATTCAATTATCGCAGATTTAAGTTGAGCTGGATCTTTGTACCCCTTCAATTTTTCAAGTTCTGGCTTGACCGCTTCCTGGGTTTCTTTTTTGGAATATTCGCCGGCAACGGATTTGATCAAGTCATTTTTTGACCCTTCTACGGAAGCCATTACCGCTTTTGCCATAGCCGCGACCTCTTTGTAGTAACTTATATTAAAATCGGAGACAACCACCAGCATCGCAGCGTAAGTGGGTGCTGCCACAATGGTATTCCATTCTTCCGACGTAAAGTCACTTTGTGTTGTCATCTACTCGCTCCTGATATAAATAAATTATGGATTTAGGGAATGATTATAGCATTATGGCGGACAATAAAATTTTGTGGGCCCATTTACCCTTCAATTGTGAATTATGGTTGGGAGAATTGGTCCAGCAAGGCTCTTGCTTCAATCAAATCAGGCGTATTGAACCCCTCCGTGAACCAGTTGTAAATCTCAGCCAGCAATTTAGCAGCCTCGCCAAGCTTTCCGTGCTGCTGCCAGAGCTTTGCCATTTCTACGGTCGCCCTCAATACCCACATTTTTGCGTCCTCGTTTTTTGCTACCATAATGGCATTTTGAAAGCTGGCTTTGGCTTCGATATCTTTTACCTGCAGTTGGTGTATCCTTCCCTGAAGGCGGTACAGCTTAGTTTCACAGCATCGTTCTCCTGTCTCCTGGATATTTACATGTGCTTTTATCAGATATTTACACCCATCTTCAATTTCACCAAGATTTCCTGAGGCTTTTGCCAAAAAGATCAGTGTGCGAGGAAAGTAAACCCTAACCTCGATTGATTTGCATTCCGCAATTCCTTCCTGCATCACTGCTTTTCCTTCTTTTTCTTTTCCTAGGATTACAAACGCTTCTCCCCGAAGCAGGTTCCAGCGGCCTTCCATGAGGGCACAACTTCCTTTGATAACCCCTCCAATTCAATGGTAGCAGTCTCAAGCTGCTTGCCATCCCGAAATTGTACATGGAACTGGCAGCCAGCAAAAGAAAGCGCATCTGCCAGAGAAAACGGGTGGCCAAACTCGCGTGCCAGCTCAAGAGATCGCTGGCTGTATCTGAGGGCCTGGCCTAGACCGCAATTCAAGCGGTAGGTCGTTAGAAGTGAGTTTGAACAGCCCAAGCGGGTAGATTTTTGAGAAATACATTTTCCTCGGGTAGATGTAGAGAGCCAATAGCCGCAAGTTTTCCTGACGCTCAGGCGTTGAAATCGACATCATTAAAGCAAATTTTTATTTATCCAGATTATTCGTTATTGGAGAGGTTGATTAACGTTTTTTGAGCCTTTTATGAGCGCCGGTTCCCGAAGATGGCAACTGAATTAGTAACAGAAAGGATAGTGAAATTACAGCGCAAAAATTTTAATCTTCGAAATACGCTTACAAACGGCAGCAAACACGCCGGCGGAAGGTCTATCTGCTAAATTAATCCCAGAGTTGAGTGATACGAAAAATATAAGGTATCGCCAGGAATAAAAAGATAACCAGATTTGTAAAACAGAAAAAAGGAGTGTGAATGATGACGAAGAATAATGGCAGACATTTGTGTTGATCTTAGCACAGGCAGGGATATCTATTTTGTCAGCCTGCCATAGCGCTGGGCCAGCCCAGGTTTTTGCAGAAGCGCCCGAGTTTGTGGCGGCTGGGTCCATTGATGGGTTTGATTATGAACAGGCAGCCGATCAGATGGCTTTCCGTTGGGAAGCAATTGCGAAGGGCTACGAGAAACTAAGTATGTTGAATACCAGCTCCGATCCCGGCGACGCTTCTGCCTAACGTTGGAACGCAATTGCAAGAGGGTATGAAAAACTTGGGATGCCAAACGTTGGCTTCGATCCCGGAGATGAAAAGGCGTTCCGCTGGCTTGCCATTGGGAAAAGTTACCAGAAACTGGGCTTACTCAATGACGGGTAAAGGAGGGTAGTAATTGTTTACAAACAGCCTACAGGCTGACCGGACAGAACCGCTGAACACCGAGCGGTTCTAACTGTTTTATTTATGCCAATGAGAAAGACCTGGCGGGGTGAAATCTACCGGGATGCCCCCTTGCAGTAAGAAGCAGCAGCTTTTGGTACCCAGTGGATTACATACAGGATAAAAAACTGCAAGGATTCTTTTCTCCTAGCAAAAAATTCAATTGAAATATTCCAGGACGTGAAATAATCTGTGTTGCGTATCCAGCCAGACTTGATGTTAGAGTGGGGGAATGCATAATATATTATCTGCACAATTATACTTATAAAACCATCCAAATAATTCTTTAAATCACATAAGGTTTATCTATTAATGATAAAATTTTTTACATGGCCTCTATCCCCCGGAAGAATACTCATGGGTTAATTAATTTGCGCTGGCGCTGGATGTTTTTTATGCTGGTATGCGCCAGTGTGCTTTCAGGTTCATTTGCCCTGCTGTTTATTTTCTGGGAGGCCGGGTATGCATCTCGCTGGCTCGTGCTTGCTTCGGTTGTGACAGCATATCTTATCGCAGTTCTGTGGTTTTCCTTAACTGACAATCACCGAATAGGAGAGATGCGCTTATTGCCTGCTTTTGGACTCGGCACCAATCTCACATTGGCGCGTGGATTGTTGGTCGCCCTACTCTCAGGGTTTTTGTTCCTGCCTCGTCCCGGGGGGATGCTGGCATGGATTCCTGGCGTTTTATACGTGTTTGCTGGATTTGCGGACCTGTTTGATGGATATTTTGCGCGCATCGAAGACTGCGTTACAAAGATGGGTCAGAACCTTGATATTCAGTTTGACAGCATTGGGATCTTAACAGCTGTATTGCTAGCAGTCCATTACGGCCAGATACCGCCGTGGTATATCGTGATCGCACTTGCCCGCTATATCTATCTGCTTGGTCTTTATCTCTGGAAATTAAATGGGAGGAAGGAATTCGTACTGCCACACAGCCCAGGCCGGCGGGCATTTGCCGGGTTGCAGATGGGTTTCCTGTCAGTAATATTGTTGCCTATATTTTCGCCCCCGGGGACATTTTATGCCGCCGGATTAATTGCAGTTCCTTTTCTTTTTGGTTTCGCCCTGGATTGGATGACCGCTGTAGGTTTAATCCAGCGCCCGGTTGGAATCTGGAGTTCAGTTCAGTCCACGGTAACAAAATGGTTTCCATTACTGATCAGGGTTACACTCCCGATTCTATATCTATCCTCTCTTTTATTTAAAAACAGGGCATTAATTAATACTTCTAAGGAGTTAAACCTGATTACATGGTTAGAGCTTGCGGTGATATTTTTGATATTCGCAGGTATGGCAGGGCGTTTTATGGGGATCCTGGGGCTTTTCCTGCTGGGTTTCCATCAGATATCCGGTCCGCTCTCATATGTTCAATTGTTATTGTTGGCTGGTTACGTTGCGATCATTTACCTGGGAACAGGTTTTTGTTCTCTGTGGACTCCTGAGAAAAGATTGATAACACACCGTATCGGGGAAACAGGCACTTGAAGGTCCGGGGAGGTTTAATATGAGGCGGAAGACACCCTTTAAGTTTATCCTCTTGCTGGTTCCAATAGCCCTGGTCTGGTTTGCTCTAAAAGATCTTGAATACGATGCTATCTGGAATGTCCTCCGATCGTTGAGTATCAATAAAATCTTTGCTCTGGCAGCCCTGAACGGATTGATCTTGCTTCTGATGGCTGGGCGCTGGTGGCTGATACTGCGGGCATTTGGATACAGTCTGCCGCTCAAATCAATCCTGGGTTACAGAGCGACTGCATTTGGAATTAGTTATTTTACGCCAGGGACCCAGTTTGGAGGCGAGCCGTATCAAATTAAAATGGCCCACGACCGTCACAGTATTCCAATGGATGTTGGCCTATCGACAGTATCGCTGGATAAACTTTTTGAATTGGTTTTTAATTTCTCGTTTCTTATTGGCGGATTGAGCTTGCTATTTTTCCGCGGGGTGAATTGGGATTTTCAATTCTCTGGCTTCAGTTATATAATCTTCTTCCTATTTCTTCTTCCCTTGATTTATTTTATTTTTCTTTGGGTTGGGTTGTATCCACTTTCAAAATTGGTTACACAGCACAACAGGCACCTCTCCAAAATTGAGATTCTTGAGAGGAGCGCAGATCTGGTTATCTCCGCCGAACGTTCAATTTCGAAATTTATAAGGGATAAACCTGGATATATTGTATTGTTAGGTCTTTACTCGTGTGTATTATGGCTGTTAATAGTCTCGGAATACTGGCTGTCACTGGCTTTTTTGGGAGCAAATTTGGATTTGGGGGCAGTTATCATCGCCCTGACCACAGCCCGTCTTGCCTTCCTGATGCCCTTCCCAGGGGCGGTGGGCGCTTTGGAAGTAAGCCAGGTCTGGATTATGGATACTTTGGGGTTTAACCCGGCGCTCGGGGTAAGTCTGGTATTTCTTATTCGGTTCAGGGATGTCGCACTTGGTTTGATTGGTATCAGTTTGGGCTCAATGTCTATCAGAGGGTTAGTCCGACCGGGTCCTATCACCCATGCTGTAAAGGTAACAAATTCGCCAGATTACACTGATATTTAAAACAGGTTCGAAGGAGCATGAATATGAAAAAAAACATGAATATCCGCAGAATTGGAATTACTCTGCTCACTTTAGCAACAGCATTTATCCACTTCACGCTCCTGTTCCCAGACCCATTGTTTATATTGAATGGGCTTGGGTATCTTGTTTTGCTGGTTCTGTATATAATACCTTTGGAAATTACAGAAAAATACCACAACCAGATCCGCTGGGCATTTATCGCCTATACACTAATAACAATAGTGGCTTGGGTGGTAATTGGAGATAAAAGCCTGCCATCCGGTGCCATCGGGTATGTCACCAAGCTAATTGAAATTTTGATGGTGATATTACTGCTGCTTGACCGGGACTGAATCCAACTTGTGTTATTCATAAAGAAATAATGGTTGAATGGATTTGCGAAATCCGAGCTGAACGATAGACAAATGAAGGATCCCCAAAAAATTTCAATTGAGCGCAAGGTGTCCGCCCGGATACCAACCGGTGAGGCCGAATACAACCTGTTTCTCTACCACAATAATCAGGACCAGAAGGAACACCTTGCTCTTGTGCTAGATGAAGTACAAAACTGCAAGGATGTCCTGGTGCGGGTTCATTCCGAGTGTTTCACCGGGGATGTTCTCGGCTCCCACCGCTGTGACTGCGGTGAACAACTCCATCATGCTGTAAACCAGATCGCGAGGGCGGGCTGCGGGGTGTTGATATATTTGCGCCAGGAGGGTCGCGGTATTGGATTGCTGGATAAATTGCATGCCTACAATTTGCAGGATAAAGGCTACGATACAGTTGATGCTAATTTATTGCTCGGCCATCAGGCGGATGAGCGCGATTATTCAATTGCTGCTTTGATCCTGAACGACTTGGGTGTAAGTTCAATCCGTTTATTGACAAATAACCCTCAAAAAATTCAGCGGCTTGAGGCTCTGGGAATAAAAGTGACCAGGCGAATCCCGGTAAAGCCGACCGTGAACGCCGAAAATGCAAATTACCTGACCACAAAAGCGCAGCGCCTGAATCACATCCTTGACATTGGAGCTCATCTAGATAAGAGTCAGAAATAACGATGGATTTTTCTGTGACATGGGTGGAAAATGCCCCGAAGTTCAGCGAAAAAAACAAGAGGCCTCTGGTTACATTATGTTATGCTCAGAGTCTTGACGGCAGCATTGCCGCCCAACCGGGGCAGGCGTTGAAGATCAGTGGAAAAGAATCCAGCGTTATGACCCACAGGCTTCGCGCTGCTCACAACGCGATTCTGATTGGAATTGGCACTCTGCGCTCAGACAACCCTTGCCTGACTGTACGCCTTGCTGAAGGAAGTTCCCCCCAACCAGTGATTCTCGACAGCAAACTTCGCACACCCCCTGGCTGCCGGTTAATGAAGGAACATCCGCTTAATCCCTGGCTTGCAGCGACCGAGGCGGCTTCTAAAAAGGCTCGTGATGACCTCAAGGCGGCTGGCGCTGAGGTGATAATCCTGCCCGGAGACTCATCAGGACGCGTCGACCTTTTCTCACTTCTGGAAAAGCTCTGGCGCAGGGGTATTCACTCTCTAATGGTTGAAGGTGGCGCCCGGGTGATTTCCAGCTTTTTGTCTCTAAAACTCGTGGACTATCTTGTCCTAACCATCGCGCCTTATTTTGTTGGGGGATTGAACATTTTCTCCAACAGCGCAGGGGATTGCGATCAGCTTCCTTGCGGTTTACCTGGTCTGGATGAACCTCATCTTAATCTTTTTGGGCAGGATATAATCGTTTGGGGAAAGGTTAGGAATCCTTGACTGGAGAATCAAATTTTGCCCTATACCATGAAGCCCCCCGGAAGGTGGGTATCAAACGGGAGCCTATTCCTGATCTTGAGGCTGGAGATCTGCTGGTGCAGACCCGGTTTTCTGCTATAAGTCCGGGTACTGAGACCCTTCTCTACCGGGGCGAGTTTCCTTCTGAACTTTTAATTGACGAAGCGATACCAGCCCTAGCCAGTCAGACAGGTTATCCGCAAAAGTACGGCTATTCCGCGGTTGGTGAAGTTATCAGGGCAGGTTCTTCTGATATGGATAGTTGGATTGGCAGCCTGGTTTTTGCGTTCAATCCCCATGAAGAATTTTTTATCGCCCATCCTTCCAGCCTTATACCAGTTCCCGATGGTATAGCTGGGGAGGATGCTGTTTTCCTTTCTAATATGGAAACTGCAGTAAACCTGGTGATGGATGGGAGACCGCTTGTCGGTGAAAATGTGATCGTTTTTGGCCAGGGAATCGTTGGGCTTTTGACGACCGGTATTTTGTCTCATTTTCCCCTGAATAAGTTGATTTCGCTTGACCGTTACCCCAGCCGACGGCAGGCTTCCACCGAGATGGGGGCTTTGGAAAGTTTCGATCCTGTGGGAGCAGACACTACTGAAAAATTAGTATCTCTGCTGCCTGAAGGCGCAGATTTGGTCTTTGAGCTCACCGGGCGTCCTGAAGCAGTAGATGACGCCCTGGCTGTTTCGGGATATCAAACCAGAATAGTTATTGGTTCCTGGTATGGGGATAGGACGGCTACGGTAAAACTTGGTGGGGTATTCCACCGAAATCGCATCCGGATTATCAGCAGCCAGGTGAGTACGATCGCGCCTGAACATTCCGGCAGGTGGACCAAAGGACGCCGCTTTGATACCGCCTGGAAGATGATTCGCCTTCTGCAGCCCTCTCGCTTTATCACCCATCGATACCTCATTCAAGAAGCTGAAACGGCGTTCCAGGTGCTGGATCAGAAACCGTGGGAATCAATTCAGGTTATTTTTACCTACTAGTGTAAAAATATTGTTCCTGGATTAGTCAGGCAGGTCAGATCCCATGTTATCATTCTGCATGAAGAATCAACCCACTGTATTTGTCGTTATAATCATATTGCTCTCAGGATGTATTATGACGGAACAAAATATGAAAGAGACCTCAGAACCCGAACCCGGCGTAGAAGCCGGAAAGGATAATGCCGAACAACCAGTTGAAGGGGCAGTTTATGCAGATGTGATTTCTGTGGATGCAACTGGGGAGGCGGGTCAGTATCTTTTTTCGGTGGGGATTATGAGTCCCGATATTGATTGCGACCAGTATGCAGATTGGTGGGAGGTGGTTGACGAAAATGGGGCACTTAGTTTACCGAAGAATCCTTCTGCACAGCCATGCCCAGGAACAACCCTTTGTCCGCTCCGGCGGTCCGGTCGCAGTAAAACCTGATCAGGAGATTCAGGTCCGGGCCCATATGAATAACTCCGGGTACGGAGACAGAGCTTTTAGGGGTTCGGTTAAATCTGGTTTTTTACCCATAGACTTACCCCCAGGCTTTGCAGATAATCTTGCTTTGGAACCGCCGCTACCGGCTGATTGCGGATTCTAAGGGGTAGTCAAGACGTATGTATAATATCGCTGTCAGGAGAGATTTTGTCGCCCAACACTATCTAATTGGAGGCGATTGGGGTCCGGAAAATGACAAGCATTCCCACCATTACCAGGTTGAATTCCAACTGTGTGGGGACAAATTAAACCAGCATGGATATCTGGTCGATATAGTTGAGATCGAGAATATTCTCGAGGCATTAGTTGAACATTACCGGGATAAAACCCTGAACGACCTACCTGAATTTAAGGGGTTGAATCCAAGCATTGAACATTTCGCCCGGATATTATGCCAATCCCTTAATGCTCATATTCAAGCTGGGAACATCAGATCAATCCGGATCAAGTTGTGGGAAAACGATATTGCCTGGTCGTCATTCGAGACTAAAAGATAGACTCCAATAAACTGTTTATTCTTTTGCGTAAATAAATTTGAGTATGCGTGTCAGCCTGGTGATATACGGGGCTCTTGAGACAATCTCGGGTGGTTATCTCTATGACCGCAAGCTAGTCTCTTACATGGAGTCCCAGGGAGATCAGGTTGATGTTATCTCTTTACCATGGCGAAATTATTGGTTCAATCTTTTCGACAATATTTCAAATCGATTGTACCGCCGAATAACGACGAGGCCTGTTGATATCATGCTCCAGGATGAACTCAATCATCCTTCCCTTTTCTGGTTCAACCGCAGGCTTCGCAGGTTGAGGGAGAAAGATGGAAAAGTGCGAACCTCACCTGAAAACGATGCAGTCCGCAGAGCTCCTTTTCCTGTAATATCGATTGTCCACCACCTTCGCAGTACTGAAAAATTTCATTCCCTGCCGCTGAAATTTATTCGTTCGATTGAACGACGGTATCTTAGAAGTGTTGATGGGTTTATCTTCAACAGTGAGCAGACCCGCCGGGATGTCATGGGTTTATCAGCGAGAAAGGACAAATTCCCCACAATAGTTGCCCATCCGGCTGGTGATAATCTCAATCCAACAATCGCAAAAAAACGGATCGCAGCAAGGTCTAAAGAATCCGGACCAGTCAGGGTGGTATTTCTGGGCAACCTGATCCCCCGGAAGGGGGTGGTAGTCCTGCTGCAAGCGGCAGCACGTCTGCCAGAGGGGCTGATTAGAGTTGAAATTGTTGGCGATGATATGATTGACCCGGTATATGCAAGCAAAATACGTCGTCTAAGTGAGAATTCTTTTGCGCCTGGGGTTGTCAAGTTTCACCATACTCTTGATGATATGGATCTTGCTGCCCTGCTGGGTGAATGCCATCTTTTGGCAGTGCCTTCTGAATATGAAGGTTTCGGGATCAGCTACCTGGAAGGGATGGGTTTCGGTTTACCAGCGATTGGAACAACCGCTGGCGGTACAGCCGAAATAATTGCTCACGGCCAGAACGGGTACCTGGTTGAACCTGGTGATGTGGATGAGCTGCACTCAATTATTCTGGCACTCTCCCAGGATAGAGACCGCTTGCTGGAAATGAGCCTAGCAGCCCGGGCTGCATTTCTGACCCATCCAACCTGGGAACAGACCTGTCAAAAAATTCGCGATTTCTTGCTGGAAATTGCCAGGACCTGAAAATACATGAATCAGAATCAAGAACTTAATTATCAAAGGTATCTTGCCGCCAAAAAAAGCGTTGACGACCGGGCTCTCAACCGCCGGGTGTGGGATAGTTTGAGGAATGTACTGCGCGCAAGATTTTCTGATGGACCCGTAAGGGTGTTGGAAGTTGGCGCTGGAATCGGCACAATGATAGAGCGTGTCCTAGAGTGTAGATTGTTAATTGATGCTCACTATTCCGCTTTGGATCTTCGACCGGAAAATTTTGATTATGCTGTTAATTATCTTCATCAATGGGCGATCCGGAGTGGAGTTCATTTTGAATTCCAGGCAGATAACCAGTTTTTGATCCGGTCGCATGGAGCGGAGATCAGGATTGAGTTTGCGACCGAGGATATGTTCGATTTTTTCCAGAATAGACAAGCTGCTTCAAATTGGGACCTGGTCATCGCCAGCGCATTTCTGGATCTGGTCGATATTTCAGAGGCGCTGCCAGTTATTCTTGATGCCTTATCTCCGCGGGGTTTGTTTTACTTTTGCCTGAATTTTGACGGGTTGACGGTATTTGAGCCTGCAACAGATCCCAAGTTGGATGACCTTATCATAAGTATGTACCACCACACTATGGATAAACGGCTTGTAGCCGGTTTGCCTTCCGGAGACAGCCGAACAGGCCGGCATCTCTTCAGTGCGCTGAACGGGCTTGGAGCCGTAGTATTAAGCGCAGGTGCATCCGACTGGATTGTTTTCCCCGAAAAAGACGGTTACCAGGTTGATGAAGCCTACTTTCTGCACTTTATCTTAAATACCATCAAGAACAGCCTCACAGACTGTCCGGAATTGGAGAAAGGTGTATTGGATCGGTGGATCGAAAGGAGACGAAGGCAGGTCGAGCGCGCTGAACTGGTTTACATCGCCCACCAACTCGATATCCTGGGCGCAAAGGGATTTTGACTAACTCATAGATCTAATTAGGAGAAATTCCCCCCATCTCGTCTAGTAATGACGAGGCATTTCTCAGATCAGAGGTTTCAAATCCTTCTGTGAACCAGCCGTAAATCCCACAAATTTGTTGATTATCTGATCTTGAATTGATGGATAAAGGGGAATTTCGTTTACCTTTGGTCCAGATTAGGAGAGCATTATGATCTGTTTAAAGTTCTCTTTTTTGACATTTTTTTACTTTCCCATTTGGTAAAATTTTTGCGCATAATAACCAAGAAATGCAAACAACCGTTCTTGGAATTTCATCAAATGAGAAATCAACCCGATAATGAGTATTAATGCTCTAACCCGAAAGAATAAGACTCCTTCAGCGCACATGATCTCGCAGATCTTCGCAGCGCTTATTGGAGGCACCCTTATTTTCATCTCGCTTTCCGGAGCGTTTACTTTCGCATTTAATCTCTATTACTCTGGCAGGATTTACCCGGGCGTTTCTGTAGCCGGAAACGATCTCTCCGGTTTGACGGTAGACCAGGCGGCTTTGCTGCTTTCGCAGCAGATAGTCTACCCGTTGAATGGCAGGATTGTCTTTCAGGAAGGGGGAAGCAATTGGGCTGCCGCGCCGCATGAACTTGGGCTTGTATTCGATGCCCAGTCCAGCGCCCAGGCTGCATATGAAACCGGTCGCAATGGTGGTCCGCTCGCGCGTTTTTGAATCCGGTCAGAGCCGTGCGGTCTGGGATTAATCTGGCGCCGCTGATGCTCTATGACGAGAGGGTCGCCTATGAGTATGTGAGAAATATCGCCAGTCAAGTAGAAGTGCCCGTTATCGAAGCCAACTTGGAAATTAACGGTGCGGAGGTGGTTGAAAAACCAGGTCAGGTTGGGCGCCGGGTGGATATTAACGCGACAGTAGCAAAAATGGATGAACCGCTGAATATGATGACAGACGGGATTGTCCCGCTGGTGGTCGAGGATGTCCAACCCGAGATAAAAGATGTCAGCGGGGAAGCCCAGCTTGCCCGCCAGATCCTCAGCCAGCCAATCCTGTTCAACCTGTCGGATGCTGAAGAAGGAGACCCGGGACCGTGGCGGATCGAACCCGAGCAGGTTGGCAGGATGCTGCTGGTTGAGCGGATCGCTGCTCCGGATGGTGCGAAGTACCGGGTTGGATTTGACCAGAAAGCGCTCAATACTTATTTGGGCGCCCTGGGGCCTGATGTCGCCCGAGATCCGCAGGATGCCCGCTTTATTTTTAATGATGACACCCGTCTGCTTGAAGTCATCCAGCCTGCAGTTACCGGACGGGTGCTTGATGTCCACGCGACCATTCAGGAAGTGGTTGGGCAGGTTCCGGTTGGTAACCATAACATCCCTCTGAAGATAAGTTATGTTGACCCTGCAATTACTGACGAGACAACCGGCGAACAGCTCGGAATTACTGAATTGGTGAGCTCGCACACAACCTATTTCCGCGGTTCAATAACTGAAAGGCTGAATAATATTGAGGTAGCAGCGGCCAATTTTCATGGTTTGCTGGTGCCTCCGGGCGAAACTTTTTCGATGGCGAGCGTGATGGGAAATGTAAGCCTGGACAGCGGGTACGAAGAAGCCTGGATTATATTTGGCGGGCGCACGATAAAAGGGGTTGGCGGGGGAGTCTGCCAGGTCAGCACAACTCTTTTCCGAACCGTCTTTTTGGGTGGGTATCCGATCGTGGAGAGGTATCCGCATGCTTACCGGGTGGGATACTACGAGCAGACCGTAAACGGCGTTGATGAGAACCTAGCCGGCCTGGATGCGACTGTGTTTGTACCGATGGTGGATTTTAAATTTCAAAACGACACCCCGTACTTTATCTTGATGGAGACCTACTTAAATCCCGGAGCGCGTTCATTAACCTGGAAGTTTTATTCGACTTCCGATGGGCGGGAAGTTGAATGGGAAACCAGCGGCCCCACCAATGTTGTTGAGCCTCCGGAACCCAAATTTGAGGAGAATCCAGAATTGGCCCAGGGCGAGATCAGGCAGGTGGATTGGGCGGCTGAAGGCGCGGATGTGACCGTGACCCGCAGAGTAATTCGCAACAACGTCGTTATATATGAAGATGTATTCACCACCCATTACCAGCCCTGGCGGGATGTGTACCAGTTCGGCCCTGGGACCGAATTAAAGAACTCAAAATTTTTCTGGAAGAAAAAACCCGGGACAGGTTGAAATTCAGCTTGTTATTGAAGCAATTAATCAATCAGGGCCAGGCTACCTGCTTTTGATTGTATAATAAATCAGGTTGTATATTAAATTTCTGGGAGAGAAAAATGGTCAGTCAGGAATTGATCGACATCTTAAGATGCCCGAATTGCGTTCGTGAAAAAGACGGACTGCTCGATTTTTATAAGGAATCCTGGTTTATCTGCCAGGACTGCAACCGGAAATACCCTGTCAGGGAAGATATCCCCGTAATGCTGATTGACGAGGGGGATAAATGGATCGAAACACCGGTTGAAGATTTACCAATTCCACCGCCTGATTGAATTCCAGGAACTCTGAGTACACAATTTTTTCCCGAAGGGTGCGGTCATAAGGTCAATAAACCGCGCTCAAGCTTTCCACACCCATAATCAGCAGAACAAAATCATCACAATCCCGAATCCGAAACGGGCAGCATAGAGTAAACCCCAGCCGGTTGCCAGACCACGCACCGCCAGCCAGGCTTTGCGCAGGTTTTTTTTACGCAAAAATTCCATCAGTAGCACCGATAGCGGGGCAGCCACCAGGCCGCCCAGCGGCGGGAAGAAGATGGTGCCGGTTGCAAACGCAAGCAGGGCAACCTCGATCGAAAGCCATGTTGCGCCTCCCTGATACATGCCGTAGCCTGCCAGAAGGTTATCCACCAGCATCCCGGCGACCAGCAGCTCTGTAATCAGGATAAACAGGGTGATACCCAGGGTTCCGAATCCGGTTATCAAGCCGTATCCAAGCGCTGCCAGCCAGATGATCAATAAACCCGGGAAAAATGGGACCAACGTGCCAAATAGACTGACCAGAATCACAACCTGGACGAGCGCCAGCAGGGTTTTTTCAAGCCAGATAGGAGAATCAATCACTCCGGGCGGATGACCTCAATCCCTCCCATCCAATCCCGCAAAACCTCAGGCACCAGGATCGATCCATCTGCCTGCTGGAAGTTTTCCAGCACTGCGATAACGGTGCGAGGCAGCCCCAGGCCGGAGCCATTCAGCGTGTGCACGAATTCAGTCCGTCCGCTGCCTTCAGGTTTATAACGAATAGCGGACCGGCGGGCCTGGAAATCGGTCACATTTGAGACCGAGGAAACCTCCAGCCATTCCCCGCAGCCCGACGCCCAGACCTCAATATCGTAGGTGATGGAGGAACCGAAGCCCAAATCGCCTGTGCACAGCATCCCCTTGCGGTAGCGCAGGCCTAGTTCCTGGCAGGTCTGTTCTGCATCAGAGACCATTTTCTCGAGCATGGCGTTTGATTCTTCCGGCCTGGAGTAAATATACATCTCGACTTTATCGAACTGGTGGCCGCGTTTAATGCCGCGCACGTCCCTGCCGGCGCTCATCTTCTCGCGCCGGAAACAGGGCGTGTAGGCAGTGTAGTATAGAGGCAGGCTGGCCTCATCCAGGATCTCATCCATATGAATGCCGGTGAGCGGGACTTCAGCGGTTGGCACCATCCACAGATCCTCTTCGTGGTCTTTGTACAGGTTTTCAGCGAACTTGGGAAGCTGGCCGGCGCCAAAGAGCGTTTCACTCCGGACCATAAATGGGGGGTACTTTTCGGTGTACCCCTGGCGGGTGTGCAGATCCAGCATCCAGGAGATTAACGCCCGCTGCAGCCGAGCGCCGGCTCCGCTCATGACGTAAAAGCGGGAACCGGTAATTTTTGCTCCCTGTTCAAAATTGAGGATGCCCAGATCGGTTCCTAACTCCCAGTGCGGTTTGGGTTCAAAATCAAATCTTTTTTCCTCGCCCACGGGATCCTGAAAGACGTTATCCTCTTCGCTGAGGCCGTAAGGAGTGCGATTATCGGGAATATTTGGAATTGCTGACATCACTCTGTCCAAATCTCCCTGAACTTCTCTCAGGGTGCTGTCTATCTCGCTTATGCGTTCAGCGACCTTCCGCATCGCTGCGATTTTTGCCTCTCGCTCATCCCTGTCCTTTGTCTTGGGAATTTCCTTGTTGACGAGGTTTCGTTCTGCTTTTAGCGCTTCAGTTTCCTGGATCAAAACCCGGCGCTGGCTGTCCAGTTCAATCACCTTATCGACCGGAGAGGGATCATCGCCCCGGTCCTTCAAAGCTTTCCGGACGATATTGGGTTGTTCACGAAAAAGTTTTATGTCTAACATCGCTACACCTCCAGTCTATCCATGTAATTATTTCCTGGTTCAGCATGGATTGTTCAATTCCGTAAAATACAACAACGCCCCGCTCGCAGGACGAGGGGGCGTACGTGGTGCCACCTGCTTTCGCCAGGGTGTCTTCTGGCCTCTTGCTCGCTCTAACGGGCGATCCCGGACCCCTTACGCTGGGTACAGCTCTGCGGGGCCAGCTGGCTTCTTTATGAAGCTGGCGGAGGGGATTTCTCCTTCAGTGCCTGCAGCCTTGCACCAGCCGGCTGCTCTCTGCAAAGCCCCTGAGGTTACTGGTCTCCGCGCGGGCATTAAATCTTATTATTTCAGGGATTATACCCAAGGATAGGATAACGTCAAGAAGTTTCAGTTTGCTGTGAAAAATCAGTTTTGCTGCGCAGGTGAGGAAAGAGGATCACCTCGCGTATATTAGGTGTATCTGTCAACAGCATTGTGAGCCGGTCGACTCCCATACCAAAGCCACCGTTTGGCGGCATTCCATAACGCATTGCACGCAGGTAATCCTCATCCATCGGGTGGCGTTCTTCGTCATCGGCTCCGTAATCGCGCCCCATCTCGGTAAAACGGGCTTCCTGGTCGAGAGGGTCATTCAGCTCGGTGAAAGCGTTGCACAATTCCATGCCCCCGACAAATCCTTCGAACCGTTCCACCACACCCGGATTACCTGGAAGAACTTTAGCCAGAGGCGAGATGTCGCGCGGGTAATTATAGACAAAGGCAGGCTGGATCAGTCTGGGTTCAAGGTGGTTATTTAATAGCGAATCAATTAACTGTCCACGAGACGCCTCCGGGTTAGGGTCTAAACCATTCGCTTTCATGGCGTTGTACAGGCTTTTGAAGTCCTGGTGCTGGTCGATGTCAATTTCGGTCTCATCCAGCAGTCCCTGGCGCAGTTCTATTCGCTTCCAGGGCGGCTTCAGGTTAATCTGATGCCCGTTATAGGTTATGGTTTGTGTTCCAAGAACCTGCCCGGAAACAGTGCTCACCATTTGCTCTGTGATTTCCATAACATCGAAAAAATCAGCATAAGCCATATAAAACTCAAGCTGTGTGAATTCGGGATTGTGGGTGCGGTCGACACCTTCATTTCGAAAATCGCGCCCAATCTCGTACACCCTTTCTAACCCGCCGACCAGCAGGCGTTTCAAATACAATTCGAAGGAAATCCGAAGGTAGAGATCCTGTTTCAACTGGTTGTGATGGGTGACAAAAGGACGCGCTGCGGCTCCTCCATAGATGGGCTGCAGTATGGGGGTTTCGACTTCAATAAATCCAAGCGAGTCCAGAAAATCGCGCAGTGCGCGCACAATTTTTGCCCGGGTCATGAAAATATGGCGAATTTCCGGGTTGACAGCCAGGTCTGCATAGCGCTGCCTGTGTCGGGTTTCAGGTTCAGCCAGTACTGCATGCCGGACCATTTCGCCATCCACAATTTCATCTTTTGCTGCAGGCAGGGGTGTGATCGCCTTGGCAAGCATATTGAATGATTCAACCCGCAGGGAAACCTCACCGGCCCGCGTCCTGAACATTTCACCGCTGGCCTGGATAAAATCTCCCAGGTCAAATCCCTGGGTGAATAATTTTATTTGATCCTTTTCCATATCGTTTGCGCGTAGGAAAAGTTGAATCCGCCCAGACCCGTCTTCAATGTGAGCGAAAACTATCTTGCCCATTGGCCGGATGGAGCGGATGCGTCCGACCAGCGTGGCTTCCACCGGGACGGCGCTGTCTTTTTTTTCAACCCCTTCGAAAGCTTTTATCGCTTCCTGGCTGGTATGTGTTCGTTCAACTCTGTTTGGGTAAGGTTCGATACCCTGTTCGCGCAATCGAGCGACTTTTTCGAGCCGGGAGCGCTCCAAGTCTGATAGGTTTTTCATCATGCCGCCTGCCTGTTCAACTGTAGCTTGCTGTATAGAATTTCTGTAAATTGTACCGGAAAATTGATTTGTGCAGAATTAAATAGATAGCCCCGCGCAAATTCGCTACACGCGGGGCGTCATTTTCTGCCCTTATCCTACTCGACCTTAATAATTTTTACCGTGAAAGAACCGCTGGGCGCATCGACGGTAACTTTGTCGCCAGCGCGATGATTCAATAGTGCGCGTCCCAAAGGGGATTCGTGGGATATTTTGCCATTCCGCGGGTTCGCCTCAGCCGGACCCACGATAATGTATTCTTCCGGTTGGTTTCTCCCCTCTTTAATGGTAACCTTCGCTGCAATTTGAACGGTTTCATTGTTACCGGTTTGTTCTATAATCTTGGCGTTTGCCAGTAAAACCTCCAGTTCCTGAATGCGGCCCTCTATAAAGGCCTGTTCGTTTTTGGCAGCCTCGTACTCGGCGTCCTCGATCAATTCCCCGCCTTCCATTGCTTCGTGCAGACGTTCAGCGATTTCTTTGCGTTTAGTTGTGCGCAGGTAATCCAATTCGTCCTGCATCTTTTGGTAACCCTCTCGGGTTAGATATGAAGGTGGCATACACTATACCTCGAAAAATTTTTCTTCTAATAAAGAAAAACACTCCGGTGGGAGCGGTCATTAAGATTGATCTTTTATTAGAAAACTAAAGCGCCGAATTCGGGTGATTTTAAACCCTTTCTGCGCCGCGGCGGTATTTTAGCATAATTCGAAGGCTAACGCAAGCGAAGTGGTTTTATGCACTTAAGCTGAAAACCAACCCCAAAGAGGAATCCCACCCATATCCTTCAGATAAGAGGCAACAGCTTGATGCATTTCGGTTTTGCGAGACCAGAACGTACCCAATTGAGATTGATGCGCTTCGATCGCCTTCTGCCAGGCGGTTAATTCGCTCTGGCTAATTCTGTGAACGGTTTTTCTCCAGCCTGAGTCTGTCAAATTGTTCAGTTCCTTCATAGACTTCTGGACATATGGGAAATCAGCATAGTACAGCAGCGGCAGCCCTAAACTTTCTGCAGCGCAACGGGTCACTTGATGATCCACATGATTTCCGAGCCCTAGTGGGCATACTAACTGGACCACTTCAGATAAATTTTGATCTAATAAGTATTTTTCTTTAAGTATGAACAGAATGCTGTCTGCTATCTGGTCTATCAACTGACATTCTTCCTGGTTTAGAGTTCCAAATAGCGAGGATTCATCGGGATAAAGATGACCTGTTGCAGATAATTTTGACCCAGGAAAATCTCCCGAAGCGGTCCGGTATATTGCATCCGGGTATTCGAAATGATGCCATCCCGCCCCCAGAATCTGGCAGGAATGGATATCTTCATTTCTGCGGAATTTTGTTGGTTTCTCTTCAAGGCCCCAGCGTCTGAGGATTGATAGCGCGAATGGTGATAACATTCCTTCTGGAGGGTTTCCGGCAAAAACCGTCCAGATGCTTACTTTTAGATTTGTTTGGTTTTGCCCCCATATCAATCCGCCGCAGGAGTACGCGGCATCATCAAAGTGCGGTGAAAGGTATATCCAGTTCATTATTGGAATCCAGAAAAGCAGGTATTTAATATTTCTATTTTAATTCATTCCTGTCCCGCCAAACAGCGGTTTTTTCCAGCAGGAGCACATATTTATTCAGGACCAAGACCGCCGCTTGTCATGTTATAGGGCTGGTGTTATCATCAAAGCATTGGGTATGGTTCATGAATTTGCCATCTGATACACGTTCTCGACTGCGGATAGGTTTGCTGGCGGTTATATTGATTACGATACCATGTTATTGTGCGGGACTTACGCTGGTAAACCTGTCAGATAATAACCTGAATAGACAAACCCAATCGCAAACGTTAACGCCTTCAAACACCCCAACTATGACAATCCCAATCCCTCCCACGGGGACTGGATTCCCCACCCCCACCCAAACCCAACAAACACCAACCCAAACGACCACAGGCACCTCAACAGCAACGCTAACCACAACCGCCTCGCAAACGAACACCGTATCCCCAACGGTTACCCCGACCTTAACAATAACACCATTGCCCCCGAGCTCAACCCCGACATCTAGCAGTACACCCATTCCGACCGAAACCAAACCAACCCCAACAGAAACGCCGACCCAGGCGCCTCTGGAATCCACGCCTGCTGCAGGCTCTTAATTTCTATCATGGAAAATACTGCAAAACGGGTATTGCTGGTACTGTTTGGTCTGTCTATACTGACTGCTTGCGGCAGGGGTGATCCAAAAGAAATCAACCGATTTAGCAATCAGGATGCAGCATTATCCTTCTCTAAGGATGTGAAGCTTTTAAAAGAAACTCTCAAAAGTGAACCTCCGCTAAAAGCTTCCCTTGGGGTTGTGGAGGAGGAAAGTATTAAACCGCCAACCAGCTCGCCAGCGGCGGAATTAACTGCAACTGAACCAATCTCAGCGACTTCGACTGTACCTCCCCCGGTGAACACAATTGAACCCTCCCAGGAAATTGAGATAGTTGTCCTGCTTGGCACGGATTATTTGTCACCTACAACAGGACGGACTGATACGATAATTCTGCTGATGTTAAACCGCAGGACTGGAAACGCCAGCCTGATTTCGGTGCCCCGTGACCTGTACATTTACAGGCCCGGATATGGGATGGGCCGTATCAATACTGTTTTTGCGCAGGGAGGGCCGGATTTATTATTCGAGGCTCTGGAATACAACCTTGGGATCAGACCGGATCATTGGGCTCTGGCTCATCTGGATGATTTTATCTATTTTGTAAATGATCTTGGCGGCATTGATGTCCAGGTGAGCAGACCGCTCCCATATGACTGTGGGGGGGTGCCAACGGGTGTGGTTCATATGGATGGTTACAAAGCATTATGTTATGTGCGCGAAAGGAAGACCTCGAGTGATTTTGCCCGCAGTAAGCGCCAGCAGGAAGTCCTAAGTGTCCTGTTCGACAGATTTTTCACCCTGGAGAATATTGTAAAACTGCCTGACTGGTATGCTCGTTACAGCAGGTCGATGAAAACCGATTTTGGACTGTTAGACCTGCTTGATTACCTGCCTTTTGCCTTGCACCTGCAGGACGTTAATGGCATCCAGGGTTTCCAGATAGGATTGCAGGATGTGACCCCAGTAAGGTTGCCTGAATCGGGCGCATCAGTATTGCTTCCAGATCAGCAGAAAATTGAGAAAATTCTACAGGAGGCTGTGAATGCGCTTGCTGCACACCGGCCTACCTCTGAAGTTCTGGCTACTCGTCTGTTCTGGTTAACTGCTACTCCTACACAAAGCCAAACACCCGAACCAGAAGGAACACAGGTGTTCGATCCCAATGATGGTGATAAACTTACACCAAGCTGGACTCCAACAGAGAGGCCTGAGGGATTTTAGTCTTATAGCATAAATGAGCCAAACCATTGAATATGGATTTTGTTCAGCCCTAAAACTTAAGTGAGGTATTGAACTGATTGGTTTAAATAGGAATAAAAAAATGAACGACACCCTTTCCTTAATGAAAACATTGGTTTCCACATCCGGTTTATCCGGTTATGAAGATCCAATCCGAGAAAAGATTCGCTCGGTCTGGGAACCGCTAACGGATGAAATCCATGTCAGCCGAATGGGTAGTTTGCACGGTCTAAAACGCGGCGCAGGGGCTCCACCTCGAAACAGTATTTTGCTTGCAGCACATATGGATGCCATTGGACTGATGGTGACCGGAGTAATCGATGGATATTTGCGGGTGGCCGAAATTGGCGGTATTGATGCGCGTGTCCTGTCTGGTCATGCAGTAACCGTCCACGGCAGGCGGGAACTGAAGGGGGTGATTGTCTCTCCCAATAGGAATTTATTACCGGATAATCTTGATGGAAAAGCTGTCCCCCTGGAATATCTGCTTGTGGATGTGGGTATGGCTCCCGAATTTGTAAATGAGAATGTTCGAGTGGGCGATTTAATCTCATTCGCCCAACCTCCTGTAACAATTGGGAAAGAATTCCTTGCGGGACATTCGCTTGATAACCGGGCTTCTGTTGCTGCGCTAACCGGGAGTTTGTCCTTGCTGAAAGGCAGGCAATGCGAGTGGGATGTGTGGGCGGTCGCTACAGTCCAGGAAGAGGAGACCTTTGCAGGAGCTTATACTTCAACCTTCGAACTGCGCCCCAGTATCGCGATCGCAATTGATGTTACCCACGCAGCAGGACCGGGGGTGCCAGAGCACAAAACGACCTCCTTTGGTGAAGGACCGGTGCTGGGATGGGGTCCGAATATTCATCCGGCGCTTTATAGGGCGATCCTGGATCTGGCTGAAGAATTGGAAATCCCGCATGAAAAGGAACCCCTGCCGCGCCACTCCGGTACCGATGCTTATGCAATCCAGGTGACCGGGGCTGGAATTGCAACTATGGTCGTCTCGATCCCGTTGCGCTATATGCATACCCCTGTGGAAATGGTTTCCATCAAGGATGTTGAGCGTTGTTCGCGACTGCTGGCGGAGTTTATTTGCAGCCTGGATGGTGGGTTCATGGAAAGGCTTGCCTGGGAAACGGAGTCGTGAAAGGGTTGGGGTATAAAATTTCGGCCACAGCATTTTTTTTGATGGAGTTTATTGAATGAGGGAAAATGGAACACTGAAAATAGATGAAGGGCAGGAAAGATTATTAGAACGCCTGTGTAACGCCTCTGCCGTTTCCGGAGATGAGACCGAAGTGCGCGCAATAGTGCTCGAATCGGTTAAACCTTTTGTGGATGAAGTTGCTGTAGATGTGATGGGAAATGTGTTGGTTAAGCGCTTTGGCGACGGAAAGAACCTGATGAAAGTGATGCTGGCAGCCCACATGGATGAGGTTGGTATGATGGTGACCCATGATGAGGGCAAGGGGAAATTCCGTTTTGATGTGGTTGGTGGTATCCCGTCACATATTTTACCCGCCAAATCTGTGTGGGTTGGCAGGAACAAAATCCCCGGCATCATCGGGGCTGCTCCGATTCACCTTACAACAAAGGTGGAAAGACGGAAACCGATTTCTATGGAAGATCTCAGGTTGGATGTTGGACCAGATAATGGAAAGGAAGTAAAAATTGGTGATAGGGTGGTATTTTCGACCGAGTTTACGACTCAAGAGAATGCCATTTTTGCTAAAGCCCTGGATGACAGGATAGGGGTTACGATACTCATCCAGCTGCTTAAAAACGCCCCGGTTAATATTGATCTGCTGGCGGCGTTTACAGTGCAGGAAGAGGTCGGCCTGCGAGGGGCAATTACCGCGGCTTTCGAGCTTGATCCGGATATTGCAATCGCAATAGATTGTACTCCCGCCAACGACCAGCCAGCCTGGGACGAAGGGGATGATCGATGGAGCGAGAACACACAATACAACACCCGCTTAGGGAAAGGACCGGCGGTCTATGTAGCAGATCGGGGCACAATTTCTGATCCACGCCTGGTCCGTCATTTTGTAAATGCTTCTCAGGAAAATGACATTCCGTTCCAATTCCGGCAGCCTGGGGGCGGGCGCACAGACGCCGCTGCAATTCATAAACAGCGCAGTGGCACCCCCAGTATCTCGATTTCGGTGCCCGCCCGCTATGTTCATACACCCCTTTCTGTATGTGACCGTCTGGATTGGGAGAACACCCAAAAACTGATCAATTTTGGTCTGGTATCCATACCAGGCGATATCCTGGCTGTGGAGATTTAGCCAGATTATTTCCCGAGAACGAATATCCATCATCAGGAGAGAAAATGAAGAATCTGATCTGCAGTCTTTGTGAGGTTCCAGGTCCGTCCGGGTTTGAAACCAGAATCCGGAAATTGATAAAAAGTGAAGTTGAATCGTATGCGGATGAAATCCGCACGGATAACCTGGGCAACCTGATCGTAAGAAAGGGGAAAACCGGCCCGGAGAGTAAAAGGATTATGATTGCTGCCCATATGGATGAGATCGGATTTATGGTAACCCATATTGATAAGGGCGGTTATGTCCGGTTTATGCCAATTGGCGGGGTGAATGCCAGCGCCTGTATAGGCAGCAGGGTCCGGATGTTGGATGGGTTGCCCGGGCTAATACACGCTGAGCGTAAATTGAATGGGGACAAACCGCTAACCTTTGAGAATATGTTTATAGATCTTGGTTATGAAGACCAGCGGGATAATCCAGTGCAGGTTGGCGACGTCGCAGTTTACGATTACCATCCGATTGATTTGGGTGATCGCCTGGTTTCCAAAGCCCTTGATGATCGTATCGGGGTTGCGGTGCTGGTAGAAACATTGCGCATGATTAAAGAAGATGATATTAATCTCTCCAATGATATTTATTTCGTTTTTACAGTTCAGGAGGAAGTTGGCTTACGCGGGGCGGCGCCGGCAGCGTTTGGAATCAAACCCGACCTTGGAATTGCTGTAGATGTAACTCGCACCGGTGATACACCTAAAGCTTTGAGGATGTCTGTGGATTTGGGAAAAGGACCGGCTGTAAAAGTGAGGGATCAACGCCTGATTGCTGATCCAAGGGTGGTAAGTTGGATGGTATCCGTGGCAGAAAAGAGCGAGATACCATACCAATTGGAGGTGCTGGAAAGCGGTTCGACTGATGCCGGCGTTATCCAGCTGGTCCAAACAGGTGTGCCTGCTGGCTGTCTTTCAATACCATGCCGGTATCTGCATACACCTTCAGAGATGGTGGATCTTCGGGATGTAAAAAACGCAGTCAGGTTGATGATAGAATTACTCACCCAACCGGTATCCCTGGTTTGAATTACCGGATTAATTTACGAAGTTATTATGAAGAAGTGGCTGTTCTGGATTGTAATTATTACCCTGCTTTGGGCGTGCGAAAGCCTTCCTCTGCCTCCAGAATTACTTGAGCCCCAGGAGGGAATTAACCCGACTGAAACCCCAGCCTCGGTCGAGGAATTGAAGGGGACTGTAACTTATGAGCAGGCTCAGGATACCCCTTCCATCCCAGGTCCTCTGAAAATCAGGATATGGGTTCCGCCAGAAATGGATCCGGATTCCGGTACAAGCGCAGGAAAATTATTTATGGACAGGTTGGAGGAATTTGAATTACGCCATAGAAATGTGGATCTTGAAGTTAGAATAAAAGAAGCGAGCGGCGCCGGGGGGTTGCTGGATTCTATCAGTGTTACCAACGCTGCAGCCCCATTAGCCCTGCCGGATTTAATCGCTCTCCCAGATTCGGATTTAGAAACAGCCGCATTAAAAGGATTGTTGCATCCAATCGACGAGTTGGATGAGGATGCATTGAAAACGGATTGGTACGAATATGCCCAGATGCTTTCTACAATCCAGAACCGGACTTACGGGTTACCCTTTGCTGGGGAATCTTACGCGCTGGTGTACAGTTCTGAAGAAATCCCTGTACCTCCGGGAGATTGGAGCGCGACGTTAAATACCTCCGTACCGCTTGTATTTCCAGCCGCTGACCCCAGGGCTATTTTCACCCTCTCGCAGTATCTGGCAAAAGGCGGCCCAATCCGGGATGATGAAGGCCGGCCGTTCCTGGATAAAGAGACATTTACAGACATATTAATTTTCTTCCAGGAAGCTGAACAGACAGGTGTAATGCCCTTATGGTTGACACAGTACGAAAGCGACCAGCAGGTATGGGAGGCGCATCAAAGCGGTCAGGCGAATATGGCGGTTACCTCAACTACTAATTACCTGGTCGATAGCCCGGAATCTTCTTCGATTTCTTTAATGCCCACTCCTGATGGTACTCCCTTCGCACTGGCCTCCGGGTGGATTTGGGCAATTCCCACTCACCAACCCGAACACCAGGAGATAAGCCTTGAACTCGCAAAATTTTTAACCGAAAGCGAGTATCTCGGCGATTGGTCAAAAGCGGCTGGTTATTTGCCGACCAGGCCAAGCGCACTTCAAGGCTGGTCTCAAGCGAATTTGCGTTCTGTATTGAATACAATTTCCTTATCAGCCCAGGTGATGCCTTCGATTGATGTGCTGACGAGTGTGGGACCACTTATGAAGGAAGCGACTGAACAGGTCTTAAACAGGCAATCTGACCCCGATTCTGCTGCTCAAAAAGCGATCGAAGCCTTAACCGGACCTTAAGTTGACGGATTCCTGAGGGGTTTGTTATCATGCCCTGGGAGATCTGAATATGCTAGAGGATGGCTCATCTGAGGAATTGAATTCCCCTGATTACAGCAAGAGCATAAAAACAAAACTGCGTGCACGCGCCCGGCATATGATACACGGCATCCAGACGGAGAGGTTGATCCGGGCAGGGACCCATGCCTTGATGGTGGCCTTTATCCTTCTGGTTGCTCTGGGTATGCGCGAATTTTACCTGCGGGCTGAGATCGTAAATCCGCTGGGAAAGTCTGCACTGGCTGCTGAGATCGCTGAGCCCACCCCAACTGAGACTTTCCAGGGTTTACCTCCGCTGAAACCAGTTACGGATATTTATACTGGAGTAATAAGGCGGACACGTTTACATACCGACGTGCCTTCGAGACCGAGGAATGAGGTCTTTACGTATACAGTGAAGGAGGGGGATACATTAATAGGTATCGCCGACAAATTCGGTTTAAAACCAGAGACCATTCTCTGGGCGAACCAGTTTGTGCTTGGCGATAATCCCCATAATATTATTGCCGGCCAGGAAATCAATATACTCCCGGTCGATGGTGCATATCATAAGTGGTCAGCCGGGGATGGCTTGAACGGCGTTGCCAAGTTCTTCAATGTACTTCCAGAGGACATAGTTGAATTTCCCGGGAATAATTTATCTCCGGATGAGATTGGGGATTGGGCAAACCCCAATATCGAACCTGGCGCCTGGTTGGTGATACCGGGTGGTGAACGCGAATTTGTAAGCTGGAGCGCCCCGGTTATACCTATTGATGATCCTTCAGTAGCAAAAGTCCTCGGACCAGGCGCCTGTGAAAGCGTTACGGCTGGAGCAGTCGGGGCAGGTGTTTTTGTGCGTCCTGTGGATAATTACTTCGTCTCTGGATATGATTTTAACCCGAGTGCAAACCATTCCGGAATTGACCTAGATGGCGATGAAGGGGATCCGGTTTATGCTATCGATAACGGGGTGGTGGTATATGCCGGTTGGAATAAATGGGGTTATGGAAATGTGATTGTCATCAATCACGGGAATGGGTGGCAGTCATTATATGCCCATTTGAGTGGGATATATGTTGGCTGCGGTGCAAGTATGTGGCAAACCAATGTTATCGGGGCGGTGGGCAATACCGGTAGATCAAGCGGACCCCACCTGCACTTTGAGATGATGTACGAAGGGGTTCGGGTAGACCCGAAGGATTATATCCGCTGAGTTTTACCCGGGCAGGCCAGGATTTTAATTATCTCTCCCTACACAAATTTTTCCCTGATCCAGGCGCTGGTGTAATCCATTGAAGCGACCACAATGGCTATCGCCAGCATCTGGACAGCTGCAGCGCGGTAAGCGAGTAAGTTAATATTCTGCTGAAGCAGGAATCCGATCCCTCCGCCACCTGCGAATCCGATAATGGTGGACATGCGCACATTTATATCCCAGCGGTACATTGTGAATGAAATGTAGGGTGGGATAATCTGTGGGACAACCGCATACACGATGGTTTGGAGGCGGTTCGCGCCGGTTGCTGTTACAGCTTCAAGAGGACCGGGTAAAATACTCTCAACCTGTTCGGAATATAATTTGGCAAGTGCTGCAATTGTATGAAGCGCGAGCGCCAGTGCGCCTGCAAATGGGCCAATTCCAACCCAGACAACAAAGACAATAACATAGATTAATGGTTCGATTGATCTGGCTGCATTTAATATGGTGCGCATTGCGAGATAAACAATGCTTCCTATCGGCACCAGATCCTTTGGACCATACCGTAGAGAAAGTATTGCTCCAGCGATGGCTCCTGCTCCAACAGGAATCCAAAGGGTTTCTGTCGGATTGTTAATCTGGTAAAGCCAATTGATAAAAGCGCCGATTATTGTGAATATGATCGCGCCGGCAATAGCAGACAGAACAAGATTTATTATTCGTATAGTGCTTTTTGAAAAACGGTCGGAGATGATCAACCCGCCTCCGCTTAGAATTCCTCCAATAATCGCTCCCCCTGCCAGAGCTGTGAATGCCGGTGTTACTATTCGGATGACTGCACCTGTTTGGGCAGTAAAATAGCCGAGAAAGCCAAATGGGCCTATATTTTTTTCGAGCCAAATTCCTGCTTCAAACAATAAGTGCCCAAGCAGAAGCAGGAACAAGATAATGAACATCGTTGCAATTAAGATGGCAAAGATTCGGATTATTCTGATCGGCAATCCCGCCTGTTTGTTTTCTTCCGGTGGCACAGCCCAACGCAAAAGGAACCAGGCAATCAATGGACTGATAATTACGCCGACCAGGTTCGCAGCCAAGCCGATAATGAACATAGCCTCTACCTGTGAGACAATTTTTGTCAGGGACAAACCTAAATAAATGCCAATTGGCCATCCTATCAGCAGAAGGGCTACGCTTGAAACAGGGCTTTTTACATCACTCATAAGATTCCTGGCAGCTAGGAAACTCAACGGGATAGCCAGCAATGTGCCGAAAATAGTGGCGAGCAAAGCTAGGAAAACAGTCTCGATAATCTTTTCCCAGGTAGATTCCGCGACTGGAGAGAAATGGGGTAAACCAACATTCTTGCGAGAAATAGCCCTGATGGTTTGAGCTTCCTCGACTGGTTGCCGCTTGGGAAGTTTCACCCTCTGCTCAAATGCACCGTTTGAATCAGCTGTAAAATTGCCGATATTTAAAGTTACGCCATTTGGCGGGATGAAATTAATCGGCCCTTTCAGATTAGGTAGAAAATTGAACCCTTTTACAAGGATAAACTCACCCGCATCCTCACAGTAAGGGTCGAGCAGGATGTAAGGACCGCTGGTATCCGGTTCGTAAGCCGGGATTTCAATCTCAGGGCAGGGGAGGTAAACTGGTGCTTCGATAAAAAACTCTTCTTTGTCGTATTCAAAGATTTCCGGGTGCGCCAGGGCGCGGATAATGCGCGTAAGCTGGGTGATGCGTTGCTGCGATTGCGTCTCTTCAAAATTGACTTCAGTGACCTGGAAACCGTATGCAATTATGAAAAATCCAATAATCACAAAGATCCAGAAAAAAAAGGAACGTGCAAATGAGCGTTTTTTCTTCACAAATACCTCACATCAACCAACTCGTTCAGCTTCTTTGCCGTAAATCTCTTTAAACCTTTCATCGTCGATTGTTTCAGGCTTTCCGTCAAACATCAGTTTTCCTTCATTCAAAGCGATCGCTCTGTCTGCATAGCGATGCACAAGATCGAGGAAGTGTAAGCTGCAGAGAACCATCACCCCATCCTCTTGGTTAATTTTTTCAAGATACTGCATGATGGAGTGTGCCAGAACCGGATCCAGGCTGGCAACTGGCTCGTCCGCAAGTATGATTTCCGGTTCCTGTATCATCGCTCGTGCAATGCCCACCCGCTGTTGCTGCCCACCGCTCAGCTCATCCGCTCTTTTGTATGCCTGATTGGCGATGCCAACCCGGTCGAGCTGTTTTAATGCTGCTTCCATGTCTTCATCCGGAAAACGGTTTATCAAACTGAAGGCCGGGTTAACATATCCGAGCCTGCCTGAGAGTACGTTGGTGATAACCTGTGAGCGGGTCACCAAATTGAAGTGCTGGAAAACCATACCAATTTTGCGGCGGATTAAACGCAGTTCACTCTGGTTAGCGTTGGTTACATCGATACCGTTCCAGATCACCTGACCTGCGGTGGGTTCTACCAGCCTGTTTATGCATCTGAGTAGCGTTGATTTACCAGACCCGCTCAGACCAATTACGGCAAGGAACTCACCTGGCTGGACGCTGAAGCTGACATTATCGAGCGCCAGAACACCCCCTTCATATATCTTTGTGAGGTTTTTAATTTCAAGCATAATTGAGTTCCTTTTCTTTGCCGACTATTTGGGGTGATAAATTGGGGAGGCCCAAGTTCATTTTGGTTTGTTGTGTAGTGGTATTTTCAGGGAGTTCATTATTATAAAGTATTTCGTTGTTCAAACCTTAATAAAAATTATTTCCCGGATCCTGGAACTGGAATTGATTCAATTGTTGACAGGGGCAGTTCATTTTGGTTCATTAAAAGCGCGTTTGCTTCTATTGTTAATTCTGATAATATCTGGCTTGCATCCATACCCTTCAATATAGCAGCCAGAGATTCGGCAGCCAGCTCCCGCACAAAATCATAACCCGGAAGGGAAGGTTCGGTTTTGCCAAAGACAAAATAATCACTTGCGGCTGAATATTGGGGATATTCTAGCTTAAAATCAGAGAGAACCTTGCCTGTATTCTTGCGAACCGGATAATAATGGGTTGATTTTGCCCAGTATTCCTGCGCATCGGGCATGGTCAGGTACTTAATGAAGAGCCAGCTGGCGAGTTCGGCTTCCCTGTTTGATTTTAATATGCTTACGCTTGGGCCGTAGACATTCTGGATTGGATTGGATGTGAGATGCGGCAGGGCAGCCGTATTCCAAACAAAACCCAGTTTTTCATCTATCTCCTGTTTATAATAAGGGATGCTTGAACTTGTGCCAGTTGTAAAAAGCAGGATCCCTTCACTGAATCCATTCTGTCCCCCAGGATAATCATTATATACGGTTGCGCAGTCCCGGTTGACCAACTCCTGGAGGAATCTGGCTGCCAGGACAGTTTCTTCAGAATCGAAGGTGTATTCTCCTTTATCTTCATTAAATATATCTGCTCCAAATGCAAACGCCCAGTTAATAAGGGTCGAGGCGTCCAGGGTAATACCATAACCCTGGCTCTCGTTATTTTCTGTTTTGCTGAAAGGTTGAACAACAGATTTACAGGCGGCTTCTTTAAATTGCTCGGGATTTGAGGGTGGATTTTCAAAGCCAATCTCTTTCAACCAGTCTTCATTGTAGTAGAGCACATTTATGGCGCGAAAATATGGAAACCCCAGCCGGGAATTGTTGAATTTTGACGAGAGGTCATGTTCGAGAATATACCCATAAAAGTCATCCAGTTCAATTTGTGAGAACCCCCACTTTGGGCTGGCCTGAAGGGTTTCCATATCGGCTAAACCGTAAAACATATGGTATGCCGAGGATTGATCCTGAAACGCCAGTACAATATTGGGGCTATCAGGTGTATTTAAAACACCCAGAACATCATAATAAAGACTGGTAAAGTTATCTTTCGATTCAGTGATTACCTTTATGTCCCATATATTTGTACGATTAAAATCTGCGATTAAATGAATCAATGCATCCTCGCGCTGGTCACTGTATGGATGCCAGATTCGAACTGTTTGACCGGCAGGATTAATTATTTCCCAGGGATCGCCAGTCGAGGGTGCTGTTATTGGTTCGCCAGCTTCATTTTTGCCGGTGACTTCACCTGGTTTGCTGTTTGTAACTGGTGGCGATGCAATACTGCGCGTATACAGTTCCCCGCCAGCCGGATCTGTCTCGATCTGGCAAGCGAAAAGTAATAATAGGGGAACCAGGAGAATTAATGTAGCTTTCCGCTGGATTTCAGGCATGTTTTGAGCCCGGAAGGGCAGGTAAGCGGTAAATAAAAAGGAATAATGAACATGAATTTGTGTATCCTTCCGGATATTTTACCAGTGCGAATAAATAATTATAGATATTTCCAGACGGGCGGTCTGTTCAGCGGTTTCTATAAATGAGGGGATTTTAATTCAAGCTTGGACTATAATTTGTATTTCATTTTGGTAAGATTGATCGTTGATACTATGAAGACAGATAAGATCGTTGGGTGTTTCGCGTTTATAAATCTGGTTTGGCTGCTGGTTATTGCTTTCGGTTGCAGCCAGTCACCGGATTTTGCGATTGCACCAGAGGCGCTAAGCCCTACTGAAAGAAAATCATCTGCCACTTCGACCGCAACGATGCCTGCGCTGGTATATACAAACACGCCTGACAACAGCCCCACGCCGGATTCAGATATGGATTTAGGAAATCTGGCGGGCGAGCGGATTGTTCTGTGGCATACCTGGGGTGGGCAAGCAGGCGGTGTTGTCGCTGAGATAGTA
The DNA here is from genome assembly GCA_963793095.1 of uncultured Chloroflexia bacterium. GTDB lineage: Bacteria > Chloroflexota > Anaerolineae > Anaerolineales > UBA4823 > CAVWDI01. The sequence goes on from CAWBYY010000002.1 coordinate 297,509, forward strand.
GAGGATTGGAATAAAAACAACCAGTGGGGCGTTTCTGTCGAGGCGCTCTACCAGGGTAATCCGGATGCAATAAACAAAAAAATTTTAACCCAGGAAAACAAAGAAGATTTAACGAACCTGGCTGTCGCTTATTTGCACCAGGCTCACGCATGGGACAATATCTGGTCCATTGAGGATCTTAACACCTATGTTGATGATCCCCACGTGGGATTTAGTAAAGAAGAACGGGTGGACTTCTATGGTCCATTGTGGTTATCTGGCCAGGTGGGGGAAAAAAGGTTGGGTTTACCTGTTCAGCAATTTGGGAATGTCCTTTTTTATAATCAATCATGGGCTCAGGAATTGGGCTTTGAAGAACCGCCAGCCACACCTGAAGAATTTAAGAACCAGGCTTGCGCTGCGTCCAATGCCATCCTGCTGGATGAAAGCGATGAAAATAACGGGACGGGGGGATGGGTTATTTCAACTGACTATGCGGCTACATTGGGCTGGTTGTATGCCTATGGATCTGAGTTCTATCTTCCGGGCAAATCCGGAGAAATGGATTCTATCTACGAATTTAATACTCCTCAGACCAGGGATGCTTTCAGGTTCTTAAGATCTCTGTTTGATGATGGTTGCGCCTGGTTATCCGCTGGTGAAAACCATGAAGTTGAGTTCGCTACACGTTCAGCGCTTTTCAGATCTGGGGATGTCTCAGATATCCCTTTCCAGGACCAGGCTTTCCGGGATGCAAACAACGGCGATACCTGGATTGTGACTGCTTATCCTTCCCCTTCGGGTCCTGGCGCCCTGGATGTTTATGGACCTGCTCTGGTTATGATTTCTTCTACACCGGAAAAGCAGTTAGCCAGCTGGTTATTCCTCAAGTGGTTTACTGAGCCGGAACAACAGGCCAGACTCATTGAAGCCGCAGGGACATTGCCAATCCGTGAATCAACTCTTGATCTGCTGAATGAATATCGGGACCAGAACCCGCACTGGTCTCAGGCAGTATCATTGCTGGCTGACGCCAAATCTGAACCGGGGACTCGTTCCTGGCAGACGATCAGATGGGCGCTGGGTGATGCAACCCGGCAGTTATTTCTGTACTATTTTACGGTTGATGATATTCCCGGTCTGCTGGAATTCTTGGACAAAACTGCCCATGAATTAATTTTAGGTCCTGAAAACAGCGGGTTGCTCGATACGCCGACTTTTACACCATCGGCGACACTCACCCCGTCAATGACGCCGACACCCAGCGTCACCCCAACAGCAACGAGAACTGCAAGCCCTACAAATACGAATACTCCTGAAAAAGGCAGACCGGTTACCGGAACTCCTTAAAGCCAAAAAGAATGTCTGATCTTCCGCATGTCACCATATACACGGATGGAGCTTGCGATCCGAATCCAGGCCCTGGAGGTTGGGCAGCTTTGATATTATTTAAATCGCGCCGGAAGGAAATAAGTGGCTCAGAGCAAGAGTCTACAAACAACCGGATGGAATTGACTGCGGCAATATACGCACTTGAAACCCTGAACCGGGAGTGTGAAATTGATTTTTACACCGATTCAGAATATCTGATGCGGGGGATAACGGAATGGCTTGAAACCTGGCGCGCCCGGGATTGGAGGCGAAAGGGCGGCTCCTTGAAAAACATCGATTTGTGGCAAGCCCTGGATAAATTAATCGCCCAGCATACGATAGAATGGCACTGGGTGCGTGGGCATGCTGGAAATCGCTATAACCAGCGCGTGGATTATCTCGCCAGAAAGGCTATCCGAAGGGAGACAATTCTGTAACTATTCTCCCTGGAAAGGAGGCGGCTGATCGTCATCCGAAAAGGCAATATTAGTCAGGGGTTCAGCAGTTTCCCCGATCTCAACCTTGTCTTCCATCTGAATCTGGCCCCTCAGGAATGCACCCTCCTCCGTAGTAAAGGAGGTTGTAACCACATTTCCCCACACCCTGCCGGTTGAACGTATCTCAACTTTTTCGGCTGTTATGTCTCCTTTGACAGCCCCGGCGATAATCACCACATTGGCGGACAGGTGTTCGCAGGTAATGCGGCCAGATTCGCCAATAACAATTAAACCGCGCAGATTAATCTCACCTTGAAACGCTCCTTCAATCCGTATGCCACCGCTTCCACTGATGGAACCCTGCCATATAATGCCCGGGCCCAATACGGATGTAACCCGCTCTGTGGGGGTTGGTTTTACTGAAGGAAGATTATTTTCGTCTCGCTTTCGAAACATGATTGGTTTTGTGTTTACATTTTGTTACGGAGGCAGGCTGAACCTGGAGGGTGATACCATGAGTGCAACTCTCCAGGGCATTTAACTGTTCATAATTGTTTCCATGGATTCGGTGAGGCCCAGGATATTGTAGCCTGAATCTACGAACACTACCTGCCCGGTTGTTTTCGCAGCCATATCCGAGCATAGATACACTGCGGTCTGGCCGACATCTTCTGCGGTGATGCCCTGTTGTAAAGGCGCGACTTCCGTGAATTTACGGTACATGGTCTTAAAACCAGCCACTCCCGCGGCTGCTAAGGTGCGGATGGGTCCAGCGGAAATGGCGTTTACCCGCACATCTTGAGGACCAAAATCATATGCAAGGTAGCGCACTGAAGACTCTAAAGCTGCTTTCGCAACCCCCATTACATTGTAATGGGGGGAGACTTTCTCCCCGCCGTAGTAGGTCATGGTGACCATGGATCCGCCTGGGCGGAATAAGGGCTGGAAGGCTTTAGCGAGGACCGTAAACGAAAATACGCTAATATCCATCGCCAGGTGAAATCCCTCCCTGCTTGTATTGTAGTATGGACCGGTCAGTTCATCACGATTGGCGAATGCGATTGCATGTACGAGGATATCAATTTCACCAAACACTTGCCCGGCTTTTTTTGCCACGTTTGCGATTTCATCATCTTTTGTGACATCGCAAGGTTCAACAAAAGTACATCCAATCGATTCTGCAAGCGGACGCACCCGCCTCTCGAGCATTTCTCCCGCATAACTCAATCCAATCGTAGCGCCCTGTTCATGGAAAGCTTGAGTGATTCCCCATGCTATTGAGCGGTTGTTGGCAACCCCAAAAATTAACGCTGTTTTTCCTTTGAGAATAGTCATGATTTGCTCCTAAAAAATTCGAATAAGATTTTCCGGTTGAAACCAACCTGAATTAACCATTTCAAGGTGCTAATTTTACCTCAGCCCTATGAATAATGCTCATGGTGCATGCGTCTGTATTATCCTGGCGATAAATATAGCTGATGTTAGCCGGGAAGTGATCGATTCTGGGATAAAAAGATTGGTGCCTTTTTATCCCGTTGAGACTTGTTCAGTTAACAGAAACCGCCACGGGATAGATTTCCATGGTTCTGGGACTGTGTTCAATCCTACCCGGGGACCGGTCTTTACACAGGAGTCCGGGAAGCGTTTAGCGGTTTCGACGAACAACCCGGCATTTTCACTGCAAATATCGGCTTTGTTTAATTCTCCGTTGATGTTCAACGCCTGGCAGATCTTACCGGGGCCGTTTGTCCACAGGGCTTTTGGTTGGCCGCCCCGCCGTTCCGCAATAATATCGATGCCTTCCCCTGGTTGGATGCCCCGGATTAGGATTGCAGCCGGAAATCCTTCCCGCTCCACCACAAAATTTAACATCCAGTGCATCCCGTATGTAAAATACACATAGGCGTGCCCCGGGGGTCCGTACATCACTTCGGTACGGGGTGTCTTCCCGGCACGGCAGTGGCATCCTAAGTCCTCCTCGCCGCGGTAAACCTCTGTCTCGGTGATTATCCCTGAAATCCGAACTGAATCGTCAATCCGCACTAGCCGCATTCCTAACAGGTTTCGCGCGACCGTAAGCGCAGGTTGAAGGTAGAAATCGCGACCAAATATGCGGTTTTTTTGCATAATGGTAATTGTAAGGGAATAAATTTCAGGCGGCAATCAGTGTACATGGATTAATGCAGGGATGGGAATGGATATTTACCCAAATGAAGCATGTGGCTATAATGGAGGAATGGCATCCCATTTTAATAATTACCAGTCACCGTTGAGCTGGCGCTACGGAAGTGAAATAATGCGCCGGGTGTGGAGCGAAACAAATAAACGCCTGCTCTGGAGGGACGTATGGGTGGCGCTGGCGGAAGTCCAATCTCAATTTGGCCTGGTCACCCGGGAACAGGTAAGCGACCTTATTGCATTTAAGAATGAGGTGGATATCTCGCGCGCTATTGAAATTGAAGCGCAGGTCCGCCATGATCTGATGGCGGAATTGAAGACTTTCGCTGAACAGGCGCAGTTGGGTGGAAAAATACTGCACTTGGGGGCCACCTCTGCAGATATCCAGGATAATGCGGATGCCCTCCGGATTCGTGCTGCAGTTGATTTGATCCTGGAAAAACTTTCTGAACTGCTGCTTGTATTAGTGAGCAGAGTGGAAGAGTGGGCGGATTTAAGAATTATTGCATTTACGCATTTGCAGCCCGCAGAGCCAACCACCCTGGGTTATCGTTTTGCTGTTTATGCTCAGGACTTAATGAATGATTATGAGGTTCTGAACAGCCTTAGAAAAAACTATAAAGGAAAGGGGTTTAAAGGAGCAGTTGGCACAGGAGCTTCCTACGCTGATTTAATCGGTGTCGAAAACCTTCCAACTTTTGAAGAGAGATTATCATCCCGCCTGGAGCTTCCATTTTTCCCTGTTACGACTCAAATTTACCCCCGCAAGCAGGAATACCAGGTTTTGTGCGCCCTGGCGAGTGCGGGCGCCTCGCTGAATAAATTGGCTTTTGACCTGCGGATCGTTCAATCTCCGGGGATCGGCGAATTGAGCGAGCACTTCAGTGATAAACAGGTTGGTTCATCCGCCATGCCTTTCAAACGCAATCCTGTCAATGCCGAAAAAATTAATTCGCTGGCCCGGTTGCTTGCCTGTTTACCCGGGGTGGCATGGGATAACGCCGCCAATTCGCTGCTGGAAAGGACTTTGGATGATTCCGCCAACCGCCGTTTTTTCCTCCCCGAGTCTTTTTTAGTGCTGGATGAAATGTTATTGACTGGCTTGAATGTGGTAAAGAATCTGCAACTTGATGTTTTTAATTGTGAGAAGAATTTATTAAATTACGGTCCTTTTGCTGCCGTTGAAAGGGTATTGTTGGCTCTTTCAAAATCGGGTGCGGATCGCCAGGAAATGCACGAACGGTTGAGAGAGCACTCAATGAAAGCCTGGCAGGATTTCCGCCAGAACGAGGTGATTTCTCTCCAAACCAGATTGAGAGAGGATCCAGTTATTCAGGGGTATATTTCCCCCGCAGAATTGGATGAATTAATGCAAGTTGGCGATTATGTCGGCGACGCACCGCAACGAGCCAGAATGCTGGCGGAAGAAATTCGCAGATTATTCAGCTAGAGCACAATTATTTTGATACATGTACAAAGAATCATACTCTGTTGCAGTTAAACTGCGCTGGTGGTTTTTATGTTTTCTGGGAGTTTTGTTTCTGCTCACAGGCAGTTCAGGGACCCGCTCCGCGATCGGAATTTCGGACGAGTATTGGGTTGGAGTAGCGCCTGTCCATATTCAAAAAACTGCTGACCCGCAGTACCAGAATTACCTTCCAATAATCCAGAATACTGAACAAGACCCAATTCCCGACTACCTGGATCAGCTTGATTTTGACCGGATGGTGGAACACACAAGTGCCCTGGTGAACCAGTATGGGCCGCGCCATCACGATTATTACCAGGTATTTGCCGACAGTGGCTGCAATTTCGGTCCGCCAACTTTTTCGAACCACAATCTCATCCGGGCAAGTGTTTATGTCTACCATAAATTTGAGGAATTCGGTTACACACCATACTCAGAATACGTGCCGGATTGGTATGAGACCGAGAATATTCTTGCAAAGAAAACTGGTTCCGAGTATCCGGATACCTATATCGAATTGGGCGCTCATGTTGATACGGTCGCTACTACGCCTGGGGCAAGTGACAATGCCGGCGGGGTGGCGGCGATGCTTGAAATCGCACGGGTGTTAAGAAATTATCCAAACCGCCACTCACTGCGTTTTATCTCATTTGTTGGTGAGGAGAATTACCTGAAAGGCAGTCGCTACCATGTCAAATTAATTGATACCAGTGGGGAGGGAGTTAAAGCTGGTTTGATTATGGATGGGATTGGCTGGTCTGAATCCGCTCCGGAACACATGAACTGCCTCTGGGATAATGGAGATGGCGAAACACGCCGGCTGTCAAACATGTTCAATTCGGTCAGGAATGAGTATGGGATTGATATTAACTGGCGTTTGTGTTCCCCATCCGGACAGTGGTCCGACAATTGGGCATATTGGGAGCGCCAACTGCCGGCTGTTTTAAGTATTGGCGGATTACCTTATTCTGATCCGCATTACCACCAGTGTGGGGATAACATGGGGTCAATCAACATGTATAATGTCTTTAAAACCGCCCAGGAAAATCTGGCGGTTCTATTGAAACTGGATGCGGAAGACAGCAATCCTGCTGACTACCTGCCCGGTAAGTCCGATCCTGCGCTGCCTCAGGTTGAGAGGCCGTCTCACTAAGGGGAATTCAAACCATGATGGTTTCATCCCGGTCGGGACCGACTGAGACAAAACCAACTTTCACTCCGACCAGCTCTTCAATTTTACGGATGTAATCCTGCGCCTCAACTGGGAGATCAGCGAAATTTTTAACATTACGGGTGGATTGTTTCCAGCCGGGCACTTCGATGTACTCCGGTTTGCAGGATTCCAGCCAGTGCGCATCGCCCTCCCAGTAGTGGCTCAAACTACTGCTTTTCTGATCAGACCTGTAGCCCACCCCGATTTTTATGCTTTCGAACGTATCCAGCACATCCAGTTTGGTGAGGGCTAGTTCATCCACGCCGTTTAACTGGGAGGTGAATTGGACAAGATCAGCATCGAACCAGCCGCACCTTCTCGGCCGGCCTGTAACCGTTCCAAACTCGTGTCCCTGCTGCTGGAGAATTTCGCTGGCTTCATCAAACAGCTCGGTAGGCATCGGGCCTCCACCAACTCTGGTTGTGTAAGCTTTCGCCACCCCGATAACGCGTGTTATTTTTCCCGGGGGAATCCCAAGTCCTGCCGCTGCGCCTCCGGCAAGCGGGACGGAGGCGGTACAGAAAGGGTACGTCCCCCAGATATTATCCAGTAAAGCCCCCTGGGCGCCTTCAAGCAATATATTTTTACCCGCTGCCAGTGATTCCTGGAGCAAACCGAAAGACTCGCGAACGAATTCTGCCAGTATCTGGTACTGCTGGATTTTTTCAGCCAGGCATCTATCCGGTTCTAAGGGTTTGAGGCCAAATTCTTGAAATATGGGATTTTTGACTGAAAGTTGTGTCTGTATCTTCTCTTTCAGGATGTATTCATCCCTGAAGTCAAACAGACGGATACCGTTATAACTTACCTTATCAGCGTAGGTTGGTCCAATGCCGCGCCGTGTGGTTCCGGTCTGGGATTTCCCCTTAGCTTTTTCATATATTGATTCCAGCATCGGATGCCAGGGCATTATTACGTTGCAGCGCGGCGAGACCCACAAGCGGTTGTCCAGCTGGATGCCCTTTGCCTGGATAGATTCGATTTCAGAGATCAGGGTGTTTAGATTGATAACAACCCCGGGTCCGATAATGCAAATGGTATCAGAATTATAAAAACCGTTGGGTGTTAATCTCAATTTGAAGGTGCCGTATTGGTTAACAACAGTATGCCCGGCGTTATCCCCCCCGTTGAATCGTGCGACTATATGGGCGTTCTGGGAAAGGATATCCACCATCTTCCCCTTCGCTTCGTCGCCCCACTGCGATCCAATGACTGCAGTAACGCTCATATTGAATCCTTTCTTTATATTGATAAATTGCCGGTATAAGGGTTGGATTACTGCACAGAATTGGAGACCAGCTGAGGTTTAAAACGTTCATCACGCTCTATGGTCAATCTGATTCCATCTGAAAGCGAGAAGTATGGTTTATATCCCAGTTTCTGACGCGCCAAAGTGATATCAGCGCACATCCGGGACACGCCGGGATCATTCTGTGGGTTTTTTATTACCTCAACTTTTACACCGGTGACTTCAATAACCATTTGTACCAGGTCGCGAATGCTTGTCTCGTAACCGCTGCCGATATTAATCACCTGTTTATCCACGCCGGGTGCAGTTGAAGCGGCTATCATTGAATTGACAATATCATCGACGAATACATAATCACGCGTCTGCAGGCCGTCCCCGTGCATTACCAGAGTGCCGGAATGAGTGGCCTGCTTGAGGAAGTTCGGGATCACCGGGGGGTGGGATGGCGGAAGGCGTTGGCCGGGTCCATATGCGTTAAAGACACGTAAACATACAGTTTCAATTCCCCACAGATCACCAATCGAGCCAACATAATATTCAGCGGCTAATTTTGAAACCGCATAAGGTGATTTTGGATATGGGGTGGCGGCCTCCGTCAGCGGTTGTGCGGACTGGTTGCCGTAAACAGCCCCGGAAGAGATAAAAACGACCCGGCGCACGCCCACATCCCGCATCGCTTCCATCAGGCTAACTGTTCCCCCTACGTTGGTCGCATTGTACTCGCGTGGATAAAGGATGGACTCCGGAACTGCCACCCGGGCTGCCAGGTGGTACACGCAGTCCACATCCTGCAATAGAGTCCAGAGTTTGGGGCGGTCATTTACATCGCCCCGGGTGAATAGGATATCAGGCGAGAGTACATTTTTATCCCCCGCTGACAGGTCATCCAAACCGCGCACCTGGTGACCTTCCTTAACCAGGTTGTTGGCTAAATGTGACCCCAAAAAACCGGCAGCGCCGGTGATAAGAAAATTCATGCGGACCGTTCTTCACTCAAGATATGAAAATCAACTAATTATAGCATGCCTGGCTGGATGGATGATCTGTGATTCAATCCGCGACTCTGATGCTAACGTCCACCTTTTACCGGGGTACGTCCCCTGAATTTTTATTTAAGCATGCTCTAAGTTGGGCATAAGATTAAATTCAGTCTGGCGTGTTACAATCACGCGCTGTGGATTTTGTCAATTTTAGCGGCAGATTTATTCGTCTCTTTTTCGTTATAACCCTGGGGCTGGTTTTACTGGGGAGCAGCAATATAGCCTCTGAGGATAGGGTCGAACGTGTGCGCGCCTTAACGTGTGGGATTGAGTTCGACTACCTCGGGTGGACAGTGAATGCGTTGGGGTTGAAATTTACGCACTCCTCTCAGGGGATAAGCCATTACATAAAAAATGATCAGCAGATCCAGTTTATTTATGATTACCTGAACCTGATAACCGGAATTCATCAAAAAGAGCGTGAGTTGCAGTCGATTTTTGCAGACCCGAGTATTATTGACCCCCTGACCGCTTCAAAAGACATTAAAAGTGAACTTTCCCGTCTTTATGATCAGCGCAGTCTCTCTGCCCCTGTGACGGAGGAAGTGCTGCAGGGACAAATGCGCCGGGTTATCGCTGACCTGGGAATAGGACTGGGAGGGCATACTTTTCCACCGGTTCTTTACCACAACACACCGCTTCCATATGCATTAATTGTAAGCCCGCGTGATATTATCCGGCAGGATGCGGATATCTCTTTAATTCCCGGTTTATCTTTGGAAGAACAGGTTGCTCTGGAGGAAGAAGTAGATCGTGAACTGGATGTCTCATCCCTGGTGGTGCCCATTGGTGGGGTTGGAGTTTATCCCACCATGGTTCAAGAGACCAACAATCTGGTCTGGTTGAGCGAAGTTGTGGCGCACGAGTGGGTGCACAATTTCTTAACCTTGCGTCCATTGGGGATCAATTACTTCTCAAGTCCTGAATTAAGGGTGATGAATGAGACCACGGCTTCAATCGCCGGAAAGGAAATCGGGCTGGCGCTGCTGGAAAGGTTCTATCCGGAATTGGTGCCGCCTGCCCCTCCAGAGGAGAGTCGGGAGCCCCAGGAACCAGCTGAACCGCCTGCGTTTGATTTCCGAAGCGAGATGCACGAAACACGCTTGAAGGTTGACGAACTTCTGGCTGAGGGGCAGGTTGAAGAAGCGGAGGCGTACATGGAAGCACGGCGTGAGTCCTTCTGGGATCATGGCTACCAGATCCGTAAGTTGAACCAGGCATATTTTGCATTTTACGGCGCTTATGCAGATGAACCGGGCGGACCGGCAGGCGCAGCAGAAGATCCGGTCGGGGAAGCCGTCAGGAAACTTCGGGAACAAAGCCCCTCCCTGGCGGCTTTTATCAACCGCATGTCATGGCTGTATAAATTCGAACAGCTGGAGCGTGTTGTTAGCGATAGCGCTTAAAATTGTTGGTAAAATGATAATATATATCCAAATTGTAGAAGGAGAATTTAACAGGTGAAATTCAGGTTTTTTATTGCTCTACTGATTGGAGTTTTACTGCTGGCTGCATGTTCGCAGGCTGCACAAGTGTCAGAAGATTCTGGAGTTGTGGAAGCGACAGAACAACCGCAGGATCAGGAACCGGTTCAAAAAGAAGGTTCTGAAGATGAGGGAGGCAAGCAAAGCGATTCAGGGGATGGAGAGTCTCAGCCTTTACAAGCCCTTTCTTTGGATTCATCCAAAGAAAGCCTGGTCTCAAGTGAGGGCTGCCGGGAAAACGAACCGCTTGCAATCGCTTATGAGGTCCTTTCGCCCCCAACTGATAATGATTGGATTTTGGGACCGGATGACGCGCTTGTGACGATAATCGAATACGGCGATTTTCAGTGACCGGGCTGTGCAGCAGTTGCGCCCGTGATGGCGCAAATCGAGCAAGATTATTCTGGAGATGTGAGAGTTATATACCGTCATTTTCCTTTAAGCTCTCATGACAAGGCTAAAATCGCGGTCCGGGCTTCGGAAGCGGCTGGAATACAGGGAAAATTCTGGGAAATGCACGACCTGCTTTTTGAAAAACTGCCTGAATGGAAGAGCTTTTCGGAGGATGAATTCGCCCGGTGGGTAGTATCACAGGCAGCCGAGCTCGGATTGGATGAAGGTCAATTTTCCGAGGATATGAACGGCCAGGAACTCAAGGATCTGGCAGACCAGGCCTGGGAAACCGGTTCCCAGTTTCTCCCCGGCACGCCGTTTATTATTGTGAATGGGCAGCCCTACCAGGGTGGTTTGAGCTATGAAGGTATTTCGTCATTTATAGATTTCAAATTATTTGAAGACGATAACCGCTTAGACTGTCCTGAAATGGCTATTAATCCTCAGAAAAAATATACAGCCACCATTGAAACAGAAAAAGGGGACATCGAGATCGAACTGTTTGCGGATCAAGCCCCGCTTGCTGTCAACAGCTTTTTATACCTGGCAAAAAATGGCTGGTTTGATGATGTGATTTTCCACCGGGTTATCCCAGGTTTTGTTGCTCAAACAGGTGACCCTACCGGAACCGGCATGGGCGGCCCTGGATATGAATTTGATAACGAAATTATTCCCGAATTGAAATTTGACAAACCCGGTGTGGTGGGTATGGCGAACTCGGGACCCAATACAAATGGAAGCCAGTTTTTCATTACCTACGGAGAAACACCTCACCTTGACGGCAGCTATACCATCTTCGGTCAGGTCATTTCCGGGATGGATGTGGTGGAGAACCTGACCCAGAGAGACCCCTCCAAGCCCGGCGATCTGCCTGCGGGTGATCTTATCTTGAGCGTCAAAATTGTAGAGAGCTGAAGAGATAATCGAATTGATCAGGGAACCGAATAAAAACGACTGGTTAACAATTATCCAGTTGGTTTTTAGCGTCGTTGCCATCCTTGGATTTTGGGCGCTGGCTCTGGCATTGTTAGTTTTTGGTATTTTCAGCCCGGTAGATTTTCAAGGCGGCAACCTGGAAAAACTATCCCTGTACATTTTCGCGGCGGGGAGCGCTGCGGTTGGTCTTTTAGTGGTGCCCTCTGCGGTTTATTCATTCAACAGGATTTCAGGAAGAGATATTGCGGTTGGCTTCCCTGACCGGTGGTGGCTGCGCCCAACTATCCTGATTTTGGCTCTGCCGGCAGTCCTGTTGCTCGGGCACCTGGCTGCCCGACAGGGTTCTTTTGGACTGTTGTTGTTGCCGTTCTTCCATATTCTGGCGGTTGGGTTACCAGTATTGTGGTTTCTTTATTTAGGTGTTCGCGGCCTTCCACTTGGCTCGCAGCAAAGAAGGTGGGGGGTATTCGACAGCGGTCTGGTTTTGGGGCCAATCATGATTATGCTGGTTGAAGTAATCTTGTTAGTTGTGATGATCCTTGTTATTGGGTTGTTTCTAATCAACCAACCGGACCTTTTAAGAGAGTTGTTTAGAGACATTGAGGGGCTGGTGAATTCAAACGCAGATCCCGATCAAATTATTACTGAGCTGCGTCCTTACCTCTTGAATCCAGCGGTTATTTTCCTGGTTTTTTTGTTCGCAGCCTTACTCGTTCCGCTGGTTGAAGAGGCTCTGAAGCCGGTCGGGGTGTGGTTGTTGATAAACCGGGGTATCTCTCCGGCGGAAGGATTTACTGCTGGACTGATTAGCGGCGCAGGGTATGCTTTTTTTGAAAGCTTGGCGCTTACCAGCGCTGCCGAGGAATGGATGATGGTTGTCGTCGCCCGTATTGGCACTGCTGTGATTCATATCCTAACAGCAGGTTTAATGGGTTGGGCCATGGTCTATTCATGGAGATACAGCAGTTACCTCCGGCTGGGTTTTACGTATCTGGGCGTAGTTTGTTTGCATGGATTGTGGAATGGGCTCACCTTATTGATGGTGCTGGCTTTTATAATTGAAGAATCGAATCCGGTTTCAGAAATCTATTTTGGAGTACCAGCAATTGGCGGCCTAGCCCCGTTTTTGTTGGGAATGCTGAGCCTTACGGCTTTTCTGGCCTTGTTGTGGGTCAACAGATATCTTAACAAAGTTTATCGGGAAGAGGGTAGTCCGGGTGGGGCATTGTAAGGTTGAAAAGGTTCTTAAAAAGCGTGCTATAATCCCCCCGCTGTTTCAGAAGAAGTTACCTTACAGAAATAACCATCATAACAATCCATGGATATCATTTCATCTCTTGTCGATTTAATTCTGCACCTTGACAAACATTTAAGCGTGATTATTCAGAATTACGGGACCTGGACATACCTGATTCTGTTCGCGATCATATTTATGGAGACTGGTCTGGTTGTTACGCCATTTCTACCCGGAGACTCGCTGTTATTTGCGGCAGGGACCTTTGCCTCGCCGGCGTTGGGTTCAGCTTTAAATATTTTCATTCTGTGGATATTGCTGGTCGCGGCTGCAATCATCGGCGATACCGTGAACTATTGGATCGGGCATTATATCGGGCCGAGGGCATTCAGCGGTGAAATCCGCTTTCTCAAGAAAGATTATCTTGACCGAACCCATGAATTTTATGAAAAACATGGCGGCAAGACGATTATTTTAGCCCGGTTTGTGCCGATTGTAAGGACTTTTGCGCCTTTTGTCGCTGGAGTTGGTGAGATGAGTTACGGGCGCTTTCTTACTTATAATGTGGTGGGAGGATTTTTGTGGGTGAGTATCTTTACACTTGGGGGTTATTTCTTTGGTAATCTAACGTTTGTTCAAGAGAATTTTACACTTGTTGTCGTGGCAATAATCATTATTTCGGTTTTACCGGCAGTTTACGAAATTATCAAAGAAAGGCTCAAGAGGCCATCAGAAGCTGAGGCTTCTGATTATTAATAACAAGCCGGGGTAATTGCAACCGCTACTGCAACCGCATAAGAATGGGAATGGCTCAAGCTAATTGACCACTGTTCAAGATGTAACTTGTCAGCAATAACAGCCGCGTGGCCAGTCAGATACAGTTCCGGTTTACCAGCAGCCCCCCTGAGGATTTCTATCTCTTTCCAGTTAACCGGACCTATACCTGTTCCTAGCGCTTTTGCGACAGCCTCTTTTGCAGCAAATCGTGCTGCCAGCGAGGCGGTTTTATCCCCGACCTCCCGTAATTCTCCTGGAGTAAAAATACGGTCCAGAAAGCTCTGCCCATGGTTTTCAATTGCTTTGGAGAGGCGAGCAATTTCTACAATATCAATTCCAGTGGCCAAGTTGTTCATCTGTTGGATTCAGGGGCCTGCAACTGCGATTGCCAGGCATTCCGGCGAGAGGAACTTTTGAGCAGCTTCCAGTATGTTTTCAGCTGTTACACCCTGAATGAGCTCAGGATATTCGCGGTAATAATTCAATCCCAACTGGTATCTTTCGAGGTTAATTATTGCAGCAGCCACGCCTGCGTTGCTTTCAAGTGAGAGCGGCAGCCGTCCAATGAAATTCGATTTGCTGTCGTTCAGTTCTTCTTCACTGACCTTTTCGCTTATAAATCGTTCGATTTCAGTACGGATAAGTTTAATCGTTTTGTCGACATTATCGGGCGAGACTCCTGCTGAAACATACCATGGACCTGGTCCCAATCCGCCGCTCAAACTGCTGCTGATGTGGTAAGCAAGGCCTCCCTGTTCACGGACAATTTCACCGAGACGACCCATCATTCCAAACTGCCCTAGAATATTGTTTCCAATTGCTGCCGGAACAAAAAAATCTGAATTTCGCTCCGGACCAGGGGCACCCATCAAAATGTCGGATTGAAATTTGCCGGGAATTTTTATTTGTTCAATTTTTTCCCGGGTTAGAGGTTTAAGCGGCGGTAAACTGATGGGCGCGGGTTGTCCGGGATTTTGCCAATTCCCCAGATTCAGGTTGACTTTCTGGACTGCACTTTCCGGTTCAATTGCCCCGACAATTACGATAACCATACCTTGTGGTCCAATATATTTTCGATGAAATAACTGCAAGTCTTCCCTGGTAATTCTTTGAATTGTCTCAGGATAACCATCCTCAGGGCGGGAGTATGGGTGATCTTTGTAGACAATCTGATCGAAGGCCAGGGACGCCATTTCTCCAGTGTCCTGGGCACGCATCGCCAGTGAGGTTAATAACTGGGCACGCAGACGTTCGATCTCGTCCGCCGGGAATGTTGGCTTCTGGATTATTTCTGTCAGGATATCCAGCAGAAGGTCCAGGTCTTCCGCAAGGGATTTTCCATTGAAACTGGTGGTATGGGTCGCGCCGCTTACAGCAAATGATGCGCCTGCTGATTCTAAATGATCAAAAATTTGGTTAAAACTGCGGTTTTTTGTGCCTCGCATCAATGCGGTAGCCGTAAAATCCGCCAGGCCAAGTTTATCATCCGGGTCGAAAAGGCTGCCCGAGGTCAGGAAACCGCTGATAACGATGGAAGGACTGTTAAAGTCCGCCCTGCTTAAAACCACAACCCCATTCCCGAGCTCAGCCCGGAAAATATCATCCTCCCCTGGAAAGGCGTTTTTTATATGGTTCATAATTTCGGGGTTTATTTCTTGTATCTAGAAAAAATTTCCATTACGGATTGTGGATTTTACTATGGTGGGGATTGCTATCCATTTTCTAACGATCTCCAACAGGTAGATATGTTCCGACTACCCGATTTCGCGAGCGCAGGTACGTCTGTGCAACCCGCTGGACATCCCCGGGGGTTACCGAGGAGAGCATTTCAAGGAAATTGACGAACCATTCATATGAGGCGACCATTTCGGATATCCCTAACCAGAAAGCCTGGTTGGTTATACTTTCACTGCCGTATGCAAACAAAGCCCGGGCTTGCTTCATTGCCCGATCCAGGCTGTCACTGGTTGGTTTATTCTCCTGAATCTTGAATATTACCTCATCCACTGCCTGAATGACCTCTTCGACTTGACTCTGGGGGTGTACGATTGCGTTGATTGTGTATAAAAACGGGTCCTGAGTAACCTGCATTCCGCCATTTACGCTGACTGCAAGTTCTTTATCAACCAGAGCCAGGTAAAGCAGGGAGGTTTTGTTTGAAATGCCTGTTCCGAACATATTGAGGTTGCTGGGACCTGCGAGCAGGCTGTCAAGCACCATTAGCGGTAGAAAATCCGGGTGATTTGCTGGCGGAATGTGGTAGACGACCTGGAGAAATGTTGTTTCTCCGGGACCTTCAACAATTATCCTTTTTTCGCCGGTTTGATCTGGCTCAAGCCTTACCGGGCGTGGGGATAACTCGCGATTATTGATCCCGCCGTAGAAGTTTTGAACTTTTACGATCATTTCTTCAAGGTCGAAGTCGCCTGCCAGAGTGACCACCGCATTGCTGGGAATGTAGAATCTCCGGTAATGATCGTATAGATCATCCCGCTGTATGGTTTGCAGATCAGCCATATCGCCAATCACCATGTGGTGATAAGGGTGTACCCTGAAGGATGCCGCTTGAACCTCTTCTGTCAGCCGGAAGATGGGATGGTTTTCGTTTCCCTGGCGCTCAGAGATGATCACGGTTCTCTCTGTGGTAGTCTCGTCAACCTCGAACAGGCTTCCAGACATGCGGTCTGCTTCCAGGCTGAGCGCTAGGTCAATTTCACCAGCCGGCAGGGTTTCGAAATATGTAGTCCAATCCAGGTGGGTAAAAGCGTTCCAAACCCCGCCCACGCGTGAAATCGCCTTGTCTAATACTTGCGAAGGAAATTTTGGGGTTCCCTTGAATTGCATATGTTCCACCCAATGTGAAATACCGGTCATTCCGGTCTGCTCATCGCGCGAACCGACCCGGTACCAGATCCAGTGGCTTATAAGAGGCGAGGAATGGATTTCTTTAAGTACTACCTGCAGCCCGTTATCGAGGGTCTGTTTTGATATTTCAGACAGCATGGGGAGAATATTAGCATAAACCTTACTGTTTGGATATAGTAATGCGGCAGAATAAAGTGGTGAAATCAGTGAATAGTTAATATATTACGGCTCAAGTTATTTTGTGACAAACTTCACTTGTGAATTTCTGAGTGAGATCATATAATCAACAAGCTGTTTCATCAATCTCATCGCTGGGAAAAGTTTCGGAGGGATAAATGTCTGACGAACAAAAAAAGAACTTTGTGGTTGCTGTGATTGGCGCTGGTCCGGCTGGTCTTTATGCATCTAAACTTCTTGCCAGCAAAGGTATCCGGGTCGCGTTGATAAACCGGGATATTAAACCTGGCGGTCTGGCTGAATATGGTATTTACTATACTAAATATAAAATGAAGGAAGGGCTGCGAAAACAATTTCGCCAGATTCTTGAAATGCCCGAAATCAGCTACTATGGGAACGTGACTGTTGGGGAGGGAACAGGTCTCAGCCTGGAAGACCTGAAAAATATGGGATTTCAGGCATCGATGGTCACAGTTGGCGCTCAGGGAACAAAATGGCTGGGCTTACCCGGTGAGGAATCCGCAGGGGTTTTCCATGCCAAGGATATTGTTTATTTCTATAATAGTCTGCCGCCATTCAGCACTCAAAAATGTTCATTTGGGAATCGAGTGGCATTAATTGGCGTTGGGAATGTGATGATTGATATCGCCCATTGGGCGATTCGTGATTTAAAGGTTGAAGAAGTAATTGCGGTCGCAAGGCGGGGTCCGGCGGAAGTGAAGTTCACCAAAAAGGAAATGGAGTATGTTGCCAGGAATCTTGATTTGCAGGCTTTGGACGTTGAAATTGAGCGAGTTGCCGAACGCATGAAGGAGGTTGGTCAGGATCCGCAGACCGCAAAAGATTTTATTCTCTCCGCATTACCAAAGGCAATAGAACCGGTTTCAGATACAAAATTCACATTTCAATTCCTATCATCTCCGAGCAGGATCATTGGAGACGAGAACGGTTGCGTGAAGGGCTTGGAGGTTGAAGACACAAAACTGGTTCTTAAAAATGGCGACACAAAAGCGCGCAATCTGGAAACGAAACGCGTCCTGGATGTCGATACGGTTGTGTTCTGCATCGGGGATAAAGTGGACGAAGAATTTGGTCTTCCAGTGCAGTGGAATGAATTTATGAAAAATCCTGAGCCTGAATTTGCTGTGGACGGGATTTCATATGAGGCTTACGATCCTGAGAAGGAAAAATCGATCGATGGGGTATTTTTTGCAGGATGGTCCCGCGAAGCCAGCAGCGGCCTGGTTGGGATTGCACGAAAAGACGGGGAGAACGGTGCGAGAGCTTTGTTGAGTTATTTGGATACCAGGTGTCCTGAAGTGGATCCTGAACCCGTTATTCAGAATCTGGATAATTTCCTAGTGGAGAATTTTGAAGGGATCGTCGGGGCGGATGGCATCCAGAAACTGGTAGTAAAGGAAGCCGAACAGGCAGAACTCTTGGGAGTTGAAGATTATAAAATGAAGACCAATGAGGAGATGCTCGAGGCGATTTTTAATTAATTCAGGATCCGGAAACAGTTTGAATTAAAAATCCAAACAGGGCGGTCTAAAAAAGCAGATAATTCTCAGGTGGTTCTGACCACGCCGCTTTGATTCGGGAACGGGAAGCAAGCGGATAAATCTGAGACGTTTCTTGCTTCTCCAGTGGGATTGTTTTACGATAACAGATCAATCAATACTTTTTTATCCAGACCTTTTGTTGTTCCCCACTAATTTTTTTAGACATCCTCCAGCATCAAACAGCCAGAATATCTATCCAGCCGCGGAGTGCCTCTGATTGTGTGTGGTCGGTAAATGTACCTGGTTGATTTTTGACAGGTCGCCTTGAGGATTACCCGGGTTTTTGAAATGGGATCATGAGTAAAAATCCGAAAGCAATGATTACCTCACCGATGATCACCCCGGCTGCCTGCCACGGTCCGAAATAGGGGATCTGGGGGAGGGGCTGGTTGCCAAGACCGAATATGTCAGCCATACCCGCAGTGACTGCCAGAACATAACCGGTACTTACCAGCCGGAAGCCTATATCGGCAGCGATCGATTTTTGTTTCCCGTTCCACAAGCTGTTCAGGGTGACATATCCCCCTAAGCAGATCACCGAAAGTCCTATCAGAAAAACCGCAATTTGTATAAAACCAACGACCGGGCTTCTATCCAGTCTGAAAAGGCCCGGGTCTACCCCCAGGATGAAAATTAGCAAACCTGCCACGACGAGGACCAGGCCAATCCGAATTTTCAATTGGCGGAAATTACTGCGGTTGCTGTTCTGGTTCATATAACATCCGGAAGCGAACTCTTAATTGTTCTGAACCAATTATTTGCAAGAATTGCGCCGATGTCGTTTTCTGTGTAGCCTTTTTCAGCTAGTATTGGTGTGATTTTATATAAATCTGCGATCGTATCTATCCCGGCAGGGACCGATTGAAGCCCAAACCCTCCGTCAAAATCGCTTCCGATCGCTATATGTTCCGGGCTGCCAGCGATCTGGCATATATAATCGATATGGGCAGTGAAAGATTCAAGGGTAACAATATCCCTTCCATCCCGAACTTCCCAGCCATTCAGCAGAAATTTGTTAAAAGGGATGACCCCAATCACGCCGTCTCGCTCGATTATTCTTTTAATAAGGTTGTCTGAGAGGTGGCGGTTCCCATCATAATTTTTCAGGAGGGCTGCTGCGTTGCTGTGTGAGGCAATAATTTGGCCCGGATAAAAATCAAGGGCCTGAAGGGCGGCCTGACTATCCATATGACTGAGATCAAGGACAAATCCAAAATCCGCCATAGCCTCCAGCAGTTCAAAACCGGCTGGTGTTAAAGGCCCGGGTTCATCAGTGCCGCCGCAGTAATGATTTCCCGCCCAGGCGGGTCCGATAATTCTAACTCCCCTTTGCTGCCATTTAGCCAGTTCGTCCGGGTTCCGGATACATTCTGCCCCTTCTATAGAGATAATTATACCTGTTGGTGCAGTTTGACTGCTTTGAGAATCTACACCCTGTTCTTTCCACTTTCCAATCAACGCATCCAGATTATCTTTTGTTTCTATTAATTGAAACTTATCCGGATGATCGTTTACCAGACGCTGGTACAGGTCACACTGCTGGCTGTAAAGGTCGTATGCCTGGTTAATGTCTGCATAACAAAATTTTTCTGGGATCTCGTGTCTTTTACGAATGGGTAAACCAAATAATGATCCAATAATAAGGGCAATTCCGCCTTTTTGGTATTCCGGCCACCCAAGCAAAGTGTCACCATTTTGATCTGGCACATGGGTTCCCTGTTCAGCTTTCCTTGTATGGGCTGCAGACCGGGTGTAATCCCGGTTATACACCTGCATATTCCAGGCCAGGTCCTGGTGTGCATCGATGATCAGGGTTGATTCGTTTTCCATGAGATGTAATTGTCAGCTAATTTCCGGGATATCCGTCCCATTGGGAAGTGATCCAATTCTTCTGGGCTCACCCAACATTTTTCCCTGTAAGCAAATATGTCCGCGCTTTTCGTTTTTGAAAGCAAACAGAGGTAAGCATGCATCTTGACCCGAAAATGGGTATATGCGTGTTTATAAACTCCGAATGGCTCCTGAATAAGGATATTCAAACCCAACCTTTCGTAAATTGCGCGCCTGAGGCATTCAGCGGTGTTCTCTTCACTGCAATTGCTGCTTCCCGGAAATTCCCACATGCCCCCCAGTAAACCATTATCTGGGCGGAGGGAGATTAAAACCTTGCCTTCATTTTCAATAACACCCGCAGTCTGTACCCGCAGCGGGGTTTCGACCTTTGGGGGAAAAACAGGTCTCTCCAACTGATTGCCTATTTTGAATGCCTGGCAGAGGTCTTTGAGAGGGCATATCAAACAGCCGGGATTCCTGGGAGTGCATACCATAGCCCCAAGATCCATCATTGCCTGGTTGTGGGTGCCTGCCTGACCTGAGGGGATATTTTCGTCAGCTAATTTTTGAAAAAGAGCCCGGGCAGTTTTACCGTCTACGGGTACAGAAACGTCGAAAAGTCGCGCAAGAACGCGGCGAATATTACTGTCAACAGCCGCTGTGTCCTGCCCAAAGGCGATCGATGCGATTGCAGCAGCAGTATATGGTCCAATCCCAGGTAGTTTAATGAGTTCGCTGTAACTGCCAGGCAGTTTTCCGTTGTAATCCGAAATCAGAAGGGTAGCTGTCTTGTGCAGATTGCGCGCCCGTGAGTAATAACCCAAACCCTCCCAGATTGAGAGGACTTCCCGCAGGGTTGCATCCGCCAGCGTTGAAATGGAAGGAAATCGCTCCATCCAACTTTTGAAATAACGGGACATTGTATCAACCCGGGTCTGCTGGAGCATAATTTCTGATATCCAGACGGAATAAGGTGTGGGTTTAATCCTCCAGGGGAGTTTCCGGGCGTGAGTAGCGTACCAATCGAGCAGAAGGGAAGCCAGGCTTGAACTCATTACATCTGAAAACCGCTGCGCGCTTTGACAACCTTGTAGTCAAAATTTTCAACGTAATCCAATAAGCGATGGGTTAAATCACCCCATTCTCCTGAATTCAGGGCGGTTTCAAGGGAGTTTATATCTGGCATTTGGGCTGAAGCCATTATCTGAGGCTGATCTCCATACATCGTAAACCACGCGTCGCTCGGCTCCATGCCCAATTTTTGCAGCCCGGGGATAAAGTCGCGCACTACAAATTCGAAATATTCCTGTTCCTGACCAGGAAGAATATCCCAGGTCAGAATAAGTTTTACAGTCAAAATGGTTCTCCTATCTGCTGAGAGATCCTCACCCCTGAAAATCAAGCACAACCACGTTGGTCTCTCCTGCGGTTAATGCCCGGGTGATTTTTAACGAGGATTCATTTACTACATCTCCAACTCCCATTTCTTTCAGGAATTTGTCCACCGTTGAGAGGTTGTGGCTGGTGGCGGGAGTTGCAAACTGCATTGGGATTACAATGCTCGGTTCCAGCAGGCTGACGACTTCGACCGCTTTAGCGGCTGAAAGACTTCCACCGCCTCCAACTGGCACAAGCGCAATATCGACATTTCCCAGGGCCTCGATTTCAGTCTGGTTAGGTACCTGCTGTAAACCGCCAAGGTGTGCAATTGCAGCTTTACCGTAATCAAAAACGTACATGGTGTTGCTTGCATCTTTATTTGAACTCTGGCGTTCATTGATTCTTACTCCGGTGATAAAAATCCCCCCGATTTCATATTCACCAGGACCTTTTAAGTAATGTGTATACCCCTTTACTGCCTGGGAGTAATTATGACCGGGAGTATCAATACTTGTTGTCAGAATATCTGCCCGCAATTTTAAAGCTTTGTATCCGGCATATTTATGATCAAATGGATCTGCAACTATTGTCGCCATTCCACGTTCAGTTATCCTGAAACAGGAGTGTCCAAACCAGGTAATCTCCATTGAACTCCTTGATTTTTCAGTGGGTTTAAATGCTACTGGATTATACTTCATACCCGGGAAAGTACATTAATTCTTTGTATATATGAGTGATGACAAATAGATATCCACTTGGATTAGAAGAAAATCGGACGGTTGGAGCCAGTATTACCAAGATCGTTGAGGGGACCTGGCGGCTGGAAATACCCCCCGGCCCAGCCCGGCGCTACCGGCTGGCGCAGCTGGATGATTACAGTTCTTTGAGCAGAAATCTATTCCCCTGGAAGGCAGGTATAAAGCTCAGTCTGCAGGCAAGGGTTTCTCATACATGCCATGCTGGAACCTGGGGTTTCGGGTTTTGGAATGATCCCTTTGCAATGAATTTTCTGACCGGATTGAAAGGGCTTCGATTGCCTGTTTTTCCAGATGCAGCCTGGTTCTTCTTTGCCTCACCGCAAAGTTTTCTTTCATTCCGGGATGATCTGGCAGGGAACGGGTTGACTGCCGGGGTGTTCCGATCCCCGGGCAGGCCTGGCTATAAAACTTTATTTGGATTGCCGTTGATGCCATTCTTATTCCTGCCTGCAGTTTCGCGCCGGTTGCGAAAAAGCGTCAGCCAGATCCTTATTCAGGATTCACAATCCATAGCAGCGGACCCAACCAGGTGGCATCTTTATGAATTATTATGGGAGCAGGAAAGCGCCTCATTTTTTGTTGATGGTTTGCAGGTGCTCAGGACAACCGTCAGCCCCAGGAGCCCACTGGGGTTGGTGCTCTGGATCGATAACCAGGCAGCAGCCTGGACTCCAGATGGCGTGATTAGATACAGACTGCTGCTTGGTGAGAACCGTCTCTGGATGGAAGTGAAAGACCTTCAGGTATATTGAGGCTTTCCATGCCAGCTTGACAATGGTTCAGGGGGTGAGTAAAATATGAAATACCTGTCTGAAAAGAATAGAATTACGCGGGCATGGTTCAGCTGGTAGAACGTCTCCTTGCCAAGGAGAAGGTCACGGGTTCGAATCCCGTTGCCCGCTCTGAATTATAGATAAAAAATGGAGACTGCTGATTGCATCATTTCAATCAGCATTCTTTAATCTAAGATTGTGTAAGGTTATTACGGCGACGTGGCCAAGTTGGTAAGGCAAGGGTCTGCAAAACCCTGATCACGGGTTCGAGTCCCGTCGTCGCCTCTCGATAAGGCTGTCTTCCAATTGACAGCCTTATTTCTATCCTCTGTTTAAAAGATTCCACCATCTGTCAATTTGGACAAATCTCCCAGAGCGGCTTCAATCTCGGCTGGTTTGACCGGCCGGTTTTCCCGGCGGTGGACAAGCTGGCCAGTTTCTGCTTTTTGGAGCGCGAGCTGGCGTATGGTTGTACCGCTGTCGAGAGCCTCCTTGACCAGAGCCGCGCCGGAGGAATAACCGATTACCGGATTTAATGCGGTAACCACGATTGCGTTCTTCTCCAGCCAGGCTTTTGCCCTCTCCGGGTTGGCCTGGATGCCAAGGATACATTTATCTGTAAATGCATTCAACGCCCCGGTCGTTATTTGCATCATTTCAAATAAATTGTGGGCGATAACCGGCATCATAACATTCAGCTCAAGCTGCCCCGCCTGGGATGCCAGTGAAATTGTAAGATCGCAGCCTTGAACATGAAACATCGCCATGTTCATCATCTCCGCCATAACCGGATTGATTTTTCCGGGCATAATGCTCGACCCTGGTTGGACGGCAGGCAGAAGGATTTCGTTTAACCCTGTGTTAGGTCCAGAAGCGAGCAGACGGATATCATTGGCTATCCTTGTGAGGGTTATCGCCAGTGTGCGGAGCGAGGCGGAGAATCCAGCAATATCCGCCATTGACTGCATCCTTTCAAACAGATCATCTGATGTTTCAAGCTGGAAGCCGGTTATCTCAGAAAGTCTGGCAACCATCTGGAAATGGAATTCAGGATGTGCGTTTAATCCGGTTCCGGCTGCAGTGCCGCCGATTCCAAGAACCCGTAAACCGTCTCCGGAAGAGTTTACTCTTTCCTGATCCAGGCGAACTGCGGTCCCATAGGCATTGAATTCCTGGCCAAGCCTGATGGGAACAGCATCCTGCAGGTGGGTCCGCCCTGATTTGAGCACACCCTGAAATTCAATCCCTTTATCTGTTAATGATTTCGCAAGCCGGTCGATAGCGGGAAGCAGTTCTTCCAGCAGCCACAAAGCTCCCAGGCGTATAGCAGTTGGGATTGTGTCATTTGTCGACTGGGCCATGTTAACATGGTCGTTCGGGTGCACGTGGTATTCGCCCAGCCCGCCTCCCAGGATCTGGGTGGCGCGGTTGGCTACCACCTCATTTATATTCATGTTGTGGCTTGTACCCGCTCCAGCCTGAAAAGGATCCACAACAAACTGGTCATCCCACTTCCCATCCGCTACTTCCCTGGATGCCTGGCTGATTGCCCCGGCGATGTCACTGTCCAGCAAACCGAGCTCGCGGTTTACTTCCGCTGCGGCGAGCTTGATCACCGCCATTGACCAGATAAACGCCCGCCAGGGTCTGAGACCGGAAACCGGGAAATTCTGAACTGCTCTCTGGGTTTGGGCTCCATAAAGTGCGCCTTTTGGAATTTGTAGTTTTCCAAGCGTATCATTTTCAAGACGGAATTCTGGTTTCATGAGAATCTCCTTGTGGCAATATCGTTGCGGCTGAGATTTTGGTTTATATACGAGGCGGTGCTCTCGAATGCCTTGGTGGTAGAATCGGTGGTGTTATTATCCCATAACGATATTCATTTGTCCCCGGCATGAGCGGACAAATTGAATAGCTCAGATAATTATGTTGATCCATTCTGCTGGACAGTTGTTGACTCTGCAGGGCGGGCCGCAGCGCGGTTCTGATCTCGGTCGGCTTGGAATCATTACGGACGGGGCATTATTAATCCGGGATGGCCAGATCCAGGAGGTCGGCACATCGTCTGACCTTCTTTCTGCTTACAGGGATGAACCCCTTCTGGATGCCGGCGGCAGGGTAGTTATGCCCGGTTTTGTCGACCCACATACTCATGCCATCTGGGTTGGCGACCGGGCAGCCGAGTTTGAAATGCGGCTGCGTGGAAAAACTTATCTTGAGATCCTGGAAGAAGGCGGTGGCATTCTCTCCACTGTCAGGTCGACCAGGGCTGCCAGCCTGGAGAAGATGGTGGCGGAGACCGCTCCCCGGCTGAGAACCATGCTAGCTCACGGCACAACTACAGCCGAGGTGAAAACCGGATACGGTCTTGATAAAGTTACGGAATTGCGCATGTTGAGTGCGCTCATCAACCTGGATGCCCGCCTGGATATTGGTATTGTTCCGACATATCTGGGCGCCCATGCTGTCCCGCCGGAATATGCCCACAACCCGGACGATTACATCGAGTTGATATGCAGCGAATTTCTCCCTGAATTAAGCCTGTGGTGGGACCAGCATGCCTCCGGATGTCCCAGACCATTTGTGGACGTTTTTTGCGAGAAAGGCGCTTTCGATATTGGACAGACCCGCCGGATTCTCGCGGCAGCGAAAGATCTGAATTTCCCGATTAAGATTCACTCCGACGAGTTCCTGAGTCTCGGCGGGACGCGCCTGGCAGTCGACCTGGAAGCCGTTTCAGCCGATCACCTGGTTGCCTCCACGCCTGAAGATATCCTCGCGATTGGCAACAGCAATACAGTGGCAGTGGCATTGCCGTGCACGCCGTTCGGGCTTGGGGAGGCAAACTACACTCCTGCGAAAGACATCCTCTCTGCTGGAGGATATCTGGCGGTTGCGACCGACCTGAACCCCGGCACTGCCTGGTGTGAGAGTATGCAGTTTGCGATTGCCCTGTCCTGCCGATATATGGGTTTGACCCCTGCCCAGGCGATCGCTGCCGCCACGATCAACGCTGCAAAAGCTGTTAGCCTGGAAAATGCAGTTGGTTCGCTGGAACCGGGAAAACAGGCGGATATTATTATTCTGTCCTGTTCCGATTACCGCCAGCTCGGTTACCGGTTTGGGACCAATCTGGTCCAAACAGTAATAAAGGAGGGTCAGACTGTTATTAATCCCTCTCAAGTGCCAGCCTGAAATTTTCCCTACCTGGTGTCTTGATGCCGACAATTGAAGAAGCCCGAAAATGGTATCAGCCTTCTGATCCGGTCCATGGTTTTGATCACATCCTCAGGGTTTACGTTCTGGCCACCCGCTTGGCTCGGCAGGAAGGAGCCGATTTGGAGATCGTTCAGGCTGCCGCCCTTCTCCATGATACTGGCAGTGAAGATAACCCTGAATTAAAAGTAGCCGATCGGAAGAAGCACCATCAAGCATCTGCAGCATTTGCGCTGAAAGTGCTCTCGAAAGAAGGCTGGTCGCCCGGGAGAATAGCCGCAGTCCAGCACTGCATCGAAGCGCACCGCTTCAGGGATGAGTGTAACGTACCGGAGACAATCGAAGCAATGGTGCTTTTTGACGCTGATAAACTGGATGCGATCGGAGCGATTGGAGTCGCCCGGGCGGTAGCGTTTGCAGCCCGTGCAAACCAGCCGATATTCACAGAACCCTCCGAAAAATTTATTTCAGCAGGGCAAAAAATACCGGGCGAGCACCACAGCGCCTATCACGAATATATATATAAATTGTCAAAAATCACTGGCCGCCTGTATACGGTTTCAGGCCGGAAAATGGCCGAAGAGCGGGATCGTTTCATGGCTGTATTCTTCAAACGCCTGCAGGCTGAGGTTAAGGGGGAGATTTAAACATCCCAGACTCAAAGAAATTAAATTCAAAAATTCCGTTGATAAATGGTTTTTGATTCTTTTTGTTTGGGGCTATAATTGCGCTTTCATCAAATAAATTAAGTGAAGGGCAGAAGCCAGAAAGATATGACACCCGAATTAAGTGATCTTGAAAGGATGGCTCGCAGCGCGGGGGAGATTTTGAGCGAGGGATTTCCGCGCCGCCCTGGTTTTGACCGGGACATTCAAATAGATTATAAGGGTGTTATAGACCCTGTTACCGAAATGGACCATCGGGCGGAGAGATTCTTAATCGATGAAATCCGGCGGAAATACCCGAACGATCATATTCTGACCGAAGAAAGCGGTAAGTTGTCCGGGAGGGATAATTGTTCCTGGTACATTGACCCTCTTGACGGGACGATAAATTACGCCCACGGTTTACCGGTTTTTTCGGTGTCGATTGGTTTTGAAATATGCGGTGAAATGAAACTGGGTGTAGTATATAACCCGGTTCTGGATGAATGTTTCAGCGCTGAGCAAGGTAATGGCGCAATGTTGAACGGCCAGCAAATCCGGGTTTCCCAAATTGATGATTTGAAACAAAGTCTGATTGTGACGGGATTCCCGTATGACCGCCGCTCCAACCCAAATAATAATCTAGAACAGTTTAACCGGCTGGCGCTGCTGACCCAGGGAATTCGCTGGCTTGGCTCAGCAGCGCTGGATTTATGTTATGTCGCAGCCGGCAGGCTGGAGGGCTTCTGGGAACTGCGCATGTCGCAGTGGGACCTGGCGGCAGGGGCGTTAATAGCCCGGGAAGCTGGCGCAGTCGTTACTGCTGTCGATGGGAACCCGGATTTCTTCACTCCTCCGTGTTCTGTGCTGGCTGCCAACCCCGTTGTTTATCCCCGGATGCTGGAAGCCATCCGGGAGACTGAGTACACAAATTCACCTGATTAATCAAAAAAAACAATTTTTACCCCGAACTTTGTTTTTTCGACCTGAGAAAGCAGTCCATCTCCGCTAGGTCAACCCTTGCAGTTAAATCGAGGCTGAGGGGTGTGACGCTGACATGCCGTTTTACCCGCAGCGTGTAAGTGTCTGTGTCCTTGAAGTCACTGGTTGGATCCCCGACGATACGGTAGCCGAACTTTGCAGGTTTATCCCATGATTCGCGCTCAGGCGGGATTGGTTCAAAATACTGGATCCGCGATAATCTCGTAACCGCCCATTCGGTATCCGGGTTTGCATCGCAGGGGACATCCACCTTTAATAAATCCACGTCCGGGGGAAAACGATCCTCGAGCAGCAGGCGCCCGAAATATTTGCAGAAGTAAGCCGCGGCTGTGAAATCGACTTCTTCCGAATATGAATAATAGTGGTGCGGATCGGTCTCCAGCGAGATTGCCAGGGCAGAGGTTCCGATTGTGGCAGCTTCCAGGGCTGCTCCGACCGTACCGGATGCGGTGATGCCGGTGCCCACGTTTTCGCCGTAATTTATTCCGGATACAACCAGGTCCGGAGGTTGGGGAAGGACTTCGTAAACTGCGTGCTGCACCGTTTGGGCGGGTGAACCGCCAATGGCATAGACCTCCCAGTCCTTCCCGTGCACCCTCATATTATGGATATGGATAGAGCCGTCGTAGGTTTGCGGGAAACTGCGCCCCATTCCGGAGGACTGTTCCTGGGGCGCGACCACATGCACATAACCCAGTTCGGAGAGGCTTTCAGCGGCTGCCCACAGGCCCGGTGATTTTATGCCGTCATCGTTGGTGAGCAGGATTTGAGGTTTTTTATTATTTTCTGTCATTATCAACTTCTTACTAGTATTTACCGATTATTCTGATAGCAATTCGGGAAGCCAGAAAACAGGCATTTCTTCTTTTGGCAGGATACCCCTCAAGTGCGCAGCACACAGAGGCGAATCGCATACAACCGCCTCCGCGCCCAGCCCCTTGATGTAATTCAGTCTCTGATCCCCTAATCCACGGGCAAAGTCCGGGTAAGTCAACCATAGACCATCGTCGGCGCCGCATGATTTTGCCAGGGCGCGCATCCAGGTGCCCGATAACCGCTCACAGCCCATTGCCTCCAGCAGTTGGCGGGGCGCGTCATAAACCGTTCCGCTTCCAAAATCATCTTCGTTATCAAGGTGCCCGGGCAGTATTGCCAGATGGCTGGGCAATCCAACTGCGATCAAGTATGCCGACCTGCTGTCGTGAACAAAGACCCTGCCCAGGTTCTTTTTTACCTGGCTTGATTTAATCTCTAAGGATTCTGACAGCAGCGCGATCTCCAGGTTATCGGGGAGATTCAAGCTCTAATTTGGGATAAATTTTCCGCAGCATCCAGGCAGTCTCGGGGCTGTCGGCGATTACTTTTTTGGCTCCTGATTTTATAATGCCTTCAACCACTCTCTCCGCCCTTTCACGCACCCGGTCCAGGGCTCCAAGGCAATATTCATTCGATCCTGCTGGCGTGACCCAGACCGGTGTGTTGCTGAACGTCTTCTGTAATGTCCCCAGCATCTCAGACAGCCTGTTGTCCTGAATATGGGCTAATTCGCCCCCAAGGATGACGGTTTTTTCATGGCTCAATTCAGGAAAATCCCTCATTGGGATGTCTCTTATGTCATCGACTGCACTGACGACATTTTGAGGCGCTAACCCGGCTTCCCAAACATCCGCACGCGCCTCAAGCATAATCTGGCTGACGGGGTAATGAAAAACATCAAAAGCCTCGCTGATGCTGTCCAGTGTGGACTGGAAAAGAAGCTCAGTCTCCCTTGGCCCCCATTCTGCGAATCCCTTGCAGATGCGCCACAACATGATCATCCTTGCGCGGGTGGTATGGCTTTCGAGATTTGTAAGGTTCGCCACTTCGCCGGCAGGTTTGCACATCGGTGAAAACCGCAGTTCATATAATTCCTTTTCATACTTGTTTAAACGTGCCATTTAATCATTACTCCATAAATATTTATCTAGGTGGTCCAAATCCCATCTTTCCAGGATTCAAGAGATTGTAAGGGTCCAGCGAATCCTTCAAACCTTCCAGCACCTGGAAAGCGGGGCCGTACTGCTGGCGCACATGCCGGGCGAGTTTTAATCCTACACCGTGATGCTCGTTGATAACCCCGCCGTGCTCCAGGTTCACCTTGATTGCCAGATCCCATACTTCGTCATGTAGAGCCAGGGCTTCGTCAGCATCTCCAGGTGGGTTCTCGATTATGAAGCGGTCATAAGCCATAACGCCCCACAGGTACCAGTGGGAGAAGTGGGCGTAATAAAACAGGTCCCAGTCTTTAAATCGCTCTTCCAGCGCGTTTTTCTTCGCCCAGTAAAGCCCTTCTAATTTGTCATATGTTGAAACGGTATCCAGGGTCCCAAACATCCAGGGCAGGTCGAGCACCTTTGGAGGAAAGTAGAAATCGTAGCGGTGCTCCCACCATGTATTTCCAGCCTCCTCGCCCAGGTCTTCTCCGTCAAACTGTTCGCATATCCTGAACGCTCTATTTTCCTGCTCACAGACGATATTATCCCAGCCATCAAAACCGATCACCATGTAAGCCCCGCTGCTGACATCCAGTCCCAGCACCCTGCGTACGGTCTTGATCGTGGATCTTTCGTCATACAAGCGGATAACTAGCGGCCACAAGCGGTCAAGCATAATATTTCGACCAGCCTCCAGGCCGGAGTGCATATCAGGGAACAGAAATGATCTGAACCGCCTCACCTCCGGAAGTTTTTCAATCCTCATTGTGGCTTCGGTCAGAATGCCGTAACTGCCTTCTGCGCCAACAAACAACTGCAAAATGCCCGGGCCGGCGGCGTGGTTGGGGACCGGTAGGGTGCGGATAATGTCCCCGTTTGGAAGTACTACCTGAACTGAAAGCACCATGTCCTCAGCTTTGCCGTATTTTGTTGAAACGGTGCCCGACCCGCGGCAGGCGAGGTAACCTCCCAGTGTGGCGGAATGGACCGATGCCGGATAATGTGGGAGTGTCCAGCCCTCACTGTTTAAGGCGCTCTCAAGGTCAAATCCGTTGATGCCTCCCTGGGCGGTCACGGTACCAGATGTGCTGTCGATGTCGATAATTTTGTTTAATCTTTTCAGGTCCAGAATGATCCCGCCGTACATGGGTATGGTCCCGCCCTGGGAGCCAGACCCTCCCCCCCAGGGGGTGACAGGAATATGATAAATGTTCGCCAGTTTAACCACCTCAGATACTTCTTCAACATTTCCTGGTATCACGACCAGCTCGGGCAGCGGGGGTAATTTGCCGCGGTCAATCAGCACCCGCGGAACCCAGTAGTAGTCGACAGAATAGGGAATAAGGTCTGCCTGAGAGGTAAATAGATTACCCTGTCCAACGATCCCCTGCAGTTCGTGTTGAGAATCATTTTTAATTGAAGATCACTGATAGCCACTCTCTTCCTCCAAAACTAATTTTCCCCTTATTAAATTTTCTAAGCTCCGTAACATACCCGGAGTATCGGAAATAACCCGAATATATCTGGATGCAAAGTAAGATTTTATCATCTCCGGCCTTTATAGCGAAGAACTGATCAGAGTAATGGGGATTGAGACCACTGCCTTTTCGATGACGCACGAAAATTGCCTGCTCTGTAGCGACTATACAGACTCCCCTGTGGGCGTATGGCCTGGTGGTGGTGGCCGTTTAGCTTAACTAACGTCTAACTGGTCCGCCACCCAGCCCAGTTCCAGATCTTCCAGCCTGGCCCGGGTTGGATTGCCTGTGTTAACGTCCCAGCCGCAAACCTGGTAATAATTTTCCATGGCAGCTCGTACCTCGAGGCGGTCGAGCTTCCAGCCGTCGCTCACGCCGCCTTTCAGAGGTTCGAACATTTTTTCGGGCAGCTTATCATCCTGGCGGTCAAATCCCTCCCGTGCGTTGAAAGCCCGCATCATATTTATGCGCCGCTCGCCGACTTTCTGCAGTTCCTCGAAAGTCACATCTTCCCATCCTGTAACTGCCCGCACCATTTTGACCATATCGTCCGGTCCGTAAAGCTGCCAGGCTGGACCGTAGACAAACTGGCAAAGGTTCAGGCTGTCCATGGCGCTGTACATGCGCTGCGAAGCAGCCGTAAAGCGGATTTTTTCCTGGCTCAATGCCCGGGTTTCTGTGCCCTGGTTGAAACCCAGGGCTGCCATACGGTCGGTGTATGATTCGAAATCATCCTCGATTGCTGGGTCGTGCTCACTGCTCTGGTGGTCAGCCCCGAAGGGATTGGCAGCATAGATGACCGCCAGGGATCGTTTAACCCGCGGCATATGGGCAGGAGCTTCCTGACCCCGGCATGTGATCAGGAATGCCTCGGACCCGCGCCCGATCTTCCGGGCAGCCCGCTCAGAACCCTCCGCCAGCAGGTCTCCGAATCCTTCCCGTTTACCGATTTTTTCGGTCAGCCTGACCATTGAATCGGCATTGCCCCAGGAGAGATCAAGACCATCGGTATCCTCCAGGGTCAATACTCCCGCGTTGAAAGCTTCGAAAGCCCAGGCGATGGTCGCCCCGCAGGAAATCGAATCCATCCCGAATTTATTGCACAGCTCATTGGCTTTACAAATTGCCGGCAGGTCATCGATGGCGCAGTAATTGCCGAAGGTTGAGGTTGTTTCGTATTCAGGTCCGCCGTAATGCGGGTCGACTTTGTAAAGCCCCTCCGTTATCTCCACCACCCTTTTGCAGCGCACCGTGCAGGCGTAGCAGGTGTCACGGCCCAGGCGGTCCTGTTTGCCTTCAGCGGCTCCCCTCAACACGGTATCGTACATGGTGGTCCCGTCGATCGCCTCCCAGCCGTCGAAGACGCCGCTGTTGAAGTTGAATGCGGGCAGGGTGCCGGAGGTCTGGTTCGAGCCGGTGGTCTCAGCAGTGCCGTATTTCGCCAGCCCGGCGATATCCGAA
This sequence comes from uncultured Chloroflexia bacterium, assembly GCA_963793095.1. Taxonomy (GTDB): domain Bacteria; phylum Chloroflexota; class Anaerolineae; order Anaerolineales; family UBA4823; genus CAVWDI01. The sequence continues at coordinate 330,390 of CAWBYY010000002.1, forward strand.
TCCTCAAGGTTTGTCGCGCCCCACTTTGCCAGCTCGTTAAGAGCAGCCTTGTCAAAAACCGCTGGGCGTTTCCTGCCCCGCACTGCCACTGCCTTGAGATTTTTCGATCCCATCACCGCGCCCATCCCGGTTCGCCCGTTAGCCCGGTTGGACATGCTGAAGATGCCCGCGAAGCGCACCCCTTTTTCACCCGCTGGACCTATCTGCAGAACCTCGATTTTATCGTCCCCCAGCTCCTCTTTGATATTCCGCTCGGCCTCACCGGTGATCTTTCCCCACAGGTGGGAGGCGTTGCGCAGTTCATATCTGCCGTCCTTGATCCACAGGTAAACCGGTTTGGGGGCTTTCCCTTTGATAACAATCGCGTCGAAACCGGCAAACTTGAGCTCGGCCGGGAAGAAACCCCCGCCCTGGGAATCGCCGGCTGCACCGGTCAATGGGGACCTGGCGGAGGCGGTCATCCGGCTCTGGCCTGATATTGCCGCGCCGGTTACCACACTAAGTGCAAGAACCAGCACGTTTTCGGGTTCGAGCGGATCCGCACCTTGCGGGATTTCCTGGAGCAGGTAGTGCATCGCCAGAGCGCTGCCGCCCATATATTTACGGTAAAAGGACTCCTCCGGTTCTTCTACCTGAAACTTGCCATTGGTGAGATCGACATGCAGGATTTTCCCGTTGTAGCCGTGAGCCATGGTTGGATCTCCTTTGAGAATTAATAATTGCTCCCAAAACCGCTTTTCTTACACTTCTTTGTTTCAACCCATAACCAATTTTTGCCCTAGCTGGTAGGCCTGCTGCATTAGTTCTGGCTGCTTTATTATGTCTCCAACTTTTTCAGCGCTGCCGTAGACCATACCCGTGATCTGCGCTTCCAGGTAACGGCAGATCGATTCGTAGGTGTGGATGGCGTTGATCCCTCCGGAGGTGTACAGGTCGCTGTCGGCGAAAGTTAGCAGAAAACCAAACCGTTTATTGCGAAACCTTCCCGGGCTATGGGAGAGGGCATACCAGCGGTCGATGCACGCTTTTGCCTGGGCGCTGATAGTGAACCAGTAGACCGGGCTGGCGATGGCAATCGCATCCGCTCTCTCAAGCAGGGGGTAAATCTGCTGCATATCATCCTTAACGACACACACGCCGGTATCCTGGCATTCATCGCAGGCATCGCAAGGTCGGATGTCCAAGTCATGCAGCATAAAGCTTTGGACGCTGGCACCGGCCTCTTTCGCTCCGGACTCCAACTGTCCCGCCAGGGTGTTGCTGTTCCCGCTGACACGCGGGCTGCTTTTCAAAACCAGAACCATATCGCTCATTATTCACTCCAATATTTATGTTGTCTATGAGACAGCCGCTCCGATTTATTATCCGGGTAAGCAGGCGCAGGGTTACCACATGCTGCTATTTTTTGTGGGGGAATTTCTTTTTCCCTGGATTGATTAAATTAACCTCCGCTGATGGATGAAAATATTTTAACTTCATCTCCGTCCTTTAACCGGCGGGATAGATCGGTTTCATACTGGTCGTTAACGCTTATGACTACCCGGCTCCGGATGTCGAGTTTAGCCAGCAGGTCTTCCAGGGTCGCGCCTTCATCCAGGTGGATTACCGCTCGTCCCTTTGTCTCTGGAGCGAGTTTCTCACGCAGGATAGAATATAGTTTCAGGTGGATTTCCAAGGTTTCCTTTGTTAAGTATAAACCATCGCTAATAGATTTATAATGGTGATATCTCGCTCAGTTCTTTTCCGCAGATCTACCATTGAGGAGAAATGGGCGTGTCCATCTTCTGGGGGATTGCCTCTCCAGTTGAAGGTGGTACTGAACACCGGGCTGAAATCGCTAACGCAGCACTTCCAGTGAAGATAAAAGTGCGCCTCCAGCCCCCTTTTTCTGGTGTTTTGGCTTGAACCAGACCACTGTTCCTTTTACTGAAGGACCGAGCCGAGTGAAGCGAGTATGCCCGAACAGGTTACAAAAATCACCTTATCCGGATCTCCTGAAGAGATAGGCTTTAACCACGGAAGATTTCTTAAAGAGCAGATTCGGCGTAACGTTGAGTTTTATAAAGCCCTCTTTCTCTCCAATTTCGGGCAAGAATCCGGGGTGTTAAAATCCGCGCTGAGGTTCAAAGAGGTAATAGAAGATTTTAATCCGGACTACTCAGTTGAAATTGAACACATCGCTCTGGGGGCCGGCATATCTGAGCCCCTTTGGCTGTATGCTCTCAACGCCAGGACCGAACTCGCTCTGGCAGGGCACGCCCAGGAATGTACTGCGGTTGTTTTCCGGCAGGCGAACCTGCTCGGCCAGACCTGGGATTGGGCAAGGTCTCTTTTGGATAACTTTGTGATTATGCAGATCGACCTGCCCTCCGGAGTAAGGATCCTCCAGCTCACCGAAGCCGGAATAATTGGCAAGATTGGTTTCAACAACCGCGGCCTGGGTGTGACCCTTAATATCCTCTGGTTGCCGGGAAGCCGTCCGGTGGGTGTCCCGGTACATATCCTCTTGCGGGCTGTGCTCGAGTCGCAAACCCTGGACGTAGCAAAAGAGGCTATCCGCCGTTCTGGATTTGGAAAAGCCAGCAACCTGATTGTCGCCCAGGGTGGCTTGGCATTTGACGTCGAGTTTTCCGGCACTGGTTTCAACTCTCACGAAATTGAAGAGACTGCATACGTGCATACCAACCATTTAATTCACTCTCGGGCTGGTGTTCAGGTTGAAAGCACCAGCCTCGCCAGTTCGATTGCTCGTTACACGGCTGTGGAGAGCGCCTTTGAAAAAACACGCGATTTTTCCCGGCAAAAGATGGCAGAAATTCTGTCTGAATGCCCGGACGGTGAGGGTTCAGTCCTGGTTTGTTACAAGCCGGATACACAGTCCGGGCTGGGTTATGTTGGCACGCTGGCAACCATTATGATGGATCTTTCCGGAAAAAGTATGCTTGTGCGCAAGGGAAACCCTTCACTGGATTCATTTTCAAGCGGAGATTTTAAGGAGTACAGCATTTGAGCAACTAAAAATATCAGATAAAGGGAGTTAAATCATGGAAAAGGAAGAAATTCTCGCAAAGCAAAGACAGTACCTGTGGCCAAACCAGCTTCTATACTACACTGAACCGCTACCGCTCGAGCGCGGCCAGGATATGTATGTCTGGGATGTTGCTGGCGAGAAGTACCTGGATTTTTTCGGGGGAATTTTAACCACCAGCGTCGGGCACAATAACCCGGTTGTTAACCAGCGCATCAAGGCGCAGGTGGATAAACTCCTGCACAGCTCCACTCTTTACCCCCACGAAAACCAGGTCGCGCTGGCTGAGGGACTGGCTGAGATCACCCCTGGCGAGTTGAATACTTTTTACTTCGGCGCCTCCGGCACGGACGCTGACGAAACTGCCGTGATAACCGCCCAGGTGCACACCGGCAACCAGGAGGTGATTGCTCTGCGGCACGGCTACAGCGGAAAATCGCCCATGGCAATGTCGCTCACCGGCCAGCATCCCTGGCGGATAGGTCCGGTCCATATCGGCTACATCCGCCATGCGATTGCCCCTTACTGCTACCGCTGCCCGCTTAAAATGACCTACCCTGACTGCGGGGTCGCCTGCGCCGAGGATGTCGAGGATGTGATCAAAACCATGACCAGCGGGCGCATCGCGGCCTTTCTGGCGGAACCGGTCCAGGGCGTGGGCGGGTTCATCACCCCACCACCGGAGTATTTCCAGATTGTTAGCGAGGTTGTCCGCCGCTATGGCGGGCTGTTGATTATCGATGAAGTCCAGACCGGATTCGGCCGCACCGGCGATTACTGGTTCGCTATCCAGCGCTCAGGTGTAGTGCCGGATATCCTGACTATGGCAAAGGGCATCGCTAACGGGCTGCCCCTGTCGGCTGTCGCGACCACCGCAGAGATTGCAGCCAGCACCATGGGAGCCGGGCTGACCATCAGCACCTTCGGTGGAAACCCGGTCTCGGCTGCGGCTGCCCTTGGGACACTCGAAGAGCTAAAATCCAGCTACACCCCGGAGCGCACCGCCCGTTTAGGCGCCCTGCTGCGGGCCGGCCTTGAAGAATTGGGAGAAAAATACAGCCATCATCGGCGAGGTGCGCGGCTACGGATTGATGCAGGGGGTTGAGCTGGTTGTCGATCGTAATACGAAAGAGCCGGCTCCAAAGCACACCAATGCCCTGCTTGAAACTGCCCGGCAGGTCGGCCTGCTGGTCGGCAAGGGCGGCCTCTACGGCAATTGTCTGCGCATCGCGCCTCCCCTGACTGCCAGGGAGGAGCATATCCAGGAAGCCCTCGAAAAACTTGATTACAGCTTCGGGCAGGTTATGGAGCTGGGTTTTTAGTTTTCAACTAAGAGAGTTGCAGGAATTCAACATGGAAGAATTCTGGGCGCGTTTGTACAAGCCGTCAGGCCGTCCGGGTCCGGATTATTGGACATATTACGCTGAACGATTGGTACACCTTGCTGATATGCCAGATCGGGGCAGGATTCTTGACATTGGGACATGCGATGGTAATGTCCTTTTCAAAGCCATGGAAAGGGTCGCGGCTCGCGCTTTTGGTGTCGGGATTGATATTGATAAGGATGATTTTTATGCGGGTTTCACAGAAGCAATCCAGCATGGGTGGAAGGATAAAATTGTCTTTGCCCAGATGGATGCGAATGCGCTTGGTTTTCAAACAGAGACATTCGATGCAGTCTTGACCAACTTTCTTGGATTTGATGATTTCTACGACTTTGAGCGAATGCAATTTACAGGTTCTGATGAAATTGTATCGGAAATCATGAGAGTTTTGAAACCGGGCGGTCAGGTTGGAATTGGATCATGGGTTAAACAAAGCGATATTGATTGGATTGAGGAAGCATTTATGAAATATCTTCCTGAAATATTTTCACATGGTGGGAAAGTTGTATGCGACTATTCCAGGGAGAATCCTGAAGGTCAGAAGGCTGTTTTGCAGAATGGTGGCTTTGAGAATATTCGAGTGTATGTGGATACCGCGGATTTTGTTTCGCCAGATTTAGGCACATGGTGGCGGCAGATGGAGCGCGCGGCTGGCGAATATTTCAGGCAGGTGAACCATCCGGTTAGGTTAACTGTCTTTAAGGAGCAGGTTTACGCTGATTTGGATCAGATCCGGTTTACCCAGGGAATCCGGTTTAGCAAGAGCGTGTCCTTCGCCTTTGGCGTCAAACCTGTCTGAGGTAGATCTTTTAGAATAATAATTGAACATGAAAGCCAGCAGCAAAGGATTGTAGAACAATTTACCGGAATAAATTGGAACATGAACGTAGAAACTTTCCGCCATTTCTTCAACTATCACTTCGCTGAAAATCGAAAAATCTGGGATAGTTATATCTCTCAGTTATCCGATGACCAGTTCAGGCAGACCATGGGGTACTCTTATGGATCCGTCCGCGACCAGATCGTCCACCTGATGAGTGTAGAAAACACCTGGTTCTGCGGTTTGCGGGGCGCCCAGATCCCGGAACCGCTTGATTCAGTTGATTATGATGACCGGGGGTTAATTCGGGCGTACTGGGACAGGGTTGAGGCTAAAATGCGCCTCTACCTAGCTGGTCTGCGGGATGGGATGTTATTCAATAATCCCTTCCCGGAAGGAGAAGACCGGGTTTTAATCCTGTGGCAGGTGCTGCTGCATGTGGTCAATCACGGAACCGACCACCGTGCCCAGATTCTGCGCTTCCTGAACAGTTTTGGGGTTAAGACGACCTCACAGGATTACATTTTCTGCGTTTACGAGAACTTGTCAACTAAATTTATACCTCATAGAATCGAGGCAGCGAATACTGAAAGTATGTAAGGTAAAAATACTGGGACCGGTATGATTGAATATCCTGTGAACAGGATTTTGCTCTAGGTTTTTATGATTAATATTGATTGGAGAAAATTATGACAGCAATCAAAGATTTTATTAAATCGCATTCTCTGGTTGTATTTTTTACGCTGGCATTTGTAATCTCATGGGGCGCCATTCTCATAATGGTTGGCCCAGAAGGAATCCCTGCAACTGCGGAACAGCTGGGTGTATTGATAATTGCAATGCTCCTCGGACCAAGTGTAGCTGGTGTCCTCATGATAGGTCTCGTCTCTGGCAGGGAGGGTTTTCGTGAGCTTCGATCACGATTGCTTCGCTGGCGGGTGGGTACCCGTTGGTATGCAGTTGCGCTCCTGACTGCCCCAATCTCTACGGCTGTTGCGCTCCTTGTGCTTTCAATTTACTCTCCTAATTTTATCCCTGCGATATCCACTTCGGACGATAAGGCAGCTCTTTTGATGATGTGGGTCTTAGGCGGGCTTTTTGTCGGATTCTTTGAAGAGCTGGGGTGGACAGGTTTTGCTGTCCCGCAGATGAGGTTGAACCACGGAATATTCAAAACAGGCCTTGTTATAGGTCTCCTGTGGGGAGCTTGGCACCTCCTTGTGAATTTAGAAATAGGCAGCTTTTCTGGAGCGATCCCTCTAGCCTTATTGTTAGCTCGTCTTTTCTCCTGGCTGCCAGCCTTTAGAATTTTGATGGTATGGGTCTATGATCGAACCGAAAGCCTGCTTATTGTGATTCTCATGCATGCTAGTCTTGTAGTTACAACAGGGGTCATTGACCCTGTACTGTCTGGGGAGGGACTTTTAATTTTTCTACTTGTGAAGGCTGCTGCTCTCTGGATCATTGTTGCATTTCTAGCCGCGACCCAACGGCGGTCCGCTTGAGGGGATTGTAAATGCTCGAATCGATGAAAAATTTACTAGGATAGCTCAAATGTCAAAAATTTTCATTCGAGGAATCTCCTTGTTTGTTAAAGTCACCGGAGATGGAAATCCATTGGTCTTAATGCATGGTGGTCCGGGGGTTGACCACACTACGATGCTGCCATTTCTCCCTCTCGCGGATCACTTTAAATTGGTCTTTTATGACCATCGATGTAATGGGCGTTCCGAAAGGGCTGCTATAACATCTATGACCTGGGAGAACCTGACTGCGGATGCAGAAGCGCTGCGCCAGGCGCTAGGAGTGGATAAGTGGTCGGTGCTTGGGCATTCCTTTGGGGGTATGGTTGCTTTGGAGTATGCGCTTCGATTTCCGCAAAGCCTGTCGCATCTTGTGCTGGTGGACACTTGCGGGGATATCCGTTGGGTTCAAAAGAACGCGCCGGAGATTCTGGCAAAACGAGGTTACAGTCCTGCGACAGTTAAGATTGCCCAACGATTCTTTAATGGGCAGATTGCACCCGACGAAATGGTTACAGCCATGCGGAAATTTGGAAGCGCATACTACCACCGCTTCAACCCTTTGGTGCTGATCCGCGAAGTGGTCTTGGGAACGCGTATGAAGCTCAACCCCGAGGCGCTAATATTTGGGTTCGGTCAATTGCTCAAGGGCTGGACGGTTATGGATCGGCTCAACGAGATCAAAGTTCCGACCCTGGTTTTAGCAGGCAGGGACGACTTTCAATTTCCGCCTGAACATCAAGCGGCACTATCAGTAGGAATAGAGGGCTCACGCCTTGAGATTATCGAGCGTGCAGGTCATAATGTACAATCAGAGCGGCCTTTAGAGGTAATGGAGGCAATCACAGGATTTATCGATTTCTGAGCTCCCAGATGCGAAAGATTCTTATATAAATCCGACAGGTCGGGGTAGATGCATTCTGAGTTAATGTACAAAATTTCGAGCCCTGCGACCGGAACGCCGAGCTTTGATAAGACATGATGCTGGAATGCCAGATCGGGCAGGTGCTCATCTTTCACCTTTGAGGAGGACTTGACCTCCACGATTCTCCAGGTGTTATCCGATTGTTTTTATATTACATCACAGCGGACCTGGAGACCGTCCAGGATAAAGGCGGCTTCAAATATGCAGGCAGCGCCGTCCCGGATAAGTTGCTGTGTCTGCCGGGCGGCGCTTTCAAAATCCTGGATATCAACCAGAATCCCGCCCGGGAAACACTCGCGCGCCTTTATCCCGACTTCAATACCCTGTTCCATGATCATCTGCTCCCCCGGCGATGCCGGCGCCAGCCTCTCCGGGGCATGTTCATCTATCCACAGGCGCTTGAGGCACTGCAGTCCGTACAGGTATCTGGATTTAGTCAGGGTTGCCATTATTTGGGGGTTAGGAAGTTATATCCAGGATTTTCGGGTTAACCAGGTTGATATAATCCTGTGATTTCATCGCGATCGAAAACGATCTGTCGCCGGCGTTGAACACAATCTTTTGATTTTCGAGCATTTTTGGGTCGGCCAGCACTTCCAGGTCAAACAGGTTGCCAAACGGGGGCACCGCTCCGGGTTGAACGCCGTCCGTTATATCCAGCACCTCTCCTTCGGTTGCGAAGCGGAAATCCTTGGCCTGATAATAATCCCTCACTTTTTTATTGTCGATTTTTAGATGGGCTGGAAGAACCAGCATCACGAAAAAATTTTCACTTTTGGATTTCTTCACCTTGACGATTAACGCTTTTGCGCCCTGCTGCAGCGAGTAACCCGGCCGTGTCCTGGCGGCTTGCTCACTGGTCCTGACTGGTTCGTGTTCAAACGTCTCATACCATGATCCGGAGTCAGTTAATATCCTCTGGATGTCTTTCGTTACTTTATGATATTTCAATGGATTATTGGTTCCATGGAAGTCTCGAGAAGGCTCAGTATTGCCGTTGTTAAAGTTGATTAGAGTGTTATTAATAATAAGTATGGGCCATATTTCACTATTGTACTTGCTGGAGATTATAAGATAAACACCAAAGCCCCGTTCCGTTTGTGGAACGGGGCTTTGGTGTTTATATCCAGCGCCCCCGGCGCGACTCGAACGCGCGACCCCTTACTCCGCAAGCAAGTGCTCTGATCCACTGAGCTACGAGGGCATTTCTTGTAATTGCCATTTTACCAGTTAAGCGGGTTTTTAATCAAGCAGAACCCGTAGCAAGCATGCCCAGGAGCTCAACTGTATGGGGTTACTTTGCCGTCCACGTTCAGGGCGTTATCCTCATCCACCGGCGCCTGGGCTGAGCGGACTTTCGAGAGCAGGCCTCCCAGTTCCAGGACGACCTGTTCGTAATCGATTTCGCCGCGCAGGAATTGGCGCTTGACCCCTTCGCCCTCAGCTCTGGCTCCATCCACCAGTTCGCGAATTGCCTGGCTGGTACCCGGGTTGTCCCGGTGTGATTTGCGCAGGTTTTCCCACTTCCTGATCAATCCCGAGATCTGTTCCTCCAGCCCCCGGACGCGGGCAATCTCGCCCCCAGCCTGCACTGTTTGGCGCTCCAGGTCGATCGCCAATTTCTGGTAGCGGGTTGAGAACCCGCCCAGTTTGGCGACCAGGGTGATTGCCCGGGAGGGCTCATTCCTGAGCGACTTCCAGGCTGATTCGAGACCTTCAAATTCTGCCTTCAGGGGTTTGATGGATACTGTGGTAGGGGGCCAGTTGCTCCTCCGATTAATCAATTTGGCGAAATCCTTGAACAACATGCTGGCGTCCTGCCTGTACTGGCTGGCTTCCCGGTAACTCTCCAAAACCGGTGATTCGACATCCTGAAAGGCGCCCAGAATTGCGCAGGCATTTTGCCAGCTGTCGTTACCGCGCTTCAACTGGGCAGGTATCTCTCCAAGCGGGTATCCGCCTCTCGCTCCCGTCTCTCCAACGGTGGCGCTCCTACCAGTCCGGACAAGATCCCGGGCTGCCGTGACCGGGTTTTCGTCCAGGTACAGTTCTTTATCCAGCACTTCTAGGGAGGATTTTAATCAGGGCGATCTTTTCGTCAACCGCCTCAATGAGCTGTTCGACCCACCTGTTGGTGCTGGTTTCCATCTTGGCCAATGCTGAATCGACCCGCTTCAACCTGGACTCCCCGCTTCCGCTGCGTCTGTCCTTTAAGCCGGCCTCCAGGCTCGACAGCTCGGCGATGTACCTTTCGTTTTCCTTTCCCGCAATTTTTGTCAGGAATTCGTTGCTGCGGATCAGGTATCTGATCTGGTTAAAAACGCCCGCCGCGCCCTCCAGGAGGTTTCGGGCGGTTTCTTCAATCTCATTTATCTCTTTAAGGCGCGCTGCGACCCTGGTTATCCTGAGGCGCATCTCTCTGAAAGCGCTGTCCATTTCGAAAGAATCTTCGAGCAGAACACCCAATTCGGTCTCTGATACCGGTTGGGGGATGGTATCCGGGGCCAGCCGCAGCATTTCTTTCTCCAGGGCAAGCAGGTCTGCCTGCAGGCTGGAGATTCCCTCTGAACGGGGCCAGTTTTCAGGGGCGAATTCGCCCGAATTCGGCCGCGGTTTGGTGGGCGAGCGCCAGCCAGGGTTCAACATTCTGGTATTCTGTCCCGGCGAAGATTTTTTCCAGTTTTATATGTTCGGATTGGAGCGCCTGGATGTGTTCCGAGAGCGCATCCAGATCCGCCTTCAAACCGGCGCACTTTATCAGATCCTGATGGATGTCCCCGATCGTGCGCTCTTTGATTAACCCTCCAACCTGATCAGCCTGAGTTTTGCAGTCAGATAATTTTGCGCCGCTCTCTCCCCAGGAGAGGGGGTAAATTTTCCGGGTTGCGAGTCCCCCCATTATCTCTGAAACTGCATCCAGTTGTGTGGAGGTAGCCTCGATCGCCAGAGCCAAATGCTTGGATTCGCGCCTGGCTTTGCCCAGTCTGGCGCTCAGTTCGCGCCCGGAACGCGATATCCGGTCCGCCTCTTTGGCGATGGCCTCCATTTTTTCTATCTGCGTGTGGGCTGCGGAAGCAGCCAGATTCTGGGATACGACCCTGGAACTCTCATACTGGGCTTTCTCCTGCGAGAGCTGTAAGCCGGGCGGCATATCGCCGATCAACCCATCCAGTTCGCCGATGTCAGCGCCCATCCTGGCGATGGCAGCCTGCATCTGCTGGTACTGCTGCTCCCACCCCTGCGCTTTATAACTCAACTCATCAAGGCTTGAACTAATTTCCTCCAGGGTTTTGTGAGCATCCATAACCGCGGCTTTATCCCCGCCCTGAACCACTTCGGATTTATCGCCGGAAAGGAAATAAAGGGGGATCGCAGCGATTCGAGTCTGGTTGTGTTCGATTTCCTGGAGGGCAGAGTCGAGAAGTCGGTCCGGAGAGGTTTTTGGAGAGCAGCAGGTCATAATCGCCGCGGACCTCGTCCAATCTCTGGTTGACCGCCCTGGCCTCCAGCGCCAGCGACCAGGCGCTTTCGTTGAGCGCCTCCCGGGTTTCCTGGGCAGCAGCCAGGGTTTTGCCTGTTTCGGAGATTTCCTTGCGCAGGTTCTGGACTTCCCGGTAGAAGGTGCGCCAGCTGGCAGGGTTCTTTAAGATTGAACCAGCGCCCCCGGCCTCGAATTTCCGGATTCTTTCGTTCAGGGATACGTATGACCGCTCCAGGTTTTTTATCCCCGCACTGGCATCTGTCAGCTGCCCGCGCATCCTAGAAACCTGGGATCCGTATGGTTCCGGTTCCTGTTCTGAGAAATTTTCCAGGTCCGCCTGGATCAAATTGAATTCATTTCGCAGGCGGCGCAGGTCTTTCTGCGAGCGGCTCAGGTCGCGCCGGGTTTTTGTGCGCCAGGATCGAACCAGCAGGAAGGAAGCAAGCCCGGCTGCAAGCAGCAGCAGAAAAAGCAGGAGGATAATTACGACATAAGGATTGTCGAAAGCCATGCCGGCAGTGGATTCCCCTCCTTATTCCAGGGCTGCCTGGATAATCTTCTGGATGCGGTCGATCATGCTGGCCGGGTCGGGATGCAGCCCCTCAATTAATAAGGCGTCTTCGTATATTTGTTCAACCACAAGTTTAGCGCGCTCATCATCCGCAGGGATTTTTGACAGCCGGACGATGATAGGGTGGTCCGGATTAAGCTCGAGCACCTTTGGCGGGACTTCATAATCCTTTTCGAACAGCCGAAGCACCCTCTGCATCTCCTGGTTCAGGGCGCCTTCCGGGTCAACCAACCTGGCCGGGGATTCCTTCAGGCGGTCTGTCATGCGTGCCTCTGCGATCCGCTCCCCAAGCTGGTTCTTGAAGCGTTCAAGCAGCTCTGGGTACCATGATTCGTCAGGAGGCGCTCCCTGGCTGCTCTCTTTGTTCTCATCCTTCGGCAATTTCAAATCCGCGGAGGCGATATTCTTTAACGGGGTTTCTTCAAACTGGCTCAGATTGGTGAGCATCAGGGGGTCAACCGGGTCGGTTAAGAGCAGCACCTCATAGTCATAAAACCTGGCGACATCCAAGTGTGGGCTGTGTAAAACCGAACCTTTATCCTCCCCAAGGATGTAATAGATTTCCTTCTGGTCGGGCTTTTTCCGTTCGAAGTATTCAGAGAGCGAAGTCCACCTGTCCGGATGGTGGGTGGTCTGAAAGAGCAGAAGCGGGTAAAGCGGCTCGGGTTCGTTCAGTTCCATAGCGACACCCTGTTTAATATAACTCCCGTAAGCCCCCCAGAATTCCGAATAGCTCTCCCTGTTTTCGCTTAATAATTCGGTGAGCGTTTCCCTCACCTTTGCGGCAAGCAATTTCTTCAGGGTTGCCATAATCTTATTCGACTGCACGGTTTCGCGGGACACATTTAAAGGCAGGTCTTCCGAGTCCACAACACCCCCGACAAAACCCAGGTACTCGGGCAGGAGATCGCGGTTAGAATTCCTGGATCAAAACTTTTTTCGCGTACAGCTTGAGCCCACGTTCTTTAAGCGGGGAAAGCATGGACAGCTCGGATTTCGGGGGCACAAACAGGATCGCGTACATCTGTACCGGGGCATCCACACTCATATGGGCGTAAGCCAGGGGGTCCTTCAAGTCAAAGGTGAGCTGTTTGTAAAATTCGTGGTAATCCTTTTTTTCCAGTTCACGCGGTCCCTGACGCCAGATGGCGGTCTGGCGGTTCACCTGTTCGCTCTCATTGCTTATATAAATAGGGAAAGGGATAAAATCGGAATGCCTGCGGATGATCGCCTTCAGGCGATTAACATCCAAAAATTCACCCGCATCCTCTTTCAGCTTGATCACTACAGATGTCCCCCGTCCTTCTTTGTTTGCCGGTTCGACGCTGAAAGTATCTTCCCCGGTGCTGTACCAGGTTGATCCCTGTGAGTCACCTAGATACGATCGCGAACTCACCCTGATCCATTCTGCGGCCATGAACGCCGAATAAAATCCAACCCCAAATTGCCCGATCAGCTGGGAGATATTCCCCTCTGCCTGCTTGGCGGCGGCAATAAATTCGCGCGCCCCGACTGGGCGATTGTCCCCAGGTTTGTGATCAGTTCCTCTTCGGTCATCCCGATACCGGTATCCTCGATAGTAAGCGTATTTTCGGCTTCATCCGGGATAACCCGGATAGCGAGTTCGAGGTCGGGCTGGTAGATATCCCGGTTGGTCAGCATCTCAAAATCCATCCGGGTTAATGCATCCGAGGCGTTCGAAATTAATTCACGCAGGAAAATCTCCCGCTCGGTGTAGAGCGAGTGGATTAGTATATCCAGAATCTGGCGGGTTTCAGCTTTAAAGGCGATCGGTTTAGCGCCCTCAGACCCCGCCTGGTTTTTCGCTTCGTCCATTTCAAAATTCTCCCTCTATCGAATTGTTATCCGCACTTTCAGGCTTCACACCCAAGCCGATATTGATGTAAAGGCGAAAAAAAGTATTGCTGCCAATTTATATTATATATCGAAGGTGTCAACCAACCTCCCAGGGAGGGATCCCGCGGCCGGCTTCCCTCAGGGACTGCTGGATTGGACCCGAGAGCCCGGGCAGGAGATCGGCTGCGGCAGCTAGCAAACCGAAACACCCGCTCAACATCATGTCGCCAAACGGGACTGCGAAATAAGGCTTCAGACGGGAACCCCGCATCATATTGCGCCGTGGTCCGGTGACCACCAGCCCCGGTCCAATTCCCTCTCTGCCCTCTCGGGGAGGAATTGGCAGCGCTTCGGTCCCATAGACCAGAGCCCCGTGCCCGTGGTCTTTGAAGACGTCCTGGTGGGTTAGCGAACCATCAGCCAATGCCAGCAGGAGACCATCCAGCTTTTTCTGGTCCAGCAGCCCGGTGTGGTGCTCAAATACGCCTTCGATACCGGAAGGTCCCAGGCGGAACGCCAGAGTGTGGAAATTGCCGACGTTTGCGATCAGAACCCTCGCCAGGCTGCTCACATACGGGTCGAAGGTTGCCCCCAGCACAGCTGCAGGGGCGGTGTCCATAACAATCAAGGGGATATCTTTCGATAGTATATACGCTTGTACCTGGAATGAGCGAGCCACTGCCTCAAGGCGGGTCATTATGGGTGGAATGTCCTCCGAAAGATAAGCGAAGGCGCTCAGGCGGTTGTGGGAAAGGATGCGTTTATCGAGATAGTCAAAGCGGTACTGGCGGTCAGAATAATCCCGGGGGGCGTTCCCGTGGTCGAACACCGCCACTGCGACCGCCTCCAGGCTTTCCAATCCTACTCCGAAGGTCGAGAAAGCGCTGGCGATCGAACTAAGGTCAAAGTCGTAAAGATCCAGGCGGAGTGTACCGGGTGGTAAAGCGGGGATTTCATCCTGATGGATCACCTGCACCCCCATCTGCTCAACCGCCTGCAGGTCATCGTTAAAGGACCGGGCTGCATCCGGTGTGGCGAAAACAGATAATCCAGCCCGGATATGATCTTCAGCAGCCCACTGGTTGGGACCGCCGCCCATAGTAAATCCGGTCAGCAGGACCGGTAAGCCCGCCCTGGTGGCAGCCTGAAGTTTACGCCTGATTATCATGGTGGGGGATGGCAGGATCAGCTTGAGCCCGTTCTCGATATCAAGGCGCGAAATCGTAAAGATAGATGTCCTGTGTTCCAGTGCCGATATCAACAGTAAGGATTTGCATAAAAACCAGTCTCTTTTATCGATTATACTTGAGATAATTCTCTATCAATGGTCACTCCCTCAATATCATGAATTTCGAGAAGGTTGGTGCAAAAAGAAGGGTGGATGAATAAAAAACGAAGCAGAAAGAATTGGGAGCAGGATATATTAAAACCCTCCCTGGAAAAGTTTCCGGAGCGCAAAGAGGAGTTTAAGACCTCCTCGGGCATCCCCTTGAGCCAGGTTTATTCGCCGGAAGATGTGGATGCTCGATTATGTGGCTGACATCGGGTTTCCGGGAGAGTACCCGTTCACGCGCGGCGTCCAGGCGACCATGTACCGCGGGCGTCTATGGACGATGCGCCAGTATGCAGGATATGCCACCGCCCAGGAGACCAATGCCCGCTTTCGCTACCTGCTTGAGCAGGGACAGACCGGCCTGTCGGTCGCATTTGACCTGCCTACCCAGATCGGTTACGACGCCGATGACCCGCTCTCAATTGGAGAGGTGGGCAAGGTTGGGGTTTCAATTTCATCCCTGGAGGATATGGGGGTATTGTTCAAGGGGATTTCCCTTGGACAAAGTTTCCACCAGCATGACCATCAATGCGCCCGCAGCCATTCTGCTTGCCATGTATATCGCCCTGGCGAAGAAACAGAAAGTGGAGCTTAAAGAACTGCGCGGGACGATCCAGAACGATATCATCAAGGAATACGTCGCCCGCGGGACATACATTTTCCCGCCTGAGCCATCCATGCGCCTGATTACGGATGTATTCAGGTTCTGTGAAAGGGAAATGCCGCGCTGGAACACAATCAGCATCTCGGGCTATCATATCCGGGAGGCCGGTTCGACTGCGGTTCAGGAAGTTGCTTTTACACTGTCAAACGGAATCGCTTACGTCCAGGCAGCTATCGACTGCGGGTTGGATGTTGACTCATTCGCAAAAGAGCTTTCTTTCTTTTTTAATGCCCATAACAACTTTCTGGAGGAGATCGCGAAATTCCGGGCTGCCCGCAGGCTGTGGGCAAGGATAATGAAGGAAAGGTTCGCGGCGAAAGATGACCGCTCATGTATGCTGCGCTTCCATACCCAGACCGGCGGCTCAACCCTGACCGTCCAGCAGCCGTACAACAATGTGGTCCGGGTGGCATTGCAGGCCCTGGCTGCAGTTCTGGGAGGCACCCAGTCGTTGCATACCAACAGCATGGATGAAGCCCTGTGGCTGCCCACGGAGGAAGCCGTCCAGGTGGCGTTGCGGACCCAGCAGATCATTGCATATGAATCCGGGGTGGCGAACACCATCGATCCGGTGGCGGGCTCGTTTTTGATTGAAAAATTAACCAGCGAAATTGAAGAGAGGGCTCTCGATTATATCCAGCGGATCGAAGAAATGGGCGGCGCCCTGGCAGCCGTGGAGGCGGGTTTTATGCAGAGCGAGATCCAGAAATCGGCCTACCAGTATCAACGCGAGGTGGAATCCGGGCAGGAGGTTGTTGTAGGTGTGAATGCTTACCGGATGGATGGGGGCATTAAACCCGAAAAACTGAGGGCAGACCCTGCGGTAGAAACCGAACAGCGTAAACGCCTTGAAGAATTTCGCCGCAACCGTGATGAATCAAATGTGGCTGAATGGTCTTCAATCCTGGAAAATGCTGCCCGGGAGGGCGATAATTTGATCCCGGTTTTTATCTCCTGTGTGGAAAAGGGACTTACCCTGGGGGAGATATGCGCGGTTTTACGGAACATATGGGGCGAATATAAACCCCCGGCATGGATATAGGCGGAGGTACAGTTTGTCAAAGATAAAACGGGTGGACCATATTGCCCTGGTCGTCCAGGATATGGATGAAGCCCTGTCTTTCTGGCGCGACTGCCTGGGTATGGATATGTCCGATCGAATGGAAATTCCGGCCGAAAATGCTGAGATCGGTTTTATACCGGTTGGGGATAGTGAAATTGAATTGGTCAGGCCGACGGCTGATGAAACCGGCTTGGCGAAATATCTCGCTTTTAAAGGACCCGGGATGCACCATATCTGCCTGGAAGTGGATGATATTGAAGGAATGTTAAGGCGTTTGAGAGAAAAGGGGGTCAGGTTGATCGATGAGCATCCAAAAGAGTCCCGGGATGGCACTAGGTATGCCTTTGTCCACCCAAAAGCCGCCCACGGCGTACTGGTAGAACTGTACCAGAAACCTGGTTAAAAACATTTCTGTTCTAAAAATTCAGGAATCAGAAACTGATATGCACCTGAGCAGGATCCGGCGCAGGTGGGCACGCCTCCGGTGTTCAAAGAGGTAAACACCCTGCCAGGTTCCGAGGCTAAGCGCCCCCGAGTCGATTGGAATCGAAAGGCTGGTATTCGTAAGGATTGCGCGCATGTGGGAAGGGGAGTCATCTGCGCCCTCCAGTGTGTGCCGGTACCAGGACTGGTTCTCAGGCGCCATTCGCTCCATGAAAGCTTCCAGGTCAACCCGGGCGGAGGGGTCGTAACTCTCGCTGATAACCAGGGATGCGCTGGTGTGCTGAATATATAAAAAGCACATGCCCTCCCTGATATTCCAGGCACTTATCCGCCTGGAAATCTCCGGTGTAAAAGGGTAAAGACCTTTGCCGTTCGTCCGTACTTCGATCTGATCTTTGTACCAGCGCATCGGATTTTGGGGTCGCTATTTAAGGTATTTATCAAACCATCGCAGGATGTGGTTGAGGCGCGCGATCCGTCTGTCGGTGCGCCCGTTGCGCGAAAGTCCGTGAAATTCGTCCGGAAAGCGCACCATCTCACTGTCAACTCCGATCCGCTGAAGGGCAACGAATGCCTGCTCTCCCTGTTCGATTGGGCAGCGCAGGTCATTTTCGCTATGGATAACCAGGGTCGGCGTCTTTGCGTTCCCCATATACTTCATTGGAGACATGTCCCAGTATTTCTCCAGATCCTCAAAGGGAGCCCCAGCCTGGAGTTCCTGTTGAAAGACCCAGTTGAAGTCACTTGAACCCCACATGCTGATAATGTTGCTAACGCAGCGCTGGGCAACCGCAGCTTTGAAGCGCTCCGTGTGACCGATGATCCAGAGGGTCATATATCCGCCGTAACTGCCACCGGTAACCCCCATTCGCCCTGGATCGATGTAAGGCAGGTTGGCGATGTGATCGGTCCATGCCATTATGTCCCGGTAATCGGCGCCGCCCCAGTCTCCCCAGATGGCTCTGGCGTGTTCCTCGCCGTATCCGCGGCCGCCGCGCGGGTTGCAAAAATGAACCACATAGCCGTTCGCAGCCAGGGTGTAAAATTCATGCATAAAGAAATAACCGTACTGGGTCAGCGGCCCGCCGTGAATCTCCAGTATCGACGGGTATTTTTTCCTGGGGTTAAATCCTGGCGGGGTCAATATCCAGCCCTGGAGGTCATCCCCATCAGGTCCTTTGATCCAAATAGTTTTCGACTTGCCCAGGTCTGTCCTGCCCAGCCAACCCCGGTTGGTTTGAGTCAGAATTTTGGGTTTTTGGGTGGTTAAATCCAGCAGGGCTGCCTGGCCAGGGTCATCCATCCGGCCATAGAAATAAGCCATCCGTTTTTGATCGCTATCCAGGCTGAAACTGGATGCAACCCCTTCCAGGTCGATAACTGTTTGCAGGTCACCTCCATCCCGTGAGATCGAGCTGACCAGCGATTTCCCATGCTGGGCTACCGGGAAGAATATCCGCTGGCTGTCTGTTGACCAGGTCGGCGGCATGGTTTCCGGGCTCCCGACATCGTTGATTGTTCCCGATGAGACATGCAGGTCGTATTTTTCGGTGAGGTTTTCCGGCTGTCCTGAACCATCAAATGGGACAACCCATAAACCGACGTTCTTGTACCACAGTCCATCGCCTTCCATACCGTAGTAGGCGATCCAGGCGCCGTCCGGGGAAATGGATGGCAAATATACTTCACCAACCGGAGTGTCGATTTTGCGCAGCTCGCCACCTTCAGCGGGAATGATAAAAAGATCAACAGCATCGGGTTGGAAATCGGGATTCTGGCTGCGGTTGGAAATGAAGGCGATCCACTTTCCGTCCGGAGACCAGGCTGGGTAGAATTCGTCAAATACCGGGTGGTCGGTCAGTTGTTTTGCACGGCCGGTCCTTGCGTTTACGGTCCAGATATGCTGGCGTTCTTTTGGCATGTATCCGTAGGCGTCCAGTTTGTAAAACACACGGTCATAATGGCGGGCTATCACTCCCAGTTTCTTCTTCGTTTCATCCTTCTGCCTTTCGAGTTCTTCGGCGTCGGTTTTGCGGACTGTGCAGACGAAACTTTTACCGTCTGGTGACCAGCTGAACCCGTTAATTTCCCCTTTAATATTGCTCAATGGTCGAGCCTCACCACCACTGGATGGAATCAGGAAGATCTGGGGCGGTTTATCCTTATCGTTCCGGTTGGAAAGAAATGCGATCTGGGTACCATCCGGAGACCAGCGCGGCGCTGCGTCGTTCTGGTCGCCGTATGTGAACTGGCGCGGACTTCCTCCGGAGAAAGGCGCTATCCATAAATTGGAGTACTTCTTTTCTGTTTTTTTATCCACCCTTTGTTGGGCATAAACGATATTATTACCGTCGGGCGACAATCTTACACCCGAGATGATTTCAAACCGGTACAGGTCTTCTGCAGTGATAGTCCTTTTATTGTGGGTTGCCATTATTACTTTTCCTCATTTAATTGTCCGGCGGGTAGTTACATCGAAGATAACTGCCGCAGCAAGTACGAACGCGCGCACGATGTACTGGTAGGAGATATCAATTCCCATTAAGTTCATACCACTTGTCAGCGAGGTCATAACCAGAGCGCCGATGAGTGAACCGATTATTGTGCCTACACCACCAGCCGCGGATACACCACCTACAAAAGCTGCTGCGATCGCGTCCAATTCAAACAAGGTTCCAGCTGTAGTGGTGGCTGATTGTAACCGGGATGCAAACAGTACTCCAGCCAACGCAGCCAGCATACCCATAGAACCGAATACAATGTGGGTGATTCGCTTAACACTGATACCGCTTAATTCGGCGGCTTCCGGATTTCCGCCAACCGCATAAATATGCCTGCCAAGCATTGTCCTGGTTGTCATGAACTGGTACAGTACGACCACTAATAAAACCACTACAGCGGTCCAGGAAAGGCCTTGATACTTTGCAAAGATAATGGTTATACCGCCGATTAACAACGTTGCTCCCAATAATTTAGTACAGAATATCAATACCGATACTACTTCTATTCCCTGTCTTTGCATTCTTCTCCGATTAAGAATTTCAGCAGTAATAAAGACAGCAATGCTAACGATACCAATGATCAATGTAAGTTTATGTGTTTTTTCTAGAATCCCAATGATTGGGATATCTGGGATAAAGCCATTGCCTATTGCATTAAAGGCAGCATTAGGAATAATTATTGTGCCTGTTGAGCGGGTCACAAGCTGCAATGCACCGCGATAACCTAACCAACCAGCAAGTGTTGCTACGAAAGCAGGTATTCCTAAATCTGCCACCATAAAGGCGGTCAGTTGTCCAGCCAAGATTCCCAAAAAAAGTACCAGCAGAATAGCTAAAAACCATGGAAGTCCCCAATCAACCATTGCGATAGCCGCAACGGCTCCCAGAAAACCCGCCAGAAAACCAACCGAAAGGTCGATGTGCCGAATAACAATAACCAGCGTCATACCCACTGCCAAGACAGCGATATAACCCGTCTGATTCACAAGATTGACCAGGTTCCGTGGGGAAATAAATAAACCATCTGTAGTAAAAGTAAAAAATATAAATATTGTAAATAGGGCTATGAACATCCCATACTCGCGAATGTTCTCTCTCAATAATTTTCGAGTATCCTCAATGAAAGACATACCTAATCCTCCTGGTATTTATTGATCTGCTGTTATGTCGGCAAAATCATCCCGGGCACCAATCATGTAAGCTACAACTCGTTCGCGGAATTCATGAATATCTCCTTCAACTTTAGCGTCTGATACCTTGCGGCCTTGACGGAGCACAATCATACGATCACTTACCCGGTATATGTCTTCCAGGCGGTGACTGATCATAATGATTGAAGCGCCCTGTGATTTAAGCTCGCGGATTAATTCGATTACTTTATCTATCGCCGCCACACTCAATGCAGCAGTAGGTTCATCCATGATGATCACGTTAGCATCAAAGGCAGTAGCCCTGGCAATTGCTACAGCCTGCCGCTGGCCGCCGGACAGTCTCTCCACCCGTAGGCGTACTGATGAAATGTCGATTTTCAGTCGGTTCAGCAAATTAAGGGTTTCTTGTTCCATATAAGGGAAATTCAATACACTTAGTTCCCCAATTTTAATTCGAGCTACTTCGCGCCCCATAAACACATTCGCCGAAACATCGAGATTATTGGAGAGCGCATAATCCTGGTATACCATCTCAATTCCCATTCGACGAGCGTCCATCGGGTTTGAAAAAACGGCTCTCTCACCATTAATTTTGATTTGACCTTCATCGGGGATATAAGCGCCGCTGAGGACTTTCATAAGCGTGGATTTGCCTGCAGCATTGTCACCCACCAATCCTAACACTTCATTATGCTCAAGTTTCAGATCCACTCCACGGAGCGCCTGAACAGCTCCGAAGCTTCTTTAATATTTATCATCTCAACGACAGGTGTGGTCTCTGTATATTGGCTCATTGAACCATCCTTTTCCTCTGTATGAATGAAAAAATATGTGGGTCCTAAATTATTGCTTGTAAGTAATCCTTTGAATAAAACTCGTAATTATATAAATCACATTTTCCTTGTGGTGATTCAAAATTTACATACATAAGATCTTTGCTTATGGATAAACCGGTAATCAATAAATACTGCTACCGCCAATTTTGGTATTGCTCATCAGATTGGGAGGTTTACAACAGTGTAAAGCACATGCTTTAAAATTTTGAATAGGTATTGGATTCTTATCCCCGGTTCTCATACAATTAGTGAAATTTCGTAAATTGCATTGAGATCTCAAATTCGCTCGGCGCGAATATTTATGTAAAAAAAGCAGGAATAGTGATTATTTACTAATCACTATTCCTGTTGAGTCATGGTCTAAATTTAATCCAGACCGGTGAATTCGTCGGCAGGCCAGTAACCGGAATCGATGATCGCTTCTACCACGTTATCAATGTCGACTGAAATGACAACTGATGGTTTAGCGGGGACATCGAACACACCGTTGTTATAGGTGTTGGTCTCTGGCGGCGTGCCGCCTGTGAGAAAGGCGATAGCCGCGGTGATGGCATCCGAAACCAGTGTGCGGACATCCTTGAGCACGGTCATGGACTGCTTGCCGTCGATGATGTACTGCACGGAAGCGATTTCAGCATCCTGGCCGGTGACCACATAACTGCTGACGTCTGCATCGGCGCCGAAAGCATCGGCGATCGCCCGGGCGGTGCCGTCATTGGGGGCAAGGATGAACACGTCGCCCTTGTCTTCTGCACCGGCAGCGGTCAGGTGAGACTCCGCCAGGGTCTTGGCTGTATCGAAATCCCACTCGGTTGTGATCTGGCCGATGATCTGGGCCATCTCGTCGCGGGTCAGTTCAGCCTTGTCCTGCAGGGCAACCGCTTCGCTGGAGTTCTTGACAACAAAGGTGCCGTCGGCGATCTTTGGCTGGAGAACATTCCAGGCGCCTTCGAAGAACAGGAAGGCGTTGTTGTCAGAGGCTGCGCCGGCGTACAGGTAGAGCGGGTTGCCGCTTCCGCTGGCTTTGTCAACCAGGTACTGGGCTTGAGCTGCACCAACGGCGATACTGTCGAAGGTGACGTAGTAATCCACAGCATCGGTTTCACGGATCAGGCGGTCATAGGAGATCACCTTCACTCCGGCGTCCCGGGCTGCTTCAGCAGCCGCAGCTGCGGCAGTACCGTCATGTGGGGTGATGATAATCACCTGAACGCCCTTGGTGATCAGGTTTTCCACGTTGGTCTTTTCTTTGGCCGAGTCGCCCTCGCTGAAGAGGATCTCAACTTCATAGCCAGCCTCAGCAAATGCTTCCTTGAAGCGGGTCTCGTCCTGGATCCAGCGCGGTTCTTCCCGGGTGGGCAGAACAATGCCAACTAATCCGGATACTTCTGCTGCAGGCTCTTCCGCTCCCATCTCCTCCAGACCGGTGAATTCACTCGCGTCCCAATAGCCGGAATCGATAATCGCTTTCTGAAGGTTTTCCTTGTCCACTGCTATCACATCGGAAGGTTTAGCGGGGACATCGAACACGCCGTTGTTATAGGTGTTGGTCTCTGGCGGCGTGCTCCCTTCGAGATAAGCAACCGCAGCAGCTATAGCATCGGCAACCAGTGTGCGGACATCCTTGAGCACGGTCATGGACTGCTTGCCGTCGATGATGTACTGCACGGAAGCGATTTCAGCATCCTGGCCGGTGACCACGTAACTGCTGACGTCTGCATCGGCGCCGAAAGCATCGGCGATCGCCCGGGCGGTGCCGTCATTGGGGGCAAGGATGAACACGTCGCCCTTGTCTTCTGCACCGGCAGCGGTCAGGTGAGACTTCCGCCAGGGTCTTGGCTGTATCGAAATCCCACTCGGTTGTGATCTGGCCGATGATCTGGGCCATCTCGTCGCGGGTCAGTTCAGCCTTGTCCTGCAGGGCAACCGCTTCGCTGGAGTTCTTGACAACAAAGGTGCCGTCGGCGATCTTTGGCTGGAGAACATTCCAGGCGCCTTCGAAGAACAGGAAGGCGTTGTTGTCAGAGGCTGCGCCGGCGTACAGGTAGAGCGGGTTGCCGCTTCCGCTGGCTTTGTCAACCAGGTACTGGGCTTGAGCTGCACCAACGGCGTTGCTGTCGAAGGTGACGTAGTAATCCACAGCATCGGTTTCACGGATCAGGCGGTCATAGGAGATCACCTTCACTCCGGCGTCCCGGGCTGCTTCAGCAGCCGCAGCTGCGGCAGTACCGTCATGTGGGGTGATGATAATCACCTGAACGCCCTTGGTGATCAGGTTTTCCACGTTGGTCTTTTCTTTGGCTGAGTCGCCCTCGCTGAAGAGGATCTCAACTTCATAGCCAGCTTTTTCAAAGGCTTCCTTGAAGCGGGTCTCGTCCTGGATCCAGCGCGGTTCTTCCCTGGTCGGCAGAACAATGCCAACCGTGCCGGCGGCTACTTCAGCAGGTTCTTCTGCTTCCTCAGGGGCCGCTTCTTCAGGAGCAGCTTCCTCAGGAGCTGCTTCTTCGGTGGCCGCAGGCTGGCAGGCTGCCAGCACAAACCCGGCCACTATCAGGAGCGTAAAAAGAATCATTATGGGGCTAAATCTTGTTTTTTTCACTTTCTTCTCCTTATTAAAAAATGTTTATGATTGTCCAAAATCATAAATTGATCCTTGGATTCAACTTTTTATATCTCTGTAATATTTCTGGTTATTCACCTCCTTTGCTTGGGTAAAAATTATATCATTAGTAATGAAAAAAATTGTATGCTCATATCTAATATAAAAAATACCAAGCCAGGATTAACCGTTTTGGCTAGTTCCCCACATGGTTGAATATTTACAAATTTTGGTATTTTCAATTGTGTTTATCTGATTTTGGACAGATATGTTTTGATATGTTTATCAGTTCAAAATGGTTTCATCGGGTGTTAAAGCATGCATGCCTGAACGCTCGTTCCAGAAGTAATCCCATGATTTAATTGAAAAACCCCGGCATAATTCTATTTCGCCGGGGATTTAAAAAAAATGTTTTTGGTTATTAAGCTATCAACCCTTTAAAGCGCCTGCAAGAATACCACGGATAAAGTAGCGGCCCAGGAGTAGAAAGAATATAAGCGGGACGGATACAGCGATTAATGCGGAAGCCATTTGAAGATTGTATAGGACCAGGGTTGTGCCCTTGGCTTCCGCCATCACCACCTGGACTGTTTGTGTTTTTGGCGATGCCAGGGAGAGCGCCAGAAAGAATTCGTTCCAGACCTGGGTGAATATGATAATCGCGACGGAGGCATAGGCAGGCAGCGATATTGGCGTGATGATTCTGAAGAATGTCTGCACCCGGGAAGCGCCGTCCACAATGGCTGCTTCTTCCAGCTCGCGCGGAATAGACAGGAAGAAAGTTCCCATCAGAACAGATGCCAGGGGTACGTTCAGGATTAGATAGGCGAAAATCAATCCCCAGTAACTCAAGGCAAGTTTTGTCTTTGCCATAATGATAACAATGGGAATGATCACCGCCTGGTAAGGCAGGTAAAGCGCAATGCCTACCAACACAAAAAGGATTCTTGTAAAAGTAGATTTCGTGCGGGCAAGGTAAAATCCTCCCAGACCGCCGAAGAATGCACACAGCGCTGTCACAGAGAACGAAATGATGATGGAATTCAACAGGCGCGGCATCATCTCGCTCCGGAATTGGGAGCTTCCAAACAACACCACGATGTAATTGGAGAATTTTGGATCGGTGGAGAGGCAGGAGATAATTGCCGGTGGTTATCTCCTCAATAGATTTGAGGAGTTCACTACCATCAGGTAAATAGGCAGCAATCCCAGTAAATGGGCTGCGCTGTTCCGGGCAGGATGCTGCCGTGCTGGTCCAGAATAAGGGCTTCTGGATTGTCGCGCACAAACTGCATCATCTCCTGGCGGATTGGGTCCGGGAACTCCGTCGGATCAATATCAGTCCGGGCAAACAGACCGCCCTGGGTGACATCGGTCGGTATCTGGAGTTCAGGCGAGGCTACAACTTTCAGCCAGTCTAAAGTCTCTTCAGGATGGGGCGCTCCGGTTGCCAGACCATAAGTGTCAGGGTGGAACAACAGAGATTCGTTCCGGAGCCTGCGGGAAGGTAACCGCGCCAAAATCCACACCTGGCTCCCAGCCTGAGCCTTGTACAAATGCACCGATCGCCCAGGTGCCCATCAGGGTCATGGCGGCGGTCTCGGAACCTACCAGACCGACTGCCTGGTCCCAGGTCAGCGCTGAGTGGTCATCATTGATGTGCTCGCCGATCATGGCGAATTTCTCCAGAGCAGCCCGGTATACCGGGTCATTGGTCACATCAATTTCACCTTTGTGGAACTTGACATAATATTCCGGTCCGCCTTCTTCAAGCAGAACCATATCAAACACAAAAGCATCCCCCCATTTCTCCTTGGAACCCAGGCCGAGGCAGTCCATATCTGAATTTGCCTCGATAACCTCGCAGGCTGCCAGGAATTCGTCAAAGTTGGTGGGGGGTTCAATACCCAGTTCTTCGAAAAGTGGCTTGTTGTAATACAGAATGTTCTGGATGTGCATGTTCAACGGCACAAGGTAGGGTACGCCGTCAACTGAGACTGCGCTTGCAAGCGGTCCCGGAATAACGGAAGCGTAATCCAGTTCCTCCCACAGTTCTGTCAGTGGTTGCAAGGCGCCGCTGTCGACGTATGTCTTGGATTCAGCACCGCCCAGTGTCTGGAATGTATCGGGCGGGATTCCAGCGATGATCCGGGATTGCAAAACCACGCGGTGGCTGACGCCGCCGCCGCCGGGTACTGGATTCTCAACAACTTCAATCTCCGGGTATGCATCAGCCAGGGCTGCGAACATGGCATCAGCAGCCTCGCGTTCGCCCGGTCCAGTCCACCAGTGGAAAACTTCAAGCTGCTGGGCTTCCGGTTCCGGTGTCGGGGTGACCACAACCTCTTTTATTACTTCCTGCACCACCGTTTCGCCCTCAACTTCAACGACCTCGGTTACCACCACCGTTTTGATTATTTCCTCGACGACTGTCTCAGGGGCGGGCGTCGCGCAGGCTGCCAGCACCATGCTCAGGATCATCAAGGTGGAAAATAGGGTTAACAGTTTTTTAGTCATCATCTCCTCCGAAAGAATATATTGGATTGATTGGATTTTGGGTAATTTTGGGTTTTGGTTCTTAGAATTTTTTGGGGATATTCACCTCCTTTGCTGATTTTAAGATTACAGCATTTGGTGAGATTGAATGGGTGGTTTTGAGGTCGATCGACGGATCGCCAGGTCTGTGGTTACTGTTCTGTTCAACTTGGACAGGTCCTGAAGTCCATCTTCTGAAAGCTGGATCAGCTCTAGAAGAAGATTCATTGCAAGGCAGCCAATCTCAAAGCGCGGCAGGGTCACTGAAGTCAGGGGCGGATTTACCTGGGAAGCAAGTTCAATATCATCCAGCCCGATAATCGAGAGATCATCCGGCACCTGGATTCCATAATCGCGGGATGCCCATATCAATCCCAGGGCGGTGAGATCATTGGCCGCAAATACCGCGGTAGGTCTGCGATCCTTATTCATGATCGTTTTCATTGCATCTCTCCCGCCGTCGATGCGCAGGTTGCCTTCAATAATCAGCACATCTGAGGCTGGAATCCCATGATCCTCTAATGCGTATAAAAAATCTTCCTTCCTCTTGCGCGCGGTCCATAAATCTAAAGGTCCGCAGATATGAGCGAAGCGCCGGTGCCCCAGATCGTATAGATAGTCCACCGCCTGGCGAATGCCTTTGCTGAACCGAATCGAGACTGAGGCTGCTTTGCGCCCTACTATTTCAGATTCCCAGTCGAGAACAACAGCAGGTATGTGGTGATTGTAAAGCTCATCAACGAGCTCAATTGAAAGGCTGCTGGACATCAACATCACACCGTCCACCATTTTATCTATCAAGGATTGGATAAATTCCATCCCGCGCTGGATATCGTAGCTTGTATTGCAAAGGAATATATTGTAACCCTGGGCGCGGGCCGCCTCTTTCTAAAC
Organism: uncultured Chloroflexia bacterium; assembly: GCA_963793095.1. GTDB lineage: Bacteria > Chloroflexota > Anaerolineae > Anaerolineales > UBA4823 > CAVWDI01. The sequence goes on from CAWBYY010000002.1 coordinate 358,000, forward strand.
CCAAGATCACTTCTGAATTGAATGGATTGCCCACGTCAGAGATAAGAAAGCCGGCGGTTTTGGTCCTTTTCGAGACCATACTGCGGGCGACATTGCTGGGCCGGTACCCCAGTTCTTCAATAACTTCCAGTACTCTTTTTTTGGTATCTTCTTCTACAAAGCGGGTCCGGTTGATAACATGGGATACAGTGGATTTGGATACCCCCGAACGATCAGCCACATCACTGATTGTCACCCGTTTCATTTTTTAAGTCAGTATTGTTTTGATAGAAAAAAGTCTGAAATTTTGATTTTATGGTTTAAGCTGTTTTCCATGATAAAACGGTTTGCGCAAACGGTTTTATCGTGTAGATAATAGCATATTGAAAAATGAATGTCAACTTAAAAAATATAGGTTATGGAGTTGATATTAGTAATTGTTGGATTCTGGCAAATAAGTCCTGGCTGTTTCAATCATCGCAAAGATGTTTTCATTGGGTGTTCCGTTCGCCATAACCTCATTCGGATCGATGGGTCCGAGCTATGTCGCTTTCAGGAGTTTGCGAAAGATTGGATACCGAGAACATCTCCGATAACACGAGATTATCGACTTCTTCCAGGTTTTGGTCTGTCCCACCGCCATTGCATCACCATCGTGGTAGAAATTCGCATACGAATCCGTTTCCAATATGATTGGATAGCAGGTCAATATAATGATGCGTTGATAATATATACGCTCAGCAGGACGATGGTGTTTCTGTTTAAAACCCTGGTTTATAAAAAATCCATAAAATTTTTAAAAATCTGTGTTTATTCTGGATGGTTATGGTACTATTCGTCAATATTGGATAATCCGAAATAATTTGATTGTTTGGAGCAATAAATGGCAAACGAAAATGTGATAAAAGCCATCGCCAAAGTGATGATTGCCGCCGCCTGGGTGGATGGCGAGATCACTAACGATGAGATAAACAGCCTGAAGGATCTCTTATTCCGCCTGCCAGATATGACCGCCAGCAACTGGGCGGAATTGGATATATATATAGAGACTCCGGTGGACGTGGACGAACGGATGAGGTTGGTCGAGTCACTGCGGAGAGAGTTGTCCACCCCGGAAGAGAAGCAGCTGGCGCTGGATGCGCTGGATGAAATTGTCTCTACCGACGGTGAAATCACCGAGAGCGAGCGGGACCTGGTAGAAGAAATCCGGCCATTAATCGAGCACGGTGACGGTAGGATGCTGGGTCCGCTTTCCAGGTTAATGAGAGGTTCTATAACACGACATTCCAGCGTTACTGCCAATGCACCTAACCGTGAAGTTTACCTGGATGATTTTATTAATAACAAGATTTATTACCTGGTTAGCCGGCGGCTCGAATTGGAAGGGGAGCGGATCAATGTTCCCGAATCTGTGCTTCGAAAACTGAGCCTGGCTGGTGGGCTGATGGCCCGGATTGTTTATGTAGACAGGCAGGTGGACGAAGCCGAGTTTGACGCGATGGCGGATATACTAGAAGAGAAATGGGAGGTCACTCCCCTCGAGGCTGCCTTGATCGCAGAAGTCGCCGTATCACAAATTGGGGCGGGGATGGATATCTATGGGGCTGCCCGCGATTTTTTTGAAGCGACAAACGAGGAACAGAGGGTTAAATTTCTGGATGTACTTTTTGCAGTCGCCGAGAGCGATGGCTTTGTGACCTACGAAGAAACAGAGGAGATCCGCCTGTTATCGAAGTTGTTGAAATTGAGTCACCGCCAGTTTATCGACGCCAAGTTAAAAATATCTCCTGATAAAAGATCGAGCTGAAACCCGGTCAAACTTTTTTGGAGGAATCAAACCATATTTCCTTGAAATTTTCCAGGCTGGTAGAATAGGGAAAAAGTGCTGGAGGATGGTTGTTTATGGCGCGAAAGGAATTGGGGCAAATCGAACTGCAGTGGACCTGCCCTAACTGCGGGGGAATTAATCCCGGTCCGGACCGGTTCTGTAATCAATGCGGGGCAGCCCAGCCCGAAGATGTTGAATTTGAACAGGCAGACCGCCAGCAGATAATCACTGAGGAAGAAAAAGAGCGGAGACCGGGGGCAGGCCCTGATATCCACTGCCCATTCTGCGGGACCCGTAATCCCGGGGATGCGAAAGTATGTGTGCAGTGCGGCGGTGACCTGGTTGAGGGTCGAAAACGACAGGCAGGGCGGATTGTTGGCGCATATCACACCGGACCAGAGCTGAAGGTGGAGTGCCCTCACTGTGGACAGGAAAACCCGGACACTGCCAGGGTTTGTTCAAACTGCGGGGGGGGCATGCATGTTGAGAAGGAATCGGCGGCCAGGCCATCCCTGGACTCGGCTGCCCCAGGCGCGCCTCCACGTCCATGGGTTTTGGTACTGGCGGTTCTTGTTATTGTAATCCTGTGCGGCGCGGTTGCCTGGTTTGTAATTATGACAAACCGAACTGAAGCGGTCTCCGGCGTGGTTGAGGGGGGTGGCTGGGAGCGCAGCGTTCCAATCGAGGCATTTGCCCCCGTCAAATACAGCGCATGGCGGGATGAGATTCCCGACGGTGCGAATCAGGGTGCTTGCAACCAGGAAATCCGTTACGTGCAAAGCCAGCCCGCCCCAAATTCGGTTGAGGTCTGCGGAACCCCGTATACAGTGGATAGCGGGGACGGCTTTGGGGATGTTGTACAGGACTGCCAGTACCAGGTATATGACGATTACTGCGACTACACTGTACAGGAATGGAAGGTGGTCGATATCGTCAGCCTAAACGGTAGCGACTTTTCGCCGGAATGGCCCGACCCGGTCCTGGAAGATGGGCAGCGCCTGGGTGATAACTTGAGCGAATCTTACGTTATCTATTTTGATACAGACCAGGGGCGCTATACCTACAAAACGACCGATTACGACCTGTTTTTGAGCGCCCAGCCTGGAACGGAGTGGGACCTCAACATCAATTCCTTCGGTGCTCTGCTTTCGATAGAGCGTTGATGATTCAACTCGTTTTGAGAACAAACAAATGAATTTTAATTCGACCGATGCTTTGCTGGCTCGGGAACTGGACCGGGCAGATGAGTTGAAGCATTTCCGGGAGGAATTCGTAATATCTGACCCGGACCTGGTTTATATGGATGGCAATTCGCTGGGCCGGCTGCCGAAGAGGACCGCCCGGATATTGCAGGAAGTAGTTGAGCATGGCTGGGGGGAAAGGCTGATCAGGGTTTGGAACGACGGCTGGTTTAACGCCCCATCCGACATAGGGAGCAGGATTGCGAGTTTGATCGGAGCCCAGCCGGATGAGGTCATCCTGGGAGATTCGACTTCGATTAATTTGTTTAAGCTGGCTGTGGCTGCCCTGCGATACAAGCCTGGCAGGCAAAAAATCGTCAGCGACGTTTTGAACTTCCCCTCCGATCTTTATATACTTCAGGGAATCGTCGAACTTTTGGGAGGCCGCCATAAACTCGAATTATTACCTTCGTTGGATGGATTGACCGTATCCAGCGAGGCTATAATGGAGGCGGTTGACGAACAGACTGCGCTGGTGACATTCTCTCAGGTCGCTTTTAAGAGCGCCTTTTTATATGATGCCCACGCTGTGACAAAAATCGCCCATAAAGCCGGTGCGCTGGTACTGTGGGACCTGAGCCATTCTGTCGGAGCAGTCCCGGTTGAATTGAACAGATGGGAGGCAGACCTGGCGGTTGGCTGCACCTACAAGTATCTCAACGGAGGCCCGGGAGCGCCGGCGTTTTTATACGTAAGGCGAGATCTTCAGGAGGCGCTCACGCCAGCGATCTGGGGCTGGTTTGCCAGCCAGTCTCCTTTTGAGTTTGGGTTGGATTTTGAACCGGCGCGCGAGATAAACCGCTTCAGCGTTGGAACCCCGCCGATGCTTTCTTTGCTGGCAGTAGAACCTGCGGTTGACCTCTTGCTGGAGGCGGGGGTAGAGCGGCTGCGCCAAAAAAGCATCAACCAGTCTGAATACCTGATCTATCTGGCGGAGCAGTGGTTATACCCGCTCGGATTTGAACTGGGATCGCCGCGCCAGAGCGACATGCGCGGCTCCCATGTTTCCCTTAAACACAAAGAAGGTTACCGCATCAACCGGGCGCTGATCGAATCGGACCCACCTGCAGTGCGGGTAATCCCGGATTTCCGCGAGCCGGATAATATCCGCCTCGGGATTGCACCGATTTATACAACCTACACCGAAATTCACCGGGCAATATCCCGGTTAAGGCAGATCGTTGAAAACAAACTCTACCTGGAATTCTCCGGAGAGAGGCTGGGGGTTACATGACGTTGACAGGTTTGGGAAAATATTTTTCAGGGTTTGGCTTTCTTTAATTTGCGGTAATATGGTTCTTGAGCACTTCTTTTGCGCTGGCGCTAATCAGTTCCATCAATTCGCCGGAATCCCCAGACTGATCTGAATTATCTATGGCTATCACTTTCCCGAAGGTGACCCTGGGTGTCAACCCGAGTTTTTTATGAAACATCAGCATCTGGGCGACCTGTAGATATACCGCAATGCGCTGCTGCATCCAGAATTCCCTGCGCAGTTTTGTAAGCGGATTGCGCAGGGTGGCTGGATCCAGCACACCGCTGACAATCGTGGGGACGACTTTTGTACCAGGGGCTCTGCGCAGGAAAATTTCCAGGCTTTTCGACCAGCTTTCCAGAGCCTGGCTTGATCCGGGAAGGAAGGCCGGATCGGGATCAATCTTTCCTGTGGGAAAGATCATTAACAACCCGCCGTCATTCAGGTGGCGGATGGCCCCTCGCACAACCGCTGTCCTCTGTTGGATATCGTATGGCGTGTAGATCAGGTACTTACTGGCTCCAGTCAGGGCTCTTACAACAGGCACACCGGAGATAATCACTTTGAGGTCGTCACGCGGCAGGGCAGAGAAAATCAGGGGTGCATCCAGCGTTCCGGGGTGGTTGGAAGCGATTATCGCCGCCCCTTTCAGGGGGATGTTCTCAGCGCCGTTGATGATCACTCCATCCACGTATTCCGGCAGGTATTTGCGTGCGGTTTCAGCAATACCGTGCTGTTCCAGATCGTTGTCGACTTCTGCTGCCAGCCGGGCAAACCGGTGTGCGGCCGGGTACAAAAGCGGGCCGAACACTTTCCGGACCGGGCTCCCGTATGGAAAACCCATTGCCCGAAAGGCTTCATCTGTAATCATGTTCTGGATGGTTTTTTCAAGCTTTTCGGTATCGTTCAATTTGGATTGTTTTTGGGTTGTTTGTTTTTTCGAAGTGTAGCAGTCACCTGCTCAGCCAGTCGTATGCGAGAACAAATAATATGCTTCCAACGATACAGGTTGCGATTGCGATGGGCAGTCCTTTCCGGCTCCACATAGCGGGTGTTATTGGCGTTTTTGTCTTCTCCGATATTGAGACAATGACAATATTTGCCCCTGAGCCAATGCTGGTGGCGTTGCCGCCAAAGCCTGCCCCGAACACAACTGCCCACCACAGGGCACTGACATCCACTCCCGTGCGCTGCAGACCATTTAGAAGTGAGATCATCGCAATGGTTACCGGGATATTATCGATGAGAGCGGACAGCGCGGCTACGATCCAGATAATCATAACGCCAAGCAGGACTGGATTCTCTGTTGCAAATTGTGCCAGGAATTGGGTGATGGGTTCAAAAGCGCCTGATGCGGAGAGCCCACCGACCATAACAAATAGACCGATAAAAAACAGGAAGATATGCCAGTCAATCCGCTCCAGCACTTCATTAAGATCAGGTTGTATCCATACCAGCGCTGCAGTCGCTGCGGATATTGCGATGAATGCAGAGCTTATGTTCAGTCTACCCTGAAGAATGAAAAATAATACCGCGAATGCCAGAACGATCAAAACCCGCTTTATCCCAGACCTGTCTTTCAATGTTTCCTCAGCGTTTAATTTAGCGACCAGTTCAGGATCGGAGGGTTTCTTTGATAATTCATCCCGGAACAGAAATCGCAGCATTACCAGGGTAATGATCGCTGCGACCAGGACGATCGGCATCGAATGGGTCAGGAAATCTGTAAAACTGTAGCCGGAGGCTGATGCGACCAGAACGCTGGCCGGGTCGCCTACCGAAGTGCCCACATCCGCAGTATCGGATAACAATGCCTGCGCCATCAGGATCGGAATCGGGCTTATTCCGATCAATTCGGAGACAAGGATTGTTATCGGTCCGACCAGGACCACTGTGGTAACGTTGTTAAAAAATAGTGAAACCAGCGCAGTGCCGGCTCCCAGCAGCAGTACCAGTCTCCAGGGATTACCTTTTGAGAACTGGCTGGCTTTTACAGCCGTATACTGGAAGAATCCAGTCGGAACTAGGATGGATACCAGGACCATCATCCCGAGCAGCAATCCCAGAGCCTCCCATTCGATTGCCTCCAGGGCAAGCTCTTCGTTGTAAAATCCCATTATCATTCCAATAACCAGCATCACCCCACCACCGGCCATGGCAATAATGGCGCGGTTCATTTTTTCTATAAGAATAAAGAAAAGTGTGATGAGGGTAATAATAGAGGCGACGATCGCGCTGGTCATCGGCGTGGTTAATCCTCACATGGTGAATTTATCCAGCCGGTCAGAAATGCGCAGCTGATATCAACTTCGGATGCAATCCCAACCAGCTTGCTGTCCTTGACGACCAGCAGGTCGCGCAAACCTTGCTGGTGCATTATTGATAAACAGCGCATAAGCGAACTGGATTCTTCTACAGCCACAGGTTTATGCATAATATCGTTGACTGTCATGTTCCCGGCCTCTTCCAGATCGTACGGGGAGAGTTCATCCAATTTGCCAAAATCAATCACAAAACTGATATCTGAGAGCAGGTTGACGAAATCGGGAAGGAATACGTTGATTATCTCGCTGATTGAGGTGACGCCGACCAGGGTCCCATCCCTTTTTACAATTGGCAGCGTTCCAACTTTTCTCTCAACCAGCCTGGAGGCGGCCTCTCTGATTGTGGTGTTCAACTCAACGGACACCACTTCTGTTTTCATCCAGTAGCGTATCATGCTTTTTTCGTCCATGCGTACCTCCAGACAGGCGTTAAAGTAACTTGAACTGCGATTTTTTGTGTGTAGTATAGAAAAGACGCAGAAATAACGGCATGGCGGGGGCTTTACCCGTCTTTTTCCCGCACCAGACCTCTTTAAAGAATTTGAGTTCCCCTACAATTAATTTTTATTTGGTTTATGAGCTTACCGTCCGGTCAGTCAATCTTGAAGGCAAGCTTCACCGTAGCCCGGTATTCTTTAATCTCGCCTTCTTCCACAGTCGCGGTTTGTTTGATCACCTCGACCCCGGTTATGCCGTGCAGGGTTTGTTTAGCTCCTTTGAGAGCGTTTTTTGCGGCGTCCTCCCAGCTTTCTTTGGATGTGCCCACAATTTCTATAACTTTTACAACTGTCATAACCATCCTCCTGTTTATAGGTTTTCCGTGAAAGAGACCACAGACAATTTTAACCTGTTAACCCTTTTGGACGGTACTGCAGGGCTTCAGCCAGGTGTTTTGCTTCGATTGATTTTGAACCAGCCAGGTCGGCGATTGTCCGGGATAGTTTCAAAACCCGGTGGTACGCCCTGGCAGAGAGATGAAGCTGGTTCATGGCGGTGCGCATTAAATTTGCCCCGGCATCATCCAGCTTGCAGTAAAGGCGCACCTCCGCCGGGCGCATATCCGCATTGCAGGTTACCATTGGCTGGATCGCCTCTGTCGCTTCAGGTGTGCTGGCGGATGCGAACCTCTCCCGCTGGCGTGCACGCGCATTTTCGACCCTCTGCTGGATGTTTCCAGAAGACTTGCCCAGGCGGTCATCGCTGAGTTTTTCATATTCGACCCGCGGCACTTCAATATGAATATCGATCCGGTCCAGAAGGGGTCCGGATATACGCTTCTGATAGCGGGTGATGGTGCTGTTTGAGCAGGAGCACTCCCTGACCGGGTCTCCGTAGTATCCGCATGGGCAGGGGTTCATCGCGGCGATCAGCTGGAAATTCGCCGGAAAAGTCAGGGCTCCCTGAGCCCGGCTGATTGTTACAACTTTGTCTTCGAGCGGCTGGCGCATTACCTCCAGGACCCGCATACCGAATTCGGGCAGTTCATCCAGGAAGAGCACTCCCCGGTGAGCAAGCGAAATTTCGCCGGGGCGGGGCCAGTTGCCGCCGCCCACCAGGCCGGCGTGCGAGATGGTGTGGTGGGGAGAACGGAAGGGGCGGATTCTGACCAGCGGCACTTCCGGGGGAAGCTGGTCAGCCACCGAATAGATTCGGGTTACATCCAGGGCTTCATCAATGTTCATGCGCGGCAGGATGCCGGGCACTGCCCGCGCCAGCAGGGTCTTGCCAGCGCCGGGCGGGCCGATCATGATCACATTATGGGCGCCGGCTGCCGCCACTTCCAGGGCGCGCTTGACGTGTTCCTGGCCTTTGATCTCCCGGAAGTCGGTCTGAACCGTGCTGGGCAGCTCATCAGCCTCCAGGGGTGGGGATGGGTCTATCCGGGTCTCTCCGGTCAGGTGGCTGATCAGTTCCGGAAGGGAATCGACCGGGATTACATCCAGGTCGGGGATCAGACTGGCTTCAGCGGCGTCGTCCTTTGGGACGAATATACGTTTGAAGCCGCGCTCACGGGCAGAAGCCGCCACCGGGAGAACCCCGCGCGCATGCCGGAGGGTGCCTTCCAGCGACAGCTCTCCGATCAGAATTGAATCTTCAACCGCTTCCTGGGGCAGCAGGCCGTACATGATCATCACCCCCACTGCGATCGGTAGGTCATAGGCGGGTCCTTCCTTACGGACGGTCGCTGGCGCCAGGTTGACCACTATCCGCCTGCGCGGGTAGGGCATTCCGGCGTTTTTAATGGCCGCCTGGACCCGTTCTCGGCTCTCCTGCACAGCCGCATCCGGAAGACCGACGATAGTCATCCCGGGCAGGCCTTGCCCGGTGTCCACTTCGACCTCGATGATCTCCCCTTCCAGACCGATCACAGCGCAGGAGTGCACACGCGCCAGCATGTTACCAGTTTAGGTTGGGTGAGGGAAAATGTCAATGGAGGAGGAACAATTTGGGATCAAATTGGCTATAGTTGACAGTGTTGTTAATTAGCCCAAGGGTTTCTCTATAGGAAATGCCGCCAACATTGTATTTTAAAGCGCTCCCTTTTACGGTTGTGTTGTTGGGAGTAAGCTTAACAGAATTAACAATTTCACCAGGGAAATATTCTGAGACATTTCCTTGAACAATGCTATTCTTTATTATTGGAATACCAGCATTTGTGATGCCGGAACCGGAACAATTTTTGACTGGAAAAATTTCAATGTTTACAATATTAGTAAAAAAATCTGTTTCGTAGATTATATTGATACCTCTTTGTTTTCTTTCTCCATCAATCGTCGAGTGTCCATTTTGATTACTGAATGCCAAATTCCCCCCCACTTAAGATTAATATCAGTCTTTGTGGTGATTTCAACTACGAGGTCACCAGGTGTTTTGATTCCGAGTCTTGTTTTATCCGGAGCGAATATTGGACACCGCGCTGCATACCCTCGGGCGCAGCCCGGCCGCCTACATGCCAGGATAGCCGCAATACTGCTGACTAGATCGCTGTTTTATCAGACCCTATTCTGCTGCAGATTGTAACCTTTCGCTTCGTTGTGCATATATTAACTAGAGAAGGCTGATGCTCAACTTTCAAGATTTGTACGAATCCTATGCTGCTGATGTTTACCGCTTCGCATTTTGGCTTTCTGGTGATGGTTACGAGGCTGAGGATATTACATCTGAGACATTTATACGTGCTTGGGCAAGCAATAATCCCATTCGCACCGAAACCCTCAAGGCATATCTATTCACAATTTCCCGTCATATTTATCTAGAACGGCTAAGAAAGAGTAAGCGTGAGGTCATTCTTGAAGATACTCATTCTGACCCTAATCCTGGCCCGGACAAATTAACTGAATATCGATTAGAGATACAGAGAATTAAAAAATTTCTTCAGACTTTACCGGAAATTGATCGAGCGGCTTTCATTTTACATGTGCAGCACAAACTGCCCTACGATGAAATTGCCCGTATTCTTACAATATCCTTATCAACTGCAAAAGTAAAAGTACATCGCATACGTAAGAAATTGCTCTACAAGGAGGATTTTTGATTATGGAAATTACACGCAATGTAATTCTCGATCTGTTGCCTCTATTCTTAGCCGATGAGGTGAGCGCAGACACACGCGCTCTTGTAAAGGAATATCTAGAGACTGACCCGGAACTTGCCGACATTGTTAATCAAACAGAAAAGATGGAATTGCCGAAAGATATTCCCATTCCACTTACCAAGGAGGATCAAATGGAAGCCTACAGGGAGGCCAAACAATTCATATTTCTCCGTACTGCAATATTGGCAATATCAATTTCCTTTACGGTCGTATGCATATTGACATTAGCTTTGCTGGCAGCAGCTTATTTCATACCATAATGATCGGACAGCGCGCATGGTTCTGTACTCGTATATTGAATACTTTGACTCAGTATCACTAGATCCAATTCCCGAGTAACCTTACTGATCAAAAAAGTTCTGCATGTCTAGAAATGTCATTGTCAGTAATTACTGAATTTTCAGGAGTGAACCCTACTCTATTTTGAATTACTAATAAAGCACTGAATGGATGGTTCCCCATTTATTTGGCTCTTTTTGTTAATTGATAGGTCTTCTTTATGTACTCTTTGTATTTGATCATAAATTTATTCGTAAGAATTCGCTCACCTTCCGCCGTTTTGTTTCCTGGTGAAATGCAATAAAAGCCTAGGCAGGTTTTTGTGCGCGCTTACCTACGCTGAAGGTGGTCAGATACAGCGGATGTTAATCCGCAACTCTTTATTCATCCAATGCCCAATGGGCTGTGGCCTGCATATCAATCAAGGCTTGTTCTTCCGACCGCATGTACTTACCATCCTTGATCTCTATAAACAAAAGGACCGACAACTAGAAGTAGCGGTCTTCTTGTGAATTGTGATGAACCAGGGATTTGTTACGTTCCTCATCCGCCATCAACGATTATTAAGTTCTACAATTTTAATTATCTAATATTATCCAATATGAATTTTTATTATTTAGGATTTCTCCTTTATTGCTTCCTGTTCAGCAAGTTTCTTTTGATCTTCGGCGTTATATGTTTGTTTCAGAGCAGACAATGTTTTTTGAACAGCTAAATTTGTTTGTGTAACGCTGATTGCATTCTGCGTCTGACCTGCTCCCCAAGAACTGAAGCAATAGATAAGTTAGGATTAGAAAAAATGGAGGCAGGCTGAATCCCAAGGAGACAATTTGCGTATGAATAAGTGAATTGGGGATTTTTCTTTGTAAAATGCTGAATTGACAAAGTAAATTAAGTCAAATAGATACTAACCGATATGGTCTTTTTGGCTGAGTATGGTGATGGGGGAGGATTCCTGATTGAAATGATCTTGATTGAATAGTATCTCTTATTTTTTCACCCTTTTTGTCTCGCATGTGCTGATACGCCATAAATTTAGTTCTATAATATGGTGGATTTAGACATATTTCAGAAAGGAGATGTCAAATGCCAAAGTATCTTTTCTATGGATCATATACACCAGAAGGCTATAAAGGGCTTATGGAAGAAGGAGGCTCAAGTCGGATCAAAGCCGCAAAACAGGCATTGGGAAGTGTTGGCGGGTCACTAGAATCCTTCTACTTTTCTTTCGGTGAAAACGACTTTTATATTATTGTTGATCTACCTGACAATGTAACCACAACAGCTGTAACTTTAGCAGGCAATATCACTGGAACTTTTAGTATCAAAGGTGTTGCCCTTCTTACTGCAGAAGAGCTTGACGAGGCGATAAAAAAGAGTGTTGATTTTCGTCCACCAGGTCATTAGAACTGTAAGCTCTCATTAATTATTAGACAATTCATGAGTTAACGGTAAGGTAGTGTCTTATTCCATTGGCTCGAATTGAGTAGGCCTGGTCGAGAAACCCAATCACCTCCAACCTATATTTAAATGCTAATGGGCAGATTTGTTGTGATTGCTTGCTATACCCTTTTTTCAGTAACCCCTTGTTTTTCTCCCACTATTTATTTAAACTTTCAAACAACCTCAATCTAAACGAAACGGTTTTTTGGGCAGCGTATGGTGATGGGGGTGGATTCCTGATTGGATTAATAAATTAAAAAGTTATCTTGGTGTGATCCAGCCACAAAGTTCACCGGGTTACAAACCCCCAGCTCCAGCTGCTGTTGTGATTCAACCTTCTCAAATTAATCAAGTTCGTCTGACATTGTGAGTCATGCATATAATAGGGGCAGGTCAAATTTCATTGGGAAAAAAATACTTCCCATTCTTTTTTTGGTTACCGACATATTTTACATTAATAGTAATATTATTCTATTCGTTGTGATTAATTTTGTAGTAAGTAGAAATAGCAGTACTTAATTGAAAATGTCACGCGACCTTAGAAAGTATACACGGCAAACAAATAATCGGCTTCTGGCCGGTGGGATAATAATTCTCTTCGTTGTTGGAGATGGTCTCATCTATCTTTTCTATGGCAAAAATGCTGCCATTACTGGATTGGTATGCCTGATCGCAGGATTATTGCCATTAATAATCATCTGGATAATATTATCTTTAATGGGATGGGTGGTAAAAAGATCAGCTGAATAAATTTGGTCTACTCAGGAAATTGGCTTGCCCCCCAAAAATCTGATCTAAAAGATAAGGTAGGATTAGAACAAAAAGAAGGCAGGCCGAATGCCAAAGAAACAATTTAAATCTGAACAAATCATTACCAAGCTCCAAGAAGCCGAGGTGCTTTTGAGTCAAGGCATGACCGTGATTGAGGCTGCCCGTCAATTGGAGATCAGCGAGCAGACCTACCACCGCAACTGAAAAAATATGGGTATATTGTTACGACCCAGGCGGGAGAAAGATAAATGTGGGTGATGAAATAATAGAGGCTTCTTCTTTTTATAAAGCTTTGTTGACGAAAAAAATTTTTATCAAACTGAGACTAAACTTTACGGTCTTTTGAGCCGAGTTTGGTGATGAGGGGGGATTTATGAATGAAGCGTAACAAAATTCAGGTTTTGACCGAAAAAACACATTTTCTTTTCCGTTGTATTATTTGTCACAAATGATGAATAAAATTCATTTCATAATTACATATCAGCATTTATAATTTTCCCTAAGGTATCAAGAGCAGATGATTTATAGATTTTCAAAATGGGTATATAAAATTTCAAATGGTTGGATTGCCCTTGGGGCGGTTTTGTTATTTTTGATGTTTTCTATTTTTGTATTACCATCCCAGTCAACCAAAGTTGATTCAATCAGTGAACATGTAGGCACACCAGATTTATCATTTTATTATTCAAAAAATGATATTTATAGAATGGCGGATGCGTATGGTGAAGAAGGCAGAGCGCTATACATACATGCGAGATTCACATTTGATTTAATCTGGCCTATTGTCTACTCCTTGTTTCTTACCACTTGCATTAGCTGGATATATAGGCAGATTTCCCTAATAGATAGTAGTTTTGGGCGAGTAAACCTGATCCCGATCATGGCTTTATTTTTTGATTATTTTGAAAACGTATCAACTTCACTGATAATGTTTCGGTACCCTCAACAAACCCCTGTGCTGGATATGCTGGCGCCCATATTTACTATGTTGAAATGGACACTTGTCATTCTTAGTTTTTTATTGTTGATAGTGGGATTTATTATCTTATTAAGGACCAGGATTCAACAGCGAAGAGCCATATAGTAATTATCTGTAAAAATGTAATCATTAAGAAATACCTGAGAGAACAATCCAACATTTGAGAGGTGACCTGCCTACCAAAAAATGATCCAAAAGATAATATAGGATAAGAACAAATTGGAGGCATGTCACTCCTTATGGTGTATCAATTCTCGAAGCCTATGGTTATAAAACTTTATACCCTACACCGAAATTATGTCCGTTAAAAGGATAAAAAAACTGGGAAACTTGAAAAAATCCCATTTTTTTGAATAACCCAATGCTTCTTATTTTATCTTCCATAATTGCACATTGGAGAAATCGGCAACCCATTTTTCCGGCTTCTTTTTCAGCTTCTTTAATTAAGCTAGATGCATAACCTTGATGTTGATGTTTCTCCGCAGTTGATACATATTTAATTTCATATTGGTACCAAATATTTTTTCTGAGTTGAAGACAAACTATGATATCCCCGTTATCATCAAATTTGTAAAGGTATTGATGTTCTTCTTCAAGGATGATATCAGGTGTGATTTCATTTGGTAAATTGTCCTGATTATTAATAAGTGATGAAATGGATTTGGCAGTTACCTGGTTTATTACATTCTTCACTGATCTTTATCCAATAACAACTAAAAACTTATACTGTCCAATACCCTAATTGAAAATGACGAGGAAGTTCACATTATTTTCGTTAACTTGCCGTGCTGAATTATTTTTAAAGTTTTGGACAAAACTTGTTTAGGTTAGTTAGCCTTTTGGGCTTTTACTTGAAAGATTATACATTGGTGTACTGCCAATTATGAGCGACGTTTTCCGATAGTTTTCCCACTAGTAGCTTTTCAATTTTCAGTTATGATTTCCAACTTTGTAAACAGGTGTTACTACTCCTGCCTTCATAAGGCAATACTAAACGATACGGTCTTTTGGGCCGAGTGTGGTGATGGGGGTGGATTCCTGATTGAATGAATAAATGTGAGAAGCCATCCAGGGGTGATCAAGCTACACAGCTCACCGGGTTACAGACCACTTGCCCCAGCTGCGGTTGTGATTCAACCTTTTCAAATTAATCAAGTTAGTCTAACATTATGACTGGTACAAATAATGGGGGCAGGTCATAAAACTCTGCCAAAAATAAAATGGAGATGGAAAAACAAAAATCAGCTTTAACAGAAGGGCGGAGAACCAAATCCAGTACTTGTTTTATGTTTTTCCAGAACTTTTCGTGAAGCACTTGAATATGCCAAACCACCAGCAAAAAATAAATAAGATCAGCCACCAACTTAAAAATAGAAAAAGTACTACACCACTTTCTTTAAAGAAAAAAGCCCCTCCACATCAGGTTCCTAAACCCCGGGACAGAAGACTTGATGATGAAAAAATCGATGTCAGTGACTTACACCAAATCCTCCATATTGACCTCGAAAAGAAAATTTGTATCGCAGAACCCGGCGTTACATTCACGGATTTAGTTAAAGAAACCCTCAAATACAATCTCGTTCCCATGGTTGTCCCGGAATTAAAAACCATTACTATCGGTGGAGCTGTCTCCGGTTGTTCCATCGAGTCCATGTCCTTCAAGTACGGTGGGTTCCATGATACCTGCCTAGAGTACGAAATTATCACCGGGAAAGGCGATGTTCTAATCTGTACTCCCACCAATGAATATAGATTATTGTTCCAAATGGTTCATGGCGCCTTTGGTACGCTTGGAATCATATCCAAGCTCAAGTTTAAGCTAATCCCCTCTAAACCTTTCGTCAAAGTTACCTACGAAAAATACCATAATATCGAAGATTATAAAAAAGCCATCTGGGACCACTTCACCAAAAATGATGTAGATTATATGGATGGCATTATCCACTCACCCCAAGAATACGTTCTCTGTGTGGCAGATTTCGTGGACTCCGCTCCTTACACCAACAGTTACTATTGGATGAAAATTTACTATCTCACTACCAATAAGTTGAAGGAAGACTATCTTAAAACTTATGACTACTTTTTCCGCTACGACAAAGGTGTAACCAATGTCAACCCCAAATCCTTTTTGGGCAGGTTGCTTTTTGGCTGGTTTACCAACTCCACCAACACTCTTTCCCTTGCCAAAATTTTCAATCGCTGGCTTCCTGAACACCTTATTCCCATGACTCTGGATGTCATGATCCCTTTTTCCAAAATCAAAGGCTATCTTCAATGGCATACTAAAGTTGTCAAGCACTATCCCCTCTGGTGCGTGCCGTACAAAGTTGTACGGGAATACGAATGGATTTCAGAAGACTATAATAGAAAAAATTCAGATCAACTATTCCTGGACATCGCCATCTATGGTATGAGGAAAAACAACAACATCAATTACTACCAACTCATCGAAGAGGAATTAATGAGAATAGGAGGCATAAAATCCCTTATCTCTAACAACTACTATTCTGAGGCAGATTTCTGGAAAGTGTTTAATAAAGAAAATTATTACAATGCTAAACGTATCGCAGATCCCGACAACATCTTCCGCGATCTCTACACCAAAACCTGCAAAGCAGTAATGGGCTTATAAAACAAAGGGATGGTTGAATATCGCAAATGACCTGCCCCAAAAACTAATCCAAAATATAAGTTTGGATAAGAATTAATAGGAGACAGGCCGAATGCCAAGTTGGCAATTCCCATCTGAACACATCGTAACCAACCTCCCAGAAACCGAGGTGCTTGTAAAATGGGGCGTGACCGTAGGTGAGGCGGCCCGTCAATTGGAGATGAATGAGCAGACCTACTACCGCTGGCGAAAAGAATATGGTGGATTGGATATTACCCAAGCTTTGGAATTTATGTATATAGTGTAATTACGTTTGAAGAAACAAATTTGGGGGATATTCTTTGTATGACTTTATTTTGCCGAAGTAATTCTTAGTCAAACTTAGTCTAAATGATACGGTCTTTTGGGCCGAGTATGGTCATCTCAGGCAAGGGATGCCCAATGTTCACTTTTCCTTTTACCCAGATACCCCTCAAACCGCTTACAGAACAAGCGTTCACACTCCCCAGCATAATAGGCGAATTTTTTTGGAAGGAAAAGATTTCGGTGAACCAACTGATAAGTGCAATTTGTCAGAGATATTGACGACTATACATACATTATAAAAATAGCTAGCAATTGCGCTGATATCACAGTATTTTTTTGTAATTGGGATGAATTGGCAAACCGCTTGATTGTCTTTCAATTAATTGGATAAATAAGGGTACAATTGTAAAGTACAAAAAGCACATTTCGCACTTTTTATTTATGAGGTGTTTGATGGTTCAAAAATTTAGGAAGACTTTGTTATTGATTTTTGTATTGCTTTCTGCATGTGGAAGTGGTGGAGCACCAGGAACTTTTCTTAATCAGAATGCAACTGATGTTCCACCAACATCCACAGTAGCAGCCACAATTTCCATTGAGGAAAATATTTTTAAGGGTGAAGCCACATCCATGCCTACTTTGTCAAAAAAAGAGAAACCGGCAGAAACCTCGCCTTTAGTAACTACCATACCAGAAGAAATCGTCTCAATTCGTTCTGAAGAACAGTTAATCAATGCCTTCACAGCCCCATCTGAAACAAATGGTGAACCACTCATTCTTTATGGACAGGTTCTTGATGTCAATGGCAACCCAATACCTAATACCATCATTGAAATTTGGCAGACTGACGCAGAAGGCATTTATAATCACCCCGATGACCCAGAGATAGAGAATCGGGATATGACCTTTCAGTTCTTTGGCGCGACTGTCGCTAATGAAGAGGGTTGGTACGCTTTCCGCACTATCTTGCCGGGGGAATACGAGCCACGACCACGTCATATTCACTTCAAAGTCAGGCAAAATGGGGAGACATTACTTACCAGCCAATTTTATTTCAGCGAGGATATTGCAGTTTTAGAAGCGGAAGGGATATTCCAGGCAGCGGGGGAAAGCGGTGATTTGTTATTGCTTCAACTTGTGCAGGGGGATAACAGTTTGCTTGCAAATGGCCAAATTGTTGTGGATATTGGAATTGGTTCAGGGGAACTGCCGCTGACACCCTCACAAGCAGAAGGCCCCTATTATCCACTCTTGAATTTTTCTGAGTTTGATAATGATCTGACCATTCTGCCATGACTCGTTATTCTTCAAGTAAGTATAGCGTGCAGTCGTTTGAATATAATCCAAAAAAAGCATCTTAATGATCGCATTAGTGACAGTTGTCAATTCAATAATATGGCATGCCCCCCAAAAACTTGTCCAAAAGATAATTTAGTATTAGAACAAAAAGGAGGCAGGCAGATTACCAAAGAAATTATGTATGTATTATTAAGTGAATTTGGGATTTTTCGTTATAAACGCTAAGTTGAAAAAGTAAATTAAGTCAAATAGATACTAAACGATACGGTCTTTTGGGCCGAGTATGGTCATCCCGGGCAGGCCCTGCCCGGTGTCCACTTCGACCTCGGTGATCTCCCCTTCCAGACCGATCACAGCGCAGGAGTGCACTCGCGCCAGCATGTTACCAGTTTAGGTTGGAGGGGGAAATTGTCATTGGGGGATGGGGAAATGTGGTTTGATTAGTAATTAAAAATAGAAAAACTTTAAGTAAATGAGCAATTATGTTTCGGAATTTTGGCTTAGAATGGATGTGGAGGTGGTTTCCTGAAATAATTCCGTTGTAGTTTTTTGGGCGATGAGATTTCTAGTTGTTCCAACTTGTTTTGTTTCACATGCTCAGACAACATAAATTTTTAATTTCGATAATTGACTAATTGGTGATATAAACGGGATTTTTAGATAATTCCTCTTCCAACCATCAATTCGTAATCTGTCGCTAGAGATTCACTTGCGATTAGGTATTCTAATTCTTCCTCGGTGTGATTTAAATGGTGGTTTTCCGAACCGGCGTAATTGTAAAGCGCCTCGCTTGATTCCCAGAATGAAATCAGCAGAAAATGGGCTAACTCGCCCCGCAATTCCCGAAAGATATAAATCCCTTGGTTGCCTTCCGCAGATTGGCAGGGAAGGGTCACGGTTTTGTTCAATATATCCAGATAAAAATCCGCTTGCGAAGCTTGTGTGACAGAACGCCAGATACGTGCGATCATGGTATTAATTATGAGAAATCGAGAGGCTTCGCTCATTGAGCCAGGGTATTAATTCCTGAATGATCTGTTCAGTTGGTAATTTCGAACTCTCAAACCATTCTGAATTTAAGCTTTTTTCATCCAATTGATTTAACAGTTGAGCACAGAAATGAGAATATTCATGCTGGTCATGTACACCCATATTTGCCCCGATTAATTGCCTTAACTTGTCTGCGGCTGAGAACAGCCTTACTGCGAGAATTGATTCGTTTAATGCTGCAGCTAAACCTGCAAAAGCGCCCAGGCAGTTGGCGATTCCTTGCTGGTTCATCTGGTCAATGGAAATTTTAATACTATCGTTCAAGTATACTAATGCCTGGTCATAATTACCTTTTTCCCGTTCCAAAAGCCCCATAATTTCATAAATAAAACTGAGCGTCCAGAGGATTTCAAGGTCCTGGGCAATCAGGAGGCTTTCATCTAGAAATTCTTTCGCACACCCATAATCTCCCTGGTGGTATGCTATTCGTGCCAGATTTACTAAAACCGAAGCGACATTTCTGCGGTCGTCAACATTTTGAAAAATATTCAATGATTCTAATAACATTTCTCTTGCTTCGACAAGTTTGCCTTCAGCTAATGCATTCAGTCCCAATACCTGTTTGGCGTATGCGACTGGGCGGGGGGCATCGATTTCAGTCGCCAGCGCAAGACATTCCTTTGCTAAGGATTCGGCACGCTGGTACTCGCCTTGATAATGGCTAATATAAGCCTTAATTCCAATTGAAAAAATGACCCCACGCGTACTTTCAAGATCCTGAAAAAGCGATAAGCTCTTTTCAATGAGTTTAACCGCACGCGCGTAGTTACCCTGAAAAAAATTTAATTCTGCCAGACTGGCGGTTGCCTGCGCAATACCGTACGTGTCACCCAGATCCTGCTTGATTTGAAGGCAATCCTGGTAAAGCAGATTTGCCTTTTTAAAATCACCCTGGTCTTTGGCTGTATTCCCGAGATTCTGGAGGGTGTTCGATATCCCGGGCATGTCATCTGATTCTCTGTAGAGGGATAGAGCTTCATTCAACAAATGATATGAACGCTGATAATCACACTGATAATAAACAGCTACCCCCAGGTTTCTCAGAGCGAAGGCAGTCATTAGATTATCCTCAATCTCACGGCATAATTGCAGGCTATTTTCCAGCAACTCTATAGCAAGCTTGTACTGCCCTTTATCACGTGCGATAATCCCCAGATGTCCCAACGAGATGGCGATGCCTTCTTTGTCACTTATTTCTTCTCTCAATAACAGGCTCTCTTTGTGCAAGGTCGTCGCCATTGAATAGTCACCATGGATATATGCAATTTCAGCAATAGCTCCCAATTCACGCGCCACCCCTATTTTATGTTCACTACCAAGTTCACGAAAAAGTGAGAGGCTCTGTTCGTGCATCTCTTTGGCCTGGTTTAAGTCCCCTTGTTTCAGAGCAAGAATACCTGCCCTCTTAACCCGTTAGCTCGAGAATATGCAGACGCATCAGGACTCGAAGCGAGAGCGCGCTCCAACCAACCGCGGCCTTCTGTCACATAACCCCTGATTTCCCAAAAACGCCACAGCGATCCAGCCATGCGTAGTAGTAACTCCCCGCGGTCGCTGCTGATTGACAACCATTCCAGGGCTGAGCGCATATTGTCGGTTTCTTGCTGTAAAATTTTCAGGCAGTGGCTCTGTTTCGATCCCCAAAGATTGCCGTAAGACTTTTCAGCAAGTTGAATGTAATACATCACAAAATTACGAGATACTTCATCCGCTTCACCTGATACCATCAGCTGTGAATGGCTGAACTGGCGGATCATTTCTAAAAAACGGTAACGGTTATCGCTCTCGATCAGTTCAACAGTAACGAAGGATTTTTCAACCAGATTTGTTAGCAGGTCGAGAACCTCCCATGATTCAATCAATCCCACCCTGACAAACCTGTTCAGCTGCTTCAAGCGTCCAGCTATTATTAAATACTGACAGGCGCCGGAACAGGACTCGTTCACTTTCTGAAAGAAGTTCATGACTCCAATCGATCAGTGCTGTTATTGTCTTTTGTCGAGCAAGAGAAGTACGTGTGCCTGAAAGAAAATTAAAATTGTCATTAAGTCTCCAGGCTATCTCCTCTGCGGACAGTACCCTGATACGTGCTGCTGCTAATTCGATGGCCAATGGGATGCCGTCCAGCTTAGCGCAGATTTTCGCGACAAAGGGTGCGTTCTCATTTGTTATTTCATAACCCGTCTGGGAAGCCGCTGCCCGGTCAACGAATAACTTTACTGCATCAAATTCCATCAATTGTCTGCAGGGTAATTCTTCTTGTAAATCCGGTAAAGAAAGTGGGGGAATGCTGATTATAATTTCACCCCTTACCCCAAGGGATTCCCGGCTTGTAGCAATGATTTGGAGATTTGTCGAACCTCGCAGCAGGTCTTCTACCAGGAAAGCTACATCATTAACCAGGTGCTCGCAGTTGTCCAGGATAAACAGGTGCGGCTTTCGGGCAATTCTGTTGGTGAGTGAGTTTATTAGTGGCATACCCGGTTCTTCAGAAATTCCAAGGTCAGCCGCGATGGACTGAATGATTAGGGTTAAATCTGACAGCGATGCCAGGTCGAAAAACCAAATACCTCCGGAAAACAATTCGATAAGCTCTTCAGAGACACGCAGCGCCAAACGTGTTTTCCCAACACCACCTGCTCCGGTGAAAGTTATTAATCGGTGGTGGTCAACCTTAATAGAATTGATGATATCTGAAACCAGGTCTTCCCGCCCGATGAATTGATTCAATACGGTCGGCAGGTTATTCAGCACAACAGATTCTTCCTGCTGTTCAATTTCACCAAATTGAAATGAGTGTTCGAATCTTTCAGAAAGAAAAATTGCCAGGTCGTCTTCGATGAGTTCTTCCAATTCCTCCGGGGAGGAAAAATATTTGTAAGAAACTGAACTTTCGCTTTGTATCCGGCTTAATAATTGTGCCAGACTCGATTCCTGGTCTGGGGCGGGTTTTTTTAGGTAGATCAGTCTGGGCATGCGATTGGAAAGATTATATTCGTCTTCGATTCCCGACACGTCCATATCCGGCGCAACCCAGCCATATTTTTGCCAGTAAATACCAATAAAGACGTGGCTTTGAGAAAGATACGCCCGGTAAAGTTCTCGTGGGGGGTGTGGGCGGGCGCCGAACTCAAAAGTCACAGGGATTAAATGTAATCGTTTTATGGAATTGCAGGCCGCTTCACGTTCACGCGCCAGTTCCTGCAGTGTCGAGCTGATGAAAACCCGCAGTCGTTGGTCTGGTGTTTTTATGATTGGAATATTTGAAGTTGCGATGTCGGTATCAGTCATATATAAATCTGTCACAATTTCACCTCAGAGACAATTGTGGATATGAAACCACCTGGTTACTGATGTTGTCTGCTGCTGGATTGGGTGCAATGGGGATGAACGAACCCGACCAGGTGTAGTATGCACATAATTTGTTACCTTAAATTCGAAAGTGCTGTTGAATCAAGCCCGGATCGATTGCCTGGACTATGGTATTGGTGTGGTCGAAACCGATTACGGTTGAATTCAGTATAATGAAACAGGATTGCATTTACATCAAACAAATCTTGATCATTACTAAAAGATAAAAAATTTCTTATACAACGGCTCTCAAATAAACAATCTCGAGATCTGCAGGTAGATTGTAACGACCGTCGTAAGGTTCACCGTCTGGCATAATAGCGCCCCAAAGCCGCTTGACTGTAGATAGTTGCTCGACGGTAAGGTTACGGCAACCTCGCAAATTGGTCTTATATAGATTGGCATTCGTTAAGTTGGTTTCGCTTAAGTTAGCACCAATCAAATTAGCCCTGGTCAGTTTCGTGCCATTCAAATTGGCATTTCTTAGATCAACAAATTCCATTTCAGCCTGGTGAAAATCAATAAAACTAAGATCTGCCTCTATCAGGTCTGCACCCTGAAACTGAGCACGGTTAAGGGTGATTCCACGCAGGGCTCCATCTGTGAGCCATCCGCGAATCCGCATTTCTTCAATCGCCTGGAGAGCGGTTCTATTGTCAGTGCTGCGCACTTTATTTATTAATTCCAATTTGGTGACCATCTCTGCCTCCTTTATGTGAGATTTTCAGGATTTTCTTTTCAATCACATTGATTTTGATTGATCGGACCATCATTCGAAATTTTAAGAATAAGGATTAGAAATACCAGTAGCGTGCTGTAGCCATTGCGATCAGAGATATTGACAATATGATGAATTCCACCCGCTCAAATTGTGCAAATTCTTTTTCTAATTTATGCATTTCATCTGCTTGTTCTGGTCTGGGTGTACCGCCAGATTCGCCGATCTCCTTACCCAACTCGCCCATTCGTTTTCCACGAGGTGAAAGTAAAAGCACACCCATGAGGAAAGCTATTAAAGGCAATATGGAGCCAATTGTGAAGCCTAATCCAGGACCGGATTTCATCCAGCTGAGTTTAAAACCTCCGGATATCATCCAGAATAACGGGATCCCAGACAGGATTGTTAAAAAGCTGACTGCGGTCATGAAAATCGGATAGCGTCGTTTTTCAACAAATTCAAACATAAATTTCCCCCCCGCTGGTCCAAGGCTCTTTACTGTTGGCTCTACATAAAAGAAGTATAGAATAGCGGAACCAACCCACAGAACGCCTGCAAAAATATGGACAAATCTGAGAAATAAGATAAAATATATATTCATGGTAATTTTCTCCAATATTGTCAGATACTTGTTGATATTTGATAAGAAGGTGACACTATACTTTCACAAATGATTAAACTATCCAATCAAAAGAAATAGGTGGCACCTTGTGGCACAATCATTGACACAAAAACCGTCACAACGAGAGAGTTATCTAATAAAAATTTAAAATTTCCTTTTTTCATTCAACCAGCATCGCGCCCGCAACGTGAACTTGTAAATTTAATTGTGTAGTTGGAAGCTGGAATGGAAAGCGAAGATAATCCAGGTTTTTTTGGCGAATGGATTAAAAACAGGCGAAGGTCACTTGACTTAACCCAGGAAGAGCTGGCGGAACGAACGGGTTGTTCTGTTTCCGCACTGCGGAAGTATGAGTCGGGAGAACGCCGCCCGTCAAAACAGCTTGCAGTTTTACTGGCCGAATCACTTGAGGTACCCGAAAGTGATCAGGATGTTTTTATTGGAGTTGCCCGCGGGGGACTTTCGATTGAGCGGCTCTCAAACTCCGATCAGATTAAATCAACGGCTCACCTTATACAGCAAGGCAGGAAGAGTTCCATCTCATGGATTCCTGAAGCGGCTACCCCTTTAGTTGGCCGCGAGGTGGAGTTAAATGCTCTCGAAAGCATGTTGCGTGATCCCAGGTGCCGAATGGTCACCCTGGTAGGCCCCGGCGGTATCGGTAAAACCCGCCTGGCGGTTGAAGCTGCCTGCCGGTTGAAGGAATTTTTCAGCGGGAGAGCACAATTTATCTCTCTCGCCTCTATTAATTCGTCTGCTCATCTGGTCCCAACAATTGCCACTTCATTAGGTTATATCTTTCAAGGGCAATTAAAGCCGCAGGAACAATTGATGAAATATCTGCGTGAGGAGCACCTGCTGCTTGTGCTTGACAATGTGGAGCACTTACTGGATGGGGCAGCACTCTTTGGGGAAATCCTTCTGCATGCTCCGGGAGTTAAACTGCTGGTCACATCACGTGAAAAAATGAATTTGCACGGCGAGTGGATGTTTGAAATTCAAGGGCTGCCCATCCCAAAAGATAATCAATTTGATTCGATTCGGAGATACAGTGCTGTCGAGTTATTCATGCAGAGCGCAAGGAGAGCGCAGGCATCATTTGAGCTCAATGCCGAGGACGAACCATATGTTGCTCGCATATGCCAGATGGTTGATGGGATGCCACTGGGGATTGAATTGGCAACTGCCTGGATAACAATGCTCTCCTGCCGTGAAATAGCCGAAGAGATCGAACGCAGTATGGATTTTTTGTCAATTAGGATGAAGGACGTGCCTACGCGCCAGAGAAGTTTGAGGGCGACCTTTGAACATTCATGGATGCTGCTTTCTCGGGATGAAGGTGAAGCATTATTGAAACTGGCTGTTTTCCGGGGTGGCTTTGACCGGAAAGCGGCCGAATATGTCGCCGGGGCAAACCTGGAGGTTTTAATGTCGCTAGCCTCCAAATCCCTGCTCTTCAAATCAGAATATGGACGCTATGACTTGCATGAGGTCATTCGTCAATATGCCTTCGCGAAACTTTCTGAGGATACAAAATATTTTGAGACCGCTGATAGGCACTGCGATTACTACCTGACCCTCTTAAGTGAACTGGAAGGTGATTTGAAAGGATTTGCACAGCAGGAAGCTGTAAATGAATTAACCCGCGAAGTTGATAACCTGCGGTTGGCCTGGAAATGGGCGAATGATAATAAAAAATTTTTACTTATAGGCAAATCTTTGCGCAGTTTCGCCTGGTTGTTTGAAATGCGAGGATGGTTTCGAGAAGGGATTGAACAAATTGATTTGGTTGTTCAGAAATTGAATGAGATATCTGGAATTAATCAACTTCCGGAAATTTTTGGTCAGGCGCTTACCCAGCAGGGTTTGCTGCTTTTTCGCCAGGGACAATTTGGACAGGCGTTGACCAGGTATGAAAAAAGTTTGGCGATATTACGACCTTTAAATGACCCGGGCTTACTGCTGGATGCACTCGTTTTCAGTGGAATTATTAATTTCTTAAACGGGGAATACGAACAGTCGCAGTCTGTTTTGGAAGAATGCCTTGAATATGCTCAAAAAGTTAATGATCGCTGGATCGAAGCATACGCGAATTACAGTTTAGGTGCGGTCGCAAGCTACAAGGGTTACACCAGCGAATCGTATAAATTGATGCTGGTTGGCATTAAAATGTGGCGCGCCCTTGGCGATTCCCGCTACGTTGCTCTGGGGTTAAATTGGATCAGCCCGACTGCAATCAAATTGGGGCTTTTTGTGGAAGCTCAGGCTTATCTGCAGGAAAGTTTAGACCTTTGCCTTCAGGTAGGAGACCGGTGGGGCATTGGTACTGCATATCGCCACCTGGGATTGCTTAATCTATCACAAGGATATACCGAGGACGCTTTAAATTTATTCCAGAAGAGCCTGGATACATTTAACGGTTACATCACCGGATGGGATGTGGTAAGGACCCTTGTTTATATTGGGGAAGTTGAATTGTCCGAAGGCAATCTTACGGAAGCCCGGCAAATATTTCTCGATAGCCTCAAAATAGCGAGAGAAGCACAGGCGAATTCTTTAATGCTGGAAATATTTAGAGAATTATCACAACTTAAGTTGTTGAACCAGGAAGCTCAAGAAGCATTACAGCTATCTCTATTTGTCATAGGAAACAACGCTTCGGCTCAGGATATCAAAGATCGCGCTTCCCAGATTGTTTTGGAAACAAAAAAGCAGGTATCTGGTGAGCAATTGGAATCAGCAAGGGTTTGGGCGAGAACTCAGACAATCGAAAACGTGGCGGCAGATTTGATTGGTTTGGATTAAAACAAACCCTGAACCAATTCGGGTAAAAAAGTGGGGGGTTTGAACAAAATGAAAGTGTGGATGTGGCTGGTAGGGGCTGCTTATCTGTTTATCGGCGCTGGTTTTATGTCTGCGTGGAATTCAGCCTGATTGGAATTGGCTTTCCCTCTCATTCAGGTGCTCCCAAGCATCCGGGAGTATAAAAACTCCTTGGATTACTCATTTATGTACGGTCTGGATTTGATGGTAATTTTATACATACCCTGGGCTATTGAACAGATGGAATCTATTATGGTTTTATCGTTTTCCATTTATTCGTTATCAATACAGGAATTATCTTCGTCCGTTAGATAAATCCCAGGGTGAGAATAATTCTTGAAGATGCCCAAAATTTGATTTCAACAAATGGCATTTAAGATTTAATTGGATCAGGTAGGAAAAAAGGGGAAATTTGTAGTAAATTACCCGGATTTAAGGATTTGAATACCGCCCAGATAAAAATGGAAGTGTATGTGTTGGGAATGGTTTTATTATTAATATACGATACGGTCTTTTTAGGCCGAGTATGGTTTTGGGGGTGGATTCCTGATAGACTAATTTTTATAAGGTTATTTAGCTGAAAAGTCTCTCCTATTTTTCCACCCTTTTTGTCTAATATGTTTTTCCATAATCAGATAAACAAATCTCCAAGATTGTTGACTTTTCCTCTATTGATAAGTATTATGCAAGAAGTTTGAATTCATTAGGAAAATTAATCAATGGATCATGCAACATCTTTTCTGTAAATTTAGTTTTCAGGTGTGTCAATAATTGTTTGTAAATTCGCTCTTTGTAACGCTTGCGTGTGTGGGGTGAACCCTTCCTATGATATTTTATACCTGTGCGGTTGATTAGAAGGGTGAAAGGAGGGGTAACGCGAAATTAAAAAGTATCCGTATTGTGCTGAAGAAATAAAGGATGAACCTATAGTTTGTAGGTGTTGCGGAAAGCACCAGGTTCGAGGAGAATATCCTAACAACTTACGGCTTCCCTTTTATTTTTCGAATCGGGGTTTATGATATTGTTCATCAGTACTTGATATTCACAAACAGATACCAAATAGCGTTGACGATATCCGCGATATTACTTAAATCACAATACAAACTAATAAAATGGATCAGTTCTGGGGGGGCAGGTCACTAATTTTATCGATAAGCCACGTCTAACTTTCCCTCAGGTTAATTATTGCCGGCTGTTAAACGATATAGTGACGAAATTTAACCAAGGGGCAGACCTGAAAACAAGGGTAAGGCAGGTTCGAATACTGTTGTTTAGTGTTTAACGGATGAAACTGTTGTGGTCGCTACAGCTTCGTGTGTATTAGCCGATCTGACTTTCAAGTGATAATAAAGATGCTTTTTTTGTTTGTTTTGATTGGCGACCGCGATGGTGCATATCCATGATGCGTTTACGTATGCGGATATTATGGGGAGTAATTTCTAACAATTCATCATCTGCCAGGTATTCAATTGACTCGTCCAGGCTTAATTCTCTCGGTGGAGAAAGGCGGATATCTATATCCCGGATTGAATTGCGCATATTAGTCAGGTGTTTGGTTTTGCAGATGTTTACATCCAGGTCTCCAGGTCGTTGGTGTTCCCCGACAACCATACCTTCATAGACCTCAGTCCCGGGTTTAATAAATAATGTACCTCTTTCTTCGGCATTTTTGAGTCCGAAAGTGGTTGCCACCCCATTTTCCCATGCGACAAGTGATCCCTTCGAACGGGAGGCTAATTCGCCAACCATTGTTTCATAACCCTTAAAGACGCAGTTCATGGTCGCCATTCCACGCGTAGCTGTCAATAAATGGTAGCGGAACCCCAGCATACCTCTGGTTGGAATAAAATATATCAGGTGGACAGAGCCGTTGCCCGACTCGGTAATATCCTGCATTACTCCACGCCGTTTGCCTAACATCTCTACCACTGCGCCGACTGTCTCCTGGCTGGTATCTATGTGAACCACTTCGAAAGGTTCCTGTATTTTCCCATCTGCTCCGCTGCGTAGGATGACCTCCGGGCGTGAAACCTGGAATTCATAGCCTTCGCGCCGCATGGTCTCGATCAGAATAGCCAGGTGCAATTCTCCGCGCCCGGATACAATAAAACAGTCGGAACTGCTGGTCTCTTCCACTTTCAACGCTAGATTGCTGCGCAACTCGTCGAACAGACGCTGGCGCAATTTGCGGGATGTTCCCCATTGGCCCTCTTTTCCGGCGAAGGGTGAGGTGTTGACTTCAAAAGCCATACGCATAGTAGGTTCTTCAATGGTTATAGTCGGCAATGCAACCGGATTTTCAGGATCGGATAAAGTTTCGCCAATCGAAATGGCCTCCAAACCGCCAACTGCAACGATATCGCCTGCTTCTGCCTTTTCTACCTCTATCCGCTCCAATCCCTCCCAGACGTATAAATAGCGGATGGTTTCGGGTATGTTATCGCCTTGCACGGTCAGCCTTGAAACAGGTTGGTCAGCGTGCATTCTCCCGGCGAAAATTCTACCGATCGCTGTTTGCCCACGATAATTGTCATAGTCCAGAGTTGTAACCAGCATCTTCAAAGGGGCATCCGGATCCACAACTGGAGGGGGGATTTCTGTCAGGATCGTTTCAAAGAGCGGCTGAAGGTCAGAACTCACACGGGGTGTAAAACCTGCTTTTTGGGAAGTGGCAACGGTATATATCACTGGAAAATCAGCCTGTTCGTCGGTGGCGCCCAGCTCGATAAAAAGGTCAAATGTCTCGTTCAAAACCCGTACAGGGTCCGCATCTTTCCGATCGATTTTATTGATCACCACAATAGCCTTGTGGCCTAATTCCAGCGCTTTCTTCAGGACGAAACGGGTCTGTGGGCGCGGGCCTTCGGCTGCATCGACCAACAACAAGACACCATCCACCATGTTGAGGACGCGTTCGACTTCCCCGCCGAAATCAGCATGTCCGGGCGTATCGACGAGGTTGACCTTAATTTGTTCGCCGCTGTTCGGATCGGTTATTTGGATGGATATGTTTTTTGCCAGGATGGTAATCCCGCGTTCTCGTTCCAATTCATTCGAATCAAGCACACGTTCGCGCACTTGCTGGTTCTCTCGGAAAACACCAGCCTGGCGGAGCAATCCGTCCAATAGGGTGGTTTTTCCATGATCAACATGGGCGATGATGGCTATATTCCGAAGATTGGATTTTGTAACTTGCATAGAAAATCAATGCTCCACAAAAAAACTCCGACCCATCTGGTCGGAGCCATGAGTTAAGTTGCCGAAGTTTATCAGAAACCCAGAAAATCAGGAAGGCTAATTTTATAAATATATTATAAATGTTGCTGGCCTGCTCCCTAAAAACTGATTCAATGGATAATTTAGGATTAGTTTGCAAAGGGAGCAGGCAGAACGCCAGGCCAACAATTCTCACCCAGTCAAATTATTACCAAACTTCGAGAAGTAGAGGTGCTTTTAATTTAGGGAATAACATAGTTAGAGACTGCCCTATAATTGTAAATTTGCGAATATATCAAACTACCTCTGGCGAAATTAATGCGGGTGCATGGATACACAACCCAAGTCAGGAAATTGAAATAAAAAATACTGTTGATTAAATAAAGTGGGGACTTCTCTTTGTACAATGTTGTGTTTACAAAGTAAATTAAGTCAAAAAGACAATAAAAGATACGGTCTTTTGGGCCGAGTATCGTCATGGGGGTGGATTCCTGATTGTTAAAAAAATTCCGACATATAAGTTTTTCTTGAATTTCCACAAATTCTGTCTCTCAAGATTTGACACTAATCAGCCAATTATTCTCATTCATATCAGGAAAGTAAAACCAATTTTTTTCTGCGAGGTTACATGGGAATTCTTATTAAGCTGAAAATGTGTCTATAAGTGGGTGTTTACCAATTCAGGTAGACCCCCGCGCAATTCACTTTCCATACCAGTATCCAACAGCCAGCCGGTTTGGTGTGAAGAATAAAATCTCATAGAAAACCATAAGTAATACAATCATATGGATTACCCATACCAGGTCGGTTACCTGGATTGGCTTGCTTAAAAAATGGATTGTTTGCAGCTCCTTGCCGAGTTGGTACAGCGCCACGAATAAACAAAAAAGAAACGGCAGGTACAATCCATAAAGAAATCGTCCCAGGTAGAATCCAGCAATAGGGGAAAACCAGGCAAACGAAATTAAGTTAATTCCAAAAAACATTCCGGTAAAAATAAGCAGGAAGAAATAACGCTTGCATAATTGTAGTGACAGGCGAATATTGTACAGGCCTAAGGCAATAACGGTGATTGTATATATTGCTGGATAGTTGAAGCGGCTGTATGGTTTTATTATAAATTTCACTTCACCTTCAAAGCCGCTGGTGAAACGTCTCAGGATTTGCTGAGGCGTGTGTTCTCGCAGATATTTTCTTAAAGATGGGATTTGTTCGAACGGCAGGTCCGGCCACCCAATGTCGTCACCGTGAGATTTTGTACCTTCTTCTACCTGCTCCCACGAATCATACCATGCGTAAAATGTTGTATTTACATTGTAAAAATAACTTCTGAAAAGACGCTTGTTTTCAAGCAGGTAAGGGGAGAGTAACGCCAGGAAGGCTGCAACCATTACGATAAGGTATACAACCCGAAAGTATGGAACGTCCTTTGCTGGCTTAGATTCATCCTGGTTTTTGAGGTTCTTTATCAAAATATAGAATAGTTGGGCTGTGTATACCATTATGAATGAAACAAATGTGGGTAGAACCGCAGCTTTTGTCAGGTATGAAAACGCTAACGATAGGCCAACCGCCGCGCTCAGCCAGTAGTTAGGTTTCAAGAGCATTTTGCACATCAAGATGAAACTGACAAATAATAAAAAATAGAACAGCAATTCCGGTTGGACATAGCCAGCTTTGTACACAAATAAACTCACTGCAGCAATGAGAGTAAACACCAGTGACTGTCCGCCTGGAATATATCTTCTTGCGATAAAAAAAATGCCTGTAAGGGAGATGATAGAAAGTGCCAGGTTCATTTGCTGGCTTCGCCGGAAAAAAATCACCCTTGGCATATCTGGTTTGTAGAATACTGCCATCAAATAGGGAAAAAGAGGAGTTCGATTTCGATCTCCTTTGTACTGGAAGCCTGATTGGTAGGCTTTTAAGGCAATATCCATGTATGAGTCCTGGTCGCTAAACTGGGGGTATATATTTACATTCTGGGCATGTCGTTCCACGAGTTGGATGTATAGTAATCCAAACAATAAAAATAAAATGAGAGTAAAAATCAGGGTAATTTTATACTTGCTTAGACTTTGGTTGATTTTCACCCGAAATTGGCAAATCCTATCTGAGAGATTTGAAAAATAAGCTCTCAGGCGTAAAAATACCTGAACACAGATTAATAACATGAATAAAATTACCGGTGATAAACGTAAAAAGTATGCTGAATAACGTGGATATAAGCTGATCCAGGCAAGAAAGAAAATGGCAGAACCAAGAATGCCGGCCGTAGTTATTAAGACTATGCTGTGAGCCAGGTTAATACGTGTCGTTGAACCATTTATAAAAGCCTGCACTTCCCATCCCATGTTAGTGTTTTTCTGAACCTGTAATCCTACCCACAACAGCATCAAAATCACAAGCAGAAACCCACCAACGGAAGCCAGGCGGAAAATTGACAATCCTAAAACAACGGCATTCTTTGGGTCAGATGGGATAATGAGCATTAATAAAAAGCACATAAGACCCTGTAAAGCAAGAAACCAAAAAAACCGGGAGCACTTTTCCATTATTGTTTAAACCGCTCAGATGGATTATATGCCATACGATTAATAAATTGGCAAAAAATTGGGTTATTTGTGAGGGATAAAAATTCGATTAATCAAAGGAAGGTGAGTGATAAATATTCCTTTATGGTAAAAATAAGCAATCCGGTCTTACGGGCCGAGTGTGGGGGTGGATTCATGATAGAAGTTGACAAATTAGCTTTTAGCCGAAAAGCCCTCCTATTTTTCCATCTCATTTTGTCTTATATGATTGTGGAACCCTGCAATCAGACTGTACTACCTGGTCTGAGGCCTGGGACGCAAAGGCAGACCTAGCGCACAGCTCGCAAAAAGCTGGATACCGCGAGGATAGTCCAGACAACGATTCCGGCGGATGCCAATAGGCGCACGAGAACTGGCCAGGAAGATTCCCAGATCCAAAGCCCCACCATTATGGGGAGAAACAACACCCAGACTATGATCTCCGCCATGGCGGGCAAGGCCGCCACCCAATTCCAGAGCAAGTCCAACCAATAACGATCAACGACCAGTGCGATAGCAAACCCGAACCACAGCATTGCAAAGATCACGAGGGCGTATGTGCTCAGAGCTCGTGGAAGAGTAACCCTCCAGAATGTTGAGTCTCTTATAGTCATCCTCCCAGATCTATACAGTTGCCAAAACCAACCGGATTGTACCCGGATTTGTTCCCATTATTTTTTCGGACGGTCAGGTCAATTATGGTCCAATAAACCGCCTGTCAGCGATCCTTAGCTCTTGATTGTGGGGCTGATATACAAACATCGATCTTCTCAACTCCATCGAATTGGCGGCTGATTTACGAGAACGCTTCTTTGAAGAACGCAGCCAGCCTCAGGTAAAGGGTGCGCTTGTTTTTTAACTTGTGGATGCCGTGGCCTTCATCTTCAAAAACAAGCAGTTCGTAAGAGATTTTATTTCTATCAAGGGCTCCCAGCACCGTTGTAACATTTTCCGGTGTGACATTGGGATCATTTGCGCCCTGGACGATCAGAAGCTTTCCCTTGATATTTTCAACAAAATTTAGCGGTGAGCGCTGGCGGTAAAGTTCAGGCACCTGTTTTGGTGTGCCGCCCATCATCTCAATGCTGAAAGGGCGAAGATCCGGACGGGTGGTTTCGTAATCAACAACCAGGTCGGTCATCCCGCAGATAGGGGCTGCCGCCGCCACAATCTCGGGCGGGAAATGGGTGATTGCCCACCAGGACGAGTAGCCCCCATATGAGGTGCCTGTGATCCCGATCCTGTTCGGCGAAGCAATACCTTTGTGGATTAATGCTTCGATTCCGGTGCGGATGTCGTCCTGTTCCCGGCCGCCCCAGCCATCCTCCAGGATCGCCTGCTGAAACGGCAGGCCGTAACCAGTGCTGCCGCGGTAATTGGGATCGAAAACGTTAAAACCCTGGCTCACCAGGAATTGGATTTCTGGATTTAGATAATCCCGGCTGTGGTAGTTCGGCCCGCCGTGTACATAAACAATTGTGCCGTGCAAATCCCCTGACGGGCGATAAAGCCATCCGTGAATTTCTAATCCATCTGAGGACTGCCAGTTAAAATCTTCGGCGGAGGCCAGTTGCTCCTGCTGTATTTCTGCTGCCTTCCACGGACTTGTGAAGCTTGTAAAAGTACTGGTGAAAATATCTGCCCGGTCGAATTGGACAATATCGCCTGGCTGGCGGGCGCTGTAATAAAACCCAACCCATTTTTCACCCGTTATGGGAGCCAGCGGGATGAGATTTCCTTCATACCCGGTCATTTCGATTTCGGTCATCTGGTTGATGTTGAATAGAGAACTGCTAACGCGTCCCTGCCGGTCTTCCACTATCACAATATCCTGGCTGTTTTCAGGCACAAAGGCGGCCTGGATATCGCGAGCCGGATCATCTACCAGCCAATGTACAGCGGAATTTCCCAACTCCCAGATACCGACTTTGTAGTGAGTGGGCGTTTCCGCCAGCAAAACCACCCTGCTGCCATCCGGATGCCAGTCTGCGTAGGTTTTGATTGAATCTCCGAAATTAAAAATTTCCCGGTCATCTGAGCCGTTTATATCCACTAACCATATCTGCTGCCCGGCGGGGTGCAGGTCTTTGCGACCATAAAGGATATGCGTTCCCAGCGAATTGAGTTTTGGGACTGTATAAGCTGCCTTTTCTGGCTTCGCCAGCGCTGCACGTTCTCCACTGGTCAAGTCGTGGCGGTAGATGTAAGTTTCCTCAGTCTCCAGGCCGGTCCGGGGGTGGACATTTGCGCCGTAGACCAGCCAGTTATTTTTGGGGTGCAGGAAGCCGCCCTGGATGTAATAGTTAGGATGCGGTTCGGTCAGCGGGTGCATAACCAGCGGATGGTTCAGGTCGACCCGAAAAAGCTGCACCCGCTCATCGCCGTCCTGATCCTGTTCGACGACAATTGACTGGCTGTCGCGAGTCCAGGATACAAAAAATGTATCCTGGTCAGTATCTGTAAGCCGGACTGGAGGGCTTGAGCCGTCGCTGGGGACAGCAAAAACATCCGCAGCCGGGCCGGTCTGGAACCAGGTCCAGACGACCCAGCGACCATCCGGCGAGACTTGTGGCCAGAGTTCATCATCGATGACTGGCAGCCCCAGCAGGGCATCTAAAAAACTTTCTGCATTCATGGATTTATTTACCAACTCCTTTTCTGACGCAGGCATACAGCTGTGCAGCAGTTTGTCCTGCGATTTAATCAGCTCATCTGGGTCCTCTTCGTTGATGCGCATAATTTCTGCCCCGGCTCGTTCAGCTCTGCCCCGCGCTAACAATTTTCCATAGTTTCCCGGCTGCCAGGACGGCCAATTTTAATGCCGGTTCTTCAGCGCCAATAATATCAAGCGTTCCATATTATTATATCGGTGGTGAAAATACTTTTGGAATTTTTAAACAAGCGGTTTTATGCTCCGTGGAGATCTGGACATAAGGTGGGTCAAACCGGGTACATTCCTCTGTTTTAATAAGGCAGCGAGGTTGGAAACGGCATCCTTCCGGTATGTCAATTGGATTGGGTACCTCTCCCTGTAGAATTATGCGCTTGCGGCGTTTGCGTGGATTGGGAACCGGGGCCACTGACACCAGAGCCTGTGTATAGGGATGGCGCGGTTCTTTAAGCACCTCAATTGTTGGACCAATTTCTACAATCCGGCCCAGGTACATGACTGCGATCCGGTCGGTAAAGTAGCCAGCAGTCGCCAGGTCGTGAGTTGTACAAATAATTGATATATTACGGATTTCACATAGAGATTGGAGCAGCACCAGGATATCAGCGCGGATAGATACATCCAGCATGGAAACCGGCTCATCCGCAACCAGCAGTTCCGGTTCCATCACCAAAGCGCTGGGATCACCACGCGCTGGCGCTGGACGCCGGACAAACAATCCGGATAGCGGTTCCAGAATTTTTCAGCTGGTGTCAGGCCGCAGTCTTCCATGGCAATACGAACACGTTCTTTTTTCACTTCTGCGTCCAGGCCCAGGTCATGGATTTGCAGCGGTTCGCAAACGATTTCAAAAATGGTCTGGCGTGGATTGATCGAGTCGTAGGGATCCTGAAAGACCATCTGCGCCTTGCGGCGCAGGACCAGGATCTGCTTGCGCCGGTTAAGGTTTTCGATCCCGGGTTTGTCATCCCCTTCGGGAACCAGCTTACCGTGCGACCAGTCGAGCACGTCGTATCCATCAAACAGAATGCTGCCGCGGGTGGGCTCCTGCAAACCCAACACGTTCATGCCCAGCGTGGTTTTTCCGGAGCCCGATACACCCACAGACCCAGTATTTCGCCCTTTTCGACAGTTAAACTGATGCCGTCCACGGCGTGCACTACCTGCTGGGTATGGCGACTGAACCAGTCGCCGATGCCGCGCGCGACCGGGAATTGTTTATAAAGGTCGATGATCTGCAGCAGGGGTTGATCTTCCACGATGGTATCTGCTATATGGTCGCCATATGGCATGCAACCAGGTGTCCGGGGCGAATTTCAACCGCAGGCGGCAGCTCTTTCGCACAAACAGGTTCTCCGTGACCAACACGGCAGCGCGGCTCAATGTTTAGAGAATTCCATTGCATATATTTCCCCCCAAAAAACCCAACAAAAAAATTTTGCTGGGCTGGATTCCTGGTTCTATTTATTAATTTTCTATCAATGGTAGATTTCGTCTGTTCTGGCAGCCAATATAAAATCGTTACGGTGCAGGCTTCCCACATTGTATGTCCACCACGTGACGGTCACTGATCCCCATTCTGTCTGGCAGCGTCCACCCGCAACGGAAGTGGCTTCATAAACAATTACATCTACCCCGTGCTTGCGCAGAGTATAAGCAGCAGAGAGACCAGCACAGCCAGCGCCGATAATAACAACCTTTTTGTAGACATTTTTATTCTACTTAGATGAAATAGATTTCATAAGTCCAAAAAAATCTATATTAGCGGAAACCGCTTATTTTTCACCATATTTTGTGCAAAGACTTATAAACGTTACTGTGATGTTTGGGGCTACGCTCTTTTGAGCTTGGTTTTTTTCAACCTAGGCAGGTCCTGAAAAGGTCTGAATTTACACGGTCTCAAATTCAATAATTCAACCTTTTGGATTGAATATGGTCATGGTCGTGGATTCTGGTCCGAATATAATATTTATCAGATTTATTTATAAAATTTATTTCTCTCACCCAATTCCTTTTCAGTCGATATGACTGGATGGATTTATTGGGTGATGAATTCACAATCATTTATATCCAATGAATATGACAATCCGTTATTTACATAATATTCAATCCAAAACCCCATTTTATCTTCTGGAATACTATCGATCACCTTCCAAGGGGGAGAAGTGTGTTTATCATCGATCTCAATTTCGATATCACCTTTATCCATCATGATAGTAATATTGTGAGGAAATTTTGGCTTTTCATATAAAACATCTATGATCTGATTTGACGAATTTCTGTATGAAGCACTGACAACGGAAGTTCCGGATTGTCGGTAGGACAAAAAAGAATTAATGGGGTTGGGATTTTCTCTATCCCCTGAAAATCCCAAACGAAAGTAATCGTTACTTAAGTTAAAAAACTTCACAGTACATTGAATTTTGATTGCATCATTAGAGATTGGATAATAAATCCAATATTCAAAAATTTTAAATGGCGGTCTGATTGAAATCCCACTATCCATATTTGTTAAAAACCCAAAAGGTTCCAGATCCCAGCAGCCCAATTCATCTATCTTTGCCTGATTCGGATTCTTTGGAATCCAAAAATCAGAGTGTATACATCCTGTATTAAAGTAATCTCCAACGTTAAAAGTTGGATTAGTTGTTGGTGAAAATGTGGATGTATTTGTTAGAATTGTTGTAGATGATGGTTGTATGGTGGACGTATTCGTTGGTTCAGGCGTGAAAGTAATAGTTGGTGCAAAGTTAACTGAAGAAATAGGCGGTGGAGGTTGTGTAATAGTTATTTCTGATGGTTGAAAAGTTACTTGTCCCGAAAATGGTGAACACGAAACACCAACCAAAATTAATAAAATCAGAATAAATAGTGTAAATATATGATTTCTGGGGATAGTCGAATTTTTTTTGTGTAATTCTATACGACTAAATCTATTCCGTTTCATCAACTAATAATTGCCTCTTTTTGAAATTCTTCAAAGCGTACAGAACACGCAGAAAAATCTTTGTTCCCATTCCCATTCATTTTATTAACAATAATTAATCTGCCATATTATATTATTGCTTAAACTAAAGAATTTGTCACGGATAGAAATTGTAGGGTTCAGCAGGAGACCAGGTCTCTCGCTTGACATAAGCACTGGTTGAGGAACTGGACCGGTTGTGCAGGCTGCCACTGGATCAAGCCTATCCCTTTCTGGTGATTGACGCTAGCTAAGAGAACATGCGCGAGGCATACGCTGAATTTACCAAATGTGGTGGTCAAGTCAAAAGTGATGGTGTGCTAACCGTGAAGGCCATAACCGCACATGGGCACCGGGAGATTATCGATATGGATGTGGCACCTGGAGAAGAAAAAGCGATCTGGAGTGCTATATTTGATGACTTTTTAGATCGAGGCCTGGATCCACAATCTGTACATTTGGTGGTATCTGATGAGCATCGAGGTTTAAAAATGGCTTTGAGACGCTACTTCCCCGAAGCGATCCTTCGGCAAGCTCAGGACAGGTTTGGCAGCGATGTCAGAACCTCTACCAGCGCAACACGGGTTCCAAAGTGCC
Organism: uncultured Chloroflexia bacterium; assembly: GCA_963793095.1. Classification (GTDB taxonomy): domain Bacteria; phylum Chloroflexota; class Anaerolineae; order Anaerolineales; family UBA4823; genus CAVWDI01. Next base: position 396,496 of record CAWBYY010000002.1, read on the forward strand.
TCGAGGGGCACGAGACCAAACCCAAAGCCAACTCAGGGATGTGTTCGACGTACTGGACCAGAAGCGAGCCTTCAAACGAGCTAACAGATTGATCGATGAGCGGGCAGTTACATGTCCTGATTTATCAACCTGGCTGGAAGCAACCATCGCAGACACCACGGCAGTGTTTGCATTGCCAGCACCACAACGTAAACCGTTGCGAACGACCAATAGGCTGGAGCATTTCCATCAAGAAGGTAGGCGGCGAAGTTGAGTGATCCGCATCTTTCCAAACCGGGTAAGCTGTTTGCGATTGGATGCGGCTCTATCGATGGAATAGTCCGAAGAATGGCTCACTTGCCATCGTTACTTGGAAATGCAGGTCTTGGTGGAAGCACCTGAGATCACCGCCACCATAACAAATTTTGAAGTCATGACTAGTGAGGCTGCATTAGCCTGAAGGAATATCTAGGGATTAAACCCTGAATGTTAAGGAGCGAATTTATCCACAATTCTTTACACAACTTTGGTCAGCTATGAGGGAATTGAAATTTATCGGAGTTTAACATTGAAGAGCAAATCTAATTGGGTGCCCATTATTGTCACGAGTGGATTACTTGTTCTTGTATTTTTTATTAAGATCATCCTCATTCTTAGAAAAACGGGAAACAATTTTCGATAATGTTTCTTTGTGAAAGCTGACAGCCTAAGGTAAAGGGTGCATTTGTTTTGCCTCGTGGATGCCGTGACCTTCATCTTCAAAAACAGGCAGATAATAAAAGATTTTAATTCTATCAAGGATGTCCTGCACTGATTCAACGTTTTCCAGTGTGACTTTCGGATAATTTGCACCCTAGACGACCAGCAAATTTCCCTGATACTGCAGGAGGGGCAGGGGAGTGCTGGGCGATTTTCGAGATGCGCCTTCAATTGTATGCAAATGCTAGTTTGTCAGCACTGGTGCTGGGGGGGTGTTGACCCTCAGTGGGATGCCGGAATTGCTCATTGGCCAGAAAGTTAGATCGGAAACGGGAAATAGATAATTCCATAGATGAAATTTCCCCCAAATAGCTTAACAAATAAAATTTACTGGGCTGAATTCCTGGTTTTTTAAATATTAATCTTCTGTCAGCGGTAGATTTCGTCTGTTCTGGCAGCCATTATAAAATCGTTACGGTGCAGACCTCCCACACTGTGTGTCCACCAAGTGACGGTCACTGACCCCCATTCTGTTAGCAATGCCGGGTGATGGTCTTCAGCCTCCGCCAGCGTGCCAACCCGGTTGGTGAACTCCAGGGCTTCTATAAAATTCTTAAATTTGAATTTTCTTTCAAGCCGTTTGATACCATCAATTTCGATCACTGCCCATTCCGGAATTTGGACTTTTAATTCCGGGATTTCATTTTCTTCCACTAGCGGATCTCCTTTGCGGCAGGGAATACAAGTTTCAAGGGAAAGGCCAGTCACCAGAAATTATTCTCCCAGGTTAGCCACGCTGCGCAGTAATCCAAGGACCAGAATTCCTAATTTAACCCCTTCACCTGCCGAGATCTTGGGCGGCCCTTCTTCCCTATTCACGTTTATCATTAAATAAGCTGCACCCAGACCCACCAGGGCGCCGAGGATAGCTCCTGCTGCCAGCACACGCGGCTGCCAGTTTTCAACTTCCACAATATCGAATTCCTGTTCGCTCATTGTAATCCTTTCCAATTTATTTATTTGTTGTATGAAGAATAAAAAATTTGTTACTTATTGGGAGGGAACCTCACCGGGAAAACCTTTGGCAGCTACTCCCGTCTTGGCCGGAGGCTGCGTCCAATCTGGCGCAGGGCAGCATTAAAGGTTTGCACTTGAAAGAATGGTGATACGATCCTGTTTCCCATTTTGTTAACAATTTTCCCGGCAGCAAGGAAATAATCCAGTAAAATCCGGGAGTATCCTGGCAGCACAAATATTAATTGGGCAATGCCATAAATCGCGGCTGCATTTATTGCCAGAATGATGAGTGAAATAACCAGCGCAGGCGTTATTAACCAGATCATTGCAACATCTGCGCCTTTCCTGATGGCGTAGTTGGAGCCGCTGACGGTTAATATCATCAAAAACAGGACAAGAATAACGCCGCCAGCTAGTGGTACATACACCTGCCACACCATCTCGTAATGATGGCGTTTTTTAGTTACGGGATTTGGATCAGGCAGTTTCTGTCCAGACGGCTCAGTGGACTGTTGTTCATCTGGATTTTTTTGTGTTGTTGGCATTGGGTTGTATTTTAGCATGAAAAATAATAGGTTCACCCTTTTGGAAAGCGTGGAATTACCAGTCCTCTCAACCCGAATAAACTGAGCTTTTTAATTCTGCAACATAAGGGAGTGTGCGGTACTGCTCGGCGTAATCAAGCCCATACCCGACGACCCACACTTTTGGTATTGAAAAGCCCAGATAATCGATCGGCACTGCTTCCTGATGACCTTCTTTTTTCACCAGTACGCAGGTATGGATTGAGGCGGGTTTGCGGCCTTTCAAAATGCGGTGCAGGTATGTCAGGGTTTGGCCGCTGTCGACGATGTCTTCGACAATTAAAATATGCAGCCCATCTACTGGTTCCCGCAGATCCATCAAAATCCGGACCGCGCCCGATTCTGTGGATTTCCCATAACTGGATAATGCCATAAAGTCGACTACATGAGGTAAATCAAGGTTGCGGGTCAGGTCCGCCAGAAATATAAAAGCTCCTTTCAGGATTCCCACAATGTACAGCCTGCCAGCATCCCTGAAGTCGTCCGAAATCTGGGCAGCCATTTCAGCTACCCGCTGCTGGATTTCCTCTTTTGATATTAATATCCGGTTTAAATCTGGGTGCAGTTCTTGCATTTACTCACCTTTGAATTATTGATTAATGCATTTTTCCAGGTTTCCTTGCTTGCCAGTAGATTCTACCCTAAAAATATAACCGGATTTCCCTCAAGCCACTTTAACAGCAGAATCTTGAAAAAATATCGAACCTGATTGTTTAGAGTAATTAAAATCGAAAAATATAACCAAAGTGTTATTTTTATGATCAGACTCGCAGCTCATTATATAAATGTACAAATGGTTAAAACCTTCTGTCATCAGTCCTCATGTTCAGACCCAATGAGGCCTGAAGCACCTGGACAAAGAAAAATCCTGAACCTGATATTTTGAGGTTCAGGATTTGCAGTATTAATATATAAACTCCCCCATAATCCTGGAATCACGCCGTTATGCGAACAAATCGGGAAAAGGACGATCCCTGCTATCTCTACCACTCATATTCCGAATCGTAAATGTAGCGCCAGCGGCACAATCCAACCTTTGGAAATCTTGCGCTGGGGAAATCAAACCAGTAATAGAGATTATTGTTTTTGACAAAATAGTAAATTCCATTGGATGTTTCTGGTTGTGACCAACTATTGTTTATTGAAGTTGGTGAACCGATCTGCAGATCACCCCAGTTTACAAAGATCTTTTCCATGGTGGGTTCGCCTTGATTGACTTCCTTCGGCCAAGGGGGATCCTCTGTGCCATTAATTATCCCGACCCTACCGGGTGAAGTCCCCATCAAGCACAACGAAAGCAACCAGGACATAATAAGGATTGTGAGCATTTTTTTCATGGGTTTCTCTCCTGTGGGTTCAGTTCGGCTGGTTATCTGCTCATATTGTAACAAAAATAATCCTCAAATTTCATAAACCTGCCCCTGGATTATCTCAAGTTTTCTGGCCAATCGAATAATGATCAACATGAAAACAAGCGCCGCCAGCATCGCGCCGAGTATAACTGCCATAAAGCTTCCCGGCCCGGCCATTGTAATCAGCTGCCCGATCGCCCACGGCAGCGACATTGCGCCTAAACTGGCGCCCACCAGGAACCAGCTAGTTATTTTGCTCGTTGCTCCGATCCAATCACCAGTGAAGGTAAGAGTTGTCGGGAAAATTGATCCCATAAATAAACCCGCTGCCCCTACTCCAATCCACAGGGCGCTTTCTGAACCCGGAAACAGCAGGATCAGGCTGACGCTGGCGATACCGCCGATCAGGTTAGTTACCAGGATTGTGGCTGGACGGATATGAGCATACATGGGGATAACAATCAATCGCCCTATGGTAACAAAAACCCAGAACAACGAGTTTAAAAAAGCGGCGGAAATTTCTCCTGCCAGGCCAATTTTTATTGAGTAGGTATAAATCCAGGATTGGATCCCGACCTCCGCTCCCACATACAGGAAGAAAAAAACAGACACCAACATAATTATTACCTGTATACCTTTCGCGGTTCCATCCTTTTCAACCGGTTGTTCCGGGTGGGGACTTTTTAGAAATATAAGCCAGACGGCGGTTAATAAGATGAAACCTGAGATAATCCATAAGGGCAGTCGTAATCCCCCCGTTACCAGTAAGCGGATAAATAAGACTGGGGTAATGATCGCACCAAGCCCGAAGAAAACATGCAACCCATTCATGTACGGGCCAACTCGCCCCCGGTGGATCCACACCAGCAAAGTATTGCCCCCCACATCCAGATTGCCGGATGCGAAACCGAGAACGAACAAAATGGCCGCAAGCTGCCATAAAGCCACAGAAAATGGAACCAGAGCGGTGCACAACGCCATTGATAAAAGCATCACGCTCATTAATGGGTGCCCTCGCACCCGGTCGTATGCCCGACCACCAAATAAAATACCGCCCATTACCCCTGCATAGCGGCCTATAAAGACGAAGCTTATAGCGCTCAACCCGGCTTTTACATGTTCCGCCAGATGTGGAAGAGCAGGTCCCAGCCAGGATGCTGAAATCCCAATTGCCAGAAATATAATGAAATATACTGCAGTTGTTGCAATACGCCAGGCGGGGTTGCTCAATTTCATATAGAATTAATTAATGTGTGGAGCGAGCTTGTTGGTTATCTCTATTTAGGCGCCCTGAGCGATCCAGTGCAAAGAGAAATCCAATTGTATCATCACAGAACCCGCGGTTTATGAGTGGCTTTTGTCCTGTAATCCAGCCAATTAAGGTTGTTCCGCCAGATATATTTTGGAAAACTCAATCAATTGATAACGAAAATTTTTTGGTTTAATTTTTTGTGGATTCGATTGGTAGAATATATCTGTTGAATTATTAAAAAAAAGTGAGGTTATATGTCCTATATAGTTGTTTCAATATTTGACCACGAAGATGATGCCGGCAATGTGCACAACTTCCTGCGTGATGCAAACTTGATCGACTTGAATGATTCCGCCGTAGTTTATAAGGACAAAAGCGGAAAGGTGCACATAAAAAACGAGACCTACCTGGGCAAACGGGTTGGGACTCTCGGCGGTGGAATGCTGGGTCTTTTGATTGGCGGCGTCCTCTTTCCAGTAGGGGGTCTTGTTATCGGAGCAGTTGCAGGCAGGTTGATCGGCAAAAAAGTCTCGGCGGATATTGACCAGGGATTTATCAAGGATGTAACTTCAAGACTCTCCCCCGGAAACTCGGCCTTGTTTGTAATTGTACGGGGTGATACGCCCCAGGATGCGCTGGACACAATGAAAAAGTACGAGGGGGATGTATATTACACATCCGTCCCTGCCGAGACCGAGACCCAGTTAAGACAGGCGTTATCCGGTTTTGAAGGGAAATCGCTGGAAGAGCTGGACGCCACGGGTGAGTGAACCTGATTAACAGGGGTAGAATTTATTCAAATGTCTGTGGGTCTGTTTACGAAATAATAAGCAAAAGGAAACTAATATGGCTTCCGAAAACAGTCGCAATCCTGGAACGCCGCTCGATCTTGACTGGGTGATGGCTGCCCGGGTTAACCGCAGCGCGGTTGAACGGCGGGCAGATACAATGCCCAAACGACGCTCGGTGAAGAAGGAATGGCAGGCGGCCTGGCTGCTGCGCGCCATCACCTGTATCGACCTTACCACACTTGCCGGAGATGATACCCCGGGCAGGATAAAGCGCCTGTGCGCTAAAGCCAGGCAACCCGTACGGCCGGATATGCTGGCTTCTCTGGGTATGGCAGATCAAAATATCGCTGTTGGCGCGGTTTGCGTTTATCCAAACCGTGTAAGGGATGCAGTAGAAGCGCTCAAGGGTTCTGGCATTCCAGTCGCCTCCGTGGCGACCGGTTTCCCTGCTGGTCAAACACCTCTGCCACAGAGGGTTGCTGAAATTGAACAGGCAGTTGAGTCTGGAGCGCGCGAAGTCGATATTGTAATTAACCGCACCCTTGTCCTGACTGGAAATTGGGAGGAACTGTACCATGAGATAAAACAGTTCCGGCAAACTTGCGGCGAGGCTGCCCATATGAAATCAATCCTTGCGACCGGCGAACTGGCAACCCTGAAACAGGTCTACCAGGCCAGTCTGGTAGCGATGATGGCGGGGTCTGATTTTATAAAAACATCAACTGGCAAGGAGCCGGTTAATGCCACACTCGAATTTGGTCTGGTCATGACCCGCGCCATCCGGGAATATCTGGCCCGCACAGGATATAAGGTCGGGTTCAAACCCGCTGGCGGCATCAGCAAAGCGAAACAAGCCCTGTCCTGGCTGGCCCTCATGAAAGAGGAACTGGGTGTTGAATGGACCAAGCCAGGCCTGTTCCGCTTCGGAGCCAGCAGCCTGCTGGCGGATATAGAACGCCAGCTCTACCACTACACAAGCGGGCATTATGCCGCCAGGCACCATATGCCGATGGGATGAGCGGTGAACCTTGGATTTACGCAGCGTGTGATTAGTTGATTGTACGGTATTGGAGATTTATATGAAATTATCAGATATCTTCGTATCAATGGACTACGGCCCGGCACCCGAATCCCCAGCCGTGGTTGAGGCCTGGCTTGAAGAGCACGGCCGCGATTTTGGTCTTTTTATTGACAATGAATGGGTGCGTCCTGAAAACAGGGATACCTACCCCAGTTTTAATCCGGCGACGGGGGAGCAGCTTGCTGTCACAACCCAGGCTGGGCAGGATGATGTTAACCTGGCTGTTGAATCAGCCAGGAAAGCCTTCGATACCTGGAGTGTTGCCCCTGGCATCGTGCGCGCCCGTTACCTTTACGCAATCGCCCGCAACATCCAGAAACACCACCGCCTGTTGGCAGTCCTCGAATCTATGGACAACGGCAAACCTATCCGGGAGTCGCGCGATATCGATGTGCCGTTGCTGGCCCGCCATTTCTACTACCACGCTGGCTGGGCTCAATTGATGGACTCTGAACTGAAGGATTACCAGCCGGTAGGGGTTATCGGGCAGATCATACCCTGGAATTTCCCGCTGTTGATGCTCGCCTGGAAGATCGCCCCGGCGATCGCGATGGGAAATACCGTCGTGCTCAAACCTGCTTCGTACACCAGGCTCAGCGCTCTGCTGTTCGCAGAAGTCGTCGCTGAAGCGGGACTGCCGCCCGGGGTTGTGAATGTGATCACAGGAAGCAGCAAAGCCGGATCGATGCTGGTCGAACACCCGGACGTGGACAAGATTGCCTTCACCGGGTCAACCGATGTCGGGCGCATTTTACGCCGCCAGACCGCTGGTTCTGGCAAAAAACTATCCCTGGAACTGGGCGGAAAATCTCCCTTTATCGTTTTTGAAGATGCTGACCTGGATAGTGCGGTCGAGGGGGTGGTCGATGCGATCTGGTTCAACCAGGGTCAGGTGTGCTGTGCTGGATCGCGCCTGTTGGTACAGGAGAACATTGCCGACCGTTTCCTGGAAAAACTTAAGCGGCGTATGGGAACTATGCGGGTCGGAGACCCGCTTGATAAGTGCATCGACATGGGAGCCATCGTTGACCAGTCCCAATGGGATACTGTAGACGGCTGGGTAAAGACTGGCGTCGCTGAAGGCGGCAAACTCTTCCAGCCGGATATCGAACTGCCCGCCAGAGGGCTCTTTTACAAGCCAACCCTGATCAGCGATGTGGAGCCAGCCGCGGAGGTCGTCCAGGAGGAGATTTTCGGTCCGGTTCTGGTGTCGCTTACTTTCCGCAGCCCTGCTGAAGCGGTCGCTCTGGCGAACAATACCCGCTACGGTCTCGCAGCCAGTGTTTGGAGCGACAACATCAACCTGGCGTTGGATGCAGCCAGCAAAATCAAAGCCGGATCGCTGTGGGTTAACTGCACAAATCTGTTCGACGCCGCCTCTGGTTTTGGGGGATACCGCGAGAGCGGATTTGGCCGGGAAGGAGGCCGGGAAGGCCTGTTTGAATATCTGCGTCTTGCCTGGCAGGCGCGGCCGCGGCCGGAATTCAATCGCCTGGATCATGAAGATCCGCAGACGGATTGGGACAAACATACACCTGCCCGTCCAACACTGCCCACAGGTGAGAAAGCGGATGGCAATAAAGCCCCGGATATCGACCGCACTCCTAAAATGTACATCGGCGGTAAGCAGGTTCGCCCGGATGGAAATTACACCCGGGCAGTATTCGATCATAAAGGGAGGATCGTAGGTCAGGTCGGTGACGGCAACCGCAAGGATATCCGCGACGCAGTCGAAGCTGCCCATGCCGCCCACCTGGCGAAACCTGGCTGGGCGATGCGCCATGGTTACAACCGTTCCCAGGTACTTTTTTTTATTGCCGAGAATCTGTACGCCCGCATTGATGAATTTATAGACCGCATTGTGAAGATGACCGGGCGCAGCCTCAAATCAGCTCAGACTGAGGTGGACCTGGCTGTGGAAAGGTTGTTTTCCTATGCTTCCTGGGCGGATAAGTATGGCGGGAGTGTGCAGGAAACTACCCTGCGCGGCATCACCATCGCGGTTAATGAGCCCATCGGCGTGATCGGCATCGCCTGCTCCGAAGAGTACCCGCTGCTGGGATTCGTCTCGATTAATGGGGCCCGCCATCGCACGCGGCAATACAGTTGTGATGATCCCCAGCCAGAAATATCCGCTAAGCGCTACCGATTTTTACCAGGTGCTGGACACATCTGATGTCCCGGGCGGCGTGGTCAACATCGTTACAGGCGAACGCGACCACCTCACAAAAACGCTCATCCAGCATGAAGACGTCGATTCGGTCTGGTACTTTGGGACAGCTTTAGGCAGTTATTATGTCGAATATGAATCGGCAGCCAATATGAAGCGCACCTGGGTGAATTATGGGATCGAACGCGATTGGATTGACCCTGATCAGGGACAGGGGCACGAATTTCTGCACGAAGCGACCCAGGTTAAAAATATCTGGGTGCCGACCGGGGAATGAAACATGGTCAATCTTCGGGTTTTAGTTTCTGTCTGGAGACCGGTCTGGTTTCTGATCCAAGATCACAGCCGGCAAACAGGTTGTTAAAAAACCAAATGCACTGCCCTGCAGACTGGTCTGTTCTATTTATGAAGTCTTTTCAGATATCTAATTATCTGCTAATTCTGGCTAATTCTTGAGTGAATCAATGATTATTTAGAAATCTCTTTATTTACATCATTTAAAATGGATTAGTGCTGTATTGATATCAGCAATAATAAAAGGGTATCAATGAAAAAAATTATTTCAATCCTGACCTTCTTTTTTGCACTCTTGAGCATCTTTCCCTTCTTGCGATCGAAAAATCGGTCAGCCAATATTTTGTTATGGGTTCCTAAATTATTTGCGGGAGCATTATCAAATATCACTGCTCTGATTTGTGGATTGGGAAGCATTATAGGTGTGAACTGCCGTGATTGGAAACTTGCGGGAGTCGGTATACTCGGCTTCGGTTATTCATTAAAGTTTAAAAACAAGATTCCCAAGTCGCAGGATTTATTTGATGATGCATTTGGTCCGGGTTGGCAGGAACAAATTCCCAGTATACAAAGCTCTAAATTAACAACTCGGAGTTGTTCGTTTGTGAAGATGCCACCAAAAGGTGCAATCTTTCAGAAGAATCTGGTGGTTGGTCAAAGTGGAAAAACAGGAAAGCCTTTGCTATCTGACCTGTGGCAACCGAGTCCGGAAACGCCAAACTCAGGACTGGGGCTGATCTATGCCCACGGCAGCGGATGGAGAGTTGGGGATAAAGACCTGGGAACGCGCACATTTTTCCGGCATCTGGCTGGACAGGGTCATGTGGTGCTCGATCTCGCATACACTCTCTGGCCGCAGGCTGATATCAAAGATATGGTGACTGAGATCAACCAGGCTATCTTATGGTTAAAGGAGAACAGCGCTGATTTTGGGGTGAATCCTGAGAGAATTGTTCTGATGGGCGGTTCTGCAGGCGGGCAATTAGTTTTGATCGCCGCCTACGCACCCAATCACTCAGATTTCCTTCCATTATTAGATTCCGGAGATACAACAGTGCGAGGTGTTGTCGCTTTTTACCCGCCGGTGGATTTTATTGCCCAATACAAGGATAATCACGAGCAATTGCAGAAAAAACCTAATGCGATAGACCATGCGGCGATAGATTTTTTTACCAGCCTATTTATGATGCGGCGTGAATATTTCAAAAGAGATAATAAATGGGATTTTGAAACTCTTAACTATATTTCGATGATAATTGGAGCCAGTCCAGAAGAAAACCCTGAGCTGTACCAGTTGCTTTCACCGATAAATCACGTCGGTCCGCATTGCCCACCCACTTTAATTCTTCAAGGAAGTGACGATTGCCTTGTTTCGGCGCAATCTGTCCGCAAGATGCACCAGATCCTGCAGTCGGAAGGTGTCCCTGCTGTGTTGGTCGAATTCCCTCACACCGAGCACGGTTTCGACCTGATATTCCCGCAGATATCACCCGTGGCTCAAGCCGCATTAAATAATGTGATGAATTTTTTGGCTCTTTTAGTATAAAATCCATTTTCAAGTTTGTTTATTTCCTATCAATTTGCAGATTTTCAAAACAAGCCAAGACCATTTAGGGTTGGTTATAAATATGGAGTTATGTTTTTGACATTATCATTTTTTATAAAAATTTCAATCAAAATACAAGAAACGATCTCCTGATATGACTGTTGTAGTGACCGGCGCAAATGGGCTTGTTGGCGCAAATCTGGTGCGAACATTGCTAGAAGAAGGCCGCAGTGTGCGTGCCCTGGTCTATAAAGACCGGCGTGCGCTTGAGGGCTTGGAGATTGAGGAAATTACTGGAGATGTCAGCGATCTAGATTTATTGTGTCGCGGATTCGAGGGCGCTGTGGTTGTTTACCATTTAGCAGCTTATGTCTCAATTCACATGTATGAGTGGTCGATTTGCAGGGCGGTAAACCTGGTTGGAACACGCAATGTTGTGGATGCATGCCTGCAAACCGGTGTGCGGCGTTTAATCCATTGCAGCAGCCTGGCTGCATTCGAACAAAAACCTTTGGAATTTCCGGTAGATGAAACCAGGGGATTAATCGTGGTCGAGTCCCAGAAACATCCGCCATACGACCGGTCAAAAGCGGGCGGCGAGATTGAAGTCCGGAAAGGTATCGCAAAAGGTCTGGATGCGGTTATTGTTAATCCTACCGCGATAGTTGGACCTTATGACTTTCGACCATCGCATTTTGGCAAAGGCATTATGGATTTCCTGAACCGCAGAATACCTGCCGGGATTGCCGGCGGTGTCGATTTTGTTGATGTGAGGGATGTTGTGATTGGAGCAACGAGAGCTGAAAAAATGGCGCCTTCGGGCGAACAGTATCTCTTATCCGGACACTGGCACTCCATCACAGAGCTTTTTAAAATGATGGCGGAGATATCCGGAGTGGCTGGTCCCCGTTTGCAGATACCAATGTGGTTAGCCCGGTTGGTCCTCCCCTTTGTACCTTATTATGATAAGCTGAGAGGCAACACCCCTCGCCTTACCAGAGCGACACTGCTCGAATTGCAGAGCAATAAAAACCAGAATCATGAAAAGGCCACCCGGGAACTGGACTACCACCCCCGACCGTTATACGAGACTTTGGTTGATACGATAAACTGGTTCACAAGCAATGGTTTTTTAGACAACCACGACATTTAACTTTTTTACTGCCAAGTATGAATTTCGACAATCTGTTTATTTTATTTTTGATCTTATGGTTTGTTATCGCAGTTCTTGCTTTCATAATCCTTTTTAAGATTCCTGCGCCATACGGCCGCTACTCACCCAGTGGTTGGAAGAATACAATCGCCAGTAAATACGGTTGGATGATTATGGAATCGCCTGCGGTATTTGTCTTTGCAGCATGGTTCCTGATCGGAATATATACGCGAACCTTGACCGCGGTAATTTTCTTTTTAATGTGGGAAACCCATTATATTTATCGGTCATTTATCTACCCATTCACGCTGCGCATAAAAGATAAACGGATGCCGTATGCAATTTTGATTTCAGCTTTCCTTTTTAATATTATCAACGGCACAATTAATGGAAGTTATGTTTTTGCAATTTCCGGCGGTTACCAAATTGAGTGGTTGTCCGACATTCGTTTTATTCTTGGTTTTTCGCTTTTTGCCGCAGGTTTCGTTACTAATATTCTCTCAGATCGAATCCTTCGGAACCTGCGTGCCCCAGGAGAAACCGGGTACAAAATCCCTCAGGGGGGTCTCTTTCGATGGGTATCATGCCCGAATTATCTGGGGGAGATTGTTGAGTGGACTGGATGGGCGATCGCGACCTGGTCAATTGCTGGGCTGGCGTTCGCTGTTTGGACTGCAGCAAATTTGATTCCCAGAGCGCTTTCGCACCATAGGTGGTACCGGAAAAGATTTCCCGAATATCCGCCTGAACGCAAAGCATTGATTCCAGGCTTGTGGTGAGTGTATCCACTTTCGACCAATTTCTTGGAACGTGCAGTTTATAGCAAAAAGAAAGAATCGGTTGGTGGTTTCTGCGTTTTTCATTTGGAGCAGAAAATGAGGTTTTATGACACAAAAAAATGTTCTTATAACAGGAGCTTCTGGAGGCCTCGGCAGCACGGCATCCCTTTACCTGGCTGAAAATGGTTGGGAAGTATACGCGGTTGACAGCGATAAAGCGGTCTTATCAAAATTTACGGGAACCGAAAACGTGATCCCGATTTTTATGGATGTTACCGAGCAGACATCGATAGAAAGTGGCTTTACATGTCATTTCGGAGCAGACCGATGGGCTTGATGGGATAGTAAACTTCGCGGTGTCTTTGCACCCGGCTCGCTTATTGAGATCAGCGAAGATACGCTTTTCCAAGTTCTTAATGTAAATGTCATGGGAATGTACCGGGTTAACAGGACTTTCTTTCCCCTAATCCATAAGCGCAAGGGAAGGATTTTAAATATAAGCTCAGAAGTTGGCCGCCAAACCGGGGTCCCATTTAATGGACCGTATGCAATGAGCAAACATGCAGTTGAGGCATACAGCGATTCGCTGCGGCGAGAGTTGATGCTTTTCGATGTGCATGTGATTAAAATTCAACCTGGACCGTTTAAATCGGATATGACCAGAAACCTCGAATCCAGTTTCAGTAGAGCTGCAGATGAATCATATTATTTCCAAAACCTGCTCAACAGCCTGAAGCATACCGTCAGAGATGAGTCGGAGAAGGCAAAGGATCCGATTATTGTTGCAAAAGTTATCCTCGAGGCGCTGACGACCCCCAGTCCGAAAATCGCTTACCCGGTTCTACCTGAGAGGAGGCGAGAACTTATGGAGTTGTTGCCTGTTCAAGTACAAGACAGATTGCTGGCAAGAGTATTAAAAGGGCGATAATTCCAAATAACAACCACTATACCGATTTTAATAAGTACGGTATGCGATTATTAACAGCAAAGGTGCAGATTTATGAATAAATCCAGCGGTAGAAGAACAGCAGTTTTTTTTGCAGGTTTTGGGATTGGTTTAATTCTGGGGGTGGGATCAGCTCTATTTTTCTTTCTCCTGAATAATTACAGTAACACCATGCCTAAACTGCTATCTTCCCAAGACCATGAAATCCAGATCATAATAAAAGAGTCGTTTATTAATCAGATGGTCTCCGAAGAGATGAATAATGATCCACTGTACTCGGAAATGTATCTGGATCTAAAACCGCCAAATCTGGCACTTGTGACCTTATACCCAAGATTTTTTGGAATAAAGTTCCCTGTGACCGCTTCCATTGAAGTAATTGTGGAGGGTGGAGAAATTCTGGTCAATATATCAGAGCTTGAGATTGTCGGATTTAACATACCAACTCAGGTTGTCCAGCAACCACTAGCTGCTGTAGAAAATGAAATGCAGGACCAAATCAATGGGTTGATTTCTGGTACACTGGCCAATACAACTCTGAATGTTGTCCAGGTAAGCGCAGATGAAAACAATTTGTACGTTGAGATTGGAGAATAGTATTATTATTTCAATTTCATGATCCAGCAAATTATTAAATTTTACGAATGATTAAAATAACACAAAAAGCTAGTTTACTATCATTATCCGAAGTTGTGGATTTAGCATTATCATCCTAATATCAGGTAACAAAGTGGAGACAAATTAAGAAAAACGAGGCTTTGTTATCAGACAGAGCCTCGTTTTTTTGTCTAGTTAAGTGAATTCAACAAAATCTTATTTCGGCTGTGAATCCGGTCCTGGAATGTGGGTATCTTGCTCTTTCTCTGTGTAGTACTGGTAGCGGTACCAGCACATTTGACATTCTTTTACTTCCATATTAATTCCAAGCATTTCCATGATCAGGTCTGTAAGCTCATCCGGTAAGCCCGCAGGGAGGAAACTGCCAAAGGACATTTCTTCTAATGCCTCTTCCTGCCTTTTTTTCCATTCCTTTTGCCAGTCCCAGTAGATAACTTTCTCTTGTTTAGGTTCCCCGATATTCACATCTTTATTATTACCGAACATGTCTTGCATACTGCTCCAATCCATGTTCTCCCAGTCTATGCTCTCCCAATCCGTGTCCTCCAGACCCATATCCTCCCAGTCTATGCTCTGCCAGTCGAAGTTGGCGAAATCCATGATGTTTTCTATCCTGCGGGTAGGTATCGAAAAGCAGGGTTGGAAATTCAGGCGGATATTTCCGTCCATTATCAGTTCGCCAGCATTCACAGCCCCAAAGCAATTCATGTATTTGCCAGGACCATAATAGGTTGTCCTGTAGTAGAGATCTTCAGCAATTGTGAATTGTTTTACATGAGGTTCTGTCTTTGTACCTGCTGGAATAGTCAGGTAATAGAACCTGTGCCTTTCGGGATCGATGCTTTGAAGCCTCATAAATATTTCGTTCCCCGATTTATTGATGACGGTGAGTCTGACCAACCTGTTTGGGAAATCTGAGGCTGATAATAATAACGAAACTAGGATTACAGCGATAAGCAGTAACACTAATTTGTTAATTTTTATCATATTTATTAACCTTATTTAAAATATTTTGCAATAATAACTTTTTTTTCAATAACATAATTATAACAATATCTTAACTTCTGTCAAGTTAAGTTTATAATTATCCGTACATCTGCATAAAGGATAACCTAACAAATACGGATTTGTTAACAATATATTAGTTAGCATTTATTGTCAAGAGGTATTACACAAACAGGAAGTTCGCAAGGATTAACCCCGGTATGATAATCTTAATTCTCTGGTAGGGATTGCTTTCCGAAAACCTCCATTAAAATGTATAATATCCGGGCTGCTTCGACATTGAAATGAAAAGAATTAAATTACTGAGCATAATACCAATCACAATTATCTTAATTAGCGCCTGCTCATTATTGAAGGCAGGTAATGATTTAAAAAATTATCAGGATCAAATTGCTACAGCAACCCTATCACCTTTGATGACAATTGCTCCAACAATGACAACTTCTCCAATCCCAACCAATACAACCATACTAACAGATACCCCGACACTAACAAAATCGCCGGAACCAAGTATGACCCCAACAGTTGAAAATACCCCGATTATTGACAGCAGAACAATATGCTACGGGGGAGGCGATAAGGTTATCTATCTGGTCACTGGTAAAAGGACAGAAGAAATATATGTATCGTGGATAGACAGAGAACTTACTTTCTGGCAGGAATTGCGCCGGGTCCCATTCTGCCAAAGATTCGCCGGTTTTACCAGCGGGGCATCCTTGTTTTTGGAAGCCAAATACCAGGATCTCAGGGATGATTTAGAAATTAAATGCCAGATATTCTATCAAGGTGAGCTTGTTGCTGAGGATTATGCGGTTGCCAGCGACAATCGAAAAGTGACCTGTTCTGCCCCATTCGAATGATAAAATTATCACTGTGTTCCAGTATATTGAATTGTAAATTTTTGTAACAGTTTTACGGTTGAATCAAGACCAAAATTAGAGTCCGGAGGACTTGTAATGCAGAAAAAAAATGACATTTATTCTTTGATCGCAGCCATAATAGCAATTTTACTTTTGGCTGCCGGATGTGAAAGTCTGCCGTCAGAAATAACATCCATGATACCTTCACAGGCAACGCCAACTGAGAAACCGATCCTGTTTGATGATATTGTACCGACTATAAGCGCTACCGGTGAGGTAGTTCCGGCAGAATGGTCATCTCTCAGTATGTCTGTCGCCGGTGTTGTGGAAGAGGTGCTTGTCTCCGAAGGGGATAGTGTGGAAGAGGGGCAAGTGCTTGTTCGGTTGAAGGGAAAAGAAGACCTGGAAGCCTCTATTGCCTCGGCTGAATTTGATGTTGAATCCGCCCAAAAAGATCTTGATGACCTCTATGACAACAACGATGACCAACAGATGGAAGCTCTTCAAAGGATCTCGCAATATACAATTGAAGTCCAGGATGCCCAGTACCAGCTCGATAAACAATTTACCATGCCAGCCAATCAAAAAGACCTGGAAAAAATGGAAGCGCTTGACCTGATGAAGGAAATCCGGGATGAAGTGTGGGATAGATATGAGCCTTATAAAAACAGGCTGGATACTGATGAGACCAAAAAAGACCTCCAGGACGAACTGGATGAGGCTGAGACTGATTACAACTCAGCAGTGAATAGGGTTGAGTACGAAATTGCATTGCAGATTGCTAAGGACAACCTGCAAGAAGCCAGGGATGATTATGCTCTGTATTCTGAAGGTCCAGATCCTGCTGAACTTGCTCTCGCAGAAGCACGCCTGAAAACCGCTAAATCCCAGCTTCAGGCATCAGTAGCTGCTCTCGATGATCTCGAATTATTGGCACCTTTTTCTGGAACCGTCACTGAAGTTGACGTGAACACCAATGAATATGTCGGTCCTGGTAAGGCGGTTGTCCTGCTGGGTGATTTAGAACACCTCCAAATTGAGACCACCGATATGAGCGAAATGGACACCGCCTTGATTGAAATTGGCGATAAAGCACAGATCACATTTGACGCGTTTCCAGGTCTGGAACTAACCGGGACAGTAAACAAAATTGCGCCGAAGGCTTCAGAGGGTTCCGGGGTGAATTACAAAGTCATTGTGTTGATGGACGAGGCACCGGCTGGCCTGCGCTGGGGAATGACCGCGTTTGTGGATATTGAAAGTGACGGGAGGGTAGCCGAGTCTCCGTAGAGAATGATTGTTCATCACTCGGTCAACATCTCTCCGGAGATTCACTTTAAGGACCACCGCGGGTATTTTTGTTCCACAAGCTCTAGAACGTTTAAACCCGTATCGACTTACTGCATTTAATGAATCGCATTGCGCTACTTAAACCTGCCGTCCCGAGGAACTGGCTTTTTACCTTTGCAGGTCTTTTCTGGACTGCTATTGGAATCAATTTATGCTTACACAGGATTCGGGTTTCTTTTTCCCTTTCAAGAAAAGCAAGCCGTACTACCATTATATGTATTGATTCTGGGATGTCTTATTGGAGTTGCCGTTTCATATTTCATTGTTTTTAAGCGGATTGTTTTTAGAAATATTAATCGAATCAAGAACTACAAAGAAGGGACAGTTTGCCTGTTTGCCTTCCAGACCTGGCAGGAACATCTAATTGCGATAGGGATGATAATTTTCGGGATGATTATGAATGCAAAGGCGCCATTTCCCCCTACATTAATTGCGGTTTGGATAATCAGCGTTGGCGGCAGTATGATTATGGCGAGTTCGCATTATTTCAGCCATAACTTGCGTTTGTGGAAGGGAAATCTAAGTTCTTCTCCAACCGAATAATATTTATGTAATCTCAATAGGTGGGCTTTTTTATCAGACTAAATTTTTGAACAAAAAGCCGCTAAATTTCCCCTGCTCAAGTCCCGGCGTTGCTGTGGTTTTTATAAGCTTCAAAAGCCTCGCCTACTGTATGGATTTCCCAGTAGGACTTGGTCGGGATGGTTACGCCAAGCTGCTCAATTCTTAACGCCATTTCCACCAATTTTAATGAATCAACATAAAGGTCATCTGCGAATGATGTTTCAGGGGTTAGCTTTTCTTCAGGCACCAGTAAAACTTCAGCGATGAACCCCTTGAATTCATCAAAGTTATTGAATTGTTGTGCAGCCTCATCCATTAGAATTTTCTCCTAAAAACAAATTAATTACTTCAACTCTAAATACGTCCTATTTGTCCTTCAGATCTAAATTAATGTGAGAATCGGGTCTTTAACTCGCGTTCCAGATGGTACCATGAGGTTGGGAACTATAATTCTTGCGTTTCTTTCCCGTTCCCATTCGAATTATCATCCATTTGTTGACGAAGGTCACGGCACAGGCTGTGGTATTCTGGATCGGATCGAAAACTTTTTGTATTCGCCTTTGGGTTGTCAATAATGACTGGATTCGTATTTGGCGGGTGACCGAGCAGCAGTATCTTTTTCCCAAGCAGAACGGCTTCCTCGATCGCGTGGGTGACAATTATCATGGTCAAATTTTGTTCAACCCAAAGTTGGGTGGTTAAGTTTTGTAGGCTCTCCCGCGTGGGTGCATCCAATGATGAAAATGGTTCATCCATCAACAATAGATCCGGGTCAAGAACTAAAGAACGTGCGATTGCTACACGCTGGCGCTGTCCCACGGACACCTGACCAGGAAAATGGTCCTGGACATGGTCAATCCCCAGACTTTCTAGCCATGAATTGACAATATGACAATTCTCATCCGGTTTTCTTCCATTGAGTCCGTAGAGTTTTCGAAGTTTTATCCCCAGTTCAACGTTTTGGCGGACGGTACTCCACGGGAGCAAGCCGTGATCCTGAAGGATTAAACCGGTCCGCATACGCGGCTTGTCGATTTGAGTCCCGATCAATGAGAATTCTTCCATCGTTGGGGAAAAATACCCCTGCAAGCAGGTAGAGTATGGTTGTCTTCCCGCAACCGGAAGGACCCAGAATTGCCCAGGCTTCTCCTCTCTGCACCTTCCAATCAAAATCTTTGTAGATGAATGTTTTACTATCATAAGCAAAGGAAATATTTTCTAAGCGGACCATTGCATCCAGCGAATTCGCTTTCTGGTCAATAGACTCCTGAACCTTTTGTCCATTTTTCAATATCACCCTGTTATAAATCTCGCTTCTTATATTCGCCATAATATCTTACCGTTTTTGGGGTTAAGTTATTTTTAAACAAATAATACCTTATTCATAATTTGTTAATAACAATATGATTATATCACGAGTGAGAATTTTTTCTTCATTATATCCAATTGGGTCTGTATTTTACTTCCTTTATGAAGAAAATATTAAGGAAATGTAATTTACAGTGGTATATAATAAAAATTCTTTCAATCTACAAGATTGAATACAATATAGTTTTTGAGGAGGATGTGAATTGACCGAGACGAAGAAATCCTGGTGGATAAGGTTCGAAGCCTGGTTAGTTAAAACAGTATTTATTGCTCCCTGGTATATTATCGTCTTTTTCTTCCGCCTGATTTATAGATTCCGGATCGAAAACCCTGAGAAATTACCCAGAGAAGCGCCTTTTATCCTGACACTGAAAGAACCCTCCATTGTTGCCATTTTTTCAACTGGCAATGTCGCCATAAAGGTGCTGCTGCCGCAAATATCCAAGCACCCTTCGGTGCCTACAGTTGCCTATATGATGGACCGGCTGTTCGAAAATCAGTATATCAACTATATCAACGCGATTTTAGAAAGATATGGATGGGATGTTAAACTGCGCGGTTTAATCCCCCATTCCGCCGGAATGATGGCGTTGGATTTGCTGGAAGGTCTCAGGGCATTAAATAAGGGGGGGGTTGCTATGTTTAACCCGGAGGGTGCTTCACGCTGGGACGGACTGCCGATAACGATTGGTCAATCATTAGCCTGGCTAGGGCTCCACAGCGCAGCGCCTATTTATCCGGCGCTTTGCACAATAGGGGCATTTGATATCTGGCCTTCCTGGCGTAAGCGGCCGTACTTGAACGGTGATTTATCCATAAAGGTGGGCGAGCCGTTTAAACTGACTGAAGAGCCCATAGACCAGATAACGAACGCGGACCTGCAGGCCGCCAACGAACGCATTTACGAAATATATGAAAAAATTGCTTATGGAGACGAAGGTGTTAAGGGCTGGGCAGGCCCGGTTCGTAAGAATGGGGAAGTAGTAGATGAAAATATTGAGCTGAAGCGGCCACAGACCTTAATACCTCAGGATCAATGGACCTTCAATTATAAAAAGGACGAATCAATCCAGCGCGGCATTGGGCTGCTTTTGTGGCGCTGCCCGGTCTGTAAATCCAATGATTCCATCGTCCACCGGGACAGCTGGTTCGGTAAGGGTGAGGTCAACTGCCAGGCTTGTGGTACCAAATGGGAGGTCAAGCGGATCTTCTCTCATGATTTTAGATTGGCAGTGATTGATGGCGACCCTGAGCTGCTCGGGCTGGATATGCCGCTGTCGCTCTGGTATGAAAAGATGAAAGACGGTTTTTCGCCGGAACCCATTGCGATCAAGGATGAAGACTTGCGAGAGGGCGAACTGTTTTATATGGAAAATGACCGGTTTCAGCTGCTGGTAAACACTCCAAGTTATTTGTTTGACGGCTGGGAGGAAAAAGAAGCCCCTGCCTCGAAACCGCGTGGGGGATCCAAATACGGGGTGTGGGAAGATTTTGGTAGAGGAAAAATCTTATTATCAGATCAAAGGTTAATCTGGCGGAATCAGGGACGAGAATTATATTTCAACTGGTCAACCGTGACAGCTGTTCATCACTTGCCCGGGCCATTTTCGTTAGGCATCAACTACGGCAGCGCTCGTTATCAATTTCCATTGGGGAACGAAGCTGGATTGAAATGGTTGACTTATATTGGCTCTATTATAAAAAAAGCTGCTGACCTTGACGGGCACAAATGTACCTTCTCGCCTTACTAAGGCTAGCAGTCTTTTAAATTAAGATTTACGGTTAATCCAGGGCGTCAACAACTTTTCCAGATCCTCAGTTGTAAAGTAAAGTATTACACCCATGATACTCAATGCGACAATGCCTGCAAACATGGCGGGGTAATCAAAACGACTGCTTCCGTTCATAAAAATGTAATATCCCAATCCCTCGCGGGTGGCAAACAATTCTGCCACGTACAGAACAGCGACTGCAGTACCTATTGACTGTCTAAGAGCGGTTAGGACCGCTGGCAGACTGCCTTTTAGGTAGACATACCAGAACAAACCTAGCCTCCCTGCGCCCAGGCTGCGCACACTGTAGATCAATTCAGGGGGAAGCCCAGCGGCATAATCCCGCACAAGGACAAGAATCTGGAAAAATAAGATTATAAAAATGATCAGGATCTTAGGGAAATTACCTATTCCGAAGAAGAGCAGCACCACCGGCACAAATACCACTTTCGGAATGGGATAAAGCATATAGATTGCAGGAGAGAAAAAGTTATCCAGCCTCTTGGATTGCCCTAAAATCATCCCGAGCGGTGCCGCAATCAGGATCGCAAGGATGGTGCTGGCGAGCACTCGGAACAAGCTCCACATGAAATGGATGAATAAATCGCCATTAATCAGCCCATCAAAAAACGCGGAAAATATCTCTATCGATGTCGGCGCCATAGGCAGGTCAATAACCATCGCAAACACCTGCCAAAATACAAGGATTACAATTGCAGCAATTAAGATTTTGCTCCGTTTCATTTATAAAATCCCTTAATGTCCAATCCGTAAATTTCTCATTATTAAAAAACCAGAATCCGCAAAAACCATTTCATTTCCAGAACCGATAATACAACCACACCAGTGTTAGGGTGAAGCAGATATGTTGGTTTCGCCCTCAATAATAACACTGGTGTGGCTGGTTTTATCAAAAATCAATCAAGCGGCTTTTAGATTTAATATTATTTATTTATCAGGCTAATTGCTTTCAATCTGAGGGCTATTTTGCATACAACTTGGGTTAGGGTACAAATTCAGGCCTGACGGTATCCTCATAAGCGATATTTTCATTGCTGAGGAGTCCCCTTTCGAGCGCCCACTGGTAGACATCCAAAAAAGATTCCTCACTAGGGACAAATGGGAGAGGAAAATCCGGCATGACGTAGGTTTCCACAATCGGTTTGGGGATCAGGTTGTTTTCGATCGCGATGCCTTTAAATTTTTGGGGGTCTTCATTTATGATCTCAACCGCTTCCGCGATTGCAGCGACGAAACCCTGAATAGCTTCGGTATTCTCATCGATAAAATCTTTCCGGCACATCCAGGTCGCCTCAATTAACTGCGGGTATTTTCCGTCATCAGCCAGGATTTTCGCGCCCTGCGTTTGCACGACCATTAAACCCAGATGGGTTGGCATTTGTGCCGCTTTTAATTCCCCGCTCTCGAGAAGAGCAAGGCGGTCCGGAATGCGGGGCACGCCCAGGAACTTGATATCTTCATCCGAAAACCCGTTATATTGCAGGATTCGAACGGCATCATACTCGTTGATAGTGTCTTCCGAAGTCGCGATTTCCACGCCCTTCAACTGATCCAGGCTTTCGATCCCGCTGTTGGCTCCTGCGATAATGGAAAAAACTGGGTGTGACTCGGTTGGGTAGTATGTTCCAACGACACTCTGCATCACAATTTCTTCCTGGTTCGTAAGCAAGATCGACAGATGCTCACCCTGACCGCAGTCCGCTTCGGCAATCGCTAAGAGCTGGTCTTTCTCTTGACCGGACGCGGTTGGGATAACGTCTATTTCTACCCCGTGCTTAACAAATAAGCCCTCTTGTTGGGCGAGATAAACTGGGGTTAACTCCAATACAGGCAGTGCGGCAAGCCGGATTTTTGTCAGCTCACCGGGAGCTTGATCCTCCGTAGCAGGCTCCTCGGCTGCTGGCTCTTCTGCGGCTGGTTCCTCCGGTTGGGGTTCAGTTTCAGCGGTTTGAGCACAGGCGCTCAAGATAACCGCCATTACAATCAGCAAATAAAGTAGCAGTTGTGGAAATTTTCTGATTTTCATCTTCGAATTCCTCCTGATTTTGTGTATTTGGTTATAGGGGATTTGACCAGAAATAACCCTTGAAGGATTTTAGCATTCTAACAACTATTGGTCAACTTGAACCTTTGTTGAATTTGGAAATGACTTTCAGTCACCAACATTTTATCGGGGTAAAATCATGTTTACGCCAGTCTACTTTCTAAGGTAAAAATTTGTTCGCCCAGGTTTACAATCTATTTTCATGGGTTGATTAGAAACGACTTCTTCTCGCCTGGTGAATATGGATAAAACAATCACTCCACCACTCATAACGAGGACACCCATGTTTGCTGAATTTGAAAATGCAACAGTCAATAATGTTCTGGAAGAGATAGTAAAGAGGTACCCCGACAAGGAAGCATTTGTTTTTGGTGAGACCCGGGATACATACCAGCAGTTCTTGGCGAAAGTTAATGCGTTTGCGGCAGGTTTGCAGCATAATAAAATCAGGAAGGGTGATAAGGTCGGAATCAACCTTCCCACCTGTCCGGAGAACGTTTATGCATTTTTCGCCCTGCTTAAGATTGGGGCTTCGTTTGTCCCTCTCAACCCCGACCTGCGCTTGTTCGAGATGAAGCATATCCTGGGAGACTCTAATGCAAAAGCGGTCATCACGGTCACTGAAATGAGGGGTTTTGACTATCTGGCCATGTTTGACCAGATCCAAACTGAACTGCCGGATTTCAGAACCGTCTTTGTTTGGGGATCGAATAGGAGGGAAGGAGCGCTGCTGGTAAGAGATTTACTCAGGACTGATCCTGGGCGTCTGAAATCCAGAACCTGTCACTCCGGATGATATTGCATGTATTCTGTATACTTCAGGAACAACAGGTCTACCGAAAGGCACCGTCAACTCTCACAGGATAGTTTTAAACCGGTTTGTCCTCAGTCAGGATGGTAGGGATGAAAATTTAGAACTAACTAGACTAACACCAATGCCGCTTTTCAATGCCGCTGGCGTCGATATATCCATGCAGACAATTCTGAAAGGCGATAAGTTAGTCCTTATTGAACGCTTCAACCCTGAAGAAATGTTAAGACTCATCGCAAGGGAGAAGGTAACCAATCTCGATTGTGCGCCCACAATGGTCAAAGTTTTATTAAATTCTGATGTTTTCAACAAGCACAACTTGCCGCACCTGCGAGTTATCGGCACAGGCGGGTCGATGGCTTTGCCGGAGCTTGTGCAGGCGATAAGGGAACGCCTGGAATGTGATTACATCAACACCTATGCGATGACCGAAGCAAGCATTGTCAGCAGGCTCTTACCCGGCGATCCGCTTGAACTGCAGCTCTCCACGGTTGGAAAACCGCTGACCGGCGTTGCGGTAAAAATTATAGATGAAGACCGCAAGGAGGTGCCGTTCAACCAGCCCGGCGAGATCGCTGTGCATTCCCCGGGTCTTATGCTGGGCTATTTCAACGACCAGGCTAAAACACAGCAGGCATTCGATGAAGATGGTTTTTACTATACCGGGGATATTGGCAGCCTGGGTGAAAACGGTTATCTGAGGATCCTGGATCGAAAAAAAGACGTGATCATTCGTGGGGCGCAGAATATCTACCCATCTGAAATTGAAAACTACCTGAACACTCACCCGAAGGTAAAGTTGAGCGCGGTGATAGGTGTCCCCAGCCCGATCAGCGGCGAGAAAGCGCGCGCCTATGTACAGTTATTTGAGGGTGAGCAGATGACGGATGTGGATGTGGTTGAATACTGCCGTGGAAAAATCGCCGGGTATAAAATTCCGGAAGAGATCCGGTTTGTGGAAAAATTCCCCCTCAATAAAATGGGGAAAATCCAGAAAAAGATTCTGCGGGAAGAATTGCCCTAAGAGAAACAAACTGGCAGTTCCAGAAAACCGTTCCGGAAACAATTAAAAATAAATCAATCCAAGTGCTCTTGGCCTGCATTTGTCAATGCTGGTTTTAAGACAAACCACATCAGCTTTTAGGCAGATATCCCTCCTTGAATTGCCAGAAAGGAAAAACTGATGTGGTTTGAATGTTAAAAATTACTCAGCAGGTTATTTGGGTGGGAAAAATTAACTTGCCAATTGACTTGATCCAAATCATGAACTTGATCCTGAAAACAAACGGGGTTAAGGGATAAATTCAGGCCTCACGGTATCCTCGAAGGCGATATTTTCATTGCTGACGAGACCTCTTTCGATCGCCCACTGGTAGGTGTCCATGAACGCTTCCTCGCTGGGAACAAACGGGGCAGGAAATGTCGGCATGACGTAGGTCTCTACAATCGGTCCGGGGATCATACCGTTTTCGATCGCAAGGCCCTTAAATTTTTGCGGGTCTTCATTTATGATCTCAACCGCTTCCCCAATTGCGGCGACAAACCCTTTAATCGCTTCGGGGTTTTCATCAATGAATTCTTTGCGGCATGACCATGTGGCTTCCATTAGCCCTGGGTATTGGCCGTCATCAGCAATTATTTTTGCACCCTGTGTTTGCACAACCATTAAACCAAGATGGGTCGGAAGCGATGCTGCTTTGAGTTCTCCGTTTTCGAGAAGGGCCATGCGGTCTGGAATGCGGGGGACGCCCGAGGAACTTGATTTCGTCGTCGGAAAACCCATTTTTCTGCAAAACGCGTGCGGCAACATATTCATTAACAGTGCCTTCCGATGTGCCTATTTCTACACCTTTTAAGTCCTCAACGCTTTCAATCCCGCTGTCCGCGCCAGCAATGATCGAGAAAATTGGGTGCGACTCGCTGGAAAGAAATGAGCCGGTTATATTCTGTTGTGTAATTTCCTCCTGGTTTGAAAGGATAACCGACAGGTGTTCAGCCTGGCCGCAGTCAGCTTCGGCGATTGCTAAAAGCTGGTCTTTTTCCTGTCCGGAGGCAACCGGGATCATCTCAACTTCTATTCCGTTCTTTGCCATTATCCCTTCTTGCATGGCAACGTAAATTGGGGTTAGTTCCAATACTGGAAGCACAGCCATCCGGATCTTTGTCAGCTCCTCAGCGGCTGGTTCCTCAGCAGTTGGTTCTTCGGATGTTGGCTCCTCTGCGGCTGGTTCCTGCGGTGGGAGTTCAGTTTCAGCTGATTGAGCACAGGCGCTCAAGAAAACAACCGATACAATCAATAAATATAGTAACAGAACCAGAAATTTGCGGATTTTCATCTTTGTTTCCTCCTAATAATATCTTTTTGGTCTTGTATTTTTAGACGGTGAGTTGGGGATTTTAACATGGTAACGGATATAGGTCAACATAAAAAACCTATTACGACTATATTTATACAGTATTGTTCTATTAATTTGGAATAATCTTTCACGACCTGTTATGTTTGGTGTAAAATTTGACATTCACAAGCCGGCTTATTTAGTAAAATATCTACCCGTCCAGATAAAAAACCTGTATTCACAGACTGGATAAAAGTTACTTTTGATTTCCAGGAGGATGTGGGTAAATAAATTATCAATCATAAAAAAAAAGAGGATCCTAATGTTCACTGAATTTTCAAATCTCACAGTCCCGCAGGTCCTGGATTCAGCGGTAAAAGAAAACCCCCACAGGGAGGCTTTTGTTTTTGGAGAGACCCGGGATACTTTCCAGCGGTTCCAGGCTAAAGTGGATACGCTTGCCGCCGGTTTGCAGCGGCATGGGATTCAGAACGGAGATAAGGTCGGGATCAACCTTCCGACCTGTCCGGAAAACGTCTATGCGTTTTTTGCGTTGAACAAAATTGGAGCTTCTTTTGTGCCTTTAAATCCAGACCTGCGCTCGTTCGAGATGAAGCATATCCTGGGCGACTCTAATGCGAAAGCGGTTATTACGATCCCTGAAATGAGGGGATTTGACTATCTCGCCATGTTTGACCAGATTAAAATTGACCTGCCGGATTTTAAAACAATCTTTGGTTTGGGCTCGCATTCAATGGACGGCGCCGTTCCATTGAAAGAATTATTCGAAAATGACCCAAAAGACCTGAGGCTGGTGCAGGTACACCCGGATGATATCGCCTGCATTCTGTATACCTCCGGCACCACCGGTCTCCCAAAAGGTACTGTGCATTCGCACCAGGTAGTCCTCAATCAATTCGCGATAAGCCAGGATTGGATATATAAAGATTCAGTCCAAACCCGCTTGACCCCGATGCCGCTTTTTAATTCAGCCGGTGTAAATATTACCTTCCAGACGATCCTGAAAGGGGATAAATTGGTGCTTATGCAGCGCTTTACACCCGCTGATATTTTGGAAATAACGAAAAAGGAAAAGGTGAGCATCCTGGATTGTGCGCCCACAATGATAAAGCTGATGCTAAATTCTGAAGAATTCAACCCGCAAAATCTGCCCCATCTGCGGGTTGTAATCACCGGTGGATCGATGGCTTTA
Organism: uncultured Chloroflexia bacterium; assembly: GCA_963793095.1. Classification (GTDB taxonomy): domain Bacteria; phylum Chloroflexota; class Anaerolineae; order Anaerolineales; family UBA4823; genus CAVWDI01. Next base: position 424,101 of record CAWBYY010000002.1, read on the forward strand.
CCGGAGCTTGTGCAGGCGCTAAAAGAACGCATGGGATGCGATTACATCAATGTTTATGCGATGACTGAGGCGGCTATCGTAAGCCGGCTTTCGCATGATGACCCGCTGGAGCTGCAGTTCACCACTGTTGGCAGGCCGCTGAGCGGAGTGGAGGTAAAAATTGTGGACGATAACCGTAACGAACTTTCCTTCAACCAGCCAGGGGAAATCGCGGTCCGTTCTCCAAGTCTTATGCTGGGCTATTTCAACGACCAGGTCAAAACGAAAGAGGCGGTCGACAAAGACGGTTATTACCACACCGGGGACATTGGCAGCCTGGATGAAAATGGATATCTGAGGATCCTGGACCGCAAGAAGGATGTGATCATCCGCGGGGCGCAGAATATCTACCCCTCAGAAGTTGAGAACTTTCTCAACACCCATCCGAAGATCCAGATGAGCGCGGTGATAGGGGTACCCAGCCCGGTCAGCGGCGAGAAGGTGCGCGCCTACGTGCAGTTAATCGAAGGGGAACAAATGACAGACATCGAAGTTGTCGAATACTGCCGGGGGGCAATCGCTGGCTATAAAATCCCTGAAGAAATCCGCTTTGTCGAGCAATTTCCCCTGAACAAAATGGGAAAAATCCAGAAGAAGATACTGCGGGAAGAATCTCATAAAGGGGAATAAACTGGCGGTTTTCTAAATCTAATCCGGAATAAATTCAGCCATTCCAAGCCTTGCACTCCCTGCTTATTGGAGTTGTAAACACTTGTTAAATAAAAACCACATCAGCAATTAGGCTAAGGGTTCATTTCATGTTTGCCCTTCGGCATAAGGCTGATGTGGTCAGTTAAAATAGATATAAACCGAATGCGTTTGAACTAATTTCTAGTTTTCCAATTTAGCACATCGTTTTTCGTCGAATAAACTGCTTCAATTCATAAGACAGCTTACGGAAGAAGTTCCGGCCGGATGGTATCCTCATAGGCGATATTTTCGTTCGTGACGATACCCCTTTCAAGCGCCCACTGGTAGACATCCTCAAAACCTTCCCGGGTAGGAACCGCCGGCATCGGGAATACTGGCATCACATAAATTTCTTGCAGCGGCACGGGTATCAGGTTGTTTTCAACAGCAAGAGCTTTATATGCTTGGGGATCTTTGTTTATTATCTCAACTGCTTCAGCAATCGCGGCGATAAATCCCCTGACCGCTTCCGGATTTGCATCTATAAAATCTTTCCTGCATGCCCATGTCATCTGGGTTATTTCCGGATATTTGCTGTCATCTGCAATGATTACAGCGCCTTGCTGGACTGCCATTTCAGCGAGGGATGACTGCATCGATCCCGCTTTTAATTCCCCACTCTGGATGAGAGCCATACGGTCCGGAATGCGGGGGACGCTGAGATACTTAATGTCCTCCTTTGAAAACCCGTTTCTCTCCAGGATTCGGGTGGTTATATATTCAACAATGCTGTTTTCTGAGGTGCCGATTTCAACGCCTTTTAAGTCCTCCAGGCTTTCAATCCCACTGTTTCCAGCCACCAGGATAGTGAATTTTGGGTGGGTCTCGCTTGGTTGGATGGAAATAAAGAGATTTTGTTTAATTATTTCGTCCTGATTAGCAGTTATTACTGTCAGCAGTTCTCCTTGCTCGCAATCAGCTTCACCAACCGCTATGAGCTGGTCTTTTTCCTGGGCGGAAGCAACCGGGATAATATCGGCTTCTACCCCGTGCTTGGCAAGAATACCTTCCTGCTGGGCAACATAAATTGGCACCGTTTCTTCACCAGTAAAGGCGGCAAACCGGATTTTTGTCAGTTCCCCTGCTACTGGTTCTTCAGAGGCTGGCTCTTCAACTGCTGGCTCTTCGGCAGCTGGTTCTTCTACTGCCGGCTCCTCAAGGGGTGCCTCTGTTTCCACCGCTTGAGCGCAAGCACTCAATAAAACACCAAGAATAATTAAAAGACTTACTATTAGCTGTGTAACCTTTGTGATTCGCATTCCATGTTCCTCCTCGAATTGTGTAATTAGGTTTATAGGCGTAATCCATCCCACTTGATCGTACATCTAAATTCTAATTCTTTTTTAATCTTAGGTCAAATACTTGTTATCTTTCCTGATTATGTCCATTATTTTTTATGGGAAACTCGATCTCAGCTTATTTTTTCTTAAGGTAAAATGTGGTTTGCGCCATAAAATTTTGTAATGTTATTATTGCTGATTTCGATTTACAAAAAAATCGCGGTGTGATTATTAATCATTCCGGTATTCTTTTGAATCAGGGATAAAAAATAACATTCGACATAACCAAATCGCGAGGAATCCCATGTTCACTGAATTTGAAAATCTCACAGTCAATCAGGTACTAAATGAGTCAGTGAAGATAAACCATCAGGGGGAGGCTCTTGTCTTTGGGGAAACCCGGGACACATATCTCCAATTCCAGAGTAAAGTTAATGCGCTGGCGGCTGGCTTGCAGCGGCATGGAATTGGGAAGGGTGACAGGGTCGGTATAAACCTCCCGACCTGTGCGGAAAACATTTATGCATTTTTTGCTCTAATGAAAATTGGAGCGTCTTTTGTACCCCTTAACCCGGATATGAGGTCTTTTGAGATGGAGCACATCCTGGGGGATTGTAATGCAAAAGGGGTCATAACGGTTGGAGAGTTGCGGGGCTTTGATTACCTGGCAATGTTCGACCAGCTCAAAGCTGATCTGCCGGAATTTGAGACTGTTTTCGTCTGGGGTTCAGTTTTAAATAACAGCGTGGTGCCGTTAAGCGATTTGCTCAGGACTGACCCGGAGATTCTGAAACCTATTCCGGTTAACCCGGATGACATCGCCTGCATTCTTTACACATCCGGCACGACAGGTCTTCCTAAAGGTACAGTCCATACACACAAAATCATGCTCAACAAGTACGCCATATGGCTGGCAGACGCCGATAAAGATGTTGTAGATACCAGATTGCTCCAAATGCCGCTGTTTAATGCCGCCGGGGTAGGGATAACAATCGAATCGATTCTGAAAGGGGACAAGCTGGTGTTCACCCAGCGGTTTAACCCCGCCGAAGTCTTGAACATCATTCAGAGCGAGAAGGTCAGCAAAATTAACGTTGCGCCCACAATGATACAAATAATACTGAACGTAAAAGATTTCGATCAGTATGACCTGTCCACGCTGCGTGAGGTCATGACTGGCGGGTCGATGGCATCGCCGGAACTGGTGCAGTCCATCAAGGACCGCCTGGGTTGTGACTACATCAACACCTATGCGATGACCGAGGCGGGCATTATCAGCCGGTTAACGGCTGATGACCCTGTTGAGCTGCAGCTTTCCACAGTTGGCAGGGCAGCCCTCGGGGTTGAGCTGAAAATTTTAGATGATGACCGTAACGAACTGCCGTTAAACCAGCCCGGTGAGATCGCGGTCCGTTCTCCTGGCCTTATGTTGGGCTATTTCAACGACCAGGCGAAAACGAAAGATGCGTTTGATGAATTAGGTTTTTACTTTACCGGTGACATTGGCAGCCTGGATGAAAATGGATATCTGAGGATCCTGGACCGCAAGAAAGACGTCATCATCCGCGGTGCCCAGAACATCTATCCCTCCGAAGTTGAGAAATACCTGAACACCCATCCAAAGATCTTGATAAGCGCGGTGATAGGAGTGCCCAGCCCGGTTAGCGGCGAGAAAGCGCGCGCCTATGTGCAGTTATTTGAAGGGGAACAGATGACGGATGTGGAAGTGGTGGAATACTGCCGGGGAAAAATCGCGGGATATAAGATACCGGACGAAATCCGTTTTGTTGAACAATTCCCTCTCAATAAAATGGGCAAAATCCAGAAGAAGATTCTGCGAGAAGAGGCATTGAACGAATAATTCCAGGATGTTTTTCCGGTAACAAGGTCTTTTCCTGGCCATATTAATTCAATATTTCTAAAAGGCTTGCAGGTAAAGAAGCCGGATTATTTTTCAAAATCAGCATCGCTTTCATTTTAACTCGAAAAAGATCTGGGGGAATTCTGGCTGGCATGCGAAGGCACAATTTTTAAACTCTGCGAAATTATAAACTGATTGTTAATTTTTCCATCTAATGGGTATAATTCGTTAAGAGATATTGGGCAATTAATCCAAAAATATTGTCATTCAGTTCGAATCAAACTGTGAAGAGAAAAAATCTTATCTAATTTAGATAAATGGGATTAGAAGCGATGGTAGAATCAGTTCTCCCAATAGCAGGGAGAAACGCAGAATCAAAATGATATCCAAAAGTAGATAACCAATGTTCCGGAGACTAAGCTTAGCGATACGATCCATAACTGCCAGACCTTCACGGTCTTTGCTGACCGTTTTTGGCATTATGCTGGGTGTTGCCATGATCCTATCGATCCGGATCACCAATGCAAGCACGCTCACCGCGCTGACCAAGTTGTTCACGGAAACTTCCGGCAACGCGGACCTGATTATGCTTAATTCCGATCTTGATAGCGAGGGGTTCCGGGAGAAGATTCTTTATCGAATTTCAGATTTTCCGGGGGTGAAAGCAGCAGTCCCTTCTATCCAGGAATTTGCAGCTCTGGCTGATGATGTGGATCCGCAGGAATATGATGTAAATTTTGTGAACGCGGGACCCAGCCAACTTCAAATTTTCGGGGTGAACCCAAAATTAGAAAGGTCGGTCCGCGAATATAACCTCGTGGAAGGTAAATTCCTTTCCGAGGATCTGAATACCCAAGAAATTGTCCTGGTTGAGGAATATGCAAACGACAAGAAACTGGGTTTGAATGACAGGATTGAGATATTATCGCCCGATGGAATTGAAGCTTTTCGGATTGTTGGGATAATCTCCAAGGACGGCGCGGGGTTATTAAACAACGGCTCTTTTGGCGCGATCCCGCTCAGAACCGCCCAGAGGCTCTTCAACCGGGAAGGCGAGTACACCCAAATTGATATTGTCGCAATAGATGAATTAAGTAACTCAGTAGAACTGAATGCGCTGAAAGATGCAATTCAAGACCGGATAGGGGAGGATTACTCCGTCATCTTTCCGGCAATGCAGGGGGAGCGAGTGAACCAGATGCTAGATCTTCTCACGATGGGTCTTAATTTTTTCAGTGCGATCGCGATTTTTGTGGGTATATTTCTCATCTATAACGCCTTTTCCATGACCGTTGTCGAACGCACCCGTGAAATTGGAATGATGAGAACGATCGGAATGACACGCGGTCAGGTGACCGTACAGATCTTAATCGAAGCAATTATCCTAGGATTAATCGGAGCTATTATCGGTGTTGGTTTTGGTGTGTTTCTTTCTCGGGGTCTCATCCGGCTTATGGAGGCGCTTTTTGGGCAGCCAGTAAAGGAGGTTACCGTTTCACCGGATGGAGTGATTATCGCCATGCTTATTGGCATAATTGCGACACTGGTAGCAGCATATCTCCCCGCTCGACAGGCTGGCAGAATTTCACCGCTTGAAGCGCTTCGAATTCGCGGAAGTTCAAAAGAGGGCTGGGTCATCACTAAGGGCTGGATTTTGGGATTGATCTTGATATTGCTCTCTATTTACCTGCTGTTCTTTAACCCGATCAAAGGGGACATAGGGCAGGCATTTGCGATGAGCACGGTTTTCTTCCTTTTTATGGGAGCTACTCTGATAATTCCGGGGACGGTTACATACTGGGAGCGAACTGCGCGCCCGTTTATTCGGGCTTTCTTCAGCGGGGAAGGTCAGCTCGGCAGCAGCAATGTTCAGAGGGCGAAAATCAGAACCACCCTGACAGTGGCTGCCCTGATGGTGGGTGTGGCGATGTTATTGACTCTTCAAGCCCTGTCCGATTCGTTTAAAAATGATATTGAGCAGTGGCAGGAATACTTTATAGGCGGGGATCTTTATGTTTTCTCGACTGTACCCATGCAGGAAAGGCTTGGGGGACAATTAAGATCAGTAGAAGGAGTAGCCGAAGTTACACCGATGGGGTATGTAGATGTGAATTTTATCCCTCCGAACGGCAAAAAGGAAGTGCTGCAGTTTACAGCGGTAGACCCTGTAACCCATTCAAAAGTGACCTCATTCGCGTTTGCAGCCAACCAGGGCGACCCCGATTATTTGTATGATTTGCTCGCTTCCCGGGATTCTGTCTTTATTACCACTATCCTTTCTGAAAGATACAACCTCAGCCAGGGTGATACAATTCAACTGCAGACCAAGTGGGGTCCGAGGGACTTTGAAATTGCCGCTGTAGTAACCGATTATGTAAGAAACGGGATGGTGGTAGAAGGCTCCTGGCGGGTGGCAAAACGATATTTTGGACTTGACGATGTGTCAAACTTTTTAGTCGATGTTGAACCCGGCTATTCCGTCAATGCCGTCCAAGAGGCGATTGACTTTGTTTATGGCAAACGCCGTAACTTAACAATTGAAACCAATCAGGCAGTCAAAGAAGAGGGAAACCAGTTGATAACCAATTCTTTTTCGTTGTTTGATGCCATGGCGATAATTGGTATGATCGTTGCCTCCCTGGGAGTGATCAATACCCTGACGATGAATGTGCTGGAAAGAACTCAGGAAATCGGAATGCTGCGTGGGCTTGGAATGACCCGCTGGCAAATCGGAAAAATGATTTTAGCCGAATCTTTAATGATGGGGATTATAGGAGGCGGTCTTGGGCTGGCTTTTGGCCTGTTCCTATCCTGGATGTTGTTAACTTCTCTTATGTCTATGATGGGATATGACCTGGTTTATGTGGTGCCTGTTCAAGGAATTTTAATTGGTATACTAATCTCCCTGCTCGTCTCGCAGATTGCTGCGATATGGCCAGCCCGAAGAGCAGCAGGCATCAATATTGTGGAGGCGATTCAATATGAGTAGTAAAACCGTGATTGATTCTCGCCATGTAGAAACCTTAGAGAAAACACGAAGTGAAGAACAAGTACAACTAAACTTTGAAGTGGAGCGAGATATTCAAGTGCGAGTAGAAAAAGAGGGGGATTCACCCGGCATTCTAAAGGCTAAATCTCTAAAGAAGAAATACGATCTGGGCGAACACGTGGTAAATGCACTGATGGGGATTGATTTCGAGGTAAAAAAGGGCGACTTTGTAGCTCTGATGGGGCCTTCAGGAAGCGGGAAATCTACGCTGCTCCACCTGCTTGGCGGACTTGATAAACCATCCGAAGGGGATATCACGCTCGCGGGCCAACCGCTCGCGGCATTAAACGACAAACAAGCTACACTGGCTCGCCGGCACAATGTAGGTTTTATCTTCCAGTTTTTCAACCTGCTGCCAACACTCACCGCGAAAGAGAATGTCTCCCTGCCGCTGATTATTGACGGCAAAAGCTTGCGCAAGTACCGCGAAAAGATTGATGCAGCGCTTGAACTGGTAGGACTATCAGATCGCGCCAACCATAAACCCGACCAGTTATCAGGTGGAGAGCAGCAAAGAGTGGCGATTGCCAGAGCTTTGATTACCGATCCTGCTATTGTGCTTGCTGATGAACCGACCGGCAACCTGGACTCCAAGACCGGCAAGGCGATTATGGATCTGCTTCGCCGATCCTGCGATGAACTGGGGCAGACCATCGTTGTTGTGACCCATGATGCCCGGGCAGCAGCCTACGCTGATAGGGTTGTATTTTTGAGTGATGGTGAAGTTGTGCACGACATTTCATACGATGGCATTGAGGATATGAGCCAGCGGGTTCGAACAATAATCGAGACAATGGAAGTCCTCGATACTTAATTTGAGTTGCTATCGTTTACTTATATAAATTTCTTCAAACTAAATAAAAAAAGCCTTGATATTTTCAAGGCTTCTTTTGTTGATATTAGTTTAATGTTAGATACTTACCTCAATGAACCTTCATGTTCATAGTCGTAAAGGTATCGCCAGCGGCAGAGGCCCCTCTGCGGGAACCGGGTCGTGCCGTAATACCAGAACAAATAGGTGCCGAAACCGCAACCGCGCTTCCAATTCACATTAAGACGGAACTCGCGCCGATCCCTCCAGTCGTCCTGGGCCATTAATTCCCGGCTTTGCCAGTCTTGTGTCCCATAGAAGAGGCTTACAAATTGTGAGAAAACCACTTTCTCCATGGTGGGCTCGCCGTAATTCGGTTCCTGGAGGGTTATTAAAGGAGCTGATAACTGGTTGCAAATACTTGGATCAACTACTCCTCCAAGTGCTGGGATGTAACAATACTGTACATTGCGGGAGGGGGGGTTATATTGGCAGGGAGTGAAGGTTAGGCGGTTGTTGCTTGCCATAACCAGTTGACCGACGCTGGTCATACCGTAGCAGTACTTGTATTTGCCTGCACCGTAAGTTGTGGTTCGTTTGTAGACATCTTCAACGACCGTAAACACCCTGACAGTAGGGGAGGTCTTGGTCCCAGCCGGGATGGTCAGGTAATAGAACTGCTTGCCGACATCCGAGCCCTCCAGCCTCATGTAGATTTCATTGCCAGACTTGTTAATTACGGTCAGGCGCACTACCCTCAGCGCTGGACCAGAGGCCAGCACCAGTGATGAAACCAGTATTGCTGCGATAAGAATGAGAAGTGCTTTCTTCATTATTTCCTCCAGAACGATCTGTTTTCCTTCAATATTAAAAATATTTAATGATTATACGAAATTTCTTAACTCATGTCAATACTGTTTTTAACATTAAATTGTGAATACTTTAACATAGATTAAATCCGTAGCGACTAAAATTCTGGGAATTTATCCACCAATGTCACATTATCCCTACTTTGTCCCACGATTAATAATTGAAGGCAGCAAAATAGAATAATTTTGATTTATTGATACTTAACTGGCCGGGCTAGATACCCATTCTCATCAAACCAACGGATGGTATCCTTAACCGTTTCTTTTAATGGTCGCGGATGGTAATCCAATTCATCAGACGCTTTATCGTGGCTGATGTTGCGGTGGCTCTCAAGCGCATTCAATGAAATCGTCGTGAAACGCGGGTTAGAATTCGTCAGGCGACCATACAAATTAACAAAGGGTACCCCAAAACGAGCCAGCCACATCGGGACCACAATTCGAGGCGCCTTGATTCCTGTAACCTGTTCAACCAGCCGACCGAAGTCATACAATGGGATCCAATGCCCGGATAACAGGTATTTTGAACCTGCAGGAGCGTGTTTCTCAGCCTGCAGCGCTCCAAAAACAACATCGCGCACATCCACCCAGTCAGTCCCGCCGGTAACAACCGCAGGCACTTTACGATGAATATAATCAATAATAAGTTTTCCGGAATTGGAAGGCCTGAAGTCAAAGGGACCAAGCACCCCGGTGATATTTAAGATCACCGCATCCAAACCGTTACCCACACCACGCTCGATTTCTCTTTCTGCGGCAGCTTTTGAGCGATCATAAGGCGGATATTGCTCAGAATTGACTAACGAACGGGTTTCGTCAATTAGAGTATCCTTTGGATCCTGACTTAAAGCATTGATTGAACTGCCATGGATTAAACGCTGCACACCTGTCTTCAAACATGCGTTTACCACATTTCTGGTCCCATCCACATTTATTGCTTTGCACATCGGCCACTCATCCATCTGGAGAGTGATATAGACTGCCATGTGGTAAACAACCTCAACATTTTGAAAAGCGCGCTCGAGAGATTCAGTATCGAGCACATTTCCTTGAATTTCTTCAACATCCAATCCTTCGAAGCCGCGCCGGTCTTTATGTACCAGTACGCGCACTTTGCGACCTTGGTCGAGCAGAGCACGCACCAGATTTGCACCCACATGACCGCTTGCTCCGGTAACAACGACTGTCATAATTCCATTATTCTGTTTGATTTGATATTAAATGATTAAAACTATACAATGGAGAAAACCCCACTGCAGCATTTTGGTTTCGATAAAGAGGGACAACAACTGCAGGTGAAATCCTTGAGCTTTTATCCGTGCCAGAATTTCACGAGTATCCATTATCACCGGACTATTTTTTCTATCCCGTTTACTTAATGCATTATTAACAAAACTGGAAAACGATATATAATCAAGCATCAACCAGTTTGGATAGATTGCCGCCGGAAACTTTTGCGACAACTGTAATCTAGCTAGAGAGCGAGGAGGAATAATGGCGGAAGAAGAACAAAAATCAGGCTTGTCTCTGGCAGCGCGAATGCTCTTTCGAGTGATACTCGCTCCCTGGTATTTAATTGTTTTTATCTTTCGTTTGCTTTACGGGTTCCATGTTGAGAATCCGGAGAAGCTGCCTTCTGAAGGTCCGGGAATCTTTTGTATGAAGGAGCCCTCCCTGATGGGCATGTTTCCTTCCGGCTATATCGCCATTCGGACGATCGTTCCAATGGTGTTCAGAGATCCCCCAACACCCCTGCAGGCATACATGCGCGACCAATTATTCGCCTTCGGCTATTTCGATTTTGCGTTTAAAATAAGGGATAGGTATGGATTGCCAATCCAAATCCGTCCCTTAACCCCACATGCTGCCGGAAAACAGGCGCTGTATCTGCTCGAAGGAGTGCGCTGCCTGCAAAGTGGGGGGCTGATATTGATGAACCCGGAAGGGATCGGGACCTGGGACGGGCTGCCGGTGCCGCTTGGGAAATCATCCGCCTGGCTGGCGCTGCACAGCGGGGCGCCCATTATTCCGGCGATCTGCACGATGGGTGCGTATGAAAACTGGCCTTCCTGGCAGATTTATCCTTCCATGCGGGGACGGTTAGCAGTCAGGGTGGGAGACCCACTATATCTTTCAGAAGGACCGATGGAAAACGTAACAGACGACGACCTGGTCGAGGCGACAGAGAAGATATCGGAGGTATTTGACCGGCTCAGCTATGGGGAAGGGGGCGTTTCGGGCTGGGTTGGGCAGGTAAAACAAAACGGGGAAGCGCTTGATGCGGTTCCCCAGATCAGCCCGCCCTTGGAATTGGTGCCCCCTGATAAATGGCCTGTCAACCCGAAGAGCTACCCGCTTTCCAAACGGCGGGTGTCACTGCTGCTCTGGCGCTGCCCGGTTTGTAAAGCGTACGATGCACTTGACCACGAAAGGCCCTGGTTCCGGCAGGAGTTAGTCCGCTGCCAGTCGTGCCGCACGGTCTGGGAATTTGAGCGAGTCCCATACCATGATTTTCGGATGCGGGTTGTTGAAGGCGCTCCGGAACTGGTTGGATTGGATATGCCGCTGTCCAGATGGAATGCGGTAATGAAAGAAGGTTTCAAACCGGTGCCGGTCCCGGTTGAAGACATCGATCTGGTGGAAGGGGAAGAAGCGTATCTTCAGATAGATGGGGCGCTGTTGAAACCTCATAAACCGAATCAGCTGTTTGAGGACTGGCAAGAACAGGAGGCGCCAAAAATCCAACCCGCGGGCCAGCACATTGGGGCTGAACGGGAAGCCATTGGCGCTGGCAGGCTTACAATGACCGACAAAAGACTGCAGTGGAAAGGAGATCAAAGGATTGTTGATTTCTACTGGACTTCGGTTCAGGCAGTTCACAATTGGGAACCGAATGTATTGGGGATCGTGTACGGACGGGCCCAGTATGACATTCCACTGGCGAATGATATTGGGCTGAAATGGGTTTCACATGCTGGTGAAATCCTCAAACAATTAGCCGAGACAGAGGATCACGAGTATACAATTTCATCGTATTAAATACTCATAATATTAAGTCGGTGTGAAGCTGGTAATTAGGCTTATAACGGATTGTGTACTTAGTCATCTATCGGGAATTTATCCTTAAAATAATTCGTAAAATAGGAAAATGTCATGAAATATTCGAATTACTCCCGTGCAGCACTGGCATTTTGTTGTATATCCTTCTGGATTGGGCTCTTTTCGTGCAGCCCTGAACCGCCATTAATTGCGTCAACAGAGACAGAAGTAATAGAAATAACCCTTTCAGAAGCAGATTCAGAGATGATAGAAGGAACTAGTGAGACGGAAATTCCGCCAGAACCATCAAATACACCAACCAGACCCCTTAAGCCAACAAACACAACCACCCCGGAAGACTCACCAACTCCTGCGCAATCAGAAGAAACATTTAAATTGCAGATCACACAGGAAGAGCTGACTGAAATTGTTGATAAAGGAATGAGCTCAAATGAAGAAGCTGTTATGGAGGATAATACGGTTGTACTAAGAAACAATACAATGGAGATTCGCTCCCAGGTAACCCAAATGGGATTTACTTTGCCGCTTGAAGTGATTCTTGCACTATCCGCGGATTCATGCGAGCCGGAAGTCACCATTACTTCATCCTCCGTCGGTATGTTTGATTTGCCGGATAATGGCAAAGAAGGCATAAAAGCTATGGTAAATGGAATCCTATTGGATCTTTTGCATGAAATGTCTGAAAATGCCTGTATCCAGGAAATTGAAATTGAAGATGGAGTGATCATACTGCTTGGCTCAATTGAATGAAAAACCGGGTCAAATTTGGTGTAAAGTTGACTAAATAATCTAACAAACTTCAAACCAAAAACCTGGTATTGGAGATAATTTGATATTTCTGAGCGACTTAGGAAAGAGTCTGCCAAGGTTGGTGAAATTTGATTTTACAGATTATGACCATGTCAGATAAAGAAAAAATGTTATGGAATTGATCGCAGCGAGGACTTTTAATGCTCTTTATATCTACCTGGATGTTATCTGGCTGATTATCTATGCGCTCATCCTGGTCATAACGAAAAGACGGCTCGCAGTACTGGCTGGCATTACGGGAGGCCTGATTTATTTTCTGGTCGACTATGGTATTTTCTACCGAGCCCTTGGTTCGCGGGTAATTGAAGGGGCTGATCCTTTATGGTTTTTAATGTGGCTTAGCTTCAGCTATGGTCTGACAAATTTCGCCTGGATCTGGCTCTTGCTCGACCGTGATCGATTTTGGGTTGAATGGTCGCTTCTGCCAATCATTGGTTGGATTGCTGTAGCTCTTCTAAGCCAAAATTTGGGTAATAACTGGCAGGAAATATCAATTTACAGAACGACCTCAGCCTATCACGGAATAATGGCAATAATACTGTTTGCTGGCTATCTTTACCTGATAATTCAAAACCTTCGTTCAGGAGAAACTGGAATTGAGCGTGTAAACCTGCTGTGGTTGTTGGCGATCGGTATTGGTGTACAGTTCAGTTGGGAATTTATCCTGCTTATTACTGGAATCCGTCCTCCCGAGATCATGCCTTTAATCGTGAATTCACTTGTGGAAACAAATATGGGTATGCCTTATCTATTCTTGATTCACAAGTCGGTATCTGCACGGTTCAATCAAGATTTATCCCCAAAAATTGGTGATTAGATCCAGGTCATATCTTTTCTATGGAGTTCTGGGGGATCCAAACTTTCGGATAGCAGAATCTTCAAACATAAAAAATAGGTCTATTCCGATAAGCGCATCTCAAACTTGGGTAATTTCGCAACCCTTTTTGACAATTTATCTCCTTAATTTCTTGTTTGTTCAATTTTGATTCTGAAACCAAATAATCTTCTGAATTCATTTCTGCGAAATTGGTAGAATTGCTCCCCAATTTGGTATTTGTGGGGAATTTCACTGCCTTTCATGTAGATGATTAAATATCTCCGGATATTCTAAATTTTCCTAGCTAATTAGTCCGGTTGAGCTGGGCAGCCTTCCATATATTGCTTCCTCCTGGTTATTTATACTTCAATCTAATTTGATCCAATTAAATATTGAGCTGGTTTCAACAGATTGAATTTCACGCGCAAAATTAAAACTGGAACGGTTTTGGGACGCCTGCCTGAACTTATTAAAGACGCCTGCTGGCTATACTGGTTGTAAACAAATTAATTGATGACTCTTGGAATGCCGCTCCAATAATAATAGTGGCTAACGAAAGGGTCGCTTTTGAAGATATTTGTTTACTGGAGGAAATTACCATGAGGACGTTATATTTTGAAGAGGTTATGCTAAAAACCCGCCGGAGCGAGGTGATGAAGGAATATAAGAATGTTCAGCCCAAGCATTTTAAAAACCTTAAAGAAGAAGGGCGAAAATATCCTGCTCGAATAAAGTGGATGAGTATCTGGTCATTCCTTATTCATTGGTTTCAACTTAATAGAGAAAAGGCGGGATTTAATCCTTCTGACTCTTGATAATGAAATCGGGCGCGTATCCTGTTAACCACCTGATTGGTATCCCAACCAGAATGTCTGGTTTGATCCAAAAAAATCGCGGTTGTTCTCCCTAAAGTATGATATAGATATTAACTACCTGTTGAATAGAAATTGTCCAACCTGTCATGACAATTAAATGAGATAAAAACAATTCAATAGGGGCGAAACCAAATATTAATTCCTGCAATTTCTGGGAAATCATGGGATTCAACCGATTGGGGTAAAGAACTCGCCCACTGCGGTAAAATACTGTTTTGGGTATTTACCCTGAACTTTCCGGTTTGAAAGAATCCTTGTCAAGAAACGACTACTACGCACCCATCCTCAAGTACTGGTTATACCCACTTGCGCAAAGGCTGCAGGGTCGGGATTTCCACCGTGCCATGAATGAGGCGGTGAAATTCCAATTCCTCAGCAGTGATGAACGACGAGACCTTCAGTTACGCAAGGTTTCCGCACTGATCATGCATGCCAATGAAACGGTTCCGTACTACAAGAATATATTTAAAAGTGCAGGGATTGAACCAGGGGACATAAAAACCTGGGATGATTTTACGAATATCCCCGTACTGACAAAAGATTCGCTGCGCGAAAATGCCAGGTTGTTATTTTCCACAAGACCCGATTCAAGCCTTTATCCTGTACCAACCAGCGGATCAACCGGAAAACCGCTGACGATGATGGCGAGTCAACGAGCCGCTTTGCGGGCGAACGTCAGCCGCATCCGTGCTTCAGAGTGGTGGGGCATTGGCCTGGGGGACAGACAAATCCGTACAATGAGAATGGGAATGACCTTTAAAAGAGGTTGGAGAAATATCCTGAATGAAAAAATATTTACGCCGCTCCGTCATAGGCTGATGAACAGATTGCTTTTTTCAGGTTACTCAATGACTCCTGAAATTATGCAGGGTCTCTGGGATAGTATCCTTGCGTTTTCCCCAAAATACCTGTTTGGGTTCCCTTCCGCGTTTTCATTTTTGGCGGAATTTGTTAACCAGCAGGGTTACAACGGCAGGGAAGCCAACCTGACACTGGTTGTAACCACGGGTGAATCTTTGCATGAATGGCAGGAAGAAATAATTACCAGTACATTCGGGTGCCCGGTTGCGAACGAATTTGGCAGTACCGAGGCAGGGGTGATCGCCTACAGCCATCCCTGTGGAGCTTTGCACACAATGGACGACGGGGTGATTGTGGAAGTCATCAGGTCAAACCCTGAGGATGAATTTGGAGAAGTGGTTGTGACCAACCTGGACAACTGGGGATTTCCAATCATCCGTTACAATCACAATGATCTGGTCAGGGATGTGGAAATAGGTCACGAGTGTTCGCTTGGCCTGGGTTTTGGCTTACTAAAAGGTCTGATTGGGCGCAGCCAGGATACAATCAGGCTGGCGAGCGGTAGAGTCGTCTACTGTTATTACTTCCACCACCTGATCCAATATGTTGGTGGAGTAAAGAAGTTCCAGTTTACCCAGAAAGAACCCGACCTTTTTGAGTTGAAAGTTATTCCCAGGGATGAATTATTTGGCCCTGCACAGGAGGAGTTCATCCGTGATGCTGTCAGAAAAAATCTGGAAGGGTCAACGATTATCATTAACTTAGTGGACAGTATTCCTAATGACCCATCTGGTAAACTGCGTTATGTGATATCCGAAAAGTGACGCGGTCCGATGAGCAAGAATACAGGTCGTATAAAATTGCCCTCAAAATTTCCAAACAGCCAGGAATCCCTGCCAGTTTTTTCCCTGATATTATTTATTGTATATTCCTTCACAACCTTCCGGATGCTGTTCCAGATTCCCAGCTGGTTAAATTCCCACTCCACCACTGACATTTTTTTTCTGGCTTCGTATGTGTTTGCGGTTGCCCTGATTGAGTGCCTGCTGCTGTTTGGATTTATCCTGCTGATAAATTTTATCCTGCCCGGAAAATTCTTCAGGGCACATTTCGTCGCCCAGGGAAGCCTGGTCATTACTATCTGCACGATCTGGGCTTTGATTCTGAAGTTTATTACCCCCGGATATGAATTTGCTAATCTACAGGAACCTCTAGGGTGGCTGTTAATTTTCATGCTATCATTATTGATTATCCTGTTAGCTGGCTCATTCCTTTTACGCCGATACCAGCAGATTGAAGATTTAGTGGATTCACTTGCAGACCGGATGGTAATTTTTGCCTGGATATACGCTCCGATTGGCCTTATATCTTTGTGTATAGTGCTTATACGTAACATCTTTTAGAGATTTTTATTCAATTGGTTATTTAGAAAACAACCATGAATCGCCGTGATTTTTTAAAGCTGTCAGCCACAATGGCATTTTCTCCAATTGTCCATAGTCTGGCTGGTTTTAATACTGCCTTAGTTGGAGCTTCCGGGAATAATTCACAGAAAAACAATGTGATTGTCATCCTCTTTGACGCATTATCCGCATTGCATCTGACGACCTACAGTTACCAGCGCGATACCAGTCCAAACCTGGCCAGGTTTGCGGACAGATCATTTGTGTATCACAACCACCATTCAGCCGGCAACTTCACTACTCCCAGCACTGCTTCATTCCTTACGGGGACATATCCATGGAGTCACCGTGCCTTTGCATTCGGAAACCGGGTGAATGAAAAACTCGCACCTGGCAACATGTTTGGTTTGTTGAAATCAAAGTTTAACCAGGTGGCGTATACCCAGAATCTGTACGCGGATACTTTCCTGCGCCAGTTTTCCCCATTCCTGGACCGCTATCTACCCCTGGGTAGTTTTTCGCTTGCCGGAGGCACCTTTTATGACAGTTTTACCCGGAAGGATTCCTATTACGCTATGGGCAGCCTGGATGATTTTCTGTTCGACCAGGACGAGACCAGTGGGTCATTGTTTCTTTCTCCGGCAACCGATTTTATATCCGCTGTAAATCTGGTTTTCGCAAAGAGGAAATTCCGGGACCAGTACCCTCTGGGATTTCCCAGACAACCGAAAACGAAACTCATCTTTGCTTTAGATCAGGTAATTGATGGAGTGATCCATTCCATGGGCAGTTGGGTCTCCCCTTTCCTGGCTTATCTCCATTTTATCCCTCCGCACAGCCCCTACCGGCCACACAGGGATTACATTGAATTATTTAATGACGAATGGGAACCAATAGAGAAGCCCGTCCATCAATTATCTAAAACGATCCCGCAGGGGAGTTTGAACAACTCGCGCAGGGATTACGACCGGTTTATAGCAAACCTTGACGTTCAGGTAGGGCGCCTGTTCGATTTCCTGGAGTCAAGTGGGTTGATGGAGAATTCGTATGTGATATTCACCTCTGACCACGGTGAGATGTTTGAGCGCGGCATGAGAGGACACTCCACCCGGATGGTTTTCGAGCCATTACTGCGAATACCGCTGTTTATTTCAGTGCCGGGCAACCGCGCCCGCAGGGATTTTTACACATTCACCAATACGGTCGACCTGCTGCCTACCCTGCTGCGCATTGCTGGTTTGCAGGCGCCCGGATGGTGCGAAGGAACGGTATTGCCTGGATTTGGCGAAGATATGCCCTCAAACCGGCCGACCTACGCGCTTGAAGCTAAATCTAATTCTGTGTTTGAACCACTCACAAAAGCCTCAGTCGTCCTGTTTCAAGACCAGTATAAATTGATCCGCTATATAGGCTATAAAGGGGCTCCGCATGGATACGAATTTTATGATTTACAGAATGATCCGGAGGAGTTGAACAACCTTTATTCTACCCATAAAACTGCAAAAGAATTGCAGGCGCTGCTTGACCTGAAAATCTCCCAGATCAACCAACCATTCATTAAAGAACTGTAAAAAGGGTTGCTCCGCTTGACACGTTCTAAAAATATTTTATAATTAAGAACGAACGTTCGTTCATAAATGATTGTACATATTAATTATGCCTGTTGATAATAATAAAAAACCCGGAAGTAAGGGGCAGGAAATCATCCGGGCAGCCTATAATTTGTTTGTGCAGCAGGGTTACCACGGCACATCGATGCGCCAGATCGCCAGCGATGCTGGGATCGCGCTGGGGGGCCTTTACAATCATTTCGACAGCAAAGAGCAGGTTTTCAGAGATGTTTTTCTTCACTACCACCCTTACCATGATGTGATGCCTGCTTTATTGTCCGCTGAAGGGGAAACAGTTGAGCAGGTCGTGAGCAATGCGATCCATCAAATGGTCCTGGCGCTGGGTGACCGTCCTGATTTTATAAATCTGATGTTCATTGAGGTTGTAGAGTTCAATAGCCAGCATATTGGCGAATTGGCATCTTTATTGAGACCGTACCAACTTGAGATCGTAGAACGGCTGATGGAGTTGGACCAGGGGAGACTTCGCTCAATTCCGCCGATGATGTTGATCCGCACTTTTTTTGGATTGTTCTTTTCTTTTTTGATCACTGAAATAATCTTTACAAAACAGGCTCCTGAAGAAATGCGAGAGAACGCCCTCGAGTATTTCGTGAGTATATACCTGCATGGAATTCTCAATGATAGTGTTAATATTTGAAGAGAAGCCGAAAAATGATAAATTCCCGCCTTAGATCTTTAATCCGTAAAGAATTTTTGCAGATCATCCGGGATCCGCGCACCCTGACCCTGGTGCTTATCATGCCGATCATGCAGTTATTCCTGCTGGGTTATGCTGCCACCAATGATGTCCGTAATGTTACGATGGCGGTATACGACCAGGATCGGGGGCCGGCCGCGCGTCAATTATTGGACGCTTACCGTACAGCCGATTATTTTGCATTGAAATTTGAAGTCGATTCAGAGGATGAACTTCGCAGTTTGATAGACGGCGGTGATGCTCGCGCTGGATTGGTGATTCCCCCCGACTACACCAACCAAATCCGGACCAGCGGCTCGGCTGAAGTTCTGTTTATCCTCGACGGGAGCGATCCGGCAGTCGCCTCAACAGCGCTTTCATCCGCCCAATTGATCGGACAGGAGCACGCCACAGCGATTCTTGAGGAGCGCTTGGCGCGGGTCGGGTTGTCGAATGTATTGATGCCTCCGGTCCTGGTGCGCTCCCAGGTCTGGTACAACCCGGACCTGGTCAGTTCTTACTACATGATCCCGGGCGTGATCGCATTAATCCTGTATGCATTAACTTCGATATTAACCGCGACCGCTATCGTTCGCGAGCGAGAGCGCGGGACGATTGAGCAGTTGATTGTAACTCCAATCCGCCCATGGGAATTGATCGTTGGCAAACTGCTGCCGTATGCGGTTCTGGCATTTCTGAATATGGTAGAAGTGCTTGCTATTGGTCACTATTGGTTTGGGGTGCCCGTCCGGGGAAGCCTTGGTCTGATTCTAACGCTGTCAGCCCTGTTCCTGTTGTCAAGCCTGGGTATTGGATTATTCGCTTCAACCCTGGCGCGCACCCAGCAGGAAGCCATGTTAATTGTCTGGATGACTCTCCTTCCGGCTTTATTCCTTTCCGGGGTTTTCTTTCCGCTTGAAGCCATGCCGCCGGTGCTGCAGTGGATTTCTCACCTGATTCCTTTGAGATATTACCTGGTAATTATCCGCTCACTCATGTTGAAAGATATTGGATTATTGGCATTGACCAGGGAAGTAATCGCTCTGGCATTTTTTGGGGCGATTTTGATGACTGCGGCTGTGATGCGGTTTAGAAAAAGACTGGATTAGTGCCGGCAGATCAATTTATTATTAATAATTCGCAATTTCCTGTATCGTGATGGAGGTTCTGATGCACGGACGAATTAAGCAGGTTGTGCCCATAATCGTTTTAATAGTTATTGTTCTTGCCGGGGCGCTGTACTGGCTGTTTGGAAGGGCTGATTTGAATGATGGGCGCATTGAAGCTTCCGGTTATATCGAAGTGGTTGAAGTACTGGTTGCGCCGGAACAATCCGGAAGAGTTGTGCAGGTTCTGGTCGAAAAAGGAGACACAGTGAAAGAGGGGGAGTTACTGCTCCGGATGGACGATATCCTGCTGCAGTCCCAGTACCAGAGAGCAGCCGCTTCCCTCGAAACCTCACGGGCAAATTTAGCTACAGCTCAGACGGAACTCGTGATTTGGCGGAAGCCTCGTTAAAGGCTGCAGAGACGAACGCAGTTGCAGTTCAGGCCAGCACAGATGTCGAACTGCTTTCGGCCCAGCAGGCGCTTGAAAAGTTATACGAAATCCACGCAGTATCCAAAGGCGAAGCGCTTAGAACTGTGGCAACTTCCAATCGGGCTGTGAGAGAAGCCCAGTACCAGCTGGATAATTTTAGTGTGCCTACCAACCAGCAGAGCTTAAGCGCCATGGATGCTGTTGTAGTAATGAAAGAAAGATTGGACAGAGCCAGGGATAATTTTGAACCGTATAAATATAAGTCGAGCAGCGACGCTACCCGACAGGATCTGAAAGAAGCGCTGGAAGAAGCCCAGAGCGATTACGATTCAGCTGTCCGCAGGCTGGAATACGAGACGGAGCTTGAAAAAGCGCTCGCAAACCAGGACCAGGCTCTGCAGGACCTGGAGGATCTGGCGGAGGGTCCCGACCCTGATGAAGTCGCTGTTCTGGAGGCCAGAATCAAAGCGATTAAAGTCACCCCCAGACAGGCTGAAGACGCCGTCCAGCAAGCACGCGTAGGGATAGACCAGGCAGGGGCGAGATTAAACCAGGTACAGTCAGCGATTTCACAGGTGGAGGCTGAGCTTGATCTCATCGACGTGCAGTTAGAAAAACTGAACATTTATGCGCCTGTCACAGGCGTGGTTATCAGTAAAAATGTTCAGTCGGGTGAGGTGATCCAGGCTGGGACACCGGTTATGTCAATCGGGCAGCTTGATCAGCTAACCATAACCGTATATGTCCCCGAGGATAGATACGGAAATATTTTCCTGGGCCAGGAAGCTGATGTATTTGTGGATTCTTTTCCCGGAGAAGTATTCGGAGCGCAGGTGAACCATGTTGCAGATCAGGCTGAGTTCACGCCGCGCAATGTTCAAACCAGGGAAGGCCGCCAGTCAACGGTATTTGCAGTGGAGCTATCCATCCTTTATGAAGGCGATAAATTAAAACCCGGGATGCCTGCGGATGTGTTTTTCGGAGATTAATTTATGGGTGTATTAATCGAGGCGCGCAATCTTTCCAGGTCTTTTGGCGAGTTTTGGGCAGTCCGTGATGTTAGCTTTGAGGTCAGTTCCGGCGAGATTTTTGGCCTTGTTGGACCTGATGGAGCCGGCAAAACCACAATAATGCGCCTGCTGTGTGGAGCTTATTTGCCGGACAAACTTCCTGAAGGCGAAGACCCCCAGATCTTTCTGGGCGGTTATGATTTGATCCGCGACCCGGAAATGGCGCGTTCTCAGATTGGATACCTGCCGCAGCGTTTTTCCATGTATGAAGAACTGACGGTTCTGGAAAACATCCGGTTTTTTGCTGAAGTTCGCGGCCAGGCACGTTCAGATTGGCTTGGAAGCTGCATGCAAATCCTGGATTTTGTAGGTCTGGCAGAATATATCCACCGCAGAGCTGGATATCTCTCGGGAGGGATGAAACAAAAATTGGGTTTGGCGGCCGCCCTGGTTCACCACCCACGTGTGCTGCTGCTGGATGAGCCCACAACCGGTGTGGACCCGGTTACCCGCCAGGATTTCTGGCAGTTGATCATCCGCCTGGTGACACGCGAAGATAACCCGGCTGAAGGCACGGCTGTATTTGTCAGCACGCCTTACATGGATGAAGCCGCCCGGTGCACCAGAATCGGCTTTATGCTGCACGGCAGATTGGTTGAACAGGGTACCCCCTCGGAATTGCAGCAGAGTCTTGCTGAAAGGATCATCGAATTATCAGGGTCGCCTCTGCCTCTGTTGAGGCGAATCGCGAAAGAGTGCCAGGTTGTTGAAGACGTACAGGTGTTTGGAGACCGGTTGCATTTAAGGGTAAGGGCGGGCGAAACCGGGGAAGCCATGATACTGTTGGAAAATCAAATCAAATTGCAGGGAGGCCAGATTTCCTCGCTGGGTGTAATTTCCGCCCCAGCTGGAAGATGTTTTTATGAATTTCTCCCGGGATTTTGGATGAACCATTTACCTTATTCACCTGTTATTGAGACGGATGGGCTGACCCGTTATTTCGGGGATTTCCTGGCTGTTGATAATGTGACTTTTAAGGTACATCAGGGCGAGGTTGTAGGTTATCTCGGACCAAATGGTTCTGGAAAAACCACTACCATCCGGATGCTTCTGGGTCTTTTGCTTCCATCGAGCGGCAGCGCCAGGATACTGGGATACGACTCGGTCCAACAATCTGAACTGGTCAGATCAAAAAGCGGTTACATGTCCCAAAAATTTTCGCTGTACCAGGAGTTGACTGTATTTGAGAATCTTGCTTTTTATTCCGGAATTTACGGTGTAAAGCAAAAGGAAAGAATAGCTGAGGTTCTTGAACTGACCGGACTCAACAAGGTGTATAAACAGCAGGTTAACCAGCTCTCGACCGGATGGAGACAGCGGCTTGCTCTGGGAACTGCGATTGTCCATAAACCACCTATATTGTTTCTGGATGAACCTACAAGCGGGGTGGACCCGACCGCGCGCCGGGCGTTCTGGGATTTGATATACGAATATGTCGGGCAAGGGGCGACTGCCCTTGTTACAACCCACTATATGGATGAGGCTGAATACTGCGGCAGGGTGGGAATCATGCGCGATGGGCAGCTCTTAGCCCTGGATACCCCTGCCTCATTAAAAAAGCATGCCCTGGTGGGAAACGCCTGGGACGTGATAATAAAGACAGACCAGGGGGGAAAAGATATTAAAGACAGCCTGAACCTGATTTTGGCTTTAAAGGCGTTAACTGATTGCCCGTGCGTTCTAAGGGCTGGTTTGGCGAGCGACCACCTTCGTGCGATTACTCCGGAGGATGTCAACGAAGAAATTTTTCAGAGCAGCCTGGAGCAAATTGGCCTGCAGGATTTCAGGCTGGAGCCTGTTGAACCTTCGCTCGAGGATGTATTTCTTGCATTGGCTTCCCGCAGGAAGGAAAATGTCTGATTTCGGTTAGATTAAACAGGCGCTTCTGAATTTGACTTATAATCTGGGCTGTGGAACGCTCATCGCCTAAAACCCTCTTCGCTGGAAGGCTTACCAGGGATTTTGTTATTTACCCATCTGGAAAGAACCTGATAGATGTCTCCGGGGGAAACGTTTTGTATGCGGGAGCAGGCTATGTTGTCTGGGAGCCTGTGCCGCCGCCCGGAATTCTGGCCAGGGTGGGAGAAGACTACCCCCAGAAATGGATAGACCATTTTTCTGAGCGCGGTTTGGATATGAGCGGCGTTCAGTTACTACCGGAACCAATGGATGTCCGTTCTTTTAAGGCATACAGCGATTCAAGAAATTACACTCGTGAAAATCCTATTTCCCATTTTGCGCGACATGGATTGTCTTTTCCAAAAGCACTGCTGGGTTATGAGTTTGCAGAGGAGCCGATTGACAGCCGGATTGAGCTCAAGCCTTATTCACTGCGAGAGGAGGATATTCCGACCGAATACGAGACAGCCGGGGCTATTCATGTCTGTCCGGTTGATTTTCTGACCCATAGTTTGTTTCCGGCTTTGTTGAGAAAATCGGAATTTACTACAGTCACGCTTGATCCATCGCCAGGATATATGAATCCCACTTTCTGGAATGATGTGCCTTCACTTCTGACGGGTTTGACAGCATTTTTGCCAGCTGAGGAGGAAATTCGATATTTATTCCAGGGGAGAAGCGAGGATGTCTGGGAAATGGCGGAAGCACTGGCGGCTTATAATTGTGAATTGATTGTTGTTAAATGCGGCGAACGCGGCCAACTTCTATATGATGCCGCCAGCAAAACTCGCTGGGAGGTACCATCGTATCCTTCAAAAGTTGAAAACCCCGCTGGCGCAGGCGATGCGTTTTGCGGCGGGTTTATGGCAGGATACCGGCGTACTTTCGACCCGCTTGAAGCGACCCTGTTTGGGAATATATCCGCCTCCATTGCGGTCGAAGGTTACCGGCCCGAATTTTCTTTTGATGTCCTCCCGGGATTGCCGCAGGCGAGGCTGGATGCTGTCCGCCAATCAGTAAGGAAGGTATAAATTATGCCCACCGGAACAGCAACCCGTGTGGTTGAACTGGCTGAAAAAATCCAACAAATCCCCGCGCCAGTATTTAAAGAGAGCAGAAGAGCTGGATTTGTAAAAGAGAAGTTTATCAACGAGGGGTTATGCGATGTTTACATCGATGAAATCGGGGATGTATTCGCCAGGCTTCCAGGGAACAGCAGTGCAAAACCGCTGGTTGTCACAGCTCATCTGGACACAGTCTTTCCTATGGAAGCGGATATAAGCCTTCGCAGGGAAGCGAATCGGATTTATGGCCCAGGGATAGGAGATAATTCGATTGGGGTGGCGGGGCTGTTTGGATTGGTATGGACATTGGCAGAACAGGAAAGCATTAAAAAGGTTTCGGGTGAGCAGGTAACCAGCTTACCCGGGGATGTCTGGCTGGTGGCGAACGTAGGCGAGGAAGGTTTGGGCGATCTGCGCGGCATGCGGGCAGTTGTCGATCATTTTAACGGTGATGTGACTGCCTACCTTATTCTGGAGGGGATGGCTCTTGGCCAGATTTACTACCGGGCTCTTGGTGTTGAGCGTTACCGCATCGAAATAACCGGACCTGGGGGTCATTCCTGGGTGGATTATGGAAAACCATCCGCCATCCATGAACTCGCTAAGTTGATTGTGAAATTGACCGGGATGCCCTTGCCAGATACCCCGCGTACATCTATCAACGTCGGTGTGGTTTCGGGTGGGACAAGCGTTAATACAATTGCTGGTCATGCTCAGATGGAATTGGACCTGCGCTCGGAGGGCGAACAGACCCTGGCCGGGCTGGTCGCCCATGTGGAACGGATTCTGGAGGAGGCAAAAATCCCCGGGGTTAATATTGAGCAGCAATTAATTGGCAGCCGGCCAGTTGGAGCTCTCTCCATCGACCACCCTCTGGTCCAGCTTGCCAGGCGCGAACTTCTGAAGATTGGCATTAATCCCAACATGGCCATCGGTTCTACCGACGCAAATATCCCGCTGAGCCGGGGATTGCCGGCTGTTTGTATTGGCATTACTAGAGGGGCGGGAGCCCATACTCCCGGTGAGTTTATTTATCTGGAACCATTGGAGGGGGGATTACAGTGTCTGGTTTCAATCGTCAGAAAGGCATTTGAAATCACAATATAGATATCGAATGCGGGCGGATTATAACTCCTAATCATCCTGAGGTTATTTTTGCTCTGACATCCAGTGCGGCCGTCCCTTTCCCTTTACTTAAAACGACCAGGGGGTTTATTTCAATTTGATCAATTTGCGGTATCTCTGCGATCAATTGGGCTAAACGCAGGATAGCATCTTTTACAGCCTGCCTGTCAGGCGGGTTCACCTGGCGGTAGACGCTCAGTTTTTTACCTGCCCAGGTGTTCTCCAGCATGTATTCGGCCTCTTTTTCTGTTGCTGGTGCCAGGGAGAAAGAAACGTCCTTTATTGCCTCCGTTTGCACTCCCCCGCTTCCAAACATAACGAGCGGCCCGAAATGCGGGTCGCGAACCGCTCCAACAATCACCTCCTGACCTTCTGAAACCATCGGCTGGACCATCATACCCTCGAGCTTGAATTCCGGGTGGTAAATTTTTATTGATTCGGTTATCTGCAGGTATGCTTCCGTGAGATCCTGCTCATTTGAAATATCAAGTTTGACCCCACCCGCATCTGATTTATGGGAGAGATCCGGGGAATATCCTTTCAGCGCGACAGGGTATCCCAGCTGACTGGCAGACCGTTTAGCCTGGTCGAGCGAGCTAGCAATTTCGGTTCTCACGGACTGTATGCCGTAGCATTCCAAGATCTGGGCGACTGCGGAATAGGGGAGCCAGCCTCCCGAATCCTGTTGCGGGTAGTTGAGCAGTACTTTCCGGGCGGCGGCTTTTTGGACATCCTGGAAGGTCAATGGCTCAAGCCTGGGCTGGGCTAAAAATCGTGCCCTGCGGTTAAGGACAGACAGCGCTGAGGCAGCCTTCTCGGGAAAACGATAAGCGGGGATGCGAGCGGCCCGGAAATGCGAAACCGCCTCCCTAACAGACTCTGCCCCCATAACTGAGATTATCACCGGTTTATCCGTTTTTTGGATTACTGGGATTACTGCGCCGGCAACAGAAGCGGAGGGAAACATCGGCGGCGGGACCAGGATTACAAGTACGCTCTGGACGCCGCTGTCATTTAATAAAACTTCAAGACAGCGCGAATACTGTTCCGGAGAAGCCGAAGCGAGCATATCGACCGGGTTCGAGAGGCTGGCAGCGGGCGGCAGGATTTTTTTAAGGCTTTGTATGGTGCTTTTCTTTAATTTGGTTAGAGACAATCCTTCTTTTTCAAGTGCATCCGCAGCAGTTACCCCCGGACCGCCGGCATTGGTCAGCACCGCCATGTTGCCTTCACTTGATTGTGAACACCAGGCTAGGGCCTGCGACCAGTCGAAAATTTCTTCAATCGATTCTGCCTGCAATACGCCTGATCGCCGGAATGCGGCGGCAAATGCGCTTTCACTTCCCGCCAGAGCGCCAGTGTGGGATGCAATTGCGTCTTGTCCGGATTGGAACCTGCCAGTTTTTAATGCAACAACTGGCTTGCGCAGCGATATCTCTCCGGCAATTCTAGTAAACCTCCCCCCATCCTTGAAACTCTCGAGATAGAGTGAGATCACCCGGCTGTTTGGGTCTTCTGCAACTTGTTGGAGGGCGTGAGTTTCATTAAAATCGATCTGATTTCCCAGGCTTATAAGCATGGATAAACCAAATTCGGATTCGCGCGCCCAGTCGATCACAGATGCGCATAACGCCCCTGATTGGGAAATAAAGGCCACATTCCCTGGCAGAGGTTCCGGCGGCGGTAAGAAGGTCAGGTTGAGCGGAAGGTGGGTATCAAGGATGCCAACACTGTTCGGCCCCAGCAGTCGCATTCCGAATCTGCCGGCTGTTTTAAGACACTCTTCCTCAAGATGTTTTCCTTCCGGGCCGGTTTCTGAAAATCCACCCGAGTTAAGAATGGCAAATTTTATCCCCCGCTGCCCGCATTCTTGTAACACCCGGGGGATAACAGGGGCTGGGACTAGTATCGCCGCCAGATCCACCGGATCAGGCACAAGTTTTACGCTTGTATAAACCGGTAAGTCGAAAAGCCGGCCTCCTTTTGGGTTGACAAAATGCACCCCGCCTTTGTAGTCACTCTGGATGAGGTTGCGGGCAAGACCGTAACCAAGTTTTTCGGGGTTCTGGGACGCGCCGATAACAACAATACCGTCCGGCGCAATGAGTTGATGGTCGAGGATGTCGTTCATAAATAGAATCTGAAAGACTTTGAGAAAATTGCGGATCGGCAGGTTAGAAATGGACCTATTATTAAATTCCTAAACTCTCGATCCACCCCTGTGGGACGAAGAACTTCCCGAAGCCGAACAGGGCTAAGCTGATTGAAACAACCAGCATAATGACTGAAAAAACGATTAAAAAGTAATCCCGGTATCGGTAATGCAGTTTTATCAGCCAGGTGCGTGGCCCGATTCCAAATGCCCGCAGGTCCATTGCATCGATAATATCCTCGCTGCCAATGATGGCGTGGATTGTGACCGGTACGATAAGGGGAGCCATTTTGCGCACCTGTTCAATCAGGCCGCCGCGCAGATTTTCTAGTTCGTATCCGCGCGCCCGCTGGGCATCATATGTGTACTGGAAATCTCGCCCGAAAGTAGGGATGAAGCGCATTGTTAGATCCATCGCATAGGCAAATTTATCCGGCATTCCCAGGCCCCGGAATGTAACCCCGTAGAGCGCAGGGTTCATTGAATACGGAATGATTATCGTCATAATTGCGATGCTGAATACCCTGAAAAACTGGCTGATAGCAAAAAATATACGCTCTATGGTGATTGTAAGCGTTGGAACCCAGCCAAAAATAGAAAATGGAGCGGAAATTTTATTAATGACATGTTCTTCGGTATATACTTCCATACCGCCCCGCCCGGTCAGAAAAGTAAGGAAGGCAAATACAGTGATAAACCCGCCAATAAAGATCAGGGCGCGGTACATCTCCTTGAGCTGGATGCGTGACAGGATTAATGAAAGCACAGCGATGAGAAAAAAGAATGCCAGATACCGCAGGTCCCAGAACTGTAGAATCGAGAATAAAAAGCAGAGGTAGAAGATCAACCAGGCGCGGGTGTCAAACCGCTGGATGAATGAATTACGGTCTCGATAGCGCCACGTGACTAACATAACCTGTTGAATAAGTGTGCAGGGTTTCACCCCTGCACACTATCCAAACTAAATTACCTTCCTGACTGGCGCTGTACTGCTGCGTATGCAGCCACCAGAAGGGGAACCAGGATTGCCGCGAATATCAGGTTCGGACCCGCAGCCGGGATGTACTCTCCCACGATTGCGACCGGGAAAGAAAACCCGTTGATCCAGATATCCGATAACGCCGCAAACAGGATACCTAAAAGGTTGCCAAGCATACTCCAGACAACCGCGGCTGCGATTTCGATATTTTTCTTGAACAACAGGTATGCGATCAATACAAACACAAAACCGATTGCGATTGAAATGCCTGCTACCAGGCTGATCTGGGCATCGCCAAATATACCGGCTGGGACGTCAAAGAAGAGCATATTCTCAATCGTTGGCCAGGCGAAATAGATGAGGGTGGCCAGCAGGGCGATCACACCGCTGATGACCAGCACCCGGTCAATAGATTTTTTCTTGTCCGGGAAAAGCCAGACAAGACCGGAGATGAAACCGACCAGCCCGTTGCCGATGCTCCACTGGGGAGACAATCCAAACCCGGTTAACGCATCGCCGAACATGTTGCCCACCGCGCCGGTGAAAAAGCCGACAACCGGTCCAAAAGCGTACCCGAAGAACATCGGGATACAGATCGCGGGTCTCAACGCGACCTGGCTGACAGAGGGGACAGCGAAAACAGTGCCGTTAAACAGATATGAGAAGATCGCGTAAAGCGCAGCGCCGATGGCCATGTAAACAACCTCCCGCGTTCCAACTTCCCAGATATCATTTTCGCGGGTAAACCAGTAAACCGCAAACACGATCAGCATCCCTATGATCACAAATACGAATCGCATTAATGCGGTTTCATCTAGCTGCAGGCTTTCGTTCAAAGATCCTCCGACGTAGATGATCAAAGCAAAAAAGGCCAGAACAGCCAGCAGGAAAAGGATTATATTACGCATTGTTTTGTCCATTTTTTCTCCTAGACTTAGTAAGAATTTAATAATAATTGATTCTGGTTGTTTATATATAACTCAAAAATGGGCCAGCGCTTCCGCCCGCATAAAGCGGTGTGTCTTTGGGTACATATCCAGGTTTGCCTGCAGCAGGGATGTCGGTACAACCCGGGAGGCCTTTAACAGTTCAAAATCGTTCAGGACCTCATGTGGAGGGCCATCAGCGATCAGCAGACCGTCATTCACCAAAAGCACCCGGTTGGAATAAATTACTGCCAGATCTGTGTCATGGGTGATGAATAGAATCGCCTCAAAATTCGGAAGCTGCAGGATAGCATCCATAAAATCCATGTAATTTTTATAGTCCTGACCTGCAGTAGGTTCATCCATGACCAGGATCCGGGAGCGCATTGCAAGGACTGCGGCGATGCTTACTCTTTTCTGCTGCCCGAAGGAAAGCGCCAGCGGTGGGTCTTGTTCTCTTCCTTCCAGATTGACGATTTTTATTGCCTCTTTCACCTCCTTTTCTATCACTTGCGGGTCATGCCCCAGGTTTTTGGGTCCAAAGGAAAGCTCCTCTTTCACTGTTGGGGCGAACAGCATATGGCTGGGACTCTGGAAGACATAACCCAGTGTGCTTGCGATCTTTGCGACGCTGATCTTGTGGCTGTCCATGCCGTTTACCCAAACATGACCCTGTTTTGGTTTCAATAACCCTATCGCATGCTTTACAAGGGTTGTTTTACCGGCGCCGTTCGGACCCAGAACAGCTATAACATCGCCCCGGTGGATATCCAGATTTATGTCCTTCAGGACCGGCATATTGCTTTGATACTCAAAACCCACGTTTTCGAAGCTGACCAGCGCAGGTTTTTCAGGCGTTGCCCTTTCACTGGTGTCCGCAGGTTCTGCGGGTGTAAAAATAACTTCTGCCGGGGGCGGGTTATCTGCCGCCCGCGAGATGATGACCGGCGCAGGCATCTTTATTTCAGTATAATCCACCACTTTATTTAACCCCTCTACCGTTCCAAGGTAACGAAGTTCACCTTCTGCCATAAACATTACCCTGTCCGGATTGATATTCAGCACATCTTCAACCCGGTGCTCTACCAGCAAGACTGTCAGACCCTCATCTACCAGGCGCCGTACCAATGCAAGCGTACCCTGAGCGCTGGCCGGGTCAAGACTGGCCAGGGGTTCATCCAGAAGGAGAATGCTGGGGCGCATCGCCAGGATGCCGGCCAGCGCGATTTTCTGTTTCTCCCCGCCCGACAGGCTGAACGTCTCACGCTCGCGCAGTTCGAGTATGTTCAAGTATTCCAGCGCAATATCCACCCTTTCGATGATCTCTTCCCTCGGGAGATTCAGGTTCTCAAGACCGAAGGCGACCTCATTAATTACTCGGGTTCCAAGAATCTGCCTTTCAGGATCCTGAAGCACAGTCCCGACCATCTGTGAGATCTGGGCAAGTTTTAATTCACATGTTTCCTGGCCCATCACCTTGATGGTCCCGTGCAATTCCCCTTTATAACTGCGCGGTGTCAGGCCGTTGATACACCTGATCAGGGTTGTTTTTCCAGACCCGCTGGCACCAGCCAGTAATACCAGTTCGCCGGGTGAGATTTCAAACGATATATCGCGGATTGCCAGTTCTTCCCGGTCGCGATAGCGGAATGAAAGATTATCTACATAAATGGCGGGTTCCCGGATCAATTCACCCTCTCTCTATAAAGACTTCAAACATATCGCCAACATTGGCCTGCAAACGCTCGGCAGCACTGCCGTTGACAACCGAGACGATTAAATTCCCGGTGCTGCCGAACAGAGCCACCAGTTCGCCCTGATTTCCCTCACCAAATGTTTTGACTATCCGGTTGATCTCACAACCACAAAGGTGTACATTTAATACTTTTTTACCCTGGAGGTGTTCAATCCGGATGTTGGAGGAGATATTGCCAAAATGATCAATATGGATCACATCCCCTGTATATCCGTATTTCTTCAGTATTGGTTCTGGAAATTCCAGACGGATGATATCCGTTATCCTTTCCCCCAGTTCATCAAGTGTGATGCCTATTGCCAGGTGGGCTGCGCAGGGGGCGAAGATGTCCCTTCCGTGAAAGACATCGCTGACCTGCGGCAGCCAGAACCCCGGCTTATTCAGATGGACAAAAGAAACTTTCAGATTCGAGGCCTCAACCAGTTTGAGAAGCATCGAAATTACCCCATTGTCCGGCCCTATGAAGTACTGGCCCCCAAGCTGAACGCCAATAGGACGGCGGTCGGTGCCAACTCCCGGATCGACAACCACAAGGTGGATGGTGCCGGTCGGGAAGAAAGGCGCGGAGCGTGAAAGTATAAGCGCCGCCTCAGGGATATTCTGTGGGCGGATATCGTGGCTGATATCGATCAGGTGGGTTTCTGGCGCGATATTGTGGATAACGCCCTTCATCGCGGCGACATTACCGTCTTTCAGTCCGAAGTCGGTCAGCAGGGTAATTAACGGCATTCTGTTATTTTAGCATCTAAAAGAGGAATAATCGGGGAAGATGGACATCGAACCAGTTGCCTCCCCTGGCATAACAAAGTCAATTGGATTGGTTTCATATATAATTGAGGAAAGCAGAGCATAGTTTTTCCAGGGCAGCCGGGTTGTTTCGGAAAAATTTGACACTATTACTTACAAAACGCATCTAAATGTATAAGTCCAGCGGTTCTTCAACAGAACTTTCACTTGAATTACTTCGCAAAGGCGACAAATCCGAGTTTGCCCGGATGGTTGAGACCCACTCGGCTGTTGTTTATCGTCTGGCGCTGAAAATGCTTGGTGTAGAACAGGATGCTGAAGATGTGCTCCAGGAGACATTTATCAAAGCTTATAAAGCCCTTCCAAATTTCGACGGGCGTTCAAGCTTGTCGACCTGGTTATACCGAATCGCTACCAACGAGGCATTGATGATACTGCGCAAGCGTAAGGGTAAAGCTGCCCCGCTTTCGATTGATGAACCCCTGGAAATGGCGCAAGGAGAAATGGAGCCGCTCCAAATTGTGGATTGGTGTTGTATGCCGGAAGAAGAACTGATGTCAGCCGAAACCAGGCAGTACCTGAACGAGGCAGTTGAGATGCTGCCCCACAGCCTGCGGATGGTTTTTTTACTCAGAGATATAGAAGGTCTTTCGACTCGCGAAACAGCTGAGGTTTTAGAATTGAGTGAAACCGCGGTAAAAACCCGCCTGTCACGCGCCAGGTTGAGGCTCAGGGAGAATTTAACCGGTTATTTTCTGGACCGGATGGCGGAAACCATCCCGGCAAATGGGGGTGGATGATGATGAAGAAAAGCCATAACTGCCGGCACCTGCTCAATTCTCTGTCAGATTATATTGATGGTGAGCTAAACCAGTCAATATGCGATGAGATTGACCGCCATCTGAAGGACTGTGAAGATTGCAGGGTTGTTGTCAATACACTCGAGAAAACTGTATATCTTTACCATGAAACTGCCCATCAGCAGGAGTTACCAGTTGATGTAAAAAAGCGGTTGTATAAAAAACTGGAACTGGAAGACTATCTGAAAGGTTAACAGGTCGCTATGATTTGGAGGGGAATTAGAAATGGGAGTTATTTTATTCTGTTATATTGAAAATTCCATCCAAAGATTCCTTCTTAATCCTATTGTCACATTTACTGAGCAGGCACTTGTCGATAACCTCTCAGGAGGAATAGCTCTGCTGTAACCTTTAATCAGTAATATCATCTAAGGTAAAAGCGTCACAGGAAAAACCGGGATATTTTTGTTGAATTACAAAACACACATTTATACATTTCAGGCTGCAGAAAGTGGATTTTAAAGAAGGAAATGTGACCGCAGATTTAAATTTTGCCGGGCAAAAACCACTGCAGCCCATAAACGGGAAAATTCGGGATGGTTGGACCAGGAATGACCGTGAATTGTACCTTGCTCTGGGGATGGAACTCCCGGTAATGAAAGGATCGGGCGGGATCCCGGAGATACGGGCTGGCAGCACCTGCCCGAAATGCGGCCAGACTCAACTGGAATACAACGGGCTCCTGAACCTGGCCTGTAAAAATTGCGGCTATTCCCTTGGGGGCTGTTTTAC
Source organism: uncultured Chloroflexia bacterium (assembly GCA_963793095.1). GTDB lineage: Bacteria > Chloroflexota > Anaerolineae > Anaerolineales > UBA4823 > CAVWDI01. Next base: position 457,625 of record CAWBYY010000002.1, read on the forward strand.
CTGATAGAAAGATACACCGGTCCCGTGAGGATCGTGGAAACAGGAACTAGGAGAGTTTAACAGATGGAAACAAGGTTGTTGAATGAAGATATCCAGACCCAGGTAGAAAAGGCTCTGGAAAACATGGAAAAACAGGTGGATATCCTGTTTTTTGGAACCCGGGAGGAATGTGAATACTGCGGCGATACGCTTCAACTTGTAGGTGAAGTAGCTGGGCTTTCGGATAAACTGGGGTTTGCCGTTTATGACATAGCTGATAACCCGGCTGTCGCCCGTGAATATAATATCGATAAAACACCCGGGCTTGTTATCGCAGGGAGAGATGCAGACAGGTTGCTTGATTACGGTGTGCGATTTGCAGGGATACCATCCGGGCATGAATTCAGTTCTTTCATTGAGGCTTTGATCCTGGTATCTGGCCGTGATTCCAGATTGAGTGGTGAAACTCGCCGACAGTTACACGAAATAAAGGAACCTGTCCTGCTGCAGGTGTTCGTAACCCCGACCTGCCCTTACTGTCCGCGTGCGGTTGTCACAGCTTACCAGATGGCTCTTGAGAGCGAGATGGTGCAGGCAGAAATGGTTGAAGCGATGGAATTTCCGGAACTTTCTCAGCGGTTTGGCGTCAGCGGGGTTCCCCAGACCACAATCAATTCCGGCGCTGGTACAGTAGTCGGGGCAGTGCCCGAACAACAGCTTTTGACCGAAATTCTAACTGCGCTGGCATAATGGGAAATCAGGAATGGATGCGAAAGTAATCTGGAAAGAAAAACTTGCTTTTGACGGCACAGCCGATAGTGGATACAGCCTACCGCTGGATGGAAGTCGAAGTGCTGGAGGGGATGAGAATGGATTCCGCCCTATGGAATTATTTGCAATTGGACTGGCGGGTTGCACAGGGATGGATGTCGTTTCCATTATGCGAAAGAAACGACAGGAGATTACCGCTTTTGAGGTCAGGGTTCACGTAGACAGGGCAAAGGAATACCCAACCGTCTTTACAAAAGCGGTTGTAGAGTACCTGGTGACCGGGGTTAGGGTGGATCAGGAAGCCTTGGTGCGCTCGGTTGAACTATCCGCGACGCGCTACTGCCCTGCTCAGGCTATGCTTGGAAAGATCATGCCGATCGAACTCTCTTATACAATATTTGAAGATCAGGGCGAAGAGTCTCCTCTCCGTGTTGTTAGCGGGGTATATCAACCTCAGATAGAAATTGAAGGATAGAAATATTCACCTTGTAATACTGTGTGCGAAGGAGATAGACTAGTTAGGTGAAATGAAATTCACTATCTCCTGGCCATTACGCCAGCCTATTTTATGTTGTGGAGGGTGCTAACTCCGGGTCGGCTTCAGCCTGGGTATCATAATCAGGCATGATAATCTCAATATCCCGGATTGCAGGTGTCGCATAACCCCAAATCGCGACCAGTAACCCTCCGATCCCTCCCAGAATGAAAATGAAAGACATTCCTGCGCCGGGGCTGTCGCCGACCAGTGGGTACACTGCCTGTGCGAATGCACCTCCAGATTGGATGGCTGGCTCCATAATAAAATCGGCCAGCGGACCGGCGATCAGCATTGCTAGAGGGGTGACAAACCAGGCGATCAGCCGCCGGATTGAAAAAACCCGTCCCTGGACGTCTGGCGCTACTTTGGCTTGCCAGATCGCTTGGTTGGAACCGTTTAAAATCGGCACGATAAAACCGGCAATTAAGCTGGCAACTGCCCATACAGGCAGGCTCTGCCCCAGACCCATCAGAATTGAACCAAACAGGCTAGATAGCGCCCACCCCCCCAGGACACCGTGAATTTTCGGAGTGGGTCCACCCCAGGCGCTCATCACAATGCCGCCGATCAAGCCTCCCGCAGCTCCAACAGAACTTATCGTGCCATATGTGATTTCGTTGTTGTTGGTATGGGCAAGGATCATCGGCGCAATGATAGCAAGCGGGATGCCGGTAATAAAATTTCCCAGCATGAACACAATTTGCAGCCCTAGCAGACTGGGTCTTTTGAGAATATACGAGAATCCAAACACCGATTCTTTCCACAGGCTGCCGTGTGCTTCCTGCCCGACCTGGCTGGTTTCCGGTTGGGGGACATCAACTATCAGCAGGGCTGCGATGGCGAAGATAAAGGTGGCAATGTCAGCCAGCAGAATGCCTGCCAGTCCGATGAAACCCAGCAGTGCGCCTGCCAGCAGGGGTGCGAAAATGCCGGAACCGGTTTCCGCCAGCGACATTAAACCGTTGGCGCGCCCGTACTGCTCTTTGGGAAGCATAGTGGTAATCGCGGCGGAAAATGCCGGCCACTGGAACGCCTGGAATGCCCCTGAAAACGCCCCGGCGATGTACAGGTGCCAGATTTCAAGTTTTCCGGAAAGGTAAAGTGTCAGGATGACGATGGTCGCTAATCCGGAGGCCAGGTCACTGATTATCATCATGAATTTACGGTTTGACCGGTCAACCAGCGCGCCGGCGACCGGACTGATTATCAGCAATGGGGTTACAAAGAAGAATCCAACCAGAGCGAGTGCAGTGGCGGACCCGGTGATTTCGTATGCCCAGATTGTCAATCCAAACAGCGACATGCTGGTGCCCAGAAGTGATATAACCTGTCCAATCCAGAAGGACAGGAAACCGGGCATTCCAGTGAGCATTCGGATTGGCCTTAAGATTGGCATGCCGCCTCAGTCGATGAAAATCTCGACGTGCTCGCCGTCTTCCTCATCGATCACATCGATCAGCTTACCGTCCACCCCGGCTTTTATGGAGTCAAGCAATTTGTCGAATGCCACATCCGGCACATAATGGGATGCGATATTTAAACCCGCACCTACCAACCCGAGCGGAAGGTTGACAGTGGCTTTCGGTTTTCCCGTATGCATATCGGTTACACGAACTCGCAGGGTCCGGCTGTCTGAGGCTGATTTTACCGATTTTGGTTTCTCCCTTTCCTTTTGGTTTTCGTCCAGCGCTGACAGAAGTTGCGCGCCCTGCTCTGCGTTGATTTTTCCCTCATTTACCATTCTTAAGATCCTTAAACGCTCTTCATTTGTGGTCATATCTGAACTCCTTATTATATTTGTTTATATCAAACAGTGAATTCTTTTAACATTTGAATGGCTTCATCCACGTTGATCAATCCTTCATCAAGATCTTCGAGGATCCGCTGCCTTTCCTCTTCCGTAGGCACCTGAATCCCGTCGCTGACGCCGGGTTCATAGCCGAGTGCGCGGATGATTTCGTGTAATCGGCTGCGAATGGTCGGGTAAGAAAGACCGATCTCGCCTTCCATGCGCGAGATTTTCCCTTCACAACGCACAAAAGTCTCCACGAAATTTAACTGCTCTTTATTCAGCTGGCTGAACGGACCTCCAGCGAAACGGCTTTCAATGGTAGTGTCGCAGTCAGCGCAGGTGAAGCGGGTTATTATAATAACCCCGCCGCAAATAGGGCATTCTGCCGGCATTTCTTTCAAAGTTCACCTCCTCAATATTAGAAATATTGAAAATGATATCATAAATATAAATAATGTCAAGTGGAAATATTATAAAAAAAGAAATTAATATCAATATAATTGATATTCAATTTGGATATCTTCAATTCGGTAATAAACTCAATATTCTGAGAGGTTGTTACGGGGAAATTGAACTACTCCTACCCGGGGATTGGTTGGTGTGGGCTGTTCGAAGCAGTAAGTTAACGATTGAATATGAAAACTGGCCGGGACCAGTTGTAACTGCTCAATAGTTTCCCTGCATTTCGCCAGTTTCAGCAGGGCGGTCGCTTTTGATAAAACTGGCTGCATTAGAGCAGGTGCAGGCGGTAACAGTCTGGCTGCCCCTTGTCAGGGTACCCAGATATGGTTCACTGCCGTTGTGGGCGGACCAGCCTTCCAGGTTATACCCCAAAATCCCCTCTGCAGGCATCCATTCGCCGTTATATTTGCGCGCTAAATGGATATGGGTGCCTGTGCTGGTGCCTCCTTCGCAGGAAGGATGGCCGATTCTGGCCCCCTGTTCCAGTTGTGCGCCGAGCAGTGCTCTGTCCCTGGTTTCGATGTGAAGATAAAGAATATTCCACCCGGTTCTCTCATCTCCATCGCCGTCCAGATCCAGCATAACGACGCCCTGGTCAGAACGGACAACGATTCCCGGCGCTACCGCAGTTGCCCAGATATCGCTCTGGACGCATCCACCTCTGACAGAAGGTGGGGCAAAATCCAGAGCTGCCAGGGGATCGTTTTCTCCCCAACCGGAATGGGGTCCACTGGTGAGTGCCCAGACCTCGCCAGGTTCAAAGGGCAGGATAAACTGGGGCTGAGTCAGGCTTCCGGGAATGTGAGGTTCAGGATTCTCCCAGGGATCGCCGAACAGTTCATTATATTGCTGCGCAAATCCTTCCGGCGCAACCGCAACCGCGTAATCATCATATTCGAAAACCGTGTTGAAATAATTGTGCAGGGCAACTGTTGCGGCATTCTGCCAGGGATCTATCCGTTCGATGCGCCCATCGCTGAATTCCAGTTCCTTCAGGTCCATGGTTCGGTACCTGTAAAAACCGTTGTTTAATAGATTAGCAGCCCAGACCAACTGCAGATATACCCCTTTATGTTCCCAGTCCGGAAAACCAAGCGGGTAATCCTCCATTTCCGGCGGCAGTACTGGCTGCGACAGGGCGCCAGCCTGGTATTCTAGTAATGCCAGCAGCATCTTCGGGCTTACGCTGTAGTTCCGGGCTACCAGGTCAACAATCTCTGCTCCATCCCGGTTGGCTTTGCTGGCAAAGGTTTTATAATTTTTCAGCCAGCCCGGTTGCTGGGAGATAAACTGGGCTGTATCGAAGTCTACCTGGGCGGGTCCATTTACAAACAGGCGGTCGGGCAGGATCTGGTAAGGTGTCCCCCACAGCGGAAGGTAATAAACCGGAATCTCCATGGGCATGCCGGGCGGCATGGTGGTGGCCGATTCAGGAATAAAAGGATTGGCTTCCAGGATTTCCTCTACGGAGGTGTTGAATCGAGAAGCCAGAAGAGGCAGCGTATCGCCGCTCTGGGCAGTGTATTCAACCAGTTCCCCCGGAGTAAAAAGAGGCCGTTTGGGAAAAGTAGTGATCTCGCCGTCAAAGGAAGACTGGAGAGGCGCTTTCCCTCCGGAATCAAGCTCCTGGATCTGTTCTTCGCTCAGCAATCCAGCCCCGGAAGAGATTGGCGCTCCCTGCGCCTGGCATGCGGATAACAATCCGGCAGCCAGCAGAATTAAGACCGAAAAATTAATCAGATGTAGTTGCCGGAGATTGTTACCGGTCATTTTTATCATTTGGGCTCTCAGATTTTGCCGGTTTGGATCCATATACCGGCAGGTCTATATCCGCGCTGTGCCATACCAGCGTGTCATAGGAACCCCACGGATGGGCGATTACAGTCCGGTCGTCTTTTGTGAGAGTGCCTTCATAAGGCTCATCACCGGCATGGGCTCTCCATCCGCCCAAAACAAAGGGTAAAGGACCATCCGCCGGGATCCATTCCCCGTTAAATTTGCGGGCGATATGCAGATGGGTGCCGGTTGCCGGGCCACCCTCACAGGATGGGTGGCCGACAGGATCGCCAGCCATCAGGTAAGTTCCCTCAGGGACTTTATCTTCGGTTTGGATGTGCATGTACAGCAATGCCCAACCGGTCTGTTCCCGGTAGTCGCTTTGAATTTTAAACCCTTCAGGGTCAATTCCTTCAAGATCCTGGATAACATACCCATCTCCAATGCGAACAACCGGACCATCGGCCGCTGCGGTTACCAAGGCCTTAGAAAAGACGCAACCGCTGTGTTTGGAAGATGGGGCGAAGTCCAGAGCTGCAATTGCGCCTTCAGTTTGCCAGGCTTTATGGGGTCCGCTGGTAAAACTCCATACGTACCCCGGCTCAAATGGAAGATCGAGCTTGGGCTGGCGGGTCCCCTCAGGAAAGAGCGGTTCAGAAAAATTTGCACGCTCCCAGGGATCGCCAAACATCCGCTCGTAAAGATCAAAAAAGCCATTCTCTTGGTCGATTGCATCCTGCCAGTCATTTTCTACTTTAATTGAATCCATCAGGGGACGCTGCATTACGGGAATTTTCTGGAGGGCATACTGGGATGCCAGGCTGGCAAAATAATATAATATGGATACACTGCCAGAATTCGAATCGGGTAAAGGGCGTAAAATTATACCATTTGGCATGGAAATCCCGCTAAGTTCACCGGTGCGCCAGCCGTAGTATCCCTTTGATAATTCGTTCACCGCCCATCCCAATTGTCTGTACAACCAGCGGTGCTGGTATTCCTCCACTCCTAGCACGTATCCTTCGTCGAGACCGCCCTGTTGTTGTCCAAGCACGCAACCGCATTCGTATTCTAGCAGCGCCAGCAGTAAACGCGGATTGACTGAGTTTTCCAGAGCAATCCTGGAAATAATGTCAGCCGCGCTGGTCCAGCCGGTTGTGCCCAGGTATTCATTGTAGGTGGACAGGTAACCTCCGGCATCCATCAGGTACTGGTTGACATCAAAATCAACTGAAGATGGGCCATAAATGACCTCGCTGTCGGGCATCAAACCTCTTATATCAACCAGCTTTTCTCCGGGTTGGAGAGGCTCTCCGCCAACTGGAATGAATAAAAGCTGGCCGGGAGCGAGCAAGCCATCCTCTTCGAGCGGTTCGGGAGAGGTTATACTTTCCGCTGCGATTCTAAAGCGGGAAGCGACTGCCTGGATGGCATCTCCGGATTGGGCAGTATATTCGCGATAAGAGCGATGGGTGCTGGGTTCATTATCGTCATCATTTGCCGCTGGAGTTTGAACTGGTGCTGGTAGCCCTCTGGCGGATGCCTCGCTGTTTATTGTTAAAGAGCAAAACAACAGGAGAGGCAGGACGATTGGGGTAAGCAGGCTCGTTTTGTATAGTATGGCTCTTGTGAATTTGGATCTAGGGATCATTATCGCCGCGGGTGATAAATGAACTGGCATTGCTGCAGGTACAGGCGGTCACGGTTTGACCTGCGCGAGTGAGGGTTCCTTTATATGCTTCTTCCCCATTATGGGCTATCCAGCCACCGAGATTGAATGGCAGCGGTCCGTCAGCAGGGACCCATTCGCCGTTGTATTTTCGGGCGATATGCAGGTGTGTACCGGTTGAGTGACCGCCTTCGCAGGAAGGGTGGCCAAGTTTATCGCCAGTTGCAACCCACTCGCCGAGTGGGATGCGGTCATCGCTGGCGACATGTAAGTATATCAGAACCCACCCCGTACTTTCATGTCCGTCGCCATCCAGATCCAGGACAACCAGTCCGGGTCCAGTGCGAACAACCAGACCATCCGCGGCAGCCAGCACCCATGCGCCGGATTCGACGCAGCCGGAGGTCTGGATCCCGGGACCAAAATCAAGAGCAGCATAAGCGCCGTCCCGCTCCCAGGCGCCGTGCGGCCCACCGGTTAAACTCCAGGTCCAATTACGCTCAAAAGGCAGGATCAATGGCGGCTGGTGGGCAGACATTGGGTAGAGCGGTTCAACTGCCTGTGCTCGCTCCCACGGATCGCCATACATACGCTTATAGAGGCTGATAAAACCGTCATCTGAGTAGAGCGCCTCAGTCCACTCCTGTTTATCGAAAAACTGGGCGAAATAATACTGCAGTGCGGCTGTACCGGCATTCAGGTCCGGCGCCAGCCGGGCGCTGCTTCCATCTTTGAAATTAATTTCTGTTAAGCGCCCTTCTCGATAGGCATAATAGCCTATCGAGAGCTGGTTCAATGTCCAAACAAGCTGGTTGTACAGGTATCTTTCAGTTTCGATTTCTACCCCCAGCGGGTATAGACCAGCCTCTCTGGTGGCTGGTTGCCCGTATATCAAACCGCTGTGGTATTCGATCAGTGCCAGCAGTAAACGCGGGTTGATGGAATTTTCCTTCGCTGCGTGAAGTACTATTTGAGCAGCTGAGAGCGTACCGGTGGCACGGGTGTAATCTTTATGGTCGCTCAGGTATCCGCCAGCCTGGTTTACAAAGTCATCAATATCGAAATTGACCCCTGAGGGTGAAAAGACAACCTCGCTGTCGGGCAGCAGTTTTTCGGATGAGGTGGTCTCACCCAATTTGGGCGGGATTATCAGGAGTTGGCCTGGGTTAATAAAACCTGTTTGGGGTATTTCCTGGTTGGAGCTTATCTCGGCGGGTTCCACCCCAAAACGAACGGCTACTGCAGGCAGACTGTCAGCAGCCTGGGCGTAATAAAGTATGGGTGAAGAATCAACGACAACGATTTCTGTTGGAGGGTTTGGATCGCCTGTTTGTGGATAAGATTGCCCCACAGGTTGGCTCTGGTCATCAGGTGGGGATGGTTCCTGGGAAAGGATATCCGCCTCATTGTTTATTGAGGGAACGGGGGTGGGATTGTACCCTGCCCCAATATTTAGCGGCTCTTCGTCGTCCGAATCTGGCTTAATAGGGATAAATTCGTCCTGTTCTGTGGGTATGGTTGGCGCTGGGGGTGATAATTCTTCGATAAGGATAACATCCGGATCAGCCGGATTATGAGGAGAGCTTGGCGGAATCCAGTAGCCGCTGGAGGCGCATGCAGTGCATAAACCAGCCAGCAGCAGGAAGGCAGTGAGGCCGTTCTGCTTGAGATTCATATGAATTTTGTCTTACCGCGAAACGATGTTCTCAGGCGATCGTCCAGCGTAAGCTTCGACCTGATTCCTTCCCCGCTCCAGGTACCCGTCATACTCTTCGCCAGATCCTACTGAAACCCAGCGGTCCAGAATAAGCGGCACTTCCTGGTCGGCGGGAATCCACTCCCCATTATACCGCCTGGCGATGTGTACGTGTGTGCCGCTTGATATGCCACCCTCGCAGGACGGGTATCCGATTGGTTGACCAGCGAGTACATGTGTGTTGGGTTCGATCCGGTCACGGGTCGCAATGTGCATATACAGGATTACCCAACCGGTTTGTTCCAACCCGTCACCATCCAGATCCTGGATAACTGCGCCATCCCCTGCACGCGTGATCATACCGTCCGCCAGGGCCACCACCCAGTTATCGCTCTTGATGCAGCCAACATCTTCCCCGGGGGGAGCAAAGTCAAGGGCAGCCCAGGCTGAGCCATCCCCCCAGGCGCTGTGAGGGCCGCCTGTAAACGACCACTGTTCGCCCTTCTGGAATGGAAGCTGCATTGGAGGCTGGATTAATTCAGATATATTTATTGGCTCACTCTCATACCCAAAAGGATTTCCAAAAAGGTTGGTATAAGTGGTGAACAAACCGTTTTCAGATACGGCCTCCTCCCAGGCATTCTTACCCAGCAGGGTGGAGAAGAAATGCTGGACTCCAGCTGTGCCGGCATTTATGTTTGGCGAGATTAGCAGGATAGACCCATCCGCTAAAGGCCATGCGCCGATTCCGTTAACCCGCCAGAGATAAAAACCACGGTTAAGATTATTGGCTGCATAAGCCAGCTGCAGGTACAAACCCTTCCTTTTTTCATCATTCAGGCCGATGGGATAATTGCGGGCGCTTTTTTCAATATCATCACTGGTAACCCACCCGCTTTGGTGCTCAAGCACAGCCAGCAGTAAACGCGGGTTGACGGAAAAATCCTGAGCGATCTGCTGAACGATTTCTGCTCCTGAAAGGGTAAGGTCTTCGTTAATCTGCTCTTCATAACCCGCCAGGTAACCTCCCTGGCTTTTAATGAACTCTTCTATATTAAAGTTTATTGTGGCAGGCCCGTAAACAAGTTCAGTATCAGGGATGATTTTAAAATCCGGCGCGTTGCCGTCAGGAGTTGGAGGCGGAATATAAATTCGCTGCCCGATCTGTAAGGACCCCGGATCATCGATGTCATTGTATGTTCCCAGGAATTCCCAGGTAATCCCGAACTCCTGGGCGATATTTCCGAGTGTGTCCCCTTGTTCAATAAAGTATTCAATCTCGTCCGAACGCAGGGTGGGCAGCACGCGCGGCAAATCCGGGGTGGGGGTGTAGAATGGTCCGCTGGGTGTGCTGAATGCAGGACGGCCCTCTTCAAGGGGTGCCTGCGCGGCCTGCACCGAGCCAGTTTTGGAGGAGGATGTCAAATCAGTCACGCTAAAGTAGGCGCTGTCATCAGTTTTGACAGTACGGGCGCAGGCCAGCGAGGCAATTAAAAGTACCAGTAATCCCAGCGTGGCGAAAGTTTTATTTTTGGTTTTGGAGTTGTTGCTCATCGATCAACTCGCTTGATTCACTCAAGGAAAACGGAGAATTTCCGGTACAGTACAAGGTTGCAATATTCGGGCCAGTAAATGATATTTTCCCCTTAGTGAATATTCCCCTGCAACCATTGCCAGGAAACCGCATCTAAACAAGTGTGAATTAACTAATAATTTCTTGATTGAGGATAATATGAACAGGAAAAACAATTCAATCCCAGAAGTGAAGGCGATCTCAATAGACTTCAACAATTCCTGGTTGTGGATCAGCCTGCTGCTAATTCTATTTTCAGTTTTCAGTTTAAGCCTTTCATCCTGCAGTACTTCACCCGTAGCGTTGGCGGAAGCCCAGATTGGTTTAGCTGATGAAATAAGCGTGGATGAGGCTTACGAGTTATATCAGGACGGGGTTTATTTTCTGGATGTGCGCACTCCTGAGGAATGGGATGAATTCCATGCTCCAAACACAACTCTGATCCCCCTTGATGAATTGGAATACCGTCTCACAGAATTGCCTGAAGGAGAACCGATTGTGGTCGTATGCCGGTCTGGAAACCGCAGCCAGGTAGGCCGGGATATTCTGAAAGAAAATGGTTTTGAAGAGACTACCAGTATGTCGGGTGGTCTCAGGGAATGGATGGAGTTCTGGATACCCGGTGGAATAAATGACCGGGAAATTGATTGCTGGATAAAATATTCTAGAGAGAAGATAATCGAGAGAATAGGGTTCAGTTATTCTCTGGATCAGGCAAGCCAGAAAGGAGCAACTGCCAGGCGTTCTCCAGTAGATTACGGGCTGAGTTTGGCGCGTTTCGGATCGCATCAAGAACTTCCTGAAGCCGGTCGGCGATTTCTGAAAGCACCTCCAATTGGTAATCATCAACATTGCTGCGTAGATCGTCAATAAGCTGGCGCGCCTCAAGGATTTTTTCCTGGGCTTGGCTGATATTGCCTTTCGAAAGCAGTTCCCGGCTGCTTTCGATCAGATCCATCACTTTCATTATCTGGATTTCATTTTCGAGCGCCTGCCAGCGTTCACCAAAGCTGGCGACCTCTTCGTTGATTGAGTCCGCCCTCAGATTGAACTGTTCCAAAAGTTCTGTAACGCCGCTGAATTCACTTTCTAAGACGCCGATATTCTCCTGCAAAGAATCCCTCAAGTCCTTTATGGTTTGTAATTCATCAGTTAATTCGTTCAACTGGGCGACATCAGATTCAAGCGATTCCACATCCTCCAGAAGTTGGTTTTGTTCCGCTGCAATGGCTTCCACGGAGATTTTTAAGCCAGTCAGTTCTGTACCCATTTTTTCAATTGAAATCTCAACCGAGTCCAGCTCGGTCTCAACATCGTCGAGGCTGGCGTCTAACTCCTCAAACTTCTCCCAGACAAGCTTCTGATTCTGCTCCATCCGTAATTCCAGTTCGTCAAGACGGGCGGCGTTTTCCTGGATAGGTTTGTAGCCGAACCAGTACAGTATCAGAATGCCGGCGACTGCTGAGATCACAATCAGAACGCCCAGGAAGATGGCTAATTTTGTTGAACTCGTTTGGGCTTGTTCACTATTCATGGTTTTAGTCCTTCTTAATGCCACAGGTAAATAATCATATTTTTAACAGCGCTAAGTCATTATTTTTTTTCTTTCTCTGGAATTTATTCCAAATCAGAATTTGTGGTTTTACTTTTGTAAAAATTATTAATAAACGGGATACACAATCAGATTATACAGCCCGTATGAAAGGGTCAATATACTAAAAAGAACAATTATCAACCGGGCTGGGATAGACTTTTAACCGTGATTGAATCCCACCCAGGAACAATACCGATGCGAATATGATTGTCATGAATACATAATTGTCACTGGTCTGGTTGGCTTCCTGGCCTTCATCAAATTTCTGGCTGGCCTGTTGCTCGAGTACCTGAGACTCTTCCATTTCAGGCAAACTGTATTCGGGCATTGCAAAGGGGGACTTGGGAGCATCAGGGTTGTTAACCGGATCTGTTTCCAGCCATGCCTCGAATGCGGGCAGGAAATCGGGCCGGAAACGATCTTGATAAAAATCCACCAGATTCTGCTGTTCGCTGGCATACGAGTTGACCCAGTTTGTGAACAGTCCGATATCGATCTGGGTTAATTGTCCGGCTGTAGTGGAAGCACGGATGGATTCTGTTCTGAGGGCGCCTGCCTGGCTGTAAGAGGTCGATTGCACACCTCCCCAACGGGAAGCCTGATAGCCGCTCCAGGCTGCCGCTACAGTCGCCAAGGCCAGAACAAATGTGGCAATAAATTCTGCGAGCGGTTCAAAGCGGTCGTATCTGGACGGCAGGTCAATAAATGAACCTCTGTTCGATTGAGACACAGGGGTGGTTGATCGCTCCCCTGGTTCTGGTTCAGAATCAGATCGGTTAAATTGCGGGTTTTCTTTTCCAGGCATCCTTCAACCTCCAGTTTGTATTAAAAGTCCCATAAATTATAAATGAATTTTCAGCAGGAAAATAATATAGGGGTGCTTTAAGAATTATAAAGTAAGTTTTGGTTGGGGAGTATAATTGGCGCGGTGTTTCCAGTTAAATTGAAATAACGCAGAAGATAATTCCGAATTGGATGAGGTATGTATGCAAGAGCAGATCATCGAATGTGTGCCAAATTTCTCTGAAGCCCGGCGGCCGGAGGTGATTGACGAGATAAAAAAATCGATTTTATCTGTTCCTGAGGTTGTTTTGCTTGACCAGCACCTGGATGAAGACCACAACCGCACGGTTTTGACATTTGCAGGCTCACCCCGTGGAGTTGAGCAAGCCACGTTTCTGGCAATTAAAAAAGCGGCGGAATTAATTGACCTGAACAACCACCGGGGAGAGCATCCCCGAATCGGAGCGACGGATGTGGTCCCTTTTGTGCCCATATCAGGGGTGAGTATCGAAGATTGTGTGGAAATCGCCCGCCGTTTAGGGAAAAAGGTGGCTGATGATCTGGGTATTCCGGTTTACCTCTACGAAACAGCCGCAGCGCGGCCAGACCGGAAGAATCTTGAAAATATCCGGAAAGGCGAGTTTGAAATCCTGAAAGAGGAGATTCTGGTTGACCCTGAAAGAGCTCCTGATTTTGGTCCAGCCAAATTGGGTCCGGCGGGTGCGACTGTAATCGGAGCCCGGCCGTTTTTGATTGCATATAACATCTACCTTACATGCAATGATGTCTCGATCGCAAAAAAAGTCGCCCGGGCAGTGCGGCACTCTGCGGGTGGACTGCGCTACGTAAAAGCGCTGGGGATGCTTGTCGATGGCAGGGCGCAGGTTTCCATGAAATCTGACCGATTTCCAGGGCACTCCTTTAGCCCAGGTGGTCGAGATGGTTCGCCGCCAGGCTGCTCGCTACGGTGTTGGAATACAATCATCCGAACTGGTTGGTTTAATCCCCCAGGCTGCTGTGAACGATGCCGCCTGTTGGTACCTGCAGTTGGATGGTTTTAAACCTGATCAGATACTTGAAAATCGCCTGGCCTCTGCCCTAAAGGAAATGCCTGCAGGCACAAATGGTGCAGGTTTCCTGGAGGCTCTGGCCAGCGCTGACCCTACTCCGGGTGGTGGTTCTGCCGCCGCTTACAGCGCCGCCGCTGGCGCAGCCCTGGTTGCAATGGTAGCCAAACTGACCATCGGCAGGAAGAAGTACATCGAGGTGCAGTCCGAGATGCAGGCTGTCCTCAAACAGGCTGAGGAGCTTCGAACGCAGTTGAACAGCGATGTGGACCGGGATGCGGCTGCTTATACATTGGTTCTGGATGCGTTCGGGATGGTGAAGGATACGCCGGAAGAACGTACGCTAAGGGAAAAACAAATCCAGGCAGCAACTCTTCAAGCAGCCCAGGTACCCCTGGAGGTTGCCCGCCGCGCGCTTGCAGTAATGAATCTGGCGGAAAAAGCGGTTTCGATGGGGAATGTAAACGCAATCAGCGATGGAGCCAGCGGAGCGGCGCTGGCCAGGGCTGCGCTTACCAGCGCAGGATACAATATCCGGATCAATGCCAGAGACCTGCACGACCGGGAGACAGCCCGCTCGCTGATTTTGAACTTTATCGATTTAGAGAACCAGGCCCTCCAGATAGAAGCGCAAATCCAGAGAACCTTGGAAGAACGGGGAGGCTTTTCTTTCGAATGAAGATTTTCACCAGGGTTCTGATTATCCTGGCAGTACTGTCAGGATTCCTGCTGGCTGCATGTTCTGCTGGGTCTGGTTCTGCCCGGGTTCCTGAAGATACGCCTGTTTACACCCAAACTTCAACCGCCAGTCCATTCCCAACGCCAGCTTTATTAACCCCCATTCCAATATTGCCAATGAACACTCCTGGGATTCCTTTGACTGAAACACAGCCAGTTGCGAGCACCCCCATCTCCAGCACAGTTATTGAACCGACTCCCTGCACGCCAGATCGCTGTGTTTACCAGGATGTTTTCTTTCTGAGCCGCCCGATTGATGAGACCCTCAACGATCAGGTGGATGTAACCTACCGGTTTGGATCGACTTAGGGAGAAAAGAGGGAACCGCATCACGGTGTTGAATTTCTAAACGGGTACGGCACACCCGTAAAATCGGCTGCCGATGGAATTGTGGTCGTTGCCGGTACCGATATTGATAAGATCTCGCCGCAGGGTGCCTGGCCGATTGAATTCTACGGGCCGTACTCGAATTTCTACGGCAACCTGGTTGTGATTGAGCACCAGGCGCCAACCGAATTACAGAGATTGGGTCTGGATGGCTTGAATAGAGTATTCACTCTTTACGCCCATCTTTCAGAGATTCTTGTCCAGCCAGGCCAGCAGGTAAAAAATGGTCAGGAAATTGGAAAAGTTGGAATCACGGGCGTATCAGAGGGCAGCCATTTACATTTTGAGGTGAGATTAGGTGAGAATAAATACCAGAATTCACGCAATCCAGAGCTGTGGCTGGCTCCACATAAAGGCGAAAATGGCCAGTTGAACGGCGCTGTTTCAGGAAATGTGATCGATTCTTATGGAAATAACGTCCCTGTTTCCAGCATTGTTCTCGAATACCTGCCTGATGGTCCTCAGGGGACGACCCAGTCCGAAATATATTTATTGAGCTATGAGGAAAAAGCGCTGATCGACCAGCCTCCGTACAGAGAAAGTTTTGCGGTTGGCGATATACTCCCGGGTCTTTACCGCATCTCGTTTCCATTCTACGGCAGGCAGGAGTTCCTGGCGGAAGTATTTCCGGGTGGGTTGACAGTGCTTACTTTTAATTTCAGTGAATAGGGCGAAGAATATCCGATTCGTCCCCCGCCTGGCCCTTGGATTTGTCTGAATTCAGCAAAAATGTAAACCAGCAGATCAGACTCATCACCAGCATCTCCCCAAATTCCTCAAGGATTCCCAGGATTTGTTGAAGAATCACTCCCTTTACGGCTATGACAAGCAGGTCCAGCACGGCTCCAAAAAGAAACAGCCCTCCAGTTAAAACCAGCAGCACCAGAAAATTGTTTCTGACAAGCCTGTCGCTCTTAAAATAAGCGCTTAGAATCAGAATCAGAAATATAAGCCCAACAACCGTGGATACGGAAAATTCCGCCATATCCTTTGCGCGCACACCAAGTCCTGTGGGGAAAACAAGCGCCCTCGAGAGGAAACCGCCTAAATCTTCACGTACCTTAAAGAGATCATCAAGTAAGAGATAAAAGAACAGAGAGCCCCAGATCAGATAGACAAATTTGCCTGTTCCGATCGTAACCAGGATGCACAGGAGGATGATCCAAAATTCCTTGACGTACTGGTAGGATTCTGGAAGACCCAGGTCCAGGAAAAGCGAAAATGCGGTGTTGCCAAAATATGGGAAAATTCCTTTAAAGGGCGGCGCCCTGTGCATGATATGCAGGCTGAGAAATAAAAAATCAGCTGAAAAAAGAAGCAGGAGGAATATTTTTGACTCCCGGGTCAGCTTTTCAAAAAAAGACCGTATTGCGGTTGTCTGTTGCGTCACTTGTTTGTGAATGTAAAAATCCGTTTGTCTTTCGAATAATGATGTAAAGAATGGCTACAGTTCTAAGTCATTCTATTTTAATAAGTATTTTTGAACAGCTGCTTTTCAATGAGAAAAAAAATAAATTACAAATGGCTAATATCCGGATTTGAGGGAAAGAAAAGTGTGAATGTTGTCCCTGTACCCTCTTTGCTTTCAAGTTCAATACTTCCATTGAATTGTCTCATGTGCTGGTATACGATACTCAATCCAAGACCAGTTCCTTGAATCCCGGCTTTCTTTACGTTGCGACCGCGGAAAAATTCTTCTCCAATATGGGGGATATCTTCTGTTGGAATACCTAACCCTGTATCCGAAACGATAACCGATACGCCATCCTGATTGTTTTTCGCTATAACCTTTACTTCCCCGCCTGAGGGGGTGTACTTGATGGCGTTATAGATCAGATTGTTGAATATTTTGTAAAGGCCGCTTTCATTTGCCAGGACATTTTTAGGACTTCCGTCAATCTCCAACAATATCTGAACTCCTTTGTTTCTTGCTTCAACAGAAAACTTGTCAATGACATCTGTAAGAATTGGATCTATCTCAAAGGGATGAAGACGTTCTTCTACAGCAACGTTTTTCGTTTCTGCAAGGGATAATAAATCGTCAACCAATTCACCCAGGTTGTTAAGGCGGTTCTCAATGCGGATCAGGATATCTTTTTGTTGGTTAGAGACTTCCCCTGCTAATCCCTTGATCAGAGTGCGAACAAGACTCTGTGCCCCGCCCACGGGAGAACGCAGTTCATGGGCTACTGTAAGAATGAATTTGCTTTTAAACTGATCAAGTTGCTCCAATTCCTGCTTGGCGCGAGCCAGTTCAGCTGCACGCTGCTCAATATTGCGCAGCCTTTTGGCTTCTTGAGACAGGCGCCGTTTTTCCAGACCCTGATTGACGGTCATGATCAGCACGTCGGCAGTGAATGGTTTGGAAATAAAGTCATAAGCCCCCTTTTTGATAGCATCTACAGCCATTTCAACGGTGCCATAACCAGTGATGATTATACAAACAGTATCTGGATCTTTACTGTGGATTGGATTAATTAAATCAATGCCTCGCCCATCCGGCATCATTACATCCAGCAAGACCAGGTCAAAATTAATTTCTTGCAGAAATTGCTGGGCTTGACTAATTGATTCCGCCGCCTCAATATTAAATCCCTCTGGAGTTAGAGCGCGCCGGCACCCCTCCCGAATTCCCATTTCATCATCGACAACAAGAATTCTCCCTTTATTTTCCATGAAACACCTGAATAAATTAGCTTATTGTATCACCCGTGAACTTGGCGGATGATATACGCCCTTCCGGGAGATTGACGGGCAGCGTTATGGTGAAAGTAGTGCCCTTTCCCATCTGGCTCTGGACGCTGATCTGCCCTTGGTGCATTTTGATAATTCCGTATACTATTGATAATCCTAAACCGGTTCCCTTATCGTAGGATTTTGTTGTGAAGAAGGGAGAAAAGATTTTATCCAGGTTATCTTTAGGAATACCAGAACCTGTATCGGAGATATTGATCTCAATCCAATCGTGGTCGAACATTTTACTGGTGATCGATATCATACCTTCCCCCTCCATCGCTTCGGCGGAATTTTTGAACAGGTTAATAAAAACTTGCTGTATCTGGCTTGGATCAACTTTTATGGAAGTAATGTCAGGGTCAAAATTACGCATAAATTTTACATCCTGGAAAGCTGGTTGGGCCTGGAGCCCTTCGATCACCTGATCGATCAGGTTGTGTATATTTATTTTCTGCGCTATCACATTCTTTTGCCTGGAGAAGTCAAGCAAATCTGAAACAATCGATTTACACCTTTTCGTCTCCTCAATAATCATCTTGAGATCATTCCGATGCGGGTCATCCTCCGCAGTTTCCTTGTACATCATATCTGAAAAGAGCAGGATTGTACCCAGGGGATTGTTGATCTCGTGGGCAACTCCTGCTGCAAGCTGTCCCATTGAAGCCAGCTTCTCTTTTTGGAGTAACTCCTTCTGGATCTGGTCTAATTCCTTGACCATCCTGTTAAAAGAATGTCCCAAGAGAGCCAGCTCCCCGCTTCCATTAACATTGACGTGTACACTCATATCCCCTTGAGCCAGACGGCGGTTTGCCTCCACAAGATCCGATACCGGTCGAGTAATGGTTCTGGCAATTGGTGTCGCAATTATTCCTGCCAGCAAAATACTCAATGCTGCAATAATCAACACCTGATTTGAGAAAGCATCTGAAAGAGCCTGAAAGGTTGATTTGAGGGCGCCCACATACAGGCTTCCTACTACCTGTCCCAGGTGGTTATGGAGCGGTTTATACCGGGTGATATAGGTGTCATTAACCACGAACGCTTCGCCTATATAATCCTGTCCATCCTCCAGTACCACATCGTATACCTCTTGTGAAACCCTGGTGCCTACCGCCCGTTTGTTATCTTCGGTCATCACATTTGTGGAAACCCGCAGGTCACCGAAGAAGATTGTAACGGTATCAATGCCAGCAACTTCCTTGATTCGATCGACGAGGGTGAAATCGTTGTTAAACATATATGCAGCCAGAACTGCGCCTTTCACTTCATCCTGGTCACCCAGTATTGGTGAGACGCTTGTCAGTGCCAATCCAGCTGTGCCCTCTCGTGGATCGAAGGGGCTTGCGGCAGCTTTTGGAGTATCGATGAGTGTTATGTGGGCTTGCTCTTCAAGCCCTATTTGGTTCAAAAACTCTACCGGTATTATTTCCGTAGCTGATTGGTCCAGGCCAGTCTCAAGCACGCTGTCAACAATCGCTAAATTTGCCCAGTTCCCATCGGTAACTGCTTGCGATAGTTTTCCGCCGGGGGTTAATACCCGGCTGGCTAAAATGTCTCCATCCGAATCAAGTACAGCGATGAAATGGGTACCTCCGAGCCCGAGCACGGTTATTTTATTTGTGATTTGCTGGTCAATTATTCTGAGAGCATCGCTCTGGTCCTTGGAAGCAGGTTGTAAATTTTCTTTAACCAGTGAATCCAGTACAAGCCGGTGGCTGATTGCCGCGGTTTCATCCAATTTAAGCTGGTAGAATGCATTTGCTAGCTCCATATCGCGGTCAATTCGCTCCGCCTCAGCTGCTTTTAGATAATTCTGTATTACCCTTGATATAGCTGCGGCACTCAGACATACGGTAAATGCGGCGACCAGGGAGAAGGAAAAAATCAGCACAGTCCTGAGTTTCCCCCCAAATAGATTTAAGATCAGACGCCTCATCATTAAGCACTCGGTTTCCTGGGCTCTGTTTTAAGGGATACAAAGACTTAATACTTCCCCATTAATTATGGAGAAATATCAAGCCTTTTTCCCCTGCTACAGGTTTTTTCTGATTTTCTGAGCCAGGTTTATCCTTAATTGGATACCTTCTCCTGGCTCAGAAGCCACTCTACCTTACCGGTCAGATCATCTGGATCAATTGGCTTATCGACGAATATTTCAACGGGCAGGTAATCAATATCCGGCTCAAATTTTAAGGGTGTTGTACTGTGGATTGCAGTCAACATAAGTATCGGGATGTTTTTGTATTGGATATATTCTGAAGTGGGATCCTGACTGCGAAGTTTGAGAGCCAATTGAAAACCTTCGGTTTTGGTTTCCATCATAACATCCAGGATAATCAAATCCGGTTTTTGAGATTTTATTTTCTCGATCCCTTCAGATCCGCTTGAAGCTTCAATAACCTCGTAACCTTCGCCTTCCAGACACATGCGGACAGCCAGTACAATATCGGGATCATCATCAATAATTAATATTTTCGACATTTTATTTTCTCCTTTTTTTTAGATAGTGGTAAAAATTGGTTAAACAGGACTCTCCTTCTTTCCAGTGTTATCTTTCATTTTCGTAAATCCTCCAATATAGCTATGCAGACATCTGGTATTGATTTCTGGACGGAGACACTCAGTTTTTTTGAAAAATTTACCTCCTTCGGTTGCACACCGTAAATTGAAATTTCCGGCAATTCGATGTTCAGCGCTGAACATAGTTCCAGTATTTCAACAAGGTCCATGCTGTGTATCGAAAGATGTGTATTTTGGCAGATTGTTGGAGCAGTTTTTCCATTCAAAATAAATCGTTTCCAATCACCGGGATTGGTATTGAAAAATACTGCGTCTACAATAATTACCTTCTCATATTTTTTTGAAATAATGGCGTCCACAATATTTGCGGGAGAAGCGTTCCATTGAAGTTGAATATTTTCGGGAAGTTCTCCACACATCTCCAATCTATCTAGAATATTTCCTCCTACACCATCGTCTGCACGCAGCGAGTTTCCAAACGCTGCAATGAGTTTGCCGTCCCTTGGGGGAGTGCGGTTCTGGCAACCCACGAGGTCACCTGGATCAGACAAGGTATCGGGTGAACCAGTACAGGCCTGCAAATCAGACAAATCTCACCTCCATGGCGTGCGCAGCACAGGAAATGCAGGGATCGTAAGCGCGCACAAGCATCTCGATCCGGTGCGTTATTTCTGCTTGTGGCAAATCGATGATGGAAGGCACATATGTCCGCATATCCGATTCTATATTTGCTAAATTCTGAGCGGTTGGGATGACACAATTTGCATCGATCAGGAACCCATTCTTAATTACATAATTGTGGAATAAACTTCCCCGCGGGGCTTCACATGCTCCAATCCCTTCCCCAGAATTCCGGACTGGTAAAGCAGGGACTTCCGGTTTTATTCCATTTTCCAGCAAATGCTCAATGGTAAGGATGGCTTCTTCAACACAATGGACAATCTCAACGACCTGGGCTGTGGTGTTCATATACGGGTTTGAACAAACGGGAAACAGCCCTAAAGAATTCGCAGCTGACCTTGCTCTTACATGTAATTTGTCATGGTTGATGTTAAAGCGTGCCAGCGCTCCGACCATGTATGGTTTTTGTTTATACTGGGCGTGTTTAGCAGTTGAATGGGCAACCTTGTATTCGCGAATTATTTCTCGGTAATTCTCTAAAGGCCAGGATTCACCTTCTGTGCTGGATATCCTGCCACCCATAACGCAATAGTTGTGTTCGTCTCTCAGTGCGATATATTCTGAATTGCGCTCAAAGATTGGTAGTGTGAGACTCTGGAAAAGCTCCACAGTGGCGTCAACATCTTTTCGGGCATCCATCAAGTTTTCTTTCAGGTTAATTAAATGCTCTGCAGTTGGTAGTTGGGCAAATCCACCCACCACCATCTTAATTGGATGTGTGTGGCGACCACAAACCACGGAACAGATATCTCCTGCCAGACTTTTCATCCTCAGCGCTCTCTGGAGTACATCAGGCGCACTTTTAGCTAGCGGGATCACACTGCCAAACCCAAGCAGATCAGGAGCTACCAGCATATATACATGCAATATGTGGCTGTCCAACAACTCTCCATAGAGGTTAAGCAGGCGGAGCAATTTAGTTTGCGGGCTGATCTGCACACCCAACGCATTTTCAACAGCGCAAATCGAAGCGGTGGCATGTGTTACCGCGCATATTCCGCAGATACGAGAAGCAAGGTGCGAGGCCTTTTCAAACTCAAGACCACGTAACATGGCCTCAAAAAATCGCGGAGCTTCCACGATCTCCAGATCACACTTTTCTAAAAGGCCGTTGGTCATATTTACTACAATATTGCCATGACCTTCAACCCGTGTCAGGTGGTGCAGGTCAATATGAACACTATTCCGGTTTCTGGTATCCATAAGCCTCTCTCTTGTTTGGACTGAGCTGGTAGGATTGGAAGAGTTTAATCTGAGACGAGTATACGTGCGTATTGAAACCGTGTTCGGCCAGCGCAATTTGCATTCCTTCTGTATTTGCGGAAGTCGCTTTACCGCGGCAGCCATCACAGCCTACGCCGTTCGAAGGGCAGATTGCTCCGCATCCTGCTCTTGTTATGGGTCCCAGACAAGATTTCCCAAAATTGAAGACACAAACATTTTCCTGTAATTTGCACTCCACACATACGGGATAATCCGGAATGGGCAGCCTGCGACCCTGTAAAAGGGCGGTTACACAGTTGATGAACTCTTCGCGATCAATTGGACAGCCGGGGATGAAGCCATCAATTTGGATGACAGAATCAATCGGTGCACCAGGATATGGTTCATGGTTCATGGTCATAGATCCATAAACATATCGCTCTGCTTCTTCCTGTGACTGCCAATTCCTGAGGGCGTTAACACCTCCAAGATGGGCGCAGGCTCCTAGGGCGATTACAATTTTTGCATTTTGTCTGATTTCTTTTAATCGAATTTCATCCGGCAGCCGTGTGCAGGAACCTTCAACAAACGCAACTTGATAGTCATTGCTTTTTTCACTCATCGCCTCCCGAAATTGGACAATATCTACCACGTCTACCAAGGCTGGGTGGCGTTGCAGCGAATCGATTACTGTTAATTGGCATCCTTCACAGCCAGCAAAATCGAAAAAAGCAATTTTAGGTTTAATTTCTGGCTTCATAGGGCTTCATCCTGGTGTTTGATCTGGGCGTATGAAAAGCATGGTCCATCTTGACAGGCATAAAATTTATTTATCTGGCAGTGACCGCATTTACCTATTCCGCATTTCATGCGGCGCTCGAGGCTTAACCAGATGTTCCCATCGCGCACCCCCAAACCGATCAATTCCATCAAAACGAAGCGGTACATCACCGGCGGACCACAGGTAATAGCAACGGTATTGGGGGCGTTAACTCGAATCTTTGGAAACAGCGTTGTGATAACACCGGAATTTCCAGTCCAATGTTCATCCGGTTGATCGACTGTGACATGCAGTTCTATATCCTTGCGGTCATCCCATTTTTGGAGCTCATCGACAAATAGAAGTTCGGCGGGATTTTTAGCCCCGTAAAGAATGGTGACGTTACCAAATTTATTGCGTTCATCAAGGACCTGATTGATCAGCGAACGTAAAGGCGCCAGTCCTAATCCACCTGGAGCAAATAGGATATCTTTGCCAAAAAATCGCCTGATAGGAAAGCCGTGTCCAAATGGTCCCCGCAATCCGATTGTGTCACCGGGCTCTAATCGATGGAGGGCATTGGTCAAATCGCCCACACGTCTGACGCATATCTCAAATTTCCCGTTGCTGCGACTGGGTGAGGAGGATATACTGATTGGCGCCTCGCCAATTCCAAAAAGTGAGACCTGGATAAATTGACCCGGTTCATGGTTGAGTGAGATCCCACCCGGGAGAGCGATGGAGAAGAGTTTTTCTTTCTCGGATAGATCCTGAATATCCAGAATGTGTGCCCGGGTTGGCATATAGATTGAATCGGCAGACAGGGTATCTAAAAGTTGTATACTCATACGATGGCGACCTCCTGGCGGATCTTGCGAGCGGCAGAATGGCGGCGAAAGAGCTGGTTTAGCACAGCTATTGGAGTGATTTTAACCAGACAGGCTTCTGCACAACGACCACATCCCACACAACCGACCAGACCAGGTTCAATACTCTGGTATTTGTATTTTCTTAAGAAGCGGTGCCTGAGCCGGTAGGCTTGTTTTGAGCGGAAGTTATGTCCCCCGGCTACAGTAGCGAATTCATCTAACATGCATGAATCCCAAATTCTTATTCTCTCTCCAACGCTGAGCGATAAATCCACTTGTTCCCGGATATCGAAACAATAACAAGTAGGGCAGACGAGGTTACAGGAACCGCATCCCAGACAGCGTTCTCCAAGTTCTTCCCACAGCGAAGAGCGGTGGACAAAAGTCATCAGGCTGGGCAGTTCAGTGATGTCGGCTTCTAATTGGTATGGAAAACTCGACCACTTTTTACTCATAACGTGGTTGATCAGGTTATGGTCCTCTTGGGTTGGATCCAAACAATTATTAAAGCCTTCAAGCAGTTCCTTTCCTTTTTCAGAACCAATGTACAGGGCGTATGCTGTCCCTAAATCGATGAGGTGTAAATCAAATTCTTCGGGATTGTTCAAAGTCCCCATATCTTTGCAAAATGCATGAGCACTGCAGGGTTCCAGACATTCCATACCGACCAGGATTGTATTCTGGCGCCTGGAAAAGTAATGTTGATCCAACCGATCTTTCTTAAAGACTGCATCCAACAAGCGAATTGCATGTAAGTCGCAGGTATGAACACCCAAGATCACAGTTGGAGTATCTTCAATAATTGGATATGCCTGATTTTCAGCTGTATTGAATTGGATCAGCTCTTCCCGAGTCGGTTGGAGTGCTTTTTTGGGAGGCAGAATAGTCGTCTTATAATTCAGCTCAACCAGGTCTGATGAATGAACCTCACTGAAGACATATTGGTCCCGCACAAGCCGGGGTGCAATCAACCGGTAATCAACCAGCAAATTTTTAATCCAGCCATCCATTGCATCCTTTGGAAGAATCTTGAGGGTCATTATCTATCACTCCTGTTTTCAGGTGGGCAACCAGTCATATCTGCATCCGGGAAAATTTCCTTGAATAAATAAATCTACCCGACTGCTGCAGTCATAAGTTGGTTGCAGGGAGGGTTGAAGGAGCTTAACGAGAACGTGAAGAACAGCTCGTAATGATTCTTTCACCAGCGGTGACAGCGCTGATTTGAAGGAAACATCGTCCGGCTGAATCCCGAGGATGATTACCCGGCTGCCTGTTTCGTGGCTGATATACCTGCAAAGTAATTGCAGGGGAAGTGTATGGGTTGAAAAGCTGAATCCGCCAATTGTCCGCGGATCAATGCAGCGCACACTCCCGGGTTTGAGCCCCATCTGGGCAGCATCAATGATCAACACCAGATCAGGGGAAAAATGCCGCAGTTCTCCCAACTTGTTTTCCGGCGCGATGCCGGCGTTTATTACCAGCAGACGCTCACCATAGATATCGTTCTGTAAAAATACCCGCACCATGATTACTCCAGCCGCATCATCGCTGTGCAATACGCTGCCGATCCCCAACACTGCTATCCGGGGTACTTTACCTCCGAAACCAGTTGCAGCAACTCTTTATAGAGCTGGTTCTGCCAGTACATATTGAATGTCACCTGCTTCTCCAAACCATCTGGTGTAACCCTGTTTATCCAGGGCTGCCATTTCCCAAACATCAGCTTTCATCGTTAAACAACCATGATTACAGCTGTGTACACATTGCGCGCAAAAGGTGCAGCGGTCAACATGGTACTGAAGCACAAAACGTTTTTCCTTCTTGTCAATAACGATCACCTCAATCGCATTTGCCGGGCAATCCATTGCGCAGATCCCACATCCGGTGCATTTTTCTGCATCCCAATCAATGCAACCCCGAAATCTTTTGGGTGGGTCCTGTCGAACTTTCGGGTATTTTTCGGTAACTGGTTTCATAAACAGCGAGCTCAACACATCGCCGAACATCGCACCAATTTTCATAAGACCATCCTTCCGCCAATCATAAATAACCACTGCACCAACACCAGCAACACCCCGTAGCGCCACCATAAACCTACCGTTTGGTCAATCCGCAGTCGAGTTAAGAGCGCCTGCAGTCCAGCAATCACCAGGAGCAGTGCCAGCGTCTTCAATAGAAAAACCAGTGGATTGGACACTCCCCCAAGGTAAAATGCCGCGATCAGAGTTAGGCCGATAACCATTTCAACCCCTTTGCCCAGGCGAAATAGGGCTAATCCCCTTCCGCTGTATTCTGTCAATGCCCCGGCGACGATCTCGGTTTCTGCCTCTGGTGCATCAAACGGCGGCAGCTCTAATTTACCCATCAAACCAACCAGGGCGACAATAAAACCCAAGGGTTGGGTGATCAGAAGCCATCTTTGGCTTGTATAGGCAGTTATTTCGCTGATCTGCCAGCTTCCAGCTGCAAGCGCAGGGCCAAGCATTGCCAGTAAGAAGGGCGCCTCGTATGAAAAAAGTTGAGTGAGCGTACGAGTTGCACCTACCAGAGAGAAGCGGTCCATTGTGTTTGCTCCCGCTAAGCCAATGCACAGGGTAAGCAGACTAAGCAAGTATATGGTGACGATTAAATCACCGGCAAAACTGTAAACCGGCGGGAAACCTGCCATCGGTACATATAAAGCTGCAGTCAAACCCCCTGCGAGAGCGACCACTGGTAGGATGATATATAAAGCCGGATTGCTGCCATCCGGGATGACCTCTTCGTTTGCCAGCAGCTTAACAGCATCTGCCAGAGGTTGGAACCAGCGCGGGCCGATCCGGTTCTGGTACTGGGAAACCAATTTCCGGTCTGCCCACTCGTAGAACATTCCTGCAGCAAGTAGAAAAAGACCGCTGGGAAAAATGATTAATGCAATAATATTCCTAAGAATTTCCATTGTAATACCTTATCCCGTAATTCCTTAACTCCTCCCAGGTCCATAGTGTTTTTTTTCTTTTTTGGTAATTAATTTGAACTGAGCGGTCATTACATGAAAAACATGGGTCGATACCAGCAAGGATCACTGGTATGTCGGCTAACTGGCTGCCGATTGCCAGTTTTACGACCGAGGACATGTTACAGATAGTCGGCGTGCGCACCTTGATGCGTTCAGGTTTGTCTGTGCCGTTGGATTTGATGAAATAGAAAAGCTCGCCTCGTGGAGCTTCAACCCGCACAACTGTTTCACCAGGCTGAATTCTCCTTTTCATCCGCACAACCAGTTCTCCTTCAGGCAGGTTGTCTAATATCTGGTTGATCAGATGGCAGCTTTCTATCATTTCCTTAACCCGCACAATAAATCGAGCTTCCAAATCACCGTTCGTCTCCAGGACAATGGAAACAGGGTACTTCTTATAGGCAGAATAAGGCGCTTCAACCCGGATATCGCGTTGTACGTTCGAGGCACGCGCTGTCGGCCCTACTGCACCCAGCACTTCCGCTTGATTGCGGGTCATACCCCCGATGCCGCGCGTGCGCTTGAGAAACAAAGCATCGCTGGTGACGATCCCCAAATAGTAATTTAAACGCTCCTCCAGGTATTCAAGGCCATTGCGGATAATGTCTTCCTGTTCACTATCTACATCATATTTGACTCCTCCAAGCAGGTTAGCGGAATAATTAACCCTGTTGCCGGTTAGACTTTCCAGGATGTCCATTACAGTTTCCCTGTCGCGCCAGCTGTACATAAAAAGGGTATCAAACCCCGCTTCGTGAGAGGCTACACCCAACCACAGAAAGTGACTGTGGATCCTTTCTAATTCAGCCACCAGTATCCGTATAGCCTGTGCCCTTGGGGGTGCTTCTATACCTGCTAATTTTTCAACCCCCAGACAGTACGCTGTAGAGTGAATATGCGAACATATCCCGCAGATGCGCTCCAGGAGATATTGGGTCTGCACCCAGTTGCGCTCCTCAGCAGCCCTTTCAACTCCTCTGTGGGCGTATCCCAGTCGAACGTAAGCATTGGTTACAATTTCTCCATCGACATTAAGCGAGAAAAAAGCGGGTTCTTTCAGCGCCGGATGCTGCGGACCGATGGGTACTGTAAATTTGTTATCTATTTTTGTCTTTTGCATTTTTGACCTTGTTCTAACTTGGTTCATTCAGCATTTCAGGTTGAAAATCCTTCAGGAGTGGATAAACGCCATCTGGCCAGTCATCGGGCAGGTATAGATGAGCTGGATTGCGCAATCCGATAACCTTGACTCCGAACATTTCGCTGAGTTCGCGCTCAAACGGTTCTGCGCCAGGTATGATTTCAGTGAGCGTGTTAATTTCTGGCGAGTCTTTGGGAACATTTACTCGCAGTGTAATGGTTGCATAGCCTGTACAGAAGTGAAATAGAACCTCCAGTACCTCCTGGTCTGTACCGGGATCAATTCCGGTGATTGCAGACAGGTATCCGAGATGTTTGACTCTTAAGCCAGCCGCGGCGACGATTACGTTTTTGGGATCTGTGAGGTAAAAGTCTAGGCGATCAACTTCAGGGCTCTCCACTTTCTCTGAGAGATCCTCAATAAGGAGTCGGGCGGTGGTTAAGATTGTTTCTGTATCCATAGGTGTTCAGAACTCCAATAATGGCTCGGGCTCGTTTTGCGGATTATCATTTAATGGCAAAGCAGGTTTGAATGCGGGTTTCAAACTGTTTAACAGTTTCACCACGCCATCGATGATGGCTTCTGGACGCGGCGGGCAGCCTGGAATGTAAGCATCTACCGGGAGCAGGTTGTCAATGCCGTTCATAACATTGTAGCAATCCCTGAAGACTCCTCCAGTGATGGCGCAGGTGCCGACTGCGACGACAAACTTGGGTTCCGGCATCTGTTCATAGATTCGCAGCAAGCGATCTCGCGCCTGCCTTGTTATTGCTCCGGTGCAGACCAGGACATCTGCATGGCGCGGGCTTCCCATCAGTTTCACACCAAAGCGCTCCAGATCATAACGAGGTGTTAGCGTGGCCAGAATTTCAATGTCACAGCCATTACAGGAGCCGCTGTTAAAATGCAAGAACCAGGGTGAATTTATGCGCCCCCATGCTCTCAGGTGGTCAAGCGAGTAACTTAATAAGCTCTGATTTAACTTCATTCGTTTCTCCAATAAAATCCGTTATCCAAGTATCAATGCTGCCAAAACCAGCAGCAATCCCAGCAGGTAGATAACTGCAGTCAGAGTGATATTGTTGCTACCAAGGACTAAAACGCCGAGATGCAGGATGGCGAAAAAAAGGGCAACGACGAAGAAAGGCCTGTAACCAGGTGCAGCAAGACGGCTGGGGGGTTGCTCTCCACTGGAATACGTGCTCGTTTTAACTGCTGTTGGATTAGCAGGCCCAGCCAGGATCCGCCCGGCTGCGGTTAAAATTGCAACCAGGATAATATAGATTAAGAAAGCAATTGGGGGACTCAGGATGTTGTATTCCATATTGACCTCATATTTTTCCCTACCAACCGAAGGCTGTTAGCACTGCGCTGCCAGCCGGGTAAACCAGCCAGTTCATAATGCTGGGTAAAATACCGATTATGATCACCCCAATTGCCATAAGAACCAATGGGATACTCATAATTCCTGGGACGGATTTTCCGAACCTTACTGCCTCGGATTCCTGGCGACGGTAGACTATGTTCACTAGCGGGACATAATAAACTAATGAGAACACACTGTTCAGCGCAGCGAATAACACCAGAATTGCCATCAACCTGTTCCCAGTCTCAAAACCTGCCAGGATTATCTGCCATTTAGATGGAAAACCTGCCAGCAGTGGAATGCCGCCCAGGCTGAGCAGCGCCAGGCTGAAAGTCAGTGCCACCATTGGATAACGCCGGGAGGCGCCAGAAAGATCGCTCACCAATAGAGGATCATGGTTGCCTGACGAGATATGTAATACATACAGCAGGGCGCCTGCTGAAAGAAATGCCAGACCTTTCATCAAGCCATGATTGAAAAGGTGGAACATACCGCCCACAGCGCCGTCTGAATTCCCTAGATATATGGCTATCCCCAGCCCAACCAGCATATAACCGACATGCGTCAGGCTTGAGTATGCCAGCATTCGTTTGACCTGCTTCTGAGGTAGTGCTAACATGTTCCCGATCAGCATATTGAGAACACCAAAAAGGATCAGCAGCGGTCCCCACAATGTCGTTACGGACGATAGGGTGCCAAGTGAACGCAGCATGGCGATCAGACCCGCTTCAATTACAATACCTGATAGCATTGCACTGATCCCGCTTGGCGCCTGGGAGTGTGCATCCGGAAGCCATGTGTGTAGCGGAACTAGGGCGGCTTTGACTCCATATCCAATCACAAATAACACTCCTGCAACCACCATAGAGGGGGAACTGATGCCAGTTGCTTTTATTGCATTTAAATCCAATTGACCGGTTTGAGCGTACACAATTCCGATTCCAATAAGAATGAATACAGATCCAGCTGCACTCTGCACAAGATACTTAATTCCCGCTTCCAGTGAGGCTGGTCTTTCATTGTAAAAAGCAACTAGCAGAAATGAGGCAATTGCCATTGCTTCGAACCAGATCCAAAGATTAAAAATGTCGCAGGCGCATCCAAGACCCGCCATCATGGCAATCATCGCCAGGAGCATAGCGAAATACTTCTCCTGGCCAGATTCACCCTGCAGATATGGTCCGGAAAACAGGACCACGAAAACGCCTAATCCTAAAGACACTCCTGCTACGAGCAAACCTAATCCATCCAGGCATAAGGAAATTGTGCCCAATTTGAAAGATAGTTGTTCGCCCTGGTTGAGCGCCAGGGCAGCCTGTACAAATGGTATCCAGGCAGCCAGTAGAGCGATCAGAGCGATTATCTGGGGAATATTTTGGCTGCGGTTCTTTCCTATCCGGCCGCTTAAATATGCTAAGGGGGAAGCGATGAGGGGAAATAGTATGATCCAATTAAAAGGTAGTGTTTCCATGATATCCAACCCAGGCTGCAAATAAAAGAACAACAACTAA
This sequence comes from uncultured Chloroflexia bacterium, assembly GCA_963793095.1. Taxonomy (GTDB): domain Bacteria; phylum Chloroflexota; class Anaerolineae; order Anaerolineales; family UBA4823; genus CAVWDI01. Next base: position 488,238 of record CAWBYY010000002.1, read on the forward strand.
CCCAAGGACGATTCCAACCAGATTCCAATTCAATTGTCCTGTTTGAAGTTTGCGGAGCGATCCGGCCGTGTTGTTTATCGAGCGGATGATGAGCTGGTTAATTTTTTCAAATCCAAAACCCTGGCGTATGAATAAGGCGCCTGGGGCCAGAGTCTGGGTGAGCTTTGTGAATTTTGAACGCATTATCCACACCAGCAGTCCCAGGAAAACCATCCCCAGTGCGAGATAAGTCCAGGGGGAGCTGAAGATCTCAACTATAACCACCACCAAGTCCTCAGAATGCAGAATGTGAAAAGGTAGGCTGTCTGCATATAACTGGCTGAATGTCCCGATCAACAACCATGTGGTCAGCACACCAAAAGCCAGGACCCCCAACACAAAACGCATGACCCGGGGAGCTTCATGTATTTCTTTGTCCGTACCTGTTCGCCTGTAAAAGACAAGCGATACCATGCGGATGGTGTAGAGCGATGTAATTCCAACCCCGAGGAGCATACCCACATACGCCCAGGCTGGACCCAACTTAAATCCCCCTTCCAAAACCATCTCCTTGCTGAAAAAACCATTTGTGATGGGAAGACCTACCAACGCTAGAGAAGCGATAATAAAGGCTGCCCGCACAAAAGGCATTTTTCTGCCCAAACCCTCCATCTGGTACATATCCCGGGTTCCAATGGCTTGAATCAACGCTCCCGCACACAGAAAAAGGAGCGCTTTGAATATTGAGTGGCTTAATAGATGGAATTGGCTTGCGATTATCGCACCACAACCAACTGCATACACCATGTAACCCAATTGGCTAATGGTCGAATAAGCAAGTACTCTTTTAAGGTCTTGCGAGACCAATGCCATAAGAGCAGCCAAAAGCGCAGATAACAGCCCCACCAGGATAACCGCGGTTTTCCAACCCCCAACATATTCGAAACCGGGATAGAATCTTGCCAGCAAATAAACGCCTGCGTTCACCATCGTTGCAGCGTGGATCAAGGCGCTGATGGGTGTTGGGGCCTCCATGGCATCTGGGAGCCAGGTTTGAAATGGCACCTGGGCTGATTTTGCTGCCGCTGCAACCAGGCAGCCAAAAGCGCATAGGCTCAAAACAGTTACCGGTATCTGGGTTGCTTGTGAAAGAAATGTGTTTATTTGGTAACTTCCAAACAGGGAATAGGATATAAGTGATGCGGCTAATAATCCTATCCCGCCAACCTGGGTGATGATAAGCGCTTTAATGCCTCCTGCAACTGCTTTGGGATCATCGTTGTGGAAAGAGATCAGGGCGTATGAGCAGAAAGCCGTAATTTCCCAAAAGATGAATATAAACAAAAGACTGCCAGAGAGTACAAGGGCAATCATGGCACCGATGAAGAACATTGTCAGGCTGTAATAGCGTCCGAGTTGAACTTCATCTTTCATATAGTCACTTGAGTAAATTACAGCTAATCCCCCGATTACAGCAGCGATGATTGCAAGCGAGACCCCTAGACCATCGGCAATCAGAGTGAAGTCCCCAAAAACACTTCCTAACGGGATACTCAGGATTATTTCGTCTGATATTATTGGCAGCAAAGTGAGGGAAAATAGCCCTCCTGCAGCAGCAAAAATGGACGCCAGTTTGTGCAGGAAACGGGGATTTTTATCTCCGATTAACCAGACGCATAATCCACCCAGCCAGGGAAAACCAATAACCGCAATTCCCAAGTATTTTTCCATAGATCAACCTCGCATTCCTGCAAGATTTTTTATGTCCAGGGTTCCCAGCTGGCGTTGGATTTGAACTGCCAGAGCTATTGCAATAACAGCAACAATCGTATCAGCTACAATTACTGTGATTGCCAGACTTTGAGCAGAATTGATCTTTCCATTGGCATAACCAGCGGTCACTAATCCCAGCAAGGCTGCCTTGACCAGTATCTGAAGGGCAATCACAACTTTAAAAAGATTGCGGCAGATCAGCAGACCGTAAAAACCAACACCCAGCAGACTCAAAATCCCGACTCCAGCAATATTAAGTAATGAAAGGTTCATGTAGCCCCCTTCTCGATGCTTTGATAGTAAAGTTCGTCAAGTTCTCGATCGCGTTCTGCTGCAGCTTGCTCGGCAAGCGGATATTCGAGCGGCGCTTTAATCTCGGCCAGCAGACCCAGCAAACCGAGTACGCCAGAGAAGATAATTGCGATTTGAAGCAGAACATCCAGGCTGCGTTGCTCCCAGATCACCGTTGAAACAGATTGTTCAGGCAGAGATGGCTGCGCGCTTTGCGCTGGCAAGAGAAACCAGCTTAACAACAAGAACATAATTATTGTCACTCCCCCAGCAAGCGTTTTAGGAACCAGAGATCGTAAATTTGTATCTTCTTCCCCTGCGATGCCAATCGCAAACACAAACAATACTGTCACAAGCCCTGCGCCAATACTAAGTTCGAAGATCGCAACCAACTGCGCCCCCATGAGATAGAAGATAACAGCAAGCAAAGCGCTTGCGACTGCTAGCCAAAGGGCGGAGGAAAGTAATCGCTTTGCTTAAATCGCCAAAAAAGCAAATATCACAGTGAAAGCGACTAACAATGCGAAGGTCATGCCGTTGTCTCAGTTGAAGTTTCAACAAGGCTTTCTTTCTGACCGTTCAGATACGTTTCCAGAGAAACTCCGTAAAATTCTGCCATCGCCTGTTGGTCTTCTACAACTACGCCTCTCAAATGAGCTAATTCCAGATCTGCAGGCAGGTTGTAGCGGCCATCATAAGATTCGCCATTTGGCATGATGGCGCCCCACAGGCGTTTGGTTTTGGCCAATTGTTCTACGGTCAGGTTGCGGCAACCTCTCAAATTGGTCTTATATAGATTGGCATTGCTCAAGTTGGTTTCGCTCAGGTTAGCGCCAATCATGTTAGCCCTGGTCAGTTTTGCGCCTCGCAGGTTGGTATTGCTCAAATCAGCATATTCCATTTCAGCCTGGTGAAAGTCAATAAAGCTCAAATCTGCCTCGATCAAGTCTGCTCCTTGAAACTGAGCACGTATAAGAGCGGTTCCGCGCAGAGTCCCATCTGTGAGCCATCCACGAATTCGCATTTCCTCGATCGCCTGGAGAGCGGTTTTATTATCTGTACTGCGCACTTTATTCAACAATTCCAATTTGGTAACCATCTCTGCCTCCTTTCTCGATTTATTAATCAGGAAATTCTCTTTAAAAACTTTTGTTTGATTGATTGGACTATCATTTATCATGACTATAATGGGATCGTGTAACAAAAATGGTGCTAGGCAGGTGACAATCTGGTAACAATAAACATTAATTTTTCACAAATTTTCGGGAAACCCTTTAATCGCTAAAAAAAATTAAGATATACTTCTAATATTGCTCGTGTTTTTCGTTTGATTTTTATTAAACAGTGATGTCCTCTTTCCCCAGAGTAATTCCTGCACATCTGACAACCCGTCTGATAATGGCATTTATCCTGACAATCGTAATAACGGCAGTTATTACGGGGATTCCGGCTTATTTGCTTCTGCGTAATGAACTCCAGAACCAGATGGTTGTGCATTTAAGGGATGGTGTATGGGTGACTAAGACACTCTTGGAAGTGGAAAAAGACCGCTTGATAGAGACTGCCAATTTGGCAGCAGAGCGCCCAACCCTTCACCAGATGCTGATCCAGGATGACCGAACTCGCTTATCCGAATATTTAAGTGAATTTAAGGAAGGTGCTGGGCTTGATATTTATTTTGTTAGCGATAGCTCAGGGAATTTTGTTGCTGGTGATTTTTTCGACGAAGCCTGTTTACCCATTCAACCGGACGGGGTTGCAGCATTATATACGCCTTCTTGTTTGGTCCCCCAGATTGTTATCCTTGCCTCTCAGGAGGTTAGGGGGAATATTGGAGATACTTTCAATATTACAGTGGGGAAAATAATTGATAATGGGTATGCAGTTCAACTGGCAAAGGAAACTGGCTTCGAACAGAACTTTATTGTTGACCAGGTTATTGTTGCTACAAGTATAGATGAACTGGCTGGGTCTGCCAACTCTCCACGAGATAATAACCCGGAAGCTGTGGATTTTGATGGGATCAACTTAAAATCGTTTAACGGTAGCCATTACTACACGACCTCCCAAACAATGAGCAGTGATTTTAGTGATAAACTGGTCCTGAATGAGGTTGCCCTCCAGGTTGAAAATCTGTACACTGCAAATCAAAGAGTACTCCAATTTATATTTTCAAGTGTATTGGTTATTGTAGTTGTAGGATCAGTTGTGGCTGTGTTGTTTGCGAGAAACTTAATCAAGCCGTTGAATCTATTGACTTCAGCCGCACATAATATCAGTAAGGGGGATTTTTCATCCCCGATACCAATTCCGCAGGAGCCTTACGAAATCGCTACATTAGCTCAAGCTTTTGAAGAAAGCCGGGCAAATACCCGCCTGTATATGGAGGAACTTTCACAAGCGAAAGCATGGTCGGAAACGGTTATTCAATCCATTTCGGAGGCGATCATAACTTATGACCAGCAACTTATCATTACTTCATTCAACCGGAGTGCCCAGGAAATAACAGGCTGGTTAAGTGAGGAAGCAACTGGAAAACCATTGGACGAGATTTTTCGATTACCGGAAAAATATGATGTTTTTTCAAAACTTATACCGCCAATCGGGGGAAAGACTTAAATTGAATTGTTGACACGAACGGGCCGTAAAACCAGTTTTGAAGTGACAGTTGCTCAATTAATACCGACCAGCGATGAAACGTTTCAAACAGCCCTGGTGATGCGGGATATAACCGAGGAAGAGGCAACCAAGAGTTTGCAATCATATTTTTTGGCAAATATTTCTCACGAGTTCCGCACTCCGCTCTCAGCGTTAAACGCCTCGGTTGAGTTAATGCTGGATGAAATTGATAATCTTAAAAAATCTGAGATCAACGAATTGTTGAATTCCATTCACAGAAGCGTCACCGGGCTTCAAACCCTGATTGACAATCTGTTAGAGAGCACACGCATTCAAGCTGGCAGGCATCAAATCCTTCGTCAGCCGGTTGAATTCGGAGATGTAGTCATGGATGCAACCCGTATCATGAAACCGCTGTTAGACCGTCGGAGGCAGGATTTGATGGTGAAACAATCCGATCCCCATCTGGTTGTTATGATTGACCCGAACAGGATGACCCAGGTATTGGTAAATCTTCTTTCAAATGCAAGCAAATACAGCCCGATGGATTTTTCCATTGAACTGATTGTCACCAAAAAGGATAATTCCTCCTTGGAAGTAATGGTTGCTGATCGAGGTATCGGGATCTCGCCTACCGATATTGAGAATATTTTTCGACGATTTGTAAGGCTTAGTGACCAGGATGGCGCTCAATATGGCATTGGCTTAGGTCTATCTGTCGTAAAGGCGATTATTGAAGAACACCGCGGCGAAGTAGGCGTGAAAAATAACCCAGGGGGCGGTTCGAATTTTTGGTTTACAATACCTATCAATGGTAATAATTCATGAAATTGCTGGTAGTTGATGACGATCTGGATCTTGCTGATGTGGTCTCATTCACATTACGCCGGGCCGGTTTTGAAACACTGCTGGCTTACGATGGTCAAACTGCCCTTGACCGCTGGCAAAGCGAATCGCCGGATTTAATCATCCTGGATGTAAATCTTCCAAAGCTGGACGGCACAAAAGTATGCCAGAAAATTCGCCAAAAATCTGACACTCCTATCATAATGTTGACCGTGCGTGGAGATGAAGATGATATTGTGCGCGGCCTGGAAATTGGAGCGGATGACTACATAGTAAAGCCGTTCAGCCCCCGCCAGTTAGTGGCACGGGTAGAAGCGGTATTACGGCGGGCTGGTTCTCCACAGCTTGCCTCGAGCCCGATAACAGTAAATGATCTGACCTTAGATCCTATGCGGCATGAGGTCAGCACTGGTGGAAAAATTGTCGCTCATCTCACTCCACTTGAGACGCGTTTACTGGAAACTTTGATGATTAATCAAAATCAGGTTCTGCTTTCAGATACCTTGATTGATTATATCTGGGGACCAGAAGGGGGCGATCGTGCAATGTTGAAGCAGTTGGTGTACCGTGTGAGACGTAAGATCGAGAAAGATCCGTCAAAGCCAATTTTTATTCAAACAGTATCGGGTGTTGGATATACTTTCAAATCATGACTTCGTTAGAGTCTATTTCACCACCAGTACAGGCCGGTCAGTTTTTTCCAGAATTTTACGCGCCAGATCTTCCAGAAGAAAACGCCTCCAGGTTTGTTCAATTTGATTTCCGATGACAACTAGATCGTAATCACCCTTGCGAGTTTCCAACAATATTTCATCCAGAACAAGTCCATGGGCTACCAGGGGTTTGGGATGCACCCCTGGTCTTTCCAGTATTTGAATATCTTTTTCAAGCAATTCGCCCTCTGGTGTGTGCGCTTCCAGCAGTTCATCTGCGCTGGCTCGTAATTGTTCGCCGGAGACACCCGGTCCCGCACTGATTTGTGACATAACATGCAGAACTGTTACTTCTTCATGGCCTTCAAGCATGCTGGCAAGCTGGGCGGTGAAACCGGTGAGCACTGATGATCTCCCAGCCCCGCTGTCACACAATAAAATTCGGCGAATTGGCCTGTACCCGCCTTTAACGATGATAACCGGACAGGTTACACGTTTAATTAAAGATGATGTCCCCTTTCTTTGATAGAAATGGGTATAGTTTACCGGTACATCATCCATGATTAATAATTCATAATTGCCCTGTTTAATCTCTTTAGTGATTTCGTGTGCAGCATGGCCTGCTTTTATCGAGATTTTAATATCTGGTACATCTAAAATTTTGTCTGCAATCTCCGAAATATCCTTCTTTCGATTTTTTTTCATTTTGGTCTTTTTTTTTGTCACATGCATAATCGCTGGAGGTTCTCCTGCATTCTTCACAATTTGGGACGAGAAGGTAAGGATTTTTTGGGATTGTTCCAGACTGTTGATGGCGATTAAAATTTTCATGTTGGGATTGCCTGTTTTAAATCAAAAGTAGAATCACGGGTGTAACAAGAATAGATACCATAAAAATAGTCAGATGACGGTTGTTTGCAGTGACCCAAACCGAAAAGTTCAGTAACGTGTGCTGGTAAGACCGGTAGAAAAATATTAAGATAATGATGGAAATTATAGTAACGCTGGTCATCTCAACCAGTACAATATTAAAAGCTGCTGGATTTTGAAGCAGTACCGCTGCCAGCAGCGTATCGATAAATGTGGTGATATTTGCCCCCATTATGTAAGGGATTACATTCTCTCGTCTTACAAATCCTCGCTGGCTCAAAGGAACTAAAAGGCTAAGCGATATGCTCACTGACATTGATATCATGGTTATCATTGCGCCCAGGGCAAACATGACCACCGGGCGATATACCAGACGTGAAACCCAGCCTACCCGGCTCTCTTTTAGCGACACTTGAGGAAGGCATTTGTCAAACAGGTTAAAACTGATCAAAATAACTACTAGGCCGATTAAAAAAACCGCCCAGGATGGAAAAAATCTGGTCATCAGACTTTCGACAGGCTCAATCAGGCTTTCAAGAATAGAATTTTGCGTAACCGTGGTATCAAGCCGGATAGGATCCAAAATCCCTTCGTTCAAAAGAAGAATACCGAGCAACAGCCCGGGAAGATATGTGGTTGCTGTAACTGATAAGGATAGAATTCCCATACTTAAACTGGCAGATCGATCGCGACCGCGCATCACATAAATAAATCCAATGAAAAGGACAATAAAACTCGCTCCTAACCGGCTCCCGGTAATCATAGTAAATGTGCTGATTTCATCGATAATACCAGCATCAAAGAATGTTAATCCAACAGCTGCAACAGGTGACCCGCTCATAATCAGGTATGCAAATAACCACCCAAACCCAAGGCTGTTTATCGCATTTGAGATAATACTGAGATCGCGAAAAAGAAGGTGTAATGCCGCGTGCCCCGGTTTTCAACAAATCAATTGCTAACACAAAAAGATATAAACTGAGGCCGAAAAGTAAAATCTTACCCAGGCGAATATGGGTTCGCCAGGAAGGTTTCGCCTCAGTGTCGACTGCGAGCTCGGAGATTGCCAGTGCTGGATTTATTTTTTCGGGTGTTAAACTTCCAGATAGTGTTTCTGTTTCTTTTGCCTCCGGGCCATGTGGATTTTCCAAGGCTTATTCTCCAGAATCCAAGAGTGTCATGTTTAAATCCAAATCATGCTTCGCTGCAATTTCTTGTTCCCATATTCTTTCTACCAGCTGAGTGTAAGCCTGCGTCCAGCCGCCCAGGTCATCGATTGTGAATGGTTGAATTATAGCTGAAAAATCCTCATGAGATAATTGGGAAGGTCGCATATGATAACTGGCGAAAATCTGCTGGCTTTCCTCGTCCAGCAGGTAATCCATGAAAGCGTTTACGGCTTCTCTCTCGTTCTTATTCACATTCTCATCAACGACTACTGCAACATTTTCGGTGATAATGGTTGATTTTGGCAGAATGATTTCCATGGCGACGCCGCGCTCCTGAGCCAGATAAGCATCCTGTTCATATGTTATCAGGGCATCTCCCGCGCCCAATTCAAAAATGGAGATCATCGACCGGGCTGAGTCACCCAGCAATTTTACATTCTCCCAGATTTCACGCAGTTGTTCTCTTGCTGCTTCTTGATTGTTTGATTCAAGCATTGCGCTGCCATATTCTGCTAAAAGTGACCATTCTCCAGCACCCGAACTGCGCGGGTCGGCATGCAATAGTTGGATTCCAGGTTTTATTAAATCCGCAAATTCAGAAATTTGAAGAGGGTTGCCAGGTCGAGTCACAATTACCATAGGTGAGTATCCGATGATTACCGGTTGAGTCTTTGACCTGACCATATGGCTGATTTTAAGCCATCGTACATGACGGATATTGCTGAAAATCGCGATATCTGCAGGAGCCCCAAGATCGATTTGCCCTGCTAAAGAAGCAGATGGACCAAAGACAGCCTCCATTTCAAGTTCCTGACCCGTTTCCGATTCCCAGGCCTGCTCGAAAGCAGGAAGAATCCCTTTATTAAGCACTTCTTCCTGAGTACTGAAGGCAAACACTATCAGTTTGATTGGTGGGTGTGAATTAGCAATAATTGCTTGTCGACCGTAGTAAAAAATCACAAGAAACACCACTACAAACAAAACCCCACTGAAAATTTTAGGCCAAATCTCCCTGTTGAAAATCTGTGACCATAATTGTTTCATGGTAATAACCTCCAGTTAGCCAATGTCTCCGGATATATATGCACGAGTCCTTTCGTCCTGAGGTGTATTAAAAATTTTGTATGCTGGACCGCACTCGATTAACTCTCCCATCCAGAGAAAAATTACATAATCTGCCAGGCGGCGAGCCTGTCTGAGCAGATGGGTGACCAGTACTATGGTGGTATTCTCTTTCAAACTTTTTAAAAGTTCTTCAATTCTCTGTGCTGAAATAGGATCCAAGGCAGACGTGGGTTCATCGCACAGCAGCACTTCCGGTTCAACCGCTAATGCCCGGGCAAGGCACAGGCGCTGCTGTTGGCCAGTAGAAAGCTGTGAGGCTGATGAAGATAGTCGACCTTTGACTTCCTCCCATAAGCCGGCGGTTTGCAGATAATTTTCTACATACTTGTCCAGATTCCGTCCATTCCCTTTATCAAGCACAGAATTTAGACCGTGAATTCGGCGCCCGAAGGCAACGTTTTCATAGATGGACATTGGAAGCGGGAATGGTTTTGGGGCTAACATGCCTACTTTTGTGCGCACTTCAGTAACATCTACCTCCTGACTGTAGATGTTGACGCCATTCAGCAAAACCCCACCTGCGACCCGAATTCCATCGACCTCCTCATGCAGCCTATTAAGGCACTTCAGCAGAGTTGTCTTGCCACACCCGGAAGGTCCAATGACAGCTGTTATCTTGTGTTTCGGTATCTCAGACGTGATATTTATTAGAGCCTGTTCATCGTTGTACCAGACGTTGAGACCCTGGATTTCTATATGCGGTTTTTCCCCATTCATGGTAATTAATGTAGGATATGGGCTGTGAATCGATTGGTCAGCCAGCGTGCAAGAATACTGATTACAAGGACAATTGCTGTTAGTACTATTGCTGAGGCGTAGGCTCTTTCCTGAACAGCTGGAAAAGGTGTATTGAGTTGGAAAAAGACAGCTAGAGGCAGTGAGGCAGCGGGCCGGAACAGAGAATCAGGCAAACGATCAGTGTAACCGGCGGTAAACAAAACCGCGGCAGCATCGCCTATGCCCCTCCCAAATGCCAGCAATACTGCAGTCATTAAGCCGGGAGCTGTTTGGTAGGTTATTATTTTAGAAGCGGTTTCATACTTTGTGATACCAAGGGAATAAGAAGCTTCTTTTAAAGCAGAAGGAACCATTCCTATGGCTTCGTCCATTCCCCTGACCATTATCGGTAATTCCAGCAGAGCTAATGCGATAATACCGCCAAGTAGAGACGCTCTTACACCCAGCCACAGCAATATTATGAAACCGAATGCGCCAAACACGATGCTTGGTACACCCCACAAAACATCCAGAGCCAAACGAATCCAATAAGCCTTCCTTGATGAGGGAGTTAAAAAGACCTGTAAATAGAGAGCAATGGGAAGGCTCAGAATAATAGCAAGAAATGTCGCCCCTCCAGCCAGGAAAATGGATCCAACAATCGCATTCAGAATGCCCCCTTCCTCACCCAGGTAGTAACCTCCCTGGGGTGTCTGGGTCAGCATGGCAAAATTCAAGGCCGGCAAACCTCGCCAGACTATTGTAGCCAATATCAGACCTAAAGTGATCAGTACAGAGGCGGTTGCAAAAAGCATTAGACTCTTAAAAATTCCTTCTTCGACCTTTGGGGTAATTATCTTCAAAGGATATCTCCTATTCACGCTTTAGGAGCTGAACAAGAACCAGTCTTGAAAGAAGGTTGAAGATAAGAACAATGATCAAAAGGATTAAAGCCCCGGTTAAAAGCGCCGAATCGTATAACGGGATCGACATCATCTCTCCATAATTATTGGCGATAAGAGCAGTGAGTGGATAAACCGGGTCAAAAATGGAGCGGGGAATAAGGGGTACATTTCCGGCGACCATCATCACTGCCATTGTCTCGCCGAAAGCTCTTGAGAATCCGAGCATTACGGCAGCAACAATTCCCAACCTGGCGCGGCGCATAACCACGCGCCTGGTTGTCTGCCAACGCGTAGCGCCGAGGGTTAATGATGCTTCCCGCAAACCTTGTGGCACAGCGCTGATCACTTCTTCTGTCAAAGCGATAATAATTGGAAAGACCATTACAGCCAAAACCAGACTGCCTGCCAATAAACTGAATCCTGTAGGATTGTTATTTTGGAAAAGCGGAAGAAAACCCAACCACTGGTCCATAGTTGGCCCGAGAAAATTCCTGATGAAAGGCACAATGATGAGCATACCCCACACCCCAAAAATTACCGATGGTATCCCTGCCAGAATATCGATAAATGATTTGATAACTGATCGAATTCGTTGTGGAGAATATTCCGCCAGATAAATGGCAGTTAAAATGGAGGGGGGAATGGAAATGATCATTGCCAAAGCTGTAATCCACAATGTGCCAGCAATAAATGATAAAAAACCAAAAGCGTTTTTCATTGGCTGCCAGGTTGAGGAGAAGAGCAGTTCCCCCAAAGGTTTAGCCTCAAGAATTGGCATGGCGCGAATATACAAAGCAGCGATAATTAATGGCACTAACATCGTCGCCAGAAGGGTTAAGAAACCCATCCCTGTTCTTGCCAACCGGTTCTTATTCTTACGCCTTTTCAGGACAAGAACAGCCAGTTCTTCACCTGTAATCCCGGCTGACATGTCAATCGAGTTTGATCAGTTCTTCTTCAAGCCTGACTTCTGGCAGAGTGATATAGCCTGCTTCATCCACAAAATTTTGACCATCACCCAGGATCCAGTAGACAAAGTCTTTTACTAACCCGGTTGGCTTGCTGTTCATTACCAGGTTAAGTTCGCGGGCTGGGGGAGAAGGGTACTGCCCGGATGCGACCGCAGAAACCGCCTCTTGCTTGGAATTAAATATTTCACTTGGATCTGCTTTCCCATTGTTATTTACATCAACTGGTATCACCCGCGTGTCCTGGATTGGTTTTCCTGTTTGCATGTCATAGATGTAGTTCAGGTTGTTGTAACCAATCGCAAAGGGGTCCTTAATCACTGCGTCTAACAGTCCTGGATCGCCATATACTCCAACGCCTGACAGATCTTCCTGCAATGCTCCCAGGTACTCAGCCCAGGTTGCAGCCGCGCCGCAAGCGTCGGAACGGGTGAAAATGTGGATCTGATCTGTGATTTCGGGCCGCCCAACCACCTCTCCCCAGTTTGTTATTTCGCCTGTAACAAATATTTTTGAAAATATCTCGCTTGTTGCGCCTTTCTGATTTATAGTTTCCCAAACAGGATTGTTTCTATTTATGGTAGGGAAAACAGCGTCCTTGGTTACAGACACCCAGAAAGCCCCTTTTTCTATCTCCTCGGGATAGATTTCCCGGGAGACCATTCCAATGTCAACCGCTCCTGCCAGAGCGTCGGCCATACCCTTTCCTGCTCCTCCCGCGGAAATATCGAACATAACATCAGGGTGAAGTTTTTGATATTCCTCACTCCACCTGATCATCATCGGGTAAAGCGCCCAGGCGCCTGAGATTGTGATAATTCCCTCTCCTGTCGGACATATTTCTATTTGGGGAATTCTGTGTTTGGCAGGAACTCATAAACAGGACGGAAGTAAAATAGACTGCAGTAATTACTACTATTAATAGATTTTTCATATAACCTTTAGTCTCCGATAGGATAAATTGATTGTTGTGTTCGGGAACCATTGAAAAAATTGAATATTCACTACCTTGCAATCATTGAAGAGTTTTTTACAAATCTGAATACAAACCGAAATGATTGGCCAGGTAATCAATCCATATGGCATCAAGCTCCCAATGTTGAAGCAGTTTTGTTAGGAAAAATGACCAATTCGTTTAATCTTAATAAACTCATCACCAGATTTGCCGAATCCGCCGCAGTGTTTCCTATTTATATTGAATCTTTCCCATAAAGCTTGCTCTTGATTCCAGTTCTGCAAGTTTCAAAGAAACATGGGAACAGGCTTCTGTCATTATTCTTTTTACTTGAATTGCAGGCAGCATCCGGATATCTTCCATCTGGTAACCCTTGCTGGAGAGAAAATCCTGGATGTATTTCCACTCAAGTGATGAATGTAATCCCATTGATAAACCGGTTGCGGAAGCCAATGTAGACATCGGTCACCTCCTTTTATGTAAAAACTGATTTACCAATAAAGAAGATCTCGGTCCTGAATGGTCTCGGATATATGCTTGCTGATATTAACTTAACAAATGCAGGTGATAAACCTCGTAACAGACATGTAACAGTCCTGTAACAAATGAAATACAGGGTTAGCCTGGTAAAACTCAGCAGACAGGGGGATTTCCGGTTGTTTTTGTTTAATAACACCCTTATACATTCTTGTTTGATCGGACTGTTGCCTGTTCTGGGATTAGATTTGAATCAGGAGGAAGAGGTCAAACCCATTCCAGTTATTTTTGTTTTCTGGAAGGTATTATGAGATAATCTTTCCGATGCGGCCCTTTATGTTATGCATGGTTGTTTTTCTCGTTGCCTCCGGGTGTGAAACGAAAGTTTATAAACAAACAGGTGAGGTTACATCACCTGTCAATAGAAATATCCAAAAGGTTGGCTTGTATGTCGATCCCGATCTCCCTGAAAAATTAAGCAATAGTGTTCAATACCCGCCCGGATTTTTCAAGTCTGAAAGTCAGGAAACGGTGGATTTTAAACTTGCCATCAGCGATGTACGTCCGGTGAGCACATGGATATACGCGCTTGTTGCCCCATTTCCAACTGTGGAGGATGGTATTTCACTCGAAGAATTAATGAATACCTGGGAGGGGAAGCAGGGTGGAGACCCTCTGCTGTTGGATGAAAGTACATTGAATGTGTTTACAAAAGTTTGGGGTGAACCGGGAGATGGGGGTTTAAAGATCATTGCCAGGGAGGATTTACTCGATTATGCATGGTCTAATCAGCCTTCCAGAGCGCTGTTGTCTTTCGAGGATTTAGAACCGCGCTGGAAGGTGCTGGAAATCGATGGTCAAAAACCAATTGATAAAAACTTTGATGCGAGCAGATATCCTTTGAAGATCCCGGTTTCCCTGGAAGGGGAGGATCAGGCTGCTGAGGCGATTATCTCGGTCTACGGGGAAGAACTGCTCCCAAAAAGTAACCGGGAGGAGTATAAATTATCCGATCTGGCAATGACCGGGGTGACCGCACTGGTGCGTGCGACTGCCTTCACAATGGAAAATGAGGGAGTCCTGTATCCAGGGAAAGATATCAGGGATTGGCTGCGCTCGGCGGATTTAACCCATATCAGCAATGAAGTTTCGTTCGCTGACGACTGCCCATATCCAAATCCGGTTCAGCAGGGGGTTCAATTCTGCAGCGACCCGGATTATATTAAATTACTTGAAGATGTCGGTGCGGATATTGTTGAATTGAGCGGCGATCACATCGGGGATTGGGGGGAAGTTGCAGTGCATCAGACCCTCGAAATGTACCGAACACAAGGTTGGGAAACATATGCAGGCGGGGCAAATTTAATGGAGAGCCGCAATCCGGTAAGGATCGAGGTCAGGGGAAATCGGATTGCCTTTATTGGCTGCAACGCAAAAGATAGTGGTTTCACTCCTTCCAGCCATGATTCACCTGGAGCGTCATCCTGTACAGGATCCTGGATGCAGGAACAAATATCACAGTTGAAAGAAGATGGATACCTGCCGGTTGTGACGTTTCAGCACAATGAATATTACACATACGAGGCTCAACCAGATCAAATTGAAGATTTTAGGGAGATGGCTGATTCCGGCGCGGTGATCGTCTCTGGAAGCCAGGCGCACCAGCCGCAGACTTTTGAATTTTATGATAGCGCCTTTATCCATTACGGCCTGGGTAACCTGTTTTTTGACCAGTATGACCTCAATCCTGCCACCCGCCAGGGGTTTATTGACCGGCATGTGTTCTATGCGGGAAAACACATCAGCACAGAACTGCTGACGATCGTCTTTATGGATTATGCCCGCCCAAGACCGATGAATGCAGGTGAACGCAGGGAATTGCTGGAAAAGGTATTCGCTGCCAGCCGGTGGTGAAAACTTATTTTTGAAAACTCCTGTATACTTGATTATCTTCACAAAGAGGAGCAAACATGGGCTTAAAACCGGACCACTGGATTCAAAAAATGGTGAAAGAACACAGGATGATCGAACCGTATGCCGACCGTCAGATTCGTGAGGGTGTGATTTCATTCGGTGTGTCCTCTTACGGGTATGATATCCGGGTTGCGGACGAGTTTAAGATCTTTACGAATGTCTATTCAAAAATCGTTGATCCGAAAGAATTTGCCACCGAGTCGATGGTCGACTATAAAGGAGATGTTTGTATTATCCCGCCCAATTCGTTTGCGCTGGCGCGGACGATTGAGTACTTCCGGATCCCTCGCAGCGTACTCACTGTATGTGTGGGGAAATCTACCTACGCACGCTGCGGGATTATCGTCAATGTGACCCCTTTTGAGCCCGAATGGGAAGGTTTTGTGACCCTGGAAATATCCAATACCACCCCGCTGCCAGCCAAAATTTATGCTAACGAGGGGATCGCCCAGGTGTTGTTCTTTGAAGCGGATGAGGAATGTGAGGTTTCCTACGCCGATAAGAAGGGAAAATACCAGAAGCAGGTGGAGATTGTCCTTCCGAAAATATAACTCTTCGAAAATGCCAGTAGGAAAAATCGGATTAGAGCTTGCCCAGCGCGTTTCTTAACCGTTCAAGCGCAGTCGCCAGGTTTTCCATGGAATTCGCGAAGCACAAACGGATATAACCCTCACCATATTCTCCGAACGAAGTCCCTGACAACAGGGCAACCCCTGCCTCTTCAAGTAAGTAACTGGCAAGCTGGTCCGATGGGATATCGAATGCCCTTATATTTGGGAAGGCGTAGAACGATCCCTGGGGAGTCCGGCAGCTCACACCTGAAATCTGGTTGAGGCCAGTTACCAAAAAATCTCTGCGGCGGCGGTATTCCTGCACAATCTGCTCGACCTGTTCCTGTGGTCCATTAAGCGCCTCCAGACCAGCTACCTGGGTAAAACCGGCAGTACAGCCGATAGAATGATTCAACAGCAGGTTAACCCGTTCCGCAAGCGGTTCTGGCATGATTCCATATCCCAATCTCCAGCCTGTCATTGAATAGGTTTTTGAGAATCCGTCGCAAATGATTGTCCGTTCGAGCATACCTTCCACCGCAGAGATGCTCAGTGCAGGAGAACCATACACTATCCGGGAGTAGATTTCATCCGACAGCACCCAGAAATCCAGGTCAAATGCAGTTCTGGCGATATGCTCGAGAGCTGAACGTGGCATCACCCCACCGGTGGGGTTGCTCGGGGAGTTGAGCACCACCATCCGGGTTTTTTTGTTCACAAGCCGGTCAAATGCATCCAGATCGAAAGAGAAATCGTCTTCTTCGCTTAAAGGAACCGGTACCGGTACTCCTCCTGCGACCCTGATCATAGCTTCATAGGTTGGAAAACCGGGATTGGGATATAAAACCTCGTCGCCCGGTTTTACCAGCGCCAGAGTGGGGAAAAATAATGCCGGTTTTGCTCCCGGTCCTACAACCACATTCGCTGGTTGGATTTGAATGTCCAGGCGCTGGCTGGTATATTCCGCGATGGCTAGCCCTCAGATCATTCATCCCGGCTGAGGGTGTATACCTTGTATGGCCATCTTGAATAGCCCGGATCCCGGCGGAAGTTATATTTGCGAAGGTTGGGCTGTCTGGCTGTCCGATTTCCAGGTGAATGATATCTCTCCCGGCAGCCTCCAGTTCCTGGGCTTTTGAAAGAACTTGATAGGCACCTTCTGGTTCCAATTCCAAAACACGATCAGCAAATTCCATAATGTAGCCTGATTATTGTTAAAAATTTTCCAGTTGGAAAAACAAACGGCAATATTATACAACCAGAGGCGATTATGTTATCATTCGACTTTGAGTGCATCTAATTCTGAAGTCCCGATAATAAAGAGAAATCCTGCCGCATACCAAATCTTGAATATTAATTCTGAGGGAGATTTTTATGGGCATAGAAGATATTTACCAGAACGTAGTTGATGGCAGAAATATGGAAGTCGAGCAAGGGGTATCCGAAGCGCTTGAACAGGGGATTAATGCTGATGAGATTCTAAAGAAAGGCTTGATTCCGGCGATGAGCGAAGTCGGCAGGCGATTTGAGGATGGCGAGTATTATGTGCCGGAGATGCTGATATCAGCGCGTGCCATGAAAGCCGGACTGGCAATTTTGAAACCGCACCTGATTGAGAGCGGAGTTGAGTCAGCCGGAAAGCTGGCGATCGGGACAGTCCAGGGCGACCTTCACGATATCGGCAAAAATCTGGTGGCAATGATGCTCGAAGGCGCTGGTTATGAGGTCAGCGATCTGGGTGTTGATGTGAAGCCGGAAAGGTTTGTCCAAGCTGTGGAGGATGGGGCTCAAGTTATTGGAATGTCTGCCCTGTTGACGACGACCATGATCAGCATGGAGACGACCATTAAAGCGCTCGAGGATGCAAATGTGCGTGACAATGTTAAGGTGATTGTTGGCGGGGCGCCAGTTACAGAGCAGTACGCCAGGCAGATTGGCGCGGATGGTTTCGCGCCGGATGCATCCAGCGCAACTCGATTGGTAAATGATCTGATCCAGTAAAGGGCCAAAATAATATGGAATGTGTGATTTCATCAAAAGAAAAGAAAGTCCTGATCGGGCCTGACCAGCCATTTGCCATTATAGGCGAGAGGATAAATCCCACCCGCAGAAAAAAACTGGCCGAATCTATCAGCTCGGGAGATTTTTCGGTCGTTCAGCAGGATGCTGTGGAGCAGGTGAATGCAGGCGGGCAGGTGCTGGATGTTAACGCCGGTATACCCGGAGGCGATGAGCCATCAAATCTGCGCCGGACAGTACAAGCGGTTATGCAGGTCGTGGATGTTCCTTTGTGCATTGACACAGCCAACCCCGAAGCGCTTGAGGCTGCGCTGGATATCTATCCTGGCAAGGCGTTGATCAATTCAACCACTGCAGAAGAAGAAATGATGGCAAAAATATTGCCTCTTGCCAGTAAATATGGGGCTGCGGTTATTGGGGTGATCACAGATGAGGATGGAATTCCAGCCACACCGCAATCCAGGCTGGAAGCAGCCCGAAAGTTGATTAACAGAGCCGCAGAATTTAATATCCCACCAGAAGACATCATAATTGATCCCCTGGCTTTAACGATCGGTGCTGATCACAATGCTGGTCGGGTAACCCTTGATTCGATCAGTTTGATTGGTTCTGAACTTGGTGTAAACATGAGTCTGGGAGCAAGCAATGTCTCTTTTGGACTGCCAGACCGCAGGACAATTAACACGGCTTATCTGGCTTTGGCAATTTCAAGGGGATTGACAGCTGCGATTACTGATCCTACCGTTCTAGAGATACGAACCACTATCCTGGCGGCTGATTTATTGATGGGTCACGATGAATATGCCATGAATTGGATAAAGGCATACCGCCAGAGATCAAAATCCGGTTGACCAGGGGTTCCTTGAAAAATGCAGGTCTATGGCAGATCAACTCTAAGTGAGATTGTCGCTGACCGGGTGGTTTACCGCAATCTTGTTCCGTATGATCGGCGGCTGCCGTCTCTGGATTTATTACGAGCGGATTTAGGGCTGCCTGAAGGCAGTGTCCCCCGCAAGACGGATATAAAATACGCTGTCGTAATCGCTCAATTGTTAAAATCAGCGCGCAAACTGGCTGTACCCGGCGGCAGGATCAATCGTTTGTTGTTCGTTGGCGATACCCGCCTGCTTGATGGGACATCTTTCGAAAATATCTGTCAGGTTGCTGGATGGCCGGGTATGGCATTTATCGGCTCAGAGAATGAATCGGAGCGCAGGGTGGAGATCACCAGTACAGTGTCTGGTAATTTAATATACCTGGCAAACAGGTGGTCATGTTTACCAGAGTTCGACATGTTCTGCCGGGAAAAAGAATTTGTAATCGACGAAAAGACTGCGGTGGTTATTGATATCGACAAAACTGCACTCGGGGCGCGCGGGCGCAACTCGCACGTGATTGACCGGGTCCGGGTTGAGTTTGTTGAACAGACCGTGTCCGGGCTGCTGCGGGAGCAATTTAATCCGCAGTCTTTCCAGGATGCATATGCAAGGCTGAATGAGCCTGAATTCCACCCGTTTACCACCGATAACCAGGACTACCTGGCTTATGTTTGTTTGATGCTGGGAACTGGATTGTACAACCTTGAGGGAGTTATTGAAAGAATTCGTTCAGGCGGTTTAAAGACGTTTTATGAATTTATTACTGAGGTGGACGGTCAGCAGAATGAATTACCGGTTGAGCTAAGAGAGCTTCACGTGGAGATTTTCACCAGCGTAAAATCCGGGGATCCCACTCCTTTTAAACAATTCAGGCGAAATGAGTATCTCCAGACGATCAGTCGGATGGGGCAGCTCGATGACGAACAGCCAGTCCAAAAGTTGTTATCTGAAGAGATTGTGATCACCCAGGAAGTCCTTTCAGCTGGACGGTCCTGGATTGACCGGGGGGCGTTGATATTCAGTCTTTCCGATAAACCGGATGAGGCTTCAATTCCACCCGACTGGCTTTCAGCCCAGGGATATAAACCAATACACCAGGCTGAGACCCATGTGGTGGGATAAGAATATAATAATAACCTGCGATAATTTTTGATGCAGACTACAACAAACTTTACTCTCCCTGATTATCTGGAATTTCATCCGGAGCAGTTTCGGAAACAGGGCTTTGTGAGATATCAGTCAGCGGCTCTTCCGGTACAATTAAGAGCATTGCGAGGTAGATTATTAATCCGGACATGCCAAAAATTGTTAATAAAACAAATATTACCCGGATTAGAGTCGAATCAATCCCAAAAAAATCTCCAAGACCGCCGCAAACACCACTGATCATCCGGTCATTCCGGGAACGGTAAAGTTTTTTGTGCTCTGCAGACATTTCAAATTCTCCTATTAATGTTATTTTCTGTTAAGTAATACGCAGCAAATCCGTTCTGGTTGTAAGATACTTCACACACCTGACTCGAATACGAATCGTTCCAGCGCTCCCATGTCTGGAGGCAGCACCGTCGGGGAAATCATCCTTTTAATGATTATATCCGGGTCTTTAAGTCCATGCCCTGTGCAGACAGCCACGACCACTGCCCCATTTAAATCTATTTCGTTTGAATTGATCTGCGATTTTAACCCTGCAAGCCCAGCCGCAGAAGCAGGTTCAACCCATATCCCCTCGCCCGCCAGCAGGCGCTGCATTTCCAGGATTTCCTCATCGCTAACAGCGATGATCCTGCCGCCCGAATCCTGGGCAGCTTCCAGGGCCTGTTCTCCACGGGCAGGGTTTCCGATCCGAATGGCTGTAGCAATTGTCTCGGGATTATTTACAGGTTCCCCCCGCACCAGGGGTGCGGAACCTTCCGCCTGGACTCCCAGGAATTTCGGTAGACCGGTATTCCTGGTACTATCGTACTGCCGGAATCCCATCCAGTATGCAGTGATATTGCCAGCGTTACCAACAGGCAGGCACAACCAGTCGGGGGCTCTTCCAAGCGTATCGCAGATTTCGAACGCCGCGGTTTTTTGACCTTCAAGCCGATAAGGGTTTAGTGAATTTACCAGCGCGATCGGGTAGTTCTGCGCAATTTTAAGAACCATGGTCAGCGCCTCATCGAATGAGCCTTGAATCTGGATGACCCTGGCGCCATAGGCAACTGCTCCAGCAAGTTTGCCTGCCGCGACTTTTCCTTCCGGGATGAGGACGATACATTCCATTCCTGCCCGGGCTGCATAAGCTGCCGCACTTGCGGCGGTATTGCCGGTTGAAGCGCATATCACAGCTTTTACGTTGCGTCCAGATGCTTCACTTACAGCCGCGGTCATTCCACGGTCTTTAAAAGAACCGGTTGGGTTTAATCCTTCGAATTTAATCAACAATTCGAATCCGCCGCCGAGAAAATCAGCCAGGCGCGGCGCAGGAATCAGGGGTGTATTTCCTTCCAGCATACTGACAATAGAAGTGTTGCTGGGGAGGTTCATCAAATGTAAATAACGGTTTAAGACGCCTTGATATGACATAGTTTGTTTAAATTCCGTATCATTTTTCATACTGCCGAACAGTTGCCCCTGATATGAGTTGATTGAGCTCAGGTTAGGAAAAATATAAAACTGATAATCTAACCACTTGAATTTGACAAATCAGATTGGAATTCGTGAATACGTCTGTTTGCCAGTTCGACATATTCCGAGTTAATCTCAAATCCGATATACAGACGCTTCGTTTCCAACGCTGCCAGTGCCACCTGCCCGCTGCCCATGAATGGGTCCAGTACAACTTCTCCTTCAAATGTGTAAAACTTAATAAGCCGGCGAGGGAGTTCTAACGGAAATGGAGCCGGGTGTCTGATTTTCCTGGCTGATACCGCCGGAAAAGTCCATACGCTCTTGCTGTATTCCAAAAATTCTTCTCTACTGATGGTAGGTTTTCTTTTCTCCGGTTTATTGCGTTTATTGCCGCCTTTTGAAAATACCAGAATGTATTCATGGACATCACGAAGAGTAGGATTGGATGGAGACATCCAACTTCCCCAGGCAGTCGAGCTACCCGCGCTTGAAGCCTTATTCCAGATGATCTCGCCGCGCATCGAAAAACCCACCTCAATCATATCCTGGATAATGAATGCATGCAGGGGTATATATGGTTTTCGGCCTAAATTGGCGATATTAATACAGGCTCTGCCTCCGGGAACCATTACCCGGTAAACCTGCTTCCACACTTGTTTTAACCAATCTGTATACTCGACAAGAGTGAGATCCCGGTCATATTCTTTACCGACATTATAGGGCGGGGAGGTTACCATCAGGTGTGTGCAGAATTCTGGCAACTGGGTCATATCCTCGGCGGATTGAAAAAAAATTTTGTTTAAATCCTCTGCTGGGATCGAATTTTCAACGTATTCTGCAGCCTGTGTCTCATCATAATCTGTGTACAGGCGCCCACTGTAAAATTCTGACGAATCATGGCTGATCCGTCCGGGCGATCCAAAACTGCTGGTTGATGTGCTGCGCTTAATATTCTTGCTTTCTGGCATTCGTTAATATATCTGGTGCGTTAGGTGATTAATCAGTAATTCCCGTTTACAGTAATTAGAGCTTGAATTTTCTCAAAAATTACTTCGCCAATTCCTGGGACCTTTTGAATCTGGTCGATACTCTCAAAAAATCCATTTTGTTCTCTAAAAGCGATAATCTGGAGAGCCTTTATTTCACCTATTCCGGGCAGGCTTTCCAATTCCGCTTGAGTTGCATAATTGATATTTATTTTGGGAGAGACCCCTTTGATTCCAATTTCGAAATCCTGGGTGGACATCAGTGGAATATTGGTTGCATTTATTTCTTCAGGAATGTGAATTCCTTCTCCGTCCTCAAGCGGGCGAGCAAGATTTATGAGGCTTTGGTTAGCTGAGGGTAAAAAACCACCCGCGGTTTCAACAAGGTTGATTATCCGGCTTCCTTCAGGTAGAGTGTAAACCCCAGGGTTTTTTATCGCTCCGGAGATGTTGACAAAAATGGGGGCGGATGTCGGGATAGGATTCAGTTTGACAGGTACACCAGCTGGCTGGCTGCTTGTCAAATGAATTATGCCTGAAGCGACCAAGCCGCCCATTATTCCAAATGTTATCCCAAATAGTATATAAATCAATTTTTCGCGCATATACAGCAATAATGGGTAATTATTTGTCTTTAACGAGCAACCTCAAACCTAACCGTTGTTTTTCTGTATCTATATGTAATATCCGGACGTTTATATTTTGCCCAACAGCGACTGTTTTCTCAGGTGTTCTTTCACCCGATTCACTATTACCCATTTCCGATATGTGAATCAACCCGTCCAACCCTTCTTCGAGCCTTGCAAAAACCCCATAAGGCGCGATGCTTGTCACAACCGCTTCGGTCTCCTGACCGGGGAAATACCTTTCCTGTACATACTCCCAGGGATTAGGTTGCAGACGCTTGAAACTGAGCGCGATCCTTGATCGCTCCTTATCCACCTGGATTACGTATGCGTCAACTTTCTCGCCTACTGCCGCTACTTCAGTTGGATGGTGAACTCTTCCCCAGGATAATTCAGACACATGAACCAAACCTTCTATGCCACCTAAATCAACAAATACACCAAAACTGGTTATATTGGTCACAGGTCCCCGAACGCAATCTCCAGCTTGAAGATTGTTTAATAACTGGTTCCTCATCCCAGGCTCGGATAAGGCAGCCCTTTCGGAAAAAACCACCCGGTTATTTTCTTGGTCACACTCAATCACCTTCAACATGAGAGTCCTGCTGACATACTTTTCCAGGTACTTTTCAATATCCTTCTCCTCACAGCGGATGTTCAGCAAATGTGAAACCGGGACAAAACCCTGTAGTCTTTCGCTTTCCACCAACAATCCACCACGGTTGTATCCGACGACTTTAAGCTTTGTGAGCTGGTCAAGTTGATAGAGCTGGTTAGCTAATACCCAGTCTGTCCTGACTGTTGGAAAACCACAATTCACTATTTGACTTTGGTTTTCGTCGATATCATAATGATTGTTTGCATTTCCCCGGTTCGATTCGCAAAAACCCTCTTCCTCGTTGAGAACCGATTCCCACCACGCTTCGTCAGGCGGCGGCAGGAAACTCTCCCCGGTAATTGACCCGGGGGCATGCTGGTGGTACGGGTTGTTTTCAAAGTTGCCCATAAAAACACTCTCCCCTTATGAATTATTGTCTTGGTTTTTGATTTCAAAGATTGTACTGGCGTTATCTTCTTGTCTGACCTGTGTTTCCATTTCAATTATAGCGTTCGCGACTCTCTCAATTGCTACCCGCTGTTTACGGTAAAGATCTGCTTCAGACATTGCCAGCCGCATTGCGACATCACGCACCCTGCGCCCTTCAAGAAATTTCATATCCAGGATGTTATATAAAATCCACTCGGCGGTAAATTTCCGCTCTCCTTCCGGGCGAACCTGCTCCACTGCCGAGCGCAGTATAGCTCTCAGCGCGTTAGTTGGATTTTCGTCATGTTCGGGTAGAGCTTGCTGAACAACCTGAAGATCCATGAGCGGGCTTTTGGTCAGTTTTGGCCCTCCCCAGTATTGACTTAACGCCTCTTTTACCCATAGGGGAATTTGATTTGATTCCAGGTCAAGGTAAGGCGTGGACAGGATATCAGATCCATCATATCGAGAGGCAGCCCGCATATATTGAATCATGTCCATCTGCGGAGTTAAGTCCTGCAGCGAGCTGAATGCCTGCTGCTGAAGGTTAAGGTCTTTCAGGGCAAGTGAGGCTCGCTTTACCAGGATAGAAAGTGCAGCAGACTGATCTTCGGTAAGTGTTTTTCCAGCCTCATGCTGTAAACCAAGCAGCCCTAAAATCTGGTTCCTGGATTCAAAATCTTCGAGCAGGGGAACCAACCAGTAGTCGCCTGATGAAAATAAATCGTTGTGAAGGCCATTTTGGCCGTTTTGCTCAAGCAGGTCAGCAGACAGGTTTTCGAGGTCAAGTTTTTTTAGGTTGCCAATCGTTACCAGCAAGTCGAGCCCTCTGGTACTCAGCCCAGCAATAAAGCCCTGGGATAGCTGGAGTTGATCGCACACCGCCGCAAGAATGGCTTCAAGGAACTGGTGCATGTCTTCGGTAGTCAGCAGGCGGTCTTCAAGTGTTTGAAGCAGTTCCATTTCTTTTCGGTCACGCACTGGGAAAATAAAATGTTCCCAGGTTGGAGCGGTGAGGGTGATTAAATGTTCCAGAACCAGAATTGAAAAAACCATTAATACTGGAAGCAGTGTTGAGACATCTACTTCATATTTTGTTCCCAGTCTGTTAATAGCGGTTGTGACCGCCAGAACTGTTGATGCAGTGACGGGGCCGCGCAGTAGCCATTTAAACAAACGTCTTTTGACCACCCGGTCAGGCCAGGCAACCCCAAAAAATGCGACCGAATACGCCATCAGCACCAGTAAAATCGCGACAAGCACGTTACTGGCAATTAAGGTAAACCAGAAGAGTAGTGGATACTGGGCTGCGATTTGGGAGCCAAACAACAAATATGGATAGGTGCCGACTACTGGTGCGAGTGCGCCGGTGATCAGGTACCGCATTCTGCGCCGGCTGGTGCTGGTGGCTGTTCGCTGATAAGCTCTCCAAAAATTCCACCATGAAACTCCCATGGCTATTAAATAAAGGCCCGTAAAAACAAGAGTCAGCCCGGTCCGTTCGAGGTGAGTGGTAAATTGATTGTACTGGACAAGCGGGCCGACAAGTTGTGAGAAATAGAGCGAAATTACAAATAGAATTGAGAGCAGGTAACTCAGGCGCACAGCCCATCTTCTTCGCCCACGGGTAGGTTTCCCGGTTGTCTCCAGGATCGCGTCTGAGAAATGGAGGTAAGCAGGTGGTAGAAATATGATCCCCAACCATTGGAACCGGAACCAGAATTCCAGTTGTTGGGCGGTTCTGGTCACAGAGGTTAAAGCCTCTCCAACATAGACAACAACAACACACAGGAGGATGATGGCAAATGACCTGGCGACCCGGTCGCGCAAATTGAACGATAGCGCGTATAAAAGCAGGGAGAAAGCCGTGATCGCAATACCAGCAGTCAGCAGGTCGTTCAGTATTTTGATCGAAGAGGTTGAGAACATTGCATATTCCAGAATTACCGGTTTAAATTTATTGCAGATAAGATGCCTGAACAGATCCAATACAAATGTTCGAGACATGCATGGTTTTTAAATCCCGTACAAGCGGATCACTGGAGCGATTTACCGAAGAAAACAACCGCATCATGATTGCTGTAATACCTGTCGTTAAACCCAATAAAATCGAACCCGTATTTTTGCGCCATTCTAATGGCGGGGTCGTTTTTTAGTTGCATCTCAAGCGCCAGCATCCGGCAGGCATGGTTGGCTCCCCATTCCAGGGAAGAGAGAAGCAGAGTAGTACCGACACCTATACGGCGTAATCGCCTGTCCACTACCAGGTCGGTTACCCAGGCGGTCCCAGGTGCGACATTAAGACTCAGGCTCACGTATCCGATTGTATTTTCCTGAAGGGATGCTACCAGAAGCCCGGAACGGTTTGTCCAATCGTTCAAAAGAGTTTTTGGATGGCGGGGGTATTCTACCCGTTGGGTGCGCGGCAGGCGTACTCTTCGGAAAGTAGCTGTATTGTGAATCTGGTCCCTTGAATTATGGATGTCCATCTGCAGGACAAAATCTGTCTCGTAGTTATGTTCCATCTGTGTAATAGCAGCGATATCGCTGGCGATTGCGGATCGTATCTGGATTTCTGCCATAATAATTCTGCTAGGGTACTCCGGTTTCATCAGGGGTTCTCACCACCAGGATATTAACAATGCAGGGCTGTGACGCCTGGGCCACGCTGTCAACAACAACCATCCCAAGCTGATATTCCCCTGGAGTGAGCCTGCGGGTGTCCCAATCGCCAAGTTTTCCATCCCGTACTACCTGGTTTCCGGCTTGCAGTGTTAACCAGACGGCTTCCTCCGGTCTTTTTATCTCCAGTTTATAAAATCCGAAGTTCGGAATGTCCGCAGTCCCCAGAATTTCAACCACTCCGCTTACCTCCTGTCCCCCAATCGGGAAGGATATCATTATCTGGTCAGGAATGCAGCCTTCTCCAGATACAGCTTCAGGAGGCGGCTGAGCTGCCGCCATACTGTCTTCTCCCTGGTTCATCATTTCTGCAGGTACTGTTGTAGTGGCGGTCGTGAGTGGATTAATAGTAAGGGTAGGCAGGGCGGAAGCCGCTGGGATTGCGGGTGAGATAAAGTAGACCAGAACGAATTCTGATACCGCCATTGTTAGCAGCAGCACCAAAACAGTGGCTGATTGGTTTAAACGAGATTGAGCGCTCTCCCGTTCTAATCCAAAGGCGGCGTCTTTCAATTCCCACCAGGAGAGGATAAATTTTCGAATAAAGAATAATGCTGCTAACCCGATGAGCAGATATATCCAGAATTCAAAGGCAGTAAAAAAGCCGATTGCTTCTTCCATTCCCCTCCAGGTTTATCTAATTTTTACCGATAACATACCTGTACTGCCAGTTTATTTTCGGGGAACCCAAATCACGGATTCCATTATAAACGAGACAGGACTTCTCGAATCAGTTCCAGTAATTTGGGGACAATAATTTCTCCAGCTTCAAGCACTTCTTCGTGGGTTGTAAGCGTATCACCATCAAGATTTGCTTTATTGCTGATACCAGAAAAACCAAGAACTCTCGTGCTACCATGTCTGGCGACAATCACTTCCGGAACTGTTGACATGCCCACTGCATCGACACCTGCTGTGCGGAGAAAGCGCAGGTCTGCTGGTGTTTCAAAAGAGGGTCCTGCCAGGGATACATAAACTCCTTCTCTGAGTGTCAAACCTTTTTCTCCGGCAATGCTGCGAGCCAGGTTTGATAGTTCTCGGTCGTATGCCTGGCCCATATCCGGAAATCTTGGTCCAAATTCGACGATATTCGGACCTTTTAAGGGGGTCGCGCCAGCCATTCCAATGAGGTTCAAATGGTCGGTTATCAACATGACATCCCCAGGAATAAATTCCGGGTTTACCGCGCCGGCTGCATTTGTAACGATAAGTATTTCAATTCCGAGTCTTTGCATTACTCTCACCGGTAATCCTAAATGGGGCATGCTGTAGCCTTCATAGTAGTGAGCCCGTCCCTGCATGACAACCACAGGGATCCCCTCGAGATTACCCAGAACAAGCTGGCCTGTATGACCTTCAACTGTGGAAACGGGCCAGTTGGGGAGTTTTTTATATGGAATGACAATCCGATTTTCCACGGATTCCGCCAGTGGTCCCAGGCCTGACCCTAAAATCAACCCTACCTTTGGAGAGATCCCGGACAGGCTGCGAATAACATCGGCGGTTTCGTCAAATTGTTCGAGGGTAAAATAATCGTTCATTCAGAAAAATCTCCTGTTTGTTTGGTGGATAACCGCCCTGAACTAATCCTTACAGTAAACAGATTTATAATAATTTGCGAGATACCTGATTAATAAGTGACCATTAATAAACAAGCTGAGATTTGAGTATCCCAGCCTGAAGTAACTGTATATTATAACATGTCAACTCTATTACAAGACCTGCTTGAATGCTTCGATGGTGTAATCCACTGCTCCGTCGTCAATCCAGTAATGGGTTACCAGGCGGATCCGGTTTGTATCCACCACCCCGATTTTCACTCCATACTGGTTTAATCTGGTCGCAAGTTGGACTGCATCGAACTGGATGGCCTCCCGGTCAAGGTTGAAGTAGACCATATTGGTGCCAGGCTGATCTGGATCAACAATAATCCCGGGAATTGTCTTTAAAACCTGGGCAAGCCGGCGGGCTCTCAGGTGATCTTCACCAATTCTCGGGGCCATTTTTTCCAGTGCGATAATCCCGGCCGCGGCCAGAATGCCTGCCTGGCGCATTCCTCCACCGAGCTGTTTACGGATGCGGTGGGCGCGGTATATAAAATCCTCGGAGCCGCATAGAACTGATCCAACAGGCGCACATAAGCCCTTGCTGAGGCAGAAGGTCACTGAATCAAAAGGTTCTGTAAGCTCTCTGGCATCAACACCGAGCGCCGTTGCCGCAT
This sequence comes from uncultured Chloroflexia bacterium, assembly GCA_963793095.1. Taxonomy (GTDB): domain Bacteria; phylum Chloroflexota; class Anaerolineae; order Anaerolineales; family UBA4823; genus CAVWDI01. Next base: position 517,162 of record CAWBYY010000002.1, read on the forward strand.
TAAATACTCTGGCTCCATCCAGATGCATGGAAATATTATTTTCCTGCGCCAAGCTGGCCACAGTACGGGTGTAATCTAAGCCTATCGGCGCTCCACCACAGCGGTTGTGGGTGTTCTCAAGAACTATGAGCCTGCTGACCGGGAAGTGGGCGTCATCGCTCCGAATTGCAGAGCGGATATCTTGAATATCAAGCGTCCCATCAACCTGGTTGGGGAGCTGATGCGAATGCACTCCTCCGAGAGAAGATACGCCTCCACATTCGTACAGGAAGGTGTGCGATAGGTGCCCTAGAATAACTTCATCGCCCCTGCCGCAGTGGGCGAGTATCGCGGCCAGATTACCCATCGTACCAGAAGGGATGAAAAGGGCAGCTTTCTTCCCCATCATTCCGGCAGCTAATTCCTGGAGCTGGTTGATTGTAGGGTCTTCACCATACACATCATCTCCAACCGGCGCCTTGAACATCGCCTCACGCATCTCCTGAGTGGGTTGTGTTACTGTATCGGATCTCAGATCAACAATTTGCATTTCATTCTCCAGCTAAATTTTTTGTGGGCTTATTTCGGATGTAGGAATTTTTTCATAAGTTGTGTTTAACAAATGGCTGCCTCTATGGTGTTTACCAGGCAGCCTCTCGAAGTTGACCAAGAATAAAAAGTAACTCCTGTGGAAGCGGGGCTTCAAAACACTGCCCCTCATCATCTCCTGGCAGCCTGATTTCGAGGCTGATTGCATGCAGAAAGAAACGTTCCAAAGGTATGGTAGGCTTTCGTCTGCCGTATACTGTGTCTCCAGTTACTGGACAGCCCAAAAAAGCCAGGTGCAACCTGATCTGGTGGGTGCGTCCGGTTATGGGGTGAACTTCAAGCAGACTATGTTCGTGGAATGATTCAATGACCTCATACTCGGTAATCGCATCGCGGCCTTTACCAGGAGGAACAACCGCCATTCTTCGCCGCATTCTCTCGTCCCTGCCGACCGGCGCTTCGATCCGACCGGTTGGCGTCGGCGGAGTGCCATCAATTAGCGCAAGGTAAGTTTTATTTACCTTTCTTTCGCGAAATTGATCCTGAAGCCATCTGTGAGCAGGATCATTTTTTGCTAAGATTACAATCCCTGAGGTGTCCTTATCAAGCCGGTGAACCACTCCCGGACGGCCTTCTCCACCGATACCTTCCATCCCGGGGGCATGGCTGAGGACAGCGTGAACAAGGGTCCCGGAGTTATGACCGGCAGCCGGGTGAACCACCATCCCGGCTGGTTTGTTGATTAACAGGACGTCTTCATCTTCGAAAATGATATCTAACGGGATTCTTTCTGGTACAAGTTCTGTCGGTATAGGAGCTGGAATCGTGACCAGAATGGTAGATTGGCCTGCGAGCATACGGCCAGTTTTATCAGCAACCTGGTTGTTTATGGTTACGTGCCCATCTTTAATCAATCCCTGTATACGGGATCGGGAGAATTCTGGAAGGCAGTTTACAAGGAATAAGTCAAGGCGTTGGCCCTGGTGATCATCATAAATAAATGTGATAGTCCGGTCATTCACCCTCGAGTTCCTCATGGGCTGAATTGGAAACCAATTCATTGGAATCCGGGTTGTTTTCTTCTCTAAGTTTGGATTTGGCGGCCTTTTCTTTCCGTTCGCGCTGAATCAAGCTGATCGCAAGCAGGGCTACTCCGATGGATATGCTTGCATCAGCGACATTAAACACAGCAAAACCGTCCAGTGAAATAAAATCAGTAACATGTCCAATGGTAAGCCGGTCGATCAGGTTTCCAATCGCTCCTCCCAACTGCAAAGCAAGCGCCAGTCTTAACAACCAGTCCTCACGCGGGATTTTTGGAAAATAGATCAGGATTGCGATAGAAACGACAACCGCCAGAACCGCGAATACAACCCCGAAATCTCGCAGCATTCCGAAGGCGGCGCCAGTGTTGCTCCAGTGAACAATCCGGGCGTAATTGACTAACCAGTGATTCTGCGGCCAGATCTCTCCAAAGTGCAGATTCGACCTAACGATATTTTTCGTAACCTGATCCAGCAGGACGATTGCGCCCGAAATGGACAATAAAAATGCATAATCCTTAATCAATCTTTTCAAATTTTTCTCCACAGTTCGTTAATAATTCCCCCAATTTTACCTCAGTAACACTGGATAACTGTGGTTTTTAAGCACCCCACTCGTCTTTTGATTAAGATTGAACCCTTAATTCACTTCTCTACCAGTCGGGTATTTTCTACCAGTCTTTTCATTGGAACGTTACTAGTAGCTGCAAGGGCGCCCAATACAGGATCCTGCATCAGAGCTCCGTGTTGGATTATGCTGCTTTCTGACCCGGGCTGCGAGTAAAAAAGAAGGTGGGCCTTGCATCTGGATAAACAATCTGAGGCGCCAAATCCCGGTACGACCACGTCCATACTTGAAAGGGAGGCCAGAGCCTGGCTCCAGCAGCACTCATTTGGTTTTCCCATTTGTTCATTACTTTTTGGTGATATAAAACTGTATGCTGTTGGTTGAGCATGGTTTCTCAGGTAATCGATATGCCAGTGCATGCGAAGAGGTCTTCCAGTAATATGCCTTCCCAGGCGGGCATTGATACCTCCGGGGCCGCTTGCGCTTCCCAGGTAAATGTATATTCGGTTCCTGAAGGAATACTTTCCCAATCGACCAATGGTAATTTCAATTTGTTGGGGAAGGTACAGCTCCAGGGCGTACGCACCTCGAGTACGGGGCAGTGAAATTGAAGTCATATAAATAATGTTTGAATTTACGGTTTGACATCTTGCTGTTTGAATTGCGACTGTCAGGAAGGGGTTATTGATTTTTTAATGTCAAATAAATGAATTTTATCTGAAAGACACCGCCCAGTATAATTCGGCAATACCGGTTTAAATTTTGCCGGTTGGAGAGAGATAAATATCAAAAGTGACCAATTTTGTGATTAGTGCTGGTAACCCTGTCCTTTCCCATTCCAACCATGCCCGAACTCACGAGCTGTAAGATAAACCAACTTTTAAAGATCTCGTCGATTGAACAGGAAGACCGCAAATAAAAAAGCTGCGATTGTATATCCGGCCGCGTAAATAATCATTGCAATGCTGGGGTAATATGTGGACGCGAAAAAGGGGAAAATCCGAGCGCTGCCACCAGGGGAGATTGGAGTTCGTGGATAGCGCGTCTCCACAGCGCTTCGCTTGGCATAACCAGGCTGGTTACCACTCCAATATTGAAGGCAATCTGGTTGGTTGAAATATCGGAAATAAAAGATCCAATCTGCTCAATCCAGCCGCCAATGAAAGCAATTCCATACAGGCCCAGAATGATCACTCCGTTTGTCAGGGTAGAAAATGTGGTGCCCCCAAGCAGAGAGATGGAGAGCAGCAGTAAAAGGTTCAACCACATTAACTCCAAAGCCCTTAACGGGTGAGGGGCAGTATAACCGGTGCGAAAATAAACAATTAGCATTACACCGCCAGCCATCAGCAGGAGATAAGCGGTAAGCATAATAGCAAAACCAAGCCATTTTCCTGTGAGAATCTCCCACCTTCGGACTGGCTTGGTTGCGATTGTTTGAATAGTGCCGGTACTTATCTCACCAGAAAGTGTGTCCGCTGAGATTAAGACTGTCATTATTGATGCCAGAAAATGAATAACAAACATGCCGGCAGTTAATAAGAAATTGCGAATTTCATTCAGCTGAACCTGGTTGGTAAGCCCTATTCCCCGTTCCAGGTCAGAAATCAGGTAATGAAAACCTGTCCCGTATATAATCAAAAATAACAAACCAAGCCCAACCGCGGCGAATAAAATTTTACGGCGGGAGGCTTCGTAAAAAGTCAATCGGGTGATGGTTAAGATAACGCCCATTTTATGGTTCATATAAATTTTATGTTGTGTAAAAGGGGAAAGTTACAGTTCTCCTTCGCCGCCTACAATTTGGATAAATAAATCCTCGAGAGACAGTTGTTGCGGTTGAAGGGAATACACCTCGACGTTATTTTCTACAAGATATCGGGTAATTACTGGCAGTTTAGATTCCCCAATAATCTGGAATGTCAGACGTCCGTCCACCACCTGTAACTCCGTGCACCATTGAGATAAACCAGAAATGATCTCCGAATTTAATTTGTCCGCTTTTAACTCGACTCGTAGCATTCCTTCAAAAAGATTATCAAGGCTGCTAATATTAACAATTTCTCCCTGTTTGATAAAAGCAACCCGGTTGCAGGTAACTTCAACCTCACTTAGAAAATGCGAATTAAGAAATATGGTCGTACCGCGCTGGCTCAAATCTTTAATAATATCCCTGACCAGACGGCGACCAACGGGATCCAGACCCGATGTGGGCTCGTCAAGAATCACCAGCTCAGGGTTATTCAGAATTGACTGGGCTAATCCGATCCGTTGAAGCATCCCCTTTGAAAACGCGTTGAGCTTCTTGTTGGCATGTTCGCTGAGTCCAACCAGATCAAGCAACTCCTGAATCCGCGCTTTTGATACATCGCGCGGGATTCCGAACAAATCAGCATGTACCAGCAGAAATTCGTTTGCCCGCAGCCAGCCATGGAAGCGGAAATGTTCAGGCAGGAACCCAATTTTTGAGCGAATATTTACATCATCGAGAGGGACGCCAAACAGCCTGCCTTCGCCGCTTGTAGGCGCGATCAGGTTGAGCAGCATTTTGACTGATGTGGTTTTGCCAGCCCCGTTTGGACCGAGAAAGCCAAATACTTCTCCACGTTCGACCGAAAGTGATAGGTCTTTAACGGCCAGTTTATCGCCATATTGTTTACTAAGGTTGACAGTTTGAATTGCTGGCGCTGATCCCATTGGTTAAGTATACAGGCAAACGGAAAAAACAGATACAGGTAGACGAGCTATACCATCTCTCGTCTACCGACCTGTTCACGAAGTAAGTATATTTCAGGCAGTTACTTTAAAGAATTTGCGACCAGCAAGGCGTCCGATTTTTCACCCGGGCCAGCCAATCCATGTATTATGCCGTCTTTAACCCAGACCAGCAGATACATATCTCCGGTTTTATATTCGTAATGTTTGATAAGTATTCCGGTTACACCATCGACTGGTACTTCTTCATGTTCAGAATAGTAGCGGGGAACCGGGATAATAAGCGTGGTAGCCCAGTCCACATTCTGGGAGAAATCTGCGGCTTCTTCGGGGCTCATTCCGGTGATCTGCAGGAAGGCTTCGCCGATTTTTACTATATCCAGATCAGGAGGCGCTTCAACAACAGGGCTGGGAGCTTGAATAAAAGATATGCACGAGCTGGGAAGGACTGCCTCAGAATCAGTATCTGATTCTCCTTCCATTTCATCAAATTCGCACTCACCAAACCGGGCTTCAATGCTTGCCGGTATTTCTACGGTTATGCTAGCACCGTCCAAATTTTTTGGGAGTTGAATATCAGACCGGTCGATATCCGTCAGGATTGTGTTTATCTGCTCTAAATCGATATTGAAAGTTGCCTTTCCACCGGGGATTACTCTTATTGAGCTTTCCTGCTTAATTTCAGATGGCAGTCGAACGGCAAAACCAGCCATGCTGCTTGCTTCAGCCGCGTCTGCGGCATCCTGTGGATCGCCGTACTCCTGAATATTGACCTGGTTCGACATCATATATTCAAACTGGGAGGAAGCCCCCAGTTTTTCAGACATATCGTTATTTTGAAACTCGACCACACGCACCTGTTCGACCCGGAACAAGCCCAGGAATGTATTTGCTATGGCTCTGATGGGGGAAAATGTCAATCCAATTGCCAGTAAGACGATCACAGCCAGGATAATCCAGGCTGGTCGGGGTATAGATGAAAACAGTTTACCTGACATATTAATTTCTTTCTCCTTTGATTTATCTACCAGTGTTTTTATTTGGGCCAGGGCTGCCTTTGAATCCTCAGGCGGTCCTTTACTCCCGTCATCAATATATTCCAGGATTTTTTGGACCCGTCCGGTTTCATTTTTAAGTGCTTCAGCAGCTTCCTGGCACTGGGGACAACTGACCAGGTGATTTTTAGTATTCTCAAACTCTTCTGTGGGTAATTCCTCATCCAGATATGCCCGCAAAGTTCCTTCTTCGATATGCATCTTATTGCTCCTCTTCTTGCCCGGTCAACTTCATATAGGCGGACTCGAATTCTCTTTCAGCCCGCACCAGCAGGGTGCCAATTGAGTTCCTTGAGATATTAAAGACTCCGGCTAACTCCTGGTAAGAAAACCCGGAGTGGCGTAATACCAGCAACCTGGCAGAACGGTTGTTTATATTTGACAACGCATCTCTTACCATTTCCTGCTCCTGGTTGAGTTCAATCTTTTCTGTAAAGTCATTTGACTGGGTTTGAACGGAATCAATATAAACCTGTTTGCGTTCATAAAGCACCCTGCGCCGGTTCGCCCTGATAGAATTCAATCCCCGATTTGTAGCGACCCGGTATAACCAGCCGTCCAGGTTCCGGTCATCTTGAGGCGGCTGCTGGTAAATCTGAATAAAAGTTTCCAGCGCAATGTCCTGGGCTTCATCCCAATCCCCTGTGAGCCGGTATACCACATTACATAATCTCTCCCAGTGCTCTCTGAAGAAATCGTCAAAATCAAACTGAAGCCTTTCTGCTGAAGCAGTCACGGTTTTTATTCTGGAAGATAATAGGTTCATTGGTGTCTCTATTGAGGCATGGAAAGAGATGCAAAGGGTTCCATTCCTCAATATATTAACACCGCTGGAGGCTGATTTGTGACAGTAATGTTGTAAGCCAGGTTTTTTTCAGGAACAATTAATTTCCTGTGAGATCGTTTATCTGGCGCTTGATTACACCCCGGGGATGGGTTGTTCACCGGGTTTTAACTGATCATTCAGGATTGGCTTGGTTGAATTTCTTCAATCCGACTTTCATCTCAAGTTCGCCGATTTTTAAGTCCTCAATATACGCTTCCTGGGGTGGCGGTGACGGTATCAGGTCAATTGATAGTGTTTCATTTTTAATATATTTTTCCCAGGTTTGGAAAATCCGGTTGATATCGGCGCTGGATTGGTAGTAAGTTTGGATGCGGTCTTCGATATTAAAGTCGGCGTTTTTTCGCATCGCCTGGATCCGGCGGACAATCTCACGCGCCAGCCCTTCATCCTGAAGTTCCTGGGTAATCCGGGCATCAACCGCTACAGTCAGCAGCTTATCTGCCGCGACTGCCAGACCCTCGCGTGGCAGGGTGGAGACCTGAATCTCTTCAGGCAGCAAATCAATGCTTTCCCCATTAAGTTCGATCACCACCGGAATGTTAGAGTTGACGCTCTCGACGACTTTACCTGGATCAAGCGAATCCAAAGCAGCCCGAATTTTTGGGAATTTCGGACCAAATTTTGGTCCAAGCAGTTTATTGTCCGGCATGATACGGAAGGCAACCAGTTCTGTCGCCATGTTCACAAACTCAAAATCCTTAACATTCAATTCGTCTTTTATGATTTCCTGGATTTCCCGGTCAAGTTCCTGTTCTTCTCCGCTGTAGACGAGCACTCTGGCAAGTGGTTGACGGACTTTCAACCCGGCGCTGTTGCGGGCGCTGAGACCCAGGCTAGCAATCTGGCGAGCCAGGTCCATTTGTTTCAAGAGGCTCTGGTTTACTGCGGATTGATCATCTGATGGCCAGAGGGTATGGTGAATGCTAGTGTGGGCATCCGAAAATACCGAAGAGACAAGATTGTGGTGCATGCTTTCGGTAACGAAGGGTATAAAAGGAGCGAGCATGCGGATATATTTCAGAAAAACATGATACAGGGTGGCATAGGCTGTATTTTTGTCATCATCATGTTCACTCTTCCAGAATCTCCTCCGGCTGCGGCGGATGTACCAGTTGGACAGGTCATCCTGAAAACTTTCCAACTCTGTTGTTGCGCTGTAAGGATCAGAATTCTCCAGTGCAGAGGTTACAACCGGGATAATCTGGTTGATGCGGGCCAGAATCCATGCATCCAGCAGGTTTCCACTCTTTGGTGTATTTTCATAAGGATGGTAAGGATCGAATTGTTGAGCAGGTTCAGAGCCCGCAGGATCAGAAATTGGCGACCAGTTATCAATGCTGGCATATGTGACCAGAAAACTGTACACATTCCAAAGCGGGATCAAGAAACGGCGGCGGGTTTCATCACCGCGATTAAAACCAAACAAAAGGTCATTTTCTGGTTTATGGGCGCAGTATAGCCAGCGCATAACATCAACCCCCATTTTGTCGGCAGCCTCATTAAATTCGATCGAGTTGCCCCAACTCTTATGCATCGGTCGACCGTCTTCAGCTAAAAGAGTGGCATAGCTGAAGTTTTCCATGAAAGCTGGGCTTTTATCTAGAACCGTGCCCATAGCAAGCAAACTGTAAAACCAGTTGCGGAACTGCCCCGGGAAAGATTCGCTGATCCAATCAGCCGGATACCAGGTTCGCCAGTATTCACGGTCTGTCCGGTATCGCAGGGTACTGAATGATACAATTCCGGCGTCCAGCCAGGGATTGCCCACATCCGGAATTCGTTTCATTAAACCATTACATTCCGGACATTTAATCTTGACATAATCGATAAACGGACGATGGGGGGTATGGCCCTCGAAGACTTCCCAACCTTCAACAGCTCTTTCCTGAAGTTCAAATTCGTCTCCAATGACCTCATGCGTGCCGCAACCTTCACAAATCCAGATTGGGAGCGCCAGTCCCCAGTAACGCTTTTTGCTGATCATCCAGTCATGCATATTGTGCAGCCAGTCCATCTCGCGGGCGTAACCAAATTCTGGAATCCAGCGAATCCGGTCAACCACGTCCATGATCTGGTAGCGCAGACTGCGTTCTTTCTGTTCTGGTGTTAGTTCGCTCCTGGGGACATCGTACACTTCACCCATGCTTACAAACCATTCATCAACCAGACGGAAAATCAATTCAGTCGCGCAGCGCCAGCACCTGGGATAGCGGTGTAAATAATCCTGCACTTTATACAGTAAACCTTTTCGCTCAAGGTCTTTAAATATTGGTTCCGCGATCTCAGCCACATTTTGACCTGTTAACCAATCAAACCCCTGAACAAAATAACCTTCATCATCGAGGGGCGCGATTATTGGGAATTTATGGTCTTTACCCAGCTCAAAATCCTCCGCGCCGCATCCAGGAGCAATGTGTACAATTCCGGTGCCCTCGGTTTCTCCGACTTCACCCCACAGGATTACCTGGTGGGCTTGTGCAGCGGTTTCGCCGACTTCTTTGATTAACTGCTTCATGTGCGACAGACCCCCGGGAGTATTGGCTGCCGGAAGGTCGTCAAACGGACCGTCATAGGTCCAACCTTCCATTTCAGCACCTTTTAATTGATCAATGATTTTGTAATCGCCGTTCAGCATATAAAGCGTACCTTTTGAAAGGTAGAAATATTTTTCTCCTTGCTGGACTTTTACATAATCGAGTTCCGGGCCTACTGCTGCTGCGACATTGCTCGTCAGCGTCCAGGGGGTAGTGGTCCATACCAGGAGCGATTCGTTTTGCCGGCCTCGCAGTGGAAAGCGCAAAGTGACGCTTGGGTGGGTTACTTCAGCATAGCCATCAGTGACGATCTCGTGCTGGCTGATTCCAGTTGCGCAGCGCGGGCACCAGGGCATTACATCCGCGCCGCGATACAACCACCCATTCTCCCAACAAATCTTAAGGAATTTCCAGATCATATAATTATTTTCGTTAGAAAATGTAAAATAGCTGCCTCCCAGTTCCGGAAGCCCCAGGCGACCCACAATCTGTTCGACGCTGTCGGTTACCTCACCCTGTGGACCTTCAACTGTGATGACCTGAGAGGGATCTTTTAGTAGCAGTTCTGCCAGCTCGCCCAGTTGTTCGGTATCATTCCAATCCATCCAGTAACCCAGACGAATGGATTGTTCAGTCTGGACAGCAGCGTATCGCAGTACCCGGGCTTTACAATCAAGTACAAATTTCTCCAACCCATATTCTTCGATATCTTTTTTGGATTTAAATCCCTTTTCCTTTTCCACTTCGACTTCAACCCATAAACCCTGGCAGTCAAAACCGTTCTGGTATCTCAACTTGCGGCCGCGCATGGTCCAGAAGCGCATAAACAGGTCCTTGTAGGTGCGCCCCCAGCCATGGTGGACGCCCATTGGGTTGTTTGCGGTGATGGGTCCGTCGATGAATGACCACGGCGGATCATCCTTATGGATTTCATAAAGCCGGTTAAAAGCGTTTGTTTTTTTCCAGAATTCTAATATTTCCCTTTCCAGGGAGGGGAAATCAACTCGATTTGGTACATTTTTAAAGGGCATTCTTCCTTCTACCTCCGGATGGTTTATTTACCATAATTGATAATTTCACTTTTAAACGTTGGGCGTATATGCCTTTTTTATTCTTTACAACAAGTTCCAGTTTCTTATCTAATTAAACATTATTTAAAATGTTATCCAACCTTCTTGATAATAACTAAAACTCCCGTCCGCTCAGGGACGAGAGTTTATAAAAATTCTCCCGTGGTACCACCCAGGTTCCCGCCAACTGCGGGCTGCTCAGTCGAGTACAGTATTAACCTTCAGCTTCTTGAGTATACAATACTCGCGTAATTGATAACGGGGTACGAATCCGGTCGGCTTATTAGTTGGACAGCCCTGGCGGGCATTTCAACGTTCAGCTTACAGCTCAGGAAGGATTTTCGACCTGTTGACCTGCCCTGGCTCTCACCTAGTCCAGGTTCGCTGACAGTTCAACCCAGGCTTACTCGTTTCCATCACAGCTTTTATATGATTGGATTTAGCCAGTGATTATGCCATAATTGGTTAGAGAGGTCAACAATCAATAGTACAGGAAGGTTGATCGAATACATAAAATCTCTCAATAATTGATTTGAAGAATTCTACGAAAAAGATGTAGGTCGCATCCATTTTGGATATAATCAAATTGATATAGCGAGTAGAAATCGGTGGAATAAGCTTGCAGGAGGATAGATAATATGGAGATACTGGGAGTTGACATCGGAGGTTCGGGAATAAAAGGCGCTCCGGTGGATACCAGAACCGGAGTATTGCTCGAATCGAGATACCGCATCCCAACCCCGGATAAGGCTAAACCGAACCCGGTTGCCGAAGCTGTGGGTGTTTTAGTTGATCACTTTGAGTGGAGCGGATTGATCGGCTGTGGCTTTCCAGCCGCAATCCGAAATGGACATCCTGTGACCGCCGCCAATATTAATAATGGCTGGATAGGTACAAACGCCAACGAGCTTTTTTCTGAATTCACCGGCTGCCGGGTTATGGTGATTAATGACGCCGATGCGGCCGGTCTTGCGGAAATGAAATTTGGGGCTGGCATCAACCGAAAAGGGACAGTAATCCTTGTTACCATTGGAACCGGGCTTGGAACTGCTCTGTTCGTGGATGGCAAACTGCTGCCGAATGCGGAACTAGGTCATATTGAGATAGAAGGAAAGGATGCTGAAGAAAAAGCTACTGATGCTGCCCGGAAAAGGGAAAAAATGTCCTGGAAGAAATGGGCAGGTTACTTTGACAGATATTTGGCGACTCTTGAAAGTTTGTTGTGGCCAGACCTGTTTATTCTTGGTGGCGGGGTGAGCAAAAAGCATGAGAGTTTTATCCCTCATTTAACGGTACAGGCGGAGGTCGTCCCTGCCCAGTTACTGAACAATGCCGGGATTGTAGGCGCTGCGCTAGCTATGGATTTAGCGATTACAGATGGTGATATTACTTAGTTCGGGGGCGGTGTGATTTCTTTATACGTTATATGAATAGAAGTGGGGGAATTGCCGGTTGGATTTATATCTGGAATTAAGCGGCATTCGCTGGTGATTGTTTGTTGCGGGATATTTTTTGCAGAATTTTTTGGATGATATAGATCGATGCCGCCGATGCCATAATAATCAGGTATACATCAAGGGGCGCCCGGTAACGGGTTACTCCATAAGTAATGGCAGCATAAAAGGTAAACGAAATAAATAATGTGATAAAGAGGCTGGTTTGAGAAAATTTATCCCGAAACAGCCAGAATCCTACCAGCCCCAGAATAAGAATCGGGACATAAGAAAAGAAATAAATAAATTGTTTTATCCTGGATAGTGTTACCGGCTCCAATCTCCATGACCATAATGAAATAACTTTAAATGCTGTCAGTTTGACAAATTGGCCCGGATGGTTAATCCAGTAACTCCAGGGCATTGATTTATCCCATGCCCGGGCTTGCTCTAGTGACATCCCCTGTGTCTGTTGTTCATCCCATAATGGCCCCTGCTCATAAACGCGGTCAGAACTTTTAGACTTTAATGAGATATCAGTAAATGGTCCTGTCCCCTGGTAATACTCTAACATCATTGGGTGGTAAGCTTTATAAAGGTTACTGGATCCGTAAGACCCAAATGGAGTGAGGATTCCTTTTGTGAGCAGATTTCGTATTGTCCAAGGTGCGAGCACTGCCAGGAATACAATGGATAAAGCGAATGATTGTCTGACCCAGATTTTTTTCGGTATATTTGAAGTCAGGTAGTACCAAACCAGGATAAGGGGGATCAGGAAAACAATTTTTGGCCGGCAGAGAGCTGTTAGACCTAAAAAGAAAGCTGCTGGAATAACATTTTTTCCGGTGGGGTTCTCTTGCATTTGTAGCAGGAACCATACTGATGCCAGCAGAAGCAATGTGAATAACATTGTCTCATATATATTAGGTGGACTGCCCTGGAAGAAATAATATGGGTAGAAAATCACCCAGAGACCTGCCAGTATCCCTTCCGCATTTGAAAAAATCTTTTTGCCTAAAAGGTACGAAACAAAACCAACAAGCCCACAAACAATCGATAATGAAACTGCGATCCCGAACCAGGTTTCGCCAAATATTAAATAACTGGCAGCCAGAAAAAAGGTGTATATGGGAGGAAGGTAAGCCAAGCTGTATCTATGTGAAGCAGTGTCAACAAATAACGCTGTTCCCTTACTGTCAAGAAGATATTTTGCGGGTCTGTGATACGGTCCGTACACAGGACCCTGATAAGCCTCCTTTACCAGATAGAAGTAAAGCATATGGGTACCAATGCTGATTGCTATAATCATAATTAAGACGATGATTGGATTATTCAGTAAAGAGTAAATTGAGTTGTGATGACTGATAGTTTTCATAATTGTTTACAAATGAAATTTGATGCCTGAAATAAACAAACCGAAAACCTGGTCGTTCATCACTAGCCGACATAAACCAGTGGAGACACTGAAAAAAGATCAGAAGTCAAGAATAAAAACCGGGGAATTTAGTACCCCAGAGGAATCAGATTTAATTAAATTCAGCACAGGATTTTTTTGTTTAAAAAGATTTTGGTACATTGTGAGCAGTAGCTAATAAGCGCCCTGGCGTTTGATTACCACCCAGGGAGTCCGGATCAGGATGAACAGATCAAGCCAGATAGACCAGTTGCGGAAATAATATTCATCCATTCGAATCCGAAACTCATAACTCACATCATTGCGTCCATAAACCTGCCACATTCCTGTTAATCCAGGTCTCAAACGGATGTAATGGTGTAAGGTGTCTTCATGCAGGTTCTTTTGCTGCGGCATGAACGGACGCGGCCCGACCAGGCTCATTTCACCCTTGAACACATTCCATAATTGAGGCAGTTCATCAATGCTGTAAAGCCTTAATATCCGTCCGATAGGCGTTATTCGCGGGTCATCCTTCAATTTCTGGTAACTGTCCCATTCATCCTGAAGAATTGAATTGCTGGAGAGATATTCATCCAGTTTCTGATCCGCGTTTTCATACATTGTACGGAACTTAAGCATCTGGAAACTCTGACCGTCTTTTCCGATTCGGGTTTGTCTGTATAAAATGGTACCTTTTGAAGTCAATTTAATAAAAATTGCTATGATCAGGAAAAAAGGAGAAAGCAGGACAAGTAATAAAAGCGACCCGATAAGATCGAACAATTGTTTCTGGGCGCGTGACACCGGCTTTGCGAGCTCATGTTTCTTTTCAATGCCAGCCATCCCCCCCAGTTCCATGAACTTTACCCATAAAAATGGCTGCTCGCTGGCGATATCGACCCAAACAACTCTCTCAAAATTATCTTCAATGAGATCCAATCTCATCCCGCCCCACAGGCTTTTTGTTTTGTCTGTTAATATTGTGCATCGAATATTCTTGTCCTTGCACACGGAAATGAGTGAATTCTGAAACTTTTTCCCTGCATCATTATCCTTAACAAAAGCCTCCTTTTCTGGAACCAGGTTTAGAACGGGTCGCATACCTATAGTTGGATTGTTTATTAGATGTTCGATTGCAGTCTGGTTAAGCTCAGGCGGCCCAAAAACCGCCACTGGTTCACCCCAGTACCCAATTCTTATCAACAATTTTCTGGTTAACAGCCTTGACAGTGGAATAAATCCCAGGGCAAGCGCCCAGCTCAGGATAAATATTGTCCTTGAGAAAACCTGGGGGATGTACATGAGGTATAAGACGATAATGAATGTTACAAATCCCAGGCTTGTGCTAATTGTCAGCCTTCTGAGTTCATCTACAGGGCCTATTCCGATTGCGGGATACAGGTTTTGCAGAACATATAACAGGGGAAAAATCAATAAGAGAGGGATTATCCGGTAATACGGTTCGATACTGAATTCGCCAAGCATTACTGTCCGCAGGCCGATCGCGATAATTAATGCAAAAAGCAAGCCTGTAAGATCAGCCAAAACCAGCGCAACCACCATAATCCAGCGAACCTGGCGTCGAAGAAATCCTGGGTTGGCTTTTTCCCCGGGTTCAATTGGGATTGAGATGATTTCTTGCATTGATGGTTGTATATCCATATGCTCAATAGTGATAAGTAACAGGATGTGTTCGGTTTCAATCTAACTGCAGGGTTGAAGATGCAGTTGAATTAAGATTCGTTTTTTATTAATTGCTGAAATTTTACCAAAACGCCCTTTAGAATCTCCTCTTTTGACCAGTGTTTCTGGGCGAACGCACGTCCCAAAGAACCGTATTGTTGCCTGGAGTGTGGATTGTAATATAAATTTCTTATTTCATCTGCAAGAGCTTGAGGATCGCCCGGAGCGATAATACGGATTGTCCCGCTGAGTTCACAAGCGATTTCTGTTTCCGGGAGGGCAGTGGCGATTACCGGTTTGCCGCTTGCCAGCATCCCTGTCAGTTTTGATGGAAGTACGGCATCCGCTGTGCCTGGTCTTTGGGGAAGCACGTGGATATCTGCAGTGTTCAGCAACTGGTTTAACTTTTCCACTGGCTGCAGTGGCGCGAATAATATATTTTGCAGCCCCCGCGATTTTTTTATTAGCGATTCTTTTAAAGGGCCTTCTCCGCTGAGCACAAAAACCAAACCTTTAATATTTTCGAGTAATTTACCGGCATCGATAACAAGGTCCAGATCCTGTTTGTTCCCCATATTTCCCGCATAAAGGACAACTATCTTCTCCTCAGGGATATCTAACTCAGCCCTGAGCGGGCTCGCGCTATCCAGGGGGTAGATAAGATCTGTGTCGACCCAATTCGGGAAATAAAAAGTCTTGTGCGCTGGAACATTTTTTTGCTTGAGTGATTCGATCATTCGCTTCGATATGGTTGAACAGATGTCGAACCGTCCGATTGAGTACTCCTCAAACTTTTTTGCCAGAGGGTATATCAGTCGTTTGCCCGGGAGTATTGCCAATCCTGAGGCAGCCTCAAGCTCAAAATCCTGGATATGGAGCCAGGAAACGGCTCTAACCCTTCTGGAATACCGGTAAACTGCAGGAGTGCTGAATAATGTGGGCGCGACTGAAAATACAATATCAGGTTTCCATTGGAGTTGGTTTAACAGTTCCAGCGAGCAGGAAAAGCCGAAAGAGCCCAGGTGAATTATCCTCTTCAAACCGGTCGGGTTTTTTGGAACGTATATTGGACAGCGGAAAACTTCAATTCCATTCCAATATTCTTTCTGATAACGGACACCTTTATACTTATCAGGTATTTTCCAATGGGGGTAGTAAGGTGGGGCGCTGATTACCCTGACCGGGTTGCCCTGTTCTACCAGGTATTCAGCCAGTTCTGTGGTGTACTTGCCTGTACCGGTTACTTCAGGCGCGAAGTTGAGTCCACATATCAATACGCGCATTCTAAAATTCAATTCGCCCGTGGGAGAAAAACATAACTTTGATTGTCGAGATAGTTGTTTTCCGGTACGGGTGTTTTTCCATCCGGACTGGTTCCAGGCTCTTGATAACCAGCTCTTGAAAAGATATCTGCAATTTTCTCCCGGTTAGCGCCCTTATGGAACTCAAGCAGGATTATTGGTTTCTGATCCCGTAAAATAGCGACCATACCCTGCAACACGCTTAATTCCATCCCCTGAACATCTATTTTAACGCCGTTGATTTTTGGATCCTTATTGGTTATTTGGGGCCACAACCAGTCCAGACTTGTTACGACAAATTGGACCGTGCCGGTGTTCTCGATTGTGCTGTCGATCATTCCGCGTTCCACCGGCAGCTGTTTAATCGTAATACCATCAACTTGTCCTAAAGCGAGAGGCAGCACAGTTGATTGCCTGAAATCATTGATCGCCATTGTCTGGTCTAAATAACCCGCGGTGGTCAACATTGGTTCAAAAACAAATACCCTCCCGAGGCTGCCAACCTGTCTGCACAAAGCGATGGCGGTGTACCCATAGTGTGCGCCTACATCCAGCCAGGTTTCGCCGGGTTTAATATTCTCCTGGATCCAGTCCAGCAGGCTCTTCTCTGTACGTCCGGTTATTGCAGCCGGGTAATCGTGCCACGAAGTGACTATTTTAAAGCCGCGCAGCGGGCCAGCGATAATACGGTGTTCACGCACTGTCTTTGGCAGAAAATTTCTGATACTTGATTTTATTTTTTGGTTCACTTCACTGCAAAAAATTTATGCTTTCGGATTCACGAATTTAGTTCTTTCAGGTGATATTTTGTGTTTCTAACCACTTTACTGTTTTTGCGATTCCTTCGTCAGTAGTATATGGTGGAGTTCCGAAAACCTCAATGGTCGGACTGACCGGGACGATATTGGTTGTTGTGAGGTTCTTATACCTGGATGAGTACATCGGGAAAGGAACACCAAACTTTACAAGAATATCCCCTGTATACGCCAGTATCCGGATCAATTGATCTGGCAGAAGTTTTACAGGCCTGCCTGTGAGAGCCAGGGAAAACCTGTTGACCCATTCATACTGGCTGGACGGCAATTCGCCAATGTAGTAAGTTTTCCGGTCGACTAAATCGCTGGGTGCAGTCAGGATCTGGTCAATTTGCCAGACTGCATTTTCTACATAACCATAACTCCGGATTACCCGGTCCCCAGCCGGGTGGAAATAAAGACCTTTTTTCATGAGGCGCCACAATCCGTAAGGCAGATGAGGGTGCCAGGGTCCCCAGATATTTGTCGGCCTGATGATTGTCCAGGTGCATTTGATATCTGCCCTACGTACAATTTCTTCCATAACCGCTTTGCTCTCACCATACAGCATAAGCGGATCGTAATCCGTATCACTTGCCGGTAAACCTGAACCGGGTTTACGGACATGCTGGGTGGATGTTACGATAAGCCTGGATACGCTGGGAGTATTGTTGCAGGCAGATAGTAAGGTTGATATTCCTTCTGTGTTTTCTTTATAATCTTCCAGTGTTTTTCCTTCCATACTTGCTTTTGCCGCAAGATGAACCACATGAGTGGGTCTGAAAGCCGTAAACTTGAAGAGCACATCTTCGAAATCAAGAATGTCGGATTTTTGCCAGTAATCGATATGGGAGGGTTTATTCGGCTTTTTGGTGTCCAGGTTGGTAAACTTGCGTGATTTTTCTATAAAATAATCTGCAAGGCAGGTCCCAATAAAACCGCTGCCTCCTGTTATCAGAACTCGGATATTTGTCATTCTAAAAATTTGTATACTCTTTCTCTGTTTATTGCGATATTTGAATTACATGATTTATTCAGGGTGTCTGCCCGTTTAGGATTTTTTGATAGGCTTTGATCATTAATTCGACATTCTTGTCCCAGTTGTATTTCTCGCGGGCGAGATTGCGGGCATTCCTGCCCATCTCAGCGCGCAAACCCGGGTCGGAGTAAAGGCTCAGCATGCCAGCCATAAAATCTTCATCATGACAATCGGTTACCAGCCCGGCTTTTGCACCATCAATCTCCTGCCAGATATTTATTTTGTTGGTGATAACGGCTGGCATTCCGCTCGCCAGTGCTTCAACCAGAGCCACCCCAAAGTTTTCAGTATAGGATGACAGGACAAAAATATCTGCGTCCTGGAAGGCGGCGAGTTTTTTTTCGCCATTCAGCATCCCGGTGTAGGTCGTTCTGTCAAGTACGCCAAGTTCTGAAAGCCAGCCGTTGACCTTTGCCATGTAATTTGTTTCATCAGGGCCGGCAATAACAAGGTGGACATCCGGATGGAGATAGGCGATTTTTGCAAACGACTTACACAATATATCCAATCCTTTTTTAAAATCAATCCTTCCAAGAAACAGGAATAAAAATTTATCTTCTAATTCGGGATATTCTCTCCGGAATACGCCTTTTTCCGGTAGATTGGCATACTCATCCACATTAATTCCGATGGGCACAACTATCCCCGGCGACTGGATGTTCATTGCTTTGTGCGCCAGGTCTTTTTCCCCTTGCGAGGTGTAATGAATCGCAGCAGAGTGGTTTAGATTACGATATTCGAAAAGGAAATTATAGATAGACTTTTTGATCCGGCTTTTGTTTCGCAGGAAGGGGTCAAGCGTCCCGTGCGGGCGGATAATATACGGTACGCGGCCCTTTCTGCAGTAATAGGCAGCCGCGCTTGAATGGTACATGTACAGGCTGTGGATATGCACCAGATCAAATTCTTCAACTGTAGCCTTTAATTTGCTGCTCAATGCTCTTGAATAACCGTACTTGCGGCTTATTAAGACCGGAAAGTGGAA
Organism: uncultured Chloroflexia bacterium; assembly: GCA_963793095.1. Classification (GTDB taxonomy): domain Bacteria; phylum Chloroflexota; class Anaerolineae; order Anaerolineales; family UBA4823; genus CAVWDI01. The sequence continues at coordinate 536,153 of CAWBYY010000002.1, forward strand.
GATTTTGACTCCATCTTTCAACACAAAATTATTCAATGGTACATCAAGATAGCCTGTGATGTTCAGGTTGGTCGTATAAATGCTTGCCTCAATATTTCGTTCGACCAGGGCGCGGCACAACTCCGGTGCGACCTTGGCAGGGCCGCCCCTTTCAGGGTAAATTGCGCCCAAAACATGCAGAACTTTCATAAGGTCATGATCCACATTAAAATGTAAATTGAATGAAACTTGCCCGATCCATTTTATTATCCCATAAGAAGATAGATATTTAGACTGCAGCCTCTCGAGAAAATATATCTTTATTATGGGCGATCATCCATAACCCGGGAGGAACAGCAGAAATAATCGCGATAAAATAAAAGCGGTTTTAATCCCGGACTTTTATTTAACCCAGCAGCTGATCATTAAGTGGGTAACGCTTGAAAAAATATATCAAACCGTATTTAGACGTATTAAAACTGCTAAAAGGGAACCCGTTTAAACTTGCCGGGTTGATCCTGTTTTCTTTTTTTGGCACGCTGATCGAGGGTTTCGGCCTGGCATTGCTGCTGCCAATTTTAGAAGGGGCTTCAATCGAAAATGGAGTCCTGGGGACAATTCCGGTAATTTCATTGCTGTTCAGTGAAGTAAACGAATTTACCTTAACGGAGCGGGTGAGGATTGCAGCATTGCTCTTGATATTGACATTCACAATCAGGAGTCTGTTCCTGGCTGGCGCTCAAATATTATCAAATATGCTTGCAATCCAGACAGAGGGAAAACTGCAATTGCAGATATTCAAACAGGTGCAGGCAGTTCAGATTTCATATATTTACGGGGAAAAACAGGGCAATATCCTGGAAGTTTTAAACAGGCATACCAGTCAGACCGGTATGCTTATCCATGAGGTGATTGAGGGGATAACTTCCCTGCTTGCAGTTATTGCGTATGTAGGAGTGATGCTTTGGATATCCTGGGAGTTGACCCTGATAACAGTTATTCTGCAGTTATTGATAACGATATTTGTCAGACAGCGCCTCTCAGAACGGATAAAAATTCTGGCATACAAAACCCGGGCGTTGGGCATGCAGGTCAGTTCAATTCTGGTTGAAAACCTCTCAGCGGTGAAGTTGATCCATTTGTTCTCTCGGGAAAACTACACCCAAAAACGGTTCAGTGATGTGCAGAATTCCTATATCTCCCACTATCTCAGATCTGAAAATTTACTGAAGTTGAGCGTACCGCTGTATAACTTTTTAAACGGGTTAGTAGTTGGGCTGATCCTGATTGCCAGCACCTTTGTGCTTCCAGAAGACAGCGATGTTTGGTTAGGCCAGGTGATTCTATTTATTATCATTATTTTCCGGTTGATGGCTCCGGCGGCGAGATTTAATTACGCCAATTCGAGAATTTCCCAGTTAGAACCTGCCCTGGAATCAGTCCAGGATTTTCTACACCGGGATGACAAGCCCTATCTGGATGATGGTGATATCCGTTTTTCTCAACTTGAGGGCAGCATCCAATTTGAGGAAGTCTCTTTTCGTTATGGCGAAGACGAAGAGCGGGCTCTAAAAAATGTTACCTTCCAGATCCCGTGCGGAAAGATGACTGCAGTAGTAGGCGAGTCGGGTGCTGGTAAAACAACCCTGGTCAACCTGATAGCCAGGCTTTATGACCCGCAATCCGGAAGAATACTGCTTGACCGCGCTGACCTGCGCGATTATCAGATTGATACTTGGCACACAAAAATTGCGGTTGTTAGCCAGGACACCTTCTTGTTCAATACTTCGGTTGCGGAAAATCTCCGCTTTGCTAAACCGGAAGCGCCAGACGAAGAAGTAATCCATGCCGCCAGGTTAGCTCAGGCGCACGAATTTATTCAGAAACTGCCTTTAAAATATGAAACCGTGCTGGGCGACCGCGGAGTTCGGCTTTCAGGTGGACAGCAGCAGCGGATCGCGATTGCCCGGGCGCTGTTGGTGAACCCACAATTGCTGATCCTGGATGAAGCTACCAGCGACCTTGACACTGAAACCGAAAAGGCGATCCAGTCCGCGATTGAAAAGTTCAGCCAGGGGCGAACACTGTTTGTTATCGCCCACCGTCTTTCAACCGTAAAACAAGCCGACAACATCGTTGTTTTGTTAAATGGAGAAGTTGTTGAACAGGGCAGCCATAGAGTTCTTATGGATAAAAATGGTTATTACAAAAGGCTGGTATTATCTCAAGATTTATCTGTAGACCATCCTGGGGAAGTGTTTTGAATTATTTTCCATTAGATAAACTCACCCGGTTTCGAGGTCAATAACAACTGTATCTCTTCGCATGGAAAAAGTTCTTTCAATAAAGTCGCTGGGTAGAGAAATTATATGGACTTTAGTGTACTATTGGCGGTTGGGAAAACAGCTGATTTATCCTGTGTTCCCAATTAAATCTGAACCAAAGGTTTCTGCTATCATCCCTGTTTATTCCCCGGAACGGTTAAGGAATGTAAAAAGGCAGATTGAATTGCTTAAAAAATGCGATTTTATCGAAAGGATCGTTATTTCAAACCATAACCCGGACATAAAGCTGAAACAGGTGCTGGAAGATTCTGACGACCGGATAGTGGTAGTTGATCAAAACACCAGGCGTGGTTGTGGCTACCAGTGGCTGGTTTTGAAAACATTTCAGCCGGATTTAATTTTCAGCATCGATGACGACATGCTACTTTTTCCTTTCCAGCTGGTGAAAGTTCTTGAAGAACTTGAAAGTAATCCGGGTGTTCCACATGGCGTGGCAGGCTGGTCCGGGCGGGTTTATCTAAAAAACCAGGAAGTCTGTGTAAATCGTTTAACCCAATTCTATGCGATCACAATAGAACATTTAGGGAATTATTTTGAACTGGTGGATGCAATTGCTTCAGGTGATGGAGATATAAAAGAATTAATCGAATTCTGGGGCGATGACCTGGTTATCAGCAGGACTGGCTCTGACTTGCCTCGAATACACAAAGTGGGTGTGATAATCCAGGATCGGACTGCTACGAAACTCGGTGTCGCTACTTTCACATATGATGGGTTTTTGGATAACAGAAAAAAGGTAAGCAATTTGTTGAAAGAGATTACGGATATTACGGGATTTCGAAAAAAGTAAATTTTTGCGGAAGTGGTTTGTATTAATCGTATTTAAAAAAGGCTTCATGACTACTATAGGTATTTGGGGGTGAATCCAATCCAGAACAGGCAGCTTGTCTTCTGGCAATATCAAGAAGAAATTCTGGGGATTATGGGATTATCTCTGAATAGAAGACGGGTTTTCGAGAAGCATTTGGGGTTTTTATCGCGAATATTACCAGCCCCGAATAGTATTCGAAAATCTTTCGGCTCTGGTTTATGGGAGAAAAACCAGAGCGCCAGTACAGGTTATAGAACTTCAAATTTACATTATTGGCAATACTCGTTCCAACTTTTACCCCGGTATCTGTTTGTTTGGATCAGACTCCAGAAATAATTCCCGTTGATGATCTGCAGCGTTCGATACATCCATCTCAATCTTGGCCTGGGCATCGTCTCTGCAGAATTTTCCAGAAACCATTTATAGAAATCAGCCCACTCCTTGTTAATAATTTCTCTTTTGGACACTGTTTTTGCGAATGGGTGTTTTCTGAAGGCGACCAGCGGTTCCGGTAAGTAAATAAATTCAATGCCTTCAAGCAGCATCCGGAAGAAAAGATCGGTGTCCATCACATAGTCATATTCCGGTTTCAAGCCTCCCACCTGGTCGTAAGCCTTGCGGGTGAAAAACCAGTCCGGGCTGATAATATTCAAACCCCGTCGTCCAAACCAGTCAGCCTGGCGGATATGCTTTATTATTTCAATGATCAACCCGTCTTTATCGATGATGAGGTAATCTCCGGCAAAGATACCTCCTTGCGGATTGTTTTTTAAGGCTTCTGCTAGTAATCTGAGCGAGTTTGGCAGCAGGATATCATCGCTGTTTACCCACCCCATAATTTCGCCGGCAGCAATATTAAACCCTTCGATTAAAGCGTCCGTTTGGCCGGCGTCCTTTTTACTCTGCCAGTGGTGGATATCCCGTTCGAATTTTTTTATTATTTCGATTGTCCCGTCTGTGCTGCCGCCGTCCATGATGATGAATTCAAGATTGGGGTAATCCTGGGATAGGATTGATAAGATCAATTCCTCGATAAATTCTCCTTGGTTGAGGGTGGGCATGATGACAGATATTCGGGGGTATTCCATGTATTTTAATCCGATTAAAGTTGTTTTGAAGGTTTATCGGGTTCAGAGGTAATTATTTTCTAAACTCGAGATCTAAAAAGGAATATTATCAGACAAATCGATCAGCTTCAAAATAACAGAATTTTTGAAAAACGAGATTGAAAGATTAAATTTTCCGTAAATTCCTTTTTTAGTATAAAATGAGTTTGCTTCAGAGAATTATTTATGCATTTTTTGTGGCCGGTTGATTACTTATAAACTCTCAGGTTTTTATAAAAATGATAAATTTGTTAAACAGTTTCGCTTATTTTATTTTTGCCGTTAATATAATTTTTCAACCACATAATATTTTGGAGGCCAATCCGGTAAATTTTGAACCGGGCCCATTATATTTCACCATTTTTAAATCCAACCACGAAAATCCAGAACCCCCTGACGATGTACAACAACTGATCCATGCAAATTCCTTTTTCAATATCTGGTATGGATTGACACAATCATTTGGTCAATTTGGACAACCCCAGCCCTGGGTGAATGTCCTTGGGGAATTAGAAAATACTTCTGGCATTGAATCGCTTTCATATACTCTTAATGGGAGTTCTCAAGTTGCTTTGAACTTTTTAAAAGATAAACGGAGATTAAACAATGATGGCGATTTTAATATTGACCTTTTATCATCTGATTTGATTAATGGCCAGAATACAGTTGTTGTTACTGCTCAAAAAGATGACGGGAGCGCTGAAATTGAAACCATTCTGGTCAATTACAATCGTGCAACAGGATGGCCATTGCCATACACTATCGATTGGAACACGGTTTCAAATGATGCCGAAATCCAGGATGTAGCCCAGGTTGTGGATGGAAAATGGACAATCACACCCGACGGTATTCGCACGGTAGAGCCGGGTTATGACCGTCTGATAGCCATCGGAGACCGCACCTGGGATAATTATGAGGTCACTGTTCCGATAACAATACACTCAGTTTCTTCAACGGATTACGGAGTTGGTGTACTTGTTCGCTGGGATGGTCATACCGACGACCCGGTTATTTGCAGCCAACCTAAATGTGGCTGGTTACCACTTGGAAATATTGGATGGATTTCAAGTTTGTATTTGAGACTTTTCTATGGAGGGGAAAAATATTTCGTATGGCAACCGGATTACACATACATGCTTAAAATGAGGGTGGAAACAACAGGATTGAACTCAACCTACCAGGTCAAGATTTGGAACCCATCAAATCAAATCGAGCCTGATGATTGGGGAATTACCCGCACTAGAACCAATTCACCTGCAAATGGTTCCTTTCTTTTGCTTGCACATCTTGCTGATGTTACATTTGGAAATCTTACTGTCATACCCGTTGGGGATTTGACCCAAAGCACATATCTTCCGTTTATTTTTCGTTGAAATTACGTTACCAATTTTGTGATATTCCTTATCTATGTGAAATTTAACCTCTCCAAATTGAATATGGATATGAAATTCGAGAGGACAACCATAAGCAGATCTATATTCGTGGTTATGCCATTCATTCCACTAACAAGAAAGTGAAGAATCTCAACTTTTCTCGAACTCAGAACCGGCTTTTATCCAATTTAGCAAATATTAAAAAAAGTAAGAAATCTTGCCCAGAAATGTTGCCTTAAAGCATTGGCATTGATGCGCAATCTTTTTACTCAGCACACTATACAAATTAGTAAATTCTTTTAATTGTTATAATTACATGTATAAATATGCTCTTAAATCACAAAAATTTGATTATTCTGGTACGATGGCATTTATATTCCGGGATCGAGCAAATTCAATGTTATCAAGGTTGAGTAATTGAACATAAGCCAGCCATTAATAAGTATCGGCCTTCCAGTATACAATGGAGAGAAATACCTGCCGGAAGCAATAAATTCGATACTTTCCCAGTCCTACAGCAATTTTGAATTGATCATTTCCGATAATGCGTCAATTGATAATACTGAATGTATTTGTCAGGAAATCAGCAATAAGGATTCAAGGATAAGTTATTACCGCCAGGAGTACAACATTGGCGCAGTGCCAAACTTTAATTATGTGCTCAATTTATCGAAGGGAAAATATTTTAAATGGGCTGCTCATGATGATGTACTTTCACCAGACTATATAGCCAGATGCACGCAGGTATTGGAGCAGAATAAAGAAGTTGTACTTTGTCAATCCAGAATCGTCGTTATTAATTCTTCGAGTAAGCCAATCGACAGAATTGAATCTGAATTGTCCGGAGCGAATTCTGATTTCCCCCATATCCGCTTTCAGGATCTTTTATTAAAGGGGGTTTGGGGTTTCGAAATATTTGGCTTGATACGGGCAGATTTACTAAAATCAATCAGACCAATGGGCAGCTACCCGGGTTCAGATAAGGTGATCAGAGCTGAACTTGGGTTGCTTGGAAAATTTGTTGAAATTCCAGAGTATCTGTTCTATTCAAGAGACCATTCAGAACGATCCATTAGAACTTTTCGATCCCGGCAACAAAGAGTAATCTGGGTCGATTCAGACAATGAAGGTAAAAAGATATTACCGCATTGGGTGATACTACGGGAATACATTTCTTTAATCAATAGAGCCCCTTTAAGAATATTTGAAAAAGTCATCTGCTATTTATTGCTTATCCGGTGGTTAGGACTCGATAATAACTGGTTGAGATTGATGCTTGATGTGGTTTTTGTGATTGAACCCAAATCTCTTGAATTGATTTACAAAAAAACAGAGACTGGGAATGAGGAATATCAAGAGAGAATCAATCAAATAAAAGGGGGGAGTCTATGAAAGTGGTAATTCTAGCAGGTGGTAAAGGCACTAAACTCGGACCAATAACTAAAGATATGCCCAAGGCAATGGTTGATATAGGGGGTAAACCAATTATCTGGCATATTATGAAATATTTTTTGGAATACGGTTTTAATGAATTTATAATTGCTCTGGGACACAATAAAGAATACTTTAAAAAATCCTTTCTGGCGGTTAAGGAAGATTTAGCTCACAAACAGGATTGGGTGATCGAACTTGTGGACACCGGTGAGTCAACCCAAACTGGAGGGCGTATAAAAAGGTTAGAATCGATTCTTGGTCAGGAAACTTTTATGCTCGCGTGGTGCGATGGTTTGTCCGACATAAATTTTTCAGAACTCCTGTCTTTTCACAACCAAAATAAAAAACTGGTAACTAATGCAGCGGTACACCCGCCATCTCGTTTCGGGCATTTGATATTGGATGGAAACCATGTGACTAAGTTTTTAGAAAAACCCATTCTTACTGATAAATGGGTGAACGGCGGTTTTTTTATTGTAGAAACAGCGGCTTTGGATTATATCGAAAACGATGAAACACAATGGGAAAAAGAACCTCTTCAGAAATTGGCGGACGATAACCAATTAGTTGCCTATCGCCATAGAACATTCTGGCAGTGCATGGATACCATGTATGACAAACAGGTGCTGGAGAACCTTTGGAATTCTGGTTACGCGCCGTGGAAGATCTGGAGTTAACGAATGAAAGTTTTAGTAACCGGGCATAAAGGCTATATTGGTGCGGTTATGGTGCCAATGTTAATTGAGGAGGGTCATGAAGTTATTGGGTTAGACAGCGACCTTTATGGATCGTGCACTTTTATGGAAGGATTAGTTGATGTCCCTGAAATGCAGATTGATATCAGGGATGTGAAAAAGGAAGATCTTGATCGCTTTGATGCGGTAATCCATCTGGCAGGTCTGTCGAATGACCCTCTTGGTAACCTTGACCCGGAATTAACAATGGAGATCAATCATTATGGTGCGGTCCGAATTGCGGAACTAGCCAGGGAAGCCGGGGTTTCAAGGTTCCTGTTCTCTTCGACTTGCAGTGTATATGGAGCAGCAGGGGAAGAAATTGTAGATGAAGAATCTGATTTTAATCCCGTTACACCTTACGGCCAGTCGAAAGCACTGGCCGAAAAAGATATCTCCCGGTTAGCAGGTGAAGATTTCTGCCCCACATTTTTACGTAGCGCCACCGCATATGGGTCATCGCCAAGACTGCGTTTTGATCTTGTAATCAATAATCTTGTCGCCTGGGCAGCCAGTACCGGAGTAATATACTTGAAGGGAGATGGATCAGCATGGCGGCCGGTAGTCCATGTCGAGGATATTTCGAGAGCCTTTATTGCTGTTCTGCATGCCCCAAAGGAGAAGGTATATAATCAAGCGTTTAATGTGGGCATAACTGGGGAAAACTACCGTATTAAAACTCTAGCCGATATCATAAAGGCTGCTGTCCCTGGTTCCACGATAGAATACGCAGATGGAGCCGGTCCAGACAAAAGGTCATACCGGGTAAACTGTAATAAGCTGCATCGTGAACTGCCTGAATTTAAACCTGTTTGGGATGCCGCAAAAGGAGCCGAACAGTTGTTTGATGTAATCCAAGTTTCCAGAGTAAGCCAGAAGGATTTTGAAGGTCCAAAATTCAATCGCAGCGAACACATCAAACAGTTATTGAAGGAAGGATCACTGGACTATTCCCTGCGCTGGAATAAAGCTGCTGAATTCACGGATATGTAATTGAATAAAATTGACTCGAGAATATTTTCACTCATTAATTCCTGCCGCGCTTGTAATTATAAAAACTTACTCCAAATATTTTCCCTGGGTATAACCCCGCTGGCGGATCGGTTACTACGAGAAGATCAACTCAACAGTCCGGAGTATTTTGTACCCCTAGATGTACTCTTCTGTCCGTCGTGTTCGCTGGTGCAGATTTCAGCTACGGTCAATCCTGAAATCCTTTTTAATGAAGATTACCCGTATTATTCCTCAATTTCGGAATCTTATCTTCAGCATGCAGTCTCGAACGCCCATGAAATAATTAATAAAAGGAAATTGGGTGATTCGAGCTTGGTGATAGAACCAGCCAGCAACGATGGCTATATGTTAAAAGCATTTGCCGATAAAGGAATACCCGTACTTGGTATCGATCCCTCAGGAGGTCCAGCTTCTGTCGCTGAAAAATCCGGAATACCAACTCTATGTGCCTTTTTTACACATGAATTGGTTCAAGAACTGGTAAACCAATCGAAATATGCTGATGTTATTATTGCCAATAATGTATTGGCGCACGTTCGAGATTTAAACGATTTTGTTAGGGGGCTTAAACTGCTGCTTAAAGAGGACGGAATTGTGGTGATTGAAGTCCCTTATATCAGGGATTTGATTAGTGATTGCGAGTTTGATACCATTTACCACCAGCATCTGTGTTATTTCTCGCTATCAGCCTTAGATCGATTGTTCCGCAACCATTCCCTGTATATTAATCAGGTGCGCCGTCTGCCTGTCCACGGCGGCTCGTTGAGAATTTACATTGAACACCATCAAAACATTGCTGAGACTGTATGGTTACTGTTGGAGGAAGAACAGGATTGGGGAATTTATCAGGTTGATCGTTATCTCGATTTTGCTGATACAGCAGCCTCGTTGCGTAAAGAAGTGCTTGAATTATTGAGGAATTTAAAGAAAGAAGGCGCAAATATTTGTGGGTACGGTGCAGCAGCAAAAGCCACAACCTTTTTGAGTTACTGTGGAATAGATGATCAACTGCTGGATTATATTGTTGATATTAGTGAGTTCAAGCACGGACTCTATATGGGTAAAAATCATTTGCCAATTTACCCTCCAGGTAGATTGCTGGAGGATCTACCGGAATATTTGCTGATTCTAGCCTGGAATTTTGCAGAAGAGATAATGCAACAGCAAAAAGAATACCACCAGTTCGGGGGAAAGTTTATCATCCCAATTCCTCAGGTCAGAATACTCTAATATAGATATTATTTTTCCATGTTTTCCTTGATTGCAGTATTTTCTGAGTGACGATATTACTAAAACTGGATTGTTATGAGTAATCATCGCTGTCGTGGATGTTTCGGATCGAACATTTTTACATTTTATAGCTTAGACAATGTGCCTGTACACAGCGTGAGGCTGGCAAGTACCAAACAAGTCTCGTTAAATTTCCCTAAAGGTAATATCCTTTTGGGTTTTTGCCTTAATTGCGGTTTAATTTCAAATCTTTTATTTGATCCAATGAATATGGAATATTCCTCTGGGTACGAGTCGACTCAGGCTTACTCGGATACATTTAATAAATTCCATGTGGAACTGGCGGAGAGTCTTGTTGAACAATTTGATCTTCATAACAAAACCATTATTGAGATTGGCTGTGGGGATGGTGAATTTTTAGGGTTGCTCTGTGAATTGGGGAGGAATACCGGGATAGGATTCGACCCCGTATTTGAAGATCAAGATCACCGGCGTTTCAAATCCTCAAATCTCACGATCATTAAGGATTTTTATACAGAAAAATATATTCAAATTAAGGCGGATTTTATTTGCTGCAAGATGACTCTTGAACATATCGCCAGTCCGATTGAATTTATCAAATCGATTCGCGCTGCAATCCAACGGGATTATCAAACAATCGTCTTTTTCCAGGTTCCTGACGTCATCCGTATTCTTGAGGAGAACGCGTTCTGGGATATATATTATGAGCACTGTTCATATTTCGACCGGTCATCACTGGCTGGTTTATTCAAGCGTTGTGGATTCAATGTGTTGAACGTTTGGAAGGCCTTTGGAGATCAATATCTGATGATCGAATGCCAGCCGGATCCAGATTGCATAGCGCAGGACGAAATCTCAAGCGCCGATATTATGAGAATCAACCAGGCTGTTAGAAAATTCCAGCAAGAATGCCAGAACTCAATTTTAGAATGGAAAGGCATCATCCGGAATTTATACCTTGATGGTAAGAAAATTGTCTTATGGGGAGGTGGTTCGAAGGTGGTCAGTTTTCTTACCACCTTGAAAATAATGGATGAGATCGATTTTGTCGTTGATATCAATCCCAATAAACAAGGGACGTATATCGCTGGCACTGGTCATGTAATTGTTTCGCCAGCATTCTTGGGAGATTACAAGCCTGACACCGTCATAATAATGAACAGTATCTACTGCAATGAAATAAAGAACACATTGAGAGAAATGAATCTGTCCCCGGATCTTTTTTGTGTTTAATTATTTAGAGTCTTTGAATTTTTTATGATAGAACGCTGCATTGTTTGCCGATCAAGAAATTTAGACCCATTGTTGGAAATCAAGTCGATGCCGGTATTTTGTAATGTGTTATCACCAACACCGACCGATGCGCTCAAAATACCGAGGGGTGATATTAAATTAGCGAGTTGCCAGGAATGCGGGCATATATTTAACCTTGAATTCAATCCCGGGTTAATGGATTATCGCCTGGAATATGAAAATTCGCTGCACTATTCTGAAAGATTTAATCAATTCGCAAGCGTAATCACTTGCGACCTGATCGAACGCTACGATTTGACTGAGGCAACTATTCTTGATATTGGTTGTGGTAATGGAGAATTTCTTGAATTAATTTGTGGGATGGGTAATAATCACGGGGTTGGATTCGACCCGAGGCACATTCCAGGGAATGGAAAGATTTTTCACCAAAGAAGGCAGGGGAATATCCGCATTATCCAAGATACGTTTTCTGACAAATATCACAAGATAAAAGCTGACTTTATTTTGTGTCGCCATGTTCTTGAACATTTAAATGACCCAGCTGAACTGTTAGCCCGGATTCACAGGGCGTTAAAAAACAAGCAGGGAGGAGGGGCTTATTTTGAAGTGCCTAATATGGATTATACAATCGATCATTTAGCAATTTGGGATATTCTTTATGAACACTGTTCATATTTTTCCGGCGCTTCCCTTTCGCGTTTGGTGAGCTCCTGCGGTTTCGAACCCCGGAAGTTAAATCTGGGATTCGGTAATCAATTTATCTGTCTGGATGTCTCTAGTGAAAGAATAAAAAATGAAAATCTTAAAGTTCACCGGAGAATGATAGATATCCAACCCCGGCAATTGAAGGCTTTTGCGCAGGAATATTGTCACAAGGTGGAGCTATGGCACCAAAAAATGGAGGCGCTCCTTGTTAGAGATTCCCGAATTGTCTTATGGGGAGCTGGTTCGAAGGGGGTCACCTTCCTGAATGCGGTTGCATTGGAGGGTGGAATTCAATATGTTGTGGATATAAATCCCCGTAAGCAAGGAAATTTTATTTCTGGGACTGGTCAGCAGATTGTTGCACCAGAATTTCTGCAAGAATATCGTCCTGATGCAGTGATATTAATGAATCCTATATATAAGAAAGAAATCGTGGAACTAACCAGACGATTGGGCGTTTACACAGACATATTGGTTGCGTAATCAAACTTGGAGGCGATGGGACAAGCATGAGTAATTTTCATGGTGAAATATTACGCCGATGGATTTTTCCGTACTCGTATAAATTGAGGGGAATGGATTTTACGGGTACGATGGAAGAAGCGCTTCAAAATCAACGGCTTGATAAAGATACAATTCGCGCTCTCCAATTTAAAAAGTTGAAATCTTTACTGCAGCATGCTTATTCCACCGTTCCTTTCTATAAGAAGCAATTTAATACAGCGGGGATAATACCTGAGGACGTAAAATCGTTTGAAGATTTTTCAAAAATCCCCAGCATCACAAAAGAACAAATTCGCCAAAATCCCGAGTCTTTTTTATCGACTGACCCGCGTTCCAAGGCGGTTGATGTCAGCACCAGCGGCGCAACAGGAAGCCCGTTGAAATTTCACTTGAGTAAATGTGCAATCATTTCAAATTTAGTCAGCCATTACCGGATTTTGCAGTGGTGGGGAATTGAATTGGGCGATCCTCATATTATGCTGTGGGGTTACGGTTACAACCCGCGCAAGGCTCCCGGATTTCGCAAGGCGTTACAAGTACTATTTACACGTCCAATTGAAGATCTCATAATGAACCGCAGGACGATGGCTGCCTTCAACATCTCTAAAAATGATCTTAAAAAAGATGTGGCGATATTGCAGAAATTTAAACCCAAATATATATTTACTTATCCTTCTGCATTGAGTTTTCTGGCGGATTTTATTCGAGACCAGGGAATTAACGGTCACAACCTGGAAATTCAATTGATTCTCTCTTTTGGAGAAATACTTTATGACCAGCAGGCGGAATTATTCCATAATGTGTTTGGGTGTCCGACAGTTAATGGATACGGAGCCTCTGAGGTTGGCGCTATTGCCGGGAGCCTTCCTTGCGGTCAAATCCATACAATGGACGACTTTATTCTCGTTGAAGTTGTAAAAGAACATCCATCCGACGAATTTGGGGAAATTGTCGTTACCCTTCTGGAAAATTTCGCCAGCCCATTGATACGCTATAATCTGCAGGATCTGGCGGTCCCGGGTGATGGGAACCATGAGTGTCCGCTGGGTGTGGGATTCTCCACGCTTAAACAGATTATTGGGAGGCATCACGATAAAATACTGCTTGCAGACGGCACTTATGTCCATGGAACCGTATTCACATCAGCGATGAATAAAATAGAACATGTGAAGCATTTTCAGGTGATACAAAAACAGCCTGACCTTTTTGATATCCTTGTTGTCACCGATTCTGAAAAGGACCTGCCAAAAATAGAAAAGAAAGTCAAAGCACGGTTACGCAAGAGGGCTGGTATTAAGCACGCCAATGTAATCCGAGTGCCGGCAATTCCAACTGAGACTACTGGCAAATTCCGGTTTGTCAGGTCGGAGGTCAATTAACCAACCGTATTCATACCTGGTTGTAGGCATGTACCAGCATTAGAGTGGAAAAGGCGTTTCCCCAGAGGTGACCGGATCAAGATAATTTGGATCTTCGATGCCGGTCCTGCGCATGGCGATGCCGGTGATCGCCTCAATGACAATCCGGTGTGCGTTCAGGGCGGTTACATAATTCGAATCATTGGTCGGCGCAACTTCAACGATCTCAAAACCGACTACATTCAGCTCATGGCAGATCCTTCTCACGGCGGAGAATGCCTCCCTGATCAGCAGGCCTCCCGGTTCGGGTGTCCCAGTCCCGGGCGCGAAAGCGGGGTCCAGCACATCGATATCGAACGAGACGTAAAAATATTCTGGCCCCGCCTGGGCTTTACGGATAACATTATCCAGAACAGTCTGCAAACCGATCCGGTCGATCTCGGCCATAAAATGCGAATTTATCCCGTTCTGGCGCATCCATTGGATCATCTCTTCATCCGGATAAAAACCCCGCAGGCCGATCTGGTAGATATTCTTTCCAGGCAAGCCTTCATCTTTAATCAGGCGCGGGATCGCCAGGCTGTGGTTGATGGTCATACCCGGTTTCTCCTTGCCGCAGTCGGCATGGGCATCAAGGTGAATCAAGCCCAGGTTTTCGGCGCCGTATACGTCGATCAGCGCTCCGGCATCCGGCCACAGTATTGAGTGGTCTCCGCCGAGCACAACCGGGATGATGCCAAGTTCAACGACCTCGCCCACCAGCTCCCGGATGGGTTCCATCGAGTTATCCGGGTTGTAGTGGTCAACCGCGGCGTCTCCATAGTCGACAACAGTCAATACCTCGAGGGGCCGCACCCGGACGGAAAGGTGGTTGATATAATCGGCTGGGGCCCGGATATAATTCTGGGCTGTCCGGATCGCTAGCGGACCACGTGATGCGCCCCGTATGCCGCTGGAGAAATCGACCGGCGCGCCCAGAACCGCCACGTCCACATTTCCGGCTGCCAGATCCTCCGGAGTCAGGCACACCGGCAGCTTGAGGAAAGTGTGGGCGCCCATAAAGGCGCGTTGCCTCTGATAGCGCTGCAAATTGATTGGTCCCGGCTCGCGTTCTGGCTGCTCCTCACGGTCAATTCTGGTCTTCCATAAATCCTCTTTTCGGGCCTCGCTCATGTGCTCACTCCTTAGTTGTTTTGTTGGCATGTTTCGAGTTGTATATTACTACGATAATTGTTCTACTGGCTCCGCCAAAATAAATTCGATTTGATATTAAAATATGTATCTGGACCAAGCATTGAAGTATTTGGTGAGAGAACCGGGACATGCGTAAAATTTTTGGTCAAGCGGTCGATGAACTGGAGTCAGGCAGACCAGTAAAAGGTCTGAAAATCCGCGCCTGGGATGAAGACATGGTTGGAGGCGACGATTTGTTGGGCGAAGTTACCACCGGTCAGGATGGCCGATATAAAATCGAGTATGCAAACGCCTACTGGGATAAAAATATCCCGGGTTTATCGTCCTGGCGCCCGGATATTTACATCACAGCCGACATCCGCAATAAGGCTGGCATGTGGGTTCGGCTTGGGAAGTCCCGGGTATTCAAAGACCACCCGCTCGAACTGGATCTGCGGATTGACCTCAGGGTCAGGGTCGAACCTTTCCAGAGCCGCATGACCGCGTTTAATCCTCAGAAACACGGCTTTCATTTTTTTAACAGGTTTAAATTTAGAACGGAACTGCTGGGTCTTGATTTCGAGGAGAAAGGGATGGGCTTTTGCGGGGGTATGTGTGGGGCGGCTTTATACCGTTTTAAGAACGGCCTCCCCGTTCCAGAAGGCGTGGATGTGCCCTCCCAGGGTTCTGACCTTTATCAAGAACTGCTCAAGCGCCAGATAAGAAGCATGGACCCGCGGGTGATTGCCAGGATGTTTGAATTCCAGTCCGCCTCGGACCGGGCCGGCTTCTTCCCCAAAAACAGCATCGGAGAGCTCACCAGAACCGAGTGGCCGAAATTACAGGCAGAACTGGATAAGGGAAGCCCCGCCATCCTGGTACTCATCCGGGCCAGGAAATTGTTTGATAACCCCACCAGAAACCACCAGACCCTTGCGGTTGGATACGAGTACGACCCGACCCGCAAGGATCTGGTCGTCCACGAATATGACCCGAACAAGCCAGGCGAGATGCAAACGCTTGAAATGAACCTGGGTTTACCGGACGGGAAGCTGTACATGAAAGATTCGGCGTACCGGGGGACGCGCGGGTTCTTCCTGAACCCCGCCGGGGGCAAAGCCAGCCGCAAAATGAGTTAAATGGTAGCGCTGTCTGTTGTAACAAATATGTTTCTACCACTGGTATTCTGGTCAATAAAAATCCCCACATAGGGAGACGTGGATTTTCTCATTTTATTGTAGGAGTTCTTTTGATGTCTCACATTGTACACAGATGTTTTTACAAACCTAACTTTGCACTATCTCCTTAGAAAAGTCTTGTTGGATTAAAAACCACGCCGCAGGTATATATACCTGCGGCGTGGTTTTCGAGTGAGGAGAATGCAACTATTATTCTACATATTTAACTGAAACGGGGATGAAGCTGGGCTGAAGATTTGATGAGAAATGAGCCCCTAAATTTGAGGAATCCTTAAGGGATATTTTTGGAATTGTTAAATTGAGCAGTTGGGGGCAATTTCAGGAGATAACCTCCCAAATCTGGTCTAATGAGATGGGTCCTTTACGAAGAATAAGCGGCTCATCCCCGGTGCAGTCAACCACGGTGGAGGGATTCCCGCCGGGGCACCTTCCACCGTCCAGGACCAGGTCGATCAGACCGCCAAGCTGGTCGACCGCCTCCACAGCAGTCAGAGAATTCGAACCTCCGGAGCGGTTGGCGGAGGTGACCGCCAGGGGACCAGCCGTCTTCAGAAGGTGCAATGCGTCCGGGTGATCCGGCATGCGGACGCCGATGGTTTCCCCCGGCGAGAGAATTTCCGGCAGGTTGGGACACTTCGCGACCACCAGGGTCAGCGGACCGGGCCAGAAACGGCGGGCCAACTCAAGGGCGTACTCCGCCATATCCAGCGCCACTTTATCGATGTCTCCCAGATCACCGATCAGGACCGGGATGGCTTTAGACATATCACGCCTCTTGACCCGGTAAAGCCCCTCAATGGCGTTTGGGTCAGAGGCCAGCGCCCCCAGACCGTAGACTGTATCAGTTGGGAAGGCGGCCAGCCAGCCTTGCTTGAGAACCTGGACCGCCGCCTCTATCCAGCCCGGCGAACCTGTTTTAATGACACGCGTCTTCATTGGTTCCTCAATTGTTCATCTCCCAGATCAGGCGCAGACCATCCAGGGTCAGCCAGGGCGCCACAACCTGGATCGCCTCCGTTTCCCGGGCGACGACCTCCGCCAGCCCACCGGTGGCGATCACCCGCATATCGGCTCCGAGTTCCTCCCGGAAACGGCTTACCATGCCTTCCACCAGGGCGACGTAGCCAAATAACAAACCGGACTGCATGGCATGGGTGGTGTTGCGCCCGATGGCAGCCGGAGGACGCTGCAGTTCGACCCTTGGCAGCTTGGCAGCCCGCAGGAAGAGCGCCTCGGCGGCGATGTTGATCCCTGGGGCGATTGCCCCGCCCAGGTAATCGCCCTCCCGGTCGATGGCGTCGAAGGTTGTGGCGGTGCCGAAGTCAACCACGCAGGCTGGAACGCCGTAGTGGGCTTTGACCGCCGCGGCATCCACGATGCGGTCAGCGCCGACCGAGCGTGGGTTCTCGTACAGGATCTTGACGCCCGTTTTCACGCCGGCGTCGACGACCAACGGCTCCAGGGATAAATAATCCCGGCAGGCCTGGCGGATCTTGCCGGTCAGGGGCGGCACGACCGAGGCAAGGCAGATGCCGCTCAGGTCACCCGGTTTCAGCCCGGCGTGGTCCAGCATGCCCAGGAACTGCAAGCCGTACTCGTCCGGCATGCGCTCGTGGTTGGTGAACAGGCGCCAGCGCGATCCGAGCCGCTCGCCTTCGTAAATCCCCAGGGTTATATTGGTGTTGCCGATATCAATTGTAAGCAGCATCCTGGTTATTCCTCCAGCAATATATTATCGATCAGGCGGGTATCCCCGATATAGACCGCCATCGAAAGCAGGGCGCCGCCCTTCACTTCCCCGAAGTGTTCCAGCAGGGTATCGGGATTGGCACAGGATACGTACTGCGGGCGGGCGAGCCGCTCTCCTTTGAGCTCGGCGTTCATCAAGCCCCGCAGGACATTGGGGTCTCTTTCGCCTTTGAAGTAGGCCTCATGGGCAGTGTTCAGCGCCCGGTAAAGCACTGCAGCAGCCTGGCGTTCGTCTTTATCCAGATAGGTGTTGCGGCTGGACATTGCCAGACCGTCCGGCTCGCGCACGGTCGGGCAGACCACGACCTGGATTGGGTAGTTCAGATCGCTGACCATCCGGCGGATGACCGCTGCCTGTTGGAAATCTTTCCCCCCGAAGTAGGCTTTTTGGGGGGTTGTCCGGTTGAACAGCTTGGCGACCACCGTGGTCACTCCCCTGAAATGACCGGGACGCCTGGCACCTTCCAGCGGTTGGGTCAGCTCGCTCACTGTCACCCAGGACTGGAATTCCGGTGGGTACATGTCCTCAGTATCTGGTACCCAGACCAGGTCTACTTCTTCCTTTTCAAGCAGTTCCAGGTTCGCGCGGGATATCGCGTGGGTAAGTAGTGAGGTCCTCGCCGGGGCCGAACTGGGCCGGGTTGATAAAGATGGTGACGATCAGCGAGGCGCATTCCTGGCGGGCACGCCGCACCAGGGACAGGTGACCTTCATGCAGGTAACCCATGGTGGGCACCAACCCGACCGGTTCCACAAGTTTGGCGCGGGCAGCCTCCAGTTCGGAAAAGGTTTTGACGGTTTTCATTGTTTTCTGGTTGTTTTTCTAAAATTTCAATATTTCACAAATTCCAAATTGTGTGATGTTCAGGCTTGCGCAATCTGATAGATCCTTCACTTCGTTCCACGATCAGGATGACAAACTAAATGTCATCGTGAGGATTGTCCCGAGAATTCGAGGGAATTAAATGACGAAACGATCTTGGTTTTCCAACGATTTTTAAATCATTCGCTGCAGCTGCGGTTCGCAAACCGTGGGCATGCTTTGTGGCCTTCAGGATGACAAAGTGAAGTGCCCTGGTGATTTGCATGTATAAAAAAATCCTAGTTACCCTTTCTATTTGTTTTAACCGCCACCAGGGATTTGACCAGCGAATACAGGGTCTGGTTGATGGGGGCCGGGATGCCAGCCCGTTCGCCAGCCTGTACCACCTGGCCGTTGATGGCGTCGATCTCGGTCGGCGCCCCGCGCCTCAGGTCCTGGAGCATAGAGGAGATGTTGCCGGATGTGTTTTGGGCGACTTTTACTGCTGCCCCTGCCGGATCGGAGAAGGGAACCTGGATGCCCAGGCGCTCCGCTACAATGGAGGTCTCCTTTGCAGTGCGCCCCAGCAGCTCAAAAGCATGCGTATTATCCACAAGTTCGCCGTTAGGGACGCCCAGGATGGCTGTCAGCGGGTTGATAGCAGAATTGACCACCAGCTTACCCCACAGGAGGGACTGGATGTCGCTGACGATTTCCACCCTGAATCCGGCAGTTCGCAGCAGTTTGATCAGAAGTCCACTCCCGGGATGGTCCCCAATTGAGATAGTACCTTCCCCGGCTGGCCTGACTAGTCCGGGCTCGACCATAGTCGCCCCGGCGGTAATGGTGCCAGCCAACGCCCGCTCGGAACCCAAACCTTCCATTAATACCTCGTAATTTCCAAGCCCATTCTGCAGGGTAAGCGCCAGCCCATCCGGAGCCAGGCATTGGGCGAGACCCCGGGCAGCATTTGCTGTACCCCAGGATTTGACCAGCAACAGGGCTGATCTTGTTCCCTTATGGTCACGCGGGTCCGGGCTGATCAGGTCCGGCCTGAAAATCTGGACCTTCTCACCTTCGAGCACCCTGATGCCGTTTTCGCGGATCGCTTTTATCCCCTCCGTCCAGCTTCCCAGTATATTTACTTTCAAGCCAGCCCGAAGCAGCCGGGAAGCAAACAGGCACGCCATCGCGCCGGTGCCGACCACCAGGATACTTTCAGTTGATTTCATCCAGCAAAGCCTCCCATTCTTCGTCCGCCATCCGGAAGGCATGCTCCTCGGCGGGAAATTCCCGCTTTTCGACCTCAATCCTGTATTTGGAAAAGGCGCGCCCCATATCTGAGTAAAAGTCAGCGTATTTTTTGACGAATTTGGGGGTGAAGCGGTCGAACAGACCCAGCAGGTCGTGGGTCACAAGCACCTGGCCGTCGCAGTCCAGCCCGGCCCCGATTCCAATGGTGGGGATTATCAATTTTTCAGACACAAGGCCGGCTAAACGGGCCGGGATGGCTTCAAGAACGATGCTGAAACAGCCGGCTTCCTGCAGGATCAGGGCATCTTCCAGCAGGCGCCTGGCGGCATCCGCTTTTTTGCCCTGCTGTTTAAACCCGCTTAACTGGTGCACGCTCTGCGGCGTCAGCCCGAGGTGGCCCATCACCGGGATGCCGGCGGATACAATCATGGATACTGCGTCGCGGCGCTCGCGCCCGCCCTCCAGTTTGACTGCGTCCATGCCGGCTTCCTGCAGGAAGCGGCCAGCGTTTCTCAGCGCCTCCTCGGGAGAGGCCTGGTAGCTCATGAAGGGCAGGTCGCCGACCAGAATGGCATACCGGGCACCACGCGCCACCGCCCGGCAGTGGTGAAGCATCTCATCCATGGTAACCGGGAGGGTGTTCTGGTACCCCAGCACAACCATGCCGAGTGAATCGCCGACCAGGATTACATCAATGCCGGCCTGGTCGACTGCCAGCGCGGTCGGGTAATCGTAGGCAGTCAGCATGCTGATGACTTCGGCGCGCTGCTTCTTATCCAGCAGGGTCTGGATAGTGACCTTTTTTCTATTTTGTGAGTTTGAGGGAAGGGAAGGCTCTGTGCTCACGGTACTCTCCTTTCGGCAGGTAGAGGCCGATTAATTATTTAATTCTAGTATACGAGGCTGTTCCGGTCTTTTAGATTAAGATCCAGGCAGCCCTGTAATTATGCCCGAGGGTGACGGATTTGGCAAGGAGGGGAGAATTTTCTGATTGGAAAAGAGTTTGATTCTTCGAGAAATTTTTTGGGTCACCTAATGCACCAAAGAATTTCCTCAGAATGAAAAAACCATCTTAACTTACCTATTAAATCTCGTAACCCATTTCCTCCAGGTAGGGGGCGAGGGTCTGGTTCAGTTGGGATATCTGTTCTTCGGTCATCTTTTGGCGGAAGCGGCCGATCCTTCCATGGCTGAAATGCATCCCCTTCTTACCAGTATTTTCTGCGCCGGGTTTGTAATTTTCTAGCACCTTCCGGACATCCACACCTTCCGGATTGATACCGATAAAGTCTACCAGCCTTTGTGTTTCAGACTCATAGCTGGTCAGCAAGTCCTCATAGCGGCAGTACAGAATTCCATCAATATTTATCCACATTTGCCATATATGCAAGTAACCGAGTATAAAATCCAGGGCGGTCTCGAAATCCTGGATAAATGAGAACGCGTTTGACCGACCCTCCGCAAGCCCACGCTGGCCGTATTCCCAGGCGGACAGCATGGCATCGCGCGGATCCCGGTAGATGTAGGTCGGGGTGAGCGCTCTTCTCCGGATCAGGAATTTTGCATACCGTGTGGGTCCTGCGTGGGCTTTGACAGTGAAGGAATTGCCGAGAGCGGCAGGCAATAGCACTGCGCTCAAGCGCGGCAGACTGAAAGCGCCGATGTTGCAGTTGACCTCAGTGAGCACTTTACCAAGGTGGTACCTGCTGCGGACCTTGTGGACGTCCTGGAATCCGCCCGCAACCATTAGGTCATTTGTCAGGTTAAAAAACCAGCCCGACCCGGCGCGCGGCATGCCAATAGAGAGTACTATCATCAGAAGTTTCCTGCTCCTGGAATCCTTTGTTTGGTCATAACATAGACATTATTATATATAAAATAGGATGGTAATTCCGGGTGGATTTCAATTAAAGCTGTGATAAGATTTTATAAAAGCGGCTTAATACAGGTTGATCTGATTATCATGAATAAATTAGGAGGTATCCTCTTATGAAATTAACAAAAAACTACTTGGCTGGATTCCTGCTTGGCAGCGTATTCGCGGCGGGGTTAGTGTTACTGTTCACTCCCGGATCCGGGGATGATAACAAAGCCGCAATAAGAAACTGGGCAGCTAACATAAAAACGGAAGTGAGAGGCGCGTCTGAGCAGAAGCGGATTGAACTCGAACAGCAGTTGTCGATGCTGCGCGAACCCCGCAGACCCGAACCAGAGTGAAGGCCGGGATTTCCTTAACGCAAAAAAGCAGACCGGGTAATCAATGCCCGGTCTGTTTGATTCTGGGGAATGGGGGTTGGTTTTTAATTTAGCGGTTAAAAGGGAAAAATAACAGGTGAGTTTGGGAATTGCCGCTTTTTTCAGGGTTGGACTGTAAGCTGGTAGGCGGCTTTCTGGCGGGTGAAAGGGGAAGTGCCGGAGACGACCAGCACGACCTGATCATAATCATCGCCGATTGATATCGGGATGAAAGCGGAATTATCCGCGCTCAGCTGGATGTGTTCCACTTGGTTCTCAGCCCCGATTTTTATCAGGCTGAGCCGGAAAGACTGCGGCAGGATATTTTGAATGCGGGCAAACCCGTTCGCTTCCCATCCGCCGCCATCTACTTCAAAATCGCTGAAATACCCGATCTCCTGAACAGAGACATCATCCAGCAAAAAACCTTCCCCGTTGACTGCCGCGTCGGTGATGTTTTCAAACCTGAGTTGGACTTCCTGGCCGGCATACTGGGAGATATCTACGGTCTCCTTAATCCATGCTGGTCCGCCCCCGCTTTTTCCATTGTATCCCCACCCGTAACTGTTACCGGACGGGTCCAGGTCCGTTCCGGAGGGAGTCCTGAGGATGTCCCATTTCGTGCCATCCGGGGAGGCGGTAAGGTAAAGGTAATCGTAATCGCTTTCAATATCGTACCAGGTCCAGTAGGAGAGCGTCAGCGGACCAGATACATCCCTGAAATCAAAGTTCCTGGTCAGGGTCATATTGGAGGAATCGCCCCGGTTGGAGTAGAAAAAATGGGAGCCTGAATATGGTTCAGCTGGAAGCACTTCGGCCTGGAGGGAACCTTCAAAATTGATAACATAGTCGCCTTTGCAGGTGATCCGGATGTAATCAGAGCCATGCTGGCTGACATCCCGGACCATTAAACCTGAAGGGCATTCACTGATCGTCTCCGTTTCGTTCGCATGTGGAGCGTTCGGGAATATTTTATAAGCGTAGCGCCCGTCAGCCACTTCGGGATTATGCAGGTAATTCGTTACTGCCCAATCTGCAAATACATCATCTGCCTTGATAACTTCGGAGGAAATCAGAATCAAGGATTTTAACTTCTTCCAGGACCCTGTCGATGCTTGTCATACCGTTATCCGGATGGGCGACCAGCGCCTGTGTAACAGCTTCCCCAAACCGGTCCAGGAAATATGTCATGAACAGGAAAGATGCCCCGTAATGAGCGTGGGTGTTGGTCTGGTCGTCAGGCCAGGTGGTTAGCTGAATGTCAGGATCAGCGATGAAAGCGTGCTCGACCTGCCCGTTGCTGAACCGGTTGAGAAACGCGGCAAGTTCAGAGAAACCCTCAGTGACCCAGGCTTCCTCGTTTGGGTCATGGTGCCATTGGATCATATGCTGGAACTCGTGTGCCAGAACGCCGTAGGTAAATTTTGTGTCCAGGGTGAGCTTATCAGCGCTCATCAGGAACATCTCGTGCCCATTTGAGAACTTCTTTACGTCTGGCGGGAATTCGTCACCGGGCGAGAAATAACCGGCCACATTGCCTCCCAGGCCGCGCGCATACAGCACATAAAGATGAGGGTCGCCGTCTACACCCGGGGTCCATTCGCTCCCAAAAAAAGTCCGGTTTGTTGGGTAAATGTGCTCCTCAAACGTCTCGGCGAGGTCGCTTAATTCAGCTTCATCGTAGTTAACACCATCCTGGATCCAGAGATAAAGGTGGTCTGTCACATACTGTAAAGTCGCCATGACCTGGAAATTCTGGTTGTTATCGGCATTGAGCACCCAGAAGGTTTGTTGATCGCCAGTATTGTAGAACGATTCCGGGGGGTCGGTCTTGCGGGCAAGCCCAGCCTTACCCTGCAGCCGTGCGGCCAGATCAAGCGGGTCGTTTACCGGGATGATTGTATCCTGTAAGATCCTCAAAGTATCGAGAGCGTCATCCGAGCTTGTTTCAGACTGCCCAGTCGTGTCTGGTTTGGAAGGAGTCACATACTGTGCCTGCTCAGGTGGGCGGATTACTACCGGTGTACTGGTGGCTGTTGAAATTCCTTCCATTGTGAACTTTTCCGAAGGAAAATCTTGCAGGAACAGATACGTGAAAATTCCCAGGCCTGATGTGAAACATAGACAAAGGACCAGGAAAAAAACAAGGCCAATGGCAGCAATAAGCAGGATCGCAAGGTTGCGGTTCAAATTCTCTCTCCATTATCTGTTGGGGTCAACCTGGCGGCTCAGGCAGTGGACAGTATAGATTCGCTGGGAGTGGGTCGCTGACAAGTAGATAATCCAGATTGTTGTTATCTTTGAAAATCCCCACGGCCAGCGAACTGCTTTCCCGTTCTGGACAGGTGAGCACTAACACATCTGAGCCATCTGGAAAATCGCCATCCAGTTTTTCGAGTGGTATCCGCACGGGTTTCCATTCAGGTCCGATAACCAGGAAACTGATATATGGGTAGGGTTTTGAGGGGTAATAATCTTTATTACCGGGTTCACCTGTGGCGGGTGGAAACAATCTAGGGTAAAGTGCCCTGCCCGTCAGAATTTGTCCGCCGCTATCCAGAAACCGCCTGAATATATCTCGCTGGTTCTGGTCTGCTAAATCTGAGTTTAAAAACATTTCGCTCATGTTTTCCAACCTGGCCTGTGTGAACCGGGGGTTGTAAATCTTCTCAATCAGTGGCAGACTGACCCCAACAATAACCAGCAATGTTATCGCAATATAGAAACTCGGAGAATATATCAGTTTTTTGCCTTTTTGGGGAGTTTCCCTCGAAGAAAACGCTATGTTTACAAAGTCAGGAGGCAGCCTTTTGTTAAGAATAACCAGAGTACAGTGGCTGGATAGAGCGGCCAGCCCAACACTGAAATAGAGCACGCTGATCCAATCAACAGGGAGGATGTAGCGGCCGCCTGAAATCCGAAAAGCCGCATTTCCCAGGAAATATACAATACCCATCAGCAAGGGCATAATCCCCGCGCCCAGATTTTTTTTCCACGCCAGGCTTATCCCGTGGGATATAACCAGGATACTGAGAAGAATCGGGATAATTGATTGGGTTGGGATTTGCCCTTCCCATTTATGCCAGAACGGCAGCCTGCGAATATAACTCTGGGTCGTACAGCAGTCATCCCAGAATTTCTCCAGCGATCTGTGCCCTGACAGTTGGATGGCGCTGTCGAAAATCCGGATTGTTGCCGGAAAATACATTACTAACTGGGTCTGGTTATTAAGGTAATGAACCGCGACGAAACTTGCTATCTGAGCCGGATATTCTTTGATAAAATCGATAGCGCGCCCAGAGACTTCCGATATATACCCGCTGCTTGATCCAGGTAATGCGCCTTCAGAACCACTTTCTTTTGGGGGTTGTTTATCGCTTATTTCTACCGGAGGGGTTTCTGTTTCATACGGCCTGTAGCGGAGTGAGATAACATCAAAACGGAAGTTGGGGCTGTCGATAAATACCTTTCCGGTAAGCGTCCAGTTGCGGTAAACCCAGGGTGTCATAATGATCAGAATACCCAGGCAAAAAAGACCGCTCTGGAGCAACCAAGTCCTTTTGGGATTTCTTTTTAATGCCAGAGCTGAAAGAACCAGTAATACAAAGGCGAATACGATTGTTTCAAAGCGAATGAGGGCGGAGATAGCCAGCATCCCCCCTGCCAGCAGCGGGTAAACTGTTTTATCCCCGATTTTTTTCAACCATAAGGTCCCGAACAGAACAAAGAGCATTACAAAAAGCACAGCAGGCAATTCCGCCATTAACAGTTTGGCGTGTGAAGTAGTCACAAACCTGGATAACGTGATCGAATTCGCCTCCCTTAGCATAAGTAAAAATCCGGCGATTACACCGGATACCCGGTTGTGCAGGATTTTTGTCAGCAGGTAAAGGACTGCCGGCAGAACTGCAAGGATAACGACCTGGACCGAGACGACATTTTCATATCTCTGGCCTCCAATTATATGAAGGATTGAAATGAACAGGGCGTGCATGGGTCGGCGGAGAAATTGTGAACCAAGAAATCTGAAACCCTCCCCAACATTCAGGAAATGGAAAGTCGCATCGTACCCGATTGAATCAGAAATGGGGTAGAATTCGAAATTCGGTGGGCGGGGTTCAGCAACAAACCAGTTTGGGGATATTGGAATACGCAACCAGATGAAAAGCGTTAGACCATAAATGAAACAGAAAATTAAGATATCGATGTATGGGATTCTGCTTTTTCTGAGCCAATCTACCCGCTCTTTGTAATCGAAAAGAAATATCGCGAATGCGAGCATGATCATCCCTGCCGCCCAGGCAAGGAATATCTGGGTTTCGATCAGAGGCGCTCCGAGCTGGTTAACTCCAATTAATTGAATTTCGTTTTTTAATATCGTTCGACCGGTAAATTCCCAGGCGATAAATGCGGAAGAGAGCAGCACCACAGGTATGTAGAAAAGAGCGTTTTCCCGGATATGGTTTGCGAGCGTGTTTCTTTCCCCGGCAAAAAAGATAACCAGCAGAGACAGTGTGCCTGCCAGGGCAAACCACAGCAATACCGGGTAAAGCCGGTCCAGAATGGTTCCTGTAAAGGGTTCCTCGATTTCAGGCACCAACAGGATCAGGTGTACCGCTGTCAGGGATATCAAAAGGAATAAAAGAGTGAGCAGACACCTGGTTCTCCCTCTGGAAATGAAGCCCGATATTCTGTCCAGATGGACTGATCCATTTTTATGACCGCTCCAGGTGGCGAGAAGCAGCACAAGGGATAGAATTGAAAAACTGGATAACAGGACCAGGATGGCGGTCCGTCCGGTTGAAGTAATCCTGACCTGCCCTTCAAGGATGTAGATATCCCGGATAAAAAGATAAAGGCAGCCCAAACTGGCTAGCAGCAACAGGAAAAAGTATATCCGCCAGATGGAAACCGGGATCGATGCGGATTGGTTGTTATTAACTTTTAACATTTGGTTTGACAGCGTTGGGAGTTTATCCCGCTTCCAGACCCATTCCTTTTTCAGATATGTGAGCCGCTGATGTCAGTACTCCAAAAAACACCCACATATTGGGAAGGGCGAAAGAATCGTAAGAAAATATCACAAAAAAGAACACCAAAAAACCCAGAAGCCCGCAGAGTCCCCAGAATTTCCCTTCAGTAAAACTCGAAATTATCATGTACAGCATGCAGCCAAAAACCCCCAGTATAAATGTTGTGAAAGTCACCGTGCCGAATAACCCCGTTTCGGCAAGCAGGCGACCGTAAAGATTTTTGGGTGTGATCAAGCGGTTTCGGCCTTCCACAGGCGTTATCTGGCGGACTATTTCCGGCTGGCGGTTATACGGCTGGTCGGGAATCATTTTATCAAAAAAGTATGCGTAATTTCCAAGACCAACTCCAATAACGGGATATTCTTCAAACATGTTCAAGGCAGTCTGCAGGTATACAAATCTTTGTTGGAAGGCAATATATTCGAGGTATGTTTTCTTACCCGGTTGGTCATCAGTCCAGTAGCGCCAGAACCTGGAGATATACCTGTTCTGAGCGCCAAATACAACCGCAAGCCCCAGGATCCCTATTATGATCAGGGCAATTTCGATAACTCTCCTGCGGTTCATGTTTGTTCCTGTTATTGATTGACCAGCATCTCTCTTTTTAACCCGTGATATTCGGTGGATCAGTAATGAGATTATCACCAGGGCAGCAAAAATAAACAGGCCAGTACCGCGAGAACGTGAAAAGCATGATTACTGCGGACCAGATCAACAACAACCACTCAACCGTCAACCAGCGGTAGCGCCATTTAAAAACACTTTTTTGCGAGACAATCGATCCGAGCAAAAAGGGCAGCAACAAAAAACCGATCTGTTCAGCGAACCATTTTGGCTCGTAGGTCAGTCCTGAAATGCGTGTTTCGAATAATTTCCGGGTGGAAACATAACTTTGGATTTTGCTGATCAGGTCGAAATATGTTTCAGAATAATGAATAATATAAACCGATTGTATCGATCCCCAAAGCAATGCGACCCCAAAACCAAGGTATAACCAGCGCAAAGAAAAATCCAGATCATCCCAATTCTGATGCAATAATGATATTGTGAAAAAGAAGGCGCATCCAATCCCGAGAGTCAGAATATTTCGGATAAACCGGTAGGGTAAAGATATCCCCCGCAGGGCTTCGATTTCAAACGTAAAGGCTGCGATCGAACTGATCGCAGCCGCGATAATAAATGCCAGCAGGGGCAGGAATGTTTTCGGAAGCGGCTTTGAAAACAAACGCGGTATTAAAATCAGGAACACCAGGAGGGTCAGCGGAATTACTGATAAGGGCCGCACGAGGGTCTTACCGCCAATATCTCCTGGAAAGAAAGGAAAACTGGTGACTGGCAGAAAGAAAAAAAGCATTGCCCATGAGATCGATGTTATTGGTTTAAGCAGGCTGGTCATAATTCTTCCGGCTGAGGTTCTTTGGTTTTTGCCTCATGTCTGCGGGAAATTACGATCAGACGGTAAAACAGCCAGGAAAATAAGCCAATCATGCCGCCCACCAGTATATATAAACTGGTTGGGCGCAGTTCTCTGGCCGGCAGGTGAGTAATTTTCTCCACATAGAGGTTTGGAGAAAGACCGTAACTTTTTAAAAAGCTTTCTTCATATAGGTCTTCCAGTTCAGCCTGGCGTTCAGCCAGATTTGAGATTTCCTCTTTGATGAATGTGGATTCGATTTCAATCTGGGCAAGTAGTTCATCTACCCATCCAGCGTGAATTGAAAGAGGCTCTTCTCCTGCGGGTTGTTTCTCAAGGAGGGCGAGCCAACCGGGTGAAAAATCCGCCGCGCTGGCGGCAAGCGACTGCAGAAACCACCTGTCGCTTGCTTCTAGCGGCTGGTTTTGATCTGCAATAATGGATTCTTTCACCCAATTTTTTAATGCGGCCTGGATGTCTGCCAGCCTTAACAGACGGGCCTCCTGTTCTGTTTTCTTTGAAATGACCTCCAGCAGTTCCTCATCCACCAGGGCGGTGTCCAATGCTGCCCTGGTGGCATCAAAAACATGTTCCAAAATAACATCGCTCCATTCCTTAACCGCATCCTGGGCGAATTCCGGATAGGGATGTTCCGCAGTCAGGCTCCAGGTGCCAGCCGATCTCCAGTCTGCATCCAGAATCTCCCTCAACTGGAGGGTGGTAATCTCCTGCCAGTAGGCATCCTTTGAACGGAGCGAATCGAGTGTTTTTACGGTAATTGCATCTAGGAAAACAAGCGCTTCCAGTTCCGCCATCTGCCAATTCTTATAATCATCAAGGTTGGAATATTTAGGATTTGCCAGTGCTGTAAAGTTTAAATCCGAATATGCCCGGTAAGGATTGAGGGCAACATACAGCTGGCTTGTGGCTCTGTGTGTTGCTGGCAGCAGTGTGGAAATACCAAGTCCAATCAAACCGCCGATCAGAAAAAACAATATCATCTGCGGCCATTGGTGAAATGCGCTGTACAACTCTTCACGAAGCGACCAGTATTTCATAGCACAAAAAAATCTTTATCAAATTGGGTAAATCGTACAACGGCTAAATTTTACCAATTCAACCAGAAGCATGTTTTGGAATTCGGGTTGGTTCTGCAGGGGGATCACCGTTCTCGTTTTGAAATCCAGGCTGCGGAAGTGATAAAACCAAATACGACCCACATGTTGGGTAAGGCAAAAGAGTCATAAGTGAAAGCCGCAATCAAAAAGGATAATATTCCGCACAAACCGGCAATTCCCCAGAATTGGTGCTCCCCTTTGGGTGATAGCCAGAGATATAAGGCGCAGCCGGTAACCGCAGTTAAAAATGCCAGAAATGCAGCCAGACCGACTGCCCCTGTCTCCGCCAGCAGCCGGAGATAAAAAATCTTGGCAGTGGTCAACCGGTTTCTATCCGGACCCGGTGTGATCAGGTGCAAGACCTCAGGCGCCTCAGAAAGGGGTTGGTATGGGAGCATTTCCTCGAAGTAATAGGCATAATTTCCCAGGCCCACTCCTATTATTGGGTTAGCCTGATAGGTTTGGGATGCTGCTTTGCTGTAGGCGATCCTGGCCCCAAATCCCAGGTAATCAAGATATCCCACTAAGGAAGTATCCTCATTCATCCAGTAGTTCCATGACCGGGCAAAAAATGCATTTTGATTTCCAATCAGGTATATCGGCGCTGCGATCATTGAAATAATTATAGCGGTTTCGATTAAGAACCGGATTAATCTTGAGAATCTGTAAAAAATGAAACGGTTGAAGTTTGCGTGCTGGGTATCCGGATTTTTCCTCACTCTGAGCCGGAAGAGAAACCACCCGAAGAAGGAAACAGCCAGCAAATTGAGAACGCCTGCACGCGAAAAGGTTAAAGGCAGTAAAAGTACAGACCAGATCAAAAGCAGCCATTCAACGGTTACCCGGCCCAGGCGCCAGCTGAATACGCTGCTTTTGCTGATCGCCGATGCAAGCAGCCAGGGCAGGAAAAGAAAGCATATCTGTTCTGCAAACCAGTTAGGTTCGTAGGTAAGCCCGGATATCCGGTTGTCGAATAAGTGCCGGGTAGATATAAACTGCTGGAGATAACTGATTTTATCGAACCAGCTCTGATGAAACTTGATGACAAAGACTGCCTGCAAGGAACCCCACATCAGTACAATCGCCAATCCGGTAAAGAGCCATCTCAGTGCCGAGTTCAGTTCTTTCAGGTTTCGGGGCAGGATGCTGACCGTCAGGTAAACTGATACCCCAATACCAAGTGTAATCAGCGTCCGCATGGTGCGTTCATACACCGGTATACCAAGGACGGGTTCTATACCCCTGAATAAAGAAATCATTGAACTTATTAATGCAATGAGGAGAAAAGGCACAAGTGTGACGAAAGTCCTTGGGATTGGACGAGTGATGATAGTTGGAATTGTAAAGAAAAGAACCAGGATGGCAAGCGGGTAAAGGGATAGGGGCTGAACTACAGCCCCCCCGCCGATTGTTTCGGGAAAATACGGAAAACTGGTAACCGGCAGGAAAATCAGGAAAGCCGCCCATACCAGCCTGATAAACACATAGTAAATACTGCTTATCCCGGATTGAAATTTGTAGAGGGCGGTGCCTCTGAGGATGAGAGGTTCTATCGAGTAATTTTTATTAACGATAGAGCGATCCATAGCAGAAATCCTATCAATCCGCCTATGAGGATGAGCAATCCGGATGGCCTCAGCGGATATAAATCGGGGGGTTGGTTGTGGAGCTTTTCTACCCGCAGATTGCTCGATAGACCAAAACTATTATTGGATGCGGTTTGATATTGAACCGCAGTTTGGGAATACTGTTCCTTTACTGCATTGAGCTGGTTGCCCAGGTTTTGCTTTTCAAGTTCTGCCCCGTAATTTACCTGTTTCAGCCATTCTTGGTACATACTGGCAGCAGCAGTGTCCACTGGTATCTCGAGAAATTGCGATAACCACGGGAATTCAGCGCTTGAATTTAAGATAAGCTGTTCAAGTTCCCAACCTTTACTTTTTATTATATCTCCGGATTGGCTGGACGAATCCTGTATTTGTCCCTGGAGGGATTTCAGTCTTACCTGGAATTTTTGCAGTTCCAGAATTTCTAATTCCAGTTCAACCTGTTTGGAAGCAAGCACTTCTAAATGGGTGTCGTAGACAAAGGTGTTTTGGGCTTGCCGGGTGGCTGACTGGATTTCGGTTACCACAACATTATGCCAGACGGAGACAGCCTGGGTGGCCCGCAGGGGGTTATCCCCTTCTGCGATCAGGCGCCATTTTCCGGCATTTCGCCAGTTGACATTCAACATCTCCTCAAGTTCTGTTTGGGTGACTTTCAGCCAGTATGGGTCATCTTTCTGCAGTATTTCAAGCGTTTCCTGCAGCATCCAGTCCATTTTAACAAGACTGTTGAGGTTTGCCATCTGCCAGTTCTTATAATCATCCGGGTTTTCAAATACCAGATTGGCATACCTGGATGCATTCAAATCCTCAGTCGCCCGGTATGGATTGATCCCGACGTATATCTCTTTTGAAGCCCTGAAGGTGGTAGGCCATAAAACGGAGATGCCCCATCCGATCAGTATCCCTGCAATGCAGAACAGAAAAACCACCGGCCAGCGATGGGTGGTGTCCAGAATTTCATCGCGCAGAGAGAGCTCAAATGTCATGGTAATTCCGGATCTGCACCGTTAAGCTTTGTCCATAATGCTTTATTGTCAAGGTAAGCCAGCATAAAGAACCCGACGATGAGCAGCAGGAAAAAGACGCTGTTTGCGATTGCGGGTTGGGTGTTTAAAATGATGAACGCCAGACAACCGAGTGATAGTGCGATAAGATGCATGGCAAGTACCGCCCGGCGTGATCCCAACCCGATCAGGCTCAATCTGTGGTACATATGGTCTAGCCCGGCTTTATAGAACGGCTGGTTCCGGCGGAATACGCGATATCACTACCAGAACCATATCGAATATTGGGATTCCTAAAATTAGAACCGGCACAAACCAGGAAGAGAGCTGGGAAGCGCCGTATGGGGAGTAAATGATGGCCAGCGCAGCCAGAAAAAAACCAAGTGTCTGGGATCCAGAATCTCCAATAAACAGTAATGCCGGGGGCGAGTTGAAAAAGAAAAGTCCGATGCAAACTCCGAGGATGATCGCGCTGTGCTGGGTTAGAAGGTACTGGCCAGAATCAAAAGTCATCAACATAAAGAATGCGGCTGAGATTCCACCCAATCCAACTGCGAGTCCATCCTTGCTGTCGACAAAGTTAAATGCGTTTGTGATTCCGACAATCCACACGATGGATACAAACCAATCCAGGAGAATTCTCATATTATCAGCAAGCGGTAGAAACATATCTGGAGACTCGAATACTTTTATCGATACCCCGAGCCGGATTAGGATGTAGGCTGACGCTAGCTGCCCAATCAATTTTGTTAAAATGCCAAGATCGCTGAAATCGTCCCACAATCCAAATAAAAAGACAGGTATGGATGCCAGAACAGTCGCTCTTATGTCCCAGCTCTCGAATGTGCCTGTCAGCAATCCAGCCAATAAAATCGCCGCGTATAAGGTTATGCCGCCGGCGATTGGGGTGGGCCGGTCATGTTTTTTATGCGGCTTTGAGTCGGGAAAATCGATTAATTTGTACCGTGATGCAAGTTTCAGGCCGATGACTGCGAATGCAAAGGTGGTCACAAGCGCAACCAGCAGAGAAATGAATAGTCTAACAGTCGGTGAAAGCTCAGTTATCATCTTAGTCTCTTTTCTGTTGCATTTTCTGTTCCCCCCGGCACAACAGGCTTGAATCCGATTTCAGGTTCTCTGGGAACCAATATGGAATCCCTTTCTAAGGGAATTGTTAATCAGCGAAAAAAACAGTTTTATTAACATTGCTGCATAGTATATCCAGTTGAATAAAAAGAAGTAGTCGCTGGCGTAGTTCTTCCGGTAAAACTGGAAATAGGATTTATGCCATTCGAAAATAGAACGCGCCTGGTGGACGTGAGAACCTCCCAGGCTGCCGTAATGGATTATCCTGGCATCCGGAACATAATAAATCTCCCAGCCAGCCTGGCGTGTTCGCAGGCAGAGGTCCGAATCTTCCTGGAATGCAAAGAAACGTTCGTCCAGGTAACCGACCTGCTCGAGCGCCTCTTTCCTGACGAGCATGCATGAACCCGATACTCCAGCGACGGGATGGGTGAGATCTTCATCCATGAAATTTAGTAAATACTGGCCAAAAAATTCAGACTCCGGATATAGAGCTGATAAGCCCAGGAAATAAGAGATCACTGCCCATGGTCTTGATTCACCCCGCCGGCACTGGGCTTGAAAACTGCCATCCCGGTTCAACACCTTTGGCCCGCAGATGCCCACACCGGGATTGTCTTCCAGGAATTTTGCAAGAAGATCAACCGCCTCTGGCATCACCTCCGTATCGGGATTAAGCTGCAAGATGTACTTTCCCCTTGATTTGCGGAGAGCCTGGTTCATTGGTTTGGTGAAACCCAGGTTGACGGGATTCCTGAAAAATCGGACAGATGGAAACTCCTCCTGGATCATTTCCTGCGTGCCATCTGTGGAACCGTTATCGACCAGGATAATATCCAGGCTGGATTGGGTGTGCGCAACCAGGGTGTGGAGGCACTTCCGAAGCAGTTCCCCGGCTTCATAAGAGACAATACAAACGGAAATATCAACCGGATTCATATTCTTCGAGAACCTGTTTGTAGACATCCAGGGTTTCCTGGGCGGTCCGGTTCCATCTAAACCGGACTGCGCGCTGGGGACCCATTTTTGAAAGCCGGTTTTGTTCCTTTTCATCCTCCAGCAGGGTCTGTAATGCCATCCGCAGCGCTTCATCATCACCGGGGGGAACCAGGATTCCAGCATCGCCGGTTATCTCGGGCAGCGAGGAGACCCTGGTTGTTATTGTGGGTGTGCCGCATGCCAGCGCTTCCAGCACTGGTAGGCCGAAGCCTTCGTAAATTGAGGGGTAAACAAAAATTTTGGCGAGATTGTAAATCGCAGGCAGGTCTTCAGGAGGGATAAAACCGGCGAGTATCACACTGTCCTTCAAATTATATCCGGCGACTATTTTCTTTACTTCATTGTAGCCCCAGCCGGGCTGGCCGGCGATCACCAGTATCAGGTTGTTGTTATTTTTATTCAGCTCATGGAAAGCGCTTAATAATGAAACAAGGTTTTTACGGGGTTCGACCACCCCGACATACAGGATATAGCCTGCCGGAAGGTTGTACTTTTGGCTGATGGTGTTTAGAAAATTCTTGTCTGAGATTGGTTTAAAGCGGTCATCCACGCCATGGTATATAACGTGTATTTTTGATGCAGAGATGCCCAGGTGCTGGATGATATCCGCTTTTGTGTTTTCCGAAACCGCGATCAATGCATCCGCGCTGCGGGCGCTCTTCCGCATTGCTGCTGGAAAATATATTCGTTTGAAAAATGTGTGGTACCGGGGATACAGGAAGAAGGTTATGTCATGGAAGGTGACCACCGAGGCGCATCCCAGTGAAACCGGCCGGGTGTAGTGAGGTGAATGGAGCAGGTCGAGCCCTGTCTTCCTTACCAGCCCGGGCAGCCCGGTTTGTTCCCAGACAAGCCTGTGAGGCGGGCTTTTATCCGGAAGTAATACCCAATTTATCGACCCGCTGCTCTCCAATTCGATCAGCCTCCGGCTGGACTGCTGGGCAAATACATATAATTCGAAATCTGGGTTTAAAGCGGCCAGGGAACGGATGAGATTAATGGTATAAATCCCGGCCCCGGCAGGTTGGGGCGGCAGGGCAGTGGCGTCAATCCCGATCCGTTTTTTTTTCATATTCATCGGACTGTTAAATCCAGGGTGGGTCTACATCCTGTTCAGGCGCCATACGACCCACTTGCCAAAATACAAGAGAAAACCAAAAAACCCTTCAGTGCGGATCGTAGATAACAATCGGTTGATAATACTCATCTTGCCCGGGTAAATTTTCTGACCATCCGTATAACCGGTTGAGAGTTCAAACTCCGGTAACGGTCGGGTATTATCTGAAAGAATGGCGGGCAGGTAGATGTGACGGACGATATCCAGGCTGAGTTCTGGCATTTCATACCTCACCAGCGGCAGGGGAATATTTTTATGAATTTGAAACAGATCTCGATCCGGGGTAACCCGCCTGGTTTGGACCGTCCGGCGATTATCCAGTATTTCTTTCAGTGATTTGATCATTTTTAGCGAGGCATTAAAATATGCCCCATAATAATACCAGCGCCCATGCAGTGCTGCTTCCAGTAATCTAAAGAATGCCTCGATTGTATATACCACAAAAAAGTAGAACAGGTAGACCGGGCTGAGCAGTTTAAATATGAAGCGCAGCCTGCCGTAAATGACCTGCTCGAGCTTTTCGGAGGTCAGAACACCCGGGAGATACTGGTTTGACTCCTGTCCAAAAGCATGGTTTCCTACAGCACCTGGCGCGGCCAGGATTTTGTAGCCGTAAATACGCGCCCGGTAGCACCATTCGCTGTCTTCATAGTAGAGCGGGAATCCGGGGTCAAAAGGTCCGATAATTTTATACGCCTCGATCGGGATTAGAGCTGCCGCAAAGCATGCTGATGGGACTTCATTGATCTGGTCGAATTGTCCCAGATCAAGCTGCCCCAGCCCGTAATCAGTCCCCCAGGATGCCGGACCGACATAGTTGCCCATACCGTTGAGTAAACCGGGGGTAAAGCTCAGTTTTAACTTGGCTGCCACAGCGGCGCAATCCGGTTCGTCCTGGGCTGTAAACACTAGGTTGGCGATTGCGGTTGGCTCAAAAGTCACATCCGGATTTATAATCAGGAGATAATCCCCCTTTGCACTGGCCGCGCCTATGTTAAGCGCCTGCGCCAGGGATTGAGATTTTTCAAGCTGCAGGAGGTCGATTCCAGGGTAGGTTTCTTTCACCCAGGATACAGTGGCGTCGCAGGAAGCGTTATCCACCAGGATTATCTCAAGAACCGGCAGGGTCTGGGAGAGCAGGCTGGGAATACATATTTCCAGCCAGGCACGGCTGTTGAATGCGACCAGCACCACAGAAACCGTACCGTCTGAGGAAAATGTATGGTGATCCTTTTCACTGGATTTGATTTCACGGCTGAGCAATCCTGCTTCTGCCAAGCAAGCTAATCCAGCTAGAATTTCGAGGGAGGAAATTTTATTGGATTGGAAATCCCTGAGGATTTCCTCCAGGGTCTTTCCGTCGGAGAAATGCCAGAGGTCTACCAGGGGACTATCCAGCAATACTAGACCACCCTGCTTGGTTCTCAGGGCAGGGTGGTTTTTGAATGTCTCCTGTTGGATTTCAGGTCGGATCTTATACTTTAGCGGCATCCAATCTATGCTTTAGCGGGTCGCTGAGGTAGTTGGAAGAATATTATTAAAATCAGAACAATTATAGACCGGTTTTTTATCGCGGCGACTTATTTAATCTGACCTTTACTCTATTTTCTTTATTGGAGGTTTTTCCCAGTTGAATATAAATCGGGATTGAAATGAGATACATACACGAAACAGCTTAATAATATTACTGGTTTTTGTTATTTTAAAATTCGTCCTGTAAAAGCTTCAAGTTGTTTTGTAAGAGCTTGCTATCTGGCGACAGTAAAAGTTTTTATGTGAGACAACTGTTTAATTCTTCTAATTGATTCCATTATATAGTTTGTGAGCTGCTTTTTTGTATTTCACACTTTGTTTAGCTAATTTTACATAAAAAGTTATAATTTCAGCTGATTGTTGTTACCAATTATCCGGTAGGTTATCTTTTTATAGATATCAGATCAGTCTTTTGGTTGGGAATTCTTTCGCTAAAAAAATAATCTTATTTGATCCCTCTAATTTTAGAGTTGCATTTTTCATCGATGACCATTGTTGCACTATGGAGTTCAAACCAAAATCTTACTTCTCCAAACGATGAATAAAATATTCAAGTACCATGAATTAAAACCTATTCATTTATTTGTTTTCCTTATACTGCCCTTATATTTGATCCTTGGCTCTTCGTTCCTGACCGTTGGACACTATTGGGGAGGTGATTTTTCTGCCTACATAATGCAGGCCGAAAGCATTATTGATGGGACTGTTCAACAATATATTGAAGAAAATACTTTCACTATTAAAAACACTCTGCCAGGTCTGGGCCCAATTCTCTATCCCTGGGGTTACCCCATCCTGATTTTGCCTGCCATATATATTTTGGGCATAAATCTTTGGGCAATAAAAGCAATAAATTTCCTGTTCTTCTTGCTTTTTTTAATATGTGTTTACTTCCTTTTTGTTGATCGGCTGAACAAATTTAAATTAACAGTATTATTGTGTTTATTTGCATTCAGCCCATTATTACTAGAAGCCCACGATTTTATCTTATCAGATATCCCTTTTTTATTTTTTTCAACCCTGTCAATACTATTAATTGATTTTTTAATAGTCTCCGGGCAAAGGTTGTTCTCCAAAACAATTGACTATTTATTACTAGGGGCGAGTATCTATTTTGCATTTTCAATACGCCAGAATGGGGCGTTGCTTCTGCTTGTATTGATTATCTGTCAAATTATCCAGGTTTTTAGATTCAATCGTAATAAACTATTTAAATTGAAACCAAATCTTCCTGATATCGTATTATCTTTTTCCCTCGTTATTTTACTTGGAGTACATGAACAATTATTCGTCAGTGATTCTACCCATATTGAATATTTTCTAAATAGTAATTATGAGTGGCGATACTTAGTAAAATTTTATAATTACCTGCTGCTCCTACCGACATTTATTACAAATTTCTCTTTCAACACGTATGAAAATCTAATTATATTTTTAGTTCTTTTCCCTTTTTTGATAGCAGGTTTATATCTTCGATGGAAAAGCGATTACCACTTCATATTGTATTCCGGCTTTTCTTTGGGCCTTTATTTATTATTTCCTTCCTTCAATTCAAGATATATTTTTCCAATACTTCCATTCTATATATATTTTGTCTTAATTGGAATGGGACAATTAGGAAAATTCCTTGACCAGCATAATTTGTCAAATCTAAAACTATGGGGTTATAGATTAATTATTCTGGTTATTATTCTCGAGTTTACATGGTCGTTTAAATTAGCAGCAGAGAACCTGAATAACAACCGGGAAATAGCGGGTCCATTTGATTCTGTAAGTACAGAGATGTTTCAATTTGTGTCCGATAACACAGATTCTGATAGCATTATCGCTTTTTTTAAGCCACGGGTATTAAGGTTTTTTACTGGTAGAAATTCTTTCTGGGCAACCAAGTGCGATAATCTCTTAAATGTTGATTATTTAATAATCCATAAGTATATGGATCATTATTGGGGTTATGAAAACAGTTTAGAAAAATGCAGTCCCCAGATAAAATTCAAAAAAATTTTTGAAAATCAAAAATTTTGGATTTACAGTATAAACACATATTATGAAAGCATTCGATTGGGATCGGGGGTAAATTTTTCGAAGATATAATTTCCGATGAATACGCTGTAAATTATTTAAGAGGCTATCATCTTCAATTTATTGTAGATTTCTCTTTTGGCTGTTTTTTTTGTTTTTGGAAAGAATCCTATTTGGGCGCTCAAATTTTTGGATTGCATTTTTTATTATCGATTCCTAAGAACACCAACGATGAATAAAAATTTAAAACGCCATGAAGTAAAAGCAGTCCAATTAATTATTATCCTTATACTTCCTTTTTATTTGATCCTTAGCGTTTCATTCTTAACAATGGGACAAGATTGGGGTGGTGATTTTGCAGCCTATTTAATGCAGGCTGAAAGCATTAAGGATAGAACAGTTCAACAATACATAGAAGAAAATACTTTTACAATTAAAAACTCTCTTCCTGGTCTTGGTCCAATTCTCTATCCCTGGGGATACCCAATCTTATTGTTGCCTGCAATTTGTTTAATGGGGATTAACCTCTGGGCGATAAAAGCAATAAATATTCTCTTTTATCTATTTTTCTTAATATGTATTTACTTCCTTTTTGTTAATCGGATGGGGAAATTTAAGATAATCGTGATCTTAAGTTTATTTGCATTCAGCCCGGTTCTGTTAGAGGCTCACGATTTTATCTTTTCAGATATCCCCTTTTTGTTTTTTTCCACTTTATCAATCCTGTTAATGGACATCTTTGTAATTTCCGGAAGGAGATTATTCTCCAAAAAAATTGACTATTTATTATTGGGAGTTAGCATCTTTATTGCATTTTCAATTCGTCAAAATGGCGCGTTGCTTCTGCTTGTATTGATTCTATGCCAGATTATCCAGGCGTTTAGCTGCATTCACAATAAACAATTTAAATTCAATCGGTTTATTCCTGATATCTTATTTTCTTCTACTCTTCTGATTTTACTTGCAGCATATGAACAAATTTTTGTCAATGATTCTACCCATCTTGTATTTATTCTTGAAAATATTTTTGAGATGCCAATTCCAATAATAAAAAAATTACATTATTACCTGTTGCTACTACCCACATTTATTACAAATTTATTTTTCGAGGTGTATATAAATCAAATAATTGTTATTGTGCTTTTCCCGTTCATGATTGCAGGTTTATTTCATCGATGGAAGAGCGATTATCACTTTATATTTTATTCAGGCTTTACTCTAGGCCTTTATTTATTATTTCCTTCCCTAAATTACCGGTATATTATTCCAATACTCCCCTTCTATGTATATTTTGTCTTAGTTGGAACGGGACAATTAAGGAGTTTTCTTGAACGCATTCATTTGCCAAATCTGAAAATATTGGGTAACGCCTTAATCATTATTGTGGTTATCTTTGAATTAGCAACCTCGTACGCTTTAGCCGCAGAGAACCTCAGAAACAACCGTGAAATGCCGGGTCCATTTGATCCGGTCAGCGCAGAAATGTTTCAATTCGTGTCAAATAACACAGAGCCTGAAAGCATTTTTGCCTTTAATAAGCCGCGGGTATTTAGGTTTTTTACTGGGAGAAATTCTTTTAGAGCAACCAGGTGCAAGAATCTTTTGCTGGCTGATTATTTATTAGTACGGAAGGATAAGGATGAGTATTGGGATTCCGAAAAACGTTTAGAAAAATGCAGACCGGGGATAAAATTCAAACCGTTTTTTGAAAATCAAAACTTCTTAATTTACAGTTTAAATCACCAATAAGAGAGGATCACAGATATCTGCTATTCGTTTTTGTGTGAACTCTGTGCTGTTTGTTCGCTGTACTCCTGGAGAGAAATCGAATCGGTTTCAACCACTGCAGGTACATAATTCTGGTATGAAAGATTTGGATTGAAGAAGGGATCTCCCAATTTGAAAATCTCACTGAAAAGTTTGTTTTGAAGTATCCGGTCTGTGTCAGGGATATATCTTTTCCGTTCTTTATATTCTTTGTATAACAGACGAGCGTATGGCGTATATATAACCCTGAGACCGGCTTTTATCGTCTGCAAACATAAGGCAACATCCCCATACGCAACCCTGTACTGCTCATCGAAACCCCCCAGTCTATCGAATACTTCACGCCGAATTGTTATGCAAGACCCGGAAACCCCATGATAATTCCGGTAAGATTCGGGCGAGCCGTAGGGGCCGAACAGGTATTCGTGAGCACTTTTAAAAATGGGCCCAGCAGGACCGTCCAGTCCTAGAATAATCCCTGCGTGCTGGATTTCCCATTTCGGCCCGAGTATTTTCGCGCCGGCGATGCCGACCTCAGGCAGTGCAGCCCACTGGACAAGTTCCTCAAGCCAGCCTAGTTCCAGAATCCGGACGTCCTCCTCAAGGAACACCAGAATTTCCCTCGATGCCTGGTCTGCGCCTGAGTTATAGATGGCGTACTGGTTGTATTCCCCTTCATATCTGGCTTATTTGATCCGTCGGTCATTGGGAAGATTACTCATTGTGGCAATCGTAATCTCATAAGAGTTGGCGCTATCGACCATGATTATCTCACAGTCTTGGCCACTGGTTTTTCGAAGAATCGGTGCGGATCATGACCAACGTAAAATCAGTCACTCTTGCATTTAATACGTGATGAGTTATTATTTTTATAAATTGATTAATCCGTGATCATGAATGGCAAAAAAAGCAAGAGAGAAGGATCATCTGTGTTGATCTTTCTTGAGTACCCACCTTCTTCTGTGATCATATACAAATGGTAGGAATTTCCACTAGATGGGATTTGGACCGAACCTGATGGTGATGATGATATGTTAATCCCTTGATCCATGACAATGTCGAGGAAAGATCCTTCGGAACAATTCCAATTTACTTCTGCACCTGTATCACTATACAAAACATCAATGGATAATGTTGGATTTTGTCCTTGGGTTACATTAACGATTGACTGTGAGCCATCAACTGACAGGGAATAACTAGCTGGTGTGGAGGTTTCAAGGAACCAGGCTTGGTTAGAAAGAGGTGATCCATTGATTGATGCAGAAGATCCATTCCATACATACGCTATAAAGGATTTGGAAAATGAAGCAGGGTCACCAACAGCAGTTTCTTGAAGAATAATTGGCGGTATAGCCATTATTCTTAAAATCCTTGGGGAGTTTGATAATTCAACATTGTTTACCTGGGATTTATCTGTAGTAGGAACAGCACTCGCACGTGAGACAACAAGATCATTTAAGTTTGAAACTGAGGATGTGGCAGTTAATGAATCTTTATATATATCATCTCCGAAAGTGGTTT
Organism: uncultured Chloroflexia bacterium; assembly: GCA_963793095.1. Taxonomy (GTDB): domain Bacteria; phylum Chloroflexota; class Anaerolineae; order Anaerolineales; family UBA4823; genus CAVWDI01. The sequence continues at coordinate 578,657 of CAWBYY010000002.1, forward strand.
CAAAAAATTCATTCTGGTTGTATCTTACATCATTTATAGGTCCATCTTGACGGTCGTCATCAAAAATAGCTAATCCGATATTCTCAACAAATGTTGAATTTTCTACAGTACCAGTTACTGGTATGTTGGTCGGGTCTTCTGGAGCAGTGAATATGGCTGCTCCATATGAAGAATTGCCCGGCTCAGATTGAAGAGGGCTTATTTCGTTTTCTTGGAAGATGGAATTTGTTACTTCGATGCTTGAAGCCTGCGCAAATAGAGCCCCTCCAAAAGTATCTGAAGTGTTTGAAGCAAATATTGAACTTTGTATGTGTATATCTGTATTTGGATACACAGCTATCCCTCCCCCAACACCTCCTTCTGGTCCCGTAGCATCCGAATTCATTATGAGAGAATCTTCCATTGTAAGAATATTTTCACCTACACTTATACCCCCACCAATACCTGGTTTTGATAGTCCTGATTGTGTTGTAACGTCTAAATCATTTAGTACAACCCGGGAAAGAGATATCTCTGCAAAAGGTGAGACTAATGACGCTGCAGTACTTATCCCACCTCCAAATTGCGCAACAGTAGAAACGCCATCGTATTTTCCTTGAATGAATGAATCTTCAATAATTAATCTTGAGTAGTCTGGACGGTTGTGTGGATTAAAGTTAATTGCGCCACCAAAACCAGAGGATGCAGTTGTATCCGTGGCTCGATTTCCACGAAAAACGCTCTTATATATTTCAGAGTTTGAACGGAAAATACTCAACCCTCCACCTATGGAAGCACTATTTTTGATGAATCGAGAATTATAAATTTTTAGATTAACGTGATCTTCAACTACTAAAGCTCCTCCTTCAATAGGATGAGGTTGGGGTGTGTTCCGATCAATCATGTTTTGAATAAAGCTGACATTGGCTATTATCACATTTGATTTGGGTTTGTTCCACTCGCCAATTAATGAAACGGCTGCGCCATGTCCTGCAGATTTGTTCCCTTCAAACCTGGAATTTGTGATTTGTAATTTTGTATTCCCAGCATTTATCGCAGCGCCGTTTGGAACACATGAACTGCATATATCTGTTGTTTGATTATTTGTAAATATGGATGCATGGATATAAACATTGGAATCGTGTGCACCAATCCCTGCCCCCCCGTCTTCAGAAGCGTTATCGACAAATATTGAATTCAAGAAGAACACGGTTGAATCCATACCTATCGATACAGCCCCCCCAACCGTACCACTTGATGAGTGATTTTTCCTGTTATTTTGAAAAACACAATTGTCAAATGTTACATTCATCTTCATTATTGTTATTGCACCGGCACCATTTATGTTTGTGAATCCATCTTTAAAGGTGATTTTTTCAAAATTTATTGAGTCGGCTGGATTAGAGGGTATCTCTTGAATATTTAGAATTCGATTGTTTCCATTTCCATTAAAAATTACATTCGCCCCGGCTTTGGCTCTTATTGTGAAGTTTTTGTTCAATGCTAATATTGAAAAGCCTTGTGCTGGAGTTTGATATACTCCCGAAGAAATTTCGATAATACCGTTGTCACTAATTTGGTTGATTGCATCCTGAATATTATTGACATCACCAGGTACTTGAATGATTTCTATGGAATCCGCGGTTGATAGATTGCTATAAGCCGGAATTTGATTATTGATATTTATAACTTGATCTATTGCAAACGGTGTGGAGTTAATTTGAATAACAGGTGCTAAAACAAACAGTAAAAAGTTGAATATATTAATTGATTTCATTTTTTCCAGTAAAAAACCAATAAAAAACGAGCCGTTCTTAATAGGCTCGCCTGTTATAGATATATAAAACTACTCATTCGGCAGCCTGGCTATCATGGACTTCTTGTCTTTAGACCCATGGCTTTGCGTCTCCAGGTTTCTCTGGATTTGCCATTTCGTATGTAATTTTGATTGATTTTAATTAGCTAGAACTATCAGATTATATAATAAAACAATCCATAAACACCTTACAATTTTATTGGAAATTATTAATTTATTTTCAATTAATATTAACTTGGGGTTAAATTTTGTTGGTTAAATTATTAATTTACTGCTTTTCTTTGAATTGGGTAAGTATGGGTGTAAGTATCTTTTGAGCGTAATTGTTGCAAATCTTGTTTGCTATTGGTGTTTCACCTAATCTTCCGAAAATAAAACCTTTATAGAAAAAGTAATTCAGGGTTTGCAGGTAATGATTTTCTTGAGACGGATATGGTGTCCATTCGAATTCACTAAGTCGTTGTAATATTTCAATCTCGAGCGTGGGTCTAATATCGTTATTTTTATTGGAAATTGGTTTCAGTAATAGGTGGTTGATAATCAATTTATACCAATGCAATCCAATGATTCTGAATGTTAATTCGGGATGTTTTTTAATCAATAGAGATGCCATCAAGCCAGCCTTATACTGGCGCTCTGAGAACGTCCAGATGTTATGGTAATGGTAATGGTATCCAATCAAAATTGACTGGTACAGGATTTTGAGATTATTCTTGGATAATCGATAAGCAAGCTCAACATCTTCAAAAGCGGCGTAAGTGAATTCTGTATCAAATTTTTTTTCAATAGATTTGAGAAAATCAGATTTCAATGAGATGTTAGCAGTGTAAAAGTGGCGAAAATCGTATTCTTGTTCATCCTGAAAATAGTAGTAACTGAATTGTTGTGCACCAATGCCATCTATGTGTTTCATTAACGTATTAATTGGCATATCAGGTGGCCAAATTACCCGACCAAGAACAGCAATATTTTTTTTCGGGTATCTTCTGTGAGCAGCGAGATGCCCTTTAACTAAAAATTGATCTGGCAATATATCATCGCCCACAAACATGACAACAGGCGATTTAACCAATTTGATGCCACGATTTCGAGCAAAAGCTGGTCCTTGATTTTCTGTAAAAGTTTCAATTCGTAACGAATAACGTTTCGGTTTGTAAGAGGTTAAAACTCTTAAGGTATCGTCGCTGGAACAATCGTCAATTGCTATAATTTCAAAATTTTCATCAAGGACCTGCTTATCATATGACTCGAGTACGTTTTTCAAGTCATAAGCTCTATTGTAGCAAGGCATGATAAGGCTGATGTCGCTCATTGAATAGAAACTAATTAGGTATATTTAAATAATTTTATTTTTTCAGAATCGCCAAGTCTTGCCAGCCACCAATTTCCCCTTCAAAATAGTCGATAAGTGTAAAGTGGGGAGAAATTATTTTCTTGAAGCAAGCTTGGGAAATAAACGAAATTCCAAACTGGGAAGTATCGATGTCATCTGAACAAACCGGTTGTTTAATCCAAATATACCCTTCTGTTTGATATTTCTCTTTATTTAACTCAAACTCATCTTTGTTGATCCCTAATAAACTTCGCCGGTCTGGTTGGTTTTCTATTATTTCGAATGCCTTTGACCCATGAAGAGATATCTCAAAAATCCCGCCTTTTTTTAGTATTCTGGATATTTCATTAATCCATCGGATAAACGCACTGCGATCCAAATGTGTGAATACAGATATGCTGTAAACAAAATCAAAGTAGTGTTCTTTATAATGGAGTGGCGGAAGATTGTTTGTGACACTAGCCTTTATGAATTGGATAGAAGATTCCAGGTAATCAATGGCATTTTTGTCTACATCGCACCCGTAACATTCAAAGTTTTTCACTTCACGATAAAAATGCCTCATTGTTCTTGCACAACCAACACCAAAATCCAATACTTTAGCGGTATTGTTTATATCTGTCGGTAAAAATCTGCGGATGCTTTTAAAACATTCATAACCTATCGAGAGGAAGATTCTAAGATCAGTTTCTCCACCTACCGTCAGCATTTCTCGTGAAGAAGGGAATGGAACACCAACCTCTTGGATCTCTCTGTGATAGAGTATTGCTTCTGTATCTATGTACTTTAAAAATTCTGGGTTTTCAGTTGATGCAAATCTATCTTTCAAGCCCTCGTTACGATCGTATAAATTTATTGATCTAATTATGTAATCTTCTAAACTATTAATAGTTGCCTTTTTCTTGTCGAGAATGGACATAATGTATTTATTTTAATAAAAATAATTATATTAATTTCTGAGTATTAGCCATTAATTTTCAAGTGAGATTGGAAAAGTTAATGTATTTTCGGGAATTAGGATGTCTTGAAAATCACGGGCTGGGAGTTTCACATTCATTTGTGGATCAAACCAAGAAACACCTAATAAAAAATTCTCATTCAAAGGAGAATCAAGTTGAACGCGAATATTGTCTATAACAATTTCTCCAAGCCGCCACTTTGAGGTTGGGTAATTTCCAAGAGGAATTCTTTCAAACGATTTTACTAGATTATTATTATTTTCAGGATTATATAAATCCAGCATTAGTACGTAATCATCATCCATAAAGTCAGCTGCGTACCATACAAAATAAATTTCCAAACTTGCTTTTTTGATGTTACGGTTGTAATCAAAATTGAAATCAAGCAACTCGATATTATTGTCAAATTTGGCAACATAGGGATCTCCGGAGTCTATCTGTTTGTTTTCTCCAGAGGAGGCAAAAGCAAACCAATTCGGGGGATCCCATACCGGATTAATTGGAATCTGACAAAGGCGATTATCTCCCCGGCAATACGAGAGATACACTGGCCAATGCAAATCTTGAAAGCGATAATTCTTATTGATTGGTGTGAGAAAAATAAACGCAAAAAGACTTGTCAAAGCTAAATAGTGCTCCCACCTGAACTTGTTTTCATCGGCGAGAATGAGTGCCCAAATGAGAGACACTGTTGGCAGCAAAAAATAACGTCCCCCATTTTCTACTGGTATTAAAACGGGCAAGTCATTGCGATAAAGTAATATCGTTAATCCAAGCATAATTGGACCGGCAATTATGAAAATTAATCGTGGAAAGTTCCTGTGCTTAATGGAATTCCAAATAATGTATAAATATAAGAAAGCGAAAAATGCAAGCATGACAAATATAAATAGACCTGATCGATGGGCGATATAAATCTTCTCCCCCAAAAATATAAATCCCAGTCTGATTGTTAATAATTGTAATAACTCTGAATTTAGAAATTCAAAAATAGGCGCATCTATATTCCTTCCAACCATGTTCCACAATTGGATGATTCCAACCGCAACACTTAAAATAAGGAGGTAGAGGCTATGTTTTGTTTTTCTAATTGCAAAGCGTATAACAAATAGAGGCATAAAAAAGGGAGTAATATTTACAGTCAAACCTAGTAATGTCAAAAATACAAAATCAAAAACGGATTGACGAAAAGATTGTGGCTCGTTTGAAATTATTAAGAGTAGTAGACCAAAAGCTAAAAGCCATTGTATATTAAGAAGGTGCATGAATGGATCATTTGGAGTAGGAGTTGCAACAATTGTTAATCCCAAAATAAATTTTGTGTGATTCTTAAAAGGCAACCTGGAAGAAAAAAGATAAATTACTATCAAGCAAATTGTTAACCAAGCAACAAAGTTATACAAAGCGGGGACATGTGCTTGTGGAAGAAGGTTTCCTATAAGTGCAACAATTCGGACAATTAAGTGGAAGTATCCAGCATAAGGTGTGTATACTGACTTGAAACCATCGAAAATTGCCTGCCCATAAAATATTGTTCCATCTTCTGCAAAAAATTGAGGATTAGTGAAAGTATCAGGGAGACGCCAATATAATATCAATGTAACCAAAGTAATACAAATAATACAGTAAGTAAGCGTGAGATTGTTTCTTAATAATTGTTTGATATGTATTTGCGACATAAAATCAGGTGTTAGAATTGTCAACCATATGTAAACTAAATTTATTGGAACACAGTTTGAAGAACATGAATGAGATTAATGGGATAGACAAAAAAGTTTGCATTATTGGAGCCGGTTTATCCGGTCTCTCCGCCGCTTTTGATTTGGGAAAATTGGGCTTTAAGGTACAGATTTTTGAATCTGGCAGGGTAACAGGTGGGCTTGCTAGTTCCGTACATGTAAATTGTAGACCAATAGAACGATTCTATCATTTTATATGTAAAGGCGACCGCGATCTATTGGTGCTGGTCGATGAAATTGGGTTGAGCGATAAACTTCACTGGCAACAGAGTAAAACCGGCTTTTTTTTTGATGGAAAATCATACAATTTCAGCACCCCATTCGATTTGTTTCGATTTCGAGCCCGTGCCATATATGCAAAAAATCCGGTTTGGTTTAAATGTCGTCCAAAATCGATATCGTAAATCATGGCGGCAACTCGACGGAATAGCAGCTTACCCATGGTTAATTAACCAAATCGGCGTACGCGCTTATGAAGTAATTTGGGATCCATTACTCAGGGTTAAATTTGGTGAATATTTCGACAAGATATCGGCAGCCTGGATTTGGCACAGAATCCACCGAGTTGCTAGCTCACGGCGGCGAATTTGGCAACCCGAATACTTGGGGTACCTGGAATATGGTTCCGAAACTATTATCGAAGCCTTGGTAGATATATTAAGAAAAATGCACAATGTGGAAATTTTTACCGAAATGGATGTTCGTTCGGTGGAAGTTTGTGATGAAAGTGTCAAAGGAATTACCATTAGGAAAAGGCAGGAGATAATTGAATGCGATCATGTCATATCAACGGTTGCCCTTCCTATATTATCCCGTATGATGCCACATTTCGACCTGGAATATCGGAAAAGAATCGAAAGTATTGATTATATTGGTGTAGTTTGCGGCTTACTTAAACTGAGCAATCCCATCAGCGAATATTTTTGGTTGAACGTTAATGATGAAGATATCACCTTTAATGGGGTAATTGAATATACCAATCTCAATAAGCATTTGAGACTGAATGGAAAGTCAATTATATATATCCCTTATTACCTGCCAACAAATTCAGAAAGGTTTAGTTTTAGTGATGAACAATTAGTAAATGAATTTATTGATGGATTAGGGAGGATCAATCCTGGTTTTAAACCAGAATGGATCGAAGAATTTGTGATATCCCGAGCGAAGTATGCTCAATCTATTTGTACAGTCGGTTTTGCGGATATTATGCCAGAACATACAACACCAATTAAGGGGTTGTATATTACCGATTCAACCCAATTTTATCCTGAGGATAGAACAATAAGCGGTGCAATCCGGGTTGGTCGAAAAACTGCTGAATTGATTATGCAGGATACAGTTTTATAAATGTTATTAATCGGGGAAAGTTGGTTATCGTAATTTCTTGCATAAATAAAGCTTGGATATTCCTATGATATTGTCAAAAGAAGAGAATATGCTCATTTCAGATAGACGCACATATGCACCAGTATCAATCGTGCGAACGCTGCCCCAAAAAGAGCAAGTACTCGAGGATGTCAAAAAAGCCATGCGACTATCAAATTGGCGCGACTTTGTTTCCCATGGTGCTGATATTGCATTAAAGCCCAACCTTGGATGGGACAAACTGATTTCCGGTGCAATCAGTGCACCCTGGGTTGTTGAAGCGGTGATTTTGACTATACGCGACTATGTTGGAAAAATTTTTTTGGTTGAATCCAATCAAGTAGTAGTTGATGTTGAGAAAGCTTTGAAATTATCCGGTTTGGATGAGGTATGCAGGCGATTAGATGTCACATGGGTAAATATGTCGAAGGGGAATTATGTAAAAATTAAAACTTCAGATGGACTCGTATTGCAGGAAATCAATATACCCGAGATACTCACTAATACTGAATTGATAACCTTACCATTACTTAAAACTCACAATAAAACTGTAATTTCTGGCGCAATAAAAAACCAGTGGGGTTGTTTGCAGGAATTACGGCATAACTATCACCCGATACTGCCCCAAGCATTAGTGGACATTAATAGAGTTTTACAGCCCCGGTTTGCGGTAATGGATGGAACTGTAGGATTGGAAGGAGATGGTCCTAAATCTGGCATTCCTAAAGAGATGAATTTAATCCTCGCATCCGGTAATTTGGTTGGACTGGATGCAGTAGGAGCGAGGTTAATGGGATTTGATCCAATCAATTTAGGTTTTTTAAAGCTTTGCAGTGAAAACGGGTTGGGACCAATGAATGGTTCACTTACTATAAAGGGGGAAAGTGTTGAAGATATCCGCAACAATTTTCTACCTGCAAAACACAATCCGGTTTCATGGTTAGAACTTGTTCTGCGAAAACCTCTTATTGAGTGGTTAGTATTCAAAACCCCGTTTTTAAAAATACCCGCCTGGGGGGCCAGGCGTTATTATGATTTTTGGTATTATTTTGTAGGCAAAAAATTACGTGAAGATTTCTTTCAGAAATCAGGATATGCAGCCCAGTGGAAACATTAAGAGCTTACCCTATATTTGTCGATTTACAATAAATTCCATGAATTGTTGGCGAAGAGGATTTTGCGGAGAGAGCAAATTAAGTGCGGCTTCTTCATTTTTTGAGAGGTCCAGCAAAAGCATAACATTTAGTACACGGTCACAATCATACACAAATATTGAATGCAGCAACTGGTCGACACGTTTTGTTTTGTTGGTGTTTATATAAAAGTTGGAATTATCGCTAAAATGCGGTAAGTGGACTGCCAATACCCAGCAAATCTCAAAAATCATAGCAGCTTTATCTTCACGGATTGTGTTCCTTTCATGCACCCGGTAACATACTAGCGGCTCCGGAATCATGACCATCTCTGCAATTCGGGCTATTCGTAATGCAAAATCCCAGTCATGAGCGTAACGCAATGGCAGGAATTCCCCCACCATTTCGTAATGACGACTTGTAAAAACAAAATTGGAAGTTGTCGCCCAGAAATTCTCCGTCAGAAGGGCATCGGTCAGGTCAGAACCAGCCCGGAAACTCCTTTCTGGTGCTTCTAAAACCCATGGCTCGCTATCTCTATAACCGTGTTTTATGCCGATTTGTTTTCCAAATTGATCGATTATTCTGATGTATGAACCCACCAATCCAATATCGGGATCAGACTGCAGAACTGCAACAGCTCTTTCGAGGCGATTTGGCTCAAAGTAATCGTCAGAGTTGAGAATTGACAGGTACTCACCATTTGCCTCCCGCAGGCCGCGGTTTATAGCAGCATGAGCGCCTTGATTCTCCTGAGAGATTATCATAAGTCTTGGATCTGAATATCCGGCAAGTATATCAAGGGATCCGTCTGTTGAACCGTCATCAACAACAATCAATTCAAAATCCGTCTCTGTCTGAGTGATGACGCTCTTCACTGCTGTGCTGATGTAAGCTGCATGGTTGTAAGAAGGGATGACTACAGAAATTATTGGCATAAAATATCTCTAATTGGGGATTAGAGCCTTGTAGTATTTATCGGCAATGAGAGCAATATCAAAATGGGATAGAGTCTTCTGACGCAGTATATCCCTGTTTGGTGGATTATCGAGCATCTTGCGAACGCCCACCATAAGTTCTGCAACATCTCCTATTCGGGAAATAACCTCACCACCACCAGTGCGCTGTAAAACCTCGCGGTTGTTGCCAACGTCTGTAACCACCACAGGCACTCCCATTGCCTGTGCTTCGATGATGACCATTGGCATACCTTCAAAATCAGAAGGCAATACAACAACACTGGAGAATGCCAAGATGTCGCTGATGGGACGGTAAAAAGGGACACGAGTTATATTAGATAAACCTATCTTATTAATTTGTCTGTTCACTTCGCCAGCAAGCGGTCCATCACCCACCATTAGAAAATGAATATATTGATCCCTAGAAAACCGCCGTGCAAGCTCAACGAAATCCATGGGCCGTTTCTGGGGGTGTATCCGTGAAGCAAATGTTATTATTTTCTTGTTTTCCGGTAGGTTAAAATTCCTTTTTAGGGCAAGAATTCTATCATTGTTGTATTCGGCTGGGTTTAACTCGTCTGGTTCAATCCCATTTTCTATCAAAAATGTCTGTTCCGGTTTAGCGCCTTCTTGAATATATGCCTGAATTATTTTTGAGTTGACCCCGATATGAGAATCGATGTTCATTACCAGGGAGAGGTCATAGCGATGGATCCATCCAATCACGGAATCATAAACCTGGTTAGCAATCCAAAGATGTGGGTATCGATGTTTAATATTCCAAAGAGCATCGTATATCCAGGGAGTCCCATTTGCAATATAAAGCGATTGGGGTTCAAAACGGTTAATGAGATACATCATAAAAGAAAAGTATAAACTTGGATCAAGGAAGTCGGGTAAGGTGTATACGTAAGGGGTTACTTTACGGTATGCATCAGCAGTGGTTCCCATGGCATAATCAAATTTCTCAAAAGTCACTATAACAAATTGGATTTTCCCTTTCAAATTTTCCATCACCTTCAGGTGAATTTGTTCTGCGCCTCCGACAGCCAAATAGGGGTGAACCATGATGGAAATTGGAATTTCAGATTCAACAGGTTCAGGTTGTAAAATCTCATCTATACGGCTTAAATTCAAGGTTAAGTTACCCCAATCTTGGGAACCAACATCTTTCAAGATAATCCTGTTTTCCAAAAGATGCCAATCTATTCCAGAGAATATTTTCTGGAATGGGATAGAATTTTCGCTGTCGTGGTCATTTGTGGGGTGAAAAATCACCTTTCCAGCAGCAAATGGAAATTTATAAGATTTGGAAATAAGGGGAGAGAGATCAAGGCTCATTTCTTGATCTAAGTATTCCTTTCGCACAACCTGCCTGAGAAGCGGATGCTGTTGATTTCCAGGTAATCTTCCTCTCTGGATTTGTTGGATTCCCCAATCAGCCGAACCACGCAAATTTACAGTAAATGCTAATTTTTCTGATTCCAAAGCAATCAGATTTGTTTCCAGATATGTAGAGGTATGGGTGACCAAATCATCAGATGCAAGACATATGTATGGAGCATCTAAATTTTGCATAAGCGAATTAAAATCAAGAGCATCCCAAGTATCATTTGGCGATTCGGAAAAATAAGCAATGCTATTTTTGGGCTGCCAAATGAGTGATTGAATTGTGTGTTTGCAGGTTTGATTCTGTATCCAATTGTTCACAGCAATTTCTAAATAGGTTGATTTTTTTTCATCTTTGATTGTCAGGACTGTAATTGCGGGCGTTTGGCACAGGTCTTTTGTCTGAATGTTAATAGAAATAGTGAAGGCAATTTGATTTTGGATGGTTTTTGTTTGATCTGCATCAGTAAGAATCTGAGAGAATTTTTTAGTTCCTGTGTTTATGAAAGATTTTAAACCTTCCTGCCTGAGAATTTGGGGGGCTCTGACCCCTGCTTTTAATATTCTTTCAAGCTTGCTGCCCCTTGGTAGGAGTGCCAAACGCATTCTTTGCAGTTTTTGGATTAATCTCCAGCTCCGGCTGGTGGTAATCTCTATGTAAACATCGTGGCTGTGTTTTACCTGGTTTGTCAAATTTACGATTGTAAGGTCTTTTTCGTTGATTTCTTCTTTGAGGGCGTTCTGATAATCAGCACTTTGTTTTAGTCTATTTTGAAAAGTATCAATTTGTCTGTTGAGAACAACAATCCTCTGGTTCGTATCTTCTAGAATCGCTTCCTGGTCATTGAGTTGAGTGATCGTGCTCTTAAGTTTGGCATTTAATTCCTGGCTGCGAACTTCAAGGTCTCTTTGCCATTCAAGCAGTCTATCAATCATGACAGCTTTTTTCGAAGAACCTTTTTTGAATTTCTCTTTCGCCATGATATGGTTAAAAATACCAACCCATTCATCTGCGTGAGCGCTAAGCAGCCAGTTCTTTTGCACATCATTTCTCGCCGAATTGCCAATCTGTGCTCGTAATTCTTGATCTTTGATTAGAAGAGTTAGGTACTGATCCCAATCATCTTCGCTTGAAGCTAAGAAACCATTTACACCGTGTTCAACAACGGTTTCATAAGGAGTAATGCGACTGTAAATGCCTGGAATCCCCAGAGAAGAGTACTCAAGATATTTGATTGCACTCTTACAGCGGTTGAAAAGATTATCTGCTAAAGGCGCAATAAAAATATCGCAATATTGCTCAATGAAATACTCTGCAAACTCTTTGTAAACTACCAGCCCAGGTTGATCCCACTCTGTGTTACCGTAACTGTCTATAGGATCTGGCGGAGCAAGTCCCCAGAATCGTAAGACCAACTTTTCATTGAACTTAGTTAAAACGCTCTCCAAGGGGGCGATTATTGACTCGATATCGTAAGAGTGGCTGTGACCGCCCATATAACCGATTGTTAGTTTTTCTCTGTCAGCATTTTTAGGTTTTGGGAATTCCCAAATCAGATCATCAAGATAATTATTAAATTGGTAAATGTTTGAATTGTAAGTGTTTAGATATTTACATATTGCAGAAGTGCTACCGATTACCGCGTCAGAATCCACAATTGCTTTTAAGATACTGGACCGGGCAGTCAGGTAATGATAAAAATCCGGATGTTGTTCCGGGAGTTCCAAAAGTAGATCATCCAATTCATACACTATTATTTTGTTTTGGAGTTTTGCCACCTCGACGACGGCGTTATATTGTTCAACCTGGCTGGGAAAGTCCCTTTGGATAAGGACAATATCCGCTTGTGAGATCATATCTAGATCCACCTTGATATCGTCACCCAAAAAATGGTTTCCTTTTATCAGGTTAACGCCTGCAAATCTGGCTGGGGAAGTAACGCGAACAGTGGGACAGACATGTTCCCAGACATCCGAAACGAAGGCAATGATCGAGAGTGGTTTCACAGTTAGTTTATTTTCTTTGTTTCTTTGGACCATGTTGATATTGAGATTCAAAATTGAGGATATTTTCTCGATAAATTATTATAATTTAGATAGATTTGAAGATTGGACTATTATTTACTATCATGTTGCGATGACCATTGGATGTAAATAGAAACTTAAAATCGGCAGCGTATAGATTTTTGGTAAATTTTTCTAAGTATTTTAATCTGGGGCAGTCGCAATTGGAGAATTCAATTTGATATGGGGCAATTTCACGTTCAATACAAAAATTTAGGGGAATTGTTTTATTATAATCTGCTGCTTATTACTGGCTTAAAGCACAAGCAATATTTGAGGTGGATAAAAAAGATTGTTAAAATGACATCCGAAGCATTATGGGGGATCAGTAAGCAGGTATTTATTGTTCTGTGGGCAAAACTTAAAAATTATATTCCCCTACGAGTTCTGAGATTAATCTTAAGACTAAAATTATCTGGTCAAGCTGAAATTTCAGACTTGAAAAAATGATAAAGTTATCGTGAACCAGTCTGACTAGGGTCTATTATTTCTATCCAAATGAACTGCCCAGTTAATGATACAAAAAAACTTAAAATTCAAGGTCTTTAAAAAAGCCCTCATTCTTTTCCAAGCTGGGATTGATCATACATCGCCAGTGCCAGGCTTGACTTCCACTCAGGGATCTTTATATTGAATCCAGAAATAAACTGTCTGCAGTCCAGTGCGGTGTACAAAGGGCGCCGGGCAGGGGTAGGGAAGTCAGCTGTCAGGGCAGGCTGGATGTCTCTGGCTTTCTGTTCCTCTTTGTTTGGGTCGAGTTCCAGGATCGCCTGAGCCCATTCGAAGCGGCTTGCGGCCCCGGAGCCTGCCAGGTGGTAGGTACCCTTATGTTGATGGGCCCAATTGGCGAAATCCTCTCCAGCTGTCGCTAACATTTGGGCGGATATCTCGGCCAGCATGCGCGCCCAGGTAGGGCTGCCGACCTGGTCGGAGACGATTTTCAGGGTTTCCTGTTTTCGGGACCAGTCCAGCACTTTGGTAACGAAACTCTCGTGCCGCAGGCTGTAGACCCAGCTTGTCCTCAGGATGAAGCATGCACAGCCTGATTCCAAAATCGCCTGTTCGCCTTTTAATTTGCTGCGCCCGTAAACGTTAATGGGGTTAGCCCGGTCGCTTTCGTTGTAGGGTTCTCCCTTCGATCCGTCAAAAACGTAATCGGTCGAATAATGGACCAGTACCGACCCCAGATCGCCGGCAATTTCTGCAAGACGGGCAGGCGCTTCCCCGTTTACCGCCAGGGCAATTCTGAGGTTCGTCTTCGGCTTTATCGACATCAGTGTAGGCGGCGGTATTGATGATCAGGCCTGGCTTTACTCTCCGTAAGGTGTCGGCGATACTATCCGGTGATGGCAAGGTCAATTTCGGGGTAATCAAGCGCCACCAGACTGCCCGGAGGGGCAAGGGTCCTGTTCAGTTCCCAGCCTAACTGGCCGTTTTTGCCTATCAATAAAATCCGCATTTGTTCTTAGGTGAGCTAGTAAGGGGGGCTACGGAGATACCATTAATTATTAAATGGGTAATCCTCTTCCAGTATCCGGGTGAGGTATAAGCCGTACTGGCTGCCTTTGTAAATATCCGCCAGCTTTTGGAACTGAGCCTGGTTGATGAAGCCCTTTCGAAACGCGATCTCCTCGGGACAGGAGATCATCAACCCCTGCCTTTCCTCGACCGCCTGAACGAAGTTGGCAGCCTGCAGCAAAGACTTCGGGTGTGCCGGCATCCAACCAGGCGACGCCGCGTCCCATAAGGTTGACGCGCAGCTCCTTCCTTTCCAGGTAAATCCGGTTAAGGTCGCTGATCTCCAGCTCGCCTCTGGGGGAAGGTTTCAGCGAGGCTGCAAAATCCACCACCTTACTGTCGTAAAAATAAAGGCCCGGAACGGCATAATTTGAACGAGGTTTTAGCCGGTTTTTCTTCAATGGTCACGGCATAGCCTTCCCGGTTTATCTCAACAACCCCATAGCGTTGGGGGTCCCTGACCGGGTAGGCGAAGATCATGGCGCCCTGAGTGAGCTTCGCGGCTGCCTGGAGCTGGGTGTGCAGCCCGGTTCCGAAAAAGATATTATCGCCAAGCACCAGGCAGACCGGCTGGCGGTCGATAAACCCCGGGTCGATTAAAAAAGCCTCCGCCAGGCCGCCCGGTTCTGGTTGCTCGGAATAGGAAAAACGCAGCCCCCACTGCTCTCCGCTGTCAAGCAGGCTGCGGAAGGCGGGCAGCGCTTCCGGCGTGCTGATGACCAGGATCTCCCGGATTCCAGCCAGCATCAACATGGAGAGGGGATAGTAGATCATTGGTTTATCGTAGACCGGAAGCAGCTGCTTGCTGGTTCCAATCGTTAATGGGTGCAGGCGGGTGCCGTAACCCCCCGCCAGAATGATGCCTTTCATAACAAAAAATTTCCTTATCTAAATCAACTGGTCGAAATCACCTTTTTTCGTAATTGCGGTCCAGCCATTCTCTGTATGATTCCCGGCTTCGGACCGCGGACAACCAATCGAGATTGTCAAGATACCATTGTACCGTTTTTTTAAGGCCTTCAATTAGATTGTAATCGGGACTCCAGTCGAGCTGCTGTTTAATTTTGGAGATATCCATCGCATAGCGGCGGTCGTGCCCGGGCCGGTCTTTTACATATTTAATCAGATTCCTGTGGGGCACATGGCTGGATTGGGGCAGAAGTTCATCAAGGATATCGCAAAGCATAGTCACCAGGGTCATGTTTGTGGGCTGGTTGTCGCCGCCGATGTTGTATGTCTCACCTGGCCGCCCATTTTTTAAGACCGTCCAGATCGCCCGGCAGTGGTCTTCCACATACAGCCAATCCCGGATCTGGCCTCCATCCCCGTAGATCGGCAGGTTTAGCCCATCGAGGGCGTTGGTGATTATCAAGGGGATCATCTTTTCCGGGAACTGGTATGGTCCATAATTATTGGAACAGTTGGTAATGGTATACGGAAAACCGTAAGTGTGCCCGTACGCCCGCACCAGGTGGTCGCTGGCGGCTTTGGAGGCGGCATAGGGCGAGTTAGGCGCATAGGTGGTTGTTTCGCTGAATGGGGGGGCCTCAGGCTCCAGCGAGCCGTAGACCTCGTCGGTGGATACATGGTGAAATCGAACTCCTTCTTTCCAGGAGCCGGAAAAAGCTCCCCCGCTTGACCAGATCTCGCGGGCAACTTCCAGCATGGTTAATGTACCCACCACATTGGTCTGTACAAACAAGCCCGGTCCCAGGATGGAACGGTCGACGTGCAACTCGGCCGCGAAATGCACGATCGTGTCGATTTCGTGTTCCAGCAAAATTTCTTTTACCCGCGTGGCATCGCAGATATCGCCTCTGATAAAAGTGTGGCGTCCCGGTTCTTTGAGACCGTCCAGGTTTTCGATATTTCCGGCGTAGGTAAGTGCGTCCAGATTCACCACCCGAATATCCGGATCTTCATTAATTATGAAATGGATAAAATTGGATCCGATAAAACCGGCTCCGCCGGTAATCAGGAGGTTTTTCATTATTTGACCCTGTCCTGAATGATATTCTCCCTGCGGCTCATTTAAAAATCTCCGCCTTTTTCAAAGGGGAACCCAAGGCATCCTTCTCTGAAACAATCGGGTCAGTTTCGCTCTGTAGGGGCCAGGCGATGCCCACCTGGGGGTCATTCCAGAGCAGGGTTCGCTCCCACTCCGGTGCGTAATAATCGCTGGCTTTATAAAGCACCTCCGCCCAATCGCTCAGCACATAAAATCCGTGGGCAAACCCTTCAGGTACCCACATCTGGACTTTGTTTTCGGCGCTGAGGTTGGCGCCAACCCACCTACCAAAGGTGTCAGAATCGCGGCGCAGATCGACAGCCACATCGAATATCTCGCCTGAAATCACCCGCACCAGTTTAGCCTGGGTGTTTTTAATCTGGTAGTGCAGCCCCCTCAGGGAGTGGCGCTTTGACCGGGAATGGTTATCCTGAACAAAACCCACATGAATTCCGGCTGATTTAAACACGTCCGAGCGGAAGGTTTCCATGAAAAAACCGCGTATCGTCCTGGAAAACCTGCGGTTCAATGAGCTGGATATCAGGGATGGAGGTATTGACAAATTTCATTTAGATCCATCAGAAAAGCTGTTGTGTTTCTGGCACCAGAGGATTGTATCATTTTTATCAAGCCTGGAAAAAGGTTTGGCATACCTAAGGGGCGCTGCAGGAATAGATATCGATATCCTGCCTGTAGCCGTAATCTGCACCCGATAAACCCTTTACTACCTGGCAGTACCGGGCTGCATATCCGCCTTCCAGTGCCGGGAAGTTTCCTTTCTGCAGAACAAGGTTATCTGGCTGATACTGCTCTACTGCCCATACAGCCGAATCCTGGTAGGTGCTCTCTTTTCTTAACTGGCTTGCCACATCAGGCTGGATCAAGCCCGCGAATCCAATCAGAGGTCGGTCGGCGTAAAAGCCGATTATGCCAGCCTCCAGGGTTCCCAGGGATGCGCTTGAAGGGGTATTGTTATTGATCCACTCGCCTGCAGCTTTATAAATTTGATAACGGGGATCACTCCGTCTGGCAAGGTCCAGCAGGCCGGTTATGGAACCGGTCAATAAAGCCAAAGTTATCCCGGAAGCAATAACTTTTGACACGAAATTATTCTCAGAAACCATTTTTTGAGATTGAGGCTGGTGAACCTGTATCAGGCCCTGGATCGCACAGAATCCAAGTCCGACCAGGACTATAAAGCCTGGAACCAGGGGGGCATAGTACCAGTAATAGCGGCTTACGCCTGAAACGCTGAACGCCAGAAAATAGGTTAAAGGCCAGAGGAAAAAGGGCAGCCACTGCCTAGCCCGGACAACCAGGTATCCAAGACCGGTCAATGCCAGGATGCTTTGCAGCCAGAATTGCCAGCGCCCGAAGTACGGTTTAATTATCGTCGCCAGACCGGGGGCGAAGCGCTGGCTGATCGCCATGGCGCCCTGCTGCTGTTTTGTGAAAAGGGTCGCCGGAATGGGTGTACCAAAGTAGGTCCATGAGAAGATAAACCAGGGCATTGTAAGGGCTAGGAATAATAGGACCGATTTCCACGGGACTGGTTTCCTTATAATCAGAAGATAGTGAAGCCCAAGAATTGCCGGGATTAAAAATCCATCCGGGCGGGTCAGGACAGCCAGGGCGGAGAAAACTGCCGCTCCCGAGTATTTCTGCCGGCTGTACACTGTGTATGCTCCCAGGCAAAAAGCCAGGTACAGCGGCGTTTCCGATCCGATGGTGGCGATCAGTAGTGGGAAAGTGGGATAAAGCAGCAATCCCAGCCATGCGACGACAGGTACCCCCAGTGAATTTGCCAGCGACCACAGGAAAACCGCCCCTAGGGGAAGGCTCAAAGCCCCGATCAGAACTGCCGAGTGGGGAATATCGCTCCAGAGCGGGTAAACCACGGCCAGGATCAAGGCAAAGAGCGGGGTGGTTGTGCTCTGGACACGCAATTCCGGGTTAAAAACGAAACCGCCTCCCCGGGCGAGGTTGAGGGCGTAGCGGTAGGTGATGAATGGGTCATCGTAAAAGTGATTGTAAAATAGTAGGATCAGAAGACCTGATGCGAGAAGGACGTATAGCAGCCCGTATACCAGTTTGTTCTTATTTATATGTTTTGAAAGCTTAGTGAAAATATCGCTGCGCATAACAGATTAAATCCAAAACGCGATATTTGAAATGGATGTTTTCAAGCAACACTTCTTAAAATAACGCCAGAAAGTAGTTGATACTTATCCAGGTATGGGGATTATTATTGTGTTAAATATTAATTCCTGTGGAAAAAATACCCGATTCAATCGTTTTTTAATACCAATGGTAGATATACTTCCAAGGGGATTTCAACATAGACCGGAGCCCGGATGGTTAATTCTTCACCAGGAGGGGTGATATCATTGCCGTAAATGTCGAATACCCTTAGGTTTCCAGTGGGAAGAGTGAAATCGCAATCAGTCTCGTCCCCGGTCCACATCACCCAGATTTGCATCCCGCCTTTCAGGAATTTGTAAGCCCTCAGATCCGCGCAAGTAGCAATTTCTTCGTTTGTTTGTTCAATAAATTCAGCATTCCGCAACTCGTCAGCCATGAACTGAAAGGATTCATATGATGGTCGTGGTTGTTGGCTACCATCCAACAAGGCGCAATCAGCCCAACCTCTGCCAGGGAGGGTAAACCATAAAGTACCTAATATATCCGTGGCAATGTTGCGCACATTTAGCCAGACGACATATTCCGCCTGCGCTTGAAAGAAATCTTGAGTGGGTGTTGGGCAATTAGGATACTTTACATAGTCGCAAAATAGTAATGAGGCTTCATTGTTCATAATCGGCTTATTAATATTATATTCAGCCATAACTTCTCTTAAAAACTCTGCCTTTCCAAGCACAATTCCGCGGTGTCTCCAGTTAGGTATAGCAGTATCTGCATCTTTTACCCTTCCATTATCTGTATAGTGTCCAAAACCGTGGTAGGCGATAATATCAAAATATTTCCATCCATCAAGCACGCTGTCACCGTCACCTGTGTCTTCGTGACGTAAAATCCCTTCAAAAAATCTACTAGGTTTGGGATTGCATTCGTAATTTGTTGAAGGATCGGGGTGGATATAATCGGGATCACAATCTAATAATAAGCCACCGATAATTACCTGGGCTTCCGAGTCTTCGCTTTTAATTGCAGGGTAGGCTTTTGATAACATTTTCCCGTAATAAGTTCCGCCGTAATAGTCGTCAGATGACCCCCAACAACCGTATTCGTAGGGGTGTTCAGGATTAGGAACCCAACCAACTGCATAAGGGTCAACATCAGGTTCATTTCCAATCTCCCAGTATTTAATATAGCCCTTATAGCGATTGACTGCTGCTTTGACAAAATCTGCAAAATCATCCAAACTGTCTTCATTGACTGGCCCACATGAATACCCTTGATATTTTTGCGCCCAATCCGGGGTGTGTTTAATGATAGCAATAATTTTTAAGCCGCGGGCAGAGCGCGCTTCTTGCAGCCATTCTTCATCCACTGAATCCCAATAATAGGTGTGTGTATCGCCATTTGGAGGGTTAGGTTCAATTTCATCCCAATTAAAAACATCCTGGCGCACCCAGTATGCATTAGCCTCATCCGCCTTCTCGAGCTGGGAATCACTGAAACCATCTAACCCTACGCCGAACTGCTGGATGCTTGAGGTCCCGGAATAATTTTTAAGTATGAGCGGTGGATAGCTGGAGTTATTCTGATCGGCTGTTAATTGAGGATCAGCATTGGATATATGCTGGTAGGAAGCGTTAACTGGTACTTTAACGAATGAAAGAGTCCCCATCAGTATAGATGCAAGAACAAGCAGGATGAAGATCGTTTTATTTTTATCAAACATTATTGGAAGATAATTGATAAAGTACCCATTGTGAGTGTTCTTTATGACCGTTCGGTCGAATCAATCCAATCTGAAATTATTGGGTTCAAGGACAGAATTTGTTGTAAAACGTTCAAATGATATCATATTGAGGCTGTTTTGTAATATTTTTTTGCCTGAAAGTTGAGGTCAGGCGCCCCAAAAATATCGCCCCAATGGTGATCAAAAGGGTGTCGTATGGTAACCTGAGGCGGATTCTAGTGAAAAACAGAGCACCAAGCACCGCACTCCCCAGATAGAGCGCGTATAAAAACGCTTCGACCCGGGAAACCGGAAACCGCCGGAAGGCAGCCAGGCGTGCAACTGCCAGCAGCAGCAACGGGTAATAAGTTATAAACATGATCCTATCTCGCAGGATGCTTGCTTCGGATTGGACATACAGCCTGTTGTGGAAATTGAAGTAATTCGTCAATTTTTGCAGATAGAGGATCCCGGCTTGACGGGGGTTGTTCGACGCCCATTCAAATGCCTGGTTCCTAAAATATGCGTCCCTTTCAGCTTCGTTCATCGCGCTTGTTTTTTTTAGATAGTGTGAAATGTCGACATTCACACCGCTGTTCGGTCCAGTGTTTTCAGAGTTGCCTAGCAGCAGGTTTTCGCCAGAATTTGTCGAAACCGGAATTAACTTTTTGAAAACGATTGCGTTTCTTATCGTCCATGGACCGGTAACCAGGATAAAACCGAGCGCAAAGAAAAGAACAGTTATCCAAATCTGCTGCTTGTTTACCTTTTTTACGGTAAGTATGTATGCACATAGAATAGGAGATATCAGCAGGAAAGCCGGTATCATCAGAACCAGAAAACCGAAAAGGACCCCGCAGGTTGCATAGACCAGCCAGTTCCCAGGAAAGTAAATCAAGAAGAATAAAACCGCCGAAAATAAAAAAGCCCCCAGGATTTGGGGGAAAAGAGTGCCGGCAGCGTAAAAATAAACCGGATAAAACAAAACCAGGAGAGGGGCGAACACCAAACCCTCAGGGATAACTCTCGCGGTGATTAACGCCAAAAGGAAGGCAGTACCGGCGAGCGTGGCTGCGTTAATTATCTTCGCTGCCAGGGGAGAGTTCCAGAGGCGGAATACCAAGGAAAGCACAAACGGGTAACCTGGAGGTCTGTAAGCTGTCGGTCTTCCATCCGTTCCCAGGTAAGAACCCCTTACAACAAGTGTTCTTGACAGGCGAATGTAATCGTTTTCATCCGGGTAGCGCAGGCTATCCCCGGTTGGGATTACGGAAATCAATCCGGCAATAAAAACAAGCATCACCAGCACAAGCATAATCTTCTGTCGTTCTGAAAAAATAAATTCGAACAGTGGTTTCATTATTCTTGCTGATCGAACCAGTAATGCTTCTAAATAATTGGTTTCACGTGGTTACGTGGCATAGATGTGCTTAATAATATCCCGCTTTACTGCCCATCTAAATATGCGTTTACGACCTGTTCTGATTCGCCAATCATCTTTATTTGACCGTGGTCAAGCCAGACAGCCCGGTCGCACATTTCTTTGATAGTATCCATGCTGTGGGAGACCAGCACAGTGGTCACACCTTTGCGGCGATAGCCCTCGAGACGTTCAAAACTCTTACGCCTGAAGGCTTCATCTCCAACCGACAGCACCTCGTCGATAATCAAAATATCCGCCTCTATATCGGTGGCGACCGCAAATCCCAGCCGGGCCTGCATCCCGGAAGAGTATGTTCTCACCGGTACATCGATAAAATCTCCCAGTTCGGCAAAATCCACAATCCGTTTAAATTTGGATTCCATCTCCCGGCGGGTGAAACCCATCACCGCACCGTTGAGATAGATATTCTCGCTTCCGGTGAGCTCAGGATGGAAGCCCGCCCCGAATTCCAGCAAAGGCGCCACAACCCCCCGCACAACCACCCGGCCGGTAGTCGGGCGAAAAACCCGGGCGATAAGTTTTAATGTCGTGCTCTTTCCGGCCCCGTTTGGGCCGATCAGACCAAAGGTCTCGCCCTGCCTAACGCTGAAATTTATCTCCCTCAAAGCCCAGAAATCGCGCTGTTCTGATCCGGCGCTGCATCCAGCGGATGGCGTATTCCTTTAAGTGTGTGATTCTCTCACTCGGGACACGGTAGCGGACCCCGACATCATCCAGCCGGATCACTTCAAGGCTGTCAATTGGTAAATTCTTGTTTGAATTACTGTCCGCCATATTTATACCCGGTAAGAGATCTCATCTGCTCTCCTGGTGAAAACAACCCAGCCGATAAGGATAGAAACTGACGCCCAGCCACCGGAGATTAGAATCTCCGAAAATTCGGGGATCTGCCCAAGCAGTATGGGCGTCCGGAAGAGGTTGATCAGGTGGTACATGGGGTTGATTATTTTTATAAGATTTAATAGCTCTTCTGGGAGCAGTTCATCGGTATAAATGATCGGGCTCATGTAGAACCATGCCATGAGAACTATCTGGTACATCTCGGCGACATCCGAGAAGTAGATCGCCAGGCTGGATAAGAACAGGCCAACACCCAGGGAGAAAAGCGCCAGGCAGATTATCGGCACCGGCAGAAATAATAGAGCTGGAGTAATTGGAATTCTGGACACAATCACAATCCCCAGCAGAGGGATCAGGGCAAGCGCCAGGTTGACCAGACCGGTCCCAACCGATGAAACCGCGAATATGGTCCTGGGGATATATATGCGCCTCAACAGGTCGCCTCCCCAGATGAGGTTTACCATGGAGGCGTTAGTTGTTTGTGAGAAGAAATTCCAGGCGATAAAACCGCTTAGAATGTAGATAGGATATCCGGGGGTGGTTACTCCAAAAACATTGGAAAACACCAGCACAAGGATGATGGAAGTGCCGAGCGGGTTTAGCATCGTCCAGGCGATTCCAAGGAATGAGCGCTTATAACGGGTGACAATATCCCGGCGCACCATCTGGATCACCAGATTGCGGTATTTCAATATCTCTCTAAGCTCGTCCAGAGCTGGAGATACCTGTTTTGAAGAATCATAGACAGGAGGGATACCTGTGTTTTGCATTGGATTAATTCCTAAACATTTCTCTGCCGGATCCAGATGCGCATCTTCTGGGGCATCCAGCTGTATATAATCGGGCGCAGTTTGGCTTTGAACACCAGCCAGGAAAGCCACCCGCCTCCATCCCGTCTGTGAACCCGGATCATCTCGGGCCAGCAGCGTTCGTCTTCCAGGGCGGTTTTTCCCTGGCTGTGAATCCTGAAGTTCGCCCAGGTGCTCTCGATGTGACTAATCGGGGACACTCGGGCGATCCGGACCCACAGGTCGTAATCCATGGCAAAATAAAAGGAAGGGTCAAGCGGACCGACATCTTTCCATATCTTAGCGCTGAAGAAAGCCGCCTGCTGGGGGATGTGGACATAGCCGCGCCTCAACCGGCGGTAATCGGTCTGGCGGGCTGGAAACCTGCCCAGAAGCTTACCTTGCTCATCGATCAGGTTTGCGTTTCCATACACCAGCCCGGTTTCCGGGTGGGTTTGAAAAAATTCGACAGCCTCTGAAACGGCATTGGGCAAATAGGTGTCATCTGAATTTATCCATGCAAGAACTTCGCCGTTCGCGCGCTCAAAACCCTTGTTAATTGCATCCGTCTGTCCCTGATCAGGCTCAGAGATCCACCACGCCAGATTTGCCCGGTAGTTCTCTATGATGTCCAGGCTCCCGTCAGTGGATCCGCCGTCCACAATAATGTATTCAATATTCGGGTAATCCTGGTCCAGGACAGAACAGATTGTTTCTTCCAGGAATTGGGCCTGGTTGAAAGAGGGAGTTACAATCGAAACCAGGGTAGCGGTAATCATGGTTAGCCTTCAACCCATTCAGGATAAAACGCGGCGGAAATTTCTGAAGTCTGGGCCTCAATCCGGGAGGCCTCATCTGGTGTAAGGTATTGCTTCCAGGCATCCAGGTTTTCCAGGCTGTTTATTTTTATGTTGTGAGGGGAATTGCGCCATTCAAATTTGGGATTGGGGGATCTTGTGCTTTCGATTATTTTTGCTTCAGCCTGTGGGTTAAATGTTAACCCCAGATCTTCATAAAGTCCTTGAAAATTCTCCAGCGGGTTTTTGGATAGATCTTCGTGCCGGACGACCTTAATTTGAGGGTATTGCGAGAGGTATTCAATTACATTCGAATAGATTATCCGCCACAGCAGGCAGGCCTGGTCGATAATATCAACCACCTGGTCTGTAACTTTTTCAAGTTCATTCTTGTAATTTCCCAGCCTATCCCGCAGCAGAAGCGGTTGGGCGAGCAAATGGTTAAAATCAAACGACCACCCCAGGCGCTTGAGGCTGCTGGCAAACGGGGCGGGATGCCGCACGACCAGCAATACCTGGCAGTTGAGGGTTTTATGAAACCAGGGAGCGGAAAATACCGCGAACGGGTCTTTGATCAAGGGGCGCAGATCCCGCCTGCGTGCTTGATTAAATAAATTCCAGTCACGCGTGAAGCGGCCGAAGTCCTTGAAACTCCGCAGAGATTGTATTTCCTCCCTGGTGTGGTATTGGAAGCGGATCGTTTCCTGGAGCGCAGGCAGATAATCAGCCTGGTTTTCATCACAAATATATGTATACCAGTGCTGCACTGGAACCCTCATGACTCCCGGTCTGTGGTGCACATTTAATGGTTCGCTTATATAGCCCGCTTCAGCGCCAGCGCACAGCATTTTCCCAACCCAGGTCGTCCCGGAACGGTGGGCGCCTGTTACCAGGATGGGCTGTTTTGATCTAACGGGTTGCCGGCTTGTTTTCATTGGGCAGTATTTATATCAGGGCCAGTCAGCTATTTTTAGGAAACCGGGATCAAGAGTTTTACTCTCCGCCCTTGAATTTCTTCAACTTCTCGGCGGAATTATCTCCGAAAAGTACGGCCGTCATGGAATATAGAATCCGGTTGAGGTGTTTGAGGGTATATCCCGGGTCGTAACGGAAAGCCCTCCAGTAAGAATTCAACGCTTCTTGCGGCTGACCGCCATCCAGAAGGTAGCGGGCGTGCAGGCGGTAGGCGCCCCCGTACACTTTCCTGGGGCTGCCTTTAATCATTTCAGACAGATCGGGTTGTCTCTCCATCCAGTCCAGCAATTTTAAAATTTCTCTGCTGAAGGCTGCCGGATGGGCGACATTCTTCGCTTCGGGGTGGTGGCGGGCAGCCGCCCAGAGGCCGTTAAATCGATTTCCGTTTCTGGCGGAAGCCAATTTATAATCCGGGCTGGCATGCTGGATTGGCGCTCCTCGGGCTATCCTTACCCACAGGTGGTGGTCTAAAAGGTAATGATAATTCAGATTGAGCGAGCCCGCTTTTTCAAGGGCTTCTCTGCGGAAAAAAACCGCCGGCTGGCAGACAATCCTGAAACTGATCAGGTCGAGCAGCCGCCAGTCGCCAAATTCCAGAAAATTGAGCGGAGAACCACTCGCGTCGATAGTGATTGCGTCGCTGTAAACCAGCCCGAGCTCAGGCTGGCTCGTCAGGATATCAACAGCCTGTTGAAGTGCTCCAGGCAGGTAGATGTCATCCGAATTTAACCAGCCAATAATTTCCCCCTTTGCTCTTGAGAAACCCTTATTGATTGCATCTGCCTGCCCGCTGTCTGGTTCTGAAATCCACCAGGAGATTTCTTCAGAGTATCGCTTTATGATCTCCAGGCTTCCATCGGTTGAGGCGCCGTCAACAATAATGTATTCAAGGGGCTGATAATTCTGCCCAAGAACCGACCGGATGGTCTTTTCAAGATATGGCGCCTGGTTGTAAGAAGGGGTGATGATGGAAACCAGTGGATTTGAGGGCACTTTTATACTGGAAAAAATATTAATCTCCCATCACTGGGGTTTTTCACTTAATTTGTAAATCAGATAACCGCTGCTTTCCGCCAGCACCGGGAAATGCTGGTTCAGGTATTCTTCCAGGATTGGCTGGTCTCTGAACTGGTTAAATGAGGTCACCAGGAAATAGCTTATCCCATCAGTTTTTTTAGCGAAGAACTCTTCGAAATCTTTTTCATTCCCGCGCAGTTCCATCAGTTTCACTTCGCCCCGGTTTGGCCAGAGCGATACCTTCCGCCAGCCGTAATACATCAAGCGGTAACCATAATCCTGGGTAAGGGCGATTATTTTCCCATCCGGAGGGAGTTGCGACGCAATTTCCTGCCATAAGAGCGGTTCGTCGCGGTAGTCTTCAGCGTATTGGGGTAAGATCGATTCCCAGCTTAAAAACAATAGAATCGCGATCGTCCCAGCGATGGTAACCGCCTTCCATAAGGCTCTTTGGTTCTGAATTTTACCCAGGATAACTTCGCAAACCGGCAGCAGCGAAAGTGCGATGATCGGGATAAGCTGCAGGTGGTAATAATTGTGGGTGTACATCTGGTAGGGATAAAACAGCCCGTATATAAAATAGCCGACCCACAGGCCCAGCAACAAAGCCCGGTTGCGGCCTGCGGATATTCCAACACCCAGCAACGCCAGCAGTAATACTGCCAGACCCATCAAATCCCCGGCCAGGCTCAACCAGCGTACATAAAATGAGGGCTCCAGCAGCAGGTGCGAAAGCGAAACCGTCCAACTCATAAAAAACTCCGCAGCTCTCCCGCTTCTACTTGAATAAAAAACAAACGTAGGCAGGAGCATCAGCAAAGCCATGCACCATACCTGAATTTGGAGAAAGGCTTTTTTTAGACCGCATGTATGAATCACTACCGCAATGGCTGCTCCTGCAATGATGAATGCAGCGACGGCTTTGGTCATTATCGCGAGACCCCCGAATAAGCCGGCCATGACCACCCATTTCCAGGCTGGTTTTTCACCCCACCGGTATAGGCTGAAGATCGTGAATATAATCCACATGACCATACCCGGGTCAGGTTGGAAAGAGCGGCTTGCCTGGACGCCGAATGGCAAAAGCAGGTAATACGCAGCGACCGTAAGCGCACTCCCGTACACCACAAAATCAGAAGCAGATAGTTCCTGGATTAGCAGTGATTGACGGCTCATTCTCAGACTTAAGAAAAATAGAACGCAGCCGCCCAGCAGCCAAAACAGAGATGTAAATATGCGTGAAATCCACAACTGCTCCTGCCCTATCAGTAGGTATGCCAGCGCGACCAGCCCTTCCAGAATTGGCGGCTCATACTTTCCAGTGGATTCCTCGAATAAGGCTGCCTGGGCTTTAATTTCCGGGTCAGTATCTGGCGACAAATTATAGAAAATACCCCTCGCGATGATCGCGCCCCGTAACTGGCGGGTGGGGTGAAAATCGATTGGCTGGTCGGTCAGGTCAAACATACGTACCCCCAGGCCCAATCCGAATATAAATAAAAGGGCTAATCCCAGGTACAACCAGAGCCGGTCACTGTTCTTGTTTTGAGAAGGGGATTGGAGAGATTGATTAGCCATCTATTGTCTGATATCCGTTAAATCGAGCGATTAATACGGCAACCCGGCTGTCAGAACAGGGTCTCATAGGCAACTTTCGGAAACACAGTTAATTTTCCTCCAACCGTTGCATCAAGTACCTGGCGACCGTCCGCTTCAAAAGCCTCCCGCGCCATCTGGTAGCCTTTTTCAGATGTCTCGAGATCTGGAAGCTGCCAGCGGAAACCTTTACCGAAATAGCGGGGATCAAAATGGTCGCGGTCATCTCCGGTAGACATGATAGTCTTGTTCGGTGTCCCTTTTGTGTTAAAACTGTGATCCACACCAATCAGGATGACTTTTTTGAAACCCATGTAGTATGCAAGCTGGAGCGCCACAAAAGTTACAGTCGCACCTTCCCATAACCGCCTGCGGGCGTCCCGGGTGAATTTAGGGCCGCTATAGGTTGTGTGCAGAAATGCGATCCCATCCGGTTTGCGGATGTACTTATGCGAACGCCAGGACAGAAACCTTGGGACAGGCAGATTGACGATATCCTCTGCGCATTGTTCAATCACCAAACTATTTACTGACAGATAGTAGGTAGTCGGGAAGCCCAGCTCGGGGAACAGCAGGTAAATCCGGTTCATCCCAAATGTATATTCATCGACCAGTTTTGTTAAATCGGTGTTCTTTAAGCTCGGCCCGTTGCCGATTATGAAACAGCGCTTGTCTTTATGGATGTTTTTATAAGAAGCCAGTTGTTTAATACTCGCACGTCTTATTGGATGGAGCCTGGCTGAAGGCCACTGGAAGAGGCGATTGAGACCATACCAGAAACTGCTACATGTTCTCCAAACTGGATCAGGGGTGATTTTTTTAAGAGTTTTCTTCATACACTTGTGCAAGATGCCGGGTTGATTTGCGAAAAGATTATTCAGTGCTGAGACGGGCAGTGGCGCCGCCATCGACAATTAAAGCCTGCCCGGTCATGAAAGAAGATTGTTCACTGTCAGCCAGGAAATATATCGCCTGGGCGATCTCTTCGGGTTTTCCAATTTTTCCGCTGACGGTTTTGCGCGCCAGGTTATCCAACCGCTGGGTGATATCGCTTCCGGTAACATGCCCTCTGCTCAGGCCGGCCCTCAGCATGGGGGTGTCGACTGCCCCAGGCAGTATTGCATTGACCCGGATGTTATCCGGGGCAAACTCGATCGCGATTGCCCGCGTGAAAGCGAGCATTCCGCCCTTGCTGGCGGCATATGCCGAGATATCCGCAGAAGTGGCGACCGCATGCACAGAGGAGACATTTACGATCGCACCAGCGCCAGACGCTTTCAGAAATGGGTGGGCAAGTTTTGTTCCCAGAAATACCGATCTTAGATTTGAAGCCATCACCGCGTCCCATTCATCAACGGAAGTCTCCAGGAGCGGTTTTGCGACCTGGATGGCGGCGTTATTTACCAGCGCAGATAGTTCACCGGTATAAGCCATAGCCTGGTTGAAAATTAATTCCATATTCTCCCCAACCGAAATATCTGATTGGATGAACAGCCCATCTGATGGGAATCCCTCCCCGTACGGCGATCTATCCACTCCTATAACCTGCCAACCTTTCCCGGAGAAAGTTTGGACGCTTGCTCTACCAATGCCGCCGGCAGCGCCGGTAATCAAGACGGTTCGAGTTGGGTCTGTTAGATTCATGTTTTTTCCTCTTGTTTAAATAAGTTCTTGAATTTTTCCAGTCAATTTAATGGATTGGTTAAAAAAATTTGTTTTGACCGGGGTCATTTTCCGATTGTTTACATACTTTATGAAGGATGATTAAATTGAATGGGGGATATTCAACCCTTCGAGCAGGTTCTGGATTGTGTACCAGTGGACCCGCTCCCACGCGCTGGGGCTGGAATTTGCGTTATGAGGCGCCAGGAGGACGTTGTCCATTTCAAGCAGAGGACTGTCAGCTGGCAGAGGCTCCACCTCAAATACATCCAGAGCTGCTCCGGCGATACTCCCGCTCTGAAGCGCGTTGATCAGAGCGGTTTCATCCACTATCTTACCGCGGGCGGTATTAATAATCACCGCATTTGGTCTCATCTGCGAGAGAGTCTGCTCATTGATTAAACGGTAACTGGTTGGATTGAGATCACAGTTGATGCTCACAAAATCAGAACGCGCCAGCAGTTCTTCCAGTCCTGTCATTTCTACCCCGTATTCAAGGATAAAATCGGGGGCAATTTCGATGATATCGTTAGCCAGAATTTCCATTCCAAAAGCGCGCGCCCTTCGGATTACAGCCCTGCCGATATTACCTGCCCCGATAATGCCAAGGGTACACTCGCTGAGAGAACGGCTGGGAAATTTTTCCCACTCCAAGTTCTTTATCGCCCGGTCCATCCAGGGAATTTGGCGGGCAAAAGATAGCATGTAAGCGATGACAGTGTCTGCGACTGGAAGTGTGAAGGCATTTGGCGTCCGGAATATCTGAACGCCATATTTTGCGGCCGCCTCCTGATCAAAAGAATCAATCCCGGTACCCCACTTCGAGAGCACCTTTAATCTTGGCGAACAGGCTTCGAGCGCCCTGGCGGAATACTGGTCATCCCCGCATAAAGAACCTTCAAATTGACCCGCGTATTTCAGGATTTCCTGCTCATCCAGCCTTTCAACCACATCAGCAATAATAACTTCAAGCCCATGTTCTTCCAGAACGGGTTTGAATCGGTTCATGAATGGAATCATGTATGGTGCGGAAACAAGAACGGTTGGCATTATCCCGGTTTCTCCTTATTTATGAGGAATTCAACAATCTCAAAATCAAGAATTTCATCAATGTCCCAGGCTTCGGAAGCAGCGATCTCAAACAGCATCGGTCTGTCGCCAAGGCGGTTGTGGTTTGTCAGCAAAGTGTTCCGGTTAAAAATATACAGGCACGAGTTCTCTTCAAATACGGGGGGTAAATCCTGTGTCTGGAGCAGAACCGCAGGGTTGTGGTTTATGGCTTTTCCCGATTCATCCCAGAGTCGGGTCTGAATCCTGGTGACTGAGAAAAGGGAATCATATTCCGGGAAATTTAACAGAAATGTACTGATTGCTTTTGATATTGTCTCTTTCTTAAGTAGCGGGTTTGTGCTGTGGGTCTGGATATAGAAATCAGCTTCCACCTGGGATGTATCGTATAGCAGGACCTCATTCATTGACATCTCATCCGCCCGTAAATACTCCGGTCTTTCCAGTATCGTCACCAGGGGAAAATCCTTTTTTAATCCGTCCATCACCGGTTCACTGTCGGTGTCCACCACAATTCGAGCTATTTCGGAGCACTCCTGGAGCGTCTGAATGATATAGTAAAAGAGCGGTACGCCCGCCAGGTTACGGAAGTTTTTCCCCTCTACGCGCTGGGAATGATGCCGCATGGGGACGAGCGCAACTATTTCAGCCATATTTCCAGGCCGGGTCGCTTCCGGTTTTATTTACCAGTTTAAGTCCTTCTCATAGCCGAGCTGGATTAACAGGTCGCCGGCTAAATCTTTGAAGATAGATTTGTTTTCTTCATTGAACGTCTTTTTCCAACCGCCGATTTTACCGCTTCGAAAAGTCGGAGATTTTCCGGGGTTGATTTTATCCTTCAGTGATTGGACCGCCTCATCCAGGGGTATGTTGAATTTAAATCCGCGTTCCCAGGCAAATTCCAGCATCTGTCGAATGGTTTTATCCGCCTCCGTTACCAGCGTTTCAAAGCGGGTATTAAAAACACCCTCACTATCCAGCCAGCCCAGAAATGGGGTCAGGCGCGAGCGGATATCGGGTAGTTTTGAGAAGTCTGTTTGATCCTGTTTTTTCCCCGGACCAACTCCATCAAACCCGGTAATGCTGTACTTTAAGCGTTCATCAAAGTTTGACAACCCTTCCATAAAGATTTTATGGTGGATATGGTCGGGAGCAAACTCAGTTATATAATGGACATGGGAAACTACCACATCTCTAGGATCTCGTATGATGTTAAGCGCTGCGAAGGGGGTGGAAGAGAGCCGTTTTACTATCTCAGGTTCTGCATGCAAATGACCGTAGGCGATATCTGCTGGTTTCAGCGAATTGAGGTCGATCAGGATGCTGGGGGTGCTGCGCCTGCGCCCGGTCGTCCCTTCGAATGTGACAATGGGGGGCAAGCCGCTGTTTACCGCGGGTCCTATGTCGCTGAAACCTGACAGAATCTGGATGAGCAGATGGGTTCCGCTTTTTGGAAAAGAATTGGCGAACAGAATTGGAGCATGGTTGAGCGCTTCAGATCCATATTTCAGGGATTGATTGAACCGGCGTAGAGAACGCCGGAATAATTTCAAGTTCAGTTTGAAATCTTCTGCCAATTTTGTGATACTTGTTCGGGTTTTATCCGGCCGGAAATATTCAATTGGGTTTACCAGTTCTGGTCCTGTTCGTATCCCAATCTGTATAGAAGATCGCCGGTGGCATCCTTGAAGGTTTGAATGTTGTTTTCGCTGAAATATTCAGCCCAATCGCCTGGTTTCCCTTTTCGGAATGTCCCCGACCGTTTGGGCTGGATTGAATTCTGGAGCACCTGGATCGCCCGGTCAGCAGTTCCGGTCATGGAAAAACCGCGTTCGACCAGATAACCTAGGATATTTTTGAGCGTATTCTGCCTGTCAAGTATTAAATCTTCAAATCGAATGCTCAAGACATCCGGTATATCCAACCAGTTTATGTATTTTTCAAACTTTGTTCTGATTGGAGCGAGTTCGTATCCGGGTTCCGTTACCCCGAGGATGGCGGCATTGATACGCTCTTCCAGGGAGTCCAGGTTGGAGGTGTAATACTTATGCATCCCGTGTCCCTGGTGGATTTCGGATGCATAAAATACATGGGATACGATCACATCGCGTGGATCACGGAATACAAATATGGTTGCTCTACCCCTCCTGGTGAGTGTTGAGATATACGGCTCCCTGGCTTGGATGTACCCATATGCGATATCTCCCGGTTTCATCCGGGTGACATTAGCAAGCGTTTTTTCATCTGAAAGCTTTTGATTGTCTTCAGAGCGGTTAAGCGGAGGGAATCCTGGGTTTACCGCCGGTCCGATTTTTGGGAGTCCCTGGAGAACCTGGATTATCAGATGCGAGCCGGATTTTGGCATAGCGTTGCCCAGGATCGCAGGCGAATTAGCCAGACTTTCGGAACCCCACCGCAGGGCAGCTTTCCCCCGGCGGAACCTCCAGCGGATATTCTTCAGGCGGTGTTTGAAACTATTTTTCCTGCTCACCTTGGATAAGTTTTCTGAGGGAGCGGGCTGAATTCCACAAGGTCGTTCGCAAAAAACAGTTCAATGACCTCTTCAACCGATTGAAATGAGATCTCGAGCTCGCAGGCGATGTCCGCAATTGTCCGTTCTCCATCACAGCGTTCCATGATTTCAAACAGGCGCTGGTGTCCCTGGGGATTTTGTTTGTAATCGATCCAGATTCCGTATCCCGAACAGAAAATCTCTCCTTTGAACCGGTTCACGACATACTGGTTGCGCTCCCAGGCTTTTAATAGCCCGAGAACCACTCTGGCTGAATCCTCTAGCCGGTCGCTGGAGATAATTGTCGGGTTGTCAAGGCTGGAGTGGTATTCCCGGTATGGCCGGGTCTCTGAGCCAGGCGGTTCAACCCGGGAGAGGGAGAGCATTGGCACCCGGACGCCAGGCGCATTAAACTGCCGCTCGTCATTATTGATTACCGTGCGGTAAGGGGCGCAGTAACTGTTTTTATCCAGTTCGCGCAATGCGGAAACCATACAGCGGTCAGATTGCGAATTAGGTAAAAACGATCCTTGCAGCGCATGCGGCGAATCGTTGCCAAGCATTTCGAGGAACAGGCCACCATCCATATCCGGTATCAGGTCTTCATTGTGACTCAGATATGCGATCGTTCCGATCGTTTCTGGGACGATAATAATCCGGTAAGTATAGTTAGTATCTGGAATCTCCAGCAGGCGCTTGGCGGTTTCGATCGCGACGACTACCCCGGTCAGGTCATCATTTACCTGCGCAGGATGGCAAAGATGGGCTTCGATGACAAAAGTGCCTGGATGCTTCCCGGGAATGAAGATTTCCCCGACTTTCATTTCGCCGGGTTCAAATTCAGTCCGGATTACGACATTGTATTTTTCGTCAGAGAGACTGTCACGGAAGTTTTTTGATCCGCACAAACCCCAATCTCGCTCATAATATTTGAACACAAATGGAATTGCGTCTGGTAGCCTGGAGTGGACGTGAAAATGTTCAAACAGTTCCTGGCGGCTGACAGTACCTTCGAAAGGGAGCGAATTAGAGACAACTTGAAGAGGGTGGTCGGAATAATCCAGCAGCCTTTTTCCATCCAGCGTCTCCAGATAAGCTTCATGGCAGGTCCATTTTTCCGGTACCTTCCATGTCCAGCAGGTTTCTCCGCTTTGATAGGAATGGATTTTCATTTGAGCGCCTGTGTGCTCAAACTCTTCTGCCAGCCGGTATAAAGCTTTATCGAAATCATCCGAGATGATATCCCTTTTCAGATACCAGAGTTCATGGATGAGTTCCAGCATGGTTGTCATATTATGGTCTCAACAGGGATCGGGAATTAGATTATGAAATATTTTCGGGTCTGTTTGTCACCAGTGACCAGGGATCTCTCGTCAGGAAGTTATCCACGACTGAGACGAAATCTCTCAGCCGGCAAGAGGCTAGATGACCGTAATTCAGTTGGATTGATTGCCACAATCCCTGTCTGATTAAATTCTCCTGCACTGGTTTAAGTGAAATTTTGGGGTCGATGTCCAGATTGCGTACAAACATGAGGTGTGTTCTTATCTCCCAACCCTGGGGAGTCAGGACCTGTCCTGTAAATTCTTTCCAGTACCGGTATGGAACCCTGGCGCGCTGCTCGCTGTAATGCAGAATGGAAACCGACTGTACATCCGCCCCTAGCAGGAGCAGTTTGAAATCCAGTTCTAACATACGGTCGTAAACTGACCCGGGATCAAATGCGGAGGCGGTATCCCTGCTTGCAAGATCTTCAGCATAATATCCGTAACATGCGACTGATTGCATCGGATGCAGGCTGCGTTTCGACCCTGGAAGTTTTCGGATATATTCCGAAAACGAACCCATACCTTTTGATGGGGTCTCGCCCGGATCAAATTCTCGATTAATCGGGAAATCAAAATTGAAAGTGGGCACCACTACAGTGCCGCCCGGTCCAATCACAGCCTGGATCCCGTCCAGGTATACGCCTACCCCTCCTTCCGGTTTCCCCAGAAATTGAACCGCTGAATGGACAAGCAGCCCATCCCCACCAGTTATTCCGATGGACTCCAGTGAATCCTGGACAAGGTTTTCTGTTACATCAAGCATTTTTCATTTCATTTTCTGGGTCTGTATAATTTTCCCAGAGCAACCGCCCAGCCCTGAACTCAAGCTGAAATCCCATCCGTTCGTATAACTTCCAGCTTGCTTCGTTGTCGCGAAGAACCTGGATTTCAATGGAATGGGTGCCCTGTTTTCGCAGCCATTCGATGGATAATCGTGATAATTTATCGCCAATACCAAGGCGGCGGGCTTTCGAAGAGATCCACATATCGCTCAGTTCTCCAACCAGTACGCCGCCCATGTATTGGGGCACCCGCTTTATCCGGCACAGCATAAAACCGACTACTTCACCATTGATTTCAGCGATGAATACATTGCTGAACCGTCCAAGCGTGCGCTGGTATGATTCAAACCAGACCTGCTCCACGTTTTCAGGCTGGGGCAGCAGGTAACCCAGATCGTAAAAGTAAGTGTTTAACTTCGCGTACATCTCCCTGATGATCGGGTAATCATTTTCGGTTACGACCCTGTAAAGAACATCATCGCGGGTGATTTCATTCATGGGATAAGATTCCTGAACCGGCTCAGGCCAATCCTTAGGATTCAGCCCGTATTGCGCTAAAAAGGCGTATGCGATACGCTCAAGTCCGAAAGCGACACAACTGGTGTGGGCGGGTGAGCTGTCTTCAAGTGTGATATTAAGATTCCGGCCGAAGAAATCCTGGTGGTAATTGTAAGATCCAACCGCCAGGGTGTCATTTTTAAACGGTAAAAAAGCCCGGATTTCATACTTAAGCTGGAAAGCGCTTTGAAAGGCTGCCTGTTTTCGGAATTCTCCGATGAAAAAAGGATCATTGGCGCTTTCAACCCGGTAGACAAAATCGATTGTTTCAAAAAACTCCTGCATTCTTTTCCGGCCAGCCTCGCGATTCTCCAACACATAATCCTTCGAACCCACAAAAATAATTTCGCGCATTGTAAAATTCCACAATCGTTCCAGGGAAGACATGTTGATTGCTTCATAGCGAAAGCAGTTGCCGACACCTGTGGCTGCCAGATGGCCACCGGACAGTTGTCTATCAGCCAGTGAGAAGTAAAGGTGGTAGCAGACTGCCGGGGAAAGCAGAGTTTGGATCCTGGTGAAGGATTCACCGGAGGTATTCAAGCCGCCCGAGACGAATTTTGTGCTCTGGGCGAAGTCGTCAATGACATCCAGGTCTTCCCGAAGGTGTGTGACAAACGATAAAGAATGCGGAAATGCGCTGAAATATCCCACCCGGTCCAGCATTTCCGCTGATATCAGAGTTGGAAAGCGGTAAGGTTTTGCTTGGAAGGAATCCGCCAAATTCAGAAATTGTTTTTCAAAGAACTCGATTAATCCCGAAAGCAGTGGTCCGATAGTGTAAAACCCGTTTCCTTCCTGGCTGAGCTCTCCAAGCCTGATCAGTTCGATGTTAGGATCAAGATCATAGTTTACCGCTCTATCCATGTGATCTTCAAGCACCTGGATTTTTGGTCTTATGGAACCTTTTGCCATCGAAGTTATTACCCGTTGTACCTTTCTATTGATCTCCTTTTCTTTATCTTGGGATATCCCCTGCTCTCCCGCTGAGGATGGTGTGTTTACGAGTAGTTCGATCCTGTTTGGGTGAACTTTCGCACTCACAATGGATTCGTCCACATATGCCAGCTTGGACTGAATCTCACCTGTTAGGTATTCCGGGATGGATACTTCTGGTTCAATCTTTAAAGTTTTCATTGGTTCATTTTCTCCGGGTCAGGACATAGGTCTACCCGTCCATGTTGTTTATATATTCGCAAATGAGGGGCAAGCTGATTAAGGATGCAATGGTGTCCGGATTTATTTCCACCCCGAAGTATTCCTCCAGCCGCATCATCACTTCCATATGACCCATCGAATCCCACTGCGGGATATCTCCAAATGTTAAGTCAGGAGTTACAAGTTCTGGCTCGACCTGCAGCGCTTCTGCCAGCAGCGCCTTCACCTGTTCATTGACATTTGATTGTTCGGACTCCATATTATGATTTTTCTCCTTGCAGTTGGAAGGGTATATTCTTAATAATCATTCGAATCATGTCTTTTTGACTTTACAAACGCCCACCGGCTGGTACTGCGGCGACCATTCTCCCCAGGGCATCCCGTTTTCGCCAGATTTGAAATAAAAACCTGCCAGGTTATCTCTTAACTCGGCGCAATCCACAAGCTTGGAAAACAACTTATCATAGCGCGAATAATTGCTGCTGGTATCACC
Source organism: uncultured Chloroflexia bacterium (assembly GCA_963793095.1). Taxonomy (GTDB): domain Bacteria; phylum Chloroflexota; class Anaerolineae; order Anaerolineales; family UBA4823; genus CAVWDI01. Next base: position 615,802 of record CAWBYY010000002.1, read on the forward strand.
GGATATCTGAAAGATGCGCTTGAGAATTCTCCTCAGACAGACACCAACCCCTGGATGGCTCATGCCACCGGTCCTCATTTCCTGCGGTTACTAGAGTCGCGATCAGAGGCGCTCCAGGTTTGAGAACGCGCATAATTTCTGCAAGGACTGCTTCCAGATTATCGAGGGAATTGTGTTCCAGGGCGGAAACAGCGACAACTGCGTCCATTGAGTCGGATTCGATATCAACCAGGTTCGCTAGGTCCTGGTTGTAAATAATTACTTTGCCTCTTGGGATTTCCCCGTTCTTTTTCTCGCTCAGGAAACGGGAGTAATATACGGTAAATTCTATCAATCTCTTGCCAAACCTGGCGATTTTCACAGGCAGATGGGAAAGCTTTCCTTCCGATGATAAGGCAAGTCTGGAAGGATTCAGCGTAGAAATGGGAGGGTTTAAATCCTCCGGACGCAGACCTTCAATTAAGTACTTCGACCTGAAACGAATTGGCAGGTCAGCCCGGTTTATCCGGTCGATGCTGATCACTTCTGCGCCCTGACCTGCTAAATACCACTGCATTATGCCAATGCCAGATCCCGCGTCAATGACCCGGTTTCCGGAAGCTTTTCCCAGTTGCGTGATGATCCAGGTGATATCGAGCAGGTAATGCCAGCCAAATTCAAGTTTAAGAGAACCGGCTAACTCTTTCAGCTGGATTACAAGATCGCGCTGCTGGTCTAGCAGTTCAACTGATAAAATCTCGATTTTGTCCTGGTTAAGCTTCGTTCAATTTCTTGGTTATTCTGAATATGGGGATCGCCTGCAATTCGTCAATGACAACTTAGTTAGCCGCGATTCTTCAACCATGCTCGGGCAGTATAAAGGTTTTAATTCCCGCGCTCCTGTTGGACATCTGGGCACTTATTCCATCCACCAGGATTTTTATGGTTTCAGATCTTTCTACTGAAAGTTCATTTATTTTAAAAGGTTTCAGATGTACAAAACCCATACGCTGGCTTGGCTGAATGTAGTGATTGAAAGGCAGCGAAGTCCGGTACAGCTGGTAATACAGGAAACGGCGTGCGTTCTCAAGGAATTCTGGGGGGATGTGGATCTCGCCATCCTCCAGGAATCTATCAGCAGTCGACTTGAATTCTTCTGGTGAGTTAGGAAGGAACACTGTCGGATATTGAGTATAGCGAGCCCATCCGCCGCAGAGAACGGGTTTTCCCATCAGGGTGGCTTCCATCCCGATTGAAGAATTATAAACAAGCACAAATTTTGCCAGCTTGATCAGTTCATACGAGCTGATATATTCAATAGGATCAATGAAGATCACATTGCTTAATTTATCTGCTTCATTCCGTAAAACCCATTCCCGCACGCTTTCGCGGCTCAGTTTTGCGGTTCCAGGGCGCATTTCGTCGGGGTGGGCGCGAATAAAAAACAGGGTTTCTGGATGAGCTTTTATTATTTCGATGATGCTATCCAGCCAGGCGAACATATGGGGGAATATCCGGTTTGCATGGACCTGACTGGTATCGTAAACCACATTAGTAAATACCGGCACTATTTGTTTAAACTGTTGGATTATCTCTTTGGTTTCCCTGTCTAAACTCCGCATTTCAGGCCAGAAACGGATACCTGCCATGGTGAATTCGCCTTTTATGCGATTATGTAGATAGTCGTCCAGTTTCCGGTTCTGTTCAGCCGATAATTCAAAATCGTCAGGTATATTTATTGGATATGCAGTCGCTTCACCTGTGGTAAAAAAAGCGGAGAGTGAACGAAACCCAACTTCATGGGTAATTGCCGGAAGGTTGTATTGTTGGGCGACCCACCTTGCGGTTGCTTCAGGGTACATTATTCCGTTGAAGATAATGACCGCGCCAGGCTGGTGCTTTTCTATCAGTTTGGCAAAAGACCTGGCGATGCTGTATGCTGAGAGCATAAAAGATCGAACCAGATAACGGGTATCATCATTGTCCGGCAGGTTGTGCTGGCGGAGGGTCCAGCGAACGGAGGCAGCTACCAGAGGTCCCAGAGGGATTTCAATAGCCTGTTCTGTTTTATTGTGAGGCATATCGAATTTGGTATGAAATCCGAATAATTCCTCCAGTGAAAATTTGTTTAATATAGAAGAAAGATTTTCATCTTGTTTGTAGTTGAACCATTCGACCTGCGATTCGGTAAAAAGTCTATTTGATTGGGAGATGCATGATTCACATGGTGGAGGACTTGAATAATCATCCCGGTTAACTCCCAGCACGCAGTGGCTCATTCCGGAAGAACATACCAGATTCACAACCGGGATCCCGGCCAGCCTCAACCCCCAGCCTGTCAATAGCGAAAAGGCTGAATTCTGGCTCAAATTGTGGATACGTGAGGAGACATTGAAAAAAAAGACAGGTTTCTGCTCCGGGTTCCCGTATTCGTGGGTTTTCACCTGCCGGGCCAGCCAGGATATTCGACGGCGGTTAAACCATCCATCCAGTCTGGATCGGAAATTTTGCTTCATGCTCTTATTGGTGCGGTTTCAAAATTCGCTTCAAAGTACGCCTCTGAGAGGCGCTGTATGGCGATCAGGAATCCTTCCCCACTACGCTGATGACCCCGCCAGATTTCGGGAATCATCGTCCCGTGATATTCTCCCAGGGTTTTAAAAAACCTGACCCAATCGATGGTTCCCTCGCCAATTTGCAGCCCTTCACCGTCCAATCCGGCACCATCAGAGAGGTGCAGGTGGCGAATGTACGGCATTAAAACTTGAAGCTGGTCGTAAAAATCTACTTTTGCCCAGTTGCAGTACAGCTTATGGTGTGAAGTGTCGTAACAAATATTCAATCCTAAAGGCTGGATGAAATCGCGGATTTCGTTGGCGTCCATAAAAGCGTTTGTAAGCCACTGGCCGCCGAAATACCATGGATGTGGAGGCAGGTTTTCTAAGAGAAGTTCGACTCCCACGAAATCGAGCTCATCTATGGAACGGCGCAGGTTTTCGTACAACACCTCCCGGTTGGTGATCGGATGATCCAGACTCATTGCCCCCGGATGTACCACTACCTTGGGCACACCGGAAAAATATGGGGAAATCTCTCTTGTCAGATTGATCGATTTTTGAATGAGTTCAATTGAGCCGCGTCGGTGGTTCTCATCGATTGTACAGAGGTCAACCAGGGTGCGGTCCCAGAATTCGGGGGCGTGCACTACAAGTATAAGCGGGGATTCAGAACGGTCGCTGAAATCATCGCCGGGGTATTTTTCGTCCAGGTCCTGGTCTGTAAAATGAAATTCAAGCATGCGCGGCTGGTATATGAGCATCCCGGCATAGTCGAGGAAACGGACAGTAAAACCGAAATCCATCGGCAGGACTTTTTCTATATCGAAACTTATTAAAGATCCCCAGATCGCGGTCGAGGAAGGGTTCATCCTCCTCGATGACCCGCTCCGCTTTGCGCCCAATTAAGTCGGGGTACTTCTGGGGGCTTATTCCTAATGCTGGTCCTTTTACGGTTATCTTTTCAGCTGAAATTGTCTCTCCAGGTTGAATTCGCCTGGCTGCAACCAGACTTTTTCCCAGTACCTCACGGTTTAATATCTCACCGCGAGAGAAAAATTTCTCCTTACCGGTTCCAAGTGCCATTTCAATCTGGCGGATATCGCGCACCATTTTCTTGAATCCGTGCGGTTCCAGGCTGGCTGCATGGTCAGGACCGTCCATCGTTCTGTCGATGGTGAGATGTCTTTCGATGATGCTTGCGCCCATAGCTGATGCGACGGTCGAAACAGCGATGCCACGTTCGTGACCAGAATATCCAACTGGTACTCCAAACTCACGCAGTTTTTCCATGAAGCGCAGGTTGATGTCTTCAAAAGCTGCCGGATATGTGCTGTTGCAGTGCAGCAGGGCGAATTCCGCCCCACGTTCTTTCAGAAAGTCAACGGTGTGGCGGACCTCATCCATCCGGGACATGCCTGTTGAAAGGATGAGCGGTTTATTTTTTTGTAAAAGGTATTCCAGCAGCGGGAGGTTTGTGAGATCGGCTGAGGCGACTTTGTATGCGGGTACACCCAGATCGTCCAGAAAATCTGCGCTGTCCGGATCGAAAGCTGAGCATAAAAATGTGATCCCTTTTGCCTGGCAGTGTTCGACAATCTTTTCATACGCCTCCTCGGGAAGTTCAACCTGCTGGAGAATTGGCAGGATATATCGCAGCGTTTTTTCGCCTGCATTTACGTTCTCCAGGTACTTCTTGGCATACAATTTTTTCAAGTTACGTTTTTGAAATTTGACCGAATCCGCACCCGCTTCAACTGCGACGTCTATTAATTGCAGCGCCAGCTCGAGGATCCCGTTATGGTTGACCCCGATCTCGGCGATAATGTATGAAGGCTGTCCATCTCCGATGGTACGATTTCCGATTTTTATTTCGGACATAGGATTTCTCCTTATTGAGCGATTTTGTATATAGGTAGAAAGACGGAATATTTAATTATTTGATCCTGAATCCCAGGTCTTCGAATTTGATGTCTCCGTTTTCGATTAAACACTCAGCGCGCTGCCAGTCATCCGGAGAATCGATATCGATCCATTCATCTGGGTTAATTATCAGGGGCATGATCCAGTCACCGGTCATGGAATTTTTAATAGTCACTGTTCTCGCCCATGCCGCATCGACGTATCCAGTCTGCCAGTAAACATCAGGCAGTGCCTGGCGGGGCAGGTTGTAGGGTTCGGAATACTCGGTTTCCATTATCGGCTGCATGAATCCATCCGGTTTTATGTACCACATCTTGAACGGATTCTGAAAAGGGATACAAACAGTTCGGATTGAATCTGCTTCGGGCCGGGAAATTAACCGGTAAACTGCCTCATCGATATGGCTGACGCGCCGGAAAGGGGAGGTAGGCCGTAACTGCACAAAGATATCCGGCTGGTAGTTCTCATTCTCCTTCAGCCATTGCAGCGCGTGTGTGTATACTGGGAGGTCAGGTGTGTCATCCCGGGCTAATTCAGCGGGTCGGATAAATGGTACCTGGGCTCCATACTGTTGTGATAGATTCGCAATTTCGGAATCATCTGTTGATACAATTGTGCGGGTAACAGTCTTTGCCGCAAGGCTTGCCGCGATGCTGTAAGCGATCAGGGGATGTCCGGCAAATAGTCGTATATTTTTACGGGGGATGCTTTTTGATCCACCCCGGGCAGGGATAATGGTGAGGACTTCAGTCACCAGGCTGTCCATCCGCCGTCCACCACAAGGTTCGCTCCAGTCATGTACTTTGAGGCATCCGAGGCCAGAAACAGCAGGGCGCCGTTCATCTCATCCCTGGCTGCCATCCGTCCAAGAATTGTCCTGGCGGAATAAGCATGGACAAAACTGTCCTCATGATCGTTGAATACACCACCGGGAGAGAGTGCATTCACCCGGATGTTTTTTCCTGCGTAGTAAGCGGCCAGATAGCGGGTAAGCCCGAGTATTCCAGCCTTAGTAACGGAATAATATGCTGGCTTGTATTGAGGCGGGGAATCAGGGGTTTTATAAATTCTCTGATCCGGCCCAGCGATTCCATATATTGAGGAGATATTTATTATAACTCCGCCGCCCTGCGCTAACATGCGTTTTCCAACTTCCTGGCAGCAGATAAATGCGCTCGTCAGGTTCACTTCAATGGCTGTTCGCCAGGATTCAAGCGGGTATTCCTCAAACGAGGCTGTCATATTTTCTGCAGCCGTCTTTTCTTTATTTATGGAGGTATGCTGCGGGTCAAACTTCGGATCCATCGCAGCGCTGTTTACGAGAATGTTTACACTTCCGAATGCATCCACAGTTCTGGACACAATCTCTCGGACAGATTCCGGTTTAGTTGAATCAGTTTGAACAGGGATAACCTGAAAACCTTTTCCAGATAGAGTATCAGCCAGGTTCTGGGCAGCTCTGATATTTAAATCAGCAATGGTTACCTGAGCCCCGGCCTCAGCCAGGGTTCGACAAAATTCAGCTCCTAGCAACCCGGCGCCGCCGGTCACAATCGCGCTCAAACCAGATAAAGAGAATTTATTAAAAATGTGCTGGTTATTTATTATCCTGTTCATAGTTCAGCCGCTTTTTTCTATGAAGTTCTATTTACCCGCAATAATTTATATATTGAGGGTTGTTATTCGGTTTTTGCCAGCTCTGCCTCGTTAACGATCTCTTTAGTTTGTTGGTTATTGGGCGAATCGCCATCGGGTGTGATGAACCCACATTGCATGAGATAGTCGATGATTTTGTGTGCATTAGTAAGTGGGTCTATTTTTACAGTTTCAATTTGAATTTCCGGATCAACTGGTTCCTCATATGGATCATCAACACCGGTAAACCCTGTTATCTGGCCGCGGCGAGCGCGAGCGTACAATCCTTTTACATCGCGTTCCTCACAAACCTCAATTGGTGTATTCACATAGACCTCAATAAAATGATCGTCTCCCACCATTTTACGGGCTTCGTTTCGGGTGGCGCGGTAAGGGCTGATCGCAGCGCATATCACTGTTCCGCCATGCCGGGCGATCTCTCCAGCGACAAAACCAATCCGCAGGATGTTTGTGTCCCGGTCTTCTCTGGAGAAACCAAGTCCCTTTGAGAGATGGGTTCGAACCACATCGCCATCAAGCAGGGTTACCTGTCGGCCGCTTTCGAGCAGCAGCGAGGTCAGCACTTCGGCAGTCGTGGATTTTCCCGAACCACTTAAACCGGTAAACCAGATGCAGAACCCCTGCTTGCTGCGGGGGGGATACATCTCCTGAAGGATGTTTGCGGTTTCAATTCGGGTATACCAATCGGGGAGGAGTTCTCCTTTTGCCAGGAAATCTTCTCTGACTTTTGTTCCGGATATCGAAAAAACTCGAGCGCCTTCCGGTATTTTGTTATTTTCTTCGTAGCGCTCCTCGTCTGCAAGATACACAAGCTCCTTAAATTCTACGGGTTGAACCCCGATTTCATCAGCGTACTGCGTTACCATTGCCTGGGCTTCATATGGGCCGTAGAATGGCTTGCCCTGGCTGTCGCTTCCAGGACCGGCGTGGTCTCTTCCGACTATAAAATGGGTTGCGCCGTAATTGCGGCGGATGATTGCATGCCACAGCGCCTCCCGCGGCCCAGCCATGCGCATAGCTAACGGCAGCAAACTGAGCAGGGTTTTATCCCTGTCATAATAGTTTTCATACAGTGTCCGGTAGGTGCGTACTCTTGTGTAATGGTCAACGTCCCCTGGTTTTGTCATCCCAACAACAGGGTGAATCAGCAGGCTACCGTTAAACTCATCTGCAGCGCGTTTGGTGAGTTCTTCATGTATCCGGTGCATCGGATTACGGGTTTGAAAGGCGACGACATTTTTGTTTCCCATTTCCTCCAACCGGGACCGGACTTCACCCGGAGTCAGGCGCAGGCGAATAAAATCGTGGTAGACAGGCAAATTGAGAACCTTGATTTCACCTGTCACGTATACTTTGCCCCACCGAACCATCTCTGAAATCAGTGGGTGTTTAGGGTCTGTGGTGCCGAGCACCAGCCTTGACTCTCGTAACGGGTCCCAGTGAAATACATCCTCGATCTGCATGACCGCCAGGGTGTTATTGCGTGAATCGCTCAGGGTGATCTGTTCGCTCCAGGTCGGCATCGCATCTTCATCAACAGGCAGAGTGATCGGAATCGGAAAGAGCACTCCATTCTTAAAGCGCATTTCGGTAAGGACTCTTTCATAGTCTTCTTTACCTATAAACCTATCAAGCGGAGAAAACGCGCCTGTAGCAAGAAGTTCGAGGTCGCAGAGTGAACGCTCCGATATCCGTACAGAAGGAAGCCGGTTCGAGCGAGCCAGTAATTCCTGCCGCTCATCATCCCCCACCATTAGATTGATTAAATCGCCTCCATAAGGGTCAATCAATGTATTCTTTGTTGTCTTGTTGGTCATCAAAAAAATGCTCCTGATAGTCTGAGTTTAATGTCACATTGTGTAAAACAAAACCGCAATTATAGCAAAAAATTACAGAAGGATTTCATTCCCATGTTTTTGAGAGTTCAATGCTGCAAGGCTGATTTTTAATGCCGCTATTCCATCATCGAGGGTACAGGCAGGTGTATCCCTACCCTGTATAACAGAGATAAAATGGCGCATTTCAGCCATAAACAAGTCATTGCGCGAGAATCCTTTGGGTGGGGGGGATTCCTGCCATACACCTTTGGAAGCCTGGTAAAGGTGGACGACTCCTTCGGCATTATCCCAACGAATAGTGCCTTCTGTCCCAACAGCCTGCAGGTTGTGTACAGGGGGTTTCTGGCAGTAATCGAGGTGAACGCTCCCCAGGACTCCGCTGGAAAACCGCAGTCCTATTTCAGCCGTATCTTCAACATCGAGTTCCAGATCGCTCAATTTGGCTGTAAAAGCCCATACACTATCGACGTCGCCAAACAGCCAGCGCAGGTAGTCAAGAGAGTGGCAGAGCGTTAGAACCACACCGCCTCCCAATTCAGCCCGAGCGCTGTACCCCAGACGGTAATCTTCCCAGGGGTGCCAGCCGGGCAGGTACTCACCCCAATGTGAATGGACCGATATTGGACTGCCGATATCCCCTTGTTTAATGAATTGTTTTAACTTCCTGAGGCCTGGATGAAAGCGATATTGGAATGCTGTAAAAAATTGACCGCCCCCCATACGAACAGCAGTTTCTAATTCGTCAATTCGATTCATACTGTTGGAGATGGGTTTTTCCATAAAGATATGGCAGCCCATATCGGCTGCCGGTATTGCAACATCCAGGTGTAATGAGGTTGGGTTCGAGATGATAACAGCGTCCGGTCGATGGGATAATGCAGCCAGGAGGTCCGTCTCAAATGGGAGGTTATGATCGTGATCGGTTGGTTGCGTACTTTTGAATGTCCTGTAAAGGACGATATCCTCCTGGCCCAGGGTTATTAAATTCTGCAGGTGGCGGCGCCCGATTGAACCCAAACCAGCGATAAGGAATCTCATTTCAGATGTATCCCCAGTTTTTAAGTGTAACGCCGGCTGTTTCTTCAAAAACCCTGCGGTCATTTTTAGTGAAATATTGTTCCCAGGAACCGCGCTTTCCTTTTTGAAGAGCGCTGGCGATATCGCCAGCTTTTTTATTCTGCCATTCTGCATCCGGGTTGCTCTGCATTTCGATTGTGATTTGCCCGGTGATATCGGTTTGTGGATCACCGGCATTTAAAAAATCCCAAACCAGCAGGAGTTCTTTTGAAGGATCCTCAAGCAGATTTTCGTATTTCAATGTATAAAACCGGTCTTTGAACAGCGCTTCTCCTTTTTGAACCGTTTCACGTACATTAAGATCCCAGCCCAGCGCTGCCTTGCGCAAGCCTTTTTCTATAAAAATGGAATGATTCCCGTTGATAAAAAATTCTGGGTTCTTGATAAAAGATTCACGAATTTTCCAATCATCCCTGGAAAGGTGCTGGGTAGCGTCAATAAATGATTGAAAACGGTGTGAAACCACGGCATCCCGCCCGTCACGAATGATATAAATCAAACATGCATCCGGATATATATTATGCAGAAGTGTAACCGCTCTCCCGTTCAGCAGGCTGTTTGGGCTCTTATCGCCGACAATCGATTTTCCGAGCTTGCGGGCTTCACGTTCGAGCATAAAATCGGCTGTTGCTCTTAATATCACCGGGGAAGGATTTTTGCTACGATTCCAGCGGTTGCTTCTGCGGGTTAACCAGCTTTGTATTTCATTATCAGAGACCAGGGACTGCAGCAAGGGAGGTCGGGTGAAGAAATGCCCCTGGTAATTGCAGTGGACTTTGTAATGTAATCTGATCAGCCTTGTCAGCAGAGTAGTGCCGGAGCGGGCATGTCCGAAAATAAAAAATTTTTCCATGGGGAAAAAGGTTTTCGCTTCCACAATTTCCTCATCTGTAATCGCCGGGATGTCGAGAAACTGGTCTCGTGCCACCTGTCCGGGAGGCAGGCGTCCATTGAGAAGATAGCGAACAGTGGCAGAAAGTCGACTTTTAGATATGTGCGCCATGTTTATTTGTCATTCGTTCAATAATGATTTCGGCTGTTCGCTTACCCGCGCTGCCATCGGTATAAGTGCACTCATCCTTGATGAATGATGTTCGGGCCTCCTGATCGATCCCCGGGTTATCCAGGTAAAAGTTGAGCGTTTCTGCCAGTTGCTGCTCGGTAAGAACCTCCCGACCAGCGCCTGAATTGCGAAAGCGGGAATGAGTCGGCCAGCCCCCTATCTTTGAGAGAGGCAGGGTATATTTTCCCGGCCACCCGGTTGGCGAGTCGATGCAAACACTTACCACGGGGACTCCATGGGCTGAGGCTTCCACAACCATAGTCGAGTAAACGGTGGTAAAAACATCTGAATACGCCATCATCGAAGATTTCTCAGGCATATCTTCACCAGAATAATGGCCTAATGAACCTCCAAGCGGGACCGGTTCAACGACATGAATGTCTGGTTCATTTTTGGCCAGCGACCGGATCTGCTCTCTTTCATCAATAAACCGGGGTACATCCAGGAAATGGTTAGGATGGAAGCGGATGAGCAACTGGCTGGGCTTGTTCAGCTTTTGCGAAGCAACAATGCGGGCCAGCGTTTCTATATTCTGGATATTGGGTGAAAATGAAATAAAACTGCATGCGTATGAAATTAATTTTTTCTCCGGGTCCAGGTTATGCAGGCGGAAGTAATCCTCTCTTGGCATCAACCATTCACGCCGGAAATATCCATCATAAGAAGGTATGCCCCCAATGTGAACATCCTCTGGAGACCAATCCGCACCGTTTACCAGCTCTTCTTTTTGAATCTGCGACCAGCAAGTGACCCAGTCCACCGGCGCGCCAGGTAGACTGTAACTGCTGGTGTTATCCCAGCCGACGATGACTGCGCCGGTGGGAACCCCGGCTCTGTCGGCTTCCCGCAGCAGGTAGCGGTCCCAGCGCCACCCTGGAGTGCTGGCAAGCACCAGATCCGGCTTGTAACGTTCGAAAAGGTCAGTGTATAGATTATCTGTGTAGCGGTTTTGAAGGTTCTTAAGAAATTCCCGGGCAGCATGCGAATTGCGCAGCAGCCATACCACTCCTCTCATCAGCGGAAATAATTTCTTCCGGCGGCTGTGTGCTTCATCTTCCACCTGGTTGATGTAACCATCAACTGCCTGCAGGTTAATCCGGTTCGATGCGCCGGCACGGCGCAGAAAATCAAGCCACCACTGGTTTGAATAATCCACCTGTTGGAAAAAAGTTTTTGCCTCGTTCAGCCTCAACCCCTCAAATTCCAGGCCGGGCCGTTTAAACCGTTTTTCGATTCCCTCCAGTATCATGTCATCACTGAAGAAAACAATTTCTACACCGGAATCCAGCAATGTGGGCACAAGGTCGCTTTGCAGAAAATAGATCACTGCCAGTCCATGGTCAGCGCTGATAAAAACACATTTACCCATTTATTATTTTTTATGACCGGTAAAGTATCTCGAATGTAGCCCCATGAACCCACTGCAGGAAACGTCGAACCGGTTTTATATTCCAGAACCGGTGCTTGTTCTTTCGAGTGGGCTGCGGGTGAGTGGAAAAATCGGGATTATGGGGGATTTCACTTCCAGAATGATCCATTTGAAAAGCGACGTTCATAAGATCATTACCCAAATGCTGTACCCACCATTTTTCAGTTGATAATCGCAATAAGCCCCTGTCGTTTAAGGATTTGTCTAATAATCGAACCTGGCCCATCGGGCGTTGCAGAGGGGATTGGCAGAATGGACTTAAGCGTATCTTTTGCAGCGAGAAATTGGAAATGACCCGCGCCTGCATAGCACCTCAAGCCGCGATATTCAATAACATATTCCTTACAACTTTCAAAGTGGGCTCGTGCTTTTTGTTCTGAGTGTCCCAGGCTCTGGGCATGGCGCCAGTAATCCTCCCAGGGGAGCATCCCCCCGTATTCAAGTTTTGCTTCGGGATCACCTTCTGCCCACTCAATAGTACTGGTCGAAAATTCCTCCGGACTCCACATCGGGATACCGGTTACCATCCCAACGTGAAGAAAGGTTTCGTAAACTTCAACCAGGGCACCCAGCCAGCCGGGATAGTGGTAGATGTCCGCATCGCTGTATGCAATAAGTTCTCCGGGAGCTGATCCGAAGATGAAATTCCACGCTCCTGCTTTTCCAATATTTTTCTCAGAAAGAACCAGATACTGGATTTCCCCGTGCTGGTGGGCGGTTCTCAGGAGATCTATGACCTCCTGGCAGCTGCCGTTATCAAATACCAGAAGGTCGTAGGGAATTCTTGTATTTTCGAAAATACTGCTGAGACATAATTTCAAAACATCCAGACTGTTGGAGTAGTATCCCTTCAGGAATGGGATATAAGATACAACCGCGACAGTCACCCGTTCTGGTTTGGCGACGTACTCGATCGATTTTGCGGGATTCTGACCTGTTCGCATCGATACTGCCTACAGCGAGCCTGTGATACGGCGCCGCCAGCGTCGAAATTCGGCGGGAAAGATAACTGCGCGCTTTGCTTTTGTCGCCGTCAACAGGGGCTAGCAGTATTTCTAACCGGCGTAATGAACCTACAAGAGTGATTGGAGGGCGCTTTAGTTCGCCATCACACAGCTGTTTGTCGCTGTCCAGAACCATGTATAGATTTTGCCTCCCGCCGGCGAGATCCTCATTAATATACTGATTCGTCCTGCTCGTAATGCGGCTTTCCGCCTGGTAGATGGGCGTAATCATGATTTTGGTGCACTACTCTGTTTGATGGCGTAGCGTCGATGACGGTCCAGTTATGCTTTTTTGCGCTGTAAATCATCCAGTTATCCCAGCCGGCGCGTCCAATTGCAAAATCCGGGATCTCCTCAAAAGGGGACGCGGATATATAAAATAATCGCTACCAGCCGGGAGGTGCAGGGAGCCGGATTTCTCCACATCCGCGATAACCTTCAGGTCCCATCCGGGGGAGAAATTTATGGGATATTCAATATCCAGGTCCCAGCGTTGACCGATAATTAGAAATTGTTTTTCGATCGCAGAGACCTGTTTGAGGGTGTCTAAAAATTCTGGAAGCAGGATGATGTCCGCATTGACATATGCCAGATACGGGCTGGCTGCTGCCTGGTGAGCGAGTGCAAAAATCGAACTGACCAGAGGGGTGCCGCTGCTGTTCCTCTCTACATCCGGTATATATTCAACCGGGAATTCAGAAGCGATATCGTTCACCCCAGGTTCATCCCCAATCAGGATTACGTTAATACCTTCTCCGACATTCAACCATGAACGGATCGCATTTCTTTGTATCAGGTCTATGTGGGGATCCGTAAAAGGTTTGGGAGCGCTGAAAATGGTCAGAAAGGGTTTCATAAAAATATTTTGGTTATCTGTGAAGGTTTAACTGAGGCGTTGATCAACCTGGCGGTAATCTTTCGCCTGAACCTCAGCGTTTATTTGAAATAATTCCGGTTCTCTTTGAAAAAGATCAATTATTTCAAGCCAGGAGAAATCAGCCCTTCCGGGAAATCTGGAATAAATCACCCGCAGCAGGTCCAGGTCAGCGGGAGTATCGACTGTCCAGCGAAATGAACCATAGTTTTGTTTAAAGGAAACATGGCAGATGCGGAAGCGATCAGGTTGTTCATAGAAGAAAGGCATAACATGTTCGCGCTGGTGCTTCTGGTCTGCCTGTTTCCATGCAAGTTCCAGATTTTGAAATGAGACAACCTCTGTGTCCAAACCGATCGGAAATGTGCGTGACCACGGCGGAGGCAGCCTGTTTGCTGCAAAATCGTAGGGTTCGGTTATTGGTATGCCGTTGCTTTCAAAGCCCAGAAAGGAGTTCACAGTTCTATCAATAACACCAGGATCAATAACCGGGCAATCCGCTGTAATTCGAACGATAATTTCAGCATTGGCGTAAGAAGCAGCCTGGTAATATCGATCAAGGACATCGAAATTGTCTCCTCTGAAACACGGGTATTCACGCTGGAGGCATAGGGTTTCGATCGCGTCATCGGGTGGTTCAATTGTGGTTGCGACTAGGACATCATCCAAAGATATTGATAGGCGAGTGCGTTCGAAAACCCTGACCAGCATGGGCTCACCGGCGATATTTTTAAGTACTTTCCCCGGTAAACGGGAAGCAGCCATCCGGGCCTGGATTATCCCTACCGTTCTTGGTTTCATGGATTAATGTTCGTTTTGAATTTAAACTGAGATTAATGAGTGGAAAACCCCTGTGCGAGCCGGTATGCCTCAAGCAGTTTTGGGAAGTTTCTGTTCCAATCAGCGCGCGACTCAGCCAGTGAACGGGCGGCTTTTCCCATATCAGCCAGGCGTTCGCGGTTTTGCCAGGCATGGATAATGCTTGCTTTCAACCCGTCCGGATCGCCTTTCGGGAAAAGCCAGCCCTCGACTTCCAGGGCTGATCCACTCCTTATTCCCTGGGAGGTCTGAAACCAGCGCCGGGGTACCGCATGCCAGCGCTTCCAGCAGTGAAATGGATGTACCGTCACTGTGGGTAGCAGAAACATAAAGGTCCGCATTTTGGTAGTAGCGGGGCAGATCAGCCTGTTCTACCTGGCCGACAAACACCACTTTTTCCAGGGCGTTCTCCTGGGAAAAAATCCTGAAAAGAGTTTCCTTTTGTGAACCGTTTCCCAGCATTACCAACCTTAACTGCGGAATCTCCCTGACTGCTTTCACGAAAGCGTGTGCGATAATTTCAACCCCGTATACAGGTTCCCAGCTCCGGGTGGAAAGCAGGGTGAACTGCCTGTTTTCAACCTTTTCAGTTTCAAGTAAATTGAAGTGATCAAGGTTGATTCCCCATGGAAAAGTAACAATCCGGTCAGATTTCATTCCGAAATATTCAGCCTTCTCCCGGATTGTCTGGCAGTCGCCGACCATTACGTCGCTGTTCCTGAGCGTATATTTCGTTACCCAGTAGTTGATACCGTTACGACTTGCATCTAACAGTAAATCATACCCCCATGATACGCTTACAAACGGGTGAAAACCGGTCAGGGCTCCAAGAAACGCGCAGGATTGGATTGGACCGGCGTGGATCAAATCCGGCTTTAACTCCCCAATAATCTTCTGTAGGTTTTTTTTCAAATTGAAACCGCTGTACCAGTTGAGCGGGTGGTTTGAACCTGCCCATGGAACAATGGATACATTATCCGGTGGAACAAATGGTGTACTCTGATTGTGGCCTTGTTCAAGGATAAGCAGATTGATATCGAAACCCTCGCTGGAGAGAGCGTTTAAAAACCGCTGGTCATGGACCGAGTATCTGCGTGTGAAGTAAAGAATTTGCAATGTTTTTAGGTTTACAGGCGTTTATTTTTGGTGGGGTTGTGGAAATTGAACCGCTGAAAATTGGTTGTTGGAACTATTCACCCAGGTCGGTCCAGCGAAGTTCCTTGCCAGCGGGTATATCGGCAAGAGCCCGGGCGCCGATCACTGTTTCAATATCAGGTGGGAGGATCGCCCCGTTGGCCGCGGGTCGCAGAACATCGATCATCTGGCGGGTAAATTTTTCTCCGGCTTGAATATTTCTTGCTGCCCGGAGACACCGCCTCTGGATAACAACCGTTTCCTGTTCATTCGGGCACACATATTTATCGGCTGACCCGAGGGCGCGTTCCAGTTCTCGAGTACGCTCCACCATATCCTTCCAGGTAAACGGATTCATGGCGAATTTATGGTCAGGACCGGTCCGGTTGTTGTCATCAGTAAAGTGCTTCTCGATTACCCTGGCGCCTAATGCAACTGCGCCAAGCACAGTCGCATGACCATGGGTGTGGTCTGAAAGACCCACAATTAATGCCGGGTACATTGTCTGGTATGTTTTCAATACCCTCAGGTTGATATGGTCGAAATTATCTGGGCTTGCTGTGTAGTTGGTGTTGCACTGCATCAATACCAGCTCCTGATTTATTGGCAGGATAGCGTGGACCGCACGCTGGACATCATTGATGGTGGAGGCGCCTGTGGCCAGAAGCAGCGGTTTCCCGAATTCAGCCATCCGGGTCAGCGCTTCAATCCAGTCAATTTCACCGGAACCAGCTTTAAACGCAGGCACATATGGATCAAGCATTTCAATCGCTTCAAAATCATAGGGGGAGGAGAAATAATCAATTCCCGCCTTATCGCATTCCTCTTTCAAAATGGGAGTCCATTCGAATGGGATTGAGGCATCCTGGTAAACCTCAAAAACGGATTTTTCCCAGGCTGACTGGTGGGAAACCTGTTCGCCCATGTTCTTAAAACCGTAATCGGAAACGATTTTTGGCGCCCGAAAATTTTGAAACTTGGCCGCATCTGCTCCTGATTCTGCAGCGAGCTGGATCAGGTTTCTGGCGCGGTCCAGGCTGCCATCGTGGTTGGCGGCGATATCGGCGATAAAATAGGTCGGAAATTTTTCTCCAATATTATGTTCACCAATTTTTATTTCCATGACGCACCTCTCTTAAGTGCTTTTAAATCCTCGAATCTGCCTGGGATATCCCTGCAAGTACTGGGAATAGAATTTTTGAAGGCCGGAATTTATATCGGGGGCATTTTCGCCCAGGTGGCGGGTTAACCTATCTGAGCGCAGGGTCAATCTGGGTGACCTGGGCGCATTTAAGCCGGAATTAAAAACTGAAATTGGGGTGATGAGATCAGGATCGAAACCGAAAATCCGGGCGATGCGCAATCCAAATTCATATTTGGTCAGGCATTCGCTGCTGACAACATGGTACAGGCCATTGAGATTCAATGCGAGCAACCGGAGGAAGATTTGTGCAAGATCAACAGTGTACAAAGGGCAGAAGAATACATCTTTGAAACCGTTAATGGGTTTCCCGGCCTGCAAGTTGTTGAAAAAGAACTCAGCCAGGCTGCGGTCTCCGGTTGTACTCCATCCATAAAAATTTACCCGGGCAATGATTGCGTCTGGATTGGCGCTGGATACAGCTCTTTCCCCATCCAGTTTTGTGCGGGCATAGACACTGAGAGGATTTGGAGTATCCTGTTCGTCATAACCGCCTTTTTTCCCATCGAAGACTGCGTCCGTCGAAACATGCAGCATGCGCGCTCCGCCCCTGGCGACAATCTGGGCCAGTTCAGCGGGGATTTCAGTATTCAATTGGCGTGCCTGTGCGGGATCAGTCTCACAGGCATCGATATTTGCCAGCGCTGCGCAGTTAATAATCCAATTGGGCTGGATATCATCGAACAGCCGCTGGCATGCGTTGGGGACCAGCAAATCCGCTTTAATTACCTTGAAGGCGCTGGTTTTGAGTGGTTTTTGGTTCACCACTCCGAAGACGTCATGATCTCGGGCAGCCTCCAAAGCAAGATTGATCCCAAGCAGACCGCTTGCCCCGGTTACAAGAATGCGCATTACCTTTTCTCTGGTACTGCATTCAGCCAGACATAAGTTATTCAGTTGTTAATTATTTCCGGATGAAAACTGAGAGCAAGACCTCCATCAATTATCCGGAAAAGCGGCGGCGATATCCGCCATTCCCTTTAAAAACCACAGCAGTTTACATTGTGCGTGTTTCGAATGGCGCGATCAGTTCTTTTATCTGGTCCACTGTCAGCCATTGTGGGTTTTTATCGCTGCTGTAGCGAAACCCGGATTCAAGCGATTGGCCATTTTGCTGCCACTCGTGGCCAAACCAGAGTGAACCGCTGGGCTGGACAACATACATGTCTTTCGTTTCAACCGTCGAGCGGGCCTCATCTTCGTTTATCAGAACCTCATGAAGTTTTTCGCCCGGCCGAATGCCGATGATCTCCCATTTCGCTTCCGGGGCAATTACCTTGGCTAAATCCGCAATTTTTGTGGAAGGAATTTTCGGCACAAACACCTCTCCGCCGCGCATCTGCTCAGTGCATCGAATAACAAACCGGACCCCCTGTTCAAGCGTAAGCCAGAATCTTGTCATCCTTTCATCTGTAATGGTCAGCATTCCGGAATCGCGCTGCTGGAGAAAGATTGGGATCACGCTTCCCCGACTGCCAACTACGTTACCGTACCGGACACAGCTAAAGCGGGTAGATAAACCTGCCGCATATGCGTTGCTCTGGACAAATAATTTTTCCGCAGCCAGTTTGGTAGCTCCGTACAGGTTCACCGGATTAACAGCTTTATCTGAACTCAGAGCCATCACCCGGGCGACGTTTGCATCCAGCGCCGCTTCTATCACATTACTGCTGCCGAGGATGTTTGTTTTGATCGCCTCCATAGGATTGTATTCACAGGCCGGGACCTGTTTGAGAGCTGCCGCATGTATCACAATATCAACCCCGTTCATAGCTCTCCGCAATCGCTGGTAATCACGAACATCGCCGATAAAATAGCGTATGTTCAACTGGTCGAACCCTGCGGTTCGCATCTCGTGTTGTTTGAGTTCATCCCTGCTGAATACAATTACCCGCTTCGGCTGGTATTCTTCAAGAAGAACTTCAATGAATTTTTTTCCAAAAGAACCTGTTC
Source organism: uncultured Chloroflexia bacterium (assembly GCA_963793095.1). GTDB lineage: Bacteria > Chloroflexota > Anaerolineae > Anaerolineales > UBA4823 > CAVWDI01. Next base: position 634,307 of record CAWBYY010000002.1, read on the forward strand.
CGCCTGTTACCAGTACGCTCTGATCACTCCAATTCATCGCAAATAAAATTCTCCTCCTTATCCTGGGAAAATCGCACATACACCATTTCCGGTGTGATTTTGTAAATATTAATAATCTCAATTATCAGAAACTGCACTGTAGTCATCGGTTTTATCAAAATTTTTGTAGGAAAATTTCCGGTCCCAAATGCGCGGTTCTCCTGTTAGATAACGAAAGGTATCTCCAAAGATTGCGAGCCCATCCTCTGACAGCGTTTTTTCTATTGGCCAGACTTCAATTTTTTTCCAGAAATCACGCCGGTGCCATGGAAACGGGCATGGGTACTCAAAGAAAAAGCAGTATGCGTAGTGCCAGGCGTTTTCGACCTGATCACTGGTCAGTTTATTTGCTCTTGGGTCGGAGATAGTTTTTTCAAGGTGCTCGGATAGCGACTCCCACGAATCAGGGTCAAGCGTGAATCCTTTGTCCCGGTAGTGGGTCTTTCCAGCCACAATTACGGGTATTCCGCTCATTGCCATTTCCAACCCTACTGTGGTTGTATAAACCAGTCCGAGGTCGCTTATTTCGATCAGGTCGTACGTGTTCATACTGCTTTCTGCCTCGATCAGGCGGAAATGTTCTGGGATTTCCGGCAATAAATTTCTTACCAACATGGCGACTGATGGACCTTTTGTGTAACGCTCTCCGGGGTGTACCCGGATGACAAACTGGACATCCTGCCTTTTAGCAAAAATCTTGATGATTTGTTCTAACCAATCAGACATATTGCGTGTAAAAACCTGCCTTCCAAGAGTCAGACTGTCGCCAATAACGTTCGCTGCAAGCAGGGCGACAGGCCTGCTATCCAGCGCTAAATTCTGACGGGTTATATTGCCACCCAATGCCGGTTGTTCCTGCCAAAGGCGCCCAAAGTTTTTCCACAAACTGGCATTCTGGCGGGATGTGTACAGGTCTCTTATCTGGTTTTTCTCCTCCATGGAAAACGAGGACTTTTTATACGCCTGCCACATTTCTGTTGTGTCTTGCAGCATTGCTTCCCGGTTGAGGTCAAACCAGATTCGGCCACGCTGCTCACCGAATTCATATGTTACAACCGGAATTTTCAGGAATCTGGCGGTCTGGAAAATGGCTCCCATCTCCAGTATGCTGCCGTTTGGCGTGATAATAATATCGGGTTGTTTTTCAGGGGTTGACTCTTCCATCCAGTTTATCAATGCCATTGCCGCCTGCTGATTGCGTTCCATCCGGAGATCAAACAACTTTCTGGCTTCCGATTTTCCATCCCCCCCGAATATTTCTTCGATTTGTAATGTGTATTGCGTATCACGGGTCGACACTTCTCGGATTGCTGCAACCAATTCCACGGGTAGCTGCTGATTCAGAGCTGTTTTGGGAATAGGTACTCTGGTAATTAAAAAGGGGCAGGATCCGGATTGTTGGCGAGGCCAGTCCGAGCACTTTACTGGCATATGCATTCTGGCGGCGGATATCAAAACGGGAAAGGTCTCTCCACCAGTTCGCATAGGGCAAAAACGCAAGGGTAACATCGTGTCCAGAACCTGCCAGGGCAAGGCTCATCAGGGTGCTGTGCTCAATCCAGTAGCGGAGTGTGCTGAATACAAGTATCTTCTTAATCGGGTTGTTTATATTTCTGGTCGAATTTTTCGAAGCGGCGTTCCGGGCTTGTTCACACCAATCTGGAAGTGCCTGCTCGAGTCGGGAAAAAGAAAAACTCTTGCTGAGCGGACCTCCTTTCTGGCGGATTAACCAGTATGCCTCCGCAGTCATAGGGAGATCGCCCAGGATCCGCTTGATGGAAGAATTGTTTTTCATGCTCGTGTCTCCCCCACGTTGTCCGGTTTTTTGATGCTGGAAGAAACATTTGTATACTGGATATTAAGGTCGTCATCCAGTTCTATTTTCCAATCCAGGCGCGGCCGGATCATACCAAAGCGGGTTTCAGGCCAGTGTGTCCCCGGCGCTCCGGCGGCGTCAACCATAAAAGTCAACGCGTATTCATCCTGGAAATATCGCTTTATCCGGTAGGAACTTGCGTTTAATCCGATAATATAGCGGCCTTCATTGAAGAAGTCCGCCGGTATCACGCAGCGGCTTATGTAATAACCGGGCTGGCGAACCCGGTGTTTTTCAAAATCTTCTTCCTCGTCGGTGTCAAAGGATGTGAATACATGTTCACCGCGGGCAGTTAGCAGATATATTCCAACCCTCAAACCGGTTATGGGAGCCTCAAGCTGGTAATGAATTTCGATCAAACAGGATTTTGTTGACCGGATAGTGTCCTGAATTTTTCCATCAATGTCTTTAACGCACAATTTAACTGGTTTGAAGGGGGCAGCCTGGGCGGGGATTTCTCCACTTTGCCATATACGTTCACCAACCTGTGCGAATCCGGACGCCATGTAATGATCAACAGCCTGGCTGGTCGGTGCCCGTAATACCAGTTTCCCTTTTTCAAGCACGATCGTTTCTTCAGTGAGGCGCATAATCGCGGACATATTATGGCTTACGAAGAGAACGGTGCGTCCCTGTTCAGCCACATTGCTCATTTTCCCAAGGCACTTGCGTTGAAATTCAGCGTCCCCGACCGCCAGCACCTCGTCAACAACCAGGATTTCGGGTTCGAGATGGGCAGCAACAGCAAAAGCTAGGCGCAGGTACATGCCGCTGGAATACCGCTTAACCGGCGTGTCAATGAATTTTTCGACTTCTGCGAAGTTAACGATCTCATCAAATTTTGCCCCGATCTCCGCCCGTTTCATACCAAGAATTGCGCCGTTCAGGTAAATATTTTCCCGGCCGGTAAGTTCGGGATGAAAGCCTGTGCCCACTTCAAGCAGTGAACCCACTCGGCCGTGGATTTCGGCTGTGCCTACGGTCGGTTCAGTTACCCGTGAGAGAATTTTTAGCAGGGTGCTCTTTCCAGCCCCGTTGCGTCCGATCACACCCAGCACCTGTCCCTTTTTCAGCTCAAAGGTGATGTCTTTTAATGCCCAGATGGTATGTTCCTGCTCGATGCTTTCAGGTTGTTCCCCACTTTCAGAAACCAGTTCCGGGGAACGTCCTTTGCCACTTATGGCGCGCAATGGAGAGCTGATTTTTTCGGCTATCGTCTCTCGCAGAGTCCGGTAATAAATACTGTCAGAAGTAACGCCCAATCCGGAGCCAATCCTGTATATTTTGCCGATTCTGTCGGCTTTGATCGCAATCTCACTCATCAGACCATATCCGCAAATGTACGCTCCATCCGGCGAAAATAGAACAGTCCGCTGATTAGAACCAAGATCGAAATTGTTGTTGAGACCGCCAGCATCGGTCCTGGAGCGGTTTCCACACCCAGCAGCGCCCAACGAAATCCCTCCACAACTCCGGTCATTGGGTTCAGGGCGTAAAGCCAGCGCCACTGCTCAGGAACCAGGCTGGAGGGGTAGGCGATCGGGGTTACGAACAGCCAGAACTGGGTCAGGAAAGGGATGATGTAATTAATATCCCGGTAAATTACATTTAAGGCTGAGAGCCACAATCCGACTCCCAACGCAGTAATCAGAGCAAGAAGGATAAAAAAGGGCAGGGTTAGGACAGCAATGGTCGGCGATATCTGGGTCCCGGAACCGGGCAGGTTGTTGTAATACAGGATCATTCCGATCAGTACGACAAAACCGATTCCAAAATCTACCAGACCGCTCAACACTGAAGCGAGAGGGATAACCAGGCGCGGAAAATAGACCTTTGTAATCATGCTGCGGTTTGCAACCATTGATCTACCGGCATCAGAGAGTGCTTTTGTAAATAACCCCCAGGGCAGCAGCCCGGTGAAGGAAAATATTGGATACGGCACACCATCTGAAGGGACCCCAGCCAGCCTTCCAAAGAATATGGTAAATACAACCATCGTGAAGAACGGCTGGATAATTGCCCAGGCAGCGCCCAGAGCGGTTTGCTTATAGCGTACTTTAATATCGCGCCAGATAAGGAAAAATACCAGCTCGCGGAATCTCCAGATCTCTATTAGTTTGAGTGAGTTCCAGCCGCGTGAAGGGCTCAGAAAAATTACTTCGTCCTGTTGGTTTGTTGATACTGAAGTTTGTGCCATTGAATTTACTTTTTGTTTTTTCTGGTTGAAGTTCTGGAACAGGGTTAATTAATTACTGGCCTCAGGTTCTCCGGAAATTATCTGCTGTTGTGATACCAGTCAATAGTCTTGATCAATCCTTCTTTCAGCGGGGTTTTTGCCCGGAAGCCAAATTCTTTCTCCGCTCTGCGGGTATCCAGGGCCCGCCGTGGTTGTCCGTTGGGTTTTGAAGTATCCCAGAACAATTCTCCCTCGAAACTCGTTAATTCTGCGATCATTTCTGCCAGTTCTTTAATGCTGATTTCGTAACCGGATCCAAGGTTGACTGGCTCGCTGCTGTTGTAGTGTTCGGCAGCCAAAAGGATTCCCTCGGCAGCATCCTCCACATAAAGGAATTCCCTTGTCGGTGTTCCATCGCCCCATAAAACAACCTGTGGTAGATCTCTTTCTTTCGCCTCGATACACTTGCGGATCAAAGCTGGAATAACGTGTGAGGTTTCAAGGTTGAAATTATCTCCAGGCCCATATAAATTAACTGGTAACGGGAAGATGGCATTCCATCCGTATTGCTGGCGATACGATTGAGCCTGAACGAGAAGCATTTTCTTGGCCAGGCCGTAAGGCGCATTGGTTTCTTCGGGATATCCATCCCACAGATTTTCTTCTTTGAATGGCACTGGAGTAAACTTGGGATATGCACAGATTGTGCCAATGGCGACAAATTTGTCTACCCCGGATTTCCAGGCTTGGTGAATTAACTGGACGCCCATCATGAGATTGACGTAGAAAAATTCGGCTGGTCTGTCCTTGTTTGCTCCTATCCCTCCAACCAGCGCAGCCAGGTGGATGATCATGCTGGGCCTGGCATCAGAAAGCAGACGCTGGATGTCCTCCAGTTTGACGAGATCATATTCTTCAATTAGTGGGACAAATATCTCACCTGTCCCTACTTCTCGCAGTTTATTAACGAGATAAGTGCCCAAAAAACCTGCTCCCCCGGTCACGCACACTCGCTGGTTACCCCAGAACTCTTCCGTAATCATTGGCATTGGTCATGTCTCCATGTTGAGATTAACTCTTGTGCCTTTTATTTCAAGCGCGGGGATATTGTTATTATTCATATCGGATGGACTTTCGATAATATTGATACCTTGCTCAAGACAGGTTAACCTGCAGATATCAGCTATATCACCATCGCCGTTGATGCGAATCTGCTCGTAACCTGATTTGTGCAGTTCCGCAATTAATTCCCGCACATGAATGCGTGTTTTACGGTACAGATGCATTGATGATTTAATGTAATTTACGGTCAACCTTGCCCGGAAAGCCAGCCCTTCAGGTGTAATTATGTAACGCAGTTTTCGCCTTTGGGCTCTTTTAACTTTTACGTATCCTTTTGCTATAAAACGCTTGATATGCCAGTTAACTGTCCCGACCGCCACTCCCAGTTGGGCTGCCAGTGTTGCCTGGTTGATATCTGGATCGCGTTCGATTTGTTCGAGTAACAATAATTCTCGATCAGAATTGGAGTAATTTTCGTTTGCCATTTCTAAAATTCAGTTGTTGAATTATAACTCCGGTTGGTCCAGGGTCAAGGAATTGTCAATTAAGAGAATATTAAGGGCAGGATCGGTCTGTTTCCATTTTCGGGGTCAAAATCTGGATGTTGACTTCTGGAAATGTCCTCTGGGCTTCGTAATAGCAATCAATCCGGCTGGCGACTTGCTCGACCCAGACATTATTCTCCTCCCCGAATCTAACGGACCTGCCTTTCTGTTCAAAATAAAGAGGTTCGCTGATAATCAAAGAAAAGCGCTGGTTTTCGAGGTCTTTGTTAAAGGCATCCATATACTCGCGGTGGTCCGACATTGCCATTTCCATCAGGAAAATTTTTTCATACTCCGGAATTAAAGGTATGTTTTTAACAATATTTAAGGTGACCAGGTGGCGGTCTGTGATAAAGAGAACCTCTCCCCCCTCAATGCTGGCATTGAGAGCAAATTCTTGAATTTTTGACAGGGCTCTTTCGACAATTTCTTCATCAGGAATCGCAGTTCTGTATTTTGGTAATGTCAGGGCAAAAATTACAGGAATAAAGAATGCCAGCCCAATCGATATTAAATATGTGCTCCTGACCGGTGATTTTTCGAAAGTATCTGCAGGGATATTTCGCAGCAAAATCAGGTTTTCTGGCATATTATTATTCAATTCGCCCGGATATTGTGCATCTGGTAGTACATCTACAGCTATCTGGCTGTGAACGATATATCCCCAGGCAACAAGGAGCAAAACTAAAAATGCATCCATGTTATGCAGGTTGCTCCCGCCTCCAATTTTTGTGCTGACCGCCAAACCGCCAACGAAAAGGACCAGCAGGATTGCGCTGGTAAATAGATGGCGAAAAGGATGAAGCAACCTCCAGGTCCGGATTTCCCCCCTGTATTGGGAAAGTTTGATGAGGATAATTGACACTAATGGCAGGGAGATCAGCAGAACCGCAGGGAGAATCCCGAGGGGGTAGGTTTGGTTTGGTAACAGGCGGTAAAGCAGCAGGTCTGAGGTATAACTGGACAGGAAATACTCCGCTGGATTACCGGAAATGGGGATATAAGCAAGGTGAGCCACCAGCCCGGATATTGCCCCGAGGAGAACAAATGAGGTGGGGGTAACTGCGTATCGAAGGAAATTTCTATCAAACCATTTGAAAGGTTCGCCATTTAGCTCCAACTGGCGAGGGGTGGTCTCAACAGGTTTTTCAAAGAGCAGAAAAACGGCTGCCAGGAAACCGGGTACTGGGATCCAGTTGACTCGGCTTACCCCGGCCCAGATGGAGGCGCTAATTAGAGCGCAAATTGAAAGGAAATTCCGGACTGGAGTAGATTTAATTCTGGGCTGGTTGAATCCCAGCATGAGGATAATAAGCGCAAGCTCGAGGTGGTAGAAGACCGGACCGATCAGCAGGAAGAGGAAGGTCCAGGTAATGAATATCCATCGGCGGAGGGCATCGTTCCCTGTTAAGCGTGAGGAGAGCGAAAACGCAGTTCCCAGCGTCAGCCCAATCCAAAGAAATGAATGCCAGGCTCTATGCGCCAGCAAGGATGGATCCGGCAGGAAGTATGGAACTATATGAGTTAGATACTGGGTTGGGTGGAGAACAGGCAACGGAATCGTTGTCCCATATATTGATTTGGAAAGAAACAATGAACCATAGTAGTACCGGCTGGTCTCTGACCAGTATAAAGTAAAAGGGTAGTCATAAATTTCAGAGGAATAAACTGCTATCAGGTAACTCATTGAAAGGGATAGCAGGGATGCCCCCGTCAGTTCAAGCCAGATCCATTTTGACAGGTGCTCTCTCCGGTCGATCAGCGCTCTCAACCAGACGCTTCCAATTAGTGTGATGGTCCAGAGGATTGCAAGTTGGGTGAGTGGGCTAATAAAGAGGAAATCGGGTTCTCTGTAAATAATCAGCGGGTAAGCTGCAATTGAGACCAGAAATAATAGTGCGTTAAATATACCCAACCTGCTCAACCCACTGAACAGGGAACGAGTTTTTAAAATGATCCAGCCTTGATTTTTTCCCCGGGTTGTGACCAGAATAAGAAGTTCGGACCCAATGATCGCTAATCCCAGGAAAGTGGCTGCCTGCCACTTTATGGATGAAAATAGTTTTCCATACTTATGGATTGGTTCCAAAATCGAGAACAGGGCGCAGCCATGCAGAAGGATCGTGATTGCCAGCATGACCCTGATCAGAGCCCAATTTTCTTCAGATTGTTTTGGATAATGCTTGTTCATCACTGAACGGGCGGTTTGCCTTCGGGGAGCTCCTCTTTTTGACCCTGGTTGGAAGCTGGAAGAGCGCCGGCTGCTGAAATCATATCCCCGACAAAAAACGCTCCCGGGAGGCTCGCCAGGATTACAAGCGTTCTTAGGATGATTGACATGGTAAGCGCACTTTCGATAGAAATACCGCTGAGGTTGTGAAAAAGAAAAGTGATGGATAATTCCTGCAGACCGTAACCATTGATCGTAAAGGGCAGCAAGGTGATGAAATAAACCAGGCTGTACAGGCCGGATATTGTCAGAAAGGAGATATCTTCACCCATTGCCGTTAATAATATATCGATGGTTAGAAATATCCCCAGCATGTGGATCAGTGTAAAAACAAATGAAAGCAATAGCGCGCCGGGTTTGCCGACCCAGATTTTTCCGGCAATGAATATTTCGAACACGAACTGTTTTGATTTGCTCCAGATATTTGACCACCACTCTTTTGAAATTCCTGCAGCCATTATCAGCGGCATCGAAAGGGGTATTGTGAGAAAGGTTTGGTGAGCAAGCAGGCTGACGATACCAAATGGAAGGGCGATAAACATCCCAGCCATGCCTATCAATCTGTCGACCACAAGGGATGCGGTGCTAGTTGCCGGGTCTACTTTCGACTGCACAGCGCCAGCCAGGCGGACGACATCTCCGCCGATTGTTGTCGGCAGAAAATTTGAAGCGAATAATCCTGCAAATGTAATCCGGGCGCTTTGTGAATAGGATATTCTCATCTCGGCAGAATGCAGCAGTACATACCAGCGGGCTGATACAGCAAACCGGGAAATTATTATTAATCCGAAAGACAGCCCAAGCTGGAAGAAGTTTAATTTGCTGAATGCCTTCTGGATTTCTTCCCAACCCATCTGGTTCAGAAGATAGATAAGCAGTGCGATTGCGATCAGCGTTCCTAAAACACGGATAATCGTTGAACGCCTGGTTTTCCCTTTCGAGCGGTTGTTCATCCCTCTGGCTTGTCCTTGATAACAGTCCGGATCGTGTAGGTGGGTTTCGCTTGAGATTCGTGGTATGTACGTACCAACAGTTCAGCGATGAGTCCCATCAGGATAGATTGAAAACCAAGGATGAAGAAGGTCAGGCTGGTCTGGAATAAAGGCGAGGCAATAACCGAGGTTCCCACCCACAAACGACGGATCAGAAGGAATAATAAAACGGCGGCGCTGAAAGCGATCAATAACAAGCCTGCGCCTCCAAAAAGGTAGATAGGTTTATATGCAAAACTGATTAAAAACTTGGTAGTAAACAGATCCAGGATAACTTTTAATGTCCTTGATATCCCGTATTTGGTTTTTCCGAATTTTCTGGGGTGGTGTGTCACCGGTACTTCGGTAATTTTTGCCCCAACGGAGTTAGCATAAGCGGGGATGAACCGGTGCATTTCGCCGTACAGGCGGAAATTTGTGAGCACCTCCCGGCGATATGCTTTTAATGTACATCCATAATCGTGGAGATGTACCCCTGTGACCACTGAAATTAACCAGTTGGCGATACGCGATGGAACCTTTCGGGTAAAAAACCTATCTTGCCGGTTTACTCTCCACCCGCTGACGAGGTCATATCCGGAGTTGATTTTCTCGATCATCATTGGGATATCAGCAGGGTCATTTTGCAAATCTGCGTCGATGAGAACGATTACGTCGCCAGTGGAGTAATCGATGCCAGCAGTGATCGCGGCAGTTTGGCCGAAATTTCTACGTAAAGAGAGAATTATCACGTGTTCCGGATCATCCAAAAATAATTTATGCATGACTTCAAAGCTGCCATCTGTGCTGCCATCGTCCACATATAAAATTTCCCAGCCTGTTAAATCCAGATTATCAAGCGCATTGTGGATAGAATCATGGAGAAGTGACAAATTTTCCGACTCGTTGTAGACCGGGACGACAATCGACAAATTCATTTCAGCCGCCTTATTTATAAACAATTTCACAAAAAGTTGATCGGTTAAAATTCAGAGAATGAATTATAACAATTGTTGAATGTCGGTCAAGGTACTCGATAAGATTGTGCTAGAATTGCGGTGCATTTTTTGCACCACTTTTTATCACCAGATTTCTCGATAGTCCAAGCATTGGATAAATGAAGATACTAAAAATCAGTTATGAATTTCCACCAATCGGCGGAGGGGGATCTAGAGTTGTGCACGGACTCGCCAGACAGCTGGTGCAATTGGGTCACAGCGTTGACCTGGTTACGATGAGTTTCCGGGATCTGCCAAAATTCGAGGTTGTGGACGGTATAAAAGTACATCGCATTCCCTGTATCCGCATGAGTGAATCAATCTGTAGGCCTTATGAGATGGCAACTTACCTGGTATCCGCAACTCCGGCAATTAATCGTCTCACCAGAGAAAACCAATACGATATTAATCATACTCATTTCATATTCCCGGATGCTTTGATGTCAACCAGGATAAGGAGGCGGTCAGGTCTTCCTTTTGTGGTTACTGCCCATGGATCTGATGTACCCGGATACAACCCAAACCGGTTCACCGGTCTTCACAGGATCCTTAAGCCTATCTGGAAAAATGTTGTTGAAAGCGCTGACCGGGTTATATCTCCCAGTAATAGATTGGCAGAATTGATCAGGATTCATAACGAGCAGGCTGAATTAGAGATAATTCCAAATGGAATCGATATCCCAGATTTTGATTATTCAAAAAGGAAAACAAACCGGGTTCTGGTCGTCAGCCGTATATTTGCCAGGAAGGGTATCCAGCATTTACTGTATGCTCTGGATGGTTTAGAAGATCCAATAACTGTTGACATTGTTGGTGAAGGCCCGCATCTGAGTGAATTGAAGAATATCGCCAAAGGCTTACGAACTCAGTCTGAGATTCGTTTTCATGGTTGGATTGATAACGAATCGCCCCGATTGAGGGAAATGTATGAAAATGCGAACATTTTCATTCTTCCCTCTGAATCAGAAAATTTCCCAATCGTACTTCTTGAAGCTATGTCGGCAAATTTAGCTGTAATTACAACAGAAGGGACCGGATGCGAGGAAGTTGTGGGTAATGCAGGAGTTTTGGTGCCGCCAAACGATTCCAAATCGTTACGGCGTAGTTTAATTAAATTAATTAATAATCCAGAACTCTGCGTGGAACTTGGTAGGGCTGCCCGGGATCGTTTGGAGAAAAATTTTGGATGGGAAGTTGTGACCAATCAATATATCCAGGTTTATAAAGATGTGATTGGTCGTACGCAAAAATGAATCTCCTTCAAAAAATTCAATTGGTTTGGAATAAGGATACCAAAACAGCTTACCAGATCAGGCAGATATTAAAAATTCTATTTATCGCCATACTGTTCCTCGGGTTGTTCTGGTTTGTTGATTTTAGAGCGGTTTTTGGGGTACTGACCCAGGCAGATCCATGGTTGGTGGTGATTGGACTCCTGCTGGTTTTCCCCGCTGAGTTTCTGAATGCAGTCCAGTTAAAATTCCTGGTGCGCAGGCAGAAAATTATTTTTAATGTCTTTCAGCTGTACGCAATAAATCTCAGTATTAAGTTTTACCTGCTTTTTTTGCCAGGGGCAATCGTAGGAAGCGGTATCCGCTGGTACAAACTCTCCCAGCCCCAGGGAAAGCGCGCTGAAGCGTTCGCTGCCGTAACATTTAACCGGTTGCTGGAGACTTTCCTTGTTGTAATCCTCGGATTAATTTTTTGGTATTTAAGTGGCAGCAAAACCGGTCAGTTAGAAATTGGCTATTTGATCCTCCTATTTCTGGTAATCGTCGTTATCTGGGTGTTGGTTACCCGTTTGAGCAGACCGGTTTCCGAAATTGTCTCGGCATTTAATCAGCGGATAACTCAGCATCGGTATGTTCATGCTGCATCAGTTTGGATTGAAAAACTCCTGGTTGCTGTGGCGGCTTATGCCGAATTTCCAATATGGGAATTGGTTGTACTGGTTTGTGTGGGGATTTTCCGATATTTATTGGTGTTGGTTGGTTTCCAGTTTTTAGCGCATTCGGTTGGTATTTATATACCGTTCGAGGATATGGGATGGATATTTTCTGTAGTCTCGTTGTTTGCACTGATACCTTTTACCTATGCAGGAGGATTGGGTTTAAGAGAGGTGGGATTGGTTTTTTTGCTCTCCTCATTTGGAGTAAATTCCGAGACAGCGATTGCATTCTCATTGTTGATATTCACCCGAATTTTACTTCTGGGCCTGGTGGGCGGATTGCTGGAATTATTGGGAACCGCTCGGGTAAAATCAAGTGCCTGATTGTAATTTAATAACCATCTACCCCTTGAGCGACAACCACAGCTGGCGAACCTTCAACCAGTGTTCTGTCAGCCACATCTTTTTTAACCAGGGAACCAGCAGAGATAATAGCCTGGTTGCCGATAGAAATTCTCTCAATAATATTCGCTCCAAGACCCACCCAGGAACGCTCGCCAACGGTTACAAATCCACCTAAATTAGCGCCTGGTGAGATTGTAGTATAGTCGCCAATCGAATTATGGTGTCCGATTATTGCTCCTCTGTTCAGCAAAACATGGCGCCCGATTTGTGTATGTGTTGAAACGATCACACCAGCATTGATAACTGTACCTTCACCAATAATTGACATTCTCGAGATCCTGGCGCTGGGATGGATAACACTGGTGAATTTTATGCCAAACTGCTCCACCTGCTTTATGAACTGGTAGCGTTTTGTGGTTACGATACCGCAGACAGCCTGGTAGTCTTCATCCATCGCCGAGAGATCATCAACCCAGAAAATTGGTTTTCCAAACAACATCGATCCAGGATTATAAGGAGGCAGGCTGACTACAAATCCAGAGACCTGAATGGATGGGATATCACTGACCAGATCAGCGACTTCCATGGCAAAGGTGCCTGTTCCCAGAATCAACAATTTTTTGATGTTTTTGTTCTTGTGTGGGTCCATATTCAAATTCAAGGGGTGGTAAAATCTGGTAGATTTGGAATACGATTTTATAAAAATGTTGTTTTAAAGTAGATTTGAAATAATCAACTATATGCTTGTCGGATCAGATGTTTATTTCATAATTTAAATCGTGTTCAATTTTATCTTATATTCCAAAATCATATGATCCAGGAAAAAACTGTTTATTCAATAATTAAAAAGCATGCAACCCACTCTCCAGACTCCATCGCAATTCTTGGTCTAGGAAAAAATGGTTTGACCTACTCTCAATTATTAGATCAGGTGCATATGGTTGCCGGTATTCTGAATGGGATCGGTATCCGAAAAAACGATCGAGTTGCGATTGTACTGGACAATGGGCCGGATATGGCAGTGAGTTTTCTGGCAGTTGCTGCTTGTGCTGCCAGCGCTCCTCTTAATCCTGCGTATGGCTTTGAGGATTATGATTTTTACTTCTCTGATCTAAATTCTAAGGCAGTAATTCTCAGATCTGAGAGAGATTCGCCTGCGAGGCGGGTTGCTCAAATGTTGGAAATCCCCATTATTGAGTTAGAAACCAGGCCAGAAGCAGGTGCAGGCGCGATTATTCTCAAGACTGATTTTGATCGTGCGGATAAAAAGGTTGAATTTTCTGGCGAAAATGATAATGCGCTCATACTGCATACATCTGGCACTACCTCCCGGCCAAAAATCGTACCGCTAACAAATTTAAATGTAACCGCTTCCGCAGGACATATCTGTGAAACTCTATCCCTGAAATCCGATGACCGCTGCATGAATGTGATGCCGCTCTTTCATATTCATGGATTGATCGGTGCCTTGCTCTCAACAATTAGTGTTGGAGGAAGTATTGCCTGTACACCTGGTTTTGATTCCACTGAGTTCTACGAATGGATGCAGATTTTTCAACCTACATGGTATACCGCAGTACCTACCATGCACCAGGCGGTATTATCAGGTTCTGAAGACCACATCATGTCTATTTCGAACAATAATTTGCGGTTCATCCGCTCGTCTTCGGCTTCTCTTCCAGCAAATGTAATGCTGTCACTCGAAGAAAGATTTAAATGCCCTGTTATTGAATCGTATGGTATGACAGAGGCTTCACATCAAATGACCAGCAACCCCCTGCCACCCGGGATCCGAAAACCAGGCTCGGTTGGGATTCCTGCGGGACCTGAAGTTGCGATAATGGATAAAAAAGGCAGTCTTCTGGGCTCGGGCGATGAAGGCGAGATCGTAATTCGGGGGCCTAACGTTACCCCGGGTTATGAGAATAATCCTGATGCAAATCTCAGCGCATTTACGAATAATTGGTTTCACACAGGCGATCTGGGAAAAATGGATGAAGATGGATATCTATTTATTTCCGGACGTATAAAAGAGATGATCAATCGAGGCGGAGAAAAAATTGCACCCAGGGAAGTTGATGAGGTTTTTTTGTCCCATCCTGAGGTAGCCCAGGCAGTAAGTTTTGCTGTACCACATCCATCATTGGGTGAAGATCTGGCAACAGCTTTGACACTGATTCCTGGCGCCAGTATTACCGACCTTGAACTGAGAGCTTACGCATTTGATCGTCTCCCGGATTTTAAAGTACCCAGCAGGGTAATAATATTGGAAAAAATTCCAAAAGGCCCGACCGGGAAATTACAGCGAATTGGATTGGCGGAAAAATTGGCTTCAAGGATGTCTGTGGACTATAAAGCCGCCCGTAACAGCACTGAGGCAAAATTAACCCGTGTATGGGAAAAAGTACTTGGGATCGAAAAAGTTGGTATATACGATAACTTCTTCTATATCGGAGGGGATTCTCTCTCTGCTATTCTAGTTGTAGTTGAGATACAGGAATTATTTTCGATTGAACTTTCAACCAATTTTATATTTAAATACCCCACAGTCGCTGAATTGGCTGAATATATTAACGAATTGATTTGAAATTATAGGTTTGATGGAATCCCCGCTTCGAACCAGGCCTCCCTGGAGATTAATTGATATTCCCCATATCAGAGATGATAGTGGTGATCTTTGTATTATTGAAAGATCAGAATATTTTCCATTTGAATTTGAGCGTATTATTTATGTGCATGATATCCCTCAAATCGCAATGCGCGCTGAACATGCCCACAAAGAGATTGATGAGATAGTAATTGCGCTTGCAGGTGGGGTTGATGTTTTTGTAGATAATGGCGAAATTAAAGAGAAATTCAGGCTGGAGAATCCGGGCATTGGTTTGTTTATCCCACGATTGGTTTGGGTCAGGTTAGAGTCTTTTAAACAGGGGTCGGTATATCTGGTTGTAACCTCCGGCGGGTATGATGAGCGGGAATATATCCGTGATTACAATGATTTTTTAAACAAAGTAAACAACGCCCAAGGATGAAAATACCATTCCAAAATCTAAAAGCTGAATATGAAAGTCTTAGAGATGAGTTGGATTCCGCATATCATCGCGTTATGGAATCCGGTTGGTATATCCTGGGAGAAGAAGTTGAAGCTTTTGAACACGAATTCGCTGAATATTGCGGCACACAGAATTGTGTGAGTGTTAGCAATGGGCTTGATGCATTGACAATAATTTTACAGGCATATGGTATTGGCCAAAATGATGAAGTGATTGTCCCAGCCCACACTTTTATTGCCACCTGGCTGGCAGTATCAAAAGCCAAGGCTTCTCCTGTACCGGTCGATATAGACAAGAAAACATTCAATCTCAACCATGATAAATTACTACCGGCGATCACAGAAAAAACCCGGGCTATTATTCCCGTTCATTTGTACGGACACCCAGTGGATATGGATCCGATATTGAAAATTGCTGAGGAGAACGATTTGCTGGTAATTGAAGACGCCGCCCAGGCACATGGCGCTGAATATCGAAATAAAAAAGTTGGTTCATTGGGGGATGCTGCTGGTTTCAGTTTCTATCCGGTAAAAAACCTGGGAGCTTACGGGGATGCAGGCGCAATCACCACAAATGATGTAACACTGGCTGAAAAAGCTCGCATTATAAGAAACTATGGATCTCAGGATAGATATAAACACCTGGAAAAAGGTTCGAATTCAAGAATGGATGAATTGCAAGCAGCATTTTTACGGGTGAAACTCAAGTTTTTGGATATGTACAATGATCGGCGAAGGCTGTTGGCTGATCGCTACCAGAACAGATTATCCGAAACCACGGGAGTAAGATTGCCTGAAACGGCTGGTTGGGCTGATCCGGTCTGGCACCTGTTTGTAATTCAGATATCGGACCGCGATGGATTACAATCTCACTTGGCGCAGAATAATATTGAAGCACTTGTGCATTACCCGGTGCCCCCGCACCTTTCAACCGCTTATGAGGGAATTGGGCGGAAAGAAGGCGATTTCCCAATTTCTGAAAATACTGCCGGGTCGGTGTTGAGCTTGCCGCTTCATCCATTTTTGGAGTTGGAAGAAGCTGATTTCGTTTCAGAAGCGGTTCGCAGCTTCATTCTATAATCGATATTTTTATAAAGCTCTTTGAATCTTTCAGTAATAGTAAACACAATTAAGGGTTTAATTTTTTCTCTTGTCCAGCAGTCAAAAATCCCAACGGGTATTATTCTTAATATCGAAAATCGGGCCAGGCGGCGCTCAAAAAATTGTCATTGACCTTGCAAATGCGGTTGTAAACGCCGGAGGCTATGCCCACATACTGGTCAATTACAGGCATCCCCAGGATAGAGCATTTTATGAGAAAATCGATTCTCAGGTTACTGTCGAGTCGTTTTCCGGTGAAGTGCCCAAAATAAAAGCCGGTAAATACCAAACCTTAAGGAAGTTGTTAATTTTACTCGAGGCGCCTTTTCAAGCCGCGTATTGGGTGTATTCAGGAAAATTACATGCTTTTGATATCGTCCACAGCCACCTTTTAGTAGGGAGCGTAATTTCCTGGTGGATGCGTTTGTGCAGTAAATTTACTGGGAGACAAAAACCAGTATTTATTGAGACATTTCACAGTGATTTTGCCACTACAAAACTATGGGAGAGAAACGCGTTTTTACTCCTTTGGCGTACACTTGACCTTCTGGTTCTGGAATACCGGCGGAGAGATGTGAAAATAATCTCAACCCGTATTTGTACCCCTATAGAGTATATCCGTTTCGGGGTTGAGCAGTATTTTCAAGCGGAGTTATCAAAAGTTGAGGAATTCAAAGAAGAATTTGGAATAACGGAAGAAATTCCAGTGATTTTGACCGTTGCCCGGATAAATTTTAATGATAAGCGTATTGACAAATTGCTTGAAACGGTCTCGCTACTGAAATCTTCCATTGGAGAAGGATTTCTTTACCTCCTGTGTGGTGATGGAAAGGATTTTAATCATGCCATTCAAATTGCGGATGATTTCGGAATACAGAAACAGGTGAGGTTTACGGGATATATTAATGACCCTTCAATTCCGATAAGTTTTTCGAAAGTTTTCCTAGTGTCCGGTGTTGAAGATTTAGTGGGAATTGCTGGTTTAAACGCCGCATCCCGGGGAATACCAGTCCTGACATACCAGAAAGATCAGAATTGGAACCAGCAGGGGGGATTCTTTTTCAATTCAAGATCACCAGTTGAGATTGCAGATGAAATATACAGATTGCTCGAGGATAAAAATTATTTTGAGAGTGAATCGAAACGATGCAAACAGGTTATGCAGGAGCACTTCAATGTGCAAACAATGACCCGGAATTATTTAAACCTTTATACAAAACTTGACTTGTGGAACCGGTGAAATTTTTTATTTTGCCGGGAAAATATAATCAGGGCAGTTCTTTGGCGAGGTTCTGGGAACCAGAAGTTCCAGACGTACTTCCTTAAAAGTGTAAACAGGCCTGTAGAAACAACGCACAGGTCTTGCGACCCATTTCACCCATTTATTATTTTCATCTGAAAAACCTTCCGAGCGGTCCTGTTTTGTCCTGGATAAAGGGTTGCTGATAATCAGAGCAAACCTTTTGTCGGCAAGGTCAGAATAAAATCCCTGAAAATATTCAAAATTATCCCCCATAGCCTGTTCCATGAGAAGTTTCTTTTCATATTCTGAAATTAATGGAACATCTTTAATTTCCCCAAAGGTAAGTAATTGGCGTTGGTCGAGAAACAGGACGTCTCCAGAGTTTTTGACCTGTTCTACCAGGGTTCTTGTCTTTTCCAGGGCTTCAAAAACGATATCCCTTTCCGGCATGGACATCGGACTGCCGATCGTAAATATATTCCAGGTTGGCAGGAAAACGATCAGCAGAAGTAATCCCCGGGTCCAATCAGGCAGACTGGCTATATGAAGATTTTTAACACTTTTCAGCATTAATCCGGAAAGAATTACCAGGGTTACCAGATACATATCCAGGTTGTGCAGATTATTTCCCCCGCCAATTTTCACACTGATGACAAGCCCGACCAGGAAGAAAATAAAAGCAAAAGAAAAGTAGGTAAATTTTTGGATCCAGTTTAATTTCCACTTATTTTGCAAGACCATCCAGATCATCAAGGCTGCAAGGGGAAGCGTTCTGGATATGATTCCAAAAACGATTCCCTGATCGTAGGTGGCATTTGGAAGCAGTCTGAACCACAATAGCGATTGTGAAAATGGATAATCTGAGACAAATTCCTGGGGAAAAATAAAAGCAGGGTAAGCTGCGACTGCTGCTGCCAGTCCAGCAAGGCAGATCAGTCCGATTGGAATAAGCCTTTTCAACAGCGATTTCCAGTTATCATCCGGGTCTATCTGAAACCCTGACAGGAGTATTAATGCGGTCCAAATGGCTGGCGCTGGGGCCCAGGTATAGCGACTTGAGGCCGCGTAATAACTTGCCAGTATTACCCCGATGAGGGATAAGATCCAGGCACCAGGCCGGACAAAGAGGACGATTAAAATAGCGCATAATATCAAAGGCGTGTATACGGGTCCCTGGAGAAGAAAAAGAAAAACCCATAATGCGAATAACCAGAATTTTTTTGTACCAGTTTTACCCCAGCGAGCCAGCAAAACCCCCAGAAAAATATGCGGCAGTATCCATAAAACCCTGTCCCACAATCTATGCATCCAAATCGATGTTTCAGGAATCAGGAAAAGGATTCCCCAGAGCATATTTCTGCCAGGTTGTGAATACGGAATTTCTACACTATCTTCGATTGTATACCGATTTCTCCCAAAGAAAATGGAATAATCATAAAGACGGTTGCCCTCTGACCAGGTCAGCGAAAAAGGATGATTTGTCACAATTTTCAGGTAGTCCGCAACTGCGAAGGCTGAGCCGATGAACACAACGCTGAAAAAAAGGTTTGTCCAGGATACGAGTCTCCCGTTTTCTGATGTAATTGAAATGGAAAATACCAGGATTGCGGCTAGCAGAATGGTAAAGCGCATATATACCCCGGCGAAAATGTTTCCGTACTGGGTGAATAACAGGATATAGATCGGAATAACGACTGCAGCAATTGCGATTAAACAGCGCAAAGGCCCAATGCGCTGGCGGATTTCTATTACAGAATTATGGATGGGCAAAACGATTTCCTGGTGCCAGATTGAGAGGTACAGGAATACATAAAGCAAAGTACTGCCGAGCATTATTACTGTCAGCACCCCAACCCATTTCAGGGATAACATGCCTGTTTCTGTCCCCATGATTGGCGCATGGTTGAAAAATTCCCTGATAAACAGAACCGTTATGACTGCCGCAAGCAGGATAAACACAAGTTTTGTTATTTTTTTCATCGCTAAGCGGAATTATAAAATATGTATGCCGGAAGATATGAGAGTTTTGTGACGAGTTTTTCAGCTGCTGTCCCGAAAAACATGGATCCAGGAATCGGGCTGGCAGCTGACCTGAAGTGGGGTTGGATCTAATTCTTTAAAGTTACCAGAGAGTATGGCTTCTTTATGCCAACCTGAATATGAGCGGTCTTCAATAAGGACATAATCAGCTTCATCTATCCAATCCAACGCCAGCTCTTTGTTCCATAAACCTTTCCTTAATAATAGTTCTCTATCACCCTCTAATTTAAAGGAATATCCGTCATTTAATTGGGCCGGGTATACATTTATACCGGGAATATACAGAAGGGTAACCGGCGATAATCCCCCATGCCAGTAAACTTTTGAGCCGGGTGGAATTATCTCGGCTAGATATTGACCGGCTTCCCTGTAAGAGTTTATCGTGTTTCCAGCGCAATCATAAGCGCTTTTCCCTCCGCCCAGGAGGGCAGAGGGTGCAAGGATAAAACCCGCCGCAAGGGTTACCAGAAAGGCAATGTAGATATAACCTGGAGCCGTGAGAGAATCACCCACTGGCATGGTTTTTTTCTTCCTGGAAAGAATAAGCCAGATAAAAATAGAAGTGGTTAGAACCAGAATCCCTATAAGCATTCCAAAAAAGGCCGGTACTATCCGGCGCAGAGTCGGGTAATCGAAATGATATTTATTTATCAACACCTTATCCAGAGTTACAAGTCCCGTGGAGAATTCCGGAAAGGCTATGATTGCCCTGGGTATTTGAACATTCAGCAGCAACTCGGCTGTATTTTCAAATGAGCCCAGTCCCACGCCTGTAAATATTAATATGATCAAAATCGCAAAAATTAATTGCAGCCAGGCAGGAATTTGTTTTCTCCAGCTCGAAAATGAAGCAATTACCAGGAGCACGCCGATCAAAGAGAAATATGCCAGGTAGCCTTCCAGGCAGAACACACAGTAATTCTGTCCCAACGCTGACCATAAGTGGATGCCCCAGAGCGCAAGAAACAGACTAAGCAGGAAAATGGAAATCCGGAAAACCTCCATATTCTTCCACTGCGACTTTTTGGGCCATAATAATACGCTTATAAGAACGCCTACCAGGGGAATAAAATGGACCCGCAGGCTGATCAGGAAACTCAAGATTCGGTTGAATACTGAAACGTCAGGATTCCAGATATTGACGATCTCACCAGCGTAACGCCAGGAATCCAGGAATGGGCTGATTTCCTGTGGGAGCTGTCTGGCCCACATTGTCATAATTCCCGGCCAGTAGAACGCATGAACGGCAAATACAACAGCTGCACCCAGGATTAAACAGAGGACCCCGGTTCGTTTTCCATGCTGCCAGAAGATGTAAAGGATGATCAAAGGCAGAACCATGAACATATTCAGTCTGGTTAGCAGAAGCAACCCTGCCAACACCGTGCCAAGCCCAATTTGCCAGGTTGGGCGGTTTTTTCCCAGCGTTAGCACAAATATCCAGACAAGCATACAGAACACCAGAACCTGCGGCACCGCCACGCTGTAAATCTTGATCACCGCCGGATTTAAAGCGACTGCAAATAAAGCTATAGCAGCCCACCATTCCCCACCGAGTCGACGGGCATTAATCCATAATCCCAGCATCCCCAGTAAAGCCAGAACAATTGAGAAAAATCTCCCCGGTCCTAATCCGGGACCAAAAAGATACTGGATGACACCTGGAATCAGAAATGAGAGCGGCATATGGTTGCTCCAGGGGCCATATTCCTGGTAAATCCTGTATTGACCTGATACAAATAGAAATCCTTTGTACAAGTATGCCCCTTCATCAAGCGAAGATTTTCGATTGCTGGCATAAATCCAAATCTGGACTGTGAATAATAAAACCGCCAGGAAAGAAACGGCATCCGCAATCCAGTTCTTTGAATTAAGTAACCCAATAAATGATTCTGGGATAATTGTTGTTTGAACCGGGTTTTCTTCGGAATTCATACCTGAATATTTTCCATGTTATGTGGTAAAAAATTGTCGTTTGATTATATCGTTTATTCTTTGCCTTAAATTTATTTCATCATCAACCCGCGCCAGGAGTCGTATTTGGCGCCAAATCTAAACTGGGTACTGGTATGGAAATTGACAGATACAACCAGATTCAGCGGTTGGGTATTTATGAAGATCAAACTCCGTTATAATCTCACAGATGGCACAGACCGTCATGCTGGTTTTTCCAGAGGATGTGGAGAATTTACATGCATGTATGCTTAATCTCTGTTGAAATTTTTGCCTGGGGAAAATATGGTGGTTTTGGGCGTGCGACCCGCCTTATTGGAGGCGAGCTTGTTAAAAGGGGCGTTCAGGTTACCGCAATCGTGCCCAGGCGGGAAGGCCAGAACCCGGTTGAGGAATTGGATGGTATCCGGGTGTTAAGTTTCAAATTCCCCGATTTCCGAACAGCGGCGCGATTGTTCAGGGAAACAAATGCGGATATTTTCCATTCCCAGGAGCCCTCTACCGGCACCTATCTTGCGATGCGAGAGAATCCTGATAAAAAACACATTATGACATTTCGGGATCCACGCACTCCCCAGGATTGGGGGGTTGAGTTGAAATTGCCGTCTTTAAACTATTTGCAGGTGCTGGCGAATTGGATCTATGAGGATAACTGGCTGGTAGATAATACAGTTCGCAATGCGGATGGATGGTTCACAATTGGTCGCTATTTAATCCCCAAGGTGAAAGCCAAATATGGTCTTCAGGACGACCCGGTCTTTTTGCCGACTCCGGTTAGGGTTCCGGAAATGGTTAAAAAATCGGATAAACCTACTGTGTGCTATATGAACCGTTGGGACAGGCGCAAACGCCCGGAACTCTTTTTCGAACTGGCGAAAAGTTTTTCAGATGTGAACTTCCTTGCGGTTGGGAAGAGTCGTGACCAGAAATATGAGGATGAATTGCGCCAGAAATATGGTCAACTGTCCAACCTGAATCTGGTTGGTTTTATCGACCAGTTTAAAAGCGCACGGCATTCGCAAATTCTGGAAGACAGCTGGATTTTTGTAAATACTGCCGCAAGAGAAGCATTGCCAAATTCGTTCATCGAGGCGGCAGCCCATGGCTGTGCAATTCTAAGTTCGGTCAACCCGGATGGGATTGCATCAAATTTTGGTTATTATGCCGAAAAGGATGATTTTGAAACAGGTCTGGCTGCCCTGCTGGAAAATAACAACTGGAAGGAAAAAGGCCTGGGGGGACGGGCGTACATCCAGGAGACATTTGA
Source organism: uncultured Chloroflexia bacterium (assembly GCA_963793095.1). Lineage (GTDB taxonomy): Bacteria > Chloroflexota > Anaerolineae > Anaerolineales > UBA4823 > CAVWDI01. The sequence goes on from CAWBYY010000002.1 coordinate 657,153, forward strand.
ATTAAATAGGTCAATCAACCGGCATTTAACGATATACGAAAACCTGACTGGCATTGAGCGCCCTGACCTGGCATAAATTATTTCTGTCAGTTGGCAACTATCCAGCCGCCAGTTTGGGGGAAACGGATTTTCAATCAGTCAGGGATTCCAGATCCAGGACTTTAAAATCCGGTGTGCTGTATAGAACCGGAAAGTCCGAATTATGCTCTGCAGTGACCACCCAGTATCTCAGGGGGTGCAACCGGGCGAGTTCCTTTACTTTCTGGTCATCCAGTTCATCATAGAAATAACTGAGAACAAATTTCATATAGGGGTGCGTACTGATTCCGACTGCTTCGGGGTTGTAAAAATCATAACCCACAGATTCCATGCGCGGCGCCCACTGTTCAACATAGCTTCGCTCCCACAGTATTGCTGCGCCATCCTTATATGTTACATACACCGGCCTTTTTGCCAGGGCTCGAAATTCACTCCAGTTCGGGTCCACCAGGAAAAGTTCGTCCTTTTCTGTATTTTCCTTTGCCCACCTTGATATCTCCTGGATTTGTTCATCCGGATATCTTATCAGGTTCGCAAATTTGAATGAGTGCGGTTCCTGGTAGAAGATAAAAATGCCGTACAGGACCGAAACCAGGACCACCAGGCTGGATAAACGCAGCTGGCTCCCGGATTTCATCACGCGCTTCCACGTGAAAGGCCAGTATGCAAGAACTGCAATGATGACCCATAAACTTACGATTATGAAGAAATCATCAATCGCTTTCTGCCAGGTGATGCTGACAAAAAAGAGGATTACGTATAATGGTCTTTGGGTGCTATTGTTATTTATTCTTTGCGCGAAAAATGAGATTATATACGTGCTGATCAGGATGAGCCAGATATCCGTTGCGCGAGCAGGGTGCATAACCAGCATTGAGGGCGATTCAGCGACATATGCTGCAATGTATGTGCAAACCACCCAGCCAAGCAGAACCACCAGCCAGATGACTGCATGAAAAGAGAGCTTTTTATTTTCTTTTCTCAGTAAGTAAACCGCGCAAATAGAAAATATTACATAAACAAAGAAAAGATAAATTTCGGCTGGATGCCAGGTGTGGGGATACAGGTGCATTGTAAATCTTGCCCGGCTTGCCAGCAGCCATAATTCTTTTGCGGAAGTTACGATTCGAAATGCTGAAAGAGATAACAAAAATGTGGGCAAGATCAGCAGCCCGAAAAGAGCTAACGAACCCAGCCATTTACGCCATTTCTTACGGTAAGCCGGGTCGATAAGAAAAACAGCTGCGAAGAAAGTACAGGCATAAACGCCGTACATGCTGTTTAGAGTGAACCCGATTGCCATCCACACTGCCCAGAGATACCTGCGTTCCGAGTAAAATGCTGCCGCTGCAAGCAGGAAGAAGCCTAATGAGAGGCTTGTTTGTTCGAAGTATCTTGCCAGGATGGTGCCATGCCCGATCACTGATATTGGCCAGATTGCGAAGAACGCCATCACTCCGACTGCGGCAAGCATATTCTTAGGGCTGAGTGTCAGCGCTAAATAACCGGATGAAAATATAATCAGCGCCCGAGCTAATAAGAAGAGGGACAAGAAAATAATTTCTATTGATATATATTGAGCCGGTATAGCAAGCAGCCGCCAGATAGGAGCGGCGTAGTTCACCAGGGTTGAAACAAAGGGGTCGTTTGGAAAAAGGGCAGGATCGTTTGCGGAAAGGATCAAAGGGATTGTAATCGCCTGGTTGCCGTAGTAAATTCGATAACCGGTAATTAACAGGGAGGTTAGGTAAAGGATCAAACCATAAATCCACAACAAGTAATTCCGGTTAACCAGAAAACCTGATGTCGGATTGCGCTTCGCAGTGGTTTCAGCCGTCATTCTCGCCCCCAGTGGCTATTCTTAATACTTTATACGCGGATGTCTGGTAAAGGACGGGGAATTGTGAAGACAGGTTGTTTGGCGCAATCCAGTAACGGATCGGATATTTTTCAGCAAGTTTTAATACCTGGGAATCGTCCAGCTTGTTGTATAACCTGGATAGATGGTTCATACCCTCTGGCGTACCAACTTGATCTGTCTTATAAAAGTCAAACCCAAAAGCCTCAATTCTTGGCACCCACTCGTTGATGAAATCTCGTTTCCAAAGCATGGCTGTCCCATCTTTCCAGGTGACATATACTGGACGCTGGGATAACGCTCTGAATTCGTCCCAGTTTGGATCGATCAGGAACATATCCTCAATCGAGGTGTTTTCCTTTGCCCATCTTGAGACCTCCAGGATTTGTGAACTTGGTTGAATCATCAAAGAAATGACTTTATCCGAATAGGTCTTAATTGAGAATTGTGATAATCCCAGGAGCAAAATGATGCTGAGCACAAGATTGGTTAATCTAAGTGGATATCCACTTAGAAAAATTCTTTTCCAGGCCGGGGGCCAGATAATAAAAATTGCGACTATGATGAATATCATTTCAATCAGGATAGGAAATTCAAAAAACCAGACCCAGAAGATGCTGACAATGTAGAGAACGGTATATAACTGTTTAATAGTTGAATTTCGTTCAACCAGGTATGAAAAGGCGGATATCATTGCCACAACAGAAAAAACGAACCACAGGTCGGTACCACGCCCAATCTGCATAGAGAGAAAAGCTGGAGACCTGAGTATATATGCGCCGGCAAATGCGCAGGCAAGGAAAATAATCGCGACTGCGGACCATACTAAATAATGATTATAAAGCTTCCTTTTTTCTTGTTTACTCTGGTATAAGCTTATTCCAGTGAAAAATATCAGCGCCAGGAATAGATTATACCGGTATGGTTCCCAGGATAACGGAAAAAGATGATAAGGCTGGCGAATTTTACTTACCTGTATCCATAGCTCTCTGTTAAAATCCTTGTAATTAAATGATGGCAGGGTTGAAAGAATTAAAGGTGAAGCCAGAAGAAGAAATAATAGAAATGGCGGCACCCATTTTTTCCAGTTTGTTCTGTAATCCGGATCAAATAAAAATACCGCGGCAAGGTAAAGAAATGCGTAAGAGCCATACATGATATTTATGTAGAAACCCAGCGTAAGGAATATCATCCAGGTGAAATATTTCTTTTTATAAAAAGCAGAGACCGCCAGTATCAAGAACGCCATTGATAAGCTGGTGTGTTCGAAGTAGTTAATCACCAGGGTGCCGTGCCCGAACAATGGCGAAGGAATAAGGGCAAAAAAGGCCATTGCGCCAACTGGCGCCAACCATGATCCCGGGTAGAAAGACAGGGCTAAATTGGAAGCAGCGAAGAGCGTCAGTGCCCTGGTTATTAGGAATAGAAATAATAGCAATGTTTCCAGCGTAATAAACCCGGATAAAAATGCAATCAAACGCCAGATAGGGGAAGGATAGTAAAGTAAGGTTGATATGAAGGGGTCATTAGGAAAGAGATTGGGGTTTTTAGCAAACAGGATAAGTGGTATCTGAACAGAATGATTGCCTGAATATTTGCTGTATCCAGAGATGATTATTGAAATGGCAAACAGGACCGTCCCCTGAATCCAGAGAATTCTCCTACTTTGTTTTTCCATAACTATTGCCCCAATTTCTTTTATTGAGAAATTGAATGTATGGTCTGAATAAATTAAAGAAAATTGCCCTTGCCATGAAGTGCTGGGAAATTAATCCTGAAGAGGAATAACCCGGGAAGTTAGCGTATTCTGTAAATTCGGGCATATTCAATGCCATCTATCCATACTGTATGTTCAGGGGTAAGCGGTTATAAAAATTTTATCCAGTTAATTCCTGGATTGTTTTCTTCCATTGTTACTGAATTCGGAGCACTTTATATTCGGCTGCCCGGAAGACTTCCGGAAAAGACGTATCTTTGTCAATTTTAACAACCCAGTAGTGGATTGGGTATCTATCTGCAATTATTAATACATGATTGTCATCCATGCTTTGATAATACTCGCTCAATTCAATTGAGCCCCTGGTTGTTCCTAACTCCGCGGTTGAAAAATTAAATCCGAATTCTTCAATTCTTCCGACCCATTCCTGGACAAAGCCTTTATCCCAGAAGATGGCTGTGCCATCTTTCCAGGCGACAAAAACTGGTCGTTGGGAGAGCGGACGAAACTGTTCCCAGTTAGGATCGATTAGAAAAATTTCTTCTTTTGAAGTTCTCTCTTTTGCCCATCCTGCGATTTTTCTGATCTCTGAGTCTGGCAGTTTGACAAAACCTTTCTCCATGTAAGATTGAAAATCTTCACTCAGGCTAATTATTCCGAAAGCTAAAACAAAAATTACTGCGGCATTTGAAATAAGGATAGAACTTCCTTTTTTGTTCAGGAACTCCCAGGTTACCGGGATGGCAAGTATAACCGCGATTAAAATCCAGATTGCTACAGTGAAAGCAGGGAAGTAAAAGAAGTTAAGCCACAGCACACTCATAAAAAAAAGGAAAGTGTTCAGGCGCCTCAGTATTTTTTCTTTTTCGATCATATATGCAAATACCGATATCACCTGGATAGCAGCGATTGCAAACCAGATATCTGTGGCGCGAGCTGGCTGGAAAATCAGCAGGTTTGGGTACTGGAGGATATACGCGCTAAAAAAAGTAAGCCCAATCCAGCAGATGCAAACAACCAGCCAGATCAAGCCCGGCTTGAACAGGTCGCGAATTTTATCCCTGGAATAGAATAAAACCAGGCAGTAACAGAGCATAAACCCGGCGAATACGGCAATCTGCCTGATATTCCAGGTGTGCGGATAGATATGAAAAGGATGGCGCACTTCGCCGGCTATTAGCCAGAGCTGGTTGTATGTGTTATCCAGCTGGATTTTTGTAATGGAGAATATCAATATTGGGGTGCAAAGGATTAGAAGAATAACCAGGGATGCTGCCCACTTTTTCCACCTTTTCCTGTACTCAGTGTCCAATAACAGAACTGGTATAAAGAAAACCAGTGCGTATGTTCCGTATAGAATATTCAGATTAAAACCAGCTGCCAGCAGGATTGCCCACCAATAACTCCGCTTTGAATAAAATGCCCCAAATGACAAAATCAAAAACGCGATCGAAAGGCCGGTGTGTTCAAAGTAATTAATTACCAGAGTTCCATGGCCAATGATTGGAGCAGGTACCAGCGCGAAAAAAGCCATTGCGCCAGTTGGGGCGAGGATTGATCCTGGAAAAATTGAATTTGCCACCAATCCAGACGCCAGAATGATAAAGCCGCGGGTCAGTAAAAAAAATACCAGTAAAGTTGTTTCTAAAGATATGTATTCCGAGATAAAGGCGACGAGATGCCAGATAGGACCGATATACCTTGGGAAGGTGGATGCCAGCGGGTCGCCCCGGAATAATGAGGGATCCTGCAGCCAGAGCACATACGGTATCTGCATTGCATGGTTATTAGAATAAAGCTGGTAGCCAGAAATCAGCAGTGATGATATCAAGAGGATTCCCCACTGGATTGCAAAACCCGCCCATCTTCTCCAATTTGGTCCCGCCACTTTTTGTTCAATCTCCGTTTGAGAGGTATTTTTCACTGCAATTATTTGTTAGGTGTAAAAATGCGTATATGAGTATTTTCTTCACAATACGCGCTGGGGTTGGTACTCTCCAGCTCCTGAAACCTCTCTGTACTTAATCTCTCCTGATACCAATCATTGTAGAATCGCTGCTGGATAAGAATATAGTCAGCCTCGTTTAACCACTTTTCGGCAAGTTCTTCACTCCAGTAACCATATTTGTCCAGAATTTCAGGATCGCCGAATTTTTTAAAGGTGTAATCCCCGTTCAACTGGGCAGGGTAAAGCAGAATTCCAGGCAGGTACATCAGAGGCACTGCTGAATTTCCGCCCTTCCAGTAAACCTTTGAGCCGGGCGGTACTCTTTCAGCGATGTGCAGACCCGCAGACCGGTAAGAATGGATTATGTCACGGTTACAGAAGTATGTATTGCGTTCTCCAATAAGATCAACTGCCGGTGTTATGAGCGCACCGGCAAGAATAAATACCGCCAATACCCAAAAAATCAAGCCCGGTACGTTGGAGGTAGTTTGGTCAGGGGTTGCCCTGGCCCTGTATTTTTTGAACAAGGTAATTACGGCAGCCAAAATTATGATCAGTGCCGCGATCATCAATCCAAATATGGATGAGATTACCCTGCGCGATGTTTTGAAATCATAATCGTAGGTTTTCTTAAAATAATTAAATAATGGCATCGTTCCGGATGATTCTGGCGAGAGGTAAAGAACTGACCTGGGAATCTGCAGATCGAGCAACTGGCTTCCGACCTGTTCATATGAACCGAATCCGATCACAATTGCAGAAACAGCGATAAGGAGAATGGCCAGCAGCTGCAGCCATGCGGGAATGCGTTTTTTCCAGAGAGGGTAGCTGACCGGAAGGATGAGAAGCCCGGTAAAGGAGAAAAAACCCAGGTAGCCGGTCAAACAGTAAATGCAGTAACCTTCACCCAATGCTGCCCAAATATGCGCTGCCAGCATCAGGATGAATAAGAAAAAGAGAAATAAGAATGTGCGGTAATCGCTCTTATTGCTCCAGTCCTTATTACGCAGGCCAAAGATAGACGCAGCCAAGACCGCTGCAAAGGAGACAAAGTGATTCCGGTAGGTTTGGCTCATGCTGAGAAACCGGTTTTCGGTTGTAGTATCAGGCGCCCAGGCATTCGGGATTGGCTCCGGTGTTCGCCAGAAATCGAGAAAAGGGGTTATCGATCTTGGTAATTGTAAAGCCCAGACTTGCAGGATTCCGGGCCAGAAGAAAACATGACCCAGGAGAATGACTGAAGCGCATACCAGGGAAGCGATTACTCCCTTCCTTATTCCGTTCTGGGATAATACATATAAATAGAGCAGTGGAAGCAGAAGCAGCATGTTGAAGCGCGTTAATGCCAGCAGCCCAGCCAGCAAGGAACCTGAAACAATCTGCCAAACGGGTCTATCGTCTCCAACCATCAGCACAAACACCCAGACCAGCATGCATGCTATTAAAACCTGAGAGACAGCGATGCTGAACATCTTGATTAGGGCTATGTTTACAGCCAGAACCCAGATTAACAGGGCTGCCCACCACCTGCCTCCTAACCGTCTAACCAGGATCCAGAAACCGGCCAGGAACAAACCAGCCAGAAAACCAGAAAATGCTCTGCCAATCCCAAGATCAGGTCCAAAGAAATACTGGACAAGACCGGGAATCAGGTAGGAGAAAGGCATTTTACTTGTCCAGGGCCCGTTGAATTGGTATAACGAGTATTGACCCGAAACAAATAGAAACCCTTTATAAAGGTATAAACCTTCATCGAGCACCGAATCCAGCAGATGGGCGTATCTCCAGAGTTGAGCGAGAAAAGCAATGCCCCCCAAAAAGGCGATCACTTCGGGGAGCCATGAAGACGCCGCTAATTCACTCAAATCCAATACAGATGAAGACGTTCGTTTTAGCAGATCTTTCCCGTTATTATTCATTTCGAACCGGGTTTATTTAAATACCAATCCAGGATCAAATAGATAAAAGCAGTTGCGGTCCCCAACCCAATCGTAAGATATAGGTTTGTCACTGGCCAGTTGAGTCCATAGTACCGAAATAGATACCAGGGCAGGAACCATAGAAGTAGAAGAATGATGCTGATGTAGATACGCTTCAGCCAGCGATCATTTGTGCGCCGGCTTGTGATTACAGCCCAGGAAGCGACTGCGATCTGAAGCCCTACTAACGCTGCCCGGTAGCGGGGATTATCCCAGAGATCGCCCCCGCTTCGGAAGGCTGCGATTAAAATCCCACCCCACACAAGCAGATTTAACACCAGAGCAAGGCCTTTGTCGGTCTTATTCTTAACCGCCGGGATAAATGCATAAACAAGAACCGGAAAGAGCAGAAACCAACCGAGCGCCCGCCAGACAGCGATTATCCACCAAATTTTAGCGTGGCTGCCGGCGATAAGCGCTGCAGGTAAAAATGGTTGGATTGATCCATAGATGAGAATCAAAGGAATATGTGTCCATTCCGGCACATTGCGAAGCGCTTTTTGGGTCCATCCCGAGTCCAGCCGGGTTATCTGGGCTTGAAAATCAGCTGATTTCTGGAACCACCACTCCAGCATTGCAAATGGATTTGACATACCTTCCGGGGTAAACTGTCGTAACGACCACCACAAACCCGCAGTAATGCCGGCGATGACAATGATCGATAGAATGGCTATCGTACTTAGTGGAACCCTGGACTCACCTGGATACAATCTGGATAAAGGGACCGCCGTGATTAGCATCGCAACCAGTAAAAATGCAGCGTAAGGTGGAGACAGCGGAAGGCTGAGAATGAGCGCCAGTAGCATCCATGCCGCGCCAATCAAAGTGCGTTCCTGAAAGAATCTGATCAAACCGTAAAAAGCGACAACTGTAAGGGTCATCGTAAACGCTTCTCGCATCTGCGAGCTTCCCAGCAGGATCGCTTCCGGGTATATCATCAAAATAAACGCTGAAAGCATCGCTGCTGTTGTACCCCACAGGCGATTTGAAAAAGCCCACAAGAAAAGGACAGCCAGCGCTGAGATAAATGCAGTAATGATAACGATCAGTAAAGGATAATGTCCTGCTTGGGCTGGGTCAATCACTCCGGTATAACGGTAGACCAGTGCGCTGACAAATAGCATCCCCCCATACTGGTCAATTCCTCGCCGGGTTTTGAAGGCAGTGAACAAAGGTTTTTCAGAGACTGCCAGCTGGTATGCAGCCTGATCGCGTTTGCCTGCGTCCGCCATGACATATCCGCTGGTTTCCTGGGGCGAATCGTGCCCATAAACCGGAAGCGCAATGTAAAGAAATGCGCCGGCAGCCAGCCGGAGCAGCACCGCGCCAATCAGTACAGTCCTCAATTTCCCGGGAGGATTTTCTTTCTGTAGCAGCCGCCAACAAATCCATGTCAGACCAGCCATGAATAAAACAACAATAAAAAATGATATCCAGCCAGAGGCGTTTGTAAACCGGGTGGATATGTATGCAAATATAATCGCAGTAAATAGGCATGCTGCGGCAAGGGCTAGCCAGAATCGCCAGCAGAATATTGGGGAATTATTGCCTTGGGTGACGCTTTCTGCCATCAATATCCTAACCAGGTTTTCTTACAGACAGGTTCTCTTTTATCCTAATTCCAGTTTATCCAGAATCTTCGCTGCCCGGGATTCCCAGGAGTATTCCTTTGATTGCTGGTGGGCTGTTTCTGCAAGCTGTTTCCAGCGAGCAGGATTCTCTTTGATCCCAATTAATGCCTCAATCCATTTATCTACCCTGTCCGCAGGCAGCAGTACTGAATTTTTGGAATTCAGGACTTCCCCCAGAACAGGCAGGTCACTTGCCAGGATTACTCTTCCGCAGGCCATATATTCAAAAAGTTTCATTGGACTGAGGTATTTTGAAATATCTCCGCCAGATGAGGCGGCGACTTTATATTGATAAGGCATCATCAGCGCTTCACAGGCTGCCTGATACAAAGCCAATTCGGCATTGGGGACAAACCCGGCGACGAAGATGTTATTAATGTCCTGCGAAAAAACAAAATCCTTTAATTGCTGGATTTGTTCGGGTTCCCCTCCTGCAATTAGAAAGTTGACCTCCGGCAGATTGACAGCTACCCTGGTAATCAAATTTATCCCGCGCCCTGCATAGAGGTGTCCTGTGTAACCGGCAGTGAATTTATCGGGGGACAAATCTGACAGGTCTTTTCTCGTTTCCATCAAATGCTTCCGGGCGATTTTCGGACCGGGCAAATCTACATACCGGTCCAGGTCAACTCCATCTGGAGCGGCTATGGTAAAAAAAGGCGCATTTGGAAGGTTAAATCTTACCCCGAGTTCGGTCAGCAGCGTCCTGGTGATTACTACCAGCCTCAAGGCGCCCTTTCCTCTTAGAAACAATTTGAACAGCTGCGGTCCAAACCTGCCGGAAGGCAGGTCATGAATTTCAAGAATTGTATTTTGATTGATTGAACTTGCTATTGCAGCGACCTGGGGCATGCGAGTATAGACAAGATTTATCCGGTTATTTCTGATCCAACGGACAACTTTTATTGCATAGTCATAATGGCGGTAGACAGGCGATGTCGATAACCATTGGATTGGGAATTCAGTTTGAATTCCATAGTGGTTGGATAAAAATTCCCAATCGGTCGAACCACTGTTTTGTGATTTGATTTCAGGTGTAAATTCCGGAACCAGCAGGGTTACTTCATAGTTGTTACGTGTAAATGCCTGAGCCATTTTCATGACCTGTACTGTATTTGCTCTGCGCGCCGGAATTGTAGTTGGAGCCGCGATTGCGATTTTCATGTCAATGCATTTTTTCAGCCAGCAGCGATCGTATTTTCAATGTGAGGATTACCGAATTAGAGATGTAAAATCCGGAAAGCAAAGCCGCGGCTGCCAGATAACCAAATTGCGGTACCAGGATAAGAACAAGCACAATTTTTAAACCAGCCAGCAGGGCGTTCACTTTTGCTGGATAATCAGCCCTTCCAAGAGAAAGTAAAGCGGCTCGCCGCCAGTAAAAAATATTCGTAAAAAACAGACCAGCCAGTAAGATTACAAGGGCAGGGTAAGCCGGGAGATATTCAGGGGTGTAAATATAGCGGATAATTAACGGTCCGAAGATTATCAACCCAAGCGCCGCTGCGATGGTGTAAGTTCCTGCTAAAATCGAACCCTGCCTCATTATATAGCGCATGTTCCGCCATTGGTTTTGGGCTGATTGTCTTGATAATTCCGGGTACGTTGTTTGAGGAAGCGGGCTCACCGGCAACTGGACGATATTCGCCAGAGCCAGAGCCAGTTTGTAATAACCAGCCTCAAGCGGAGTCCGGAAGAAGGAAACCCAGAGCACCTCGCTATCCTTTGTAACCAGGCTGATGGTCGCGCTGATGTTTGTGCTGATCCCAAAATTTGCCAACTCCTTAAATCTCTCTCTAAGTAAATTGATTGGGGTTTTCCACCAAACCAATCCCCACTGCCGGGTCGCAATTAAAAATGCGGTTATTGAAATCCCAAGAGCTCCAATAATTTTACCTGTCATGTATGAGAATAGGATCTGCGCTAACCCACCCTGATTCAGGTAAGCCAGGATGATTAAAGCAAGCGTTATTAAACTCTGTACAATGTTTATTGTCGCCATGCGCCGGAACCGGTCGTAAATTTGCAGCAGGCCGGTCGAACTTTCGGTTAATAAAGTTCGCCGGTATGATCAGGCTGTACAACCGGAAGAGGTTTGTGGTTGATGGGTCTTTCGCAAGATATGTAGCTGCCAGCGGCGCTAAAAGTAGCACCAGTACGAACGCGAAGAGCGAACTCAATATTTCCACGATTGATGCCAGTTTAAAAACTGAGGCAGCCCGGGTTTTATCGCCAGTTACATTAAACTCTCCGATATACTTCACTACCAATTCACTCATCCGGAAGGACGCCAGTTTGTTTACAACGCTGACGAAAAGTGTAATCGCGCCTAGAACCCCAAAATACTCCACACCCAGCAGTCTTGCAACCAGAATGCCTTGAACCATGCTCAGGATCGCGGACAGGCCGGATGAACTGAATAGATATCCGGAGTTTTTTACCAATCTCTGGATTATTTCGTTATCAAAGAAACGCTGGATTGGTTTCAACAGCCAGTTAATTGTATTTTTAAACATTCCAATTCTATGGATGCGGGGTTCCCGAGAGTCAAAGGGAAAGGCGGTTTATATCGTCTTTATATATTTTGCCCACTGGCGTTCAGATTGGTACCATTCAACAGTCTGGGCGATTCCGTCAAGCAGGTTAATATCGGGTTCCCATTTTAAAATGCCCCTCGCCTTATCGATGTTTGCCCAGTTTGCTTGCATGTCGGCTGGGTGAGCAGGTTTGTATTGCAGTTCCGCTTGTTTGCCTGTCATTTCCTCCAGAATTTGAACGAGCTTATTGATTTTTAGTGTCTCATGGCCGCCAAGATTGAGAACCTCAAATCCAACCAGTTTCAGACCCAGGATTGTCCCGCGTGCGATATCTTCAACATGAGTGAACCCTCGCCATTGTTCGCCGTCGCCAAATATCAGCAGTGGTTTGCCTTCAATGATCCATTGAATGAACCTGAACATAACCATATCCGGCCTGCCAGCCGGGCCGTAAACGGTAAAGTACCTGAAAACGGTCACATCAATACCGTACAGGTGATGGTAGGCATAACACAGCGATTCTGCTCCTTTTTTACTTGCCGCATAAGATTGAAGCGGCTTATCGCTGTCAGCGTATTCGGGCGTCGGTAGGGGCGCATTCCTGCCATAGATACTGGAGGTTGACGCCAGGACAAACTTAGGTATTTTATACTTCCGGGAGAGTTCCAATAAATTTAAAGTGCCTGTAACGTTGGTAGTAATGTATACCCATGGATCTTCCAGAGATTGGCGAACCCCTGCCCTGGCTGCCAGATTTATGATTGCATCTATTTTTACCTGGCCAAGCAGAGAGACAAGATAAGGATCATCAAAACAATTCCGGTCGCTAATGTCAAACTTATAAAAAACAAATTGTTGGGCTTCTCGTAATTGTTTTAGACGCCATTGTTTCATGCGAACATCATATGCGTCATTAAGGTCATCTATTCCTATAACAAAGTTGCCCTCTTCAAGCAGGGCTTTTGCGACATATGAACCAATAAAACCTGCCGCTCCCGTTACGATGTAATTAGCCATACTGGTTTATCAAACCTTTTCCACGAGTTTTATCAATGGTTTTGTTTTTTGAAAAATAATTGGTAAAGGATCAATATTTGCTGCTGTCAGTTATTTACTGACCAGATTCCCGGAAAAGAAATTTACAGTTTATATACATTTGGATTAGCGCCTTCAATCTTGCCCAGCGCATTTCTGGTATCCACGATAATTCTTGATTCTCGAGCGATCTTTTCATAATCATACTGGCTGTGGTTGGTTATGATCACCACACAGTCCGCATTTTTTGCCGCCTCAAATAAATCGGACACAGATGCCAGTTCCCAGTCGTCGTGCTGTATTTGCGGGATATACGGGTCGTGGTACTGGACATGGGCGCCTTTTTGGATAAGCAAACCGATCACATCCAATGCCGGTGATTCGCGAAGATCATCGACATCTGGTTTATATGCCGCGCCGACCACCAGTATGTGGCTGTTATTCAGCGGTTTTCCAAATTCATTTAACGCATCCTGGATCCTTGTTACAACGTAGCGCGGCATACCGGTGTTGATCTCTGAGGCTAACTCAATAAAGCGGGCAGTATAGTTAAGTGCTCGCAGTTTCCATGACAGGTAAAGGGGATCAATTGGAATACAGTGACCTCCCAAACCCGGACCAGGTGTGAATTTCATAAAACCAAACGGTTTGGTAGCCGCAGCCTCGATTACTTCCCAGACATCAATCCCCAACCGGTCGCACATGATCGCCATTTCATTTACAAGACCGATATTGATCATCCGGAATGTGTTCTCGAGCAGTTTCGCCATTTCTGCAACTTCAGTGGACGAGACTCTGACAACCGATTGCAGGGCCTGGCTGTACCAGTAAGAGGCGACTTCTCCGCAGTCGCTCGTGATCCCACCAATTACCTTGGGAGTGTTCAGGGTTGTCCAATCTTTTCTGCCCGGGTCGACCCGCTCCGGTGAGAAAGCAAGGAAAAAATCTATCCCGGCGGTCAAACCACCTGCTTCCTCCAATTTGGGTAACAAGATCTCACGGGTGGTGCCCGGGTAGGTTGTTGATTCGAGAACGATAACCATACCGGGATGGAGATATTTTGCTAATTCTTCTGACACCTCCCAGATAAATGAGAGATCCGGGTCGCCAGTCTTTCGAAGTGGAGTTGGAACACAGATGCTGACAGCATCTGTGTCCTTCAGTACGGAAAAATCGCTGGTTGCGTTCAGTCTGCCGGATGAAACGAGCCGGGATACCTGCTTGTCCGGAACGTCTTTTATGTGACTTTTGCCTTCTTTTATAGTATCTATTTTGTTTCTGTCTTTTTCAATGCCTGTAACTGAAAATCCAGCATCCGCAAAAACAACCGCAAGCGGCAGTCCCACATAACCAAGACCAAGCACCGCAATTCTTGTTTCTCTTTTTTCAAATTGGTTGATAAGTTTTTCTTTGATTGATTTTTCCATAGTATCTGTCAGTTAAACTGTCCGGTTTGAGATTTAGCGTCACAGATTGTACCCGTAAAAATCAGATAAATTTTCGCGCATTTTCTGGTTTAATGTTTCGATTTCTTTTTCAGTCAGATAATCTTTATGTCCCCCTGCCTTCCCCTTACGGGTTTTATATGTATCGAGTTCTGAGCTATCTGCAGGATTCAGGATAGCAGTGTTGAATCTGCTCTCCTTTTCCATCCGGCGCATATTATCGAAGGAAGCAAAATTTACGGCCGCTTTGATTGCGTCATCTGTTATATCATTCAAACCAATAAAATATAAAGTCCTTCTCAACTCTTCTTCCGGGTTTTTAAATATATCTTCATAGCGGATTAGCAAAAAATTTTTGGGTTTGTCCCTGTTCTCAGCCCAGATGTTATAAAACGCCAGAATTGTGTCGAAACCTCCGCAATCCTGGTTGATGAATTCGAATAATTCACCAATAAACCTGGAATTGTCGTTTTCATTTGGATTGTCCCCAAATAATGCCCGGCGGTGTTTATACTCAAAATAACTCGATACAATCACATCTCTGGGGTCTCTTACCAGGAAAATCACCGATTTATCTTTGAATCTGTTTTTTGATGTTTCTAGTTCATCTGGTCTTTTCAACATCGGGCGGTCATCGTGGATTACTTTTATTCGTGGCAGGTAAGGATAGGTTCGAGAGTTCCATTGGAGAAACAGAATCTCCTCGTTGGGTTGCAGGTCAAAATAGCTGGCGACCGCGTACCCCATCATCAAGCGCAGCCAAGTCCGCCCGCATTTTGGGTATGAGATCAGATAATAATCTGTTTTCCGGTGGGCGTACCAGCGCAAAAAATCCTCCGGAAAGATTTGTTTCAACTTGATTCTGTATTCACGTGGGAGTTTGTTGTATACGGAATTATATGTATCCATCAGGAATAAGATTTGAATCGTTCAAAACATGCTCAATTGTTTTGGTTCTTCCCTGTTAACAGGTTGAGATTCCTGGTATTCTGGCAAACTCCCAGCCTTTGCGATTAATTCAGGAATTCTTGAGAAATCCGTTTCAATTACTGGTCTGAGCGATCCCTGGTGCAGCGCTGCTGCTGGATGGTACATTGCGACGATCAGGCGACCCCGAACCTGCATGGCCTGGCCGTGTATACTGCTTATTTTTGCATTGGGGATGAAATATGCCATTGAATATCTTCCCAGGGTTACGATCACTTTTGGGTTAATGGTCTGGATCTGGTGGTCAAGATAAACACTGCATGCGGTTAATTCATCCTGCTGTGGGTCCCTGTTGCCCGGCGGACGACATTTGACAACATTGGTTATAAAAACATCCTTCCGTGTTAGCCCAATACTTGCCAGCAGTTCTTCTAAAAACTTTCCAGCAGCGCCAACAAAAGGGCGCCCCTGTTCGTTCTCATGGAAACCGGGACCCTCGCCGACAAACATAATTTCAGCATTTGGCGGGCCTTCACCGGGAACAGCGAATTTGCGAGAGTGATGCAAAGCACATTTTGTACAGGATGCTACTTCGCCGGCAATTCTATTTAACTCGTCATCAGCAGACATTTTTCTCTCCCGGTTCTATTTATTATCCTGCGGGGCTATCTTATCATGGTTCGATTGGTAATTTTCAATTTGGCGCTGGTAGGCTCCTGATCGGGCGTGGATTATCTCTACTAGTTTTAAATTTTTCAAGGTTATCCAAAGTCATAATTATTGCATCTTCAGAATTATCGCGGTAATAGCGCCTCCGCCGTCCTACTTTCTTGAACCCGAATTTACTGTACAGGTTCTGAGCCTTGAAATTACTTGCGCGCACTTCCAGGGTCGCGACCTGCCCACCCCTTTCGACGCCTTCGTAAAGCGCGGTTGTGACCAGTTCCTGTGCGTAGCCCATCCTTTGATATCTGGGATAAATCGCCAGGGATGAGATGTGTATTTCATCAAGTATGATCCAGATGACAATAGATCCGATAATTTTTACAAAACCGTTGGTGTGGATTACCTCCGCGACCCATAAAAGAGAATTAGGATTATTCAGTAATTCGTACCTGTAAGCTGTTTCAGGCCAGGGTAAACTGAATGAAATTTTTTCAATTGTCAGAACCTGGTCCAGATCTTCCTCACACATAGCCCGGACAACGGCTTTATATATCTGTGTAGATCTGGTCATACAAGGGCAGGCTGGTTGTAATGGAGATATAAAGGAGAAAGAGATACTGGGTCGTCTGTATCCCCTTTTTGCCAGCGGTTCCAGGCAATTTCAGATAGAAATGCCGGGCGGCGAAGGCAGAAAGCAGGAGCAGCGAGCTTTATCAACTTGCGGTTTTTTCGGAGGATTTGGCGTTCTTCAGCGCTGAAATCTCCGCACACAAGAGTTTTTGAAGTGATTTGCGAGACTAATTCCTCGGGCGTTAATACCCTGGTATATTCAGCAGGCTTCAGTTTTAAACCGGTCCTTCTATACCAGGCAACAGCATACCGTCCGCGGCCTGCTCGCAGTGCCGCAGCAATCGGAATTCTCTGGATTCCCTGAGCAAAAGCAAGGCCATCAAGAGTGGGTACGCCTACCAGAGGCAGTTTATTAGCCATCACCAGCCCTTTTGCAAAAGCCATTCCAATTCTCAATCCTGTGAAAGAGCCCGGGCCGGTAGCGATTCCAACCGCGCCCAGGTCAGAAATGACTAAGCCGGATTTCTGCATTGCGGTTTCGATCCCCGGTGCCAGCTCAACTGTGTGGTGGTCCTGGGTTTCCCAGGTATATTCTCCCAGCACTTTACTTCCGTTATAAAGCGCCACTCCAATTAGCTGAGTTGAAGTGTCAATTCCCAGGAGTATTGTCGAAGGAGCAGTTCGCATCAAAAAACTCCAAATACCTGGCTGCGCAGAAACCCAAGTTTTTTCTGGTACTGGTCGCCATGGGCTGTGAATAAAAGGTCGCGTTGTTCTATATCAACCCACTTGAAGGAGATTTTGATATGTTCAGCGGGCAATGCCGCATTAATGCGGTCAGCCCACTCAACCACTAATGGTCCGTTTTCAATAAAACTGAGAAGGTCCAGTTCCATTGCTTCCCCCGGGTTTTTCAGACGGTAGGCATCGAGGTGAAAAAGCCGCTTCTGGTCAGGCCGGCGGTAAACGTTTACCAGTACAAATGAGGGACTTGTCACCTGGTCAGTTGATCCCCATCCCGAGGATAAACCCTGAACCAGGGTGGTTTTGCCCGAGCCAAGTTCACCTACCAGCTGAACTATATCCCCGGGAATTAGAAGGGCGCCTAAACGCATTCCCACCCGTCTGGTCTGGTCAACGCTGTGGCTGATAAATTCAAGAGACCGATCGTTTAGAATTGGCATTCAACCTGGATTATAAGCCGGGTGAAGAAAAGCGTAAAGAAAAAGATCCCGTGAAAAATATTACGAGGAAAAGGGTACGCGGCTGGTCAGAGCTTTTTTTATTTGACGATTACCAGTTTAGCCAGTGAGGCGACAACTCTCTTCAACCCTACTGCTTCAAAGAAGATATCCACAACTTCATCGCTGCCTTCAATTCGGCTGTTTAAAACCATGCCTTCTCCCCATTCAGGATGCTGAACGTGCTGGCCAGGGACATACTTCTTTTCGTATGGGATTTCTCTAGTTTCAGCTGCACCCCAGAATGTGCGGCGATACTGGCCTGACGATCTCAACCCGGGGTATGCATGCAAACTCCTGGTTTCCTCGAGAAGATCTGTGGGGATATCGTCCAGAAACCGGGATGGTTGAACGGGTTCAGGATAACCAAAAGCTGTCTTATTTTGAGGGCTAATTAAATACAAGCGGTCCTTTGCCCGGGTGATGCCGACATAAAACAGGCGCCTTTCTTCCAGCATTTCTTCTTCGTCGTCGAACGAGCGGCTGTGCGGCAGGGTGCCCTCGTTCAAACCAACAATAATTACAATTGGAAATTCCAGACCTTTTGCAGCATGCAGAGTCAGAAGAGTGGGGACACTGGTTGTTGTTTCCAGTGTGTCCTGGTCAGACACCAGCGCAACTCGTTCCAGAAAAATTTCTAAACCACTATCCATGTATTCATATGCCAGCCGGCGCAGTTCCTGAACGTTTTCCCAGCGATCGTGACCCTCATCGCTGCCGTCATCGATGTATTCCTGGTAATTGACATCCTTGATGATCGTATCCATAAGCTCAAAGGGTGTTTGATGCTCCTTGAGGTTTTTCCATTTATTCAGTAATGAGCCAAGATGATTCAGGTTTGCCAAAGCCTGGTTGTTGAAAGCCCTGTTTAAAGGCGATTCCCGGTTCCCGCCCAATTCCAAAAGGATGTCTCCAGAAGTCCGGTTGGTTTGTTGGGATAGGGTGTACAGAGCGAAGAGCGTTTTATCCCCAATTCCACGCCTGGGTATATTTATTATCCGGGCGAGACTTATCTCATCGTCCGGATTCTGGACAAGCCGAAGGTAGGCAATGATATCTTTGACCTCCCTGCGACCGTAAAATCGCTGTGCTCCCACTAACCTGTAAGGCAGGCTGGCTTGCAGAAAGGCTTCCTCGAGAATACGCGACTGGGCATTTGTCCGGTACATTACTGCAAAATCACCGGGGCTTGCCTTGCCCCGGGCGACCAAATCTGCAGCCGTATCCACAACAAAGCGGGATTCCTCTTTATCATCATAAACTTCATGGAGGACCGGCTTTGATCCGCCGGGGCGTGAGGTGAATAAATGCTTCGGCGTCCGGAGCGGGTGGCGGTCTATCACCCTCATGGCGACATCCAGTATCTCCTGCGTTGAACGATAATTTTGCTCCAGCAATATCGTTTGCAAGTCCGGGTAATCCTTTTCAAACCTGAGCAAATTCCGGTAATCTGCCCCTCTCCAGCGGTAGATCGATTGGTCAGTGTCTCCCACCACAAAAATATTATTGTGGAACGAACTCAGGTGATTCAGAAGCAAATATTGAGCCAGGTTCGTATCCTGGAATTCATCAACCAGAACGTGTTCATACCTGCGGGAATATTTTTCACGGACTTCCGGGTATTCCTCTAACAGGAATGCGGTCCACAATAAAAGATCATCGAAATCCAGCGCGTTATTCGACAACAATAAATTTTGATAATGGTGGTAGACCCGTTTTACAACCTCGTCGTGGTAAGTATTGACCGGGAAATCATCCGGCAGGATGAGCTCGTTTTTGGCTCTAGATATGGAAGCATGGACGCCGGAAGGGCGGTATTTTTTATCATCGATTTGAACTTCTTTGAGGGCTTGCTTGACAATGCTTATCTGGTCATCCGCATCGTAGATCACATAATTAGATTCGAATGGGAGGTTATTTGACTCGCCCCGGAGAATACGGGCGCAAGTAGCGTGAAATGTGCCTAGCGTCATTCCACGAATATCCTCGCCGATCAGCCTTATAACCCGGTCTTCCATCTCCCGGGCAGCTTTATTGGTGAAAGTGACCGCCAGTATGTTGTAAGGGTGGACTCCCCGGTGCGTGATCAGATATGCTATCCGGTGGGTTAATACACGCGTTTTCCCGGAGCCAGGACCTGCCAGGACCAGTACCGGCCCGTAACCCGCTAAAACCGCCTGCTGCTGCTGGGGATTCAATTCCTCGAGAATTTCCATGCGGCTGGCATTATAGCACAGCGGTGGACTGGAAAAATTTATATGGGTTAAATGTTACTGGATGCTCAGCCGCAGTTGCCAAACAATTCCGCTTGGGCTAGAATCGATCACATGAACTGGGGATTAGCTGGAAACGAATGGGTAGTCTCGCTTTTTAAAGAGCAAATTCTTCAAAACCAGCTCAGGCATGCCTATCTATTTACCGGTCCCAGCGGTACCGGCCGTAGAACAGCAGCGGTCAGGCTGGTGCAGGCGCTGAATTGTGCTCAACCGCCTTTGCCCGCAGAACCCTGCCTCACCTGCAATGTATGTAAGAGAATTGAAAACACCGCTTACCCTGATTTTTCTATTGTCCAGTCTGAAATGCCCGGCAATGTGTTAAAAGTGGAGCAAGTTCGGGAATTGCAGCGGATTATCGCGCTTTCTCCCTATGAATCCCATTACCGGGTTATTTTACTGCTGCGGTTTGAAGAAGCCCATCCAGCTGCAGCCAACGCATTGCTCAAAACCCTGGAAGAACCGGGTAAAAAAGTGATTTTAATCCTGACTGCTGACGCAGCAGAGAATCTGCCGCCGACTGTGGTTTCGCGATGTGAAGTAATGCGCTTCCGGCCACCTGGTGTGGAGGACTTGAGCAACTGGCTGATTGCGAACTTGCAGTTAACCAGCGAGGATGCCAGGCTGTTTGCCCATATTTCGGGCGGGGTGCCCGGCAGGGCGCTTCGACTGTATCAAGAGCCTGCTCGTCTAAAGAAACGGAATGAAATTCTGAGCGATTTCTACGGATTGCTGGAATCTGATCGGGTTAACCGGTTCAAATATATTTCCAGGTTTGACTATACCTTTGATTTGCCTAGAACCCGCAGGGAATTATCCGAACGTATATTCATCTGGTTCAGTTTTTGGCGGGATGTGCTGGTGTGCGCCAGCGGGGCTTCACTGCCTTACATAAACATCGATCAGGTAGAGAGAATTGAGTCACTCGCAAATAAAATCGGAATGGAAACTGCCCGCCATTTAGTTGCTGAGACCCAGAGGTCGAAAGATCTCATTGAAAAATATATCAATCCCCGATTGGCGGCAGAAGCGTTGATCTTGAATTTCCCATTTGGTATTTGAGCAAAAAAATCAAAAACCAGCATACTTGAACTGGCCTGAACTTCTAATTTAAACTATCCCAATCTAAGGGTATTTATTGCCTTTAGGATTTAAAGGCTTAGCAGGCGTTGTATAATTGCTCCATAAAATAATTATTTAAATTATTGTCGAGGAAAAAATGCGCCAGATTGATGAAGGTATTTATTATGAAGACACTTTCCCGGGGGTGACTCTGGGAGCGATCATCCATCCAGAGGGAATAATTGGAATTGATGCGCCAATCAGGTCAGAAGATGCCCGAGCTTGGCGTTCAGTTTTAATGGGTCATCATGGTTGGAAGAACAGGTTCCTGGTCAGCCTTGATTCCCATCCGGACAGAACATTGGGCGCAAAATCAATGGAGACAACTGTAATTGCCCATGAAAAAACGGCCGAGATCTTTCAAAACCGTTCCACTATTTTTAAGGGGCAGACCATTGAAACCGGCTCGGAATGGGAATCTTTTAATGAAACAATTGGAATGCGTTGGGCGATTCCGGAAATAACGTTTAACAAACAGCTAAAACTTCATTGGGATGCACCCGGAGTAATACTGGAACACCATCCCGGTCCAGCGCCCGAGTCAATTTGGGTCATCCTACCCGCAGAGAAGGTGGTTTTTGTGGGTGATACAGTTGTGCCAAATCAACCCCCATTCTTCTCCGATGCTGACCTTGATCTTTGGGAAACCCAGTTGGATCTCCTGCTTAAATCATTTCACGATTATACGATTATCAGTGGGCGTGGTGGGCCAGTAGCCCAGCAGGAAGTTCATGAGCTGAGAAAATTTATCAGAAACGTATCCCGCCGGTTGGAAAATCTGGCAAATAAAGAATCTTTACCGGATGAAACCTTAAAATTAGTTCCGTCTTTGCTTTCCAGATTTGAGATTCCCAGCCTTAAAAAAGATCTATATGAACATCGCTTGAAGTATGGGTTGTATAACTATTACCAGCGTACATACTGCCAGCCCGGAAATCAGGAGCGACTCAATCTGGAATAAAAGTTGTAAGGTCCGTCTCGTTTTATCAGAAAGTCTGATCAAGATATTCCCCCTTCAATAAACCATAAATAAACGTTATGAACAAAAACAAATCATTGATGCAAAAAAACCTGCCTTCATTTACTCCTGTGTACATAACTGAAAGAGGCGAGGCGGTCGAATCAGTCCGTTTTGGTGCGGCAGCCATAGTAAATAGTAAGGCTGAAGTAATTGCCGGGATTGGGGATTCACAGGCAGTTACATTCCTGCGATCAACTGCAAAACCCTTTCAGGTGATGCCGTTCCTGGAAAATGGCGGCGCAGATTTATACCGGTTGAGCGACCTTGAGGTGGCAGTCATGTGTTCCTCGCACTCCGGCACCGATGAGCATGTTGAAGTTATCCGAGGGATTCAAGCAAAAACGGGAGTATCTGAAACCGAATTGCTCTGCGGCATACATTATCCGATTGATAATGCCATAAGAGAGAAAATGATAATCGATGGGGAAGAAGCCCATCCGAATCACCATAACTGTTCAGGCATGCATACTGCCCTGGTCTCCCGGGAAAATATGATGGAAAAGGGGGGCTGGGCAGAAAACGAAAAGGTAAATTACACCGAACGCGAACATCAAGTCCAGGGGGAGATCCTGTCTGCGGTTTCAAACATGAGCAGTTTACAAGTGAAGGAGGTAAAAATAGGTGTGGATGGGTGTTCTGTACCTACATTTGGCTTGCCATTACAAAACGCAGCCCTGGCTTACGCCAGACTATGTGACCCTGAAAATGGCGCTGTACAACCCGGTGAGCGGGCGGCTGCCTGCCGCTTGATTTTTACCTCAATGACCGCGTGCCCTGAAATGGTTGCAGGACCAGGAAGATTCGATACCTGTTTGATGCAGGCGGCAAGGGGCGGAATCGTTTCCAAAAGCGGGGCTGAGGGAGTCCATGCGATAGGTTTAATGCCAGGTTTTCTTGAACCGGGTTCGCCCGGGATTGGTGTTTTTATTAAAATATCAGATGGAGATGAAAAGGGAGATGCGGGCCCGGCGGTTGCGATCGCTTTGCTTGACGCGCTTGGTGCGCTGGACTCGAAGATGAAATCAGATTTATCTAGTTTCGGACCGGATCTACCAGTCCTGAATTGCAGTAATTATCTGGTGGGCCGGGGATATCCCATATTTAAACTGGAATTCGTAGAAAATTGAACGAGTCACAGGATATGAATTCTGATTTTAACTTCTTGCAGGTAATGGATGAAAAGGAACTTGGGCGGCTGGTAGATGAGCGCCTTCAGGATTATTACGGGTACCCGGAATGGCGAAATCCGCTTCCTGCTATTGATGAACTGATATCAACCATTCTCTCCCAGAATACAAACGATCAAAATCGCGATCGGGCATATAAAGAATTAAAAGAGCGGTTTCCAAACTGGGAAGCAGTCCGTGACGCTTCGGAGAAGGAGGTTATAGAAACGATCAAATCTGCAGGTCTGGCGAACCAGAAGGGCCCCCGGATTCAGAAGCTTCTGCGTGAGATAACCGAGCAGCGTGGTGAACTAAATTTAGACTTCCTGGAAGGTTTATCCATCGAGCAGGCCTCTGAATGGCTGCAGAGTTTCAACGGTGTGGGTCCAAAAACCGCCGCGATCGTGCTGCAATTTTCGCTTGGGAAAGCTGCATTCCCGGTTGATACGCATATCTATCGCGTTACAGGCAGGCTGGGTTTGCGTCCTGAAAAAATGAGCGCTGAAAAATCGCACGATCACTTATCCCGGATTTTCCAGAAGGAATCGTATTATGCTGCTCATCTGAATATCATTCGTTTGGGGAGGGAAATCTGCCGGGCTCGCAACCCAGAATGCGATGTATGCCCGTTGAATGACATCTGTATTTACTATTCTGGAATCAACCTTGAATAGACTGTTCGTTAATAGTATTACGAACAAAATTTTTACGGAATCCAACATGAAGGAAATCATCTCGAACAAGTGATATTTGACAATTATCCAGGTGACCATTATTCGGTAACATTTCCCCGGATTGAAGCAACGGGTATTTATTTATAAAAACACCCAAAATTGCTCATCGCTGTTTCCTCCTTTGGCGAAAGCCTCCGCCTGGCATCTACACAGGCGGAGGCTCGATTTAATACCAGGATCGCTAAATTATCAGGCTTGATAATAAGAACCGGAATTATGTTCACAGACTGCCGCTTGACTGCTGCCCCCTATCCCATATACAATTATGATGTAAATTTAATCACCAGGAAATTTGTTGGGTATTAAATCCAATTTTTCGTCCAAGTGTATGCGATGACCCGAGTCGCTGAGATAACAGGAATCCTGATTTTTATCGCCATATTACTTCCATCTTGTAACAAAAACAGCCAGAATATAACTATAACAGGTGAACCAATTATTCTTTCTACTTCGGAAGAGCCTGTTATTCCAGCAGCCCCAATTGATTTAGCCAAACTATACCGGGATGCCAGGCCGTCGATTGTATCCGTCAAATCTGACACATTGAATGGGGCGAATATCGGAACTGGTTTTGTGCTGGACAAGGAAGGACATATCGTAACAGGTTATCACGTAGTAAAGTCAGAATCAAACTTAGAGGTCAAATTTTCTACTGGGGAAATTGCGCCAGCCTCCCTGGTCGGGAAAGATGAAATATCAGACCTGGCGGTATTGAAATTGGAAGCACCAGTAGACGAACTTAACCCCTTGAAACTGGGGATTTCAGATCAGGTGATGATTGGTCAAACAGTTGCTGTGATTGGGAATCCCTACGGGTTGGAGGGGACCATGACTACCGGGATTATTTCCGGCGCGGGACAAGGTCTCCGTTATTTACAGGAAATGCTCGGCGGCGGTAGAGATTTACTGGGCGAGATCATCGTAACGGATACGCCGATTAATCCTGGAAACTCGGGTGGACCGTTGATTAATACATCCGGTGAGGTAATTGGGATTATCAGGAATGTCATCACTACAAGAGGAAAAAACCAGCCTTCTGGGATTGCATTCGCGTTGCCAGTTGACATTGCCAAACCCATCATTAAAAGTTTGGTGGAACAGGGTGATTATGTACATCCAGAACTCGGATTTTCCGCTGTAGACCAGTTAACTCTGGAAGAGATCGAGTCTTTGGGGTTGCCAGTTTATAATGGAATTTATGTAACTGGTATTGAGTCAGGAGGCCCAGCAGAAGATGCCGGTCTGATCGCCGGTTCTGA
Organism: uncultured Chloroflexia bacterium; assembly: GCA_963793095.1. Taxonomy (GTDB): domain Bacteria; phylum Chloroflexota; class Anaerolineae; order Anaerolineales; family UBA4823; genus CAVWDI01. The sequence goes on from CAWBYY010000002.1 coordinate 682,321, forward strand.
TGAGAGTAATACCGCAGATTTACCTCCCGGAGGGGATTTAATTCTTGCTGTAGACAATACAATACTGGATAACTACAACCAACTGATGGCTTATGTGATTAAGGATAAACATCCTGGGGATGTTATAAAATTCACAGTGCTGCGCGGGAAGCGTGAGATTGTGATTCAACTTACTATTGGGATTAAGAAAGAATCAACCAGCGATGACTGGTAATTTGTTTGCTGATAATATTTCGATGGCCGAGAAAGAATTTCTTGATATGCGGCGGTATTTAATATCGGCTGCTTTTATATAGATGCTTACCAAATCGGGTTGGACAAACCAGAAGAGAGGAGGCAAAGACAGATGATTACAAATCAGGACTTGAGAGAATTATTAAACTATCAAGCTAAGAGTGCGGTTCTGAGCGTGTACCTGAATACAGACCCGGCAGAAGGGAGTCCTGAGACTTACAGGCTCCACTTAAGGAGTATGTTGAAAGATATAGAACTGCCGGAAGATATCGAGACAGTAACCCGTTATATTGATCACGAACATAACTGGTCAGGGCGAAGCGTCGCCGTATTTTCCTGCGCTCAGGAAGATTTTTTCAGGGCATATTCGATAGCTGTACCTGTACGCAGCCGGGCGCGCTATGATCTGCGCCCGTATGTAAAACCGCTGGCTGATTTATTTGATTCTTACGGGGGATATGGAATTGTGCTTATTGATAAACAAAAAGCCCGCCTTTTTTATTTCAATTTAGGCGAAATGGAGGAGAAAGGAGGGATTATCGGGGAAAGTGTTAAACGCACGAAGAGGGGCGGTGGTTCACAGCAAGCCGGTCGAAAAGGAGGCAGCGCTGGTTTAACTGATTACGTGGATGAAGTGGCTGATAGAAATATCAAGGACGCAGTTGATGCAGCAGCCCGGTTCTTCAAAGAAAGTAATGTGCGCAGGATTATGATCGGCGGTTCAGAAGATACCATAGCTCAATTCCGGGCGATGCTTCCAAAAGCCTGGCAGAGTCTGGTAATCGGTGTGTTTCCAATCAGCATGAACGCCAGCCTTAACGATATCCTGGAGCGGGCAATGAAGGTCGGCGCTCAAGCGGAAGTTCGCCGGGAAACCCAGTTAGCGAACGCAATCGTCACAAATGCTGCAAAGGAGAGAGGTGGCGTGATGGGCCTCCAGGATACTCTCCAGGCGATATACGAAGGCAGGGTGTTGACGCTGTTAATCCGGGACGGATTTCGGGAAGCGGGAAGCCGCTGCATGAGCTGCGGGTATATCTCGGGAGAGGTACTTGAGGTGTGTCCTTACTGCGGGGAAGAAGTTGAACAGATTAACGATGCGGTGGAATTCGCTGTCCGAAGAGTCATGCGAATTGGGGGTGAAGTTGAGGTTATTGACAGCGACAGAAATCTGGGTGAATTTAAAAATATTGGCGCCTTGCTCAGATATTGAACCTTCGTTAGAAATGATCCGGGCTTTATTCTATAAATAACAAACTGATATTAAATAAGGGGAGTCTTCTGTATAAGGGGATTGGTCGAAATCACCAAACAAAATTAAATTTCCAAAACCAGCGTTCATAATTTCGCGGCTGTATTGGTCGTAAGAGTGTATATAGTGGACAGTCTGGGTGCTTGTTCGCTCGATTGTGCCGTCCGGGAGAAGGTGGTCGTAATGCCACCGAAGGGTCCATTTACTCCCATCCAGCGTCCATGAACTTGATACCTGGACAGGCTCGTTATCAATCGGATGGATGAACACAGTTTCAACTTCTGGCTCGGATTCTCCTTCCAGATCAGTAAAGCCAGATGGGTTTGGAACGCTGAAGGCGAAAATCCCACAAGCTGTCAAATGGTATTTCACCCTGGAGAGGACCGCCTGGCGTTTGTTTTCTGGAAGTGTGCTGAAGGTATTACAGGCAATCAGGATCAGTTCGAATTTATCTGAAAGGTGGAACGCGCTGAAATCGGCCTGAAAAATATGGATACCGGGCTGATTATTTTGTATGAGGTTGCTCTTACAAAAAGCCAGCATTTCATAATTGTGGTCGATGCCAATCAGCTTTCTGTGAAAACGGGCAAGGTGATTCAGAATCCGGCCTGTCCCACATCCCAGTTCAAGTACCAGGCCTGCCTGGTCACCGGCGAGATTTTCCCAAAATCCAAGATCGTCCCGGTACTGGGAGTAATGCGAGTGAAGCAGCAGCGGCAGCATATTTCCTATTCTCCTTGACGCCATTCACCAGTTGGCATTATACTCAATTCGTTCGGGGCGTAGCGCAGTCCGGTTAGCGCACCGTGTTTGGGACGCGGGGGTCGGCGGTTCGAATCCGCCCGCCCCGACTTTTTATTTCATCACGGGGGTTATCCCGGGAAATCATTATAAATATTTTTATTATTTTAATCCCACAAATTAGTTGAGTGATATCCATGGCTAAAAATAAATATGATGGTGTGATCGTCGCAGCCCATTTCGATCAGGGCAGGCAGGTTGAGTGGGTCAGAGCTTATTTAAAGAGAGGTCCGGTATTTACAGACCGGGTGCATCTGCCACGGGAGGAATTAATCGCCCAAATCAAGTCTGGAAAGAAGTTTATGACCGGTAACCGGGTGGAATTCGAGGCGGCGACCTTTAAAACCAACAATCTGATCAGGGTGCAGATGGGTAACGGGTCAGAAATTCTGGTGACCGGTGAAAACGGGACAGAATCAGACAGCCTTGAAGGTGTTCCTGAAATATAAGAAATTGTCAGACCTAACACTGTCCATCATAATACCAGCTTACAACGAGGAAAAGCGCTTGCCGGATACTTTAGGGCAAGTGCTTTCTTTCTGCGCTCAGAGAGATTACAGCTGTGAAATTCTGGTTGTAGAAAATGGCAGCACTGACCGAACCTACCAGGTTGCAAGGGAGTATGCCGATAAGCACAGCAGTCTTAAAGTCCTGCGTGAAAAAGAAACTGGTAAAGGCCGGGCTGTGAAGACTGGGATGCTCGCTGCTGGAGGTGAATTTCGCTTTATGTGCGATGCAGACCTGTCCATGCCGCTTGAAGAGATTAACCGGTTTATCCCACCCCTGTTGGGGGAATACGATATTTCGATCGCTACAAGGGAGGCGCCAGGCGCGCTTCGTTATGGCGAACCAGAATATCGCCACCTGGGTGGCCGGTTTATCAATGCGGTTATCCGGTTATTGGCTCTGCCTGGATTACATGATACCCAGTGTGGATTTAAATGCTTCCGGCGGGAAATCGCTGAAGACCTGTTTGGTTTCCAGACCATCACCGGTTGGTCTTTCGATATCGAACTGCTGTATATCGCCAGGTTACGGGGTTACCGTATTATTGAGATTCCTATTCCATGGTACTTCAACCCGGAAAGCAAGCTGAAAGTGGTCCGGGATGCAATCAGGATGATCCTGGATATTTTTATCATTAGGATAAATGCAGCCCGTGGTTTGTATGGAGATCACCCGGCCTGACTGCGGATAGTTAATAAAAAATTGGCTTATGTACGGCCCAGATAGGGAAAAATACCCGAAACCTGACCTGACTATGGAAATCCCGCTCTGGGAAAAAGGGCTGACGCTTGTGGCCGGTGTCGATGAGGCTGGTAGAGGTGCGCTGGCTGGACCGGTTGCCGCCGCGGCAGTGATCCTGCCGGCTGAAACAACCATTGGGGAGGGGTTATGGGGGGTAAAGGACTCGAAAGAGATGTCGCCCAATTCCAGAAAGGTCTGGGCTCGCAAGCTGAAGGTGGTCTGTCTGGCATACGGGGTCGGTTATGCATCCCACAATGAGATCGATAGCATCGGTATTGCGCCGGCAACGCTTCTTGCGATGAAGCGCGCATTGAAGAAATTGAAATTTAAACCGGAACATATTCTGGTTGATTACCTGGTACTACCGGGGATTTTAATTCCACAGACATCCATTACTAAAGGCGATAGGATCTCTTTGAGTATCGCTAGCGCTTCGATTATCGCAAAAACCTCCCGGGATTCTCTCATGCGCCGGCATTCAAAAAAATACCCCGCTTACGGATTTGAGAAGAATAAGGGTTATGGCACTCTTTACCATAGAAAAGTGCTGGCTGAACTTGGAGCCAGTCCAATTCACAGGCAGAGTTTTAAAGTAAAAGGGATTGTTTGTGATAATAATTGCGATATTTGAAAAGGCGGAAAGGGTTGGATGATCAGCCGGTTTATTTTCTAAGATCTCGGATCCTTCTGGGAGGTCTAAAAGCAGTTATCCATAAAAGTAATCCAGAAATTACAGGAGAGTAACGATGAGTAAGGGTAAGATCAAGCGTCAGTATGGACTCTGGGAAAGTCCCGTGACCGCTGCCAGTATTTCGGGTGGGCTGGAATTCGAGGACGTCCAGTGGGCCGAAAACGGAGTTCTGGTATGGTTGGAGAACCGTTCTGGCCGCGGGGTTATTGTCGTTAAACCGGATTGCGACGATGCATTTCGTGAATTAAACAGCGATTATTCTGTCAGAGCGAAGGTCGGATATGGTGGGGGCGACTTCTGTGTTGGACATGGAAAAGTTTATTTTATCGAATCCGATTCCGGGCGTATTTACATGCAAGCGCTTGAAAAGGGTTCTGCGCAAGCCATCACGCCCGCCTTTGGCAGGATGGCTTCTCCGACTGTGTCGCCTGACGGTGGATGGGTAGTGTTCGTACACTCCTATGAGGGGCAGGATTCGCTTGCCATAGTCAACTCGCAAGGTGAATACTGGCCGCAGAAGATCGTCAGCGGTGATGATTTCTATATGCAGCCAACCTGGAGTCCGGACGGGGCATTGCTTTCATGGATTGCGTGGGACCATCCCAATATGCCCTGGGATGGAACGTTCCTGCGAATTGGTGAGATTGTCACAGGGGAAAGCGGACTTCCCGTGATAAAGAATGTGGAAACGATTGCTGGAGATTTAGATACATCAGTTTTTCAACCCCAATTTTCTCCGGATGGAGGATATATCGCATACATTTCAGACGAACCAGGATGGTGGCAGATATACCTGCGTAATTTAAAAAGTGGAGAAATCCAGCAAATCACAGCAGGGGATGCAGAGCATGGTTTGCCTGCCTGGATCCAGGGACTCCGGATGTATGGTTTCAGCCCGGATGGCAGGAAAATTATCTACATAAAAAATGAAGCCGGTTTTTACAGCCTGTGGTTGTACGACCTGGTATTAAAAACCCACTACAAAATTCCTGTCGATCCCCAGTATTCATATCTGTCTCAGATCAGCATTGGCGATGATGGAATCGCAATGCTAGCTTCTGGAGGAAAAACACCTGATAGAGTAATTGTTTTCCAGCCCGGGACTGATTGGAGAGAGGCACCGGTCGAGGTTGTCAGACGGGGTACGTCGGAGGAATTGACAGTGAAGGACTATTCATCCCCAGAACCGGTCAGGTGGAAGGGAATGGATGATGGGATTGTTTTTGGATTGTATTACCCACCGACAAGCATAAAATATGAAGGGGTTGGTAAACCGCCTCTTATAGTATATATCCATGGCGGGCCTACCGGACAGTCGACCTCTGAATTTAATCCGCGCGCCCAGTTTTTCACAAGCAGGGGGTATGCCGTTCTGGAAGTGAATTACCGCGGCAGCGCTGGATTTGGTCGTGAGTACCGGGACAAATTGCGCCGAAACTGGGGTGTATTTGATGTTGAAGATGCCGTCAGCGGCGCCCAGCACCTCATCGATGAAAACCTGGTTGACAAAGAAAGATTGGTCATTCTGGGGGGCAGCGCAGGCGGATTCACTGTGCTTAAAACACTCGAAGATTACCCCGGCTTTTTCAAGGCCGGGATATGCCTCTATGGGGTTTCAAACCAGTTCACCCTTGCTGCAGAAACCCACAAATTTGAAGCGTTTTATTCTGTTTCGCTTCTGGGACCGTTGCCTGAAGCCTCAGCGTTATACCGGGAACGTTCACCGGCGTTTTTTGCCGACAGGATTGAGGACCCAATCGCGATTTTCCAGGGCGAGGATGATGTGGTTGTTCCCAAAAGCCAATCGGACGAGGTGGTTTTATCCCTCCAGAGCAGGGGTATCCCGCATATTTACCATGTTTATCCGGGCGAAGGGCACGGGTTCAGGAAATCAGAGACGAAAAAGCATTTTTACGACCAGGTTGAAAAATTCCTGCGCCAGTATGTGATTTTTACATGAATAAGGTGCATTTATTCCAGGGGATTTTCTCCCGGTTCTATCTCATTCGATAATTCTTTTTCATTTATTTGCCCGGTATGGTCGGGAATTATTTTTGTTCCGAATGTTGAGGCGTAAACTCTGGTAAAAACTGCGCCAAAAAGAAATATCTGGGCGAGAATGTAAAAGGTCATCAGCAGGACAGCAACGGTTCCCGCGGCTGCAAACGCGGAAGTGACTTTAGCCTTTTGAAGATACAAGCCCAGCAGCCAAACTCCGACAACAACCAGAACAGCAGTTACGGTTGAGCCAATCCAGACATCACGCCAGCGGATTTTAACCTCCGGGAGTATTTTATATATCAGCGCGAATGAAATTGTCAAAAGTCCGATCGTGCCCAGAATGTTTACTAATTGGAGAGGATCATCCAGACCTATCAGTGAATAAAACATCGAGGAAATCAGATTTAACATAGCGGATGCAATAATTAAAACAGCAATCCCGATCACCATCGCAAATGCCAGCAAACGATTTTTTATTAATAATAAAGTCGTACCTTGTCTGGGAGGCGGTACTTTCCAGATCGTATTTAAAGCATATTGGAGCTGAAAAAACAGCATTGAAGCCGCGAAGAATAGTGCAATTATTCCAATGATCGAGATCAGGGCAGATCCTTCTGTAGAGCTTTGGGAGATCGAGATCACCAAATCTTGAATAAACGCGGCTACCTCCGGACCCAAGGTTTGTTCAATCCTATCCAGATATCTGGCAATGATTTCCTTTTCATTGAAAAAAATACCGGCTATTGTTATCCCGATAAAAATTGCTGGTGCAAATGAAAACAACGAATAATAAGCCAGTGCGGCTGCAAGCGTTGTGGGTCGTTCGCTCACCCAGATTTGATATATTGATTTTACGAAATGTATCAGGGATTCTTTTCTGTTCATTTGGAGCCCTCAAGCTTTGTTATCTGGTATTCTAATGGATTTTTAAGTATTCAAGTTAATAAAATCATCCGGTCTTACCGCAAAAACCCGGGAGGTTATTGCCTGTCGTACTGCACAGTGGCAAAAATGTCAGCGGTTAGTGCGAAGACCCAGGATATATTTTGTGGCTTCAGCTGCCAGGGAGGGAATAACCAGAAGCGGAAGGATGAACTGCCACTGAGACCAGTTAAGCGGGTAGGTCTCAAAAATTGTCTGCAGGAACGGGATGTAAACCACCAGCATAATAAGGGTAAATGACGAAATAACAGCCAGATTCATGTAGCGGTTATTAAACACACCTATTTTTAAAATTGGGTAACGCTCTGAACGGGCAGTGTATGCCCGCAGCAATTCGGACAGCGAAAGTGTCACAAATGCCATAGTCATGGCAATAAGAGGTTCATCCGGATACAGCTTCAATCCAATCAGGTAAGCTGACAGTGTAATTGATGTGATCGCGATGGTCTGGATTATTGTACCTTTGACCATAAAACGGTTGATAATCGGTTCAGTTGGCGGGCGCGGTTTTTGTTTCATGATATCCGGATCGCCTTTTTCGGTAGCGAGCGCCAGAGCAGGCGCCCCGTCAGTGATCAGGTTCAGCCACAGAAGCTGGAGGGCGGTCAGGGGCGAGGCGCCAGTGAACAGGGTCCCAAGGAAAATCGTGAGGATTTCAGCCAGGTTGCATGACAGCAGGTAATAGACAAATTTGCGGATATTGCTGTAAATAACCCGGCCTTGCTCGACTGCATCGACAATGCTGGCATAATTGTCGTCGGTGAGCACCATGTCGGCGCTCTCTTTGGCAACATCGGTGCCTGCAATACCCATTGCAACCCCGATATCTGCCGCGCTTGATGGAAGGCGCATCATTGACTCCATCTCCAGTCATTGCGACAACCTGGCCGCCAGCACGCAGGGCTTCAACAATTCGCAGTTTGTGCTCGGGTGATACCGGGCATATACATCCGTAAGCATGACCTCGCGGCGCAATGATTCGTCATCCAGTTCAATCAGCGATTGGCCGGTTAGAACCTGGTGGCCGGGTTTAATCAGCCCGATCAATTCTGCGATCGCCCTGGCTGTTTTCGGATAATCGCCGGTTATCATCACAGTCCGGATGCCTGCTTCATTGCCTTTCTCAAGGGCTGCCGTCACTTCTGGACGGGGAGGGTCAATCATTCCAATCAAGCCTGCAAAGACCAGGTCTCTTTCAAGATCAGTCACATTTTCAATATCCGGTTGGTCCTGGGTGATGCGGTAAGCCATTCCCAGCACCCGCAGTGCGTCCTGGCTCATTAAATCGTTGGCAGTTAAAATGCGCATGCGCTGGTTCTCATCAAGCGGTGAAGTATGGTCATCCATGCTCTGGAAATGAGAGCAGTACTTTAAAACAATGTCTGGAGCGCCTTTTACTGTAACTGCGTACAGATTCCTTTGTTCGTCAGTGTATACCGGGGATAAATCATCCGGGTGAGATTTTTCTATCCTGTGAATTGTGATCATTCGTTTTCGAGTTGAATCGAAAGGGATTTCTTGCACGCGCGGGTATGCGGATAATATTTGTTTTAAATTCGCGCCTGCTTTTGCGGCTGCCACAATCAGAGCGCCTTCGGTGGGGTCGCCAATAACACGGAAGGTTTTCTGGTCTTCGCTGGTGCCACTCACTTCTAATTCGGCGTTATTGTTTAGTGCTGCAATCCACAGGTTGGTTAAAACAGCCGGAAAATCCTTGATATCCACAGGTTTGTCGTCATGCATGAACTCGCCATAGGGAGCATAGCCGCTGCCCGAAATTTGAATGTATTCACCGTCAACCCACATCCTGATGGCAGTCATTTCGTTTTGTGTCAGCGTTCCGGTTTTATCTGAACAGATCACTGTGGCTGAACCCAATGTCTCCACGGAAGAAAGGCGCCTGATCAACGCATTACGTTCAATCATCTCGCGCATCCCCAAAGCAAGGCTGATTGTGACTACTGCGGGGAGACCTTCGGGGACTGCGGCAATTGCCAGGCTTATGGCGATGAGAAACATATCAAGCGGGTTTGAGCCGCGCAACCAGCCAACCAGAAATACCAGCCCGCAGACTGCGATAGCAGCCCACCCTAATGATTTTCCGAGTTGGTCGAGTCGTTTTTGTAGGGGAGTGGGCTCCTGTTCAACGGATTGAAGCATTTCTGCTATCATTCCGATCTGTGTATTCATACCCGTGCTGGTAACCACCCCTTTGCCTCGGCCGTAACTTACAACCGTTCCCATAAAAGCGGTATTTTTTCGATCTCCCGGGGGGATATCTGCAGCAAGGCGTACGGATGCGTCTTTCTGGGCAGGGATTGACTCTCCTGTTAACGCCGCTTCTTCTATACGAAGATTTATCGCTTCAAGAAGGCGTACATCGGCCGGGACATAATTACCGGTTTCCAGAATAACAAGATCGCCCGGTACGAGCTGGCTCGAGGGTATAACCTGGTGCGAGCCATCCCTGATCACATGCGCTTCGGGTGCAGTTAATTTGTGCAGGGCTGACAGGGACTGTTCAGCGCGCAGATCCTGGAGGGTCCCAACCAGAGCGTTTAAAATTACGATTGCCAGGATTGCCGCAGCTTCGATGTAATCTCCAAGCAGCGCTGAAAGCACGGCTGCAATAATCAGAAGCATAACGACAAAATTATTAAATTGGGCCCAAAGCAACTGCCAGAAAGTCGTAGGAGCAGCTTCTTCCAGCTGATTAGGCCCAAACTGCTCCTGCCGCAGGGTTACATCATCTGCGGTCAATCCCAGATTGTCGAGCGTTTTTAATTCATCCAGCACCTGGTCGGATTCCAATGTGTGCCAGTTATTGTCATAAATTCGTTGGGTGCTGACCCTGGGGCTGAACTTTTCTAATGTCATTTCTATCCAGAAAGAGCGATTTTACCTTATCTTTTCTATCTGTGTTCTTTCAGTATAGCTATTTTTATATCATTGTTTGATTCTGGTTGAATTTTGTGGAGAAATTGATGGCAGCCCCAAAGATTTTATAAGGATTTTTGACCATCAGGTGCTGAATGCCGGAGTTTTGGTAATTTTACTATTGCTTTTTGATTATTCATCTGTAGAAAACTGTTGGAAATTCGTACTACGATAAATAGCAGTTGCATGACAATTGTCACTTTTGGGATGGAATATAACTTTGCTATAATTTTTTTGAAATTTGGAAAATAAGTTTTCCTTTCCCGGTAAAAGAAGGGATGGTTATTTGCATCTGCAGGGTGGCTGAACTCAGGAGGATAGATGGATAAAGAAATGGAAGCTCTTCGCGGAAACGGAAGGGCAATAACGATACATAATAGAAAGCTCATTGTCCCAGACAATCCAATCCTGCCGTTCGTGGAAGGTGACGGGACCGGGAGGGATATCTGGCGCGCTTCTCAGCGTGTATTTGATGCGTCAGTTGAAAAAGCTTACAATGGCCAGCGCAAAATCGTATGGTTGGAAGTACTGGCAGGTGAGAAAGCATTTAACCAGACCGGTTCATGGTTGCCCGAAGAGACCGTTGAAGCATTCAGGGAATACCATGTCGGTATAAAGGGACCCCTGACAACCCCTGTCGGCGGAGGGATACGGTCATTGAACGTTGCTTTGCGGAAAGTATTGGATTTATATGTTTGCTTGCGGCCGGTGCGTTATTTTGATGGTGTGCCGTCACCTGTGAAACACCCCGAATATGTTGATATGGTTGTGTTCCGTGAGAATACTGAAGACATATATGCCGGGATAGAATTTGAAGTAGGTTCAGCCCAAAACATAGAATTTAAAAAAATTATTAAAAATAAATTTCCAGATGAATTTTCCAAAATTCGCTTTCCTGAGACCACCGGTATCGGTTTAAAACCGGTCTCTCGGGAGGGGACATACCGTCTGGTCAGGGCGGCTGTCCAGTGGGCTCTGGATAACAAGCGCCGCAGCGTAACGCTGGTTCATAAGGGCAATATAATGAAATTTACTGAGGGGGCTTTTCGAAAATGGGGATACGAACTTGCTGAAAGCGAATTTGGCGATCAAGTTTATACCTGGAGCCAGTGGCAGCGGTCAAAGGAGAGTAGAGGCGAGCAGGAAGCCAATCGCGAACAGGATCAGGCTTTAAAAGAAGGCCGGCTGCTTATCAAGGATGTAATCGCCGATATCGTATTCCAGCAAACGATAACCCGGGCGCGAGAATTTGATGTAATCGCGACTTTGAATCTGAATGGCGATTATATTTCCGATGCACTGGCGGCTCAAGTTGGGGGCATTGGTATCGCCCCGGGAGGGAACATTAATTACGAAACCGGGCATGCAGTATTTGAAGCCACCCATGGGACTGCACCCAAGTACGCTGACCAGGATAAAGTCAATCCGGGTTCAGTCATCCTTTCAGGGGAAATGATGTTCAGGTATCTGGGTTGGGACGAAGCCGCCGATTTGATTATTAAAGGCATGGAGGGGGCGATCGCCGCAAAGACCGTGACTTATGATTTCCACCGCCTTATGGATGGGGCTACGCTGATAAAATGCTCCGAATTTGGCGATAAAGTGATTGAACACATGAATAATTGAGCGGTTAATGTCCCGCTGTTTGTAAAAGGGGTTGTGAAATCAGATTAAATTGCCCTGCTGCGCTCTGAGCAGCAATGGTTACGGCGCTGTTGTTGGGGTGGCAGGAGGAGTTTCGACCGCCTCAGCTCCTGGCGGAGATCCAGAGGCTTCTGCCGCTTCCTGAGCTGTATTCAGCGCCCCGCCCAATACCCAGCGTTCAAAAATCTCAATCAGTTCCGGTTTCAGCGCTTTGGTGGGCGGCATCGGTCCGCCGGCTTCAATTTCCTCGCGGTACAGCATTCTGATCAGATTGCTGCCTAAATCTCCCGGGATTACATTCGGGGCGTAGTCGCCTGTTTCCATCACTTCTTCGTATGTGCCCATAAAATATTCACCGTTTTTCTTGCCAGGACGGTGGCAGGATAAACAGTAGCGTTTGATGATTGGTTGGACATGCACCTCATATGAAGGCACTTCGTCAGGGGCGAGTTCTGGGACTGTTGAAGCCTGGGCGGCTTCTTCCGGGATCTCAACTCTGTCATCCCAGGTATAACGCATGAAAGCTACAATTGATTCGATCTCTCCGGGTCCGAGTTCCCCGCCAAAAGCGCGGGCGAAAGGCGGCATCCCCAGGGATGGTTGGCCAAAGGCAATGATATCGTAGAGAGACTGGTCGCTGCGGGTATACATTTCATCCTGGCTGTTAATTGGTTTGACCACCACGCCTTCGAGACCCTCAACTCCAACGATCTCTCCGCCTTCGCCGTCCGCGCCGTGGCACTCGACGCAGTACAGGCCGTACAGCTCTTCACCGGCGACGATTTGTTCGCTGATTGTGCCGGCAACGGTGCCGGTTTCAGGCTGGGGAGGGGTTGTTACAGCGGCTTGAATTGTAAGTGCAACTATTCCGGCGACAATAACAGTCATTGCGGCAATGGCTAATTTCCTGTTGCGCCAGTACCGGCTCGGATTCCGGTCATACAGCGGAAGCAGCAGCAGCACCAAGACTCCCAATGCCGGAATGATAGCAGTCCCTACCCATTCGAGCTGGCCTGGAAAAAATTTAAGCATTTCAAACAGGAAGAGGAAATACCACTCGGGTCGGGGGATGTAGGCGGTATCGCTTGGGTCAGCTTTGGGTTCATTGGGAACTCCAATAAATATCGCCAGACCAATAAGAAGCAAGAATATCCCGAAAGATACGATCAGGTCTTTATAAATAATATCGGGGTAGAATTTCACGCCCTTGCTCTTGGCCTGCAGGTATTTTTCGTAATAAGCTTTTTTATCCTGTTCGTTCATCCCATTCTCCCTCAGTCCTCTTCATCCGGTATAGCTGAAATGCCCAGACGAATAACCAGAAACATATGCAGACCGATCACTAAAGCCAGTAAAAGCGGGATAAACCAGATGTGTACCGAAAAGAAACGCGCCAGCGTCACCGCGCTCAGGTCGCTGCCGCCCCGCAGCACTCTCATGATGAATGGCCCGATTAAAGGGGCTGAACCTGCAATCTCAGTGCCGACGGTGGTTGCCCAGTAGGCACGCTGGTTCATTGGTAATAAATAACCTGTAAAACCCATCCCTAAGGTTGCCAGCAGCAGCAGCACACCGCTTAACCAGGTCAATTCACGCGGGAACTTGTAAGAAGCATAGTAGAAGGTACGCAGCATGTGTGCAAAAACAACGATCACCATCAGAGTTGCCCCCCAGTGGTGCATTCCCCGGATTAACCATCCAAAGGCAACCCCATTCATAATGTACTGGATGCTGTCATAGGCGTGGTCAGGGGTCGGCACATAATAAACTGATAGAAAGATACCAGTCACCCCCTGCATAACAAACAGGAACAGGCTTGCGCTGCCGAGCGTGAACCACCAGTTCACCTTTGGGATTTTCCGGTCGAAGATGGTGTCCCAGATAGAAATAATCCCCAGTCTTTCATCCAGCCAGGCGATAAATCTCGCTGCCATGTTATCCCACCTCCAGCCTGATGAATAATGTTTCATCTTCAATCTTTGTCTCGTAGCGGTCAAGCGGGCGTGGGGGAGGCCCTTTGAGGACTGTCCCCTCGCTATCAAATGCGCCGTCATGGCAGGGACACCAGTAAACCTGGTTCTCATCCTGCCAGGTGACCCTGCAGCTCAGGTGGGTGCAGGTGTTGTCGTAGGCTATGATTTCCTGCTCGGTTTCCCGGTAGATATAGGCCCCGTAACTGTTGACGGTTTTCTCCCACCCGTTAATGGTCGTCCTTGTAAAGGTGAAAAGGGTGGGTGTGCCCACCGGGTAGGATTCAATCGGGCCAGCGGATATCCAGGCATCCGTGCTTTCCTTTCTTAAAGCTGGAGAGAGCAGGTATCCAATTGCAGGAAAACCAACGACCACACCCATGATTGAACCAAGGACGACGGTGACAATCCTGACAAATTCATTCCGGCTGAGGTGGGGTGATTTTGTCATGAAGCGTATCCTTTTTTATGCAGGCTGTTTTATTGCAGCAATTCGCATGTAAAAATGTTCTGGGTGAAAATTGTTTCAGATTTTACCCTTACTGTAATTCAATTTCAAGATTAATATATGTTGAGTCATTGGAAAAACAATTTGATAATTTTTCAGCGTGCGGCACTGGGTAATTATATGGTGTAAGGGATAAAATTGATCAGGATGACTGAAACTAATAACGTATGAGTATTGTCACTTTCCGGGGGTAAGGCAGCAGTGCGATAATATCGAAAGTTGACGACAAAGGGGTCGAATTAAATAAAAGTTGGAGGCGAGTATGGTTCTGAAAAGGAATGTCGGCCTGAAGGGTTTCAGATACCGTGGGGGGGGTCCAATGTGGGCATGGATACTGCACAGGGTCAGCGGCCTTGCCATGGTTTTATTTGTTGGGATGCACATTCTGGCCTCGTTCTCCATGCAGCAGTTTGGCAGCGACCTGGCTACCTCATTGAACATTGTATATGAATCTGTTTATTTCCAGATTTTCATCTTTTTTGTTGTCTTCTACCATGGATTAAATGGCCTGCGGATTATTATTCTGGATACCTGGCCGCAGACGCTTGAATACCAGCGAGAGGTTACCTGGCTGCAGTGGTTGATATTTATACCGGTATATGGATTAACAGTTGCAATAATGGTTTTGAACAACATAAGCGGAAGCTAATATAGACCCGAGAAAGTTATCAATAAGGAAGTAATTACATGACTACCCGGACAGCTCCTCAAATAGGTTTCAGTTTTGAATACTTTATGTGGATATTTACGCGTATATCGGGAGCGGCCCTGATTTTATTGGCGCTGGCTGGGATTGCAGCCGCCTTCTGGATGGGAGCCCGCACCCAGCTAGATGTCGCCGCCCTGATGCGCTGGACCTTTTTCCCAAATCCCAATCACGTGGTAAACAGCGAAATCCCGGATGTTACCCTGGGGTGGGCGAACGCATACTGGCAGATCATGCAAATGATGATCGCTTTCTTCGGGGTTTCTCACGGAATAAACGGGTTGCGGGTGGTGGTTGAGGATTACATGGGCCACACCTGGTGGCGCCCGCTTTTGCGCGGAATCCTCTTCCTGCTGTGGCTGTTTATCCTTATTGTGGCCGTTTACGTTATTCTGGCTTCCTGATTGTAGGAGAAGCGATATGACCCAGTATCATAAATATGATGTCGTTATAGTGGGTGCGGGCGGAGCGGGATTGACTGCCGCAATAAACGCCTCAAAAACCGCCAGCACGGCGGTCCTAAGTAAGCTTTATCCGACCCGCTCCCATACCGGGACAGCCCAGGGTGGAGTGGGAGCTGCCCTGGGGAATATTGAAGAGGATAAGCCGGAATGGCATACCTTTGACTCGGTCAAAGGCAGCGACTACCTGGGAGACCAGGATGCGATTGAGTTTATGTGCCAGGAAGCCGTTCAAACAGTCTATGAACTGGAACACATGGGTCTGCCGTTTTCACGTACCCCCGAAGGGAGGATCGCCCAGCGCCCATTTGGCGGGCACACCAATAACATAACCGGCAAACCTGTCCAGAGAGCTTGTTATTCGGCTGACCGAACCGGGCATATGATCCTGCAGACCCTTTACCAGCAGTGCATCAAGCATAACGTCAGGTTCTTTGATGAATTTCAGGTTGTGGATTTACTTATTGAGGGCGGTGTGGCTGCCGGTGTTGTGGCGATAGAGATTCTGACCGGCGAACTGCATGTTTTTCAAGCAAAATCTGTTGTTATCGCAACTGGAGGTCACGGCAGGATCTGGGAAATCACCTCAAATGCCTACACATATACCGGTGATGGTGTCGCAGTTGCGATGCGCAGGGGAATACCTGCAGAAGATATGGAGTTTTTCCAGTTCCACCCGACCGGCATCTATAAAATGGGTATCCTGATCACCGAAGGAGTCCGGGGCGAAGGCGGGGTGCTGCTTAACAATGAGGGTGAGCGCTTCATGAACCGCTATGCACCCACTGTAAAAGACCTGGCTTCACGTGATGTGATCAGCCGGGCGATGTATCTGGAAATGCGCGATGGGCGCGGCATTAATGGAAAACGCTATCTTAATCTGGATGTTACCCCGATGACAGTCAACAAATACGCCATCGAGGATGGGCGCACCAAACCAGACGGCAGCCCTTATGTGGTTACGGCTGAAGAGATTCTGGCAAAATTGCCGGATATCATCGATTTCGCCCGTACCTACATTGGTGTTGACCCGGTTTCCGAACCGATGCCGGTCCAGCCGACTGCCCATTACGCCATGGGTGGCATCCCTACGAACATGTTCGGGGAAGTGGTCCTCGATAAGGAAAATACGGTCCTGCCTGGCTTGTATGCAGCCGGGGAGGTTGCCTGTGTGTCCGTTCACGGAGCGAACCGGCTGGGAACCAACTCGCTGCTGGACATCATTGTTTTTGGTAAGTTTTCCGGATTGAAAGCCGCCGAATACGCCAGAGAGGTCAATTACCAGACTCTGCCAGAAGACCCGGACGGTTTTTCAAGGCAGCAGCTGGATGGAATTCTTAACTCAAATGGTGAAGAGAACGCAGCCGATATCGCTCGCGAAATGAAAGATGTAATGTTCGACCATGTCGGCGTTTTCCGGACGGAAGAGGGGATGCAAAAAGCGCTGGATAAAGTGCTTGAATTGAAGGGTAGATTTAAAAATGTGAAGACGGCAGACCTGGGCAATACGTTTAACACTGAATTGCTTAATCTCTGGGAACTTGGCAACCTGATCGAGCTGGCTGAGGTGACCACGGTATCCGCCCTGGCCCGCAAGGAAAGCCGGGGCGCCCACGCCCGCGAGGATTACCCGGAAAGGGATGATGTAAACTGGCTCAAACATACCCTGGCATGGATGCGGGATGGTAAGGTTGAACTGGATTATAAACCGGTGACGATCACAAAATACGAACCCAAGAAGCGGGTTTATTAAGTTCGGGAGGCGCTCATGCAGGTGACATTACGGGTATTTCGCTTCAATCCTGAGACGGATAAGAAGCCGCATTATGAAAGTTACAAAATGGATGCCGAGCCAACCGACCGCGTTCTTGACCTGCTAGAATATGCTAAAAGTTATTTTGATGGAACGCTTTCCTTCCGGCGCTCGTGCGCCCACGGCGTCTGCGGTTCGGATGCTGTCCGCAT
Source organism: uncultured Chloroflexia bacterium (assembly GCA_963793095.1). Taxonomy (GTDB): domain Bacteria; phylum Chloroflexota; class Anaerolineae; order Anaerolineales; family UBA4823; genus CAVWDI01. Next base: position 699,681 of record CAWBYY010000002.1, read on the forward strand.
TAACGGGCGCAACCGCCTGGCCTGCAAGGTTCTTGTTAAGGAGTTGAAATCAAAGAAAATTACCATTGAGCCGGTCCTGGGTATGAGAGTGATTAAAGACCTGGTTGTGGACATGGAACCGTTTTTTGAGCATTACCGTTCGGTTATGCCCTACCTGGTAAACGACGAACCACCGCCAAGCAGGGAGAGAATACAGAGCGCCGAGCAGCATGCGCGATTTGATGACACTACCAAGTGCATCCTGTGTGCCTGCTGCACAACCTCCTGCCCGTCATTCTGGTCGGGCGAGGATTATGTCGGCCCGGCTGCGATTGTGGCTGCACACCGTTTTGTTTTCGACAGCCGCGACCGGGCTGGCGCAGAGCGTCTAAAAATCCTGAACGACTCGTTTGGCGTGTTCCGCTGCCATACGATTTTCAACTGCACGGAATGCTGCCCACGCGAGATAGAAGTGACCCGGGCGATCGGGGAGGTCAAAAAGGCGATCGCCAGCGGAAAATTAGACTAGAATTTCCACGTGCTATAATTCAATACCTTGCCCCAGTAGCTCAATGGATAGAGCAAGGTCCTCCTAAGACCGAGGTTGTGGGTTCGACTCCCGCCTGGGGCATACCTGTTTAAAAAAATTATTCCGCGAAAAACCCCATGCAGAAGAAAAACAACCGGACTGGGGCTTGTTAATGAAAAATGAATTCAGGTTAGCATAACGAGGATTGAAGTTTATTCAATTTTTGTGGAGGATAACAATGACAGATGAGACCTCAAAATCGCCCGAAGAATTGATCGAAAGTATGGAGAAAGCCCAGCACCCGGTCACCCGTCAGGATGTAAAAGAGGAATTCCGGCCGGAATCTTCGAAAAGCAGCAATGCAGTCCCGATTGTCGCAATCATCGCGGGTGCGGTTGTCCTGCTGGGCTGCATTATTGCCTGCGCAGTCGGTGGTGTATGCCTTCTCACCAATGCGCCCTGGTGAGAGATGGCGGATAACGAAATTATGGTGACATGAGGGATTCCCACACCTGGGAAAATGCCGGCAAGAATCCCGGGATGGAAATATGACCTTGTGCATTCAGCGATCCTGGCCGTCCTCCCTGCATCTGTAGAAGGGATAGAATTCAGGGAACTACCGGGTCTGGTGGAGGGTAAAATATCCAGGCTGGATTTGGAGAAACTGGGTTCGGTATCCTGGTACACAACTATTGTCAAACTGGAAATGGAATTGCGGGGTGAACTGGAGCGGGTCCCGGGTTCGAAACCTCAGCGTCTTCAGCGGAGTATGAATTAATTTTATTGAGTATATTCCCGGAAATTCTTAGGGATGATGATATACTGAAAATCAGTGTTTAGATTGTTCACATAAAAGCAAGGCTTAATTCAGAAACTACAGGAGGCAATAATGGCTTACACGATGAATACAACTCTCAAAGAACTTTTAAAGGACCCCAATGTCAGACCGCTTATTGACCAGTATCTGCCCGGTGTGGCGGATAACCCGATGCTCTCGATGGTTGAAGGCATGACCCTGCAGGCTGTTGTGGATAATCCCATGGCAGGTCAGTTTGGGATAACAGAGGAAAAGGTCCAGTCAATCCTGGATCAGGCTAACAAAATGTCGTAATTGAGCAAATATATCGAAGGCGCAAAGCACACTTCTATATTTGAGATATTTTCAACCTTTCTCTAATCAGAAGTGTGCTTTGCTGTTAATTAACTGCCCTCACCCGCAGCCGGTGTAATCGTAAGAACCGGAGGACGATTGGTTTGTATTCCCAAAATTGTCGCCGGCTTCGACATAATAGCGGATCGTACCAACTGGAGTGCCTATCCCGTCGCTGACGGATGCGCCTGCGTCCGATATCCAGAATCCCGATCCGGTTTCGCTCATTGAGATTGAATTCCAGCCCTCGCTGTTCAGGTTGTAATAATAAGTTGCCCAGGCCACGCCTGAAGGATCGCTGATGCTTGCCTGCATGTAAACATCGCAGCCTTCCCATACCAGTGAGCGGGAACCAATGCTGGGGCCTTCCGTATCTGCAGGAGGTTCTGGTTCTTCGGTCTCGAGGTCGCAGAACCCGGCGACTTCAAGGGTCGCCCAGCGTTCTTCGAACTCCTGGTCGGTTTTTTCAACACTCAGGTTGTAGGTGGTGGTCTCGCACGGACAGACCGTCTTCGCCCCGGAATCAGGTACGTATGCCCCATCCAGGTAGGCGCCAAGGCCGCCTTCCACGTACCATTTCACATCCGCGCAGTTTCCGGCATCGACGTATGCCGGGTCAACATAGAACTCAATAAAAAGGTCCTGGGTGGTGTCCGTGGTCGGGCTGACTGTCACAGTGGGAGTCTCAGTGCCGGGCGTGGTTGATGCTGTGGGAGTGCCTTCAGTCGGGGTGACCGTCAGCCGGGTGCCGGGCGCCGGCTGGCAGGTGCCGATGCAGATTCGGGCTGTGGTCGGGTTTCCGCCCCCGGAACGCGCTTCCAGGATATATTCCCCTTCAGCCGGGGGGATCCACAGGCTGTCGGCTCTCACCAGGGTGCCTTGCGGGTCAAGCGGTACTGCCGGTCCAGCCGGAACTTCCTGCCCGTTGGCCCGGATGGATATACTGCCCCCGCTGACGGCGTGAATAACAATTGTCAGCGGTTCCATTGGCAGCTCTGCCCCGTCCGGGGGGTACTCGATCCAGATATTCTGGCTTGATCCTGTCTCTGCTTGTGGTAGAGCGAGTTCTTCCCCCGAAGTCTGGGGTAATCCACCCAGATTTTCACAACCGGAGATGAAAATTGCCAGGAACAGCAGGTTATTAAAAGGATTGTGATGATCCACAGAATTCTCTGATTTCTGGACATGATTTTTAGCGGTCATAGCAGCCTCACTTTTGTCGAGATCAGACCATGTTTATTTAAAAGCATTTTTGGCGCATAATTTTATGCCTGATTTAAATTCTATATCGGGTATGGTTATTAGCAATCACAGACATCAGGTGGTGAGCATTTACCTGCGGTGTAATTCTCCACCTGCATCTTTACAAGCAGCGCCCACTCTGGGCGCCTTACAAGCGCAGGCGCCGCTCAGACAATGGTTATTATGGTGGCAGTAATCTCCTGCCAGCCCGGTATCGTCAATCGGAGCACAGAGTCCGTTTGCGCAGTGGCGTGAACTGCAGTCATTATCGTCATTACAACTTTTACCGTTTTCCAGCCCATTCCAGTAACCGCAGTAACCGTGGTCCCCGGATCAGAAGTGAAGTATTTATAGTCCTTGCAGAAACTTCCGGACTTACCCGAGGGGCAGACGCAGTAATGGTTTCCGCAGTGGTTGTCGTGGTGGCAGTAATCTCCCAGACGGCCGGTGCCATCTGGCGGGGCGCATTTTTCATTGGCGCAGTAACCGGAGGCGCATTCCTTATTTTTGGTGCAGTAATCACCGTTTTTGATCCCCGCCCGACAGGTATTATGGTCAATTACTTCAGGATTATTTAAAATCTCGGCAGGTTTTCCCATCCCTGCCGGATTTACACTGGCAAACGCCGCTCTCGCAGTGAGCGTTTTTATGGCAGTAATCATTCTGTTTGCCGTCTCCATTTGGTGCGCATAATCCATCATCGCAAAATCCGGTTTCGCACTCTAAATCACGCACGCAAACGGCGTGATTCGGAGATTTGATTTGCGGTCCTGCTCCGGGGATTGGGGCCGGTCCGCTTGCTCTGTCTGTGATATTCACCGAAACTTTGCAGAATCCTCCCGGCGATTCAATGAAATAGCCATTATCAAATCCCTGCCAGGTCGGGCTGGATTTTTGGATCACAAGATCTTTGCTCTGGCAGATATCCGGTATATAAAAGCCCAGCGTGAGGGTGTCATTAGGCGCCATCCCAACCGTAACGCTGTTATTTTCAGGCTGGCCGTCTAAAGGAAACTCGTTTAATAAATACTTCTTTCCCTCCAGCAGCATCCGTGCTGACCTGCGGCTGTATTGGTTGGCGAAAAGGTAGATTTCCGAGGCAGCCGCGCCAGTGGGGCTGTTGATTTTTGATTTGTCAATGGTGAGGTCATTAAATGTGATCTCCAGGCTGTCGTTGGGAGATTCGGTGAAACACTTTTCCTTCTGGGGTTCGCTTGGTTTGGATTCGCCTTCCGGCCCATGAGCGCTCATCTGGTAGGTGCATGAGCAGCCAACCGGTTCTGAATAATAGTTAAATAAGGTTTTACTCTCTTCTTTACCAATCGGCTGGGGAAATTTGACCTGTCCGGTTTTACCAGGACAGTTGTACTTGCGGTACAGGATGAATCCATCAATGCGGTCCAGGTATTTTTTATCAAAATCCCAGGCAAGTTCCCGGTACCCATCGCCGGTATGTTCTGTGATACTTAGATTTGTTGGGGAGGGGATGGCGTTGGAGAATGAGTTATCCGCCCACATCCAGTCATCGATCCAGACTTTATACCAGAGGTTGAACCCTTCCGCTTTTCCCGGCCATAATTTTTCCTTGCTGTCGGGAGCGGTAAGGTCCTTTTTATTATGTACAGCTCCAAAACTTTTGAGCTCAATTGGGGCTGGTAAATTGGCAGCCCCCTTGGAGGGGTCACCTCCGGTGCCAATAATTGTCAATTCTTGTATACGCATCATCAGAACGGTATAATTTTTCCGGGGCAGGCCAGGTCAATTTGTATTGCATGCCCAGTTCGCCCGCCGGAAAGTACTTGCTTTGAGCGGTTGGAATTCTATAAATAAGATTTCGGCTGCCTTCGGCATGCAGTTTGATTGAACCCAGGGGGATATTTTTTGCAGTTGGATAAAATGAGACCGGCTGGAAGACTAGCTGCTTGTACAGGGGCGTGGATTTGCACTGCTTGGTTTCCGGCACCTCAACCCTCCCGTAATTGCTGCTGCCTATCTGCGCCTGGATGCCTGCCCCGCTGTGGGCGACCACCTTGTATTCATATTTTGCGGGTCCGGGAACTGTATCAATATAATTGCCGACATTGGGTCCCAGGCTTTTGATCTCCCTCGGCTTGATCTCGCCAGCGATCTGGCGGTAGATTTTATAGCCATCTTCTTTCTCGACGTCTGTCCAGGATAAAGTTACCTTGCATTCCCCGGAAAGAACAGCCTTGAGAGGGTCCGGGTCTTTCAACTTAAAACCCGGGAGCAGGCTGATGGAATCCTTATCCGGAAAGGTTTTCGCCGGGAGCATCTCTGCGATTTTTATGCTTGGGAGAGCGCCGGGTTTAAACCCCGGCAGGATATCAGCCGCCCCGCCGGGAAGCGGGTTTAATCCCCCACCTTTTTTGGTGGAGTCAGCCTTTTTCGGCTGGGGCGGATTGTTGACATTGACTTTGCTTTTTGGCTTGACCGGGTTTTTTATCCCGGGATTGGCGTTCTGGATCCCCCCGGCGGAATTGTTCGATTTGCTGGCGATTTTTTCGATCGTATCGCCCTCCTCGGCGATATAGAGGGCAGAACCGGGCGTTGGCTCGGTTGCCTGTTCACCGCTTACCTCAATATTGATAGTAAGAGATTCGCCCATCTCGCCTGATGGATTGAATGCCCTGGCGACCATCATGTACCTTCCGGGTTCATCGGCTGACATCCCGTGGTGCAGGCTGAAAGGGTTGAGCCCCTCATTGTCCGGGCTGGACTGGGAGGCGACCAGCTGGTCGTTCACCCACAGGTCGATCCGGTTGACGCCACCTTCATCCCGGGCGGTCACAAAAACCAGGAATGAATCACCTTGCTGGTACTGTGTGCCGGGCAGGGGTTCCTGGAAGGTAACCTCCGGGCCGGGGTTGGGCGGGTACTCTCCGCTGGCAGCTGCCTGGAAATAGCGCGGGTAAAGGTAGAAGTATCCAACTGCGGCTGTCGCCAGCAGCAACCCAAGGATAAGAATAAGACCTGTTAGGCCGAGCAGGGTTGGTTTCCAGCATCCACCTTTCTGTGGGGTTTCAGCTATCCCGAGCGCCTCGCCCTGGGCGGTCAGCATTACGTTTGGCCCCAGGTTTATGCGGGTGCCATCCCGCAGGTAGACTGGCTGTTTCACCCGTTTTGCGTTAATCCACACACCGCTCTTCGACCCCAGGTCTTCAATGACCCACCTGCCCTCGCGCCTGGATATCAGCGCATGGTGGGCGGAGACATCCGGGTCGTTGATGACGATATCGTTTTCCTCAGTGCTCCCGATGGTGACGATATTTTTATCCAGGTTGAAGGATTTGCCTGCTTCTGGACCCTGCCGGATTACCAGCGTGGGCGGTAAATACTCGTCTTGCGCCATTGGTTTACCCTCCATGGTTGGTCGAACTTAATGGTGTCATGAAAAAACCAAGCTGGGCTTGTTTTTCCCAATCATGAGTGAAAAATTAGAAGCACCCGTTATTTTACTTTTATCAATGCTACTTGTGAAGGTGAAATCCTTCACAACCCGGTCAATTTTTTGGATCAGCCCGACATTTGATGGGATATAATCGATCAACCTGACCCTGAACGGGTTGTTTTGAGTTTAGGCTCTCATTTTTTTACAGTTTGGTATACAGGCTATCTCCTGATGACAGTTTTTCCTCAGCTAATGCTGATCCTGATTGGAATATTCTTGGTTTTAACCCTGATCGGATTTGGACTGGTATCCTGGAAGGAGGGGGAAATCCGGGCGAGGCGGGTTTCTACGGCTCTGGGTGTTGGGGCAGTGGTCATTTTTACTCTTCTGCTGCTCTCTCCAGAGGTCGTTCAAATGATTGCCCTCGGCATCCTGTTATTTTTAGCGATCATCTCCGCTGCCCTATTCTTTTTACCCGTCGGGATATTAAAACCCGCCCTGGAAATCCCGGCCAGCAGGGTTGATGAGCGTGATATTCCTTTCGCCCGCCTGCGGCTGCAGCCCGGAAGCCCGGAATACGAATCTTATTACGCAGCCCGCCCCGAAAACGAGCCTGTGGATAATCGCTTCCGGTCGAAACCGGGTCTGCTGTCCCTTGAAGCCCGCCTGGCAGATCCTTATTTGTTCGCCTGTGCAGAAGGGAGTTTCTTCCTGACGGATGGGCTGCGTGAATCGGTTGAAGGCCCGGTTTCTGGAACGGTGCAGGACCTTCCAATCGAAGCAATGACTGTTTTTGTAAAGAATCTGGCGCGCGTATTACGGCGCAAAAGACGTCGGGATCTGTGAATTGCAGCCTTACCATTATTATTCGCATATCGGGCGCGGGACCGGTACCTATGGCGAACCTATTTCAGTCGATCACAGTTTCGGGATCGCGTTTACGGTTGAAATGGACTTTGACATGGTCGGGGCGAGCCCGTGCCCGCCGGTTGTGATGGAGTCCGGCAGGCAGTACGTTGAAGCCGCCCGGATTGCGGTTCAGCTTGCAGCCGTGATCAGGGACCTGGGTTACCCGGCCCGGGCGCATATTGACGGGAACTACCGGGTGATCGCGCCGCTGGTGGGTCGCGACGCCGGACTGGGGGAGATCGGGCGGATGGGAATCCTGATGACCCCCCGGGAGGGACCCAGAGTCCGGATCGGAGTTGTGACCACCTCGCTGGAACTGATCAGCGATGATTACCAGCCGGATATGGCGCTGATCGATTTCTGCACGATCTGTAAAAAATGCGCTGAGAACTGTCCCAGCCGCTCAATCCCGTTCAACAACAGGGGCCAAAATAACGGCGCCCTGCGCTGGCAGATCGATTCGGACACCTGCTTTTTGTACTGGAATGTGATTGGGACAGACTGCGCCAGGTGTATGGCGGTCTGCCCGTTCTCCCATCCGGACAGTTTCAGCCACAATCTGGTCCGGAGCGGCATCTCACGCTCTGGCTCTTTCCGGCGGGTGGCATTGAGGCTGGATGACATTTTTTATGGGAAAAAACCAGCCGCACGAAAAGTGCCTGGCTGGATCGAAGGGATTGGAAGGAGTTAAAACATGGAATTCACACGAAATGGAAACCGGCGGGTTGTGATTACCGGAATGGGCGCGGTTACTCCTCTGGGGTTGCTTAGGAAGTTCTGGGAGAGTTTGCTGGCAGGCCAATCAGGTATCCGCCGGATTACCAGGTTCGATCCAGCCGATCTGGAGGTTCAGGTTGCAGGGGAGGTTGATATTGACCTGAAAGACCACTTTTCCCCAAGAGATTCACGGCGGATGTCACGCGCCTCCCAGCTGGCTTTAATTGCAGCAAGGATGGCGTTGCAGGACTGCGGGTTGACTGGGGAAGAAGTCAGGGGAAATGGCGACCGGGTTGGCGTGGTTATTGGTACCGGTAATGCCGGTTTTGAACTGCTGGTAGACATGTCCTACGAATATCTCTTAAAGGGGAAAAAGCCGCTGCCGACTGTGTTTGTCAACGGTCTGCCAAATTTGCCGGGACACCATATCAGCGTGGAAATGGGCGCGACCGGCCCGCTGGTTACTATCGTAACTGCCTGCGCCAGCGGCACCCAGGCTATAGGCGCGGGTATAGAAATGATCAGGGGTGGGAAGGCGGACCTGGTATTTGCAGGCGGCGCAGACAGCATGATCCGCAAGGAGGTCATCGCCGCATTTGATTCGATGCGGGCCCTGCCCAGGGGCTTCAATGAAAAACCCGCCTCTGCAAGCCGCCCATTTGATGCAGACCGGGAAGGGTTTGTGCTCGCTGAAGGAGCGGGGGTTCTGGTTATGGAATCTCTGGAAAAAGCCCAGGAAAGAGGCGCCCGGATATATGCTGAACTGCTGGGACACGCTGTTTCCTCTGATGCCAAGCATATCACCGCGCCGGATGAGACAGGTCTGGGTGCCCAGAAAGCGATGCGCTGGGCTCTTGATGATGCTGGATTGAATCCCGCAGAAATTGATTACATTAACGCCCATGGAACTTCCACCAGGTTGAATGATTCGACTGAGACTAAAGCGATTAGGGAGGTTTTTGGCGAGAGGGCATACCGGATACCGATAAGTTCGACAAAAAGTATGCTCGGGCACTCCATGGGAGCTGCCGGCGCACTCGAGGCGCTAGTTTGCGCCCTTTCCATACAGGATGGAATAGTGCACCCGACGATTAATTACGAAACCCCTGACCCGGAGTGTGATCTCGATTATGTCCCAAACCAACCCCGCCAGGTAGCGGTTAATTTCGCCTTATCGAACAGCTTTGGATTCGGGGGTCAGAACGCCTGTCTGGTTTTGGGAAGGATATAGCTGAAATATCAAAAAGGGCTAGAATCCCCGTTTCTGTCCTTCCCAGGGCGGTTCTTTCCCGAGCTTGAATTCCTCCACACTCGGGCCCTTCAGGTTGTCCAGCCGCCACAGCCCGTAGAGGTAGCTTAAGACCAGCAGCAGGATGATGGCTGGCCAGCCGCTCAGGATCTGGAAGATGCCCAGGGTGCCTGCCGCCTGGTTCTGGAAGAGTTCAAATTGTAAGAATGTTCTCAGACCGAAGAAAATTGCCCAGGCAAGTGTGACCTCGCTGTATACCGGCCGGACTCTTGGATGCCAGTACCACTCCAGCGGCCAGCGGCGGGCAATATAACTGGTGTAAGCCACCAGCGGGCGCTTGATCAAAACACTCACAAGGCACAGAATTACCGTAAGGACACCGGTAATAATCCCCGGCAGGAAATATCCTTCCGCCCGACCGGTTAAGTAGGCTATCCCTGCAGCGAGCAGCACTGCCCCGATGCCTCCCAGAGCGAACCTTACCGGCTGGCCTCTGGCGAGCCGGTAAACCGCAAATATTAATGCAACAGCCAGCGCGCTGCCAGCCGCCACATTCAATCCTGCAAAAGCGTTAGCCAGGATAAATATGAGCGGGGGCAGGACCGCATCCAGCCAGTTGCCTCTGCCGGTTAACACCGAGCGGAGCTCTTCCTTGATCTCCTGAACCCGGTTCTGCGCGTTCATTTCCACCCCGGTAGGTAAATATCAAAGCCGAAGCGCAAACCCAGGGCAAATCCTATGATCAGTGTTATCAAGAGCAATGCGATCCAAATGGGGTATGCGCTTCCGAAAGGATCGATTTTGCACCACAGCCGTTCCAGAAAGCCGCGCTCATCAGCACAACCAGACCTTTCTTCTGTTGCAGGGGGTGAGTGTTGGTTATCTGCCGGTTGATTATCCGCCATTGCTGTTCTTCCTGGAATTATCCGGTGTGCTCAAGAGTTATTGCCTGCGCTTCACCCCCAGCAATTTCACCAGCAGGCTCGTCTGATCCGGAAGTTGGGTGAACAATGGTTGCCATAGCGTCGATGGCGCTGCGGTCGCTAATGACCTGGTCAATATGCCCATCCAGCATACTGATCACTTTATCGACAAAGGGTACCATCCGCAGGTCGTGGGTGACCATGATGCCGGCTCTTTTCTGTTCGTGAACCAGATTCGCGAATGTCTCCACAACCTGATAGGCGCGCTGGGTATCGAGGTTGGCAGTAGGTTCGTCAGCCAGTACAAGGCTCGGTTCATGTACCATGGCGCGTGCAATCGCGACTCGCTGCTGCTCGCCGCCAGATAGCTGGTTGGGCAGGTTATTCAGACGGTGGCTCAGACCCAGACGGTCGAGCATTTCTTTTGCCCGTTCCCGGCCCTCCTTATTCATCCTTTTATTCAGGCGCAGCATCAGTTCCACATTTTCAAGCGCCGTCAGGAAAGGTACAAGGTTGTTTGCCTGGAAGGTAAAACCAATTTTTTCCCGCCGGAAGCGGGTCCGTTGCTTGGTTTTCATTTTACCCAGGTCCTGGCCATCAATTTTTATTTCTCCTGAGGTGGGTCTTAATAATGTGGCCAGCATAGCAAGCATGGTGGTTTTGCCGGAACCGCTCGGTCCCACCACTGCAACGAATTCACCATCGCCAATTTCAAATGAAACCTGATCAACAGCAGTGACAGCCGAAGCGCCCTCGCCGTAGACTTTTGTTACCTGGTTTGTTGTAACTGCTATGCTCATATTCTTTTACCCCCTTATAATCCTATCGCCCGCAGCGGCTCTACCTTTAAAGCAAGCCGAATAGAAACCAGACCACCTATTGGACCGATCACCAGCAGGGCTGTGATCGCCCCCAGAATGGCTGTGCTGTTAAATTCCGCTGGTATCTCATCGGGCATACCCATCGCGATCAGAAATGTCCCTATCACCCCCAGTAAAACACCGAATACAGATATCGTTACAATCTGTAGAATTGTCATCCCGGCGACCGTACTGTTGCCAGTCCCAATCGCTTTGAGCATACCAATCTGGCCGATTTTCTGGATAGTCTGGATCTGAAAGAAACCGCCCAGTACCAGTACGCCGATCAGCAGGGTGAATGCCTGCTGGGTATTGAGGGTCGACTGCTGGGCGGTGTATCCCGGCAGCGCCAGGATCGCCGTCGCTTTATCGACAGCCTGAACATCAGATATATTGTCCTCTATAACGGGGATCATTTCAGCTATATTCTCTGAGTTGTATAACTGCACCGCGGCGATGTTAAATATAACCCGGGCGCTCCGCCTGGTTCCGCTTTCCTGAGGTTTGATATCGTCCCAGGTCTGGATGGGAGTGAATACAGCTGGCTGGAAAAAGTACTGGTTTGACCCGCTCAATCCGACCACAGTCAGGTTATAAAATTCTTTTTCTGTCCCCTGGACGGTCTGGATGGTTATCAGGTCGCCGGGTTGGACCCCCAGAGATTCCGCCAGGGGAGTGTCAATAACAGCCTCATTTGCCCGGTCACGGATCAAAGCCTGCCCGCTGAGAATCTCCGGGTTTCCTGGCCTGCCCGGTTCGGTTCCGATCAGGTTGACGTCTATTCCATTTTTGACAGGTGGGTAAACTACGGTTGCTGAGCTGAAGCCGATCCCTCCAGCATCTGCTACTCCTTCAATGCGGCGCAAATTGGTGAGGGTGCTGTTATCCAGGCGGCTGGCGCTGATGATAAGGTCCGCTTCATCCTGGTAAACAAGCAGTTCAGCCTGGATGTTGTCGATGTACTCCCGGTTGGCTTTGCTCAGCCCGCCCGCCAGGGCGGCTATGAACAGGACCAGGGTGGTGATCAGGGCAATCACCAGACTAAAAAGCAAATAGCGGCCTTTATTACGCCAGATCTCTTTGAATGATAAAAAGAAAGACATTTCTAACTCCCTGATCTCACCTTATCCGCACGAGCTCCCATCCAGAATTGCCTCCAGTCTCCGCCGCTTCTGACCAGAGCCAGGTAAGTGTACAGGGCTCCGGTAAAGAAACCAAGTACCATCATGAGAGCCACCCAGATAATTGTTTTTATCCAGGATTTTTCGCGGAAAATAATCCAGCCCGAAAACAGGATAAATCCGACATATAGATCCACAATCGATACAATTCCCCACGGATTGGAGAGCAACCTGGCGCCATCTGTGGCGAAATCGCCAGCTGTGAATCCATATATCAGGGCAACAGCCATTAGAAAGACACAGAACAGTGATATGGCTTTTGCAAGTTTCATCTCTATTTCAACCAAGCGAACCGGCTTTGATATGCGACATAAACTCGGATCGCGTTTTCTCATTTTCTTTGAAACAACCCAGCATCTTGCTGGTGACCATCTTGGTGTTGTCTTTTTTGACGCCGCGCATCATCGCGCACATATGGGCTCCTTCAACAACTACAGCCACGCCCTGCGGTGAGAGCGTTTCCTGGATGAAATTGGCGATCTGTGAAGTCATCTGCTCCTGGATCTGCAGGCGGCGGGCGAACATTTCCACAATTCGGGGGATTTTACTCAAGCCAATGACTTTGCCATCCGGAATATAGGCTACATGCGCTTTTCCGTAGAAAGGCAGCATATGGTGCTCGCACATGCTGTAGAAATCGATATCTTTTACCACGACCATCTCGTCATAATCCACACTGAACACGGCTCCATTGATCATTTTTTCCGGGTCTACATGGTAACCGCCGGTCAACTCCTGGTACATTCGGGCGACCCGGTTGGGTGTATTTAAAAGACCTTCCCTTTCCGGATTCTCGCCGATATTGGACAGGATGCTGTAGACTGCTACTTCGATATTTCCCTGGTTCAACCAATTGGCTGGGATGGATTTATCTGGATGCCTTCATCTTTCGTATTCTCTTCCAATAATAAAGTGTTAAATCTTGTTGAACTCATTTTTACCTTCCTTTGTTACATACCGTTAAATGGTTATTTTGTTTACTTTGCTTTAATACAGGCAAATCCAATCACCCCGGGTCCGATATTCGCTCCGAGAGCGGGGGTGACATCGACCGATAGCGGAATTTCTCCGCCAGGGAAAAGATCCTTCGATTTTTCGCGAAGGTCTTCAGCCTTCTCCGGCGCATTGGTATGCACCAGATCCAGTCGTTCAAGCCTGCCCAGTTCGCGCACCAGCTGAAGTAATCTCTCGAGTGCTTTTTTGTAGGTTCGTACTCGCTCGCCGGTTGGATCGCCTTCGTGCATCTTTAAGATGGGTTTGATGTCCAATATATTACCCAGCCGGGCTACAACACCCCCCATGCGCCCGCTGCGCTGCAGGTATTCGAGCGTTTCTAGGGCGGCGAAAACATACGTCCGGGAGTTCAATTCATCCAGCTGGCAGATGATACTTTCCATTGTTTCGTTTTCCCTTGCTGCTTTTGCGGCTGCCATAACCAGGTAGCCCATACCCAGGCTGAGCTGGCGCGAGTCGTAAACGGTCACAGGAACTGTTTGAAATTGTTTGGCTGCGGTCCGGGCGACATCAACTGTCGCGCTCAGGCTCTCTGAGATGTGTATAGAAAGATCTGGGTCGCGCCTTCTTCTGCCAGCTTACTGTAAGCCCGCTGAAACATCTCAACTCCTGGGGTCGCTGTTGTTGGCAGGGGGTCAGCTTCGATCATTCGCTCATAAAATTCTTTCCGTGTAATCTCAATTCCATCCATGTATCCCTTACTCTCGAAATTTATGTATAAGGGAACCGTTTCTATTTTCAACTGGTTTATAATTTCCTCTGGCAGATCATTTGTGCTGTCTGCAACAATCCTGATCATATCTGTCTCCTCCTGTTATTAATCCCTGGTAAGTATTTATCCTATCATGTAATTTCTAAGTTGGTTTTATAAGTATTGATGTTTTTTGCTATTTAACTCTTTGTTGGAACCGGGCGGCTGGTTTACCAGCCGCCCGGCTTCGGCATTCCGGATAGTGGGTGAATACTGTGTGTCAGGTATTTTATCCGGGTGCCAGCAAGGAGGAGGAAAAAATGTTCTTATCTACCTTTATTGGGGAATTAATACCGCATCGATAACATGGATCACGCCGTTTAGAGCTTCGATATCAGCTATGATCACTGCGCTCTCATTTATTTTCAGTATATCCCCATCCAGGCTGATCAATACTGTATCTCCGGAAAGCATTTCTACTTCCTGGCCGGCCAGTTCGACTGCCTGGTCCGACATGACTTTACCTTGAAGTACATGGTAAAGCAGAACATTTGCCAGGGCTTCTTTGTCGGCAATTAAAGCCTCCAGAGTCCCTTCCGGCAAAGCCGCAAAAGCGTCATCTGTCGGCGCAAAAACGGTGAACGGTCCTTCAGCCTGCAGGGCTTCCACCAGGTCGGCTTCCTGCAGTGCAGTTACCAGGGTGGTAAAACGGCCGTCTTCGACTGCGATATCGACAATAGTTTTTCCTGCTTCCATCCCTTCTTCAGCCGGAGGCAGTAAAACAGCATCGATAACGTGAATTACACCGTTTGAGCCTTCAATGTCGGTGATGATCACTTTCGAATCGTTTAGCATGACGTCTTCACCATCAAGGGCAACCATAATTTTTCCTTCGGAAAGCGTCTCAACTTCCTGCCCGTCAAGACCAACTACATCTGCCGCCATCACTTTACCATCCACAACGTGGTAAAGAAGGACCTTTGAGAGGGCTTCTTTGTCTGCCAGCAAACCTTCAACGGTTCCTTCCGGCAAAGCCGCAAAAGCGTCATCGGTCGGGGCAAACACGGTGAATGGTCCTTCAGCCTGTAAAGCTTCCACCAGTTCAGCTTCCTGCAGTGCGGTCACCAGGGTTGTAAAACGGCCGTCCTCAACTGCGATATCCACGATAGTTTTACCTTCTTCCATCATCCCTGATTCTCCCTCTGCTGGAGGCAGTATGACAGAGTCAATCACGTGGATCACTCCGTTTGCACCCTCGATATCGGCCGCCACGACTATGGCGTCGTTTATCTTCAAATTCTCCCCGTCAAGGGAAACTTTGAAAGAGTTGCCTGAGAGCGCCCTTCTACATCCTGGCCGTCCAATCCCATTGCATCGGCTGCCATGACTTTCGCGCCGACAACATGGTAAAGGAGGATATTCTTTAACGCTTCAGGATCTTCAAGTAGGCTTTCAACCGTGCCTTCTGGCAGGGCTGCAAATGCCTCATCTGTGGGAGCAAATACTGTGAAAGGACCTTCGCCCTGCAGGGTTTCGACCAGACCTGCAGCCTGGAGCGCTGTCACTAAGGTTGAAAAATTACCATCAGCGACTGCAATGTCAACAATTGTTGGAGGAGCTTCTTCTGCGACTTCTTCAACAGCTTCTTCAACCGCTTCCTCGATTTCAACAGGAATCTCAGTTGGAATGGCTCTCGGCGCTGCACCTGCGCAGGCCGCCAGCACTAACGACAGTAGAACTAAAATTGAAGGGATTGTGTACTTTTTCATTTCTTACTCCTTTTTTTATTTTTGTAATTTCTTGTCCTTCAAATGTACATATATTGTACATATATTGAAATAATTGTCAAGATATTGCAAAGATAATTTAGATTAATCTTTTTTAATATTTTGTGGGATCGTATGGTCAGTTTGTTGGATAGAAATAATTATTTTCCGCTACTTTTTCCGGTTGCTGATTGACTGATTAATCAGATTGGTTTATACATTCCTTAATGAAAGCAACGGTTTGGATCCTGGGAGACCAGTTGTGCCTAAATCATCCGGCGTTTAAATTTGCCGTGGATAAGTTTGGCAAGGACAATGTTGTTGTATTAATGCTGGAAAGTGAAAAGCGTGCTAGGAGATTACCTTACCATGCAAAAAAACTGGTTTTGCTTTTCAGCGCTATGCGCCATTACGCTGGGCAACTGCGTAAGAAGGGAATATCCGTTGATTACCGTTTTTGTTCTGACTCAGATACAGCAATCGGGGAACACATTGCGGAATACCAGCCTGAAAACCTGATCTTAATGTCGGCCAGTGAGTTGGGCGGTCGGATTTATCAACAAAGTCTTGCACAAAAATTCTGCATCCCTGTTATTCAGCTGCCAGATACCCGGTTCTTGACCGAGCGATTTGATCCCTATCCAGACCCACAACCGGGAAAGCGGTATGTACAGGAAGGGTTTTACCAAAAAATGCGCCAGAATTTCCGCCTGCTTGTGGAATCCGATGGAAAACCAACCGGAGGAAAGTGGAATTTTGATAAAAGCAACCGGCTTCGGTTACCGGCGGACTGTAACCCGCCAGCTCCAATTTCTTTTGCGCCGGACGAGATTACCAGGCAGGTAATGCATGAAGTGGAAATAAAATATAAGACCGTGGGCAATGCTGCCGGATTTAATCTGGCGGTAACACATGAAGAAGCCCGCCTGGCTTCATTTGATTTTTTTGAAAATCGCCTGCACGATTTTGGGGCATACGAAGACGCCATGAGCTACCAAACAAGCACGGTTTACCATTCCAGGCTATCTCCATATCTAAACTTGGGCCTGCTCGACCCGCTTTGGTTATCGAGAGAAGCCGAAAGAAGGTATATCAAAGGAAAGGCACCGATCAATTCCGTTGAAGGGTTCATCCGCCAGCTGGTGGGTTGGAGGGAGTATATTTACTGGCAGTACTGGCGGTTAATGCCGGATATCTCACACAGCAATTTCTGGGATTTCCAACGACCGCTTCCGGAGTTTTTCTGGGATGGCGGAACAGATATGAACTGCATAAAGCAAGTCCTAGGTAAAGTCCTGCAGGATGGGTATTCCCACCACATTGAACGCCTGATGGTGATCTGTAATTTTTGTTTGCTTGCGAGAATTCACCCGGACCCTGTAAATCGTTGGTTCCAGAGCGCTTATATCGACGCCTATGAGTGGGTGATGGTACCAAACGTGTATGGCATGGGCCTTTATGCGGATGGAGGGTTGGTGGGGACAAAGCCATACATTTCTTCAGCGAATTACATTAATAAGATGAGTGATTACTGCCGGGGTTGCAGATTTGATCATAAACTCCGGACAGGTGATAAGGCCTGTCCATTTAATTATTTATACTGGAGTTTCATTCTTGACCACGAAGATGACCTGCGGTCTAACCCGAGAATGGGCAGGAGTTTGCTGGGGTTGCGGCATTTGGATCGGGAAACCCGGTGTTTGGTTCAGGAGAATTCACTTCGATTTCTTAATTCTCTTGTTTAGTTTGATTTATTTACAACCGGAAGAACTTCGGTAGGCTACTTTAATATACAACCTAAAAACTTTACAAATACTTGACAAAAAAAGTGCAATATGATATATAAAACATAATATAGAAGCCAGTTTACAGTCAGGAAATCTAGAAAATGAAAAAAAATGCTGTAGTTTTTGGGGGAACGGGTGAAATTGGATCTGCCATCTTGAAAAAGCTAGATAAAAAAGATTGGAGCACGATAGCTGTAGGCAGGGATACAAGCTTAGTTACAGATATTGCTGATTATGCGTTTGATGTGTCATTTGAGGATGCTGCCAGAATTGAGCAGACAGCCTATTTGATTTCCCTGGAGGTTGAGCAGATTGATTTGTGGGTTTATGCTGCTGGAGATATTATTTCTGCCAGGATATCAGAAATGAAACCAGGCGAATGGGATCGGGTACTTGCAGCTAATCTCACGGGAGCCTTTTACGCAGTTCATTACAGTTTGCCTCTGCTTGCAGAAAATGCCCATATTATTTTCATTGGCGCGGTTAGTGAACGGTTGCAATTGCCCGGATTGTCCGCTTATGCTGCTGCAAAATCTGGATTGGAAGCATTTGCAACCGCATTGAAAAAAGAGCAGCGGAAAAAGCTGGTGACAGTGGTGCGCCCGGGGGCTGTCAGGACATCTTTTTGGGATAAAGTCCCGATGAAATTGCCTTCCGATGCAGCGTCGCCAGAAAAAGTAGCCGAAAAGATTATTCAAGCGTACCAGGAAGGTCATCAAGGCCATCTCGACCTTATTTGAGTTTTAGAACTTAAAAGGCGATATCGTTTGATAGAAATTTCTGGTAATCAATCGTAAAAATTTCAAGGAATATAACGATGCAAGTAACCGATAGTTATAAAAATCTACAAACAAAATTTGATCGTTTGGATTTAGCGATCACAAAATGGATGGCAAGATACAGTCTGATTATCCTGCGTATTGGAATGGGGGTAATATTTGTTTGGTTTGGAACCCTGAAGTTATTTCCAGGGTTGAGTCCAGCTGAAGAACTTGTTCGGAACACAATTTATTTCTTTGATCCTGATTTCTTTCTGCCAATTCTTGCGGCCTGGGAAGTGGTAATAGGGATTGGATTTTTGCTGGGCTTATTTACTAATAAATTCCAGCGTCTGACAATACTACTGCTTTTCTTACAAATGCTGGGAGCCGCTTCACCACTGGTGCTCCTGCCGGAAGCATGCTGGGAAGATTTCCCCTTTGTCCTGACACTCGAAGGGCAGTATATTATTAAGAATTTGGTGATAATCGGCTCGGCGCTTGTCTTAGGTTCGACTGTCCGGGGCGGGTGGTTGAATCCTGAACCTAAAAATGTTCAATGATAAGAGGAGAATTTTTATGGCAGTAATAACTGTATTGTTGGGAATCTTGTTGGTTATTGGCGTTTATATTTATCTCCGGAAGGTTTCTCCCGGAAGCAGTAAACTGGTTATTATCAAGAACAAGGACCAATTCCCAGAAGTCTCCGGATACAACCTTGACCGGAGGAATTTTTCTTTTCCTAGTGATTTCGAAGGTGATCTTAATCTCCTGATTGTAGCATTCAAACAGAATCATCAGTCAACCGTCAATACCTGGTTACCGCATGTTCAAAAATTGGAGAGAGAATTTCCCGGGTTGGTCTACTATGAACTCCCAACAATAAAAGAGATGTCACTGATCTCGCGGACATTTATCAATGAAGGGATGCGGGCAGGGATCCCCGACCAGACTGCGAGAGAGCGAACGGTTACACTTTACATTGATAAAGAAAGGTTTAATGCTGCTTTGAATATCCCGGACGAGGAAGATATTCAGCTGTTTTTAGTCGATACAAGCGGGCGGATTATCTGGCGTGAAAAAGGTGGATTTGATGGAGAAAAAGCCCGCTTACTGCATGAGATTTTGCAGGAAAGAATGGCTGAATGAACTCGGTGTTGAGAACAGAAATCAAGGAAACGTTTATTCGTTTAAATAATCTCTGGAAAGAGTTCCAGGAAGGAACCCAGGTGCGCAGGGTACTGCGCGGGACTGGAGCAGACTTTAATAAGGGGGAATTAGTTGCAATTCTTGGCAGGAGCGGAAGCGGAAAGAGTACCCTCTTGAATATAATCAGCGGAATTGATATGCCGGACAGGGGCGATATTCATATCAATGGTTTGACATTGACCCAGCTTGCAGAGAACCAGCGTACTCTGTTCAGGCGCGAAAAGATTGGCTTTATATTCCAGTTTTTTAACCTTATCCCAACCCTATCTATTGAGGAGAATGTCAGTCTTCCCTTGGAATTATTAGGTGTTGATTCAGGTCAGGCTAGATTTCAGGCGGCAGAAATCCTCGATCAGGTTGGCCTGGCGGACAGGCTCACTACCTATCCGGAAAGGTTATCTGGAGGTGAGCAGCAGCGGGTTGCGATCGCGCGGGCTTTGGTGCATGACCCATTGCTTGTGCTTGCGGATGAACCGACAGGCAATCTGGATGAAGAAATTGGCACACAAATTCTGTCTCTGCTCGATAATCTAACCCGCCAGGCTGGAAAAAATTTGATCATGGTAACCCATAACAAAGACAACGCTGTTATAGCAGACCGGAAATTTGAACTTGTTGGTGGTTGCCTGGACGAAATAATTTAATCTAAGCCCGGAACTGGGAAATAAGAGATGAAAAAATGCCGGTGTTAGCCTCTCCGCTTCTTAAAGTTGGTCGGCAGTATTTGTTTCATCACTACCAACAGACCATTTTAATGGTGATGGGGATTTCATTGGGAGTGGCGATGGTTATTGGTATCGATATTGCCAACGAGAGCGCAAGCCGTGCTTTTGAGCTGAGTACTGAAGCTGTCACTGGCAGGGCGACGCATGTTATCTCAGGCGGGCCGGATGGGATTGCTGAATCATTGTATTCAGATATTATGCTGGAAGGCTTAGATGTCCCTGCCGCTCCGATCATCAGTGATTATATTATCGCAGCCCAACTGGATGGCCAGACAATCCAATTACTGGGTATTGATCCATTTGCCGAGGCTCCTTTCCGGGACTACCTGGTGGATGTTGAAGGAGTCTCTTTTGAATCGCTGGTCCCTTTTCTTTCCAAACCCGGCGGTATTCTTATATCGCAAAATATCGCAAAGCGCTATGGGCTGAATCCAGAGTCGGAATTCGTGGTTGAGTATGCAGGTCGAACGCATGAGCTTATTGTTGCCGGATTATTGGATCCTGCCGACGAACTCAGCCGGCGTGCCCTTGATGGATTGATTCTGGCGGATATTTCAACTGCCCAGGAATTGACCGGCAGGATTGGCTTGATCGACAAGATCGACCTGATTCTTGCTGAAAATGAGAAGGAAAGTGTTCAGAAATTACAAGGATTGCTGCCTTCAGAAGTACGGTTGCTGCCGGTTGACTCCCGCAGTGGGACTGTTGAGCAGATAACTGCCGCATTTAAGCTTAATCTGACCGCCCTGAGTTTACTTGCTCTTGTGGTAGCGCTCTTTCTGATCTATAACACGATGACATTTTCTGTTGTTCAGCGCCGGCGGTTGTTTGGGATACTCCGCAGCCTTGGAGTAACCCGCCGGGAGCTATTTTTGATGGTTGTGAGTGAAGCCCTTGTTATTGGGGTAATGGGTTCAGCAGTTGGAATGGCAGCAGGTATCCTGTTTGGCCGGGGAACCGTTAATCTCGTTTCTCAGACAATCAATGATCTATTCTTTGTAACCACTGTAAGGGATATCCCGATTGCGGTAAGCAGCCTGGTAAAAGGAGCTGCACTTGGAGTGCTTGCGACAGTGGCCGCTGCCGCTTTCCCTGCCTGGGAGGCAGCCAGTGTAACGCCGCGCGCTGCTCTCTCGCGGGCCAACCTTGAATCAAAAGCCCGGAAAATTGTGCGTGGTCTTGGAGTTGCTGGGGTGCTGGTCATATTGTTCGGATTTTGCATACTTGCAATATCCAAATACAGCCTTGTATTCAGTTTTTTGGGGACGTTTATTGCTATCATCGGTTTTGCATTAATCACACCCATATTCACAGTTTGGATTATGAGGTTGGCAGTGCATATTACCAGCAGGATATGGGGTGTTTTGGGACGTATGGCACCCCGAGAAGTGGTAAATTCAATCAGCCGGACATCGGTTGCAGTTGCCGCATTGATGATGGCGATCGCGGTGACAGTTGGTTTCAGTTTGATGGTGGGAAGTTTCCGTTTTACAGTTGAAACCTGGATGAGCCAGATACTGCATGGGGATGTCTATATCTCGGTTCCTGGCGCAACGGCAAGCCAGCCGCTTTATTCTATCGACCCCGAAGCACTCTCCATTCTGGAGAAATTTAACGGAGTCGCAAGGGTTGACCTGCTTCAGACTGCAATTGTTAATTCCCCGGAAGGTCCTATCCAGATATCCGCAAATAACAATCCGAATGATGGATTGGAGCAGGTTTACCTGGCAGCGGACTATCCAGTTGAAAAGATCTGGGAGATAGTTGAAGAAGGAGCTGTACTGGTCTCTGAGCCGCTGGCAAACCGGCTGGATTTACCTAGGTCCAGGGGCCAGTTATCGCTCTATACTGATTACGGTCTGCGCAATTTTCCTATTGCCGGGGTCTATTACGACTATGGTTCAAGCCAGGGGAATGTAATTATGTCGCTGGGGAATTACCAGAACCTGTGGCAGGATGACCGGATTGCAGCCGCGGCATTGATACTTGAGCCCGGCATGGACGTGCAATCAGTGGTTGATGAAGTTAAAGGTGGGCTATCACCGATCCAATCCCTGCTTGTGCAATCCAATCGAGAATTGCGTGAAGAGACCCTCAGGATTTTTGACCGGACCTTTACCATTGTAAGCGCATTACAGCTGCTGACCGCTGTGGTCGCTTTTATTGGCGTGTTAAGCGCCATGATGTCCCTGCAACTTGATAAACAGCGCCAGCTGGGAATTCTCAAAGCAATCGGGTTGACCGGGAGACAACTGTGGCGGATGGTTACTTTGGAGGCAGGCCTTATGGGCGCGGTGGCTGGATTGCTTTCAATGCCGGCTGGTCTTATGCTGGCTGTGATTCTGGTTTATATTATTAACCGCCGTTCTTTTGGCTGGACCTTGCAACTGCAGCTGGAACTTGAGCCATTTATCCTGGCACTGCTTATCGGGATGGCAGCCGCTATGCTGGCTGGGCTTTACCCTGCGTATCGCATAATCCATAGAAATACTGCTGAAGCGATCCGTTATGAGTGATGAATCAGGTAATTAAATGAATAAAAGGGTAATCATTGTATTAATCATAATTTTCAGTTTTATTATAATTCTGGGTGCAGCAGGTTTCCCCTCACGTGGAAATAACCAGGAAATACCTGTACTTGTTACCAGTTTTGATCCACCAACCGGTTTCACCCGTGCTGAAGGTCCTCGCGAGTGGGACTTCCCTGAGGATTATGGTCCCCACCCTGATTACCAGACGGAATGGTGGTATTACACAGGCAATCTTGAAAGTGAAAATGGTGACCATTTTGGTTACCAGCTGACTTTTTTCCGGAGGGCGCTTATCCCCTCCGGTGACCGCGTTGATCGCCAATCCGCCTGGGCAACTGACCAGGTATATATGGCTCATTTTGCGATTACGGATGTAGAATCGGTCGAGCATTATGATTTTGAAAGGTTTGCACGCGGCGCAGCCGGATTGGCTGGTTCAAAAATCAATCCATTTCAGGTGTGGCTAGGAGATTGGAGGGTGGAACAGGTAAACGATCGAAAATTCGCACTCCGCGCCTCCCAGGCAGAAATCGAATTGGACTTGTCACTGGACGACTTCAAGGGCCCGGTTCTTCATGGGGAGGGAGGTTACAGTCAGAAAGGACCTGAACCGGGAAATGCTTCTTATTATTACAGCCAGACAAGGCTTGATACTTCCGGAAGATTAATCATCAAGAACCAGGTTTTTGCGGTAAAAGGAATGAGTTGGATGGATCACGAGTTCAGCACCAGTGCTCTTTCTCCCGGACAGGTGGGTTGGGATTGGTTTTCACTCCAGTTAAACGAAGGCAGCGATTTGATGGTTTTTCAAATTCGCCGAAAAGATGGGAGCATTGATCCATTTTCAAGCGGCACCTGGGTTGACAGCCAGGGACAGACTTCCCAACTATCCAACCAGCAATTTACTTTACGGGCAGTCGACACCTGGCGCAGCCCAAATTCCGGGGCAGAATATCCTTCAGAATGGCTGCTGGAAGTGCCTTCTCTCGATTTACAGCTTGAGATCAAACCTTTACTGGCTGACCAGGAAATGGATGTCTCTTATATCTACTGGGAGGGGGCGGTGAAAATTGAAGGTACAATTTCGGGAAGGCAGGTTTCAGGAATTGGGTATGTTGAATTGACCGGATATGCGGAATCAATGGAAGGAGATTTTTAAAATGAACTCAGCTCAAAGGATTCTGGTCACTGGAGCGACAGGTTATATCGGCGGTAGGCTGGTTCCGGTCTTGCTGGAAAAGGGATATCCTGTTCGGGTTCTGGTCAGAGACCCGGCCCGTCTTCAGGGTCGCAATTGGGCGGGGCAGGTCGGGATACTGACCGGTGATGTGCTCAAGCCCGATACTCTTAAGGAGGTATTGAATGGGATCGATGTGGCATATTATCTGATCCATAGCATGAGCGGCAGTGGAGATTTCCACCGGCGCGATTTGTTGGCTGCTGGTAATTTTGGAAGAGCTGCAAAGCAAGCCGGGATCAAGCGGATTATCTATCTGGGTGGGCTGGGAGATCCGCAGGAAAATCTGTCGGAACACCTGAAATCAAGGCAGGAAACCGGGAAGGTACTGGCAGAAGGCGGAGTACCGGTAACTGAATTCAGGGCGGCGATTATTGTGGGATCCGGCAGTATATCATTTGAGATGATTCGCTACCTGACCGAGAGGTTACCGGTTATGGTTTGCCCGCGCTGGGTTTACACCCGGGTACAGCCTATTGCGATCTCGGATCTGCTGGTATATCTCACAGCTGCGTTGGAGGTAGAGGAAAGCGTTGGCAGGGTGGTTGAAATTGGCGGGGCTGAGATAACTACCTATGGCGATATGATGCTGGGATACGCACACGAACGCGGTTTGAAGCGCTACCTGATCTCCGTACCGGTCTTAACGCCCAGGCTTTCTTCATACTGGGTGCACTGGGTGACACCCATTCCAGCCAATATCACCCGCCCGCTGGTTGAAGGGCTGAAGAACGAAGTAATTGTCCGCGACCGCTGCGCTAAGAATCTATTCCCTGAAATTGAACCAGTTGATTATAGGACTGCGGTAAGGCTTGCGCTGGCAAATTTGGATTTGGGTAATGTAGAGACTCGCTGGACAGATTCTATGTGTTCCAGTTTGGGAGACCAGGATCCGGTAATTATGAGGATCGAGGAGGGAATGTTTGTTGAACAGCGAAAGATAGAGGTAAACGCACCATCGGAGCAGGTTTACCGGACTTTTTCCCGATTAGGCGGGGAAAACGGCTGGCTGTATTTTGATTGGGCCTGGGAAATCCGCGGCATTATTGACCGTTTGTTTGGCGGGGTTGGTTTGCGGCGCGGCAGGCGCGATCCGGAGGATATCCGGGTTGGGGATGCGCTAGATTTCTGGCGGGTTGAAAAACTGGACCCGGGGCGATCGTTATCCTTAAGGGCTGAAATGAAACTGCCCGGAGAAGCCTGGCTGCAGTTTGATGTCACCAATGATCAGGAGACTTCACTGCTGACACAAACCGCCTTTTTTGCGCCCAAGGGCTTATCTGGTTTGCTTTACTGGTACGGTTTATATCCCATCCACAGCCTGATCTTCGCCGGATTAGTTAGGAAGCTGAAGGAATTTACAGAAATCAAATCAGACTGAGGTGCCAGTAATGAGAGAAAATCTGGATGCGTATAAAAGTTATCTTGCTAAAGTCCGAATTCCGATCCGGATCGCCTGTAACATGAAGAATGATTGGCCGGTTGTTATTTCTTTATGGTTTATATATGATGGTGGGTATCTTTATTGTGCAACCCAAAAATCGGCCCGTATTGTTGAGTACCTGCTCAATAATCCTCGCTGCGGTTTCGAAATCGCTGAGGACCGACCACCTTACTGTGGGATACGCGGGCGCGCAAAAGCCAGAATCGATAAATCGCTTGGACCGGAGATTCTCGAAAAACTTTTAGTACGTTACCTGGGGGATATCCATAATTCCCTTGCAAAAAAACTGCTTGCAAAAAGGGAAACAGAAGTTGCGATTGTGCTAGAGCCCAGCCAGGTTTTTAGTTGGGATTTCTCTGGTCGCATGTCCAACTTAGATTATCTTCAAAATGCTGAAAAAGTTTGTCCTTGATGTTTCTTGAAGTAGCGCCTAAATAAATTACATCAATGATGCTCTTGATAGCCAGATGAAAAACTCACCCTGGCGGTTATTAGTCATCTCTGGCGTCTAATATTGCGGCATAAATCAGAGGACCAACCGCCAGTAATGTCACAAAGAAACCAAAAATAAAGAGGAATGCATCGTTCATCCCTGAAACCTCCCGGCGTAAAAAAAAGCGCCAAGCACCAGAATGCTTGGAATCCAGAAGGCGACAAAAACACCTTCATCTTTGAAGCCTGAAAACCACAGGTAAACTGCCAATAATAACGAAAGTCTAGCTGCAATTAAAACGGGGATTTTATCCTGCAGAATCTTATCCATGTTTTACTCCTGAATGATTCCCATGCTGAATATATTGGCCTGGATGGATCCTGGAGATAGTTTTTGGCAAATTATTCATCCGAGCGTACTTCCGAAATCAGGACATAAATCAGAGGTGCAATTGCAAGGGAATAAACAATAATCCCAAACACAAAGATAAAGGAATCGCTCATTTGGAGACTCTCCCGGCATAAACAAATGCCCCCAAAGACAGAATTGTAGGTACCCACAAACCAACAAAAATTCCTTCATCCTTAAAGCCTGAGAACCACAGGTACACCGAAAGTAAAAACGAAAGGCCAGCTGCAATTAAAACCAGTATTTTGCTTCGCAACAATATATCCATAAATAACTCCTTTTGTTAATGTTGTTTTGTTGATAACAAATATTGCAAATTGTATCAAACTATCAGAATCGAGTAAGGATGCTTTTATTCTGTATGGTGGTTCACAATTTTAAATGGATGATTCTTAAAGTCAGAGATTTAATAAAGAATGGATATTGTTGACATCTTAATCACAAAATTCAAATTTAATTTTTCAGGTTTCTGGCGTTCTTGGTTCCTTTATTGAAACTGCCAATTCGCAATGTTCTGGTTTAAAAACCAGGTAATTACCTCAGGAGTTTGTCATCTTTGCCTGGTAAACCAAAATCAGTGCACATGGGCTGCCATTAAAGTTTGAATTGAAAAAATGATCTGGAGATAGTCATTTAAACTTCGCCAATTATGCGCAAATAATGTGCAAATACTTGACAAATTGATTTAATTAATGTAAAATGAAACACCTGTTATTAAAGAAATTGATTAGAAAGAAGGTTAAATCAAGTGGAAGGGATCAGTCAAAAATCGGCATATAACTTAAAAGTGGTTTTGAAGGAAACCGGGATAAAAGCGGACACATTGCGGGCGTGGGAACGCCGTTACGGCTTGCCCCACCCTGACCGGTCCGGCGGCGGGCACCGCCTATATTCGCAGTACGACATCCAGACCATCAGGTGGTTGCAGGCGCGTATTGATGAGGGGCTGCGCATAAACCGGGCAGTTAAATTATGGCGAAGTTTCGAAGAATCAGGTCAGGACCCGCTTATCGAAATGCCTCTTCTGGGTACGCTTGAAGATACGACGGCAATGGAATCAGTTTCAGGCGAAACAATTTTTGAGCTGCGCCGGCAGTGGGTGAATGCCTGCATGAATTTTGATGAACGCAAGGCTGAGAATATCCTTTCGCAGGCTTTCGCCAGTTATTCAGTAGAGGTCGTCTGTCTGGAGATCATGAGGGCTGGATTATCTGAAATTGGGGAGCTCTGGTACCGGGGTGAGAGCACGGTTCAGCAGGAGCATTTTGCCTCATCGCTTACCATACGAAGGCTTAATGCTTTAATATCCGCAGCTCCCGCTCCAACGAAAAGGGACCGCATTATGGTCGCATGCCCGCCTCAGGAGGATCACGTTTTTTCGGTGCTTTTAATTACGCTCTTTCTGCGCCGCCGGGGTTGGGATGTGATTTATTTGGGAGCGAATGTCCCTATCCAGCAGCTCGACAAAGCGGTTGAATCAACCAATCCCGGCATGGTAGTAATGACCGCCCACCAGCTTTACACAGCCGCCAACCTCTTAGAAGCAGCCCGCTTCCTGCAGGAGAGGGATGTAATGCTGGGTTTTGGCGGGCTGGTGTTCACGCTTCTCCCTGAACTTATATCCAGAATTCCAGGCTATTATCTCGGCGATAAACTTGAGAATGTAGTGCCAACAGTAGAGAAAATTCTGGCATCACCTCCAGCCTTAGAACCCTGCGTAAATGTTCCAGATACTTACGCGAAATCTTGCAGAACATTTCAAAACAGCTTACCCCAGATCGAAGCCCATTTGTGGGGAATCATCCAGAGAAATAGCATGCATGAGAGCCATCTCGAAATCGCAAATGAATATCTGAGCAGGGACATCAGCGCTGCGTTAAAATTTGGCGACATGGGACTTTTAGACGAAGAAATCACATGGATACAGAACCTTCTGGATTACTATGAAGTACCCAAAGAGCGCCTGTTTGAATACCTGGCCCACTACTGCAAAGCAGTTGAAATTTATATGGAGGATGATGGAAAACCTGTTCTGCAATGGCTGGATGAAATCATCCTGAACTGATTCATCAAATTAACCAAATAAATAGAAAAATGAATATGTGAAGAGGAAATAGAAATGCAAATTTGTAATAGAAAAAATGAATTCTGGAGGCCAGGATGATCGTTGTAACCGGAGGCTCTGGATATGTAGGAAGCCATATAGTCAGGAGGCTTGCCTTGGATGGGATACCTGTTCGCGCCCTGGTTCGCAGCCGGCAGCGAACTTTGCAGGAAGGACGATTGGAAGGTCTGGATGTTGAACTGGCTGAAGCAGATGTGACCAATGTGGATTCAATGAGACCTGCCTTTGCCAATGCGGAGGCTGTCATCCATACAGTTGCAATTGCAGTTGAAAGTGAGGGGATCACTTACGAAGAGATTAATACGATGGGAACGGTAAATGTCCTCCAGGCGGCACAGGATGCCGGTATTCGCAGGTTTATCAATTTATCCCAACTTGGAGCAGATTCAGCTTTACCCTATCGATTCCTCGCTTCAAAAGGAAGAGCCCAGGAATATGTAGCCCGTTCAAATACGGATTGGACTGCTTTTCGCCCATCGGTGATCTGGGGTCCAGAAGATGAGTTTGCAAATACTTTTGCCAGGTTGATCCCAATAACGCCGATAATCTTTCCGAATGTGGATAAAAAAGCCAGGTTTCAACCGGTCTGGGTCGAAGACCTGGTGACCTGCATCATCAAGTCACTGAAAGATACCAGTACATATAGTAAGGAATTTGAAATTGGCGGTCCTGAAATATTGACTCTGGAAGAGATAGAAAGGCGCACTATGGAAGCCATTGGCGCCCGCAGATTTATGATCCCATTTCCGAAGTCGCTCCTGAAAACCACAGTTGGGTTAATGGAAAAAGCGCTGCCCAATCCGCCGGTAACCAAAAGCCTGCTTGAATTGCTCCAGGTTGACAATGTTACCAGTGATAACGCTATTTATTTGTTTGTTGAGGATCCAAAGGCGTTTACAGCTGAGGCGATAAAGGGTTATATGCAGGAATTCAAAGTGCGCGAGACTCTTTCGAGGTATCTCGGGAGATCATAAAAAGGGGAACATTTCACCAAATGAAGGTATATAAGCACGAATTCAGAGTGAGCGCCACTTTGGCGGAGGTAGCGCAATTTCACAGCGATACACAATCCTTAAAATTGCTCACCCCACCCCCTCTTGTGATCCAATTTAACGGGGTCGAACCATTAGCCGAGGGCTCAGTGGCAGAGTTCACGATCTGGATGGGTCCAATTCCAGTCCGCTGGAAAGCAGTCCACCGCGATGTTGACCCCATTGCAGGTTTTAAGGATGTTCAGCTTGAAGGACCGTTCAGACATTGGGAACATACCCATTCATTCTTGGAAACCGGTCCGGATCTGACTGTCATCATGGATGAGATTCAGGCTGAATTCAACCAGCAACCCTATAAAAAATTGGTTTGCCGTATGATGTGGTCAAATTTGCCAAATCTTTTTGCCTACCGCCGGTGGAAGACAAAACAGTTGTTGGAGACATGAAAAAAGTTGTAGTTATAGGGGCAGGCTTTGGTGGGCTGGCAGCTGCGGCGGAACTGGCAAGGCAGGGTTTGGAAGTAATTGTTCTTGAAGCGCATATATATCCGGGAGGCAGCGCTGGGACATTTTTTTATCAGGGCTACCTTTTTGATGCTGGGGCAACTTTGGCTGGTGGATTTGCTGACGGCGCGCCGATGGATGTGCTCCGGCACAGGCTTGAAATCGACTGGCAGGAGAGATACGTTAGCGAAGCCATGGTTGTGCATCTTCCGGATGGAAAAACTGTGACCCGCTGGATAGATGATGATCACTGGTTTGATGAGCGGAATTCGGTGTTTGGACCGAAATCAGAACCATTCTGGCAGTGGCAGGAGCACACAGCCCAGGGTCTCTGGGACTTCGCCCAGCGTAATCCAGAATGGCCTCCCCAATCAATCAAGGGAGTGATCAACTTACTCCAAACTGGTTACTCGTGGTTGCACGACCGCCAGTTTTCTGCAGGGATATCAGACATTGCCGCTTACCTGCCTTTCCTGTTTCTGCCAGTTTCTGCAAAAATGAATAATACACCGGACCATTTGCGACTTTACGTCGATGGTCAACTGCTGATATCCGCCCAGGATACAAGCGAGACGGTAAATGCGCTCTACGGCGCAGCAGCGCTTGACCTGCCCAGGCGAGGTGTCGCCAGTGTTCCTGGCGGGATGGGGGGTATGGCTGAAAAACTTGTTGATAGGATAAATTACTATGGCGGTAAGGTCCTGTTCCGAAAGGAAGTAATTGAAGTTTCAGATTATTCAGACAAAAATTTCATTGTCCGGACCAGACGGGGGGAGGAATATATTGCAGATGCAGTTATTTTTAATCAGACTCCCTGGAATCTGGCGAGGTTAGTTGATGGACACCGGTATAAAACACTCCGTGGAATAGAAGAACTCCCCGGGGATTACTGGGGCGCATTTGTTATTTATGCCGGTGTTAAATCAGAAAACGTGCCTGGCGATTTATCTGAGCATCACCAGATTATCAGAGCCGAGCCGCTTGGCGAAGGTAATAGTGTATTTTTATCAATCTCTCCTGCCTGGGATAGCACTCGTGCTCCGGAAGGAAGAAGGGCAATCACGATCTCGACTCATACCCGTCTGGATACATGGTGGCGAATGGTTAATAAAGGTCGTGCGGAGTATGAAGCCCATAAAGAAGCTTACACTGAAAGGGTGCTAGACTCTGCTCAACGAGCGCTACCTGGAATAAAATCATCTGCAGAATTATTGCTTCCAGGTTCGCCGGTTACATTCGAACGGTTTACACGGAGGGAGAAAGGTTGGGTTGGAGGATTCCCCAGACCAGCCTGTTCCGGGCTTGGGGGCCGAAAATTGCTCCCGGAATATGGATGGTCGGAGATTTAATATTCCCGGGACAGTCCGTACCTGCAGTAGTGTTAGGAGGTTTACGGGTCGCAAAAGGATTGGATGAGGAATTTGCTCATGAAAGTCAAAAGACCTGGTTCTACAACCGTGGAAAAACTGGCAAGATGCAGTACATGGGATAAACATATTCTGGAAGGAGAAAACCAATGAAAGTGGGAATTGTCGGTGCAGGGCAGGTAGGCGCTACAGCAGCTTATTCGCTGGTAATGCGCGGAATCGGACGCGAGGTTATCCTGGTGGATATCAACAACCAGCGTGCCAGGGCGGAAGCGGACGATATTCAGCATGCGGTTCCTTTTGCTCACCAGCTGCAGGTTTCGGCTGGAGGGTATACAGATCTGGTGGGGAGCCGGGTTGTTATCATCACAGCCGGCGCAGCCCAAAAGAAGGGGGAAACCCGTTTGCAGCTCCTGGAGCGCAACGCGAAGATCTTCAATCAGATTATTCCCCAGGTACTTGAAAACGCCCCGGATGCGGTTTTACTGGTTGCCACCAACCCGGTGGATGTCTTAACCCACCTGACTGCCCACATCGCCGCTTTTTACAGCGTACCTGGCTCGCGGGTGATCGGATCAGGTACAACCCTTGACACTGCCCGATTCCGGGCGCTGCTTGGGCAGCACCTGGGGATTGACTCACCGCACGTCCATGGATACGTGCTGGGTGAACACGGCGATTCCGAAGTCTTGACTTGGTCACTGGTTAAAGTGGGCGGAGTTCCACTTCATGAGTTCTGCCGCCAGTGGGATATTTGTACCGATGAGCAAGTCCAGCGTGACATTACAAATTGGGTTCGCAGCGCTGCTTACACTATTATCGAAGGTAAAGGCAGCACCAATTTTGGAATCGGCAGCGCGCTTGCCCGGATTGTGGAAGTGATTTTGGGGAACCAGAGATCCCTGCTGACAGTTTGCACACCTGTCAAACGGGCAGCCGGAGTGGAAGATGTCACCATATCACTGCCTCATCTGGTAGGAGGTGCCGGCATCCTGGATACAATTCTGCTGCCGCTTGCATTAGATGAAGAGGAAGAGAAAGCCCTGCACAGGTCGGCGAAAACGGTAAAAGAAGCGATTGACTCTCTTGGATTGAGTTAGGTAATTTTTATGGCTGAGATTTCAATATGGTGGATAAGGCGTGATCTTAGGTTGGCAAATAACCATGCCCTAACCGCTGCCACCAGTTCTTCTAACCAGACAATCCCATTGTTTATTATCGATCCCCTGCTTGTAAATTCTAATCGAACGGGTCTGAAAAGATTGGAGTTTTTGTATGCCGGCCTGACTGAGCTTGACCGGTCGTTACGAGAACGGGGCAGCCGCCTGGTGGTTCGAACCGGAGAGCCTTTGGAGGTCTTGAGATCCTTAATTGTGGAAAGCGGGGCTGGGAGAATATTCGTTGAGGCTGACTACTCTTCTTATGCCCGTAAGCGAGATAATAATGTTTCCCAAAACCTTCCACTGGCAATAACGGGATCGCCGGGTATGGCAGATCCTGATCAGGTGCTTAAATCGGATGGTTCACCCTACACCGTGTTCACTCCGTATAAAAAGAGCTGGTTGTCCGTAATCCTGCCATTAATAAATCATAACCTCCCGGCTCCAGAGCATATTCAATCACCGAAAAACATATTCAGTGAAGATATTCCAGAGGTAAGGAAAGCAGGGGTTGCCGGTCAGTTTCCCCCCGGTGAATCCGAGGCTCTCAAGCGCCTTGATATATTCACTCGGAGTGATAATAAAAACATTTCCAGATATTCCGAGCAGCGGAACCGAATGGACCTGGAAGGAACTTCCCGGCTGTCTCCTTATTTAAAATTTGGGATGATTTCCGCTGACCAGGCAGTCACCCGGGCTATGGAGGTGATCGATTCGATTCCTGGGATGGGTGACCAGAAAGGGGCGCAGACCTGGTTGAGCGAACTGATTTGGCGAGATTTTTACATCTCCATCATGTATCATTTTCCGCTCGTGTCAGAAATGAGTTTCAGGGCTGATTTAAGGAACATCCAATGGGTGAACGACCGCTGGGAATTTGAGCAGTGGTGCCATGGGCAAACTGGATACCCGGTCGTTGATGCCGGGATGCGACAGCTTGACCAAACAGGCTGGATGCATAACCGGGCACGGATGATAACCGCCTCCTTCCTTGTGAAGGATTTGTTGGTCGATTGGCGCTGGGGCGAAACCTGGTTTATGGAGCATCTGATAGATGGGGACCCGGCTGCCAACAACGGCGGGTGGCAGTGGACCGCCGGTACGGGAACGGATGCCGCGCCCTATTTCCGGATATTTAACCCGGTCACTCAGGGGAAAAAGTTTGATCCAGAAGGCGCCTTTGTCCGCCGGTGGGTGCCAGAACTCGCGAATGTTCCGGTTAATTATATACACACTCCCTGGGAAATGCCGCTGAACATTCAATCAGACAGCGGCTGCAGGATTGGGACCGATTATCCCGAGCCGCTGGTTGAGCACAGTTATGCCCGCAAAAGAGCGCTTGAAACATACAAAATGGCGAAAGATGTAAAAAGGTGAATTATCATGGATGCAATTGAACCAACAAGAGGCATTGCAAAGGAGCTTGATGACTCTTTAAATATGATTGCCCCCGATTTTTCTGCCGAAGATATCGATGGAAGGAATATAGTATTATCAAAATTACGGGGTGAAAAAAATGTATTGCTGGTGTTTAATCGAGGCTTTACATGACCTTACTGCCGCAGGCATATGGCGCAGTTGCGCCTTGATTATGGTAAGTTTTTAGTAAAGGAAGTTGAAGTTATTGCAATTGGTCCCGAAGAGGAACAGGTTTTTCGTTACCACTGGAAAAGGGGAGAATACCCGTTTGTTGGAATAGCTGATCCAGACCATAAAATTGCTGATTTATACAACCAGCAGGTCAATATATTAAGAATGGGTCGAATGCCGGCGCAGGTAATAATCGATAAGAATGGATACATCAGGTATAAACATCACGGCGATTCGATGCGGGATATCCTGGACAATAAATTTGTATTGAACTTATTTGACAAAATCAACTCAGAAATTGAAGGTTAGTATTTTTGCTAGGATTCAGAGATCGCGCAAGCTTTTTCCATAGAAGTTGATTGTTTAAACTTTGTTAACGGTGATTTCAGCGTATAAAATTGACGATCCAGGTTTGTTTCTGCGAACCGGGAATTAACTAATCGAGAGTATTCGTCCATTTCCAGGCAGTACATGAAGGGTAAACCAACAATGATAATTGGGAAAAATTGAAGAGGATTAGCTGGAGAACATTATTTATCCAGCGGTCCCACCGCCATCAACAGCCAGAACCGCACCGGTGATAAAGGAAGCCGCATCGCTGCAGAGAAACAGGACTGACCGGGCGATTTCATCCGGTGAACCTATCCTGCCCAGCGGGCGGTCTGCCGAAAACTTCATAAATTCATTTTCCGGTATATTGAGCTGGCGTGCCTCTTCAAGCAGCATGGGCGTTAAAGTATCTCCGGGGCAAATGCAGTTCACCCGGATGTTTTCTGAGCCGTGGTCGAGCGCCATAGCCCGGGTCATATTCACAACCCCGCCCTTGGAAGCGCAGTAGGATACCGCTTCTTTGCCCCCTGCCAATCCCCATCCGGAGGAGACATTGACGATTGAACCGCCCCCGGATTTCACCATAAAAGGGATGGCATATTTGCTCATCAGAAAAATTGACTTCAGGTTCACTGCCATTACTTTGTCCCAATCTTCTTCAGAAAGAGTAAGTACAGATGCCCTGCGGATTATCCCGGCATTGTTGATCAGGAAATCAATCCCACCGTAGGTTTCTACCGTTCTGGATACCATCATCTGGCAGTCCTGGGTAGAAGTGACATCACCAGGGATAAATATCACCTCCCCGCTGGAGGCTTTGATTTGATCCTCAGCGTTCCTCCCGGCAGATTTATTAATGTCGGTGATGGCGACTCCCGCTCCTGATTGGGCGAAAAATATTGCTGTCTGGAAACCTATGCCTGATGCCCCTCCGCTGATGAGGGCGGTTTTCCCTTTAAAATTGAACTCAATTTGATTCATTTATCTCTCCTGTTGAAACCTGAGGGCATCATATTGACACCGGGTAGATTACGCTTTCCCGGTATCCGGTAATTACGCTCATATAGCCCGCCAGCTCATCATCCAGGTGTACATCCCCGCTGTCAACCAGCAGCGGGCCTCCAGCCAGTGAGTGGAGTTTTTCCGGAATGCAGATGACCCAGATGTTGGCTGAACCAGTTTTCCTGATCACTTCGGGGCTGATCGGCTGGTTTCCGCGACCGAATAAAAACCCCTGCCCTCCTATCGGAGATACTATGATCTTTCCAGAAACCTTATCGAGGATTTCCAGCAGTTGTCTCTCATTTGCGTCCTTCAGGATAACCTGTTTCCCTTCGATAACATCAACCCCAAGGAGGGTTTTTTCCAGGCCGAGCGCCCGGGTGACCGCCCGGGTGGTTGTCCCTGGCCCGAGAATATAAACCAGCCCGGGCTGCATCATAGTGATCACCTCGCTGGCGATCTCTGCCAGAGATGCAGCCTCAGAAGGCGGGATTGCTGTTTTTATCCCCTGCAGTCTTCTTTTCCTGCACGGTACGAGCAGGTAACCGAATAATTTTGAGGCAAGTATGCCCTTGCGATAAAGCTCTTCATCCACATCCATCACCTCAGCCTCTTCGGTTTCTGGATTTTTTTGGAAGAGGAATTGAATCACAATATCGGCGGTTGTGACTGGATTCCTGGCGAATACCCCTGAGTGAATCTTAACCCCTGCCGGAATCCCCACAACCGGGATTTCCTGACCGACAGCGCTGCAAATATCTCTGGCAGTGCCATCCCCACCTGCAAACAGGATTACATCGACTCCCCTGTCCAGGAACTGCCTGGCAGCCATAATCGTATCCCGGGCAGTTGTCCTTCCGGGATTAATAGATCCGCATACCTCAGGCCGGTAACCGAGCAATTGGCATAACTCCGCGCCCATCTCCCCGGGATATGTGTAGATTTGGAGATTTCCAAAGTATGGTTGTAACTTCTCGAGGGTCTGACCTGCGCGTTTACCTGCTGCCGGGGCAGCACCCAATGCGAATGCCTGTTTTTGCAGTTCGTTTCCGTCGCTGCCTTTTAATCCAACCCGTCCGCCGAGACCAGCGATTGGATTGACAATCAATCCCAGTTTTTTCTTTCCTTCGGGTTGTTTCAAACCAGGGCCGATCACCGATTTTGTTAGTCTTGCGATGCTTTCCGGAGATACGCTCTCCAGGTCATTGCCCACTGGTCGGGCTCATCCAGCGGGTCGTGGATAATCGAGTGGATCGTACTGTTGTGCGGGGCTGTTTTTACTTTCTCAGGATTATAATAAGCTTCCAAAGTGACTTTCTCGATAATTCGCAGGTATTCATCAAGTTCTTCCTTTGAGTATGATTCGGTCGGTTCCAGGGTACAGGGCTCGGGGACGATGAAGGGGTGGTGGCTTGTCCAGTAGTGGACGCCGTAATCAGCCGCTCGCAATCCGATCTGTTCTGAGTGGACAGAGGTATCTTCATAAAGCTTTTCCCAGCTGTAGCGTACCTGTTCGATCCGCCGCTTGCCTTCAGCATACGGAATGCTGGCACCCTTAATCTGGCGCATTTTCTCCATCAAATAATTGTTATTCAGAACTGCGGTTTCGGATACCTGGCGAAGTCCCTGTGCCCCCAGGCTCATGATCCAGGAGTAAGCTCTCAGGACCACCGCGGCGTTGCCGTAGAATGGGCTGATTTTCCCGATGCTGTCTGGGCGGTCATAGTCCAGGTAGTAGCGGTCTCCGTCGATCTCCACGGTTGGCACCGGCAGAAATTTTGCCAGTTCTGATATTACTCCTGATGCGCCGCCGCCGGGGCCTCCACAGCCATGCGGGGTGGAAAATGTCTTATGCAGGTTGAAATGGCATAGGTCAAACCCGGCTTCCTTTGCCCGGGTGATCCCCAAAATGCCGTTGGCGTTTGCCTGGTCGTATGAACACAGCCCACCGGCTTCATGAACCAGGTGGACAAATTCTTTTATCCTCGGATTATAAATGCCGGTATCCTCCGGGTTGGTGATCATCAAACCAGCGGTTCTATCGGAGAGCGCTGCTTTCAAGGCTTCAATATCAGGGTATCCGTCCACTCCGGGATACAGCGTAATTACACGGAAACCTGCCGTTTTGGCACAGGCTGCATTTGAAGGGTGCGAGAAAATTGTTGTAATAATTTCATCGCGCTTATCCGCCTCTCCATTTGACCTGTGAAACGCGCGGATTATCGCCGCGTTTGTGTAAATTGCTGCAGAACCAGCGCTGGGTTGCAGAGAGAAGCGGTTCAGACCTGAAATGCTTTTCAGCATTTGTTCGAAGCGGTACATAATACCCAGAATACCCTGTACAGTTTCTACATCCTGCAGCGGGTGGAGTTCGCTCATCGCGGGTGAGCGCGCCAGGTGTTCATTCACCTTAGGGCTGTATTTCATGGTGCATGTACCCTGACCGATGTCAATATTCAGGTCAGCCCCAAGGTTCTCCTGGGAAAGCCGCAGGTAATGGCGCTGCACCTGCGGCTGGGAGATCTCTGGCAGGGCAGGAGCATCCACCCGGCGGATGCCGTCCGGAAGACCTGCGGTTACGTCCCCGACCTGCGCAGCTATCTCAGGTTCAATCTCGGGAGTCAGGATTCCCTTCTGGCCGGGAGTGTGCAGTTCGAAGATAATCGGCTCGTCCCATTTAGCCTGGTGGAAGCGGCGCAAATTTGGTTTTCCGTCGCTGTACCTCTTTGATTTTATATTTTCTATCATGAGATTATTACCTCAAAAAGCGCGTTCACCAGGTGGTCGATATTTTCTTTGGAATGGACTTCCGAAATACAGTAAAGTGCACACTGCCCCATCTCCGGGAAATCCCTGCTCAGATCCACACCCCCAAAGATTTTATAGCCCAGCAGGGATTTGTTGACGCTGGCGACTGTCTTTCCTGCCTGGTCAAAATTCACCAGGAATTCATTAAAATGTGGGGTTGTAATAAAGGGGACCTGGAGCAGATTAATTTTACTGATCTCCTGCATCGCATATTGGGTGCGCGCCATTATTGTTTCTCCTATGGTGCGCATCCCTTCCGGGCCCATAAGTGCCAGGTAAACCCCGGCGGTTATCCCCCACAGCGCAGCCGCAGTACCCACCCATTCTTTCCCCTTCTCACGGATCGCGAAGGAGGTTCTCTCATAGGCGACATCCCCGAACCCGTATTCACCTTCAACTATTGTCGGCGCGATCCCGAATAAACGGGAGGGAAATTCCATCACGAATTTCTCCTCATCCCGGGTTGCGATGAAACCAGCCCCTCCGCCTCCATACTGCATGTGAATTCCCAGCGGCTGGATATCTCCGCATACAATGTCTGCTCCATAATCTGCGGGCGGTTTCAGTATTCCCAGCGAGATTGGATTTACGCTAACAATGCTCAAAGCACCGCTGGTTTTTGCTCTTGAACAGACCTGCTCCCCGCGTGTTTCTATTGTGCCTAAATAAGTCGGATTTTCAAAATAAACTGCGGCGGTTTTTGTGGAAATTAATCCCTCATAGGAGGATGGGTTACACAGGCCATTTTCCGGGTCGAAATCAACCAGTGTCAGATCTAGTTCATGCTGGTTATAATCCCTGATCTTTGATAGTTTTGCGGGATTGATATTGCGGCTTATAAGTACTTCGTTTCTTCCAGTAATACGAGCTGCCATCCGGATGGCTGTCGCACAGGCCTGGTAACCGTCATAAGTGGGCACATTGACCACATCCATATTAAGCAGTTCTCCCATCAGGCTTGTGTATTCGAACAAAGACTGGAAGCGCCCATGGTCATCGTAGGGTTCTCCAGCGTAAGCGGTCAGGAATTCGGCCCGCTGGTTAATCTCATCACAAACTGCGGGCACATGGTGCTGGTAGCAGCCCGCGCCCAAAAAACTGGTGAATTCTTTTGTATTTGAGTTCCTTGCCAGGATCGATTCGACATGGTTTTTTAATTCGTATTCGGAGAGGAACGGCTGGGGCAGTTCCAGCTCAGTTTCCAGCCGCAGTTCCCGGGGCACATCTCTGTAAAAATCCTCAATTGATTCCGCTCCGACTTCCGACAGCATCTCCTGCCGGGTTTTCGGCGCTGAATTGGGTATATAGGGGTGGACGAATTTATTGTTCATTTTCATAAAATCTTCCTTTCCGATTTCAGGTCTTAATCTGTAGCCGGGATGGTCTCCATGTGAGTGGTTTCAGAATGAGTCGGGCTGGTTACAATTAAAAGGGCGTATCCAATCAATCCCGCCACCAGGGAGGCAAAGATTATACCGAGTTTGGCTTGATTGAGCATAAAAGGGTCTTTGAATGCTGAATTGGTAATAAACAGCGCCATTGTGAAACCAATCCCGGTCAGCCAGCTGGCGCTGAAGAGCTGGCGCCAGGTGACATTAACCGGCAGTTGGGCAATCCCAATTTTTACGGCAATCCAAGTAAAAAGTGAAATCCCGATTGGTTTTCCAAAGACCAGCCCGAGGAAAATCCCCAGGCTCACCGGTCCGACAAATTGGGCGTCGAATGTGACTACCACGCCTGCATTTGCAAAAGCGAAAATCGGGAGGATTAAATAAGTTGTCCACGGCAGCAGGTCATGTTCAAGTTTTTGAGCCGGCGACTGCATCCGGTCTGCGACATTTTCCAGCGTCTGGGCTGCCACCTGGTGGCGATCGCTGGACAAAGAATTTGTCCCAAGCGGTCTTTCGAACTCGTTCAGAACAGACATGCACTGCGCCAGGAGCGCACGGGTATCCGGTGGGCTGCGGGTCGGGATCGTGAGCGCAAGCAGAACGCCCGCTATGGTCGCGTGTACGCCAGAACCTAAAAAGGCAATCCATAATCCAAATCCCAGAATTAGATACGGGGTAGGGGAATAGACCCTTGCCCAGTTGAGGATAAACAGTACCAACAGGATTACGGCAGCCGCGGCCAGGAAAACCCAGGATATATCTTCAGTGTAAAATAATGCAATCACAAGTACTGCGCCCAGATCATCCGCGATCGCTAAGGCAGTGAAGAATACTTTCAGAACAAAAGGCACCCGCGAGCCTAAAAGCGCCAGGATGCCGAGCATAAATGCAATATCGGTTGCCATGGGGATCCCCCATCCGGATTCTCCAGGGCTTCCAGCATTCAGGGCGAGATACAGACCAGCCGGTACGACCATCCCACCTATTGCTACAAAAATCGGCAGCAGCGCTTTGCGGGGGCTGGACAGCTCACCGGTGGTGACCTCTCTTTTGATTTCCAACCCCACCACAAAGAAGAAGACCACCATCAACCCATCGTTGATCCATTTCAGAAGGTAGTTATTGTATTGGAAATTACCCAGGGTGATACCCAGGTCTGTTTTCCAGAGTTGGAAGTAGGTTTCTGCCCAGGCAGAATTAGCCCATAATATCGCAAGGACCGCACATGCCAGGAGAAGTATGCCTCCGGATGCTTCGATCCTCGCAAATTCCTGGAAAACCATTCGCACCTGCATACCCAGCGGTTTCTCAACCGCATCTAAAAGTGATTCGAAATCCCAGGCTCCGTCGTACCGCTGCCCGTTGATAAAGAATGTTGGGGTTCCATTTACCCCGCTCCTGACCCCACTCAAGAAATCTTCGTTAACTTTGGAGGCATATCTTTGATCATCAAGGTCTTTCTCAAACTGGTTTAAGTCCAGTCCCAATTCTCTGGCATATTCAATCAAGTGAGCCCTGTCCAGTTCAGCCTGGTGCTCAAAGAGGTAATCATACATCTCCCAGAATTTGCCCTGTGCTCCGGCGGCTTCGGTTGCTTCTGCCGCTAATTGGGCGTTAGGATGAACTGAATTGATCGGGAAGTGCCGGTATACATACCGTAGCCGGTTGCCCAGCCTCTCGCGTAAAGCCCGGATAATCGGGTTAACCTTCTGGCAGTGGATGCACTCCAGGTCTCCGTATTCGACCAGAGTGACCCCGG
This sequence comes from uncultured Chloroflexia bacterium, assembly GCA_963793095.1. Classification (GTDB taxonomy): domain Bacteria; phylum Chloroflexota; class Anaerolineae; order Anaerolineales; family UBA4823; genus CAVWDI01. The sequence continues at coordinate 740,859 of CAWBYY010000002.1, forward strand.
CATCTTCAGGTCCAAAGGAATGGTCCCGCTCCCCAACAGGTAGATTCAATATCGCCGTTTTTCCTTCAACAGCCATAAATGTCCTCTTAATTTAACAAATAGATACTGGCGCTTGCAGAATGGCCTCCGCTCCAGAAACTGTCAAAAGTGATGCTCAATATGACAGCTTGTAACTCCTCAAATAATTGCAGCACCTGGTTGGAAAAACAAGCCGATTGTTTGCCTGGCATTCTTCTGCATGGGATTGTTTTTCGGTGAACCATTTTTTGGATTGCCCTCCAGGCATGGCAGTTCTCAAAATTAACGAAGTAGTAATTTTACCCATAATACTGAAGCACAGGATTTTAATAGATAATTAAAAACCAATTTCCGTCAGCGCTTCTTTCAGCCGGGCGATTTCATCAATGGTGTTATAGTGGACCGGTCCGATACGGATCAGGCCGCCGTCCTTTTCAACTCCCAACCGTTCTGTGACCGAAAGAGCGTAATAATTTCCATCCCATACAAAAATCTCATATTCGTCCAATTTCTGGGCTACCACCCTGGGGTGGACATCCTTCAGGGTGAACCCAAAAGTTGGAACGCGCTCTTCAAGCCGGCTCGTATTTTTCAACCCATAAAGAGTCACCCCCGGGATTTCTTCCAGAAAATCCAGTATCGAACGGCTGAGTTCATACTCATATGCCCGGATTGTAAACATTGCTTTTTTGAGCAGCAGCTTTCTTCCTGTATATTTATTCACATCTGGGATGTCAAATTCTTGGTAAAACGCACTCCCAAGCTGCTCTAAATACTGGATTACACCCAGTAATCCGGCAATGCCTTCGTGGTTTTTAGTGCCAGTTTCAAATTTTTCTGGAGGGTATAAAGATGCCGGGCGGACTTTGTACGCTTTTAGAGAATCAAGCAGATCGTAGCGACCGTACAATACACCAACATGCGGACCAAAAAGTTTGTAAGCGGAAAAGACCAGAAAGTCGGGGCTGGTTTTTTGTACGTCAATTGGGCCGTGAGGAGCGTACTGGACAGCATCGATGTAAACAAGCGCTCCAGCCTGATGCGCTAAAGAGATGATTTTTTCAACAGGGTTAATCGTTCCGACAGCATTGGAGGCGTAACCGAGGGCGACAAATACCGGTTGTTGATCCAGGGCAGCCACCATCTCTTCCATATTCAGGGTGCAGTCTTCGGGATGAAAGTCCACATAGATGACACTGCAGCCGCGCTCCTGGGCTGCGATTACCCAGGGGGTGATATTTGCATCGTGCTCAAGGCGGGTCAGGACGATTTTATCCCCCCTTTTCCATGTGCGGGCGATTGACCGGCTGATGTTGAATGTCAGGGTAGTCATATTCGGCCCGAATATAATCTCTTCTGGTCGTTTCGCGTTGATAAAATCAGCTACCCCTGAGCGGGTTTCGGCAATAATCTCATCAGATTTACGGCTGGTGGCGAAAGCGCCGTGAAAATTGGCGTTGCAATGAACCAGGTAGTCGTTCATCCGGTCAAGACTGTCCTGGACAATTTGGGTACCGCCGGGGTTATCCAGGTAGATTGTTGAGTCGCTCAGGGCCGGGAACCTTCCCCTGACCCAATTAATATTTATACCCATGTAAGTGCTCCACTTTTTATATGGTTGTAAAAATTGTCTTTGATTACACTGCTGAACCTGATCACCCTTCTCGGTTTTTAATAATTTCCAGATGAAAAGCATAATGGTAAATTGACTTTATGGCTGAACAGGACCAATTTACACCATGGATGGGTAGAGGTCAAGCATTACTGGTAAACGGTTTGGGTGGAATTTTTCCGGGATATGCATTAATAAATGGCTGCTAGTTATCCTCTATCTGCGCGGCTATTTCTTCGGCAAGTTTTAATTCGTCAGGTGTATTCACATTCATAAAACTCAACAACCCGGGATCAAACTTGTGCAGTTGTTCAGGGGGAACAGCCAGAACATTAACTTCATCAAACCAGCCGTCAACGCGCCATAAACCTGCCTCCAATGCAGATCTTATTGGAGGTAAACATGACTCGCGGCGGTACACAGCCTGAAATGGTTCCAGCCCGGCGCTTGTCCGGGGAATTACGATATCAATTGATCTATCACCCATCTGCTCTCTTTCAAAATTGAGCAAAGCAGGATTGATGAAGGGCATATCACAGGCAAGAACCGTTACCATCGGGTGGCTGGCAGCGGATAAAGCTGTGTACAACCCGCCCAGAGCCCCCCGGTCCGGGATGATATCTTTATGCAGAGGCAATCCAAGGAACAAATATTTTTCCGGGCTGTTGGTGGTTACCAGCAGTTCATCAGCCATGTTCTCAACCCGTTCAATGACGCGCTGGATAAGCGGTCTGCCTCTGAACATCACCAGCCCTTTATCGCGACCCATCCGGCGCGATTCTCCTCCGGATTGTATTACTATGGTATGCATCTATAAATATTGGAATTAATAATGTCTGCTCGAAATATTGCCAACCTGGCAGGGAATGCCTCACAGAGATCTGATAATTTTATGTGGATGATGCCGGGAGGCCTGTAAAGGAAATGGCCCCTTCTCAGGAGTAAAAAAATACCCGGACCGTTGACATAATTAACTCCTGGCCCGGGTGATCTTTGCCCTTTCAACAAACCGGTCTATAGCCCCAAAACGGTATTTGTAGTCTTCGCCGCCGCGCATAAAATCGAATTCCAGGCGTTGATTTTCATTTGCCCATTTAAGCAGATAGCCCAGCAGCACCCACCCGGGGGACAGGTCTCCGTAATCGAAATTAATCCCTGAGTTGTAGACCCAGATGTGATCGGCGTAATCAAAGTTCAGATAGCCGCCCGCTTTCCGCCCGTCAACTTCAATGAAAGCAAGCTGCAGCCATCCAGCATCAAAGGCTGCGAAGACCGTCTCCCGTAATTGTGTGCGCATTGCCGGTGTGAGAAAACTCTCTTTCTCGGCATCCTGCGACATCAAGTCCATAAAGTCTTCAATTTCCCGGTCCAGTTTGTCCCTGTCATCAAGCATATACCAGCTTACATTTTCTGGTTGATTCTCCACCCGGCGAATCTTTCTCCGGATCTCATGGCGCTGCTTTTTATTTATAGAAGCGAGATATTCTTCCCAGTCACCTGGAAGCGGGATATACGGGCAGGGTTGGAGTTGTTCCTGTTCATATACCCAGCCCAGTTCTTCAGCTGCGGTTTTTAATCCTGGTAGGGTGGGAGAATCTTCCGGGATGTTATATAAATCAATTACTGTCCAGTATTCATCAGTTTCTTTAGAGAGGAATTTAAGCAGCTCAGGGAGGAAGTTGCCTATCTCGGGGGGATTGATAATCATGTCAAGGTAGTCTGAAATTTCGATGCTGCCCAACATCATCAATGCTGGGAGGCTCTCCAGGTTTCTGGTGCGGAAGAGTGGAGCGATGCCCACCAGTTGACCGTTTTCATCCCGGGCAGTTATGATATTCAACGCCCCCTCCTGCCATTCGCCGCCACCCATCGTTTTCCACCAGGCTGCCAGATATTCATGGCGCATGAATGGCACATGACTTGCAATACAGCATTCGAGCAGTTCATTCCATTCCAGAGCAAGTTTCTGGAATTCTTCTACAGTTTGGATTGTGCTGAGTTTCATTTTTACGATTCAGTTTGAGTTTTGTTTTATTATTCAATGTTGGTGGTGATTTGTAATTTTTGTATAACCTTATAGGATTTTGCCGGTACGGTCAAGGCTTGGATGCATACGAATAATCTTATTTTAATTTATCTTGCGGTAATCAAATATATTCTGCTCAGAGTGGGATTGCTGCTCCATCAAAAACCGACTGGCAGGTATGATTTATGAACCGGGATTTTGACATTTACCTTACACCGATTGCACGGATGTCTGGTGAAGACAATCCGGGATTATTATGCCTGCATGTGAGCGATCCTGAACCAAAAGCAAGCCGCAGCAGGAAGTTCGACCGGTTGGTCCTTTACCTGGTTATGGCAGGCGACAGTTTACTGCGCCCCGACCAGCAAGAACAATTGCTGGTCTACCTTTCAGATTTCTACTTTAAGAAACCTGGTTCAACGACTGCCGCAATGCGTTCCGTCGCGGAAGAATTGAACAAAATTTTACTTGAGATCAATTTGCGCTATGCCAAAAAGGGCCAGCAGGGAGTTGGCCTGTTGACCGTACTGGTATTTCGGAAGCAGCAGTTGTACTTAACCCATTCCGGACCCATGCAGGCTTTTCATATATCAGGCGATAACGTTCAGCATCTATACGATACAACAATGGCCGCCAAAGGATTGGGACAGGGAAGCAGTGTTCCAATAAGTTATTTCCCGCTGCAGGTGGAAGCCGGCGACGGAATCCTGCTGGCTGCCAAACCTCCCATGAAGTGGAGCGCAACCGCTTTACCTGATATTCCAAAATTAACCCCGCAGGAAATCAGCAGCAGGTTTAGCGCTCAATTTGAACCTGATTTGAACGTTGTTCTGATAAATGCGAAAGAAGGCAAGGGCAATTGTTATATCGTTAAGCAGGGTGGAGCTGTCAGCGAAATCAAGAGCAGCGCAATTCCGCTGGATGAAGATTTCCTGGCAGGCCCGTCCGCCTCCACCTCAGAATCAGAGGTCGCGGATATCCCGGAAGTCAGGGTTGATGCGCCTGCAGGGTCCATACCGGACGAAAACCTGGAAACCAGTCCAGAATCATTGAAGGAGGATCTCACGGTTGATTCTGGGGCTGTTCTAATGGCGGAAGCCCTGCCGGAATTTCCAGAAAGTACATCCGCAGATACAGAAGTTAGTAAAGATGACTCGCCGCCGCTTGCTGAGAGCACACATAAAGATAGAGTCTGGGCAAAATCAACTGCAGCTGGAGTGGGAATCCTGGCGTTTGCAGGCCGTCTTGTGAGGGGTTTTACTTCATTTCTTGCCAGACTCCTGCCGGGAGAAGATTATTTTAAACTACCAACTGGAACAATGGCGTTTATTGCGGTATTTGTGCCGGTAGTGGTTGTGGGAATTGCCAGCGGCGCTTACTACAAGCTGGGACGTGAATCGCAGTATGATGCCTATTTCAGTCAGGCTCAAGAGATGGCGAATAAAGCCATGAACCAAGAGGATGAAGACCAGCAGCGGTCTGAGTGGGCGGTTTTGTTGGATTTCCTGGAACAGGTTGAATCGGTAAACAGAACTGAAGATACTCAGGCGCTAAAGATGAATGCAATTTCAGCACTTGATGAACTGGACCTTGTGAAAAGAGTGAATTACCAGCCCGCAGTTATTGGCGGGCTGCCAGAATCAGCCCGGATTAAAAAGCTGGTTGTTTTCGATAACGATATGTACATGCTGGATGACACCAGCGGGGGCGTTTTTCACGCCCATCTCACCAGCCAGGGATATAAACCTGACCCTTCATTTCAGTGCGGTCCCACTGCACAGGATAATATTCTGAGTGGACCGATTATCGATATTGCCCGCTGGCCCAAGGCTCTTTCCCCGGATGCAGATATTGTTGGGATGGATACGGAAGGCAATCTGATCTTTTGCGAACCTGAGGATTCCCCGCAGGGTTCTGCTTTGTATCCGCCCGGTTCAAACCAATTCCAAAATCTTGTGGCTATGACTGTCCATCAGGGCGATATTTATGTGCTGGATCCATCTTCAAATGGTGTTTGGATTTATTGGAACGGGGCGATCGCTATGGAGCCAGAGCTGTTCTTTAATGTAGAGATACCGCCTCTGGATACTGTGGTCGATCTCGCAGTAAATAACAACGAATTGTATTTACTGCATGAGGACGGGAGAATTACATTATGCGTATACAGCGGCATCGGTGTAGCTCCCACCCGCTGTTCACAGCCTGAATATGTGGATATCCGCCCGGGCCATGAAAACCAACCCATGGAGCTGGAAAACGCTTTCAGTCAGATTGAATTCAATCCGCCGCCTGATCCTTCGTTGTACATGCTTGACCCTGGCGATCAATCTATTTACCACTTCAGTTTACGCACTCTTACCTACCAGAAACAATTCAGACCGGATTTTCTTTCCGATTCCAGCAGGGCAACCGCATTTGCTTTTGACCCGATCAAACGGAACTTCTTCCTGGCTGCCGGTGATGAAGTTTATTACGGGTTGGTCCCCTGAAATTTTTTCTATACATTCAGCTAAATTTTATCCTCTTTATCATTGAATCAGAGTTGTATCTGAACCCGTTGATTGGATTCCTGCACCCAATTCATTCACCTGTTCATCTGAATCAGTCAAATCAGCGAATACCGCTCCGGTCTTGATTACTGGTATTCGAACCATGGATGAATTGGTTAATTTGAATAAATATCCAATCCTGCCGAAATGAATCAGGTCGCCATCGGTTAATGAATGCCCGTCCCAGGGTACTGGTTCAAAGTTCAGCCAGGTGCCAGCGATGGTATGTTCATCCATTATCCAGTATTCCTGCTCGGAGACCCATTTAATCCTGGCATGAATAGCTTCGATAGAATTATCCTCCAATACGATGTCTGCCTTTTTTGGATCTGATCCAATCAAATTATCAAGGTTGTTAATCGGGATTCTTCCAGATTTTTGTTGGTTCGGTTGATCTTCAAGGGGGATTAAAACCGCCAGCGCCTCAGAAAGGGCTGCACTTCCCGCTTGCCTGTTCATTTCTTTCTCTTTCCTAATCCCATTATCAGGTCTCACTTCTGATGCAGAGTGTTTTTTCTTCCTTTTTCCTTGCCGGAATCTGGAGCTGACTCCAGGTGTGATAGGCTTGATTTTTCCGCCCAGAACCAGAAATAATAAGACAAGTGATCCTGTTAACAGGAGAACCAGAATGGCGATTGTGGGCAGGTCACTGAAAATGGCTGTCAACAGGTTTGGTTCAGGCAGTTCAAGAATAACTTCAACCGGTATCAGGGCGCTTTGTCCCCTGATACCGAATGCATCCTCAATTTCAACCTGAATCTGGAAAGTGCCCTGTGAATTGACATTTTCCAGATTCCAAATAAAGGAATCATATGGGGATACATTGTTCTCATCTACTATACTGCCGTTTACATATAATGTTGAACGTACAAGCGGGCGCGGTTTTCCATCCGGGAAATCGACTGCAATGGAGATCGCTTGCTGGCTTGGGATTAACGGAATTTCTGTTTGTGAGAGGAGATCTGACCAATTGTTTTCCTTCTGAGGAGCGCGGGTGATTCTGATTGGGGGCGCAATCAGCGATGGCGCTGGCGGGAGGATTTCGAATTCGAAATTTAAGGGCAGGGTGCTGACGGGTTCTGTTTTCGTTTCAACCTGGGCTTGCAGCTGGTGGGTTCCGCTGCTGGTGATTTCTGATTGGTAGTCAATACTGTATAGATTTCTGAGCGGCTCAAAATATTTCTCAAGGTCAGGCAGTTCTTCCTCACCTGTGTATAAAAAATAATCTCCCTGGGTTTCCTGGGCGAGCCTGGATATTTGTTCAGCCGCTTTGGCTGAATATGTACCGGGCGAAGTAACCATCCAGACATTTATCCGGACATCATGTTGTTGGGCCTGGGCGATAATATTATCAAAGGGCTCATCTGATAATCCTTCGAGTGGTTGGGTTATGAATAACACCGCCTTTCCCATACCAGGGCGGACCGGACTGTCAGATGCCAGGCTGATACCCCTGAACAGGGTATCCAGGCTTGGAACCACAGTCCTCGAATCAACCTGGCTGGAAGTTAATACTGTTACCCAATCCGAGGGATTTATCAAATGGTTCGAAGATGCGCCTCCGGTTGTGATCAGGCTGAGATCATCAATATTTGTGCCAATCCGGCTTTTTCCCCAATCTGCCAGAGAATTAATTATTCTGTCATAACGCGAAACAGCCTGGCTGTCCTGAATTGCGAATGGGGGTCCGGGGTTAATCGCAAACACCAGTTGTGCGCCAGGTCGGATTTCCTGTATACCTGTGATCCTGACTGGATTCCCATTCTCAAGCAGCTGGATATTCTCCCCCTGCAGACTGTGAATAAATAAACCCTGGAAATCGTAAACTTTCAGATTTGTTGAAAAAATGGGGTAATTTTCTGTATCGGGCGGGGAAATTTCAGCTTCTCCCGCCGATTGCGCTTTTGCTCCAGTAGCCGGAATGGATAATACGATTAAATTTACCAGCAGCAGCATTGCAAGAAATATTCGTAGCGCCTGGTTATTTCTTGTTTTTCCCATATCAAAAATTTTAACATAGGAGTTCAGGTTAATTACAACAGCAGGATCAATAACTTCGTCTGGCTGTTTATCCAAATTTTTTACTATGTTAGAATCCGCGCTTGATGTTAGTGCTCGCCTCGCAATCTCCAAGAAGAAGACAGTTAATCAGTCTTCTTGGTTGGGACTTCACTGTTATCCCTTCGAAGGTCGAAGAGGAAATTGTTCCAAAAGAACTGCCGGGGGAATATGTGAGAAGAGTGGCGCTGGACAAGGCTCTCGATATTTTCTGTAATAAGAATGATTTTTCGGTTAAAGAGGCATTAATTGTCGGGGCAGATACGGTTGTAGTAGACTGGGGAAAAAGTGGTTCGGGGAGGGGGGTAACAAACGAAGGGCAAGGCATTCCCAGTTCTGATATATCCAAATTCGAAATTTTAGGCAAGCCAGCTGACCTGGAAGAAGCCAGAAAGGTTTTATACCGCCTGCGCGGCAGAATCCACCAGGTTTACACTGCTGTCGCTGTGATACGCAGCCGCGATAGGAAACAATTTATTGACAACTGCATTACAGATGTACCGATGCGAGTTTACAGTGATGAGGAGCTTGAAGCATATGTCGCTTCGCGGGACCCGCTTGATAAGGCGGGGTCATACGCAATCCAGCATACGGGATTTCACCCGGTACAGAACTTGCAGGGTTGCTTTGCAAATGTTATGGGACTGCCACTATGCCACCTGACGAGAACATTGCTTAAAGCCGGCTGGCGTACATCAAAGGATATCCCTGCAGCCTGCCAGGCGTTTCTCGAATTTGATTGTCCTGTCTACAACAAGATCCTTGAGGGTTATTAAAATTGGAGTTACTGAAACAGCTCTTCAACCCTGTATTAACATTCTTTTTGATTAAACAGCCCCATTTTTTGCCTGCATGAAGCGTCTGCTATTAGTCTCAATTGTATTCTTTACGGCTCTGGTATTCTCCAGCGTCGGTTGTATCAGGAGTACCGTGGGAGAGGTATCCGGAGCCCTTCTCCCACAGGAAGAGAGAGACTTTTCCGCTGAGGTCCAGGAGGTGAAGTCCAGCGCCAATGCATTTCTCAATGATTGGAAAGGGGATAATCTCGAAGGCATGTACTCACGGCTTACCTCAATCAGCCGGGATGCCTTATCAGAAGACGAATTCAAGAATCATTTCAATGGGATCTCCGCTGAAGCGGCGTTGACCGGGATTGAATACGAATTAAAATCAGCCCTGGTGGATGCAGAAACAGCCCAGGTAGGTTATAAGATTATTCTCAAAAGCCTGCTCGTGGGTGATATTACCCGCAGTACTGTGATGAATTTGAGCAAGGAAGATGGTGATTGGAGGGTGCAGTGGGACGATACCCTGGTACTGCCAGAGTTGGAAGGCGGCAATTATTTATCCATGGATAGAGCGGGTTACACGCCATCCAGGGCGAACATTTATGATCGAAACGGGCATGCACTTGTTGCTCAAACTGACGTAACCGCGATTGGGCTTTATCCTGATAAGATCGATCCGGATAAGGAGGAGCAGTTATTCAAGGTGGTTACCGAGTTGACCGGAATAAGCATGGAAACAATCAAGCAGATGTATTCCGAATATCCGGGCGGGTCAGGCTGGTATCTGCCGCTGGGTGAGATTTCCCCGGATGCGAAGCTGGATTTCAACAAAATCAACCGGTTGGAAGGGCTGGCATTGAGCCCGTATAAATCACGCTTTTATTTTAATGGTGGCGTTGCACCGCATGCAGTGGGATATGTAAGCGCGATCCAGCCGGAAGAAGTACAGGAGTATCAACGCCAGGGATACAGCTCTGATGAGAGGGTCGGTCGCAGCGGTTTAGAAAAATGGGGCGAATCATATCTTGCCGGCACCCGTGGAGGTGCACTGTATGTTTTTAACGAACAGGATCGCCCTCTGACCAGGCTGGCGGAAGCGACCGCAGAACCGTCACAGGCAATCCATACAACTCTGGATAAAGAATTTCAGACCGCGCTGGAGCAGGCTATGGGTTCATTTAGTGGGGCGGTTGTAGTTATTGAGAGGGATAGCGGTCGTGTTCTGGCTATGGCTTCTTCTCCGGATTTTGATCCGAATGCTTTTGAACCCGTTAATTATGACAGCGATACACTATTGCGTGAGATACTCAACAATCCAGACCAACCTCTGCTCAACCGGGCAACCCAGGGGTTATACCCACTCGGATCGGTATTCAAAATCATTACGATGGCGGCCGGGCTTGAAAGCGGTCTTTATAATCCCAATACAACTTACCAGTGCGGGTATGTATTTGAAGAGCTGCCCGGTACGAAGCTTTACGACTGGACATATGAATATTTCCAGGAAGACGGACGGACCATTCCAAGCGGTTTGCTTACTCTGCCTGAAGGTCTGATGCGTTCCTGCAACCCATTTTTCTGGCATATCGGACTTGGTTTGTACAATCAGGGTCACGAAAAAGCTGTCTCGGATATGGCGCGCGGATTCGGGCTGGGATCGCCGACCGGGATTCTCGGACTGGAAGAACTGGAAGGCCAGGTGCTCGATCCTGCCAGCCCGGTTGATGCGGTAAATACCGCCATAGGCCAGGGCGAATTGCTGGTAACTCCACTGCAGGTTGCAAATTTTATGGCTGCGGTGGGTAATGGGGGCACTCTTTACAAACCTCAGGTGATTGAAAAAATCGAGCCTCCGGACAGGGAGCCTGACATTGTTTTTCAAAAGGAAGCAATTGGAAAACTGCCTGTCAGTGAAGATAATCTGAAAGTGATCCAGGATGCTATGGTTGGAGTGATCCGGAACGAGCAACCGCGCGGTACAGCCTGGCATAGTTTTACTGGCCTGGACGTGCCGGTGGCTGGTAAAACCGGAACCGCCCAAACTAGCTCCAGCGAACCCCATGCCTGGTTCGCGGGTTATACTTACGCAGAGCAGCCTGAAAGACCCGATATTGCCATTGCGGTCGTATTGGAACATGCGGGTGAGGGATCTGTCTATGCGGCTCCGATTTTTCGAAGGATAGTGGAAATATATTTTGGAGGGCAGCCGCAGAAACTGTACCCCTGGGAGACAGAGTTGAATATTAATCCGGATTCCAACCCGGATACTGTAGTAACCCCGCTTATTAAACCCACTACCACTCCAGCACCATAGCCAGGAAAAATGCAGGGAGTAATCACAAAATCGCAGTCCGGTTTTTACACAGTAGAAACTCAAAGCGGAACTTATATTTGCCAGCTGCGCGGTAAACTTAAGAAGGGTAAACCGCTGGGGGATATTGTCGCGGTAGGAGATCGGGTTGTTGTATCACTCATCGACCAGGAGAACGGAAATATTGAAAAGGTGCTGCCGCGCCGGTCTTCATTTATTAGATTGGCTCCGTCTCCGAAGGGGGAATATCAGCAGGTTATCATCGCCAACCTGGACCTGGCAGGCTTTGTATTTTCGTGCGCGCAACCTGCCCCGCGCCTCAGTATGCTGGATCGTTTTCTCGTGATAGCAGAGAAAAACAATGTGCGCTGCTTGATCGTCGCAAATAAGATCGATCTTGTTTCAAAAAAGGAAGCCACTTCATTCTTCGAACGGTATCAGAAAATTGGGTATGAGTTGCTGTACAGCTCTGCAAAAACCGGAGTTGGCGTCAAAAAGCTGCGAAAATTGCTGCTGGGAAAGATTTCGCTATTTACCGGTCCATCGGGAAGCGGCAAATCCAGCCTGTTGAACGAGGTACAACCGGGTTTAGGTCTCCAGGTAAGGAGTGTAAGCCGCGCTACGGAAAAGGGCAGGCACACCACTGTGGTCAGGGAGATGTACCCTCTGGATGGGGGCGGTTATGTCGCCGATACCCCCGGGTTGAAAGCGCTCAGTTTGTTCGATATAGAACCAGAGGAACTGGATGCTTATTTCCCAGAAATGCGAAGCCTGGTCGGAGATTGCGCCTTCAGCGATTGCACTCATTACCATGAACCTGAATGCGCAGTAATGGATGCTGTTGAGGCAGGTAAGATACATCCTGAGCGCTATCTTTCTTATCTGAAGATGCGTTTTGAGGATGAGTTATAATCAGTTTGAACCAAACGCTCTCAAATTGGAAAGGTATCAACCTGTCGCAATTCTGGTAAAATAGCTTTGGGAGCGGATTTTTAAGCCTGGTAAGGAAGGTCCATTGTCCCAGATGGAGCCGGCAGCCTGTTGTTTCAGGAAATTGGATGTCCAGAATTGAAGACCGAGAGATAACAAAACAGCTACAGGAAGGCAGCCTGGAAGCTCTGGGTATGCTTTACGACCGGCACCGCAACCTTGTGTACCGGACTGCGCTGGCGATCACCGGGGATGTGGATACAGCCAGCGACCTGCTGCAGGATGTGTTTTTAAGACTCTACCGTTTTGCGGAAAGAATTGACAGCTCCCGGCCATTGGAACCCTGGCTCTACAGGATGACTGCCAATCTGGCTTACACATGGGTTAACCGGAATAAACGCTGGTTGTTTTCACTGGATGATCTTGGAGAGTGGCTTATTGGTGCTGGCAAGGACACACCGCTTGAAATGGTTGAATTTAAGGATGATTGGGACCAGGTACAGAACGCTGTCACCAAACTTCCATTCCCGCAGCGTGTGGTCATTGTGCTTTATTACCTGAATGACCTCCCGCTGCAGGAGATCGCAGATATCCTGGAAATCCCTGTTGGAACTGTAAAATCACGCCTGTACTACGGCCGGATTGCATTGAAGAAGAATCTCGGAATAGGTTTATTTGGAGCAGGCGAAATCCACCCTGGATTTAATTATAAGGGTACTTAATTGGTGGACTGATGAACGAAGATTTTGATAAATTTATTTCTGTAAGCTTGAAAAACTGGACTGCCCGCCACAAAATTCCGCCGGGAGGACGGCTGATATTACTTCGGGAGATTGAATCTCCCCGACCTGATAAAAACAGCCTGAGCTGGAAAATCTGGTCGTTTGTTAAACAGTATGCACTCGAACCGGAAAATCTGCAGGATCTTTATGACGAATGGCTGTGGGAGCCGCTGCCGCAATCCAAATCCTGGTATGCGCATATCGCCGCATCCTGGAGGTTGTCCCATTAAAACATGAATATCCAAATTCTTTTGTGATAATCGCGAACATATCGGGTTCTCTACCTGATTGGAGAGTGCGGCAGCCGGGAAGCCGCTCCACAGTCAAATTAAAATTCATTCAATTAAGCAGGTCATTTCAGGTTAGCCGTAACTGAATCACTGCCATACTGCCACCCGCGAATACACAGTATTTTATATTGAACCCTTGGAAGCAAAACAAGGTAATAAGAGTGTAGATGGGAATCGGCTTATTAAAGGTTGTAACATTTAGAATCAGGAATCGGTTGTCCTTTGATAGCAAGGTTGACCACAACTTGAAATATGGTAATATTTATATGATTCCCAGATGAGAGAAAAGATTGGTCAAATGGAAGCAATTTTAATTCCAGCCTTGCATAAAGTACGGTTCTTTACCCATTTAAGGAGGTGGCATCTCATCATAAAATATTCTTAAAATAAGCAAAAGAGTTAACCCATACCTAATCGATTTCTCAATATGGAGGAGAAAACATGAAACAAAAATTTTTAATTTCCTTTAGTGTGCTGATGGTACTCAGCATGATCCTCGCAGCCTGCGCTCCGGCGGCCCCCCAGGAAGTTGTAAAGACTGTGGTTGTCACCGAGGTTGTTGAGGTGGAGGGGGAGACGGTTGTTGAGGAGAAAGTCATCACTGCCACCCCGGCTGAAGAAATGGAAGAAGAGATGGTCGCTGCGGGAGGCCCCATCCCGGCGGATGAGATGATCCCCTGCCAGCCAATTCCGGAAGTCGCTGGTCTAAACATGGAGCAGGTCAGCTTCAGCATCCCCGAAATTGCAGCAGATGCACCCCAGCCCGTTAAAGCTCCCCAGGCGCAGTTGAACCAAGGCGGAAACGTTTACCGGGTGGGTGTCTTCGAAGACGTGACCACCATCAACTTCTGGGCTGCCAACGGCCCCGACAACACCGTCTGGAACAGCTATATGCTGCCAAAACCGCCTTCACTGTACACCCTGACCGATAAATACTTCACTTTTGTGCCGTCCCTTGCGGCGGTCACTACACCTGATCCTCTGGTCGAAGAAGGCGAATTCTGGGTGACCACTGTTCCTATCAAAGAGGGTCTGGTTTGGAGCGATGGTGAAGCCATCAACGCTGAAGACGTTGCTTTCACTGCCAATGCAGTTAAAGGTCTTGGTTTGATCTCCGGCAACTTCCAGCAGTGGTACGATGCAAACTACCTGGATCGAATGGAAGTGGTGGACGACCTGACCGTCAAGATTTTCTACCACACCAAACCCGGTTTGGCCCGCCATGAGTGGGGTTCGTTGCAGGCACCGGTTGTCGCCGAGCACTACTGGGCTCCTGTTGTAGAGGAAGCGATGGCGCCCATCATGGCTCTGGGTGACAGCCCCAGCGATGAGGACCTGGCAGCCGCCCAGGCAGAAGCGCACGATATCCTGTTCTCGCACCAGGTTGAGGGCGAGCCCACCGCATGGGCGTTCACTCTCGACAAATGGGAGCAGGGCGCCTTTATTGAAGGCTCAAAATTTGCCGACTATATGAATACCGGTCTTAGCGTGCAACAATGGCCAAACGGCGCCTACAAAGACAGCGCAGGTGTGGAAGTTGGCGAGCCGGAAGGCGATGTGGAGACCGAATTCACTGTCGGTCCAAATGTTGATTCAATCGTTTACACTTATTACGGTTCGCAGGACGCTGCTATCCTGGCAATGAAAAACGGCGAGGTTGAATACGTGATCAACCCGCTCGGTCTGCAGCGCGGTCTGGCGGAACAGATGAAGACTGACCCGAACCTCAAGGTTCTGGAGAACAGCGTCAATGGATTCCGCTATATGAGCTTCAACAACCGCCGCCGCCCGATGAATGACTGCGCTTTCCGCCAGGCAGTCGCTGTTTTGATCGACAAAGAATTCGTCACCGGCACGATCCTGCAGGGTGTCGCGTTCCCGCTGTACACTTTCGTCCCCGAAGCCAACACCGCCTGGTACTTCGATGATGTACCAAAAATTGGTCAGGGCCTGGACCGCGAACAGCGCACCAACCTGGCTGTTGCGATCCTCGAGCAGGCTGGTTACACATGGGAAGGCGATGTAAAGCCGACCTGGGACCCGGATAACCGCCAGGTGACCCAGGCTGGCCAGTTGCTCATGCCTGATGGAGTACCTGTACCTGAACTTAACATCCCGGCTCCAAGCCCCGGTTACGACCCGCTGCGCTCGACCTTTGCTATCTGGATCGAAACCTGGTTAAACGAGTTCGGAATTCCCGCAACAGCTCAACTTGCCGGCTTCAACGTGATCGTCCCGATCATCTTCACCGAGCAGGACTTTGACATGTACCTGCTGGGCTGGAGCTTGAGCCTCTTCCCAGACTTTCTGCGTGACTTCTTTTCGGAAGAACAGGCTGTCGAAGACGGCAACAATGCTGGCGGTTACATCAACCAGGAATTCGAAGACCTGTCTGAAGGAATTCTGACCTGCGAGACCTTCGAGACCTGTAAGGAATTTTCGGACCAGATCCAGCTACTGCTGGCGACTGAGATGCCGTACGTCCTGTTGTTCGACACCGGCATCATCGAAGGCTACCGTCAAGCTTCGTTGGAACTGCCGTATGAAGAAACCCTCAGCGGTCTGCAGTACGCCCACCAGTATGGTGGAGAGCTGCAAGCAACCGTCAATGTTAAATAGTTCACTGTAAGCCGTAAAGGCTGATTGTGAAAAAGAGAGGGCAAGATGTTTTTCTTGCCCTCTCTATCCTGAACCGGGTTTTTTTTCTTGCCTGCGGATCAGATTACTCGAACAACGAATATAACAAATTGAATCTCTGGTTCAGTTCCCGAAAATATTTTTTTAATCCAAACGGGGACGGAGGTACCTGATGCGTCGTTACCTTTTCGTGAGAATCGCCCAAAACATCTTCACATTTATCCTTTTTCTGACCATAGTTTTTATTTTAATAGATGCCCAACCGGGGGATTACGGCAACCAGTTCCTGAATGATCCCCGGCTGACTCCAGATCAGCGCCAGACCATCCGGGCCCAGATGGGTTTGGATGCCCCGGTGCACGAACGTTACTACACCTGGATCACAAATGCCTTACAGGGAGATTTTGGAATATCCTTCTCAAATTACCCACGCCCGGTCCTTGACGTAATTAGAGAACGGGCGCCCCGCACGATCATTCTCTTTTTAAGCGCAACTATCCTGTCTTATTACATCGGGTTTGTTACCGGAAAATTACTCGCCTGGCGCAGGGGCGGCTGGGGCGAGTATGCCGCCACGGTCGGCGGAGTCACAATGTATACGGTCTTCCTGCCGTGGTTCGCGTTGATGATGATCTGGCTTTTTGCATACAAGCTGGGAACATTCCCGATCGGTAAATTTATTGATCCGGTAGTCTGGCGCGAAGCGCCGGTTGAGGCGAATTATGTATTCAACCGGATCCTGCTTTCAATAGGAATCGCCTCGTTAGTATTGCTGGCCTGGATGGTGTATGCCAACCGGCTTGATCCGAAGAACCGGCTTCCAGCCCGGTTAGGTGGAATAGGCGTCATTTTAATCGCTCTAATCCTTTACTGGATTTCATCCGGAGTTGCGATTTATGCGCTTGATATTGTGCATCATCTTATCCTGCCCATCATGACCCTGGCAGCTGTAAATTTCGCTGGCACAATGCTTCTGACCCGCAATAGTATGCTGGAGACTCTCCGGGAAGATTATATTATGGCAGCCCGGGCGAAGGGTCTTCCGGATAAAACAATCCGTGACAAACATGCCTCCCGCAATGCGATCCTGCCGGTGGTGACAGCTTTTGTGCTGGCGGTGGCGTTTATCCTGGATGGCGGCGTGATTACAGAGACAATCTTTTCCTGGCCCGGCATGGGTATGACCCTGTTGAATGCTGCTCTGGTCGAGGATATCCCGATGGTGATTGGCGCCCTGGTTTTCACCGGTTTTCTGGCGCTTACGGCTCACCTTATCGCTGACATTTTGTACGCGGTCCTGGACCCCCGCATTCGGTATACATAACAAATATATTCGCCAAAGAGGTGCTTAATGGCTGAACTGACCCAATCATCCCCCCCACCTGCAGCTTCTTTTGAGACACCTTTGTGGCAGGTTCGCCTGCGGTTACTGTTGCGCAGCATCCGCACCAACCTGGCGCTGTTTGCAGAAAACCCGATCGGGCTGATAGGTGTTGCAATTATTTTGTTTTTTGCTTCTTTTATTATCATCCACCCCATCTTGATGGAGACAGTTTGGGACCCGAATATCTACGACCCGGTTGTTGGTTACGACATTACTATCCCATTCCATCCATCGCCGCCTACAATCCGGCACATACTTGGCACTGATCCGCTGGGGAGGGATGTACTCAGCCAGTTAATGTGGAGCACCCGCTCTGAATTTGTTTTAGGGATTGTGGCAGCCCTGGTTACTGTGACTATCGCTACCTCAGTTGGCGCGATTGCCGCATATTACGGTGGCGCAGTAGATTCGGTTTTTATGCGGATCGCGGATATTGTGATCATGATGCCGTATATCACCATCCTGATCGTTATGGCGGCATTGTTTGACCTGACGCTTCCGTTACTGGCGCTTATTCTGGGGATTTTAGGAGGCTTCGGCGGCGCCACGATCATAATTAAATCACAGGCGCTGACCATTAAAGTACGCACATATATCGAAGCCGCCCGGGTAGCGGGCGGCGGTAACGCCCACATCATTACCCGCCACATTGTACCCAACCTGCTGCCGCTTTCCTTCCTGTATATGATGTTTGCAGTGAACAGCGCAATCGCTTCAGAAGCGGTGCTGTCATTTTTTGGGCTGTTAAACATCCGGATGTCCTGGGGTTTGATGATCTACACCGCCTCCTATTCCGGCTATCTTCTCGATTTTTCGAAGTGGTGGTTGATCTTCCCGGCAAGTATCGCGATCAGCTCATTATGCGCCGCGTTTTATCTCGTTGGCCGGGCTTTAGATGAAATTGTGAACCCGCGATTGCGCAAACGATAAGGAGCAAAAAATTTGACTGACAACGTCTTATCCGTCAATGAACTTACGATGCACTACACTACCCGCGCCGGGGAAGTGTCGGCTGTTAATGATGTCTCGTTTTCGTTGGAAAAGGGACAATCTATGGGGCTGGTGGGAGAATCGGGCTGTGGAAAAACGTCAATCGCAGTTTCACTTCTGAAACTGCTGCCCGATAATGCAGAAATTAAAGGCGGCAATATATTCCTCAATGGCACTGATGTTGTCCCACTGAAAGAAGAGGAAATGCGCAAGCTGCGCTGGAGTAAGATTTCAATGGTATTCCAGGCTGCAATGAATGCATTAAATCCGGTCTATAAGGTGGGCGACCAGATTATTGAAGCGATGGAGGAACATGGTATTGTTGAGACCAACCAGCAAGCGCGAGAACACGTGGTTGAGTTATTCAACCTGGTTGGTCTTGAACCAAAAATGATGGACCAGTACCCGCATGAGTACAGCGGCGGGATGAGACAGCGGGCAATCATTGCTATGGCGTTATCGTGCTCCCCGGATATTATTATCGCCGATGAACCCACAACTGCCTTGGATGTGATCGTTCAAGATTCATTACTGCGGGAAATGATCGTGCTTCAAGAAAAACTTAATATGAGCATGATTTATATCTCGCACGATATTGCTGTGATTGCTGAGGTCACTGAGCGTATCGGGGTGATGTACGCAGGCAGGTTGGCGGAATTTGGTACTGCAGAGGAAATCTTCAAACACCCGATTCATCCATATTCATTTGGATTGATGTCCGCTTTTCCAAGCATAATTGGGCCAAAACGCGAGTTAACAACTTTGCCAGGCGAACCGCCGGACTTAATTTCCCCACCATCTGGCTGCCGGTTTCACCCGCGCTGTCCTTACGCAACAGAGATATGTTCGCAGGAAGTCCCCGAATTCAAAGATATGGGGGGGCAGCATTATGCCTCCTGCTGGCATCCCCTGGAGAGTAATTGATGAGTACTGATCAAATCGTTCACGAACCAATAGTCCGGATTCAGAAGCTGCGAAAATTATATCCGCTATCTGGTGGTCTGTTTAAGAAAGCAGATGCCTTTATCCATGCCGTGGATGGCGTAAATTTTGACATTGCGGATGGGGAAAGCCTGGCGCTGGTGGGTGAATCCGGCTCTGGCAAGACCACAACCGGAAAACTGCTGGTGCGCCTGGTCGATCCAACCAGCGGTGAAATTGTGATGCGTATTAATGGTTATGAGAAAGATATTGCCCAATTGAAAGGTGGGGAGCTGAAAGGTTTTCGCCGGCATGTCCAGATGATCTTTCAGGATCCTTACGAGTCGCTGAACCCGCGCCGGACGATTTTTGATACTGTCTCAGAGCCTCTCACAGTCCAGGGGATTGGGGATATCTCAGAGAGGGAGCAATTGGTCGCCCATTACCTGGAACTGGTCGGGTTGATACCCCCGGAGACTTTTATATTCCGTTATCCTCATGAGCTTTCTGGTGGACAGCGCCAGCGGGTTGCGATTGCACGGGCTCTTGTGGTTGTTCCGACTTTTGTAGTGGCGGATGAACCCACCTCCATGTTGGATGTGTCCATTCGCACCGGGATAATGCACCTGATGCAGGATCTGGCAGATCAAATGGGAGTCACCTACCTGTATATTACCCATGACCTCGCGGTTGCCCGCTACATGTCGAACAGGTTGGCTGTAATGTATCTGGGCAAAATTGTGGAAATCGGTGAAATGGAAGAACTGTTGATCAATCCGCTCCATCCATATACCAAAGCGCTGCTCTCCGCAGTTCCTGTACCAGACCCAACCTTTACCCGTGAAATACCGAATATTATTGGCAGTATCGCAAAACCAATCAATCCCATTCCGCGCTGCAGATTTTATGATAGGTGCCCGGTTGCAGAAAAAGTTTGCGAGGATAATGATCATCCCTCTCTGGATGATAAAGGCGCGGGACATCTGGCAGCCTGTTATCTGGTCTAGCAGGAGTACCATCGAACAATCTACTGGCTGATTGATCTCAAAAGCGGTTGTCGCCCTTTTTGTCTCTGAAAGTCCATTCCCCGGTCAAGGCCTGTAATATTGTCACCACTATTTTCTCTATGTTACAATTCAATGCCCTGAAAAAGGGTTTTTATAGCGAAATGAGTGCGTATTCAGGGGCGTGGTGTAAAGGCAGCACAGCGGTCTTTGGAACCGTTTGTCCTGGTTCGAATCCGGGCGCCCCTGCCTGATCCGCCCAAGTCAGGTTTTCGAGTGGAAGAAGCTGATTATCATTTTTCACAACATTCAAGACTGGAAAAAACAGTTCTGATTCACCCCCTTATCCGGTACCTTTTATTAATTAATCCATTGAACTCCTGGCAGGACTTACTGGATTATTTTCCTGTGGATTCCCTGTCCGGCTTTTTGGTTGGTGGTTTATGATTACAGTCCCGGTAGTCCTGGCGGCAGGTCAGGGAACCCGTATGAGGTCATCCCTTCCGAAGGTACTCCACCCTCTGCTTGGTGTACCCATGATCGATTATGTCCTGGATTCTGCTTCAGCAGCCTGTGGTGAAAAACCGGTTGTGGTAGTTGGAGCTGAATCTGATTTGATCCGAGAGAGAATTGGCGCAAGAGCGCTCCTGGTTGTCCAGGAACCCCAGCTCGGAACGGGTCATGCAGTGCTGCAGGCTGAGACCGTACTGAAAGGAGAATCGGACCAGATTCTGGTTATCTATGCGGACATGCCGCTGCTTTCCGTGGAAACCCTTACAGGTCTGATAAAAGAACAAACCCAAAACAATGGACCCATCACTATGCTGTCGATGTTCCTGGAAAACAGCAGGGGTTTCGGCAGGATCATTCGTGACGGAAAGGGCGATGTCACCGCGATCGTTGAAGAAGCCCAGGCGACTACGGAACAATTATTAATCGATGAGTTGAATACAGGTGTATACTGTTTTAAGGCTGAATGGTTGTGGGAAAATCTCACAAAAATCTCAATGTCCCCAAAAGGCGAATATTACCTGACCGATCTGGTTGGAATTGCAGTTGAGGCTGGATTTCAGGTGAAAACAATTCGATTGAAAAACCCGGATGAGGCTGTTGGGATTAACAACCGGGTTCACCTGGCTGAAGCAGAAATGATCCTCCGCTCGAGAATTAACCGTGAGTGGATGTTTGCAGGAGTAACCCTGGTAGACCCCGGCAGAACGTATATTGAACGGAATGTCAAAATTGGGATTGACACCACTATCTTTCCAGATACATACCTTATGGGCGACTGCGTAATCGGATCCGGTTGTACCGTAGGGCCAAACGCTCTGTTAAGCGATTCCAGCGTGGGTGATAACTGCCGAATATTTGTTTCTGTACTGGAGGGGGCTCAGGTTGAAGATGAAGTTGTAATTGGGCCGTTCAGCCATCTGAGGAAAGGAGCGTACCTCGCAAAAGGCGTCCACATCGGTAATTTCGGGGAGGTTAAAAATTCAACCCTTGGTCCAGGTACAAAGATGGGTCATTTTTCATATATTGGCGATGCATCTATTGGGAACAACGTAAATATTGGCGCAGGTACTGTAACCTGTAATTATGATGGTGTCAGGAAAAATCAAACCGAAATTGAGGACGATGTTTTTATTGGAAGCGATACGATGCTGGTCGCACCGGTGAAACTTGAAAAAGGCTCCAGAACAGGCGCTGGATCGGTCGTAACCAAAGACGTCCCACAGAATACGGTAGTTGCGGGTGTGCCAGCGCGGGCAATACGGAAAGTGGAAGAAGATGACTGAAATATTGTTTATTGTCCTGGGGTTGTTTATTCTTATAGTTATTGATGTGTTTACGGTTGGAACGCGTTCTGCATATACCCAAGCAAACCCGGCCCGCTTGCTCGGGATGCGGGAGGAGATGGAGTCCGCTGTGAACCGCACCCTCAGTTTTATTCCGCTGTCGCTGCGCTTGAAAGCGAGCCTCAGCCTGGTTCTTGTTCTCACCCGGTTCGGGTCAGCAGGATTGCTGCTACTGATATTTTCGATACTTTTTCCTACAGCCAGATACCTGGTGATGGCGGCTGTATTGTTGCTTGGCGGATTGCTGCTTTTTAGTTTCGAATGGGGGATCGACAGGCTGGGCTCCAACAATCCGGAATTATGGTCCGTTCGCTTGAATTTTTTTATCCGCTATCTTCTTGCGCCGCTTTCATTTATTTTCATCCCCTTTGGAGTTAAAGGACAGGTTAAATCGTCAGGCGAAACGGTTTACCAGGTCACTGAGGATGATCTTATGTCCCTGGTGGACGCCGGTGAAGAGAATGGGGTATTCGAACATGAAGAGCGCAGGATGATATATTCAATATTCCAGCTGGGAGAAACCCTGGTGCGCGAAATCATGGTGCCGCGCATCGACATCCTTGCACTTGATGTAAATACGCCGCTTCCGGATGCGGTTGATGCATTTATTAACTCCGGACACTCCCGGGTACCTGTTCATGAAGAAACAGTTGACAACACCCTTGGCTTGCTTTATGCCAAGGACCTGTTGAAGGTATGGAGAGAGGGAAAGCAGTTGGAAACCCTGAGGGAGTTATTGCGACCAGCCTATTTTATCCCGGAAGCAAAAAAAGTTGACGAACTGCTGGTTGAAATGCAAACTCAGCACATACACATGGCTGTTGTGGTAGATGAATATGGCGGGATCGCCGGCTTGGTCACGCTGGAGGACATTGTTGAGGAGATTTTTGGCGAAATTCAGGATGAATTTGATCAGGGCGAGGAATCACCATATCAGATTACCGCTGAAGGCGACTACGTGTTCATGGGGCGGATCGACCTGGACGATTTTAATGAGATTATGGACTCCCAGCTTCCAACTGATGAGGCCGATACCCTGGGAGGGTATATCTACAGCCAGCTGGGTCATGTGCCGGGCGTGGGGGAAAGCGTGGAAAACGAGAATTTGTTGTTAACAGTTGAGCAGGTAAGCGCACGCCGGATCAGAAAAGTGCGGGCGCTGCGGCTCCCAAAAAATGAAATTGAAGCGAGGAATGAGAAACGTGTTGACGGATGAACAGCGCGACAGCCTGGTAAAAGCTGCCAGTGATGCCAGGGGATGGGCTTATGCCCCTTATTCGAAATACTTTGTTGGGGCGGCGTTGCTGGCTGAATCAGGAGAAATTTATGACGGGGTGAATGTAGAAAATGCAGCCTACCCGACCAGCATGTGCGCAGAACGGACAGCTGTATTTAAGGCGGTATCTCAGGGCGAAAGGAAATTTCTGGCGATAGCGGTTGTGACCGAAAATGGCGGTTCTCCCTGCGGCGCTTGCCGCCAGGTCCTGGCAGAATTTGGTTCGGATATCCTTGTTCTGGTTGCAAATGAAAGCGGTCAACTGCTTGATGAATCAAGACTTTTTGACCTGCTGCCGGGCGCGTTTGGACCGGAGCATTTACCGGGACACAAATAAAGTCTTTTATCAGGGCGTAGGGGTGGGGGTGATATTCTCAATCAGGGAAAGTAGTATCCAGCCCTGCTGCCCATCCGGAAGCAAAACCGCAACCCAGGTTGCTCCATCTGTTTCAATTTGAGAATCTGGCAGCAGCACCAGGACAGTGTTATCGGCGATAAAGCCGGCAGTCGATCCGCCTGGTTCAACCCGGAAACGGGCGCCGTCCGGTGAGCGCACTACCACGAACACCGGCGTTGCCGTTGGTGTCGCGGTTTTGGTTGGTGTGCTGGTGGCTGTTGGGGTAAAGGTTGCCGTGAAGGTGGGGGTGGGCGGGACAGGGGTTGGTGTTTCGGTCGCAGTGGGGGTTACGGTTGGAGTTGAGCTGGGTATAGGGGTGGGAAGCCCTATTTTAGCGCCGTACACAGCTCCAAATCCGCTAATTCCGATAAACATGATTACGCACAACATTCCAATGACCGCTCCGAGGGTATATCCGAATAACGTCAATGGCCGAAATCCCAGGATCGCCAGAGTCAGCGCTCCCAGAATGACTGCGAATGCCAGGTGGACTGCAAATACAACCAGCCCGTCAAAAACCAGCCGGGTTGCGCCAATCCCAAATCCGAAACCGGCTGTTACGAGCGGAAGGTATAGTTCATATGTCAGGGCAACGCTCGGTAATGCTAAACGAGGGATCGTGTCTTTCTGGCTGCTGCGGGCGATTGCTAAAGTGGTAAGAACTGCTGAAACAGCAAGCACAATAGAATCTGTCCAGGAAAGCAGCGCCTGGTTGTACAGCTGTTTGAATTCGAAAGAGAGCCAGTTCGTGGATGCATATGCTGCCAGCCAGCCCGAGGAAAATGCGAGCAAACTCCCGATCAGTAAGCCAGCCAGACTCTTCAGGAAATATGGGAAAGAGCCAATTACCGTGCCGAGGGAGATCCCCACCAGAGGCGCCATTAACGGCGCCAGGCTGGCTCCCAGCACAAACAGCGCTGGTTCATTGAACAGTATGCCCGAGCTCATTACCAGACCCGCGACGAACGAAAACAGGAAGAAATCGACAGATGGAGCAGCCCTTCTGGCGACAAGGTCCAGCAGTTTGGCCTGTTCGTCTGCTTCAAGCGGGGCTAAAATCCGCCTTGCCCGCCGCCGGCGGGCTGGCGGCAGGTTTTCAGGATCATCGGGGTACTGTTCGATATTTGGTATGTTCATTTCCGCAGGCTGGCGACTAAACGAATTGGGTTCTGGAGCAGCCCAAACGCCGTAAAGATATCCGGTACAATCAGGTCTGCTGATTTTAAAGTTTCAAAGGCAGCACCTTCAGTAGATAAAACGCATATCCCGATTGCAGATTTTTTCAACATTAAAGCGTCATTTGCCCCCTGGCCAATAGCTACAACCCTGTTGGAGCCCAGGGAATCGATATAGTTTGATTTTTGACTCTGTTCATCTCCCGGTTGAATCCGGACTGCTTTAAGATTTAATTTCTGGTCGATGGATTTCTGGTGACCATGAGTATCAGCGGTTAACAAATGGATTTCCAGGCGGTCTTTAAGTTCACTGATCGTACGCCCAATCCCTTCGATCAACTCTCCGTCGATTGCGATTGTTCCATTCACATCACAAACAAGATACTCCAGGAAAATTGCCCCGCGTCCGGGGATGTTGATCTCAATCATCCACCTATTATAACCTCATCAACTCGTGTAAAATAAGGGGGTAATTTTTAATGTCCCATTTTTTTGCGAATTATTGTGAAAATCTCAAACTACCTCTCCAAACTAGAAATTTTTATATTCCTGTTTGTTTTTGCCCTCGGGATTGCTGGCTGTTCATCTTCACCATCAAGTGACGGGATAGTACTGACTGAGACTGTGATTGGAACCCTACCGCCAACCGCAACGTTGGTTCCGCTTCCAACGCACACCCTGCCACCTAATAAAATATTATTATATGCAGGAGTCGGTTCTAATCTTGAAACTGCCGGGCAGTTAGAAAGCGAGCTTACACAAATTGCTGGTGAGAGCGGGTATGTTTTTGAGAGGGTATCTGACCCAATCCAACCATTCCTCCAGCGTGATGTCAGGCTGGTCGTGGCACTGGCGCCAGTTGATGGGTTGAATAACCTGGCACTGAACTATCCAGGGATTCAATTCCTGGGGGTTGGCATCACAGATGCACTCCCTTCGAATAATTTAAGCATTGTGAGATCAGCTCTTGGCAGGCCGGACCAGCAGGGTTTTATCGCTGGATACCTTGCAACCGTTTTGACGAATGATTGGCGTGTCGGAGTGATCAGCCGGGGCGATTCGCCTGATGGGAAAGCAGCCCGAAATGCGTTTTCTAAAGGAGTTGTTTTCTTCTGCGGTCTTTGCCAGCCGGTTTATCCTCCTTTTTACGAGTACCCGCTTTTTTATGATCTCCCCGCAGGAGCGAGTGAGGGAGAACAGCAGGCTGCCGCAGATTTTCTGATCAGCCAGGAGGTTAAAACCGTTTATATTTTTCCAGGATCAGGCAGCGAATTCCTGATTGAATATCTAGCCCAGAATGGAGTAAATATTATCGGTGGTACAACCCCGCCTGATGCCGTTAAGAATAATTGGATTGCCTCTGTCCAGGTTGATCTTTCAGCCGCGGTAAAGGAGATATGGACACTCATTTTGAATGGAGAATCTGGCATCGAAGTGACCGCGCCGATAATCATTTCACATCGGAATGAAATCCTTATTCAGTCCAGGCAGGCAGCAGCATGTGGAGAAGGTTCTTAATAACCTTCTGGATGGATATATCGATACCGGGATTGATCCTTTAACTGGTGAAGAAACTTATTAAACCCTGATTTCTAATCTTTTAAGAAATGAAATGCGTTATACTAATTTTGCGATCACAACCAGAAAATATTGGGTATAATAAACTAGGAATAACCGAATATTTCATGGGTTCTAATGAGGGATTAAATTAAATATAGATTGTGTTTCTTGCATTATATAACACAGCAGTATAAGGCGTTTATCAAAAAAGTAAAAATTGTGATGGATTAAAAGTGGGTATTATATTTAGCAAAATCAGTTAGTAATTCGTAAAAAATGTGAAGAATGACCTATTGAACTTAAGTTGTAAATATGCGAAACGGGTAATATGGTCTAGATAATGAAAGGAGGAAAATAAGAAAAAGGAAATTTGTTTTAAGAACTGTGCATATGAAAAAATCTTAAAATACCAATTTTTGGAGGAGATGTATCCATGGCTAAAAGGCTTTTCTTTGTGCTATCGTTGTTGGTTGTAGGGGCAATGTTGTTTAGCGCCTGCGCTCCTCAGACAGTGGTAGAAACTGTCGAGGTTGAGAAAGTAGTCGAAAAAACAGTCGAAGTTGAAAAAGTAGTTGAGGTTGTTGAGACCGTTGAAGTAGAGGTTGAGAAGGTTGTCGAAGTAATGGTCACCGCAGAACCTATCGAGACGATGCGGATTGGCTACGTCACAGACACAGGCGGAATTGATGACAAGAGCTTTAATACCGCCCAGTGGAAAGGCATAGAGAAAGCGGAGGAGGAATTAGTCGGGGTAGAGGCACGTTTCATTCAATCCGATGAAGCTACCCAGTACGAACCAAACATAACCGAGTTCGCCAGCCAGGGTTACAACCTGGTGATCGCTTCGGGCTTCTTCCTGGGTGGCGATCTGGCAAAAGTGGCGGCACAATACCCGGATGTCAATTTCTCCATCGTGGATTACACCTACCCGGATCCATTTGGCGTGCCTGAAGGGGTTGTGGGTAACGCAGAATGTATCCCCAATGTGATGGGACAAATCTTCAAGACCGACCAGGCAGCCTACCTTGCTGGTTACCTGGCAGCCGGGATGACCAAGACTGGCAAAGTTGGATACTTTGGTGGAGCCAAGATCCCAACCGTAACCATATTTGGGGTAGGCTTCCAGAAGGGCATTGAAGCTTACAATGAGGCTCATGGCACGGAAGTGGAGCTGATCGGCTGGGACAACGAAACCGGAGAAGGTCTTTTTACCGGAGACTTTGTCGACTTGACGAAGGGTAAGGAAGCGACCGAATCTCTGTTTGATGAAGGCGCCGATATCTTTATCCCAGTTGGCGGATTGATTGGATCACCCGGATTCGATGTTGCTCGAGAACGCGGCGGTTACGGCATCTGGGTTGACGTGGACGGTCACTTTCTTTTACCAGAAGCACGAGATGTGATGTTGACCTCCGTGATGAAGAACATGGAGCAATCGGTGTTCGATGTTATCAAAACCACCCAAGAAGGGCAATTCAATGGCTGCGGCGTCTACGTCGGCGACTTAGCCAATAATGGCGTTGATATCGCACCTTACCACCTGCTAGAGGATACCATTCCTAATGATCTCAAGGCTGAAATCGAAGATCTGAAACAAAAAATAATCTCTGGCGAAATCGAGGACACTGGATGTCTATCGTACCCAGAGCACTGCCCAGGTGGGTTGTACGATTGATGTTCGAGAGAACACTGATTTAATTTCAAGTTAGTTTACCAGGCGGTACTGAGTATTATTTATGGTACCGCCTGGTTACAATCCCGTAAATATTGATAAAATTTAATTTTTTAGGAGTTTAGAATGCCTCCATTGTTGGAATTACGCGGTATCACAAAACGTTTTCCGGGTGTTCTGGCTAACGACAAAATCGATTTGGATCTACATGAAGGCGAAATATTGGCGTTGTTGGGGGAAAATGGAGCAGGTAAAACAACTTTAATGAACATCCTTTATGGTCTTTACACTCCTGATGAGGGTGAAATCCTTGATCCGTGGAGATAAAGCCGAAATTCATGGTCCAAACGATGCAATTGAACTGGGGATTGGAATGGTGCACCAACATTTTATGCTGGTGCCAGTTTTTACGGTAACGGAAAACGTCATGCTGGGGATTGAATCGACAAAAGCGGGAGTGTTCCTGGATCGTGCAATCGCATCCAAACGGATCAAAGATATATCTGAAAGCTATGGTTTGCAGGTCGATCCTGATGCTTATATTGAGGACCTCTCGGTTGGGGAGGAGCAGCGGGTTGAAATCATCAAGGTGTTGTACCGGCAAGCTGATATATTAATTCTTGACGAGCCTACCGCGGTTCTGACACCTCAAGAGGTAGAGGAATTATTCAAAGTTATCCGTTCTTTGGTAGAAAGGGGAAAATCTGTTGTTTTCATCACGCATAAATTAAACGAGGTGCTGGAATTAGCTGACCGTATCATAGTGCTGCGACATGGTAAAGTGGTTGGCAGTACTACCCCAGCACAGGCGACTGAAAAATCGTTGGCTAATATGATGGTGGGAAGGGAGGTCATCCTTGTTGTAGATAAAAAACCAGCCCAGCCAGGAGATGTGATTCTTGAGGTTGAGAATTTATCTGTGCTCGATGATCGCAAGTTGATGGCGGTTGACGGAGTCACATTTCAGGTCAAGGCAGGTGAAGTGCTTGGGATCGCTGGTGTTCAGGGCAATGGTCAAACCGAATTGGCGGAAGCTCTAACGGGTTTACGAACCATCGAAAATGGGAATGTAAGAATACTTGACCAGGAAATCACAAATAAGTCCCCTCGACAGATCAGTGAGATCGGATCGGCTCATGTACCTGAGAATCGCCAGCGCGATGGTTTGGTGCTTTCATTTTCTGTTGCGGATAATATGGTGCTGAACACGTATTATGAAAAACCTTTTGCCAGTGGTTTAACGCTCCACCATGACGAGATCGAGAAAGCTGCTATAGAAAGAGTTGAACAATTTGATGTACGGACACCGAGCGTCTATATTCCAGCTTCTAATTTGTCCGGAGGCAACCAGCAGAAGGTGATCGTGGCGCGTGAATTTTCTCGACCGATAAAATTATTGATCGCCTCACAACCAACCAGAGGGCTTGATGTTGGCTCGATTGAGTATATACACAGCCGAATTCTTGAGAAAAGAGACCATGGCACCGCAGTTCTTTTGATCTCACCTGAGTTAGAAGAGGTGATGAACTTATCAGACCGTATTGCTGTCATGTATGAAGGAAAAATTATTGGTACTGTAAATGCTGAAGAAGCAACCAAAGAAAAGCTCGGATTATTGATGGCGGGGATAACAGATAAAGCGCCGGAATTGGTCAAAGCTTAAGTATTGTTTGCATAATTGAGCAGTAACATACGTAGGAGGTACCCTTGAATCCGGAACAAGAGAATCCAACAAAAGCTACCCAGGTTGATGATGCGGGTAAAGGTTCTTTAATGCGGAGGATATTTGTCCGCAAGGGTTTTTGGAAGGCCATCGTTTTACCACTGTTGTCCGTTTTTACGGCGCTTTTGATTGGAGCGTTCATTGTAGCGGTGTCTTCACCGCTTGTCTTGGCAGCCTGGAAGGAATTTTTTCATTTCCCACTGGGAGCGCTACAAATTACGTTCTTAATCATAAAAGATGCCTATACAGCGCTATTATTTGGGGCATTTGGCGTACCTGGAGACATGGTCAATGCGATCTCCGTTTGGAGAGCGACTGGGGATACGCGGGTATTATTGGAAGCTTTTCGATCATTCAGCGAGAGTTTAGTGATAACAACGCCCTATATTTTTGCGGGTTTGGCGGTGGCATTGGGGTTCCGGGGTGGGTTGTTCAACATTGGAGCGGAGGGTCAATTATTCGTGGGAGGTCTTGCCTCCGTTTTCGTTGGATATTCACTGCGTGGATTACCGATGATCATCCATCTACCACTGGCGGTACTGGCGGGCATACTGGCTGGCGCCGTCTGGGGAGCTATTCCTGGAATTCTGAAAGCGCGTACCGGAGCGCATGAGGTCATCAACACTATCATGATGAATTACATAGCTTTCCGACTGACGGATTATCTTCTAACGGGTCCCATGGCGCGTCCGGATAGATTGCCGATTACTCCTGAAATTGCACCATCTGCCTATTTACCGCTGTTGTTCGCAAAACCTATGCGGATTCACCTGGGATTCTTTATTGCGCTGTTCTGCGCCTGGCTGGTGTACTGGTTCTTATGGAAAACGACCAAGGGTATGGAGATCCGTATGGTTGGGGCAAATCCGCATGCCGCACGCTATGCTGGGATTGCGATCTCGGTCATTATTGTTTTAACGATGTCTCTGAGCGGTGCACTGGCGGGTATGGCGGGAGTTAATCAGGTGTTAGGCGTGGATCACCGACTGGTGCGAGCATTCTCTACTGGTTATGGTTTCGATTCGATCGCGCTGGCGTTGCTGGGAAACAGCCACCCCTTAGGTGTGGTGCTGGCGTCGCTGTTGTTTGGATTTCTGAGAGGTGGTGCAGCTCGCATGCAGTCAGTAGCTGGAGTACCAGTGGAGATCATCCGGGTTATCCAGGGTTTAATCATTATTTTTGTCGCCGCCCCAGAGATCATTCGCAGCCTGTACCGTCTTAAGAAACCAACCGAGGAGGAGGAGAGGAGTTAGTCGTCATGCAAGGTTGGAGTTCGACATAAGGAGCAGCTCATGGCAGAAGCAGCACTGGTAAAAAAAACTGAACACAGCCGCAGCAATGTCATTACTGGTATCTTGTGTATGGTGTTATCAGGTTTATTTTTTTATATCTCTATGGGCATAAAAGGTGAAATTTCCACCTTCGTTCTCACGAGCCAACGCTCAGGGATTACAATCGCGGCGCCAGACCTGATTATTCCATCGGATGTCACGCTTTGGATTGTCAGCATGGTTCTGGGAGTGATCGGATTATGGCTCCTGGTCAAGGGCTCGACCAGACTTAACCTGCTCATTGCACTCGTAGCTGTTGCGATAATTTTAGCTTTTTTGGTGTGGGCAGCCACTGGCAAGTCATTGAATCTAACCGGTATGCTGGTAAGCAGTTTGATACGTGCTACTCCCATTGCGCTTGCTGCTCTGAGCGGCATTTACAGCGAACGATCAGGAGTTGTAAATATCGCCATTGAAGGAATGATGCTGGTTGGTGCATTCGCTTCAGTTGTAGTAGCCAGTGTGACAAATAACATGTGGTTTGGTGTGTTGGGAGGGGTTTTGGCCGGAATGGCTTTTGGAGGGTTGCATGCGGTTCTGTGTGTTAAATATATGGTCAACCAGATCGTCAGCGGGGCAGGAATTATCATCCTTGCTCTGGGCCTCACCAGTTACCTGCAGCGTGCTGTATTGAATGTGTTCTCGGAACTTAACCAGCCGGGTCCTGCGATTTCCGCTGTCCCAATTCCTCTCCTTTGGAGGATACCGGTTGCTGGCCCACTATTTTTTAACCTGAGCCCTTTGATTTATATCCTTTTTGCGCTCCTCATCATCACCCACATTTTGTTTAATTCTACTCGATGGGGATTACGCGTAAGATCAGTGGGTGAGCATCCTAAAGCCGCTGATACTCTGGGTATCAATGTGTTCAAGATTCGTTATATCAGCGTTTTAATCAGTGGGGCTATTGCAGGGTTGGCAGGTACCTATATGAGCATAGGTGCAGCAGGGCGCTTCAACGAAGGAATGACAGCAGGCAAAGGTTTTTTAGGATTGGCAGCCATGATATTTGGGAATTGGAATCCTGGAGGTGCATTCATAGGAGCGTTAATCTTCGGTTTCTTCGATTCATGGCAGGAGAAATTGTCAATTCTGCAGGTAGGCATCCCTGTGGATTTGCTCGGGATGGCACCATATATAGCAACGATGGTAGTATTGGCAGGTTTTGTGGGCAGGTCTAGGATGCCAGCCGCAGATGGGCAGCCGTACAAAAAGGAATAAGATTTTAAAATAAAAAATAGATGTAAATATCGAAAAGATTATTCAAAAGACGCTCATACTCGAGCGTCTTTTTATTATATAAAAATGGATTTATGATATTATCCCAATATTGAAATCTAAAGCTGATTGATTATATTTGTATTATGGAAGACACCAAATTAGTCGAAATATATGTTACCGGTATGGACTGTGCAGATTGCACCGTCCAGGTCCGCAAATCGATTGAAAGGCTGCCAGGGGTGAACTCTGTCGAAGTGTATCTTGGGGCTGAAAAAGCCGTCGTTCATATAAACCCGGAACGGGTTCAAGTTGGACAGCTTAAGCGGGCGGTCGAAAAAGCGGGATACAGCGTGCTAGATTCCGGTGAGGATATTGTTGAAGCAAAAGGCTTCCAGCAGTTTACCCGTAATATCTGGATACTTTTGATGTTTGTGATTGGGCTAGTTCTGTTCGCGGTGATCGGCGGTGAGTGGTTAGGTCTTTTCGAGCGTGTTAAAGATTTTGTTCCATGGCCAATCTGGGTTGTGCTGATTAGTATTGTTGGATACCCCGTTTTTAAGAATGTTATCCAGGCGGCAGCAAACCGGCAGATTATTGCCCATACGTTGATGTTCGTTGGGGTGATTGCTGCTTTACTTGCCGGTGAGTGGATCACAGCATTGCTTGTAACAGTCTTTATGCGAATTGGCGATTATGTTGAAAGCTTCACTGCCAGGAAAGCCCGCCTCTCCCTCAAGAACCTCACTTCAATGGCGCCTCAAAAAGCGAATGTGGTAAGAGATGGGACTGAAATTACCATATCCCTTGAAGATGTTGTCCCCGGTGATACCGTGATACTTCGCCCGGGTGATAAAGTGCCCGTGGATGGCGAGGTTCTGAGCGGGCAGGCTGTAATTGACCAATCGGCTATTACTGGCGAACATCTTCCTCTTGAGGCTGGCCCAGGTTCTTATTTATTTGCCGCTTCGCTGGTGCAGTCGGGAACTCTCAAAATCCGCGCAGAAAAAATCGGAGGTGAATCTACCTTTGGAAAGGTGATATCCCTTGTTGAGCAGACCGAATCGCAAAAAGCAAAAGTACAGAGAGTTGCAGACCGCTTCTCAGCATATTTTTTACCGCTTGTTCTTGCCATCGCGTTGCTTGCGTATATTATCAGTCGTGATCCCATGACAGTGGTTTCAGTTCTGGTTGTTGCCTGTTCCTGCGCGTTTGCGCTGGCGACTCCAATTGCAATGCTGGCTTCGGTTGGCGCCGGAGCAAAACGGGGGGTGTTGATCAAGGGTGGCAAATACCTGGAACTTCTCGACCAGGCGAAAGTCATCCTGATCGATAAAACCGGAACGCTTACGTTTGGAAAGCCTGAGATTGTTGAGATCGAGCTGTTTGACTCAGACTTGCAGATAGGCCCTACAACTTATCCTGACGGGACAGAATATAAAGCGGAGATACTCCGCCTGGCAGCATCTGCGGAAAGATATTCATCTCACCCATTTGCGCATTCATTTCTGCAAACCGCCCGGGATAATAACCTGGCGTTATCCGAACCGGAAAACGGTATTTATGAGCCCGGGCTTGGTGTCAGGGCTGTCGTCGATGGTTACCTGGTTGAGGTCGGCAACCAGCGCTTGTTTTCTGGGTGGGAGGGGTTCAACGAGGATGCTGGAAAAGGGCTTATTAATCCTGCAGGAAGAACTGTTTTATATGTTGGGATTGATGGTAAACCGAAAGCCGCCATCGGCCTGGAAGATATTTTGCGAACCGAAGTTCCCGCAGCTATCGATAAACTCTTCGCCCAGGGGATCGAGCATGTTGAAATCCTAACTGGCGACCGGGAGGAAACGGCCGGAATCTAGTCAAGCAGATTAAATCAAAAATTGCGGATGATCGAAAGATAAAATACAGGGCAGAACTGCTCCCCCAGGATAAGATTGAGATTGTCAGGGAGTATCAGAAAAGGGGATATGTGGTCGTCATGGTTGGCGATGGTGTCAACGATGCCCCCGCGCTTGCAGGCGCTGATGTGGGCATCGCAATGGGGGCTGCTGGCAGCGACATTGCCATTAAATCAGCCCATATAGCCCTTCTGCGGGATGATTGGTCACTGGTTCCGGAAGTTCTCCGGGTAAGCAACCGTACCATGCGGGTTGTGCGGACCAATATCCTTTTTACAGGTTTGTACAATTTAATTGGTCTCTCGCTGGCTGCGCTGGGGATCCTGCCACCGGTCATGGCTGCCGCGGCGCAGTCGCTGCCCGACCTGGGAATCCTGGCAAATTCTTCCCGGTTGCTGAGACAGAAATAGGCTAAAATCAGCCTCTCTTACAGGCGGGGGAATTGTTGTTAGTGATATATCAGCGGGAATATCAGCGTGTCGAACAGGGTCTCATAGGCGTCGATTCTGCCCCAGCCGTAGGTGTTGTTGGGGATCTGGCCTGCGGGGATGCCCCCGCAGGTTTCAGAGGTTGTGCGGGGCAGCACGCGCTCCTTTCGATAATGTTTTCAATTTGATCAACCTGTCCAATTAAATCGGGTCGAGCCGACAACAGCAGGGCAACCAGGCCGGTAACATGGGGGGCAGCCATGCTGGTGCCGCTGGCGGTGCCGTAAGACCCGTCTCTAATGCTGGAACGTACGTTAAAACCCGGGGCAGTCACATTTGGTTTTAGAAGGTCCGTGTAATCTGAAGGTCCCCGGCTGCTGAAACCGGTGATGTTATCGCTGCTGTCGGTAGCCCCAACGCTGAAAGCAGATTCATAAATTGCAGGAGGATTGTTAACCGACCCGCAGCCGGAGGAACCAAAATTACCAGTTGAGACTACCACAACTATTCCAGCTTCGCGGGTATTATTAATGACCAGTTGCAGTGCGTATGGATCTTCACAACCTTCCTCCGGCGGGCAGTACCAGGAGTTATTGATTACATGCGGTCGGAGGCTAATGTTTCCATTCATTCCATTTAAGTCAGTCGGTTCCATAAACCATTCAAAACACTCACTATAGGAGGCTACCGTTCCGTTTCCCTGATCCATGTTGCGGCAGCCGATCCATTTTGCCCCGGGCGCCATGCCAATTTGATTGCTGCCCCCGTCGTCTCCGACCATCGTTCCCATAGTGTGCGTCCCATGACCGAAAGAGTAATCGTCACAGGGTTCCGTTGAGTTTGGTCCGCAGATTCCGCCGCCTGAGTGGATTGCATCATGCCAGTTGTAATTATGGTCGGCTGAGGAGCTATCCCATCCCCGGTATTTATTAATTAAAGCCGGATGGTCCCAGTCATAGCCGGTATCCTGCCCGCCGACCACCACTCCCTGGCCGGTGTAACCCGCATCCCAGACCCGGGGCGCATTGACCAGGGAGATGTTCCATTCAACCGCTCCTGGCGCCAGTTTTTGTTCTCCGGGGTTGATTTCGGGAGAGGGTTTCGGTAGGTGTAAATCAAATTTTTTGTTTGCGAAGACCCTGGAGACTTCATTGCGTTTTGCGATTTGTACCAACTCATCTTGTGTACTGCGCGCCCAGATCATGTTTGCGATCCAGAATGGGCGGTGCTCGATATTATTTTCAGCCAGGTATTCAATGATCTGTGCCTGGTTTTCTTTTGCAGTATCTTTAAGCTCTTTGAGAACATAGCGACCCTTTTCCAGTTTGGTTGGCAGTGTTTTCGCTTTTTCAAGATTGGCTTGCCGGGTCAGGAATATCAAATATTCGACCTCTTCCGCAGAATCCGCTTCCAGCAGGTCAGGATCGATTTTCGCCTTCCATTCCATCCGGGATGCCTGGATCAAGGATTGCGGTCCCAGGGTGAAGCCCAGCAGGATGATGAAAGAGAGCAGTTGTAAGAATTTCCGTGTCATAATTTTCTGTTCAAGGAGATTATCTTTTAATAGGCCTAAGCAGGAATCACTGGTAGGTTGTTACAATCTGACAAGCAGCTTTAATTCCGGAAGAATGAAAGGCACCGCAGCAATGCAGGCAGTTCCAAGCGCAAGAACCGCTGAAACCAGGGGATCTACAGGCATTTGCATCACCAGAAATGTGACTGCAATCCCGGCGCATGCCGCCAGTACGGCTCTGAAAAGAGTCCGGCCGGCATGCAGGAATCTATTTTCACGCCGGTTGAGAATATAAAGGAGCAGCAAAGCTTCACCTGTAAATGCAATTGTATTTGAAAGCGCGATTCCAGCTGCTCCGATCCAGCGTGAGAGGCTGACTGCAAAAAGAATGAATACCAGGGCATTCAGTGCGGCAACGTATAAGGGGGTTTTGGCATCCTGCTGGGCGTAAAACGAGCGGGCGGCGACTTCCAGCAGCGTATGTCCTGTCAACCCCAGCAGGTAAGCTCTCGATACCAGAACCACCAACCCGGTGCCTGCCGCGCTGAACCCAAACACGGATTCAACCAGCGGCGGCAGGACCGCTGCGATTATAGCCGCGACCGGTATCGTCAATGCAAGCAGAACACGCACGGCGTTGTTGATGGTCAACCCATACAGTTCCCGTTTTCCCTGCGCAAATAATTCCGATAAAGTCGGCAGGATCGCGATCGCGATCGCTGTTCCCAGTAGTGTTTCTGGAACCTGCATGATAAACCAGCCGTAGTTCAGGGCAGTAACAGAGCCTTCTCCCAGCCCTGACGCCAGGTTATCACGTGCAATGAAGAAAACCTGCAGGAAAAACATGGTCAGGACGCGCGGGCCGAGCAGGTGCAGCACCTTTACAACCCCTGGATTACGCAGATTGATCGCCGGTGTCCAGTGGAATTGGTAATAAACCAGCCCGGGAATCTGTATCGCCAGGTGCAGGAATGCGCCCATGATCACCCCGTAAACCAGGCCGTAGATGCCCAACCCAAAGGCGGGCAGGGTGATGCCCCCGATGGTGATCCCCTCCGAAGGCGCCAGGATGGCAACTCCAAATATCTGGCCGATGTTGTAGAGTGCTGGAGCCATTGCAGGCAGTAAGAAATGCTGGTTTGCCTGAAGCCCAGCCATCAC
The DNA here is from genome assembly GCA_963793095.1 of uncultured Chloroflexia bacterium. Taxonomy (GTDB): domain Bacteria; phylum Chloroflexota; class Anaerolineae; order Anaerolineales; family UBA4823; genus CAVWDI01. The sequence continues at coordinate 778,364 of CAWBYY010000002.1, forward strand.
CAATCCACTGATTGAAAAAATTAAAATGGCAAACAGGTCGAGCCGCATCAGTTCCACGGTCAACTCTTTCTGATCGGGAGGGAATCCCGGCGCGATAACGTATTCCACCAGCAGGTTAGCAAACAGGATGATCAAAATTGATATAACCGCCGTGACGATAAAGGCGAGATTGAGAATGCGGGAGAATAAATCCCATAAAGTAGGCCGTCCGCTCTTTTTCAGGTATTCAGACAGAACCGGTATCAGAGCCACCCCCAGCGCCCCGCCTGAAATCAGAGCCGAAAGCAGGTCCGGTATGTTGTTTGCGGCGTTAAAGACATCGATGTCGTAGGTTAAGCCAAACTGGCGTGCCACCAGTACCTGGCGGATAAAACCGAGGACTTTATCGACTGCGAAAAATATCGCGATAATGAGAGTGGAACGGGCGATATGGGACATAGTTGGAAATGACTCAATCCAGTTTTGCAGTTTGCTTGCCCGGACGATGATTGAATAACGCCTGTAATTGCACAGGCATACCGAAGTTAACCGCCCGAACAATTTGATAAGTATAGCATGTATACGGTTTTCACTGATATTGCTCTTGTTTGATTTTCAAATGGGTTTTATGTAAAATAGCGATAGGGCAGTTGCCGGATTTACCAATATTTTTGGGAGGGTTTTGATGGGTAGATATTTCCCGATATTATTTTTTGTAAGCCTGATATCTGTTTTACCCCTGCGCCAGGATACCCGGGCAGCGCCTGCACCGATCTATGTTGATCACACCGCCACGGGATTGAACAACGGCTCTTCCTGGGCTAACGCATACACCGATTTGCAGTCCGCCCTCAGCGCGGCTTCCTCTACAGACTGGGTCTGGGTGGCTGAAGGGACATACATGCCGGGCAGCAGCCGGACGGACACCTTTCTGCTATTAGATGGTGTGGAAGCTTACGGCGGGTTTCCAAACGGCGGCGGCGATGGCACTTTTGCAGCACGTGATTGGAAAGCCTATCCTACGTTATTATATGGAGGCGCATACGAAAATTTCCATGTGGTAACAACAAACGGTGCCGGCTATGGCACCATTCTGGATGGTTTTATCGTCAGGGGCGGGAAGGCTGATGGGTCTGGAGCCGCTGACACCAGCTACGGTGGAGGGATGTATAATGCCTCCAGCAGTCCTACCATCCGGCACGTGGTTTTTGAGGGCAATTATGCTGTAAACGGGGGAGGCATGGCAAACATTGTCGACAGCAGCCCGCTCATGGTTGACCTGTATTTTATTAAGAACCAGGCTTTACTGGACGGAGGCGGTCTCTACAACCTAACCAGAAGCAGCCCGCTGATTATCAACACTGTATTTAATGGAAATACAGCCGATGAAGGTGGGGGAATCCATGATAATATTTTTTCTTTACCCCAATTAATAAACGTGATTATTAGCGGTAACCAGAGTGCATCCAGCGGCGGAGGTATCTTCAACCTCGATAATAGCGATCTGACCCTCGAAAATGTAGTTATGACTGCTAACAAGGCTGGAGGCTGGGGTGGTGCAATGTATAACCATGTCGAAAGCGATCCGCTCTTTGAAAACAGCATTATATACGGGAATACAGCCGGATCATACCCCCAGATCAGTTTTTCAACGGGGATGACGATCAGCTATAGTATCCTGGAGGGCGGGTGCCCGGCTTCAGGGGCGACATGCACCAATCTATTGAGTACGGACCCCCAATTTGTGCGCGCTGCCGATATCGGGGCGGATGGGGTTTGGGGGACAGATGACGACGATTATGGCGACCAGCGCCTGGAGTTTAGCTCTCCTGCCATCGACGCGGGAGATAACAATCTGGTCCCCGCTGATAATTATGACCTGGATGGAGACACCCTAACCAGCGAAGCGCTTCCATATGATCTGCAGGAGAATCCGCGCTTTGTGGATGTACCGACGGTGACCGATACAGGCAGTGGGACTGCTCCTGTTGTTGATATGGGCGCCTTTGAAACCCCTCCCGCAGTGGTTTATGTGGATTTAACCGCAACCAGAGGTTCCAATAATGGCACCGGCTGGGGGGATGCGTTTCTGGACCTCCAGGACGGGCTGGGTTGGGCTGAAAGCGGGCCGGTCCAGATTTGGGTTGCAGAAGGGACCTATAAACCGGGCAGCCGGCGGGCTGATGCATTTAAAGCAATTAATGATGTTGAGGTCTACGGCGGATTTCCATCCGGTGGAGGCGGCGGTACTTTTGAAGCCCGTAACTGGCAGGAGCATGAAACGATTCTTGGCGGGAACATTGGAAACCCGTTGAGTCAAGAGGACAATTGTTACCATGTTGTGGATGTGAGTGGAGTCCGTAGCAGTGCAGTTCTGGATGGTTTCACAATCAAACATGGTCACGCGGATGGAGGCGAACCAAGGTTCTACAAGGGCGGCGGGATTTATAACAACCGCGGCGCGCCGCTGCTGAAGAATTTAAAAATTGCCAGCAATCAAGCCGTCCATGGGGGAGGGATGTATAACTATTACGGCAGCCCTACCCTGGAATCGGTTTCTTTTATTTCAAATACTGCCTCCAATGGCGCAGGTATTGACAGCGATGTCAGCGCAATTGATTTTAAGGATGCCAGGTTTATTGGGAATCAGGCGTCCGGTAAAGGGGGCGGGATCAACAACGACAATACAAAACTTAAAATCCTGGGTGGGGTCTTTCAGGGAAATACAGCCCTTCTCGGCGGCGCCATTTCAAGTGAGGATTACAGCGATCTGGACCTGCTGGAGGTGTTATTCGTGAGAAACCAGGCCGGTTCAAATGGCGGCGGGATCAGAAATGTTTTGGACACAGAAGTAGATCTGGTCAGCGCCAGGTTTTTCGGGAATACCGCTGACGGAGATGGGGGCGGTATATACAGTTACGACAGCGATTCGACGATTATCAATTCTGTCCTCGGCGGAAACCAGGCGACTGTTTCTGGTGGAGGTATGTTTAATGATAATACAAGCGCCCTGGAAATTATTAATTCGACCTTCAGCTGGAACAAATCGCTGGGTTCCTTTGGCGGTGGATTAGGGATCGGGGCGAGCAATGTCACGGTTGACAATTCAATCTTCTGGGGGAATGTGGGCGGCCAGATCACTCCAAATATGAGCACAGTTGATATCAGCTACACAAACCTGCAGTTTGGCTGCCCGGATGCGCCGACAACGTGCGACCATTTGTCCCTGCTCGATCCAAAATTCAGGCGCAGTCCCGATCCCGGAGCGGATGGCAGCTGGGGTACAGCCGATGATGACTACGGGGATTTGAAATTGATTATGGATTCGCCAGCCATCGATGCGGGTGATAACAATACTGTCCCCACGGATGCCCACGACCTGGACGGTGATTTGAATGTTTCTGAAAAACTCCCCTTTGATGTGGATGGTCTGCCGCGTTTTATAGATATCCCTGCCGTACTGGATACAGGCAGCGGGACCCCACCGGTCGTCGATATGGGAGCTTTTGAAAACCAGTACCTTATCTTTTTATCCTTGATTTACAAATAAATACCCTGATATTTTTGAATGGGAATTTGCAATTCCTGGATGAACAAATCAATCAGCAGGTCACAGAAAAGAACATTCGGTCCGCTGTTTAAGGTTTATTGCTGCCGGATAGCTGATATGGTAGAATTTTCTGACCCGGAAAAATTTATTGTTTCTTATCTGGAGGGATGGCCGAGTGGACTAAGGCGGCTGTCTTGAAAACAGCTGTGGGTGTTTAAGCCCACCGGGGGTTCGAATCCCTCTCCCTCCGCCTGGTTGGTTATAATTTGCTGCCGGTTCGAAGATTAATAATTAAATAATGGGGAGGTGCCAGAGTGGCTGATTGGGACCGCCTGCTAAGCGGTTGTCGGGATAGTACCTCGACCGCGGGTTCGAATCCCGCCCTCCCCGCTGGAAGTGCTCGGAATCTTCGACGGGCACTTTTTTTATACTGGTGAAGCAGAAACCCTTACTGATTAATTCTTGTGTACTGATGTAATGAAAAAAACCAGCATAGCATCAGCAGCAATTGCTATATTCGTAATCTCCCTGATAATAATTTTCGGTCTTTTTTATCTGGTCTCTTCAACCCCATCGGTTGGTGCCCGGGGAGCCGAGCTGTTGAGGAACATCCTGGGAGACAGGCCGGTCGCTGCCCTGGAAATGGCATATCTGCAGGTGCAGGATAACATCCACCAAACCAGGTACAATCTGGGACTTGCGGAAGCCCGGGCTCCGTGGCAGGTTGCTGATTACCAGACCCCAACCCCCATAAAAACCGAACTTCCGGAAACCCCTGTTGCCGATACCGCTGCTGTAATCATCAGGGCGGATGAGCCTGTTATGCTATCAACGCCGGCTGCCGGGAAGAACCAGGGTGGCAAACAACCTGCAGTTACCCCTCTGCAGCCAACGCCAACAATCCTGCCTGAACCGACCCAATGGGTTCCCGCTGCAGTTGATGCTCCCGGCTCGCTGGAAGGAGAGGGCATCTGGTCATCCTATATTCAAAACGCCAGCGGGGAAACGGTCGCTTACCGAACATTCGTACAGCCAGATCCCGATCGTCCTTATTCCATTGTCGCAATTGTCGCATTTGACCTTTCAAAGATAAGATTGAATTTTGTGCTGGGTTTTGAAGAGCCCTATAATCCGGATGCCCCCAAACGGACCGGGAAGATCCCTGAGGAGCATAAAATACCCGGGATTCTGCTGGCTGCATTCAACGGCGGTTTTAAAGCTCAGCATGGTGGGTCCGGGGCGATGCAGGACGGTCTGGTTGTACTTCCGCCGCGTGATGAGTTGGGTACAGTGGCAATGTATCAGGATGGGTCATTGAAGTTAGGCGAATGGGGCACTGAGATTGACCAGACCGCTGATATGGATGCCTGGAGACAGAACGGCCCGCTGGTTGTTCAGGACGGTCAGATCAATCCCAGGATTTACAACAATGATCCCAGGGATTGGGGCTACACCGTGGATGATGTCTCGCCTACTTTGCGGTCTGCTCTCGGGATTTCTGAAGACCAGGGCACTCTCTATTTTGTGGCTGGCCCGAAATTAACCATGGAGGCGCTTGCCAGCAGTATGCTGGAAGCCGGGGTGTGGGACGGCATCCAGCTGGATATCAATAATTACTGGGTCCATTTTGTTGTATATCCGCCGGTACTGAATGAACTCCAGCCTGAACCCCTTCTGCCGGAGTTAATGATCGAGAATCTTGACCGTTACCTTTATGCTTTCGGTCGAGATTATTTTTATGTCACCCCGCGCGATTAGGGGATTGAACTCTTTCCTGACCTATTCCAAACTCCCGACAATCTTCTCCACTTCTTCCAGTATCAAAGCGGATTTGACAAGTTCTTTCATTTTGTTGTGATCCGGGTAGAGAGGCCGGTCTTCATCCAGATGTTCCACGTGGTCCCGGACTACCCGGTGGGCTGTTTCCACTCCCAGACCTGGTTTAAGTGGATGGTCAGCTTTCATTCGAAAATCAAGTGCCTGTGCGGCGGCCATAAACTCAATCCCAAGGATGCCGTAAGCATTGTCCAGGATCTGTCCGTTTTTGATTGCGGTGTTCATTCCCATCGATACAAAATCCTCCTGGTCTGCTGCAGCTGGTATTGACCCGATTGAAGCTGGCATGGATAGGATGCGCTGTTCAACGATTAAAGTGTCCGCTGTATACTGGCTCAGCATCATGCCGGAGAACATCCCGGCACCCCTGGTTAGAAATGCCGGCAGACCAACGCTTAATGCAGGATTTGTCAGCCGGTTGAGCCGCCGTTCGGAAAGTACGCTGACCATAGTGATCGCCGCTCCTACCATGTCCATCGGTAGTGAGACTGGCGTCCCCTGGAAGTTAGCTCCGGTCAGCGTCAGGTTATATTCTGGAAGGAAAAGCGGGTTATCGCCGACACCATTAAGCTCGATCTCAACCTGGCTTCTCGCAAAAGCCACGGCATCATGGGCTGCGCCGATCACCTGTGGTGAAGAGCGCATTGAATAGGCATCCTGCACTTTTGTTTTTATTTTCCCCGTGATAAGATCGCTGCCCTGGATGCACTTGTTGATCGCTTTTGCGCTTCGCACCGCGCCGTTGAAACCTCGTTTTTCATGCAGCCTTACATCGTAGGGCTTCAAATTCGCAAGCAGTGCTTCGAGGGTCATTGAACAAGCAATTTCAGCCTGTTTTAACCAGCGGTTCATGTCATAAAGCTGGAGAGCGCTCATAGCGGTCAATAAATTTGACCCGTTTATAACTGAGAGGCCATCCCGCGCCTCCAGACCTGGGATCGTAATGCCGGCTCTTCGAAACGCTTCGGTGCCTGGAAGGCGTTCTCCTTTGTAGAATGCTTCTCCTTCTCCCAGCATCAACAGCGCGACCTGGGACATGGGCGCCAGGTCGCCGCTGGCGCCGACCGAACCTTTCTGGCAAACGACCGGCGTTACACCTTTATTAAGCATTTCAACCAGGGTCAGGGTGATATCTGGCCGGCAGCCGGAGTTGCCGTGGGCGTGGACATTAATCCGGCCCGCCATTGCTCCCCGGACATATTCTACCGGCGCAGGTTCGCCTATTCCAGCGGCGTGGTTATATACGAGATACTTCTGGAATTCCTTGATCTGGTCATCGGATAGAACCACCTCCGAAAACTCTCCAATTCCGGTATTAACCCCGTACATGACCTCATGCGCTGTGATCTTTTCTTCAAGCATATGCCGGCAGGTTATAATCCGCTCGAGCGCTGCGGGGTGAAGCTCTACCCGCTCCTCTTCTCTGGCTATCCTTAAAAATTTTTCTATTGTCAACCCTGAGCCATCAAGTACGATGGTCATCCGTGTCTCCTTTGTAGTAAGTATTTCCTGATCGGTTCACCAGCTTGGGCTATTAGCTTAATCCATTTTATTTCTTTATACAAGTGAAAAATGTATGTTTCAGAACCTGAGATTGGGAGGTTGTCTTTCAATTATTTTTTGGTGGTAATATTGTCCCATTTGGACGTTGGTAGGAAACCCACCAGAAAATGTTTAATACAGACAGGTAAAGCGCAGGAATGCTGAGTTGAGCAATCAGGGGCGCAATAATATTTCCCGGGGATATCTAATCTGCTTTACAGCGACCGCTTTGTGGTCAACCACGGCGATTATTATCCGCTATCTTATTCAAGCCTATCAGATGCCGCCGCTGCTGCTTGCATTCTGGCGCGATTCGATTGTCTTCTTATCCCTGTTTCTGGTGTTTAGCCTGTTCAACCGGGATCGATTAAGAATTTCGAAAGGACATTTTCCATTTTTTGTGCTTTATGGATTTGTCCTGGCCACATTCAACGCGGTCTGGACAGTCTCGGTCGCATTGAACGGGGCTGCAGTATCGACTGTGCTGGCTTACAGTTCTCCGGCTTTTACTGCACTGCTGGCTCGCTGGATATTTTATGAAAAGCTCAATTCTGTCAAAATTATGGCGATATTTTTGAGTGTTTTTGGATGTTTCCTGATCGCAGGCGCATATAATCCTGCTGAATGGAGGCTCAACCCATTAGGGTTGACCACCGGTCTGGTATCAGGGTTGTTATTTGCAGTATATAACCTGATGGGTAAATCTTCCTCGAGGCGTTCAATTAACCCCTGGACAGCGATGTTATACTCCTTTGGTTTTGCTGCAGTTTTCCTGTTTTTTTATGTGCTTTTACCGGTTCCCTGGCCAGAAGGGATCTCAACAGCCAATTTTTTCTGGCTTGATGGGGAGTGGGCAGGCTGGCTGGTTTTGACTTTCCTGGCGGTGGGACCGACGTTGGGTGGGTACGGCCTGTACACAGTCAGTCTGACATATCTTCAGGCAAGTGTGGCAAGCCTGATAGCGACTCTGGAACCTGTTCTGACTGCCCTGCTTGCTTACACCCTGCTAGGGGAACGGTTTTCTCCAATTCAGGTCGCAGGAGGTGTGATGATATCACTGGGAGTGGTGGTGTTGCGCTTCGGAGAAAACAATTCCAGGCAACTAATAAAAAAGCTGTTTCTGACCAGACATAGAGAAAGTGAATAGATGATGGGAATGTTAATGATTATATAACTTTCAGGTGGTATATTTTATTGAATCAGTTTTTTACAAGTCGAGACTGATAAAAAGAACAAAAAATTCGAATCTTGGATTATGGAATACAAAGACTATTACAAAATTCTGGGAGTGGATAAAAAAGCGAGTGCGGATGAGATTAAGAAGGCCTACCGCAAACTGGCTCGCAAATATCACCCGGATGTGAACCCGGGAGACAAGGCTGCGGAAGAAACGTTTAAAGAGATAAACGAGTCTTACGAGGTCTTGTCGGACGAACAAAAGCGCCAGAAATACGATCAGTTTGGATCGCAGTGGCAGCAGTATACCCGCGCTGGCGGCAGGCCAGAAGATTTTGATTGGTCAGCTTGGTCATCTCAGCCAGGGGGCCGAACTTATACCCACACCGTATCTCCCGAGGAATTTGAGCAGATGTTTGGCGGGGGATTTGGCGGTTTCTCAGACTTTTTTGAGATGCTTTTCGGCGGAATAGGTCGGGCCCGTTCCAGCGGCTCGCGTGGTTTTGGCACTGGCAGGGAAGGCACCCAAACTTCCGGTTATGATGATATTTTCCGGGGTAATTTCAGCGCTGGGGCAAACCGTGGCCGTGACAGCGAACATAAGATCCAGATAACACTTGAAGAAGCCTTTTCTGGGTCGACCCGCGTCCTTCAATGGGAGGGTGGCAGGAAGATTGAAGCCAAGATTCCCCCGGGTGTAAAAACCGGATCCCGGATAAGACTGCGTGGCCAGGGTGAAAAAGGCACAGGCAGCGGAGGCGCTGGAGATCTCTTTTTGCGGGTCGAAGTTTTACCCCACAATAATTTCCAGCGCGAAGGCAACAACCTGCGTGTGAACGTCCCCGTTGACCTGTACACGTTGCTCCTGGGTGGTGAAGTGGAGGTGCGCTCGCTGGATAAGACCGTTAAACTTACTATCCCACCTGGGACAGCAAACGGAAAGGTTTTCAGGTTAAGCAGTCTCGGGATGCCAAAACTTTCTAACCCCCAGAACCGCGGAAATTTACTGGCAAAAGTTGAAGTCCAGCTTCCGCAGCATCTGAATGAAGAAGAAAAAAAACTGTTCAGGCAGTTGAAAGAGCTACGGCATAGTTAAGCCGATCGTCAATCTCCTGCCAGCTGAACATTTTTATAATTCCCCGGTGAGCTGGTTTCTCCCTCACAACCTATCCTTTTAAAGAGTGAGCCGTCCTCTTCACCGGACGCGAATGAGTCACGGGCGTAAACGCCTGGTCCCCCGGAAGTGAACAGGCTGGAAGCGACGGTCTGGGTATGCCCAAACAGCCGTTCCTCCAGTTTTGTCCTGCCTATCCCGAACGGCTCCAGGACGGAGACAGCCGCCCGCAGGAGCAGTTCCCTGTAGTAGCCAAAATTCAGGGCGGAAGAGTCCGGAGGCTCGGGCAGATCCCAGGCATACACTCCTGGCTCGCCGAGCGTGTACAGAAAATGTACTTTTTGCCCGGCTCGCAGTGTTTTTCCGATTGCCTGCAGCTGGGCGGCGGCGCGTGCTGGTGGAGAGGGTACCCGGTACTCATCCAGCTCGCGGCTCAGTTTCTGGCTGACTATCAGCTCCCTGACCGGCACCCCCCCGGAGCGCAAAAGCCCCAGTTTCCGGCGCAGCAGCCTGAAGACACGCTCCAGGCCGGCATCCTCTCCTGCGGTCCCGGCTGAGGCAAGCAATCGCAGGATTTCCAACTGCGTTTTTACGATAAAGGGGGGCGAGTCGCGCCGGCGGGCTTCAATGCCGCGCACCTTGATCGAACCGTCCTGGAAAACCCCGAAGTAGCGGTTGGCGACCGGGACACGCCCATCCAGGCGGGAAGGCAGGAAAGCCACCCAACGGTAGATCCCGTCCAGCGCTATCGGGAGCCCGGTTCGTTCCGCGATCGCCTCCAGCAGGGGCTGCAGGTCTTCAACGGTCCGGGCTCCCGGTTTTTTAACCCACATCCCGTCTACGTACATATGCAGCACGCTGAAACCAAGCTCCTCAGCTGCCTCTTTGGCTCTCAACAATGCCTCCCGGCTGTATGCGGTGACCGCTTCATGGGCTTCGATGCGCCCGAATCGGGCGTTTTTATACCCAAGATATCCAAAACAGGTCACCAGCAGCCATTTCTGGGCGGAAGAGCGGGCCTCGTATGACTTGCAGCGCGGGTTCCAGCGCGGCGTGGAGGCCAGCCTGTTCTTGAATGCCAGCCGTTTCCCGAGCAGGGGGGCCAGCGTGCGCGGCACCAGACCGGGTTCGTCCCCCCTGTGGGGAGTCTCGATCCGCTCAAGCTCTCCCGGGTTCGGCTTTCGGGCCCCGGCTGTCTCGGGGGAAATATTGAAATGGACCATGATGCCGGGATACATGGAGATAAAATCGATCCCGGCGACATCATGATGCAGCCCGGTGATGGGCTGGTAGACCAGCCCTCCCTGGTCGGCGGCAAACATCTCCAGGGCTGTTTTCGGGCGCTCAGCCTGCTGCTTGTGCCAGGGTACCAGCACCCCCATGCGCAGCGCGGTGAGTATCTGCATCGATGAGATCGCTGTTCCGGGGGAGACCCGCGCCGCGGTTTGCAGCGGCAGGGATGAGACGCGCGCCACCTCCAGGGAACCCTCCAGTTCGTAGTCGTCCCACAGCATTACATTGCGGCCGTCAAGGTGCCAGCGGCCGAACAGGTGCACCTGCTGGCCGCGGTAGATCACCTGGCCGTAGGAAAAGTAGGTGCGCTCAGGACGGTGCGCTGCGCTGCAGCCCGGATCGCGGTTAAGCGGCAGGGGAATTCCGCCTCGCCGCGAACAATCAAGCAGGTGCGGCAGAAGCCAGGTATCGCCCCAGGAGGTCAGGATAAGGTCAGGATCGTGGTGCAGCAAAATGGCGCGCAGGTTGATAAGCATTGGGCGCTCCGGTTTCAGAGCGAGCCGGTAATCGTAACGCTCGAAGTTGGCCAGCAGAAAACTGGGCTGCGACCGGGCCGGGTCGCTGTCCGGCCTCATGCGCAGGATCCGCAGCGGCGGCGCAGGCGCATCCAGCTCCCAGGGGGAATCAAGCGTTTCAATCTCCTGGATCCAGTTCCTTTGATCAGCCACAATCCGGCAGCGCGCCAGGGGGAAGGTATTATATACAGCCGCGTGGCGCAGGGCAAGCTGGATGTCGGAATCATAGTAGGTCAGGTCCGGGAAGTCTCGCGCAATCCTGTGGAACAGGCGCGGCTGTTCTGCCGGCTGGTTTACCCGGATGGAGAGCAGGGTTAACGGCTCCCTGTGAAACAGCTCCCGCCGCCTGGCGCGCCCGAGTTCCAACTCGTGGGGCAGGTTTTGCAGGCGCCGCCACAGCAGGCGCAGGCGCGGGGCTGGGCCATCCGCATAGAAGGTCACCGGGAAGCGCTGGCGCAGGCGGTAGCGCACCCCGTCCTCCCCCAGGAACCAGATCACAATCCCGTTGTGCTGGTGGGCGTAAATGTCCAGGAACCAGCCGGTGCGTTCAGTTTTGTGGTTACCGGCAGCAGGCGTGTCAGCCATCTCCCGTCAGCTGCCCGTGTTTCTGCGCTCAGCCATTATGTCCTCAAGCATGCTGCGCAGCTGGAGCACCTGCTTGTGCTCCTCAATCAGCATGGCAAGCAGGAAACTTTCGAAAGGCAGCGAGTGGGCAGCGTACGCCGCGGCGGAAAGGTGCTGGCGCGCCGAAGCGAACAGGTCGTCCAGAACCAGCTGGTCGCTGCGCCGCAGGGCCCGGCGGAAGCGGTTGAAAGATTCCTGCTCCTGCAGGAATGCCATGGTTATTGAAGGCAGTGTGCGTCCCATACGTCTCCTAAGCCAGCAGGGGCATTTGCCCTGAATCCTGTGGCTGGTGGAAGACAAACTGGTCAGCCACGTCCTGGATGATCTCAAGGATACCGCTCGGGTCTGTGCGGGGCGGGCGCGGCGGCCGGACGCTGACCGCGACAGTCGCAAACTGGCTCAGGCTGCGCAGGTGGCCGGCGCATTTGTGCGCCAGCCGGCGGCGCTCTTCCAGGTTTACACTCTCATCGTAAAACGTATCCAGCAGGTCGATGACCAGCGTTGGGGTTGAGCGGCGAGGTGTGTTCTCAAGCAGGGAGAGCACCTGGTGGCAGGTAAAAGCGCGCGCCACACGGATGCGGCTCAGAGCTTGGGTCTGGTCGAGCGTGCCGGCCCGGCGCAGCTCGCGCGCCACAGTATATGCATTGAAGCGATTGCCGCCGTCAAGGACGCGCAGCGGCCCGCGCTGGGCCAGCCGGGCAGCCAGCGAAAGCATGTACTGGCTCACTGCATGCGGGCCGGCGATCACCAGCAGTTCCTGTTTCCCAGGGCGCAGGGGCGCGATTTCGAGCTCAGTTGCCTGTTTGGGTGTGGGCGCCGGTGCAAAAGGGTTATCCATGAGCCCAGAATAACGCATACCTGCCGCGCCTGCAATTACCCGATGGGTGAGAGCAGGGGTCAGAAGCGGGTTAGCGAAACAGGTGTCCCATGGGTGGGGGAGTGTGCTGCAAAGAGCCCAACTGTTGGCGGTTGGATATTTGAATTTTTGGTGGATGGGTATATTTTGCCAGTCAGGGGTATAATCCCGGAGGTGGTTGGGAAGTTTTGCGTGGCCTATGAGAAGGAATCAGATGATAGAAGATACTTTTTTATACCGTGAGATATTTGACCAGCCCCGGGTGCTTGAACGGGTAATTGAGATTGAAAGAGAACCGATTGCCAGGTTAGCCAGAGAGATAAGAAGACGCTCGATCGGAGTGGTGGTTATCGCGGCGCGAGGAACCAGCGACAACGCCGGACGATATGCAAAATATCTTCTGGGCGCTAATAACCGCATGATTGTGGGATTAGCCACACCCAGCCTGTTCACTGTATATAAACGCCCGCCAGAATTTGGCAACACTCTGGTTCTGGGCATAAGTCAGAGCGGCAAAAGCCCTGATATTGTCGCGGTTCTGGAGGAGGCTCGCCGGCAGGGCGCTTTAACTGCTGTATTAACAAATGAAACTGGCTCTGATCTTGCCAGTTTCGCTGATTTTGTTATTAATCTCCAGGCAGGCTCAGAAACGTCAGTCGCGGCAACAAAAACTTACACCAGCGAGCTGGTATGTATCGTTCTTTTAAGCGCACTTATTGCGGAAAATGAAGCGATGCTGGCGGAAATCAAGCGGATTCCCCGGATTGTGGAGGAGACGCTGGCGATGGACTCAACAGTCTCCAGCGCTGTCCAGCGCTACCGCTATATGCCGCGAGTGTGTTGTTATTGGGCGCGGTTATAACTATGCGACCGCTTTTGAGCTGGCATTAAAACTGAAAGAACTGACCTACACCGTTGTGGAACCTTACAGCAGCGCTGATTTTCTGCACGGTCCGTTGGCTGTTATTGAACATGGCTTTCCGGTAATGGTGATCGCCCCCAGCGGGGAGATGATATCTGAATTAAAGGGGTTCGTGACCAAACTCAGTCCGCGTAAAGCGGAGATTATTGTGATAAGTGATGACCAGGCGATACTTGAGGCAGCCCAGGTCAGGCTGAGATTACCGGTGAAAGTCCCTGAATGGCTATCGCCGGTAACCTCGATTATCCCTGGCCAGTTGTTTGCAATGCATCTGGCAGCATTGCGCAATTATGATCCTGATCACCCCAGGGCGCTCACCAAAGTTACTGAAACCCGCTGAAGAGAAAGATATTCTTATTCGAGGTCGTTGCGAATATAAAGCCTGTACCCCCGGTTTTTATGTACAAGATGGTAATTTTGATTCAGGTATTCTTCCAGTTTATCGAGCTCAAAAAACACCAGCAGAACCTGCTCCGGTTCGTACTCCTTGACAGTTTCGAGGATCTCCTCTTCGGTAAGACTGCCTGTATTCAGGCGCTTTTCGGAAAAGGTCGCCAGGTTGGGTGGAACGGGTTTGCGAATTAAAAAGGCGTATAAGGGCATATCCGTCACAACCCAGTTTGTCCGGGAAGCGTATTCGCGCATGATAAGGTAAACGTTTAATTTGTGCTGGGGAGCTTTTACCTCAAAGCCGCTCAAGCGGGGTGTTTTGTAAATTTCTTTCTTAAAATCTGGGTAGGCGTTAAAGGTAACAAACAGGAAAGCAACCAGGGCAAGAACACTTAAAGCGGTGTGAAATCCCTGGAAACCTTTCTCCCTGGGGAGTGTAACCAGCCACATAACCCCTTCACCTGCAGCAACAGACCCTAACATCACAACCGGTACCGTGACCAGCAGCTGCTGGTGATACCAGACCGGTGAATATGAGTTAAGCAGCAGATAGGCTGTAAGCGCCCAGAATGACGGGTAAAGAGTCAGCCAGCGTTTGTTGATTATTGTGAAAAGTACCCCCAATACTCCCAAAATCGCAAATGGCAAAAACCCGCCCAGGTGGTAATTGATTGTGTTTCGGATGATCCTGAAGGATTCAACTGAACTTGCTGTCAGATGAGGCTGGATAATATCTATTAAGTTGCCGGGTCCAACCAGGATCATTGAGAGTGAGATTACCAGACCACCAGAACTTAAACCCCAGATGATTGCGGGTTTGAACCAGGAAATTGAAAAGCCCTGGTTTTTATACCTGTGAACCTGGTCTATTGTCATTCCGATGAAAAAAACAGGTGCCAGAAATCCGGTGAATAATTTAATAAGTACCGACAATCCCAGCGATAATCCGGATAGAACCAGCCAGAAATCCCGCCTGGTAATATGCCAGAGGATTAAAAACAGCAGTGATATTGAAGCCATCGCCATGGCAGGCAGCCCGATCATTATCGAAACGCTCAACTGCATGTAAAAAGGGGTTAAAAGCAACAGCGGAAGAAAAAGGATGGTGTGGGCGCTGCCCCAGGTAAGCTGGATTACTTGAGCCAAAGCCCAAACCATCAATGTCGAAAAAAGCAGTACCAGAATTCTACCAGGCGTTACACTGATGCCTGTTGTTCGGATGACCCCAGCCAGCAGATAGTTGAAAAGAGGTGGCTGGTCGCTCGATACCTGCTCATAAAGGGGGTATCCCTCTGAGACGAGAGTGCTCCGGATAAGGTTAAAACCCTCATCTACATCAAATTGTAGTTTCTCCCGGAATGGGAAGTATAAAAATACAAATCCCAGGAACACCAAGCGCGACCAGAATTGGAATGACCAGATTGATCAGATTGTCTCGTGAAATTTTAGTATGCGGCATTATTCAAGTATACCCGGTTGGCAGAATCTGCTAAGGAATATCAGGGGAAATCACTGCAGATATCCTTTCCAAACATCCATTATCTGTAAGGGTCGAGGGGTTAAAATTCACAGGGATACTACTTGCACTTGAATTTATCATTAATACGTCCCAACACCTGTTCATGCTCTGGGGATGATTCAGAACCTTCCTGGATGCGCTCCCAGGTCGAGCATAATAAAGGGTTCATCCTGCGAGTTTTGGTGTGGGCAAGTTTGGATAACTTCTCAGCCTGTTCCCAATCGCCGCTCCTGCCGAGCCCCTCAATAAAAGGCAGCAGCTCAAAACCATCTCCGGGTTTAATGCTCTTTTCGACAGTCAACCCCCATAATTCAGCTATCTTTTCCCAATCTCCAACCTGGCGGGCAAGGTCAGCTTTCTGGTAGTAATAGCACCATGTATCCGTCTGTTCGGATCCAAATATTTCGACTGGTTTCGGGCCTTCCAGAGGCGAGGCTGTTTTTACCCGGTCGATGTTAGATATAGTCCCGATCTCACGTGTGATCTCCGGCAGATTTTCAAATTCAGCCTCTTCTGGACGGATTACCCACAGGCAGTGGCCGCTGTCAGGTTTGTAGTAAATGACCAGGCTGTCTAGGCTGTCTCCCAGAAACCGGGATGAGTACTGTGAATCTCTCAACACTATCCCATCTATCAGATCCGAACGGTTTTCGTTGAAGTTTCGGTACAGACTGTAAAACCAGTAATTCAAATCCCGCCCATCGATGCCTTTCGGATAGAGTGTATTGAGCGCAAACTGGGTCGGATATTCACCCATAAATTCAAACAATTCGTTGTCAGAAAGAATTGTGGTCCCCGGTTCGATGTAAGGGGCTCGCCAGCGCAGCTGGGTGTAAAAATTCCGCTGGTCATTCCAGGCCCACCGGAATTGGTTGGTGTTTGAAAAATGCCATACAATCGAAAGCCCGCTGATAGCGCAGAGCAGAATTGTCTGCGTTTTACGGTTGGATATGATCATTTCAACCAGGGCGATCGTCAGCAGGCTGGCCCCAATCATGCTTGCCATTCCGAACCTGTCGCTCCACAATGGATTTTTCAGGGAAATAAATTGATCTGTTATCCATCCGGGGATTGGACCAAGCAATACCAGGATAAAACCAAGCACAAATGCTTGTTTCTGCCACCTTTTGTGGTTCGGCGGTGCTGGCTCCTCTTCACTGTCAGGACTCATCCTTGTGAAATAGAAATAAAGTCCTGCTGATGCGCCGATCGCAAGCAAAACCGCGAATAAGGTTGCAGGCTGTGTGAATCGGAAAAGTTCCGGATTAAGCAGTTCCCGCACTGGAGCCCCGATTATCGCGACCAGGTCCATTAAAACCGACTCAAGCGTGTATCCTGCCGTGTTTACTGGCGCTTCAAGGAAACGGTACAACAACCAGAGAGCATTTCGCTCAGCGCCGGATGGCGGGCGGGGGATTAAGTACAACCGGAAGATTACGTATAAAACAATCAGGACCAGATACGGGAGCCAGCGCTTAACAACCCGTTTCAAATTTTCTTCCCAATTTTTCTCGCTTTCAGAAAATATTATCCACAGTAGAACCGGCCGGATTAATTCCAATCCAACGAAGTATTCAATGATAACCAGATGCAGGGCGGATGTCACCAATGAGAGACAGGTGAAAATGATAAAATGACTCTTCTTTCTTACTGCAAGCAGCATTAACCAGATTGAAATTGAATAGAATAAGTAACCGGTCCAGTGAATGGAATAAATTAAGGCAAGCGGCTGTAGTTTGAAGAGCGGGTAAACCGCAAAAAGGATTGCTGTCCAGGCTGCCTCTCTTTTTCTATTCGGCCAGATTTCTTTGAACACCAGCCAGACAAATAT
Source organism: uncultured Chloroflexia bacterium (assembly GCA_963793095.1). Classification (GTDB taxonomy): domain Bacteria; phylum Chloroflexota; class Anaerolineae; order Anaerolineales; family UBA4823; genus CAVWDI01. The sequence goes on from CAWBYY010000002.1 coordinate 795,511, forward strand.
CACCGTCAGCGTTCGAAGTGTAAACGAAAAGATGTGCCACATTAATGGCTGAAACCCCCACAGTTTAAAGCCCAGAGCGAATATTATCGAAGCGAAGGGGCGATTGTCAAATACGAATAACTCCCACAGACTGTCCAGGCCCCGCCGGAATCCATAATATACCGGGTGCCAGTCATCCTGGTAGTATCCAAGCGTGGGGATCAGCAGACCAAATGCCAGCAAACAGATGCCTGCCAGCAGGAGTGGTACGGTTTTCGATGAAAGGGATTTCTGCATAATTTTTATAAATTATTCTTCAGGCTGGGGCTTGAAATATGGGATATTAAACCTGATTGTCAGGTGATATGCAAGGGGATTTATTGCGGGTTACCTGCTTGCTTAGAATCTCAATGACATGCATGTCAAACCACCGTCCATCTTCTGCGCTTCACTGACATCGATTTGGATGATAGGAATTCCGGCCGCATTCAATTTTTCTGCAGCCGTTGAAAAACCGTATGGCACCAGCAGGTGGCAGTTGATCCAGAGTGAATTTGCTGCTGGCGCTTCATCTGGATCAAGGGCTATTTTTTTGTACGGCATGAAATCTTCCAGACCTTCATACCCGTTAGTGGTGACCAGGGTATTATCACCGATATAATTTACAAAAGATTTCAGGTGCAGTCCTCCTTTCACTTCAACCGAGGACCATCCGTAGCCGTGTTTTTCCAGAATAGACCCAAGCTGGTCGGCTCCGCCCCGGTTCGTGCGGTTGGAGATGCCGATAAAGTAATGCTTCTCAACTTGCAGTACATCTCCACCGTCAAGCGTACCTGGCGCTGTGATCTGTCTGATTTCCAGGAATTCTGAGAGCGTATTCTTAATTGATTGGATTTCACTCTTCCTGGAAGGCGCGCCCGGGTTAGTTATGATCGCGATATCGGGAGTGACCACTGCGGTGTCCTCAACGAAGTATCCATCCGGGCAGTCGTCCAGCGGATCCAGCAGGATCATTTCCAGCCCGAGTGTTTTTAAGGTTTCCGTATATATTTCATGCTGCCGTACCATCAAATCAAAGTCCGGTTCCCCTAGGTTAGCGGTTGTTATTCCCCTGTGAAAGTTTCTTCCGGGCTTGCGAGTGATTGCATATGCGTACATAAAGGGAACTCCACTGTTTCCGGTTATTTCAACATTGGGTGACTAAAGTCAGCTTATTTTACTTATAAATGTCAGTAATAACCACCTTAGATTGACACTGGTTGTTCGTCCATATATAATTTAACCAATCGGGAAATTTTGAACAATAGATCTGAGTGCAAAAAAGCCACAAAATGAGCATACTCGCTCGTTGGGAAGCGACTTCGACCGCCCGCAGACACAAAAGCATTTCCACCAATTTGTGTAAGGGCGGTTTTTATTAATGAGTATCACCGGATTTCAGGATGAGAGTATTTGTTCGCCAGCCGCTTGATGCTGATTCTGTCAGCTCGCCGCGCGGCCAGGTTTATCTCATCCCTGCCCGCTGTAAGGGCTGTCGCTTGTGTATCGAGTTTTGCCCCCTGGGGGTTTTGCGGGAATCCGGGAACACCAATCAGAAGGGATATCACTATCCGGAGGTGGTAAATGGGGGGGAACACGAATGTGTAAATTGCGAATTTTGCACATTGATTTGCCCTGAATTTGCAATTTTCACACTCCCCTTGAGCGCAGGTGCAGGATGAGCCCTGATAGAGTCCTGGAGGGGCATTATTTTATGAATGGCGACCATGCCTGCGCTGAAGGCGCCCTTGCCGCGGGATGCCGCTTCTTCGGAGGCTATCCTATTACCCCTTCAACAGAGATCGCTGAGCGGCTGGCCCGCCGGATGCCTGAAGTTAACGGTGTTTTCCTTCAAATGGAAGACGAGTTAGCGAGTATGGCCGCGGTACTGGGCGCATCTGCTGCCGGCGCACGGTCGATGACCGCAACTTCAGGCCCTGGATTGAGTCTGATGCTGGAAAATCTGGGTTTGGGCGTAATGCTTGAACTGCCCTGTGTGCTGGTTGACGTCCAGCGCGGGTCCCCATCAACCGGCCTGCCGACAATGCCGGGTCAATCTGATGTGATGCAGGTCAGATGGGGGTCTCATGGCGATTATCAGGTTCCAGCCTATGCCCCCTGGTCTCCACAGGAAATGTTTGACTTAACCATCCTGGCTTTTAATGTGGCTGACCGGTTCCGGGTGCCGGTATGCCTGCTGGCGGATGAAGTGGTCGGGCACATGGTGGAAAGAGTTATTATTCCTCCCGAAGGTGAACTCGAAATCTGGAGCAGAAAAAAACCCAAGTCGTCCCCTGATGGGAAATTTGATCCTTTTAAGGTTGAGGATAAAGATCTTGTTCCGCCGATTGCCCATGCCGGGGAAGGTTACCGGATCCACTATACCGGGTTGACCCATGATGAGCGTGGTTATCCTGATATGTCGGCTGAGACGCACCATGAACTTGTGACCAGGTTGGTAAATAAGGTTAAAGTTAATTCCCCTGACATTATCCGGACTGAGGGTTACTTTCTGGATGATGCCCGGATTGTGGTTATCGCCTACGGCTGCACTGCCCGCTCCGCCCGCAGCGCTGTCCAGACCGCCAGGGATCTTGGGGTAAAGGCTGGATTACTCAGGTTAATTTCAATATGGCCGTTTCCAGAAACGCGGATTTTATCCCTTATCGGTAATGTTGAAATCATTTATTGTGGCAGAGCTGAATCTCGGACAGGTAAGCCTTGAAGTCGAGCGTATTACTGGAGCCCCGGTTGGGGTTGTCCACCATGCCGGCGGTGCAATGATAACCCCCGAAAGGATACTTGCCGCCATTATGGAGAATAATCAATGAAGCCTGCAGTTATGGTCGATGCCCATCCACTGGACGAGATCATCCGGGCAGACCGGATGCCGCATATCTGGTGCCCGGGATGTGGTATCGGGATTGTAATGCGCATTTACGGGCAGGCGATCCTCGAATCAGGCATAAAGCTGAATAATCATGTAGTAGTCTCGGGAATAGGCTGCAGCGGACGCGTCGCAGGCTATATGAATATCGATTCATATCACACCACCCACGGGCGGGCAATTCCCTTCGCTACCGGGTTAAAGCTCGCCAACCCCGAACTCCTGGTGACGGTTTTCAGTGGGGATGGTGATCTGGTTGCGATTGGCGGAAACCATCTTATCCATGCTGCCCGCCGGAATATCAACATTAACGTGATTTGTGTCAATAATTTTAATTATGGAATGACGGGTGGGCAGTCAGGACCTACCACACCCCACGGGGCGCGTGCTTCAACAGCTCCATACGGGAACCCGGAACTGCCGTTTAACCTGCCTTTCCTGCTGGCTGCCTCTGGCGCAAATTTTGTTTCGCGCTGGTCCAACCTGCATGTACGCCAGATTAAAGATGATGTGCTGTATGCATTCAACAAAAAAGGATTTACCTTCATCGAGATTCTAGCTCCCTGTCCGGTTGGATTTGGTAGGTCCAACAGTATAGAAAATGGTTTGGAAGAGATGGAGCTTTATAAAGACAGGTGTCTAATATTTCGCCAGGACGAAGTCAGCCCCGATGAACTTGATATAGATCTACGCGAGGACCGGCCAATCTATGTCGGGAGGTTTATTGATAGAGACCGTGAAGAGTATAAACCGGTCATGCTCGGGAACTGAAACCGGGCCAGGAAAGAGTCGTGAGTATAAATTAAATGCGCACTGAGATTTGTATTTCTGGGTTCGGGGGCCAGGGGATTGTCCTGGCTGGTTATATCCTGGGGAAAGCAGCCGCATTATACGCCGGTAAAGAGGCTGTTATGACTCAGGCATACGGACCGGAGGCGCGCGGTGGGGCGTCCAGCGCGAATGTAATTATTTCCGATCTAACCGTAGATTACCCATTTGTACAGCAACCGGATATTCTGGTTGCATTGTCCCAGGAAGGTTACCTGAAGTTCCGCCCAAAAGCGAAAGAGGGTGCTCTCATTATAATTGACCGTGACCTGGTTGATCCATTTGTGGAAGATTCGCCTGCTGTAATTCCAGCAACTCAGATCGCTGAAGAATTGGGAAAACGGATAGTAGCAAACGTTGTGATGCTGGGTTTCTTTACTGCTGTCGCGGATGTGGTGAACAGAGAAGCAATTCAGAATTCGATTGAAATCGACCGTAAAACCTAAAACGCTGCCGTTAAATCTGGAGGCCTTCAACCGCGGCTTTTTATACTTCAAGGAAAGCACCAGAACAAACGCCGAAAAGGCAGCCCTGGAATTTGAACGAAGTTCATTACCCTCAAATGAGATATAAAAATGTCTGACACTGTCCTGGTAATCGGAGGTGGAATTGCTGGGGTCCAGGCTTCATTGGACCTGGCTGATGCAGGCGCCAGGGTGACTTTGGTTGAAAGGGAGGCGACTATAGGTGGGGCGATGGCGGTTTTGGATAAGAATTTTCCTACACTTGATTGTTCGATTTGTATTGAAGCGCCAAAGATGTCCCAGGTGGAACTGCATCCGAACATTGAGATCCTTTCTCTCTCTGAAATTGTCCGGGTTGATGGGGAACCGGGAAATTTTAGCGTGGACATTGTGCAAAATGCCCGCTACGTTACGGATAATTGCACCCGTTGCGGAGAGTGTACTACTGTATGTCCGGTCTCCCTGCCCAATGAATATGATTCTGGGATGGCGGTCCGCAAAGCAATATATACCCCAATTCCCCAATCTACACCCGGGACCTATTTGCTCAACATAAACAACTGCCTGAACCAGCCGCCTAACTATTTACCCTGTAATCACTGCGTCCAGGTTTGCCCTCCGGGGGCGATTGATTTCTTGATGCCGCCCAAAAAAGAATTATCCCGCAATGTGGGAGCGATAATTCTTGCGGCTGGTTACAGCATGTTAAATCCGGTCGTCATGAAAGAATACGGATATGGAGATCATCCCGATATCCTGACCGCCATGGAATTCGAAAGGCTGGTCAACTCGGCTGGTCCGACAGGCGGCGAGATTATATGCCCCTCAGATGGACGCCATCCTGATAAGATCCTTTTTGTGCTCTGTGTAGGGTCGCGCGACCGCAGGTATTACAGATACTGTTCCAGGTTCTGCTGTATGTATTCGATCAAGCACGCATACCAGGCAATTGACCATGGCGTAAAAGATGTGACCGTTCTCTATATGGACGTGCGTGCGTTTGGCAAAGGTTTTGATCGTTTCTGGGAAAGGACCCGCATGGAAGGCGCCCATTATATCCACGGGCGGCCATCAAGAATTGCTCCTGGGGAAAATGGTTCTGTGCGTGTAGTCTATGAAAACACAATCGAATCCAAGCGCTGTGAGGGTGTTTTTGATATGGTGGTTCTAGCGAATGCGGTCACTCCACCGTCCGGTCTTGTTGAGCTTGCAGGTGTGTTGGGGATTGAAATTGATACGGATGGCTTCATAAAGGCTGATGAAGTCAGGAGTGGGTTGATCGGCACAAGCAGGCCGGGGATCTATGCAGCCGGGTGTGTTTCCGGTCCAAAGGACATCCCTGACAGCGTATCCGAGGGAAGCGCGGCATCCGCCCTCGCCCTGGGTCACCTGAAACAGAGAAGCTGGCCTGAACCGCTTGAAGTAGCCCCGGTAGCTGATATCGAGATTCCCCGAATTGGCGTTTTTGTCTGCCATTGTGGAAGCAATATCGCCGGTGTTGTGGATGTTAACCAGGTGGTTGAATATGCGCGCGCTCTTCCTGGGGTTGAATATGCCGGCGATCAGATGTTCTCTTGTGCGGGCAATACTCAGGGAGAAATTGAATCTGCGATCAAGGAATACAATCTCAATCGGGTGGTGGTTGCTGCCTGTTCACCCAAAACCCACAAATCGATTTTCAGGGAGGTGCTGCAGCGATCCGGCTTAAATCCATTTTTGCTTGAAATGACCAATATTCGCAATATGAATTCCTGGGTCCATAAAGCCAATCCTGCTGCGGCGACATTGAAGGCTAAGGACATGGTTTCGATGGCGGTTGAGAAAGCGCGCCGGTTAGTTCCCCTTGAAATAAACAAGCTTCCACTGAATCAGAGCGTTCTGGTGATCGGGGGCGGAATTGCCGGGATGACGGCAGCCGCATCCCTCAGCCGGATGGGACTGGATACCCACCTGGTGGAGCGAGACTGGCGAATGGGAGGAATGTTAAACCGTCTGGAGCGTTTATACCCGTCGGAAATAGACCCGGTTAAATTGGTCAGGCTGAAATCACAGGAACTACTGGACAACCGCGTTCATATATATATGGGAACTGAAGTGGAGCAGATTGGCGGGGTTGTGGGCAACTTTTATGCTCATCTCAGTAATGGCAGGCAACTGGTCGTCGGGGCTGTGGTCATCGCAACTGGATCTTCAATTCACCAGCCTCATGAATTCGGCTATCACAGTGGAAATCAACTCACTCAATCCGGAAAATTTACTGTTCCTGAAACCGTTATGCATTCGGAGCAGGCAGTATGGGATTCGCCTGGATTTCCGGAGGTGATTACAGGCCTTGATCTTGAACGTATGCTTCGAAAAAACCCTCCGGTAGCTGAGAGGATAACATTTATTGCCTGTGTTGGCTCCCGCCAGGGGAAGATGGGTTGTTCGCGTTATTGCTGCGCTTCAATGATTGGGCAGGCGCTGCGCTTGAGGCTTATGGGCAAAAAAGTGCGGGTACTGTATAAAGAAATTCGCACTTACAGCCGCCAGGCTGAGGAATTGTATGAAAGGGCTATGGGGGCGGGTGTGCAGTTTTTTAAATATAATCCTGATAAACCTCCTCAAGAGGCGGTCTCCTTTGTTAATGGGGGTATTAGATTTTACGATTATTTGCTAGGCGCCGACATTATCATTCCTGCTGATCTTGTGGTGCTGGTGGTTGGTTTGAAACCTTCGGGCGATGGCCTGTCTGAACAATTAAAGCTTGCCCGCAGCGAGGACGGGTTTTTGATGGAACTGCATCCAAAGTTAGGCCCGGTGGAAACTGCTGTCCAGGGGATTTTTCTGGCTGGTTCATCCCAGGGCCCAAAAGATGTGCGCGAATCCATGGCTGGCGCTCTTGCATCTGCAGGTAAAGCAGGTGCGCTCCTGTCGCGGGGAGTGATTGAAAAAGAACCGTTGACCGCCCGGTTAATTCCAGATTTATGCATAGGCTGTATGCGCTGTGTGAAGGTCTGCCCGTTCAGTGCGATCGAGCAGATAGGAAAACCCGGGAAAGATGGGTCAGTCAATATTTTGGAAGCTGCCTGCATGGGTTGCGGGACCTGTGCCGCCGAGTGTAATTTCAATGCTATCGATATGCCTTATTTTACAAAAGATCAGATTATCGCCCAGGTCGAGGCTGCATTGGCAGAGCGCCCCCATGCTAAATGCCTGGTTTTCACCTGCAACTGGTGTTCATATGCAGGCGCTGATTTGGCTGGTATCGAAAAACGCCAGTATCCAGAATCAGCCCGGCTGATCCGCACAATGTGCTCAGCCCGGATAGAAGAAGATTTTGTATCCCATGCTTTTGAAAAAGGAGCCGGGGCTGTATTGATCACTGGCTGCCGCCTGACTGAGACCGGATCGGATTGTCATTACAACTATGCCAACCGTTTGACCTGGAAGCGGTTCCAGCACTGGCAGCGTAAATTCTCCCGGAATGGAATAGACCCGGAAAGACTGCAGTTGAGCTGGATATCGGCTGCCGAAGGGAAGGAGTTTGCTGAAAAGATGTACGAAATGGATTCTGTGGTGGCGAAGTATTCAAAATCACAGGAAGCCGTTGAGTGTGTTTGATGATTGGGATTGGAACCATAGTTAATTTCGGATGGCAAAAAATCTAAAATTGTTCGATCAAAATGCCTGCGATACATACCTTCTGAATGAAGACCTGTGGGAGAAGGTTGATGAACGCACATCAGGATCTGTAAACCTTTGCTTCCAGTGCGGCGAATGTACTGCTGTGTGTCCGTGGGGGATCGTAAAGGAGGGCGCGCTGAAGGTCCGTTCTATTTTGAGGGGAGCACAATTGGGTATCGAAGACTGGGAAAAAGATATCTGGTTGTGCACAAATTGTGACCAGTGCCAGCTGTATTGCCCCAGAGGTGTCCAGATCGGGGATGTATTTCAGGCGTTACGATCCATAAGCTGGGAAAAACGGGAGGTAGAATCCGGGTTGCCAGGCATGCTCTGGTCAATTTACTGGAACGACAACCCCTGGTCACAGCCCCCATCTGAGAGATTTGCCTGGGCTGGAAATTCGAATGTACCTGTGTATGACCCCAGTAAACATGAATTCCTGCTCTATATCGGCTGCACATCTTCATTCGACAACCGCCTGCAGAAAGTCGCTCAGTCTCTGGTGAGGGTTCTTACTGCGGCTGGAGTAAGATTCGGTTGTCTCGGGGCTACTGAACCCTGTTGTGGAGAGCCCGTAAAGAGCGTTGGTCATGCCCCTTATTTCTACGAAACCGCCCGATCGACCATCCGGGTTTTTAAAGACGCAGGTGTAGAAAAAGTCATTACACTTTCCCCTCATTGTTATGATGTTTTTAAAAACCACTACAACAAAGTTCTGGAAGAGGAACAATTTGAAGTCGTTCATTATTCCCAGATCCTGGCAGATCTGTTGGAGGGCGGAAAGGTAGAATTTTCCTCTGGGTGGATAGCCCGGGCTCTTGAAAATCATTACAGTTGGGTCACTCCTGAAGAAATTTTGGTTACTTTCCAGGACCCATGTTATCTGGGCAGGAAAAATAATGAGTACCGGGCACCGCGTACGCTGTTATCAGGCATACCGGGCATAAAGTTCTTAGAGATGGAAAACCACATGCAGGACGGTTTGTGTTGTGGCGGCGGAGGCGGCAGGATGTGGTTGGAGACGCCCCCCGGTGAGCGGTTTTCTGATATCAGGGTAATGCAGGCGCTTGAAACCGGCGCCTCGATTCTGGCGACCGCCTGTCCATTTTGCCTGGTTTGCCTGGAGGACAGCATGCGCGCCCTGGGGAAGGAAAATATGTTTGTGCTTGATGTCGCTGAGCTGCTGGATGTGGCGATTGCTAAACCTGGATAAATTAACCGGATCATTGAAATAACGGAAGATGACTTTATCGCTATACAATGCTGACAGCGCTGCCCAATCTATCTGGGTGTATTTAGAGCGGGACCGGGATGGATTGGCCGGGATTTCGCTTGAATTGCTGGCGAAAGGGCGCCAGCTGGCAGACCAGGCTGGTTGGATATTGGGGGGGATACTGCTGGGAAGTCAGAATAGTGAGCTGTGCCGCGCAGCGATAGCACACGGGGCTGACGAAATCTGGTCAGCTGAACATGTTTTGCTCGCTGATTTTACTATCGACGCATATTCCAGGGTCATGTTTGAAATGATCCTGAAGGGAATGCCGGGTGTCCTTCTTTTTGGCGCTACTCCTGACGGAAGAGATCTGGCAGGGCGTCTGGCGGTGCGGCTGCGAACAGGTTTGAACGCGGATTGCACTGGTCTGAGGATCCGTCCCGAGAGTGGTGAACTGGTGTGTGACGTCTCTGGTTTTGGCGGCGGAGTACTTGCATTGATCGAAATGGGACTGAACAGGCCCCAAATGGCGACAGTCAGGCCAGGAGTTTTTTCAAAGTTTCCACCGGATTGGAACCGCGCCGGCAAATTAATTGAGTTCCCGGTTTTATTGAAAGAAGCTGACATCCAGACCCGGATAATCGAAAAAGTATCCGCTGAAGGAGTGGATCTCACACAAGCATCCCTCATTATTGCAGGCGGCCGCGGTATCGAGGGCGATTTCGAGACTTCTACGAGAACTGGCGGACATACTTGAAGGAGAAGTTGGTGGGACCAGGCCGCCGGTCGATGATGGTTATATCGAACGTGAAAGACAGATCGGACAGACCGGTGTGGTATGCAGCCCGAAAATTGCGATTTGCTGTGGGATCAGCGGAGCGTTTCATTTTATCGTTGGCGTCGAGAAGGCAGAGGTTGTTATCGCGATCAATTCAGATTCTGGTGCCCCCATATTTGAGCACGCGGATTACTGCGTTGTCGGGGATGTGCGCACGATTCTCCCCCTGCTAAAGGAGTCGCTGCAGTCACAACTGGTGGAGGAAATTTGAGTTGATAAGTGTGGTTTGTGTCAAAGTTGTCCCAAAGTCGGAGGAGATCCGGGTTGACCCTGATACCATGATGCTTATCCGGGAAGGAGTACGTTCGGAGATAAACCCGCCGGATATGAATGCTCTTGAGATGGCGTTAAGTGCGAAAGACCGTTATGGCGGCCAGGTATATATTATATCGATGGGACCGCCCGCATTTGTACCGTTCTTACAGGCTGGTGTAGCGATGGGGGCTGACCACATTTATCTCTTGAGTGACTTTACGCTGGCCGGCGCGGATACGCTTGCGACAACTTATACCCTGTCAAAAGGGATCAGGAAACTGGGGGATGTAGACCTGGTTTTTTGCGGTGAAGAATCATCGGACGGAGCTACCGGGCAGGTGCCATCCGGGTTGTCTGAGTGGTTGAATTTCGCGGGTTTGACATTAACCACTGAAATAGCGCTTGATATTGAAAGTGGGCTGGCGTGCGGCAGGCGCGAAATTGGGGGCGGATATCAAATATTGGAGGTCCCCCTGCCTTGTGTGGTATCGGTAAAGACTGCCTGTAACGAACCCCGTTTCATGGACTATGAACGTAAAGAATGGGCATTCGACCGGGAGCGCGTCACAATCTGGGGCGCCGAGCAGATTGATGCTGATCCAGATCTTACCGGCGTAAAGGGATCACCAACAGTGGTCTCCGGATTGAGCCAGGCGCCGGTTCGGAACCGAAAAAAGCAGTTCCTTGAAGGATCGCCGGCTGAAATAGCTGACCAAATAGCCGAAATAATACTGCAGAATTCTTAAAACGGCGGGTAATTTTTACCCTGGTTTTCACCTGCTATTGTTTGCGGGGGTGAAAACCTTTGGATCCTGGCAGCCAAAAGCATGAATTTACTCTCTGAGTTTGTCATCAGCATTAAAAATCAGCTTGACGGGACTTTTCCATCCTGTTAGAATCGATATGCTAAGGGTGCTACAAGATTTCGTTACAAGGAAATAGACGAAGACTCAGACAGCGGTTCCCTGGGTCTTTTTGTATTATGTCCGGGTTTATCGAATATTGAGGCAGCCATAATAAATATCAAAAATTTGAAGGAGCAGCAGTAATGTCGGAAAGAATTATCGGCACAGTAAAATGGTTTAATAATGCTAAAGGCTATGGGTTCCTGGCGCAGGAAGAAGGAGACGATGTATTTGTACATTATTCCGCCATCCAGAACGAGGGATTCAAAACGCTTGAAGAGGGTCAGCAGGTAGAATTTTCTATCGAAGAAGGCCCTAAAGGGCTGCAAGCCAGCAATGTCGTCTCTCTCTAAATAATCCTAATATTAAAATCGAACAAGCCCCGGCATTCGAAACCGGGGCTTTTATTTTTAATCAAAAAAACTGATTTGTTATGGATTGGATATCTGGTTTATAAGTTAAAATAAATTCTAAATCCGGTGAATTGTCTGGAGGGACAGAATGCGAAGAATCGCGATTGCATTATCAAAAGGCGGGGTTGGAAAAACGACTACTGCGGTGAATCTGGCTGCCGGAATCGCCCGTTCCGGAAAAACGGTCCTGCTTATTGATGCTGATACGCAGGGGCAGGTTGCGCGTGCGCTGGGCCAGAATCCGGAAACTGGATTGGCAGATTATATCCTGGGGAATAAGGAATTAGAAGAAGCTCTCCACTCCTGCCGGCAGAACCTGTGGGTGCTGGCCGGGGGACGCTCTATGTCAGGTATCAAAAGGCTGATCACCAGAAAGGATTACGGCGGTGAAACCACCCTCTCTGAAGCCCTGGAACCGCTGAACGATCGTTTTGATTTTGTGCTGGTTGATACCGGTCCGGGCTGGGATGCGGTAACAATAAATGTTCTTTTTTATGTCCAGGAAATCCTGGCTCCAGTCTCTTTGGAAGTGCTGACTCTCCAGGGTTTGATGGAATTTTCTGAGAGTGTCAGACGCGATCCAAAAATACAATAACGATTTGAAAATCAAATATATCCTGCCCACATTTTATGACCGCAGGGTAAAAAAATCTGAGGAAATTAATATTCAATTGAAGAAGCATTTTGGAGAGATTGTTTGCCAGCCTGTTCGTTACAATGTGCGGCTTTCAGAAGCACCAGGGTATGGTCTGACGATATTTGAGTATTCACCCAGGTCTGCTGGAGCAGAGGATTATAAAAAAATAACAGAAAGGATAATAGCCGGATGACGCCAAGAAAAGAAACCCCCGATTTACTTGCTGAAATGCTGGGCGCCCAAATCCCAGCCGGCGATGAAGTCAGCCGTGAGCAGGTTGCACCTCCAAAACCAGCCCGCGCGCCAAGGCAAAAGCCAGCCAAATCCCGACCTCAAAAATTTGAACTGATTATTGTCACATTTCAGGATTACCGCGGATTGCGCCCACGGTATGAAAACGGAAGAGAATATAAAAACTGGATGGAACTGCCTCTCATCCATGACTATCTCAACGATTTGAGTTCAGATGGATGGGAACTTGTCTCGGCAAGCGCCGGAGAGAGGATGTACGGGAGTTTTGACAGGCACCACCTGTATTTCAGGCGCTTGATTTCCTGAAACAGACTTAAATTACTTAACAAGTGCTAATAAAAATCTAGCCAAACTTAACTTTTCCAGGCACATCTGGCTGGTTTACAATTTTCCTATTCCTGATCGGAGCCTTTATCTTTGAATAAAGAAATAATCCCCCCAAAAAAACGGGCTTATCCAGGCCTTTATGAAAAAGTTATCCCATTAGCAATCAGTCTAATTGCTGTGTTTGTCTTGTTGCTAATTGCTGTCAGTTTGTTTATCCTCCTGCGTGATTTGATCTGATCTAGTGAACATTAGCCTCTTGGGAGTTATTTTGAATATATTGTTTATTTTTATTCCATTGGTTGCGTCCATAATAAGTTTTATTTTCGCGTTTCTGGTCTTCAGGCGTTACAGATTGCGCAAAGGGACTTATCTTCTGATATGGGGGATTGGGCTGGTCTTTTATGGTATCGGCGGGTTTTGCGAGTTCTACTACGGTGCATTTGGTTGGAATTCAATCATCTTCCGGGCATGGTACCTGTTTGGTGCTGTTCTGGTAGCGGCATGGCTTGGTCAGGGCACGGTTTACTTGTTAGCCAAGAGGAGTTGGGCGAATGGTACCATGGTGGTGCTGCTGGTTGCCTCTACGTATGCAGCATTTCGGGTGTTCACAGCCCAGCTTGATCCTGCATTATTGACTTCCAGTGTGCATACCGGCAGCGAATTAAGCGGTCATGCTATCACCACACCAGGGGTGAGGATCATAACGCCCTTTTTTAACCTGTATGGCACAATCACGCTGGTTGGAGGCGCGCTTTATTCAGCCTGGCTTTTCTGGCGGAAGCGGATCCTGCTGCACCGCACGATTGGCAATATCCTTATCGCTGCTGGGGCGCTCCTGCCGGCATTCGGTGGGGCTTTCAGCCGTTTTGGGGTTCCGGCGGCATTGTATCTGGGTGAATTTTTTGGGGTTATCCTTATCTTCACTGGGTTCATCCGGGCGACAACCCCGATGGGAGAAAAAATGCAGGCAGTCCCGGATCAAAATTATGCTGGGGATTAATCCTGCTTAGTATTTAGACCAGGCGAATAAATATTGAGTGGGCAAATCGAGTTCTTACCTGTCTACTATATAAAAACTGTCAGGATTTTGAGACCGCCTGGTACTGCTTCCCGGGTGTTGAATTAATGAATTGGAATTTTCAACCTATGTGCGGCGCCTGGTAGGCGGGAGATTTGTGCACATGAACCACTTTCCATTCTCCGTCCAGCCTGACGATTACCCGGCTTTCATTGTGTGCAGCGACAGTTACTCCTTCATCCGTTCCCGAGCTGGTGAGCAGTGTATAACTGGCTATTGCTATCTCGCCATAGCGCTGAATCCGCAGGTTTGCTAGGTCAAAACGTGTCCGGGGTGGTTCCATTCTTCTTTCGCCCTTTACTTCCGCTCCAAAAACAAGTCCTCGCTGGGCGTTTTCTGACATCATAAAATCGTGAAATGGCAGCCCTTCCAGTCTGTGCGGCGTAACCCACCACTCATAAAGGGTCAGCTCATCGCTGGTTGTGGCGTGGTATGTTGAGATATCGTTCTTATATATTGCCTCTAAATGCCCAATCAGAAATTTGTGTATTTCGGGGTCCATTTTTACTCGCTCCTATCACAGGCAGTTGAAATTTTATCCTCGGTTTCCTGCCAGTTTTGAAGTTTTATTTTACACAGGTTTTCTCCTAATAACCAAAACATTTTAAAAAGATATTCCTTATTCCTGTTCGAAAAAAAAATTCGCAAGAATACCTGTGACAGACGATTGTATCTGGCTGGTTTGACATGGATTAACACCTGTCGTAAACTCTTCTGTGTTATGGCGACCCGGATTCTTCTTACAGGTTATCCTGGATGCGGTAAGACCACCGTAGTCGATAGGGTATTGAGCCTTTACCGGGGACAGGCTGGTGGTTTTATTACAAGGGAGATTCGGGAATCCGGCCGCAGGAGAGGTTTTGAACTGGTCACTCTTGATGGACGCCGGGGGATTCTCGCCCATATGGATCTTAAATCTGCAGAGAGGGTGGGTAAATATGGAGTCGATATATATATACTGGAATCCATAGGTGTCGATGAGATTGAGAAAAGCTTGTCAGCCGGTGAGTTGATTGTGATTGATGAAATTGGATCGATGGAAATCCTGTCTGAAAAATTCTGTGAAACAATCCAGAAGGTAATCACAAGCGAGGCTGATCTTCTCGGGACCATATCGAGGAGGAGTCATCCATTCCTGAATGAAATTAGAAATCTCCCGGATATCCTGTTGATCCGTGTTGATCAGACAAACCGGGACGAGCTATCTGAGATTATTCTTTCAAAATTGACGGGTCAAAAGGTGAAATGAGGCATTCGGATCAAGAAAATACCAGAGATGCCCATACGAATGCTTCTGGTCTTCGAATTGGGATTGATATTGGAGGTACATTTACTGATTTTGTCGTGTTCGATCCCAACACGGGCAGCCTGAAATCATTGAAGCTGCTGACCACACCAGAAAACCCGGCCCGGGTGGTGATGGAAGGATTAAAACAAATTGTTTCTGACCTGAATCAGCCGGATAGAGAAACCTTGGATATCATCCACGGATCCACCGTCGCCACGAATGCCTTGATCGAACGTAAGGGTGCCCGGACAGCGCTGGTAACCACCGAAGGATTCCGGGATGTGCTCCAGATTGGCAGGCAGAACCGACCCGAATTATATAATCTCACCCCTCAGATTCCCGCCCCAATCATCCCGGGGGACCTGCGATTTGAGGCTATGGAGCGAGTTGATCACTGCGGCGCGGTTATAAAACCGTTGGAAGAGGCACCATTGTTTAAGCTCATGGGGGAATTGGATTCGCGGGATGTCGAAGCGGTTGCGGTTTGTCTTTTATTTTCATTCATAAATCCGTCCCATGAACAGAAAATAGGCCGCTTGCTGTGCGAACACGGTTATTTTGTATCTCTGTCAAGTGAGGTGCTGCCCGAGTACCGGGAATATGAACGGATGAGCACTACCGCTGTGAACGCATATGTATCCCCGGTTTTGAACCGTTACCTTGCCTATCTGGATGAGCGGCTTTCAGAATTGAATTCGGATATCAATTTCAGGATTCTTCAGTCGAATGGAGGCAGCATCAATGTCCAGCAAGCGCGCTCGAAAGGCGTCCGGAGCATCCTTTCAGGCCCGGCGGGTGGGGTGGTTGGCGCGCATGCGGTTGCCTCAAATATCTCCCACGTCTTATTTGAAGAAATTAAAACCGAGTCCAATTCAAATATTAAAACGATCACTTTTGATATGGGTGGAACTTCAACCGATGTTTCCCTGGTTGATGAGGAGCCCAGAGTCACCACAGAGGCGGTGGTAGCCGGATTTCCTATCCGGGTGCCGGTTTTGGATATCCATACCATCGGTGCCGGGGGCGGCTCGATTGCCCATGTTGACCCCGGCGGAGCTCTGCGGGTCGGGCCGCATAGCGCTGGTTCCGATCCGGGTCCAGCATGTTATGGAAAAGGTGACTTTGCTACAGTAACCGACGCGAATCTCGTCCTGGGCAGGCTGGCGCCTGAATTCTTTCTCGGTGGCAGGCTCCCACTTCAGGAAGGGAAATCCGGGAAAGTTTTATCGGTTATCGGCGAACAATTAGGTTTAAATCTTTTGCAGACTGCGCTCGGAGTGGTGGAGATTGTTAATGCACATATGGAGAGGGCGCTCAGGGTTATTTCAGTTGAACGCGGCTATGATCCGAAATACTGCCGGATGCTGTCCTTTGGGGGCTCGGGTGGTTTGCACGCGGTTGATTTAGCCCGCAGGACTGGCATACCGGTTGTGGTCATCCCCCCTTTGGCTTCCACCCTGTCAGCTTACGGCATGCTGGTGGCTGATGTTATTAAAGATTATGCCCTGACCGTTATGCTGGATACCGGGGATGGTCAGCTTGAGCTTGATGGTCTTTTTGCACCAATGGTCCAGAATGGGTTAAATGAAATGGCTGGCGAGGGAATCTGCTCAGATTGCATCCATATTGAAAAGCACCTTGATTTACGCTATAAAGGCCAGTCATACGAATTACGGGTACCTTACGTCCCGGATTATATCCAGGTTTTTCACAGGCAGCATTCCAGAACTTATGGCTACAGCCAACCGGGAGAACCGGTTGAGATAGTAAATATCCGGGTCCGGGGGGTGGGAAAAATTGATCCCCCCCTGTTGACGGAGATCCCTCCGGGCGGTTCAGATCCAGCAGGAGCCTATATTGAGAATATACCGGTAATTTTCGGGACGGATGGATCAGTTTCAACTGAAGAAAAAGGGAGATACTGCACGATATCCACCCCATTTTATCTCTGGGACCGGTTACAGGCTGAAAACCGGATTTCTGGGCCTTCAGTGGTGGTTCGCTCGGATACAACTGTGCTGCTTTCTCCGGGTGATAAAGCGATAATAGACCGTTATGCGAATCTGGTAATTGAAGTCGGCAAACCATGATTTCTTGTTTTATTTATAGGAAGGTTTGTTGGTTGGAGGCGGTATGAGTATATATGACCCAGTCCGTCTCGAGATATTCAAACATCTGTTTGCTGCAGTTGCAGAGGAGATGGGAGTGGTCCTCTGCCGTTCGAGCTATTCCCCGAACATAAAAGAACGCCGTGATTATTCCTGCGCGGTGTTCGACCGGCATACAAACATGATTGCCCAGGCAGCTCACATACCAGTCCACCTGGGATCGATGCCCTTATCGGTGCAGGCTGCGGTGCAGGCGTTTTCTGATTTGTCTCCCGGAGATGTAATAATCCTTAACGATCCCTTCCGGGGTGGGACACACCTGCCGGATATCACCCTGGTATCACCTGTTTTTACACAGCCGATCCGGGTGGGGGATGAGACCACAAATACGGAACACGAATTACTCGGATTTGTCGCCAGCCGGGCCCATCATTCCGATGTGGGCGGCATCTCTCCCGGTTCAATGCCGGTTTCGAAGGAGATCTTCCAGGAGGGGATTATCATACCGCCCACAAAATTACTTGAAGGCGGGATTCTTAACCAGGCACTGATGGATATGATTCTGGCGAATGTCCGCACACCTTCAGAACGCAGTGGGGACCTGCAGGCCCAAATTGCCGCAAACAAGCGTGGAGTCGAACGGTTTCTGAATATGCATGCTCGTTATGGAAAGAGGGAGATGTCGTTTTACATGGCTGAATTGCTCGATTATACCGAGCGTTTGACCCGTAGATTGTTGGAAAAGCTTGGAAAAGGAGAGTACAGTTTCTGTGATTACCTCGATGATGACGGGATAAGTGCCGAGCCTATCCCGATCAGGGTCTCTGTCAGGATTGACTCGGGTTCAGCCACAATCGATTTCAGCGGTAGTGCGCCCCAGCAGAAGGGCAGCCTGAATGCAGTTTACGCGATTACCCTTTCAGCCGTCTATTATGTTTTCAGGAGCCTGCTGGGGCTGGATATTCCCAATAATTCCGGCTGTTTGAGGCCGATCGAGATCATTGCTCCTCAAGGGACACTGGTAAATGCCAGACCACCGGCGGCTGTCGCTGGCGGTAACGTGGAAACCTCCCAGAGGATAGTGGATGTATTGCTGGGAGCGCTTGCTCAATTTGGCGGGTGGGAAAACGTGAATGTCAGGATTCCGGCTGCAAGCCAGGGTACCATGAACAATATCACCATCGGAGGTTTTGATCCTTTCCGGGGGAAAAATTTTGTTTATTATGAAACCATTGGAGGCGGAATTGGGGCCGGTTTTGATTATCCAGGCCCATCCGGGCTGCATTCGCACATGACCAATACCCTCAATACACCAGTTGAGGCGATTGAGTTTGATTATCCGTTCCAGATCCTTCGTTACGAGTTGCGGCGGAGGTCCGGAGGTTCCGGGCGGTTTTCAGGCGGCGATGGAATCAGGCGGGATATAAAATTGTTATCAGAAGCGCAGGTTACATTGCTGACTGAACGCCGCCGCCTGGTACCTTATGGTCTCGAGGGTGGCGAACCCGGGCAGGTTGGTGAGAATATACTGGTAAGTAAAGGGGAAGAGAATCGCCTGCCGGGAAAAGCCTCGATTGAACTTCAGGCAGGCGATGTTCTCAGTATTCGCACCCCGGGTGGGGGCGGTTATGGTAAAACGGAGTGAATCAAATCCTGGTTCGGGCTGATCCTCGAAATCCCTCAAACAAAATTATCGAACAGTCCGTATTGCCGGTTTCTTTCGGATTCCTATGAGGGTTCCTGTTAAATTCTAAAGAGGTTGGAAGCGAGCCTGGAAGAAGCGCAGGTATTCCGGTTCATAGACCATTTCCATCCCATGAGTTTGCTGGCGTTTGTCGTGTACTTTTTTAACCGCTTCGGCTACCACATCCATATGGGCCTGTGTGTAAACCCGTCTTGGAATAGCAAGGCGGGTGAGTTCGAGCGCTGGGTAGCGGTGGTCTCCTGTCTTCGGGTCCCTCCCGGCGCTGACGATGCCGCGTTCCATGCTTCGAACTCCCGAATCGAGATAAAGCTGGGCAGCCAGTGTCTGGGCCGGGAACTGATCCTGCGGAATATGCGGGTAGAAGCCTTTTGCATCCAGAAAAATTGCATGGCCGCCTACCGGTTGTACGATTGGAATTCCCCAATCAATTAAAAGCCGCCCTAAATAGTGCACCTGACCCACCCGGGAGCGGATGTGCTCATCCTGCACCCCTTCAACGATGCCAATTGCCAGGGCTTCCATGTCTCTCCCCGACATACCCCCGTAAGTGTGCAGTCCTTCGTATACCACCACCATATTTCGCAGCTTATCGAACAACTCTGGATCGTTCACCGCCAGCCAGCCTCCGATATTGACCAGGTTGTCTTTTTTCGCGCTCATCCATGCGCCGTCCGTGTGGCCGCAGAATTCAATGACAATTTCTGCCAGGGATTTATTTTCATACCCTTCTTCACGTTGCTGGATAAAAAGCGCATTTTCGGATATCCGGGTGGCATCCAGGTAGATCTGGATACCATACTTGCTGCAAAGCTTCCGCAATTCACGGATATTTTCCATGCTGACAGGCTGTCCGCCTGCCATATTGACCGTGCCGGCGATGCTGATATAAGCGATGTTTTCAGGACCTTCTTGTTTTATCAAATGTTCCAGTTTTGCCAGATTAACGTTGCCTTTAAAGGGGTGCAGGGTCTGGGGCTGGTGGGCTTCATCGATAATTACATCTGCAAATTTACCCCCAGCAAGTTCCTGGTGCAGTCTGGTGGTTGTGAAATACATATTTCCGGGAATGATTTGACCGGGTTTGATTACTGTCTGGCTCAGTAAATGCTCTGCCCCGCGGCCCTGGTGGGTGGGGACAACATGCTGGTAACCATAGTAAGTCCTCACCGCATCTTCAAGGTGGTAGAAATTGCGGCTTCCGGCGTATGCTTCATCGCCAAGCATAATCCCGGCCCACTGGCGGTCGCTCATCGCGCTGGTCCCGCTGTCGGTAAGCAAATCGATGTAGACTTCCCGTGAACGCAGCAGGAAAGTGTTATATCCGGCATTTTCAAGCGCTATTTTTCTTTCTTCTTCACTGGTAATTGTGAGTGGTTCAACCATCTTGATTTTCCATGGTTCAGCCCATGATCGCCGGCCGAACTGCTGCCCCATCGTTCTGTAAGATGTATCAGTCATTTTTCTCCTTATAATATTTACCCTTGAATATTTTCCTGTATCATTTTCGGCGAAAGTTTATCACGGATTTGGTACAACAAAATCCCGGCCGCTACGCCTAAATTGAGGGAACTTACCCTTCCCTGCATCCTCAGGCTGAACACTTCTTCACATATATTTTTGTGTTTATCCCCCAGCCCTTCGCGTTCGTCTCCCAGAAGAAGAATAAAAGGTGGGTTAATATTGTCGTAGTTTTGGATATCAATCCCGCTGTGAGCGGAACTGCCGAATATTGAGTAATTGTTCTCTGAAGCCCAGCTGGCGAATTCATTGAAGGAGCACATGGCAATTGAATACCAGAATACCATTCCCATGCTGGCTCTTACACCTGTAGGGTGAAACGGGTCAGCGCTTGAGTCGATCAGGACCAGGCCCCCTGCGCCGACCGCATCGATTGTACGCAGGATTGTCCCGATATTTCCGGGATCCTGGGGGGAAATCACTGCAGCTCCCCATGGAAAATTGTGCGGCGTTAATCTGGATAGACTCAGATCTGGCTGCTGGACAACCGCGCATATGCCTTGAGGGTTTTCCTTTTCCGTAATCGATGCAAAAACTTCGGATGCTGTGGGGTAGCAGGCGAGGCCGGATTTTTCGGCCTGGTCGATCAGGTTAAGGGCGAACTCACTTCTTAACAGGTCTGGCGAAAATATTATATATTCGATCGCTGCGCCGGCCTCATACGCTTCACCGGTATGCCGGATACCTTCTACAAGGAATAGACCAGACTCGTGGCGCGATTTTCGAAGTCGGAGCGAACGGGCAAGCTTAACTCTCTGGTTGCTTCGACTTTTTATCAGGTCCATTAATAAAATTTTTGATTGGATCAGGAAGCCCAGCGCGGCACCCAGGCAAGGATTGTTGTTCCCTGGCCCGGATTAGATGTAATTTCAACATCTCCGCCTACTTTGCGAGCGCGAACATGCATATTGGACAGGCCATGCCCAAGGGTCACGCTCATCTTCTGCAGATCAAAGCCCGCCCCGTTATCTGATACTTCCAGCAGAACCCGGTCTTTGGCTACCCACAGGTGGATTTCTGCGTATTTTGCATTGGAATGCTTGGCGACATTCGCTAGGGCTTCCTGGCATATGTGGAAAAGCGCGGTGGCATTATCAGCGGGAAAATCTACCAGTCCGTTTTCCGGTCCAACCATTATCGCAGTAGTGCCTGAATTTGCCCGAAACTCATCCACCAACCGCTGGAGGCTCTCTTTCAGGTCTTCGCCGTGAAACTGGCGCGGTCGTAGATCCAGGATATAAGCGCGAATATCGCGGATTGCCTTATTTAAGTCGTCGATAGATTCTTCTATCTTTGATCTGGCGTTTTCGGGGTTTTCGGTCAATAATATGCGCACGTAGTCAAGTGTCAGACCGACGCCGTATATAGACTGGATGATACCATCGTGCAGGTCCATTCCGATCCGCTCGCGTTCCTCCAGTATAGCCAACCGCCGTGATTGGCGATTCAATCGTGCGTTTTCGATTGTAATGCCTGCCCAGTTACCGATGCTGGTGAGCAAGTTCATTCCGCGTTCATCGAGAGAATTCTTATTTTTTGTAGCTGCTGCCAGTACGCCGATTACCTCCCGGCTTGAACTGAGGGGAACAAACCCGATGCAATTGAAACCCGCATTAATCATTGATGGACGCAGAAATTCGATATCATTCTCAAGATCGATGCACTTTGATGGATTTCCAGATTCGGATACCCATCCCACCTGACCCTGTCCAATTCTAAAATGATCCCGGTAAAAAAATGTTTCCGTAAAATTTCCGCGGTGCAGCGCCAGTTGGAGCTGATTCTCGTCGTCCTCACGGAGATAGATCTCAGCCGCATTAATATCCATTCGATCGATAACGATCCGCAGCGTTTTTTCGATGATGTCTTCGACATAGAAAGAGCTCGCAAGAGTTTCTGCGACTTCATTCAGCAGGTTCAGGTCTTCGTTAGTCTGAATTAACCGGCTGTCACGCTCGAGGATTTCCTCATACATCCTGGAGTTCGTGATCGCGACAGCAGCATAGGCGGCAAGCATTTCGATAACACGTTCATCCTGCTCGGTGAATTCCGGCTGGTCGATCTTGTCAGCCAGATACAATTGGCCAAGCGGTTTGTCTCCCAATAGTATCGGCACTCCAAGAAAAGCATGCATCATGGGGTGGTGATCAGGAAAACCAATACTGCGCGGGTCATCCGCTACCTCAGGGATCCGGATCGTTTTAGGGTTGTCCTTAAATTGACCCAGCAGTCCCTTCCCGACAGGCTCGTGGGATATCCGGTTTATTTCTTCCTGGGTTAATCCAATTGGAATGAACTGGACAAGGTTTCCGGAATTGTCCAATACCCCAATCGCGGCATATCGGGCTCCGACCTGCTGGCGGGCTGTTCTGACAATCCGCTCCAGTAAGTCTTTTGATGAGATATCGCTGACAAGTTCCAGACTGGCGCGGTGCAATGCCGCCAACCGTTCCTCAAGTTGTTCACGTGTAAGTACTACCATCCTGTTTTCCTTAGTATTTCAACAATTTTACCCTATTCAGTCCGAATTTGATAGTTTTTGCCAGCACAGTCACGCTATAAACCCTTGGTTACATGCATGAACGGGGATTAATAACGAAAATGAAACAGGCTTTGGTAAAAACATTCAAAAAAGCAGATAAAAGGTGAAATGGAATATTCGTGAACATAAAAAATGAAATTCCCGGATCCCGTTTAGCGGGATTTTATAACCTTGGTCTGGAGGGACGCTGGGATTTGCTGCTTAAAGCGAGTTCGATAAGCCAGGATGATGTCGATAGGTTAAATGGCACTCAAACTCTGACAGTCGAACAGGCTGATCATATGATTGAAAATGTGATT
Source organism: uncultured Chloroflexia bacterium (assembly GCA_963793095.1). GTDB lineage: Bacteria > Chloroflexota > Anaerolineae > Anaerolineales > UBA4823 > CAVWDI01. The sequence goes on from CAWBYY010000002.1 coordinate 818,752, forward strand.
GGCACTTTCTCCCTGCCCCTGGGTATCGCTTTGAATTTTATTGTAAACGGCCGCGAAGTACTTGTTCCGATGGCGGTGGAAGAGCCATCAGTTGTGGCAGGAGCCTCATTTATGGCTAAACTTGCCCGGTCTGGAGGCGGTTTTAAGGCTGAGACGACTGAGCCTGAGATGATCGGACAGATCCAGGTTCTTGATGTCCCGGATTTGAATCTTGCGCGGGATAGATTGCTTGCCGAAAAACAGAAGTTGATTTCAATAGCCACCGGAATTGACCCGGTTTTAGAAAAACTTGGCGGAGGCCCTCGCGATATCGAAGTCCGCACGATCAGTTCAGCTTCGCTGGGTTCTTACCTTGTGGTACACCTGATCTATGATGTTAGGGATGCAATGGGTGCCAACGCAGTAAACACTGCTGTTGAAAAAATCTCGCCCTATATCGAAACTATCAGCGGCGGACGCGCCCACCTGCGAATACTGTCCAATCTGGCTGACCGCAGAACTGCAAAAGCCTCATGTACTATCCCGCTGGAAAATCTGGCTTTTGGTGACTATCAAGCTGAACAGGTCCGGGATGGGATAATTGATGCGTGGGCGTTTGCCGCTTCTGACCCATACCGGGCCGCCACTCATAATAAGGGGATCATGAACGGTGTTGATGCGGTTGTTATCGCTACGGGTAATGATTGGCGGGCGGTGGAGGCTGGGGCGCATGCATTTGCAGCCAAGGACGGTTTTTACACATCCCTTAGCACCTGGGGAAAGGATGAGGCTGGAAATCTTACGGGTTTCCTTGAAATGCCAATGGCGGTAGGCATTGTCGGAGGCGCTACCCGTGTTCACCCTGGAGCCAGGGCTGCGGTTAAATTAATGGGTGTAAAAAGCGCCAGAGAACTCGCCCAGGTAATCGTATCAGTTGGTTTAGCTCAGAACCTGGCCGCTCTCCGTGCTCTTGCCACCGAAGGCATCCAGCGCGGCCATATGGGCTTGCACGCTCGCCAGGTTGCGATCGCTGCAGGTGCAGAAGGGCCTCTAATTGACCGGTTAGCAGAACGGTTGGTATCAGAAGGTACGGTCAGAATTGACCGGGCCCAGGATTTGCTGGTGGAATGGGGTCACCTTCCAGGCGATGAATAAATTGAACCAAATTAGGATCAAGATTATCAACTAAATTTTCCCAGAAAATAAATTTAACGCTGATATTATCAGATTTCGATCTGCGATAGTAAGGAGAGATGAATACAGAAATGAGTGACGATATATTGTTAAAACCCGAACGTCCGGTTGGTTTTGTTGGCTATGGCGCATATGTACCCCGCTACCGGCTTCCCGCAAAGGAGGTTTCTCGCATCTGGACTGATGGTAAAGGGGCGTTGCCTGTAAAGGAAAAAGCGGTTCCCGGTCTGGATGAGGATGTTGTGACAATGTCCATTGAAGCCTCCCGGAATGCGTTGAAAAGAGCTAATATCGACCCCCGGCTTATTCGGGCGGTTTGGGTGGGGTCAGAATCGCATCCTTATGCGGTTAAACCGACCTCCACCCTGGTCGCTGAAGCGATCGGGGCGGTCCCCAATGTTCAGGCGGCGGATTGGGAATTTGCCTGCAAAGCGGGAACGGAGGCAATGGTCGCCGCAATGGGTTTTGTGGGTTCGAATATGGCCCGTTATGCACTGGCAGTGGGTATGGATACTGCTCAAGGTAAACCAGGAGATGCCCTTGAATATACCGCAGGCGCTGGTGGCGCAGCTTATCTTCTTGGTCCTGCCAGCGAGTCCCTGGCAGTGATCGATTCTACTTATTCATTTGTCACTGATACACCGGACTTCTGGCGCCGCGCCGACCAGAAGTACCCTGAGCATGGTCAGCGATTTACGGGAGACCCGGCTTATTTTAAGCATATCAGCGAAGCCGGCAAAACGCTGATGGAGGCAACCGGTACCGGGCCGGAGGATTATAAATTTGCCGTTTTTCACCAGCCGAACACCAAGTTTCCGCTCAGGGTGGGTGCGATGCTTGGTTTCAGTAACGAGCAGATTGAACCGGGATTGCTGGTTCCCGTAATCGGTAATACTTACGCCGGGGCAGCGATTATCGGGCTTTCTGCAGTATTGGATGTCGCCAGACCAGGCGACAGGATTTTGATGGTCTCTTTCGGTTCCGGGGCGGGATCGGATGCATTTGCGATCACAGTTACGGAAGAAATCGAGACAAAACGGTTTAATGCGCCTCAAACGATGGATTATATTAACCGGAGGACAGAAATAGACTACGCTACTTACGCCCGGATGCGGGGTAAATTGGTTGTTAAATAATTAGAATAAGGAAATAGGAACCTGTGAATTACGGAATTTTACAGGGCGCGTATCCCCTATAATTGGATGTTACTGGAGGTTATATGGCAGAAGTTGTAATTGCGGGTGTCGGGCAGACGCCTGTCGGGGAACACTGGGATTTGTCTTTACGCGAACTGGCTTTGATAGCGGTCGAAGAAGCACAGCAGGATTGTGCTGGTATGCAGCCCCAGGCACTCTATGTCGGTAATATGCTTGCTCCGCGTTTATCCCGGCAGTCGCACCTGGGCACACTGATTGCTGATTTTACGGGTTTAGCGGGAATTGAAGCGGCAGCTTTGGAGGCTGCTGGCGCATCCGGCGGGGCAGCCCTGCGCGCGGGTTATCTCTCAGTCCTTTCCGGTGAGGTGAACGCCGCGCTGGTTGTTGGAGTTGAAAAATTCACCGATCAGATCGGCTCATCGGTTGATGAGGCAATGACCATAATAAGTGACAGCGACTACGAAGCCGCTCAGGGTCTTACACCTACAGCTCAGGCTGCGCTCCTCATGCAGAGGTACATTTACGAATTTGATGCGCCTCGCCAGTCGTTTGCTGGGTTTCCGCTGGTAGCCCACAGAAATGGAGTTGGGAACAAGTATGCAATGTTTCGCAAAGCAATAAATCCGGAGACCTATGAGAGAGCTGGAATTGTCAGTGATCCACTCAATATGTTTGACATCGCTCCAATTGCGGATGGTGCGGCCGCGCTGATGATTACCCGACCCGAACTGTTGCCGCCCGGGTTCCCCCACCCGCTTGTTCGAATCAGCGCTTCAAGTACGGTAACCGATATGCTGGCGCTCCACGATAGACCCGACCCGCTCACCTTCACCGCTGCTCGTAATTCAATAAAATCCGCTCTGGCCCAAGCTGGAATCTCATTAATGGAGATTGATTTATTTGAACTATATGATGCTTACACAATCTATGCTGCCCTCTCTTTAGAGGCTGCAGACTTAGCTGATAAGGGGGAAGGCTGGCGGTTTGCCCAGAATGGTTCAATCACTCTTGAGGGGCAACTTCCGATAAGCACTATGGGAGGCTTGAAAGCGAGAGGTAATCCGGGCGGAGCAACTGGAATATACCAGGCTGTGGAAGCCTGCCTTCAACTGCGTGGTGGAGCGGGTGATAACCAGATCAAGAACGCCAGGAAAGCACTGGTCCAGAGTTTGGGCGGGCCGGCGTCAACTGCTGTTACCCATGTATTGGAGGTTGTTTAGCGGGAAACCGATTTCGAAATTATTGTAGATTGATTAAAAAGATGATCCCAGACCGGGTGAGTAAAATATCCGATTTTTATTTCGTGATTCCTTTCCCAGCTTATCCAAGTGATTTCCGCATTTAAAATTTGTACAATATTAAAAGAAATAGACCAAAAACTCCTAACTCGTAAGATATATATTGGTAAATTTTAATATACACACAATATAATATACATCTTCAATATGCATGTGCAAAAGTGGCTTTGGAATTCCCTTTATGAGTGCTCCCATTTTTTCTATGTTCTCACCCCCCTCCCATCACAGACTGGACAGCAGCAACGATCTTCTCCGCATCCGGCAGGTATTCCAGCTCCAGGGATAGTGCAGTGGGTGCAGGTGTATCGGGGGCAGCCACACGCTTGATGGGCGCATCCAGGTAGTAGAAGTATTCTTCCCCCAGCCGGGCAGCCAATTCTGCCCCCCACCCCCCGGTAAGGTTGTCCTCCTCCACGATAACCACCCGGTTGGTCTTTTCAAGAGAAGCCCCCAGGCTCTCCATGTCCAGAGGTGCCAGGCAGCGCATGTCGATCACTTCAGCCTCGATTCCCTGCTCGGATAGCCTTTCAGCAGCCGTCAGCGCCCGGTAAACCATCAGCATGTTGGCAAGCAGGGTTACGTCGCTCCCCTCCCGCACCACTTTAATGCTCCCCAACGGGATTTCGTAGTTGCCTTCCGGCACCTGCATGACCGGGTCGAGCGAGGTCGTCTCCTTCCGCCCGCCTTTGCCTCCGTACAGCAGCTTGTGCTCCAGGAAAATCACCGGGTTCTCGTCCCGGATAGATGCGTACAGCATCCCTTTTGCGTCGTACGGGTTGGAGGGGCAGGCAACTTTTAAACCCGGAGTGTGCATCCAATACGCTTCTGTGGACTGGGCGTGCTGCGCGCCGCGCCGCGAGGCGCCGACCGGCAGCCGCAGCACCACTGGCACGCGTACCTGCCCTGCGCTCATGTAGTGCATCTTGGCAGCTTGGTTTACAACCTGGTCCATGCCCGCGAATACAAAATCGCCGTACTGCATCTCAGCCACTGGGCGCATCCCCACCATGGCGGCTCCAACCGCTGCGCCGATGATCGCCGCCTCGCTGATAGGGGTATCCAACACCCGCTCGTGTCCGAATTCTTCAGCCAGCCCCAACGTTACGGTAAAACCTCCTCCGAAGCCGCCTTCCACGCCGATATCTTCCCCCAGCAAGAAGACAGACGGGTCAGCCTGCATAGCCAGGCGCATCGCATCCCGCAGTGCTTCAGCCATGGTCATCTGGCGGGTGGTCTCATTTGGCATCATTTATCCCCTCTCTAAGCATAGACATAATTATAGGTTTCCTCCGGGTCAGGTTCCGGTGCGTTTTCAGCATGCCGGACCGCCTCGTTAACAGCCCGGTCAATTCCCGCTTCCACCTCTACCAGCATATTTTCCACAATCCCTTGAGCCAGCAAATGCTCCCTGAAAGCAGGCAGCGGGTCACGAGCCTGCCACTGGTCAAGCTCTTCCGGACTGCGGTATTTACCGGGATCACCACGCGAGTGCCCCTTGTAGCGGTAAGTCTTGGTTTCGATCAGGGTTGGACCCCCACCGCTTCTTGCCCGCTCAACAGCTTCCAGCGCAGCCTGGTGGACCTGCAATACATCCATACCATCCACGATCACGCCGGGGATGCCGTATGCCGCAGCACGGTCGGCGATATTTTCGATTTTTATCGTCAGGGAAATATGCGTTGAAGCTGCAAACTGGTTGTTCTCGCACACAAATACCACTGGTACGTTTTTCACCGCCGCCAGATTGATACCCTCATGAAAAGCGCCAGTATTCGCCGCGCCATCACCGAAGAAACTGACCGCCACCCGTTCTTCACCACGCAGTTTGAAAGCTAGCGCTGCCCCGGTTGCAATGGGGATATTAGCTCCCACAATGGCGTTGGATGGCATCATGCCAACCTCAACATCGGTCAGGTGCATTTGCCCGCTCCTGCCCCCTGCGCAGCCGGTCACTTTGCCCCAGAGTTCCCCGGCAATCGAAGTTAACTGCATGCCTTTGGCGATGCCGTGACCGACCGGGCGGTGTGTCGAGAAGATGATGTCGGTCTCCTGCAGTGCTGAGCACACGCCCACTGCCACCGCCTCCTGACCCTGGTACTGGTGCAGGGTGCCAGGCACGCGTCCCTGCAGAAACAACTGGTATAGGGAATCTTCAAAACGGCGGATGGTGGCCATCAGCCGGTACATTTCCAGCAGTTTTTCCTTTTGAAGAGGGTTCATTTTGGCACATCCTGAGGGGCATCAAGCATCAGGCGCTCGGGATTCTCAAGCATCTCCTTGAATGCTGCCATAAAACGGGCTGCGGTGATGCCGTCAACCACGCGGTGGTCAACTGACAGCGTGGCGTTCAACTGTGGACGGGCAGTAATGCTGCTTTCCATCACAACAGGCTTATCCATGACAGCGCCCAGCGCCAGGATGCCGATTTGCGGGGGGTTAATCACTGCAGTGAAGCTGTCCAGCCCAAACATGCCCAGGTTGGAAATTGTGAATGTCCCGCCACCCAAGTCTCCGGCGCTCAATTTTCCACCCTCAGCCATTTTCTTCAACCGCTGGGTGATCCCTGCAAGGGTATATAAATTAACCTGGTCTGCGCGCTGGATCACCGGCACCAGCATGCCCTGTTCCAGTCCCACCACCAGCCCGATATTGATCTCAGCATAGGTTGTGATTGCCTCACCGTCAAAACTGGCGTTCAACATGGGGAACTCACGCAGGCTCAGTGCTGCTGCCTTGATGCACAGGTCGGTGATGGTCGGTGTAGGCCAGCCCCGTCTATCAGCCCATTCAACCGCCTTCCGGCGTGTTTCCAGCGCGGTGCCCATATCGATGGTAATCGAAGCGTAGAAGTGGGGGGCATTCCTCTTGCTTAGTTGGGTGAGCTCGGCAACAGCGCGCTGCATGGGCGAAAGCCCTTCTCGAATGCTGCCTAATTCTGGTTGCGGGCGCACAGGTTCTACTCCCTTCTTGGAGAGAGCTGCTATCACGTCGCGCTTCAGGATTTGTCCATTGTCCCCGGACCCATCCAGTAACTCCAGTTTTATTCCTTCACGATGAGCGATGCGCCGCGCCAGTGGGGATACGAGAATGCGCTTGCCGGAATCTGGTTGGCCGGGGGGTACAGGTGCCTGTGTCTGAACAGTCAAGTCGGCACTCTGGTGCGTTTCATCTGGCACTGGATGCACAAGCGGTTCATCCAGCGAGTCAGCCAGCAGCGCCACAACCGCCCCCACCGGCAGAGATTGGCCCACCTCAGCCAGCAGTTCACGGATAAAACCGTCTCTGAAGGCTTCCACTTCGACAGAAGCTTTGTCGGTGGTTACCACAAACAGCATCTGACCAGCTCTAACCTCCTGACCTGGCTGCACCTGCCATTCTTCCAAGGTTACATCTCCTCCTGTGGCGCCCAGGTCAGGGATAATGATTGGGTGAATCATAAAAATGAATCCGCCTTTCCGCAGCTGCCGAATAATTCCATCAGTTCATGCACTTTAACCTGCAAAGCCAATCTTCCGGTAGTAAGCACATCGCTTTCTAAACCTGATCCGATCACTTCATAAGGGTTGTATTCTTGACCAGTACCGCAGCAAGACTTTCTCAGGTTTTCAAAATACACCTGTTTTAATAAACTGCCGACATTAATTTTACGGATGCCGTAATTCACCGCCTGCGCCAGGTGATCTGGATGGACTGAACTTGCGCCGTGCAGCACCAATGGCACTCGTAAGGTTGTGTACAGTTCTTGTAGACGCATAAAATCCAATTCCACCTGCTGCCGGCCGTGTAAATGTACCTGCCCTATATTAACCGCGAAGGCGTCTACGCCAGTTTGTTGGACGAATTTTTGGGCAGTGTCGACCTCGGTGAAAGGGAAACGCTCTGGTTTTTCAAGCAGGTCTCCGCCCACCCCGGGCAGCGCCAGGGCTTCGCCCTCAACCGCAGCGCCAGCCTGATGGGCTGCTATGGTTGCCTGCTGGACCCTGGTGATCTGTTCTTCAAGCGTTAATGCATCATCCGAGAACATTACCAAGCTGTAACCCATGTTGACCGCCTCCAGCACCAGCTCCAGGTCGGGGCATTCATTGAAGACCAGCGCAGCCGGGACAGAAATATCCCGGCATACCTCCAGACCAAGGGCGGCAAATACGCTGATCGAATCACGGCGAACCCGCTCGGGGTGGGTCAGGTAAATGCCGCTGAATCCCAGCAGCACCGGTGACCGGGCTACTTCAGCAGCATCAGCAACCGCCAGCAGAGATTCAAGGTTCCAGCTTTCAAAATATCCGACCGCGTAGTTTTCCCGTTCAGCGTGTTCCATCAAGTCATTAAATTTGACCAACGCCATAAAATTCTCCCATCACCCGGTCAGCATAGCACCAGGCGTCAGGCCTCTATTCCGGAAGTAAGCTGATGCAGATTGCACCTGCCCATTTATATCCCTCACCATACCAAGGGAAACTTCCCCGTCCCTGGCGGCGACAATTGTTCGTGAGCGGTTGATACGCAATATAGTACCGGGCAGGTGTGCTGTACTATCAGAATCAACTTTCGCATCGATTATATATAGTCGCCCCTCACCCATTTGAAGATAGCATTTTCCAGGAGTGACCGTGATATAACGTCGGATTAACCCGGCAGGCCAGTTCCAAACCAGACGAAAGTCTTCCTCCGTGGTGCTGGAGTAATAAGAGCCGGAACCTTCAGGCTGCGGAATTCGCGGGATAGTCCCCAGTGCAGCGTCAAGAATCAGCCGTTCCACCAGCGGAACGCTGCGCTCCATTATGCGCTCGTACAGGCTGGCTACACTGTCATCCTGCCGGGTCTGGATCTTTACCTGGTAGATCAGATCGCCGGTATCGATGCCCCGGTCCATGACATGCACGCTCAGGCCTACCCACCTTTCGCCATTGCGCAGTGCCCAGAAAATCGGGTGTTTGCCGCGGTAATCCGGAAGCAGGGAAGCATGGAAATTAACCGCCATCAGGCTCGGCAAAGCCAGCAGCGGTGCTCTGAGCAACAAGGCATATCCTGCTGCCACGAACAGGTCCGGCTCCAGGTTCTGAATATCAACCACGAACCCGCCTTCATCCGTCCTTTGCGGTTCAAAAAGCGGGATATCTCTCCTGCGGGCTTCTCCGGCAATGCTATTATGACCATCCTGCCGCGGGTTGGTGGTGCTGCGCTGCGCTGGTGGCACATCCACCAACCCGACCAGCTCAGCCGGAGTGGCTAACAGCGCCTCGAAATGCCGGGCTGTGAAGCCGCTGGCTGAATTACCAAAGAACACAACCCGCACCATAACAACCCGTTACCAGCGCCGGGCGCCTTCCGGGAAGGTGATCGCTTTGAATGCCGCTGCACGCTCCTCCAGCGGTATTTCAACTGCCATGCGCTCGATAGCGGAACCCAGCTGCACCCCGTGGCAATCCGTGTGGGTTACCATGTACTGCGCAGTATCGGGCCCGGAAAGCGCCGCGCCGTGTGCCAGCAAGATCACATCCGCCTTCTTGCTGCGGGCAAAATCGTAATGCTCCTGGGAGAGTTCAGCCATCTCCTCGATGCCGCGCCCTTTCCCATACCCGGTTGAACCGCCGCGTGTGATGCCGGCATGGAAGATATATATGTCTGGCGCCGCTCCGGAAAACAGGCGTTTGGCGTCTTCCATGTTGAACGCATAGCCAATCGTCAGCATATCCAGCTCGCGGGCGGTATTCAGCATGTTGAGTTCGTGATCGTAACCCAGCCCGGTACCTTCCAGCGTCTGCCGGAATTCACCGTCATACCAGGCTACCGTGGGGAAGTTATGTACACCTGAATAGCCAATATGCTTCAGGTCTGCCAGGTAAAGATGCATGTCGCGCAGCGGGTCGACGCCCGCCACACCTGCTATTACAGGCACTTCCTTCACCTGCGGCAGCACCTCTCGCTTGCCCATGTTGTAGATCAGCTCATTGTTGTCCAATATCGGTAGCATTCCTGCCAACGAGCCGTATCCCTGCATACGGAAATACCCGGTGTTGTAGACGCCCAGGATATCAACCCCGCCACGTTCTATGAACTTAGCAGCAATACCATTCCCGGCTCCGGTCATCACCAGCGGTTTGCCAGCCTTGATGGCTGCCCACAGCCGTTCTAAGAATTCTTTACGCGTATACCTTTTCGCCATTTTGATCCTCCCGGAATGGGCCTTCTTTATCTAAAATCCCTTTTTTCCGATCAATTCAATCAATAACTGTGCCGCCTCGGTGGCGAACTGCGGGTCTTCAATATGCGTATCCCGTTCAATGACCTTGATGTTGGGAGGCAGGTTGGCTTTCAAAGCATCCACGAATGCCTGGTCTGCGGCTGGATCATGGAAACCTTGACCAGCAACAGCATAACTATCGTAGCCACCAGTGGGTATGATGAACACCGCTTCACCTGAAGTATGTAGCAAACGTTTGGCGACTTCCTCCCCGACTCGCCTCATTTCTTCGCCATTGAGGCGCACATCGGTGATCTTGGGGCTGTGTGGTATCAGCGTGCGGGTGTTGAAAGGCGGCGGAACAGTCTCTGGTTCGTTGTAGACCAGCACCTCGATCGCGCCGGGAGCCAGCACCTGTGGCAAGCCTAATTTCCCTGCTACGGTCAAACGTTCATCACCACCTGCCAGCAGCGCATGGAACATCTCATTGGAGACCTCAATGGTGGAATAGTCCAGCACTGCGCCGATAACGCCCTCCTTCATCAATTGCTCCATCGCGCGCCCGCCGGTGCCAACTGCGTGAAAGACGATCGTCTCGTACCCGGCTGCTTCCAGCACCTCAATTGCTTTCATAGCGCCTATAGTGGTTATCCCCACCGTAGTAACGCCAACCAGGGGTTTTTCAGTCGACTCCATCGGTACGGTTGCCTGCGCCATGCCCGTAACAGCGCCGGCTGCATTTGCCAGGATAGTGCGCATGACCGGATTCAATCCCAGGATATCGGTTACCGAGAACATCATGGTGATGTCTTTAATATCCACCCATGGGGCTACATTCCCGGACGCCATGGTTGAGACCATAACTTTTGGAAAGCCATACGGGAGCTCCCGCATCACCTTTGTTGCCAGCGTTGTTCCCTGGGTGCCTCCCATCGAGACGATGCCCTGCACCTTGCCCTGATCTACCAGTCCGGTGATGATTTTTGTGGCGCCTTCCGCCATTAGGGGCGCAGCCACTTCCCGGGTTGGATTCTCCAACAGCTTTTCCAGCGGCATCCCTCCGGCTTCAGCAACTACCTGGCGGGTGATATCAGCCTCAGCAGCTGGCATTCCTACCACACCCACATCGACGATCAATGCTTTATCGCCGAGTTTTTCGATCAGCTCGCGGAGGTACTGAGCTTCATGTCCTTTGGTGTCCAACGTAGCCAGAACGACGATTGTATTTCCGCTCATGTTTATTTTCCTTTTACGGACGCTGCAGCATCTATTTGGTCTCTCAACCAGGCGACTGATTTGATCACATTCTCTTCGCCGTCACTTTCTATTGAAAATACGCCATCCCATTCGGTCTCGGTTAAGTATTCAATGCACTTGGTGATGTTAGGCGCGTTGACCCCTTCCCCGATATAGACTACCGAGGCTGAGATTCCGGTGCTCTTGCCGCGGGCGGCGTCAGCAAGCTCCTTGCTGACATCCTTAACATGCACATGGTTAAGGTACTTGCGCACCCCTTTCAGGAATTCGAGCGGATCATTGCCGGCAATGAATGTGTTGCCCGTATCAAAATTGATCTGGACGAACTCAGAATCAAAATGCTCGACGATATCCACCAGAACTTCAACATCATTTGTGAAGGGACCATGCGGTTCGACATTCAGCACAACTTTGTGGTTCTCCGCCACCGGTGCGCACTGCGCAAGGTGGTATTTGATAATATCTATTTGTTCCTTATCTGTCATGCCCTCAACCTTGTACTTGCCGTCCGTGGTATCCACGCATGGGCAGCCGAGGTGGCTGGCGAACATGATGCCTTTACGGATAAAATCGATACACTCCCAGCGGTTGATTGGGAAGGAAACATCCAGCTGCGAGGGCTCAAGGCCCAGATTGTCCAGTTTCTTTCGCAGTTCGAGCGGGTCACTGTTCAGGTCGATGAACGGTGCGAAGCCCAAACCTGTGAAGAACTCCGTACCACCTACAGCCTCGAATTCACAGTATTTAACTCCCTGCCGCGCGATAACATCGAGGCAGTAGTCTACGGATTTATCTGCGTGACGCCAGTTGTCCGTATTAATTCCCAGCTTAATCATAGCTATCTCCTTATCGTATTCCGGCTCATTATTTAAGAGCCAGCACGGACGTTGAGCCAGAAGCTGCCGTCCATGCAAGCTTTTAGATGTTCACCCGTCATCCAGCAATTTCTGCGCCGTAATGTGATCGGTGACCAGGACATCCACCAGTTTTCCTCTGAGCGCCGCTTCTATGGCATACAGCTTGGCTGACCCGCCGGTGATGCCGACAACGTGTTTTATTCTTTTAATGTCTTCAATTGTGAGGCCGATCACCCGGGCATCCAGGTCGGAGGCGACCCGTTCACCCATCCGGTCAAAATAACGCAGATTGATGTCTCCGACCGCGCCGAGTTCTGCCAGCCTGGAGAGTTCAGGCCAGCTTACGATGTTACCCTGCTGGATAAGGATAGAATCTGCCCTGGGCGCGCCGATTCCCATAATTGCGATATCGGCCTGTGCTGCCTCTTCAAGGGCTTGAACGACAAAAGGATCGCTGTGAAACGCCTGCTGCGCGCTGCGGCTGCCTGCTATACCTGGAGCGGGCATTAAGACCACTCTGCCGCCCAGGATGGAGGCCATCCGCCTGGTCAGATCTGCCGCATGAGTTTCGTTATTGGGGTTTCCTAACCCCCCCAGCCCCTGGATCACCTTCAATCCATCAAAGTTTTTTCGATGCGCATTGGCAGAAAGGGAGTTCACCATCCCGCGTAGCGTCCCGCCCCAGCTGATCACCACGCTGTCCCCAGGTTTGAGCACGCGGCAGGATGTACTCGGCTGCGCCTGCGCCTACCTCCCTGGCTACGGTATCCTGGTCTTCGTACGAAGTCGTCTCAACGATCACCGCTTCACCCAATCCGAAACGCTCTTCAAGATTGGTTTCAAGTTCGGGGATAATGCCCATGATGGGGCGGATGCTGATCTGCACGATCCCCTGGTCCCTGGCACTTTGCAATAAACGCTGGACTTTCTGACGCGACAACCGCAGACGGCGGCTGATTTCAACCTGGGTCAGCCCGTCCTCGTAATACAGGTGTGCGACTTTTACCAGTAGCCTGTTATGATCGCTGATTTCTATCGCCAAAATTCACCATTCTGAGCAATTGCTCATCAATAATCATATGCCCATAATTAGTATATCATCGGTGAAAAGGGTTGTCAAATTTTTTAAATTGCATTTGTTCATCCAAAATTAGGGATCCCGTTATTGTAGGTGTACAGGTTACTTACTGGTGCTGGGAAAAAGGAACTGCTGTATCGATTAATTATCCAAAAAACACCGCCTTTACTTCTTCATGCCGTGCTTTGATTCGAAATAGATGGAGTGGAACTGCACGGATTTATTGGATACAATGGAAGAAACTGAACATTCAACGGAAATATTGGTTGCTGTTACATAATATAGTACTTTAATGACACCTTTATGTTCAACTTTAATTGCGTTATCAAGAGAAATACTGGTTTGTAATTATTCAGGAGTTTTTAGTGTTGGGATAAGAAAATGGACCGGGAAACTGCCAATAAAATTTCATCCCTGATAAATAACCAGAACAATTTATCAAGAACTATCACACCCGAAAAAGTTCTCAACGAAAAGCATAAATACCTCTATGAATTTGATGATAACGGCGAGATTATCGTGTGTCTTCAACTCAGGAAAAATATCTGGTACCAGTACGAAATCAAATATATATCCACCGCCGAGAAATATCGCAGGCAGGGTTATGCCTCAAGGTTAATTCAAAAAGCTGAAGATGAAGCCAGGAAAATGAATTGCTGTATTATTCAATGCGCAATTTGGGAGGACAATGAGGAGAGTATAGGTTTATTTAAAAAAATGGGATTCTTCCGGGTATCCCGATTTTTTGATGCCAACAGTGGGACCAATGTAGGCGTATGGCATAAAGTATTGGTACCCTTCGATCCAGGGATTACCAATCCGCATGATTAGCGAAAGGATTGAACAAAATATTTAAATACAAGAATGCTCGAGTAATGGAAGCTATTGAAATGCCTGTAACTGCATTCTGGTTGGAAACTCTCTCCTAATTTCCGTCCAACCCTGTCTATATTGCCTGATGCGGTACAACCAAAATGCGTACTTATAGTACGATAAAGCGCTCTTCATAGGAATTATCCAAGTATTATTTTTTAATCTGATTAAATGCCAAAATACCCAACCTGATAGTTCTTGATAGTTACTTGTTCCTATACTATGGATCGATTTAGCGGTATTTTATGACATCAATCTTAATCAGGAGATATTGGTAATGGAAATCTCACGCCATTGGCGATTGAAAAGACAGCGGTATGGACTTGTTGGAGAAATCTGCCCGAATTGCAGCGCGAAGTTGTTTCCTCCCCGAGATATTTGTCCGGAATGCGGTAAAGAAGCGAAAAACCTGTACAATTTCAGTGGAAAAGGTGAAGTATATTCGTACACCACAGTATATGAAGCGCCAGCCGGATACGAGGAATATGCGCCCTACATGATTGCGCTTGTAAAACTTGATGAAGGCCCATTAGTCACGGCTCAATTGACTGATATTGGCGATAGTGAGGTTGAGATCGGTACCCCGGTGGAGATGGTTACCCGGCGCCTGCGCCAGGATGGCGATGAACGCGGTATGCTGGTGTACGGTTATAAGTTCAGACCATTGTTGGAACAACAGTTCGCCTGACCCGGTTATATTTTAGATCTGAGGCCCTCCAGGAATTACATCCTGGAGGGCATTTTTTAAGTCTCAAATTCCTGGGGGAATGGTTTTGGCAGGTACGACGGGATTAAATTTAACTCAATAAAAATAACTTCTGAATAAGTTGGGCAAAACAGTTGTTTCCAGCTATAGTAACCTTCAGCTTTTACCAGAATGGAAGAGCACTTTCCCCCCGGGATTGGGATCTTGGCGGGGGGTTTAACGCCAAAATAAATATCGGTCTCGGCATCACTGGAAGTTCTCTCACCAGGGAAAATAGTTATATCCACTTCATTAATTGACAGCTTTGTATTGATATCAAATACCCCTGAGATTTGCAGGGTGGCATTATCGCGGTTGAACTGGAAAACTGCTGCAATAAAAACTATCAGGGTAATTACCGCTGCCAGCCTGATTATGTACCTGCTGAGGATCGCTGGTTTATGTTCCGGTTCTTCGATTATCTGGTATTCATCCATCTGTGGTTTGTATCTGAAAACTGGTATTAAGTTCAATTTGACCGCAGTCCAGTTCACCCTGCGTTCAGAATCCTGGCAGGATCCCACATATTAATCAGGTTTTGCATTAACTGCTGACTATCAGGTTTAAGGCCAGGAAAGTCTGGTTTCTGAAAACGGTGCTGGCTTTCGGGCATACTCCTTACATATCCCTCCAGATCAGCAACCGCATGCAGTAAATATTCTGAGAGGGACGATGCCGCCAGGTAGCACATTCCATTGGGGAGGTCTATTATTATATCCGCCGTGCCTGGTTTGTCTAAATTCTTGTTTATAAATGGAACCAGGTTTTTTGGCGGAATTCCAATCTGGAATATTTCCCTGTGAGAAGAGATTAAACCGTCCGTCGAGTGTGGGGATCTACTGGCGATCCAGTTCCCCCAGATTTTTGTGCCAGTTGTCCATTCGACCCTTTCATGTCCAGTTATTTTGAGGCGGTTGATAATATCATAGACCTGCTGGAGTTCAACTTTCACATCTTCGGGATAGCCTTCTGCGGTGTAGATAATACAAAAAGGCGCTTCAAGGTTCTCAAGACAATCCGTGCAGATTATCAGGGATGATGCAACCATGCATACCCGGGTAAGCTGGCTGCCAATCTCCAGCGAATGTTTCAGGGTTTCTGCCGGTATCACCAGACTTATCCGGGAGCGGGGTGCAGTCACCAGTTTAAACGTTAATTCAGTGATCAACCCCAGCGCTCCCAGGGAGCCGATGAAAAGTTTCGTCATATCATATCCGGCAACATTTTTCACAACTGGCCGGCCGGTCTTTATCAGCCTGCCGTCTGGGAGGATCACCTCCAATCCAAGCACAAGATCGCGCAATCCTCCGTACCGCATCCGTAAAGGGGCGTTGAAATTAGCGGCGGTAATGCCTCCTATGGTGGCGTCTTCCCATGGAGAAGCAATTGGTACCCAGATCCCATATTCCTTGAGTTCCTCTTGAAGCTGGTGAAGTTTCGTTCCAGAACCAGCAGTAACGAACAGGTCTTCGCGTGAGAGTTCCAGAATACCGGATAAATTTTTAGTGGAAAGGGAATGATTAATCTCGCTGGCCTGCCGGGATTTTGTACCTCCCCCGATTATTCGAAGTGGAATTTTTTCGCAATTGGCACTCAGAATAACAGAACGGGCATCGGGTGTTGAGCCTGGCCTGAGAATAGGCGCCAAATTGTACTTAAATGGTCCCTCTTTACCCGACTCAGTTTTCGCCCGGTCTGTTTCTGATGGGAATATTTTGCCTGGATTCAATAAACCTTGCGGGTCGAACAACGCCTTAATGTCTTTCATTGCCGTTAACTCATCATCGTTATACATGAGCGGCATATATCCCATTTTTTCAAGCCCAACCCCATGTTCGCCGGTGATGGTGCCGTTTTTTTCCACGCATAACTCCATTATCTGCCTGCCAGCCTGGTGTATTCTTTCCATCAGGGCTTGATTATCCGGGTCATCTATTAACAGGAAGGGGTGTAAATTTCCATCGCCCGCATGGAATACATAAGCCACCCTCAATTCAAGTCGGGCACAGATCTGGTTTATTCTTTCCAGTATTTCCGCAAGATTACTGCGCGGCACTGTGCCGTCCAATGTGAGATATGCCCGGGCCAGGCGGGCGATTGCTCCTGCGGCGCTTTTGCGGCCGTACCAGATTTTTTCCCTTTCCGCTTCGGTCTGCGCTATTCTAATTTCTAATGCGGAGGATTCCTGGAGGGTTTTTCTGATCTCATCTACCTGGGCGGACAAACCTTCGATATAGCCGTCTACTTCAATTATCAACGCCGCTCCCGCTTCGACCGGCAATCCTGCCCGGGCAAATTCTTCAATCATCCGCATCATTTGCTGGTCCATAAATTCAAGTGTTGCCGGGACCAGTCCGATTTTGATCAAATTTGAAACAGCATCGCCTGCCAGAGCTACAGTATCGAAGGAAGCCATGATTGTCTTAACTCCGGGTGGGTTCCGGATTAACCGCAGGTCCGCTTTTGTGATTATCCCGAGTGTACCCTCGCTTCCAGTGATCAATCCGCAAAAATCAAATTCCGGGTAGTCCAGGGCTTTGCCGCCCAACTGGATAATTTCACCATTTGCTGTAACTACCTCAAGCCCGGTTACATAGTTGGTTGTGACCCCATATTTAAAACAGTGCGGGCCGCCAGCATTGGTAGCTATGTTGCCCCCAATTGTCGATACACGCCCGCTTGCCGGGTCAGGCGGGTAGTATAAACCTTCCTTTTTGATGATTCTATCCAGGTCAAGATTAACCAGGCCGGGTTGCACAGTTGCGCTTCTGCCATTTGTGTCGAATTCCAGTAGATTATTCATATGCGAAAAATGCAGAATCAGCCCACCCACAACTGCGACAGCACCTCCGGCTAAACCGGTGCCAGCCCCGCGGGCTGTGACCGGGATATGGTTTTTGTGAGCCCAATCCAAAATGTAACTGACTTCTTCGGTTGATTGTGGCAGAATTACGGCATCAGGCATACCTCTATCCAGCGCCGCGTCGACCTCATAAGTAATCAGTTCTGCTGGTTGGGTAAATATCCGCTCAGGGCTGATTTTTTGTTTCAATTTTTGGATGCTGGATACAATTTCACTTGTGTTCATCCGGTCAATATCCCCCTTTCACCTGCTGGCTGTACGACCATTCCAGAACTTCAGCGACATGCATCACTTTGGTCTCAAGACCTGCTTTCCGGAGTCCTGCAATTAACTGCAACTGGCAGCCGGTATTTGAGGTGACCACCAGTTCTGCTCCTGTCGCCTTGATGTCCGTGATTTTTGCAGCGAGGATTTTCTCAGCGGTGTCGATCTGGGTGAGGTTGTAAACACCAGCGCTACCGCAGCAAAGGCCAGGGTTCGAAAGCTCAACAAGAACAAGGCCTGGAATCAGCCGGAGCAGTTCGCGTGGTTGTTCAATCACTCTTTGGCCGTGTCGCAGGTGGCACGAGTCCGAGTAAGTTGCCCGGAGGTTGATTTCTCCCACAGGAGGTGCATTTAGATTTTCGCCCAGGAATTCATTGATATCCATAACTTTCCTGGAAAACTCCAGCGCTTTTTGGTAATAAACCGGATCAAATTTCAGCAGGTGGGGGTATTCTTTGAGGGCGCAACCGCACCCACCGGCGTTGTTAATAATCGCAGCGTACTCATTATTATGGCTCAGAAAAATATCGATATTTTTTCGAGCTAAATTTCTCGCAAATTCGAGCTCACCCAGGTGTGCGTGGGCTGCACCGCAGCACGTTTGATCTTCAGGAGTGTGCACATCATATCCATTCCACCTCAGGACATTAATTGTCGCCTGGTTCACCCGGGGCAGGAGTCCTTCTTGAATGCATCCGGCAAAGAATAACACCTCACCTTTTTTGTGCTCGTATGCTTGGGCGATATCAGTGAATTCGTTATATTGATTTGTTAGCTGCGGGAGTATCGCCTCCATCGCCTCCAGCGATTCAGGGAGAAGCGAATACTTCCGAATGAATTTCTGCAGGCCGCTGGCCTGGTAGATCTGTAGTAATCTTGAAATTTGTCTTATCCGGCCGGGGTACGGCAAAACCTGTTTTGCACCAACCCAGCGGGTGAATCGCTCCAGAATACCCGCTGTGCGGTTTGATTCGACCACATATCTGGCTTGCTCAATTAATTCGCCGTATTTGACGCCGGAAGGGCAGGCAGTTTCGCAAGCGCGGCATGCCAGGCACAGAGCGATATGTTGTTCAAAACTGTTGAAGAATAATTTTGGCTCGAATTTGTTTTCCGATCCTGCTCGCATAAGAGCGATCCGGCCGCGCGGCGAATCCATTTCGGTCCCAAGCACATTATATGTTGGACAGGCTTGTAGGCACATTCCGCAGTGGATACACTGGTTCAGAGCGCTTATAAATTGAGGAGAATCCAGTAATTGTGAATCTTTGAACATTAATTCAGTAATCCGCTAAGTATAAATAGCCAGTATTCAAGATGATTTTTTCTTGAGGAAAAGATCCGATTGGGACAGGAGCATACCAGCGAATATTATCACACATCCCAGAATTTGAATCCCGTTAAGATATTCTTCCAGCAGTACCCAGCCGAATATGGCTGCAAATATCGCCTCCACGCTCAGGATGATCGCTGCATCAGCCGGAGGCGTAATTCGCTGACTGGCAGCCTGGAGCGTATAGCCAATCCCAACCGAGATAACACCGGTGAAAAACAGCACCTGCCAGGCTTGCAGCATATCATTTAGGGTTTTGCCTTCAAAGAGCAACCCGGTCAGGATGCTGAACGCGGCACAGACCAGGTACTGTCCGATTACAAAAGGGAGCACATCCATCCTCAGCACAATCCACCCGATCAGGATTACATGGCATGCCCAGATCAACGCGCTTACCAGCACCAGCAGGTCACCGATGTTTGGTCTGGTAACGCCGCCCGAACTGAGCAAGTAAAGGCCAGCCAGGGCTAATCCTGCTGAAACCCAGATGATCGGTCGCGGGCTCTGGCGGAGAAAAAGCGCCAGTATCAGCGGAATAAAAATTACATAAAGGCCGGTAATAAATCCGGCGTTTCCGGCGGTGGTATACAACAAGCCCGCCTGCTGGAAAGCCGCGCCTGCAAAGAGTAAAAATCCCGCCAGCATAATGGTCAGAAATAATCCGCGATTGTGGGATTGTAAACTTTTCCAGTTTTTTCTCCCTGATAGCGCAAACGGCATCAATACCAGCGCCGCCAGCAGAAACCGGATCCCATTAAACAGGAATACGCCCACCTGGGGGGCGGCATACCTTTGAACGACAAACGCCAGACCCCAGATGAGTGTGACTAATAGAAGGGCGAGGTCGGCTCTTAATCTTTGGATCGGGCTGGTTTTTGAATACAGTGGTTTTTCACTGGCGCCCATAGTTAATTAATTTCGAAAGTCTCAAACTTTGAGTGAAACACATTGGACTTCCTCCAGGAATTGCGATAGTATAATCCTTTCTGTTTTCCAAATCTATCCATCATTGAGTTGAAAAAAATGAGAATTTACAATTTTGATGATACGCCGGATCGTCTGGGCAGCGATTGCCTGAAATGGGATCTTTACGGTCCGGGGGTTATCCCTTTATGGGTAGCGGACATGGACTTCGTCTCTCCAGAACCTGTTATCCAGGCTTTGAAAGAGAAGGTTGAACATGGCGTATTCGGTTATCCCACGGGTTTAGGTGGGGATGCCCGTGAACTGCCGCGGCTTCGCAGCGCGATTATTGGCCGGATGGCAGATCGCTATAACTGGGAAATCAAACCGGATGATATCGTCTTCGTCCCCGGGGTGGTGACGGGTTTTAACCTGGCAAACCACGCATTCATTCCCGACGGTCAAGGAGTTCTAATTCAAACCCCGGTTTACCCGCCAATTTTGCAGTCAGCTGAGACAACTGGTAAATTATTTCAGTCGATGGAACTTGATCGAAATGAGGCTGGTTTTTATGAGATTGATTGGGATAAATTCTCCGAAAGCATCACTCCGGAAACGGGGATTTTCATCTTGTGCAATCCACACAACCCGGTTGGAAAAGTTTTTTCAAAGGCGGAATTGGAACGAACCGCTGAATTGTGTTTACGAGAGGGTGTATTGATCTGTTCGGATGAGATCCACTGCGACTTGGTTTATGAGAGGTATAAACATATCCCGATCGCCTCAATTGACCGGGAGGTCGCCGAATCCACCATAACGCTCATGGCGCCGAGCAAAACATATAACCTCCCCGGTCTGCAGTGCTCCTTCGCCATTATCCAGAATGAAAAATTACGCAATCAATACATGTCGGCTCGCAGAGGAATTGTGCCTTGGGTGAACATGATGGGTCTGGTCGCTGCGGAAGCGGCTTACACTGAAGGAGAGGAGTGGTTCAAACAGCTGATGGTATATCTGAAAGCCAATAGAGATTACCTGATTGAATTCTTCCAATCCGAACTGCCCGCGGTTTCGATGGCAGAACCACAGGCTACCTTTCTGGGGTGGTTGGACTGCAGGTCTGCCGGTTTACCGGATAATCCGTATGAATTCTTTCTTAAAAAAGCGCGTGTCGCCTTTAACAATGGGGTTTCATTTGGAAAAGGCGGGGAAGGGTTTCTGCGAATTAATTTTGGTTGTTCAAGGCTCCTGCTCGAAAAAGCGCTGAACAGGATGAAAAAAGCTGTTGCCCGGATTTCTTAACCAGGGGAGAATCCAGCTCTTTTTGCAGTGAATACAGGCATCGAATCTGAATGGAAATCCAGCCTGGTTGCTGGTACAGAAATTGCACCCAAACCCCTGAGGAGCAAGCCATGGTCAATAAAAGAGTTTTGATTATTTTGCTGGTTTTCATCATGGTTTTTGGAGCGGCAGCCTGTACACGTTCGCTTAGAAAGCCCGCCGAGCAGGAGCCTTCCGTCTCGCAGACCGCGGAAACGGCCCCGCAGGGCGAGGTGGATGTAATGGAGCAGATCTACCTCTTTGCCACCCAGACCGCAATGGTGGAACAGGGAGTGATGATAACAGAAGACGCTGTTAGTGAAATACCAGCAGGTACTCCCGTTCCTGAAAACACGGAATTGGTTGAAAGTCAGGAACCAGAAATGGAACAGTCCCAGGAACAGGATCTGACCAGAAAGGATGTTCCTGCCGCGACCCCGGGGAAACCGGATTCATATACACTTCAGAAGGGAGAGTTCCCATACTGTATTGCCAGGCGTTTTAATGTAAATCCCAATGAACTGTTGCGCGTGAATAATCTGACCAAGGATGTTACAATCCAGCCTGGCACCACTCTGAAACTCCCTGAAAGCGACCGCGAGTATCCTGGGAGCCGTATATTACACGACCATCCCGCAACCTACACGGTAAAGGAAGGTGATTCAATTTTCTCGATAGCGTGTATTTTTGGTGACGCTGATCCGAATGCGATTACTTATGCCAATAATCTGGTTGCACCGTATGAGCTCTCGGTCGGTCAGGAGTTATATATCCCTTAAGCCGGTATGCAAATACCCGAATATTTAAAGAGCAGCTCAGGTTAAATTGGCTGCTCTTTCTCATTTACGTGGAGGGTGCCAATGTCTTTTGAGGTGATCGAGTCTAAAAAAATGTTTGGAGGCAGGGTTTTCGATGTCCGCCGGGATAAGGTTCGAAAAAACGATGGAGGGGTGATGGAACTGGATGTGGTCGACCACCGCAATTCAGTTACCATCCTCCCCCTGGATGAGGAGGGAAATGTCTGGTTTATCAGCCAGTACCGCCACCCTGCCGGAGACTTTTTACTGGAACTGCCTGCGGGTGTAATTGAAGCCGGCGAAACACCGGGGGAATGCGCAAATCGTGAAATTCAGGAGGAGATAGGTATGAAGGCTGGCAGGCTGGAAGAGCTTGGCAGTTTTTACCTGGTGCCCGGTTATTCTACTGAGTTTATGTATGTATTTCTGGCTCGCGAACTTAGTCCCAGCCCCTTAGAGGGGGATGAAGATGAAGTAATCGTGGTTAAAAAAATAGCGCTGGATCAGGCTTTCCAGATGGCGGAATCTGGTCTCATCAAGGATGTTAAATCTTTGGGGACTTTGCTGCTTGCCAGGCCAGTTTTAACAGGTTAAGTTTGAATTGGGTTGGTCCGTGCTGGACCTCTGCCTGCTTGAATTGGATTTTGATCTGAAGTGGGGTTAAGGATGGAGTTCAACCAGAAGATGGACTTATTGTCATACTCTAAACGGCCGCAGACATCGCAAACATATGCCGGGAAATTGGGCACAGTGATCAGATCGTCATCAAGCCAGGCAAAAAAAGTTATGTGCCTGAGCTGGTGCACTCCTGTCTGGCATTCGATACATAAGTCCTTTTTTCTTGCCGAAACCTGGCTGAATTGAGGGAACATATAATTACTCGTTAATGGTTCAGAAACTCTTTGATGATATTAACGCCTGCACTGGTTCCTAACCGGGTCGCACCGGCCTTGACCATCGCTAAGGCGGTATTATAATCGCGGATACCAACTGCAGCTTTCACTCCGATTTTCGCTCCCACAACCCGGTACATCAGTTCAATGTCCTCAATTGTTGCACCACCGTTTACAAAACCGGTGGAAGTTTTTACAAAATCCGCTCCTGCATACATGGACAGCAAACAGGCTAGGATTTTTTCATCCTGGGAGAGGATTGGTGTTTCAATTATAACTTTTAAAGTCGCTTTTTGGGTATGTGCTGTTTGGGCGACCGTGGCGATATCATTGAATACCAGACCATATGCTTTGCTTTTCAGCGCTCCAATATTCAAAACCATATCAATTTCCGACGCCCCGCCAATAATGTTTGAGAGTGCTTCGAAGGATTTTTGGGTCGGCAGTGCGGCTCCGAGCGGAAAACCAGCCACCGATCCTACCAGCACTTGGGTATCGCTCAGGAGTCCTGAAGCCAGAGGAACATAAGCTGGATTAACGATTACGCTGAAGAAACTGTAGTGAATTGCTTCCTCACAGAGGCTTTTTATCTCCGCCGAGGTCGCGTCCGCTTTTATTAGGGTGTGGTCAATTATCCCCGCGATTTTTTCGCCTTCCGGGAGCGCCGGGGTGGGCGGTGGGGGAGGCAGTTCGCGGCTGTAAATTTCAGCCAGTTCCAGTATTTCAGCGATCGAATCCATTGGTTACGGTGCTGCCCTGGCGCTTGAAGGTTGATGTATCAACCCCCATTTTTCAGGCGGCCAGTAAACCACCAGAGCTTTTCCAATTACATATTCCATTGGAACCGGCCCCCAGTCACGTGAATCGGATGAGTTGTTCCTGTTATCACCAAGGACAAACAGGGAGTTTGATGGGACATCCCATTCGCTTTGATAGTTAGGTTGAGCAGCAATATATGGTTCATCGATTGGCTGCTCGTTGACATAAACTGTCCCATTATTGATTTTCACCTTATCTCCAGGTAAACCAACAATTCTCTTGATGTATTCCTGGTCCGGATCACGCGGATAATGAAACACGATTACATCGCCGCTGTCCGGAACGCCAAATTTATAGGCAAGCTTGTTTACAATTACAAATTCGCCACTCTGTAAAGTCGGTTCCATACTGTGACCATCTACTCGTATACGGGCGGAGATAGCATTGATGCCGATAAAGAGTAATACTGACAGTATCAGAGTCTCAGCGACATCGATAATAAATCTAACAACCCTCGACCGACCTTTTTTGGGAACTGCCGGATCGGGAATTGGATCTGTGCGGTAACTTTCCAACTCGTTTTCCTCCATAGAATTAGGATGGATTATAAAACTGGTTAATGGTGGGGGCAAGGGTTTATTAAATGAGAGACCCTTCATGATATACCTAGTATCACTTAATATTCTTGAATTGCGGCACGTTTGAACTGGCGGGTGGAATGAATCAAACCCTTTTCTTCAGCAGCAGTTTGATTGGTGTGCCGAGAAAAGGGTGGAATTCCCTCAATCTGTTTTCAAGAAAGCGCATGTAGCTGAAATGAGAAAGCTTCGGTTCATTGACGTACAGGATGAATGTGGGCGGGTCACTCCGTACCTGTGTGCTGTAATATATTCTAAATTGTCTACCAGAACGAGTGGGGGCAGGGTGCTGGTCCTGGGCTTGCTGGAAGACCCTGTTTATTTGTGAAGTTGGCAGTTTAATTAATCTTTCTTCCTGAACCTGTAATGCCAACGGTAAAACTTTGTGAACCCGTTGGCCGGTTTTGGCTGATATAAAAAGCAGCGGGACATAATCCAGGAATTTCAGCTCGGATCTGATTTTATTTGTAAACTCCAGCATGGTATATGTATCTTTTTCAATCAGGTCCCATTTATTCACAACCACCACGACGCTTTTCCATTCATCAAGGATATAGCCTGCAATATGGGCGTCCTGCGACGTTACCCCGCTGGTAGCATCGATCAGCATTAATGAGACATCTGCCCGTTTTATTGCTCCAATCGCCCGGATAACGCTGTATTTTTCCACGCCGGGGGATACTTTGCCTCTCCTGCGGATTCCAGCGGTATCGATTAGAGTTACTGTATTACTCTCAAAATTGAGGGAGGTATCCACTGCATCCCGGGTTGTTCCCGGGATGGGACTGACAATTGCCCGGTCTTCACCCAGGATTTTATTTAACAGGCTGGATTTACCTGCGTTTGGTTTTCCAATAATGGCAATTTTTACCGAATCATCCTGCTCACTTTTTTCAGATTGGATCGCTGTTTCAAGATTGTCGACCAGAACATCAAGCAAATCGCCAGTTCCAGTCCCATGCAGCGCGGAGACAGGGTGAGGATCTCCCATTCCCAATTCGTAGAACTGGAATGCGGATTCACGGCGCGCCAGGTTATCAGCTTTATTCACAACCAGCAGAACCGGCGGGTAAAGGTTGTTCAGCGCGCGTTTTTTGGTGTTTGCGTAATATCTCCGCAATCTCCCGGTCTGCTGGTGTAACCCCGCTTTCAGCATCGGTAATAAATAAGATCGCCTCAGCTTGCTCTATCGCGATCTCAGCCTGTTCCCTGATCTGGCGTATATAATCCTTAGATCCTGTTGAAAGCGGTTCACCCTGTTTACCAGGACTTGTGAAGGATGGATCCAATCCGCCGGTATCGATAATATCAAAAATAACCCCATTCCATTCAGCTTCTGTTATCAGCCTGTCCCGGGTTGTTCCCGGAATTTCATCAACCACTGCCAGTCTTTTACCAGCCAGCCGGTTATACAGGGTGCTTTTACCTACATTTGGACGTCCGACAAGGACTACTGTGGGTTTGCGCATATTGGTTAATAGGGATTATTTTCAGGGTGATGGTGTGATTGTAGCTGTGGCTGATATATCCGGGGCAGGAGCTGTTTCTATGATCACCTCGACAGTTTCCGGGATCGTAGTTTGGGCGCGTACCAGATCGGAGACAATCTCGACAATTGGAGTCCGCTGGTATTCGCCTGGTGGTTGTCCCTCGAGATCAAGCACCACTAGGATATCATCCGCGGTCAGATTTTCGAGTATATTCAAAGGTCCCGCAACAATCACATCGACCAGCTCTGGGGAAAATACAGCCGATAATTCCGGGGAGAGGCCGCGGGTTTGGACTGGGACTGAAAACGTTTTACTTCCTTCTATCGCTGCAATGCTTAACTGGACCAGAACTTTCAGGTCGCGAACTGGTGTTACGCCATCTGGAAGCCTCAGCCCCGCACTGAATTCACTATCGTCAACCAGCCCGGTTAAATCCACTGGCAGCGTATCTATAAAACCCGGTAAATCCTCAACCACCCGGGGGTCCTCGGAAAAGATGGTGATTGTGGGAGGGGTCACGGAGACATTGGTGAGGCGGTATCCGTCCGCGATTTGACCGGTAGTATTGACCCTGACAACTACGTTTTTAAATCCGCCAAGCAGGGATATCGGAATAGTTACGGTGCTGTCAGAAGGTGTGATTGAAATTCCATCCACATTTTCCCCTTCGGAATTGAGCACATTTACCGGGATCGAAGAATTAA
The DNA here is from genome assembly GCA_963793095.1 of uncultured Chloroflexia bacterium. Taxonomy (GTDB): domain Bacteria; phylum Chloroflexota; class Anaerolineae; order Anaerolineales; family UBA4823; genus CAVWDI01. The sequence goes on from CAWBYY010000002.1 coordinate 845,338, forward strand.
CGTTCTCGATCCTCCCTGCAATGTCAAGGGTAATCTGAACCCGGTCAACCTGGTCGACCGCCGACTTAGGCCCGGATATGGTCACTTCCTCAGGCTCGAGTTTGAATTCGCCTCTTTCGTACCCCAGGGGGAGTTCTCCGCTAACGATCGCTTCAATTGGAAATTGTTCTGAAACATATTTATCGAGCTCTATATCAACTTTCTCCGGATCAGTCCTGACAATTTGTATAACTGATTCGATATTTTCGTTAAATATTGATTTAACTTTTAAGTTTTTGTTCAGCCCTTCTTTCGCTGTTGATAGATCTATATACGGTTGGATCAGTTTCGGATTTTCTTCAAGCTGTTCCCAGATCGAACTGGGGGCGCGCAGAGTTATGCGAATATCCTGGGGGTAATCGTTTGTGATAATAAAATCCGGGTCAAGCCCTGTGATCTCTAAATCCAATGGTTTGGTTGTTCGTTCTTCGTTTGGATCATTTGTATACTGGGCGGTAATCCAGATGACCAGGGCGAGGATTATTGCTAGAACCAATAATCCGATATTATTAATTATCCAGTTCGGGGTTTTCATGGTTTGCTTATTCGTTCTTCTGGTCTGTGTCTTCCTTTGCAGGGATCAGCCTTGAGAAAAATTGTTCAAACCGGTTGGGTTTTTGTGGCATAAAGTAAGCTTCCAGGTTGCTCCTGAGTTGCTTCGAGTTAATCCGGCGGATCATTTTCCCCGAATTTGCGATGGTTATTGAACCTGTCTCCTCGGAAATGACTACTGCGATTGCGTCTGTCACTTCTGAAACCCCCAGGGCAGCCCGGTGACGCAGGCCCATCTGGCGTTCTGGAGATTCGGTCAGCACTCCGCTGGCAGAAAGCGGCAGCACGCAGGATGCAGCCACCAGTCTGGGACCCGAAATAATTACGGCTCCATCATGCAGGGGTGTATTTGGATAGAAGATCTGCAAAAGCAGTTCCGGAGTTACAACTGCATCCAGGTTTGCCCCGGTTTGGACGTATTCGTCCAGAACGTCACGCCTTTTTAACACAATCAGCGCTCCATGTTTCCGGTTTGAAAGGCGGATTGCGGAATATACAATTGCATTGATTGTGGATTCGACATCTCGAACAGATTTGTCGAAGGTCGTGATTGCTATTGCCCGGCCCAGGCGCTCGAGAGCCTGCCGTATGTCAGGCGCGAATATAACCAGGCTTACGATCAGGACAGCCGGGAGAAGTTTTTCAATCAACCATGAAAACGCCGGCAGGTATCTTGAAAATGTCGACAATCCAATCAAGGCGACAAGCAGCAGCAGGGCGCCGCGCAGCAACACCATCGCCTGGGTTCCTCTAAGCAAAAGCAGCACAATGAAAAAGAAGGACGCTACAAGCAGGACGTCGATGTAACTCTCTGGCCAGATAAAACGCTGGAATAAAAATTCCAGGTTGTCCAGATAATTTTCAATAAATTCGATTATGTTAAACCGCTCCTTTACAATTCTAACTTAGGTTGCTCATCTGACCCAATTTTTTCGCCAGCCAGATGGCTGCGTTATTGCCCTCAGGGATCCGAAACCAATCCCCATTAAAAAGTCCCTCTCCAGGCTGAATTTCCTCATAACCGAGCTGCTGCAGCTTGCGGGTATTTTTTTCCAGTTTTACTGGAGGGCGAAGCAGAATCAATTCTGGTTTATAACGCGGCCAGAATTGATCAAGCTCCTTTATTATATTGTAAAGCAATTCAGTTGTATGTTTTTCTTCCCTGTAGAAAAACTCGCTAACGCGGATTACGAAATTGTCGCTTTCCCAGGCGATCAAAGCCTGTTCGGTGCTGTGTGCTGAGTAGATCAGGTAATGCATATTGAATAGAAAAGAGTTAGCCTCTGTGTTATACAACTCTTTGCTTCCTTCGCTGAAGCGGGAAATCAATTTCAAGATCTTTTCGGCATCGTCCGGGTTGCAGCGATAGATTTCGGTTCCGTTGAATTTGGCTGGATTGTCTGGGTATAGTTGAATCCTGCTGCTCTGGAGTATCTCCCTCCATGCCTGCCGAACCTGTCTCCAGGTCTGTAAATATGATCCATGATTATTTATGACTGCATCAGCCATATTATTTTTCAGGGATTGGGGAGGTTGTGCCAGGATTCTCTCCTGTGCGGATGACCTGTCCATCCCGCGCCCGTACACAAGCCGGTTGATCTGGAGTTCCTGGGAAGAGTCGCTGACCCAGATCGTATCGCATTCTGATGATAACCCAGATTCAAATAATTTTATCGCCTCAATCACAATGTGAGAAAATGGTGTCGTTTCCAGCAGTTCGTGAATTTTCTCCCGTACCAGAGGGTGGATAATATTTTCCAGCTTCTGTAAGGACTTCGGGATCGTTAAATACGATCCTTCCCAGCCTTCGGCGGTCTATCTCACCTATAGAATTGAGAATCCCCTCTCCAAATTGCTCGACGACGGGCTTATAGCCGGAAGCGCCTGCTCTTATCACATAATGGGAAAGCGAATCCGCATCAATCCCAAAAACGCCGGCCTGTTCAAGCATTTTTCTCACCACGCTTTTACCGGTTGCGATGTTGCCGGTTAAACCAATTAAAAATTTTCCTGGTTGGGGCTTCACATTGACCTTCGCATTCAGGCATATTGCTTGTTGACGCTTAAATTGTATACGCCGGGGGATGGTATGTCAAAGGAGAAGGTTGAAAAAGTTTATTAAGAATACGAGTGCGGCCATTTTTGCCGGTGTTTGGGCTTCAGGTAATGCAGAGCTAACCAGTATGCAGATATATTAAGATTTCAGAAACCGGTCGGAAAAGTGGCATGCGGCCCAGTGTCCGGTTTTTTTCTCCAGGTATTCCGGATCTTCTTCGATGCAGATTTCCTCAGCAATTGGGCAGCGGGTATTAAAATTACAGCCAGGCGGCGGGTTTGACGGGCTGGGAATATCGCCTTCAAGGATTATTCTCTCACGCTTTTTTACGATATCGGGGTCGGGGACGGGTACAGCTGACATTAATGCCTGCGTGTAGGGGTGGAGGGGGTTCAAGTAGAGATCGTCCCTGTCAGATAGTTCGACGATTTTACCCAGGTACATGACCGCCATTCTGTTGCTGATATGGCGCACCATGCTGAGGTCATGGGCGATAAAGAGGTAGGTTAATCCGAGTTTTGCCTGGAGATCCTCGAGCAGGTTTACAACCTGAGCCTGGATAGAAACATCAAGAGAAGAGATCGGCTCGTCGCAAATAATGAGATCCGGGTTAAGCGCAAGTGCACGTGCGATCCCGATCCGCTGTCTTTGCCCTCCGGAAAATTCGTGCGGGTAGCGGTTGACAAAATCGGGATTCAGCCCGACTATATCCAATAATTCTTGAATGCGTTCCCTTTTATCTTTGCCGCGGGCGACTTTGTGCACCTCCAAAGGCGAGGAAATGATCGAACCGACTGTCATGCGCGGATTTAACGATGCGTATGGGTCCTGAAAGATCATCTGCATCCGCCTCCTCATTTTCCGCATTCCGGATTCACTTAATGAGGTTAATTCGATATCCTCAAAAATGATCTTGCCAGCGGTCGGTTCGTAAAGGTAGAGAATTGTCCTCCCAACAGTCGTCTTTCCGCAGCCAGTTTCCCCTACCAATCCAAGCGTTTCCCCTTTCAGGATATCGAAACTCACATCATCGACTGCCTTTACATCTCCAACGTGTCGCTGAACAATCGATCCCTCTGAAATCGGGAAATATTTCTTTAAATTTCGCACCTGAACCAGTGGTTGTTGTTGACTCATCATAATAATTTATCTTTACTGATGTCTTTCCATTTCCAACAGGCGACTCGATGCATAAAATCACCTGCGGGTTCCAGGGTTGGCATTTCTTCAAAGCAATGGTCATCTCTGAATGTGCAGCGGGCGTAAAAAGGACATCCCTTAGGAAGCGCGATTAAATCTGGCGGAAGACCTGGGATGGATATAAGTTTTGTTCCTGGTGGCGCGTCCAGGCGTGGCAAAGAGCCAAGCAAGCCCATTGTATACGGGTGGCGGGTCTCTTTGTAAATATCCCTGACTCCGCCTCTTTCGATTATGTACCCCGCATACATTACATTGATTGTCTCGGCCAGCTCGGCTACTATTCCCAGGTCATGCGTTATCCACATGATTGCCATCCCCAGGTTCTGTTGGAGCCTGCGGACCAGGTCGACGATCTGTGCTTGAATGGTTACATCCAGAGCCGTGGTGGGTTCATCGGCAATCAGCAAACTGGGATTGCATGATAGCGCCATCGCGATCATTGCTCTCTGGCGCATACCGCCCGAGAACTGGTGTGGGTAATTATCCAGGCGCTGGAGCGCGTCAGGGATTCCAACCATATGCAGCAGTTCAGCTGACCGCTGCCGGGCTTCTTTTTTGTCCAAACCCTGGTGCAGCATGAGCGCCTCTGAAATCTGGTCTCCGACTGTGTATACCGGATTCAAAGATGTCATCGGGTCCTGAAAGACCATGGCGATTTGCGACCCGCGGATCTGGCGCATCTCGTTGTCGCTTAATGTGAGTAAATTGCGGTCATTGAGAAATATTTCGCCTTCTTCTATTTTTCCCGGCGGGTCAGGTATCAGTCTCATTATTGAGAGGGCGTGCACGCTCTTTCCGCAGCCGCTTTCCCCGACAACCCCCAGGATTTCCCCTTCGGCCATCTCGTACGAAATCCCGTTTACTGCATTAACAATTCCATCTTCGGTATAGAAGCGGGTTTTTAAGTTATGTAACTTGATTAAGGTTGATCTTGTATTCACAGAATTTTCTTCAGGTTAAATAAATTAATTCAAATATTGTGTCACTTAAAAATAATTTTCATATCCTTAATTTCGGATCCAGTGCGTCTCTCAAACCATCCCCTAAAAGATTGAAACCCAGGACGCACAGCATGATTGCCAGCCCCGGGAATACTACCGCCCACCATGCTCCGCTGGCTAAGAAACGGTAGCTGTCTCCAAGCATCGCACCCCATTCCGGCTCGGGGGGAATCGCGCCCAGGCCCAGGAATCCCAGGGCGGCGGCTGAGAGGATCGCGCCTGCCAGCCCCATAGTGCTTTGCACAATAACAGGTGAGAGGATATTTGGAAATATTCCTCTGAACAAGATTCGCCCATGACTTTCACCGATTGATTGGGCCGCCAGGATGTATTCCTTTTGGACAACCGATAGTACCGCGCTGCGCACCAGGCGTGCATATACCGGGATACCTACCACGCCGATCGCGATCATGCCCTTTTCAAGTCCGGGTCCGAGGAACGCCACGATTGCAATCGCCAGTAAATAGCTGGGAAATGAGAGCAGCACGTCCATTGCCCGCATGACCGTATCGGAAAAGAATTTGCCTCCCAGAGGCAGAGCCAGTAAAGAACCGATGATCAGGCCAAGCGCTCCGCAGACATAGCCAGTTGCTGGGTTTACCAGCGAACCTAACCCGCCCCCGATCAACCCCCCAAGCGCCCCGAAGAAAACTACTCGCCAGACTCTGCCTGACAGAAAAGTGTCAAAGTAAGCTGCGGCAGCTCCGAGCAGCCCGAATAGAACCGCCTGAATTGGCTGCGCTGCGATCCAGGCCGAGAGCAACCCCAGGAGCAGTCCGATCAGCCCAAGCAGCAGGATTCGTTCACCGGGTGTGATCATCATACTTTCGTAAAAACCCGCCAGAAGTCCCAGCAAGCCGCCGAAGAGTAGTGATATTCCTACCGCTACAAGGCCGACTCTCAGCGAATTCCAGCCACCATGTACAACCCGCCGGAATATATCCCGGCCAAGTTTATCGGTGCCAAATGGATGGATCGATTGCACTTCCTCGTTTGTGAATAAATTCGGCGGTTTTAATTTTAAGGAATAATCCAGATCGGTTTTTGGGTCATATTCCCAGAAATAGTGCGCCAGGACCGCAGATAACACAAAAATAAGCACAATCGCCAGCCCGAGGCGGGCGGTCCGGTTTGACTGCAGCCGCCGCCAGGCGTCTTTCCAGAGTGAGCGGTGTTCTCGTACCGCGAAGACAGTGGTGATCCCAAGTTCATCAGGGGTAATTTCAGCCATTTATTCCTCAGTCATAGTGAATGCGCGGGTCAAGGAATGCATAGGAAATATCTATTATCAGATTGATAAAAATGAATAAAAGCGCGATGAGCAGTGTACCGCCCTGCACGATTGGATAGTCTCTCCCGATAATCGCGTCATAAATCCATTTTCCGATCCCGGGCCAGGAAAAGATCGTCTCGGTCAGCACCGCGCCAGCCAGGAGAATTCCAGCCTGGAGGCCGATTATTGTTATTACCGGCAGGAAAGCGTTCTTTAGGGCATGTTTAAAAAGCACATAACGTTCCATTACTCCTTTTGCATGCGCGGTTCGGATGTAATCCTCCTGGAGCACATCCAGCATGCTCGAGCGGGTCATGCGCGCAATGATCGCCATTGGGATTGTCGCCAGCGCAATCGCCGGGAGTATCAGGTGCTGGAGTCCGTCCCAAAATGCTGGGAAATCCCTTGCCAGCAGGGTGTCTATTAAAATAAAGTGGGTTTGGTATTCCAAGGCAATGTTAGCGCTGATTCGACCGCCTGAAGGCAGCCATTTCAGGTATACCGCGAATATCATGATCAGCATTATTCCAAGCCAGAAAATCGGCATGGATACGCCGATTAATGAACCGATCATACTGGCGCTATCCAGCGTAGAATTACGCCGCGCTGCTGAAGCGATACCCACCGGTATTCCAACCAGAATTGCTATCAGCAACGATGCAAGTGCAAGTTCAATAGTGGCAGGAAAGCGAATCGCCAGCGTTTCAGCGACTGGAATACGCCTGTGAATAGAAGTCCCCAAGTCCAGCTTGATCAGGCGGCTAAGATATCGGAAATACTGGCTGTCAAAAAATCCTTTGATGTCACCTTCTTCTAAAGCAGCGCGGTCTAAAAAGGCAGGCCTGTTTAATCCGAATTGTTCCCGAATACGCTCGACATTTTCCTCGGTAGCATGCTCCCCGAGCATGGCAACTGCGGGATCGCCCGGGATAAGCCGTTGGAACATGAAAATTACAAATGTTACTCCAATAATTGTTGGAATAACTGAAACCAACCTTCGAATTATATATCTGGTCAAATTTCTCCTCCAACCAATAATTTTGTCCGATAAATAATCAAAAGAAGTCCTCGTTTCATTGCAAAATGTAATGTATTGGCTAAAGTCAAAAAAGGTGGGAAAACGAGATTGGATTTAAAGAAAAGGGAGCGGAAAAAATCCGCCCCCTTTAGTGGTTTATCTCACTTTCAAACTACCCTTGGTGCCATTGGTCCAGCACTTTACTTTGATACTTCAACAAAATCATAAAGATCCGCTCCAACCGGTTGTGGAACATATCCACTAACGTACGAGCCAAAGATCAAAGGCGTATTGTAGTGATCCACCCAAATTCTAGCAATATCATCATGTAGAATCTGCTCAGATTGCTTATACATTTCCTCTCGAGCGTCAGGGTCAACCGTACTTTGAGCTGTTAACAATAGTTCCACTAATTCAGGATTCTGGTACCAGCCTTCTCGAGCGATAGGTTCTGTACCTGCGCAGAAGAAGTAGCATGTGAAGTTATCCGGATCACCATTGTCGCCACCCCAGCCAAGCATGTAGAGACCAACCAGGCGACCTTCGCGTCGTAATCCCAGGTATGTTGGCCAGTCACCAGCAAGCTCCATGGTAACGTTTATTCCCGCGTTGGCAAGATCAGCAGCCATAGCTTCACCGATCTCTTTCGGGCTCGGGTAATAGAAGCGGCTCACTGGCATGTAAAAGAACTTTAATGGTATTTTCTCGCCAGCAGTAAATTCAACATTACCATCTGCGTCTACGATATCCTCAGCAATGGTCACCTCGCTCAAACCATCCGGGAAGCCCGCCTCAGCAAGCAGTTGTTTTGAAAGTTCTGGATCATATGCCCAATCTTCGATAGCATCATTGTGACCCATTATTAAAGGCGGTAAGAAGTTAGTAGCAACTTCACCATACGAACCCAGGAAATTTTCTACCAGGCCTTGTCTATTGATGGCATGGGCAACAGCCTCACGTACCAGCGGATCCTGGAATTCTTGTATTTTGTAATTGAATGCCAGATAGCCGGTGTTCAGCGCTGGCCGGGTCATAATGGCCATATTGGGATCAGATTCAGCAGTTGCAAGATCTTCAACAGTTGCAGTCTCAAGACCGTCAATATCACCTGCTTGAAGTGCCAGGAAGCGTGCAGAGTCATCCGGGATCACGCGCCAGATGATCTGGTCGACCTTTGGACGTCCGCCCCAGTAATCGTCATTGGCTTCAACGACAATGCGATCTCCCTCAACCCATTCAACAAACTTGAACGAACCGGTCCCAACGCAGCCAGCTGAAGGGGTACCGTAGTCCTCGCCGGCGGCCTCAACCGCAGCGGGACTCGAGATCGCAAACATATCCATCGCCAGATTAGCCAGGAAAGGTGCCATAGGTGTACTCAAAGTGAACATTACTGTAAAGTCATCAACTTTTTCCACAGAGGTGATTGTGCTGGCGTCATCAAAACCGCCGAATTGATTTTCGTAATATTCAAAAACCTGGCTTTCGTAGTGCTGTGGATGGGTTGTAAATCTCCAGCGCTCGAAATTCCAAACAACGGCATCTGCATTGAAGTCAGTACCATCGTGGAATTTTACATCCTGGCGCAGAGTACAGGTCCATTCGGTTCCGTCTTCATTCGCAGTGCAGCTTTCCGCAAGTGCAGGCACAGGAGTGGTACTGCCTTTATCGAATGCGTATAGATTCTCCAGGCACTGCCCGGTCACCCGGAATGATTCGCCGTCGGTGACGATCGCGGGGTCAAGTTGGACTGAATCGCCGCCGCGCCCGAAGATGAAAGTAACCGGTTCCATTTCTTCCATGGTTTTTGCGGCTCTTCGGTTTCTTCCGCCATCGGTTCTTCTTCCATTGGCTCTTCAGTTTCTTCAGCCATCGGTTCTTCGGCTTCAGGCTCTTCCGCCATTGGCTCTTCAGCAGCTGGTTCCTCCGCAGGCGCTTCCGTTGGGGCTGCCGGCTGGGCGCAGGCGCTGAGTATCATGCTCAGCAGCAGCACAGTTACGCCCAGGATAAAAAATACTTTTCTGTTCATTCTTTACTCCTCCTTCAAGAAGTGTTTTGGTTTTATTGGATTCTTTTTTTGTTTAATTAATTTTTTCTCTTTCACCTCCTGCAATTTTATTTCTGGTCGAAAAATTGACGTCCCTAAATTATATGGGTTGGCGGCGATATGTCAACCAGAATATAAATTTACCAGATATCGAAAAAATAAATGGGTTGATCAATAAGAGGATTGTTGACACCTGGTTCTTTCACTAATGGTCTTCATTATAGTATAATCGAAAACAGCCAATCTGGAGGTATACAATGGCGGAAAAACATTGGGAACCGATAAAAATCAGCTTTTGCCACCATGTGGGCGAGGAAGTCGCTTTTGAGGCGGAATTAATTTACCCTGCTGAATTCCTGCCGGATCAAAATCCGCGGGTTGTTGCCCACCGCTGTTCTAAAGCAGTCGATTGCAACATTGATGGAAAACCCAGTTGTTTATGGGCCGGGACAAATCCAACATTTGATCCTTTTGCCGAATCACAGCTTAAAAAATAGGGGGTCAATTCCGGTATTCCCTGCCCGGTTTATCCAATAACTCCGAGCTGTCTGCCAACCTGTTTGAAAATTTCTAAACCCTGGTCAAGATCCTCTATCGAATGAGAAGCGGAAATCATCACCCGGATGCGCGCCTTTCCACGCGGAACGGTTGGAAACCCTATCGCCATCGCAAATACCCCATTCTTAAATAATTCAGCGCTGAATTCCTGGGCCAGTGGCGCTTCCCCGAGCATGATGGGTGTGATCGGGGTTGAGGTCAAACCGGTGTCAAACCCGATGATTGAAATTTCGGATTGAAAATAGCGGGTGTTTTCCCATAATTTGTCGACCAGCTCGGTTGATTCCTCCAGTAATTCCACAGCCGCCAGGCAGGCCGCCACATCCGGAACCGTCATAGCTGAGGAAAACAGAAATGGCCTGCCGCGCTGGCGGAGCCACTCCACCACCAGCGGGTTGCCGGCGACAACCCCGCCAACCACGCCGAAGGCTTTCGAAAGGGTGCCGACTTCGATATCGACCTTGCCGTGCAGGTTGAAGTGGTCCACAATGCCGCGCCCGCCCCTGCCCAGAACCCCTTCGCCGTGGGCGTCGTCGACCATTAGGGCGCAGTTATACTCCTTGCTCACTTCATACAATCTATCCAGCGGCGCAATATCCCCGTCCATGCTGAAAACCCCGTCGGTGACCACAAGCGCCCGCCTGTAATTATTCCGTTCCTGTTCCAGTTTTAATTCCAAATCCCCCGGATCACAATGGGCGAAGCGCACAACCTGCGCCCTGGACAGGCGGCACCCGTCGATAATGCTGGCGTGATTGAGTTCATCTGAGAATATCACATCCCCTTTGTCTACCAGGGCCGGGATAGTGGCCAGGTTTGCATTAAAACCGGATTGAAATGAAATGGCGGAATCCACTTTCTTAAAGGCTGCCATCCTCTCCTCAAATTGAATGTGCAGATCCATTGTTCCTGCGATTGTCCGCACCGCCGCCGGACCGACTCCGTAACTTCTGGTTGCCTCCTGTGCAGCCTGGATCAATTTCGGGTGGTTGGCGAGTCCCAGGTAGTTGTTTGAACAGAAATTCAAAACCCTTTCTCCATCCACTTCCAGCCAGGCTCCCTGGGCTGAATTTAATGTGCGGATGCGATTGTACAGGCCGGCATCCTTTAAGCTCTGAAGTTCGTCTCTTATCCAGTTTAATTTTTCTGCCATTTTATTCTCCTGTCTCATTCCAGTCGGATACCCGCTTTTTCTATCCCATTCTGTATGGTGGTTTGAGAAAAAGACTTACTCTGGTTTTGGGGGGCGTTTGCCTTTAAACAATCGTCCGAACATGCTTGTTGGGGTTGGGTAATCAACCTTTGGAATTCCTTCAAGGCTCAACCAATCTCCTGTTTTTCTCTCCTGCTGCCATTGTTGATAGCCGCTCTCAGCCCGGCTGAGTTGGTCTACCAGCCCGGACTGGTTTCCCTCCTCCAGGTCAGAGATCAGTGTTTGGATGTTCTCAATCGCATTGTGCAGGATGCGGATGGTGTTTTCGCGGTTGCTTAATGCCGCTTGAGTCAGGCTTTCCGGTTTGTCCATCAGTTTGGTCAGTCTGGTGCCCAGTGCAAATGCTTTGCCAGCCAGTTTCCTGCTGTCCTGCCAGCCTGCTTTGCCAATAGTGATATTCGCCATGGTTGCTGCCAGAAGTTGGGGTGTGATGTGGGTTGCAGCCATAAGACCATCGATTTCATCGGGGTCGATAAAAAGCGGTCTGCTGCCGATGATCGTTGCAAGGTCGCTGGTCAGTTTTATTGCATCCGGATGCGTGCTGGGAAGCGCAAGGATCGCCATCAATCCATTTTCAAATAAATCCGGTCGGGCTGCGTCCAGTCCCGTTTTGTCTTCATAGAGATATAGCGGGTTTATCGCCGGCACCAATCCGACATAATACCGGCCTTGAGGAATCAGTTCTTCTGCCCAGGTCAGGACAGCTTTTTTAATTGGCGCGGTATCGATAACAACTGAATTTTCAGAAAGCGAGGGTGCTATTACTTCAAGGGTATCGTAAATCTGGTCAAAGGGCACCGCCAGAATGACTACATTGGCATCCTTTACAGCCGATGCATACTTGAGCTCTACCCGGTCAATGATTCCCAAATCCTGCGCCCTGCGTGCTGTGGCGATATCTATATCAAAACCCACCCTTTTTATATCGATTTCCCCCTTCGATTTTTGAAGCGCCATACCGATTGATGCTCCAATCTGGCCCAGTCCGATAATTGTTAAATTTACACTCATATCCTATCCTCAATATAAATTATCTGACCGCTGCAGCAAAAACAGCAGTTCTGTTTCTGTAAAATCCCTGTTTGAAGAGTTCATCTGGTCACTGGTGATTGCGCCTTTATTGTTTTGAATTGAATCCTGGTGGCGGCGGATCAAATCTGCGGTGAGTTTGGAGGCTCCAGCCTGTGCTGCCAGGTCTGCCCCCCATTCAGCGTGGCGGTGAGCGACCACAAATGGGCGTTTTAATCCCTCCGGTTTGCCCTCAGACCATAATTTTGCTTTTTCCGGCAAGAATGTTTCCCCCAATACAATTGTTATCCTTTCCCATAATTTTATAGGGTGGCGGTTCTTTCCAACATCGTGCAGTAAAGCCGCCGTTAACAGGTCTTTATTCTGAATTCCCTGACTCAGTAGATTTTTATAAACCGCGATGCTGTGAGCCTGTTCGCTGGGATGCATCTGGATAAAAAGCGAGTAGAGACCTGGCGATAGTACCGATTTAATTTCAAGCAGGTCGCTGCTTTGCGGCTTGCTGGTTAAAGTACGCCAGGTCTGGAACAGGCGGTAATGAACCCGCATCTAAAACCCTGTCAGGATAGCAAATAATGTCTGGATTGGTGGTCCCAGGATAGTTGCAAAGAAATTAAATCCGATGTAAGGTCCGGCAATGATAAGCAGGATTAAAAACATCGGACCGTATGGCCGGATCAAGTCCATAGGGCTGCGCCAGTTTGTGGGCAGCAGATGGTACAGGATTTTCTCCCCATCAAGCGGGGCCAGCGGGATCAGGTTAAAAATCATCAGGACTAGATTGATGTAAATAAATTCAAACAGGAGCACGGAAATAGTTGGGAACACTCCCGGAAAGATGGAAAAATTCCCAATCGTGTTGTGCAGCCCGAATTGTATCGGGACCGCCGCAACAATCGCCAGCAGTAAATTTGACATTGGACCTGCCAGCGCGACCCACATAAATGCGAAACGCGACCTCATTTCAAGCACGAATGGGTTAACCGGCACCGGTTTTGCCCAACCAAAACCCGAAAACAGAAGGACCATCGATCCGACCGGATCAAGGTGGGCTAAAGGATTGAGAGTCAGACGACCGTTGATTCTGGGGGTGTTATCCCCGAACTGGGTTGCGGTCCAGGCGTGGGCGAATTCATGGATTGTGAAAGCGAACACTAGGACGAGTATACGAGCAATCAGAGTCTCGGTACTTAAATTGAATAACATAGTAACCGTTTGGGAGTGTAATTATACCATTTGCATGTTTATTGATCGGGTTGGTGATATAATCCCCCGCATGCTGCTGGATATCCAGGTGGATCAGATTATTCGTCTGCGTAAGCCGCACCCATGCGGTAGTTACGATTGGAAGGTTTATCGCCTTGGAGCTGATATCGGTTTGGAATGTGTTGAATGTGGTAGGCGTGTGATGCTGCCGCGCCGTAAGGTTGCCAGAAGGATGAAGGAAATCCTTACCGCTGGTCAGGATATCAAGCCATAAGCACCGCCGGCTCTCCCTTTCCCCCAAGACTGGATGGAATTTGAATATTTTTCTGAATGATCACTTAAGCGTAAAACGTCCTAACCTTTTTAAGACCTTAACCCCGGATTAAGCAAATAAATGGTATACAAATGGGTGAATCAGGAATTTCTGATTGCCTGTCAGAGTTAAATTGTAAATAAAATTGTTGCTGGTTAAGTCTATCCTTTATTTTAATCTTGAATGACACCGGCTCAAAATTATCGACTGGGAAATTTCAACCAGATTGGTTGCCGGAAGGTAGGTTCATAATTTATGAAGATTAAACTGGTCGCTCCATGTTTCCTGCTCTTGCTGATCATTTTGCCTGTCGTTTCGGGTTGTTCATTTCCAGGAAGGAACTCGGATGCTGATAAGACCTTGAGCGTCACGGAAGCCTATCAAACGGTTGAAGCGCGTCTGACGGAAGGTGCGGTTGAAAAACCGACCCAGTCGCCCACCCTCACCATAACTGCCAGCCCGACCGGCACCGCATCACCCACGCCCGGGACTGCCACTCCAACAAATTCTCCGCCAGGCGGAAATGTGGTTTCTTCACCGGCTTCCACCTGTGACCAGGCTGCAGCCGGAAACCCGATCGATGTTACAATCCCGGACGATACGATAATGCCTCCAGGCGAAGCATTTACAAAAGTCTGGCGGCTCCAGAATGTTGGTACCTGTACCTGGACTCGGGATTACAAGGCGCTGTTATTCTCGGGTGATGGTATGAGTGCCCCTTCTGTCGTTCCGATGCCAGATAATGTCTCCCCGGGAGAAACTGTAGACATAACCGCGGATATGGTCGCTCCGGCAACCGCGGGCACTTACCAGGGGAATTGGAAACTGCAAAATCAAGCCGGAGCCTGGTTCGGGATAGGACCCAGCGGCGGTTCCGTTTTCTGGGTCCGGGTCATAGTCGATGCTTCGGGGGCTGTTACGCCTTCGCCTACAGGATCGAATGTAAATGAAACAGATGTCCCGGATGTTCTTGTCAGCGGGGCGGTATCGCTTCAATTGAACGATGGTCTTGATCTGGACAGCAAATCCAAAAACAATGGCAAAGAAGATCTGATTCTGGCTAAGGACGACCAGAATTTTCCTTTTATCGCCACCACGGGGTCAGCCCAGATGGGTTACCATGGAGGCGGCCAGCCAACTGCTGCGGTGTGCCAGGCGACCTCTTTGGGAAGCTCTCCAGTATATCTTCAGGATATCTCTGGAGGCAGTTATTTCTGTTACCGCACGAATCAGGGCAGGCTTGGATGGCTCCAGGTTATCGATTATGATTCGAACGAGGAAAAGCTCTCTATCCAGATGCTCACCTGGAATTCTCCGTAAAACTTGTGGGAAAATTGTTTCTTGTCGCTACGCCTATCGGGAACCTGGAGGATATCAGCGCGCGTGCGCTCCGGATCCTGAGTCAGGTTGTATTGATCGCTGCAGAAGACACCCGCCGGACCGGCAGGTTGTTGAAACATTATGCTATCAAGACCCGCCTCACCAGTTACCACGAACATAACAAATCAGAGCAGATCAGTTCGCTCATCCGGGAATTAGATAAGGGGGATGTCGCCCTGGTATCGGATGCAGGCACCCCCGTCCTGAATGACCCGGGTTACGAATTGGTTAGGGCGGCTTTGGATGCGGGTATCCAGGTCAGTCCGGTACCCGGCCCAGCCTCACCGGTGGCAGCTCTGGTCGCTTCCGGCCTGCCGGGTGATTCTTTTCTTTACCTCGGTTATATCCCGCGCAAGAAAACCCACCGCAGAACGCTGCTGCGGACTGTTGTGGAACTGCCCTATACCCTGATCTTCCTGGAAACTCCGCAGAGGCTGCTTGATTCTTTGAACGAACTTCTCGAGATCCTGGGAAATCGCCAGATCTGTGTTGCCCGGGAAATAACCAAGCTGCACGAGGAATTCTTCCGTGGACGAGTCCGTGATGCAATCGAGCGTTTTTCCGGGCCTGATATAAAAGGTGAAATTACTCTGGTAGTATCCGGGAGAGAGATGGCTTCCGAGGCCTGGAGTGAGGATCGGGTCATCTCTGAAATTCGCAGCCGTATCCATCAAGGGCAGTCCGCCTCTTCCATTTCAAAAGGATTGGCGCAGGAATCAGGTTGGCCGCGCCGGGAAATTTACAGTTTATTGAACCAAATCCATCAAGAGGAGCAGAGCGAAAATGAATCTTGATATTTTTTCAGAATTCCCTAAAATCGACCTCGAAAATATGATCGTCCAGGTTGATTCTTTGCCTGGACAGTTACAAGACGCCTGGGATCTCGGCAATCAATTATCCCTGCCGGATTGGAAGGATATTAAGTATGTCCTGGTTGCCGGGATGGGCGGCTCGGCGATCGGAGCGGACTTATTGAGAGCTTATGCAGCCCCGCTTTGTAAAGTGCCATTAATTGTAAATAGGGATTATGAACTGCCAGCCTGGATAAGCGGTTCAGAAGCGCTGGTTATCGCCTCCTCCCATTCTGGAAATACTGAAGAGACACTTTCTGCATTAAAAACTGCCGACGAACGCCAGTGCAGGGTGCTGGCGCTGGCAACAGGCGGGAAAATTGAAGCGCTTGCCCGTTCGATTAACATTCCGTTCTGGCAGTTTAGCCACGCAGGTCAACCCAGGGCTGCGGTCGGTTATTCATTCGGGCTGCTATTGTCCGCATTTTGCCGGTTGGGTTTGATTCCTGATCCTGAGGAAGAATTAGAGGACGCCATTCAGGCAATGGTGCAGCAGCAGGCTGATCTGCGAGTTGAAGTCCCTGTTGTTCATAACCCGGCAAAACGGATCGCTGGACAGCTAGCAGGACGCTGGGTGACAGTTTTGGGTTCGGGCTTACTCGCCCCGGTTGCCCGGCGTTGGAAAGGCCAGGTGAGTGAAATCGCTAAAGCCTGGGCGCAGTTCGAGTTTTTACCGGAAGCCAATCACAACAGCCTGGCTGGGATACAATACCCGGAATCCATGCTTTCAAACATGGCAGTAATCTTTCTTACATCCGGTTCGGATCATCCCCGCAATTTATTGCGTTCGAGATTAACTCGCGATATCCTTATGGTCGAGGGGATTGGAACGGATACGATCGAATCTCAGGGGCATACCCGCCTGGCTCACCAGTGGACCAGCCTGCATTTTGGTGATTATGTGGCTTTTTATCTGGCGATGATGTACGGTGTCGACCCTACCCCGGTGGCGGTCATTGAAAGCTTTAAACTCGGGATGCTGGAGGCTGGCGGAGAATAGGGGATAATATCCCGGTCAGCGGCAGGTCATTTGTGGGTCTACATTCCAATTAAAGATAAAAGGATTATCAGGAAACAACCCGGTTAGCGAGATCCGCTCTCAGGATTTCTAACTGGTGAGGTTTGTCTACATCCATCCCTACTTCTGCAAAGGGACAGAGAACTGCCCGGCCGGTTATGTTTAATTTTCTTTCGACTCGCTTTACAGCTGTCTCCAGGTCGGTCCGGCGCAGCAGCAGTAAAATCAGAGTATCAATCCCGATCAGTGAAGCTTGTTTAAATGCGTTCTTGCGAGCATCCGTAATTTTACGGTACAACTCATCATCTTCGGTGACCTTGGATGTTCTGACCACGTTCATGTCACCGCCGCAGAGTTCGACATCTTTCAGACGGATATATGATCTATTCGATTTCGGGAACCTTTTTTCCATTACCTGGCGTGTGATTACGTTGTAGTAAAGATCCAGGTCTGCTTTTTGGGTTTCCTTTACTACCCAGTCTACGCTTTCTGCGGTGATTGCGGGTATGTCCGAGGAAGTTACCAGGGTATGGCTAACCCCGGGGTTAATCCTCAATATTTCCATCACCCCCATTCTCACATTTTCTAAAAGTTCGCTTTGGGAGGGTATCCGGGATTTTATTTTGCTTGAAGTTAGATTTACACCTTCGGGAATACCCACCACTATGATGTTTGTTATTGTCTCTGCCGCCTCGAGGGCATCGAGCACCCATTGGATCATGGGTTTGCCGCAAATATCGATCAGGGCTTTTGGGTCACCCTGAGTATATTCGTATAGCGGATCTTGCGGTTCTGGTATTCCGCCGGATAGCAGAACTGTGTCCATGATAATAACTCCTGGATAAATTCTCCTTATAATTCCTGGATTTGCGGTTCAAATTGGAGTTGGGTGAGCATTTCGTTCAGTTCCGGGATTGTTAATGCCCGCTTTTTTCCGGAGACTGCAATTAACGCAGCTTCCATCATATTTGTTCCAAATGAGCGCCCGTTCAAAACTGGCGTGCTTGTGACAAGATACTTGCAGCCCGAATCCCTGAAGATATCCACATCTTCAGGTGTGGTTGTGTTTGTGGCAATTATTTTCCCTTCCAGTAAATCCGGCATGTGCCGTTTTATATAATGGCAATCGCCGGCGATTACAGTTCCCCATTGATAGTAATCATTCCATTTCGGAACCCTGTGCTCCTGTTTTTCTCCAGTGGGGTATAACCAGTTGAAGGGAAACCTTCCCACAACCGGCATCAGGATTGCAGCCATTCGTTTCAGACTTTTTTCCGATTTTAAAGGGACCGGCAGGCCCAGTCCAAACATAATGTCCCCGAAAATGCATTCATAGCCCCCATCCAGGAAGGACTTCGACATCCCCCAGCGGTCAGCCCCCAGAGTGATGAATGCTTTTCTTCCCATTTCATCCAGGTAAGAAGAAATCTGTGCTTCCATGAACGGCGCCATTTTATTTTCAAGTGTGTTCTTTAACCCCGCCCCGTCGACGACTGGCGTTTGTTGGATAAATCTCACCATGGGTTTTACGGAATGCAGCGGGTACCAGCGCTCAGCGACCATTAATCCCAGGTCAGCCCCACCAACCCCGAATGCATCCACTTTCCCGTCTAATTCTTTAAATATTTGGGCGGCCTTTTCCATATCTCCATCGGTTCCGATCCGTTCTATTCGAACAGTTTCTCCCAGCAGTTCCAGCTCAACCGCTTTATCCCTTTTTGAAGAACCGATGCTTACACTGACAGCCCTCTTCATGAATGCTTCCTCCATTGTTTACGCCACCCGGTTGGATGGTGTTTGAAATGTTTCATCACCAATCCTGCCTGAGTATACCCCTAACGCAGTAAATTCGAAACCCACAAACATTGAATTTCCCGGGATTATTTTTTAGGTCTACTGGTCCTTGCGCTTGTTTGAATTATCCCCGATGTTATAATGGATCAAATCGTAAAGTCCACGCGGAGGGAAATATGTCTCTACCAAAATTTGCCTATTTTAAAGGCGGCATTGTGCCTTACGATGAAGCCAGAGTTGGGGTTCTGAACCATTCATTGAACTATGGAACTGCTGTATTTGGAGGGTTGCGGGCATATTGGAATGATGAAATGGATGAGTTGTTCCTGTTTCGCCCCGCAGATCATTTTAGAAGATTCTTAAATTCTGCCAGGCTGCTCTGTATGGATTTTGATCACGATCATAATAGCCTGATCAGAATTACGATCGAGCTTTTACAAAAGGAAGGCTACCGGTGTGATGTGTACATCCGGCCGCTTGCATATAAAGCGGACGAAATGATCGGGGTCAAACTGCACGGTCTCCAGGATGCGCTCTCTGTTGTAAGTTTACCTTTTGATAAATATGTATCCAATGACACAAATGCCCATGTTACGTTTTCAAGCTGGCGCAGAGTTGAAGATAACGTTATCCCGGCGCGCGGTAAGATCAGTGGAGCTTATGTTAATTCAGCCTTTATCAAGACCGATGCGCTCAGATCAGGTTTTGATGAAGCCCTGGTTTTGAACCAGGATGGACACGTCTCGGAAGGAAGCGCGGAGAATATATTCATGGTCAGAGACGGGGTGCTTATCACACCGCCGGTTACAGATAATATTTTAGAGGGGATAACCCGGCGTACAATTATTGAACTTGCCAGTGACCGTTTAAAACTCCCGGTTATCGAACGGCCGATAGACCGGACCGAGGTATATATTTGCGACGAATTCTTTATGACCGGTACAGCCGCTCAGGTAACTGCTGTCACCAGGGTCGATCACCGACAAATTGGAGACGGGCAGATGGGGTTGATTACAACCCAGCTGAGGGAAATTTTTAAAGAGATTGTATACGGCAGGAATCAGGACTATGCCCACTGGAACATCCCAGTGTATGCTGGGATTTTACAACCTGACCCCGGCCAGGCAAACCAGTAAAAGTTATATTTACTACCCTGAGATAACCTGAGGGTGAGTTTCTAATATCCAGGTAAGATATTCTGTAGTTACCGCATCAGATAATCAGAAGGGTAATAATTTCTTCATGTTTTCTCCTCCTCACAAACAGGGCAGCCTGAATAAGGGCTGCCCTGTTTGAATCATTTTAATGCTCTGATAGTTGTTTTTTGAAACGAATTTTTAAGGCAAAGCGTATTCCTGGTTCTGGTGGAGAGATTTTTCGGAGTTTCGGAAAAATATCCAGATTAAGAGAACGGCAATCCCGTACATAATCGCAGTGGTGATAAACAACGGGTCAAAACCATGAGTTTCCTGGACCACTCCCGAGATGTAAGGACCTACTGTCCAGCCTAATTGCCAGGCGGTTTCTTTGATGCTTACAACTGTCGCCTGTTCCCTTTCATGGACCTGTTCCATAGAAAAGGCATCATACAGTGGGACGGACATGTTCATCAATGCGGACCTCATCAAGAAAGCAAATGCCGCCAATCCGTAAAACGGTGAGAAACCGAGTATCAATAAAAATACCAGGCTCAGCCATTGTGTCAGAACGATGGCTTTTATTTTACTGTCCATTCTGATAGCCAATCTGGGGCCGATAAATGCGCCGATTCCTATCAACAGGGATGACAGACTGAACACAATCCCAAGAGTTTGATCGCTCGTGCTGTATTGGTTCCGGAAATAAATATTCATATAGGGTATCAGGATAGCCGCTCCAAACCCTATCAGCAGATTGGGCAGTGAGAGTTTGTAAGTAATTGGACGCGAAAGGGTGCCTCTCAGGGATTGAAGCATCAAGCCCAGGGATTGCTGTTCTGGCTCAGAAGTTTCACCCTTGTTTTGAGTGTTACCCCGGGTCGTCCGTATCATAGCCAGTGGGATCAGTGTAAATGATCCCAGACCAACAGCAAATAATAGAACAACCCGATATGCTTCTGCGCTGGTTGCAGGAACACCCATTATCGAACCAAAAAAAGCCGGCATCTGACCCGCAAAAAGATTGCCGAAGGTTCCGGAAAGTGTGATCAATGCAAAATTTAGGCTGAAAAGCAGCGTTCTATTTTCCCCTGTGGATGATTTCATCATGAACGGCGGTTGGCTGATGAAATAAAGCGTGTGGCCTGCCCCGCTGATGAAAGCCATTAACAGGATGAGAGATGGCTTCAGAAAGATGACTTCCAGACCGGAAGCAGCCACATAAAATGCTACACCCCACAGCATGGCTTTCCTGCGTCCAATCCGGTCGGAAAGCAGCCCAAGCGGTATCCCGAGCAGCAGGGCAGATGCCGATGTAATTGAGGTGACCAGTCCCAAATATTCTCTGCTGTAACCAAGTTCGAGTATGTAAAAGTTAAAGAATAGCCACCAGATGCTGTAAACGATGCCGTTGATGAATGTGGCAAGTAAAAATAAACGCGCAGAGCGGTTGAAACTGCGCATTAATTGAAATTGGGAAGTCAAAGAACTGTTGTCCATCGGGTTTAATCAATTCAATAAAATATTTGGCCGATCTTTCGAAGCAGGATTTCAAAGAGACAACGGCAGCATAGTATACCAACCACAGGCCTGTTCGTAGGCATATGCTGCTCTGAGAATTTCTCTCTCTTTCCACTTTCCAGCCGCGATCTGCAGACCGATAGGGAGGCCTGCCCCGGTATTACCGCACGGGATCGAAATTGCGGGAAGCCCGCTAAGATTAAAAGGCGCGGTAAAACGGGTTAAAAGGCGGGCCTGTTCAACCGCATCCGGGCCAACAATAAGAGGCGCAGCAACCGGAGTGGTAGGTGTGAGCAAAATCTCGAATTTTTCGAAAAACTGCTCAAACTTCCTGGTCAGACCTGCCTGGATGTTTCGGGCATTGATATATTCCCGGGATGAATAACCAGACCCGGTTTGCAGGCGGGTCAATACATCCGGCCCGAAACCTTCTGGGGCATCCTTTAACCTCTGGTGGTGGAATGCGGCAGCTTCGCACGCTGTAATCAGCCCATTAATTTCGGCGGCTTCTTGTGCACCGGGAAATGGGATTGACTCGACGATTGCCCCTAATTCGCTGAACACATTTCCGGCCTGTGAGACTGCCTGTGAGACCTCTGGATCGACCCGGGAAAAATATTCGTCGCTTGCAATGCCAACCCGCCAGTTTTTTATCCCTTCAGATAATTGACCGCTTGTTTGAAATTGAGGCGGATTTATCGAAAAAGGATCATCCGGGTCGTAACCTTTTGTGCAATCGTATAAGGCAGCTGCATCCATTACGCAGCGCGCCATCGGGCCGGCATGGTCGAGGGTCCAGCTCAAAGGGATTACACCTCTCAGGCTGATCCGCCCCCGGGTTGGTTTTAACCCCACAGTCCCGCATAAAGCTGAGGGGATGCGGATTGAACCGCCTGTATCTGAACCCATGGACCCGTAAATCAATCCAGCCGCCAGTGCGGCCGCTGACCCGCCCGAAGAACCGCCGGGGATCCTTTCCGGAGCCCAGGGATTGCGGCAGGCGCCATAATGCGGGTTGACATTGGTCACTCCCAGCGCGATTTCATGCATATTCAGCTTTCCCAGAGAAATCGCGCCAGTCTTTTTCAAATATTCGACAACCCTGCTGTCAAGTTCAGGACAATTATTCTTGAAGAAAGATGACCCGGCTGTTGTTGGAATCCCGGCGGTTTCATAAAGATCCTTATACCCGATTGGGATACCGTACAGTGGATTTATCGACCCGCCGTTTGATTCCTTTGCCTTATAAAAAGTTTTTTCGGCTTGCCTGGCGGCTTTTATGGCAGGTTCAGGTGTTAAAGTGATAAAACTGTTTATATCCTGGTCGATAGAATCGATTCTCGTCAGGCATGCTTCCACAAGCTCAAGGGGGGTTACCGCTCTCTTTTTAAGCAGATCGGACGCCTCAAAGATTGATAATTCAGTCAGTTCATTTTTTTTCATTAGAGTTACGCCTTTAACAGATTGTCAATCGCGGCGATTATTTGTGATGTGGAAATAAATCGGAAAGCTATAATGTTGGCTTTCAGCGCGCCGTCAATATTGGTTTGAAAATCGTCGATGAACAGTGTTTGTTCAGGTTTGACGCCGAGGCGATCCAGCACCAGCGTATAAATTTGCCGGTCCGGTTTCATCAAGCCTTCTTCTGAAGAGATCACAATCTCATCGAATGCATCCTGGATTTTCAAATCATAAATGATTTTTTCCCTCAGGTCATCAAATGCATTGCTGAGCAGAGCGGTCTTATATTTTTTGTGAATTTCGCGGACACGCTCGACCAGGGTTTCATCCAGGCGGTCACCGCCCCAGAACATTAGTTGAATTTCCGGGATCGATTCTTCATTATTCTCCAGGGCGGCTGTAATATTTTTCCAATGCTGCTCTGCAGTTATTAATCCCAGCTGAGCCTCCACCCCCGATGGGCTATTAAATACCAGATGTTCCAGCTCATTCAAAGACAGGCCGCAGTTTTTTGCTAATTTGGATCTGTGGGTATAGTCTTCAGTTCGAAGTAAAACGCCTCCCAGGTCCCAGATGATCGCTTTGATTTCCATAATTTCCTGCCTGTTAATGCTGGTTTATATTATTGAATTCAAGAATTGGGGAAAGCTGGCTCAATCATTGAAGGGTTTCCGATACACTGTGCTGCGTTTAACCGGTTTGAATCCAACGCTTTCATACAAGCCCAGGGCTCCGGTCAGGTTCTGGGTATCAACCCCCAGGGCAGCCTCATCCATTCCCCTATTTTTGATCGCTTTGAGGCTGTCGATCAACAGGGCGCGTGCCAGGCCGCGCTTTCTCCATGGGCGTCTAACACAGATATTTTCTGGATAGCCGCGCTTGCGGTTAAATTTGTTATTTTCATCCTGGTTAATATAACCGAGAACCATACCTGCTACCTGCTCTCCATCCCAGGCGACGCGCCAGAGAGTCGGATCGAAGTTGGGATCCTCTACCCATTCCTGTACAGTCGGTTCAGTTTCCTCGCTGAATCCCCAGTGATCCCGGAATGCTTCAATGCTGGCTGCGTGGATTGCCTGGTAATGTGAGGGCTTAACTGGGCGGATTTCAAGGCTCTCAGGCAGTCTCGTTTCGGGTATATTTTCCAGGTTTGACCTGACCATAAGGTAAAAATGCCTCTCAGGCAGATAACCTTCACTTTCCAGCAGTCTGGTTGTCGCCAGTTCAGTATCGACCGCATAGGATTCAAAAAACCGCTCTACATGGTCCGGGTTCGACTCTGCAATGCTTCGTAAACGGTTCTGGCTGTTTCTTAACATAGCCCGCCCAATACCATTCTGTCGCATACCTGGCATCACGAAACCAATGTGCCAGTAGATCCCGGTTCTTTCGTTTTCATCTCGCCAGCTTACCCGGCTGTAAGCGCAGGTCTTATTGTGGACCTCTGCAAAGAGCATATCTTCATAGGGATTGCAGTTTACCAGGTGATTATAAGTGTTTGCTATATCCTGTTTGGTCGAATAGCGGTCGAGATGGTCGATATCATTACAGGCGTTGATGATATCGGCTATGCACTGGTAGTCTTTTTCACCTTCAAATGCTCGAAACACCAGCCCTTCAACTGGTGGCGAATCAGGTACATTGAGCAGTTGGCAATAATATTCTCTGTTCATAAATCTCCCTGTTTATTGTTTGTGAACCCAACCGATTCCAGCCTTTGCTCAAACTGCAACCGTTCCTTTTCAGGATTTTTGAATTTAAGCCAGACCGGGATGACGGCGATGAGCGAGAGCCAGGCGGTGATCCTGAACGGAAACTGGGGGTTCACTTTATCCCAAAGTTGGGCCCCAATTGCTGGCGCTGGCAGTGAGATAATCCCCAGGCTGGTGCTTAAGAGTTCCAAAGGCAGTACCTCTCTGTTTTTCCGGGACCATTTTGCTGGTCAGTGAGCTAAATGCGGGCATCATCAACCCGAATCCCATACCCAGGATCCCAGCCGCAGCATAAAACCCTGCAACGCTGTTTACTCTTATGAATACAAAAAATGCGATTGCCTGGAACAGAAATCCAGCTGCGATGCTGAAGCGTTCCCCTTTTTTGTCGGATAACCAGCCGGATGGAATCGTTAGCAGCATCATAAATAAGCCGAATATCGAATTCAACCAGCCGATTTGTTGGAGCGAAAGGTCACCGATTTCTTCCAGGTAGAGCGGCATTAAATTAAACGACAGAGTCCAGGTTATATCCCTGATGCCGTCGGATATTAATATCCAGGTAAAAAGGCCGCCCGCCAGCAGCATCACGATCATAATCTTCAGGTTCACCTGCAAACCCTTTACAGTCAGCTTTTCAGCGGCTTCTTCCGAATTGCGAATAGCGCTTCGTGCCATTGCTATGCGGATAATTGTCGCCAGTGTATATGTCAGGAAGGAGACTGTCAGCATTATTCTGAACCCGAAACCTTCCGCCAGCCAGCCCCCCAGGGGTGGGCCGACGACCGCTACGATCATAAAGAGCGTCTCTGAAAATCCGTATACGCGCGCCCGGTTAGTCTCAGTAGATTCTTCCGCAATAAAGGCCATAAAACTGGGCGCGATTAATGATCTGGTAATCCCGCCCAGTCCCTCCCCCAGCAGGGCCCATTGCCACGTTGGCGCAAATATCAGGGGGATGTAGGCAAACATGCCGATAAAACTGCCAATCGCGACGCTGCGCAGCCTGCCCAGCCTGTCCGACACCCATCCCCCCAGGATCTGCATTGTAAGGGGAATGATCTGGGCTATGGTGAAAAACCAGCCGATATCCACGACGCTGGCGTTGAGGTCCTTAAGGTACAGCGGCAGCAGCGGCTCGTACATGTGTGCGCCTATATTTGCCAGGACCATCGCCCCCATGAACAGTATCAGCCTGCGGGTCATATATTCTTTTGGTTTAATTTTCATCATGTTTATTTTTTGTACCCGTTGTGATCAAACCAGTGGCTGCCAGATAATATACTACTTCAATATTTTCCGGGCAGTTATTTCAGCGCGTTCGGTAGCGATCTTGCTGTCAGATCCACTCGCAATTTCTACCAGGGAAGCCAGCATCCAATCCAGTTTTTCTGAAGGATGTTCATTGTTTTTGCCGTTGATGGCTGTAAGCAACCTCATCCAGAATGAATGAGTCTTCCCCATAGTTCCATGGGCTTCCTTTGCAATTAAAGTCTTGTTCATTTTTACCTCCTGATAAAGAAACCAGCCACAGGGTTTCCCGTGGCTGGCTGGAACAACAGTTAATAAAAAAACCACGGGTTTGGAGTTCTCCCGTGGTTCTAAAACAGACTTTTCAGGCTTTTATATTACCCAACAGGCGCACTCCGCGTACCGAAACTGCCTCCGCTGCAAGCATCGGCAATCTGTACAAGGGGGATGTTGTATCTTAAATCGATCATATAAATTCCTGCGAAAAACAATTTTATGTTAAGATATAGTTAAGCGGCGCTTAATATATCATAATGCCTTCTTGTTTGTCAAGGATTTTTCCAGAGATTAATTTACCTTACGGACCAGTTTCAAGATCACCCCGCTGTGGTCCACCAGGTAAAGTTCTCCAGCATCATCAAGGCCGAAAGATGAGATCCTCGCGATGTTATTAAACAACAATCGGCTTTGCCAGGATCCGGATTCGTCTTGAAATAATCCCCAAACGTTCCCGGAGCAGTAATCTCCGTAAAAATACACCCCGAAAAATTCCGGTAGTTGATCGCCGCGATAGACTTCACCGCCGGTCACGGAACAGCCCGAACCATGGTCGTATTCGGCAACTGGCGGCGTTGCCGAAATGCTAGTGGGCTTAATTCCGGAAAATTCATGATTGCCCTCGTAATAATTCCATCCAAAATTTACTCCGGCAGGTTTACTTTCCGAAAGATAATTGATTTCTTCCCATTGGTTCTGACCCACATCCGCGATGTAGATATCGCCGGTCAGGTTGTCAAAGCTGAAGCGCCACGGATTCCGCAATCCATAAGCCCAGATCTCTGGGAGTCCCGCTCCGGTTTGAAACGGATTATCCTCCGGGATGCTGTAGGGGAATTCTCCATGCACATCAATTCTGAGAATCTTACCAAGCAGGGTGTCCAGCGATTGTCCGTTTCCGAGCGGATCGCCGGCTGATCCCCCATCTCCTGTGGCGATGTAAAACAAATCGTCCGGACCAAAGTCGATGTCTCCGCCGTTGTGATTTCCATAGGGTTGCGGTATTTTCAAGATAATTTCTTCGCTGTTTGGATCGGCTTTGTCCTTGTTAGCATCGATTGTTCGGAACCTGGAGATATGTGTATCGCCTTCCGGGTTGGTGTAGTTGACATAAAAAGCGCCATTTAAAATAAAATCCGGGTCTAATTCAAGATCCAACAGTCCCTGTTCCGATCCATCACTACCAATCCGGTCCTGGATATCCAGGAAGGGATCCGGGAGCATCAGGCCGTTTTCAAGTATCCTAACCTGCCCGGGTTGTTCCACAACCAGAAACCTGCCAGGTCGGTCGGGAAGTGCGAAAAAAGCGACTGGGTTTTGTAAACCCCCGGTAATTAACTGCCATTCATAACTATCCGGGTCCGGCAATTCGGTAATTGAACGATTTTGACCGGGTTCTGTCTGGATTTGAGCCGGTCCGGGAGTATTTATGGGGACTGGTTGACTCGTGGGTAGTGTGGTTGTTCGGTCAAGTTCCGGTACCGCCTCGTTTTGATTGGGGGCTGTTGAACCGATTTCAACCTCAGAGGTAGTTGGGAATGGGCTGGATTCCTCTGGTGTGGTTAAACACCCTGAAACCATTAACATCCCGAAGAGAATGAAACCAATTCCTCTTGTTCTATTGCGGATATTCTTTTTATTAATCCGTTTCAATATCGGGCTTTTCTTTTTCCCAGAATTCTGCATCCACAATCTGGTCTTCTTCTGGTTGACTTGAGTTCGCGCTGTTCACCTGCAACTGCTTTTTCCAATTCATCTCTGTGCTCTTGAACCACATCTGCCGGGCATATTTCCACAAACAAATACGTACCCAGCCATACGACCATTGCATCATCGATAGGCCCAGGAACCAGGTCAGGAATCAGAAAATAAGCCAGGGTACCTATTGGAAGAAGTTTATATAACGGACTTACCCGTTTATCTCCAATTAGCCGGGCAACCAGTTTAATATAGTTGGATAGGTCGTTGAAGACCCCACCTTTTGAGGGGATTACTTCTTTTTCACGTTCTTCAGGCATTTTTCCTCTTAAGGATTGAGATTATACTATAACGGATTGAATACCAGGCGAATAAAAAAGGAGGATGGAATATTCAAAATATCCCATCCTCCTGTTTAATGTGCTGTATTCTAACCTTCAGGATGCCGCTCCAGCTTGCTCCACTACAGCACTGAACGCAGCTGCATCATTTACGGCAATATCTGCAAGCATTTTCCGGTTCAGGATAATTTCATTTTGTTTCATGCCATGGATTAAAAGGCTGTAGGTTGTGCCGTTCTGTCGGGCGGCTGCATTTATGCGTGCAATCCATAAGCGGCGTAAGGTCCGTTTTCGAACCCGGCGATCACGGTAGGAATACCACAGGCTTTTTAACATGGCCTCATTGGCGCGTCTGAATAGCCGATGCCGGGTTGCATACTGGCCTTTCGTTATTTTCAGTACTTTTTTATGGTGTCTTCGCCTTACAGTACCTGTTTTTACACGAGTCATTTTTCTCTCCCGTTAATTCCCGGATTTCATTGATGGTGCCAGCCGCTTGATCCGTTTTTTATAGCCGCGCCCTTCCACTGTAATCATCTCCGAGAACAACCGCTTTGTGCGTTTTGACGTTCGTCTGCGGAGATGGCTCTTTCCACCTTTGGTGCGAACTAGTTTTCCGCTGCCAGTTAAACGAAACCGTTTTGCAGTCGCTTTATGCGTCTTCAATTTGTATTTCTTGTTTTTTCTTTTGCTGGTCACTAACTTCCTCCTATCAGACAAAATACCGCGGATTTTTCCTGCATCCGCGGAAATGGGTTTTATTATCTGAATGTAACCGAAATATCAGCCGTTTGAATTCAGCTCTTCTTTTTTAGATTCGTGGGGGCAAGCACCATCAGCATTGTACGCCCTTCCAGGGCAGGAGCCTGCTCAACCACAGCAACTTCAGATAAATCTTCCGCCACCTGTTTTAGTTCTTCAAGAGCTATTTCTGGATATGTAATTTCGCGACCTCTGAAACGTATTCTTACTTTCACTTTCATGCCGTTTTCAAGCCATCGTCTTGCATCTCGAACTTTTAAATTGCGGTGGTGTTCGTTCGTTTTTGGCCGCAGACGGATTTCTTTGACCTCGATTTTTGTCTGTGATTTTCGGGCTTCGCGTTCTTTTTTGGCGCGTTCGTAAACGAATTTTCCGAAATCCATCACCCTGCAAACGGGTGGAATGGCATTGGGTGCGACTTCCACTAAATCGAGTTCGGCATCCCGGGCTATTGTTTGTGCTTCTTGGATGGAGACAACTCCAATGTTATTACCGTCAGGTCCAATCAAACGAACTTCTCTGGCCTTGATGGTTTCGTTAACCCGGTAGTCTGTCGCGCTGATATTTCTCTCCTTATGTTCAGTTATTAACGTTGTCTGTGGTTAGACAAGCGAATGGCATCATACCAAAGAACAGGTGAATCGTCAACTAGACTCGCTCCTTTATGTCCTTTTTTGTTTGCCTGATAAATTCTTCAACTGGCAACGCTCCCAGGTTTTCTTCACTGCGCAGGCGAATAGAGACAGCGCCGGATTCAGCCTCGCGGTCGCCAACGACAAGCATGTAAGGGATCTTCTGCATCTGGGCATCTCTGATCTTAGCATTCATCCTCTCGCTGCGGGTGTCGATCTCCACCCGTATTTCTTCCTCACGGAGCTTTTGGTATATCGATCTGGCATATTCCAGATGCCTGTCTGCGATTGGAATTATCACTGCCTGGACAGGCGATAACCAGACCGGGAATGCCCCGCTAAAATGTTCGATTAGCACGCCCATAAACCGTTCCATCGATCCGAGCAGGGCCCGGTGGATCATATACGGCCGGTGTTCCATCCCGTCATCTCCAATATATTTCAGGTCGAATCGTTCGGGGAGGGTGAAATCAAACTGGATGGTGGATAACTGCCACTCGCGCCCAAGCGCATCCTTCACTTTAATATCGATTTTTGGACCGTAAAAAGTGGCTTCGCCTTCATCCACCTGAAATGGTATATCCGCTTCTTCCAGTGCATGCCGCAGCGCTTCAGTCGGCGCATCCCAATCCTCCGCTTTTCCAGCGGATTTTTCCGGATTCCTGGTCGACAGGTATGCCTGAAAATTGTTGAACCCAAAAGCTCTGAGTATGCTGAGGCTGAACTGGAGTACCCGCAGGATTTCACCAGGCATTTGATCCGGTCTGCAGAAAAGGTGGGCATCGTCCTGGGTAAAACCGCGCACTCGCAGCAATCCGTGCAGCACACCGCTCCGTTCATAACGGTAAACTGTTCCCCATTCTGCATAGCGAAGCGGTAAATCACGGTAGGAGCGCATCTGGCTCTTATATATCTGGACGTGGAAAGGGCAGTTCATTGGTTTCAGGTAATATTCCTGCTCTTCAATGTCCAGGGGCGCATACATGTTCTCTTTATACCAGTCGAGGTGGCCGCTTGTTTCCCATAAACTCGCTTTGCCAATATGCGGCGAGTATACGAAGTCGTATCCGCCCTTTTCATGTTCCGCCATGCAGTACTCTTCGGCAATTTTACGAACCATGCCGCCCTTTGGATGCCATAATATCAATCCCGAACCCACCTCTTCACTTACACTATACAGGTCAAGTTCTTTACCCAAACGGCGGTGATCCCGTTTTCGGGCTTCATCCAGTTTCCACAGGTATTCCTCAAGTTCGGTTGAATGTTTCCACGCAGTTCCATAAACCCGTTGCAGCATGGGTTTGTTTTCATCGCCACGCCAGTATGCTCCTGCCACATTGAGCAGTTTGATTGCATCGGGGTTGATCTCCCGAGTATTTTTTACATGCGGTCCACGACAGAGATCGATGAAGGTATCTTGCTGGTAAGTAGAAATCTCCACCTCTCCTTGAATCGGTTCGCCGTATTCGTCGACCCCGCCGGCTTCCAGGCCATCAATCAACTCGATCTTGTAGGGTTGGTCGCTGAAAATCTGGCGCGCGTCCTCTGCGGATACTACCTCTTTCATAAAATCAAATTCGCCCGATATGATTTCGCGCATCCGTCTCTCAATCGTTTCCAGGTCCTCCGGTGTAAGTGTGCGAGGCAGGTCAAAATCGTAATAAAAGCCATCCTGGATCGGTGGCCCAATCGAATATTTTGCTTCAGGGATCAATTCCAGCACTGCCTGTGCCATAACGTGCGCGCTGGAATGCCGGATGCGGTAAAGCTCGCTTTCTTCATAGGCTTCAATTTTGTCACTCATTACTTCCCTCCATAATTTCTTATCTGCGTTTAAAGGCACTTCCAATTTCGGAGCGTTTCCAATTAATCAAAAATCTCGCCCGATCTGGGGCGAGAGACAGAATTATCTCACACGGTTCCACCCAGAATTACTCTCATCAAGAGTATCTCTGAGACAGATAACGGTGTCATCCGTTCCCCTTACTAAGGTCGCAATGACCTTTTCAGGTTCATGCTCGCAGGTGGTTTTCACTGGTCTGGCAGTCCTGGTTGTGCCCGGGACTCCTGAGAAGATTTTCAGCCCGGGATCTTCTCTCTCTTTAGGTCCAGCAGCCAGTTACTCTTCCTGGTCAATGCAGTTTTAGGTGGGCGGAACAGGACTCGAACCTGCGGCCTCTGCGATGTCAACGCAGTGCTCTAACCAGCTGAGCTATCCGCCCGCGTCAGAGGATTATACAACTTCGGGTTGAAATTAGCAAGTTGCATATCCTTTATCAATATATTCTGTCAATGAATTTACCCACAGCGATTGCAGTAGCCTCGGGTTGCTCGAGCATCACCATGTGACCTGCTTCCGGGATGATCTCCAGAGTTGAATTTTTGATTTTTGTATTGAGGTATATTGATAAGCGGGGTGGGGTCATTTTGTCATCCGCGCCGCAAACAATCAGTGTCGGATGGGTTATGCTTGATACTCTTATAATTTCATTATACTCGTCACAGGCTTTGAAATCAGCATATAGAACGCTGTAGTCTGTTTCAAGCATTCTTTTTTTTGCTAGATCCACCAGTCGTTCAGAAGTTGAAGGGCTGAATGAGTTTTTTATGATTACAGCGATTGCTGAATCAAATGTAGTTGGGCTGGAAGTGCGGTCTAATAATTCCGGACTTACATTAAATGACGCCCCACTTCCAATTAATCCCAATCCCGCCACATTCTCGGGATGGTTTATTGCCAGTGTCTGGGCGATTGCAGAGCCCATTGAGTGACCAATAAAAACAGCCCGATTCAGTTCTGTTTTTTGCATCCAATCCAGGATATCATCCACATATGCTCCGACTGATTGGCGTACCCGTCCGGATGATTTCCCGTGCCCAGGCAAGTCCAGAGTAAATACATTGAATCCCGGTATCCGGCGGATTTGGGGGGGCCAGAAGAGGTGTGTTCCACCTGCTCCGTGTATTAAAACAATCGGAGGGTAAATGCTTTTACTGGTTTTTGAATACCAGTAATAATATATTCCTGAGATGATTGGCATTATGTAAACGCTGTATCCATTATCTTTTTAACAGATCGAGGATAGTAGTTCTTGCTGAATTAATCGCTGCAGCCCGGTGGCTGATTTCATTTTTTTCGGACAGGCTCAATTGCGCCATTGTTTTATTTAATTCTGGCAGGAAGAAAATTGGATCATACCCAAAACCATGGCGGCCTTTTTCTTGAGGGATGATCTCGCCGTTACAAGTCCCCTCAAAAAAATATGTTTTCTCCGAAGGTATCGCAATTGCGACAGTGCACTTGAATTGCGCGGTCCACGGTGGCGGATAGTCTTTTAGAAGATCTAGAAGGTAGTTTCTTCGGTCCGCATCAGTCGCCTCTATTTCTGTTGTGATGCGGGCTGAATGAATGCCTGGTTTGCCGTCAAGCGCATCTACCTCTAAACCGGTATCATCCGCCAGGGAGATCAATCCACTTTTTCTTGCGTACTGGATGGATTTCTTCTCTGCATTTTCCTGGTATGTGCATCCATCCTCGCTGACCTGGAGGGCAATTCCCAGATCGGAAGGTGTGACCAGTACTATTGGAAGATCCTTCAAAAGGCTTCTAATTTCTAGGAGTTTCCCGGAGTTGTTGCTGGCTAATAATAATTTTTGCATGAATCACAAGATTTTGAATATTGTTTTAATCAATGGACCGGTTCAGGTTAGAAAAAGTGATACCCTGACCTGATTTTTGATTGTGTATGCTGTGATATAATCGCGCCAGGTTCTACATCATTTTATCAAGCGAATCCAATTTGCTCCATATACAGGATTTTCACTGGTTGGAGTTTTTTTAATCCAGATCAACCTATGGATACCTCTCAATTATTGTTGCGGTTGAATATCGGCTTTATTGTCCACGAGACTGCGGGATACAGTCGCGAATTTCCTATCAATATTGATCAAATAAAACTTCAGCCAGATCTGGAGCTCTCAGACCTGGATGGTGTAATAAAAATCACCCGTACAGCGGAAGGATTACTGGTACAGGTCAAAATGACCGCCA
This sequence comes from uncultured Chloroflexia bacterium, assembly GCA_963793095.1. Classification (GTDB taxonomy): domain Bacteria; phylum Chloroflexota; class Anaerolineae; order Anaerolineales; family UBA4823; genus CAVWDI01. The sequence goes on from CAWBYY010000002.1 coordinate 878,727, forward strand.
GGGCGAGAATTGAATGTGTACGCTGCCTGGATGAATTTACGCAGTTGCTCACCATCGATTTCGCAGATCTGTATAACTTCCCCCACCAGGTCACTGATGAATCTGATTTGATAGTTCCTGAAGACGGCATACTTGATATGGTTCCTTCAATTCGGGAGGAGATGCTGGTTGCGATTCCGCTCAAACCGCTCTGCCGCCAGGACTGCAAAGGCCTGTGCCCGCTATGCGGCGAGAACCGTAATACTATTCAGTGCAATCACATTCAGGAATCAATTGATCCAAGACTGGAGGGTCTTAAAGCCCTTTTGAATGAGGATTAAACCACTCTCGCATTTAAAAACTTGAGGGTTTGTCACTCGTCACTGGCGTTATAGTTTGTAATACACTTCATCTGGAGGGATGATCATCAGGCTGTTCAGCAAGGACAGCCTTTTCATTTTATAATTACCCAAATCAGGGAGTGTGATTATGCCACAAAAAATTTTGGTTGCAGTTGCCTGGCCTTATGCCAACTCGCATATTCATGTTGGGAACATTACCGGCTCTTACCTGCCAGCAGATATCTTTGCCCGTTACCATAGGCTTGCCGGCAATAATGTGATTATGGTTTCCGGAACGGATGCCCATGGAACACCGGTGACAGTTCGGGCTGACCAGGAGAATTTAACTCCTTTTGAGGTTTACAGGCATTTTCATACTGGATTTATCGAGTTGTTCCAGAAACTGGGTCTATCATATGATCTTTTTACCAGCACGCATACCGAAAATCATTTCAAAGTTTCCCAGGCGATTTTCCTGGCTCTGCACAAAAATGGGTATCTTTACACAGAAAGCCAGCAGCAGTGGTATGCACCTTCGCAGGACCGGTTTTTGCCGGATCGTTATGTGGAGGGGACCTGTTACAACTGCGGATATGAGAAGGCCAGGGGAGATCAATGTGAAAACTGCGGCATCCTTATTGATGCCTCTCTCCTGATCAATCCCAGGTCGAATACAGATGGATCTACCCCTGAAATGCGGGAGACTGAACATTTTTATCTCGACCTTGGAGCTCTACAGGGCGCGATTGTCGAATTCCTGGAAGAACGCGAGGGATATTTCCGCCCGAATGTCGTCCGCCAGTCGCTGGGCCAGATCCGCGCTGATGGATTGCACGGTAGAGCCATCACCCGGGATCTTGACTGGGGTATCCCGGTACCCATCGAAGGCTGGGATGGCAAGTGCCTCTACGTATGGTTTGAGGCGGTTATTGGATATCTCTCTGCTGCCATTGAATGGGCTATTTTGGAGGGAGATCCTCATCTGTGGCAGCGCTGGTGGACCGAACCAGACGCCAGGTCGTTCTATTTTATTGGTAAAGACAATATCCCTTTTCATGCGGTAATCTGGCCAGGACAGCTTATAGGAGCAGGCGAGTGGTTTGGGAAGATATTCTGCGGACTTGAAGGCACCCAGCTGACCCTGCCGTATGATGTGCCCGCGAATGAATTTATGAATTTAGAGAAGAAAAAGATTTCTGGCAGTCTTAACTGGGCAGTGTGGGGTTTGGATTTTCTATCTCGTTACGATCCCGATCCCCTCCGCTATTATCTGACTGTGAATATGCCGGAAGCGAAGGATACCGATTGGGATTGGGATGATTTTCTGCGCAAGAATAATGATGAACTGGTCGCTACCTGGGGGAACCTTGTAAATCGGGTGCTTTCGTTTGCATACAAACACTGGGATGGCAGAGTTCCCGACCCAGGAGAATTACGGAGCGGGGATATTGAAATTCTGCACCGGATTGAAGCCGGATTTTCAAGCGTTGGGAATTATTTGGAGACTGTCCGATTGCGGTCAGCCCTGGGAGAGGTGATGCGTCTGGCGGCTGAGGTCAATAAATATCTGGATGATACCGCTCCCTGGTTTGAGATCAAAAACAATAAAGCCGATGCAGCCAGGTCAATTTACACCGCGCTCCAGGCGATCGATTCATTGAAGTTGATGTTCGCACCGTTTTTGCCGTTTTCCAGCGAAAGGCTGCATACTTACCTGGGTTATACAAAGCCCTTGTTTGGAGAACAATATACGGTTTCGGTTGAAGATTCGCTGGGAGTGCATGAAGCGCTGCGCTACCGGTCCGGTGAGGCGGTGGGCAGTTGGAGTCCAGGATTACTGCCCGCCGGTCATAAAATACTGAAACCAGAACCTCTCTTTAAAAAACTTGATAATGAAATTGTCGCAGAAGAGAGAACTAGATTGGTAAGCTGAATTTGTAGTTTGTGGATTCTTTTCGTTTCTCTGCGGTACAATTCTGGCAGACGCACAGTGATGAAGTTTGACCTGGGTGGAACGGGTCTTAAACCCTGCCCCCGGGTTTCTGGTTTAAATCTTTCAGGTACCAGCGCTTTGCCTGGTAATTGAAAATTAACTCGTATATACTGTCGATTGGTACCATAACAAGATAATGCATAGCATCCCCATCCTGCCAGTGGCGCGAGATAATTTCGATCGGGTGTTCGACACCATGGAGTAGAAAACCATCCGGGGTGAAATTACCTTCCCGGTCAAATGTACCCCAAACCCGGACTTGATCATAACGGGTATTTGTTTTCTCCTGGTCGTGAACATCGCCTGTATCTTCAGTAATTATTTTTATGGCATTGAGGTGCTCTTCCAGTAATTCCAGAGCTGTTTGGGCAGCTTTTTCCTTTATCTGCAATCGGCCCCCTTGAAAATTGAATTTCCAGGCGTTTTCCCTGCCAAGTACATTTACTCCAAACCAGACCAGACCGACTGGTTTACCCTCGCTGCCGCCGCCCGGTCCCGCAATTCCACTGACCGAAAGGCCGGCTTCTGTTCTGTACATAATCCGAACCCCAATTGCCATTTCGAGCACCGTTTGTTTGCTGACAGCTCCGTATTTTTCTAACGTCGTTGGTTGGACATCCAGCAGGCTTATTTTGGCTTCATTAGAATAGACCACCGCTGCGCCGGCGAAGTAATTGGAGGATCCAGGTATATTGGTGATATTGTGTGCAATTAATCCACCTGTGCATGACTCGGCGGTCGAGAGTGTCAGCGAGTACTGGTTCAACAGTTCACCAATTCTCTGTTCAATGGACCTGTTCATTGTTCAAGGATTATATCTTTATTTTCAATTGGGTATCCCCCCATGTTAAAATAATTCTATGGTTGTTATTCCGGAAAACATCCAGAGCATACTGGACCATTTGCCCGCCAAGCCGGGTTGTTATCTGATGAAGGATAAAACGGGCAGGGTTATCTATGTGGGTAAAGCAGTGAACCTGCGAAGCCGGGTTCGTTCTTATTATCACCGGGGTGCCAAATCAAGCCCCAAAATTGATGAGATGGTTAAGCGGATTGTTGATATTGAGTGGATAATTGTCGATTCAGAACTTGAAGCTTTAATTCTTGAAAACAATTTAATAAAAAAGCACCGCCCCCATTTTAATGTTCGCCTGAAGGATGATAAAACCTACCCCTATATCCGCGTCCACTGGGGAGACCCATTTCCTAAAGTGACAGTCACCCGCAGGCTTGAATTCGATGGTTCGCGCTATTTTGGCCCCTATACCAATGTCTGGGCTGTCCATCAGACTATGAATGTGCTGCGCAGGATTTTTCCCTTTTTGACCTGCGACCGCGAGATAACCGGACTTGATACCCGGGCTTGTCTTTATCTCGACATAAAATTATGCTGTGCGCCGTGTATCGGGTTGGTGGACCAGAACCGCTACCGTCAGATGATAGATGACCTATGCAATTTCCTGGATGGCCGTTCAGAGGAAATTGTCTTGCGTTTGAAAACCGAAATGCAGCAGGATTCCGAAAACCTGAAGTTTGAAAGGGCGGCCTTGCTGCGCGATCAGATAAATGCGATTGAAACTGTTGTTGAAAAGCAGAAAGTGGTTTCACGCGAATATATCAATTCTGATGTTATCGCATTGGCCAGGTCAAAGGGGGATGCCTGTGTCCAGGTTTTTTTCATCCGGGGTGGGAAGCTTGTCGGTCGCGACTATTTCATGCTGGAAGGCACACAGGATGCTCTTGATTCGGATGTTGTAGCTGAATTCATTAAGAGATTTTACGACCAGGCTCCCAATGTGCCTTCACAGTTACTGCTCCCCCACGAAGTGCAGGAAGTAAAAATTATCAAACAGTGGTTGCAGCAGAAGCGTTCCGATCAAAAAATCGAAATCAGGGTGCCGCGCCGGGGAAAAGAACGCGAGTTGATCAAGATGGCGAGCGAGAACGCAAAGGAGACGTTGAGTTCTCTCACAGCCCAATGGGAATCAGACCGCCATCGCCAGGAACAAGCCTTGAACGAAATCCAGATGAAATTGCAGCTCGAATCTCCACTTAACCGGATTGAATGTTACGATATTTCTAATACCCAGGGAACAGCTGCAGTTGGCAGCATGGTGGTTTTTGAACAGGGTGTTCCAAACAAGAAACTCTACCGGCGTTTCAATATTAAAAGTGTGGAGGGTCCTGACGATTTTGCCAGCATGGAGGAGGTGTTGCGCCGGCGGTTTAATCGCTGGCAGGTTGCTGAGGAGGTAAAGGATAAGCCTGGAGCAAAGCCCGACCGTGCCTTTAGCAGCCTGCCGGACTTATTGATTATTGATGGCGGCAGGGGACAATTAAACCGGACGGTCAAGGTGCTTTCGGAGTTTCAATTGGAAAAAAAGGTGCCTGCTGTTGGCCTGGCTAAGCAGAACGAAGAAGTTTTTTTACCGGATAAGGTCCATCCTTTGCTCTTGCCCCCAAAATCCCAGGGGTTATATTTAATTCAAAGGATTAGAGATGAGGCTCATCGATTTGCAATCACAAGCCACCGGAGTAAACGCCTGAAAACAGGTCTGGCTTCCCAGCTGGAGGCGGTTCCCGGTATTGGGCCGGTGAAGAGAAAAGCATTGCTGGGACATTTCGGTTCAGTGGAAAAGATCCGGAAAGCCTCTCTTGAAGAACTGGCAAACGTTCAGGGTATAGACGAGGAACTGGCACAGGCGATTCACGAACATCTTTAAGAGATCGGAATCATTTATTTTATGTAATGCCGGGATAAACCAGAATTTGTTGGAGATAATAATGGCAAAAAAGGATAAGAAACCGAGCAGTGAAACCAGAAATTTGCGGATTCAGCAAATCATCTTTATCATATTCGGGGTGATCATTATATTATCAATGGTGCTTGCTTTAGTGGCAAAATAGACCAGTTGATTAATATCCCTGTGATAGTTGTCTTAGCTTCATGCTGACTTCTCGCCATTGAACTTTTGAAATCCCGAGTTTCTGGCGGATCCGGTCGTGTTCCACCCCGGCACGCCAGTCGTTGAGTGCGCATGTCCAGCGGCACATATCGAAGGAGAGATGTTTTTCAATAGCAGCATCCCGGCTTAAATCTTCAAGCAAGTATTCCAACCTTCTGGGCGACCAGGGAAATAAGCGCTCGTCGAGCTGATGTTGTGCAGAATATTCGTAATATGCCTCGATCCAGTCTTCTGGAAGGGCGATCTTTCTTTCTTTGTATCGCTGCTGTGGGCTGGCATAACGCACATAAAGAAACGGTCCAGAGGGCGCATCCAGTTCGATATGGTTGGGACTTAAAGCCAGGCATTCGCCTTTTTTGATCCCGGTAGATAGCAGCAGTGATACCAGGGTATAGTACCTGGTATCCTTTTTCTCAGCCATGCGGTACTGCCTGGCTGCCTCCAGTACAGCGCCTGTTTCATCTTCTGTCAAAACCACCGGTAATGGGCTGATCACTGTCTTCTGGGGGATTTTCTCTGCGGGATCGACTGAGAGGACGCCGTTTTTGTACAACCACCGGAAGAATGATTTTAGGGAAGTAATTCGCCTGGAGGTGGTTTTTGGGCTGCATGGGATGCCTCTTCCGGATTGCATCCAGCTGAGAAAGTTATTGAGATCAGTAATGGATATACTTCCAATGGTCCGGTCTGGCCAGAGATAAGAAGCGAACAACCGCAGGTCGGCTGTGAATGCTTTTATCGTGTGCGGTGAAAGGGCTTGATCATCGAGGTAAATTGCCCATGCTTCTATCGTAGGTGGAAAATGGGAATCTGGGGTGATGTGGGCACTGGTTTGCAGATTCGCTCTGGGTGGGATTGTAGCAGTAACCATTTTAATCTCCTCGTATTGCGGATAGATTATTCGCATAGTTAAACAAAACTAGTTTAAATTAAAAAATAATCGCTGTCAATTCGTTATATATTAGAGCAAGATTCGTTCCAGTTGATTGTTTATAAATATTCTTGTTGGTTGGTAAAAGAAGGGTTCAGGAATCTCCTTATTTATGTGGGGAATGGATTTAAGAGTATAATTTTTCCAGTTATTTGATCGGTACAGATTTTGTGTAGTAATCTCAGAGGATGGTCCAGATGAGAATAAATAAAACCCAAAATAAATTTGTTGTAATATTTATCATCATTTCCGCTGCCTTTGTGGTGGCGGCATGCAGCCAGCCTTCCCCAACAGTGGTAACGGAGCAGGTCCAGGAAACGCCTCAACTTGAGCTCCCATATCCGCCCCCGGGAGAAGAAGTAGTTATAAATCCAAAACCAACCACCATGGCATATCCAGCACCGGGTGAAGAGGTCATAATCCAGGATGAAGAATTTCAGAATTTCAGGGATGGGGATGAAATTATGTGGCGTGAGGCTGAAACGATCCTTATGAGCGGGGTGGTTGAGAGCGTGATCCAGACTCACAACCTGGAAGTCACTCTAGTGCTGAAAGACGGAACAAGATTATTTACTGAAGAACCGCAAATAGACGAGGTAATAAAGGTAATCGGTCTGTGCGGTGATCTTTGTGAAAACATTCGGGTGGCGACTGAGTAGTTATCAGGCAGTTAATAACCTGACACTATATTTTTTGATCTTTGCCTGTTCGACAACCTGTTAGCGATTGGTAGACTGCTGGTCTTCGATCAGATTCCCCTCCAGCCCTAACTGGGGTGCTGTTTCGCGCATTGCAGAAATGACATTCGATGTATGCTCCCACAGCGGAATCCCAAATTCCTCAGCAGCGCTTTCAATTTCTTCCCGGTTTGCGCCAGCGGCAAAAGCTTTGTCTTTCCACTTTTTCTTAACCGATTTTACATTCAGATCATACAGAGAGCGGGATGGCCTGACAAGCGCGACTGCCACGATTAATCCGGTGATTTCGTCGCATGCATATAGCGCTTTCTCCATCCTGGTCTCCCTTGGTATCCCGGTATGGTCTGCGTGGCTCTGAATCGCCCGGATAACTTCTTCTGGCACATTCCGCTCTCGCAGTATCGGAGCACCGGCCTGAGGGTGTTGTTCCAATGTGGGGTGAATCTCCCAATCAAAATCATGCAGCAATCCAGTCAAACTCCACATTTCCACGTCTTCTTCAAATATCTCGGCGTAAAACCGCATGCAGGCTTCGACGGACAACATATGCCGGATCAAATTTTCATTTTTTACATACTCCTGGACAATCTGGTAGCCTTCTTCACGGTTCATTGGGCCTCCAATGGAAAGATGGGTTCCGGGTTACCAAGAACTGGGGTTGGTTTGCTGATGTATATATGCCAGAACGCGGCCATTGTTGCTGGGATTTCGCGTAAATTCCAGAATACCTGTGATCTCCTGCGGTAAAAATTCGCATCCGTGTGGACTCCGACCGCAGATACTCCCAGGAAATTGCAGGTAAAAATCGCCCGCGGGAGGTGAAATTTTTGGGTGACCAGGATCACTTCTTTGAGGCCAAAGATTTCACGCGCCCGGTAACAGGTGTCATATGTCCGGCGGCCTGCATAATCCAGCACCATCACTTCCTCCGGTAACCCCAGATTGAGAGCAAACTCCTTCATTGCCCCGGGCTCATTGTAATATTCGAATCGATTATCCCCGCTCATGAGGATTTTTGAAATTTTACCTGCCCTGTACAGTTCAACCGCAGTTAATACCCGGTCGCGCAGAACAGATGTCGGAGTGCCATCCCTTCGCAGCCCGGCGCCAAAAACGACAGCTGCTGGCTTGCTGGGAGCGCTCTGAACATCAAATACCCGTGCTCTGGCATAATAGTATGTCACAATTCTGCTGAGGGTGATTGCTGATACCAGAACTATAACGGATATGAGTATTAGCAACAGAATTACCTGCATTGTTCTGTATAACACTGCCGGATTTTACCACTACCATTGTAAACCATAAGCGGTTAATCTCATTTTTCAGCCAATATTTATTTTAATTTTCAATTTTATTCCTCCTTGCAGTGCATCATTCAAGCGATTACAATCCCATGACCATGGCGATGGACCGAGAATACCAGGATGCTTTGGATTACCTGTACACCTTTGTTGATTACAGTTTAACGCGTTCATTCAGATATACTCCGGATAAATTTGATCTAGACAGGATGCGGGAATTTAGCGACTATTTAAAATTTCCGCAGGATTCCTATCCGGTTATCCACGTTGCCGGTACGAAAGGGAAAGGTTCTGTATCAGCATTATGCGCCAGCGCTTTGCAGTCTGCTGGGTATGATGTGGGACTGTATACATCCCCTCATTTGCAGGAATTTACAGAGCGTATTAGATTGAATGGTCGCGATATTTCCCGGGCTGATTTTGTTGAGCTGGTAAAAGAGGTCAAACCGTATTTAGAGGCAGGCACCCAGCTCACGACTTTCGAAATCGCCACCGGCCTGGCTCTTCTATATTTTGCCAGGATGAAAGCTAATGCAGTTGTTCTGGAGGTGGGTTTGGGGGGGAGATTGGACGCCACCAATATTGTTAATCCAATCGTCACGGTGATTACCTCGATTTCTTATGACCATTCAGAATTTCTTGGCGACACTCTGGCAAAAATCGCTGGTGAAAAAGCTGGCATTATAAAACCCGGGGTGCCTTTGGTGCTCTCTCCCCAGAAAGAAGAAGCCCTGAATAAGATTACAGGTAAGGCGCAGGAGCTGAATGCTCCCCTGATTCAGGTTGGACGCGATTATTTATTTGCGCCATTTTCGCATACCACCCAGAACCAGACTTTTCTGGTATGGTCGGCATCTGAACAACCTCTGGTTGATGCATATATCGAATCCGGTGGGATATTAGAATGGGAACCTACCCGGCTTACAATTCCGTTGTTGGGCTACCACCAGGTAGAAAATGCCGCTACCGCTTATACAACCCTGCAAATATCCCGCAAGAGCGGGTTGGAAATTAGCGAGGGACATATCCAGGCTGGATTTAAAGCAGTAGAATGGCCCGCCCGGTTTGAAATCCTTCAGATGAATCCAGTGGTTATTATTGATTCAGCCCATAATCGCGATTCTGCTTTGAAATTGCGCCTTGCTCTGGATGACTATTTTCCCGGGAAAAGAGTAGTTCTGGTTTTCGGGGCTTCGGAGGACAAAGATATTGATGGCATGTTCGCCGAGTTAATGCCCAGGGTGGAACAAGTTATTGCAACCAAATCCTACCATCCCCGGGCTTTGGAACCCGAAACCCTGGTAGAAACAGCCCATCGGTTTGGGCGTCCTGTGAGAGTGGTTACAGAGGTGGAAGATGCAGTCGAAACGGCTATGAGAATGGCTAATGAGAACAGCCTCGTACTGGTGGCTGGAAGCATTTTTATCGCCGCTGGCGCTAGGCATACCTGGTACAATCGGAATCATGAGCAGGGAACCGAATAGGCATCCGGAATCACATTTTTTAAAATTGGATAATTAAAATGAAAGATAACGACTGGTTTTTCAGGGATGATGATATTTTTGGAGAAGCCCTTCACCGCCGAACGGAGGAACTCTACCGCATTCCCGATTCCATCCCCGATGAAAATGGCTTGATTCAGTGTCCACTGCTTCCTTTGAGAGACCTGGTTGTATATCCCCACATGGTCTCACCGGTGTTTCTTTCCCAAAAAATTGCTTTGGCGGCAGTTGAAGAGTCTCAGCTTCGCAACCAGACCGTTATTGCGCTAACTTTGCGTGACCCGGAAATTGAAAAACCAGCCCCAGAGGACTTTTTTTCAGTGGGTGTGGAAATGGCTGTTGGGCGGTTACTCACTATGCCAGACAATTCCAGCTCGGCTCTTGTTCAGGGCAGGCGAAGAGTTGAAGTAGTTAAATTTGTAAAGAAAAAATCTTATATGGCTGTAATTGCCAGACCCGTTTATGATGTCCAGGAGATCAATCAGGAAATTGAAGCATTAATGCGAACAGTCCGAGAAATGTTCCAGAAGTGCGTTCAATTGGATCGCAGTTTACCGGAAGAAACATATCTGTATGCATTGAATATTGAAGATCCCGGCTGGTTGGCGGATATGATTGTAACGGCTGTTGCGCCGCCGCTTGATGTGCGCCAGGACCTTCTAGCGGTGATTGATCCCTTCGAGCGCCTGGAACATGTGATCAATCTGCTTGCCCGGGAAGCGGATGTCCTCGAACTGGAAGATAAGATTCACGCCCGCGCCCAGAGTGAGGTGGACCGCACGCAGCGCGAATTTTATTTACGGGAGCAGATGAAAGTAATCCAGACCGAATTGGGCGAGAACGACCTGTGGACCCAGGAAATGATAGAGTTGCAAACCAGGGTCGAAACAGCTGAACTTCCGGAGGAGGTTCAGGTGCGCTGCTTAAAGGAGGTTAATCGCCTGGGGCAAATGCCTCCCATGTCTCCTGAAGTTGGGATCATCCGAACCTACATTGAATGGTTTCTGGAATTGCCTTGGAAAGAATTTACTGAGGATAACCTTGATGTGCTTCATGCTGAAGAGACTCTCGAAAGCCAGCATTACGGTCTGCCGCGCGCCAAAGACAGGGTTCTTGAATATATAGCCGTTCGCAGTTTGGGACCTAAAAAACTCCGTCAGCCGATCTTGTGCTTTGTGGGTCCGCCAGGTACTGGAAAGACCTCTCTTGGTCGTTCCATTGCCGATGCACTGGGTCGCAAGTTTGTCAGGCTGTCGTTGGGTGGGGTAAGGGACGAAGCAGAAATTCGCGGCCACCGGCGTACATATATCGGAGCTCTACCGGGCAGAATTTTACAGACCATGCGAAGGGCTGGCACAATCAATCCCTTGTTTATGCTGGATGAAATTGATAAATTGGGACAGGATTTTCGCGGCGACCCCTCATCCGCTCTCCTAGAAGTTCTCGATCCTGAACAAAACTTCAGTTTCTCGGACCATTATTTGGAATTGCCTTACGATCTTTCAAAAGTAATGTTTATTACCACTGCCAATACATCCTTATCCATCCCTCCGGCTCTGCTGGATCGGATGGAAGTGATCGAATTTCCCGGTTATATTGAAGAGGAAAAGATTGAGATTGCAAAGCGGTTTCTGGTCCCGCGCCAGGCTGAAGAGAATGGGTTGGAATTGGATGAAGTCAAATTTCCTGAGCTTACCCTGAAGCGAATCATACATGAATACACATATGAAGCCGGGGTGCGTAACCTGGAGAGGGAGATAGGCAGGACTTTGCGTAAAATCGCCAGGTTAAAAGCCGAGAAAAAGAAGATTCCAAGTAGGGTAAATGCCTCCTCGCTGGAACGTTTCCTGGGTCCACCGCAGTACTTCAACCTTGAAGCCGAGGAGAAGGATGAAATCGGTGTAGCAACCGCAATTGCCTGGACTGAGAGTGGCGGTGAGATAATGCCGGTTGAAGTGCTTCTGGTTGAGGGTAAAGGGAATTTGCAAATAACAGGGCAGATAGGTTCGGTGATGCAGGAATCTGCTCAGGCTGCGCTTACATACCTGAAATCGCGGGTCGATATTTTAAAAATCGACCCCGAATATTTCGAGCAGATTGATATCCACATCCACGTCCCTGAAGGGGGGATTCCAAAGGATGGCCCCAGCGCTGGCATTACAATCTGCACAGCCCTGGTATCCGGGTTCACCAGGCGACCGGTATTTCGGGATATTGGCATGTCGGGTGAGATCACTCTGCGTGGAAGGATTCTGCCGGTTGGCGGGATACGGGAGAAAATACTTGCTGCTCATAGGGCGGGTTTGAAAAAAGTGCTTATCCCTGAAAAGAATAAGAAAGACCTGGTTGAGATTTCCAGGCGAGTACAGCGGGAGATGGATATCATTCAGGTCAGTCATATGGACCAGGTACTGGAAATCGCCATTGGTCCGATCACTGCCCCTAAGCCATCCTCCCAAAAAACTGGAAAAACTGCCCGAAAAACCCATGACCAGAACAAAACCAAAAATGCAGCCAGCGATGCGGGGCGCGGGAGTCCGTCGATTCAATCGGGGGCTTGAGTTACTGCCTTATTGGCATTCATTCGCAAGATGTTCCTCGAATGTTTCTGCGAATGAATGGCCTCCGGAGCCGTCACAGGCAGCCCGGAAATACAGAAAATTGGTGTTTGCTGGATAAGCAACTGCCCGTATCGCGTTGAGCCCGGGATTTGAGATAGGACCTGGCGGCAAACCCGCATATATATATGTGTTATAAGGGGAATCAAACAGCAGGTTATCAGAGCTGATGGGATTTGTCCACCAGGTTTCCTGGTCGTGATTGTATCCGATAGCATACTGCACGGTAGGGTCAGACTCGAGTTTTTGTCCCTTTGCAATCCGGTTCAGGAAGACCGACGCTATAATGGGGGCCTCTTCTTCTAATATGGATTCGCGTTGAATGATTGAAGCCAGGATAACAGCCTGGTGCATGGAGAGTCCGTGCTGGTTAAAACCATCGATTAAATCGTTCCCAACTTTGAGCTGGAAATTTTCAGTGGTTCTGGCGATAAATTCTTCAGCGGTTATTTCTCTGGGGAAATTGTAAATATCAGGATAAAGAAATCCCTCGAAAGAAGTTATCTCTCCGCCACCGAGACTTACACCTAGTTCCATCGGGGGAATATTAATTGTCTTGAGGAATGCTTCAGGTGAAATGTTTAATCCAGAGGTCGGTAATGCAGCCGCGATCTCTTCCGAGCGCCAACCGGGAAGAATGCTGAATTTAATATCGTCTGGTGTCGAATCCTGCAGCTTGCTCGCGACCTGCAGGCTGGTCATGCCTGAGCTGAGTTTGTATTCTCCGGCTTGGATTGTTTTGTCCATCCCTGAATATTCTAGAAAATTTCGAAATGCGTTCGCGTTTCTGATAATTCCCTGCGCCTCCAATCGATTGGTTAATTCGAATGTGTTTTCTCCCAGGGGGATTGTGAATGTTTGCGGTGTCCCGGTGTTGTTGTATGGAATTAGCAGATCATCCTGGCTGGCCAGTAAAAGGATGGAGAGATATGCCCGCCCAACGCGATCGAGTTCGTTTGAGGGGTTTCCAAATTTTTGTGCAGCCATATTCGGAAAACCATACACAATTAATCCCACCAGCACGCTTCCCAAACAAACAATGGTGATGGTTGAAAAGATGATTAAGATGGTTGGTGTATGGCGCTTCATTCGTTATTACCCGGAGATGATGCCGGTATCAGGTGGTTCCTTTTCCTTCTGGAAGTTGATTTGACCGGGGAGGTTTGTTTAAATCAAGATATGTCTGCAGTATAAACGTTGCCGCGATGTCGTCTATTTGTTTTTTCCTCTTTTTTTGTGGGATCCCCATATTGATGCCGGCCTGGTAAGCCTCCCTGGTACTGCCGCTTTCATCCCACATAATAATGGGAAGGTCGCATTGACTTCGAATCTCTTCCGCCAGGCGCCGGGCGTTTTTACTTTGATTTGTGGGCATATTATCGCTGTTGAGCGCTTCGCCAATAATAATTTTGCTGATATTGTTTTCAGCCGCCAGTTTTACTATGGCGAATGCATCTTTTTGCCGCGATTTATGGACGAGTATCGAGTGAGGATTGGCGATAGTGCCGGTAGGGTCGCTGATTGCGATACCAATCCGTTTTTCACCCGGGTCAACTGCCATAACTTTCATGTGAAATCTAATTCCTGGAACATAAAATAGCAACTTGTTTATCAGGCATTGCAGGAGGATTAAGTCCTATGAATTAGAACCGGTAATCCTTCACTGTATTCACCACCCGGTTGAGATCGCCTTCTTCCAGAGAATTATAGAATGGCAGGCGCAGCAACCGGTCGCTTATATTCTCTGTCACCGGGCAGTCGCCTTGTTTTCCACCCAGGCGCTGGCCCATTTCAGAAAGATGTAGTGGAAGATAATGGAAGACTCCCAGAATCTTTTGCGCCCTGAGGTGGTTAATCATTCCCTGTCTGGTTTCCAGGGTTGGCATTAGAATATAGAACATGTGGTAAGGCTGCTCACAGGTTTCCGGCACCATTGGCAACCTTACGCCGGTTTCTTGTGCCCAGTCAGATAAGTTGTTGTAGTAATAATCCCAGATTCGCTTCCTTTTTTCCTGGATTGTTTCAAAAGCCTCAAATTGAGCGTAGAGAAATGCCGCCAGCATATCAGAAGGCAGGTAACTCGACCCTATATCAACCCAGGTATATTTATCGACCTGCCCCCTGAAAAAACGGCTCCTGTTAGTGCCCTTCTCCCGGATGATCTCAGCTCTTTCGATATATTCCGGGTCATTGATTAATAACGCCCCCCCCTCCCCGCAGGTAATATTCTTGGTCTCGTGAAAACTTTGGGTTGCCAGGGCTCCGAAAGTGCCCAGGTATCTCCCTTTATATTTTCCGAACAGTCCATGGGCATTGTCTTCAACAACCGGGATGTGATACATAGAGCTTGTTTTGAGGATCGCATCCATTTCACAGGCAACCCCGGCATAATGAACCAGTGCGATTGCTTTTGTCCGATCTGTTATGAGGATATCTAGTATTTCTTCATCCAGATTTAAAGTATCCGGTCTTATATCGATAAATACGGGTTTAGCGCCGCGGTTGACAAACGCGTTAACTGTCGATACGAAAGTGAATGAAGGGATGATGACTTCATCTCCAGGTTGAATATCCAGCAGAATGGCAGCCATTTCAAGAGCATGTGTGCAGGAGGTTGTTAACAAAGCTCTTGGCAGGTTGAAAAAATTTTCAAGCCAGTTATGACATTTCTGGCTGTATTTTCCATCACCGGAGATGTGAAAATTATTCAGCGTATCGGAGACGTACTCGATTTCCTTACCGGTTAAAGATGGTCGATTGAAGGGAATTTCGTATTCGGTCATTGTTACGGGGTAGCGCAGTTTGAAAACCATTTATGATAGTAGAGTTGGACATTTTTAAGGATAAACCCAACTTTCATCAGTAGCCGGCTCAAAACAATATTCCGCCCTTGAGTTACAGCCAGAATTTTTTTTGCACCCATTTTTGCATGGTAATCTACCCCGTTGTAAGCCAGTGCGGGTCCAATCCCAAGCCCACGGGCTTTCTCATGCACAGCCAGAAGATCGTAGGTGGCTGGTTTATCTTTTTTGCTGTGATCGCCTGAAAGGTAACCCAGCACCTCCCCGTTTTTCTCCGCGATAAGAACATAATCAGCATATCCATCAAGGCTGTTGCTGATCCATGTCTGGTAATATGAATCGCACTTTTCTTGTTCAAAGCACGGGTCAAAGTACCAACGCGAATTGGTGTAACTGTTTTCTGACATTGCGACCAGTGCCGCCCGGTCCCCTGAATTTGCGGGTCTGATTTGAATTTCAGGTTTACTCCACCCGTCAGTAATTCGATCCTGATTTTTCAGCAGCAATTCAAGAGTGACTCTGACCTCCACAAGCCGGAAGTTATTATCCTCAGCCAGGCGAATGGATTGTGAATCGCTGGTATCCGCCAGGAAAAAAAGGCAGTCGATCTGGTTATCCAGGCACCATCCTCTAATTGCAGGATAATTTCCGGGAGTTAGCTGTTTTTCAGTGACCTTTGCGATTCGTTTCCCGAAGAAATCACTGTCCCATTGTAAATAGCGGCAAAATCCATTATCGGGTGTCATCTGAAACTTCTTCAGTACTGCTGTCCGTTATCCGGACTACATAGGAGGGTTTTTCCATGATATTAAAATGCATCCGGGCCAGGTATTCCCCAATAATTCCAAGAGAAAATAACATCACTCCTGAGAAAATCGCTATGATTGAAGCCAGGAATGGAAATCCGGGGACGCTTCCTCCTTCATAGATAAAACGTGTGACTACATAGACCAGTATTATCAGCCCGAACAGTGCGAACCCGAAACCCAACAGGCTCGATAGCTGGAGCGGCAGTACTGTATACCCGGTCGTCATATTGACCGCCTGACGTATGAGCGACCATAAATTGTAATTTGATTTTCCACCTTTCCGGGGATCGTGATTAACAGGTAGGGAGTAGAAACTTGTGGTTCCCCATGTCAAAAGAACATCGATAAATACAAATGGACTGTGATATTCAGCGAAAGCCTCCCGGATGCTGGTTCGAAATGCACGGAAGGAACTCACATTGCGGGCGTTGCTCACCCCCATTGCGCCTTGAAGGGCTAACCGTAGCAGCAAGGAAGATATTTTCCTCCATAAGGCATGTTTTTGTACTTGCGGGGTTCCATAAACGACATCGTAGTCTTGCTCAATATATGGAATGAGATTTTTGATTTCCTCCGGTGGGTGTTGAAGGTCGTCATCCATTGTGACCGTTATGGAATATTGGGCTGCCCGGATCCCGCATAATAGTGCGTTGTGCTGTCCGTAATTGCGCATTAAATTGATACCCATAACCCATGGATAGAGCTCTTTCATCGATTTGATCTTTTCCCAGCTTTTATCCCTGCTCCCATCATTTACAAGGATGATCTCGTTTGGGATATCGAGAGAAGAGAGAACCAGGTTTAACCTTGTTACTAATTCGTCGATCGAATCCTGGCTGTTGTAAACCGGTACAACTATGGAGATGCCTTTATCAAGTTTCTCTTTCGGAGACATATGCTCAATCGCTGTTACAACCTAAATCTCTATATATTTGGATGAAATCCTCTTTGTAATTCTCATTTGAACCTGAATTATTTCCAATTCTATCCCAAGTTTTACAAAGCAGCGGCTTAATCTCTGGATTGAGTTTCAACCCCAAAAAGGATAACCTTTCAGATTTATCCATTTGACCGCTAAGACCATAGCCTTCGATAAATGGCAGTAATTCCTGTGCGTTGTTTGAATTTAGATTATTCATGAAAGCTTCTGCCTGGTCGCCAAGCAATGCCGCCTCATCCCACCTGGAGTACTGGCGGGCGAGTTCCGCCTTTTGATAATAATAGCACCAGTCTGGTTCCGGTTCATCACCGATGATATTAACCGGTGGGACAGCAGGGGCGTCTGCAGTGTGTAATATCCGTTCAACATTCGACAGGGATAGTGCTTCCTGAACATGGAACCTCGAATCCGGGGGAGGGTATCCATTGCCAGGATTATATACATGCAGACATTGCGGCGGATCGTAGTGGAAATAAAGGCTGTCCTTCATTGAACCGGAAAAGGATTTAGCTCTGTAAAAATGTTCGATTGGTTTGTCTGGATTAAAGTCTGCGATCTCCTTCCCTAGCCTGGATTCTAAATCCAGGATTAAATACTCGAGATCTTTTGAAATGTTTTCCGGGTCGTAGGTCCAGTTTAAAGGAGCAGTGAGTGAGTTATCGCTGAAATAATTAAACGGAAGTTCAGGGGTTATTAAAACTGTCCCGGGTTCTAACCCAGGCATCCTCCAGGTTAACTGCCAGAAAAAAATTTTTTGGGCCTCCCATTCCTGGACATATTTTATCCCGGTGAGAAATTGCATCCAGACTGCCAGCCCAACCAGCACAGCAGTCGCTCCAGCCCGGGCTGTTTTTGATTTGAACAATAAACCAATCATCCCGGCTGTCAGTAAGCTGGCTCCGATCATCATCGGAATGGTTAACCTGTCCAAAGGAAAACGAAGTTTTAATTGTAGATTTGTAACCCAAAATGGCCAACCCCCCAGAAGCATTGCGGACGCGCCGAGAATGATCAGGTTGAGAATTTCCTTATTATGGCCAGCTTCGCTGGTTTGGTTTGGAACACTCTTTTTTCCGTCCGGCAGCCTCAGGAGAAGGTAGGCAAATGCGGCTGTGATCAAAGAAATAATAAACGCTAAAGCTAGTATGAGAGTATCAAAACTGACCCATTCTCGGATGTCAAGTATCTTTACCCAGGCGAGAATCAGGACTTCGAATATATCTTCAACAATCCTAAATGCCAGCGTAAA
Source organism: uncultured Chloroflexia bacterium (assembly GCA_963793095.1). Classification (GTDB taxonomy): domain Bacteria; phylum Chloroflexota; class Anaerolineae; order Anaerolineales; family UBA4823; genus CAVWDI01. Next base: position 896,855 of record CAWBYY010000002.1, read on the forward strand.
TACAGTCGAAAATGGATTTTCTGCAAGGTTGCTGAATAATTGGATTTCTGCCCGTGGGGTTTCACGATATAAAATGGTGAAAATCAGAAAGACAACCAGGATAATAAAATACGGTAACCAGAAAATTATTGTTCGTTCAGCCTTTTTTTGCCAGGAAGAATATTTAGTTGCGAATACCATCCATAAAATTATTGGTCTGAGGAGTTCCAATCCGAAAAAATATTCAACCGTGAATAACACCAGGCTGGAAAGAAGCAGTGAGATTATCCCCAGCATCCAGTACCTGGAGAAATCCTGGGCAGCCAGCACCATCAGTCCCAGGGAGGCGATAAAGGCGGTTGTGTAGATATTCAGGTTTCCGTATGTAACTGATATGTATTGCTGCAGGAAACTTGGGAACAGGATAAACAGAATTGAGGCGATACTTGCAACACTTTTTTGAGAGGGAAACAGCAGTCTTAGGAACCACAGCAGGGAGAGTCCGCTCATCCAGCGGGTAACTATAGCGAATAATTGCCATGCTGAAATCGATTCTCCCAGGAATGAAGTTGTTGCTGAATAAACCCATCCTAGAAGCGGTCGGTCAACAGAAAAAACTTGCCCAAATCCGTCAGGTCCGATTGAATGGTAAAACCAGATGGCTGGCCAGTCATCCCAGAAGAAACCCAGCCCGGGGATTAAAGGTGCGTAACTGAGCAGACAGAGGACCAATAACCCGATTGGGAATAATCCAGCCGAGGTACTGGCTTGTTTCACACTTTTTCCTGTTTCAGGGATTTTTCAACCCAGTCCGGGACGGTTGCAAGTGCTTCTTCCAGTTTCTCCGCATCTTTCCCCCCAGCCTGTGCAAAAGTGGGTCGCCCCCCTCCGCTGCCGCCCAGGGGCGCAGCGACGAATTTTACAAGTTCTCCGGCATGCAGGCCTTTTTCCACTAGGTCATCGGTAACTGTTGATACGATCATTGGTTTTCCGGCGGAATTTACACTCGCGATCACTGCAACTCCGCTGGGGTTGCGTTCCCGGAATTTGTCGGATAGAAACCTGAGAGTATCTATGTCGCAATCAGCAAGAACAGCTGTCAATACGGGGACATCGTTTACGGTGGGAATTCTTTCCAGGTGCTGGATAAAAGTCATCGCAGCGGCCTGGCGCTGGTAATCTCCTAATTTCTTCTTCAAAGCTTCTTCTTCTGCGACAATATTTTCAACTTTATCAGGCACTTCTAGTTGCGTGGTTCCCAGTATCGAGGCGCTCCTTTTCAGCGCATCGAATTTCTGGTTGGCAAGTTCGTAAGAATACCGGCCGGTAACAGCCTCAATCCGTCGAATTCCAGCCGCCACACTTCCTTCGCTTGTGATTTGAAACAGTCCGACATCCCCAGTTTTTTCCACATGGGTTCCACCGCATAGTTCGTTTGAAAAAACTTCTGGTTCACCTATGGTGATGTTCCTGACACTCTCACCGTATTTTTCGCCAAAGAGAGCGGTTGCTCCTTCATCAATTGCCTGTTGAAGGGGTTTTTGCTCAATGTTGAGCTGGTAATCAGCCAGTACAACCAAGTTTACGCCTTTTTCGATTGCTTCTAATTGATCAATATTAAGCGCGCTTGCATGGGTGAAATCAAATCGCAGCCGGTCAGGAGCTACCAGTGAACCAGCCTGGCGCGCATGGCTTCCCAGGATTTTACGAAGTTCGGCATGCAGAAGATGTGTAGCGGTGTGATTGCGCATAATATCCATCCGTCGCGCTCTGTCAACCTGGGCCCGGCACCGGTCGCCAATTTTTGGCTCGCCGCGGATTATGGTGCCTTCGTGGATGATAATCCCCCTGGATGGTTTCCGCACATCTGTAATCTGGATCTCCCACCTGCTATCTGGATCTGAAGTCAACCAGCCAGTATCGGACACCTGCCCGCCGGAGGCGATATAGAAGGGTGTTTCGGGAATTATTACCTCAACCTTTTCACCCGGTCTGGCGGTTTCTAATGGGTCTCCGTTCCGGGTCATCGCCAGCACTTCACCCTTAACTTCAAGTCGCTCATAGGGGTTATATTCAACGCCATGTTCATCCAATTTTTTCTGTTCTATAAGGTCAACAAATAAAGTCCGGTAAATTTCCACATCCTCTCCCCCGAGCGGTCCCATTGTTTCGCCCGCGCCAGAAACAAGTCTGTGTCTTTCCAGCGCCTCTCGAAATCCGCTTTCTTCAACATCCATTTTTCGCTCTCTGGCGATATCCTGTATGATTTCGAGCGGCAAACCATAGGTCGCGTATAAATTAAATGCTTCTTCACCCGACATTACCTGTACATTTCTGGAATGTAAATCATCCAGGATCGAATCGAGTTTGGCAATCCCGCTCTCCACAGTCCTCTGGAAGCGCTCTTCTTCGCGGGTGATATTATCAAATATTGCTTGCTTATTTATCTCCAGTTCAGGGAAAAAACCGCCGTATTCATCCACAACCACTTTGGATATTTTTGCGAGAAAAGGCTCTTCAAATCCAATCTTTGAACCAAAGCGTGCTGCGCGCCGTATGATCATCCTGCAAACATAATTCCGCCCAATATTTCCTGGTACTACTCCATCTGCGATGAGAAAGGTTGCAGCACGCGAGTGATCCGCTATCACCCGGTAGGGAGTAAGGTTTGAATTTCTCTGGTCTTCATTGTGTCCTGCGAGAGATTGGATTTTATCCATCAATGGTGTGAACAGGTCCGTTTTGTAATTGGAATCGACATCTTGCAGCACAGATACAATCCGCTCAAAACCCATACCCGTATCTACATGTTTGGCGGGCAGTGGTTCCAGGTCGGTGGGACTGGTGCGGTTATATTGAATAAACACCAAATTCCAGAGTTCTAAAAAACGGGTGCAATCGCCGTTCACTTTGCATTCATGATGGGGGTCATCTTGTTTATTGCAGTATTGCGGTCCCCTGTCTAAATGAATTTCGCTGCATGGACCGCAGGGTCCGGTCTCTGCCATTTCCCAGAAATTGTCTTTTCGCCCGAAATATAAAATATGGGAATGATCCATCCCGGGCTGTTTTTTCCATTCATCAACCGCCTCGTCGTCTTGTGGAATTTCACCGTATTCATCTTTAAAGCAGGTCGCCCAGATGTCCTGGTTCGGCAGCTGCCAGACTTCGGTTAACAATTCCCATGCCCAGGCGATTGCTTCTTTTTTGTAGTAATCCCCGAAAGACCAGTTTCCCAGCATCTCAAAGAATGTGTGGTGGGTGTCGTCCCGGCCCACATCGTCAAGGTCATTATGTTTTCCAGCAACACGCATACATTTTTGGGAATTCACTGCCCGCACGTAAGGCCGGATATCTGTCCCTAAAAACACCTCCTTGAACTGGACCATACCGGCGTTGGTGAAAAGAAGGGTTTGATCACCGCCAGGTACCAGGGAGGCGGAAGGTACGAAATTATGTCCGTGACCTTCAAAAAATTCGATGTAACCCTGGCGGATTTTCGCCCCAGAGTTTCTTGTTGAATGCATAAAGACTCCGTATAAAACAATTCAAGCATTTACTGTAGAGGATAGCGCCAGCTTTTATTGTTTGGCAATCCCCTATTTTTGTCAACGAATTATACCAAGGCGCATGTCCTTCGTTCTGAGAATTAGTCAGACTTGAATTTTATTGAATATTTGCTAGAATTATTCAAATATTGGTATACAATTGTCTATCCGGATTTATTCTGAGGAAGGATAGAGAGCTATTCGTTTGTAAAAATTTATAAATTATGAATCAAATGCCAGCTGTGAATAAAAGTTCAATTTCTGCATTAATCCCCGCCTTTAATGAAGCGGGCCGAATTGGTCCGGTCGTTGAAGTTTTATGCCAGGTTGGGATTCTAAATGAGATTGTGGTTGTAGATGATGGTTCGACGGATGGCACCTCGCAAGATGCTGTCAATGCAGCGCGGGGTGATCCGCGTTTGATTGTCCACAGGAATGAACCGAACCTTGGGAAAGGGCAGGCTGTTTATAATGGATGGAAGATCTCAAGTTCATCTCTGGTTCTTCTGCTTGATGCGGACTTAATCAATTTAAATGTTGAACATGTGCTGAATTTGATTGACCCGGTTTTGAAGGACGGGGTCGATATGACGATTGGTTATTTTATCGGCGGGTATTGGCGCGCAGACCTAGCCCACCGGATCACCCCCTGGCTTTCAGGACAGCGCTGTTTGCGATCAAATTTATTAAGGTCAATATCATGGAATGCGGCTGAAGGTTATGGTTTTGAGACCGCGCTAACGATGGCGGCTCGCAAAAATAACTGGAATTGCGAAAAAGTGCCGCTCATGTGTTTAACCCACCCGCTGGGCGAAGTACCGCGTGGGGGATACCATGGATGGGGTACGAAATTTCTGCTTTTCTACCAGGTTCTTCGGGCCTGGTATATTTCGAGAGAGCGGGGAAATGCAATCGAGTGGATAATCCGCCGGGTCAGGGCAGGCTGAGTCCACTTATACCATCTTCTTTACGTGTGTTTTATTTAATCAAAAAATGAAGCGTTATTTGTATTTCGCTGTTTTTTCAGCAGGGATGACCACCCTGGCTTTGGAACTCACCGCATCAAGGCTTTTAGGTAGTTATTTTGGCACCAGCAATCTTGTCTGGGCAAGCATTATCAGTTTAATTCTGATCTATTTGACAATTGGATATCTGCTGGGAGGAAAGCTGGCAGACCGGTCGCCTTACCCAAAAACAATGTTCACCATCATGGCCTGGGGCGCTTTTACAGCCGGATTGGTGCCGGTTATTTCACGCCCGGTCTTGAGGATTGCGGCAGACGCTTTTGATCTTTTGAATACGAGCGTCCTTTTTGGTTCATTTATTTCCGTGCTGGTCCTTTTTTGCCTGCCGACAATACTCCTTGGAACGGCATCCCCTTTTGCAATACGATTAACCATTACCGACAGGCAGCATGCTGGCAGGATTTCCGGGCAGATTTATGCGGTCTCCACATCCGGTTCATTTGTCGGCACCTTCCTGCCGGTGTTAATCCTCATTCCACTGGTTGGCACGACCTCAACCTTTCTGATATTCAGCGCGTTTTTGCTTCTGGTTGCATTCGGGGGCTTGTGGCTTGATTCAGGATGGAAGGGGATTTTATATTTAGCCTGGATGCCGGTTGTTCTTTTCCTGGTTGCTATATTTACTTTGAACAGCCCGATCAAATCCACCCGCGGGATGATTTTCGAGGCCGAAATCGAGCTATAACTACATTCAGGTTCTGGAACTGGATGGTTATCGAATGCTGAGATTAAACGAGGGGCAGGGGATCCACTCCATGTGGCACCCGGAACAACTGGATTATTTTGGGCCGTGGGAGCAGTTTCTTTCAGCGCCGTTTTTTAATCAACCGGAGTATAAGCCGGAAAATGTAAGCCGGGTGGCAGTAATCGGGCTCGCGGCGGGTACAGTTGTGCGCCAAATTACTGAAGTTTACGGCTCTGTTCCAGTGGATGGTTATGAAATTGATCCGGAGATTCTTGAAATTGGTCGCAGGTTCTTCGAGATGGATAGCCCCAATTTAAACGCCTTTGCCCTGGACGGCCGAATCGGTTTGCAGCGCAGCAGTGAAGTTTATTCATTAATAGTGGTTGATGCATACCGCCCTCCTTATATCCCCTGGCATCTAACGACCAGAGAATTTTTCCAGATCGTTTCGAACCATCTCAGCGAGGATGGTGTAATGGCGATTAATGTGGGTCGCTCGCCGGATAACCGGCGATTGGTGGAAGCGCTGGTGGGTACAATACAGACTGTCTTCCCGTCTGTGTATGTGATGGATATCCCTGACACTTTTAACACGATTATTTATGCAACAGTTCAAAAAACTGATATTCAGAATTTGTATGACAATCTGTTATACCTTTACACAAGAGCCGATATTTCCCCTCTTTTGGTAGAATCGATCCACAGGATTGTAATCAATTTGCAGCCGACTCCGGTGAGTGATATCGTTTTTACTGACGATTGGGCGCCGGTGGAATGGATCACTAATTCGCTTGTGTTGAATTACCTGTTCTTTGGTGATATGGAGGCTCTTGAAGGGTACCGCTGATCGAGAGGTGATAGGATAGCATGGAAAGAGAAATCGAGGAAAAGCCAGTTTCAACAGGGGAGGTGAGTACGACCGCGAATAGAAGGCTCAGCAGGATTCTTTTTATTGCAGTTATGATTATTGTGCCGGTGATTCTGGCATTGACTTCTGTCCGGCTGGTGATGACTCCTGCATTGATCCACTTTGAGTATAATCAGCCGGGTTTTCCACCCGATCCATATGGATTTACAAAAGAGGACCGGATTTACTGGTCTCAGATCGCGCTGGATTATCTTCTCAATTCGGAGGATATCTCATATCTTGGGGATTTAAGGTTTTCGGATGGAACGCCTGTATATAATGCGCGTGAACTGCGTCACATGCTTGATGTAAAGAACACTGTTAGCGGCGTTCTCTATGTCTGGTATATCTCGATAGCTGCTATGGTTATACTGGGAGCGTGGGCCTGGCACAGCGCCCGGTGGCGGGATTTTAAAAAAGGTCTGGCGAGAGGGGGCTTTCTGACAATGGTTTTGATTGGAGCCATTCTTTTGTTTGTGCTGCTCAGTTTTGGGGTTTTATTTGTCGCGTTTCACAATGTGTTCTTCCAGCCTGGCACATGGACGTTTAATTTCAGCGATACCCTGATACGCCTTTTCCCTGAGCGGTTCTGGAGGGACGTATTTATGATCGTTGGTGGCCTGTCGTTCGCAGGCGGGTTGTTATTAACCCTTGTATTCAGAAATCGTGATCCAATAAAACCGGAAGATAATGAAGGTTTATCCCCGAATATTTAATAACGCAATTTCTACACCACTAGTAGGTCAGGTTTCAAAACCTGACAAAAAAAGGGCGGCTGGGAAAGCTGCCCTTTTTTTGAATCTCAATTCATAGATTAGAAACTACTCAAAGATCATTAATCCCGTGTTTGTCCATTCGCAGCGGGTGCCAAATCCCTTGTTTGTCCCGGAAAGGACAGTAAATGAAAGCGTTCCCGGATCGATGTTTCCATCATAAATATTGTACATCTCTTCCCCATTGACAAAAAAGGCTGCCCTGTCATTCTGAACTGAGAGAAGCAGCTCAGCGCTTCCGTTGGGAATGTCCACATCTTCATAACGTTGTTTGACTACAACTTCTTCCTTCCCATCTACCCATTTTTTCAAAAGGCCGTAACCGTCCATGCTCAGGAACGCCATGTGAAAATTATCCTTGTCCTTTTCGCCAAACACCCACCCGCATCCTGAAAACGGCCAGTTGGCTGTGTCGCTTGCTGATTCCCAGGACACATCAGAACGAATTACAAAATTGGTGGGTTCGTAATCTGTGGGCCACCATGAAAAATAATTGATTTGAGCGAATTCGCGGCTGATATCCTCAAATGGTATATATTCTTCCATTATTCCGGAGATGACGCCCTGGTCAATTAAGAATTGGAGATCAGTGTTCATGATGTCGTCCATTTCTGACATGTCTGCAGCAGGCTCTGCTTCCTGGCTTTCAGGCTCAACACTAACTTCGCCTTCACTTTCCTCGCCCTCCTGGGCTTCAGGCTCACTGGTAGATTCAGAGGTTTGCTCCTCATTTGCAGTCTGTGCATCTGCGCTGGCTTGAGCGCGTAATTTCTCAATTTCTCCCGCTTGGGAAGTCATTGTTAGTTGTGGGCTGAAATCCGGGATATCAGTCTCCTCCACTGTGCTGGCGCCGAACTGGCATGCCAGGCTGGCGAGCGTAATTGCGAGTATGCCGATGAATATTTTATTACGTACCATTTTTCTTCTCCTCAAGCGAATTGTATGATTTTCAGAATTTTGCTGATCGTTGTGGAATATTAATAAAAAAACTTTAAATTGTCAACTAAAAAGGTGAAAATTACCTATAAATATCATGATAATCGATTTACACGGGCTGTTGAATAAAATAAAAAGGGGCTGTCTTAGAGTTCGTTTTAATCTGATCAAAGCGAAGGTACAGACAGCCCTGGGTGATTGTTTAAGATAAATTTCAGCGGATGGCTTCTTCTGTCTCCTGGTCAAAGATATGCATGTTCTCCATATTGAAAACAACCTGGACATCATCGTTGACTTTGTACTGCGATCTGGGGTCTACCCGCGCAACGCATACATTTTCTCCGGTCTTCAGATAAACAAAAATCTCATTGCCCATCAACTCAGTCACATCAACAGTGCTCTCCACAGGCTGTGGGATAATCCCGGGTGGTGTGAAGTTAGGGTTGTGAATATCCTCCGGGCGTATACCAAAGATGATCTGTTTATCAAGGTGGTCGGCATATGTATCGTTCCGGTTTTCCGGAATTTGCACTTTAAATGAGCCTCCATCCACAAAGATATGGCTGTTGTCTCTGCGAAGCGTACCCTGGAAAAAGTTCATCGCCGGTGAACCTATAAAACCTGCCACAAATAGATTGTCAGGCCGGTCATACAGCATCTGGGGTGTATCAATTTGTTGCAGGACACCTTTTGTGATAACCGCGATCCGGCTTGCCATGGTCATTGCTTCAACCTGGTCGTGTGTTACGTAGATAAATGTTGTCTGCAGTTCCTGGTGCAGTTTGTTGATATTAGCACGGGTCTCAACGCGCAATTTTGCATCCAGGTTGGATAATGGCTCATCGAAAAGGAAGACCTTTGGTTCACGGACGATCGCCCGCCCAACCGCGACACGCTGGCGCTGGCCGCCGGAGAGTTGGCGCGGTTTCCGATCTAGCAGATATTCGATGCCCAGAATTTCAGCTGCTTCCTGAACTCTTCGTTTAATCTCTTCTTTCGGGGTTTTGCGCAGTTTCAACCCAAATGCCATATTGTCATATACCGACATGTGTGGGTAGAGTGCGTAGGACTGGAATACCATCGCAATGTCCCGGTCTTTTGGGGCGACATCATTTACAACCTGGTCGCCAATCAGTATGCGGCCTTCTGTCACATCCTCCAGGCCCGCCAGACAGCGCAGTGCAGTGGTCTTCCCGCATCCAGATGGTCCAACAAGAACAAGGAATTCCTTGTCTTCTATGAAGATGTCCAGGTCGTTCACCGCGACCACATCTCCAAATCGTTTGTATACATGCTCATACGTTACGCTTGCCATTGGTAAAGGTCTCCTTTCTCGACATACGGGGATATAGTGATTTCATTATAGTCATACTTTATTTAAATGTAAATAAAAACTTCCTGAATTTATTACCTATCCGGAGATAAATTAGATTTGCCGGGTTCATCTTGCGGATTCTCCCTGCCCAATTTACAATCTGATTATGGTGAATGAGGGCATTACCCCCATCAGGAAACAGTATCTAGAGATTAAACGCCGCTATCCGGAGGAGATATTGTTCTTCCGCTTGGGTGATTTTTACGAGACTTTTGATAACGATGCGGAGATCGCTGCTCGAGAGCTCGATATAGTTTTGACATCCCGCAATGTCGCTAAGGGCACCCGGGTGCCCATGGCTGGAATTCCCCACCATGCAGCCGAGAATTATATTTCACGTTTGATTGACCGGGGTTATCACGTGGCGATATGTGAACAAATCGGGGAACAACCTGTCCGGGGGATTTTTCCAAGAAAGGTCACCCGGGTGATTACCCCGGGTACAGTCACTGACCCGGGAATGCTGCCTGGAGATGAAAATAATTACCTGGCATGTGTTGTTAAAGAGGACCAATCATCGCCTTATGGCAGTAAGGGCAGCCGGCTCAAGCGGGCTGGTTTTGCTTATGTTGACATTACCACCGGGGAGTTTGCAGTCTCTGAATTCAGTGGGGTGGATGTCGATTTACTCGTAAGGGCGGAGATTTCGCGGCTGAAACCAGTCGAGGTTTTATACCCTGAGACGATTGATTTAGGGGATGGATATAAGGCGAATTTGACCTCCTGGCCTTCATGGCGGTTTGAATCCGGCTGGTGCGAAGAACAATTGTTGAACCATTTTGGAGTCGCTTCGCTGGATGGATTTGGTTTGCGTGGCAGGTTGATGAGTATTTCCGCCTCGGGTGGGGTCATCCAGTACCTTGCGGAAACCCAGCCGGGTTCGCTCAACCTTTTATCCTCAATTAAAACATACGATCTCTCTGATTTTATGCAGCTGGATTCTGCTACGCGCCGTAATCTGGAATTAACCGCCACAATCCGGGGGGAAAAACCAGCGGCAGCCTTCTTGATATTCTCGATCGCACAATCACGCCTATGGGTAAAAGGCTGATCCACGAATGGGTGAGCAAGCCATTATTAAATGTTGACCAGATTAAGGAGCGTCAGGATGGTGTAAGAGTATTTTTTGAGGACGGGCTGCTGCGGGCTGAATTAAGGAACCTGCTTAAATCATTTCCGGATATCGAGAGATTGGCAAATAGAATCGCCAGCGGCTCCGCTATTCCTCGCGACCTTTTAGCTTTACGATTTACTCTACATAATATTCCCCAATTACTCGACCTTCTACAGGGGCAGGTAGCAGCGTTGGAATCAGTTCTCTCGAACATAAACCCTTGCAGCGATGAGCTGTCGCTCCTGGAGGCGGCGATCGCCGAAGATCCACCCGCCACCCTGCAGCGTTCCGGGGTAATTAAGGAGGGATTTTCAAACGAGTTGGACGGGGTTGTGGAATCCTCCCGCTATGCCAGGGAATGGATTGCGGGATTGGAAAAAGTGGAACGTGAGCGGACGGGAATTAAAACTTTAAAGGTTGGCTACAACAAGGTTTTTGGTTATTACATCGAAGTCACCCGGGTTAATTCAGCTCAGGTTCCTGAGGAGTATATCCGTAAACAGACTCTTGTTAATTCGGAACGCTATATCACTCCCGAGATGAAGGAGTACGAAGCGCTGGTTTTAAATGCTGAGGAAAGGATTCGCGAGATCGAATCGCGTTTGTTTTCTGAAATCTGCTCCCAGCTTGCGGCCGGGGTTCATAGAATTGTTGAGACCGCCAGGGCAGTTGCATTGCTGGATGTTTATGCATCCCTGTCAGAAGCAGCGGTTACTGGTGGGTATGTCCAGCCCGAGGTGGTTGCGGAAGATGTTTTGGAAATCAGGGAAGGTCGCCATCCAGTGGTCGAACAATTCCTTTCTACATCCAGATTTGTGCCAAACGACGTGGTATATACGGACGGCGAAAGAATCCGGATCATCACCGGGCCGAACATGTCTGGTAAATCAACTCTTATCCGCCAGGTCGCCTTGCTGGTTTTGATGTCTCAAATCGGAAGTTTTATTCCTGCTTCATCAGCCCGGATTGGTGTGGTGGACCGCATATTTACAAGGATCGGCGCCCAGGATGAAATCTACGCTGGACAGTCGACTTTTATGGTGGAGATGCTGGAGACTGCCAGCATATTGCACCATGCTACTTCACGCAGCTTGATTGTTCTGGATGAGATTGGACGTGGAACAAGCACATATGACGGAGTGTCGATTGCATGGGCGGTTGTCGAATATATCCACAATCACCCTCGCCTGCGAGCCAAAACCCTGTTTGCGACCCATTATCACGAGCTTACGCAGCTTGCGGATTTATTGCCCGGGGTTCGCAATTACAATGTTGCTGTCAGTGAAGCTGATGGCCAGGTTGTCTTCCTGCATACAGTTGTCCCAGGTGGCGCTGACCGTTCGTACGGAATACATGTGGGCCGTCTGGCGGGTTTGCCGGGGCCGGTAGTGCAGAGGGCCAGTGAAATATTGACCCAACTTGAGGCTTCTTCAGGCCATGCAGTGAAAATTGAGCCTTCCCAGAATCTCCAATTATCACTTTTCCCCGAGACATCAGCCTTGATGGATGAGTTGGACTCGTTGGATATAAATTCACTGTCGCCAATAGAAGCCCTGAATAAACTGTATGAATGGCAGGGGAAATATAAAAAAGGGGTTGATCAGGAATGAAACCGGGTTTAAACCACCTCCGGTGGAACCGGTACTGAATGTTGTGTAGTTCATTTCATCAATATGCTGAATTTCCCAGCCGAATAGATCGCTGAAAAATTTTCCTGCGGCTTTTTGGTCTGTTGCGGAGAATTCAACGTGGACAATATGATGCTTTTATATTGAAGTTGCTTAAAGAATTGAATTCTGATCTAATGCAGATAATTTTATGCTGTGAATATTATCCCCTCAAGAATTATAGACATTAAAGACGGTATATATCCACATTGTTGTTTCCAATTTCAAATACCCATGTACCCAGGTCTTCTACTTTATATTCAAGATATAAGTAATCCGGATTCCTCTCTGAGCGGTTGAGTGTGATTGTTCGTTGGAATTTAAAAGTTAGCAGTTCACTGTCCCAATCTCCCTGCAGCTCAGGATTGTAGCCTTTTGGTTGTTCATATGCTCTCTCAATCGCATATTCGTTCAACAATAGTCTCAGGATCGCTTCAGGCGGGTCAACCGCAAACAATAAATTAGCGGTTGATTGCTCTTCGAGCTCCAGTATTTGCTCATGCTCACTCAGATCCCATTGGATCGGTGACCAGATACCTGGCAAATTGTCCGCATTTATGGTTTGAGGGTCAATATCCTTGGGCATAGAGATTTCTCCTGAAAATTATTTTCTGGCGTTTATAATTTTTCTGGTAAGCGTGCTTCCCAGTATGGCATAAGCATCTGTAGGTAAATAGTGGCCTGCTGCTTCATCGAACAGGATCTGGGTTGATGACCCGAAATCCTCATCTCCCATCCAGTATACAACCAGGGTTGGCACTTTTGGGGGATTTTAAATATGAAACCGGAATCTCCCAGTTCATATCTTTCACCGCCAGCCCTAACGGCAGCCATGTTAAATGCATCCCGGTTGTTGGAGAATGTGCGCGCAAGGACCTTGCCTGTGTAGCCCTGAAACGCCTGGTTATAAAACTGTCCGTCAGGCAGTTCTGAATATGAAATCCACTTTCCAGACAAAGGCGTTCTATCGGCGTGACCAAAGTAATACAAAAGTGTCACCAAATCTAATTCTGATAGTTTATTTCCGCTGTTTTTTTCAACTGCGTGAAATTCAGGATAACTAACAATAATTTCCTCATCCCAAAGCGGCAGTATAAATTCGCCGCCGCCGGAGTTATTAGGCAAGAATTTGGCTAATGTGTTATCCGCTAAGATCTTGGGGTTTCGGCAAGATAGCCGGGATTTGAGTTCCTGTTTCTTACGGGCAAACCGATCAAAGTTAATCTTTTCTGTGCTCATAACTCTCAGAAGTTTTTAAAAAACGTTATTATTGGATGATATCTCCAGCAGGCAGCCTAAATGTAAGATTATTTGTGCTTTTTACAAACCCAATTTCAGAAGTTACCTGGTTCAATCCCAAAATTATAACTGGGGGTTTTGATTGGATTTCATTTGGATCAGTGCAAGGGATCTGTTCCAATAAGGAGAAGTTTTTGATCGAATCATAACCCGGGTTGGAGCCTTGGTGTGTATTGAGTTATTAAACTGCCCTGAGCGATTTATTTATTTTAAAAAAAGAACCGGTGAAGCCGATTCATGTGTCTTGCTCCAACGGTTCCGGTATTAAATTGTCCCTCCAAGCTATTTGGAGGATGTCTGGACTCGATTTTGTAAGGTCCGTTCAAATATCTGCTCCAGTTCCTCGTCGCTTTGGCTGGTGGTTTTCTTCTTAGTCACTGCGTTTTCTGCATTGTTCTCTTTATTGCGTTCCATGGCTTCCTTGAGGGCGATTTCCATTGCGGTGGGCACCTGGGCATCGCCTTGCCCAACAATCTGGCTGTCTGACTTTTTATACTCCGTCTCGTCATATTCCTGTTCAACCGCTGGGGGGATTTCGAGAGCTTTCAAACTCAATTTTATTTGTTTCTTCTGCCGGTTCACACTTAAAACCTGGACCTCAACTTCTTCACCCTCGTGCAGGACATCACTGGGTTTACTGATGTAATCGTGGGTTATTTCACTGATATGAATCAGGCCGGGCCTTTCAGCGCCGATTTCAACAAACGCGCCGAATTTTTCTAGACGGACTATATTTCCCTTTACAACCATGTCCTTTTTAATTTCTCGCCACTCCAGATCGAGCGGTTTGATCATGGTTAATTCGAGCCGGTTCTTTTTGGGGACGGTCCGTTTTACCCACACAGTTACTGTGTCTCCCGGTTTGACGACATCCTCAACTCGATTGACAGGCTTATTTGAGAGTTGGGATATATGCACAACGCCGGGTATATCAAGACCTATGTCTACCAGGGCTCCTGCAAGGCTAGTCTTTAGGACTTTTCCGTTGTATTGCATTTTAGGTTTGACATCCGAAAGGTCATGAATTTCAGGGTTTTTTGAATTCATTCCGGTTTCAGTTTGCATAGTAAATTCTCCAATAATATATAAACAGCCACCTGTTCAGGTGGATTATAGGTTCAAGTTCCATTAAAAATCCCACCATCAGGGAATTGCTGTTGATGGGTGGGTTGGGGCGCCTGATTACGATTACGGTTTTACCCGTGGGTGAAGATTATACCTTGCGCAAGGTCTTATGTCAAAAGTTTATTCTATTTATAAATAAAAATCCCCCTGGTTGGGGGATACTGCAAGAAATTCTACTGCTCCGAAGGGTACTCATTCTGCAGTTTATGAATTCCATTCCTGACCTGGTTTAAATAACGATCCAACTCCAATTCCAGTTTTGTGAGAGTTTCAATTACATACTCGTCAGATTCTCGCCGTATTTGTTCTATTTCCACCTGTGATTGTTTGAAAATTTCTTCCGCACGCGCTTTGGCTGACTGCACTATCGAATCTCGTTCAACCAGTTGTTCGCTTTTTTCACGCGCGATAGCAATTGTCCGGTTAGCCTCCTCCTGCGCCTGGGCGAGGATTCGATCACGCTGGGCAAGAAACTGTTGAGATTTTTTGATCTCATCCGGGATGGCGACTCGCATCTGGTCGATGATATCCAGCATCTTGTCTTCATCGACGATCACATTATTTGTGAACCAGAGAGGTCGGCTCTGGTTCAGAAGGTCCTCCAATCGGTCAACGAGATGCAGTATATCCATTGAGTGCCTCCCCTCAATACCAATCACCATAATATAAGTGTCGACAAACGTACTTCATCCAATTTTCGAGAAAATAAATAGAATTCCAATATTTCCTTGATAATACTTAATCTCTCAATGAAGTTACTGGTACGACTTCCTGACCATCACCGAGTTCCTTGAATTGTTCAATCAGTGCGGTCTCCACGTGATGGGGTACCATGCTGCTTACATCACCATTTAGAGATGCAATTTCTTTCACGGTAGATGACGATAGAAATGTATGTTCCTCAGCCGTAATAAGTGAAACCAGTTCAATATTTGGTGCCAGGCGATGGTTTGCCAGCGCCATCCTGAACTCGTACTCAAAATCGGAGAATACCCGCAAACCTCTGACAATCACTTTGGCATCGATCACGCGGCAAAATTCGACCGTCAGTCCATCGTATCCTTTTACCAGGATTTTTGGCGTGTGGATAAATGATTTTTGAACCAGTTCTATCCGGTCTTCCGGTTTGAATAGCAGTGATTTGATTGGTTTATCATACACGGCCACAATAATTTCATCAAATAATTTGCTTGCCCTTAATGCAATGTCAATATGGCCGTAGTGAATTGGATCGAATGTCCCGGGGAATAATGCTCTTACCATATTACAATTTTACGTTATTTTTAATCGAATTTGGATTGAATTCTTAATCCAACCTCAACTGATATCGCCTTTGCTGTCTCCCCAGGCATGCCGGTAGGCTTCAGCCAACCCCTGATTCTGTGGAGATTTTAATTCTGGATCTTCATCAAAAACAATCTGTGCGCGTTTGCGGGCGTTATAGATCAGTTTAATATCGGTCAGATTAGCGAGTTTTAAATCCGAATAACCCGATTGGCGGGTTCCCAGAAATTGTCCTGGACCTCTCAATTCGAGATCCCGTTCTGCGAGTACAAACCCATCATCCGTTTCAGCCATGATTTTCAATCTTTCATTCTCAACATCTTCAGTGGATTCCGGTATTAATATGCAGTAGGATTTTTCAGTACCCCTTCCGACCCGTCCGTGGAACTGGTGTAGCTGGGATAATCCGAAGCGATGGGCGCCTTCGATGACAATTACAGTCGCTCTGGGTATATCAACTCCGACTTCTACAACGGACGTGGAAACCAGAATTTGGTATTCTCCATTTCTAAAATCTGCCATCACTGATTCTTTTTCAGTCGGTTTCAATCTTCCGTGAAGCAACCCGATTTTGAAATCTTGAAACACCTCTTGTTGTAAGCGGAGGTGTTCCTCAACTGCGGCTTTGCTTTCACTTTTATCGCTTTCTTCAACCAGAGGATAAATGATGAATGTCTGGTTTCCTTTTTCCAGCTCTTTCCGGATAAATGCGTAAACGCGCTCCCGGTCATACGGGGTTAATACATAGGTCTCAATTTTCTTGCGGCCAGGTGGAAGTTCATCAATTATGCTTAAGTCAAGGTCACCATAAATAGTGAGGGCCAGTGAACGCGGGATGGGAGTGGCAGTTAATACCATAAGATGCGGGTTTGTACCTTTTGACCGCAGGGCTGCCCGCTGTTCAACGCCGAACCTGTGTTGCTCATCGATGACCACCAACTGTAAATTGGCAAAATCGACCGGGTCTTCAATCAGCGCATGAGTCCCTATGACGAGTTTTACGGACCCGTTAGATAAACCTGTTCGGATCCCCTCCTTTTCCGATTCAGGTGTAGAACCTAATAACAGGCGGATATCCTGAGCTTCAATTTGAGCCGGGGAATTGTGACCAATAGAAAGATGTTTTTGGAATAGTCCTTGAATGTGATTGTAATGTTGTTCGGCTAAAATACTGGTGGGCGCCATGAGAGCGGATTGACCGTTAAACTGTGAGACTGCCGAAATAGCCAGAGCCGCGATCACCGTCTTACCGGATCCTACATCCCCCTGAAGCAGCCGGTTCATTGGATGCCCGGATTCCAGGTCATTTTTTATGTCATAAACTGCAGCCTTTTGGGCATTTGTCAATGTAAATGGTAGTCGGGCGCTTTGACTTTCCCACCAGTGCTTATCCAGATTGAAAGTGATTGCTGTGCGCTCCTGCCAACTCATTTTTTGGTGAAGAACGCCAAGTTGAAGGATAAAAATTTCATCAAATGCGATCCTGTATCTGGCCCGTTTAACGAATCCTCCGTATCAGGAAAATGGATTTGTACCAGTGCATCAGGCAAGTTCATCAAACCTTCGCTGGAGATTATTCTCTGTGGTAAATGATCGATCACCTTTGGCGCCCACAAAGTGACAGCCTGGTTTATTACTCTTCGGAGCCAGCGCTGGGTTATTTGTGCTGTTAATGGATAGACAGGGACAATTCGAGCAGTATTTAAATGCTCTTTATCCACAGGCTCCCATTCTGGGTTGCTCATTGTTAAACGGCCAAGGTATTGGTCGACTTTTCCTGAAACCACAATTTGAAACCCTTTATGAAAGCGTCGGGCGATCCATGGTTGGTTGAACCATGTAATTCTCAAATCAGCGCTCCCGTCACTGATAACAACCTCCACCAATTTGTTTTGTCCTCCCCTGACAGTACGCACACTCACATTTTGTATTGTTCCGATAATCGTTACCTCTTCTCCATATGTGAGCCGGTTTATTTGTTTGAATTTTGAATAATCATCGTACCGGCGAGGGAAGTAGTACAGCAAGTCTCGAATTACATGGATTCCGATTTTTTCAAGGGTTTGAGAGTTGCGTGGACCGACCCCGTGGAGTACAGAAACTGGAGTTTTTAAATCGGCAGTTTCATCGATTTTTTCGGATTTTATACTGGTTATAGGAGGTTTGTGGATATCAGGTCTTTCGAAAGCAATTATCTCGGGTTCTTGATAATGATTTTCTGTTTTTTCTACTGCATTTTGATCTATAGCCTGGTCAGTGTCTCTGGACTTGGGGAGCGACTCGGGTTTGGGATCAGCTTGTTTTGATTCTTCGTACTCAAAGCTTATCGGTGGTGCGTGTTCTTCCTGTACAATCCTGCGCCATAAACCATCTAATGCTTCAGCCCTGGATTTTGGAGATAACTGCGAATAATCGCGAATTCTGTTGGATACTGCTTTTATCAGATCTTCGCTTATGTATTCCGCCCTGGCTTCCGCTTCCCAGTGATCCAGTATCCGCACAAGCCCACCCAATACTGCATGGTTATCATATTCCCGTTCGGATTCTAATTTAAAGATTTTCTGTAATTTTTCTATCGATTTTTTCATATTCTGTTGGTTTATTGTTATTTTAAGACAACGGCGAATCCCAGCCCTTTTGGACCGACATGTGTACCTATTGTTGTGGTTACATTTACGATAATAGGATCCTCTTTTAGGTTGTTGCTGTAAGCCTCTAGAAATTTTTTCGCCTCATCCTCCGCATTGGAGTGCAGGATTGCCAGCCTTTCCAGGGGTTCGTAGCTTCTTAAAAAATTTAACAATCGTTCAAATCCCTTTCTTCTAGTGCGGACATCTTCTATTCTTCTTGCCTGGCCATCCTTAACTTCAATAAAAGTTTTGACGCGTAGTAAGTTGCCTATCCTGGCTCGCGCCCAGGAAACCCGTCCGCTTCTATGTAAGTATTCAAGCGTATCCAGCATAGCGCATAACCTGATCCTTGGTTGCAAAACCTCTATCCTGTTTATAATTTTTATAATATCCCCGGTATCCTGCGCTGTTCTTGCCGATTCAATCACCTGAAAACCAAGGCCCATAGATACCGATTTGCTGTCAATTACATAAACCCGATTCTTAAATATTTGTGCAGCTGTGCTGGCTGCATTTAACACTCCACTGAATTGTTTTGAAACATGCAGGGAAACAATCTGGTCATATCCATGATTTAGCAGGTCCTCATATATCTGCTGGTAAGAACCTGATGATGCAGTGGCGGTTGTGGGCGGATTTTTTAAAGAGGGCAGCAGTTCATAAAATTCATTTCGTGATAAATCTATTCCGTCTCTGAAATTCTGGTTTTCTATGATCAGTATGTTTGGATTGACCTGGATATTGTATTTGTTGATAGTCTCATCAGGAATATCCGCAGTGCTGTCTGTGACGATTGCAGTTTTTAACATAAAATCCGGTTTTCAGGTTTAATAAGTGTTATTCAATGGCGATAATAAATTGATAATGCGGCTGGCATCCTTCGTGCATTTCAATCACATGCTCTGGATATTTTTTGCGGATTATATTTACAATCAGGCTGGCTTCTTCCTGGGTAATATTATCCCCGTAAAAAAACGTAATTAATTCGTAATCGCAGGCACTTGCATGTTCAAGGAGTGCCAGGCAGCTTTTCTCAAGGCTCTCAGTGGCTGCCACCATTTTTCCGTTTAGCAGTGCAATGAAATTTCCTTTATTTGCTTTGACGCCGTCAATTTCAACGGTGCGTGTGGAAGTTGTTATCTCTCCAGTCTCAACCTCGCTTATTGCTTCATTCATTTCGGAGACTATCTTATCGAAATCCCCATCGGGTACAAGGCGCAGCATTGCATTTAATCCCTGAGGTATGGTTCTGGTAGGTATCACCGCAACCTGTTTTTTTGAAAACTCCGCTGCATTTTTTGCTGCCATTAATATATTTTTATTGTTCGGCAGGATGATAATCTTATCTGTGGGCAGGTTATCAAATCTCGATATGATCTCCTCTGTACTCGGATTCTATAGTCTGGCCACCCTCTACTATGGCTGCGACGCCCATACTGGCAAAAATTTTGGCTATCCCGGATCCCGGAACCACTGCTACCACGCCTATATTGCCGGGTTCCACCGGGGATAATACAGGTTCCGCTTTTAGATTTGCTCGTATTCGTGAATCCATTTGATCTACAAGATTTTCTTTGGCGACCTTTGTTACGATACCCAGTTCTTTTATGTAGTTTTCCGGCATATAATAATTCTCATCCGGGACGTGGATATGCAGGCGGTAAAACCCGTCCCCTTCCCCAAATTGTATCGATGTTCCCATGGATTCCAGGTCTGAATAAAAACCGTTAATCTCCAGCTTTCCATTAAGGCGAAAATCGACGATTACCTCCCAGTCCTGTCCTGGTTCGATCGATTCCATTGATTCGTCCAGAAAAAGTTCAGATAAGGGCATGACGGTTGCAGCGGATTTATCAAGCGGCAGTCCATCTATATACCGCAACATCCCTTCTAATATGTAATAGAGCCCTTTTCCGCCGGCATCCACTACGCCTGCGTCCTTCAGCACATCCAGCAACTCGGGGGTCTTTTCAACGGAATTATCTGCAGCCCTCACAATAATTTCCAGTAATTGGATTGGATCCTGTGTTTCTGATATCGCTTCTTCTGCAGCGCGGGAGATATCCTTTATTACAGTTAAAATAGTTCCTTCAACCGGCCTTACCACACCTTTATATGCTGTTTCGCGAGCTTCAACCAGGCCTTCTGCAAATGCAACACTGTCCAGGCTCTCAATGTTATCGACCGCGCGAGCAAATCCGCGCCAGATTTGGGAGAGAATAACGCCTGAATTTCCCCGTGCACCCATTAACGCTCCATGGGCGATTGTTTGGATAGTTTTACTGAAGCTGATTTCTTCAGAATTAGAAATTTCATCATAAGCAGCCTGCATCGTCAGAACCATATTCGTTCCGGTATCCCCATCAGGAACTGGAAAAACATTGAGGGCATTGACAACCTCTTGGTTGGTTCGCAGCCAGATTAAACCAGCCTCTACCAAATTGCGGAGAGCACGTCCATCAATCACTTTCTTCCTATAATAATCCCGCCTTTCAGTTATTTGGGGATCTAATTCCATCCTCTCACTCCTCATAAATTCGGGTTTTTGAGCAGGTTGATATTTGCTAATCGAGATCGCTGATTCTCAATCCCTGGACATGGACATTTATTTCGTTGACCGGCATGCCCAGTGCCTTTTCGACATGGTACCTTACTGTATTGCAGACGCTGTTTGCGACGGATTTAATCCGGGTCCCATATTCGATTATCACGTATAAGTCGATATTTATTTTTTCGCCGTCATAATGCACTTCGACGCCGTAGGTGGGATCCTTTACAATTACCTGGGTTAAACCATCCATTATATTTTTTGATGTCAATCCAACAACGCCGTATGATTTAAGAGTCGCCTGGTAGGCGATACTGGCTATTGCGCGCGGCATCACGAGAATGCTGCCAAGAGGGGGTATTTCTTCCGTCATTTTTGACCTCGCAAAGATTTCTGTTAACTATTCTATTCCAGATTCTTGTAAACCTATATTGTTTATGGTAATATTGAGCGGCTTAAAGAAGAATATTATCCTTTTTCCATGGATATTACCATCTTTTTAAATCAGCAAGAACAAATTCTAATTGAATTAATCCCATTTGACTGGTGATTTTTTCTGGATTGAATTGAAAGGAAACTTAAATGGCAAAATGTGCCAACTGCGGTAAGAAAACAACTTTTGGGCGAAATCGTCCCTGGTCTAAAAAGACCACCAACCGGACCTTCCGTCCTAATTTGCAAACCATAACTGTTTTTGAAGGAAACGGGAAAGTTCGTAAAGTTCTGTGTACTAAATGTATCCGCACATTGGTTAAGACCTGAGCGTATAAATCAACCCGTATTGCGATTGTAAAAGAATCACAGGAAGAATGTGATTTTTTTTCATTAATATTATTTCCGGATTCGCTGGATAATTATCTGAACCCAGTTATCAGGGTGGGTTCAATGTGTAATAGACCCACAGCCAGAAAGGAATCAGCCCGCCGAACGCTAATAATGCAATCAAACCAATTACCCAGGTTAGCCAGTCGATGTTCTGGAGTCCTGATAAATTTGAATATCGGTTAGTTTCAGAATAATCGAGTTCGCTGCCATTTTGGAGAAGGGGCCCGGAATTTGAGGTAACCTGGTAAGTTGTCCTGGGCGCTGTAACATTCTGGGCAGTAGTGTTTAATTGGGTATGCTGGTCAGCCGGACTGCCATATTTTTCTGGCTCTTTGAATTGTTTTCCATATTCAACCAGTACCCGGCCCATCTGAACCGCGGAACGATATCTCTGCGAGGGATTTTTTGCCAATGCTTTCAGGATCACCTCTTCAAATTCAAGGCTGATCTGCGGGTTGAAATTTCTGGGCGGGATGGGCGGGGTTTCACGATGCAGTTTTGCCAATTCCTGGGGATTTGAGGCTTTGAATGGAAGATAGCCCGTGGTCATCTCGTACATTACTACGCCGAGGGCATATACATCGGAAGCTGGTGAGGGTGCGGCTCCGGAGGCTTGTTCTGGCGAGAAGTAGTTTGGCGAACCCCACACAACTTTGGATTTTTCATCTGGTTTGATTGTGGAAAGAGCCCGTGCGATCCCAAAGTCAACAACCTTCAGCAATCCATCTGGAGTTACAAGCATATTCTGCGGTTTAACATCGCAGTGCACAACCCCTGCCCGGTGGGCAAACCCGATTCCAGCGCATGCCTGGGTAATCAATTGTAATGTGCGTTCGACCGTAAAACGCCCGTCCTGTTTCAGCAGCGTTTTTAAATCGGTGCCCGGTACGTATTCCATAACCAGAAACAGCATGTCTGCATCCAGGCCAAAGTCGTGAACGGTGACAATATTTGGATGGGTAAGCTTTGCGGCATCTTTTGCTTCCTGACGGAACCTTTCCCGGAAATTTGGATCGTTTGAGTAATCTTTTCGCAGTGTTTTTATCGCAACTGTTCTTTCAAGCATCAGGTCGCGGGCGCGGAATACCATCGCCATACCGCCTGAACCAATTCGTTCTTCTAATTCGTACCGCTCGCCCAGGATTATTGTTTCAGCCATTATTAATCGTCAACCTTCGAAAAATAGGTTCATGCCAGAGGTTTACGCTCAGCCGTGAAATTCAATGCTATTTGCAGGGAAATTATACCAACCCGAAAGACCGTAGAAAAACCAGTATCTTCCAAATATCGGGTAAAATCTTTGCGAAAGTTGAAACCTGAAAAGCAAGATTTGGTAATTATATGAATTTTGGTGTTTTTCGTTTGCGAAAAATCAGCGATATTTTGCTCTTGCTGGTTCCTTTGGCTATACTGGCTGAGATTCTCCAGTTGGGTGAGTTCCCGGTTTTTATACTTTCAGCCCTGGCGATTATCCCGCTTGCAGGTTATATAGGTGAGTCAACTGAGGTTCTGGCTGCCGCTACAGGGCCGCGGGTTGGCGGATTATTAAATGCGACGCTGGGGAATGCCGCCGAGTTGATTATAACGATCATCGCTATTCGCGAAGGTTTATTGGAGCTTGTAAAAGCTTCCATAACAGGATCAATCCTTGGAAATGTGCTGCTTGTTTTAGGAATGTCCATGTTGTTGGGAGGGTTGAAGAACGGGGTACAGAAATTTGACCGCCACCAGGCTGGAAATAATGCAATTCTACTTGTGCTTGCTGTAATTGCGCTTATGATACCGTCATTGTTGAGTGGATATATAGGGTTGAGCGACAGCCCGGGAGTAGAAGCGTTAAGCATCGGAGTAGCCATAATTATGATCGCCCTCTATATTCTTGGAGTAATTTACAGTTTGAGGATGGACAGGGGGCCATTGTCATCTCGCCCGAGCGTCGATTTAACTCCTTCAATTGAGCAGGTCAATCAACTAGGAGAATTCGCTGAACCGCATCCATCCTGGAGCATCCGCAAATCGTTCTTTTTCCTGGGATTGGCTACAGTCGGAGTTGTGATTATGAGCGAGTTGTTAATTGGGTCTGTCGAGCCTGTGATGGTGGGTCTGGGTATTTCAGAATTCTTCCTGGGTATAATTTTGATACCCCTTATTGGAAATGTCGCCGAACACCTGGTTGCTGTAAAAGTGGCGATTTAGAACAAGATGAACCTCAGTGTTGAAATAGCAACTGCATCAAGCCTTCAAATAGCTTTATTTGTCGCCCCCGTTCTGGTTTTTATCAGTTTACTTATGGGTAATCCCATGCAGTTGATATTTAATGAAGTTGAACTGCTGGCATTGGTCGCAGGTGTGCTCATCACAGCTCTGGTTTCATCCGACGGGGAATCAAACTGGCTGGAAGGAGCCGGGTTGGTGGCTGTATATTTAATTCTGGCTTTAACCTTTTTCCTCATGCCGGTCTAGCATCTCACGACTCAAGAAACTATGATGGAATCCTTCCGCCAATTATTTAACCGCTGGGTTTTTGCTGGCTCTTTCCTTTTTGCCTGTTTCCTGATTTTTTTATTCGGAATGGGCATTCTGCTTATGAGACCAGTACAGGAGGGGCCTGAAGTGCTACCAGCGCTGGTTCAAAAAATACCAGCAAGTACAGCGACTCCACCAATACTGCAGCCCGGGTTTGATTCAGGAGGTCAGGCTCCGGCAGACGGTAATAATCCTGTTAGGGATTCTGCATCACCAGCGCCCGGGGAGATCTCAATCGGGACTTATGTAAAAATCTCCGGGACTGGTGGCGACGGTCTCCGTTTACGGGATGTGCCGGGTCTGGCAGGGAATGTACTAACGCTTGGAGATGAAACTGAGGTTTTCCTGGTGGATAATGGACCGCGTGATGTTGATGGCTATACCTGGTGGTATCTGAAAGGGCATTACGACGAAACCCGCCAGGGGTGGGGTGTTGTTGATTATTTGGTGGTTGTTGAGAACCCGTAGAATCAGGATATCTATTTATGTCAAAAATTAAACCGACTGAAATCAGCGCAAACCGGGGGACCAGGGAGTTATCCGTCACCTGGAACGATGGCCACATGAGCGTATATCCATTTTCATTGCTGAGGAATGCCTGCCCATGTGCCGAGTGCCGGGGCGGCCACGAGAATATGGGTGGCTTACCGGACAGAGAAGTGTGGTCGCTGCCAGACGAAGACAGGCCTGAATCAAGACTGAGAAATCTTGAGGCGGTTGGTTCTTATGGGGTCACTTTTGAGTGGGAAGATGGGCACCACTTTGGAATTTACAACTGGGAATATTTACGGGCGCTTTGCCCGTGCCAGGTTTGCCGGTCATAGATAATCGCGTAAATTGTGCTCGACTGCATAGGCTGCCGCTTCTGCCCGGTTACTTACTCCCAGTTTCGATAGTATGCTGCTGACGTAATTGCGGACAGTGCCCTCACCTAGGAACAGAGCTTTGGCGATTTCGCGATTTGTTTTTCCCTCAGAGACGAGCAGCAGCACATGTCGTTCTTGCTGGGTTAACGCAGAGAAGGCGGATGCCTCTTCCTCTTTTGCGGCTTTCCGGACTTCCTGGAATATCCGTTGAGTGACAGCGGGATCGAGAAGCGCTTCCCCCCTTCCTACCGCTTCAATCGCCCTGACAAGGTCCTCGCCTCCGATTTGTTTTAATACATATCCCGCTGCTCCAGCCCGGATAGCGGAAAAGAGCATTTCATCCTCAGCGTATGAAGTCAGCATGATGACTTTGGTGCCCGGATATTTTTCGGAAATTTCCTCGCAAGCTTCTATCCCGGAGCCTCCGGGGAGCCGGATATCCATCACCACCACATCAGGCGAATAAATCCCCACACGTTCAATCGCTTCTCTTGAGGTGCTTGCTTCAGCCACGACCTCGAAGTTTGGGTGACGCTCAAGCAAGGCTTTCAAACCCAATCGTACAACCTCATGATCATCTACCAGTAATATCCGCTGTTTAGCCGCCATACATATCTCCTGGTCGGAGTATAGTTTATTGTTAGTTATCCCGCAAGCTGTCTTTATTTTTATAAATCCGGGGGACTCTAGCGTTTAAACCGCAGACTATTTCATAATTTATTGTATTCCAGCGCTCAGCAAGCTCTTCTGCAGTAATCGTATTCCCGTTTTGGGAACCAATTAAAACCACCTCATCTCCTTCTTTCACATCAGGTGCGGTTTCTAAATTGACCATTATATAGTCCATACAAACCCGCCCAACCACCTGCACCCGTTTGCCTCCAGCGAGAACATAATTTCCTTTCACCCTTCTGTAGCCGTCTCCGTAACCGACCGGAATGGTTCCGATCAATTCGCTTTTGGCTGTGACGTATTCATGACCGTAGCTGATCCCGGTACCCGGGGCGACTTTCTTTACCTGTCCCAGCACCGATTTCCAGGTTAATGCAGGCGTAAAATCTTCACCCAGAATTTGGTGTTTTGAAGGGTGTAATCCGTACATCGCAATCCCAATCCTTACCATATTAAAAAATGAGGATGGTCTGATCAGGGCTGCAGCCGAATTTGAAACATGGATAATCTCCGGCAGCGATTGATTTTTTTGGAGGCGGTTCAATGAGTTCTTGGAAACGCCCTTCCTGCAGTTCAGTCACAGCTGGGTTTGGCTCATCTGCGCAGGCGAAATGTGTGAACAGCCCCTCAAATTCGACTCCGGGTGTCTCGATAATATGTTCAGCGATCGATTCTGCCGATTCATGAGGCGCGCCCAGCCTGCTCATTCCGGTATCGACTTTTAAATGTGCTTTTGCGTTGATCCGGTTCTTCTGTGCGCATTCTGAAACCAGGTCGATTTGTTTCCGGTTCCAGCATGCGATCGAAATATGATTCCTGATCGTGGTTGGGATTTTCTCGGGTGGGGTATAACCCAGAATAAGGATACTTGTTTCGATGCCGGCTTCTCTGAGTTCGATCGCTTCTTCAATCCGGCTCACCCCTAACCAGGAAGCGCCGCTCTGGATAGCAGTCTTTGCCACAGGAACAGCGCCATGTCCGTATGCATTTGCCTTTACAATAGCCATTACCTCCCTGCCGGTTAGCAGTAAAAATGCACGGACATTATCCCTGATGGCAGTCAAATCGATCTCCAACCAGGTTGAAAAATTTTCAGGTAAGCTCATATGTCAGTGATATTACTGGCTTTCGGTGGAATCCTTCCGTCTGAAATCGACAAACCGGTATCCAACTCCCCGTTCGGTAAGAATGTACTTTGGATTTGCCGGGTCTTGCTCGAGTTTTTTTCGAAGATAATTAATATAAAGGCGTACATAGTGTGGTTCATCCCGGTACTCGTATCCCCAGACTTTTCCCAGAATCTGATCATGAGTCACAACCCAGCCTGCATTTTGTACCAGGTGGTATAAAAGCCGGTATTCGGTCGGGCGAAGTTTTACCAGCTCGCCATCCACCCAGATTTCACGCCGTTCGAAATCAAGTTTTAATCGCTCGTCAACTTCGATCAAGCCGTGCGTGCCGACGCCGGTTGTTTCTGTCCTTCGAAGGACCGCCCTCACCCTGCTGACGAGTTCCCGGGGGCTGAATGGCTTGGTTACATAATCATCAGCTCCCAATTCTAGCCCCCTCACTCTGTCATCTTCTTCTCCTTTTGCGGTCAGCATGATCACCGGCACATTGCTTGTCTCCCTGATGATCCGCAGCACTTCAAAACCATCCATATCCGGCATCATTATGTCTAAAAGTACCAGATCAGGCAGGTTGCTTCTTACCTGGTTGATAGCCTTGGTTCCATTGAAGGCTTCGATTACTTTAAAACCGTCATGTTCCAGGTTTAATCGGATAAACCGCACCATTCTTTCTTCATCGTCGACAACCAGAATTACCCTGTTTTTGAATTGATCATCCGGCATAATTGACTCCTGAATTGGATTTAAAAAGTAGTAAATTCAACAAACCTCATTCATTTTCTGAATCTGGAAAGCGGACCAATATGATGGATATATTATCGGGTCCGCCTGCCTTATTGGTCTCTTCGACAAGTTTATTACAGGCAAGTTGCGGTGTTGGTGAAGTCTTGATAATGTCTGAAACTCTGTTCTTCACTTAAAACGCCCCACAAACCATCCGAACAGAGCAGCAGGTTTTTTGTATTGGAAGTTGAATGTACTGAGATATCCGGCTGGTTGAATTCCGCCTGGCCGAGCGCACGGTAGAGTACATTTCTTCTTGGGTGATCTGCTGCCTGTTTTTCAGTGATTTTGCCCAATTCCATCATTCGGTTGACTATGCTGTGATCGCGCGTTAATAATTGAAGATCCCCTATCCCATTGATAAAGTAAGCCCGGCTGTCACCGGTGTGAGTGATAAAAACATGTTCGCCAGTGATTATCGCTGATGTAAAAGTAGTGCCTCCTCCCGGAACCTTCTCACTGACATGCTTGTGGGCTGCCAGAGTCCCAGCTTTAATTATCTCTTTTATCCGGTCGGTGTCTTCCTTGATGGTTATTTCCTGGCTGGGAGTTATGAGTTCTGGGAAGGCAACATTTGCAAACGATTGTATTGCGACCTGGCTGGCAAGGTCGCCGTCCTTATGTCCGCCCATTCCGTCAGCAACCGCGAAGATTCCGATAAATTGATCGAGATTTCCCGACTTGATTGTTGTAGAGACTGCCAGGATAGCATCCTGGTTCTGATTGCGTTGTTTGCCAAGGGAAGTACTCCAACCGACTGTGTAATTGGAACCGTGTACCTTAGAAAATTCAGCCAGGTTCTGGTCATTTATTTTTATGGAGTGGAGCGTTTCTGGCAGGCTGTCGTTTTCTGCTTCACTCTTACTTAAAAAATTCTTTCTGATTCCTTTGAACAAACCATCCTCCGGGTTATAGTTATTACCGCCAGTCCTTCTCCCCTTGCGGCTTATTATCCAGAATGGTCTCGATCCTATCCATTATTTCGTCATTGAGCAGTCCCACTACATCTAGCGCCTCTAAATTCTCCACCATTTGATTCATTTTTGAGGCACCCGTGATCACAGTGCTTACATTCTGGTTCTTAAGGCACCATGCGATAGCTAATTGCGCCATCGTACATCCCAGTTTACCAGTGATGGGTGTTAATTGTTCGACCTTTGCGATCCTTTCAAGCGCCTGTTCGCTTTCAAACCTGGATTTTAACCACCCATATCCCTCCAGCGTAGACCGGGTTCCTTCAGGAATGCCTTTATTATATTTTCCGGTTAGCAGTCCGCTGGCTAGCGGGCTCCAGATTGTTGTACCAAGCCCGATTTCTTTATATAGCGGCGCGAATTCAACTTCAATTTTAACTCTATGGAACATGTTGTATTCAGGCTGCTCAATTAGCGGTGGGATTAAATGCTCTCGCCGGGATATCTGGTATGCCTCCATAATCTGGCGGGCGTTCCATTCGCTTGTTCCCCAATAGAAAGCTTTCCCCTGCTGGATGATGTGGTTCATTGCCCTTACGGTTTCTTCAATCGGGGTATATAAATCCGACCGGTGGCAGAAAACCAGGTCGACATAATCCAGTTGGAGTCTCTCCAGCGATTTGTCTATTCCCTCCAGGATATGTTTGCGTGACAACCCTTTTTCGTTCGGTCCTTCTCCGCCCCAAAACAATTTTGTTGAAATTACTAAATCCGATCTCTCCCAACCGACATCTTTTATCACCTTTCCCATGATCTTTTCCGCTTCGCCGCTGGCATATACTTCAGCGTTATCGAAAAAATTTACTCCATATTCGTATGCGGTGGTCATTAATTCAGTTGCCAGCTTGGTATCAGCCTGGTTTGCGAAAGTGACCCATGCACCGTAAGACAGGGCCGACACCTTCAGGCCGGAATTACCTAAAAACCTGTATTCCATTAATATCTCCCATACTCGATATAGTTGTCATTATTATAAGTCGAATTGGATATTTCTTTTTCAAAAACTTTTTTTGATAAATTCCTTAATGTGGTAAGATTGGGCCTTGTTTGTCCAAATACAATAGTAAAATTTTGGTTTACTATTGCTAATTTTATCGTTTGAAGGAGTAGTCTTATGAAAAAAACATATCAGAAGTCAGGACGTTCCTGCCGGGTAACTTTTCAATTACCGCAGGATGTTTTGGCGGAGGAAGTTGCACTGTGCGGCGATTTTAATGATTGGAGCATGGATAAGAATCCCATGCAGAAACGCAAGGATGGAAATTTCTCAACAACAATCTCGCTCACACCTGGGAATTCCTATCGTTTTCGTTACCTGATTGATGGTGAACGCTGGGAGAACGATTGGGATGCCGACGAATATGTGCCAAATGAATTTGGAACGAAAGATTTGGTCGTAATAGTTTAGCGAGATTCTAAAAACCCGTCAGCCCTGCGCTTGTACGGCGCAGGGTTTTCTTATTAAGCAAGCTGAACAAGTTCAAGATAATCCATTGATTCGATCTGGTCGGTTGAGGCACCCAAAAAATCGATCAGGTTTGTTGCGATCTGGGCTTTGTGCTCTGCATCCCGCAGGCTCCATGTTCGGCTTTTAACCTCCAGGAAAAATCCCAGGTCAGGCTGGTCCATCCGGTCGAGATTAATATAAAACTCAGTTCCCTGGTAAAGCACCCTCCAGCGTTCCCGGTCTTTTTCTATAAAGACTTCTCCCGCAGGATTGAAATATTCCCGGTAAAATCTCAAGCTGTGTGTTGCGGAAGCGAGGAATCGGCTTCTGGATAGCAGTACCTCGCTCGGAAATTTATACTCCTGAACCGGTCCAATCAAGGTTAACCGGTATCGAATATTGTTAACCTTTCCCTCAGGGTCAATAAATTCATCTTCGCGGTAGCGTAATGTCCCTTGCTGCGGGTCATCAAAGAGAAAATAAGTATCGTATTCATGGTAATGTCGTTTATACAATATCTCAATTTCAGGTTTTTTAATCGCTTCAAGTACCGGTACACTATCGGGGATGCGCGCTTTTGCCTGAACCTCAAAACTCTCTTCTTCGGTTGCTCCGCCGATTGCGACCAGCTTTGAGAGAACTGATTTTTCTCGTTCTATCAGAAACGTGTCAATCCTCGCAGCGAATTCTCCCGCCTGCCGGTACAGGCTTGTTTCATCTATAGCCGGTACTGTTAAGCTTCTATTCCGCATCAGCCAGTTTCCATTGACCATCACATCCGTAACATCGCTTGATTTTGCTGCGTATACAATTTGTGCATATATCGATTTAGGCGCTCTCTTGAATCTGGGTGAATTGTGAATTGTCGATAGGTCAACCAGAATCAGGTCAGCTTTTTTACCGGGTTCGAGCGATCCGGTTACATCGCCCATATGGATGGCTTGCGCACCTATTCGGGTGGCCATTTCCACAACTTTCGATGCAGGCAGGGCAGTAGGATCGCCGCTGACGCTTTTTGCAAGAAAAGCTGCCAGGCGCATTTCTTCAAACATGTCTAGGTCATTATTGGATGCAGGACCGTCAGTTCCAATCCCGACATTCAGCCCCTCCAGGATCATTTCATTTACCGGAGCAAAACCTGAGGCCAGTTTTAAATTGGAGGTTGGGTTGTGGACGACTCCCACATTATGGTGAAGAAGAGTTTGAATCTCCCCTTCATCAATATGAACACAGTGGGCAGCGATTAATTTTGCATCCAGAAGGTTGTGTTTTTTTGCATACGGAATAACCGGCATTCCATGTAGTTCACGTGAATTTTCTACCTCCTGGGCAGTCTCGGAGAAGTGGGTGCTCACTGGCACATCAAATTCCAAAGCTAGCTCGGTTGCAGCGTGCAGGATATCTTCTGTGCATGTGTAAGGAGCATGCGGCGCAACCGAAGGTACGATTAATTCATGCCCGACCCAGCGCTGGATAAAATCGCGGGCAGCAGCCAGGGATTCCTCATAGAATGCTGCATCCGGCGCATGAAATTTAAGCACAGTCTGGGAGCATATCGCCCGCATCCCTATTTCAGCGGTCGCTTTTGCTACGTGGTCCTCAAAATAATACATATCCACAAAACAGGTTATTCCGGATTTGATCTGTTCCAGGCAGGCTATCTGGGTTCCCAATCTCACAAATTCAGGATCGACGAATTCGCGCTCAACCGGCATCATATAACCTAAAAGCCAGACATCCAGTCGCAGGTCATCCGCGAGCCCTCGCATCAGTGTCATAGGCACATGGGTGTGGGCGTTAATTAATCCCGGCATCAGTACCTTTCCCTGACAGTTGACATGTTCCGATGGGTCAAATTTTCCTTCTAACTTTTTTTCAGGACCGATGTCAAGAATCTCCCCGTTTTTTACAGCAACTGCGCCGGGTTCATATTGGGTCAGGTTCCCGTCCATTGTCAGTACGATTGCGTTGCTTAGAAGAGTATCAATATTGATTGTCACTGGAAATCCTTTACTGGTTTAGATGATTTGGTAAGTTCAGGATTTTATAAACTGCGCAGGAGATTCAGGCTGTGGTTTAAAGCCCACCTGGGAGCATATTCAGGCGGGCCTCCGAAAAGCGGCATTACATGTTCTGTTCCATCTGGTGTAATTATTAATACCTGAATTTCAAATTTCTCCTTTTTGGCGGATAGCAGAGTACCTAAACCAACTTCAACCCTGTGTTTTTTAATTAATCTTTGTGTCGCTGATTTTAATTCTGTCAATGAAGATATGCTGGAAATCGTCTCACCGCCCGCGAAAATATTAAATTCCAGCATATCCGAGCCCCTGGGATGCCCTGGACAGCTGGCGAATAATTCCGCTTCCCAGACCGGCTTCAACTACAGCTAGCCGCCAACCTTTTTGCGCTAGATTTTTGAGAGCAGCCGAATCCAGCGTGTCTCCATCTACCCCATAAATCCACTCGCCCAGCCTTTCCCGGATGATTTTCTCCGTCAAAGAAATTTTCTTATCGGCCGCTTCTTCATTTTTTGCTTTACAGGTTATGCGGATGTCGACCTGCCCTGAGTGCGCTGCGAGACCGACGGTGGGATTGGTTTGCCTTTCCAGGTCTGATATTCGTTCATCGATTTGTGACTCTCCCACTCCCGCAGTGTGGATAAGCCGGGTTTTAATGGTTCCAGTTATTTTGTATCGTCTTTTAAGGTAGGGGATTATCTTATTCTCGAGCAGGTATTCCATCTCGCGCGGCACACCCGGTAGCGCGATGACCGAACGGTCTCCGGATTCCATAATAAAAGCCGGCGCGGTGCCGACCGGGTTTTCCACCGCGATTGACCCAACCGGGACATATGCCTGGCGCTTGTTGTTTTCGGTTGGTTTCCGGCCGAATTTTTTGAACCTCTCCTTGATCTGCTCCCATAGTTCCGGGCGAAACTCCGTTTCAACATCAACCGCTAATGCGACAGCATCGCGGGTCGGATCGTCAACTGTTGGGCCGAGTCCTCCAGTGGTGATAATGATTTCGCTGCCCTGCATCCCGAATTTGATCGCGCTGGCAATTCTCTGGGGGTTATCACCCACAGATGTCTGGCGGTACAGATCAATCCCGGCATCGCGCAGTTTACGGGCGATGAACCTGGAGTTTGTGTCAACAATCTCGCCCAGCAGTATCTCTGTTCCGATCGTAATAATCTCAGCGGCTGGCATTCTTTAATTATCCCGGGGTTGCAGGTAATAAACCGGGTTCCATTGTATCCGGGTGATAGGCGTCACTTTTATACGACATTATATTCTCTGATCATCCTGCCCTCCTCAAAGCGCCTGAGATCAAGCATTGAAACGTCGACAGTCTGGGCCTTGCCTTCAAGTAATATTTCCGCCATGATTTTCCCGCTGACTGGACCGTGCATGAAACCATGCCCGGAAAAGCCTGCGCAAATGTAGAATCCTTCGACCGGGGTTTCGCCGTATATGGGGTGGGCATCCGGCGTTACTTCATAAAGTCCAGCCCAATGGCTTGCCAGCCCTGCCTTCGACAACAAAGGAAGTCTTTTTACCGCTGCTTCGAGATGGATCAGTTCCCACTCAGGATCTACAGTTTGGTCGAATCCGGCCTTTTCACTGGGGTTGGACATCCCTGTCAACAGGCCTGCTCCTTCTCTGTGAAAATAGAGTGACTGGGTGAAATCGATCACAAATGGAAAATCAGGTGGGATTTCTGGAAGAGGGGTGGTGGTTAACATCTGCCTCCGCAGGGGTGTTATCGGCACATTTAATCCAGCCATTTTCCCGATCAGCCCAGCCCAGGGACCGGCCGCGTTGATAACTGTTCTGGTCTTTACAATCCCATGGTTGGTCTGGATTCCGCTGATCCTTCCTGAATTCAGCTCAATCCCTTTGACTGCAACCCCGGGTTGGGCATTTACCCCCAGGTTTTGACCTGCCTGGATATAACCCATCACCACGCTGTTAGGGTCCGCAATTCCATCCTTGTAGTGGATCGTGCCGCAGGTGATGTCATTTAATTTCATATCCGGCAGCATGTTCCTGATTTCATGCCCCTCCAGCCAGATCGTGTCTACATCTAGTTTTCGCTGCAGGGCGACGTTTTGTTTAAAGATTTGTTCGTCTTCGGAATTAGAGAGCAAAAATAAATAACCGCAGGGGTTGTAACCAATAGCCTGCCCGATTTCACCCTCAAACCTTTCCAGCATGGGCAGGCTTTCAATTGACAGCTGGATATTAACCTCGGTCGCGAACTGGTATCGTATTCCCCCGGCGCATCTGCCGGTAGCTCCCTGGCCAAAAAAATCTTCCTTCTCCAGCAAAAGAATACTTTTCTGCCCGCGTTTTGCCAGGTGGTATGCGATGCTCGCCCCCATTACGCCCCCGCCAATAATCACAAAATCAGCGCTTGAAGGTAATTCCATAATCTCTACCTAATCAGCCCAGGATGGAGTATTCATACTGCCCGCGGATTGGATGGTCAGCTTCAAACCTGTCGAAAGCGAAAAGGCTGATATCATCTTCAGGTGATTTTCCATTAATTACCAGGTTCGCCATCATCTCACCGACTGACGGACCAAGTTTGAAGCCATGTCCGCTGGTGCCGGCGCAGATATATAACCCTTCGATTCCGGGAACGGCGTCCAGAACATGGTGCCAGTCAGGGGTTAGATCGTACAGAGATGCATAACTGCTGTGCACCTGGCTTTTCACCATAGCCGGATAGCGCATAGCAGCCCGCTCAGCGAAGCTGGAAATAACCTCCAGTTCTACCCTTTGGTTGAATCCATCTGGGTTTGATACCCGGTCCTCAGTCTCTTCTACGGGTGATATTGATCCTACCAGCATCAGCCCGCCGGTTTCGGGTCTGAGGTATATTTGTGAAATAAAATCCGCCCAGATACCGTGATGTTTTAACTCCGCAGGTTTTTTATAAAGGACGACCTTCACCCTTGCTGTTTTGATCGGCACGCCTATGCCAACTTTTGAGAGGATATCTGGAGTCCAGGGTCCGGCCGCAATGACCACTCCTGGCGCTGATATGTACCCCCGATCTGTTTCCACACCTGTGATCCTACCGCCCAGAACGGTCAGGTTGGTAACCGTGATACCGGTTCTGATTTCCGCTCCATGTTTAATGGCGGCCTGGGCAAATCCGCTCGCTGCCGCGGCGGGGTCGCAGTAACCGCTTTCTGGCTCAAATGCCCCACCGCCCAGACCGCTCACATCCAGATTGGGATCCATCTCCCTCATCTCTTCCGGTGTAATGAAACGGGTTTTGATCCCGACCGATTGTTGCATATTTATATTGGCTTTCAGTCCCTCAATATCCTCGGGTCTCACCCCGATCATAAATACTTCATTTGTGAATACCTGTTCAGCGCCAGTTACCTCAGGGAAGTTTTGCCATACTCGAAGTGAGTTCAGCGCCATCCTTGCTGTTACCGGGTTTGAGTAGTGCTGCCTGACAATCGCGCTCGACAACCCGGTTGGACCGCCTGCGATAAACGATTTTTCCAGCAGCATCACATCAACACCTCTTTTTGCCAGGTAAAACGCAGTGCAAACCCCGTTTATGCCTCCACCGATTACGATGATATCTGTTTTATTATTCACATATTGCTCCGCATCCGCAAGTATTGTTGATTGTAATATAAAAAAAAGCACAGTGGCATTATCAAGGCCACTGCACTTTGATTTTTGGTGATACATCTAGAGGAAATTAGTCGATACCAAGGTAAGCTTTCTGCACCATCTCATTTTGCTTCAGATTTGTGGCTAAATCGTCAAGCACGATTTGACCGCTCTGCAGGACGTAACCCCGGTTTGCCACCGATAACGCCATCTGCGCGTTTTGTTCGACCAGCAGGATGGTGGTACCTTCATTGTTGATTTCCTGGATAGTCTCAAAAATACTCTCTACCAGGACTGGCGCCAGCCCCATCGATGGTTCATCCATAAGCAGCAGTTTCGGCTGGGTCATAAGCGCCCGCCCTGTAGCAAGCATTTGTTGTTCACCGCCGGAAAGTGTACCGGCAACCTGATCAAGCCGCTCTTTTAGGCGGGGGAATAATTTAAACACCATTTCCCGGTCCTCTTTTATTCCTTCTTTGTCTTTACGGGAGAAGGCGCCCATGTCCAGGTTTTCGGATACAGTCAGCCGGGAAAAAATTCCGCGGCCTTCTGGTACCATGGATATGTTCTTATAGACAATTTCATGAGCCTTAAATTTGGATAGATCATCACCATCATACGTGATTTTCCCGCTTCTGGGAGGCAGCAGTCCACTTATTGCCCTCAACGTGGTTGTTTTACCTGCTCCGTTTGCCCCAATCAGGGTGACAATTTCGCCTTCTTCAACAGTCAATGAAATCCCATTTAAGGCATGAATGTTTCCATAATATGCGTGAATGTCTTGGACTTCTAATAGAGCCATTGATGTTTTCCTTTAATAAACTGCTTCCGGGTTTGCGGTCTCGGTTAGACCTGCCGCGGCTCCCCGGCCCAGGTATGCTTCGATCACCTGTGGGTTTTTCTGTATTTCCAAAGGAGTGCCTTCAGCGATTTTTATACCAAAGTCGAGCACGGTAATGCGCTCACTGATACCCATCACAACCCGCATGTCATGTTCGATTAAGAGAATGGTTATTCCGAGGTCATCTCTAAGCTGTTTGATGAAATACATCATTTCAGCGGATTCATGCGGGTTCATTCCTGCGGTTGGCTCGTCCAGAAGCAGCAACTGTGGTTCGCTGGCGATTGCGCGCGCCATTTCCAAACGTCTCTGAGCGCCGTAAGGAAGGTTGCGGGCTATTTGGTCTCCCAGGCCGGTCATTCCAACGTAGCGGATCAATCTGCGTGCTTCTTCCTCAGCCTCTTCCTCTTCATCTTTATACCGCTTTGTCCTTAATATTGATTCCACCCAGTTGGTTTTTAATCTCGGGTGCTGTCCGACTAGGATATTTTCAATTGCCGTCATTGCCGGAAACACCCGGATATTCTGGTAAGTACGGGCGATACCCATCCGGGTAATCTGGTCCGGAGTACGCCCATTCAGCCTTTGTCCTTTGTATAGCATATCGCCCTCTTCAGCCTGGTAAAACCCGGTCAGGCAGTTGAAGAACGTGGTTTTTCCTGCGCCGTTTGGCCCGATGATGCTCACAATCGCGCCTTCGTCGATTTCAAAGTCGAAATTATCGACGGCTACCAGACCACCGAACCTTTTCGTTACGCTATTGGCAGTTAATATAGCCATGTTCCATGTCCTTATTATTCAGATGTGAGGCAGAAGTATTTAATATCTGGTTTTGATTTTCCTTATAAGTGCGGTGTACTTCCCAGCCCGGGATCACGCGTTTCAGCCCGGGGAGCGATTGTTTCTGGATACTCCCCATAATCCATATCGTCGTATTTATGAAGCTCCCGCTTGCGGACCGCGGATGGCCAGAATCCTTCTGGTTTGGCAAGCATCATCACAATCAGGATAACGCCGTACATCAAATAACGGAATTCTGCGAATTCACGAAGAAGTTCCGGCAGTCCGACCAGCAAAAGAGCGCCTACTACAACTCCCGGCAAACTTCCCATGCCCCCCACGATAATCATGCATAACACGTTGATCGAGATAAGGATATTAAAACTGTGCGGGAAAATAGATGTAAGCTTGCTGGCAAATATCGCTCCTGATAACCCTGCGAAGGCGGCTCCGATCGCAAAAGCGAGCAGTTTGGTGTTAACAAGCCTGATTCCCATCGCCTCAGCCACATCTTCGTCCTCGCGCATTGCCATCCACTGGCGTCCCAGGCGGGCCTGGCTGAGACGGTATGAAATAAAAGCCACTATAATCACTCCAGCCAGAACAACGTAATAAAAGTGGTCTGGCTTGACCAGGGCATTTCCGACGATAATGGGTTTGTTGATTTTTAATAATCCTTGCGCCCCGCCGATATAAGGCTTCAGCAGGTCCGAAAGGGCCAGGATGCGGATGATCTCTCCGAAGCCAAGTGTCACAATCGCCAGATAGTCGCCGCGCATTCGTAAAACCGGAATGCCCAGGAGCAATCCCGCACCAACAGCTGCTGCAACGCAGATTGGGATTGCCAGCCAGAAGGACATCCCCGCAACCCCTAAATCGCCGGTGGAGGTCAATAAGCCCATCATATAGGCGCCGATGGCGAAAAATGCCACGTAACCAAGGTCAAGCAGCCCGGCGAAACCAACAACAATATTAAGACCAAATCCCATTAATGCGAATATCAAAACGTTATTAACAACCTCTGAAAGATAAGTCCCGATGAGTAACGGCATGATCAACAGAATCAAAATCGCAGCAATGATTCCGCCTGACCGGAATTGCGTTTTCCGCTTCGGCTGCATACTTGCATAGCGGTACTTTACATCTTCGCCTCGTTCCGACCAAAGGTAGGTTAATCCTGCTGTCAGTAAGAAAATGATGATCGCAGCTCCGGGATGGAGTGCTCTGGCTTCAAAAATTGCCTTAACTGAATCCAGGCCAAAGAAGTTCCTTATCCTTTCCGAGAGGATTTCTGAAAACATCCCGATCAGAAATGTCCACAGCAATCCATAAAGAATCGGCTTGCGCACACGCCCTGGAATCAGGTGCATTGCCGCGCTTACCAGTCCAATTGTGCTGGAAACAATCATCAGCACCAAGCTGCCTTCTCCCTGGCCGCGGCCAAAGGTGAGTATTTCAATCAACGCCGGGGAGACATTTGGCAAAAATTGGCGTAAATCAACCACCCCTGATAGATAGACCAGTCCGACAAGCGGAAGGGAAGATATAAAGCCAGCCAGAAATCCATATAAAAGCGAGATTCCTTTTCTTCCCTGAGGGGCTTTGCCTGCAGCTGTGTAGCTCAGTGCCGCAGGCGCTAAAAACAGGATCACCTGCCCCAAAGTAAGATAACCCGCTATCAGGTACCTTTGGGCAAAAAGGTCCACCATTCCGATCACGCTGACGCTTAACGCCACCACGCCGGCAATTAACCCGTATTGGATTGGGATGCGTATATCAAAATTTTTTGATTCACTCATGTCTTTACTCCATCAGGCTTTCTTTTCGGCAAGGCGTTCGCCCAGAATTCCCTGGGGTCTGAAAATTAATACCAGGATCAGCATTGTAAAGGCGATTACATCCTTCAACTGGTGGGGTGCCGGGATACCCATTCCTTCAAGGAAAAGGTTTGGACCCACAGATTCGATAATTCCCAGGAGAAGACCTCCCAGTGCGGCCCCGGGGATGCTCCCGATTCCCCCTAGAACGGCAGCTGTGAAGGCTTTTAATCCTGGAAAGAAACCCATGAAAAAGTGGGTCTGGGTGAAGACCAGCGCATATAACAAACCAGCGACTCCCGCCATGGCTGCGCCTGTGGCAAATGTAATTGTGATTGTCCGGTCGACATCAATGCCCATCAGGGCGGCTGAATCTTTGTCTTCTGCCACAGCCCGGATTGATTTTCCGGTTTTTGTGCGCATGATGAATGTATTCAACCCGATCAGCATGATAATTGTGACAATAATCACCAGCATATGTGTTCTCAGTATATCGATACCGAAAATGTACACAGACCCTTTGAGGATATCAGGTACTGGGAACGGGACCACCTGGGAGCCGAACAGCCCGCGATAATAATACTGCCAGAAGAACGATGCCCCGATCGCGGTAATCAGCGGGACCAGTCTGGGCGCTTTTCTGAGCGGGCGGTAGGCGACTCTTTCGGTCAGAACCGATATCCCCATCGAGACAATCATCGCCACAATGCCGATAATGATTAGTGCAAGAACTGGTTGCCGGCTTAAAAAACCGGATGCCGCCATTGGAGTGGCAATAAATACGGTGGCGGTCATAATCCCTGACATAAAAAATTCACCGTGGGCGAAATTGATCATGAACAGCACGCCGTAAACAAGCGTGTATCCGATTGCAATCAGGGCATACATGCTGCCCTGGGCGATACCGAAAATAATAAAGTCTAACCACTGGTCTCGGGTATATGGATTGTCAATAAGTGTGGCAATTGTTCCATAAATAACCAGAATAATAATTACTGCTCGGATAATCCATAATACTAACCCGATCCAATCAAGATCTTGAAAGCGTTGGCGCATTATGAGTCTCTCCTATTCTAAAATAGGGGGTAAATAAAAGGGAGGACAGGTCCAGGCATTACCTGGAACCCGTCCCCCGGTTTTAATCTAGCCA
Organism: uncultured Chloroflexia bacterium; assembly: GCA_963793095.1. Lineage (GTDB taxonomy): Bacteria > Chloroflexota > Anaerolineae > Anaerolineales > UBA4823 > CAVWDI01. The sequence goes on from CAWBYY010000002.1 coordinate 937,206, forward strand.
GTGACTATAGTTTATACGGAGCACTATTCTTCTGGCCAAATCTTAACGTATTCTCCCTCTTCAATAATGGAGACGGAAATTTTCGGATCAGCGCAGTCACCGTATTCATCGCAGGTAAGTGAGCCTGTGATTCCGGAGAAGCCTGAGGTAGCGCCGACACAGTCGCGCATCGCCTGGCGGCCAACATGGATGGTGCCGTCCTCATCCTGCACTGCAACCTCTTCAACACAACCCAGGATGATGTTGGTCGCGTCGAAAGCATGCGCATGGAACACTGAGAGAGTTCTCGGTTCCATATTTCTCCAGGTAGTCGGCTTTGAACTGTTCGTATTCCTCACCTGCGAATGCGATATCCGGACCTGACCAGTACATTCCAGCTGCGTCTTCGCCAATAGCCTCAGCAGCATCAGCGGAGATGCACCCATCCGCTGCAGCGGGGACAGCTTCCTCTAAGCCGGAAACTTCTTTCATCTGTTTTGTGATCAACGCGCACTCCGGCATGAAGATCGGGAAGTACAGGAATTCAGGCGGTCCAGCAGCAGCGATTGAGGTCAGAACCGGTCGCATATCTGTGTCGCCTTTATTGATGGCGGTGAATTCAACGATCTCTCCGCCAAGCTCTTCAAAGGATACCGCAAACGCGTTAGCCAGGCCTTCTGTATACGGGTCGCCGTCATGAATTGAGGCAGCCTTGGTAAGACCAAGAGTGTTAAAGGCGAAGTCAGCTATTGCGGCGCCCTGAACCTTATCGTTGTGGGCCGTCCGGTAATATCCGGGGTTCCAGGCTTGTTCCGGGTCGGTCAGGACAGGCGATGTGTTGGAAGGCGAGACCATGAAGTATCCGGCATCTGAGACAACCTTGGACATGGGTACACCCGCGCCGGAGCAGCTTGTTCCGACTACACCCAGGATGCTGGGATCAGCCACAATCTTCTGGCCGGCAGTCTGGCCGCCCTCTGCGCTGCAGCCGTCGTCTTCAGCCTGCAGTTCAACCGGGTGTCCTAAAACTTCGCCCTTCCAGTCCATGGCGATTTCCACGCCGTACTGGGAATCCTGGCCAAGATTTCGCGTTTGCACCTGAGATTACCAGGGCGGAGGCGATCCGGATCGGTTCTCCTGGTCCGTAATCCACACAGCCCAGTTCATCTTCGCAAACGAACTCTTCGGCCATTTCCTCTGCAGGCTCTTCTGTCTCCACGGGTTCCTCGGCAGCAGGTTCTTCTGTCTCCACGGGTTCCTCGGCGGCAGGTTCTTCTTCCATCGGTTCTTCAGCGGCTGGCTCTTCCGTTGCGGGTGCTTCCGCAGGCGGCTGTGCGCATGCAGCCAGAAGCATGGTTAAGATGGTTAAAACAGATAGTATATAAAATAGACGCTTGCCCATTTTCTCCTCCAAATATTATTTATTAAATTTTTGTTCCGTTACAACTTCTTGGGGAATCTGAACATCTGGAAATTTATTCTCTTCTACCTCCTTCCGGTTATCCTCAGAACTGATACCAATTCTCAATTTTGATTTTATGAATTGGACGGTTAATTTGGCGATTATTATGCAGTTCTAATTTGTTAACCGCAAATTAAAGGAAAATTCTACCGATAATAAGCATCTTCGTCAAGGTTTTCAGATTAATGTTGTTTTTGTTCAGCGAAATTGGCACTGGCTAACTGTTCAGCGAAAATGTCCCCCTATGGTAAAATTAAATGTTGTGGAAAATTCCCCCAATACTACGATTTTGCCTGCACCGCCCAGCCTGACGAAGTCTCTGATGGCTGGTTTTGATGCTGTTACCAACCACCTCGGCTTAATATTTTTTACTGTATTGCTGGATTTACTGCTCTGGTTTGGACCGAAAATTCGATTGTTATCGATGGTCGAGACTTTCTTCAACCAGCTCACCTCATTACCAGAATTAAAAACAGCTGAAATGACGGAATCGATCAATTTTACGCGCGATTTCTGGGTTGATTTTGCTGGAAGTTTTAATCTACTATCATTCTTACGGGCTTTTCCTATCGGGGTTCCGAGCTTGATGGTATCAAGATCGCCCATTGAAACACCACTTGGGATGCCCTTGTTTTATGAAATTAATTCGATTGTTGCTGTGCTGGGATTAGCTTTATTATTTATCCTAATTGGTTTACTGATCGGAACTGTATATTTCTCTCTTCTCTCTCAAGCTGCCGACACAGGTGAAGTTTCATTTATCAGAACTCTTCACGACCTTCCGTGGTTGGCAGTCCAGATTTTTATGCTTGCCATTCTAACTTTTTTGCTGTTACTTGCGACAGTAATTCCATTTAGCTGCATTATGTCGGTAGTACTAATAAGCGGTTTGGGATTTGCCTGGTTTGGGTTTGTTCTCTTTTTTATGCTTGCTGGTTTGTTTTTATGGTTGATGCTGCCGTTATTCTATTCACCGCATGGTGTTTTCTTAAAGCGTTTGGTTTTGCGTGAATCGATCCGTAACAGCGTCAGGGTTACCCGCTCAACATTGCCTACCACAGGGTTCTTATTTCTTATTTTTGTAATTTTAAGCGAAGGATTGAAACTGCTCTGGCGCGTACCTCCGGATAATTCATGGTTTGTTCTGATTGGGATACTCGGTCATTCATTTGTGGCTGCTAGTTTGATCGCAACCAGTTTTATCTTTTACAAGCAAGCTGACCTGTGGTTGCAAAATGAGAGATTAAACAACACAATCTAAATTTATTGAAGTTAAATTCAAATTGGGCGAAAGCTCGACGGAGGCATTGGTGGTAAAAAAAGTTGCAGCTTCATATGATGCTGAAGATATCCAGGTTTTAGAAGGTTTAGAAGCCGTTCGCAGGCGGCCGGGGATGTATGTTGGGGGCACCGATATTAAAGCTCTTCACCATTTGATCTATGAGGTAGTTGACAATTCGATCGATGAGGCCCTGGCTGGTTCTTGCGACCGCATCGATGTGATCATCCATCCGGAAAGCAGTGTGACCGTATTTGACAATGGACGCGGAATCCCGGTCGGGATCCACTCGCAAACCAATAAACCAGCCCTTGAGGTGGTTATGACTACTCTCCATGCTGGTGGGAAATTTGGGGGCGGGAGTTATAAAGTCTCCGGCGGTTTGCATGGTGTTGGAGTATCAGCAGTAAATGCCTTATCGGAATGGTGTGAGGTAGAAGTATCCCGGGCAGGCAAAATCTATTCTCAGCGTTACCAGCGTGGGGTTCCAACTGGCCCTGTGGAGGTTGTTGGCGAATCGAACCCAAAGGAAACCGGGACAAGGACAACCTTCAAGTACGATTCTGAAATCTTCAAAGGCGATCAGGACTACCGGTTCGACACGCTTGTCCAGCGTTTCCGGGAAATGGCTTTTGTGACCCGCGGCGTAACCATTTTTCTCCTGGATGAGCGCTCAAACCGCGAGATGACCTTTTATTTTGAGGGTGGAATCACATCTTTTGTCCGCTACCTGAATCGCAACCGCCAGATCATTCATCCAGTTGTTTATATAGAAAAGATGGTTGATGGTTCTAATATTGAAGCCGCAATCCAGTACACAAATGTGTTTTCCGAATCGGTGTATGCCTTTGCAAATACCATCAATACCATCGATGGGGGCACCCACCTGACCGGATTACGCTCAGCGATTACCAGGACGATTAATGACTATGCCCGAAAGTCGGGTTTGTTGAAAGATTCAGACGCCAATTTCAGCGGTGATGACACCCGGGAGGGATTAACCGCCATAATAAGCATCAAGCACCCTGATCCTCAATTTGAGAGCCAGACGAAGGTAAAATTGATGAACCCTGAGCTGCAGGCCAGCGCCCAGCAGGTGGTGGGTGAGGCTTTCAGCTCGTTTCTTGAAGAGAATCCTTCCGCCGCAAAAGCTATTGTCCAGAAGTGTCTGACTTCTGCCCGGGCAAGGGATGCAGCCCGCAAAGCGAGAGACCTTGTTATCCGTAAGTCGGCGCTGGAGAGCCTGACTTTGCCGGGCAAACTTGCTGATTGTTCTGAACGGGACCCCGAGAAAACCGAGTTATACATTGTTGAGGGTGACTCCGCAGGCGGCAGCGCGAAGCAGGGCCGGGATCGCCATTTTCAAGCCATACTCCCTCTGCGGGGTAAGATACTCAACACAGAGCGAGCACGTCTGGACAAGATCCTGGCGAATAATGAAGTAAAAGCCCTCATATCCGCTCTGGGTACAGGCATTGGAGAAGGCTTTGATATTTCCGGGCTGCGTTACGGCAGGATTATCATCATGACCGACGCCGATGTTGACGGCAGCCACATCCGTACTCTGCTGTTAACTTTTTTCTTCCGGTATATGCCTCAGTTAATAGAAGAAGGGCATCTTTATATCGCCCAACCGCCTCTGTACCGTATGACGTATAAGAAGAATGCCCAGTATATTTATTCTGAGGATGAGAAAGACCGGGTTATCAAGGAAATCGGTGTCGATACAGAAAAGGTAAACCTGCAGCGTTACAAAGGTCTGGGAGAGATGAACCCCTCCCAGTTATGGGACACGACAATGGATCCGGGAAACCGGACCTTGCTGCTGGTGACAATTGAGGATGCTGCTGAAGCGGACCGGACATTTGATATGCTGATGGGGGCAGCTGTGCCGCCGCGCCGGCGTTTCATCCAGACCCACGCTCATGAGGTGCGAAACCTCGATATTTAATTGTTAAGTTAAAAATGACCCTTGAAAAAGGCGTGATCCTCAACAACCGCTACCGGATTGTTGACGTGCTGGCTCAGGGGGGGATGGGTTCGGTATACCATGCGCTCGATTTGCACCTCGGGATAGAAGTCGCGGTTAAGGAAAACCTGTTCGCGACCGGCGGGTACGCACGCCAGTTTCACCGGGAAGGCATCATTCTCGCTCAACTCAGGCATCCGAATTTGCCCCGGGTTACGGATCAGTTTCTCGTTGAAGGCCAGGGACAGTACCTGGTAATGGACTTCATCAAGGGTGAAGACCTTCGCGAACGAATAGAACGTATGGTTGTGGTGCCTGCTGGTGAAGCCGCTGCGATTGGTGCTGCGATCTGTGACGCGTTAACCCACCTGAATTCCCAGACCCCGCCGATCGTACACCGGGATATTAAACCCGGTAATGTAAAAATATCGCCGGAGGGAAACGTCTATCTGGTTGACTTTGGCCTGGCCAAAACCCTCCAGGGTTCCCAAACCACCACAACTGGCGCCCGCGCCATGACCCCAGGGTATTCCCCGCCCGAACAGTACGGCACCGCCCGGACCGACCACCGTTCGGACATCTTCTCGCTTGGAGCGACCCTTTATGCCGCATTGACAGGAGTGATACCGGAGGACCCAATTGCCCGGACAATGGAACAGGTCGTCTTGACTCCTGTCAGGGACCGCAATGACGGAATTTCTAAAGAATTGGCACATGTGGTCGAAAAGGCGCTTGCGATTGAACCGGATAAGCGCTTCCAGAACTCGCTTGAATTTAAAAGCGCGTTGTTGAAAGCTGCTGACCGGGAAGGGCAAAGGACGGAGGTGTTTATCGTCAGCCCCTCTCCAGTTACTGACGAGGCATTACATCCTTCTTTGTTATCCGAGGGAAATCTTGAAGGCGATTCAAATTTGTTCCTGGGTCTGGATACCGGATCAGAAAGGATCCCTGCTGTTGGTTCCAATCCGGGTAAATTCAGGTTGTTTTCAAGCATCAATCAAGGATATTCGAAGCTTGGCTGCTGGATGATTGGCGGCATCGCGCTGGCGCTCGTTCTGGTTGGAGGATTTACTTTCTATAACCTGATCCCCAAAAACCAGGCCGTAAATATTATTGATCCTGCTAGAGTTGAAGCGACCCGGACTGGTATTTCCACCGGTGTTAATCCAACCGGTGATGCCTCGCCGCCTTCTGAACCTGAAAGCCCCTCAGCATCCGACCTTCCGGAAGATGGATTGACTCCTGATGCCACAGATCTTGAAATCCGGGAGGAAAATGGCGCAATTCCGGAATCTGCCATAGCTATTGTTGATCCTACTCAGGCGGTTCAGCCTCAAGCCGTCGAGACCCCTTTAGGCGGCGGTTTCGGTCAGATCGCCTTCGCCTCGGCCCGTAACAGTGGCGTCCAGATCCACATAATGAATATCAATAACAGGGAAATCGAGCAGATAACAAGTATTCCCGGAGGCGCTTGCCAGCCGGATTGGTCGCCGGATAATGACCGTCTTGTCTTTGTGTCGCCTTGCAGTTTTAATCAAGAGGCTTATCCCGGTTCCGCCCTATTTACAATCAACATTGATGGGACTGGACTGACGCCGATTCCCACTGTTCCGGGCGGCGATTTTGACCCAACCTGGTCGCCGGATGGCAACAAAATCGCATTTACCTCGCTACGGGAAAATGGGCAGGCGCAGGTATATGTTTACGACCTTGAGCAAGGATTGGCGGTTAATTTATCCGAGAGTTATTCGATTGACAGGCAGCCCGCATGGTCTCCCGGCGGCGATAAAATAATATTTTCTTCCGAAAGGCTTGGCGTACCTCAGATCTGGGTGATGGATGCAGATGGAGGTAATCAGAAGCTCGTAACCAGAAGCACAAATTACATCAATTTACATCCGGATTGGTCGCCAAATGGCCAGACCATACTTTTCACCCAGTTGATCGTTCAGGGTGGAATTCCAAGGCTGGCGGTTTCTCCTTTTTTGTATGAAGAATACGAGGAATACCGCTTTTCCCAGGAACGGACTCCAATGCGGGAGGGAAAATTTTCGCCGGACGGATTCTGGATCCTTTACGAAGGGTGGCAAACCGACAGCAATCAAAATATTTACCTGATATCCGCAAATGGAGCGTTGAACGAAGCGATAACCTCTGACCCGGCTGAGGACTTTGATCCTGCCTGGAATCCTTCTTTCTGATTCGATTTTCTTATTCTGGTTGGGCCATCTCGCTTAGATATTTCTCCCTGTTTGTGTTCCGGGCGATCTTTCCGCTGCTGGTTTTTATCAGCCAGTTTTTCCCGACAATATGGACTTTTCTAAGGGTGATGTCAGTCCCACGCGTGATTTTATCGCGAATTTCATCCGCAATTCTCTCGATCTCGGGGATTGTTTCTGGTTCGCCAGCAAATTTGATATCCAAATCGCTTTCAGCAATGAGAACCACCTCCTCAGTGCCCGATTTTTCACTGTATACTCCAAAAGCCGCCACTCTCCCTGGATGCACGCCTTTCACTTCACCTGCCAGAGTTTCCAGGTCCTGGGGATAAATATTTTTTCCTCCAACGATGATCAGATCCTTAATTCTCCCGGTAACATAAAGTTCCTCCCCTGAAATATATCCCAGGTCTCCAGTCATGTACCAGCCGTCGCGAAATGCTTCATTTGTGAGATCTGGGCGGTTGTAATATCCAGAAAGCATATACTCGCTTTTGATAACGATTTCACCCACATGTCGATCAGGGAGGTCTTCTCCGTCTGGACCGAGGATTCGGATTTCAGTACCTGGGATTGGCTTGCCCGCAGAAAGCATTTTGATGTGGGGGCGATTTATTTCTTGGTCTTTGAAGTTTAGCGATTTTTCCCACTTCCTGGGGTGAGTGAGGGGTTTTGCGATTCTATTCTGGTTGAATGCCCCTCTGTCGATTATGTCTACCATTACATCGGTTTCAATCCCTCCCTGAGTGACAGCAAATACATTCTCAGCCATCGCGTAGGATGTGGCTAAACTCTTGCTTCGCAGGCCGGATGGCTCGAACCGCTCCAGGAATTTCTTATGGCTGTTCCAGTACATCGGTTCCGAGCAGTTAATCAGCGCCCGTAAACTGGACAGATCCACGTTCACCAGATCTTTATCTCTGATTTTCTGTGCGCAGAAGTTGAATGCAAAATTTGGTATCCAGCTCAGGGTGCCCTGATAGTCTGAGATCGACTGCAGCAGCCTGTAGGGTGCCCTGATCCAGTCGAAAGGGGACATAAGTACCAGCGGAATTTGTTTCAAGATCGGTAAAATGAAACCGGCGATCAAGCCCATGTCATGGTAAAGCGGCAGCCAGCTTACAATTACATCTCCACTGTTAAGCAGCAGGGCTGCTGAATAATTATCGATCTGATTGCGGACAGCCCGGTGCGAGAGGGCGACCCCTTTTTGCAATCCGGTTGTACCGGATGAGTGCTGGAGCAGGACGATCTGTTCTGGCGATTGGTGTGTTCCAGGCAGGTGGCTGAAGTCGACCTGTCTGCCCGGACTGAAATTCATTTTTATTTCTTTATCCGTAAGGATGCATCGAACGCCTGTTCCCTGGCTTGCATTGAGGACATCCTGTTTGAATCCGGGAGATGTAATCACTGCCGCGGGCGCGGTGATTTTAAACAATGAGATCAGGGATTTCCTGTAATTGTCTGGTGACAGTTTCTCGGTGAGAAATGGCATGATTGAAGGAATCACCCCGCATAGCACTGATCCGAAGAACGCGGAAATTAGGTCTTCACCGTGATCCAGGATCAAAATAGCTACTTCACCCGGCATGATCCCTGAACTTTGCAGCGCCTGGCTGTACCTTTCAGAGCAGGTTAGAAATTCCCTGTGGGTATAGGATTTTTCTGATTTATCACTGGACAGCAGCGTGAGCGCGGTCCTGTCCGGAACTTCGCGGTAATTTTTTTCTAATATTTTTGTAAAGGTTTCCATTATGCCCAATAGCTGAACGGAATTTTTTATGTCTCACATTCTTTTTTCAATCAGCCTGGCTAGTTCTTCGATTGTGTCGAAAGATTCCCCGTTTAGTTCTGTGTCGTCAATCTGGACGCCGAATTGATCCTCCACAAATAATGCCAGGTCAACCAGGCTGAAGGAATCGATCATTCCACTGGAAATGATCTCTTTATCCGGTGGAATAACTTTTTGAGGTTGTTTCAGAATTTCTTCGGCGATATATTTTGAGAGAAAATTCCTGATATTGCTGTCCATAGATAATTAAAAAATCATTTTCAGGGGGTTTCGATTGCTTTTCGCCACACAGCGTCGAGGGTTTGCAGGGCGGTCAGGTTCCGAATTGTCCAGGCGGTATTCATTGAATTGGGATCATTAAAATCATTGTTTCCCCAGGTCATGTGCACACCGTCTTCCTGCAGCCCTTTGTTGGGGGTGTCCTGAACTGCCCGCCAGAAATTCACCAGCGGTATATCGTATTCAAGGGCAAGATTTGCAATTGTGAAATTGATACTTCCATCCCCCTCCTGGTTGTCAGCTTTGGTAGAAAGGATCGGAATCACTCCGTTATCGATTGAATATTCGATAATCTTCCGCATGCTGGGTTCAAATTCATCCGGGTGCCAGATGTCATTGGCGCCCAGCATGATGAAAGCGATGATCGGGTTGTTCACCCTGTACTCGCATTCTAGCGGACCTTCGTTTGGATCGCATAGTTTGATATCTGACCATAATGGCACAAACAGTGAGGGGGCGTTGAAACCGGCTCTGGCGGCCAGGCTTGTGCGCTCGTGCGAACCGGCAAATTCCGAAATTACCTCGTTCAGATACTGGTATTCGCCCAGATCATAGTATTTTGGACCCCGGTCAAAATCACCCAGAAACCAGGTTGGCGTGCTCCCGCAGTCACCGATCTTGGAGTAAACATCAGGATTTCTTCCAAGTTCCAGGCCCCGTTTATAGATTGTTTTCACGTTGTCGCTCACATGCGGGATAACCGGCAGACCTTTCCATGCGTTGGATGAAAGTGATCGAGCCGGTTTGTTGTCCGGGCCTGGAATTTCGGTGAGTTCCAGCCGGACAGTTTCTGTCCCGGTAATTTTATCCATATCACCCGGGTTTGTATCGATTCTGGTTGGCAGGATTTTAATTTCAGTCGCTGTATTTCCTGCTGCATGAGGTGTTACTGTGTTGGTGGCTTTTTGTGTTTCCGTGTGTGTGGGTTGGCGGTTGTCTTGTTCAACCGTCAATACGGGTGCTGTTTGACCAGCACACCCGCAAAGTAAAAGCATAATGGATAATTGAATGATTAAGAATTGTCGCTTCATAATCTATTTTGTTACACTGTTTATGGGATGCTCCCATTAATCTCGCTTTTGGATTGGCGTGGATAATTACTCAATTGCCCTATGTTATACCGCAGGATCTTACTCGCCTTCGGAAATGGTTTCCAGGATTGCCCTGGCGATTAACGATGCGAACTCTTCAGTTCCTCCTGGGGTCATGTGAATTGCGCTGTTTGTAAATTCAGAAGGGTCGATTGTATCCCAGTAGTCCCTGTATATCCAGTTATTCCGTTTGTTTAACTCGTTCATTTTTTCCCTGAATGAATCAAATGCCCAGCGCGGGTAATAAAAATTATAACGAATGTCGCTGTTGGCGCCGCTGCTGATGAAAACCGGTTCATTGATAATCATAACAGGCGTATCTCCAGCAAGCTTTATGCCCGCATTTATTACCTCAAACGCCAGTCCATCCTCGTCTAACTCTGGAGGTATCTGGTCGTGGAACCTGTTATCATCCGGCAGGTCTTCCAGCCTTGGGTCAAACACCTCCGGAATTTCCTGGTCGATTCCGGTTGCCGCCCACATCATCCCGTAAATCTGCAGACGGATTAAATCTGCCAGGGAGCGTCTGGATCCGGGGATTGTTCGCTCCAGGAGATCAGTAAAATCCGTTTCCAGGCTGCTGGTTTCAAACTCCAACCCGGTCAGGTCAGCCAGATCTTCGATAGCCTGGGGGTTTTTCTGCAGCAGGGGAGGAAACAATTGTTTATCTTCTGGAAATGATTCCAGCGTCATCGGCCAGACGATAAGGTCCGGTTCGTATTCGAGCGCTCTCTGTAAAAACAGCAGGTCCTTGGTCAGGGACATTACTGGATACCCGAGGTTGTAAGCGCGCAGATGTTTTCCATCTGGCATTCTGATGTTTTGTTGGTTCAGATACTCGCTTACAGTTTCATCCGGCTGCAGCAGGAATCCCCATGTTGCCGAGTCTCCCGATCAGGATTACCCTGAATTCATCATCCGGTTTTTGACTGTCGGAGATTTTATGTGATGCAAACATAGCATCCAGGTTAAACAGGCTCAGGTTATAGGATTTTGAGGGGTTATCCCCGTACGGCAGCCGTTTCCTGCCCGGAAAAACCAGGTTGTAGGCTGAAATTTTACCCAGTGCAGGCAGCGGGTAGAAAAAGACAAAGATCAGGTTGATGAGCGTAAATACGACCAGCGCCTTCACTGCAATCTTTGCGGTTTTGCCTGTGCTTCTATTCACCTTTCCGTCATTAACATCAAACTCGTTCATGGTTTGTGGCTGGTAAGTTCAAAAATTGATATTTTATCCTGCCTGCTTCAGTGCATTGGTTGTTATTGGACATTGAATAAAATTCCAAAAAAATGCAGTGATGACTTGATCGTCGGGAGGCTGAACCACACCCAGCTCAATGCTACAAAATTAAATGTGATCAGCCAGCCGGTAAATTTGAAAGCCAGATGTGCCTCTCGGCTGTATGTCCTGGCTTCAATTTTCGGCTTGGACCAGGCTGTCCAGCGGTTGTTGATAAATAAGCCAGTTCCATGCCAGGCGCCCCAGATAAAGAAATTCCATGTAATTCCATGCCACAGTCCGATCAGCACCATTGTTGTGAATTGCCCGATAAAAATAATCATCCACGCAGGCAGACCATCCGGTTTTGAACGCAGATAACGCGTCAGTGGATTGAAGAAATATGCCCTGAACCACTGCGCCAGGGTAATGTGCCAGCTGTTCCAGAAACTCGTCAGATTCACCTTGCGGTAAGGATTATCAAAATTCTCCGGGAGTTTAAACCCCATCAGTGTTCCCAGTCCAAGGGCGATATCTGTATACCCTGAGAAGTCAAAGTATATTCTCAACGTAAAAGCGTACAATAACGCCCATGCCCAGATTGTTGATTGGATCTGGGTCACATTCTGACTGGTAACAGACAGCAAAGCCAGGCTGTCGGCAATCACAAATTTTTTAAATATCCCGATCAATATCCTCTTCAAACCGTTAAAACGGAATGAAGGATTATCACGCAGGTTAGCCGGGTTATCCGGACCGGTTACCTCTCTGAAGTCAGCGCTGAACCTCTGGGAGCGGTCAATTGGTCCGGCTGTATATGTCGGGAAAAAGATTCCATACGTAACAAATTCCGGGAGATTATAGTGTGGCAATTTGCCGGATTGGTGGTCACGCAGCACGTGCAGCAGCCTGAAAGCCAGGAAGGAGTAACCAAGCCAGGTCAGGTCAAGTGGGTTGGCCAGTTCCGCCGGTTGGCCGCTCGCAATGCGGAGTAAAGCGCTGGCGGATCTCCCCAGCGGATCGGATTTTAAGATAATGAAAATAACGATAATAATCAGGGTTGTAAATGTTGTCAGGAATCGCTTTTCCGGGAAAAAGAAGTAAGGCACTGCCCATGCTGCAGCCACAAGACTGATGGTTGCCATTATCTTCAGGATATCTGGAGGTCTGGTGGGGGTGAGGCAGCACAGGAAATCAAGATAGCGTGTAAGTCCAATCAGCAGGACAATCCCGCATAACACCCCCGCCGCAACCAGAGTTGCGAGGTGCCTGTTTTCACCTGTTTTTTGGACGCTTATCCAGACAAATACAGTCAGGGCGATGCTGGCAGTTGGAAACCAGAAATCAAAGTTCCGGATCGCAGAGGAGGGCTGCATCCAGTATATGGCGATAACGCTGCTGCCAAGCAGAGTCCATTTGCGCCACTTGGACGGGATGAGCAAATTGAAAAGGAGTCCAAAAGCAGTAAAAACCAGGATGTTAGTCAGGTTCATCGCTGCCTAATAAATTTACCGGATATATGTATGTGGTTCAGCCAGGCAGTTGGGAATGGTTTGCTTTGGGTCACTCGCTGTTTTGTTTATTTATGGTTGGATTTAAAATCCCTGGTAGATCCACTCCGGCGCCTGGTCTGCGGTCATGATGATAATGGCGATTAAAATCAGGCAAAAAAGCACTGCGTATAGGTTTTCTGAGTTGAGAAAAGTTTTCATATATGGGAAGTCAGGTTATTCCCGCTATCGATTCCGGTCTGATTGGACATTCAGTGGTATCCGCACATTCGCCACTCGCCGCCCTCCTCCAGAACCCGGTAAGTCTGTCTGCTGATATCAATTTCCAGATCCTCTGCGCCGTAGTTTGCGATTATCTTGCCGGTGCAGTTTACCAGGACATAGCCGTCCTGCTCACCCGTGACCTGGCAGTCAGGGTTTTCAAGGGTCGATTTTACTGCTGCGAAGGATTTATGTTCCAGCCTTGCCTCTTCTTCCCACTCTGCGCAGGATTTATTGATCAAAGCTATTTCATCCATTGCCACCAGCGCGTTTAAATAATCCATAACTGCCTGTGGGGCTTCCTGTGAGGCCTCATTATTGCATCCGGGTAGAAGGAGCATCGCTGTAAGAAACAATAAAATGAAAACCCTGAAAAAATTTTTAGGCATTAGTTCTCCCGGAACTGGGTTACAGTCCTGGGCGTTATTTTACCAAGAATGGCCAGGGATAATCCATTAATTGCATGTAAAATAGGACCGTTCAGTTCAATATTTATGTAAGAATATATATAAAGGGTATTTTTATGGCAAAACTGGAACTGGTAATGGTTGGGATGGGTCTTGTCCTTCTGGTTGCAGGCCGCAAATTATTCTGGTTATTTGTTGGTGTGGTTGGTTTTGTGCTCGGGTTTTACTTTGCCAGTAATTTCTTTCCAGGAGAACCGGAAACGACCAGATTGGCTTTTGGGCTGGTTTTTGGGGTGATTGGAGCCGTGCTGGCTGTATTTTTAAAGAAAATTGCAGTTGGTTTGGCTGGTTTTATCTCCGGCGGCATTATAGCGATTAACCTGGTTGAGGTGATAGGTTTTGAATACCAGCTGCCTGAGTGGATGCTGTTTGTACTGGGGGGCATTATCGGTGTAGTCCTGGTCGCCCTCCTGTTTGACTGGGGTTTGATAATTTTATCTTCTTTAGTAGGTGCATACTTGATAACGCGTGAGCTTGATCAGAGCGATTTAATTACAACAACGATTTTTGTCGGCCTTTTCCTGGTTGGATTGCTCTTACAATCAAGATTTAGAAGAGGTTGAATGGTTTCCGCCTGAACTCGTATTTGTACCCCCTTTTTTTTATCCAGAATATACAAAGATTTGACTGGAGTTAGTGTATGGAAAAATTTTATGCCGATTTCTTGGACAAATTAGGGGCGATCCATTCCGAGATCGCAGATTTGATCCTCCCGTTGCCCCTTGAAGCGCTGGATTGGCAACCGCTCCCAGACATACCCAGTGTCTGTGTGCTGGTTGTTCATATCGTTGGCGCGGAGAAATACTGGGTTGGAGATGTTATTGCCGGAAAGAATACTGGCAGGATAAGAGAGCAGGAATTCAAATCAAAGGGTAAGTCGGTTGAGGAATTAATAGCAGGATTGGGGGAAAGCCGCAGTTTCATTCAGGCTATTTTTTCTGACATGGGGATAGGCGATTTGTCCCGGTCCTGCATATCCCCCCGGGATGGTTCCGAAACCACTGTGGCCTGGGCGTTAAATCACGCCATCCACCATTCCGCCCTCCACCTGGGACATATCCAGATTATCCGCCAGCTTTGGGAATCCGGGAATCATTAAATCAGGAGCTGAATTATGAATGAAGAACAGTTGCTTTACCTTTCAAGAGCCGATATTGAAAGTGTCGACCTGGACATGAGATCTATCATCGATCTATTGGAGGCTATGTTCCGTGAAAAAGGAGCCGGGCGAGTTGAAATGCCGCCCAAGCCCGGCATTCACACCCGGCCGGATGCTTTTATCCACGCTATGCCAGCATATATCCCTGCGTTCAAATCAGCCGGGATCAAGTGGGTGAGCGGCTATCCTGAAAACCAGAGCCGCGGCCTGCCCTATATCAGCGGATTGTTAATCCTTAATGATGACGACACCGGGCTTCCTTATTCAGTTATGGACTGCACCTGGATCACTGCTTACCGCACAGCCGCCGCTTCTGCTGTTTCGGCCAGATACCTCGCCCGGCCGGACAGCGAGGTCGCTGGTATTCTGGCTTGCGGCGTTCAGGGGCGCACAAACCTCGAGGCAATGAAAGTTCTCTTTCCTCTCAAGCGTGTTTATGCCTATGATATAGATCGCGCTGTCCAGGATGCTTATGTCGCCGATATGTCAGATCGCCTCGGCTTGGAGATCATCGGGGTGGATCATCCCAGAGCGGCAGTAAGTGACAGCGACATTGTGGTCACATCCGGCCCGATTCTTATACATCCCGAACCTGCCATTCCTGAGGGCTGGTTAAAGCCGGGCGGGTTCGCTTCAGCGGTTGACTTTGACAGTTACTGGCAGCCTTCCGCTCTGCGCCAGATCGATAAGCTCAGCACTGATGACCACAAGCAGTTTGAATATTACCGCAGCGCTGGTTATTTTCAGAATACCCCGCCTCCATATGCCGACCTGGGAGAGCTGGTTGTTGGGGATAAACCCGGAAGGACTGCTGCAAATGAGAGGACAATGGCGATGAACCTCGGTCTGGCGCTGGACGATATGGCGGTCGCTCCGGAGATCTTCCGCCGCGCCCGCGATATGGGAATCGGAACCTGGCTGCCTTTATGATCGCCTGGATAATGGCCGGGGATTTTGTATTAATTAACATGACCTAAACTGCAGGGATGTTTGAAAAATTACAGGTCTTTTTCTTCCAGATCGGTTACCTTTTCTCGCATATTGAGGGGGGGGATTACCTGGATATCCTGCTGGTCACCAGCCTGTTTTTTATCGCTTTTCAAGCCCTCTACCAGACCCGGGCGCTCCAGCTGTTAAGGGGGGTGATCATCTATGCGGTTTTTGGGGTGGTGCTTTTCCTGACCCTTCCGCAGAGCACATTCAAGTACCTGGTGCTGGCTTTGCTTTTAATGGGAGCGATCGCCTTACCCTGGTTGTTTCAGGATGAACTCCGGCGCGCACTGACCAGCCTTGGCCGGTTTGGCAGCAGGCGGGTGTACAGTTCTTCTTTTGACCGCTTCAAAGAGATCATTATCTCTGTTACCCAGGAGCTGGTGGAACGTGGGGAGGGGGCTTTGATTGTGCTGGAAAGTAGTAATCCGCTGGATGATGTTATCCAGACCGGTGTGCCTATCCAGGCTCAGATGGTAACTCCGGAGCTGCTGCTTTCTATCTTTCAGGACGGATCTCCGCTCCACGATGGCGCTGCGATTTTAAGCGGAGATCGACTTGTGGCAGCCGGTTGTATTTTGCCGGTTTCCACGGAGGAAGCCGCTAGTAAACGTATCGGAACCCGCCACCGGGCGGCGCTCGGTCTCTCAATCCTTGTCTCCGACACCCTGGTTATTGTGGTTTCTGAAGAATTACGCGCCATATCGGTGGCGATGAATGGTCGCCTTTACCGCAATTTAAGCCCGGAGAGGCTCAACCGCTGGTTGGATCGTTTTCAGGATCATATCGTCGGCGATGATCGCTCCCGTTGGGACTGGATTAGAGGCGGCGGGTTTAAGTCTACTCTGATTAACCTGGGCTTGGCGCTGGGTCTGGCTGTATTTACCTGGATGGCGGTATCTCTAAACACCAATCCTCCTGTGAATGTGGAATTTGAAGTTGATTTAAAAGTGCTCCCTCCGGATCCAGCCCTGGTTGTTCAAAGCGAAATTCCAACCCGGGTCAGCGCTTCTATATGGTCAACAAGTGACCGGATCGGGAAAATAAATCCAGACGATCTGGAGGCTGAGTTGGACCTTGAGGGTTTGGCCTCCGGATCCCACCCGGTTCCAGTGAGCATGTTAATCGACGAAGAACGCACTCAGATTGTCTCAATTGATCCCGGGCTGGTGGATGTGGTCCTGGAGCCAATAATCACTTTGCAGGTTACCCCTGAGATAACTTTGACTGGTCAGGACGGGCTGCCTTTTGGTTATGACGTGGGCAAAGTTGAGTTTCCGGAAAAAAGTGTCACTGTTCGCGGCCCTCAGAGCGAGCTTGAAAGGTTGTCTCAGGTGAAAGGCCAGGTTGATATACAGGACCGGCGGGAGGATTTCCGCGGCCAGGTCAAATTAATCCCGCTGGATGCAGATGGAAAACCGCTGGTTGGGATCGTGGTTGAACCCGAAAATATCCCTGTTACTGTCCCGGTTGAGCAAACGATCAAAACCAGGGATATACCGGTAATGGCTGATGTCCGGGCAGAAACGCTTCCAGAGGATTACGAGATTAGCGCTATCCGTCTTTCAAATCCATCGATCACGCTGATCGGGGAGGATTATGTCCTCGATCAGGTCGGCGACCTTGTTTTTACTGCTCCTATCTCGCTCACCAATGCCGCTGGTCAGGTGAGTTTCCCAGATATACCTCTATTGTTACCCCCTGGCGTGACCGCAGTTGATGAAAATGGCGCCAAAATTAATACGGTTGAGGTTGAAGTTTCGGTAGAACCGGTGTCGAATTACCTGCCCGTGAGCGTTACCCCCTCCCTCCGTGGTCTTTCTGAGGATCTCACTGCTGAAGTTGATCCTCCCCAGGTCTCGTTGTTGTTGATTGGCCCTCAACTTATCCTTGATGAGATAACCCGGGATGATGGTCTGCTGGCAGTATATCTGGACGTGGATGGCCTGGGACCAGGCATCTATAAGCTCCCTGTTTTATATGAAATCCCGGCCGGGTTAACAGCCCAGGTATTTCCATCTGAGGTTGAGGTCGAACTGGTTTTGTCTGAAGGCGGGTAAGAATATTTATTCGGGCTAACCTTTTTTCTGGCTCCTGATTATCCTGAGCGTTATTTTTCTATATACTGTATACAATTCAAAGTGACATATGTCAGTTGTCAGGCGCGGTCCTTTTTAGCATAATTAGCTTTATTCTTTTCCATTATATTGACCATATATATAGAACATAATATTTAATCGAAGGAGAGCTAAATGACTGCAGAATTAATTGACGGCAAGGCGATTGCACAGCAAATCCGGGATGAAGTTGCCGCCGATGTGGCTGAGATGGTTGCCCAGGGCAAACCAAAGCCCGGACTGGCTACAGTTCTGGTGGGAGAAAACCCTGCTTCACAGGTATACGTTCGCATGAAACACAAAGCCTGTGAACAGGCCGGGATCGAATCATTTGGATACACACTCCCCGAAAGCGCCTCCCAGGAGGAAGTTGAAGCGCTTGTGAAAGAATTAAATGGGAATCCGGCTGTCAACGGTATCCTCGTTCAGCTTCCGCTGCCTTCAGGTCTGGATGAAGAGCGTGTTCTTAATTGCATCGACATTGAAAAGGATGTGGATGGTTTCCATCCGGTGAATATCGGTCGTCTGGCTCAGAAAGGTCGTGATTTATTGTTCGTCCCCTGCACTCCAGCCGGATGCCTGGTTCTGATCGACCGCATGAACGTCCCGATCGATGGGGCTAACGCGGTTGTCCTGGGGCGCTCAAATATTGTGGGCATGCCGGTCGCGCTTTTGCTCGTCAAGCGAAATGCAACCGTCACAGTCTGTCATTCTCGTACCAAAGATCTGCCCGCGGTCACCCGTGCTGCTGATATTCTTATCGCCGCTGTAGGGCGCCCGGAAATGGTGAAAGGCGATTGGGTCAAACCCGGCGCGACAGTGATCGATGTCGGCGTGAACCGTGTGGATGACCCGTCTGTTGAGAAAGGCTATCGCCTTGTCGGGGATGTTGATTTTGACGAGGTTAAAGAGGTCGCCGGAAAAATTACTCCCGTTCCGGGAGGCGTTGGGCCGATGACCATCGCCATGCTGCTCGCAAGCACAGTAAAAGCTGCCAGGTTTGCTGGTTAAAATCCTTAGATTTTTTAAGGGCTGCCGGTTCTCAAATCCTGGCAGCCCTGCAGATTTAAATTCTTCCGGTTTTGCAGGACAGTCCGTTGCGAGCTTGTAGTCTGGATTTTTTATCCACGACTTCTTTATTTTAATTGTTTAATAAAGTGTGGAGTTAATTTGGTTGAATCCTTTTAATCTTTCGAATCTTAAGGTATAATCGGGTTTCGTCTAAAGAAAAAAGATAATAAAGGTAGCAGTGAGTTATGCCAAAACGAACTTATCAGCCGAAAAAACGGCATCGATTGCGTGTGCACGGCTTTCGCGCCCGGATGTCCACCAAGGGTGGGCGCAAGGTTTTAAAGCGGCGTCGTGCCAGAGGTCGCCATCAGTTAACGGTCGTTATGAACAATCACGTTAAGAAGATCAATTGGAAAAGTTAGCTTCCAGGAAAAAGGTTGAAGCGCAAGTTCCGCTTGACCAGATCAAAAGATATCCAGCGGGTGCGGCAGTATGGTAAGAATTACGCCCACCCGTTAATTGTGTTGCTCGTATCCCCTAATGATTTGGAGTTGACCCGGTTTGGAATTACCGCAGGCAGGTCGGTTGGAAATGCAGTCCAGCGCAATCGTTCAAAAAGGTTGCTGAGAGCTGCGGTAAATACGCTGTTTGATAATATCTCCAGGGGTTTCGACGTTGTCCTGATTGCTAGAAAGGCTGTCCTCGAGGTGAACTACCAGCAGGTTGAGGGAGCATTAAAAGGCTTATTACAGCAGGCGGGACTGTTGGGAAGCGAGTGATATCTACTGTCAACCGGGAACTTGCAGCCAGGGAAACAGGCGAAGCCATTAATTAAATGAAAACGATTGGTACACCTTCAGAAGAGCTGTACTCGCCAGAGCGGGAATTTGATCGCCTGGAAAATTTAGAGACCCAGGAAGGGCTGGAAAATTCCTCACTTGAATGGGAGGTTGTTGAACCGGACCTGCGCGACCTGCCTTTTACATTAACAAATATCCCGCGCCTCCTCCTGCTTGGATTGATTCGCGCTTACCAGGCCACTTTTTCCCGGACGCTTCCCCAGGATACCTGCCGTTTCTATCCATCCTGCTCGCATTACGGGTACCAAGCGATCTACAAGTACGGAGTCCTCAAGGGGGGGGTGATGGCAGCCTGGCGTATAGTGCGATGCAATCCCTTTAACAAAGGCGGCTTTGACCCGGTCCCGTGAGATAATTTTTTTAGAATTAGAAAATTAATAGAAAAAAGAAGAAAGATATTTTAATGAGAAAAAGAAAATTACTTTTGCTGGCAATTATATTTGGATCTTTGTTTATCTCTTCATGTGCGGGGGGATTGGGGACTGCTCAGAACTGGCCTGGAGTCGCAGCTGATCTTGAAAATGGTTTGGTTTACCTGGCATATGGGAGCCATGTCTATTTCATCGACCTGGAGACCGGCAGAGAGGTTGGCAGGTTTCCGGCAGAAAAAGACAAAAGAAATTTCTTCGCTCCCCCTGCCCTGACCGGGGATGGTTCTCAGTTAATATTTGGCGATTCTGCTGGTATCCTGTACAGCCTGGATGCAAGCCAATACAGGAGTGAACCTAACTGGACTTTCCCGTCGAACGTTACTGCTGGTTCAGGAAATGGCTCCAATGGAAATGACAGCACCAGCAACCGCTATATCGCCGGCTCTTTGATTCAGGGCGACCGGATCTTTGCGCCTGCCTTGAATGGGCACCTGTATGCTCTTAATCAAGAAGGCGAGCAGGTCTGGGAATTCAACCAGTTCAACAGCGATAATTCAGAGCTCTGGGCTTCTCCCGCTATAGATGATGATGGCGTCCTTTATTTGCCCTCAATGGACCATTTGATTTACGCAATTGATTCGAACAGCGGTGAACTTCTCTGGAAATCAGCCGAATCCCTGGGCGGCGCTATCGCGGGAACCCCTGCCCTTAATGATCAAAGCGAGCTCTTTGCCGGTAACCTGGGTTCATTAATGGTCAGGGTTGACACCAGTACCGGCGGTGGGGTATCAAATGGATTCCCTGCAAACGGCTGGATCTGGTCCGGTCCTGCGTACCATGAAGGCATCCTGTACTATGGCGATATGACCGGCGCTTTCTATGCTGTCGATACCGCCACTGGAGAACAGGTCTGGACATTTTCAGTCGATGGAAGCCAGCCTGGTTCCGGTTCGTCCGGGATTCTTGAAGGGATTTCACCCCAGGAAAAAATTGGGATTGCCGGCACACCCCTTGTTGTGGGCGAAGCGGTTTATTTTGTATCCGAAAACAGCAAGTTTTTTGCGCTGGATAGAAATAACGGTGTCCCCTTGCGCGGCTGGCCAGTGGAGGTGAGCGGTAATCTTTACACCGGTCCTGTTCAGGCTGGTGAAATGATCCTCATTGCACAGGTCGGCACTGATGATTTATTGTCTGCATATGATCTGGAAGGTAAGAAAATCTGGTCATTCCGCCCGTTGGAATAATTGGACGGGTGCTGGTTGTTTTAAAAATTCAAAAATCGATAGAGAGTGTTTATAAATGATTGGGAATATCTGGGATACTTTGATCATCATGCCGATGTTGAATTCCCTGTTGTGGATTTACAGCATTTTGGGAAACTTCGCCATCGCCATTATCTTATTTACAATCCTTGTCCGCTTGATAACCCATCCCCTCACGGTCAGGCAGCTTAAAGGCACCCAGGCCATGCAGGATATGCAGAAATCGAAAGAGTGGCAGGACATGCAGAAGAAGTATAAGAACGATAAACAGAAATTGCAGCAGGAGCAAATGAGGCTCTATAAGGAGATGGGCGTCAACCCGCTCGGTTCCTGTCTCCCAACCCTGATCCAGTTCCCCATAATCATCGGGCTGTACCAGGCAGTCATCCGGGCTCTCGCTGTGGTCCCCCTCCAGATGACGGGATTGTTCTACTACATTTACCCCTTTTCAAATGTGTCCAGCGCCCTGCCGATTGACAGCCGCTTTTTATGGATGGATCTCAGCCTGCCCGAACGTCTGTACATCCCGGGGATCAACCTGGGCTTTCCAATACTGGCCATTCTGGTGCTGGTGACAACCTACTTTCAATCCAGGCTCATTACCCCCCCAGCCCAGCCCGGCGAGCAGGGCGCCCAGATGACCCAGATGATGAACCTGTATATGCCCCTGTTGATGGGTTACCTGGCTTACACTTTCGCGGCTGGATTGGCTCTCTATTTTATTACCAGCAATGTGGTCACAATTCTGCAGTATGCCCTGATGGGTCGGGCTAATTGGAGCAACATGCTGCCCTCTTTTGGCCGGAAACAAGCCGATTGATCTTATGCTTCCGGAAATTCTGGGATAAAACTGAACATAACCTGATATATCGGTAGAGAAGGAATATGGAAGACGAACGCACAATTTTGGAGATAATTGCCCCCACTATTGAGGAGGCGATTGCACAAGGGTTGGAAGAGTTAAATCTGCCCGAACAGGCGGTTGATATCGATATCCTTGATATCGGCAGCCAGGGTTTATTTGGCCTGGGTTCTCGCCAGGCCCGGGTACGCCTCACAGTCAAAGACCAGGATCTTATGCCAGAAGCGCTGGATGTCCCTGATATGGAGCCGGGACCCACAGAAGATCTATCAATTTCCGAGCCAGAACTGGCTGTTAGCGGACCGGTTCGCGAGCCTGATTTGGCGGAGGCAGACGGTTTTCTAGACTTCCCGGATGAAGAATACCCCCCGGCGGACCTGGACGAGCAGGCGGTCTCTGATACAGAAGAGCAGGTTTCTCTGATGCCAGAGGTTTTAAATGAAGAGGTGGTCCTGCATGTCGCCCAGGTGACTGTCGAAGAACTGCTTGAGAAGATGGGATTTGTCGCCACCGTAACTGCCTACCACGGTGTACCGGATGATGAAAGGAGCCGGGTGCCGCTGATGGTTGACATAAGCGGCGATGACCTGAGCATTTTGATCGGGCCGCGTGCCGAAACATTGAATGCACTTCAATACATCTCCAGCCTGATCATCAGCAAGGAACTTGGGCGCTCCATCCCTCTGGTGGTCGATGTCGAAGGTTACCGTAAGCGCCGCGCCCAGCAGCTCCAGCGCCTTGCTTATAAAATGGCAGACCAGGCGGTCAAGTCTGGCCGCCGCCAGCAGCTGGAACCCATG
Source organism: uncultured Chloroflexia bacterium (assembly GCA_963793095.1). GTDB lineage: Bacteria > Chloroflexota > Anaerolineae > Anaerolineales > UBA4823 > CAVWDI01. The sequence goes on from CAWBYY010000002.1 coordinate 960,166, forward strand.
CCTGCTAACGAACGCCGCCTGGTGCATATCGCCCTGCGCGAAAATCCAGAGGTGGAAACCGAGAGTATCGGCGAGGAGCCGCGCCGCAAGGTCACCATTATCCCGCGGCAACCGGAAATCGACCGGACCGAAAACTAGAAAATCTAGAACCCCTTGCTGGAATTCTTGACCGCCATCCCCGGCGGTGTTACAATCCCGTCGCTCTAAAAAAGTATACGCCCCCATCATCTAGGGTGATTACTATCCCCGGTTGGTTTTGGTGGTTATTTAGGCAGGGAAATTTCAAGCATTATAATTGGGGACACGCCCCCATCGTCTAGGGTGATTACAATCCCCGGTTGGTTTTGATGGTTATTTAGGCAGGGAAATTTCAAGCATTATAATTGGGGACACGCCCCCATCGTCTAGGGTGATTACAATCCCCAGTCGTCTTGGGGACCAGGAGTAACCTTTCAAGGATAATAATCGGGTTTGAATCGCGGGAACGTATAGGACGCATCCTTTCGGTTTCTGGGGTTACAGAGGCTGGAATTTCAAGGCATTATAATCGAATGCCCCCATCGTCTAGGGGACCAGGACGTAGCCCTTTCAAGGCTAAGACCGGAGTTCAAATCTCCGTGGGGGCACACAAAATAAGACTTTGCATAAAGCAGAGTCTTTTTTAATTAATCAAAGTTCCCATCGACTGGAAGAACAGGACGCAGCCCTTTCAAGGTTAATCTGGAGTTGGAATTTTAATCCCACGAAGAAACGTAGTGACGAGTGGGATCTCCGTGGGGGTCGCGTAGCATCCAGCTCGGCTGGGCACACAAAAGACTTTACATCAAGTAGAGTCTTTTTTCATTAACAAATGCCCACAGCGTATTGGGGATTAGGATGTAACCTTTCAAGGATATACCGGGTGTGAATCGCGGAACGTAGAGGAGCATCCCTTTGGGATCTCCGTGGGGGCACTCAAGAGACTTTACATTTTGTAAGGTCTTTTTTTATATCGAATCCCCCATTGACTTGGGGAGCAGGAAACAATCTAATGCTCGTATCTGATCATTTCAAGATAAAGACGAGAGTTCGAATCGCGCAACGCAGTGGAGCATACCCGAAGGTGCGAAGCACCGGAGTGGTATCTCCGTGGGGGTCGCGGAACGCAGTGTAGCATCCCGCGTTTTTTACAGGATTGCGGGACACTCGTTTGTAATAACCGTTCTACAGATGTAGAGCGGTTATTGTCTTCGATTCGCTTTGAACACTGAGAAGAATTGGATGGATCGGGTTTGTATTTGATAGTATTTGGCAAAGAGAGTTTGAATAGGGATAGGTGATTATATCTAGATACTGGTTCGAGTCCTGTTCTGCCCATTTATCCAAAATTAACTGCTTGACATGCCAGTCGAGCAGTTTTTGGCTTCTTTACGCTTTGAGCAAAGGGAAAAGTTGTATCAAATGGAGGTAAGTATTGGCTCTATTGAATAAAAATCATGTTTTTTCGGTTCGAGTCCTGTATCTGGGTTTTTTCGTTTTTCCAACCAGAAGAATTCTTGTGCGTTCTAACCCCGATTATTTGCAATTCTTCCTTGCCAATCATCATCATTTACCTGTTTACAAAACGTTGACCTATATCTTCCAGTGCATTATCTATCCAGAGGTATAATTACCCACTACGGATATCAGATTGCAAGCTATGTAGATCAAAATCCTAACTATCAAAACCAAGCTCTACCTACTGCGTGTCTCACAAAACCTGATGCCACGCCCGTGGTTAGTGGAAATGTTTAGAGAGGAACGAAAACGCCCCCCGGAAATGGTGGTCGCACCTGCAGGATATGGTAAAACAATCCTGATGGCTACCATTGCTGAGGAACAGATTGCGGATGGCGCCCAGCAGTTCGCCCAAATGCTTGTCGGTTTCCTAACCCTCGCAGCGGACTTGCTCGCTGGTACACTGGGCCGAAAGTTTATATTTCGTTCCTCAAAGGTTCTAACCGATACCTGGCAAGTGGCGATCACTCAAGGGTATCCAACTATTACGCCATACAATGATTTCATAAGGAGATAAAAAAATGGCAGATTACTCACAAATACCGCAATGGCTTCATGTTTACCCCGCCTCAGGGCGTGCGAAAGAGATCGTACACAAATCCATGACCATGGACACGCTTTTCTCTGGTGTCGTGCCGATCCAGTGGACCACCCCGGAAGCACCGGAATTCCATGACGTAATGGACAAGGTGAAGGCCGCTGGATTCAAGACGATTGCCGGGTGTCCATCTGCTGATGCGGCGGATACCAGCCTTAGCCGGACCCTCAAGTCGCTGCAGCTCTATCTAAAAAAGATCAACAAACGCCCGGACAAATACCAAATCGTCCGTACCATCAAAGATATCGATAAAGCGGTGGCAGAGAACAAGCTGGGCATCTACTTTACCCATCAGGGCAGCGGATTGTTTGAGGGTGACGAGGAAAAGGTGGGGGTGTTTCGACAGTTGGGCTACGGTTTCCATACCGGATGATTTCGGCGGCGCGAATTTTGAGTGCTGTGACCTTGCCAATGAGGCAGGACATTAGCATTAATGCACTGATGACATGCTTTTTAACCTAAAATAAACAAGGAGAATAAACATGAGTACTGAAGATACAAAATCAACAACGAAAGCCAACCCATACGCAACGAAAGATAATCCATACGCAACCAAAGACAATCCGTATGCGACCAAGGACAATCCGCTTGCGACTCAATATAATCCATACGCAACAGGAAAGGATTATTCCAAAATACCACAGCGCTTACACAAATACCCTTCTTCTGATAGAGCGAAGAAGATCGTGCATGACTCCATTACCATAGATACACTCTTTTCCGGTACTTGGCCAGAGCAATGGTCAACTCCTGAAGCCCCTGAGTTTCATGACCAAATGGACCGCTGTATTGCTGTTGGAATGAAGGTGATGGGTGTATGCCCCTCAGCTGATTCTTTAAATACAGCTGCTTCGGTATCGTTGAAGGCTTTGCAGTTCTATTTAAAGAAAATCAACGAACGCCCTGATAAATATAAGATTATCCGCACGACAAAGGATATTGATGATGCGATAAAGGAAAAGAAGTTGGGGTTATACTTTACCCATCAGGGTACCGGACATTATGAAGGCGATCCCGACAATGTCGCAATTTGGCGTCAACTCGGTTATGGCTACTGTTTATTGGCTTACAACCAGCGCAATCCCGTCGGGGACGGATGTTTTGTGAAAGAGAACGGAGGGCTTACCGCTTATGGAAAGACAGTGATTGACGCCTACAACCGTTACGGCATGCTCGTAGATGTTAGTCATACCGGTGAACGTACAGCACTTGATGCCATTGAGCGTAGTAGTCAGCCGGTTATATCCTCCCACTCGGTAGCCATGGCGATAGCAAAATATCAACGTAGTCTAGAAGATTTGGTTATTAAGGCGATTGCCCAGAGCGGCGGCGTGTGTTCCATCAACTCGGTTGGTGCTTTTGTTGATATGTCCAATCCGGATATTGTGACAACGGATATGCTTTTCAAACATATCGATTATATGGTAAATCTCGTTGGAATTGATCATGTCGGTTACGGTTCTGATTTTATCCCGGATGTCACCTTTACTTCTGACGGCATGCAAACATCATTTGGCCAGGCAATTTTCCCGGATGGTGGCTATACAACCAAAAGCGGCGAAAAAGGATTCCCAACACCCGCTTCCTATCAGATCCTCCCCGCTCTGGTGGATAAGTTGCTGGAGAATGGGTATTCCGAAGAGGATTGTGGCAAATTCCTTGGTGGTAATAACTACCGGGTTTTCAAACAAGTTTGGAAGTAGTCGTTAGGCCAATTTAACTCAATAAAAGCAATCAATCCAAACAGGAGATTATTATGGCAATTTTAAAAAACGAACCGCTTTTTCCTTTTACGGAAGGAAACTACGCAAAACCAAATCATATTATTATAGCTGGTAGTGACGAGGAAATAGGCTATGAATTAGCTTCCCTCGCAAAAGAAAAATATGATTGCAAACTCGAGAAATATGATGATCCTATCTACGGCGAAGCACGCAGGGAATTTTTCAAGCGCAACTGGCCAGCAATGAACGAACGCGCTAAGGGAATTCGTCGTGCATATGGCCTTTCTGAGGATGATAACATTCACGACACCTGCAGTCTACCTTACGACGTTTATGACTGTATTAGAGGTTTATCAATCTCATTCAGCGCATGCTCAGGTCTCGTACTACCAATAGAGGAAAGCGACAATAAAAAAGGAGTATATACTGCTCGTAATCACGACTTATTCCCTCTTCCGGTATGGAGTACCCTTTTTGGTAAAAAGGGACCTGAAGGTGCACATGGATGTGAAGAAAGAGCTAATGTAATTGAGTTTCGACCTGATAAAGGATACAAAAGTATATTAGTTGGTGGTCATGACATTTTAACGCCATTTATTGATGGTATTAATGAGAAAGGACTTTATTTTACAACCTTCGCAGACCCGAATGGAGTTGGTGAAGGCGGTGCACCTATGGCTGGAGGTAGAATAAATGGATTGTCAGATGTTCAACTTGGTGCTTACCTTCTCAGCAATTGTGCTACAGTAGAGGAAGCTAAAAAAGCAATCCTAACAACTCGTATAATGCAAGTAGGTATGTGTATTCATATGCTAATTGCTGATCGTGATGGAAATGCTACTGTTTTTGAAATCGATAAACTATCTCAAGCTTATGTATTTACTGATCGAAAGCCAGGAGAGCCATTATTCTGTACAAATCATCCAATATCTACGTATACTGATTCTAGTAAATTCCCTGCTTATAGTGAGGAAGCAGAACATAATACTTTTTATCGAATGAATCTTTTGGACAAAACCTATGCAGATATGAAGGCTCCGTTTAAAAAATCAGATGCTGAAGAATTAGTGAATGTAGTTCATTGTGCATTTATAGATGATAAGAAAGCGGAAGCTGCCTTTAAAGAACGGACATTAATAAATACGAATTGTGATTTATCTAAACCAGAAATAACAGTTCGATTTTATTTAGGTGACGAAGGTGAAATTCCTGGAACAAACCATATAAAAACACGCATGAGTGAACCTTTTACCTTTGGTTTTGACTAAAGAGAAACAGTAACCAGCAGAAAGACACAGAGAAATGATGACCCAAGAAGAAAAAAGAGCGGCCTATTACAAGACACCTCAAAGGCTGCACGTTTATGAATCCTCGGTCAAGGCGAAGCAGATTGTTCAAAAATCAATCACCATTGACACCCTGTTCTCAGGGGTAGTCCCGATCCAGTGGAGCACGCCACAGGCACCCGAGTTCCATGACGAAATGGACAAGGTCAAGGCTGCAGGTTTTAAGGCAATTGCAGGATGCACGACCGCAAACAAACAGATGCTATTGCTTAAGGAGAACAAAAATGGACACTAAACACGACAGAGATGGCGACACTGTGAAGGGATCTGTCAGGGTCGGGGCTTCGGGTTTAGAGCCGTTCGAAGTTGACAGCCCGATGGCGAAGTGGAAAAACCCACAACCAGTGGAGTTCATTCAGAAAGCACTTAAAGAGTACAGCTTTCCGAATTGGCAATCGGGAAATGAAGACTCCATTTACTACAACATGAACTTTACCGAGATATTCAAGTGTTCTTATGTTGCACCCGCAGAAGAGCCTTCAGAACTGGAGCGCGCACTTGATCCTTCATTGATGGATCTGACCTTTACGGCGCATGATGGAACGACCACCCCGACTCTCAAAGAGTATCTGGGAGGCAAACGGCAGGTTCAGGCGATGATGATGGCCCATAAAGGAAAGGTGGTTTTCGAAACTTATCCGGGTATGAAGCCTAATGGTATCCATGTGTGGATGTCGGCCTCCAAAACAACGGTTGGCCTGTTGATATCCATGCTGGCCGATGAAGGTAAAATTGATCTTGATAAGCCAATGCCGACCTATGTGCCAGAACTCCGCGGAACCCACTGGGAGCAGGCTACCGTGAAAAACGTCATGAATATGTCCTCTGGTCTTGATATCGAGGAGACTATAGCGAACCTGTTGAACCCGGACTCTTGGATTGCGCATTGGTTCACAGCAGCCTTCGAAGGAAAGGGAGATTGGCGCGAGATGTCCAAGAACGCGAAACCCTTGCCAAACGAAAAGGCTGGTGACCATTTTCGCTATTCAGGAGCCAATACCCAGACGCTGGTTCTGGCGACCGAATACGTCAGCGGAAAGCGTTGGCAGGACTTCTGGTACGAACGGGTCTGGTCGAAAATTGGAGCGAAAAACCCGTTAATTACCGGATTGACTCCTGATGGCGTTGCAGCCGGCGCTGGCATGCACAACACCACACCGGAAGATATGCTACGCTATGCTCTTATTTACACTCCCAGTTGGCATGTGGTGGCAAAGGAGCAAATCATTTCCGACCGACTGATGAAAAGTATCCAGACCCTTGGAAACCCGGAAGCGTATCGCGACTCCACGGAGGAGGAATACGGCACCAACTGGTTCGGTGAGAAACCCGTGACCAATACCGCACAATGGGATCATTTGTTCTCCGATGGAGCCATGTTCAAGCACGGCAACATGGGACAGGGCATCTATGTCGATCCTGCCCGAGATTTCTGTGGCATGTACTTTGGACTGGCGCCTAACCCGGACGAGATTTCGGGAATTGATCATTCGCCCGGATACCTGCGGACAGCCGCTAAGCGACTGGCTGGCAAGTAATTGCATGAGACTCTTTGCAATTCCATTGATGAAAACGAGAACAACGCTAGAGGTTCCAACAACCATCAAAGGAGAACTGAAATGAAACAAGAGAATAGCGACAAGCCGGCATCAAAGACGCTCGAAGAGGTAGAAAAAGAGATTGCAGGATTTATGAAAAGACCTGGGGCTTCCGTTACTGAGAAGACCACTCCAATGTCGAAGTTGAAGCAGCCGGTCGACGTCGATTACTACTACGAGGTCAATAAACGCTTTGACTTCTGGCAAGTACAGCTGGCTGGTGATGATGCCGCCTACTACAACAGTCACTTTCCGCAATATATGCATAACCAAATTGTGATGCCGGATGGACCCGTTGCCGAGTTGGAGCGCGCTATCGACCCTGGGCTTGAAAATTTGACTTTCACCAAAAAAGAAGGGTCATCAACGATGACCCTAAAAGACTTTCTAGTGGGGCCAGCGAGAAAGCAGGCCATGATGATGGCACATAAGGGTAAGGTAGTCTTCGAGGCTTATCCCGGAATGAATACGAATGACATCCACCTCTGGATGTCCGCAGGCAAGACAACCGTGTCATTGGTCTTCACCCAGCTTGTGGCGGAAGGCAAGGTCAGCATGGATGATATGTCGAGCAAGCACGTGCCTCTGCTACAAGGTACACTCTGGGACGAGATTCCGCTCTGGGCGACGGCCACGATGTGTGTCGGGCTTGATATCGAAGAGACATTTGCATCGATTATTACTCCGGGATCCTGGATCAACAACTTCCACAAGACGTTTCTGGGCGACTACAAAACACCCTACATGGAACAGCTGAAGAAGGTGACAAAGCATCCCAGCGGCGAGAAACTTCGGAGATCCGGCTTCCATGAGATATTCGTCAGGTACCACCCTGGTGTTGCAGTATATATGTGAGGCGATAGAGCGTAAGCCCTTTGGTGTCATCCTTCAAGAACGGGTATGGTCCAAAGTTGGGTTCCGTAATCCGGCTTTCCTCTGTCTGGCTCCAGATGGCACGGGCGTTGGCTATGGCATGTTCAGTACAACACCAGAAGACATGCTGCGTTACGCCATGCTTTTTACGCCAAGCTGGAACAAGGTTGCAAAAGAACCCATCGTTACAGAAAAGATGATGAAAATTTTCCATGATACTGCCAAACCTCAAGCTTATGAGGGGTCAGAAGAGCAGGGAATGGCAACTGATTGGTATGGATATGCACCACCAGTTAATGGCGTTCAGTGGGACAACGTCTTCGATGATGGCGCCATGTTCAAGCACGGTAACAATGGTCAGGGCATCTATGTAGATCCCAAACGTGACTTCTGCGCAATGGGCTTTGCCACGGCTGCCAATACCTCGGGTATAGATTATGCCCCCGGCTACATGCGCGCCGCGGCCATGCTGCTGGCAGACCATTAACAGAGGCCGGATCTAAGTAATTTGTAAACAGGTTCAGGCAATCCAGTGTTGCCAATTCCTTTGTTAAGTCAATATCTTGGGCATGTCGGTGCATCATTACATTTAGAAAAAGCAAACAAATGAAGAAGCCAATTGAACCAGAAAAAACATTGCATCAAGTACTTTCTAGCGTCCAATCTTTAACAACATCACATCCTGAACCCAAACAACCCATTAATGACGATGAGTTTGTGCCAGCCTGTCAATTTGTCGCACAGTTAGTCTCTCAAGCCCATGAGTATGGAGCGTCCTATGTTCGGCTGCATGATTTTATGTCTCAACTGCCGCGATTGTTTGGGTTTTATGGAGCCATGTTGGCCGCTTCACCTTTTTTCTTTTTTGAGTTTTGGCGGCAGGCAGATACCCAGCCAAGTCGTGTCACAGCCCAACTTCCGGTGGGATCCTTTGATCTTTCGAAATTATCTCAGCTGGGAATTTTGGTCAACGATCTGAGTGCAGGCAAGGTACCCATCGAGGAGGGAAAATCGCGCCTAAAACAAATTGATGCCCTCCTACCACCCTATAAACCTCCTATTGTCGCTCTGGGGTATGCTTTATGCGGGGGTGGTTTTGCAGTGCTGTTGTCTGCAAACTGGCTTGATGTCTTTTTTGCAGCCCTGCTCAGTTTAGTCGTTTATGGGATCACCTTAACTGCGAATCGTTCTCAATGGTTGGCCAACCGGCTTAATTTTACAGCCGCGTTTGCCGCTTCAATATTGGCGAGCTTGCTGGCACTCTTGGTTTTCGGTAGTAACGCATTTATTGTATCTCTGTGTGCTGTGATCGCTCTGGTTCCCGGTCTGGCTCTTACCCTGGGAATCGCTGAACTGGCTTCCAAGATAATCATTTCAGGTTTCGCCCGTCTCGTTGACGCTGTTCTCGTCACGTTTGCGCTGGTTGTGGGCAACGCATTGGGGTCTACTCTTGTAAATGCTTTCTGGACTGTGCCTCCGCCCGATGCTGCCATAGCAAGACCCATGTGGATAACATTTCTTGCAGTCATCTTATTGATGTTGGGTTTGTCTTTCATCTTTCAGGTTCGTCCACCTGACCTGGGTTGGGTGATTCTGGCTGGCGGATTGGCCTATGCAGGCCTGTTGATTGGCAGTCAGCTTGGAAACTGGCAGGGTTCATTTTTGGGAGCGCTGCTTCTGGGGCTCTATACCAGTTTTTATAATTTTCGCCTGCATCGACCCAGCTCAGTAGTCATACTGCCGGGGATCATGATTCTTGTTCCGGGAGTGGCAGCTTATTTTGGCTTGAACACGCTGCAAACGAGCGGCATCATTGGTGCGCTTCCGGCTGTGTGGGGAGTTCTCGTTCAAATTATCGCAATTATCGCTGGTCTATTTATTGCTGCATCACTTACACCCAAAGAATTTAGTTTTTAGGCAAGCTATGAAACGCTGAAAATCTTGTTCATTAGTAAGCATGAGATTATTCTTGAGATGAGAATTTGGCAAGAAGAGTATCACCCCAAATGAAGTCAATGACAAATCACCTAATCGATTGAAAGAATCGGGTTATCGTCTCATCAATCGAGATCAATAATGCATTCATTGGATTACCTTTATTATTTAATCTTGGAGGATAAAAATGACAGAATCTGAAAATAAAAATACAACAAAAAATGGGCGGACGCCCTCTATGATAGCCTCACTACTGGTGATGGGATTGATGATCGCCTTGATCTTGCTTTCGGTGAGCTTATTCGGCGGAGGTGTTGCAGATGGACCGCTGCAGGTAAGCATGACCCTGGCAACTATGTTTGCTTTGTGTGTGGCCTATTATTACGGTTTCCGCGGCTCACTGATCAGTGAAGCCATTGCGAAAGGCATAAATGGAACTATTGGTACCGTTTTCGTTATTCTAGCCATTGGAACGGTCATCGGGACACTCTATCTCTCCGGTTCGGTGGCCGCCTTCGTGTACTACGGTGTTGCCATTATCAGCCCGAAGTTCTTCTTCGTTACGGTCTTCATCTTTGCTTCGGTGCTGAGCCTGCTCCTGGGTAGCTCACTTACCACGGTAGGCGCGGTTGGGATCGCCTTTGTGGGTCTGGCATCCATCATGGGAGTCAATCCAGCGATTGCAGCGGGCGCGGCTGTATCCGGAGCTATCTTTGGCAATAAAGTGGCAAAGATATCGGACACCGCGAACTTAACCGTTGCAACTGTAGGAGGATTGAAAATCGATGAACACTCAAAAGTTGTCATGCGAACTTCGGTCCCTACCTGGGTGATCAGCGCGCTGCTTTTCCTGCTGATTGGATTCTTAGGGGACTCCGGATCAGGCGCGGTCGATGTCACCCAGGTGCAGGATGCAATATCACAATACTTCAACATTTCCTTGCTGGCTTTTCTACCAGTCATTATGATCTTCGTGTTGTCGGGTTTGCACTTTTCAGCCTATTTATCCCTGATGTTATCAGCGATCTTCGCTGTCGTACTGGCAGCCTTCACCCAGCACGATCTGATCGTTTCATTGGCTGCTGACCCCAGCCTGGGATATTTTGAGGCTGTTCTCAAAGTGGGTATTGATACTTTCACCAATGGGTTTCATCTCAACAGCGGTGTGGAAGAGATTGACCAATTATTCTCCGGTGGCGGAGTGGCCGGGATGCTGACCACTGTCTGGCTGGTTTTGGTCGCAGCCAGTTTCGGAGCGGTGACGAATTACACAGGAATGCTACAGCGCATCATTTCACCGGTGATCAACTGGGTGAAAGGACCAGCCTCACTGGTTTTGGCAACCATGCTGACCTCGATCGGTATGAACTTTGCCACTGCAGATCCATATACAAGCATTGTGTTGACAGGACAAATGTTCCGTCAGGAATATATCAAAGAGCGCCTCAAACCGGTCATGCTGACCGCCTCCATGGCGGATTCGGGCACCATATTTTCACACATCATTCCCTGGAACATCCACGGGGCCTTATTCGCCGGGACATTAGGGATCGCCACAATGCAGTGGGCGCCCTATACCTTCTTTGCTTACCTTACTCCTATCGTGACATTTGTAATGGTTTACTTTTACTATCTACACAAAGATAAGATCTCCGATAGGGATGATGCTGAAAAGGTCTTTGGCGCAGAACCCACCGAACTACCTGAGTCAACCCAGTTGGCGTAATTATTACATTTGATAAAATTATTTTTTTACACTAACATAACCAGCCCAAAAATGTCTTTTTTTGGAGTGATTTATTCTTAATAATGACTAATGGATGTGTATGATCGGGTACTAAAAACAATCTGGTAACTTCAAGGATATTTAATGATCATTAAATTTTGATTGCCATCAATAAAACAGTATATACATTAATCAATTTCCCTACCGCGGGAGTTCGGATCGCGTAACGTAGTGGAGCATACCTTTAGGTAACAGCTCACCGTAGGGGCACTCTAAAGACTTTACAATATGTAGGGTCTTTTTTATTAATCATAGCGCACCATCGTCTAGGGGATCAGGACGCAGCCTTTTCAATACTCTAAAGAGTACTATAGGGCTAAAACAGGATTCGGATCGCGGAACGAAGTGTAGCATCCCCAAAGGTGCGCAGCACCGGAGTGGTATCTCCGGGGGGGCACAAGTTCAAAGAAGCCGTTCCAAATCCTTATTGGAACAGTTTTAACCTTCAATTGCTTTAACAAACGGGAAAAATTGGAGGAATTGGGACTGAAACTTAAATTACTATTGCATTTCAGAGTTCGTATCGCGTAACGAAGTGAAGCATCCCTTTGGGATCTTCTTGGATGGTTATCACTAAAGACTGGTTCGAGTGCCACGGGCATGTTACGCGATCCTATTCCGCCCAAGACTCGCGCCGCGCGATAAAATGAGGACACTTTTGTTATAATTTGCCAGGATTTGCACATTTTATATCCAAGCAGTTAATATGGCCTCATCAGTTTCAGAACCTTCCCTCCTCCAAACCAAACTGCACCGGCCGCGCCTGCCAAAAGACCTGATCACACGTACGAGGCTTTTGGAGTGGCTCAACAAAGATATTAACCACCAGCTCATCCTGGTCACTGCTCCGGCTGGATTTGGGAAATCCACCCTGGTTGGCACCTGGCTTGAGTATTTGGCTGCCGGCCAGGGTGAGAAGGCAGCTTGCTTGCCTGCAGGGTGGCTTTCACTGGATGAAAACGACAGCGATCTCAACCTCTTTTTACGTTACTTCATTGCCGCACTTCGTAAGATTTTCGACGCAGCCTGCGAGGAAACCCTGGCGTTACTCCAGGCGCACCAGCAACCGTCTCTGGCGGTTCTTTACACAACGATCAGTAATGATCTCGCAAAGCTTCCCGGAGAAGTTATTCTCGTCCTGGATGACTACCACAACATCCGCAATGTAGAGATCCACAATCTGCTCGCTGAATTAGTGCGCCACTGGCCGCAACCACTCCATCTGGTGCTGATCTCACGCATCAACCCACCTTTACCACTCGACAGAATACGTGCGAAGGGGAATCTCAGCGAGATACGCACCCGTGACCTGCGCTTTACACCCGAGGAGACTGCTGCCTATATTCATCAAGCGCAGGTTGCCCATCTGAATCCGAACATCCTGCCACTTCTGGAAGAGCGCTTTGAAGGCTGGCCCGCCGGTCTGCACCTGGCTAGCCTTTCACTACGTTCCGAAGACAGCCGGGAATCCGTTCTGTCCGCTTTATCCAGCGAGAATACAAACATTACCTCATACCTGGTCGATGAGGTGCTGAACCACCAATTTCCAGCGATCCACTCTTTCTTACTGAAGACCTCGATCCTGGATCGCTTCTGCGCCCCACTTTGCGAAACCGTCATTGGAGATATCGACACCGCCTGGAATGTGCGTGCCTGCCTGGATTGGGTAGAACACTCCGAACTGTTCATCATACCCCTGGACAACAACAGGGAATGGTATCGTTATCATCATTTGTTCCAGGGATTGCTGCAGCAGCGAACCTCCGTCGAGATGACGCCTGACCAGGTTGCCAACTTGCATCGCCAAGCCTCGGCCTGGTTCGAGGAACAGGGACTGCTCGATGAAGCTTTACATCACGCCCTGGCAGCCGGCGACCTTGATCTGGCTGCACGCCATATGATTGCTGGTCTTCGCGATGTAATCAATCGCGAAGACCGTCTGACCCTGGAGCGTTGGCTGAAATTGCTGCCGGAAGAAATGATCCAGGGTCAACCTGGGCTGTTGATGATCAAGGCTTGGGCGCTGCAGTTCTCATGGAGACTTGACCTGCAAGCACAGGTACTCCAGCAGTTAGAAGAGAAGTTGAAGGCAGGTGCGGGCGAAGTATTGCCGGCAGACGACCTGCAAATCCTGCGCGGACAAATCCTTGCGCTGAAAGCTCAGCAGGCGTATTTCAACAACCAGCCAATGCTGGCGATCGACCATTGCCAACAGGCGTTGGCGCTCCTGCCCCCATCGTGGACGTTCGTGCGCGGTGGAGCGATGCTTTTCCTGGGCATGTCCATGCAGGCTATCGACCAGGCGCTGGAAGCCGAACGGCTGCTGCTTGCTGAATACGAGGCCTGCGGCGATAGGACCGATGCCTATGCCTTGCTTCTCTTAAGATCGTTGGCTTTTATCTACCTCAATACCGGCAAGCTTGATCAGGCCAGCAGAATTGCACAGCTGCAGCTCCAGGGAGCAACCAACCGGAGCATCCGAATCATGCAGAACTGGGCTGACTGGTTTCTTGGTGTGTTGTGTTATCATCGCAATGAGCTGCAGGCTGGTGCACAGTACTTTAGTCAGATCGTCAAAAATCGCTATGCAGCCCAGATATCAACATATCGCGATGCCGTTGCCGGCCTGGCGTTGATCCACCAGATCAATGGGGAGAGCTCTGAAGCATGGCGGATGATGGAGTCGATCAGCCAGTTTGACCTGGAGCAGAGAGGCAGCGAAGACAAGCGGACATGCTCCTTGCGCGCCAGGCTGATGCTCCTGCAAGGCGACTTGGAAGGCGCCGGTCACTGGGCTGACACATTCTCCAATCCGCCGCTGGACCAGCCTCTCCTTTGGCTGGAAGAACCACAGGTCACCCGGGCGCGCATCCTGGTGGGCAGAGGCACAGATGACGACCTGATTTTGGCGCTGCAAATATTGGACGCCCTGGATGAGATCGCCGACCGAACTTATAACACTCCCTACAAGATCGAGATCCTGGCATTGCGCGCCCTGGCGCTGGATACTCTGGGGAAAACCAGATCAGCCAACACTGCGTTGGAACAGGCCCTGGACCTGGCCCGATCGGGGGGCTTTATCCGGGTTTTCACCGATCTGGGGGTAAACATGCAGGAGATGCTGCAGCGGCTTGCGAAGCAAGGTCATTTCGAGGAGACGATCCACCGCATCCTGGTTACCTTTCCAGATGATGATAAAAATCTGGTTGGCAATGGTAGTGCAACCCGCCATTCATCGCTCGGGATTTCGACGTTGGCTGAGCCTCTAACCCCCCGGGAGCTCGAAGTCCTGACCTTATTGCGAGGGCCGACGAGTATCAAAGAGATCGCTCTCGTACTCAATATTTCGTACGCGACCGCCAGGCGCCACACAATCAACATCTACAGCAAGCTGGGCGTCCACCAGCGCTGGAATGCTGTGGCAAAAGCAGAAGAATTGAACATCCTTCCCCCACGCTGAGCCGCCCATAAAGCAGGCTCTTATTCCCTCTCGAGAATCCGATCGTTCTACACCTTAAATACAACATCTGTTGGTATTTTTTCGCGCCATATTCGTCTATCCTCTATTCATAATGAATATAGCGCCGAGGAAACCCATCACCTTCGATAGCCCGGCCATCTACCAGATCATTGTAGAAGGTCGGCTCGACCCAACCTGGTCTGATCCTCTGCAAGGCATGTTGATCTGTCCGGCTACGATAGATGCATACCCCCAGGTTACAACACTGAAGGGCGAGTTGAGCGATCAGGCTGCCCTGGCCGGTGTGCTCAACACGCTCTATGAGCTGCATTTGACCGTAATTTCGGTTAAGCGCCTGGAATTTTAATCGAGAAATTGGGAGAATGCGTTCCAGGTAATTTAAGGTTCAACCAACTAACTTATTAATACAAGGAGAAAAAATTATGCCAGGAAGACGAAAAGAACGACGTGATGAACGTCAGGATGACCGCCAGCTCGGGAGGCCGGGTGGCGGCATCCGCTACCAGATGCGCCAAAAGATGGTCTCTATTGGCGACGACTTCTGGATCGAAAACGACCAGGGGCAGAAAGTTTTTAAGATCGATGGCAAGGCGCTGCGCGTGCGCCAGACCCTGGTCTTTGAGGATTCTCATGGAAGTGAACTGGCCAAGATCCAGGAGCGCATGCTGCGGGTCAAAGACAGCATGGAGATCGAAGGACCCCATGGGGAGAATCTCGCCATGGTCAAAAAAGCCCTGGTCACCCCCGTGCGAGAGCGCTGGGTGGTCAAGATCAAGGGCGGTCCAGATTTGGAGGTGAAAGGGAACATATTAGATCACGAGTACACCATCGGAGAAGGCCGCGATAAGGTAGCGGAAGTCTCTAAGAAGTGGTTCCGTCTGCGCGACAGCTACGGCGTTGCCATCGATCCCGGGCAGGATGATGTCATCATCCTGGCGGTGGCGGTGTGCATCGACGAGATGGCTCACGAAGGCCGCTAGGCCACGGGTGAGTTATTTCGGGGATGGCCAGCATGTGGCTGGCATCTTCAAGAGAAAATCTTATCTAATTCAAAATTGAGGAGGAGTTCCCAATGTGTTGTTTCTTTACTGCCCTTGTATTCTTTGGCCCACGCCTGGGCTTCCTGGTGTATTGGCTGCTTGCGCCGATTCGAGTGAGCGCAGCATTCGCAGCGTTCAACTTGCCCTGGCTGGTGGGCATCCTGGGTTTGGTCTTTGTCCCCTGGACATCATTGATGTACGTGCTGATCTTCCCGTTGAACGGCTGGGATTGGATCTGGCTAGGGCTCGGGGTTATGGCAGACGTCGCCAGCTACATCGGCGGCTACCACAATCGCCAGCAGGTGCCTTATTATCCGGAAACTGCGCCGTAAATCAGGAAGATACACATTTGAGTTTGAAATTGGGTGTGTTTGGGCGGCAAAGCCCGCCCAAACACACCCATATAACAACAACTGCGAATGACTAAATATTTATGACGAAAGGAGAAATTCAATGACTTACGGTCCAATCGACTTCCTCGCCCTTGAGTTCAAGACCGACCAGCTCACCGGTGAGAGCCTGCCAGCATTGCTCGAGCTGGTTGAAAAAAAGATCATCCGGGTGATCGATCTGGTCATCATCCTGAAGGATCAGGAGGGGGAATACCAGGTGCTTGAGATTGAGGAATTGGCCCCCGATGTGATGGCGATCTTCGATCCACTTGATATAGAGATCAGCGGCATCATCCAGGTCGAAGATATTGAGTTTATTGCAGAGGCGATGGGTGATAACACCACTGCCGCCCTTCTGCTGTTTGAAAATCTGTGGGCGATCGAATTCGGGGAAGCCGTAACCCGGGCCAGCGGTCGCATGGTGATGTATGACCGCATACCCTTTGAGGTGGTCAATGAAACATTGGAGATGATCACCCAGGCTGAAGAATAGAGAGATTAACCAAAACAAGATATCAGGAGGTTGACATGCCTAGAGCAATGAGACAGGTTAGAAGAAGAAGGGTG
The DNA here is from genome assembly GCA_963793095.1 of uncultured Chloroflexia bacterium. GTDB lineage: Bacteria > Chloroflexota > Anaerolineae > Anaerolineales > UBA4823 > CAVWDI01. The sequence continues at coordinate 977,042 of CAWBYY010000002.1, forward strand.
GCTACCGCTGCAGTAGGCACAGCAGTGGTAGCCGGCACAGCCGGCGCAGTACACCACCACCAGGACCAGAAATATGCACAGCAAGATGCTGCTGCACAGCAGGAGTACGATCAAGCTTATGAGCAGGACGCAGCCGACGCACAGCAGTACGCTCAGCCGCCCGCGCCCGCACAACCTGCCCCGCAGGAGGATGTCTATGCCCAGCTGGAGCGCCTAGGTGAGCTCAAGGACCAGGGCATCCTCACCGAGGAGGAGTTCGCAGCCCAGAAGGCAAAACTTCTTGGCACGTAGCTGCGCAGCAATCTCAGACATCAAATGGAGAAAAGGAGGTAGTGAAAAAATTCAAGGATAATCACAGGAAAGAAAAGTTCAGCCAGGCATCCAGGCCTGGCTAATAATTCATTCACCATCACCGCCGGTCCGGAGATGGGCAACTAGCAGAGTAAGGTAACTTTAATGACTAAGGAAGCAAAAAAGGGCGGTGAACCGACCGCCTGTTTTCCGGAAACCTCTCAAAAATCTCAGAACCAGTAATTGTAAAAAAGGAGAACACAATGTCCAAAGAAAGAGTAAGCACCACAGTACCATTGAACTGGAAAGAAGTATGGTTTACCAACTGCCCGATGGTGTCGGCCAACAATGTTGACCAGGAATTGGGCTGGTGCCGGGAAGAGTTCAAGAAGATCGGCGTCGAGTACGCTTACTTCCGTCACGCACCCGAGAACAACTTTTACCCGCACTATGTACACAACCTGGACAACCTGATCCGCTTCGGTGGCCTGTATCCCCCGATCGCCGTTCACGCCGACATCCGCCGCACCGTGCTGCTGGGGGCGACCTGGGTCTACGAGGGTGGGGTGATGCAGGTACGCGCCCGCGACAAGATCTTCCGCGTGCAGGACTTGAAAGGCAAGAAGATCGGCATCACCAAGAGCCTCAACACGATTAAAAACGACTGGTGGCGCATCCAGGAGCACATGGGCATCGAAAATATCCTCATGCTGAATGACATGACCTTGGATGATATCGAGCTTGTCGAGTTCCCCTACCCGGATGACTGGTATGACAAGCCCGAGATGCTGCAGGTGAACATGAACAATCCCTCAGAACTGTGGATGCGCCGTGACCACAAGCACGACTATGCCTTCCGGCCATTGGAGAAGGCACTGCTTGCGGGTACCGTCGATGCCATCTACAACCAGATGGGACAATTAGGACAGCTCTCGGAGGCCACGGGCGAAATCAAGGCCATCTTTGACCTGTCCAAGCTCCCGGATTGGACGGTTCAGGTTGCCAACACCCCGGCCGTGATCACATGCACAAAAGAGATGGCCGATGAGCACCCCGAGCTGGTGGTTGCTTATATGAAGGCCATGGTCAAGGTCGGGCAATGGGCGAACGCGCACAAGCACGCCGCCGCTGTCATCCTGAACAAGCAGACGTTCTACTTGGATGTCGAGCACACCTACGAGGGCATCAAGCACGTCGACATGGTCCCGAGCCTGAGCGCGCAGAACATAGAGTGCATCAAGATCGGCAAAGACTTCATGTTCAGCCACGGCTACATCAAGAACGACTTCGATGTGGACGAATGGGCACGCCCAGAGTTCCTGGAACAGGGCGTGAGGGAATGGCTCAAAGAGGAGTGGCAGACGAGGAGTTGGCAAAGGATGCCCGAGGGGCTCCAACTCAAGCTGGATAAGTCCGCGCGACGTGGGTAGCCGGGAGGAAACCCGCACACAATGTGCGCAGCAATTGGAGATCTCTCTGAGACACAGAGGTAGTCCTATTGCGGAAGACGGGTGCCAGGTGTAAGGATTTTCCCTACTGGCACCCACGATTATCTCTGTTTTGAAAACCCTTAGCTATTCAGATATGAGTGAATTGGCGAAGGTATCATAAACAGAGGAGAATTCATTATGGAAACTAATTGGTTTAAACGAAATATCCCCATCCTGTCCTGGCTGCCCGCTTATGATCGCAGCTGGTTTTCGGCTGACGCCATCGCCGGGTTGACCGTCTGGGGGTTGCTCATCCCTGAATTCGATGGCTTATGCGGGAGTTGCCGGCCTGCCGCCCCAGTTTGGCCTCTATACCCTGGTGGTTTCACTGATCCTTTACGCCGCGCTGGGCACATCGCGTCACATGTTTGTCCAGCCCACTTCGGCTACGGCGGCCCTGATCGCTTCATCGGTGACCGCGGTTATGGTCACTGTTGGTGTCGTCGCAAACGGGGCGGAGGTGATCCGGCTGTGTACCAGCAGTATGCGGTTGCCTTTACCCTGGTTGTCGGTGCGGTGTTTCTGGCTGCCGGCCTGGCGCGCCTTGGATGGATCACGCAGTTTCTGTCCAAACCGGTCCTGGATGGGTTTGTAACCGGACTGGCCGTGTTTGTTATGGTGGGGCAGCTCAACAAGCTCTTTGGTGTAGAGAAACCCCCGGGCAATACAGTGCAGAAGTTTTTTGGTATTCTGCGTGAACTGCCTGAAGCCAATTGGGTCAGCTTTGCCTTGGGGGCAGGCGCGTGGCTCTCCTGATCCTGATACCGCGTTGGAACAAAAAGATACCGGCCGGATTGATCGTGCTGTTCGGCTCAATCGCCCTGAGCGTGGCGCTCAACCTGAGTGCCAATTTCAGGGTAGAGATTGTCGGTGAATTACCCCAGGGCCTGCCATCCTTGAGCATACCGGATGTATCCTGGACGGCGCTGCCGCTCATGATCCTGCCAGCGATTGGGGTCCTGCTGGTCGCCTTCAGCCGTGGGGCGGGGCTGGTCGCCTGGGTGGCAGTGATACTGACGCTGTTATTCCTGACACCGCTCTTCACCAACTTACCCGAAACCATACTGGCAGCCCTGATCTTGCACGCCCTTTGGCACATTATCGCCTCGCGCAAGCTGCACACCGCCCGGCTGGTGTCTCGCCCGGAATTCGTGCTGGGACTGCTGACGTTTGCCGGTGTGATCTTTTTCGGTGTACTGCAGGGCATGCTCGTCGGTCTGGTGAGCGCGCTGCTTCTTGTCCTCTACCGTTCCAGCCGCGCCCATCTGTCGCAGTTAGGGAAAGTGCCTGATGAAACCGGCGCATACTCCGACATATCCCGCCATCCTGAGAATATAACCGTGCCAGGTTTATTTATCGTACGCCTTGACGCACCCATGTATTATGCAAATGCTTTAACCGTCCGCGACCGGGTTATGGAAATGATAAAAGAATCAGACCAGCCCGTGAAAGCCGTGCTGTTTGACGCCGCGGTGCAGGACGCCCTGGATATTACCACCTCCAACATGTTGAAGGGCCTGATTAGAAACTGCATAATCAAGGCATCGTTACGTATTTCGCTGAAGTGCAGGACCACGTGTTGGAGTTCAGCACCAAGACCGGCTTGCTCGATAAGATCGGTGAAGATCGTCTGTTTTCCACAGTTGATGCGGCCGTCCACCATATTGAAACTACTCAAAAAGGAGATTAGAAAATGACCACGGTTGAAATATCCACCCTTCATTCAAGCCACCAGGTGCCTGAAGAAAAGTTGACCAGTCTGGGACTTTATGTAACCGCCCGGGAAGCTTACGAAATGTGGAAGGCAGAACCTGAGCAGATCAAGGTTCTCGATGTTCGCACTTTCGAGGAATATGTATTGATAGGTCATGCGGAGATGGCTGCAAATGTTCCCCTTGCCTTCCCCACCTATAATTGGGATGATAACAAAGGGAATTATTCTGTGGTGATGAATTCTGATTTCATCGCACATGTGCAGGAGCGTTTCGAACTGGATGATACGATCCTGGTCATGTGCCGGTCTGGCGGTCGCAGTGCCATGGCGATCAATGCGCTTATCAAGGCTGGCTTTACGAATGTTCACAACATTATTGATGGTTTTGAAGGGGATAAGGTGGACGACACCGAAAGTATCTTTTATGGAAAGAGAATGAGGAACGGCTGGAAGAACTCCGTTCCTTGGACTTACCACCTTGACCACAAGCTTGTCTGGCTTCCTTCTGAAGGAGAATTAAAAACACTTTTAAACACCCTGGATCTATAATCTCGATCCAGAACAAATGGCGGTATCGCGCCGTGTAATCCCCGATCTGGCTCACACGACGCCTATCAAACATCACCCTTGCCCCTCCAGGGCAGAGGCAAATGAGGTTTCATATGACAATTAATGATTTCTTTTCAGCTATCGCGGCTTTGTCAGGTTTATTATTTGTCGTCGGCAGCATGCTTGCAACGGGATTGAGTCTGACAGTAGCTCAGATTCTCCAACCCTTAAAGAACGCCCGCCTGGTGATCCTAGCACTGTTGGCGAACTTCGTGCTGGTGCCGCTGCTTGCATACGGGATTACCCTGTTGATCCCACTTGACGAGACGCTGAAGGTTGGCTTAATCGTGCTGGCAACGGTAGCGGGTGCGCCCTTCCTGGTCAAGGAGGTGCAGGCAGCGAAAGGGGATCTCTCCCTGGGCGTTGGGCTGATGTTTTTACTGATGATCGTAACCATCTTTTACGTGCCGGTTGTCCTGCCGTTGCTGCTGCCGGGCGCAGCGGTGGACCCCTGGGCGATTGCCAAATCGTTAATTATGACCATGCTCATCCCCATCGTGCTAGGTCTTATGTACAGGGCGTACTCGACCGAAGGTGCGCATAACTGGGCGCCGGTACTGAACAAGGTGTCCGGCGTTGCACTGCTGCTATTGCTGGTGACCGGGCTGGGATTGAACATCTCCAACATCATCGACCTGATCGGCTCGTACGGCTTTCTGGCCCTAGTTATCTTCACCGTCGGATCGCTGTTGATTGGCTTTGTTTTGGGTGGCCGTGATGCGGCTGTCCGCAGCGTGCTGGGATTGGGCACGGCACAGCGCAACGTTGCCGCCGCCATTCTGGTCACCAGTTTGAATTTTTCTGGCACCTTAACGCTCCCATTTGTACTGGTGGCTTCCATCGTCCTGCCGCTAATCTTGATACCGACCGCACGCTTGTTGGGTAAGCGCAGCGCGGCAGAACCGATCTAAGCATCGCAGGATACATCAAATTCTTTGCGTGTAGAAGGAACCATAATCTCTCCCCCGGTTTATGTGGTATTGCGAATCACCTGATCACAAATATCTGATTCGGCACCTAGTCAGGGATAGCTTACCTCTTATATTTTCTGCTTCCTTCTGAAGGAGAGTTGGAAACACTTCAAAACAACCTAGATTAATAATCTGGATCCGGAACGATTGGCGGTATTGCGCCGTGTAAACTCCCGATCGGGCTTACACGGCGCCAATCAAATGACATCCGCACCACCCCGAGGCGGAGGAAAGAGAAGTTTAACATGACTCTCAATCAATTCTTTTTGGCCATTGCGGCTTTATCCGGTTTATTATTTATCGTCGCCAGCATGCTGCTGGCGGGATTGAGTTCTGACAGTAGTTCAGGATCTCCAACCCTTGAAAAACGCCCGCCTGGTGATCCTGGCACTATTGGCGAACTTTGTGCTGGTCCCTTATTTATCTAAATGAACCCTAAGCAGTTAATATTTTTTATCCCCGAATTCCCTACTTACTACTGGAAAATTAGGTAACACTAGCGTGACTTGACACTTCGTGAATGAATATTTATCATCCGAAAAAGTAGTCCTGAATTGAAACAATTTCTCTAGAGCGAGAGTTCGGATCGCGTAGCATCCCTGTAGGTAACCGCTCATCGTAGGGGCACTGTAAAGACTTTTCAATCAGCAAAGTCTTTTTATATACTTCAAAGCTCCCATCGTCCAGGGGACAAGGACGCAGCCCTTTCAAGGATAAACAGGATCCGTTGAGCGGGATAAACATTTGAATCGCGGAACGAAGTGTAGCATCCCCGTTGGATCGCGGAACGAAGTAGAATTCCATCCCGTCCGATTTGCTGGGAGCTTCCCTTGAAATATATGATACGTGGTGTGGTCTCCCTCTGGATTCTGCGCAGGCGGCAGCTATCCGGGGTGCCGACCCGAATTTGTTGTTTTGAAAACCCCGTCTATCCAGATCTTTGACCGAGCAAGTGATCCCGGCGGCGCTTTTTACTTCCATCAGATATCCCTTAAATACGGATAATTATTATAAGTATTATCGTATTATAATAGTCTCAATAAAGTGATCTTTGTTTCAACCAGCTGAGAAGACTTCAACCAGCCCGAATTTTCGATTTCACAACCGGCTGATAGAATATCTAGTCAAAAATAATAAAAAATGGGAGCCACCTCACCAATGCAAAAAATTACACCGCATTTATGGTTCGATAAAGAAGCAGTGGAAGCCGCCGAGTTTTATACTGGCTTGTTTCCTGGTTCAAAAATAACAAACACCTCGTCTTTGCGCAACACCCCATCGGGTGACACCGACATTGTATCTTTTGACCTCGCGGGTCAGGCATTCATGGCTATCTCAGCAGGACCGTATTTTAAGTTCAACCCGAGCATTTCATTTTTCGTAAATTTCGACCCATCCCGGGATCAGAATGCGAGCGAGAATATCGATGGGCTGTGGGACAGCCTGTCTCAAGGCGGCGAGGTGCTTATGCCGCTAGAGAAATACCCTTTCAGCGAACGCTACGGCTGGATCCAGGACAAATACGGCCTGTCATGGCAGTTGATCCTGTCAAATCCTGAAGGCGAAGAAAGACCGGTTATCGTGCCGTCGTTCTTGTTTGTAGGATCTGCACTTGGCCGCGCGGAAGAAGCAATCAACCTTTACCTTTCGGTATTCGAAGACTTCGAAGATGGGATTCATTCAACGCTACGGCGCTGGACAGGAGTCGAACAAAGAAGGAAGTGTCATGTTTGCTGACTTCATGCTTGAAAACCAGTGGTTCGCATGCATGGACGGCGCCGGCGAGCACGACTTTGTTTTCAATGAAGCTGTTTCTTTCATTGTCTCCTGCACGTCGCAGGATGAAATTGATGCCTACTGGAGTAAACTTTCCGCAGTTCCCGAAGCGGAGCAGTGCGGCTGGCTGAAAGATAAATTCGGGATTTCCTGGCAAATTGTACCCGCAGTGATGAATGAAATGATGGAAAAAGGAACCCGGGAACAGATCGATCGGGTAACCCAGGCGTTCTTAAAAATGAAAAAATTCGATATTTCGGCCTTAAAGAAAGCCTATGAGGGATAAAATGACCGATCCTTCCACTCGACTCAAGGATTTCTTGATTCCGATCGACGATGGCCTGGCCGTACACTGAAATGAATGAAGGAAGCTGTCTGATGGTGACTACCTGCAGGTGAATTAATATTCATTTATTAAGGAGATAAAATACGATGACAAAAGTAAACACGTATCTTAATTTTGGCGGTAATGCAGAACAGGCATTCAATTTTTATAAATCCATTTTCGGCGGAGAGTTCAGCTCCGTTGTGCGGTTCAAGGATATGCCGATGGAGGGTGTGAATATTTCTGATGAAGATAAAGAGAAGATCATGCACATAGCACTCCCCATAGGAAATGATGTTTTGATGGCATCGGACGCGCCCGAAAGTTTGGGATTTAAAGTTAACTTTGGAAACAATTCTTATATTTCCATCCATCTAGAAAGCAAGCAGGAAGCGGACCGGTTGTTTAATGCATTGTCAAAAGACGGAGCAGTTGAAATGCCGATCGCAGATCAAGCCTGGGGTGATTATTATGGCAGCTTTACGGATAAATTTGGAGTAGGGTGGATGGTGAATTACAGTCCGCCGCATGAAGAATAATAATTATTCAAGAATACCCAATAAATGGTGGAATGACAGAAAGTACGGTGTTTCCGTCAATTCGAATTGAAATTTTAATGATAAAAAAATAAAATTGAGGCTGGATATCTGATTCATATAGCAAAAGTAGTATAAAATCGAAACATAGTATAGCGTTTCTGAGTGATTCTCGTATCACAGGCTGTTTCGAGAAGAATAAAATTTTTACTTATTGAAATTAATATTTTCATGTATCGTGATATTCATTTGGATAAACTACAAAAGATCATCTTATGCGCAAGAGTTGTATTGATAATAGTCTAAGGGTGACTATATCCGTTGCAAGCTGTTAATTTGGGTTGGACATATTGGATTTTGATGAAATTACTCGGTCGAGATTAGTTTGTCAAAATGTTAAACGGGTATTGATTGGGGATAGTCCGGTTGGTCTTATATCTGTGACAGGAGTTGTCTGATGAGCGACGCCATACTTGTAGGGCAAGGACGCCAAATCACTGAAATCCCTCGCGAACAATGGGAAGAAAACTTATCCCATTTTCCACAGCAGAACCAAACCAGGCTCGGCTTCATGTCAGAAAAGCATCATTTAGTACGGAATTTCGTTGTAAGTGAGCTTGCCCAGAGGGGGCAGCCAATTCAGCCTGATTCCATCTCGCAGTGCCTGGGGCTGCCTCTAGCACAGGTAAACACCCTGCTGGATGAGTTGGAGAAGAATCTGTTCTTCCTGGTTCGAAATAACCAGGGAGCGGTCTCATGGGCCTATCCTGTGACTGTTGAGAAAACGCCGCATGATCTGGTCTTCAGTACAGGTGAACGGTTGTATGGGGCTTGAGCGGAGGATGCGATAGCAACGCCCTTCGTGCAAGGGCGGTTAAAGGGAGAATATCTCACTGTCACAATAAGCACGGAATGTGTGCATTGTGGTCGTTCAATGCATATTGAGTTGGACAGTGCGATGCAGTATCGTATCGCTGAAGAGGGAGCTGAGCCTTTGATCTTTCTACCGCAAATTAATTGGAAAAATTTCAGCGAGCCTAATATTATTGATGCCTATTGACGTAACAGTGTCTTCTTCTGGTCAGAAGATCATGCCCGGCAGTATCGAACTGAAGTAAGTCAAGTAGACGGATTGTATGAGACCCTGGAACAGAGCTGCACTTCTACTCCATTAGTTCAAGGGGCGCTCTTTGGATTCAGGTAGAATGTTTTACTTCATACCCGTATCCACTGGGCTCGAGATTAACCAATCCTCCGAGAGTGATACTGGTGCATTCAAAAAGTTCCGAAGGCTTTTATTGAAATGACCCGGCGTTTATTTGTGTACGGCACGTTGGCTCCAGGTAGGGCAAATGAACATGTTCTCAAAGCAATTGAAGGGGCTTGGGAAGAAGCTTCCGTAAAAGGTTATCTCATTCCGCAGGGCTGGGGAGCTGATATGGGTTATCCAGGTATCGTCTTGGATGATAACGGGGATGAAATCCAAGGATACATTTTTTATTCGGATAAGCTAAATGATCACTTGGAGGAACTTGATTTTTTTGAAGGTGAGCAGTACGAACGGGTCATGACAAAAGTTTTTACGAAAGACGGAATGGGGGTTGAGGCTTATGTATACGTAATCAGAGAACGTTAATTTTTGTATATATTCGAACCTGCAGTTTTGCTGATACTGGGGGACAGTTGACTTTGTGCGGTATTTTTACCTGAAGAAACAGATCACCAGAGAGTGAATAAGGATTTCAGCTTCATAATCTATTTTGAATAAATATTGTTGATACAAATCATAGGTGGAGTTGGTTATTTTTCGTGAGGGATTTATCCGGTGGATTCCAATTAGATTTAAGAAAAGCCAGCCTTACAGCCTGGCTTGTTTGATAAAATTGCTTGGCGCGGCGCTGCAACAAGCTTTATCTGATTGCTGAACCCAAAATATCACGTAGGGCTCTGTGGCTTAAGTTCTTCTTGGAATCAATTCTTTAGGGTATTTTTCCCCATGTCAGTAATCTGGAAGAAAGTCTGGTTTGATCTGTGGAATAACAAGCTTCGCACCCTGCTGGTGGTGCTGAGCATTGCCGCGGGTGTGTTTGCGGTCGGCACCACCTTCGGGCTGATCGAACAGCTCATCCCCTCCATGGATGCCTCCCACCGCAGCTCTTCGCCTTCACATGCCACCATGATCCTGCTTCAACCGGTGGACAGCGATACAATCCTGAACCTGAAAAAGATTCCCGGCGTTCTGGATATTGAACCGCTCAACGAGCTTGAATTCCGCTACAGGGTCAAGCCGGGCGAAGATTGGCGCCAGGGTAACCTGGTCATGCGGTTTGACTATAACGACCAGGACTTCGATGTCATCCAGCTCAAGGAAGGAAGCTGGCCTGAGGAGAAATCCCTCAGCATTGAAAGGATGCACAGCCCTTATTACGGCCTCGGGATCGGCGACCAGGTGATTGTCGAGATCGACGATAAAGAGCACCTTTACCCCATCAGCGGGTTGATCCGCCACCCCTTTGTCCCGCCGCCTGAAATGTGGGATCTGGCGTTTTTCTTCAGCAGCGAGCAGGTGATGGAAAGCTTTGGCATCCCGCCCGGAAAATTCAACGAGCTTAAATTCCAGGTGCAGCCTTACAGCTCCAAACACGTCCGGGAAGTGGCTTCGGAGATCAAGCGCGAGCTGGCGAAGCAGGGCGTCAGCGTTTCAGCCACGCTGTACCAGGATCCCCAGACCCATTGGGGGCGCGCCTTCATCGACGGCGCGGTGCTTGTGCTGCAGGTCCTGGCAGTGCTCTCCATGCTGCTCTCGGTTGTGCTGGTGCTAAACACCTTCACCGCACTGATCACCCAGCAGACCAACCAGATCGGGATTATAAAAGCGATTGGCGGGGGCCGCCTCGATGTGGTTAAAGTTTATCTGGTGGGTGTTTTTATTCTGGGTTCGCTGGCGTTATTTGTGGCGCTTCCCCTGGGTTCCTGGGTTGCTTTTGAGATGAGCCGCTGGATGCTGGGGATGTTCAATATTGAATACGAATACTTCCTTTCCGGTGGGCAGGCGCTCTGGTTCCAATTGGCTGCCGCCCTGGTGATACCGCTTTTTGCTGCTCTGGTACCGGTGTTAAAAGGCGCCGCCATCACCGTGCGTGAGGCGATTTCTTCCTACGGGCTGGGGGGCGATTACAGCGCCGGGTTGCTGGACCGAATGGTTGAAAGGCTTGGCCGCAGGATCCTGCGGCCCTCCACGGTAATAGCCCTCACCAACACCTTCCGCCGCAAATGGCGCCTGGTGCTTACCCAGCTTGTGCTGGTTATCTCCGGGGTGATGTTTCTGATGGTGATGGGGCTGTCGAGCTCGCTGCAGGCCACTCTGGACAACGAATTCGAAAGGCGTGACCATGATTTTATCCTCTATTTCGATGAGCTGGTTCGCATTGACCGCGTTGCGGAAGCAGCCGGCAGAATCGAGGGTGTCCAGGATGCCGGCATGTGGTTAGCCCTGCCGGCGACTATCTTACAAGGAGGCCAGCGCAAGCTGGATGCGGGCATGGGCTCCCAGCTTCAGGGGGTTCCGGTCTCCCAGCCGATGATCAAACCGCTGGTTGTGGAAGGTCGCTGGCTGCTGCCAGGTGATCAGCGCGCAGTTGTGATGAACGCCGCTACCGGCGAGGATGAAGGGATTAAAGTCGGGGATATGGTCACATTGGATCTGGGCGATATGGGCGAAGAAGACTGGCTGGTGGTGGGGTTTTACCGTACTTTTATGATGTTCGGCTCGGAATTTAACCTGGATGTGATCTATGCTCCCCAGCAGGCGGTTTTTGATGCCAGTAAAAAGCACGGTCATGCCAATATGCTCCTGGTCCGCACCCGCGATCGCGCTGAAACCGCCATCGACAGTACCGTTGATGACCTGGAGGCTTTACTGCGGCGTGAGAACATCCCGGCTGATCTGCGCGAGACCATGCCCGGTTCAAGGAGGATTATGGAGAGCGGCTACGATATCATCGTGGGCATGATCCTGTTCCTGGCGGTTATCATGGCTGTGGTGGGAGGCATCGGGCTGATGGGGGCTCTCTCGATCGGTGTGATTGAGCGCACCCGCGAAATCGGCATCATGCGCGCCCTTGGGGCCCTCTCAGGCGCGATTCTGGGTATGTTTATGCTTGAAGGGCTTGTCCAGGGTGTCCTCAGCTGGATGGTGGCGGTGCCGCTCTCGCTTGTTGTCACGCCCCTGATGGCTTCTTCGTTGGGAGAGACTATCTTCAGCACCCAGCTTGTCTACCGCTACAACTACGGCGCTGTGTTGGTCTGGTTGGGAGTCGTAATCGTTATATCTGCCCTCGCATCCATCATCCCCGCCCACCGGGCATCCCGGGTGAACGTGCGCCAGTCGCTCACATACGAGTGATCTTTTTTCACCACTAAACAGTTTTAGACGCGTAGCGTGCCTTTTAGGAAGTATCTTCAAAAGAAGCGTTCCTTTACGGGATGGGATCGTGGTGCGTATTTTTAGGGTGAAATCCAGACTATCTGGTTCTCGTTTGCAAGAGCCTCTCCAGTGGGATAAACACAACTGCGTAAACCAGATTAAGCGCCGCGATGAGTTCAAAAAGCTCAAAAATCAGGTAAAGGGATCCAACTGGAATTGACACCAGCCCGATTGCTGATACGTTCAAACCCAGCAAAGCCACCAGCACGACACAGGTGAGCAGTACCGATCCGAATTTGACCCAGCTTGGACCGTACAGCATTGTGATGAGTATTGCCATGCCAAAAGTGAAAGCGACTGTCATTGGCATGGCCTGGTTAATCAAATCCGTCGGCGGTCCGTTAAGTGTTACTACCGCAGCCATGGTCGTCACTGGTTCAAAAAGCAGCACTGACGCGACCCCCAGCAGGCAAAACAGCACCACGTAAATCAGGTTATAACCCAGCCAGTTTCGAAGGGAATTCGAAGATACCAGAAGCCCATAGCTCCAACTCACCAGTCCGCCGCACAGCGCACCCGCAAGCAGCATTGGAGAGAGCATAAACCAGATGTCGCTGATGAAGATATCATGGATTATAGTGAATACTAGAGTGGAAATGGCTCCGGCTAAAGCGCCTGATAGGACAAACCGGATTTTATACCTTGAACGTTGTTCTACGTTATCCTGTATCATCTCCATAAATATTGATCCGCACTAAAAACAGGTTGGTATTACAAGAAGTTCGATATTTCTTGCATTATAAGTATGGACAGTTCCAAAGTCATGAGGCAAGAGACCTGTATTCTCCGGGAATTAATCCGGGACATTTGCCCGGTGTTTCAGGGCTTATGTCCTGACGTGGAACGGACTTTCTTGGAGATAGCCGGCTTTGGGATAAGGATTTTTTGAATGAGTGTTCTGTCTTTTAATGCCATCGGGATAAATGCGAATGTGTATGAGAACATCCGGGCAAGGTTGTTTATTTGGTTTAAAAAATAGTGTAAACCATTTCGGCTTGAGTCCCGCAGTACGTGAATATACCCTCAGACAGGGTATTGCACATTAGCTCCCGTATAGTCTCAACCAGCACCTCCAAATCTTTCCGGGATTGGTATCCCTCAATGGAAAATCGAATGAAATGCTGGTCGTTCCATTCGATCCAGGAGACTTCGATTCAGTAAGTAGGTCAGGTTTCCAAACCTGACAAGCTGGAACCTCCCTGGGAACAAACCATGCCGCCCACACCCTCGAAAAAGCCCCTTCCATCCTAACCTCCCCCTCTCCAGGTATAATATCCCTGTCTGTTGCATTTCTTAATCCGGGTTCGTTTTATACCCATCCCATTGATCCCAACCTGGCTGCCCTCACCCGAAAAAGGAGGCCCCTCAAATGGTCAGGATCGCATCCTATAATGTCGAAAACCTGTTCGCCCGCCCCAGGGCTTTCCACACCGCCGATTGGACTATCGGCCAGCCCATCCTGGAAGCCTATTCTGAACTGAACGACCTTTTCCAGCTTGCTGCCTATTCCCCCGCCGATAAAGCCCGCATGCGCGACCTGATGGTCATCCTCGACCTCTACTACATCAACAGCCAGGGCGCTGTCCGCCGCAAATACACCTCCTCTCCCCGCTGGGCATGGTTCCGCAAGAACCGTGGGGTTTTCGACCGCCAGCCGTCGGATAACACCCTCAATATCGAGATCGAAGCCGCTGGCCGCGACGACTGGATTGGCTGGGTTGAGCTTGCCGTCGAGCCTACCGATGATCTCAGTGTCCGCATGACCGCCCGGGTTTTCCAGGAAGTGGATGCTGATATAGTCGCCGTTGTCGAAGCCGAGAACCGCCCTTCCCTCGTCCGCTTTAACCGTGAATTGCTGGCGGATATGTACGAGCATGTGATGCTGGTCGACGGCAACGATGACCGCGGCATCGATGTCGGCATCATGACCGGATCCGGCTTTGAGATCGAATCCATCCGCTCCAACGTCGATAACCGCGATGCGGTCGGTCTGGTCTTCAGCCGCGACTGCCCCCAGTACGCCGTCCGCACCCCTTCCGGCCTGCTGGTTCACGTCCTCATCAATCATTTTAAGTCCCAGTCCGGGGGTGGTGATGAAAAGCGCCGCCGCCAGTCCGTCGAAGTCCGCCGGATTGTGGATGGTCTCGTCAGCCAGGGTCAGCACGTCGTTGTGCTGGGTGACCTCAACGAAGGTCCCGCCGTCCCCACAGCTCCCGGCTCCCAATCTGTCCCCCTGTACGAAAATAACAGCCCCCTGGTTGATTGCTACAGCTTGCCCGCCTTCCAGGTTGGAAACCGGGACGGCACCTTCGACTCCTGCGGTCTCCGCAACCGCTTCGACTACATCTTTTTTTCTCAGAGTCTCTCTCCTGCCTTAAACGGCGGCGAGGTCTTCCGCAAGGGATTGTGGGGAAGCCGTAAAACCCGCCCGACCGCCTGGGAATACCTACCCCGAGATCACCCGCTCCTCCCAGCAGGCTTCCGACCACGCCCTGCTCTACATCGACCTGGATATTTAGAGCTGAATCCCGGGGAGACAGCGTCTAGCCCCCCCGCTCCCCAATATCGAATATTTATCTCCCTCCTGCCTCCGCTTCAATAATTCGCAGTTATAATAAAAAACGATTGTTGGTAATATCATGACGGCTTCCGCTGATTTATTCTTCAGGTTCGCAATCGCCCTGGCGATCGGATTTATGATCGGGCTGCAGCGCGAGTACGCATTCCGTGAGAAAAAGCGTAATTTACTGGCTGGGGAACGTACCTTTGCTCTTCTGGGCCTTGTTGGCGCCCTCGCGGCGATGATCGCCGATGAATTTGGATCCCCTTTCGCCTTCCTTGGTGTATTTATGCTGATCGGTTTATTATCCGCGATCGCATATTTCATCGACGCCTGGCGCGGCCATGTCGGTCTGACCACCGAAGTCGCGATTCTGATCACCGTGCTGATCGGTGTCCTGTGTTACTGGAATTACCTGACCCTGGCGGCTGCCCTGGGGATTACAACCACAGTCCTCCTGTCTGTCAAGATTGAGACCGACCGCCTGGTAAAAGCGCTTACTCGGGAGGATATCTTCGCCGCTCTGCAGTTCGCGGTTATAAGCTTGGTGATTCTGCCTGTCCTGCCAAAAGAGAACAACCTGCCGCCTCCCTTCGACGTGCTGAGCCCATTCAGGATCTGGTTGATGGTGGTGTTCATTTCTGGGATAAATTTCGCCGGCTACCTGGCCATCAAGATAGCCGGGCCTGAGCGCGGCATCGGCATAACCGGTCTTCTCGGAGGGCTTGTGTCCAGCACTGGGGTAACTTTCGGGTTCTCCGAACGCAGCAATCGTGAACCTTTTCTGGCAAAACCTTTCACGCTGGCGATTATGATTGCTTGGACGGTCATGTTCGCAAGGGTGCTAATTGAGGTAGGGGTGCTCAACCCTGTGCTTCTCTCCTTGGTCTGGCCGCCGATAGCAGCAGCCGGGGGGGTGGGGTTGTTGTACTGTATTTTCCTTTACTTTAGCCAGAGGACAACCGAAAAGGACACCCAGGAATTTTCTAATCCTTTCGACCTTGTCTCAGCGATTAAATTCGGGCTGTTGTATGCTGTTATCCTGGTCGTCGCCCGGACAGCCCAGTTGTATTTCGGGGATACCGGAGTCTACATCTCCAGTTTGCTGTCAGGTCTTGCGGATGTGGATGCGATCACAATCTCACTTGCCCAGTTGAGTGAAGAAGGCACAATCTCAACGACAGTCGCCGCCCAGTCGATAGTCATCGCGACAATTGCCAACACCATCGCCAAAGGCGCTGTCGTGATTATTGGAGGCGCAGCCCTGCTTAAAAGGAACCTGGTGCCCGGTATGATACTTGTGATCGCTGCCACCCTCATTGTATCCCTCCTGGTAATATAACCCTGTTCGATCTCACAAATCCCTCGCTGCCTTCTTTCTTCTCGCCTTCGCCTTCTCCTGGTCGATCGCCATCCCGCTCGCCCTCGCCCATCAGGGCCTAATCCCTCCCCTCCTGCCTCCCTGGGCTCATTACCTGGCAGCCTGCGGTCCCCTGCTTTCAGCCTTTATCGTCACCCGTTTCACTCAAGGCTCTTTGGGAAAGAAAGACCTCCTCCGCCGGATGTTCTTCTGGCGGGTCTGCCCTAAGTGGTGGCTGGTCGCCTTCTCCCCTCCCCTGGTCGGACTCCTGCTCAACTTTATTCTCAACCGCCTCTCCGGCGCTGGTTTATCCATCTCCGGTTTAGGGTCGGATCAACTACCTCCCCCCGCTCGTGAAGCATATCCTGAACCCAGGAGGGCGCTCGCGGAAAAAGCGCGGCTGTCTCAACTGTTGTCATCCTGAACGAAGTGAAGGATCTAAAAATCTAATTTAATATCCAAATTCTTAGTGCTCTTTGTGTCTTAGTGGTTCAAATTAAACCTAATCCCCAATCCCAAATCTCCAACCCCCAATCCCCCATCATCTCCTCTCGATATACTCCACTCCTTCAAAACCCGAAAAATCCTTATCCTGCGTCCAGAGTGTAGCTTGGTTCGCTCTCGCGGTCGCCAGTATAACGCTGTCTGCCATGGCCAGCTTATTTTCAACTGATATAACGGCCGCATTGATCGCAATTTCCACGGTTAATTCTTCAACCTTCATTGAGCACATCGAAAACCTAACCTCGGCGTATCATAAGAATGAGAGGCGTTTCTAGCCGAGCAACGGCTTTCGTGGAGCATCCAGCTCTCATGTCCAGCGCGGTCATGCCAGGCGCTGCCGCGAACGGAGTGCTGCCAGGGTGGGTCTAAACCGACCGGATTTTCTACCGGCATCTCTGAGTAGAAATTCGGGTTGTACCAATCGGCAATCCATTCGGAGGCATTGCCTATCATATCGAGCACTCCGTATAAGGATGCGCCATCCAAATAACTTCCTACAGGCCGGAGTCCAAGAATTTGTTCGCTTGTTCCGGGAGTAAGTACAAATTCCCATCCGTCTTCGTAATGATATGGCCATTGATTAGCCTGGTTGATTCCAATGTTTGCCTTTTCGTCATCCCATTCATCCCCCCAGGGATAAATGTTGCTGTCTGGACCTCTGCATGCCTTTTCCCACTCTGCCTCTGTAGGTAGTCGCTTGCCAACCCACTCGCAATAGGCATTGGCATCTTCCCAGCCGACTCCAACTACTGGATAATCGGCCTGTCCAGGGGGATAATTTGTGCCGGACCAATAATGTGGAGTTCGGTATCCCATTTCAAGTACAAAACGTTGGTATTGAATATTCGTGACCTCGTACCGGTCGATCTCGAAGGTATCCAAATAAATCTCTCGCTGGGGACGCTCATCGGCATCGTTGTTATCTTCACCCATGATAAATTTTCCAGAAGGGATCACGACTGTACTGTGATTTAAGGCTTCTGTTGCGATATCGAGATCACCTGATGTTACCAGCCATTGTATGATCTTTATTTCCTTCTCTATTGTCAGCTCTTTTTGCTGATATTGAATGGCATTTCGGGCGGCTTCGGACAGCCTGGTAGCAACATCTTGATATTGACAATTCTGTTTGCATAATGCATCAAAGTGGTTGAACGCCTTTTGCCAGTCATTGTTTTTGGCAGCCGCAGCTCCCAACGCATATAAGCTCCCTAAATTCTTCCCTTGTATTTTACTCACACCCAAAACAGCCAGAATTGCCAGAATGGTGATTGTGATGATTAACATCAATAGCCGTGGTATGTTTAATTTCATAATATACCTCGCAATTATTGCACCGTAACTCATCGAGAGCAATTGTTATTAGATGAAAGCCAGGTATGGCTTGTAAGGATTCTCATAATTGGGCAGCGCGATCGTGTAGTTTCCTTGCAGTACTTTCATAGCAAGCCAATAACAAAATTCGTCCACAATTCCTTCGGCAGCTTTCAGTGCTTCCAATGAAAAAAATTCAGCCCGATCGGTCTCGAAATGATCTGGGGCCGGTTCTCCGCTTACGTGATGACAGAGAAAAAGAATATATAGCCGCGGAGAGCCTGTCTCAGGATCACAATGATTTTGAATTCCCAACAATCCATCAATTTCTGCCTCTATACCGGCTTCTTCTCTCGTTTCTCGTAGAGCTGCGATATGAGGTGGATCTATCCCACCGCTCGAACCCGGTGTGTATGCAAATCCCCATGGGATGCTCCATTTACCGACAAGTTTTCCATAAGTTTGCCGGACGAGAAGCACTTTCTCACCTCTTAATACAATAGCGCCTACACACACAACTATCTTGGGAGGAAATTCGTCCATTTATCTAATCCATCTTTTCAGAGTTATTCAATGTGTGCCTTAATTCCTGACGAAAGTATTTCTTACGTGTCAAGAAACCAGAAGCCAACAAAACAACACCGAGTATTGCGGAAAGAACAGCAACGCCCAGCTTATTTCCCCATCCGCTAATCGATATTAAAAATCCAGCAAGCACACAGAAAATACCTAAAAGATAAAACTTTACCCAACCGGTTTGGAAGCCTACCATAACGAAGATGAATATAAAAATCAAGCCACCTAAAGCAGGCATCCAACTATAACTTGAGGTAAGAGTTCCAGAAAAGTAGATTAGAAATGTTTTTGTCAATTGAAAAACCTACCACTTTAACATTAGAAAACCGACCGATTGCACGAATTCAAGGTAAATTTTAACACTGAATAACCGTCCATTTTAATAACGAAAAACCTACCACCATAAACGTCATATGTCCTTTCCACCTTGCTAGACTACTCATCATTCTAGTCCTGTATGCGCTGTCTGAAGCGAAAGGACTCGCCCATCAATTCAATGATATGAGCGTGATGGGTTAGTCGATCCAGGAGAGCAGCTGTTAGTTTTTCATCACCAAAGACCTGTATCCAGTCGGCGAATTTGAGATTGGTAGTGATAATGAATGGCAGCCGTCCGCACCCCTTCCGGCTTGCTGGTTCACGTGCTCATCAATCATTTTAAATCCCAGTCCGGGGGTGGTGATGAAAAGCGCCGCCGCTAGGCTGTCGAAGTCCGCCGGATTGTGGATGGTCTCGTCAGCCAGGGTCAGCATGTTATTGTGCTGGGCGACCTAAACGAAGGCCCCGCCGTCTCTGACGTCCCTGCGCCCAACCTTGTCCCCCTGTACGATAATAACAGCCCCCTGGTGGATTGCTTCACCCAGCCTGCCTTCCAGGTCGGAAACCGGGTCGGCACCTTCGACTCCTGCGGGATCAGCAACCGCTTCGATTACATCTTCTTCTCCCAGAGCCTCTCTCCTGTTTTTACTGGTGGCGGGGTCTTCCGCAAGGGGTTGTGGGGCTCCCGTGTAACTCGCCCCACCGCCTGGGAAACCTATCCCGAGATCACCCGCTCCTCCCATCAGGCTTCCGACCACGCCCTGCTCTACATCGACCTGGATATCTAACCCCTTACCCAGTATACAACCTTTGTGCTCTTTGTGTCTTAGTGGTTCAAAAAACCCCCAATCCCCCCATCATCTCCTCTCGATATACTCCACTCCTTCAAAACCCGAAAAATCCTTATCCTGCGTCCAGAGTGTAGCTTGGTTCGCTCTCGCGGTCGCCAGTATAACGCTGTCTGCCATGGCCAGCTTATTTTCAACTGATATAACGGCCGCATTGATCGCAATTTCCGCGGTTAATTCTTCAACCTTCCCGAGCGACATCACCCCGCTCACTTTAAGAGCCTCCTCGGCCCCCCTTTGGGAATAAACTCGTTTAAAAACCTCGTACAGGCATATCGTTGGAACAAGCAGATGGTCCGTGTCCTTTATCACAGTTGCGAATGTGCCCGCGTTTTCATCTCCGCTGAAAAATGAAAGCCAGCCCGAAGAATCGAGGATGTTCATAATTCCCGGTCTTCCTTCTCCCGCTTGGGATCCGTATTGATGCCCTTCAGCATCCCTTCCGCTTCCTCAATGGGTGGCACGACCACAACCCGCAGCGTTTCCTTGTATGGGATGAAGGTGATTTTTTGACCGGGTTTGAGATTGAACTGCTCTCTGATCAGGCGCGGGATCACTACCTGGTATTTGGAGGAAATCCTGACTGTGTTCACGCTTTACTCCTTTTTATCGATCATAATATGTAAAACAATTTTATCACACACCTTTCCAATTCCCAATTCGCAATCCCCAATCCCGCCTTCGCCCCCGGTTGGCTTGCCGGGCTCTTCGCCGGCGCAGTCCTACTCGCCTGGCTCTACAACCGAGCCTCTAAAGGCATCTTGATGGTCTCCATCTGGCACACAAGCTTCAACTTTATGGCTGCCTCCACCGCTGATACCGGTCTGCTCCCCGCCCTTCTCAGCCTGGTTGTCATCTTCTGGGCTGTCCTTGTGGTGATACGAACTTAAACAAGAACATCTAATGTAATTGTAAAATGGTTTAATCTTCAAAAAATTTCTATAAATTTTTTCAGATTTAATACATTAACTGGGATTTTCAACACAATTTTTTCACAGGAGTTTTACGGTGGAAAGTAAATATTTCTTTTTCATATTTATAAATTAATGACCGTACTATAGTCTTTGTTGAATAATTCACATATAATTTCTACCAAAAGTTAATAGTGTCTTCCCTTATATTCCTTTCCAAGGTTTTAAAATTATGGATGATCGTTTTTTCAAGCAACCAATTCTAAACTCTCCATACGAGTATCCAAAAAGACATTGGGAACTTGATGAAGATGGACAACCTAATCAGCAGATATTAGATCGGTGTCGAAGCGCAGAGTTCATTACACCAATACCCAAGCCAAGAAAACGAAAAAAATATAGCAAACAAATTGTGATGGTGTTGGATGAAGGAATGGGGCTTTCCTTTGCTGAACAACAGTATGACCTAACTGGAAATATCAACGATGTAAGAAGTTATGTTGATGATTGGCGACGGCCGTAATTGGGCATATTTTGAGTCTTTCTTTGGAGGTAGAAGCGGGAGTATGCGTAGAAGAACCAGAAAGACTTTCTAAAGGATTTGTGAATTGAGAATTGATGCATTTCATTTCAAACGGCCTATTGAAG
This sequence comes from uncultured Chloroflexia bacterium, assembly GCA_963793095.1. Taxonomy (GTDB): domain Bacteria; phylum Chloroflexota; class Anaerolineae; order Anaerolineales; family UBA4823; genus CAVWDI01. The sequence continues at coordinate 998,279 of CAWBYY010000002.1, forward strand.
ACTATGATATAAATTTTCTGAACAGTAAAAGAGATTGGTTACAAAGAAGAGCACATAACTATGAGGGTGAGCAGCAATGAGGAATGATTGTTGATGAAATGGAATTACATTCAACTGTTGAAGTGGGGGGAAATTAACATCCGTTACCTAAGAGCTGTTCATAAATTTCCGCACTTGAAATAACCCATCCATGGCAAAATATTCAATGCTTAGAAGTGGCTTTATTTGGAATATCAGTATTTCAGAAGATTTGGCTAGAATCAATACAGGAGTTTAAAATGTATTCATCCAATGAGCAATATTGGTCTGATTATGATGGATTACAACACGCTAAACATAAATTATTGATCAATTACCTTGGAGGCTGGTTTCCGATTCTATCTAAATGGCAAGGAAAAGTTTTATATATTGACTGCCATGCTGGACGTGGAAAACACAACACTGGCCACGAAGGATCTCCAATATTAGCTCTGCAATTATTATTGAATCATAATTCAAAAAGTAGAATCCTCTCTTCAACCGAGGTGCACTATTTCTTTTTTGAAAATGATGAAGAAAATTATTTAATTTTATGCGAGCAATTAAAATCTTTAGGAGACTTACATCAGAATATTCATGTTCATGTGTTCCGAACTGATTATGAAGAAAAATTACGTAGAGTCATAGATAGATTGAGATTGAGAGGGCAGAAATATGGCACCATCGTTTGCTTTTGTGGATCCTTTTGGGTTTACTTTGTCAATGGCTCTAATGAACGATCTACTAAAATTTCCACGGTGTGAGTTATTAATCAATTTTATGTACCGTTATGTTGATATGGCAATTCGACAACCTACACAGTCTTCAAATATGGATAATTTATTTGGTTGTGAAGAATGGAGGGGTTTAGCCGATATGGAAGATTCAAGAAAACGATCTCAATCAATAATTGATTTATTCTCTCAACAACTTAAATCACAATTTGTTTCTCAAATGTACATGAGAGGTGAAAATAATGCTCTAAAGTATGTTTTATTCCATGCAACAAATCATGAAAAAGGACGAAAATTAATGAAGCGTGCAATGTGGAGTGTAACTCCTGATGGCAGTTTTTCAGCAAATGAGCGTGATTCACCTAATCAACCAGTGTTGTTAGTACCTGAACCATATTTAAACCCATTGGAGGTATTTGTTATGGGACAAATTTGCTGGAAGGAGGGTAAGTACTGAAGAACTATATACATGGTTGCTAGGTGAGGTGTATTTGGAAGCACATTTACATAGTGTTTTAAGGGAATATAGAAGAAGAAATGTTGTAGAAGTTACAGATTATGAAGGTAGATTTGCTTTTGGTAAAAATCCAATGTTTGAATTTTCACAAGAAAGACCATTATAGAAAGTGGTAGTTATTAATTTCATCGAGTATATATTCCATATTGACATAAATTTAATCTTGTTGTAAAAAGTACATACGTTCTATTTATTATACTTCGACCGAATAAAGTTATGGCACACAAAACATCAATTGAATGGACTGAATCAACATGGAATCCTTGGCAAGGTTGCATAAAAATCTCTCCAGGATGTAAAAATTGTTATATGTATCGTGGAAAAAGAAGATATGGAAAAAATCCAAAACAAATAATCAAAAGCAAAACCACATTTTCTGATCCTTTGAAGTGGAAAGATTCGAAACTAATTTTTACGTGTTCTTGGTCTGATTGGTTTATTCAAGATGCTGATAATTGGCGTGACGAAGCATGGGATATCATTAAGGATTCCCCTCAACATATTTTTCAAATACTCACAAAACGCCCAGAGAGAATAATACAGAATCTCCCCATCGATTGGTGGGATGGCTGGGAAAATGTTTGGATAGGTGTTAGTATCGAAAACCAAGAATATATATTTAGAAAAGAACAACTTGGTATTATTCCAGCACAGGTTAAGTTTATTAGTGCAGAACCATTGCTTGGACCAATTGATCTTAAGGATTTGTCCTCTATTGATTGGGTAATTACTGGTGGTGAGAGTGGTCCTGGCGCAAGACCTATGGACATTAATTGGGTGCGATCTATTCGTGATCAGTGTGAATTTTATGGAATACCATTTTTCCACAAGCAAAATGGAGGCACCAAAATGATCGATGGTGCATGGGGTGGCCGATTAATTGATGGAAAAATATGGAATGGTATTCCAGAAAGAAATTTGACGTGTGAATCACCAATATAAAAATTTCTGCATAAAATATAATTGATAACATACTTGGATTAACCAATTAAAGGCAACAGAATGTTCTAAGAATACTCAATCGGTGTTTTGAAATCAAGGCATTTTCTAGGTCGATTTGTTACGGAGAGACAAACCGATTGAAAACTGAAAAGAAAGAAATTTATTGGAAGATTCATATTGCATGGAATTTGTAGAGGACCAAAAATTACTTGAAGGGCTTCACCTATTTTAAGGAGGAAAATCATATGTCCACAACATTTAAGGGAGCAAATATTAGTCGGGATGATGTTCTACGAGCTTTTGAATTGTTTGATGATCTTTACCCTGCAACAAAAGACTATGCAGATTGGTTAGAAAACGATGCATATAAATATGCGATTCGCTATCAGGGTAAATTGTATCCGCCCAAACACATATTGAGCCAAATCAGTGGAATTCCAACAACCGAATTCAGCGGTGGAGATCAAACAAATCGTGTCTTTCGGCAGCTAGGTTTTGAGGTGGGTCCTAAGTAAAATCATAAAAGTAAAAAAGCAGATTTATTAGCTGGGGAGGCGATAATGAATAAACCAAATATTCATCTAATCAGAGAAGTGTTGCTTGCTTTTTCATCCCAAATGGATCCACAGGTCTTATTTCCATCATTGGATCCTGATGCCTCTCGTCTCGTGATAGAAGATCCCTATGCGTTTTCCATCGCTGTCTGTCTCGATCGCGGTGCAAAAGCGGAGTTGATCTGGGCAATTCCCTACTATTTAAAAAACGATCTTGGTCATCTTGATCCGTTCAAAATTTATCACTTGTCAATAGTTGATCTTGATGCTTTATTCCAAAGATTACCAAAGAAGCCCAGGTATGTGAATGCAGCCCCTAGGACTCTTAAAGAATTAACTAATCTGGTTGTTGAACAATATAACGGTGATGCCAGTCATATTTGGCAAGGAAAAACAGCCGGGCATGTAAAAAGTGCCTTTCAGAGCATTTATGGTGTCGGTGAAGGCATCGCGAATATGGCAGTTTTATTGATTGAGGCTGCATACCCAATCCGTTTTAATGATTTGGATAGACCGAAGATGGATATTAAACCAGATGTCCATACAATGCGCGTTCTATATAGATTGGGTGTGAGTGAAGCTGTTTCTGAAAAAGCAGCCGTAGAGGCTGCTCGTGCAATTAATCCTTCTTACCCGGGTGAGATTGATGGTGCGCTTTGGTATATTGGTAGGGATTGGTGTTATGCATCCAATCCAAATTGTATTGAATGCCCTCTGACCAATGTGTGTTTAAAAAGGATTTAATAATCCAGTGGAGAGAAAAAATCCAAAGATCATCGCGCTTGTTGCTTGTGTAAGTAAGAAAGTCGATAAACCTATGCAAGCCCAGCAGCTATATATTTCTGATTGGTTTATAAAAGCATCAGCTTATGCTAAATCGATCTCTGATAATTGGTATATCTTGTCCGCTAAATATGGTTTGGTGAGCCCTGATGCTGTCATAGATCCGTATGATGAAACCTTGAACAATATGTCGGTGTCCGAGCGTAAGGATTGGTCATTATGGGTCATGCAGAATTTGTCACCTGAAGTAGTTCCTGGCGATCATGTCGTGTTTCTGGCTGGCAAGAAATATCGTGAGTTCTTGGTTCAACCTTTAAGATCTTTGGGTTGTTATGTTGAGATACCAATGGAGGGATTGCGTATCGGTGAGCAGTTGAATTGGCTTTCTCAAAGGTTGACTGTTTAGGTTCTTAGTAATAACGGATCCTGACTTAACTGCCCATTCAAATCCCAAAATATCCCCCGTTAGGCGACTTGAAAAAACAGAACAAATGTGCTATTTTAAACTGCGGGATTTTCCGCTCATAATCTTAAGCGCACGTATTCCCTATAATTCTTATGCTTGGAAATTTCCAATATCCCGCCTCAGGGACTATCGTATTAAACAGAGCAGCCGTGTATAAAAAATACTCAACGCAGGCTGGTCACTTCATAATCCCACCTTTAAGCGAAAAAAATACTCTTAATAAATATGACAACCAACACTAAAAATGGTAAAAAACTTAAACGTGGCGCCTTTCAATCCCCGCACAAATTAATCAAAACTAAGAAATTACCACATGACTGCAAATAATAAGACTATCTCCAGGCGAAAAAGAGGCGGGCAGCCCGGCAACTCCAATGCCCTCAAGCACGGTTTTTACAGCCGCCGCTTCTGCGACCTCGAGCGCCGCGACCTGGATGCCTCCCTCGACGACGATCTCCGCTCCGAGGCTGCCATGCTGCGTGTCCAGATCCGCCGTGTCTTTGACCTCGCCGCCGATGTTGATGACGTCGAGCAGGCTTCATCTCTCCTCCGCATCCTCGCCCTCTCCGTCGGTCGCCTGGCTGGTCTCCTGCGCGTCCAGGCTCTCTACGGCCTCTCCGCTGCCGACGATTATGGTCGAACCCTCAACGAAGCCCTCACCGAGCTCATGGATGAGCTTTCCCTCAAGGTCTAGCCCGGTTTTTTATGCTGTGCCGCGCCGCACACCTCCCTCCCGTCATCTCGAGCCGTGCGCAGGGGTCCTATCCTCCTCCAATTCCCAATTCCCAATTCGTCCTAATCCCCAGTGATTCAAAAAAACTCCAATCCCCAATTCGCAATTCGAAATTCGCAATTCCCAATCCCCAATTCGAAATTCGCAATCCCCAATTCCCAATCCCCAATTCGAAATTCTAAATTCGCAATCCCCAATTCCCAATTCCCAATCCCCCTATTCGTTTCGATTCGTTCCTCAGCGAAATTTTCCCCCATAACTGCTGAAAAATGCTCCTCACAGACGACCAGTATCGCTTTTTAGTCCATTCAATTCCGGATTTGTTTCCCGGGACGAATCCCTCTGCGATTCCTCTCCCAAAAATCGAATCATCCTCGAATGTGTCCTCTGGAAGCTCGCTTCCCGGATCCCCTGGTCCCAATTTCCTGCCGCCTACTTTTCCGCTTTTTCACCTGCAAATTCCATGTCCTGCTTTCCGGATCCACCTCCTTCCTCCCGCCAGGTTTACCGCCGCTACCATTACTGGCGCTCGCACGGTTTGCTCCTGAAAATTCTTTCCGCCCTCGCCCAGGACTTAAAACCACCCTCGGTCTCGACCTGGCTTCCGTCCTTTCCGAAGGTTTCGTCCGCTTTGAATGCCTTCCCGGTCGCTCCTGGCGGGTTTCCCTCGACCGCCCTGGTTACCAGCCCCGGGTTATGTTTACCGCCTTTCTGGTCCTCACCATCCTCGCCCGGGGTGTTGTCACCGGTTCGTTTGATTATTTGAGTTTTCCTTCCAGTCGTGTTCCGTAACCGCTTTCTCTGTGAATTTTTTAATTTTGGTCCCGGATTTCCAGGTTTCAAGCCGGAAGTTTGATAATTTTTCCGAGGAGTTTTGTCACTTGTCCCTTTGTACCCGGCTCGTTATCATTTTGGTCAGTTTTGTATCCTGTTTTTCTGCGCCTGGACCGCTCACGGTTCCGGCGCTCAACGGAGCACCTTATGTTATATAGAACGATCACCAAGGGCAGGTTCCGCGACATGGTCGAAGGTCTGATGGAGGACAATGAGGTCATCGGTCCCAAGTGGCGCGACCGCGACAGCGATGGGAATAAGATCTACCGCTTCCTCAAGCTGAATGACTTCGACGAGCTCCAGATGGACTACACCCGCTCTTACCTCTCCCCCAAGAATTTTTTCCTGCCCTTCAGGGAAGACCTGGCGACTTTTGACTTCCAGGATTCGGACTGGGAGCAGAACATCCAGTACACCATCCACCCGCGTGTTATCGTCGGCATGCGCGCCTGCGATATCAACGCCCTGCGCAAACTGGATGAGGTGATGGTCAAAAGCGTCTACCCCAACCCCTACTATTTCGCCCGCCGCCGCAACACCATCATCATCGGTCTCGACCACGAACCGCTCGCGGACTGCTTCTGCCGCTCGATGAACGCCGATGTCGCCTTCCACGGCTTTGACCTCTTCCTGACCGATATCGGCGACAAATATTTTATCGCCGTAAACTCGGATACCGGCTTTATGATCCTCAACCGCTACGGCGCTGAGCAGGTCGCCGAGGCGGACCAGGTGCTTTACAAGCAGGTCAAGAAGCAGATCGAATCAAAGTTCAAGACCCAGGTGGATGTCACCATCGTGCCGGAGCTGATGGACCTGGAATTCGAGTCCGCGGTCTGGAAAAAGTGGGGCGATAAGTGCCTGAGCTGCGGCAGCTGCGCCATGGTCTGCCCGACCTGCTACTGCTACGGCGTCGAAGAGCAGGTCGACCTGACCTTCACCCGGGCGACCAAGCGCCGTTTCCTTTATTCCTGCAACCTGCTCGATTTCGCCTCCGTTGCCGGCGGTCACAATTTCCGCCCCGAACCCCATATCCGCCTCAAGTACCGCTATTACCACCAGTTCCGGGGTTTTGTCGAGACTTATAACCAGTCCCTATGCGTGGGCTGCAACCGCTGCGGCGTGGCCTGCCTGGCGGGCATCAATCCCAAGGCGGTTATTAGATGACTTGATACAGTATGGAGGTGGCTTGATGTTAAAGATCCCCCACCACGATATCAACCTTGAGCCGTTCATGGCTCGCCCGCCTGATTTCAACCGCCGTGCCGCCCGCATGCAGACCGAACGCACCTACAAATCCCAGGTCCTGGCTGCCATCCAGCTCACAGAGCATGAAAAACTGTTCCATATCCGGATACTCGACCCGCTCGAGCGCCAGAATTTCCAATTTCTGCCCGGCCAGTTTGTTATGCTCGAGCTGCCCGGCTGCGGTGAGGTGGCCATTTCGATTTCAGGCTCCAGCTCCAACCGGGAGTTCCTCGAGTTGTGCATCCGCAAGGTCGGCAAGGTAACCGGCATGCTCCACCGCCTTGAACCGGGCGCTTTTGTCGGGATCAGGGGCCCATTCGGGACCCATTTTCCCATGCAGGAGATGGTCGGCTCCAATGTGCTCTTGATCGCCGGAGGGCTGGGCATCGTCCCGCTCCGCTCCACCATTTACTGGGTGAATGACCACCGCATCGATTACCGGATGTGACCATCCTGTACGGGATCAGGGACCCGTCGCAGATCCTGTTCGATTACCAGGCTGAGGAATGGTGCCGGATTTACGGCTTGCGGATGCAGACCATTGTCGAACATCCCGATGAGTCCTGGGCTGGTCATGTCGGCATGATCACCGATTTGTTCGAGGACGTGCCCATCGATCCCGACAACACCTTCGCGGTTGTCTGCGGTCCGCCGGTGATGTTCAAGTTTGTTTGCGGGTACCTCAGCGATCTTGGGCTGCCGCGCCAGCGCATGTTTGTCTCTCTTGAAAGGCGCATGCACTGCGGCATGGGAAAGTGCTGCCGCTGCAACGTCGGCTCCACCTTCACCTGCCTGGACGGACCTGTGTTTGATTACTGGACTGTAATGAATCTCAAAGAAGCTATCTAGATTCTGGTTATTGCGGAACAATCCGCCTGTATATAAGGAAAGAATATGAAATACCTGGGAATACAGCTCGAAAAACCAAAAGTGGCCTTCTTTGGCTTCACCGGCTGTGAGGGCTGCCAGCTCCAGATTGCCAACAAGGAGGAGACCCTGGCGGACCTGCTCGGGTCAATTCAGGTGCAGACCTTCCGCCTGATCTCCTCCGACAAGGATGATGACTACGACATCGCCTTTGTGGAGGGCAGCATAACCACCGAAAAAGACGCCCAGAGGCTGCGGTTAATCCGGGATCAGGCAAAAATCCTGGTCGCAATGGGCGCCTGCGCCTGCCTGGGCGGCGTGCATAACCTGCGCGAGCGCTTTAATCTCGAAGATGCCCTTGACGAGGTTTACGGTGATTTCCCGGTTGACACCGGGCCGGTCCGGACGCTCTCTGAGGTCGTTCCGGTCGATATCGAGCTGCCCGGCTGCCCGATCTCCAAATCCGAATTTGAGTGGCTGGTCCGGCACCTTATCCTTGGTCTCGAACCCCAGTTCCCCCAGTATCCGGTCTGTGTTGAGTGCAAGCAGCGCCTGAACACCTGCGTGATTGATATGGGTCTGGTCTGCTTCGGATCCGGTTACCCGCGGCTGGCTGCAACGCCATCTGCCCCCGCAACCATCTCGGCTGCTGGGGCTGCCGCGGTCCCGCTCCGGAGGCCAATATTGAATCGCTCCTTGAGATCCTCTCCGAGCGCGGTTTTTCCAGGTCCGAGATCGCCGAGCGGGCTGGATTTTTTAATGCCTTCAGTCTGGTTGGATGGTGATTTTATGAAAATAAAAGTCGATACCCCGATTGATATTAATGTTGAGCACATCGCCCGTGTTGAAGGGCATGGCGATATCCGCATCCAGATTGAGGATGGGGAGCTGGTCCGCTGTGACTGGCAGGTGGTCGAAACGCCCCGCTTTTTCGAAGTGATGATGAAAGGCCTTTCAATTGAGACCGCGCCCCTCCTGGCTGCCCGCATCTGCGGGATCTGTTCGATTTCGCATGCCCTGGTCAGCGCCCGGGCGCTTGAACAGGCTTTGGGGATCGAAGTCCCCCGCCCTGCTCAAATTGCCCGCCTGCTCACCAAGCACTCCGAGACCCTCCAGAGCCACAGCCTGCACCTGTTCTTTCTGGTTGCGCCTGATCTGTTGAATGTGGGCAGCGTTTTGCCGGTTCTCGAGACTTCACCGCAGGTGATAAAGATCGCCACCAGCTTAAAAGGTTACGCAAACCGGGCCTCCGACCTGCTTGCCGGCCGCACCTCTCACCCGGTGGCGATCAAGGTCGGCGGCATGACTCAGTTGCCCCGCCGCAGCCAGCTCCGCACTTTAATGGACGAACTGGAGGCTGCCCTGCCAAATCTCTGGCAGGCGCTCGAGTTATTTAAAAATCTGCCCATGCCCAATTTTGTTCGCGAGACCGAGTTTGTCTCCCTGCGCGGGGAAGGCCATTATCCCTTTATCGGCGGCGATTTGATCTCCAGCGACGGGGTGGTCAAAGCCGAGTCTGATTACCTGGCCATGACTAACGAGTACCTGGCGGGCTATTCGACCTCCAAATTATGCCGGCTGAGCCGCGATTCATTTGCGGTCGGCGCCCTGGCCCGTTTTAATAACAACCACGAGTGGCTCCATCCGCGCGCGAAAGAGGCTGCCCAGGCGCTGGGCTTGTCCCCCGGGACTTCCAATCCCTTTCACCACAACCTTGCCCAGCTTGTTGAATGCTTCCATGTAATGTATGAGTCACAGGATTTGATCAGCTGAACTGCTTGAACTGGACCTGTTCCAGACTTCAGCTGGTTACGAGCCGGAGGAGTGCGAGGGGGTTGGGGCGATCGAGGCCCCCGCGGGATTCTCTACCACCACTACAAAATCGACCCCCTCGGGAAGATCGCGAGCGCCAACTGCGTCATCCCCACCGGTCAGAATCACGCCAACATCCATTACGATCTGCAGGCGTTCGTCCCCGAGCTTTACGCCCAGGGAATGGACTCCGCCCAGATCAGCAAACACGCCCAGATGCTGGTGCGTGCCTACGACCCCTGTATATCCTGTTCGGTCCATTGATCCGCTCCCGCCGTTTATTCATACCTGGTGGTGGGGTAATCCCGTCCTCTTTGTTTTGTTAAACCGTTCACTTGGAGTAGAAGTTGCCTGAATTGTTGGTTGAATCAGTCTGGGATTATCCTCGCCCGCCGGTTATTGAGCCTGTACCTCAATTAATAAAGATTGTTTTTAACGCTGAGGTGATTGTCGAGACATGGAAGGCGCTGCGCGTCCTGGAAACCAGCCACCCGCCGGTTTATTATGTCCCTCCCCGGGTTGTCAAACCGGGTATTCTGCATCCCGTACCCGGGAGCACATGGTGCGAGTGGAAGGGAGCCGCCTCCTATTTTGACGTTGTGCTAGGCGACCGGGTCGTTTCCCGGGCTGCCTGGTCTTACCCTGACCCTCTCCCCGCTTTTCTGGAGATCCGCGACTATGTCGCCTTTTACGCCGGCAGGATGGATGCCTGCTTTGTGGGGGATGAGAAAGTGCTGCCTCAGGCGGGTAATTTTTACGGCGGATGGATCACCTCCAACCTGACCGGTCCGTTTAAGGGTGTCCCGGGGACTCAGGGCTGGTGAGTCTCTGAATGAATGCTAGGCTTCCAGGCAGGCACCGGAACACACTCGGGCAGGAATATGCGCCAATTATGGTAATATTTATTCAAATTTATCGTGGAGGTTATCATGGCGCCAGAAACAGTCACTGAATATATCGGCGGGCTCGAGGGTTGGCAGGCGGATGTTGTCGCCCGGGTGCGGGAGATCATCCTGGAGGCCGCCCCGGATGCCCAGGAATCGATCAAGTGGGCCCAGCCGGTCTTCGAGATCAACGGCCCGTTCAGCTACATTAAATCTTTTAAAAATTCGGTCAACTTTGGGTTCTGGCGCGGCGTGGAAATCGATGACCCGCAAAACCTCCTCCAGGGCACCGGAGCCAAAATGCGCCACTTCAAACTGGCTGGTCTCGCTGATATTAAAGCGGATATCTTCGCCGATTATGTCAGGCAGGCTGTCCGGCTCAACCTTGAAAAAGGCGACCCGACCAGGGGATAGCTTCCCCGCCCGTTTTGTCTGGGGGATTACTTCCAGGTGTGAATGTTGATGTGTAAATCTTCCGGTCGAACCAGCTTGAATGCCTCCCCAAATTCAAATTGTTCTCCTTCAGCGTATTTTTGTTCGTCCAGTTCAATTTGTTCGTGCAGTTTTTGCAGCGATTCTGGTGTGAACTGGGCTTTATAACAATCCAGAGCCCGGTGTTTTCGCTGGCGGGTAGCATCGATGTCGACGATAACATTTGGTCTGTGGCTGAGGTAAAAGATAACCCCTTTGATATCGTACGGCTGGTACTGGCTGTCTGTATCGGGATCGGTTTTCAGGCGGGGCATAGCATGCAGGTAAGAAGCTTCTGAGACGGCCAGCCCGGTCCTGGTATGGTCCTGGTGGGCTTCGTACGGGAGCCACGGGTCGCAGGTCGCCAGGAAATCCGGCCGCACCTGGCGGATTGAGCGGATTATCTCCCTTCTCATTTCGAAATAATTAAAATCGCCTGCATCCGGATATCCCAACCAGCGCTGCTCATGCACACCAATTATCTCTCCCGCTGAGACCTGCTCGCGTTTGAGCAACTGGGAGGCTTGCTGGTCTGAGATATTTGTGTCGATCACCCCAACCAGGTCATCGGTTACGGTCAGGTAATATATTTTGACCCCCCGATCGCTCAAGGATGCAAAAGTGCCTCCTGCTCCTATGTCGTTATCGTCATAATGTGGTTGGACGCACAGGATTCGCTCTGTCTGCCGGATATCTGGAATGTCCCGATCGCTTATATACCTCATCACTGATGATCATCCCTTAATTGCGCCCCGCGAGAGACCGCGCACCAGAAAGCGCTGTGCCAGCAGGGCAAAGATCAGCACAGGGATCAAAACCAGCGAACCGGATGCCGCGATCCGTCCCCACAGGATGGCTTTGTTTGTCATAAAGCTTGTGATCGTTACCGGCAGGGTGCGCGATTCCCGCCCGGTCAGAATAACGGCATAAAGGAATTCATTCCAGCAGTAGATGAAGCTCAGAATTGCAGTAGCAGCCAGACCGGGGGCGATAATCGGTAGATTTACCCGCATCAATGCCCCGAGCCGGGAACAGCCATCGATCATTGCAGATTCTTCCAGCTCGCGGGGCACATCCGCAAAGAATCCGGTCATCATCCAGATCGAAAGCGGGATCGAGAATGTCAGGTATGAAATAATCAGCGCCCAGCGAGTGTCGATGAGGTCCATTGAATTGAACAGCACATACAGCGGGACAATGATCGTGATCGGCGGCAGCATCTGGGGGATCAAAGAACTGAGCCTGATTGCAGTATTGCCCCGGAACTGGAAACGGGCGAATCCATAGCCCGCAAAAGAACCAAGGATTAAAGCTATCAGGGTTGTGCTGCCGGCGATGATTAAGCTGTTGAAAAAATACTTCACAAATGTACCGCCCGCGAATACGTCCCGGTAGTTCTGGAGAGTGGGCTTAAATACCCACACTGGCGGGATAGCGAATGTCAGCTGCGGAGGTTTAAAAGAGGTTATCAACAAATAACCGATCGGCCCAAAAGACAGCAACATTGAAAACAGTATCAAACCATAAATCAGGACTAATTTGATGTTATAGCCGCGTTTGCGGTAATAACGGTCCATCGAGGCCTGGTCCTTTCTCATTTCAATCATGATTCTGGCTCACATCTCGATGCGCCCGATAATCCGGGCCAGTATCGCGCCTATGATCAGCATAAAAAAGATCATGATGTACGAGGATGCAGACGCGTACCCAAGGTTAAAAAATTGGGATCCATTCCGGTAAACATAAATGCTGACCGTTTCAGTAGCCCGGGCAGGACCGCCGGCGGTTAGCAGGTAAATCACATCAAAAATCCGGAATGTGTCAATGAATTGCCAGAGCAGCACCACAAGGATGGTCGGTCGAAGAAAAGGAATGGTCAGGTAGACAAATAACTGCCATGAGGATGCGCCATCGATGGTCGCGGCTTCGTAAGGTTCTTCAGGGAGAGCCTGCAAACCTGCCAGCAGGAGCAGCGCCACAAAGGAGGTCGTATTCCAGACATCGACAATAATCACAGCGGGCAAGGCGACCGAGGTATCGCTCAGCCAGTTAACCGGCCCCAGGCCAAGCCTTCCAAGGTAGTAATTCACAAGACCAAATTCGTAATTAAACAACAGACGCCAGGTCAATCCGATCACCACGTTGGTGCACATCATCGGAATTAAGATGATAGACCGCATGAATCCTTTGCCTTTCAGATCGTGATCAAGCAGCAGGGCAATGCCCATACCAAGTATCATTTCGATCGCAATGGCTACGATGACAAATATGAATGTGATCCGGAGTGATTTCAGGAATTCTGGATTGGAAAATAGATCGATATAGTTTTCAAACCCAATGAAAGGTATGCCCTTTCTGAAGCCCCTGAGTGTCCATTCATGGAAACTGAGCCAGAATGAATAGCCTAAAGGATAAATCAGGATAACAAACAAAACAATAAATGCTGGGGAGATATACAGGGCTGGTTCAATCCGGCGGTAGAAGGCTCTCCACCGTTTTGCAAGCTCGCTGCTTTGAATTGAAGATGCAGCATTATCCAGGCTCATTTATTCATTCCTGTGGGATGCGCCATTAATAATAAATATCTGTGATAGTTTTAGAATCAGGGCGGCGGAGATTGATTGGGGGACCGCCGCCCTTTTTTGGTGAAAAAACGGATTCTTATTTCTTAATAACCAGCCTCAGCAAGCAGGTCTTCCATCTTGGCTGCTGCCGCGTCCAGCGCTTCCTGGGCTGTCATCTCCCCAGTGACCGCTGCTACGATGAAGTTGTTCAACTCATTAACCATTTCGGCAGTGACCAGCGTGGGCGGGACTATCTGGCGATATGGCATAACTTCAGCCAATAATTCAAACTGCGGGATCTGGGCGACCACCTCAGGATCACTCAGCGCCTCGGTGTTTGAGGGGATACCGCCGTTTAATGCCCATTGTGTTGCGCCAGTTTTACCAGTTAGATATTCAATGAATTTATAACCGGCTGCGGCATTCTGAGCTCCGGCGGGGATTCCCCAGCCCCACTGGCTGCCGCCTGTGGATCGTACCACCTCGCCGCCAGATTCAATACCGGGAACTTTGGTGTAAAGCAGTTGTGTCTCACCATCTTTACACACTTTGGGACTCTGCTCACAATCCTGGAGGGTTTGAGTAGCTGCCATCCATTCGATACCCATCGCAGCTTTACCTTCCTGGAGGGTTGTCAGGATTTCGTTATAACCGTATGTAGGCACATCTGGCGGGACCAATCCTTCCTCGAGCAAGCCGGCATAAAATTCAAGCGCTGCGACACCCTGCTCGTTGTTCACAATTGGTTTATTGTTTTCGTCCAGAATTCCACCGCCGAATCCAAACAGGTAATACATGAAGTCCCAAATGGCTTCATCCGGTTTGACTCCAATTACCATCCCGTACATATCGGGTGGATTGTTAACAGCCCGGGCGACTTCAAGCAGCTCATCCCATGTTTGCGGTACTTCCAGACCTGCCTCTTCGAGTATATCCTTGCGGTACCACAACCAGGCGGTGTCACCTTCGGAGGGGAGTCCATAAATCTTTCCATCAAATTCAAAAGGATCCGCCGATGGTCTGAATGTGTCAATGGTGAAGTCCGGATCAGCTACTTCTGGGTCTTCAAAGAATTGGTTGAGGTCCTGGAGGGCGTCAGCTTCTACCCATGCTGGTGGCCAGTCTGACATGATGTACGCGACATCATAGTCTGAACCACCGGCTACAAAGGTGGTAGTGAGTTTATCGTAATATGCTTCGCGTGCAATCTCTTCCACGATAACCTCATTGCCAGTGTCCTTGGTATACTGCTCGGCAACTTTCAACCAGGTTTTCATGTTCTGGACTGCTCCAGACTGCCACGACAATTGGAGGCAGCGCGCCTTCTTCGGGCATCTCTTCTGGGGGTTCTTCAGCTGCTGGCTCCTCAGCCGCTGGTTCCTCGGCTGCTGGTTCTTCAGGGGCAGGTTGAGCACAGGATGCTAAAAGTGTGAACACAAGCACCAGGGCTATTGTGAAATATAGAATTCTGATCTTCATCTTACCTTCTCCTTATGATTTAAATTTTATCCATTTTGATAAAAAGAACCATTATTATTTCCAGGCACCTCCTTTGATAATTTCTCGAATATTAATGTATCTCATGCAGAGGGAGCGATTCAGACAAAATGGCGCTTGTTTTCCCACCGCTTGATTAATGTTTCGACCTTATCCCATGGTTGGCTGTTGAAAACAGCGTCAACCGGGTACATAATGAACCCTCCTCCAGGCGCAAGTGTATTAATCGCTTCATCAACAGCCTGTGTTATCTCAGCGTCTTCCCAATTTGTAAGCATAACAGCTGAATTAACACCACCCATCAAACAGATTTTACCGTCAAAAAAATTTTTTACCTCAACGAGATTTATTTTATCCTGAACAGGATCAAGACCGGTTAAACAGTCGATTTTCATCTCCAGGAAATCTTCGCAATATGGAAACCAGCTTTTTGTAATAATGTAGCGAAACTTAACTCCATGGGATCGGGCTTTTTCAATTTCCTTCAGCAAGCGAGGTTTGATCAGTTTCCGGAAGTTGGCGGGTGTCCAGAAATCAGTGGATTCATACCATGCCATATGTACCAGTACATCAATTTCATATTCAAGCATATAATCAATCCGTCTAATTTCCCACTGGAATACTGTCTCAAGCAGTTCATCGAGAAATTCCGGTTCATCCATTTGACCGTAGAGAATTCGTTCCATACCGCAAAGCCACATTGCGGCATCCCCCAGGGCAGTCCAGCCACCATCGAGGACAACCCCTAGCTCACGAGAACTTTTTGATAATAACTTTGATTTTTTATGGAATTTTTCCATCTGCTCTGTGCTGGGTTCTGCGAGCAGGTATTTCAACCGGTTTATATCTTCCCTGTCCTTTATAAGCGGTTCCACTAACCTGGGAATATTCTGGTCATCAAACAATTTGACTTCCTTGCCATAAACCCAATCATCAGTTACTTTGATAACTGTTTGTAGCTGGCCTGAAGGTGTGTAGTAAGTCTTTTTCAGCAGGGGTAATCCATCATTTGATTCATTTTCAATGTAGTCGGTCTGGCTTTTTACTCCGGGAACCAGATCTGCGATGTAATTTTCGACATATCCCAGGGGGGGTTCTAACATTAGAGTGTCGTCAAGACCGAGTTTTTGAGTGTTCCTTACCCGCTCAACTTCATCCTTCCAGTTAAATGGAATGTTATCAATATCTCCACCCAGCCACCAGAATCGCAGCAGCAGAGGGACATGATCAACCGGTTCAAAGTTCATTGCGCTTAGCAACCGGTCTCTGGAGGTCATGTATACATCCGGCATATCATCTCTCAATCATTTCAGGATTCCAGGTCGGGAAATACACCTTGAATTCCGGTGATATTACAAAATTCTTGTAAAACCGGCACAGCGTGTGTGTACGCTGTCATCCAGTGATGGCCAAAACCACCGGTCGATACCGCTTTCCAGATTTTTCTGAAAGGAGTTTTCATCACAAATTTCAGCGGGTTCCCTTCGAATACCATCTCTGTGGGCACAGCCTGCCCCTCAAAAGCGCACATGCGGTAATTGCCCTTTCTTCCTACCAGGTTGACAAATGTAACTGGTCCGGGTTTTGAAGTGAAACGAATACAAACACCGTCATTTGCCAGGCGGACAGGCGTTAAATTGTAGCGTCCTTCGCTGGCAAGTGAAGGCGAACCGCAACCGCAGTGGGATGTTACTAATGTATTTTCTGCCTCATCTACCTCCAACATTTCTCCGAAATGGACTGCATCGTCACTCAACTGATTAAGGATCAACATAGCTAAAGTTGAATTTATGTCTCCCTCGCACCCGGTTGGTATATCTTCATCATTTAACAGCGCGATCGGAATGCACATTGTGCCCTGACATTTTGGATACGAACCAACTGAGATTGCATCAAGTCCGAGTTCATCCACCATTTTCTTATAAACAAGGTAATATCGGGCTGTCTTTTGACCGTGTGCTTCCTGCGAGGATACTTCGACCGCTCCCTTTTTCAGTCTGGCCCACACCTGGGCTGCCTCACCTGGATTTACGAGTTCCGCCAATTCATCAATCTCATCGATCCCATAATTCAAAAGCCGGATTCCAAACAGTCTCAAAATCTCAACTTCATCCACAGCGGTTGGGGTCATTCCCTCTGTTCTGCGTCCGATTACCGCTATGTGCGCGCCCTCAAGTTTATTCTTGATAGCCACAGCCATGCAATAGTATGCTGTTTCTTTCACCGTATCTTCATTTCCAATTGGGCCGAAAAAGTGTTTGTGGGGGATATCAATATCGCTGAGAATACAGTTAAGCTGCTGTCCACCAACCAGAGATCCGGTGCGGATGCCTGGAATACTTCTAATAGCGACCGGTAGACTGACCTGCGATTGAATCATTATTGTATAGTGGTCGAACGACCAGGTGATGATCAAAGCATGTAAAAGATGAATGTCCTGATTTTTGAACCAGGCTGCTACTCGTTCAGAGGAGGAAAGGTCCTTTACCGGTTCTGGAGCGGGAATGACTTCAAGTCCTGCGGAAGTCAAATCCTGATTGACAGCCTCAAATTGTTGATCGAGTTCCTGCCAGCCTTCTTCATCAGGTTCATATACTGCATAAGTTCCAATTCGGGGTTTTCTCATCACCTGACTCCTTTGATGCCTGGAAGCAATTAACCGCCACTGACCCAGGCGGGAAGCTTCGATCTGATTCTCTCAATTTCCCCATCGCTCATTGTTCGGATTTCTGTATCGATTAAGTGGGTGTCACGGTTTTCGACGATGAAAAAGGATGCATTTCTGGTTGTTACCAGGTTGTGCCAAACTCCTTTAGGAACGTTATAAATCACTCCAGTTTGCATATCTTCAACCCGGATTTCTTCGCAAGAAGTAACAAAAAGAGCGGCTTTTCCATTCCAGAGGATAAACACTTCATCAGTCTGGTTGTGGCGCTCTATCATCTCCAGATTATTGAAATCAAATCCTGGCTCCCAGTTTAATATAGCAACCTGCCAGCCATCACTGAACACCAGTGGCCTGTATCCCTGGTGGCTGTATTTCCAGATTTCGATGGATTGATTATTGTTGTTCATAAGATTTAACCAATTAATTTCAGATTAATTTATCTGCTTGTGACTGGATTTTTTGGATTGCTTCGATGACCAGTTCCATATCCTGACGAGTTCCTAACAGTACAGTCTGAGGCAGCCAGACTGTCTCCCAGGCTGCTTTTAAAGTGTTGGGGAATTCTTCCATTAAGAATTTATGGGTTTCATCCGCCTGAGCTGGACACAAGCGCTTACGGTATTCTCCGCTTTTAAAAAGTTCCAAATCATGGAGGGCGGGATAACTTGCTTGAGTTGGAATACCCTCTGCGTTGAAAGCCTCAATAAAGCGGTTGGTTGAGACACCCGCGAAAGCTTCTTTATTGTAGTGGAATATATAAGCGTAATGACCGTTCATCGTACACCGTTCATCAAGCGTTTGAGGTGTTATACCGTCGATTTGTGATAGTTCACTATCGAGGAATTGGGCATTATCTGTGCGAACCCTTGTTTGGTCTGGCAGGCGTTTTAACTGCTGGCTCAGTACTGCTCCCTGCCATTCGCTTAACCTGTAGTTTGAGCCATAAATGAAGTGGGAATAGAACCACTCACCAGGCATGCGTCCACAGTCATGGGCTGAACGGGCCAGCCTCTCTATTTCATCATCATTGGTGATTATTATGCCCCCCTCACCTGCAGTCATCAGTTTACTTGCCTGAAAGCTGAAAGTGCCTGCATTACCAATCGCACCAATTTTCTTGCCTTTCCATTCGCTTCCGTGGGCGTGTGCGCTATCTTCAACCAGGAGAAGATTATAGCGGTTCGAAATTTCCTGCAGACGGTCCAGATCGGCTGGATGACCGCCCATATGAACAGCAATAATTGCTTTTGTTCTGTCGGTGATTGCTCTTCCCACTAAATCGGGATCGATACAATATGTATCCGGAGAGATATCCACTATCACAGGCAAAGCGCCTGCGAACAGAACAGCGCTTGCAGTTGCGACAAAGGTAAAATCTGGAACGATAACTTCATCACCAGGCCTAATTCCTAATGCCGCCATAACAACTTCTATCGCGGCGGTGCCGTTAGTGACAGCGATTCCATATTTGGCTTGCTGAAATTTAGCAAATTCTCTTTCGAAATTTAATGTAGCAGTTCCTGGAGTTCGCCACCAGATCCGACTTTCCAAAACCTCCATGAGTGCCTTACGTTCATTTTCATCATAAACTGGCCACGGCTCAAAAGGAAATTCCTTTACCGGGTCCCCTCCATTAATCGCTAATGTTTTGTTCATTTTTTCTCCTGGAATTTATTTTTATTTGTATAAATTTGTTTGGATTATTAACTCTATATCTTATTTGTTGTTATTTAAAACCTGCACTTCAACACGCTCAGTGGTTGTATCCAGAACGAGTATTATTGCACCCATCACAGCTGCTCTGGAACCAAGTTTTGAGGCTTCAATTCTTGGTGTGATTGGGATAACACCCTCTAATCTGTTCTCGATAAGTGGAAGCAGTATGTCAGCTGATCCCGCCATTCCACCGCCTAAAACGATCACTTCCGGATCAATCAGCAGAGCAACGGATGCAATAGCAAGACTTAGATATTCTGCTGTTTCTTCGACCAGTCTGGCAGCCCATTTTTCCCCTCTACGGGCAGCGCAAAAAATCTCTTCAGCATTTATTCTTATTTGAAGTGACCCTTTGCCTTCTTGATTGATCAGGGCTTGAGCTCGATTTTCGAGACCCAACCCGGACGAGGCGCTCTCCAGTGCCCCAAATTCTGGATAAGGCTGGCCAAGACTGTGTATATCCGGAGGTAAATAACCAATTTCACCCGCTGAATAATGGTGACCATGGAAAATCTTCCGATCGATCACAATTCCTGCACCAATTCCCGTGCCTACCGCAATACATACCAGGCTGGATAAATTCTTTAATCCGCCGAACCAGAATTCCCCCAGTGCAGCTAAATTTACATCATTTTCAACGATCACTGGCAGCCCGAATTGCTCAGAGAGCAAATCTCGCAGCGGTAGATCGCGCCAGCCCAGGCTGGGCGCCCAGGTTACAATACCCTCGGGATAGATGGTTACTCCTGGTGCTCCAACTCCGATTCCTCTCACCTTAAGTTGAGTTGAATTGGGAATATCCAGGAGCAACTCGATTAATTTATATACCTGGTCTATGCGGCTTTGTGGGTTTTTGTCTTCCCATGCGACTGAGCGTTCATAAATGATCTCACCGCCCAGATTGGCAACAGTACCGAACAATTTAGTCCCGCCTAAATCAAGGCCGATAACTGCGTAGCCATCCTTATTAAATTCAATCATTGTGCGTGGGCGGCCTCCGCTGGACTGTGTATCTCCAGTCAGGCGCACCAAATCATCCGCCATCAGAGATTCTGTAATTCGCATAACGGTTGGGATGCTAATATTTAATTTTCGCGCTGATCTGGGATTGAGCAATTGGACTCTCCTGGCGGATCACATCCAATACCGCCGAAGAGTTGATGCGACGCATCAGGCTGGTAGTACCGCTAATTGTCATCTGAATAAAGAGAGCATCCGGGGTTGCCCTTAAACAGCAGACTTAGTTTCTGACGTTTAGAAATTTATATCATCCAGTATAGAATATAAATTTAGGATTGTCAATAACCTGTGAAAAACAGCGCAATTTGGCGTTTCAATTCGTAACAATCTTCCAGCAGTGCGGATTTCAATCCATTTTTTCATTAATAAGCATCTCTGGTAATAGTCACTTTCGATGGATATTCTGGTGGTATCCATTGTGTAAATTGGGAGAGAATTGTGTCTGATTTTGATAGATCTTAATCCATTGATCTTTGGTCATATTCTTCAAATTGTATTGATGAACATAACTGCTGGTGGTAAGATATTCATGTTAAGAAATCCTGTCAGGTGAAAAGAAAAATCTTCGAAAGACAGAAAAGAATAGATGCGTATTGTTCAATTTATTCAGGAGGAAACTAAATGGCTACATATTTAATGTTCGGAAAATATACTGCAGAAGGTATTCAGGATATCAGCGCAGCCCGTACGGATAAAGCTGAAGATTTAATCAAGGAAGCTGGCGGGAAGGCCAAGGGCGGTTACGCTCTGCTTGGGGATATCGACCTGGTTTTGATTGCCGAGTTCAGGGATAACGAACAGGCTATGAAAGCCTCGGTCAGTCTCTCAAAACTGCTCGGGATCGGTTTTACCACTGCACCGGCAGTTGAGATTGATGATTTTGACAGGTTAGTCGGATAAATTGCTGACGGCCATCCTGACCAGAAAACCCGGTTTATCAGGTGCATCGATACTATTAACTGGCACAACAGCAGGATTGAGAAAAAGTTGAACCCCTCGCCTGGCAGGCGCAAGCTCATCACTCCTCCAAAAATTTTTTGGAGGAGTTTTTTTTCCATGCCGGTTTGAACAATTATCTCTTCCACAAACCAATATAATCTAAGGTGGAAAATTTTGATTTGCCTGCATGATACCTGTATGGACTGTACTGATCCGCTTAAATCACGACAGGAGAATTATTAATAATGAGAGTAAAGACAGCATTTCGGATGTTCAAAGACGGCGCGATTTTTCAGCTGTTGCCATTTATGCGCGATATGGAAGCCCTGATCAGGATGCACTTCTATTTCGCCGCGGTTGATAGCGGTCTGCTGGATGCCGCTCTTGAAGCTAAGACCAGGAATGAGTTGCTTGGTTGCCTGGATGTAAGCCAGCCCGAAATTCTGGATGCGCTGCTGGATGTGGGAGTAGCCCTGGGTGAAATTCAATCCAGGGATGGGAAGTATTGGTTTGGTGGGAAACGGGCTGATGCACTGCGCGGGCGGCTTGGGGATCCACTGCGGGCTATGATCCAGGGAAATGTGACATACTACAACGCTGTTTACCGTGCGGCGGCTGAACGAATGCGAAGTCATAATAAGGGGGATTACCTTCAGGAAATTGGGGACATTGTCGCCAGGTATTCGATCCTTGTAGAACCGTATCTCCTTGATGTTGTTATTGATGCGGTCAGGGAATTCTCTGTTGCCAGGATGCTTGATATCGGATGCGGTACAGGCTTGTATCTTTGCGTCGCTGCAAATGAAAACCCTGAATTGAAGGGAATTGGAATTGAAAGCGACCCAAAAGCGGCTGGAATTGCCAGGCAGGTTCTGGCGGATGGTGGTCTAAGTGACCGGATTGAAATTGTGGAAGGGGATATCCGTGAAATTGGCTCGCGCTTGGAAGGCGAGTTTTCATTGGTTACATTTTTTAATGCGGTTTATTATTTTACAGTTGAAGAAAGGTTGCGGTTGTTTAATCGCATTCGTGAACTCCTGTCCGCTGGAGGCAGGCTGATTGTTGTCTCGAGTTTTCGGGGTCAGAAGGCTGATGTTGCGTCTGCCAACCTTAATATGGCTACCAGTTCTTTAAAGGGCTGCACGCCTCTTCCAACCCTCGAGGAGCTGAATGGACAGTTGCAGATAAGTGGGTTTAAAATTCTAAAAACACATAGATTGGTGCCGGGCGGCTCGCTTTTTTCAGTAATTTCTGTTGCAGCTTGAAAAAAATATACTTGCTGGCAGGTTGTTTATGACTAATGTAAATGAAGTCTTAGAAATGCTGCGGTCTGCAGCAGACGTGGAAAACCTGGCTGGAATGGCGCGTTACGGCATAAACTCCGAAAAACGCTTGGGCGTGAAGATCCCCCGGATGCGGCAGATCGCCAAAACTGTTGGACGTGACCACCAGCTCGCGCTTGATTTGTGGGAAACCGGTATTCCAGAGGCGATGGTGGTTGCTTCAATGGTGGATGAACCGGAGTTAGTCACCGAAAGCCAGATGGATAAATGGGTCGCGGATTTTAATTCATGGGATGTATGCGACCAGGTTTGTATGAATCTCTTTGATAAAACGAATTATTCCTGGGGCAGGATCGAAGCCTGGCATAAACGGCAGCCGGAGTTTGTGCGGAGAGCAGCATATGCCTTGATCGCCTGCCTGGCCTGGCATGATAAACGCGCCCCGGATGAAAAATTCATTGAATTGATCCCGCTAATCGAAGAGGCTGCGGTTGATGAACGAAATTATGTCAAAAAGGCGGTTAGCTGGGCTCTCAGGAATATTGGGAAACGAAACCAAAGGCTGCATCAGGTTGCGTTAGAAACCGCCCAGAAATTAATCCAATCGGAGAGCAAAACCGCACGCTGGATAGGAATGGATACGGTCAAGGATATTACCAGTTCGGCCGCTCAGAAGAGACTGCTGAGGATGGGGCAAGGGGAAATTTGATTGGAGTTTATAATTTAACCTTAAAATTAACGGGAATCCACCGATTTACATCTTGACATTAATGGCATTTGCCATATAATAGTGAAGCACTTTCAAAAAGGATGATCTAGCTCAGGGAAGCAGATCGATAACAATTCCACAGACGCCACTGCGTCAGAGACCAGAGTATTAAACTTGTTCGGTCTGACCAGCCGATGTCGAAGAGAAAGACATCGGTGTTTTTGTGTGCTTAACTGAGAAGTTCATCAAGTACCTTAACAACTGAAGAGTGATAGGAAGTACGAACCCTGAGATTCCGAAAAGAATTAAAAGTATTAGAGATAATACAAAACCGTACAGAACTACACGTATATTTATATACGATAAAGTATTTACGGAGAGTTTGATCCTGGCTCAGGATGAACGCTGGCGGCGTGCCTAATACATGCAAGTCGAACGAAGATGCCGGATGAGTAATCGTTTGGTTATCTTAGTGGCGAACGGGTGAGTAACGCGTTGGTGACCTGCCCCGATGTGGGGGATAACAGTTCGAAAGGACTGCTAATACCCCATGAGTTCTTCCAGGTTAGATACTGGTTGAGGAAAGACTTCGGTCGCTTCGGGAGGGGCCTGCGTCCCATCAGCTAGTTGGTAGGGTAATGGCCTACCAAGGCAAAGACGGGTAGGGGACCTGAGAGGGTGACCCCCCACAATGGAACTGAAACACGGTCCATACACCTACGGGTGGCAGCAGTAGGGAATATTGCACAATGGGCGAAAGCCTGATGCAGCAACGTCGCGTGCGCGATGAAGGCCTTCGGGTTGTAAAGCGCTTTTCGGGGAGAAGAGGAAGGACGGTATCCCCGGAATAAGGTTCGGCTAACTACGTGCCAGCAGCCGCGGTAAAACGTAGGAACCGAGCGTTATCCGAATTTACTGGGCGTAAAGCGCGTGTAGGCGGTTCGGTAAGTTGGATGTGAAAGCTCCCGGCTCAACTGGGAGAGGACGTTCAATACTGTCGGACTAGAGGGCGGCAGAGGGAGGTGGAATTCCCGGTGTAGTGGTGAAATGCGTAGATATCGGGAGGAACACCAGAGGCGAAGGCGGCCTCCTGGGCCGCTCCTGACGCTCAGACGCGAAAGCTAGGGGAGCAAACGGGATTAGAAACCCCGGTAGTCCTAGCCGTAAACGATGTAGACTTGGTGTCGGTGGGGTAATAGCCATCGGTGCCGTAGCTAACGCGATAAGTCTACCGCCTGGGGACTACGGTCGCAAGGCTAAAACTCAAAGGAATTGACGGGGGCCCGCACAAGCAGCGGAGCGTGTGGTTTAATTCGATGCTACGCGAAGAACCTTACCCGGGTTTGACATACAGGTGGTAGGAAAGTGAAAGCAGACCGACCCTTCGGGGAGCCTGTACAGGTGCTGCATGGCTGTCGTCAGCTCGTGCCGTGAGGTGTCCGGTTAAGTCCGGTAACGAGCGCAACCCTTGCCGTATGTTACAAGTGTCATACGGGACTGCCGGTATAAAGCCGGAGGAAGGTGGGGATGACGTCAAGTCAGCATGGCCTTTATATCCGGGGCTACACACACGCTACAATGGTCAGTACAATGGGTAGCAAATCCGCGAGGTGGAGCCAATCCCTAAAGCTGGCCACAGTTCAGATTGCAGGCTGCAACCCGCCTGCATGAAGCCGGAGTTGCTAGTAACCGCGCGTCAGCAACAGTGCGGTGAATACGTTCCCGGGCCTTGTACACACCGCCCGTCACGTCATGGAAGCTGGCAATGCCTGAAGCCGGTATCCTAACCGCAAGGAGGGAGCTGTCGAAGGTAGGGCTGGTGACTGGGACGAAGTCGTAACAAGGTAGGTGTACCGGAAGGTGCGCCTGGATCACCTCCTTTCTAGGGACAAATGTGCTCGAACAATTGCGTTGGAGCACCATCCCAATAATGCCCCGTCACGGTGTAGGGGCGATCGGAAGGATGGGAAATGCTTCCTATCACTCTTGGGTTGTTAAGGTTATAATATTCGACAGGTTAGGGCCTGTAGCTCAGTTGGTTAGAGCACTGTGCTGATAACGCAGGGGTCACAGGTTCGAATCCTGTCAGGCCCACTGACCGCAGTCTTGCCCACCAGGCAATTTGCGGGGATGTAGCTCAGATGGGAGAGCGCCGCCTTTGCACGGCGGAGGCCAGGGGTTCGAATCCCCTCATCTCCACCAGGCTACATTAATAAAAGGAGCAAACAAGAAGGTTGATTCGAAATCTGGTCGATAAATAAAAATTCCACGGTCAAATCGAAGGGGTATTATCAGCCCGGCGGTTTGCCGGGCTGTTTTGTCGAAAAGCGCAGAAATGGAACAACGGGTTACCCGTCCAGACATGAACCCGAGAATACCTTGGGTTCATGTCTAGGCGAATAACCTAAAAAATTCGCCAGCGTACCTTAACAACAGAATAGGAAAGACGTGAGAAGTTTCGATTTCTCCGCATCACGTAGTTAAGCTACTAAGAGCTTACGGTGGATGCCTTGGCGCTAGGTGCTGATGAAGGACGTGGGACACTGCGATAATCCTCGGGTAGCCGTGTACAGGCTTTGATCCGAGGGTCTCCGAATAGGGAAACCTGCTGCGGTGAACCCGCAGCATCCCCAGGTTGAACACATAGACCTGGGGAGAGGAACCTGGGGAACTGAAACATCTTAGTACCCAGAGGAAAAGAGATTATTCCCCTAGTAGTGGCGAGCGAACGGGGATTAGCCCAAACCACCCAGCATGCTGGGTGGGGTTGTAGGGCCTGGCAAATTGGAGTAAAAAAACTGGCGATTAGCAGAAAGGTGTGGGAAAGCCTACCAGAGAGGGTGATAGTCCCGTATGCGAAAATTGCTGGTCTCCAGCCGGGAACCTGAGTACTACCGGGCACGCTAATCCGGTAGGAAGCTGGGGAGACCACTCTCCAAGGCTAAATACATCTAGCGACCGATAGTGAACTAGTACCGTGAGGGAAAGGTGAAAAGTACCCCTGTGAGGGGAGTGAAATAGAACCTGAAACCGTAAGCTTACAAGCAGTCGAAGGGCTAATGGCGTGTCTGTGCTCCGGGGAAACCCGGGTGCGCGGCGCTATGCCTGACGGCGTGCCTTTTGGAGAATGAGCCTGCGAGTTAATCTTTGTCGCGAGGTTAAGGGAGTGACACCCGGAGCCGTAGCGAAAGCGAGTCTGAATAGGGCGATCAGTGGCAAGGATTAGACACGAAACCAAGTGAGCTACCCATGGCCAGGGTGAAGCGGGTCTAACCGCCCGTGGAGGCCCGAACCCACTAATGTTGCAAAATTAGGGGATGAGCTGTGGGTAGGGGTGATATGCCAAACGAACTTGGAGATAGCTTGTTCTCCCCGAAATAGCTTTAGGGCTAGCGTCATGTGTTGAGTACCGGAGGTAGAGCACTGGATGAGCTAGGGGGCTTACTGCTTACCAAACTCAACCAAACTCCGAATGCCGGTACTTTAAACATGGCAGTCGGACCACGGGAGATGAGTTTCGTGGTCGAAAGGGAAACAACCCAGATCATCGGCTAAGGTCCTCAAGTCTAGACTAAGTGGGAAACGATGTGGGATTACTGAGACAACCAGGAGGTTGGCTTAGAAGCAGCCACCCTTTAAAGAGTGCGTAACAGCTCACTGGTCAAGTGATCCTGCGCGGAAAATATAACGGGGCTAAGTCTAGCACCGAAGCCATGGGAGGTATTCATTTCGATGGGTATCTCGGTAGGGGAGCGTTCTGTCGGCGGTGAAGGTTGATCGTAAGGACAGCTGGAGCCGGCAGAAGTGAGAATGCAGGCATGAGTAGCGTAAAACACGTGAGAACCGTGTTCGCCGAAAGTCTAAGGTTTCCGACGGCAGGTCAATCCGCGTCGGGTTAGTCGGGCCTTAGCCGAGGCCGAAAGGCGTAGGTGATGGACATCCGGTCAACATTCCGGAACCACCAATGAGGAGCGAAGAGGGGACGCAGAAAGGTAGGCCAGCCCACGATTGGTTGTGTGGGTGTAAGTGTGTAGGCGTTGATGCCCGTAGGAAAATCCGCGGGCGGAGCTGAGGCACGAATGCGAGCCCCTGAGGCAGAAGTGGCTGAACCTTACTGCCAAGAAAAGCCTCTAAGCGTTGAATCTTTGGTGCCCGTACCGCAAACCGACACTGGTAGACGGGTAGAGAATACTAAGGCGAACGGGAGAACCTTCGTTAAGGAACTAGGCAAATTAGCCCCGTAACTTCGGGAGAAGGGGTGCCACCTAATGTGAAACTTATACAGGTGAAGCGTTAGGTGGCCGCAGTGAACAGGCTCTGGTGACTGGTTAACAAAACCACAGGTCTCTGCTAAGCCGTAAGGCGATGTATAGGGGCTGACACCTGCCCAGTGCCGGAAGGTTAAGGGGATGGGTTAGCCGTAAGGCAAAGCTCAGAACCGAAGCCCCGGTGAACGGCGGCCGTAACTATAACGGTCCTAAGGTAGCGAAATTCCTTGTCGGGTAAGTTCCGACCCGCACGAATGGTGTAACAACTGGAGCACTGTCTCGACGAAGGACCCGGTGAAATTGAAATAGGCGTGAAGATGCGTCTTACCCGCAGCAGGACAAAAAGACCCCGTGGAGCTTTACTGTAGCTTGGCATTGAGTTTGGGCATGGTCTGTGTAGGATAGGTGGGAGGCTATGAAGCTGGGGCGTCAGCCTCGGTGGAGCCAATAGTGAAATACCACCCTGATTATGTTTAGACTCTAACCCCACACCGTGAATCCGGGTGGGGGACCGTGCCAGGTGGGCAGTTTGACTGGGGCGGTCGCCTCCTAAAAGGTACCGGAGGCGCCCAAAGGTTCCCTCAGGTTGAATGGAAACCAACCGTAGAGTGTAAAGGCAGAAGGGAGCTTGACTGCAAGACCAACGCGTCGAGCAGGGTCGAAAGACGGGCTTAGTGATCCCACGGTTCTGAGTGGAAAGGCCGTGGCTTACCGGATAAAAGCTACCCCGGGGATAACAGGCTAGTGAGGTCCAAGAGTTCACATCGACGACCTCGCTCGGCACCTCGATGTCGGCTCATCGCATCCTGGGGCTGGACAAGGTCCCAAGGGTCGGGCTGTTCGCCCGTTAAAGCGGTACGCGAGCTGGGTTCAGACCGTCGTGAGACAGGTCGGTCTCTATCCGCTGTGGGCGTAAGGGATTTGAGAGGAGCTGCCCCTAGTACGAGAGGACCGGGGTGGACGGACCGCTGGTGTGCCAGTTGTCGTGCCAACGGCATCGCTGGGTAGCTATGTCCGGCAGAGATAACCGCTGAAAGCATCTAAGTGGGAAACTTGCCTCAAGATGAGATCCCTCATCTCAGTTAAGAGAGTAAGGCCGCAGGAAGACTACCTGCTTGATAGGCGGCGTGTGTAAGCGCAGCAATGTGTTAAGCTAAGCCGTACTAATGGCCGAGGGCTTTACTCGTGATGCGGAGAACTCGAGGCTTGTCACGTTGATTTCAGTCTGGACTTGAATTCTAATCTTCCTATTCTGTATAGAAGAAGTCTCTTGGTGATTGGAGCGACGGAGGTACACCCGGTCACATCCCGAACCCGGCAGTTAAGGCCGTCAGCGCCGATGGTACTTGGGGGGCAGCCCCCTGGGAGAGTAGGTCATTGCCAAGGGACTTTTTTGTTAATTTCCATTGACTTAAATTGACGGTTCAGATTAAATCGGCTATAATTTAAGCCACATCGCTGGATTAGCTCTTGTAACAACGCTATTTAAAATAGTGTAAGGAGAGAGCGCTTGTAAGTATATTGAGAGGATATGAATTTGTCGTTTGGTCTACTCGGCTGAGCCGCGATTGCCAGCCGAGTTGTTTTTTATTGGACAGCAGCAGCATTCATTGACGTATTGCCCTTATTCTCGAAAGGAGGTGAAATTTTTGACAACAGTAACACTGAGACCAAATGAATTGCAGGAACAGCTTTTCAGACGGTTTCGTAAGAAAGTTGCTAAGAGCGGTGTTTTGAGTACACAGTTCGCCGTAAACGCTGGTTTGTTTCTAAAAGTGAACTGCGACGAATAAATAAGAAGAAAGCGATCCGACGTATGAAGCGTCGTCAATTATTACGATCGAGATTAATGAATAGTTGAATTTATTTAAGAATTACACTATGTTTATGAATATGGAAATTATAAGGATGGAGAGAATAGATGGCTAAAGCTGAAGAAAAAATCACGGTCGAAGGGACTGTAATTGAAGCCTTACCAGGCACCCAGTTTAAGGTTCGAACTGGATAACGATCATGAAATTCTGGCTTATCCATCCGGAAAAATGAGGAAATATTACATTCGAATTTTACTTAGGAGATCGCGTACAGGTAGAGGTCTCGCCATATGATCTTACTACGCGGCCGAATAGTTTACCGTTATAAGAAAGCAGTCCTCAAACCAGCAATCAGCTAAAATTGAATTTCAATGAATGCGGCAATTTTTATTCAGAGTATCAATAATATTCTGATATAAATTTCAGAAGTTAAGCAATCATCTAACTCCAAATAAATTTCAAACGAATTTTAAATCTAAGACCCCCGAAAATAAACCTTGCGGGGGCTATGTTTTTAATACTCAAGCTTTATAAATATCTGTTTAGAACTAATTAATCAGTACGAACTTAAAACTTTCATGTAATTTGCCCGTCTCGAAAAGTGCTCGGTAACGGCAACTGCCCGCTGGCTCATACTCCCTTTCATCTGTCTGATGGAAGTATATTCATGCTCGTCCATCCAATCTTTCAGATCCGAGAGAATTTTGGCAGCCGGCCGACGCCGTTTTGCAGGAATTCGGAAGCAATGGTAGTCACGCAGGCGCCAGCCATCATCGCTTTGAGCACATCCTCAGCAGTGTGCACACCGCCGGTCAAAGCAAAATCGACTTCAACCCGGCCAGAAGAGGATCGCGATCCATCTCAACGGAAGTCTCATTTCATCCGAATTGCTCAAGCACTAAGTTGGGTACTACCTCCAATTCTTCCAGATCGAAATCTGGTTGGTAGAAACGGTTGAACAACACCAATCCATCGACCCCAGCTTCCGCTAATCGTTTGAGCGAAATTTGGCAACGCGGTGATAGAACGGGCTCAGCTTAACCGCCAGTGGGATGTTTACCTGTTTGCGGACACTGTGTACCAATCGCATGTATTGTTCTTCCAACTCAGCTGCTGGTGAGATCGAGATCTGTCGCCAGATAGTAGATGTTCAGTTCTAGCGCATCTGCACCCGCATCTTCAATTTTTTGGGCGTATTCAATCCAACCGCCGTAGTCGAGACACCGTTCAGGCTGCCGATTACCGGGAGATTTACAGCGCCTTTTTGATGTTTCTTACAATGATTGAGGTAAGTGTCGGGACCGATAGTATACTGGCCGAATGTTGGCAGGTAGGTCCAGTGCCTCTGCGAAGGAATTCGGTGCCACGCATCAAGTCTTCATGCAGCGATCAGACTCTCGCGGATGATTTGTTCTTCAAACAAAGAGTGCATCACAATAGCAGAAACTCCTGAGCTTCCTGCAATTCTGCGCGGTTTCTATTTTTTGAGTTAGTGGTGAAGAGGATGCAACGACTGGGATTTTTCAATTGCATTCCAGATAAGTTGTCGTCAAGTCAGCCATATTATATTCCTTTTATCCAATGTGTAATTTTGCCAGAATTCAACCAGTTAATTAATACCAAATTTGTCTTACTCATCATCGGCCTGATTGTTATAATGCATGGCTGCCATCTGGCGATACAGATCCCAGCGGCTTTTTGCATCCTTTTGGGCCAGCTTCATCAGCATTTCCGCACGTTGCTCATCAGCTCTGCAAGAGCATGCGGTATCGGGATTCGTTGTAGGCGTATTTGCTTACCGGTATTGTGGGCTCTTTGGAATCGATACTTAATGGGTTTTTTCCTTGATCAATCAAAGTTGGATTGAAGCGATAAAGCGGCCAGGCGCCTGATTCAACAGCCAACTTCTGCTGTTCCAGACCGTTACGAAGATCGAAACCATGAGCAATGCAGTGGCTGTAAGCAATGAATCAAGGATGGTCCATCGTAGGCGTCAGCTTCAAGGAAAGCGTTCAAGGTTTGTTGATCGCTAGCGCCGATTGCGATCCGTGCGACATAAACATAACCATATGCCATTGCGATCATCCCCATATCTTTCTTGGGCATACCTTTTCCCTGAGCGGCAAACTTTGCTACTGCAGCACGTGGTGTTGCTTTGGAAGCCTGGCCACCGGTGTTTGAATAGACTTCCGTATCCAAGACCAACACGTTCACGTTTCGTACCGGAAGCCAGGACATGATCCAAGACCACCGTATCCGATGTCGTAAGCCCAACCATCTCCGCCGAGGATCCATACACTTTTGCGAACGAAGCATATCTGCCAGGCTCAGCAGGTCTCTCGCTCTTGGGCTTCACTATTGAATTCAGCTTTTGTTTCAGGATTGCTACTCGTTCACGTTGTTTCTGAATTCCTGCTTCGTTGCTCTGGTCAGCATTGAGCAATTCATCTACCAAAGGGTCGCCTAATTCGTCTGCAAGTTGCGGCAGTAGTTCACGCGCATATTCAATATGTTTATCGAGTGTCAGGCGCATCCCCAAACCAAATTCGGCATTGTCCTCAAAAAGTGAATTCGACCAGGCAGGTCCACGACCATCTCTGTTTTTCGTCCAGGGGGTTGTTGGCAGGTTTCCTCAGTAGATTGAGGAACATCCGGTGGCATTTGCGATAATAATCCGATCTCCAAATAACTGGCTGAGTAGTTTTACATAGGGTGTTTCACCGCATCCAGCGCATGCGCCAGAGAATTCAAAAAGCGGCTGCAGTAGTTGGGAATTTTTGACCGTTTTTAGGCTTATTTGAGTACGGTCAACTTCTGGAATCTCGAGGAAGTATTCCCACTTACTTCGTTCACGTTCCCGAATGGGCGCTTGGTCAGCCATGTTTATGGCTTTGCGTCCGACCTGGCTTTTATCCTTTGCCGGGCATACTTCAATGCAGAGACCGCACCCTGTGCAGTCTTCGGGAGCGATGGCCAGGGTATATTTTTGCTCCGGGAATTCCTTCCAGCGGGCCTCTACAGCTTCCCAGCCATTGGGGGCGGATTCAAGATGCGAAGCATCATATACCTTTTCACGAATGACGGCATGCGGGCAGACAAACACACATTTTCCGCATTGAATACATAGATCTGGTTCCCAAACCGGTATCTCTAAGGATATGTTTCGTTTTTCCCACATTGTGGTGGATGTCGGATATGTACCGTCATCTGGAAAAACGCTGACCGGCAAACTATCCCCATCACCCGCAATGATTGTTCCGAGGACCTCCCGGACAAATTCCGGGGCTTCCTCGGGGACTGGTAAACGGCGAGTGATTCTGCTGGTAACTTCTCCGGAACTTTTACCTGATGAAGATTTTCAAGTGTGTGGTCCACCGCTTCATAGTTTCGCTGGACTACCGCTTCTCCTCTTTTGCCGTAAGTTTTTTTAATTGCTTTTTTTATCTCTGCAATCGCCTGTTCACGAGGTAAAACGCCGCTAATGGCAAAGAAGCATGTCTGCATGATTGTATTGATACGCTTGCCCATACCGGTTTTTTCGGCGACGTCATAAGCATCAATTACGTAAAACTTTAATTCTTTTTCCAGTATGGCTTCCTGTGTCTCACGTGGCAGTTCATCCCACACCTCATCGGGACCATAAATACTGTTCAGAAGAAATACAGCGCCCGGCATGGCGTATTTAAGCACATCAAACCGCTCCAGGAAGGAGAACTGGTGGCATGCCACAAAATTGGCTTTATCAACCAGATAGGGGGCATTTATCGGATTACGGACCAAATCGTAAATGGGAAATGGTTACGGCTCCAGATTTTCGGGAGTCATAAACAAAGAATCCCTGAGCAAAATTATCTGTTTCTTCTCCGATGATTTTTATCGAGTTCTTATTTGCACCAACAGTTCCATCTGCACCCAGTCCCCAGAAAACACACCGGACGGTATCGGGGTATTCGATATTAAAATCAGGGTCGTATTCAATGCTGGTGTTGGTTAAATCATCAATGATCCCTACGGTAAAATGATTTTTTGGTTCTGGTTTCGACATTTCATCGAAAATCCCTTTCACCATCGCTGGTGTAAACTCTTTGGACGATAGTCCGTATCGACCTCCAATTATTGATGGTTTGGGTTTTGCTGATCCACTTTCCGAAACAACATTGACAACATCCATGTAAAGTGGCTCCCCTAAACTGCCCGGTTCCTTGGTGCGGTCGAGAACAGCGATGGTTTTGACTGTTTCAGGGAGCGCATCCAGAAAATGTTGTGCAGAGAATGGATGGAAAAGATGTACAGTAATTGTCCCGACCTTTTCTCCCTGATTCGACAAGTATCTAACTGTTTCAGCCACTGTCGCAGAGCCTGAACCCATTATTACAATAACCTTTTCGGCATCAGGCACGCCGGTGTATTTAAATAATTTGTATTCTCTCCCGGTGACTTCAGCGAATTTTTTCATTGTTTCCGCGACAATCCCCGGGCAGGCATTGTAGTATGGGTTTACAGATTTCGCGGGCCTGGAAAAAGACATCTGGATTCTGGGCTGTGCCTCTGAATAAACGGGTGATCGGGTGAAAGAGCCCGGGCTCTGTGTGCTTGAACCCATTCATCCTGGATCATGCTCCCGGATCTGATTGTCACTGAGTTGATCAATTTTATTAATCTCGTGTGAAGTTCGAAAACCATCAAAGAAGTGCAGGAAAGGAACCCGAGCTTGCAGCGTTGAAGCAGTGTGCGATCATGGCCATGTCTTGTGCTTCCTGAATGGATCCAGAAGCCAATAACGCAAATCCGGTTGCCTCGGGTAGCCATCACATCAGAATGATCGCCAAAAATGGATAACGCCTGTGCAGCAACAGACCGGGCAGATACATGAAAAACAGCAGGTGTTAATTCTCCGGCTATCTTATACATATTAGGAATCATGAGCAGTAGACCCTGAGAGGCGGTGAATGTTGTCGTCAATGATCCCGTTTGCAGTGCACCATGGACTGCACCGGCTGCTCCACCCTCAGATTGCATTTCAACTACAAGGGGAACAGTTCCCCAGATGTTCGCCCTCCCCAATGCTGACCATTCATCTGCAAATTCGCCCATGGAGGAAGATGGTGTAATTGGGTATATTGCTATAACTTCACTCAGTTTATGCGCTACATAAGCAGTCGCTTCATTCCCGTCAATTGTGATAATTGAATCCTTCATATTTAACTCCAATTTCTTCTATTATTTTTAGACCAAATCAGGTTGAATCCAAATAGGTAGTTTTAACCCTGTAATCATTTATACTAAATTATAAGTTTAGTATTCATTGAAGAGCCCTGAAAGTTATATTAGACATAAATATATCCTGTGACATGTCATATTCTCTAATTTTTAAATATCTTACAGAATCTACCCATTTTTCCTGTTCAGGGATTGTTGCAGGCAATTTACCCTAAATCATGGGCATGCATCTTGCAATTTTTTTGCTGCTTCTATCTGGTTGAAAATTGCTGATAAACCCGAACGTTTTTTTGTAACCTTGGCGCAATTCCTGGTTACTATTTGATTATCGGGTACGTTTCATTTTTATTGGTCTGCTCTGATATTGTCTTTAAGGTATTTTTTTGTAATTTGACCTGATAAACCATGCACCTCATATCAATATCCCAATTATCTGGAAGAACCAGTGCGAATTCATTGAAAAAAATTCTTGAGAGGAATGAACCTTCTCAATTGAAAGTCAATACTTCAGAGAAGAATGAGAGAGAATATCAGATTGACTGGATTGAAAATGTGCTGCCCTCATTTGAGAATTTTTATCAGGACACACATAATCCCCGGAAAGTTTTTGTTACCAATACAGAAAGCAGACAGCTTGAGCGGGTCAATCTATTAGAAAGTCTCATTCAACAGAAATATAGAATAATCCCCAACAATACCCAATTTGACCATCCCTGTATGATCGTTGAAGTTGGTGAGTTGTACACCAGAGCAATTGCGTTTGGTTTTGTTGATGATTCTTACCGCTTAATCGCTGTCGGGGAATCAATTTCCACAACTTTTGCACCCCACTTTGATATTTGGATTGGGGTAAATGAGGCTGTAAAACAATTGACCAAAATTACTGGTTATGTTTTTTCATTAGATGGGGTCGATCAAAAGCCCGGTCAATCCGAATACAAATCCATAAACAATTCAGTACCTATTCTTTTGTCGACAGGACCGGATATCAATGTTTTTATATTGTATACTTCCAGCCCAATCAAAGGCGAATATATCCGCCAACTTCTGAAAACAATTCCTTGCAATATATTATTTGAGGAATCAATTAACAATTTTGAATCTATTATTGAGTATTTCAATGAGATTGAAATTGTTCGACCTGATTTGTTAATATGTGAGAAAGACGGAGGGCATGAAAGAAAATCCGGATCAGGTTGTACCGATTGGGTAAATCTGATAAAAACATCATTTGATTCGGATCAAAGTCCAAAAATGTTGTTTATTCAAACTGAACCAGGTTCAGGGGCAACCGAACAAAATATAACTAAAGATTTGAAAGATACTAAAGGAGACAATCCTCTTATTACAACCAAATGTGAATTCTTGAACAAGGAAAAGAGCTATCTGACGGAAATTGTTAATAATATTCGCCTGGACAAAATTCGAGGGGAAAGTCCAAGGAATAAATTTAGTGATTATCCAATTATCCACAGATTGGAAGCCAGCTCGAGAGTATTTCAATTTCTCAATAAAGAGCGAGGGGGCAATATCGGAATTATGGGTGTTCACCTGGATTATTCGAATACTTCGATTACAACTTCACTCTCTGGAGAAATACAGGTAAATTATTACCCTGAATTTGGAATCCCTTCCAGACCTCAAAAGTACCTTAATAATCTCTCACCTGAGGATGTTTTATCCTGGATGACCGTTGAAATTGAAAAAACGTATATTGAAGAATACCTGTCTAATAAAAGGTTGTTCCCATTCAGCATCCCTACCACAGTTGTTGAATTGGAAATCGAATATGCAATCGCCTGTCAGATTCTTTTTTCAATGGCTGCAAAATATTCAGCCGGGCGGAAGTCAATAGAAAAAGAAAGTTCAACGAAAAAGCCAATCATATGAATTAATTTTTGCTTCTGGAAATATTTTTTCTCTTTCTCAGGATTCTGTGAAGGATGCCCTGCTCCTATTGAATGGCATCCAGCCAGTTGGCGTGTTTTCGATGTTATTAGATCGAATGGACCTAATTCCAGCAATGGGGGCTGTGGCTGGGATTGATCCGCTTATCGCAGTGCAAATAATGGAGTCAAATGTATTTACGAATCTGGGCACTTTCATTTGCATTGAAAGCCAGGCTAAGACTGGAACACCTGTGTTGAATATCAATATCAAATATGGAAACGGAAACACTGAGAATCATGAAATTATCAAGGGTGAATTTGTAAATTTCCCTGTAAGCGAGGGGGAGATCACAGAACTTATCCTTCAGCCTTTACAGAAGTGTAATATCGGCATGGGTCCGGGCAAGGGTGGGAAAATTCGACTGCATGGCGGTTGCCTGGGTATTGTTATTGATGGTCGCGGAAGACCTGTACCTATGCCACCCAATAGACATGAACGGATGGAAAAAGTCACACAATGGGAGCGTAAATTACGCCAGTTTCATCAATGATCACAAACTCGATTCAAATAACGCCGGAAACTGAAATTCGGAGAATAAGGATTATGCCAGCGCCAGGGAAAGTTCTGGTACGAAAAGGAGAAAGAGTCAGATCAAGCGATGTTATTGCAGAAACAAAAGTTAATTCTAAATATTATGGTTTGGATGTGGCGCGTGGGTTGGGGGTTTCTGCAGAAGAAGTATCAGGATACATGAGCTTTCCTGTAGGAAAAGATTTCCGGAAAGGGAATATCCTGGCTGGCCCCCGAGGGATACCCAGACGGGTTGTGAGAGCGCCTTTCGACGGGTCTCTAGTAGAAATTTTCAGGGGGGTGGCAATACTTAAAGATACTGGTCAACCGTACTATCTAAAATCCGGATATTCAGGAAAAGTTGTTGGTTTAATCCCTCAAAGGGGTGCGGTTATAGAATCAAAAGGCGCCTTAATTCAGGGGATTTGGGGTAATGGAAACCTGGGTGCAGGTCATCTGGTTGGAAGTAATGGATCAAATAATGAAGAATTGTTTGGAGATGTTCCCCCTGACGAATTCAAAAACAAAGTGTTGTTTACCAGGGATTGCCTGGATGGATTAACACTGCGAAGGATCAAAAAATTTCCCCTGAATGGTTTGATTCTCCCATCAGTCAATCCTGCTCTGGTGATGGAACTTTTAGATTTCCCTTTTGCAATTGTTATCCTGGATAGTTTTGGTAATCGATCGATGAACTTTGAAGCTCAAAATATTTTATCGAAATCAGTTGGAGAATATGTAGAAATTATTGCTGAGCCTTGGGATAGAGATAGAGGCGAACGCCCTGAAGTTATCATTCCTCACACCCGCAACAAAGCTTATTTTATTACTACAAGTAAAAAAAATGAAAGTGAAGGTCAACTAGTAAGAATTGTCTCCTCACCATACGCAGGTGAGTTAGGGAGATATCTCTTTACGAATAAGGTATCAAGACTATCAAATGGTTTATTCTCAAAATCTGCAGAAGTAGTTCTCAATAATGGAATTCGAGTTACTGTTCCATTAAATAATCTTGAATTTGTAGAATTGAGATGATATCAGATAATAAACTGCTGGTGAGGCAACATGTATAAAAATGATGAAATCATTGATTTCTTACAAAAGACATTTCTGTTCAAATACTTGAACGACTGGCAGTTGTCGCAATTGGCTTTAGATATGGAATTGATACCCATAAATCAAACCGGCACAGTATATCTAAAGAATGAGCCTGCTGAACATATTTATTTTATTTTACGGGGACGAGTTGCACTGGATGTAAAAAAAGGACAAAAAATTCGAAGATTTGCTGTACTGAAGCGTGGAGATTATCTTGGCGAGGATTGTATTGAAAGTAGCTTTTACCGGGAGCGAGCCGTGGCATTGGAAGATGTTACTCTTTTGAAATACCCGAAGGCAAAATTAATAGCGATTCAAAATGAATATCCAATCATTAAGGAGATAATCAGCGCAACTGCCATTAGCA
This sequence comes from uncultured Chloroflexia bacterium, assembly GCA_963793095.1. GTDB lineage: Bacteria > Chloroflexota > Anaerolineae > Anaerolineales > UBA4823 > CAVWDI01. The sequence continues at coordinate 1,036,765 of CAWBYY010000002.1, forward strand.
GAGAAATGACTCGTAACAAACCATTCGATTGGCTGGGCGATGACGAAGCAGCTTATATTATCGCAAGGAAACATGAATTCTTCTTGTTTTTAAAATTATTTGGGTTGTTTCTTATATGGTTGCTGGCGATAACTTTTCTTGAGTGGTTTGATGTTTCGTCACTTGTTCTGAATAATGCGATAATTTTTTGGGGGATATTAATCACCACCGGGATTGGAATATGGTTATGGAAAGACTGGGGGAATGATTATTATGTAGTTACAAATAAACGAGTAATTTGGATCGAAAAATCTCCATTTTTATACGAAAGCCGCCAGGAAGCGCCATTAACCTCGGTGCTTTCTTTAAAGGTGTTATCTCTTTCGGGATTAAGATATCTGATCGATTATGGTAACTTGATAGTAAAAACTTATACAGATGAAATACCAATGCTTCATATCCGGTCTCCTGGTTTGGTAATCGAGTTTATTAATGGTCTCCAATTAAGAAAGCAGGAGTATACAAGTGGGAATGAATATGAGGTCATGGACGAGGCTTTGCGGAAGCGTCTGCGATTATCGCAGGATCAATCTTTGGATAAAAAGTATGCCAACCAAGATGCTGATGCCGACCAGAAGATGTATACCTCCCATGGAATGTTATATGATAGATTGGTAAATGTCAGATTTAATGATGAAGAAAAAATAATATACAGGAAGCACTGGTTTGTACTGATAAAAAAGGTTTGGATTCAATCTCTGGTAATTCTTGGGTTACTGATTATTTTCTATTTTTTAATCCAAGCTGAAACCACAAATCCAGTTACATCTGGATTTTGGATTGTTTTCTTTATTGTTGTAATTGGTATCTGGGTTTATCAATTTTTGGATTGGCGAAATGATGTTTATATAATAACACGCGAAAAAATATATAATATTGAACGAAAACCGCTGGGTCGTGAGAACAAGAAATCAGCATTGCTGGAAAATATTCTGAGCCTGGAACATAATCGAGTGGGGTTGATAGGACTGTTTTTAAATTATGGTACTGTTACTGTCAACATCGGGGCCGAAAAGTTTGAATTTTACGACGTTTATAATCCAGCCCAAGTTCAGAATGAGATATTCGAGCGGATGACCACCCAACAGAATCGACTGGAAGAGTATCAAACCGCGCAAGAGCGTGAGCGTGTTGCGGATTGGTTTGCTATTTACCATAAACACACCGATCAATCAGGATTTCCATCCAATCCGATTTAACAAACTCCCAGTATCGTGTAAAATTAGTAAACACTTAGCAACAACTACAGTGAGGTATATTTGGCTGTTAGAGAAATTGTAACCTTGCCAGCACCTGTACTGAGGTCAAAAGCACGTAAGGTGACCAGTTTTAATCAAGACCTGCGGATGCTGGTTGATGACATGGTTGATACAATGCGCGTGGCTCCGGGAGTGGGTTTAGCCGCTCCTCAGGTAGATATCCCGTTAAGAGTTATTGTCGTCGAATTTGGCGATGAAGATGACCCTGACGTCCCATCAAAATTATATACTGTGATCAATCCAGAATTATCGCGGTTTTCCAAAGAGTTGGATGTAGGGACTGAGGGATGTCTATCTATCCCGGGATTTGTTGGGGAGGTCGAGCGCCCAAAGAGTGTGACTGTAAAAGGTTTTAACCGCGCCGGACAACCTTTGAGGATTAAGGCAGCAGGTTGGTTAGCCCGAATTTTCCAGCATGAAGTTGATCACCTTGATGGCATTCTTTATATTGATCGCACCGATAAGGTTTGGGAGCTTAAAGAGGAATTATCTCAGGTAAAACCTGTATAACGAATAAATTTCCCGGATTGATTTTATTGAATGCATCTTAGCCATCTCTCACTTACAAATTTCCGCAATTTTACCCGCCTGGATATAGATGTACCTGGCGGGTTGGTTTTGTTAGTAGGAAATAATGCCCAGGGAAAGACAAGCCTTCTGGAGGCGGTTAATTTCCTGGCTACATTTGACTCATACCACACTAATAGCGACCGCCAATTAATTAATTTTATGGCAGCCAGAGAAAAAATTGCAGTAGCCAGGATTCAGGCAGAATTAATAGAAAAGGCGCATGATTCCAGTTCCCGTAATTTGCATCACATTGAAATTCGGATTATTCAGGAGAAAGTCAATTCTGGAAATTCACCCAGAGTCAGAAGGGAAATTCTTTTAGACGGTGTTAAAAGAAGAGCAAGCGAGGCAGTCGGTATTTTTAATGCTGTTTTGTTTTTGCCTCAAATGTTGAGGGTGATTGAAGGATCACCTGAAGACCGCCGCCGATATTTAAATATAGCAATAAGCCAGGTCTTACCTTCCTATATAGAGATTCTTAGAGAATATAAAAAAATTTTAAGCCAGAGAAATGCTCTTCTAAAAAGGCTCAGTGACCGCGGCGGTGATGAAAACCAGCTATTTTACTGGGACGAGAAACTTTCAATTGAAGGCGCAAAACTGATTATTGAACGAATTCGGGCAGTACATGAGATTGAACTGCTAGCCCAAAAAGTGCACTCTGAGCTTACAAGAGCGGATGAAGTCTTGCGAATAAATTATGTCCCATCTTATGATCCATTACTGGAAGTAAACGATCAGTTCTCGCTTCCTATTTTAACCCCTGTTAACCGGTCGGTACTCACCTATGAAACGATTCAAAATCGTTATTTGGAAGCATTGTCGAGGATTTATAAAGATGAGATTGAACGCGGCATTACGACGATTGGACCGCACCGGGACGATCTGCGATTCATCTGTAATAGTATAGATTTAGGGGAATATGGTTCACGCGGCCAATGCAGAACCGCTGTATTAGCAAGCAAATTAGCTGAAGTCGAGTGGATCCGCCAGAGGACGGGAGATTGGCCAGTATTATTGTTGGATGAGGTAATTTCGGAACTCGATCCTATACGTAAATCTGATTTATTGACTTATATTCAATCCAGCGATCAAGCTCTTGTCACCACTGCTGACCCCGGATCAATTTAATGATGATTTTATCGAACTCGCGAAAGTCTGGCATATAGTTGGAGGCAGGATTAAAAATGATTAAAAGGGAAGAGCAGTTATTTGGTGCAAATGGAAGGATTTTTCAAATCAACCGTTCCAGAGGGGGTGTGCCAAAGATTGCGATTGAGAGTTGTGAATTGGTGAAATCGGGTTTGTTTGATGATAACCAGAGCAATATTAATCTACATGGTGGACCAGAACGGGCTTTATGCCTGTTTTCATTGGAAAAAATTCTTAAATTACAGACCGAAGGACATCATGTTTTCCCAGGTGCCCTGGGTGAAAACATCACCATATCAGGATTAAGATGGGAATCTGTTGTCCCTGGGGTGAGGTTGAGGACTAACCGGGGTGTAAGAATCCTGATAACATATTTTACATCTCCATGCAGGACAATTGAAAATTATTTTAAGGAAATGCAATACAGCAGGATTTCGCAGAAGATCAATCCTGGATGGTCAAGAGTTTATGCAGAAGTGCTTCAGGGTGGTATGTTGAAAATTGGGGATTCAATTCGTATTGAAATTGAACTTTAGAAATATATCGACTAACCAGCCTTTAATGGGCGTTTCCTGGGAATCCCAACCCGGCGAGGATATTTCTCAGGAGTCGCTGCGACTTTATCAATTACTACAAGGTAGCGATCTTCAGCAACTCCAGGTAATGCAATCCTGCGTAATTTCCTTAAATGGCCTCCCAATAAAGCAGTGGCATATTCAGCCTCATGAGCTTCAGCCGGGGCATCAGGACCTTTCATCGCAATCATTACCCCATTGACCTTTAACAACGGAAGAATGTATTCAACAAGAGTAGACATAACCGCAACCGCTCTAGCAACAGCCCAATGGAATTTCTGGCGATACTGAGGTTGCTGGCCTAAAATCTCCACCCTTGAATGGATAACCTCAACATCTTTTAATCCAATTGTTTGGATGATGTGCTGGCAAAACTCTACTTTTTTTCCCACTGATTCAACCAGAGTGAGTTTTATTTCTGGGTTTACAATCTTGAGAGGAATACCCGGGAATCCAGCACCCGTACCCACATCAACGATTCCATCGTTGAATATATTTGTAATTTCAAGGTAGCATGTGAGTGAATCGAGGAAATGCTTAATTCTGATTTTTTCCGGATCTTTGATTGTGGTCAGATTATATTGTTTGTTCCAGTAAATTAGCTCATTCTCGAAATAGATTAAGGCATCAATCTGGCTTTTGGTTAATTCAATCCCCAACATGGAATTTGTAATCTGAACAAATTCATCCATGGTTTCAATTATACCTTTTTGAGCTCAATCGAAGATCTGGTGACTTTTTATTGAAACATCAGCTGGATGAGAAATGCCGTTGATCCTGAATTCAGGTCAACGGCATTTTGTCCCATTACTTTGAAATCATTTACATGGATTTGTGTGAAGGAGGGAGATTATTCTTTTCTACGGATTTTTTCTCTTTTCGCCTGCGCCGAACAGCACGCAGAATAAGATACAGTGGTAAGACAAAGACGAGAAGGAAGATAAATATAACCGGAAGAATAAAGATAAGCATCCAAATAAGTGACTCGATGATAAACTTCAGGGCATTTATCAATGCTTGGATTGCATTTTTTGCTACACCTGCGGGTTGCCAGCCGCCAATGGTCAGCGGTTGAACTGCTTCATCGGCAAGGATTTCTACATTTATAAGAGACATTGCCGCGGACTGCTCGTAATACTGGATTTGACCTTTTGTGACTTCAATCTGTTCTTGAACCCGGGTTAGCTCAGTGTACACCGCCAATACGTCTTCGGTTTCATCAGCATCTTCCATAATTTCAAGAAGTTGTTCTTCCGTTTTTTCGAGGTTGCGCAAACGAGATTTCTGGTCAATGTATTCTCTTGTCAGGTCCTGGCTCTCAACCGTTTCGCTCAGTGGGTCTTGATTGCTCAGGTCTCTAATATTACCAAGGGCGTCATTCAATTTTTGAGCAGGCACTCGCAAGGTGGCAGATGCCTGGCTTACATTAAGATTGTTGTCCAATTCGCGCTGGTACAGATTAGCTGAGACAACAAATCCGCCCAGTTCTTCTGCCATTCTACTGATACGTTCCAATGCATCCCCTGGGTCACTCACGACAATGGTAATGCCGGCATTCTTTATTATGATCCTTTCGATATCATCTACGGCTGGCTCATTCAAAGATCTAGTAAATGAATCTTCCTCCATAATCTCTGCGGCAACTGCTGGTGCGCCCTCGAATTCGACTGCAGCTTCATCGTAGGATGATTCGGAAATCGATTTAGGCGCAGAGGCACATGCCCCTATTAGTAAAGCGCTAATCAAAATTAATAGCAGATGCTTACCGGATAGTCCTTTGTTTGTTTTTATCATGTCGGTACTCCAAATATAGATTGTTTAAATTGAGACGTTCGGGTGTCTGATTTTGTTCCCCCTGAATAAAAAAAATGATCCGGCCACTTACCATCCATTTTCCAGGCGAATTATGTGGCGAGTCGGCAAACCAGCTTTAACCATTCTTGACTGGACTGAAGGGATGTCATATTCAACCCTCCTGTAATCCCAAAGGTTCTCCTCAGGATCATAGAGGGCATATGATGCCCGCGGGTCATTGTCTCTAGGCTGACCTACTGAACCTGGATTAATTATCATTCTTGTTTGGAGTGTTATCTTCGTATTGGGTACAGGAATGGTTATTTTTGAATGTGGGTCCTCCGGGTTTAATTGGAATATTACCGGCAAATGGGTATGTCCTACGAAGCAGAAAGGCGTTGAAAAGTGATTGAAATTAATTGTCGCCGTGCTTGCATCCATCAGGTATTCCCAAACAGGCTGGCGGGGACTTCCGTGAGCCAAAGTTACATCATCACCTTTGACTATTTCTGGCAATTCTCGTAAGAACTTGATACTGTTTTCTGTAAGCATCTTCTTAGTCCATTCCAGTGCTGCGCGTGCTTCTGGATTAAAATTCATATTGTCAATCAGGTCCAGGGCAGCTGCATCATGGTTTCCTATAACGCATAATAATCCTGGCAGGTCCTGCACCCTCAGGATGCATTCATTAGGGTCAGGTCCATAGCCCACCAGATCACCCAGGCACCATACAGAATCATAATCACCCGCCTCACCCAAAATTGTGTCCAGCGCTGTTATATTTGCGTGAATATCTGAAATTACCAGGATGGGCATATTTTCTCGTCGTTATTACAAAGGAGTTTATGAATGTAAAAATATTAGATTACCATTAATTGAAGTATTATACTATTGAGTCCCTTTGTTTTTTCTCTTCCAGGACTGGTATAAACCCAGATTAGCTCCTTCCCCATCAGAATTAAAAGTGTTGATGATTGAAAAACCAGTCCTGTCTGCCAGGACCTTCAATTCTGCAAGACTGAAGTGATGTACATAACGAAGCCCATACCCCTTGTGTTTCCAATCGAGTAAATAATCCATTGGGTCGACCCGGGTATTATCTAAGCCAACTTCTTCCCAGGGCAGGATTCGTTTTTTGAGCCGGGTACTGTTCAGGAACTGCCATACAGAGATATATAAAAAACCGGTGGGATGGAGGAGCTTGTGCGTTTCCTTCATAAGATTGATTCGCACTTCCATCCCGGGAATGTGGTGCAGCACAGCAAAAACTAATATAAAGTTATACGTCTTTGAAGAAAGATCCAAGCTCCAGTTGCCAGCTGTAATATCCCTTTCAAGGAAGATGGGATTTCTGACCGGAATTTCTTTTTTCGTTTCAAATTTATTGAGGTTTGTATTCCATCTTTCTCTTGCGATGTTGACCATCTCAAAACTGAAATCTATTCCGGTGTAATTACCCCGGAACCCATTCCGCCACAGCTCCAGATACAGTTCACCATTACCGCAACCGATATCCAGGATTGTGGCGTTTTCAGGTATTTGTGCTATAATTCGTTGGATACCCGGCTGCACTCGCATCCGTGTAGATGAAAATTGTTCAGCGAAATCACGGTAAAAACTTTTATTAATTTCAATAAGCCGGTTGGTAGTTTCTTGATCCACAGTTCAATTATAGCTGTTTGAAAAATTTATAATTCCAAATAAGCTAAAATTCGTTCAGAAAAACAGTAGATGGATAACTGGTATAAAAATCGTAAATATACTTCCCAGCAATTCACTCTGGCGCAGAAAATACTGGATGAAGTCCACGCTGGTCAAAATGTGAGGGATGCTGTTAGAAATAACCCCCGGCCGGAGGGTGGCTATATCGGAAAAAGCCTGCTGGTTGCGGTATATAAACAGCTCGTAAAAGATGGCGAGATACAAAATGATAAAGACCTGCTTGCAAATATTCGCTTAAAGCCTGTCAGGACTTTATCTGGAGTAACGACTGTAACCGTTCTAACCAAGCCTTATCCCTGTGTGGGCAAGTGTATTTTTTGTCCAACTGACCCGCTCATGCCCAAGAGTTACCTGCCTGATGAGCCAGGTGCCATGCGGGCTTTACACCACAAATTTGATCCCTTCAATCAGGTTTCAGCAAGAGTGAAAGCGTTGGATGATGTGGGTCATCCAACAGATAAGATCGAATTGCTGGTTTTAGGCGGTACCTGGAGTTCATATCAACCTGATTACCAGGAATTCTTTATTAAACGTTGTTTGGATGCGCTTAACCAAATTGAATCAAAAAATCTTACGCAGGCTCAGGACATCAATGAAACTGCTCGCCACAGAAATGTTGGTATGGTGGTGGAAACCAGGCCAGATCAAATCGATGTTGATGAGTTGGTAAGGTTGCGGAAATTAGGGGTAACAAAAGTGCAGATGGGGGCCCAGAGCTTTGACGATGAAATTTTGAAGTTGAATGCCCGTGGACACACAACAAAACAAACTTTCCATGCAGTCGAACTACTCCGGGCTGCGGGATTTAAAATTGTCCTGCACTGGATGCCAAATCTACTGGGAGCGACTTTGGATTCCGACCGGGTAGATTTTGCCAGAATGTGGCATGGTTATTGTCCTGATGAAATAAAAATTTATCCAACCCAGTTATTGCAGAATGCCGATTTGTACCATTACTGGTTGATCGGTGATTACCAACCATACCAGACAGGAGAATTAATCGAGCTGATCGCGGATCTTAAGCTAACCATACCCAGATATTGCCGGGTAAACCGGGTTGTTCGCGACATTCCGTCCACGAATGTGGTTGAAGGGAATAAAAGGACAAGCCTGAGGCAGGATGTTCAGGGACTGCTAACCTCCAGAAACAGAAGATGCAATTGTATCCGCTGCCGGGAGATCGGTTCTGAATCTGTTGACATCGAATCACTCCATTTAAACGACAGCGTTTATGATGCTGGCTCATTCGAAGAACATTTCCTCTCTTTTACGACACCCGATGATAAGATAGTGGGATTGTTAAGACTTACTCTGCCGGGAGAGAATTCACCTGAAACTGGAATATCAGATCTCGAAAAAGCCGCGATAATTCGAGAAGTCCATATCTACGGACAATCATTATCAGTTGGAGCAGATGATGGTAACGCTGTGCAGCACGCAGGGTTGGGTACAAGGTTGATTGAAGAAGCGGAAAAAATATCTTTAGACAGAGGGTATGGCAGGCTGGCTGTAATTTCAGCGATTGGCACACGGCGCTATTATTTTGGACGCGGCTTCAGCAGGGGTGATCTTTATCTTGTGAAGGATTTAAGATCACAGTAATAGAAACAATCAAGGGGAATAATTTTTGGGTTGGAATTCCTTTGGTGAATGGGAAATTCAGGTAATTTTTCAATATAATATTGACTAGAGAGAAGAAACCTGCTATATTATTAACACGTGTTACTAACACGTGTTAGTTGAGTAAATATTCAGGGAACAAGTTGAGCACAAAACGCGTTACCAGCCAGGATGTCGCTGATTTTGCAGGGGTTTCTCGAACTACTGTTTCGCTTGTCCTGAACAATGTAGAAACGGTAAAAATTAGCCCGGATACTCGTGAGAAGGTTGTCCGGGCAGCAGATATCTCTGGGATATGTCCCGGATGCGGCAGCCCAAGCGCTGGCGAGCCGTCGAGCCAGAAACATTGGGCTTATCTTTACCCGCAGGCTTAACTATATATCATCCGATGCTTTTATACCTTTAATACTGGATGGATTGATTGATGTAATCCATCAAAACGACATGCGCCTGTTACTTGATATCGTCGAACCTGACCGCCAGGCGGAAGCTTATCTGGAATTTGTGCGCGGAAAGAGAATAGATGGTATTTTGCTGTCTGGCCCCTGGTTTGATCAAGAAGAATTAAACGTGTTATGGAACGAGGGCTTTCCAACCGTAATAATTGGTCAACTCCCGGGTTCCAAGTTTTACTCAGTCGACATTGACAATTACGCCGCAGCAAAAAAAGCTGTGGCGTATTTGGTTGAATTGGGGCACGAGAAAATTATCTGTATAACAAATGCATCACTTTCACACCCTGCTGCTTTCGACAGGTTGTCTGGTTACAGATCCGCTCTGAAGAATCTGGATTAGGATATAATGAAGAACTAGTCCGGTATGGGGATTTCACTGTTGAAAGTGGATATCAGGCGATGAGGAACATACTTGAGACAGGAATACAATTTACTGGTGCATTTGTAGCAAGCGATACGCTTGCTTTAGGCGCAAAAGCGGCATTGTGTGAAAATGGTTTGCGGGTGCCAGATGACCTCGCACTGGTTGGATTTGATGATCTACCAATCGCCAGACATCTTGACCCACCATTAACAACAGTCCGTGTTCCGGCAATAAATTTAGCGCGTGAAGCATGCGAAATCCTGATACGCCAGCTTGATGGGGAACAACCAGTCAACCGGCGATTGCTTTTAGATACTGAACTCCTTATCCGCTCCTCATGTGGGTCGAATGGATAAGATAAGCGATAATCGATGTTAGTTTGTTCGAAACTGGATCGATTTAAATCAATAAGCAAAAGGAGGTGGATATTCGAAAAAGGAAAATATAATCAATCTCAAAACAAGGGCCAATAAAAAACTCAGAAAAGGAGAAGATTAAATGAACATAAACAAAGCCCTATGGTCGATGCTGGCGATATTTGTAATCTTTGCATTTATCATCAGCGCCTGCCAGCCGGCAGCAACGGAAGCCCCAGCCCCGGAAGAACCTGTTGCTGAGGAGCCAGCCGAGCCTGAAGAGGAGATGGAAGAGGAAGAGGCAATGCCAGAATTCGATGTCCCGATGATACCTGGCGGTTACCTGGAGCAAGCAGTGGCAGGAGATTTTTCAGGGACTGAGGTTACTGTGGATGGACCGTTCACTGATCCTGATGATCAGAGATTTTTTGAATCTGTGGCGGCGTTTGAGGATGCCACCGGGATTAAGGTTAATTACATCGGCGATAAGGAATTTGAAGCCCGAATTTCTATTTCAGTAGATGCGGGCGATCCTCCTGATATCGCTGATTTCCCGCAGCCAGGTAAAGTTGCCAGCTTTGCGCGCCAGGGACATCTGGTCGATCTTAATGAGTTCATTCCTCAGGATTGGCTTGAGCAGCAGTACAACCAGAGCTGGCTTGACATGGGCACCATGGCTGGTCCAGATGGCGAACCAATGACCGCAGGTTTGTGGCACCGTTTTAATGGTAAAAGTCTGGTTTGGTATCCAAAAAAAGCTTGGGATGCCGCCGGCTACGCTATACCCGAGACCTGGGATGACCTATTGGCGCTGACCCAGCAGATCGCTGATGACGGTGATACAGCCTGGTGTATTGGCATTGAGTCGCAAGCTGCTACCGGCTGGCCAGCAACCGACTGGACAGAGGAGACCATGCTGCGAACCACCTCACTGGAAAATTATGACAAATGGGTTCTGGGTGAACTGCCTTTCTCATCCCCTGAAGTAAAGAACGCCATCGAGACCTGGAGTGAGATGTGGCTTAATCCGGATTATGTTTATGGTGGTACAGATGCTATCGTATCAACATACTTTGGTGATGCACCGGTACCGATGTTTGAAGACCCGCCCAAGTGCTGGATGCACAAACAGGGTAACTTCATCACCGGATTCTTCCCCGAAGGTACAGAAGCTGGTGTTGACTATGGTTTCTTCTACTTCCCACCAGTGAGTGACGAATTTGGGAAACCCTTCCTTGTTGCCGGTGATGTCATGGTCATGTTCAACGATCGACCGGAAGTTCGGGCATTGATGGAATTTTTCACCACTCCAGAATCCGCAAGCGGGTGGTTGTCGAACGGCGGCGCATTAGCTGCCCACCTGACCGCAACACCTGATATGTATGGTGTTGATATCGAGCGCGGTATTGCTGAACTGGTTGGTGAAGCTACCAGCTTCCGATTTGATGCTTCAGACTTGATGCCCGGTGAGGTTGGCTCGGGTTCGTTCTGGACCGGTATGACGGATTATGTCAGCGGGCTATCAGATCTTGATACTGCTCTGGCTGAAATAGATGCTTCCTGGCCCGCGGGCGTTGAAGGAGAAGCGCAAGCCCCTTCAGCTACTGAATTGGGATCGGAGGCCAATCCGATCAAAGTGCTGTTCGTGCCCTCCGTGGACACCAACTTCATGATCGAATCTGGCGATTTGATCGAGCAGGGTCTCAACGATGCGACCGGCCTGTTCTTTGAGGTCAGCGTGCCCGCTTCCTACGCAGCCACCATCGAAGAGATGTGCGCCTCACCCGATAATACTATCGGTTTCATCCCCGCCTTTGGCTATGTGCTCGCCAACGACCTGTGCGGCGTCGAGCCGGGACTCGCAGCTGAGCGCTACGGCTGGAATGTTTACTGGGCGCAGTTCCTGGTCTCCCGCGACAGCGAATTTGAAACTGTGGAAGATCTGGAGGGTGCTTCATGGGCATTCCCGGATTCAGCTTCCACCTCCGGTTTCCTCTTCCCGTCAGCCTTATTCGATGAATTGGGCATAACAGTAGGAGAACAGGTTGAAGCCGGCGGCCACACCGAAGCAGCCCGGGCTGTTTACAACGGTGAGGTCGACTTCGCCACCACCTACTTCAGCCCGCCGCTGCTGCCGGAAGGCGAGGGCACCTGGTCAACGGATATGTCGCCTGATATTCCGGACGAACTGATTGCAGAATGTGCTCCCGACGAAGAGGGTAAGCTTTACTGCGGCGGCTATCGGGTATTGGATGCCCGCTCAACCCTCACAGAGGAAGCCCCGGATATTGTCCAGAAAGTCCGCATTCTGGGTCTGACGGATGAGATCCCCAATGACACCATGTCCTTCGGACCCGAATTCCCCGAAGAGCTCAAGCAGATCATCCTGGACGGGGTCATCGCCTTTATAGGCACGGACCTGTGCGCCGAATCGCTTTGCAATGAAAACTTCTATGACTGGACCGCTGCCGGGCCGATCTTTGATGAGAACTTCGACGGCGTCCGATTGCTGGTTGAAGCCCAGGGCATCACCCTTGAGAATATCGGCGAGTAATATCAATCACTAACCTTATCTGCTTTTGATAAGATGTGGGGTGCTTTCTTGAATTGCTTTTTAGAAAGCACCCCAGGACCAAAACCAACAGATTACAACTAAAAATAACCGTTGAGATCGATTTATCAGATGATTTTTCTGATCAGTATAAATGGCTGTTAATCAAATGTGGCTATTACCATCGGATAAATCAAAAATTTTAGATTTAAACCTGGTGTGAAGTAATCAGAAAAACAGGTAAATAATTCTTATTCGGATTTATCTGACATTTATTTTTCTTACCAAGGAGAACCGACATGGCACAATTCGAAGCGGTTGATGATCGTGAAATTGGTTTTGTCGGCAGAATTATCGCATGGGCAGGGCGGATATTTCTGGCTGTCATCATTCCTTTAATTGCTTTTCTGGCGATTTATGCTGGATTTATCTTTTTACGGGACAGCGATGCTCCCAGGTGGGTAATCACTGTCGTAGCAATTATCTGGGGGGTTGGCGGAATCGCCGCGCTTTACTGGGTTTTTAATGGAATTGTTGAGAGACTGCCGGATGAGTGGACTCTTCGCTTGCAGCCTTTTGTATTTGTAGGACCGGCTCTCGCTATTCTGTTATGGTACCTCACCGTGCCTGTTTACCGTACGTTCTGGCTTAGCCTGTTTGACAGAGACGGTTTTCCGGAAGGATTTTCCGTTTTTGCCCCCTGGACGTGGTTGGATGCGGTACAAAGCCCATCTTTTGTCGGGCTTGGGAATTACCTGGCAATATTTTCGGAGCGATTGCTGCAGGAGGCAATCCGCAATAATTTGATGTGGATTGTATTTGGCAGCACGTTGTCTGTTGTGATGGGACTACTGGTTGCATGGCTGGCTGACAGAAGCAAGTTTGAGCGGATTTCAAAATCATTGATATTCTTGCCAATGGCAATCTCATTTGTGGGTGCCAGCGTGATCTGGAATTTTATTTACGAAGTCCGCCCGGAGAGTGCACCCCAAATTGGTTTATTGAATGCGATTGTGGTTGCATTAGGCGGCAGCCCGCATCCCTGGGATAAGTGGGTTGCCATCGCGCCATGGAACAATCTCTTCCTGATCTTAATTGTAATCTGGCTGCAGACAGGATTCTCGATGGTTCTTTTCTCAGCAGCTTTGAAAGGCATCCCGGAAGAGATAATTGAAGCAGCCCGGGTGGATGGCGCAAGCGAGATACAGATCTTTTTCCGGATAATGATCCCATATATCATGGGGACAATTATCACTGTCTGGACGACGATTGTGATATTCACCTTAAAGATATTCGATGTGGTCTGGGTTATGACCGGTGGGCAGTTTGGGACCCATGTGATCGCAACCCAGTTTTACCGACAGTCGTTTACCGCCAGAAATTCTGGATTTGGATCTGCAATTGCCGTTATCCTGCTTATCACGGTTATACCCGTGATGATCTACAATCTTCGGCAGTTCAGAGAAACGGAGGCGTTTTAAGATGGGTGGTCAAACTCGAACAGCAATCGTAATAGTCAACATTTCTTTAATTGTACTGGTTTTGATCTGGAGCATTCCAACCATTGGCTTGCTTGTATCTTCTTTTCGGACGCGTTTTGACATTCAGACCTCTGGATGGTGGACCATTTTTCCACACAGGGAATGGGAAACTGTTGCAGTTGTTGATCCCAAAGAAATGGGCCTGGATCCAGATAGCGTGATGGAGGTAGAGCAAGTAAGCGGAACATTTGAAGAACTGAGAGAAGGGATCGAATCGCCTGATGGAGATACACGCGTGACCTGGGTGGGCAACAAACGTCTGGGAAGGATCGAAGTCCAAAAACAGGTCTGGACAGTGAATTGGGATTTTACACTGGACAACTATCGGCAGGTCATATTTGGCTCTTCATTTGAAGTTACCAGGCCAGATGGGACCACAGAAACTGTTCCGGGTCAGGACATGTCTCAGGCATTTCTAAACAGCCTGGCTGTGACGATTCCTTCGACAGTCATTCCGATTTTAATCGCTTCATTTGCTGCCTATGGTTTTGCGTGGATGAATTTTCCTGCAAGGCGGGTATCATTTATTATGGTGGTGGGGTTGTTAGTTGTACCCCTTCAGATTGCGCTGGTTCCTATCCTGAGCGACTACAATAAAATCGGGTTAAACGGGACATTCCTTGCGGTTTGGCTGGCACACACCGGTTTTGGTCTTGCGTTAGCTACTTACTTGCTTTTTAATTACATCAGCACGCTGCCACGCGAGACCATGGAATCGGCGTTTATTGACGGCGCTTCACACTTTACGGTGTTCACCAAATTGGTCCTGCCTTTATCTGTTCCAGCGTTAGCCTCATTTGCGATATTTCAGTTCTTATGGGTTTGGAATGATTACCTAGTAGCATTGGTTTTCCTGGGTGTTGATCCTAACTTTAAGGTCGTCACCCAGAGATTGGCAGACCTTACCGGCACATTTGGAAACGCCTGGCATTTGCTGACCGCCGGAGCATTTGTAACTATGTTATTGCCGATGGTAATTTTCTTTGCATTGCAGCGCTACTTTGTGCGCGGACTGCTCGCTGGTTCGGTTAAAGGTTAACCTGTATTTTTTTCCTTGAGTAATATTAGTTAATAATTGGAATCTACTGGTCCGCGCATATACAGGCTGAAGAATTTTCGATTTGGCTTTTCCCAATTTAAATAGCTTTCATTTAACTTTTTTTATTAATTTGGTATGCAATATGAGATGGATAGCTTATGAATAAATTAATATTTCCGGATGGATTCCTGTGGGGTACAGCGACGTCATCCTACCAGATAGAAGGCGCCTGGAATGAGGATGGAAGAGGGGAAAGCATCTGGGACAATTTCTCTCACCAGCCCTATAACATCGAAAATGGAGATACAGGAGATACAGCCTGCGATCATTATCACCGGATGCCGCAGGATGTAGAACTTATGAAAACCCTGGGATTAAATTCATACAGTTTTACTCTGTCCTGGCCAAGGATAATGCCTTCAGGTACCGATCAGATAAATCCAAAGGGGCTTGATTTTTATGAACGGTTGCTGGACAGATTGTTGCATGCGGGTATAACCCCGGTTTGTACTCTCAACCACTGGGATTTCCCTCAGGTTCTGCAGGATAAAGGCGGCTGGCCGAATCGAAAAATGATTGACTGGTTTGTCGAATATGCTAAGGTTGTTTTTGAGAAGCTTGGAGACCGGATAACCCTCTGGTCGACCCACTGCGAACCATGGGTGATCGCCTTTCTGGGGTATGGTACTGGTGAACATGCTCCGGGAATTCGCGATTTTACCCAGGCTTATCAAACGGTTCACCACCTGCTGCTGTCCCATGCACTAACTGTAAAGCTTTATAAAGAGAGCGGCTTCAAAGGGCAAATTGGTATTGTACTCAATATAGACAAATATGTACCCGCAAGTGATTGTGAAGGAGATGTGGCAGCCTGCCAGAGATTATATTCAGAAAGCGCTGATCTATTTCTTTCCCCGTTATTTAATGGGGAGTACCCAGAGTCGTTGTTCGATTGGCTTGGACCTCAAAAACCCAGCATTCAGGATGGGGACCTGGAAACAATCAAGGGTTCAGTGGATTTTATCGGTCTTAATTACTATAAATCCTTTACTGTCTCCCACAGTGTTTCTGGCTCACATTTGAAAGCGAAATTGGTTCCTAATCCCGCACCGGGCTGGGGGATAACAGAGATGGATTGGGGTATTGATCCTTCTGGTTTATCCTCTGTTTTGATGGATATTAAGAATAGATTTGGAAACCCGGTGTTGTTTGTGACCGAAAACGGATGTGCGCTAAGAGATGAGCCTGATGAAAAAGGGTTTGTGAATGACCCTGGCAGAATTAATTTTTTACGCGCCCACATCCAGGCAGCATATGACGCGATTCAGGCTGGCGCAGACGTTCGCGGTTATTTTGCCTGGAGCCTGCTGGATAATTTTGAGTGGGCGTATGGATACAGTAAAAAATTTGGTCTTGTGCGTGTAGATAGGAAATCACTGGCTAGAATACCCAAACAGAGTGGGCTATGGTATAGCAAGATCGCCGAGGAAAATGCATTATCCATTTAAAATAATTACAATTTAATACAACCCCAATGATGAACACAAAACCTTCTGAACCGCTTTGGTATAAGAATGCAGTATTTTATGAGGTCTACGTCCGCGCTTATGCTGATAGTAGTGGGGACGGGCATGGCGATCTGACAGGCTTAATCAGTCGGTTGGACTATATTAAAGAATTAGGGGTGGATTGTATCTGGTTATTGCCTGTGTACCCCTCACCGCTTAAGGATGATGGATATGACATTGCAGATTTTTATGGGATTTTAACGGAGTATGGAACCCTGGAGGATTTTAAACAATTACTTCAGGAGGTACATAAGCGGGGTATGAGGTTGATCACTGACCTGGTACTGAACCATACGTCCGACCAGCATGCATGGTTTCAAATGGCAAGAAAGGAATCTGATTCACAATATCACGACTATTATGTCTGGAGCGATACAGACAAGAAATATGAAGGTGCCCGCGTAATATTTCTGGATACGGAAGATTCTAACTGGGCATGGGATGAAGCGGCAGGAAAATTTTTCTGGCACAGGTTCTATTCCACACAGCCAGATTTGAATTACGAAAATCAAGCAGTGAAACAGGAAATATTGAATATTATTAAATACTGGCTTGCGTTAGGTGTTGATGGTTTCCGGGCGGATGCCGTTCCTTATCTTTTTGAGAAGGATGGGACCAATTGTGAAAATTTGCCTGAAACGCATGAATATTTAAAGGACATCCGAAGATTCATTGATCTTGAATTCCATGACAGGGTGCTATTATGTGAAGCAAACCAGTGGCCTGAAGATGTCCGGGAATATTTTGGGGCTGGTGATGAATTCCATATGGGATTTCACTTCCCGCTGATGCCTAGAGTTTTCATGTCGTTGAAAAAAGCAAGCAGATTACCGATTGTGAATATCCTTGAAAGAACACCGGAGATTCCTGAAAACTGCCAGTGGTGCACTTTCCTGAGGAACCATGACGAGCTTACTTTAGAGATGGTAACTGAAGATGAAAGAGATTGGATGTGGGAGCAGTACGCGCCGGAAGACAGAATGAGATTAAATCTCGGCATCCGCCGCAGATTGGCGCCGTTGCTGGATGGAGATCAGCGGAAAATTGAGCTGGCTTATTCAATCCTATTCAGTCTACCAGGTTCTCCGGTGATTTATTATGGTGATGAAATCGGTATGGGTGATGATATTTGGATGCCCGACAGGAATGGTGTTAGAACCCCGATGCAGTGGGATGGGAGTAAAAATGCAGGTTTTTCAAGCGCCGATTCCAAAAAATTATATTCTCCAGTAATTCAAAACGAAAGGTATTCATTTCGAGAAGTGAATGTTGCTTTGCAGAGGGGAGACCCGGATTCATTGCTTAATAAAGTTAAAAAAATGATCCGCATCCGGAAAAATAATGATGTATTCGGATGGGGAGATATTAACTGGTTAGATACAGGGAATGATGCCGTTGCAGTTTATACAAGAACTTATAAAAGTTCCAGAGTTCTTGTCATCAATAATTTATCTGGGGTATCAATTAATTTGGAAATTTTGCAGGAGAGAATCCAATCTCCTGTTCAGGACCTTTTCTCAGATGTAATGCGAGGGGATAGGGAAGCAGTAAAGATACCGGATTTCATCGAGCCTTATGAATACAGGTGGCTGAAATTACCTTAGTGTTATTGGGGAAGCTATAAAATTATTTAAAACCCAAAGGATTTCTATTTTAACAATGCGAATAAAATTCGCGCACTTCTGAGAGATGGAATAAATGGACCAACTGGACCGCTATATTTCTGAATCGCTAAACCGTTTGCTCCCGCGTGTTCAGAACCGCTTTCAATGGGGTGAAGAAGTTCAATTAAACGATTGGAGTACATTCGAGAGAAGGATTCAGGCTTATTACCCAAGATTATTTGAAATTTATTATCATTTGTATGGTCATCGACATGATTATTATTATCATCTGGAAGACCTGCTGGATAAGCTTGCTGGTATGTGGATTGACCGACCTGATGATCTGAAAAAATTAGATACCCAACGCGAGCAGGAACCCTTATGGTTTCAATCCCAATCAATGGTTGGAGGGGTATGTTATGTTGACCTGTTTGCTGGGAGCCTGGCGGGGATAAAGGATAAAACACCTTACTTCATGGAATTAGGGATAACGTATCTCCATTTAATGCCTGTCTTTAGAACTCCGCCAGGTGAGAATGATGGGGGGTATGCTGTCAGCAGTTACAGGGAAATAAACCCAGAATTAGGCACAACAGAAGAACTGGCAGATCTGGCAAAGGAATTGCGTCGATCTGGGATAAGCCTTGTTCTTGATTTTGTTTTTAACCACACCTCTGAAGACCATAGTTGGGCAAATCAAGCCAAAAAAGGGAATACCAATTTTCAGGAGTTCTACCGTATGTTCCCTGATCGTAAGTTGCCTGATGCTTACGAGCGCCATTTGAGGGAAATTTTTCCCGACGAAAAGCGCAATGGAATCAGAACTGGTTCATTTACATATGTTGAAAAATTGGGTAAATGGGTCTGGACGACCTTCCAGTCTTACCAGTGGGATCTGAATTATGAAAATCCGGTTGTTTTTAACTGCATGTTGGAAGAGATGCTGTATCTTGCAAATGTGGGTGTAGAAATCTTGCGTTTGGATGCGGTGGCTTTCATTTGGAAAAAATTGGGAACCGATTGTGAAAACCTGCCAGAAGCGCATATGCTTATTCAGGCATTTAATGCTGCTGCTCGAATATCAGCTCCAGCATTGTTATTTAAATCTGAGGCAATCGTCCATCCGGATGAAGTCATCAAATATATTTCAGTTGATGAGTGCCAGATATCTTATAACCCTTTACTTATGGCGTTGCTATGGAATTCTCTGGCAACAAGGGAGGTGAAATTGCTGCGCCAGGCACTCATCGAAAGGTTTCAAATCGGTGATGGTTGTGCCTGGGTGAATTATGCCCGTTCACATGATGATATTGGCTGGACTTTTTCTGATGAGGATGCACAAAAATTGGGTATAAATGCAATTGATCACAGAGAATTCCTAAACCAATTTTATTCAGGTCAATTCCCTGGAAGTTTTGGGTTGGGATTATTATTCCAGATCAATCCCAGTACTGGGGATGCGCGCATATCCGGGACCTGTGCATCGCTGGCGGGATTGGAGAAGGCCTTACAGCAGAATTCAGAAAAGGAGACTGACCTGGCAATTAAAAGAATTCTGCTCCTTCATGGAATAATCATGACTGCAGGGGGTATTCCTTTAATTTATTTTGGTGATGAAATAGCTACAGTAAATGATTACAGTTTCAGATTGGATGATTCAAAATCTCAGGATAACCGCTGGGTGCATAGGCCTTTTTTTGACTGGAATAAAGCAGAAAAGAGACGAGACACGAACACAATAGAGGGGCGAGTCTTTAATGGAATAAGGAAATTGATAGATATGCGTAAGAATAACAACGTTTTTGCCGGAAATAAAATTGAGATCCTGAACACCGGCAGCGACCATATCCTGGGATATTTGCGAGTTTATCAAAATATAAGGGGGATCGTATTGTGTAATTTCAGCGAAGAGAAACAGACCATCAGCGGAAATTTTCTCAGATTGTTTGGATTCAGCACCAGGTTTATTAATCTTGGCTCTGGTGAAATTATTTCATCGGTTGATTTGTTGTTAGAACCTTATGATTTTGTATGTTTAATGCCTCACCAGGCTTAAAAAAGCATTCTTAAGTTCAGTTTAAAAAACTAAATTGTGACACTTTACTTAATACAGACAGGATATGCGTCCATTGTAAATTTAAGTGAAACCTGTCACAATTGGGCTGTTATCTACCCAACCAGAATATGAAAAAGGAGAGGGCAACAAACATGAATGAAGAAAAAAAATTTCCCGGTTTACGAAAATTCACAGCCTAATCCCCTCAAAGTACGATTTCCAGTTCCGTCTGATATCGAGATTGCCCAAGAAGCAAAACCGAAGAAGATATCTCAGGTAGCTGATGAGCTGGGTTTACTCGGTGAGGAAATGGAGCTTTACGGCGATTACAAAGCCAAAGTTCGCCTGGATATACTGGACAGGTTGAAGGATGTTCCGGATGGAAAATATATCGATGTCACAGCCATAACTCCAACTCCGCTGGGTGAGGGAAAGAGCACCACAATGGTTGGATTAAGCCAGGCTCTGGGCGCCCACCTGGGTAAACGAGTTTTCACCTGTATCCGGCAGCCAAGCCAGGGACCAACGTTTGGAATCAAGGGCGGTGCAGCCGGTGGCGGGTACAGCCAGGTGATCCCAATGGAAGATTTTAATCTGCATCTAACCGGCGATTTACATGCAATTACCGCAGCCAATAATCTTCTTAGCGGCTGCAATTGATGCACGGATGTTCCATGAATCCAGCCAGTCAGATGAAGCTCTCTTCAGGACGACTCTGCCCGTCAGATAAGCAAGGTAACCGCGAGTTTGCTCCATCGATGTTCAAACGGCTGAAGAAATTGGGATTAATAAGACCGATCCCAATGATTTAACACCGGAGGAAATCAGCCGATTTAGCCCGCCTGGATATCGATCCATTGCACCATAACCTGGCGCAGAGTTGTTGACACCAACGATCGAATGTTGCGATGGATCACCATCGGTCAGGGACCAAAAGAAGCAGGCTTCATACGTGAAACTGGATTTGACATCACGGTAGCCAGTGAGATCATGGCAATACTTGCGCTCACAACCGATCTGGCGGATATGCGTGAGCGATTTCGGGCGGATCGTTATTGGAACCAACAGCAAGGGTGAGGCTGTCACTGCCGAAGATATCGGCTGTGCGGGTGCAATGACTGTGTTGATGAAAGATGCCATCAAACCGACATTGATGCAGACCCTTGAAGGCACTCCTGCTTTTGTGCATGCAGGACCGTTTGCGAATATCGCCCATGGAAACAGCTCAATAATCGCCGATAGGATTGCGCTCAAACTGGCGGATTACGTGGTCACGGAGTCTGGATTTGGTGCGGATATCGGGATGGAGAAATTCTTCAATATCAAATGCCGGTATTCAGGACTGATACCGGATTGTGTGGTTCTGGTTGCTACTGTTAGGGCGCTCAAGATGCACGGTGGTGGTCCGACTGTTAGAGCTGGCCAGCCATTGGATCCTGCCTATACGGAGGAGAACCTGGAATTACTGGAAGCTGGTTTGGGAAATATGAAAGTTCATATCAAGAATGCGCTTCGTTTCGGTATACCGGTTGTGGTGGCAGTTAATTCATTTGCAGCGGACACAGAGGCGGAAGTAGAACTTGTACGCCAGGCTGCTGCTGATGCGGGAGCTGAGGATGCAGTGATTTCTCGGCACTGGATGGAAGGCGGTGCTGGCGCTGTCGCTCTAGGTGAAGCTGTAGTAGCGGCATGTGAAAAACCCAGCAATTTCGAATTTCTGTATCCATTAAAGGGCACATCGATCAAAGAAAAGATCGAAATCATCTGCAAAGAGATTTATGGAGCAGATGGAGTGTTATTTGAACCGGAAGCGGAGAAGAAGATTGAGCTTTATACAAAACTTGGTTTCGATGAACTTCCGATGTGCATGGCTAAAACACACCTTTGTCTGAGCCATGACCCAGCTTTAAAAGGCGTCCCGAAAGGATTTGTGGTGCCGATAAGAGACATACGCGCTTCAGTAGGCGCAGGATTTCTCTATCCGTTCCTGGGAGAAATGAGCACTATGCCTGGATTACCAACCCGGCCAGTTTATTATGATGTGGATCTGGATCTCGAAACAGGGAAAGTGCTCGGATTATTCTAAATATAAACAAGCATCTCAAAAGAACCCCAGGGTTTGTTTTTGCCCTGGGGTTTTTTTATCTAAATGAGTAGCCTGGTATTGTAATGAAAGACTTGAATTTTTAAACTGAATGGATAATGTTGGAAATCTAAGTCTTAATTCCTGATTTTCCTTGAAACAGATATCTGGACGACCTTATGGGTATTCTCAGATACCTGGTAATCGTAAGAAAGATGTAATCCAGGCACCCACACAACATGCTCCCCTTTGCAGACAATCGGCCAATTTTTACGCAATCGTACAGGGATTTTGTTGTTAATAAATAAATCTGATAATTTTACTTTATGCCCGGACAATCCAACCGGTCTGATGAAATCACCCGGTTTTCTGGATCGGACGATCAGAGGTATGGTCAATTTATCCTTATCGAGACTGATATTATATAAATCCTTTTTATATTTTTCTAATTTGTGAAATTCGCCGGGAATATCTGATTCAACAATTTCAAATAGCCAGTGATTGGGTAATAAAATGAACCCCGGGATTGTCAGTTTGTGTTCACTATTATCTTCCAATTGAGGCCATTCATAAGCTGGCAGTTTTGAGGATTGGTCGAAAAGCCAGAGATTGTTTAATTCAATTGATATAAAAATCCCGGATTGCAGGTCAATTTTTCCGCTGCTGGTTGGTGAGCCTGTAAAATCAACTGCTTTCGAAACCGTCCTGAAGTCAATGTCTCTCAATTTCGGGCGTAATAATTGAATTGCTCTCCGGATCAACCGTCTTTGGATGCCAGGTGGTTTTTGTGTAAACAGTTCATAATTGAAGGCAATATATCCGGGACCGCGTTCCGAGATGCTCTCGTCCCAGGCTGTGTCGACAATTTTTTCAATGGTATGGAGATCCTCCCGAACTGTGTCCCCTAACTGGGTGATCAATTTTTTAATACCTGGATTGTAATCCTGCAGATATGGAATCAATTCATGGCGGAGACGATTGCGGAATAATTTTCTGTCAGTATTACTCGGGTCCAAAGATGGTTGCAGGTTATTTTCCTTAGTATACTCATCCAATTGCTCTCGCCAAATACCCAGCAGGGGTCTAACGATTGCGATATCCTGGCTCCATTCATTCGGCAGACTCCTGTAGGACATGCCTTTAAGTCCATCCATTCCAGAGCCGCGCAGCAAGTGCATTAAAATGGTTTCAACCTGATCATCGGCATTATGACCGACTGCGATTGCGACAGTGTTGTAAATTTTCGCCTGCTCAATCAGGAAGCGGTAACGGGCATGCCGGGATGCCTCTTCTATTGTTAATTTTTTTTGATCGGCATACTTGGCTACATCTCGCTTTCCCAAAACGAATTCTCTATTCCTTTTCTCAGAGGTCAACCTGACTTTCTCAGCTTCTTGTGCTGATTCGATCCGTAATGAATGGTCAAAATGGGCGATAATGATATTGAAATTTAGCCGGTCGAGGATATCAAGAAGGCACAAACTATCCACCCCGCCCGAAACTGCAACTAAAAGTGGATCATCAGGTTTTACCAGGCAGTGCTTTTTTAGAATGCTGGCGATCAGCTCTAACATAGTGAGTGATATTATAATTTCAATGTCAGCAAGATTTCTATTTTGCTGGATACGATATGAATGCCATTGAGATAAAATTCCTTTCCGAAATTCAAACCGCAGCCGAGATCATACGCGCCAGCGAGAATACCGTTGTGCTTACAGGTGCAGGGATATCGACTCCTTCAGATATTCCCGATTTTCGGTCGAAAGAATGTGGCTTATGGACTGAATTTGACCCATTTGAGGTTGCCTCATTAATCTCTTTTCGCCAGAATCCAGAAAAATTCTATAAATGGATACGACCCCTGGCCCAAAAAATCAGTGAAGCCAAACCTAACCCGGCTCACCTGAGCCTGGCGGATTTAGAGAGGAATGGAAGTATTGAGGCGATTATCACCCAGAATATTGACGGTCTGCACCAACGGGCTGGGTCACAAAAAGTACTCGAAGTTCATGGTTCGTGGAAGAGTTTTACATGCACAGCTTGTTTTGAGACTTTTGAATCTACAGGCTTTATGCGTTCATTTTTAAATGCAGGAAATATTCCTTATTGTCGAAGTTGCGGGAGTGTTTTAAAACCCGACTTAATCTTGATTGGGGAGCAGCTACCGACAAAAGTTTGGATGAAAGCTGCTTATGCATCATCGTGTTGTGACGCAATGATTATTGCTGGATCGTCTCTGGAGGTATATCCAGTGGCGGGTTTACCACTGCAGGCTCTTGATAATAATGCAAAATTAATAATTATCAACAGGTCAGCGACACATCTCGATATGCATGCAGAAATTGTGATCAATGATGATGTCGCCAGTGTAATTCCACAAATTGTCCAGCACATTCGTAGAGATAAATCCGGAATTAAATAGCTGGATCGAGAATTACTTTAAAGACGCCCGGTTGGGCAGCCTTTTCAAAAGCCTTCAAGCCATCCGTAATAGGGAAACGCTCAGAAATTAGAGGTTCGGATTATTCATTCCCATTTTCACCAGTTGCAGCGCTGGTTTGAATGGGCCGCAGCGCGATCCAAGCAGCGTTATTTCATCGACAACTATCTCTGAAAAATCGATTTCTTGTTTTCCCTCATAGATGCTTTTTAATACAACTGTCCCCAAAGGTCTGACTGCTTTTTTTGCTAGTTGGAATCCGGAAGGTGATCCTGTGGCTTCTATTACTATATCCCAGGAATTGGATTTTATATCGATCTCAGATATACATTGGATTTGTTCGGACTCCAGGAGGATTTCCTGAATAGAGTGGCGAGTAATAATTTCTAAATTACACCCGGTAAGTGAAATCACTCGCGCAATTAATTGACCCAGTCGTCCTGCGCCTATTATAAGCACTCTGTCATCTGGTCTGATTTTAATTTGTTCCAGTATATTCAATGCTGCTGCTATCGGTTCCGTAAAAACAGCTTTTTCATCGTAAATGGAATCCGGGATAATGTGAATGTTACCTGAGGGCAAAGTCACGTATTCTGCAAAAACACCGTTTTTATTAAGGATGCCTAAAACAGTCCGGTTTTCACAATGATGGCTGCGACCGGACAAGCATGATTCACAAAATCCGCAAACCAGATTGATTTCTCCAACGACCCTCCGGCCCTCAAGGTGTGAATTGCCAGAGGCACTTTTGACCTCTCCTACAAATTCGTGTCCCAAAATTCCGCTAAAAGGATAATAGCCACGCACCATTTCTAGGTCAGTTGAACAGATACCTGCAAGTCTTACTTTTATTAATACTTCATCCTCTTGCGGAATCGGTATTTACAAATCAGTTCTTACCGACAAATTTTTATTTTCGAGCCAGATGCCAATCAAAATTAAGTGTTCCTTATAAGTTGTGTATCATTCTAGATTTAATCTGCGCATACCTTTTCACTGAGAAGGGCTGCCTGATTTAAGGCACTTGCTAGCTGGCGCGCCTGGTTTGAGGTGAGATAAAGGTTTGATTGCTCTGCCTTGAACACTTTTTCTTCTACAGGACAATCTTCAGTAATTGACAGACAAATATTATCGGGAAAATCACAATCCTTCTGTTCATAAAATACATTAATCATCAGACTTTCGTCCAGGAGATAGATTGGCATGGTTACCCTCCGGATTTAGTATGTTTCATGTCCACAATGAATGAATCAATTATCGTGGACCTCTACGTCCAAACTGTCTTTCGAGAAGATCTACCGATAAATGAACCATTGTTGGCCGTCCGTGTGGGCAGGTACGAGGCGCCTTACAGGATTCTAGATCATTAATCAGAGCGCTCTGTTCCTCGTGGGTAAGGATCTGCCCTGCCCGTATGGCTGCACGTTTACAAATTCTTGCAATGATCATTGATTCAATTTCTGATTCGAGGGGAGTTTCATCCTCCTCAAACTCATCAACTATTATTCTAAGGGTTTCAACTGGCTCAAATTTTGAGAGGATCGCCGGTATCGATCTGAGAAGAAAAGTGTTTTTTCCAAATTTTTCTACCTGGAAACCCAGATTGGATATGATTTCGATCTGATTCTCGAGAATTTCTGCCTGGTCGGGTGAGAATTGGACACTCTCTGGTTGGAGTAAAGCTTGAGAAATTAAATTCATATCTTTTTGTACTGATAACCTTTCAAAAAGAATTCGTTCATGGGCTGCATGCTGGTCAATGAGATATAGACCATCGGGACCTTCTGCAACCAGGTAAGCTGAGGCTACCTGACCGATAGGCCTCAATAACGGAACCCGTGATTGGTTCATTCCAATTTGAGCGGGAATTTCCCTCTCTCCTTCGGGGTTATCACCTCGTGCTATCAACTGAGACCCTGATTCAATCTCTTCGGCTTGATTACCAGACCAACCAGAAGAACGATTGTCAAACATAATTGGATGATTGAAACTGGAGATTGCAGGCCACTCCATTTGTTGATTCAAATGCGGTATTTGACCATGAGCAAGCAGTGCTTTGCGGACAGAATTTTGAACCGAGCTGAAGATTCTGTTTGTGTTTTTAAATCTTACTTCGGATTTTGTTGGATGGACGTTTACATCGACCTGGTTGTGGGGCAGATCAATAAAAACGTATGAGACCGGGTATCGTTTAGTCATCAGCAATGTGTGATAGGCTTTTAGTAATGCGCTTGTTAGTGAAGGGTCTTGAACCGGACGGCGATTTACATAAAAGGTAATGTCCCCACGGTTCGATCTGGTCAACTGCGGCGGGCTCGTAAAACCTCTCACCGTTAATTGTTCGTATTCTGATTCAATTTCGAGAAGTGAGCGACCGGTCGCCGGATCATGGATCAGGGCAATTATCTCCCTGAGGTTTCCGTTGCCGCTTGTTTGGAAAAATTCCCTTCCATCATGTTGAAGTGAGAATTGAATTTCAGGAAACGAAATTGCATACCGGTAGACAATCAAGTTAATGTGCCTTTTTTCAGTCCTTTCGTGTTTCAAAAATTTCAACCGGGCTGGAACGTTATAGAACAGGTTTTCAACGCTTACCGTAGTGCCGGGAGGGGCGCCGGTTGGTTTCACTTTTGTTTGCTCTCCTCCCTCAACAATGATCTCGGCAGCATTCGCTGAATCAACAGTATGTGATTTTATCCTTAACCTGGAGATTGAACCGATCGATGCCAGAGCTTCACCGCGAAATCCCAGTGTGGTGATACGTTCTAGATCTTGAGGTTTTTCCAGTTTACTGGTTGCATGCCGTTGAACTGCGAGATGTAGTTCTTCGGATTTTATCCCGATACCATTATCATTGACTTCAATTAAACGTAGACCAGCATTCTGGATTTTGATTGTGATTTTATTAGCGCCGGCATCCAGAGCGTTCTCGATGAGTTCTTTTACTACAGAAGCCGGTCGATCAACCACTTCGCCTGCGGCAATTTGTGAAGCCACTTGAGAAGATAGAATGCGGATGGTCATAAAAATATTATAAGTGAATAAATATTGATGTGAAAGTGGGTAAAATCGGGATAACCTCAAGATGCTCTCAACCTGGTTCTCCTTTATGGATATAATTGCTGAATGTTAATTGAAACTCTCTTCTTCGACTTAGATGGGACTCTATATCCGAATAACAATGGATTATGGGAGGTAATTGGTGCGAGAATGAACCAGTATATGGTGGAACGGATCGGGATCCCGGAAGAAGTTGTTTCTGAACTTCGCAGCGATTATTTCCGAAGGTATGGGACAACATTACGGGGGCTGCAAACCCACTATCAGGTGAATGCTGATGAATACCTCGCGTTTGTACATGACTTACCTCTCGAAGAATATCTGAATCCACAACCTGTGTTGAGGGAACTGCTGATGGGATTGCCTCCAAACCGCTGGATATTTACAAATGCAGACAGCGACCATGCATTTAGGGTCATGTCCGCACTCGGTTTGACAGATTGCTTCAAAGGAATTATCGATATTCGTAAGATAGATTTTGTTTGTAAACCAAATCCGGAGGCTTTTCAGAAAGCGATGGCAATCGCAGGCAGTCCTATCGAGAAGAATTGTATAATGGTTGATGATTTAGAAAGGAATCTCATAACGGCTAATAAATTAGGTCTGACTACGATACTCATTGGTGAATCAAGCGAATCAAATTCAATGATTGATTACGAAATTCCTGACCTGCTGGCTTTACCGCGAAAAATTCCGGGATTATGGGAATGGTAAAATCACAAACGAGGCTGAAGAATAGTAAAACAGAATTGCTTGGAACAAAAATTAATTAGCAATCAATGGACCAAACAAAAGCTTTCTTTGTGATTGGAATAACTCTATTCCTGGTGGTACTTTTTAATCTGGGTATATATGCATCCCTGTCGGACAAAAAAGGGAAAAAATCCGGCACGGTTGGCTTACTCAGAGATGCATTCAAAAAGGCTAGAAACCCTTGGGAGGATGAAGACAATGCACTGAAGGAATTATCTGAGATTGTAGCCAAGCTGCGCAACGAAACAAATGGGAAAACTGACGATTAAGTATGGCGCCGATATTGGAAGAATTATCCAAAAGCGTTGAGAATGTCAGGTCAGGCTGCATGCTGGCATTGGGTGGTATGACATTATATCGAAGACCAATGGCGTTTGTTTATAAACTTATTGAACGTTATTACCTGACTGGTGAACCGAATGATTTAACTTTATTGTCTTTTGCTGCTGGGATTGAAAGCGATTTGCTGGTAGGCGCTGGAATGGTATCACGAGTAAGGGCATGTTATTTCGGGATGGAAATTTTTGGATTGGCCCCTATGTTTACCTATTACGCCAATCGTGGTGAGATTGAAATAATCGAAGAAACTGAGGCAAGCCTGGCATTTGGACTGCGCGGCAGAAATAGCTGGAGTTGGTTTTATGCCTGGTAGAGGCTGGTTGGGCACGGATTTGCCTGACCTTCGGCCGGATGTTAAGACAATCTCGGATCCTTACAGCGGCGAAAAGCTGATTGCATTTCCTGCGATAAAACCGGATGTGGCTGTTATCCACTCGCTGGAGGTTGATGAAGATGGAAATGCAGTTATTGGTAAAAACAAATGTGTGGATGAAGAATTAGTACTAACTTCTGATAAGGTTATTATAACTGCAGAAAAATTTGTGTCTCATTTAGACCAGGTCGATATCATCGGACCGTTGGTTTATAGCCTGGTAGATGCGCCTAATGGCGCTTTACCGACTTCGTGCCACCCAATATATCCAATGGACAGCGCCCGGATACAAGAATATGTAGAACAGGTGAACGATCCTGTATCTTATGAAGCCTATATTCAAAAAAGGTTGGATTTCTGAAAATCGTTTATTGTATCTTCATCCAAATAACCTCTTTGACCTGATTTTTGATACGTAATCCAGAATATTTCTCCTTTCTGCGCAGAAATCCGGATTCTTTTCAGATTTTTGTTCTATCAGAACATTTACATTTCTCTAATCGTTATGTAATAAAAGTACAATAAAATTTCATTTCGACAATTCTATAAAAACTTTGGTTTTAGTTGAAAGCTGGACAATTGTTATTACGAAAAATTTATTGAAGCAAGTAAGAATCTGGAGCTAGTTGATGAAACTTAAGGTCTTGATAATAACTTCAGGAATCCTTGTGGGACTATTGATGCTGGCTGGCATTTTTTCTGCTGGTTTTGTTGCCGGGAGGACAATCGTTTCAGTGGATGAGATCCCAGATCTGTTTTCACGCCCTGCAGTGCAAATGGAAACCATCTCCGAAGAATTCGGGGATGGTTCAAAAGGTGGAACTCCTGAGGAACTTGAGCAGCTATTTGAACCCTTCTGGCAGTCATGGAATTTGATCGAAGCTGATTATGTCGACCAGCCTGTTGATAGGGATATTATGTTGAGGGGAGCGATAAAGGGACTGCTTGATTCTCTTGGAGACCAGCATACTTCTTATCTCGATCCTGAGATGTTTGAACGTGCTAATGCGACCCTGGAGGGCGAGGAATATGAAGGAATCGGCGCTTGGGTTGATATCACCGGCGACTATCTTACAATAATCAGCCCGATGCCAGGATCACCCGCCGAAAAAGCTGGATTGCAGCCGGAAGATAAAGTAATCGCCATAGATGGCGATGATATGACTGGCATTGATGGAGAGGTCGTCCGTCAAAGAATAATTGGGCCAAAAGGCACAGTAGTACAATTGACTATTCTGCGAGAAGGGGCTGAGGAGCCAATTGAATTAGAGGTAAAACGAGACAGTATTATTGTTCCAACCATAAACTCCGAACTTTTGGATGAAAATATCGCCTATATCAGGCTGTTTACATTTGGTGAAAGTACTGGGAAAGATCTAAAATCCACGATAAGAAAATTGTTGAAAGAGCAACCTGATGGATTGATTCTTGACCTGCGTTACAACGGCGGCGGATACCTGGATACTGCTATACAGGTTGTTTCAGAGTTTATAGGTGATGGTGTTGTAATGTATGAAGAGTTCAGCAATAACGAACGCAAGACATACAATGCAAGGCGAGGTGGATTAGCGACAGATATCCCAATAGTGGTATTGATAAATGAAGGCAGCGCGTCTGCTTCAGAAATTGTTGCAGGCGCAATTCAAGATCGTGATCGAGGAAAATTGGTCGGAACAACGTCTTTTGGAAAAGGTTCGGTCCAGGTGTACACTCCACTGCGAAACGACCAGGGTGCAGTTCGGATCACCATAGCCAGGTGGCTTACCCCCGATGGGCATCAGATCAAAGGCACCGGACTTGAACCGGACTTTGTTGTTGAGATATCTGAAGAGGATTTACAAAATGGGGTGGATTCCCAACTGGAGAAGGCAATCGAATTACTAACACAAAAGCATCAATAATAACTTATTAAACTGTTTTCATAACTTGAATACGGAGTAGTTCTCTCGGGAGGATAAAAATGTTTGGATTCTATTTTAGCCCAAATTATCTGCTCTTTATGGTGCCTGCTTTTTTCTTAATGCTGGCAGTTCAGCTCTATGTGAGGTCAGCATACAATAAATGGAGTAAAGTACCAGCCCGAAGCCAGATACCAGGCAGGGAGGCTGCTGAGAGATTGATCAGGGCTGGTGGTCTTAACCAGGTACGTGTAGAGGGAGTCCGCGGTCAAATGACGGATCATTACGATCCACGAACGAAAGTTTTAAGACTTTCTCAGGGTGTCTATGGTGGGAATTCAGTGGCAGCCCTTGCAATCACAGCCCATGAATTGGGACATGCAATCCAGGATAACGAAGGTTATTTTCCATTACGATTTCGTTCCGCCATCGTGCCAGTAGTAAATATTGGATCATACCTGGGGTGGATTTTAATCATTATTGGGATGTTGCTGCAAATATCAGGTATTGCCTGGTTGGGATTGATAGTTTTTTCTGCAGGCGCCCTTTTTGCATTGGCTACATTACCGGTTGAATTAAATGCATCCTCTCGAGCGAAACAATTACTTGTTCAATCCGGGTTGATTGTGGGCGAAGAAGAAATGCGGGGTGTGAATAATGTACTGAATGCAGCCGCATTAACGTATGTTGCAGCCCTGATCACTGCTGTCCTTCAACTATTATACTGGGCCACAATGGTTCTTGGGATGGGCGGCCGCCGCAAGTAGATCCCGTTTTCATTAGTAATTGCCGGATCAGGTGCCTGTGAAAATGAGAAGTCGGCAGGGTCAGGTGGTCAATCTGCAGGCTACCTTCGGGGAATCAAAACAAAGATAAAATTTTTCCGGTTCGCAGCGGTTATTCCCCCAATTTTATCCATTATAATCAATTTAAATGCGTAACTTTTTAATTGCGGTTGTAATATTGCTGGGGGTTGTTTTTATTATATTCAACTTTTCGGAACTACAATCGATTATTGGTACTATTCAAGATGGTAATTTAAGGTATATATTTCTGGCATTGGCGCTTGAGGTTGTTTATCTACTGAACGTTACAGGTTCATACCAGGCGATATACAAAGCCTTAGGGTTGAATGAAAAACCAGACCGGTTATTTTTAATGGCAGCCTCGGCGAATTTTGTAAATGTTGTTGCTCCAAGTGGGGGTATGGGCGGACTTGGGATATTTTTATCAGAAGCACGCCGGAATAAATATTCTTCCGCAAGGGTGACAGTAGCCGGAGCGCTGGTTGTTTTATTTGACTACTTAGGGTTTTTGACCTTGCTTGGATTGGGGCTTATCGTTTTATTTCGAAGGGATAATCTGAACTCCCCAGAAATCATAGCTTCATTTTTGATGCTATTGTTAGCATTTTCCTGGACGGGAATGCTTTATCTGGGAATGCGGTCTGCGAGGTCTCTTGGAAGGTTGTTAGCAAGGTTCGCTATAGTAATAAATAAAATCTTGAAACCGTTTATTCGCAGGAAGTATCTCTCGGAAAAGCGGGCATTTGTATTTGCACACGATGTCTCAGAAGGATTAAATTATATACGATATAAACCGCTCAATCTTATTTTGCCAGCATTTTTAGGATTGACAAGCAAGATTGTGTTAATGGTTATATTGGCTGTAATTTTTCTGGCTTTTAATGCCCAGTTTACTTCTGGGACAATTATAGCTGGCTTCAGTCTGGGATATTTGTTCTGGATAGTCTCTCCCACTCCGTCAGGTATTGGTTTTGTAGAGGGAGCTTTAACCCTGGGATTAACTTCGCTGCAAGTTCCGCTAGGCACTGCTGCTTTGATCGCTCTTGTATACCGCGGGGCAACTTTTTGGTTTCCTATGGTGATAGGAATGCTGGCATTCAGGTGGTTATTTAAAGAAAAAAGCGTGGAATTATCAGTTTAATACTGGGATTTGATAAATCATCCAGGGTCAGTTGAAAACAGGGATTGCCGGCAAAGGTATCCGGCAGTATATTTCCTCCATTCTATATATGTGATACTACCCTTAAATTTTCGCATATATCTGGGTGACTGAAAATAATATTATTAAACCGGATCAGGTGCTGTATTTTTCCTGGAAAACTGGTGCTGGTATATATTTAACAACACTGCGCCTAACCCGAGCACCATCCCAATAACACCAACCACCCACCCAAAATACGGAATTGAAACTAATAAAATAAATATCAACAAACCCAGAGCTAAAACGAGCACCTTGTGTTTGCCTGGTTCAGTTGAAAATCTGCTGATAATTAATAAACCTAATAAATATGCAGCTATTGTCTTACTGACATAAAAAACAAAAAGCGAGAACAGAAAAACAATAAAAACAAGGCTGGAATAGGTAAGCCCCCAGAAGTAGAAAGCCAATTGCCAGAGTGTGATATATCCTAATCCTAATCCTACAGCGAGTAAAATGGCGGCGATTATTAAGAATACAACAAAACCATTCAGAGCGATTACCAAACCTATTAATCCATAACCCGTTACTGCCAGGGTTTTTGTTCGGATTGTGTCAACCCATTCATTAAAACGCACGGGAAGTATCCAGATAGCAAATAAACCGACCAGAAAGTAAGTAATAAACGCCTCCAGGCGGTCAATAATCCATTCTAATATGGCTTCATTCTGAAAGCCCACAGGTTCGATTTGCGGGGATGAGGAGGCGTTTAAATTTTCTGATGGTTGAAAAACCGGCTTTGACTTTATTGTTGATATTTGATTTGGCTGAACCAATGATGAAAATTTGTAAGTCCCTCGATTTAAAATCTCTGTTGCGGCTCCTCCTTCTTCAAGACCTTCCGAATCTGGCGGGGTGTTGGGAGTAATATCAATTTCTTCTTCAACTCCTTCGCGGATGATATCGATAAATTGAAGCAAACCAATTGTTGCCTTTAAATCACGGCCTACTTCACCAGACAGTTGACCTGTAAGCGCAGCGACGACAAGATCCCGGCTAATTTTCATTCCTTCTTCGGTAGATAAACCGATTCCAGCGAAGTAAACGCTTCGGTCTATCTCGGATGAAGGACCGAGACTTAAGCTCACACCAGCAGCATAGGTACTTCCCCCGACCGTACCGTCAATTGTGATATCCCTGCCAACCGCAATAAGACTTCCGGAAATATCACCATTAATGGTAATTTCACCACCGAGGGCAATGAGGTCGCCGTCAACTGTGCCGTCAATTATTACACTATCACCGAATGCAATCACATCGTGCTCGATCTTCTCGTTAGAGTTCACTTTTCCATCGGGAATGATCCCGTTCGCGCTTGTCGGTGTTGCTGCCGAGAAAAATAAAATGATTGTTAAGAGTAATGCAAAAAGAAAATGAGTGGTTTGATTCTTAGAAATTTGCATTATTATCTCCTGTTCTTCAATAGAATATTCACCAGCATTGTTAGTTGATTATACATGTATCGATCAAAAATATTGAGTTTATGAAGAAAGTCGTATTACACTCTTGTTGTTCGGAATTCAATCCATTTAATATAAAATGTGGATATTTGTTAAAGTAAGGGGCTGTTCGAATTTCTTTTCGAACAGCCCAAATTTTTCTTTCTTCATTTTTTGCTGAAAGGTTAAAGAAACTCTTTTAATAAAATATGGCCCGAGGAAGTTTCTTTGCTTGAGCTATCCAATCAGCAACCTGTGATTGACCGGGGAGTTGACGGACCAATTTCTTGGCTGCATTTACTTCAGTTAATTTTTTGAAAAGATTCTCGGGTTTGCGTTGCGCTAGTTCCTTGACGGTATCTACACCGGCTTCTTCCAGTAGGTCCGCATATTCTTCAAATACACCTTTTATACGGAATAAATCGACGTGGTTGACCCATTCCAGAATTAATGTCTCGCTGATGCCTGACTTCTCAGAAATCTCTTTTCTACCTGCAGGATTTGCGCCTTTTTTAAGCAGCCCATCTGTTGACCTGACTCCGGCTTTGTCGAGTTTTTTGGCGTATTTATCACCAATTCCTTCCACTTTTAACAAACTGGCCATCTATAACTCCTTTTCTTTTTGTTCTGATTTGGTTGAATCCATTTTGGGAATGAGCACAATTAAATTACACAGGAAAAATAATTAACCTGAACAACAATTTTGCTGGCATAAATGGATATTTATTATATTTTATCAAAGAATCAGTACTGTGTAGAAATAAACAATTAAATATTTAGGGGAGGAATGTAATTTCGACGCTTATCAGGAATTTTTTATCAGCTTCTGAAGACGTTCTTCGGACATTTGGACAGTGACAACCTCCCCCTGAGCGCACAACAGATCATCTGCGTATAATTCAGCATGAACCACAACTTTACGTCCTTTTATCTCAATTGGTTCAGCCTTCACTTCAAGTGTCACCCCAAGTGGAGTGGGGTTAAGATAGTCTATATGCAGTGAAGCGGTTAAGAATTGGGGAGGCGGATCGCCTGGTTTTTTATTTTTTTCATTTATATAAACCACAGCAGATGCAGTTCCAGTTGCGTGACAATCGATGATTGAGGCAATTAAGCCTCCATAAACGTAACCCGGAATCGCTGTGTGATATGGCTTGGGTGTGTATCTGCAGATGGATTTACCACTGTCCCAGAAGCTCTTGATTTGAAGCCCGTAATTATTTAATCGACCGCATCCATAGCAGTGGCTGTAATCTTCAGAATATAGATCTTGAATCGCTTTTCCAATCATTCCACTTACCTTCCTTCCCGATTATTAAATGATCGCGATTTGGATAATTTAAAGTCTTTGAAGCTCAGCTTGATTTAAGGGTTTTTTACCATGCCCGGTATATATCCACCTGGGGTTACTTGATTTTATTAGCTGGATACTTAACGTGAGGAGTGACCAGTTCTGTGCAAAGTATTTCTGCACATGCGGTTTGCCATTATTGCTGATGAGATCACCTACGAATGCATATTGTTCTTTGAATATGTATGTACAGGAGCCCATAGTATGCCCGGGAGTATGGATAACTTTACAACCAGTCCCGTTTATATTCAATTGATCACCATCTTTCAATACTATATCTGGTGGGGTGGGAGTGAGCGGGTACATTTTCTCGAGAATTAGCAAAAAAGAGGATACGATTTTTCCACGCCCCTTTGAACTACCGAGGCATGTTTTACCTTTTGTTATTGCTGCGGCATCAGCAGTATGGATG
Organism: uncultured Chloroflexia bacterium; assembly: GCA_963793095.1. GTDB lineage: Bacteria > Chloroflexota > Anaerolineae > Anaerolineales > UBA4823 > CAVWDI01. Next base: position 1,073,182 of record CAWBYY010000002.1, read on the forward strand.
GCGATTTTTGCGCCTGTTAAATTCCGGAGGGCCGCAGCGCTGCCATAGTGATCGTAATGAGCATGTGTGATTAATATAATCTTTAGATTGGAGTGGTTTAAATGATCGATTCTTTCCAGTATCCGATTTTCTAAACCAGGAATGCCAGCATCCACCAGTACCAGGTTCTGGTCAAATTCGATGAGGTAAGATTTGGAAAAACGCATGGATACGTGATGAATAAACATAATCTTAAATCAATCAAGAAATAATCGATTCTTTTCTTTTAATGAGGTAGAAAGAAGATTTTATTGTAAATGGAGTAAAACCTGACCTTCACTCCAAAGTTCTTCTAAGTTATAGAAAGTCCTTTTTTCCCGGGAAAAAATGTGCATGATGACTGGCCCATAATCCACCAAAATCCACCCATCCCGAGGTAAACCTTCAACTTTCCCACGTAGTTTGTTTATATTCCGAAAATGTTTGATAATATCACTGGCGAGCGCTTCGATCATTCTTTCACTTGTGCCTGAACAGATAACAAAGTAATCCGAGAAATCGGACACCTCACTTATATCCAACAGAAGGATATCTTCCCCTTTTTTTTCTTCCAGAAGTTTGGTTATCGTACGTGCTAATTCAATCGATTCCAGAGTTCACCTCTCAAACTTAATTGTTATTCTCTTTTAATAAACTGGCAGTGTAAAGCTTTTTGTATACCGGGCCGTCCGGTTTCAAATCGCTTTGGTAAATGTGAGCCTGACTGAGCCAATCAGTTCCTATTATTCCAATTTTGAAATTCTCGAGCCTGCGTCCTATTTCTGTAATCTCCTTCTTTGCGGCATTTTTTGCGACTTTGCCTATGGTTATGTGAGGGGAGAATTTACGTTTTTCGGACTGGAAACCTTGCGAAGATGTCCTTTCTTCAAGTTGGCGTTGGAATTCCTCAAGTGCAGGAGGAGATTTTAATCCAATCCAGATCACCCTGGGACGTTGATATGAAGGGAATGTGCCGGATCCAAATAATGATATCTTAAAAGAAGGAATTGTATTAGAAATTTCAAATAGCAGATGATTCAATTTATCTAATTCATAAGAGGGAATATTTCCCAGGAATTTAATAGTTAGATGGATGTTGTGAATGGGTACCCAGCGGATGGGTAAACCTTCAAGCTGTTTTTTAAGATCAATTGTTATTCTGTCGAGGGCAGAATAAATGTCCTCGGAAAAATCGAACGCTATAAAAACACGGATATCACTCAAACACCAACTCCCAATGGTTTTATTGTGTGGATTAATAAACAATCAATGCATGCAGTGCGTTCTCAAGATCTCTGAAATCGATTGGTTTTGTTAGATAAGCAGAGGCGCCCATTCGGACTCCTTCTTGAATTTCTTCTGGGTGCGTTTTTGCAGTTATCATAATAATGGGGATGATTGCCAGCCGAGTGTCTTTATTCAATTTCTGCATGACCTCGATACCTGTAATATCTGGGAGTATCCAATCCAGAATTACTGCTTTTGGATTTTCTCTTGCGATCATCCCGATGGCTTCTATTCCGCTTTCTGTAATCCGGTCCTGATAACCCAAAAGACGAACCATTTCAGCAAACATCTTTGCTGTTTCCGGGTCGTCTTCTACGATAACTATCTTATCTGTCCCTGGTTCCATAGTGAAAATATCGCGGATTATAACTTATTCTGTTTGCCGTAAAAGGATTTTATTTTTTCATAATCTTCTGGTGTATCCATATCAAAAAATGAAGAATGATCATCCCATCTAATTTTTCGAATTGGGTATTTGGAGAAAATTGCCCGCCCGCCGACATCACCTGTTATTTCTGTCAGATCTTTAAAGGTAGTTCTGTCAAATAAAACTGGATTTCCTCTGACTTCACCGGAGTAGGGAGCTATAATCGGAGCCAGGGTTTTTGCACTGGTTTCTACCAGCCCTTTGATAAGAAGTTCAGAGATCAATGGTTGATCAGACAACATAAACACTGCCGAACCAGTTTCCGGCGGCAGCATTCTGATGGCTGTTTTGATGGATGTGCTCATGCCATCTTTCCAATCCGGGTTGAAAACCTTCTGAACATTCATATCCTGAATGTGTTGTTCGACAGATTTATTTTCCGCGCCAGTTACAACAATAACCGGTGATAAGCCGGCTTTAATTGCTGTGGAGGCAACCAGCTTTATCGCTGGCACTCCATTTATCGGTAATGTTTGTTTCAGAGCCCCCATCCGAACTGCGCTTCCGGCTGCCAGGATGACACCAGCCGTTCCTTCGTGAACATATTTAACCTCACTCTTGTGCGGCTGAAGAAAACTACTCTTTAAGTCAGGCAGCAGAGAGGCAGTGATTACCGCTCCATAACTCGAAATAATACTCTTTGAAATATGTTTGGAGGCTTCAAGGAGTGGTTCATTATCAGCCTGGTTCAATATGCATATCCTGGGTGATTTATCATGGGCAGAGGTTGAACTGTTTTTAAAATAGTTCAATATCGTTGAGATCGTACTTTCTGTAACCGCGCTGCCGATTTGCTGGTTGGTAATATCAGCGATAATTTCAGGTTTGTATACCCAATCAGTAGTAATGGGTTTTCCAAGTGCATTCAAACCAGCAAATACAACCGTATGATCCACCCAATCTGGAATAATCGGTTCGTTAACATCCGGCGCCTTTAGAGAGCGCTGGTTTGATCGATCAAGCTCTAAGAATAATGGGAGACGAAATTTTTCAGTAAGTGAATGGATATGATTGATAAACTCAGTGTTTTGATATGTTGTTAGATCGTGATCGTCGGTCGCTCCGGTCAGTGCGATGATTCCAGTAGGTAGGTCCCTGAACAACGGCAGAATATCTGATTCGTCTATTCCCGCGATGTGCAGGTCTGCCAAACATGCATGTTCTGGTAAAAGGCGGAAGATTGAAAATAGAATTACCGTAGAAATTTGGTTCTTTTGACGCCTGCTTTCCAGCATCTCCTTGGCCAGGCGAAACATTGCGGTTGATTTTCCCCCAGCTCCTATTAGAGCCAGTTTGGGTGAATCATGTAAACGCAGGGCTGTAATCAGGTGCAAGATTTAACCTTCATCAGGGATAGTAACTGGATAAGTAAAGAAAGGTTTTAATTATCAGCTTCCTGGAAATTTTATTTATCTTATTTTTTGGCTTCCTACTTTTCGAATCGATTGTAGCATTGGTTAATTCGTTCGTCAAAGCTGTTTATTTACACCTGGTGATTTTTATTAATTCCATAAATTTAAATAATATTTGCATTCCTCTCACATTTTTAGTTTATATCGATTCTGGATAAAAGTGAATAAATACAAAGAAGGGAGCATATGTGCTCCCTTCTTTTCTTATTACCATCCAATGCTGCGTAAAGGTGGTTTATTTAACACATATAACCTGTCCGACATAAATCTTACTCGGATTCTTGATGTCATTCACTTTCACGAGGCGATTGACAGTCGTTCCATAGTAGGTTGCGATTCCAAACATTGTATCTCCCTTTTTTACTTTGTAGGAGCTATAGCAGGAATCCCCTTTACTCGGTGGATAGTATTTGTAATCTTTCCCAGGATGAGGCGGTTTTCCGTGGTCTTTGACTTCAGTTTCCTGGATGTTTTCGAATACAACAACTTCGCAGATGCCTGTATTATCAAGAGTGACATCAAACTCTTCAGGACCAACTGAGTACCAGCCATCCTGGAATTCCTCGAAGACGGTGTAATCGCCTGGAGTCAATCCATTAAAACGTGCCCATCCGGTTCCATCAGTTTCGGCTGTAAGGGTATCACCACCGTATTGGGGTTTAACTTTCACTTCCCAACCGGCAATTCCGGAACCATCCTTGTGATCGTACTTGTAGACATCCACACAGGCATATTCGGTTCTATTCTTGAAGCGGACGTGTTCGCACTCATATTGTTCCGTGACATCAACCACAAACTCTGAGGGGGTAACAGCTTCCCAACCAGATTTGATCTCTTCTATGATGGTCCACTTGCCAAGAGTTAATTCATCGAATTTGAAGTATCCGTATTCGTCGGTTTCCTCGGTGAATTCTTCCCCGGTTTCTTCATTCCTGGCAGTAACCTCCCAATCCTCTAAACCTTGTTCGTAGTGATTGATCTTATACCCATCAACACAACCCAGAGGTTCGTTGCTGAAGACAACCGGTTCGCAAACTCCGGGTTTATCCAGATAGACTTTTTTGACTGCAGTGTCCACTGGTTTCCACCAATCTTCAACAGATTCTTCAACTGTCCATTGACCAAGGGTGAGATCTTTAAAGGTTGCGAATCCCATCGAATCTGTATATAGCGAGACATTTGGTTGAGTTCCATCGTCCCGTATGGCGGTTACTTTCCAACCCTGTAGCGGAACGCCGTATGAATCCAGTTTCTGAACTTCGATACATCCTCCGTGGATCTGTTCATTCACAAACACCAATTCGGTACATACACCGGGATCAACGGGAGAATCAAGTTCTATGGTTCTTTCATAACTGTATCCGTCAGCAGGTTGCCAGCCGAGTTTATCTTCTTCAGTTACTACCCAGGTACCGGGTTCAAGGTCATAGAATTCAGCCTCGCCCAAACCGTTTGTGACTGAAGTTAATGTGATATCTTCGTTTGTGGCAGTCATTTCCCAACCTGGAATTCCGACAAGATCTTCGAATTCTCCATAACCGCCTGCGTCTAGTTTATGAACAATCAGACAGGGTAGGGCTTCGACTTTAAATCTGACCTCCGCGCATTCATCATCATCATCTTCGTCTCCGCTTAAAGTAACAGTAAACGAAGAAGGTGTGAATTCGCGCCAGCCATCTTCAACTTCAAGTTCTACCAGCCAGATACCCTCTTTTAGATCTTTAAATTCGAACTCGCCATCAGAATCAACAGTGGTATCTTCGGTTTCCCCGTCTTCATGAGTTATTGTGACCGTCCATCCAATTCCTGCAACCTCATGGTAGCGGTCGATCACGAATCCAGAGATACATGTTCCACCCTGTACTGGTATCGGTGGAACATAACCGCCGTCGCCATCTGGTGGAGTGTCACCTCCACCAAATACAACTACCGGTTCAGATGATATTTCCTGATCGATTTCAAAAACCGGTTCAAAAACTGAATTGTTTTCAATAAATGAAACAATTGAAGGAGCATCTGCCAGATTATCTAACTCAGTAGAAGGTGAATTTCCATTATTTGAGGCGGAAATTACGTTACCTGGCACGACTATTGCAACTCCTAAGATGAGGATCAGGGCTGTGGCACCAATTATTGACAATATGCGAAATCCTCTCACGGTGCTAGGCCCTTTTTCCTTTAATTTATCCGTCATTATCTTCCTCCTTTCATAAACGAGCATTGGATAGTATTTCGGACAATAGGAAAAGCAGGGTTATATTTTTACTTATTTTTGATTTATTTTGTATTCACACTCCTTTCTGAAGTAAATTATATTCGCTTCAGGTACACAAAAACCTTAATTGGTTGTTAAATGGGCGAATGGACAATACTGGCAGGTTTGGGCCAAGTATTATTTACATCTTTTCGTCCATCGTTATATTTACCATATCCACAAAAAATTTACAATAACCCATTTCTAATCTAATACTAATATTATATTTTTGATTGGGAAAGTTTTTATAAATTGAATTGATTTGAGTCTCCGCAATATAGAAATGTGGCGGTTGGATTTATTCAATTTGAATTGATAATTATCAGAATTTCCTCCGCCTTGAAACTTAATTATTCCGCTTCAGAAATCAATGGGGAGATTACTGGAATTTAGAGGATCTGATCCAGGTTTATCCGCCTTGCCTCTGCACGTTCAATTTGCCAGCTTTTTTCAGTTATTGGTATCGCCAGAATATCATTTTCTGGACGTCGAACCAGATTCATTGCGGCTTCCTCGCAGTGGGAGACACAAATTCCACAACCAACACAGCTTACCTGACTGACTTGAATTGTTCCATCGACAAGTTCTAGGGCCCCAAATTGACAATATTCCACACAGTTTTCACATCCGATGCAGATATCCTGGTCAACAAGGCATAGAAAAGGGGATTTTGCGATTACATTCGCAATACCGAAATCGCTCATACCTCTTAATATCCCGCATGAACAGGTGCAGCAGTTACAGATATACCAGGTCCCCTCCTGGGTGTTGCTGACCGAATGCACTAATCCGGCTTCTGCAGCCAGGTGGAGCGTATCTATGGCTTCTTGAAGCGATATTGCCTTAATGTGTTTATTGGTATCGAACGACCCTGGAATTGAACCCAAAATCATACATACTTCCACAGGGTGGCTGCAAGGTTCACCAATAAGTTTTTTTTGCACTCTGCAGATACAATCGATTACCCCCCAGGATTTCGCATTTTTTAAGATATCTGAAACATTTTCGTAAGGCAGTACTTCCATATCATTGCGGATATTCTCACCAACCGGAACAACCCTGTGAAATGCGGGTTGAATGTTCAAAGTTTCGCTAAAGGCCTGGTTGTAATAATCTTCAAAAAGTCTTGCTAATTCCGCATCCATTCTTCCCAATTGGAGTTCATAAATGCCAACAACAAATGGAAGCAATCCAAATACAAGACCTTTCTGGCTTTTTTCAGCATTGATCAATCCCTTCCGTGCCATCTCTTTTAGCATTCTCTTGACGGTCTCTGTATCCCAAAATGATTTATCAGAACAGGTGAAACGACTAGCAATTTTTTCTGGCGTCTCAGGTGTGAGGCGAAGTGCTGCAGCCAATTCAGCTTCATGAGGAGTGAACAACTTTTCTAATAACCGGATTTCTGCTCCATCCTGTACAGGTGGAAAACCATTTGGGAGTAGATCAAGTCTTTTTGCAAGTTGTTTGAAATGGTTATCGTTCATTTTTAATTCCTCGATTGCAGTAAATCAGAGCTGTTTTTGCGATTATTTCAGCCAGAGTGTAAACTGAATTTAATTCTACCCATTCCTGAGCCGAATGCAAACCAGACCCAACAGGTCCGATCAGCACTGTGTCAATCCCTGCTGAGCCTAATATAGCCGCATCGGTCCAGAAACTGGCCCCTCCAAATTCGGATTCATCCTGCAGCACTTCCATATAAGCTAATTGAAGCGCCTTCACGATATCCCTGTCTGGTGTAATTTGGTAAGGTGCACGTATGGTTTTTAGATTAAGATGGGCTTTAAAATTTTTATCCTGCGATTCCAGTTCATTTAAAATCGTTTGTATTTCTTGAAGAATACTTTTTTCTGTTTCGCCTGGTACGGTCCTTCTTTCAATCTGGAGTAAACAGTGATTGGAATAAACGCTCCACTCATTCCCGCCTTTTATTCGTGCAGCATGGAGGGATGGCACCCCCACAAGAGGGTGGGTTGTACGATTCAGTAATTGATTTTGCAGTCCTTCGAGCTGGTTCAGCACCCGTCCCATATGCATATTTGCATCGATGCCTTCTTTATAACGGCTTCCGTGAGCGGCTCTTCCAAATGTTTCAACCTCCAACCAGGCGAATCCACGGTGAGCCAGGCAAATTTTCATGTCAGTGGGTTCAGTAACGATGGCAGCATCGGTTTTTATTTGCTTGACTAAATCTGTGGTCCCAATACTCAAATATTCTTCGTCGGCTACAGCAGCGATGTAAATATCTCCTTTTAATTTATTTCCAGATTCAACCAGCGCTTTTACTGCGGCTATTGATGCAGCCAGGCTGCCTTTCATATCCTGTGTGCCGCGCCCATACATCTTTCCATCAGCGATCCTGGCTGAAAATGGTTCCTGCATGCCTTCGGTTCCGACGGTGTCCATATGTGCATTCAACATTAATGACGGTCCGTTCCCTGCTCCATGCAGGCAGCCCACTACATTTTTTCTGTTTGGGGCCAAATAAAACATTTCAACATCTAACCCGATATCACTTAAACAAGCTCCAACATAGTCCGCTAATTGCCATTCTCCTTTGCCTTCTGAAGTGCAGGAAGGATTTGTTGAATTGATCTTGACCATTTCGGACAGGATGCTATTGATGTAATCCCTGTCTATATAAATACTTGGTGTAAAAACCATGCGATTTCAGCCGGTAGTAAGATTTTTTTAATAAAGGAAAAATTTTAGATCAGTTAAAATTTTTTCATGAAAACAATATTTCATTTACCGAGATTATATATATCCGTCAGATTTTGATTACATTGTACTCAGTTAATATCAATCCCGATTCGTTTTTGGATTCGGTATACCAGAAATGTCAACCAGGGTGAAGGATTCTTTTTATCTGCAAATGACCACCCTTTCCATGCCCGGTACATGGACATTGCTTTGTAGCGGTTATTTTCATCCCTATTCACCAGTATTGTATTAACCATTTCCAGAAACCTGTGGTCGTCGTGCACAGAGCGAAAGCGGCTCAATACTTCAGTAACATGCAGGATGTCATACCAGATAAATGGATATTTCAATTTACGGAAGTCTGTGCCAATTCCAAAAAGGTACAGTTTTTCCTGTCCCTGATTTTCCCAGTGCTGGAGCAATGATTTCAACGCATTCTGTACTGCAGGGGTGTTTTCCAGTTCGGGCAGGTATGATAAACCCTTGAGCATATACACATTGGCAATTGGACATGGATCGCTGCGTTTACCCGGACCTTTAAAATTCCCCAAATCAGGTGCGGCTTTACACCGGTATCCATTATCTTCAACAAGATCAATTAAATAATCAACAGCCTTTGATACTCTCGGGTCACTTTGCAGTCCCATCGCCAGGACAGCATACAGGATCGTGGGTGTATCGCAAAGTATCCATGACCATTGATCTACACCTGTGCCACCAAAGATAGTTGGTATATTGACCATGATCTGGAATGGCCCTTCCTCTGATTGATGGTCCATTACCATACTAATACCTTTTGATACCCGGGATTCGTCATAGCGAATACCAAAATCAGCCAGAGTGCTTAATTTGTACAGAGGGTGCCTGGCATCATTATGTCTTGCCAGCGAATAACCTGGCCATTCAACAAATTCATCTATTAAACCCTGGACTTGAGGGTGGGTGATTAATTCCGTATAGGATGACCTGACGTTATTATCGTTGTTTGGCAGATCCAGAAGATCTAGCTTTGTGCGGTATTTCGTCCATGGTTCGTCGCAGTCCAGCAACCACTGGTAGTCAGGATTATGCATGAATGCCTCATTAATTTTTAGAGGAATATCAGGGTATAAAGATTAAGCTGTTAATTTCTTATTGATAAAATAAAAAATTATTCATCGATGCGGTATAGAATTGCAATAATAATTCCGAGAATGATAACTTCAAATAAACCCAATATTACAGTGATAAGCAGGAGTATTGGTGATGCGTCAAACATGATAAAACTTGTGAAAGCCCACATCAAAACACGCAGTCCCCAGATGATAAACCCGTAGGTAATCCCTTTCAGCCATCTGGTCCCTGGCAAACACCGATAGATAAGGCCATATATTACAACTAGGATAAAAGCGTTTATAACATCAAATAATATCCCCCATAGGAATTTTGATTCCGTGCCAGATGGCTGGATAATTGCTTCCCCAGTAATTAAATATGTAATTTGTCCTCCTAATATTCCGAACAACATATCCAGGAATAAAAACATGATTGAAGTGGTGAACCAGGTTAATAAAAATCTTTTTGTTTTCATTTGGTTTTTCCTATGGGATAAATTGAGGTTTTCAATAAATGTGTTCGGTTATTTAATTCGGAGAACTTTTGCGCCGCGTATTTTTCTGGTCTTCAATTCAACCAGTGCCCTATTTGCATCTGCAAAAAAGAATTCCTGAGTTTCAGGAACAAGAGGTATTTCAGCTGCAAGTTTTATAAATCCAGCTACATCATTGCGGGTGACATTTGCTACACTCTTGATTTCCTTTTCCATCCACAGATGAGAAGAGTAATCCAAATCCAACAAAAACTCCTTATCAGAATTTTCCTTCCGAATAGCATTAATCACCAGTCTTCCACCCGGATTCAAATTTCGCATGGATTCAAGTACCGGTTTCCATACCGGGGTGGTGTCAATAACTGCATCCAACAAATTTGGAGGTCTTTCGGAAATATCTCCTGCCCAGGCAGCACCAAGTTCTATTGCGAATTCTCTCTCCTGTGCAGTTCTTGAGAAGACGAAAACCGGGGAATTTGGATAGATGTGTTTCACCAGTTTCAATACGATGTGTCCTGATCCCCCAAAACCCGTCAGGCCAATGATATTTCCATCATTTATACCAGTAAGTTTAAGGGAACGGTAACCAATCGCACCAGCGCAAAGCAGAGGTGCTGCTTTAATGTCGGAAAAAGTTTCCGGGATTGGGAATGCATAACCTGATGGAATTACCATATATTCAGCGTAACCGCCGTGCACGTCTCTCCCGGTGGCTTTGAATTCCGGACAAAGATTTTCATCACCGCTAAGGCAGTGTTGACACGCACCACAGGTAGAAAAAATCCAGGCTATCCCTACCCTGTCGCCAGGCTGGAAGGCAGAAGTATTTGCGCCTCTATCAACAACTCTTCCGATAACCTGGTGTCCAGGGACTACTGGAAATGATGGCGGAGGCGTTCTCCCTTCGATTTCATCCAGTTCAGTATGGCACACACCGCAGGTTGAAACCTCGATCAGAAGTTCGTTATCCTTAGGTTTTGGGATTGGGATATCTACCAGTTCAAGTGGGGTTGAATCTGCTGTAACTTCCTGGATGCTATTAAGAACCAGTGCTTTCATTATTAGTTACAAAATAATAATACGCCTAATTTTTATTAATGATTTGAAAATATCGATATTTGAATATTAACCTAGATTTTATTCCAGCAGTACTCAATATTAGGTCATACTTAACATAATTTATAATCCTAATTCCTGGCTTGAGAAAATGGTTAGCAGGCTGATGATGCAGAAAATATACATCAATCCAGTAATAATTATCCTGATCATTCTCCACTTGCCTGTTTCAAAATTTGTCGTACCCATAAGTAAAAATGCAAAAGGGATTATCGAAACAAATAAGTACCTTCCTTGTGGCTGGTAAGTGCTATTAAGTGAATAATGCATCGATCCAAACAGATTAGCCGCAATAATTATGGGTGAGAGTATAAATGCAAGGATTTCGTACAATTCTATATACTTCCATTGTTTTACCAATCCAATTATTGTTAGAAGAATTGATGCCGATAATAACAATCCAAAAACTGTGTAAAAATGGGGTGGCAGCCAAACGGTAAAATATCCAAACACTCCGATGAAACTTTTATACGTTGTTTGAATAAAGGGGTGATTAATTACCAGGGTCAGGTATGTTTCACCCTGGTCGGCCAGATCCACTTTCACACCCGCTCTGTACCATGGTCTTGCTTTCTCCTGCATCATCGCGCTTATTTGGCTATCAAAATCAGGGAATGTGTTTTTATAAATAATGCCAAAAGGAGCATAAATAAGAAATGCAATGCATACAATATAGATCATTCGTAAAGCTATCCACTTGAGAAATGGCATATTAAATGTTATGCGATCCTTGAAAAGACGAATTGTGAGCAATATGAATGGCAATATTACGGATAGTAAATAATTAATTTTCGATGTCAATATAAACCCAGAAAGGATCCCTAACAGGCTGATTTCAAACCACGACCATTTGGATGAATTCTTCTCTGTCATTTTACTGGCGAGGACAAAAAGGAAGATCCCAATTGAGATTCCCCAGGCATCCGAATTTGCGTAAGAGTAAATGTAGTAAATCTGGGGGATTACCAGCAGAACATAGGCAATATAAGAGAGTTCGAAGCGTTGAAACTTAACAAATAATAGAATAGTTAATGTGAGGATGAAAAGCAGGATGTTCAGGAAGCGATATGGCAGGACAGCCAATCGCTGGGATTTTTGAACTTTGTTTGAGAGTACAATTGTATTAAGAAATCCGCCGGTTTTACCAAAGATAAAATAAATGGTCTCCCCGGTGTAGAGCCTGCTCCAGCCATGCGGGGAGTAGAGGATCTCGTCTGAACCGATATCCGGAGGCCACCAATTCTGTTCATAGTATTGGAAGGCATCATAGTGCATTCTTTCATCAGGATGGACATCAAAATTAGTATTAACGGCAATTTCAGTCGTTATAAGAAAGGCAATGAAGATCAGGGCAACCCTTTGCCATCGTGTCAGGTTGGGCCAGGAAAAACGATAAAGAATTCCTTTTCCCGTTAATTTCTCGCTAATACCCGATTCGCCGGAATGCATCTTATCTTCTCAGGATATTATTGGACATCCTACAATTTGTGATTAGTTGGATACAACAATGTTATTTTTATGCAGATGGACGCCGTTCGTGAATGGGAACAAGGAAGATTGGTTTTTTGGTGTAGTTCAATGTCCGTTCAGCGACGCTGCCCATAAATAAGCGCTCCAATCCCCCGCGCCCATGAGTGGCCATAAAAATAACGTCTACATTTTCTTGCTCAGCGATCCTGGCAATCGCCCTGGCAGGTCTTGAACCTTCCACCAGAACGCGCGTCTTCAGACCTTCTTCCTGCAGTACATTGGCGATCTTTTCCAGATATTTCTTTGCTTCTAACTCAGCCTGTTTGCGGAGTTCCTGTATCTCCTCGACGACTGCTCCATAATTGCTTGGATCAGGGACTTGCGGAACCGACAGCAGCAAAACATTACTCTCGAATACTGTAGCGGCTCTGGCGTATGGCAATACTCTCTCAGCAAATGTAGAACCGTCCAGAGCGACCAGAATTTTGTTGAAGCTTGGTATTCTGGCTGGTTCACCTTCTGGTTTTCTCATAACAAGGACAGGGCAGGTAACCTTTTCGATAATATCCACCGCGGTATGCCCTTTAAAAAACTTCTGCAATCCTGAGCGTACCGGCGAACTGATTATCACAATATCGGCGCCGATCTGGGATATTAATTCATTTACACTATCTGCGATATTCCCTTGTCTGAGATAATAATCCGTAACTATACCCTGGGCGGAGAATTGTTGTGAGAGATCCCGCAGGTATTTTTCAAATTCTAAATCTGTCTTGCATTCACGGGTCAGCGGTTCTTTCAGTTTATTGAAAAGATTACCCTTTTGAATAACTGTTATCAGCGACAAGCTTGCGCTGAACGCACTGCAAAGAACTTCTGCTGCTGGTAGAGCCTCTTCTGCCTCGCATGAACCGTCTAAAGGTACAAGAATATGGCTGGGAGGTGAATGGATATCCTGCCAGCGGACGGCATTCGAATGGGGATTCATCGGTTGTGGATTTGTAGCCATCGCGAAAGGTACCGAGACTGCAGAAGTAACAGGTTCTGCTTCAAATGATTGTCCGAAACCGAACCCGGCTTGCATCGCGCCTTCCAATTCTCCCAAACGTTCTGATAACGGACTTGGGGCACCCAGCTGGATCCGAAAATAAGAAAATGCCAGATACAGTAAAGGGATAAATAGAAAGTAAGTCCAGGCTCCTTCCAAAAAACGTTCCTGGAAGATTACAACGGTTGCAGCCGATGTGATTGCCGCGGCAACCGCAGTCCCAATCAATGTAAGCATTTGGGAGGCTTGGTAGTTCCGTCGCAGTTCCCTGCCCAAACGTTTTGCAGCTGCCCAACCCGTCATGCTTAGAAGGATAAAAACTCCTGCTGCGTATAGAGCAAGATAAGTTTCCTCATTTGTTCCTGCTAATAGGAAAATGAATCCCACAAGACTAACCTGCAGCCAGACTGGCTTGTCAGCCACATCAAATTTATTCCTTTGCCCCATAAATGCTGGGATATAATTCCGGTCTTTTAATCCCAAAGCAAGGTTCTGTAATCCCTGTGAGCTTGCAGCCGAAGCTGAAAGCAGAACCACGATCCCAGTTAATGTGCCTAAGTATGCAAGCGGTTGGGGGAGTAAAAGGTCCATCGTTTGAGTGAATACTGAAACCTCCTGGTTAGTAGGGTCGGAGAGCCTAAAAATTGCTGGACCGACGATAATCATTGTCACGGCAGTTGTTCCCATTATGATAAGCAAACTTCCAAACGCCTTCTTGCTTTTCTGGCCCGGATTACCATCATAGGCAGCAACAAGATTCGCGAAAACCTCAATGCCAGTCATAACCGCCAGCATTCGAGTAAAACCTCCGAGAGTAAAATGTATATACTCTCTGGAGAATGCCAGGAGGTTTAAATCCGGCAGGTGTAATCCGAATTTCAGGATTGTACTGAAAATCATCACCCATAAAAGCAACAGCACACCTGCAGTCGCAGGTCCGAATGCGCGCGCAGCTGTTTTTGGCCCGCGGTTGACCAGCCAACCCGTTACAACGCTCAGGATTATCGCTATAAAAGTCCGGTACTGGATGCCAAGTATTGATTCATTAAGCCCGGGGAAGCGGTCAGCGAGAAAGGTTACCATCGCTGCCATGCTTACAAGAAAGGTCAATGTGTATTCCACAAAAGTAATTGCGGCATTTACTTTGACAGCCCAGCCTCCGAACTCCTCTTCGCTGAGACCACTCCCTCCGCTTCCATCCGTTACCCAGGTCATAACAAGCCGGTACATTGCGGATACCATTGCAATCGTGAACACAACCAGCCATATTGAAGAGCCGAAGGTTACCGCAGCAACACCGGCAAGGACTATAAGTCTTAAAAATGGCCCAAAAACATATAGAGGGGAGGTTGCTGGATCACCTCCACCAGCCAGTGCGCCTTCTAATGAGTTGGATAATTTTTGCGAGACATGTGCCATATTTCCGATCCTTCAAGCGTTATTACATAGATAACTCATGCAGTCCAAAATTAGAACCCTCGATTAAAGAATCTCTTAAAAGGATAGTCAATTATCAGCGAAATCAGGTTTCCAATAGTTCTATTTTTCAAATTTTGAATTGAATAATTATGACTACCCCACTTGAAATATCAGTTTTTCATCGTTTTGATTTTCGAGGAAATTCCGGGTAAACTACCGGGTTTTGATGGGGAATTATTATTCTTGAATTTCTTTCAAGAGCGAATTTTTATTGACGATTAAGTCTTATTCTCTTCGACCGCCTCTTAGTTTCTGCTGTAGCTCTTTAAGCTCGTCCCAATTTCCTCCAGCAGCCAGTTTTGCTTGTTCAGGCCAGGAATCAGGATCAGTGAAGGATAAGCGCGATTCGTCCAGCAATGATTGCAGGGTAACAGGATCTGATTCTGAGAGTTGTTTATAACTGAAAATTCCTGCACCCTGTAAAACCTGGTTGATTTTTGGACCGATACCCTCTATTCTGGTTAAATCGTCCATTACTTGATCGGTCTCTTCTGCGCTTTTTTCGGATTCCTCTTCCATTATATTGATTGTTAGCTCATGAGATTCTTGTTTGGACAGGTCTACCGCCCGGCTTATCAGCCACCATACAAGTATGAGCACTAAAATGAAAATAATAATCCATACCCAATCCGATGTGCCGAAAAATTGGGTTGCAAATGATTCCTCAAATTGTGATAAATAAATAAATGTTTGATTGTTTAAGTCCATATGTACTCCTGTTTCCCGGTTTATTTATATGAAGCAGAATTATTATAATCGACATCATTTGTTGAAAATGGCTAGATGGAGGTTGTCAGGAGGAAGGCATCAAATCTAACAGTATATTTTTATGAATGTGTCTGTTATTAGTCAGGTTCAGGAAAATCTGCTGGCAGCTCCAAATACTCATAAATAGCGTGTAAATGTAAAGTAGAAATATTCTTGATATCTGCAAAGGGGAGATGCTTCCTTGACATAAAACTATCCAGATGATAAACTCACATACGTGAGAATAAATTCACAAACGTGTAACAAATTCTATCAGGGACATTACTTTTGGTGGCTTCTAACAGAAATTCTATTGACAGATCAGTTGACAGGTCAGTACTGCTGGCGGATGTGGCTGAATTGTATTATTTAAAGGGTAAAACCCAGGCGGAAATAGCCAGACAGATAGGTGTTGATCGGTCGATGATATCAAGAATGCTTGCAGAGGCTCGTAAACAGAAAATTGTCGAGATAACTGTCCGGAGACCATTGAAATTTGATGAAACGCTTGAATGCGCACTCGTCCAAAAATATAATTTGATGAATGCGTTCGTATTGATAGACCAGGGCGGAGACTATCAGGAATTGATTGAAGGTCTTGGTAAAGCCGGGGCTAAAGTTTTACAGGATTTTCTTACCGATAAAATGGTGTTGGGGTTATCCTGGGGGAGTGCAGTGAGTGCGGTGGTAGATGCAGTTGAGATGGACAACTCCTATGACACACGTATAGTCCAGCTTGTAGGAGCTATGGGATCCCAGAACACCGTTTATGACGGACCTGGTTTGGTCCAGAGAATGGCGAATAAGTTTGGCTGCGAGGGATATTTTATCAATGCTCCATTTATTGTTGATAATGCTGAGATTGTAGAAGCCTTACTTGATAATCGTAATATTAAAGAGGCTGTTGATCTGGCAAGGAGCTGTGATATTGCTGTTTTGGGTATTGGCAGTACTGATCCGCAATACTCAAGTTTTTATAAAGCGGGATATGTACCAATTGAAGACCTCATCCAGCTGCGCGAATTCGGGATGGTTGGGGATGTCTGCGGCCGCCATTTTGACATTAACGGTGATACGCCAGAACTTGATTTCCATAAACGGATTGTCACAATAGATGCTGAGTCCCTTAGATCACTCCCGGTACGGATAGGTGTGGCTGGAGGAGATGGAAAGTTACAGGCTGTTCTTGGAGCCTTGAGAGCAGGGTATATCAATGTGCTTGTTACCGATGAAATCCTCGCAAACAGGTTACTCACAATTGAAGTGTGAATTTGGTAAATATTGAAACAGGCATGAAATTTACATATCAGGAAAAATAAATGGAAAATCTAAAAACTGGAAAAAAGGAAAAAAATGGTGAAGTATCCAAGGAAAAGGATTTTCGAATCCAAATCGAAAACCTTGGATTAAGCGACGAAAATCTTATTGAGATGTATTCAACCATGTGTAAAATCAGGCGTTTCGAAAGGATGGCTGATCAATTATACGCAGCCGGAAAGGTACATGGAACCATGCATCTTTCCGCAGGACAGGAAGCGGTTGCGGTTGGACTGGGGAGGGCTTTAAATCCGGACGATTATTTCCTCAATCACCACCGTGGACATGGACACTTTATCGCAAAAAATGCTGATTTAAATAAAATGATGGCGGAATTCCTGGGAAAAGATACCGGTTACTGCAGAGGGCGAGGCGGGTCGATGCATATCGCGGATGTCGAAGCGAATAATCTGGGAGCAAATGGAATTGTAGGGGGTGGGATTTCGCTGGCTGTAGGTGTCGGACTTGCTTTGCAGATGCAGCATAAGGAACAGATCGTTTGTGTTGTTTTTGGGGATGGAGCCGCAAACGAAGGTATCTTCCATGAGTCGCTGAATATGGCAGCGTTATGGGACCTGCCAGTTTTGTTTGTCTGCGAGAACAACCAGTATGGTATGTCCATGCAGGTGGAACGAGCAACCGCGAAATTGCCCATTGCCCAAAGAGGGGAAGGGTATGGGATACGCTGGCACCATATTGACGGCAATGACCTACTTTTGGTTTACGAGACTATGCTGGACGCTGTAAAACATGTCCGCAGTGGTAAGGGACCAGTTCTAGTGGAAGCGGAGACGTACCGTTATTTTGGCCATTCAAAAAGCGACAGGAACCTCTACCGTACAAAGGATGAGATTGATGATTGGAAAGATATCGATCCAATAGATCGTTTTAGAAAGAAACTGGTCGACGCAGATATTCTCTCTGAGGAGCAGGCGGAAAAAATCGACCAGGAAGCCCAGATATTTGTTGATGCCGCAGTTGAATTTGCAGAAAAATCTCCAGAACCAGACCTGGAATCCTTGACGGAGTTTGTTTATGCCTGAGATGACATATGCTGAAGCAGTTCGCTCTGCGTTGCGGGAGGAAATGTTACGCGATGAGAGAGTATTTTTATTTGGTGAAGACATCGGTCGCTATGGCGGCGCATTCGGAGTTACTTTTGGCTTGCTGGATGAATTCGGTCCGCAGCGAGTGAAAGAGACGCCGATATCTGAAGCTGCGATCGTAGGCGCTGCTGCCGGAGCTGCGCTGGTTGGTATGAGACCGGTTGCAGAATTGATGTTCATGGACTTTGTCCTTTTAACCATGGAGCAGCTTGTAAATCAGGCGGCGAAGGTGCGGTTTATGTTCGGCGGTAAAGCCACAGTGCCAATGGTAATCAGGATGCCTGGCGGGGCAGGAACCGGGGCGGCGGCACAGCACTCGCAGTCGCTGGAAAGCCTTCTCATCCATATCCCCGGAATTAAAAGTTGTAAATCCGAGTACACCGTATGATGCAAAAGGCCTGCTGTTGAGTTCAATCAGAGACCCAAATCCGGTCTGTTTTGTTGAACATAAGCTCTTATACAAATCGAAAGGTGAGGTGCCTGAAGAGGAGTACACAATTCCGATTGGATTGGCGGATGTTAAAAGAGAAGGTTCGGATATCACAGTTGTAGCCGGCAATATCATGGTCCCGCGTACGTTATCTGTTGCGGAAAAATTATCCCAGGAAGGTATTGAAGTCGAAGTGGTCGATCCGCGCACACTCCGGCCGTTGGACGTTGACACAATAGCGACTTCGGTAGCTAAGACAGGAAAGCTGCTTGTTATCCATGAGGCATGTCAGACCGGCGGGTGGGCAGGCGAAGTGATCGCTTCTATCTCGAGCAGCCCCGCTTTTGATTATCTGGATGCACCCATGCGCCGATTGGCTGGCGCGGATGTGCCCATTCCGTACAATCGCAATCTTGAAAACGCAGCAGTGCCTCAGGAAGCGGATATCGATCGGGAAATCCGGGCAATAGTGGCAAACAACTATTAAATAACGGGAGTTTATTAATATGCCAGTTCCATTCATAATGCCGAAATTTGACATGGACCAGGAGAATGCCACAGTAGTTGAGTGGATTAAGAATGAAGGCGACAAAATCGAACTCGATGAACCAGTTCTAACTGTCGAAACCGATAAAGTAGCTATCGAAGTACCCGCTCCGGCGACCGGCACACTCGCGAATATACTGGTTGAGAAAGGGGATATTGTCCCGGTTACGACTGTGATTGCCTATATCCTGGAAGAAGGTGAAACAACCGGCGATCTCCCGAAGTTAGAGGAGCATGCTGCCGTAACTGTTGATCCATCCCCTTTTGCAGCAAAGCAAGCCGAGACAGTTAAAGCCTCAAATACAGAAAGCGCTGGGGTGAAAGCACCGGTATCGGCTTCACCGGTTGCAGGACGGATGGCGCAGGATCTGGGTATAAACCTGGAAGATGTACCCGCCTCCGGGGACAAAATAACAAAGTCGGACATTCAGGCATATCTTGATTTAAAAGTTGGATCAGGACAACCGGAAAAAATCGCTGCCACTCCAGCAGCTCGCCGGTTATCAGGGGAGCTGGGCATTGACCTGGCCTCTGTTCCAGGGAGCGGACCGGGCGGCAGGGTTCAGGCTGCGGATGTAAATCTTTTAGCTAAATCCCGGATTCCTCAGACCTCAGTTGACGAAAAAGAAGCCGAACTTGTACCGCTTGCAGGCATTCGGAAGACAATCGCTGATCGTATGCAGACCAGTTTCCAGACAGCACCCCATATCGCGCTGACTGTTGCTGTGGATGTCTCCCAATTGGAGCTGGTGAGATCAAGGTTGAACCAGTTAGCGGAAAAAGTCGATGATCAGAGTATTTCTGTCACAGCGCTGCTGGTAAAAATAACTGGATGGGTTCTGAAGCATAATCCATTTATCAATTCGTCCTTAATTGATGAGACAATCCATTTGTGGAAGGATATAAACATTGGAGTCGCGACCGCGATCGATAATGGATTGGTCGTACCAGTGATTCACAATGCAGTAACCAAACCTATCAGCCAAATCAATGCTGAATTGAAAGACCTCTCAAAACGAGCTCGAGAGGGGACTTTAACCCTTGCGGAAGTAAAGGGTGGGACATTTACAATTTCAAATCTCGGGATGTTTGGAATCGATCAGTTCCGGGCGATTATTAATCCCCCTGAGAGCGCAATTTTAGCTGTAGGAAAAACAATTCGAAAACCTGCAGTAATCGACCAATACGATGAGGTTGGTGTGAGACCATATATGTCGATGACATTATCCGCAGATCACAGAGTAATAGATGGGGTTATCGCGGCAAAATTCTTACAAGATCTGGCGGAGGCAATTGAATCGCCGGAGATTATATTGTACTGAAAGCATAAGAGGGTTGCTAATGTCCGATCTGCAAAAGAAATCTTCAGCAAACTGGATAAAAGACGGGATAAAGAAATAACATGCAAAGGATTGCAATTCTCATCGTAAGATAAGTAGTGGAATTCTAAAATTCAATGATCGACTAAAGAACTTTAATCAAATATAAGAAAGGACGGTTTTTGTTATGGGCGTTGTGCATCGATTCAATGGTAATACAGAACAGGACAGATACACCTGGGATGGGGTTCAGGCGGAAAAATATGAGGCATCAGGATTTGAGGGAGTAATTAAGAATGTTCTTGTTGGTCCAATAGAAGAGGCACCGAATTTTATCATTCGTTACTTTCAGATTGAGCCTGGAGGCAGCAGCCGACTCGAGCGCCACCCGCATGACCATGGAGTAATCATATTGAATGGCGAAGCGCGGGTCCAGATAAATGACCAATTTGAAGAACTGAGATCATTTGATGTTGTATATGTAGCGGGGGATGATTTACACCAATTTGTAAATACTGGAGACAAGACGCTTGGATTTATCTGCGTAATAAAAGCAAATATTTAGGGATGATACTAATCCACGCAATTGTACCCAAGAATACTGATGCGCGATAATTTGCTTGTACTTGTCTACGGGAGTTCCGCAGTACCTGCCTGATGACCTGGTAAACCGGTTTGCAGAATTGTGTGGGGAAAAACTGCATCAAGAGAAGGAATAGAATTATTCTATTTTAAATCAGGGAAACTCCATAATTCTATCCCGCCTCTGCTCGAGCCAATCGCGAGTTCGGTTCCGCTGGTTTGAGGAGAGAAGGCTATACTTAAAGGTTGGAACCAGCGTTGTCCAAGAGGGATATTCACGTTCTTGCCAGTTTGTAGTTCCCAAAAGGTTATTTCACTGCCAAAGGAAGAAATAGCAATATACTTCCCATCCGGTGAAATTGAAAGATCATTAATCCAATCCTGAAACTGAATGGAAAACAAATAAAAGAATTCTTTTTCGCTCACCGGGCTATCCGATATTTGCCAAACTTGAACCGTCGAATCTGTTGACCCTGAAACCAGATAATGGCTATCATGGGAGAAAATCACCACCAATGTATCACCTTCATGTCCGCCCAGGCGTGAGACAATCTCCCCGCTATCAGTATCCATAATCCAAATCGTATTATCACTGGCGCCAAATGCAATAAGTTCTCCATCTGGGGAGTAAGCAAGGCTGTTTATGCGGGTATCAGGGAAGCTTTTTGTGTGCACAATGGATGGAGGGTCGTGTTCAAGATCCCAGACCCAGCTGGTGTGTGATCCACCTGCTGCGAGTTTTGTCCCATCTGGTGAAAAATCCAGAGCAAAAACTGAACCCGAATTGTTATTCAATTTTCTGTTCTCATCAAATTCTAGATCCCATATGCGTATCTCCCCATCAAGGGAACTGGATGCCAACAATTTTCCATCTGGCGAGAAACTGATATCGGATATTAATTGTTTGTGTTCATTATACGATTTTTGAGGAGTTTTACTGTTAGCGCTCCAGATTCGAATAGTTTTATCATTTGAGGCAGAGGCTAACAGCGCCCCATCCGGTGAAAATTCCAGGTCAGTAACTCCACTCATGTTCTCATCACTTATCATTTTCAGGTCAGCCGTACCGCTATACTTGTGGATCGCATTGAGTCCAAAATCAGTAAGGCTTTTTGTGGTCTTTTTTACATTGTCGTAGAGCAAGATATGAGTGCATTGGGGAGCCTGGAAACAGTCCAGGTCACTCATAATATAGGCGACTTTTTCACCGTTTGATGAAATACTTGGATGGGTGAATATCCGGTCTCTGCGCTGTGTTTCGGTGCTGATCATTTCTGTGCTGGAAGATTGTAGATCGTATATAAAAAAGTTTGTGCAGGGAAACCAACTGTTCTCAGGGCAGTTCGCAGGATTCATCTGGTCAAGATTCTCTGCGGAGGACAAATAAACAATATAGCGGCGGTCTGAGGAGAATTCGAGCATATCTTTCCAGGGTTCATTATTGTGAAGATAGACACCACTATCACCATCCGCTTGCTCACCGTCGTTTGAAACATTTATCCGGGAGATAGTCCCTGCCTCAAGATCACGCACGAAGATATCTGGTCTCTGGTTGGTGTCGCCCGAAACGATATTGTCCGCCATTGAAGTAAAAGCCACATATTTCCCGTCAGAAGAAAGCACTGGATGGGTTGAAAGGCCATTTCCCGCATAACCGGAGCTGGATACATTAATTACCAGGTACTCCCCTGTAATTCTATTGTAAATAATCGCTTCTTTTTTATTAATTATTCCCAGGGAAGGAGCAAGGCTATCATCACCATGCAGTGTGAAGGCAAGCAGGTCACCATTTTCTGATAAGCTCAATCGCTCAATATTCCCAGTACGGTACCTGGTCGTCGAACGTCCAACAGGTAAAACGATCCTTTCATTTGAATTAAGGTTCAATAAAACGATATTCCAGCAGGCGGATGCATCAGCGCTGTCATCACAAGTATTTACTAATCCTACATCATCGTCTCTAAATGTCGACCAGTATGAAATCCAGTTACCATCGCCAGATAATGTGGGAAGAATCCTTGAAATTCTGTTTGAGTTCAGGTCCGCTTTTTGCAAAACTTTGTCATTAATTCCAGTTTCGCGGTCGTAGAGGAAAATATCTGAACACGAGAAAAAATCAGCGCTTTTAATGCAGGAATTCAATTCATCTGTTTTTAATTCTCCTGAGAAGTTCTGATATGCGATATATCTTCCATTTTTAGAAATTGTGGGGGTGAATGACCAGATATCTGTGATCGAATTTTCCTGAAAAATAATCGGAGGCTCAATCTGGTTTTTGATCAGATTTAAAATAAACAATCCATTTTCGAATTTTGGACCATCTTTGGTAATATTTGTGAATGATGCCGAAAACACCAGAAAATCCCCACCCGAGGACAATGTTGGTTCGCGGTAATAAACGAATTTACGGTTAATTGGCGAACTGGAAGCAGACCCGGATATTACGCTAACTGGATTTGAATTAATTATTGGCACTTGTGAAGGTTTATGTTCAATTGGAAATTCTTCACTCACTGCTGGTGTTGAAAAGGGGGTAATGAGGCTTGTCGGGTTAATGGTTAAGGTGGGGTAAATGACAGGATTTGCTTTTGGTAATTCATTTTTTGTCAGGAAATATCCAAACACAAGGACAACAGTAAGCAAGGCGCCAAGAAGGACCGATTCGCTATTGATATTCCTTTTTGAAATTGGTCGCTCCTTTACTGGAGGCAAGCTTTTATAATTTTCAATGATTTTTTTCCGATCATCGGGGCTGAATATTTCTTCTTGCCATCTATTTTTAAAAGCTTTGGATATGGTTGACTCTAATCTCGAAAGGTGCTGATGATAATTTCGGCAGGCAGTGCAGGTAAGCAGGTGTTGGGAGAGTTTTTTTGACCCAACCGGGTCATCAGAAAGCAATCCATCCAGTGATAATTCGATCCAGGAAAACATATTTTGATGAGCATCTTCTGTATGGCGGGTGATGTATCCCTCAGATTCAAAAACTTCTTCAACAATTGATCGGAAATCTTTTATTGTTTTGATTAATTGTGGAATCCGTATCTTCAGGATTTGTGCAATCCTGTTTGCTTTGAGTTGGTGAGCATATTTGAGAATAACAGCAGTCCGGGAAATTGTATCGGTCTGATTAATTATTGCAATTATGGCCTCATCCTGCCCGGACAGGTTTTTGGTTATTGGTTTGGTATAAGTTTCCTGAGATTGTGATTGTTTCCTGATGGGGGTCTGGAATTTCAGGATGCGGTTTGAATTGAAAAAATTTATCGCGATTGTTATTAACCAACTTCTTACGCTGTCGTGCCCCTGAAAACTATCAAGATTTTGTACAGCGTGTAAAAAGACTCTTTCTGTATGGGTTAAAACCTGATTGTGAAGGAATCCCTCATCCCCGCCTGTATCTATCAACGCCAGAAAAAGGCGGTAGATCTCCCCGGCGTAATGCTTGGTAAGAATATCTAGAATGTAGTCATCACCTGAACCAGCGCTTTCAAGCCACAGGGCTAATTCAAGTTCTGGATCACTGTCATTCGGTAATTTTTTTGGACCGTTTTCTATCACCGGATTGAAACTAATGATCTCCCAAGTCTGCTTGATAGAAGGGTTGATTTTGATAATTGTACAATAATATTTTGTTATTACGAATCTCTACCCAAATAGGAGGTTGGGGAAAAAATTATGGTTCAGGTGTTAAATAAAATCTACACAAATAACGCCTGTATTGAATTTGTTTATTTTATAAAAAGAATAAATCAGAACAGTGAGGACCAGGAAAGAATTGCCCCCAGGTTTAAAAAAACCAGTGAGAAGGACTGTTTCCCGGAGATTCTGAAATTGAAAGAGGTTTTTTTGACCTAACCTCAGGTTAACCAAAAAAGCCGGGCTCGATGCATCAGACCCTCGGAAGTTCTCTTTCCAGAAAATATAAGTTCAGATCACCGAAACCTTTAATCTCGAAGATCCCTCTTTCGGCACAATGGAAATCATCTTTTATCAACTGATAGGTATCTTCGTTTAATGTAATTTTCATAGGCTCTGAAACCGTCTCCATCCTTGCTGCCAGATTAACTCCGGGACCGAAAATGTCATAAACATATTTCTGAACACCTACCAAGGATCCAATCACAGGTCCGGAGTTTATCCCTATCCGGCAGTGCCACGCTTCCTGGTGAGCGGAATTGCGGCGTTCAATGTAGCGTAGCATTCGCAGTGCCACTTTTGCGATGTTGTGGGCGTGGTCGGGCGTTGATTCGGGCAGACCTGATACTGCCATATATGAATCGCCAACTGTCCTGATGCGTTCACAATCAAAAAGGTCAGTGATGCGGTCAAACACTGTGAATATATCGTTGAGTTCAGTAACCAGTGAAGCTGGATCGCGGGAGATCTCCATTTCGGTATGACCGACAAAATCTAGCAGCAAAATAGTTGCGTTTTCAAACAACTGCGGAGTCACGGTGCCGTAATCCTTCATCTCTTCATATACGGATTTAGGCATTATATTTAGAAGAAGACGTTCTGCACGCTCTTTCTCTCGTTCTAATTCACGTGAATTCTTCTCCGCAATCTTGGAATAAGATTCAAGCATGTATTCAGCCTGTTTTTGTTTGGACATATCAAAACATTCTACGACTGCAATATCTGCAGATTGATCGGATAAAGCCCGGACCTCAACAGATATTGGGATGCTGCGCCCGCCTGTCTCAGTTTCAATTTCCAGCGAATAAGGACGACCTTTCTCCAGCCTTGAACGCGCCCGTTCCTCATTAAATCCAGGAATTCTAACAGTAAGCGGCTCATCGGCATCACTTCCTGGCGGAAACCATTTAAAGAAGTTTGCATTTTCAAAGAGAATATGCCAGTCCTCAATCTTGGTTAGCGCCACACCAGTATTGAGCGACCGGGTCAATTGTAAAAGAGTATCTGTATCTGGGTTAGACACCGGGTCTGAATTAGATTGCGGCGCCATCATGAACCTCGTGTAACTACAAAGTTCTTACGGCTCATCACTTCCAATTCAACCTGTTTGATATCTTCATCTGAAAAGTTAAAATCTTCAAGAGTTTCCTTGAGCATATCAACCGCCTCAATGAAAGCCGATTCAGTTATAGCAAGGTGTGCATGGACCCGTTCAAGGTGATCGTTTGTATAACTGGCAGGTCCGCCCATCATAGAAGCGATAAATTTTGTTTGGTGATCAATTAAGCGCTTCATATCAATATCGTGGAAATAGGGATTTGTCACCGGCAAATCAATAATCTTTTCATAGAAACTTGTTACAATCCTGCTTACGCTGGCAAAACCCCCGTATCTTTCGAAAATTGTCTGGCTCATTGTTTTTTTGGATTCCTTTCCAACTCAATATACGGTATGCAATAATAACATAACTGATTTTCTAATGACAATATAGATATGAGTTATCCAATTATACATCAGATAGAGTATTAAATTTTTTAAGGTTTGAATAATTGCTGCATATTCTGGATACCTAATGTGCCCTTCTGTCCTTGGCGAATATCTATAAATGATTGTGCGATCCAGTTTTTGAATTTCTTGCTGGGGAACCCTTCCCAAAATTAGTCCAGGTTCCGAATCGAGCTATTCAAGTATTCGACTGAAAATTAGAAGAAATCAATCTAAACCGTATTTATCACTAATGAGATCTATTTGGTTTTCTGAAAATTTATTTATTGCTAAAAGTGGAGAGTTCAGGCGAACAGCTTTGCAATCTCATCTCTCTCAGGTCGAAATAGCTTGATATAAGAACCATTTTTTTTGTAAACCACAATTGGATCCCCGGGTTGAAAGCCTGAAATGCTTTCAAAAATGCGCCCGATTTCTGTCACAGCTATTCCAGAATTTTTCAAGCCTTTTTGGATGTTAATAACCTCCTCACAGGGTACAACTATCAGGAGTGCCCCGGAGGCAATTGACCCGATAGGGTCAATTTTTAATAATTCACATATCTTTCTGGAAGTTTCAAATACTGGGATGTTGTCTAAATCGACCTTAATTGATAATTGGCTTGCTTCTGCTAATTCCCATAAAGCAGCCGCCAATCCCCCTTCAGTGGGATCATGCATTGCATGCACGGTGCCCGAGGATATGGCTATCTGGGCATCTTTGAGTACACTGATGCCTGGTTTCTGTGTGAAATTTTTTGCTTCAGATAATTCACCCTCGCTTATGAATACTGACAATCTGCTGCTGAATTCCTGCGCAAGGATTGCGGTGGCTTCAATGGGTATGCCCTTTGTAAGTAAAATTCGATCCTTGGGTTTTGTATCACGAGGTGAGATTAATTGTTTTTTATCCACTTCTCCAATCATCATACCCACCAGGATAGGACGCTCAATTCCGAGGGTGATTTCTGTATGCCCTCCAAGAAAGGTTACATTAATTTCGCGGCAGGAATGGATAATCTGGGATTGGATCTTTTCAATTAATTCTGTAGTTGTCTGGAATTCGGGTAAAAGAATCGTTGCCATGAACCAGCGTGGAGTTGCGCCGGTTGTAGCGATATCGTTTGCACAAATATTGACCGCATACCAACCGATATTTGTTGCAGTAAAGGTAATCGGGTCGGTCTTCAAGACCAGGTATTTTGGGCCTGCATCAATAACTGTGCAATCCATGCCAACACCTGGGCCAACTATGACACTGGAATCCTCGATAAGTATCTCCCCAATCAATTTTCTCAGGAGATCTACTGGTAATTTGCCGGCAGGCAGGTACTCAACCATAATTCGAAAGAACTATCCCCAGAACAAGATCACAGCGATTAATTTTAACGGGATTTCTGGTGGAATTCTCAGCAAACACCTTAGGATTTGTAGCCAATCATCCGCAGGAAATCTTTTCTCCAGGCGACATCAGTCTGGGTTTCAACTCCTTGAGGCTGCAGGCCATCGACTACTCCAAGGATCCCTCTTCCCTGGTCGGTTTCAATCACAATTGCCTGGGTTGGATTTGCAGTTGCACAGAATATCCGGCATACTTCCGGAACCATTTTTATGGCGTTCAGTACGTTAATCGGGAAAAACCCTTCTCCCAGAAAAATGATAAAGCTGTGACCGGCGCCAATTTCAAGCAAGTTTTTCTCAGCCAGAGCGATAAGATCTTGATCGGTTCCTGAACTTCGAACCAGACATTTGCCTGAGGCTTCATTGAAAGCCAGTCCGAACTTGATGTTTGGCACAGTTGTAATGAGTGTTTCATGAATATCCTCAATGGTTTTAATAAAATGGCTTTGACCGAGGATAAAATTTATATCTGAAGGTTTATCGATATTTACTATTGATAATTCCATTGGTCTCTCCTTTTATTTAAAAACAATATCGCCTTTTAAGCGAATTGTTATTTCAACTCCTGCCAGTATACGTCGCGATTTTGGATAGCTGCAATATTCGGAGCAGCGTATTTAGGGTTTGTGGCTATCGCTTCAAGTAAAGCCTCAACAGGAAAAAGCCCGGAACGCCGCACCATTTC
Organism: uncultured Chloroflexia bacterium; assembly: GCA_963793095.1. Lineage (GTDB taxonomy): Bacteria > Chloroflexota > Anaerolineae > Anaerolineales > UBA4823 > CAVWDI01. The sequence goes on from CAWBYY010000002.1 coordinate 1,101,522, forward strand.
TCCTATTGCAACCATTGTCCAATATTCTTTCTTCAATTTTGTTTTTCGAAAATCCAATGAGAAAACTTTTGCAGGCGTTTCGATGGGAATCAAAAATGAGTCAGTATAAATCTCGTCTTGCGGGAGCAGCGTTTTCAGAGATTTTACAAGTTTAGTTAAACCCTCCTGAAAAGTGATTATCAGGCGATTGGGTTTCTCAATTGATTGAAATGGGATTTCCTCTTTACTGAGGACAATTTCAGAGAGCGAGTATCCAGATTTAACTGTGACCATGTAATCATTTCGCTGGTTGGCATATAACCCTGAGGAGATTGCCGCTTTGCATAAGAGTTCAGCGGAAGAGGCAATTTTTGTTCCCGCAGCCCCGGAGATGATGATATTTTCTGTTTGTGAAAGCGAATTCTCATACCGGAGGAGAATCGGCTCTGGCTCCAAGGATTTATCATTATCGATTCTGCCTATCTCTGGATTCAGTAAATTACTTAGTTCTGGACGATTGTTTTGTACAAGCAGCCCTGATTTGAAATTATATGAGTCCATGGTTTGTTCAAGCTGCCTTTTATTGAACTGGTTGTATGGCACAAAATAGGCAGTACACATTTCCCAGATATCAATTAATGCAAACCCACTATGGGTTATTGCCTGGATAATTAACTCAGACAGTTGATTGTCATAAGCAGTTGTACGGGCGATAAATGTTCCACCATTTATTGAAGCGGTTCCACAAATATCCATCGGATATTCAATATTTCCGTTCAGCGAAGTCGATGTAAGAGCTCCATGGGGAGTGGAAACTGAATATTCACCTCCAGTCATACCATAATTCAAGTTATTAAAAACCAGAACTGCGATATCCAATATTACGCCTGGCAGCATTGATCAGGTGGTGGCCTCCAATTCCGCAGCCGCCATCGCCCATTAAAACAATCACATTTAACTCGGGGTTTGCCAGTTTAATCCCGGTCGCATAAGTAATCGATCTCCCGTGAAGACCATGGAAAGCATTTGTTATAAAGTATTTATCAGAGAGACCGACGCAGCCTATGTCGGTTACAATCACAACTTCTTTTGGATCTAATTGCAGTTCAACCAGGGCTGCATCCAGCTTTTTCAATATCAAACTATGGCCGCATCCTGGGCAGAATGGAAAAGGAATTGTGTTTTCATCGATATAAGTATTGATTTGGGGATTGTTCATAATAATTTCCCCTCGACCAGTATCTGTTCAGCGGAAATCAGCCCGCCATCCAGGCGATGTATCCCTGATAATTTTATGCTGTCGGGGACAACTCGCTGAATTTCCCTCAGATATTGGCCCTGGTTCAATTCCGGCAGGATAATTCTTTTTATTCCTGATAAGGCAGAATTGATCTCCACTTCTGGAATAGGCCAAAGGGTATGGATAATCAGTGACGAGACTTTTACTCCAACTTTACGTGCTTCTGTTACTGCAGCACGTACAGCGGTTGAGGTGATTCCATAACTGATAAGCAGAATTTCAGCGCCATCCTGAGAGTTGAAATCGGTAAAACAAATTTTGTCCAGATGGTCATTAATTTTGGCGCCAAGATGTTTGTTCAACGCTTCAACTTCTCGCGGATCCTTGGTCAGGTATCCACTTTGATTGTGAGAAGAAGTCGTAAAACGAACTGCATACATTCCGCCAAACGGAGAAAAAAGTGGGATATCGGACAGTTCCTTTACCCGGTAAGGCTGGTAGATAATTCCATCTGGTGCGGTTCTGCGTTCTCTTATTTGGATGGCCTGGTAATCCTGAACATTCACGGTTGTTTTTGAGTAGATAATTTCCTTATCCACAGCCAGAAATACAGGAACCCGGAATTGTTCTGCCAGATCAAAAGCTTTCATTGTGTATTTATAACAATCGAGCATGGAGGCAGGCGCTAAAACAATAACAGGATATCCACCTGAAGTGCCCCAACGCATGAATTGGATATCTCCGTGAGCTGTTGTTGTTGCTCCCCGGTTGCCGGCCCCATTCTCTGGCAGTTGATAATCACAACTGGAACTTCACCCATTATTGCCAGCCCAATATTCTCACTGTACAGGCTTATCCCGGGACCGCTTGTTGCTGTCATCACTCTCCTACCAGTCATCGAAGCTCCGATACAGAAACCAATAGATGCAATTTCATCTTCTGCCTGGATTGCTATGCCCCCAGTTTTTGGCAGTTCTTTTAACATCTGGATCAGAATTGGTGTGGCGGGTGTAATAGGATACCCAGCGAAAAAATTGCATCCGGCATGAATTGCCGCACGGCTGATTACTTCAGCGCCGCTTACAAATTCTTTGATTGCCATTATCCCTGGTTATGAAGCGGATATTTTCTCACAATTTGGTCATGAATTGTTATTGAAAGTATCTTTCCAAAACCCGCAGTGCCCTTAAAGTAACCCACTTGCTGGGAAAGCTCTTCTTTTCTATATCAACCCAGGTCTTACCGTTATAGGTGTATTCCATTCTCCAGCGGTCTTGATCATCCTTTTTGTTGATGAGCAATTCCACAGCGTGCTCCAATCGGGAATCTTTCGAAAAACCTGAAGCGGTCAACACCTCCAAAATTTCGAGAACATCAGCAACATAACCAATCTGGAAACCGAACTTGAACCAGCTTCGATTTGGCTTTTCACTGTAGCCCATAGGGTAATCAGCCTGAGCCGGATTGCGACTTAAAAGAAAGTCTGTCCCAGTGTTTATGGCTTCTTCAATAATTTCAGTGCGGTCATTTTGAGGAATTTTGTTCAGAGCATGCATAGCTTTGACGGCTCCCCATGCGCAAGGGAGGTGGTTATTTGCGCTGCAAGCAAAACCGGGTGCGCTGTTGCCGCTTCGATAAAATCTGACCGGCGCATCCCGGTTCTCAGCTGATGCAATTCCAGAACCGTTGATACTGCGGGCAAGCCAGTTAAGCGCACCCTGCAACCTCTCATCCTTATAAAACCCAAGATCAATCATGGCAGCGCAGAGATTTCCCTGCAGACACTGGATCATTCCTGAAGGTCGTTGATCTGCGCTGAATCCACCGTATGGCGATAAGGCATTTTCCAATAAATATTCACAACCTTTCTTGATGCGTGGGTCGCTCCCATTTGCGCCTAATTTCGCAAGCATTATTATCTGCCACACGCTCCCCTGGTACTTCGGATAGTAACCGGATCCCTCTTTTTCCCAGTATCCTTCCAGGTTTTGAGCCATCAGAATTACTGGCACTGGTCCTGTTTTCATCACGTTTTCCTGGGCAAGAAGAACATCAGGATGGCCCTGTTGATGGCCCTCCAGGTCCATTAAAGCGAAATAACGGACTCCAGGATTTTTGATATCTGGTTCTAGCAGCCAGCTAAATGGATCGCCTTTGATTACTTGGTTCAGCAGGTTTGATCTCATCTTTACCCTCGAATGAACGATTTACATTACGTGAATAATTTGTTTCTTCACATCAGAGAATACAGGGATTAATTGATTTAATCAAGAGTGTAATGAAATATTGCTCAATTTAATAAGGGTTAAAAAACTGGAGTGTTTCGGGGAGAATGCAAGCCCAACACTCCAGTATTTAAATTAGAATTGTATTTGACCGTATTATTTATAATTCTGTCAATAAATATTCGTATGCGCTCAATGCTGCTTTTGCGCCTTCTCCAACGGCAATAAGAACCTGTTCGGCAAATCCTGAAGTGACATCACCAGCGGCGTAAATGCCTGGCAAATTGGTGCAATTTGAACAATCAACCAGGATCCTTCCCTGATCGTCAAGTTCAACAAGTTCAGCTGCCATCTGTGAGTTAGGGATTAACGCCATCTCAATAAATGTAGCGTCTGCCTGTAATTCGGAGATATTACCTTTGGGATCTTTAACAATTACACTCCGGGCAAATTCGTCACCTTTAACTTCAATGACTTCGTGCCCTTCCAGGATAGTAACATTATCCTTTTCCATTATTTTTTTCCCGATAATGGAGGATAATTCATTTTTGGAACTGCTGATAAGATAAACCCGTTCAGCAATTGTGGCCAATTCTGCTGCTGACCGGATCGCCAGGTCGCCGCTTCCGACAACAACTGTGGTGCGATCTATAAATAGAGGCGCATAGCTCAAGGCAGAGTAACACAAACCTCGCATCATGAAATCTTTCTCGCCAGGCACATCCAATCGCAATTGCTTTGCTCCGGTTGCAATAATAACCGCTTTGGTCTCCAATTCACCTCCACCACGGGTTTCTACAACAAAACCACCATTGGATTTCTTGATTTTGTCAACAGGTTCCATATGGCGGGCATAGTCGAGATATTCCAGTTCACTCCTGAATTTATTCACGACTTCCAGTCCTCTAATAACCTGATAGTCTTCTATCCAGGGAAGAGCAAGGCGGAAATTTGTCTTTCCGCCCAGGTCTTTAGAGACCATCAGTACGTTTATCCGTTTACGAATTGCATAAATTGTGGCTGTTAATCCGGCTGGTCCACCGCCGACAACGATTAAGTCATACATCATTCACCTCTTTTTCTTTTTATTGTATTGAAAATTCATTGAGAAATACGAATAAATCAGAACTTTTCACATTGATTAACTTGACGGGGCATCATCGATCAATTTATTTTCCATCATTAATCGGGTAAGTTCACGTGATCGTTGGATAATATTTACAGCCTGCTCAAACAGCTCGTCATAGGATAGTTCCTTCCTGGCGAGACCCTGTTCAATTGCCTTGACGCCAACCGCGGCTGCTTCACGAGGGAAGACCTCCCAATCATCCATAGTCGGAAGAATATTTTCCTCGTCAAGCTTGTCGCCTATCTGGTCTGCCAGAGCTTTTGCAGCTGCAAAACACATTTCGTCGGTGATCGTTCGGGCGCGTACATCGAGGGTTCCTCGGAAAATTCCGGGAAAACCCAGCGAGTTGTTTACCTGGTTTGGAAAGTCCGAACGACCTGTGGCCACCACTGCCGCTCCGGCTTCTTTAGCTTCCCAGGGCCAGATCTCAGGGACCGGATTTGCGCATGCAAAAACAATTGAATCTTCTGCCATGGACCTTAACCCAGTCTGGCTGGATTACACCTGGTCCGGGTAATGATAGTGCAATCACAACATCCGAGCCGCGCATTGCTTCGGCAATCCCGCCTTGTCGGCCTTCAGAATTTGTAATCTGGCACAGACGCCATTTATCCACGTATTCAGCTTTGCGCATTTCCAGGTCGTGGCGGTGTTTTCCCAGAATACCCTTACTGTCCACCATAAAACAAAGTCCCGGATCAGCTCCCCAGCCAAATATCAGGCGTGAGCAGGCCACATTTGAAGCGCCGCTTCCAATAAAAGCGATTCTAACTTCGTCAATTTTCTTCCCTACCACTTTGAGAGCATTAATCAAGCCGGCAAGAGTAACTGTGGCAGTGCCTTGCTGGTCATCGTGCCAGACTGGAATTTCAGCTTTTTCCCTTAAAGTATCCAATATCCGGAAGCACTTTGGCTGGGAAAGGTCCTCAAGGTTAACCCCACCTATTCCAGGCTGCAGCATTAAAACGGTGTTGATGATTTTATCCGGATCTTTTGTGTCCAGCATGATTGGGACGCCATCAACGCCGCCAAGGTATTTATATAGCAGCGCTTTTCCTTCCATTACCGGAAGGCCTGCTTTTGGTCCAATATCCCCCAAACCCAGAACCCGGGTTCCATCGCTGACCACTGCAACTGTGTTCCACTTATTGGTATATTCATACACAAGTTCAGGGTCTTCAGCTATCGCCCGGCAGGGAGCGGCGACACCGGGAGTGTACCAGATGGCAAAATCATTAAAATCTCTTACCGTACATTTCAATGCAGTTTCAATTTTCCCACGGTAGAAGGGATGCAGAATCATTGCATCTTTGGATGGCTGTTTTGCTTTTGCCAGAAGTTGTTCGATATCTACCTGGGATGGGTTTTTGTTGCTGTCATTTCCTGATGTCATATTTTTTCTCCATATCAATTTTTTTCTTTATAATTTTGTTCTTTGTGAAATAAAGTGCTAATCAATAAATGTAGTAGTTATCCTGGTTGTTATCTAGATCGCTGTCAGGTTTTCAGGAATTGTATGAACTGGAAGTGGTAATTTGGGAATAAAAATGCCCTTCCTGCGATAAGCATTGAGGGCATTTTATTATAGGTATTTTTGATAAACCCTGCTTCTCCTCTGAATTAATATTCAGCAGCATCAGGTTTCTCCCCGGATTTCAATCCAGCTTTTATAATCAGCTTGAGGATTTTAGCATTTTGAATTTTTATTGTCAACATGACAATGTTCATGTTAATCCCTTGCTCCAAATCTGGGTTTACGATAGGATAAAGTTACGATGGACGAAAAGTTGCTAATTGTGGAAGCGCAAAAAGGTGATCTTGATTCCTTCAACCGGCTTGTTCTGTCTTATCAGAATATGGTTTACAGTCAGGCTTACAGAATGATGGGTGAGCCAGATTCTGCAGATGATGCAACTCAGGAAGCATTTATATCTGCGTTTAATAAAATCAGGACATATCGGGGAGGCTCCTTTAAGGCCTGGCTTTTACGCATTGTAACTAACGCCTGTTATGACGAATTGCGGAGACGAAAGAGAAGGCCAACCGTTAGTCTTAACCCTCAAAACAGCCAGGATGCTCAGACTGAATTTCCAGGCTGGTTCGCGGACCCAGGTGAAATGCCTGAAGAGGCCGCCCAGAGAAGTGAGTTACGTGAAGCAATAGAAAGCTGTTTAAAAAAATTACCAGTTGAATTTCGGGAGATCATATTACTTGTTGATATCCAGGGGTTGGACTATAAGGAAACTTCCAATGTGGCAGGCCTGCCTTTGGGTACTGTAAAAAGCCGTCTAGCGAGGGCACGGTTTAGAATGCGCGAGTGCCTGAATCTATTTGGGGAACTTTTTACCTCAGCCCATCGTTTTGTTGGTGAGAGTGGATGATGAACGAGGTTGTTCCGCCAAAAGAATGGGAAGAATTGTCCATGTTCCTGGACGAGCAGCTCAACCCTAAAGATAATGAACGTTTAGAGTCACAAATTCAACAAAGTCCTGAACTGCAATCCGCTTTGGATGAGCTACGGGCGCTGAGGTCTTTGCTCAGGTCTCAACCTGAGATAAAGGCGCCGCGAAATTATTCCCTGTCAGCTGATACTGTTGGAATCCAGTTTAAGCAAAGAAATGTCGGATCCATTTTTCCAGCTCTAAGCTTCGCTGCCGTAATTGCTTCATTGTTATTTGTATTCGTTTTTATCAGCGACCTGACTTATGGTGGTCCCCAGGTCTATCAATCGACCAATGTAATCGAGGAGCAGGCGGAAATGCAGTTAATGGAGAAATCGTTTCCCGAAAGCGCTCTATCTGGTGAAGAGGATGGGGATTTCGGTGAGGCGCCGGCGGTACCATTGGAGCCAGTACTAGGTGAGCTGGAAATAATGGAAGCAGAAACTGAAGAATTAAAAAGTGTTCAAGATGAAACACGCCAGATTGAACCCCGTTATCAGGGCGAATCACAGCCTGGAAAAGCTATTGATGAAGTAAATAATAATTTACCCCACCTGTTACGTTATTTGATCTCAAACAGGATGGCATTGAGGACACTTGAGATTTTCTTGTTTATTTTTGCCATTGCTGCTGGTATGGGGGCGTTTTATTTTTACCGCAAAAGAGATTGATCTACAGGTTTAAACTGGAATCTAACTGGATGGCCGATATAAATTATTGTATAAGATGTGGTGAATTATTAAAATTAACCAAAATTTCCGGCGCAATCAGACCGGTTTGTGAGAATTGCGGCTGGGTATACTTTCCTGATCCAAAAGTCGCAGCTGCTGGCTTGATCTCGGATGGAAGCAGGATTCTGCTTGTGCGCAGATCAGTCGATCCATACCGTGGGAAATGGACTCTGCCAGCTGGTTTTATCGACGCCGGCGAGGATCCAAGAAAAGCAGTTGAACGGGAATGTCTGGAAGAAACCGGTCTCTGTGTGGAAGTTGATGGCATATTAGATGTGATATATGGACAGGAACATTCTAAGGGCGCCCATATTGTTATTGTTTATCGTGTAAATGTCCTTTCGGGAAAGATGCAGCCAGGTGACGATGTTGATCAGGTTGGATTCTTTTTTCTGGATAAACTACCTGAGATCGCTTTTAAAACAACTCTGAAAGTTATAGAAATGCTCCAGAGTGCTGGATGAAAACAGCCTAATTAGGATTTCTGTACGTTTTGAATCAGTTCCAGGGCTGATTGAACTGTATTCTCACTGATTGAACCAAACATTGAAGCTAATTCATTCACTCTACTGTTACCAGACAGTTGGTTAACCCTAGTGATTGTACGATCGAGTTGCAGCTGCTTCTCAACATGAAAGTGTTGAGAACCATAGACGGCTAGCTGCGGCAGGTGTGTTATGCATAAAACCTGGTGGTTCTTGCTTAGTTCCCATAATTTATTACCAACTACTCCTCCTGCTCGTCCTCCAATACCCTGGTCAATTTCGTCAAATATTAATGTTGGAATATGATCGGCGTTTGCCAGAACGTATTTCAAAGCCAGCATCAAGCGGGATGTTTCACCCCCCGAAGCAATTCTTGCTAAAGGTTTAAAACCTTCACCTGGGTTTGTCTCCACCAGGAATTCAACCTGGTCAATCCCATCAGGGTAGTACGCCACCTTATCAGTGTTTATGAGTGTGACTCCGGTTGGATCGGCTTGCTGCTGGATTCTGACCTTAAATTGTGCACCAACCATTTGGAGACTTTTTAATTCCTCGGTTGTTTTTTCTTCGAGCTCACCAGCCGTTTTCCGGCGTATCTCTGATAAAGCCTGGCCGAGGTTACCCAATTCGCTCAACAATTCTATTTGTTTGGTTTTTAAGTGATCCAGTTTTTCTGAGGAACTGGTTATTCGTTCCAACTGCTCCTTTGCATTTTCAGAAAAACGCTTGACCTCACTGATGCTCCCGCCGTATTTCTTTTTCAGGTTTTCGACCAGCGCCAGACGCGTTTCAACCTGAACGAGTCTGTCAGGGTTGAATTCGATTTGATCCATGTAAGAATGAAGTTGGCCAGATAATTCACTGGTGTCATCCTGTAGGGTCTGTGCTTTGTCCAGAAGGTTTGATTTTGTGGGGTCCAACCGGTGGAGTTTCAGCAATGAATCACTTAATTGACCTAACAGTTTACTTATGTCAGGAATATCCAGATCGCTTCTGTCAATCAGATCGAGTGCATCCCGGGTATGTTTCGCCAGATCTTCTGCATTTGCTAACCGGTTATGTTCTTCCTTAAGATCAAGATCCTCATTATCAAGTAGAGAGGCTGTATCAATCTCAGTAATTTGGTATTGAAACAAATCTGATAGTCTGGCTGCGTCTTTTTCTGCTTGGAGCAGTATTTCAATCTCTTTACGAATATTTTCAAGGTCTTTGTAATTTTTCCGGTAGCTTATTAACTTCTCGGGAAATTGGTCTATTTTGTTGATTGAGGCATAACGATCCAACAATTCAATATGATGGCGTACCTTTAATAATGAAAGATGTTCAGATTGACCATGAATATCGATCAGGTACTCACCGATTTCACGCAGGAAAGTTGTTGACACAGATCGTCCATTTACTCTGGAGATATTTCTTCCCGATGTCCGAATCTCCCGATTCAAAACAAGGTTATCTCTATCATCAAGTAATTCTTCTTTCGATAACATTAAAAACAATTCGTCTCTGGATATAACCGGTAGTTGAAAAGTCCCCTCAATCAGAGCCATATCTGCTCCAGTTCTTATCATGGCTGATTCAGCCCTTCCGCCCAACAGAACTTCGACTGCATCGATGATGATTGATTTTCCCGCGCCTGTTTCACCCGTAAATGTAATCAGTCCTTCCTGAAGGATTAAATTTAATTCATCAATAATCGCAAAATCTTTTATCTGAAGCTCTACAAGCATTATTAGATTTGTAATCCTTTTAGACGGTAATAAACAGTTGAAGTAAGGGTAACTCCATAAATTATCTGCCACGCGATTCTGAGCAAGCTTCCAAATCCCACTGACCCCAAAAGCATGTTCCCGGTTGTTATCAGCAAGAATGGCAAAGCTCCCAGCGCTATCGCAAAAGCGGTAAATTTAAATAACCGATTCGATCGTCTGCGATTGATTAACCTGCGTATCAGTTCTGATATTACAAATCCATATGTAGGCGTAAGGAGAAAAACCAGTATTCCAGCGAAAAGAGGTGTTAACAGGGACAGGAATGTTACCAACCAGCCGCCGAACAATGAGAGCAAGAAAGCTGTTATCAATGCCGGAGGATAATCCCGCCATTCAGCTGTTTCAAATTTTTTCTGCTGTCCTTTTACACACTCAGGACATCGATACCCGGTTGGGGTTTTAATTGCACACTGCACACAGATTGGTTTATCACAACTATTGCAGCGCAAGCCTGTTTCAACCCCTGGATGGTTAGCGCAGTAAAGTGTTTCTGATTGATCACTCATCGGGAATTTATTGTTGAAGGGTTTTGGCTCATATGTAAGGTGAGATTTCTGTAGAAGTAATCAGGTTCCTGGAACCGGATGAATTTGACAGAATGTTCACTTGCAAATGCATCAATCCGATCGCCGTCCTTCAATTCGATTGGCGGCTGACCGTCAGGTGAAATTACTGCCTGGTGATCCGTATGGACGGTAATGCTTACAGTTGCTCCTTCGGGTAGAACAATAGCCCTATCGACCGAAAGGTGAGGCGCAACTGCGACAATTAAAATGTTCCGTAACTCGGGAGGCAGAATTGGTCCACCTGCCGCAAGTGCATAAGCTGTAGAACCGGTTGCCGTGGAAGCGATCATCCCATCTGCTACATAAGTAGCCAGAAAGCGACCGTCCACATTGGTGGTCAGATGTACGGGCCGGATTATTTGCCCCCTTGTAACTACTATTTCGTTCAAAACTTCCCAGGTTTCCAGAATATTACTGCCTCTCCATTGTTCAGCCCGAAGCATCATACGTTTTTCTACCCAGTAATTGTCTTCGAACAGTCGGGGCAGTAAATCCTGCCATTGGTGATATTCAATTTCTGTAAGGAAGCCAAATTTCCCAAAATTAATTCCGAGAATGGGAACATCTGATGGTCCGCACAGATGTCCAGACCTTAACATTGTTCCATCTCCCCCCAGCGCGATCAACAGGTCGGTTTCGCCGTTCTCAATAAATTTACTGAATTCAATTTCATTTAGATTGCCGTATCTGGACCTCACCCCACGGGTATCCAGAAATGACGAAATTTTATAAGCCAGGTTTTTTGCTTCCGAAATTTTTGGATGCGAAGTGATACAAATGTGATTAATTTCTCTGTTGATTTTTGCCATACCAGATGCAATTATATTACATTAGTCTTTCATCACAGATATGGGTGAATGAACAGCCATTACATTTAGCAATTGAATTATGCGATCTATGGAGTTCATTGTTTTCGGCAACTGCAAATTGCATTGAATCGACCTGATGAAGAAGTTTAGATTCCAATTCATGAGTGTATTTTATTTCTATGGTTTTGTTTTCGTATTTAAGAATTCCGTATGGCGGGCGTTTACCGGATGCGATATGCGTAAGGCGGCAGTATGCTGCTAATTGCATTATGTGAGATTCGTATGGACTTGTATAGATTGGATTGGATTTCACTTCTACAGGGATTACTAACCTCCCACTTCTAATGATGTAGTCAGGTTTTCCAGTAAGGCCGATCTTTTCGTCAAAAAGTGGTCTTTCCTGCGTCCGCCAATTATGTGAATCAATGAAAATAGTAGTACCGCTCGGGATGCGTGAGGATCTTTTTAAACAGAAAGAGAGAAAATAGAAGAGAGAAGCGCCAACAATAAAACATATAGAAATTAAGAGAATCAATTTCGATCTTATTCAGTTCTATTGGATGAATAGATTTAGCAGGAATAACAAGCCCCCCATGACTGCTAATCCCAGAGCAATAATTTTTGTGATCCTGGAATATTTTATCCTTCGGGCAATTTTTCGGTGATAGACCAGCCCATCGTCCATAAAATCATAGTTTTCTGGTACGGATCCATTGAGTGAATACCAGAAAACCCGCCTGCAGAAAATGTAATTTGCCAGGTCGGATGCTTTAATTATCTGCACTATCTTTCCCGGGCTAAATGATTTTCAAGCTGTTCCAGGCTTTTTTCGAGTTGTTCCTGTCGCAAACTCAATGTAAGATCTCCTCGCGTGCGTTCGGTTACTCCCCGGACAATATCGGTTAGCCGCCTTAATCCTCCAGTGATGGCATCAGGGTAATCCATTGTGATCAGGACAGCATAAATATCATCCATCTGGCTCAGTATCTGTTCGGCTTCTTTTGAATTATCCTTGCGCAGACTGTCCAGGCATCTCCGGCGTAATTCTCCGGCGGCTTCAGCCAATCCCTGTAAATAAGTTGAATACGGCAGGTCTAATTCCTCAGGGTCAGGAAGGTCTCCATTATCAATTAACGCAAATACGATTTTCGCCTCAGCATACTCTTTTAATGCATTCTGTGTGTAACCTGCGTGATATAAATCCGGATATTCTTCCAGATTTTCTTTCAAATCCTTTCCCAGATTCTGAGCGAGCCGCAAGTTTTCAAGGGCTAAATCCCTTTCGTTTCTGTGTGTTGCACGAATAGCATGGGCACAGTACTTTATTATCGTTCTTGTTTGGGCAAGAGCTTGATCTCGGGCATCTGTGCGGGCGTCAAATGAATGGCGGATGCGTTCTGCTACTTCTTCTAGATTATGCATAATTTTATTCAGGAATAGTATGGTAATTAATAATTGGTGAACTATGTTTCAAATTGAAAAAGATATGTGATCAGTCTTTTGATTCATCCGTACCCGGTGGGGGTTTAAAAAGCTGGTCGGCTAAAGTATGATCCCCGGGTATATTAATTTCGCCGTAATTCTTTTCAAATTTCTTCAAATTATCCCCCAGGGCTTTGAAAAATAATTTCGCCCCAAGAGGAGACATCACAATTCGAGCGTTGGCCTGCGCCGGCGCTCCTCCAGGTAACAAATGGGCGAAATCGAATAATATCTCCGATGGAGAATGGGCAATTCGAACCAGATTCACATATTCGGTTTTAATATCTGCGGGTATATTAATTGGGGGAAAATTGGAGAATTCTTTTTTTGAAGGTTGTGAGCACATTGTCTATCCTGGAAGTTACTGATTGCAGCAATTTAGAGACTCAAATTATTCACATCGGTTGAACAAAGATAATTTGCTAATTTTTATATAAAACGATTGACGCGTAACATTAGAGAATTAAATTAAAAATGGAAATTCGAAAGAGCTCGAACTCGTTCAACCAACCTGAAACAAATGCGTAAGTGAACTATTAAATATTAAAAAGGGATCTCCTCGTCTGAATCGCTCAATGGCGCATCTGGCGCAAATTCTCCGGTTGGCATACCTGCTTCAGCATCTGTCCGGGTACTCAAGAACCGAACAGTCCTTGCAGTTACTTCATAACTTGCGCCATGAGTACCATCCTGTCGTTCAAATACTCGCGGGCTTCCGTTTGAATCCGGTCTCAAACGACCTTCAATCAGTACACTTCTGCCTTTCTTTAGGTATTGGTTGCTCGACTCTGCTTGTTTGCCCCATACAGATACCCGAAACCAGGTGGTCTCATCAACTTGCTGACCATCATTATTAACATATCGATAACTCGACGCCACCGGGAAATTGGTTACAGCCTGTCCTGTCGCGGTATATCTCATCTCCGGATCACGACCCAGATTACCTACAATAATGATAGTGTGATACATTTATGCGCCTCCTTCAATAATGTTAGCCCACTTGTCGTTATTTATGTTCATTTTACACGCGAATTTTGGAATAGGTAAGGATAAATTCTACTGCTCATTTCTGAATTGAAGACAGTAGTGATGAAATGTGTTGCTTACCCATGCATTGCCCATGCCATAAGGGGAGAGTTTTATATTGTCCTGGCACCATATTCGTTCGTCCTTTAATTGGTAAATTTTACCCAGTCTTATGGCAAGGTCCCATGCCAGTGGATAAATTGTGCCCCCTTTTTTTATATTTTTTACAATGATTGTTAAATAAGCGAATTTTCGCAGGCGAGGTTTAATGTTTCCGTAGATGGACACAAGCTGGTTCAAGAAAGTGTCATAGTGCTCAATATTGCCCAGATCAGAGGGATCTTCTGAATAAATTACGTCCAGGTCATCATTTCGGCGCCTGATTTGCTGGGTTTCAAACCCTCTGGCATGCAGCATGTTCCAGTAAGGTGGGGACGTTATGACATAATCGAATTCTGGCATGGAATGTTTATCGGCCAGTTCTAGAAAATTCTTTGCATCGCCAGTTATTATTGTTGAAATTATTTTATTTTTATCTTGGTTAAGTTTTTCTCGCTCTTCTGTGATTAAAGACTCTGCAATCTGAGTATACTTAGGATTGATTTCAATTCCGAAACTATTTCGTCCAGATCTCATTGCAGCGATATTCGTACTGCCTGTTCCAGCCATTGGATCTAGGACAAACTCCTGCTCTTTGGTAAAAAATTCGATAAATGTTTGTACAAGCGTTTCCGGGAATTTTGCAGGATGTTGGTGGGCTTTTCTTTGACGTGGCGGGGGGTTGTGAATAAACCAGGATTTCTGGAATTTAAGCCATTCCCTGGTTGACAAATTGTTAAGCCGGTTTTGAAAATTGTGTTTGGACATGATCAATGCCGGTCAATCAATTTCATAAATATCTAATTCTGAAAATGAGACCGTCGTTTCATTTTCGCCTGCAGCTCTTACAAAAACTCCTATGCTTCCATTTGAAAGTGTCGGATCCATCATTGAATATAGAAATTCATTATTTATAAAAAACTGCATTTCTTTGCCATTAGCCAACACTGCTAAACGTGAATCGCTCGGCGCTCCCGGGGGAATTGCACCGCTGATTGTAAAAGGTTGGGGGGACGAAGCCTGACCTTCATACAGTCGATCAATACGGTATTTTCCATCACAGGTAATCGAAAATCTGTAAAAATCGCCTGGAGATGTGAATCTAAACAGAAAACCGTATTCATCTTCTCCCCTGCAGATTCCTGGGCGAGCAGTAATTTCCATATAGAAATTTGACAGATTTGTTTGTTCACGCAGGCTGAAAAGATATCCACGCTCTTTTTTTACAGCCAGCGATAACTCGTTATTTCCCAAGGCGATAATTCCATCGGCGAAGGTGCCCAATTCCCAATTCGCAGGATCGCTGAAGTCATCTGAAAACAATCTGCTGCCGTAGTTTAAGGCTGTTTCTGCAGTCGGTGTGATTAATTTCGAAGATGCAGGCAAAGGGGTGTAGGTTGGGGTTGGTGGGAACCAGACTTTTGTTGGCAGGGGGGTTTTAGAAGCAGCTGGGATTACAGAATTCAGTGGTTGTGTCTCAACCTTGATCAGGGGAAGGCAAGCCACAGTCGTGAGAATTAGATTGAATCCTAAGATGATCAGAATAATTCGATTCATCCTGTTAAGTTTACTATGGAAAGGAAAAATGGATTATCAAAATTTTCCGGATGACTATTTGAGTATTAACCCATAAGCCTGACGAGCGGGTGTCCCAGAATATTTCGTGTAAAATTGGTTAGTGTTTGGGAAAAAAATCCGATACTGACGAATTATCAAAAAAATCTTGGAAATTTGAAAGCCCATCAACAGGATGTGAATCTATGATAAGAAAGAAAGTGGTGTTAATAACAGGGGCTTCAGGCGAAATGGGAACTGCCCTTATTAAAAAACTGGCAAGTTTTAAGGAAAACCAAATCATCTCTATTGACATCAACCCGTTAGAGGCTGAAAACGAATCGCTTTCCCACCATATTCAGGGAGATATCCTGGACAAAGGTTTACTTTCCAGGCTTGTAAGCGAATACGAAATTGATACGATTTACCATCTAGCGGCAATGCTGTCGACTCGGGCTGAATTTAAACCTGACGCAGCCCACAAAGTAAATGTTGAAGGGACTTTTGGATTATTACAACTTGCCTCAGAGCAGTCACAGTGGCGCAGTAAACCGGTCCTGTTCATATTCCCCAGTTCAATAGCATCATATGGTATGCCTGACCTTGAGATCAAATCACAATTTCCGAGGGTCCGGGAATGGGAATGGAATTATCCCAGGACAATGTACGGATGTAATAAGCTTTATTGTGAGATGTTGGGTATATATTACAGTATGCATTTCAGGCAGTTAAGCGCTGAGTTACCTGTCATGCTGGATTTCAGGAGCATCAGGTTTCCTGGTTTAATCAGCGCTTTTACATTACCCAGTGGGGGTACAAGTGACTATGGTCCTGAGATGCTTCATGCCGCTGCGAAAGGAGAACCATACGCATGTTTCGTAAGAGAAGACACTGCTATTCCTTTTATGGTGATGCCCGATGCGGTGGATGCGTTGGTAAATCTGGCAAACGCTCCTGAAGGGGATTTATGTCGGAGAGTGTACAATGTGACCAGTTTCAGTCTGACAGCCGGACAATTCCGCGACATGGTTTTGCGGTATATTCCAGATGCAAAAATTACCTTCGAGCCGGATGAAAAAAGACAGGGGATTGTTGATAGTTGGCCAGCCGGATTGAATGACAATGATGCCAGAAGAGATTGGGGATGGCAGCCAAGATTTGACCTGGACCGTTCCTTTTCTGATTATTTAGTGCCAAATATTATCAAACAGTACAGGACAAACTGAACTTCTAGTATTGGAAATATTTGAGGAATTTTTCATGCAGGAATACATTAAAGTCGGGTACATCGGGTTAGGATTAATGGGTAGATCAATGGCAAGGAATATCCTCAAGGCTGGTTACCCATTGGTGGTGCATAACCGGAGCCGGGGAGCAGTGAAAGAATTGGTAGAAGCGGGTGCAGCTGAGGCATTTAGCCCAGCAGAGGTCGCACAACTATCTGATATTGTTTTTACTAACCTGCCTGATTCTCCGGACGTGGAAACAGTTGCGCTCGGACCGGACGGGATTATTGAAGGAGTAAGAGCGGGTATGGTTTATATTGATAATTCGACAATAAAACCGGCAACTGCCAGGCATATTGCTTGCGAATTTGAGAGCAAGGGAGCGTTCTTTTTAGATGCGCCGGTAAGCGGCGGGGATATCGGAGCTAAAGACGGAACATTAACCATCATGGTGGGTGGGAAAAAAGAAGGTCTGGAAATCGCAATGCCGGTTTTTCGTGCTGTTGGTAAAACGATAACGCATGTCGGTGAAGCTGGATCAGGACAAATCGCAAAAGCAGCCAACCAGATCATGGTTGCTGCACAGATGGTAGCGTTGGGGGAGTTATTAATTTTCGCCAAGAAAGCCGGTGCCGATCCACAGAAAGTGGTTGATGCAATTAAAGGAGGCGCTGCCCAGTGCTGGAGCCTGGACAATAAAACACCAAGGCTGTTCTCCGGGAACCGGGAGCCTGGATTTAAAGCCTACATGCAGGCAAAAGATCTTGGAATCGTGATGGATACCGCCCGTGAATATGGTGTCCCTCTGACTGCAGCTGCAGTTCATTCGCAGTTGTTTAATGCAATGCTGGAAATGGGTATGAGTGAAATGGATAACTCAGCAGTTATTGGGGTAATCGAAAAACTGGCTGGTGAAAATTTACTGGATTGATAAAATTTTTAAATCCACCTCTGGTTTCAAAAAAATTTACAGCGCAACCAAATGATTTTTTCTCCGTATATTCTGATACAGGAATGTGAATAACGGGATTAGCATTTATAAACGGGGTCATCGAGGAGTAATTGTGTGCAGGAATTAAATCCGGAATGGCTACTGCAGGTAAAAGCTGGCGATATTGGGGCTTTTACACAAATTGTAGAGACCTTCCAGAAACCAGTTTACAGTTTATGTTATCGAATGTTGGGAAATGCGCAGGATGCAGAAGATGCAGCTCAAGAAACATTCATGCGGGCGTATAAATCAATGCACCGATTCGATCTGAAACGCCCATTTTCTACCTGGCTGCTTTCGATTGCAGCCCATTACTGTATTGATCAAATAAGAAAAGCCAGGATGAAGTTGATATCAATTGAAGAGCTTTCCATTCCAGAACTCCCGGACAGAGAATTGGGAGTAGAAATGAAGCTCAGCCACAAGGAAGAACAAGAGAAAATAAGGATATTGTTGGAAGCCCTCAGCCCTACAGATAGAGCCTGTGTTGTGATGTATTACTGGCATGAATTTTCTTACGACGAAATATGTGATGCATTATCGCTCTCGCAAAGCGCAGTAAAAAGCCGTTTGCACCGAGCAAGGAGAGAAATGGCCCGGCAGTGGAAAAATAACTATTCTAAATCATTATTAATGGAAGGAATGGTGTCATGAATCATCAACCTTATGAAGAATGGCTGTTTTTTGACCCTGATAACCCGAAAGAACAACTTTCGAAAGAAGAAGTTGTCGAGCTTCAAGAGCACATCGAAGGTTGTCCATCCTGCCGTTCACTTATGCACGCCTGGAACGAGGTCAAAGTAGAATTGGAATTGACACCACAAATATCTCCCGAGAAAGGTTTCACCGATCGTTGGGCAAAACGCCTGGAAATCATAAATCATCAAGTACGCCGAAAAGAGGCCTTGAGGGTATTTTTGTTATTACTGCTCGGCGTAGGTGTAATGATGGGTATGTTGATTGTTTTGCTCTGGCCTTCCGTCAGTTCTCCGAATGATGTTTTCTGGTCTGCATACGGCAGGTTTATCAATATTTATTCGATGCTATATGTGGTTTTGACTTCACTCACAACGATATTCAATGCATCAATTAAATTTGTACCAATGTCTTTGTGGATAATTTTGATGGGCATTATTTTTGAACTTGGTGTTATTTGGATAGTGTCGTATCGAGCACTCACACTTCCCAGGAGGATAAACCCATGAAAGCAAATTTCTCTAACTTTTTTTTAGTATTAATTACGATTGGATCAGTGGTTGTTTTATCGTTCTGGCAATTAACAAATAAAGTTTTTGCCTACAGTCCTGATCCGGACGTGAATTCAATGATTTTGAATTCGCTCAAAGAAGATAATACAGGGACTGGCTGGTTAAAGGATATAAAGATTTATTCCTCCGACCAGGCGCTCATTATTGATTTCCTTGACGAAAAAGATAATGATGGAAAGCTGGTTTTTGGAGGGAGTTATACATTAAGACCTGGAGAAGTGTTAGACAGCGATTTGGTGGTGATGGGTGGAGAGGCAATCCTGCAAGAAGGTTCAATTGTTAATGGCGCTGTTGTACTATTCGGTGGGACTCTTCGGGCTGACGGCGAAATTACGGGGGAATTGGTTTCTTTTGGCGGTCAGGTTGAATTGGGGGATACTGCAAAAATTGAGGGTGATGCAGTATCCTTTGGCGGAGATTTTTCGTATTCTGAGAACACCGAGTTTGGTGGAGAATTGATATCGGAATTTCCGGGGCCGAAGAATTTTAAATTTTCAGATGATTTCGATATTTCAAATATTTCCCCATCAGGCTTTTGGCCAAGTTTAAACCCGTTTATTGAAGTAATGTGGCTTTTCTTACGTTCGTTTATATGGGCAGCACTGGCGATTATCGTCCTGCTGTTCTTGGAAAAACCTGTAGAAAGAATATCTGATACTGTAGTCATGCAACCAGTTGTCAGCGGGGGGCTGGGTTTGTTGACCTCGATCGTCGCCCCGGTTCTACTGGTCGCCCTCACAATCACGATCATTGGAATACCTTTAAGCCTGGTGTTGGTTTTTATCCTGGGAATAGCCTGGGCTCTTGGGATCGTTTCTATTGGCTATCTGGTTGGAAATCGGATCGCCCGCATGTTAAATCAATCCTGGGCAGAACCGGTTAATGCGGGCGCAGGGGCGTTTATATTGACATTTGTAATCAATGGAATTGGTTTATTCGTTCCATGTGTGGGATGGTTAATCCCTGCAATGGTTGGAGTAGTAGGCCTGGGAGCAGTAGTGCTCACACGTTTTGGAACTCAATCATATCCAGTAACAGGGAATGCTGAAATGGTTGAAATTGATGAAACAAAAAACCTAATTGAGGTTCATGAATCATCGGGTCTTAGTAATGGAACTGATCAAGAATGAAATTATGTTGTTGAAGGACAGAACGAATATGCGATAGAAAAATCGGGCGAATAATAAGACCTAATGGGAAGAATCCCAAAACATCCTAGCTCACAGATGTGATTTAACCAATCCATCTGTGAGATTGTTTTCAGTTAGAAACCAAAACGCTTCAGCACTTTTTCGTCATTCCGCCAATCTTTGCGGACCTTCACATTCAACCGCAGGTAGACTTTTCTTCCGCTCATTTTCTCGATTGTTGTTCGGGCGGTTGTACCAATCTTTTTTATCATTTCCCCGTTATGTCCAATGACAATCGGTTTGTGAGAATCACGCTCAACGAATACCGTCGCTTCAATATAAGCACCATTTCCGTTTCTTTCTTTGTATTGATCGATACGAACTGCAATTCCATGGGGAATTTCATCTCTCAGGATTTTTAATGCCGATTCTCGAATCAGATCTGCTGCAATTTCACGTTCATATAAATCAGTAATCTGGTCTTCAGGATAGAAATGAATGCCCTCGGGGATTAATGAAATAATTAAATCTAACAGTGCATTAATATTCCTGCCAAATGCGGCCGAAATTGGGATAATTTTTGCATCAGGTAATTTTTCTTCCCAAAAGTGATATTGATTTGTAAGTCCGGATTCATCTATTAAGTCGATTTTATTTAAGGCAACTACAGCAGGTGTTTTTCTATCCAGATCATTAATCAAATGTATTAATTTTTTATCTTCTTCATCAGGATACTTGGAGACATCAACAATAAGGAGAATTAAATCATTATTTTCAAGGGTGTCTATCGCTTCCCGGTTCATTTTTTCACCAAGTTTATGAACCGGGCGATGAATTCCAGGTGTGTCAATAAATACAATCTGGACATCTGAAGTTTCACTACTTGAAGTCAAAATGCCCAACTGATTTTTACGGGTAGTTTGAGGCCTAGATGAGACCGCGGCAATTTTTTGTCCGATAAGGGAGTTTATTAATGTTGATTTTCCGACATTTGGCCGGCCTAAAACTGCCACAAAACCAGCTTTTACTAAAGGACCCTTTTCAATCATATTTCCTTGGAGAAGAATCTACTCATTGAATATTAATTTTATATCTCTAGATTTTTCTTGACCCGAATTATCCTATTCGGTATAATAAAGTTTTGTCAATTCAAAATATTCTTTTCGGGGACCCGGTTATAGTCAAGTGTTTAGAATTATCGCAACACTAAACCACTTTTAGGTCATTAAAAAGATTAATAATTTTGTAGCTCAGACCTTATTTGTTTTCAGTAAATATATCACATTGGAATTGAAACAAAAAACCCTCTACGGAATGGGAGAACAGGAATGGCGAATAGTTTTCCGAGCAAATCCTACCCGCGTATAGATGTAAAGTTAGACTTACCTGATTTGATTGAAGTCCAATTGGAATCTTTCAAAAGGCTGAAATCGGAAGGTTTGGCTGATCTTTTTCATGAACTTTCCCCAATTGAATCCTATAACAAAGGAATGAAATTGTACCTTCCAAGCAGGACAGAAGAATCAAAACAGTGGGAATTGTCATACTGGTTTGGGGAGCCGAAGCATACAGTTGAGGAATGTGTTGAACGAGACCTTACATATTCAACCCCATTGAATATTTCTGTTCTGCTGATCGGCCCGGATGTCCCGGAGCCCATCAAGCAGGATATTTTCCTGGGTGATTTCCCGGAAATGACCGAAAAAGGTACTTTCGTTATAAATGGAACTGAACGGGTTGTTGTATCGCAATTGATCCGGTCACCCGGTGTGTATTTTGAAGCCCCGGTCGATCGTTCTACTGGACGTCCACTTGCCATGGCGAAATTGATCCCGGACCGGGGCGCCTGGATGGAATTTGAAACTCGTAAGAGCGATTATTTAACTTTGCGGTTCAACCGTAAACGTACAGTTCCGATCACAATTTTCCTGAGGGCTCTGTCTGCAGTAGATGATGGATTGGGGCTCGAAAATGAAAATCTCCATACGGGTACCGACGAAGAATTGATGAAGATCTTTGGGGATGTGGATAACAATCCAGATCGCATGTATATACCATCTACGCTCTATCAGGAACCGGAATGGGATCTAAGTTCGGGTATTACTATCGCTGAAGCGGCATTGATGGAATTCTTTAAACGGATGCGGCCAGGCGATCCTGCTACGCTTGAAAATGCACGTGATTTTTTGGTGGAGCAGCTTTTTGACCAGCGGCATTATGATTTAGAAAGAGTGGGACGCTATAAATTAAATCAAAAACTTGAGCTGGATAAAATTATCCCTCGCGATGTGCGGACAATAACTAAATCGGATATTATTCGGCTTGTACGCAGGATGATATTAATCAATAATGGAGTACAGGCTGCAGATGACATTGACCATCTGGGAAATCGCCGTGCTAAAACAGTCGGGGAGTTAATACAGAATAAATTAAGGATTGGCCTCAGACGAATGGAAAGAGTGATTAAGGAAAGAATGTCCATACGTGACCAGGACCAGTTATCACCAATTACATTGATTAATATCAGGCCAGTAGTAGCAGCATTACGAGAATTCTTCGGTTCAAGCCAACTATCTCAATTCATGGATCAAACCAACCCGTTGGCTGAATTAAGACATAAACGTACATTATCTGCTTTAGGACCTGGTGGGTTACGTAGAGAACGAGCCGGTTTTGATGTGCGAGATGTGCATCACTCACATTACGGCCGGATCTGTCCTATTGAGACGCCTGAAGGGCCGAACATTGGATTGATAGGTCGGCTGGCGACTTTTTCACGGGTTAACGAATATGGATTTATCGAGACACCTTACCGGAAGGTTGTCAAGTCATTAAAGGTGACCGATCCATTAATCCTTGGCAAGGCATTTTTTGAGAATATTGAAAATCCTGCAACTGAAAAAGTTATCTTCAAAGAAGGGCAGCGGATTACGAACGATATTGTCGATGAACTTAAGAAACTGAAAATCACGGAAGTCTCGATTAAACCATATGTTTCGAACGAAATGGAATATTTATCCGCAGATGTTGAGGACAAATACGTAATAGCTCAGGCAAATACTCCACTGGATGAACATAATGAGTTTGTCCGCAGTAGAGTTTCCTGCCGGTACCATTCAACATTTATATTCTCGATGACAAACATTATCGATTTTATGGATGTGGCGCCGCATCAGATTGTTGGGATAAGCGCATCTCTAATTCCATTCCTTGAGCATGATGACGCCAACCGGGCGCTAATGGGTTCTAATATGCAGGCTCAGGCTGTACCGCTGTTAAAACCTGACGTACCTCAAGTTTCTACGGGCATGGAGTATTATGCAGCGATTGACTCTGGACAGGTAATTGTTGCAGATGAAGCAGGCGAGGTCACATCGGTAACTGGCCGGGAAATTACCATAAAATCAAATAATGGGCAGGAGAGAGTATACCCATTGAGAAAATATCACCGCTCGAACCAGAGTACCTGCATCGATCAAAGACCTGCGGTTGTGAAGAGCCAAAAAATTTCAAAAAATGAAGTAATTGCAGATTCATCCTCCACCGATGGCGGTGAATTGGCTCTCGGTCAAAATGTAGTTGTTGCTTTCATCTCATGGGAAGGCGGTAACTTTGAAGATGCAATACTGATTTCAGAAAGACTAGTCCAGGATGATGTATTCACATCTGTTCATATTGAAAAATATGAAGTTGAATCTCGGGATACCCGGCTAGGGCCAGAAGAAATTACCCGTGATATACCCAATGTTGGTGATGAGGCTATAAAAGACCTCGACGATAGAGGAATTATCCGGATTGGGGCGGAAGTTGGTCCCAATGACATACTGGTTGGGAAGATTTCTCCAAAAGGTGAAAAAGAGTTAACCCCTGAGGAACGATTGTTAAGAGCTATCTTTGGCGAAAAGTCACGAGATGTAAAAGACACTTCGCTGCGAATGCCGCATGGTGAGCGCGGCAAGGTGGTGGATTTGAAGGTATTCACCCGTGAAGATGATGCTGATCTTTCTGCCGGTGTAGATATGATGGTGCGGGTATCCGTCGCCCAGAGTCGAAAAATAACTGCGGGCGATAAAATGGCTGGCCGTCATGGCAATAAGGGGGTTGTATCGAAAGTAGTCCCCATGGAGGATATGCCATTCCTGGAGGATGGCACACCAGTCGACATTATCCTGAACCCGTTGGGAGTACCGGGAAGGATGAATATTGGTCAGGTTCTGGAGACTCATTTAGGGTGGGCGGCAAGCCGATTGGGTTTCCGGGCGATCTCCCCTGTTTTCGATGGGGCGAGCGAAGAGGAAATTGAAGCTGAATTAGCAAGGTCATGGCTTATTGATCAGGCCTGGAAAGAGATAACAGAATCCGCCTGGGAATTGGTTAACCAGGAAGTGCATGATCCTACTTTGTTTGAAAGTGATGATGAGGTCAGGCGTTTATTTTTGGAGGTTTGGCTTGGGGGAAAAAGGTTACGATGTTTACAGGTTGATCTCGGACTATACTTATGCACGTCGCTCCACATTAAAGGAATGGTTACAGGATCACTGCTGTGAGCCTGAGGAAATATTGGTGTTTGAAGACGATCAAGATAAGCGAAACCGAACGGCTCGAAGGGACCAAAGAGTAATTACTGCCTGTCTTCGAATCTGGCTCGAAAAGCTTGGGAAGGACACATCTGAGATAAAGGATGAAGAACTCTGGGGGAATGCCAATGCAGCCTCATTAGAAACAGGAAAGCCAATCCCAGTGCTTGGCAAACAGATACTTCGGGATGGGAAAAGCGGTGAACCCTATGACCAGCCGGTGACCATTGGGGTTATGACGATGTTGAAACTTCACCACCTTGTGGAAGACAAAGTCCACGCCCGATCAACCGGTCCATACAGCCTGGTATCCCAACAACCCCTTGGCGGGAAAGCGCAGTTTGGAGGTCAGAGATTTGGCGAGATGGAAGTCTGGGCATTGGAAGCCTATGGGGCTGCTTATACATTGCAGGAAATGCTGACGGTGAAGTCAGACGATGTTCAGGGACGAGTAAAAACTTATGAGGCGATTGTAAAAGGTGAGCAAATAGAAGAACCTAGCATTCCCGCTTCGTTCCGCGTACTGGTCAAAGAATTACAGAGTCTAGGACTGGCGGTTGAAGCGGTTACGGACACCGGAGAGATGATCCGATTTGGAAAGGACGAAGAACGATCCCGACCACCTCGATTGGGTACCGGTTTGCTTAATCTGATGGATTAGGAATGTTGTTTAGAAATTTCTCAAAAAACACATATCAGAATGTTGGAGGATCTTCACTCCTTAGATGTAATTTCGCTTGACGATCGATTTTACGCATGGTAAAATTCTTTTTCGTGCCTTACTAAATAATGAGGGCGGTAGCATGTACCCACCCAAGAAATTTTGAGATAAAATGTGAGGTCATCACGCAATATGGATGACCTCCTTTAATGAAAAGTATCGAAAAAACTTATCAGATGTAACCGAAGCAGGATTTTGGAGGCGAGAGTGCCAACGATTAATCAACTCGTCCGGAAGGGACGGAAATCAAAGAAATCAAAAAGCAAAGCCCCGGCTCTTTCATATACATTAAATTCAATGAAGCAGCGCAGGGTCAGGCAGTGGAAGGGTGCTCCTCAAAAAAGAGGGGTTTGCACTGTGGTCAGAACTATGACACCCAAAAAGCCTAATTCTGCGTTGAGAAAGATCGCCCGTGTAAGATTATCGAACGGAATTGAAGTTACTGCGTATATCCCTGGTGAAGGTCACACACTGCAAGAACACTCAGTAGTGCTGGTGCGTGGGGGACGAGTTAAAGATCTTCCAGGAGTCCGTTATCATATTGTGAGGGGTTCATTGGATACTGACGGCGTGGATGACCGGAAAAGGGGACGCTCAAAATACGGCGCCAAACGCCCTAAAGCTGCACAGATATAGGAGACAGGAATGCCGCGAAGGAATCGACCTGAAAGAAAAGTAATCCAACCCGATGTGAAATATAACAGCAAACAGGTACAGGCGTTTATCAATAATGTCATGAAAAACGGGAAAAAAAGTGTTGCAACCCGACTGGTATATGATGCTTTTGATTTAATCGAAGAAAAAATGAAACGCCCGGGAGTGGAAGTTTTTGAAGAAGCTATAAGAAAAGTATCGCCAGTAATGGAAGTTAGACCACGCAGAGTCGGCGGTGCAACTTATCAGGTGCCAATGGAGGTGCTGCCTCATCGACAGTTTGCCCTGGCATCCCGATGGATTCTGGGCTCTTCAAGATCGCGATCCGGAAGGAATTTTTCAGAAAAATTAGCTGCTGAATTGATGGATGCAGCTAATGAAACCGGTGCAGCAATAAAGAGACGTGAGGAAGCACATAAAATGGCAGAAGCTAACCGGGCATTTTCCCATTACAGGATTTAGGGAAACACCTTCATTATTAAAAAGGTGTGTTTAATAAAAATTATTAGAAGAAAAATTTAAAATTGGAAACAACTATTGTAAGTTGGTTTTTTAAATGGAAAGAGAATATCCGCTTGACCTTATTCGTAATATTGGGATTATTGCCCATATTGACGCTGGTAAAACAACCACTACCGAGCGGATTCTTTACTATACCGGAAAAACTCATCGATTAGGATCTGTAGATAAAGGCACCACTGTAACTGACTGGATGGAACAGGAAAGAGAGCGCGGCATTACGATAGTATCAGCCGCGGTCTCTGCTTTTTGGAGAGATTACCAGGTAAACATAATCGATACACCAGGTCATATCGATTTTACAGCAGAAGTTCAAAGGTCATTAAGGGTTTTGGATGGGGGTATTGTCATTTTTGATGCGGTCCAGGGAGTTGAACCGCAAAGCGAAACAGTCTGGAGACAGGCTGATCTGTATAAGGTGCCGCGAATATGTTTTGTGAATAAGATGGACAGGGTTGGGGCGTCGTACGAGAGAGCCATCGAAATGATTCGCGAGAGACTGGGGGCAAATCCTATTCCAGTTCAAATACCAATCGGCAGCGAGAGTGAATTCAAAGGGGTGATCGATCTTTTTACGCAAAAATCAATAATCTGGACAGATGAGCTTGGCGAAGACCCTATTCTCGGAGAAGTTCCAGAAGAATTTGTAGATCAAATGAATATAATGAGGTCTTATTTGATTGAACAAATTGCCGAGACAGATGATGGATTGATGGAAAAATATCTTGACGGTCAAGAAATCTCATTAGATGAATTAAGGTCTGGGATGCGACAGGCTGTAATCCAGGGTAAAGTAACGCCGGTTTTCTGTGGCAGCTCACTCAGAAATAAAGGAGTACAACCCATCCTGGATGCAGTTATTGAATTCCTCCCATCTCCACTAGATATCCCTCCGGTTGTGGGTATCAATCCAAACAATGGTGAAATTATCGAAAGACCCGCCGATGTTAATGCTCCTCTGAGTGGATTGGTATTCAAAATTGTAACTGACCCGTATGTCGGGAGGCTGGCATATATAAGGGTGTATTCAGGAAAATTAACCCAGAATTCCAAAGTCTATAATTCAACCAGGAACCAAAAAGAACGCATCGGCAGGCTAATAAGAATCTATGCCGACCGAAGGGAAGATATCAATGAAATCCGGGCAGGCGATATTGGGGCAATTTTAGGTCCAAAGAACGCCTATACTGGCGATACTTTTTGTGATGCATCAAACACTGTGCTGCTTGAGAGCATCAGTTTCCCCCAACCGGTAATTTCTGTATCTATTGAGCCTAAATCAGCCGCTGACCAGGATAAAATGAGCATCGCGCTCCAAAAATTAGCTGAGGAAGATCCAACTTTTGTTGTGAGAATGGATGAGGATACCGGGCAGACAATAATCTCCGGAATGGGTGAACTCCATTTAGAAGTTCTTGTTGATAGGATGCTGCGGGAATTTCGAGTGCAGGCTAGAGTAGGGCGACCGCAGGTTGCATATAGAGAAACCATAACGAAACCGGTTGAGAGAGCGGAGTATAAATATGTCAAGCAAACTGGCGGTCACGGACAGTATGGACACGTGGTTCTGGAGATGGAACCTGGAGAACAGGGCAGTGGAATTGTATTTGAAAACAAAATTATCGGCGGAGTGATTCCAAGGGAGTTTATTCCAGCTGTGGAAAAAGGAGTCAGGGAAGCAGCCTTGGGCGGGATTATTGCCGGCTATCCTGTCACCGATGTCAAGGTCCGGCTTTATGATGGTTCATTTCATGAGGTGGATTCAAGTGAGATGGCATTTAAAATGGCAGGTTCGTTTGCCTTTCGTCAAGGCGGCCGCAGTGCGGAACCTGTGCTTCAAGAACCAATGATGAAAGTTGAAGTGCTTGTTCCTGAGGATTACCTGGGCGATGTTATCGGGCAATTGAATGCCCGAAGGGGCGAGATATTAGGTATGGAGTTGCGGCCCGGGAATATGCAGGCTGTCCGGGTTTTGGTGCCTCTCGCTGAAATGTTTGGATACGCAACAGATTTACGATCGGCCACACAAGGTCGTGGGGCGTTCTCGATGGAGTTTGAGCACTATGCTCCGGTCACCGAAAACGTGGCGAAACAAATAGCAGGCTTAGATTAAGAAATTATTTTATTATCATGGTTTAATTGAAAGGAGCAATTATGGCGAAGCAAAAATTTGAGCGTACAAAGCCGCACATGAACGTAGGGACGATGGGACACATCGATCACGGCAAGACGACATTAACTGCGGCGATCACCAAGTACTGCCAGTTTCTGGGCCTGGGTGAATACCGGGAGTTCGATTCGATCGACAATGCGCCTGAGGAGAAGGAGCGCGGGATCACCATCAACATCGCCCATGTGGAGTACGAGACTGAAAACCGCCACTACGCCCATGTCGACATGCCCGGGCACCGTGACTACATCAAGAACATGATCACCGGTGCGGCCCAGGTAGACGGGGCTATCCTGGTGGTGGCGGCTCCCGACGGCCCGATGCCGCAGACCCGCGAGCACGTACTGCTGGCCCGCCAGGTGGAAGTGCCTGCCATTGTGGTCTACCTGAACAAGGTTGACATGATGGACGATCCCGAGCTGCTGGAACTGGTCGAGCTTGAACTGCGCGAACTGTTGAGCGAGTACGGTTTCCCGGGAGACGAGACCCCGATCGTGCGCGGCAGCGCCCTGGAAGCGCTGGAATCCACCAGCACCGACCCGGATGCGCCGGAGTACGAGAGCATCAAAGAGCTGCTGCGGGTTGTGGATGAGTACATCCCCCAGCCGGAGCGGGAGGTGGACAAGCCCTTCATGATGCCGGTTGAAGACGTGTTCTCCATCAAGGGCCGCGGGACGGTAGTGACCGGGCGCGTGGAGCGCGGCAGGGTCAAGACCGGCGAAACGGTGGAAATCGTTGGCCTGCGGGACAAGAGCATGAGCACCGTTGTCACCGGAGTGGAGATGTTCCACAAGACGCTTGATGAAGGCATGGCTGGCGACAACTGCGGCCTGCTGCTGCGGGGCATCGAACGGGATGAGGTCGAACGCGGCCAGGTGGTGGCGGCACCCAACAGCATCACCCCCCACACCCGCTTTATGAGCGAGGTGTATGTGCTGCGCCGGGAAGAAGGCGGGCGCCACAAAGCTTTCTTCACCGGGTACCGGCCCCAGTTTTATATCCGCACAATGGATGTGACCGGCAACATCACCCTGCCGGAAGGCGTGGAGATGGTCATGCCCGGCGACAATGTCAACCTGCAGGTGGAGTTGATTGTCCCGGTGGCGCTGGAGCAGGGTTCCCGGTTCGCAATCCGGGAAGGCGGCCTCACGGTTGCCTCCGGCGTTATCACTCAAATTCTGGAATAAGGTTCAAATTATGGCCAAACAAAAAATTCGCATCCGCTTAAAAGCTTATGATCATCGCGTCCTGGATCAATCAGCAAAGCGAATTGTTGAAACCGCTGAGAGAACAGGTGCAAGAGTTGTTGGACCGGTACCCTTGCCAACTCGAATAGAAAGGTTTACAATACGCCGCTCAACTTTTATAGATAAAGATTCACACGAGCACTTCGAAATTCGTACACATAATCGGCTTATCGATGTTCTCGATCCCGATTCGAAAACAATTGATATGTTAATGCGTCTGAACCTTCCAGCGGGTGTGGATATTGAGATCAAAATCTAAACAGAGATTGGCTCAAATTTTTATCAAGTAGAGATAACACGTAACTTACAAATACATTGTTTATGTAATCAGGCAGTGTAAGAGCGGTTCGGTTGGCGAACCTAAATGATATGCTTCGCGGCAAATCGTCTAACTGCGCTGCCGTAAAGGATGATGCAGCCAAGCCCAGGCTGACAGTCCTGAAAAAATTAGAACGCAGGAGAAAAATGATATGTTGAAAGGGCTGATTGGTAAGAAAGTCGGCATGACCCAGATTTTCGATGATAGTGGAGCTGCGGTTCCAGTAACTTTAATCGAAGCTGGGCCTTGTTATGTAACTAGATTGAGATTGCCTGAAAATGATGGTTACACAGCAATCCAACTTGGATTTGGTGAAACAAAGCCAAAACGCCTTTCCGGTGGCCAGCTTGGGCATTTAAAGCGCCATAATCTTCCCCCATTGCGCTTCTTACGTGAGTTTCGGATAAAAGAGCCTGAATTGAAAGAAGGCGACAAAATTACCGTTGATGTATTTGCGGTTGGAGATTCCGTTGACGTAATTGGCACCAGCAAGGGAAGAGGATTCCAGGGGGGAGTTAAGAGATATGGATTTCGCGGAGGCCCTAGAACACACGGTCAATCCGACCGTGAGCGTGCGCCTGGTTCGCGTGGTTCTGGGACAACCCCTGGAAGAGTTTGGAAAGGCTCACGAGGTCCTGGACATATGGGCAACCAGCGAGTTACAGTTCACAACCTGAAAGTCGAAATTGTCGACGACGAACGCAATCTTCTGGGTGTGCGCGGCGCTGTCCCGGGTTCAAGAGGCGGGATTCTTTTGATAAAAGAAGCTCGTAAACAGTAAAAATATTCAGCCGATACTGGAGCATGAAAAATGAAGGTAGATGTTGTAAATATGAAAGGTGAAAAGGTCGACACGCTTGAACTTCCAGCGGTGATCTTTGAAGCGCCGATAAATGTAGATTTAATGCACCAGGCATATACTCGACAAATGGCAAATGCGCGCCAGGGTACGCACAGCACTAAGGGTAGAAGTGAAGTAAAAGGCGGCGGACGAAAACCATGGCGTCAGAAGGGAACCGGAAGAGCACGTCAGGGATCTATTAGAGCAGCTCATTGGGTAGGAGGAGGAAAAGTTCATACTCCAAAACCACGTGAATATTCACAAGACCTTCCAAAGAAAATGCGTAAAGCAGCACTCAGGTCAGCTCTTTCTGTAAAGGCGATTGAACAAAGCATAGTTGTGCTTGACTCATTATCCCTACCCGAAGCAAAAACCAGATTGATGGCTCAGACCCTCGACACGCTTGCGGGAGACTCCAGCGTCCTGCTTCTTATTCCTGAATCAAATGGAGATTTTGAAACGGTGATCCGTTCTACACGAAATATCCCTGATGCGAAAACCCTTATGGCGAGATATTTAAATATCAGCGACTTGTTTGGTTATGAGAAACTGATTTTCCCGGTTGGCGCCTTAGATGTTATTGCTTCGTATTTAGGTTAGTGGGAGAAAATATGACCTCAGTATTTGATATTATCCATCGGCCGATAATTACAGAAAAATCGAATTATCAGAACAGCGTTCTTCAACAATATGTTTTTGAGGTTGATCCATCTGCGACGAAAAGCATGGTTAAGGACGCTGTGGAAGAAATATTTAATGTTAGTGTGCTGCGAGTTAATATAATCAATCTGCCTGCGAAAAAATCTCGCAATTTACGAACCAGACAGAGGACAACTCGAAGGAAAGCATATAAAAAGGCTGTGGTCACTTTAGCTCCGGGAGACTCAATCTCGGTGTTTGAAGGAGTAATGTGATGGGTGTAAAAAAGTATAAACCGGTAACTCCCAGCCTGCGAGGAACAACTGGCTCAACTTTTGAAGAAGTTACTAAAACAAGCCCGGAGCGTTCCCTTACCAAACCAAAGAAGAAACACGGCGGTAGAAATATGTACGGCCGAATAACTGTTCGGCATAGAGGCGGTGGTCATCGTAGAAGATTAAGAATTATCGATTTTAAGCGGAACAAGTATGGAATCCCAGCCCGAGTTGCTGCAATTGAGTATGATCCAAACCGTTCTGCCAGAATCGCACTGTTGAATTATGTTGATGGTGAGAAAAGCTATATTATCGCACCTTTGGATGTCAGAGTTGGTGATGTAATTGTTTCTGGATCGGACGTAGAAGTTCGCCCTGGTAACAGGCTTCCAATTACTAATATACCAGTCGGTACCATGATTCATAATATTGAATTGAAAGAAGGTCGCGGCGCCCAACTCGTTAGAGCAGCGGGAGGTGCAGCCCAACTTTTAGCCAAAGAGGGCGAATATGCCCAGGTTCGCCTGCCTTCTGGTGAGGTTCGATTAGTACTCCAGAAATGTTATGCGACGATTGGACAGGTAGGAAATCTTGATCACGGAAACATAAAATTGGGAAAGGCAGGTAAAAAACGACACCTTGGAATTCAGGCCAACTGTCAGAGGGTCCGCAATGTCCCCGCGTGATCACCCGCACGGTGGCGGTGAGGGTCGTTCTCCCATTGGGATGCCAGGCCCAAAGAGCCCGTGGGGTAAACCCACACTTGGTTACAAAACCCGTAAGAATAAACAAACCGACAAATATATCGTCAGACGTAGACGGAAAAAGCGAAGATAAATTAATATTTTTTATAAGATAAGAATTCGAAATGAAGATGCTAACTGGGTGCCATTAGATTTTGGAGAATATAAATGGGAAGATCTTTGAAAAAAGGTCCATATGTGGATCCGAAACTGCTGAATAAAATTGAAAGAATGAATGATTCTGGGGACAAAAGAGTTGTTCGTACCTGGAGTCGTGCCAGCACGATATTTCCTCAAATGGTTGGTCATACGATCGCTGTTCATGATGGAAGGCGGCATGTACCGATCTATGTTACCGAAAACATGGTTGGACACAAACTGGGTGAATTTGCTCCTACCCGAACATATCGCGGTCATGTTCAAGAGAAACGGGTGCGGAGAGGATAGTAAACAATGGAAACGGATATTTTTGCTACACTTCGATTTGTCCCGATTTCTCCCCAGAAGGTAAGACTTGTGATCGATCAGGTGCGGGGCAGGGATGTAACAGAAGCAATCACAATGTTGAAGTTTATCCCCAACAAAGCCGCCCTTCCAGTATCGAAACTGCTGGCTTCAGCAATGGCTAACGGAGAGGAAAATTTTGGTGTCAGCCGGGATGATTTATTTGTTTATCGAATTTTCGCTGACAATGCTCCAACCCGGAAATGGAGAAAATTTGGAGCCCGCGGCAGGTTTAAACCCTGGCTGAGGCGATCTTCACATATAACTGTAATTCTGCGCGAACGAGAGGAAACTTAAGGAGAAAGTATGGGTCGAAAAGTTCATCCAATTGGATTTCGGTTAAAGATAAATAAAACTTGGGAAGGCCGCTGGTACGCAGAAGGTGAGAATTATGTAAATAACCTTCACCAGGATTTCAAATTAAGGGAACTGATTCGGAGTGAGGCGCCGCGTGCCGGTGTCTCTCTTATTGAAATCGAAAGGTTTCCCGGAAAAGTAAAGGTTATTGTTCAAACAGCAAAACCTGGTATTTTAATCGGACGAAAAGGTGAGAATGTCAAAAAATTGCGGAGCCTTCTGGAGGCTGAAGCCGGCAAAAAAATTGACCTGGAGATTAAAGAAATCAAAGACCCGGATCTCGATTCGTATTTAGTAGCTCGGAATATCGCCGAACAGCTTGAAAGACGAATCAGTTACCAGAGGGCAATGAAACGCGCCATTCAACAAGCGATGCGTTCAGGCGCGGAAGGAATACGGGTTGAGGTTTCAGGGCGCCTCAGTGGCGCTGAGATGGCCCGATCGATAAATATGATGGAAGGTCGCGTTCCCCGGCAGACTTTACGAGCCGATATTGATTTCTCCGTTGCTGAAGCGCTTACAACTTATGGTCGAATAGGAGTAAAAGTTTGGATTTATAAAGGGGAAGTGCTCCCTGATATAGAGGAAATTCCGGATACGACCGAAGGGGTCTATGTCAGCGAATAGCAATCATTGATTCGAGTTTGAAATTTAAATTATTTAAATAAATGGTTTTTATTGTGATTAGAAGAGGTATCCGAATATGTTAATGCCGAAAAGAGTTAAATGGCGAAAACAGATGCGTGGACGAATGAAAGGAAACGCATCTCGCGGCACCCAGATTGCGTTTGGTGATTATGGATTGAAAGCCTTGGAACCAGGCTGGGTATCAGCACGGCAGATTGAAGCTGCCCGCAGGGCGATAGTCCGTGCTGTACGCAGACGTGGAAAATTCTGGATACGAATTTTTCCAGACAAGCCAGTAACAAAAAAACCCGCCGAGACACGAATGGGTAAAGGCAAAGGCAATGTGGAATACTGGGTTGCGGTTGTCAAACCAGGACGTATCATGTTTGAGATCGGATGGGGGCTGTCAGAAGATATAGCAAAGGAAGCATTGCGTTTGGCGCAGTATAAATTATCGGTCAAAACTAAAATTGTTGGACGAGAAGATATTTCGGGAGGCGAATAATGAGTGTAGAAGAGCTCCGGAATATAACTTCTGAAGAAATTCAATCAAAATTGGATGACGCAAAAGAAGAACTTATGAATTTGAGATTCCAACAATCAACTGGAGAATTAACTGATCATAACCAGATTCGTTATACCAGAAGACAAATTGCCCGGTTCCTTACTATCCTCCGCGAACGGGAAATTGAGTTAGAAATGGAGAGTGAGTCATGAATAACCGCAGGCGAATGACAGGTGTGGTGACAAGCAACAAGATGCACAAGACTGTCATCGTTGAAGTAACGCGTTCTTATCGGCATCGCTTGTATAAAAAAGTAGTCCACAGTCGACGGAAAGTGATGGCTCATGATGAACTCGGATGCCAGCTAGGTGATCAGGTAATTATTGTTGAAAGCCGTCCTTTGTCAAGAAAAAAAAGATGGGTTGTTCAAGAAATATTACAGCGCGATATTGCTGCTGGGGAACCAGTACTGGTGTTGGAGGAAGAGTAAATGATCCAGCAGGAGTCCAGGATAAAGATAGCAGATAATACAGGTGCCCGCGAATTATTGGTGATCCATGTGGTTGGTGGCTCATCTCGCAGGTATGGCAGGATCGGGGATGTGGTTGTAGGAACTGTGAAAGCCGCGACACCTCAAGGCACAGTAAAAAAGAGCGATATTGTGCATGCAGTGATCGTCCGCTGCGCTAAAGAGTGGCGTCGAGAAGATGGATCCACAATCCGCTTTGATGATAATGCAGCTGTGATTCTTGACGCCGATGGTCGTAATCCCAGAGGCACCCGCATTTTTGGACCTGTTGCAAGAGAATTGCGCGAGAAGGGATACATGAAGATTGTATCGCTGGCACAAGAAGTCCTTTAGCTGAATACTTAAAAAGAAGGAGCAGGCATTGTGAAAGTAAAAATCCGTAAAGGTGACACGGTTGAAGTAATAAGTGGCCTCTTTGAGGATAAAGGTAAGAGAGGTGAGGTTATCAAAGTATTGCCAAAAGATGGCAAAATTGTTGTCCAGGGTATCAATTTACGCAAAAAGCACCAGAAGCAGGTTCAAACCCGGGGCAGAACCCTCTCACCTGGCATAATCGAATTTGAAGCGCCAATATCAATTTCTAACGTGATGTTCGTTTGCCCAGTTTGTAAACAGCCATCTCGGATTGGCATAAAAAGAGCTGGTCAGGATATTCAACGAGTGTGTAAGAAGTGTGAAGCAGAATTTGATTAATATAACTGTTGGAGCATTATTAGATGAGCTTAGTTATTGAAAAAAGATATAAAGAAGAAATTGTTCCTGCGTTGATGAAATCGCTGAACCTGTCCAATATTATGGAGGTTCCAGGTGTTAAGAAGGTTGTTGTGAATGTTGGAGTAGGTGAAGCGATAGACAATGCAAAAGCACTGGACGCAAGTGTTTCGGATCTCAGGATAATCACCGGCCAACAACCTGTAGTAACAAAAGCTCGCAAGAGTATTGCGAATTTTAAGCTAAGGGAAGGAAGATCAATTGGAGCAAAAGTAACTTTGCGGGGCGACCATATGTGGTCATTTTTAGATAGATTGATGAATATTGCCCTCCCGCGTGTAAGAGATTTCCGGGGTGTTTCTCCAAATGCATTTGACGGAAGGGGAAACTATACATTGGGTTTGCGGGAACAGTTGGTGTTTCCAGAAATTGATTATGACAAGATAGATAAGATCCGGGGATTTGAAATAACCATAGTTACAAGCGCCCGTGATGATGAACAGGGGAGACAATTACTGCAATTATTGGGTATGCCATTCAGGCAGGAAGGATAAACGATGTCAAAGAAATGTATGCCAATCAGAGAAATCAGGCGAAAGTATCAAATACGAGTTAGGAATCGCTGTAAAGTGTGCGGAAGACCGCGTGGCTATATACGCAGATTTGGATTGTGCCGTATCTGTTTCCGAGAACTGGCGCTGAAAGGAAAAATACCAGGCGTTGTCAAGTCTTCCTGGTAAATGGAACTGAGGAGAGGTAAATGAGTGTTAATGATCCCATCGGAGATATGCTAACTCGAATCCGCAATGCAATTATGGCGGATCATAAAGTCGTAGCGATGCCAGGCTCGAAAATTAAAATTGCAATAGCCCAAATTCTTAAGGAAGAAGGGTATATCAATGACTATGAAGTTGTTGATGGCAAAGTATATGGATCGAAAGTAATCCGAATTAAACTTAAATATGTCGGTGACCGTCGAAAACGGAAGCCCGTTATATCTGGATTGGAGCGAGTCAGTCGCCCTGGAAGAAGGGTTTACACTGGAAAACAGGATATCCCATGGGTGCTATCTGGGATAGGAGTAGCGATATTGTCAACTCCGAAAGGTGTAATGACTGGACAGCGGGCCAGGCAGTTAGGTGTTGGTGGTGAGGTTTTGTGTAAAATTTGGTGATCAAAGGGAAACATGTATTTGTAAAGTGTGATCCCGGATGATTGGAGGTAAAAGAAGTGTCTAGAATTGGTCGACTGCCAGTGGCAATACCTGAAGGTGTTGAAGTTAGGATAAAAGGGACTCATGTAAGCGTTAAAAGGCCCAAAAGGTGAGCTCGAACATAATTTTCCGGCCGATATGAAAATCACTCAAAAAGAAGGTGAAATTATTGTAACCCGGCCAACCGATGAACAAACCCACAGAGCATTTCATGGAATGACCCGCTCATTAATAAATAATATGGTTATCGGAGTTAGTGATGGGTTTCAAAAAGTGCTTGAGATAAATGGTGTTGGTTATCGAGCAGAACTTGATGGGAAAAACCTTGTATTAAATGTAGGTTATTCACATCCAGTAATCATCGTACCACCTGAAGGAATTGAATTTGAAGTGGATACACGAACCCGCCAAATAACCGTGAAAGGGTACGACAGGCAGAACGTTGGACATATGGCTGCGGTTATTCGCAAGGTTCGCCCTCCTGAACCTTATAAGGGAAAGGGGATTAAATACCTTGATGAGCACATCCGAAGAAAGGCTGGTAAGGCAGGAAGGGTACAGTAATATGGTTAAGAATAACGATCGCAATTACAAAAGAACCCGCAGGCATGTGCGCGTAAGATCAAAAATAATTGGAAATTCCGAGAAACCGCGCTTGAATGTCTACCGCAGTTTATCGGAAATTTATTCACAAATAGTAGATGATTCTACTGGAAAGACAATTGTATCAGCGTCGACGATCGACCAGCGAATTACGATTAAAAATGAAAGGACTAAATAAAACTGATCAAGCTAACCTGGTTGGTAAACAGATAGCAAAGCGTGCAAAGGACAAGGGAATCAAAGAAGTAGTTTTTGATCGCGGCGGCTACCAGTATATCGGTCGGGTTAAAGCTCTCGCTGATGGGCGCGAGAAGGTGGCTTGAAATTTTAACTCTGTACGTATTTTATTGATTAATATGACGATTGGAAAAACAAACAACTCTCCCAAGGAGAATTTTTATGTCGGATTATGAATTTTCGGACTTGACACAGGAACTGGACGAACGAGTGGTTGATATAAAACGCGTCGCCAAGGTAGTTAAAGGTGGCAGGCGATTTTCTTTCCGGGTTACAGTTGTAGTTGGGAATAACCGGGGGAGTGTAGGAGTAGGCGTTGGAAAAGCGAATGCTGTCCCGGATGCGATGCGAAAGGCTACTGATAAAGCTAGAAAGAATATGCAGGAAATCGCAACATACAAATCAACAATTCCCCATGAAGTGTTGGGTAGAGTTGGTGGAGCAAAAGTTTTGTTAAAACCAGCTTCACCAGGAACTGGCGTAATTGCAGCTGGTGGTGTCCGGGCGGTTATCGAAGCCGCAGGAATATCGGATATTTTGACGAAATCCTTAGGCAGCAGCAATATTCTTAATGTTGTCTTCGCTACATTAGCTGCTTTAGATGAATTAAAGTCTCCCAGGGAAGAAGCCGCCAGAAGGGGTAAATCTCCTGAGGAATTAATACCATACTGGGAGAGAAGATAAAATGGCGAGATCAACAAAGAAGAAGAAAAATAAAATTCAAATAACTCTCGTAAAAAGCCCTATTGGATATTCCAAACGTCAAAAAGATACTGTTAAAGCGTTGGGATTGCGTAAAGTAAACCAGACAGTAATAATGGAATCTTCACCTGCCGTACAGGGAATGCTGGAAAAAGTCAGCCATCTTATATCAGTTGAAGAGGAAGAATAGGTTTTATTATGAAATTACACGACCTGAAACCAAGTGAAGGCGCCAAAAAAAGCCGCAAACGTGTTGGCCGCGGAACTGCTGCCGGTCAGGGAAAAACGGCTGGCAGAGGGACGAAAGGCCAGGGTGCTCGTGCTGGCGGTGGAACTCCTTTGTACCACCAGGGAGGCAATCTGCCATTCTTTCGTCGTTTACCATTTATGAGAGGAAAAGGTTTCACACCAATTAATCGGATTGAATATTATGAAGTAAATCTGGACCAACTCTCAAAGTTTAAAGCAAAAAGCATCGTTTCACCTGAGACGCTCGCAGAAACTCGGATTATTCGTGATACTCGCAGACCTGTGGTTTTATTAGGTCGTGGTGAAATCGATAAAGCGCTCAACGTAAAAGTACAACGTATCAGCAAAAGCGCCCTTTCCAAAATCGAAGCTGCAGGCGGCAGTGTTGAAATCATTGAATAAGTCGAAATCAAGGAGTCAATAATATGAAGCGGTCTGCTTGGCGATACATCTGGGCAGCAGGTGATATTCGAAAACGAATACTGATGACGATCTTGCTTTTAGGGATTTATCGTCTTGCAGCACATGTACCTGTTCCGGGAGCTAATCGAGAAGCAATAGCAAGAATTTATGATGCAGGGGGTGCAGGAGGTACTCTGGTTGGTTTGCTGGATTTACTCTCTGGCGGTACGGTATCTAATTTTTCGGTTTTAGCAATGGGAGTATATCCTTACATCACCGCCCAAATTATCCTCCAGTTACTTGTTCCGATTATTCCTGCTCTTCAGAAGAAAATGGAAGAGGATCCACGTGAAGGCCGGAAATGGATGGAGAAATGGACATATATCCTGGCAGTTCCTATGGCGGCACTGCAAGCAATTGGACAAATAAACATTTTCAGCTCATTGTCCGGTGGTGTACCGGTTGTTGAAAACTTTGGTTTTAGAGGCGGAGATTCGCTGGCATCCCTGGCGGTCGTGGTGAGCATGACTGCAGGGACGATGTTCGCGATCTGGTTAGGTGAACTCATTTCTGAATTTGGTTTGCGCAATCAGGGCCTTTCTCTCATAATATTTGCGGGAATTGTTTCACGAATACCGATTAACTTCGCCAGTATTCTTGCAGATGAGCAGAACCGGGTATTCTTAATGCTGTTTACCATTGTGATTACAGTACTCACCATTTTTGCAATTGTTTTCGTCCAGCAAGGAAGAAGAAATGTACCGGTTATGTATCCAGGTCGACGAGTAGGTAATCGGATGTCCATGCCAGTAAAAGGTACATTGCCTCTTATGGTGAATATGGCAGGGATGATCCCGCTGATATTCGCCCAATCTTTGCTAACCTTTCCCGCGATTTCTTGCCAGTTTCTTCACTCAATCTCAAATCGAATGGGTTAGTAATCTTGCAACTTCAGTACAGAATCTTTTTAGTGGTGACAGTAACGCCTACTGGATTTTATACTTCCTGATGGTGGTTGGATTTACATTTTTCTATACCAATGTGCTATTTACTCAGCAGAATTATGGAGAAAGTCTGAAAAGGGTTGGTGCCAGAATACCGGGAGTAAGCCCGGGTGCACCTACCCAGAGGTACTTAAACCGGGTCCTGAGCAGGATTACACTGCCGGGAGCTTTGTTTTTGGGTTTTGTTGCTATCCTGCCCTGGTTGTTAGGTCTTCTCGTCCCGGTCGGGCAGAATACCAGTTTAATGCTGGTTCAATCTGCTGGGCTGCTGATAGTCGTCGGTGTTGTCCGGGACGTGTTCTTCAATATCGAAGCTGAATTGAAGATACATGGATATGAAGATTCGTTATTGATACGCTGATATTGAAGTCGGTATGCCAAAATTTATAATTCTTTTAGGCCCTCCCGGCGCAGGAAAAGGAACCCAGGCAAAACTGGTTGCAGAAGAATTGGATTTTCCGCATATATCTTCTGGTGATATTTTCAGGGAAAATATCAAAAATGGCACCGATCTGGGGTTACAAGCGAAGGTATACATAGATCGCGGCGACCTGGTTCCTGATGAATTGACAATTTCTATGATCCGCCAAAGATTGGATTGTGAAGATTGTAAAAATGGAGCAATTTTAGATGGATTTCCGCGGACACCCGCTCAGGCTGAATCCCTGGGGATGATGCTTGCTGATTTTAATGGACAGGTGAATATTGTCCCGTTTATCAATGTGCCGGAAGATATTCTGGTGAAAAGATTATCAGGGAGATGGATCTGTCGTGCTGAAGGTCATGTCTTTCATGAACTTAATAACCCTCCAGACAAATTTGGTGTATGCGATTTTGATGGTTCTGAGCTTTACCAGAGAGAAGATGACAAAGAAGAGACAGTTAAGAACAGGATAGAAGTCTACTTCGAAAAAACCAGACCTTTGATTGAATATTATAAAAAGGCTGGTTTGCTCCAGGAAATTGACGGCGATCAACCCATCAATGAGGTCGTGAAGGAATTAAAAATCGTTATATCTCGGGTAATTTGATGTAGATATGGTGAATAAAGATATTTCTATCAAAAGTGAAAATGAACTGGCTCTAATGCGCGAGGCCGGCAAGCTGAACGCAAAGACGCTTGAGGCAGTTAGAGAAGCTGTTCGGCCAGGTGTAACTACCTCCGAGTTAGACAAAATTGCTGAATCATTGATCAGGGAGAATAATGCTGAGCCGGTTTTTAAAGGTTACCCGGGACCGTATCCATTTCCAGCAACGCTGACGATATGCATAAACGATGAGCTGGTACACGGAATTCCGAGCGACCGAGTTTTGAAGGATGGAGATATAGTATCGATCGATTGTGGAACTTATTATAATGGTTATGTCGGCGATTCCGCATTTACCATAGGCGTTGGGGATGTTTCTGATGAGGCGCAGCGGTTAATTGATGTAACAGAACAATCCCTGTTCGAAGGTATAAAGAAAATGTGGCCGGGTAACAGGCTTGGAGACGTGTCCTCAAGTATACAAAGGTATGTTGAGAAGAATGGGTTTTTCGTGACCCGGATTTATACCGGGCATGGCGTCGGGAAAAATATGCACGAAGGGCCGCAACTTCCCAATTACGGCATACCGGGGAAAGGACTGAAATTGGAACCTGGGATGACGATTGCTATTGAGCCCATGGTGCTTATGGGAACAGATAAAACCAGAGTACTTGATGATAAATGGACAGTGGTGTCTGCGGATGGGTCATTAACTGCCCATTTCGAACACACTGTGGGAGTAACAGAGTCAGGACCATTAATTCTAACAAGTTTATAGTTAAAAGTGATCTCGGAAAATAGAAGCTGGACGTAAAAGGCGATAATAGGTATAATTGTGGTTTTGGCTCAAGGAGTTATTAAATGAAAGTATCATCATCCATAAAAAAGCGATGCGCGAATTGTAAGATCGTAAAACGCAAAGGCGTTCTGTATGTAATTTGTGATAATCCAAAGCATAAACAAAGACAAGGATAGATAATATGGCACGTATAGAAGGCGTTGATCTTCCCAGGAATAAAAGAGTTGAGGTTGGTCTTACATACATATATGGTATTGGTCCAACACGTTCAAGACAGATCTTAAGTGAAACAGGCGTTAGCCCGGATACCAGAGTGAAGGATCTAACCGATTCGGATGTAACCAGGGTCAGGGATTATATCAACCAGAATTATAAAGTTGAGGGTGACCTGAGACGTGAAGTTCAATTGAATATTAAAAGATTGATTGAGATAGGTAGTTATCGCGGGTTACGGCACAGGCGCAATCTACCCGTACATGGTCAAAGAACAAAAACAAATGCTCGCACCAGAAAAGGCCCCAAAAGGACAGTTGCAGGTCGCGGAAGACGCCGCGGAGCTACCAAGAAGTAATTTTGATAACATAATTATTAGTATGAAAAGCGAGGTATTATGGCGCAAAGTGTAAGGTCTGCTCGTCGAAAAGGCAGCAAAAAAACTAAAAAGACATTGGCTTCTGGTCAGGTCCATATCTATGCTACGTTCAACAACACCATTGTCACGATCACTGACAACGAAGGTAATACTATAACCTGGGGGAGCGCTGGCTCTGTCGGTTTTAAAGGTTCAAAAAAGAGCACTCCTTTCGCTGCAAGGCTGGCAGCGGAAGAGGCAATTAAAGCTGCCCTGGCCATGGGTCTGCAGGAAGCAGAACTTTTTGTGAAAGGCCCAGGCCCTGGAAGGGAATCAGCAATTCGTGCAGTTCAAGCCCTGGGATTAAAAATAACGGCTATCTCAGATGTAACTCCAGTTCCCCATAATGGTTGCCGACCTCCTAAGAGGCGGAGAGTCTGAGATATAAAGATAAGGAAGGAAGTATAGGAACAATATGGCTAAGTATCGAGGCCCCGTATGCAAATTATGTCGACGTGAGGGAGAGAAGTTGTTCCTCAAGGGTGAACGATGTTTCACCCAAAAATGCGCTTTCGAAAGACGCGCTTACCCACCTGGTCAGCACGGCAAGAGTGCCCAGTTCAGGCGCAGGCGCGATTCGGATTACAACCGGCAGTTGCGTGCCAAACAAAAAGCCCGTCGAGTTTATGGTGTTTTGGAAAAACAATTCCGGCGATATCATGAAGTTTCACTTGAAAGAAGAGGACTCACCGGATTGAATTTGCTCCAAATTCTGGAAACTCGCCTTGATAATGTTGTCTACCGTTTAGGTTTTGCAGACAGTCGAAAACAAGCCAGACTTCTGGTAACACACGGGCATTTCTCGGTAAATGGTCGCCGTACGGATGTCCCCAGCATGCTGGTTGCAGAGGGGGATATCATTTCAGTGAGAGACGGCTCGCGCAAACGAACTTATTTTAAGGGGTTACCAGAGATTTCTGAAGAAAAGAACGTTCCGGCATGGCTGAGCAGAGATTTAAATGTATTGTCTGGAACTTTGATTCGTTTACCTGAAAGGTCGGAGATTGATGGAAACCTGAACGAGCAGTTGATAGTTGAATATTATTCACGATAGACGAAGGATTATTGTCTTTTTATTCGACCATATCAAGTAAATTATGCAGTCAATGGGGATGAGGTGAACCGTGATAGGTTTAACGAATATGGTCACGCCGAAGATTGAGCGTGAGGCTGAATCAAGAAACTATGGAAAATTCAGGATAAGCCCCTTAGAAAGAGGTTATGGTGTAACCTTGGGTAACACCCTTAGACGTGTATTATTGTCTTCCCTGGAAGGAGCTGCAATCACTTCTATTCGTATTGCGGATGTACAACATGAATTCAGCGATATCCCTGGAGTTAGAGAGGATGTAATCCGGGTGATGCTCCAGGTAAAGCAGTTAAGAATAAAACTACATGATGTCGAAAGCTCACAATTGCATCTGGAGGTGAGGGGCAGTGGTGTTGTAACTGCTGGCGACATAATTTCACCTCCCGAGGTTGAGATTATGAACCCGGATTTATATCTTTTTACCGTAGATGATGATAATTCCCATATTGAAATCGAGATGAACGTTGAACGTGGTCGTGGATATTCGCCTGTTGATGACCGTATAGGGAGGTTGCCTATAGGTGAACTGCCGGTGGACGCGATTTACAGCCCGGTAAAAAGAGTAAATTGGGAAGTTGGCTATGCACGCGTGGGTCAAAGTACGAATTATGACAGCCTGGTTGTTGAAGTCTGGACAGATGGGACGATTGGCCCCGAGGACGCATTAGCATCGAGCGCAAAAATAATTATTGAGCACCTTCGTCATCTTGCCGGTATTAGCGAAGATTCGCTGACTGCGATGAC
Organism: uncultured Chloroflexia bacterium; assembly: GCA_963793095.1. Lineage (GTDB taxonomy): Bacteria > Chloroflexota > Anaerolineae > Anaerolineales > UBA4823 > CAVWDI01. The sequence goes on from CAWBYY010000002.1 coordinate 1,146,312, forward strand.
ATTGGAAGAGGAAGAAGCCAGCCGTTTGACAAGTGAAATGATTGAAACTCCCATTGAAAACCTGGATTTATCCGTAAGGGTGTTCAATTCACTTAAACGTACAGGAATTACTACCGTTGGTGAAGTACTTGAGTTACTTGAAAAAGGTGATGAGGCAGTAATGTCGATCCGTAATTTCGGTGAAAAAAGCCTCCACGAATTACGACACAAGATGAAAGAAAAAGGTTATCTTGAAGATGAAGAAGAGATCGAGGAGGAACTGTAACGATTATGCGACACCGGGTTGCTGGTAAAAGATTAAATCGAGACACGGATTCGCGCAAAGCATTACGGCGAAACCTGATAAAACAACTTTTCGAACATGAAAGAATTAAAACCACCCGCTCCAAGGCAATTGCTGTGAGAGGTGAAGCAGAGAAGTTAATCACTTTAGCTAAAAATGGGAACAGTGCTGGCGAAATTGAAATGGTGAATGCAAGGAGAAAAGCCGCCGCAGAATTAAGTGATCCTGAAGCAGTGAAAAGGTTATTTGATGAAATTGCGCCTCGTTTTGAAAACAGGCAAGGTGGTTACACCAGAATTATTAAACTGGGACCCCGGCAAGGTGATGCAGCCGAAATGGCGCTGCTTGAACTTATTGAGGATTAATCGATAGCTGTTAACGCTGGTTGGCTGCTATCATGGCACATTACAAATCTATAATTGCGTACGACGGAACGAACTATTGCGGTTTTCAACGCCAGTCTCCAGAATCAAATCTCCGCACAGTCCAGTCGGAAATCGAAACCAGATTGCAACAGCTGGGCTGGACAGAAGATTCCATTTTGGCCGCTGGCAGGACTGATACTGGAGTACATGCTTCCGGGCAGGTGATCACCTTTAATCTTGACTGGAAACATACAAATCAAGAATTGACAGCAGCCATCAACTCTGGGCTACCCAACGAAATATCCATACAGTCTATTGAAGAGGTCGCCAATAATTTTCACCCCAGGTTTGATGCAGTTTCGAGACGTTACAATTACTGCATTTATATACAACCGGTTCGTGATCCACTGCGAGATCGATTTGCCTGGAAAGTCTGGCCAGAAGTCGATGATGATATGATGAATAAAGCAGCCAGAAGTTTAATTGGAAACCATGATTTCAGGAATTTTGGTAAACCTCACAAAACAGGCGGATCAACCAGACGGAGTGTTATTCAATCGGAATGGAAAAGGTATGCCGACAATCTGGTATACGAAGTTGAAGCAAACGCATTTTTGTATCACATGGTCAGGAGAATGGTGAAACTGCTTGTTGCAGTAGGTAATAATCGATTAAATGTCGAGAGCATTAAGGAATTCTTGACTTCAAAAGAAAATACAATCCCTCAGGGAATTGCACCGCCAAACGGATTAATTTTGGTCGAAGTAATATATTGAACGAAATATTAATTGATGATAAATAGACAACCATACTGATGAAAGAAATTCAATCAGCTTGAAATTATTTTTAGTTGGCATAAATATGGAGTAATGCGCGTGTATAAGACATACTTTCCAAAATCAAAGGAACTTTCCCATGACTGGGTTCTGGTCGATGCAGAAGATCAAACCCTGGGACGATTGGCATCGGAAATAACCAGGATTCTCCTGGGAAAAAACAAACCGACTTACACACCTGGGGTTGATACTGGTGACTACGTGATAATCATAAACTGTGAGAAATTAACTGTTACGGGCAACAAACTGGAAGAGAAAATGTATTATCGTCACTCTCTTTACCCTGGGGGTTTAAAAGAGATAAATCTGCGTGATCAATTAACCAAACACCCAGACAGAGTGATCAGGAGTGCAGTTTGGGGTATGCTTCCAAAGAATAAAATGGGGCGTAAACTTGTCCGAAAGCTGAAAATTTACGCTGGTCCTGATCATCCACACGGTGCTCAAAAACCAAAGCAGATTATTCTAAATAAGGAGTAATTTATGGCAGTTCAGTATTATGAGGGAATTGGCAGACGGAAGGAGTGTACTGCCCGGGTCCGTTTGATGAAAGGTTCCGGTCAATTTATGGTCAACGGAAAATCCGTGGAAGATTATTTTACTCGACTGGGTGATTTCCATGGGATTATGAAGCCGCTGGATGTAACTGGAGAGAATTCAAAATCACTGGATATTTCAGTTATAGCAAAAGGCGGTGGAGTCACCGGCCAATCAGAAGCTGTTAAGTTAGGTATAGCCAGGGCTTTAGTGATTATGAATCCAGACTATAAGCCTGCTCTTCGGGAAAGCGGCTTGTTGACACGTGATTCGCGTGTGAAGGAACGGAAAAAGCCTGGGTTGAAGCGCGCCCGCAAGGCCCCTACTTATACTAAACGTTAAAAAAGAATTCGAAGAAAAATCGCGTGGAATCTGGCGGTAGTTTAAAAATACTGCTGTTGGATGATACGCTTTTTCTTTTAAATTGAAGAATAATATGGTCGAAAGATTTTCACCTTTAATAACTTTAATAGGGCTTGGACCTGGTGATCCGGGTCTTCTAACAAAAGCGGCCTGGGATGTGTTAAACAATGCTGAGGTGATTTACGTTCGTACTGTTAAACACCCGGTTATCGATAGCCTCCCATCCCAACTTGAGGTTAAATCGTTTGATCATTTTTATAATGCCGCTGAGACATTCGATGAAGTGTATCAACAGATCGTGGAGCAGGTATTAAATTTAGCATACCAGCCTGGTGGGATTATTTATGCTGTGCCTGGACACCCTTTTGTTGCTGAAGCGACCACAATTGAAATTTCAAGGCGTGCAAGAGAATTGGATATACCTGTAAAAGTGATTGAAGGATTGAGTTTTATTGATTCTGTTTTCAGTCAATTAAGAATTGATCCTTTGCCAAAAACAACCATAATTGATTCGCTTGAACTTGCTTCCAACCAAATCCCAAATTTCTCTCCTAATATTGGGGCTGTCATCGCCCAGATTCATTCAAAAGCGGTTGCCTCAGATGTTAAGCTAACATTGCTGGCGAATTACCCGGATGAACACCAAGTGAAATTGATCCATTCTGCGGGAACCTCCCGAGCGCAAGTGGAAAGCCTGAAACTGTTTGAAATCGATCGCAGCCCTCACATTGGTCTATTGACTGCTTTATATGTACCGCCAATAGATGATAAATATTCGTTCGAAGATTTTATTGAAGTAATCGCTCGTTTGAGAGCGCCTGATGGATGCCCTTGGGATAGAAAGCAAACCCATAAAACACTTCGGCCTTATCTCCTGGAGGAGGCGTATGAAGTTCTGGCGTCAATTGATTCTGAAAATCCAGAAGACATCCGCGAGGAATTCGGCGACTTATTGTTGCAAATCATTCTGCATGCCCAGATAGCTTCGGAATCGGGTGAATTTTCAATAAGAGATGTGCTGTATGATATTAATAAAAAGATTGTGGGGCGTCATCCACACGTTTTTGCTGGATTGGATATTCATGATGAACACGGCGTTTTATCCAACTGGGAGAGAATCAAGGCGGTTGAACGAAGTAAAAACGGGGAGGCTGAAATCCAGCCTGCTTGATGGTGTGGCAGCAGCACTTCCTGCATTGATTCAAGCTGACCAGTACCAAAAGCGAGCAGCTCACGTTGGTTTTGATTGGCCGGATATTGAGGGCGTTGTTGAGAAATTAATGGAAGAACTCCAGGAAGTGCTAACGGAGCAGGATCACCAAAACTTGTCGAAAGAAATGGGGGATTTGTTATTCGCTGTTGCTAATCTCGCTCGATGGTTTGACATTGACCCTGAAAGCGCCCTCAGGGAATCAAACGGGCGATTTAGAGATCGATTTTTTTTTATAGAAAAAACCGCCAGATTGAATAGAAAAATGATTGATCAGTTATCATTGGAGGAGATGGAGGAATTATGGCAGGAGGCAAAGAAATTTATCAAATAACCCCAAATTTACTCCTCCTGGTGATATGTCGGAAAAGTATCAACCCAAATTAATTCTCTTTATTATCTTGAAATAGAAAGAAACCATAAAACGATAGAAAAACAAATAAAAGCGCAATCAGTATCCAACCTGCGATTTTCTGCCACACCAATACTTGTTGGGATAACCCAACAATAAAAAATACCAGAAAGCCAATGAACAATGAAAAATTTATTCCCTTGATTGATTGGACTGATAGCTCTGGTAATGCGCTGCGAATTGCCCAAAGCAAGAGACCACACAGAAAAATACCTCCGCCGGACAGCCTTATAAATGCTGCAATATTCCAGTATGCCAATACATCCATTTCTTCGATTTCAGCAATCTGAAATAATGCCATAATCAATGGCGCATAGATGCAGAATGCTATACCTAAGGCGATGAAGATAAGAGCGTTTATCAGAATCAATCTTTGAAATGTCACGGTTGCCCATCCATTTTTCGACAGATGGCAGATAGTTTATCACAAGTGACCAACCCGGTTTTCGAACCGGGGATACCTAGAAGTTGAAAGTTAATAATTAATGGATACAAACGGTAATTCGAAGGAGAGACAATTGAGGATATTTACTTACACTGTTGGACCGGTTCAATCTAATGCGTATTTAGCTGCGGATCTGGATTCCGGTACTGCAGTGGTAATCGATCCGGGATGGGATGGAGAGCTGCTACTGTCAGATGCGAAAAAATTGGGTGTGAGAATCAGTGAAGTCTGGTTAACCCATGCTCATTTTGACCATATAGGAGGCCTGGCAGCGCTTGCCAACGGTCTTTCGTCTGCCCCGAATATTGCACTACATCCTGATGATCAGGCATTATATAACCTGCAGGGCGGCGCGCCGCTCTTTGGGATGAAGATTGATACTCCACCTATACCCAGTATGGTTCTTTTCCATGGTCAAAAGCTGACTTTAGGTGAATCTACCTTTGAAGTAAGACACACTCCTGGTCACACTAAAGGACATGTTGTATTCTACTGCGAGAAGGAGGCAGTTGCGTTTGTAGGGGATGTAATCTTCTTGGGTAGTATCGGAAGAACCGATTTGCCTGGAGGGGATTATTCGACTTTAATTGAAAGCATTAATACTCAAATTCTGACAATGAGCGATCAAACCCGCTTGCTTACCGGTCACGGACCGGAGACTAGTGTGGGGTATGAAAGAGTTAACAACCCCTTTCTGTTAAATTAACCAAGTTATTTTGCGAAATCTATGGCCCTTGTTTCGCGGATCACAGTTACCTTTATTTGTCCGGGATACTGCATTGTGTCTTCTATACTCTTGGCAACCTCCCGGGCCATTCGGATAGCTTCGAGGTCATCGATATCCTCTGGGCGGACAAATATTCTGACCTCGCGACCGGCTTGAAGCGCATAGCTTTGAATTACACCTTTTTGTGTGTTGGCTATTTCTTCTAGTGAGCGTATCCGTTTCAGGTACTGTTCCAGGCTTTCACGCCTTGCTCCAGGTCTTGCGCCAGAGATTGCGTCAGCGGTTTCAACTATGGCCGCTTCAATCGATTCTTGTTCAACTTCGTGATGGTGTGATGCAATGGCATTTGTAATTTTATCTGAAAGCCCATATCGTTTGGCAAGCTCAGCGCCTAATTGTGCATGGGTACCTTCGACATTGAGATCGATTGCTTTACCTAGATCGTGAAGCAATCCCGCGGTTCTCGCTAACTCAACATCTGCATCGATTTCAGCGGCGATAGCAGCAGCAAGCTTGGATGTCTCAACCGCATGGGCAAGTTGATTTTGACCATATGAAGTTCTGAATTTCAGTCGGCCCAATGTCTTTACAAGTTCAGTATCAGTTGAATACCAACGCCTCGTATACGGCTTGTTCACCTGCTTCAATAATCGCTTTGTCAACTTCTTTCTCTTCCTTTTTAAGGACTTTCTCGATATGTGCAGGGTGAATTCGTCCGTCCTGAATCAACTTGTCCAATGCTCGTTTAGCAATTTCTCGACGAACTGGATCAAATGAGGAAATTGTTACAGCTTCCGGGGTGTCATCGACGATTACATCCACTCCTGCAGCCTGTTCGAATGCGTGAATATTTCTCCCATTCCTTCCGATGATCCGACCTTTCATTTCATCTGATGGAATTTCAACAACAGATGTTGTAATTTCTGAAACATGCTCAGAGGCCACTCTTTGCATTGCAGTTGTAATTATCTTGCGGGCCCGGGTTTCCCCTTCTTCTTTAGCCTGAAATTCTATTTGACGGATAATTTTTGCCATATCAGCACGTGAATTCATTTTCGACATCTGCAAGCAGCAAAGCTCGTGCTTCTTGATGGTTAGATTTGAAATCCTTTGCAATTCCTCTAGTTCTTGTGCATGTAATTTTTCTATCTCGTTCGACCCGTCTATCCAGAACACTCTGACGTTTATTCAAGGTTCGCTTCTCGTTTCTCGAGCCGTTCGACTCGGTTATCAAGTTCCTCCCGCCTTTTTTGTAGACGATCTTCTTCTTTACTTAGTTCTTTCTTCTGCGGTCTACTTCGGTCTCCGCTTTTTGAAGGACTTCAAGTGCCTGATCTCGGGCCTGTATTTCGACCAATCTTGCTTTTTCTCTGGCGTCATCAAGCGTTCGTTCGGCTTTATCCTTTCAGTCTCTTATTGTTCTTTTTCAACCTGGTTTTGTTTGTAGAAAGTATCCAACTACCATTCCGATAAACAAAGATACTGGTAGGAGTATCAGGAATATCCCAAAAAGCAATACTTGTTATTCATAATGTCTGCCTCATTCTCATAAATTTTGTGTTTCAAAAATACGTTCATCCCATGTCCTCTTTATGGTATGGGCGCAAATTTCGTAAGTAAATCCTCTTCGTGGAGAGGTAATCCAAGCATTTTCTTCCTGAACAAATCCCCAATTTCAGTCTTGTATTTGTTGACTTGTTTGGATGCAGCCCTATAAGCCAGTGCGAGTTCATCTATATCATCCAGAGCGAATTGAATGTATTTGGTTGAATTCCCGGCGCTAAGTTCATAAGTAGTGCCCTTCTACTGCGTGGACGAAATTCGAATTTCGGTTTTCAATCCAATCCTTCGCAAATTTATAATCATCAATTAACCCAATTGTTATTCAAGTTTGTCAATGGTACTATGGATGGTGTTCAGGAATATGAATTTTTTTCTAATTTTCTGCTTACTTCTCTTTTGTACGAGGTTGGTAACTTAAAAAATTTATAGCGATTTGATAGGCAATTTCAAATTCATCTTTTGATTAACAGCGAGTAATTTTTTCGTCAGTAATATATTGACCAACCTCTAACCAGGCGCCACAATTCTAGATAGCCCAAATGCAAATTCTGCCATCCAAAAAAACATTCACCCGGTTTGGATTTTGTTTTTGGATTTTTAGTTTAGTTATTTTGGATTCCATTTCTTTCCATGTTAAAAAAAACCGTATGCCTGATACTGCTGGCCACGGCTGATCTTAACTGCTATTTGCGTTTTATTCGATTGTTCGGTGAATGAATTTCTCAGGAAACCTGACGAAACCTTTAATTCAAGATATCTGGAAAAATGTGGATAAGTTTCATCAATCCGAACGGAACTTTTCCCTGTTCGTTGATTTTTGTATCAGTTTTTAATGTCCATTGCACTCGGACTTTGTCAATTTTGTTATCCTCTGGTAATCCAGATATTCACCATCAAATGAAATGTTATCGTGGATGAGTTCTATTCCACCGAATTCGCAAATTTTCTTATTGAAAGATACCAATAAGATTACTACTAAACCAGCCATGACCGTGCACGGAATTGAAAAATCAAATCCTGCACTCTGAGAATGATTTACGCTGCTTAATTTAATCTGATCGGAAATGGAGTTTCAGATTTAAAAAAGAACTGATCCAATTCCGATTGATTATTTTCAGCGCATCAAAATGTAAAAGTGCTGTTCTTACTCTCAGTAAACCTGTTAGATTTCTTCTTTCCTAATTTCTCGGAGTATATCTTGCTTGTTATGCAAATTTTTTAAAATTTTTTGATAAATTCACCAATTATTCCCGTTTATTATACATGATTTCCTGAAAAAAGGACAAATTAAAAAAACTTTCGTCACCGGACTTAGAAGTTTAGATTCAATATTTTAATTTCGTACCAGATTGGAGATATGATCGGCGTAAGATTTGAATAGAATTTTGGTATTGTGGGGGATAGTTTAGAAACGGTTGACACTGTTGAAGATAGAAGCTTGGAAGATGAGATTACATTACTGTGCCGGTTTAAGCAGTGGTATCAGGAAAAATAATTTGTAAAGATCATATTAAAAATTAATGTGATTGTGTTAAGGAGGGAAATCGCTTGCCTTTAAAGTTAAAGTAGTATATACTTTCAACAAAAGTGGGAATATGTGGGAGAATGTGGGACGCCGGATCGACCGGCGTTTCGTAGTTAAAAAGGATGGTAGAACTTATGTTCTTGGGTCAATTCTACCACAACTTAGATAACAAGGGACGCCTGACAATCCCATCTCGTTTTCGGGATATTCTGGCTGTTGACGGGGCGTATGTCATGCAGGGATTTGAAGAAAATCTACTGGTTTTGCCTTCTTCAACGTTTGACATAATAGCCCAGCGCATAAATCAGATGAGCATGACGGATCCGAAAACAAGGTTGTTAAGGCGGATTGTTTTCTCAACAGCAAATTATGTCGAACTGGATAAATCTGGGCGAATTCTAATTCCACAATTTCTTCGAGATGCCGCAAAATTGGATGTTGAAATTGTTGTAGTGGGGAATGGTGCTTATTTTGAATTATGGGCTCCCCAAAATTGGACTTCCCAAGTCGAACAAATTCATGATACGCAGGTGAATGCCCACCGTTTTGCGGAATTGAATTTAACATCCGACTGATTTCAACAGAATTGTTAGACCTTAGGTTGAAGCATAAATAACGTGCTCCAGCATCAACCAGTACTTTACCAGGAGATTATCGAAGCGCTTCAGCCAAAGCGTGGATGTGTTTATATTGACTGTACTCTGGGTTCTGGCGGACATTCATTGGGGATCTTAAAATCAAGTTTCCCCGATGGAAAATTAATTGGTTTTGAGGTTGATCCGGCAGCTCTTCAGATCGCCCGTACAAATCTAAGCCCATACAGTTCCCGGACACTTCTTATTCAGGATTCTTACGTCAACATCAGTGAGTATGCGCGCGAACTCGGATTGATAAGGATAATGGGAATATTGATAGATTTAGGTGCTTCTTCCATTCAACTCGATACCCCAGAGCGAGGTTTTTCATTTCGACATGAAGCACCCCTGGATATGCGGTTCAACCCGGAAAGTCAATTGACTGCATACGATGTGGTCAATAACTATCCTGAAAAAGAATTAGCAGTATTAATCAAAAATTTTGGAGAAGAAAGGAATTCAAACCGGATTGCCAGGGAGATAGTTTTTAACAGGCCGGTTCGAACAACCAAACAACTTGCTGAAATCATTGAAAAAGTGGTGAAACAGAGACCAAAGCAGTATGGTCAGTTTCAGCGCCATCCCGCTACAAGAACATTTCAAGCGATTCGCATAGCTGTTAATAATGAACTACAAAATTTAAAGGAGGTTTTACCCCAATCTGTGAACCTGCTCGAAAAGAAAGGGCGATTGGCTGTAATTTCATTTCATTCTTTGGAAGATCGGATTGTTAAAAGGTTCTTCCGTTGCGAAAGTACCGACTGTATTTGTCCACCCAAACAGCCGATCTGTACTTGCGGGCATACTGCCAGTATTAAATTGCTGAATCGCTCCCCGATTGTACCTGGTCAGGAAGAGATAGCCCAAAATCCTCGATCACGAAGCGCTAGATTACGTATTGTTGAGAAAATTATCTGAGTTGGCATATTAGTTGCAAATTTTCATTATTTAATTCTTGCACTGTTTATTAATTAAATATGGACCGCATCGATAATATTACCCAAGTATACACACAAGCCCCTTGGCGAAAACAATTGCAGTTCATTGGATTGTTTTCACTTATTCTTGTTTTTATTGCCCTTGTTGCTGGCATATATTTAAATGTAAGCGCCCAAACAGCGAAGGCTGGGCGGGAGATCCAGTATAAAAAATCTCAAATTGAGACTTTGGATCGAGAAATTGAGGATATGCAGTCCATGCTGGCCCACTTACTCTCGGATAGTTTGATGGAAAAAAGGGCTATTGGTTTGGGGTATGAATCGCTTGAAATAAATCAAGCTCAATATCTGCTGGTTCCTGGATATATTGAGCGAAAGGCCGTTGTATTGGCTCCATTCACAAGGGAAAACTTAGCGGAAGCGCCGGTTATTCCAGACAAATTTACTGAACCGTTGATTGAATGGATCAGAAAGCAGGCTGGTTGGATTTCATTTTCTTTGCCTGAGGTTGTGCCATGAAAAATCCGCACAACTGGAGATACAGCCTTGTCAGCTCGCTATTATTTATCCTACCGGTCTTAATAGTGCTTCAGATGTTAAGGATAAAAATCAATACCCAGCAGGTAGACAAGTTAATCTCGGAGGGGAAGTCATTATCAGGTGAGTACCGTACTATCACACCAGCACGTGGCCGGATATATGATCGTTGGGGGCATTTACTTGCTGGAAACCGGACAGCTTACGAGGTTGGAATTGAATTAAGAAAAGTAAAAAACCCCTCAACGATTGCTCAGACCTTAAACATGGTGCTTGGCATCGATTTTGCTGAAGCGCTAGGCGCTGCAAGTATGAATGCTACAGATACCGCCGTTTATCGGGTGGTAGCTTCAAATGTTGAACCGGAGAAAATTGATCAATTGAAAGCGCTGATTGAACAAATGGATGCTCTGTACGGTAATAGCCGTGACAAAGATGCTCCCAGTTTAAACGGATTAATGTTTGAGCCTCACTTGAAACGCACATATCCCGATAATGAGTTAGCATCCAATATTCTTGGTTTTGTAACTATAGAAGGTGTTGGTTTTTACGGTATTGAGGAAAAGTACAATGATTTAATGGCGGGAGAAGAATCCATCGTTTGGGTTTCACTTGATCCGGTTAGAGTGAAGGAGTTGCCTGAAATTCATAAAGGGGCGGATGTAGTATTGACGATAGATCGCGCGATTCAACGCAGTATGGAAAGGGTGATTGACAAAGCGATTGATGAACATGGGGCGGAATCCGGAACACTGGTTGTTATTGATCCTGAGACAGGTGAAATGCTTGCAATGGCGACCACACCACGATTGGATATTAATAAGTATTGGAAATATGGCGAGGTTTTTACTGATGAAACGCCGTTCAACCGGGTTGTGAGTCAGGCCTATGAGCCAGGGTCGGTGTTCAAAGTGTTCACCATGGCGGCCGCCTTGGACAGCGGATCTGTTACGCCAGAGACTGAATTTATAGATACCGGGGTTTTTGAAATCGGTGGAACACGTATTTATAACTGGAACATGGGCGCATGGGGCCCTCAGAATATGCAGGGCTGCATGCAGCACTCTTTAAATGTTTGTCTTGCGTGGGTTGCCACTCAGGTTGGTCCAAAAGATTTTTACAGGTATATGATGTCATTTGGGATCGGGCAATTATCTGGGATAGATTTAGCTGGTGAGGTATCAGGCCGGTTGAAGGTTCCGGGAGATGATGATTGGTACGATGCAGATTTAGGTACCAACGCATTTGGTCAGGGAGTGTCTGTCACACCCCTGAAAATGGCTTCGGCTATTTCAGCCCTGGCAAACAAAGGAAAAATTATGGCGCCGCATGTGGTCCGGTCTGTGATAAATGATGGCTACCAGCATGATATCGAACACCGAACGGTAGGTATGCCAATTAAACCTGAGACAGCAGAAACGATAACCAAAATTCTCTCCAGATCATTGGAGAAAGAATCATCAGATGCTCTTGTTACCGGGTATCAGGTTGCTGGAAAAACTGGAACGGCAGAAATTCCGACGCCCTTTGGGTATACGACAAATGAAACGAATGCATCCTTTGTTGGTTGGGGTCCAGTAGATGATCCTCAATTTCTTGTGTATGTTTGGTTGGAACGACCCGAATCTTCACCCTGGGGCTCTGTAGTAGCCGCGCCTGTCTTCCGGGAAGCAGTGGAAGAACTGGTTGTTCTCATGGATATCCCATCGGATGATGTCCGTCAAAAGTTATATGGCCAGTAGTGATCGTTATTAATCACATGGTGGATAAAAAATTATTATGCTGATGGTTGCTGATGTTGTTGAAGCTTTGAGTGGAAACCGTCCTGATTGGGGTACAGTTGACATATCCTGCGCGGTTGTGGATTCAAGAAACGCCACAAAAAATTCGATGTTTGTAGCTGTACCAGGCGATCAGGTTGACGGCCATGATTATATTGATGACGCTTTTGATCGTGGCGCTGTAATAGCTTTTATTCAAAATCAATTACCGGAAGGATACCGGGTTCTTGATTTAGATAAAGCACCTTCTAAGTTTATCAACGAATTTGTTGAAATTCCTTTTTGTATTCGAACAAAAAACACAATTGAGGCTTTACAGCAGACAGCTCGTTTTTGGCGAACAAAATTGAATCCTCGTCTTATTGGCATAACCGGCAGTGTGGGAAAGTCAACGACAAAAGAGGTTTCTGCAGAAGTTCTCAGTCAGAGATATCGAACAATAAAAAATCCAGGTAATCTGAACAATGAGATTGGTTTACCTCTCTCGATATTGAGTATGACTGAGGAACACCAACGGGGGATATTTGAAATGGGATTTTATGTTCCTGGTGAAATTGCGTTCCTGTGTGATATAGCAAAACCCCAGGTTGGAGTAGTAACAAATATTGGCACAGTACACGCAGAACGTGCCGGATCAATCGAGGCAATCGCCGAAGGGAAGTCCGAGCTGGTACAGGCTTTGCCTCCTGCCCCAACAGGTGTAGCGATTCTCAACAATGACGATTCACTGGTCAAGGAGATGGCTGGTAAAACACAAGCCAGGTTATTCTTTTATGGAATTGATCCTGAGGCGGATTTGTGGGCGGATGATATTGAGGGTCTGGGTTTGGATGGTATCCGGTTAAGACTTCATTACCAGGATGAGGTTCAATATATGCGTGTGCCGTTAATCGGCCGCCATTCTGTTCATACAGTACTTAGAGCTGCCGCGCTGGGACTTGTCGAAGGATTAACCTGGCAGGAAATTGTAGATGGTTTACGCTCAGGAAGAGCGCAACTTCGCCTTGTTGCAGTCCAAAGTGTTGATGGCGCCTTGTTGCTGGATGATACCTATAATGCATCTCCGGAATCTACACTGGCGGCGATAAATTTATTGGAAGAACTAGGGGGCCATAAAATCGCTGTTTTAGGTGACATGCTGGAGCTTGGTAAGTATGAACTCGAAGGTCATAAAATGGTTGGAGCACGGGCAGCTGAAGTTGTAGATGAGCTTATTACAGTTGGCACTAGGGCAAAAATAATCGCTGAAACAGCCAGAAAGTCAGGTCTGGATAGCAAAGCCATTACAGAATTAATGGACAGCCACCAGGCAATCCAGCTCATGAAAGACCGGCTGGATGAAAAAGACGTGGTTTTAATAAAAGGTTCGCATGGCATGCGTATGGATCTAATTGTTTCTGCCCTGGAGCGGAGAGAATGACCCAAACATCGACTACGCTCGCGCTGGCAGGCTTTAGCTTTATGATGACGGTGATCTGGGGACCGCCTCTTTTACGCGGTACTGAGACATTACAAAGTTGGGAAATCTATCCGGGTTGAAGGTCCTGAAAGGCATTACAACAAACTTGGTACCCCAACCATGGGAGGAGTTCTGATCATCGTTCCGGTGTTATTTGTTACGGTTCTGCTTAATGCAGCCTCATTGATTGGCATCAGTGTAACTGGTCGGTCCATAATGCTGCCGCTCACGGTTATGGTCGCATATGGTGCATTAGGGGCAATTGATGATTGGGAAGGATTGAGAAGTAAACGAAGTGCACTGGGTATGCGAGGACGGGTAAAGTTTGTTATTCAGGTGGTTATTGCGGTCATTGTTTCACTAGGAATTATTTATGTATTAAAAATATCTGTTTTTTTTGTACCGGGTATCGAAGGTTATATAAATTTGGGCTACTGGTATGTGCCAATTGCAGCATTTATTATCGTTGCTATGTCTAATGCGGTTAATCTAACTGACGGACTTGATGGTCTGGCTGGTTTAATTTCAGCGACAGCATTCGCTGCATACGCCGGTATTGCGCTTCTTCAAGGGCAGACATTTCTCGCTCAATTTTGTTTCATCCTGGTCGGTGCAATATTTGGTTTTCTCTGGTTTAACGTTCACCCAGCTTTGTTATTTATGGGGGATACAGGATCGTTAGCTTTGGGTGCTACCCTCGCTGTTGTTGCCTTGATGACCGGGCAGTGGATTGTATTACCAATCATAGCAATTATTCCTACGAGCATTGTTTTGAGTGTAATTCTGCAGGTAGTTTATTTTAAGTGGACAGGAGGGCGCCGGCTTTTAAAAATGGCGCCGCTTCACCATCATTTTGAGTTATCTGGGTGGAGTGAAACCCAGGTGGTACAGAGGTTCTGGTTGGTTGGTCTTCTATTCGCAATGATAGGAGTTGCTTTGGCGTTGGTTTGAAATTGCAGCAGTAATATGCGTTCTATTGAACAAATAATAGTGCAACGATTACATGAGAGATTGGAAGGAAAAACAGGTAGTAATAATTGGTGCTGCTCGACAGGGAAAGTCATTGGCGCGTTATTTGGTTCAGGAACAGGCGAAAGTGATTTTGAATGATCAAAAATCGGAAGAAGAGCTTGAAGTGGTTCAAAGAGAACTGGATTATCTTTCAGGGATTGGTCACCCTGTTAAGTGGGTTTATGGCGGTCATCCAATGAGCTTGCTGGATTTATGCGATGCAGTGTTTGTTTCTGGTGGAGTGCCTTTGTCACTTCCCCTTATTGTTGAGGCAGTCAGGCAGGATATTCCAGTTTTGAATGATTCTCAATTATTCCTAGAAACAGCGTTCTGTAAAGTGATTGGTATTACAGGTTCCGCTGGTAAAACAACCACGACCACTCTGGTAGGAAATATTCTTGAAATGGCGTCAAAAAAAGATGGGACAAAATTTTCAGGTAAAAAAATATGGGTGGGAGGCAACATTGGTACACCGCTAATTGAATTTGTCGATGAAATAGACCCTGGTGATATAGCAGTATTGGAATTATCCAGTTTCCAGCTGGAGATAATGACAGTTTCCCCACAGGTTTCAATTGTTTTGAATATTTCTCCCGACCATTTGGACCGTCATCGGTCGATGAGCGAATATATAAATGCAAAAGCGAACATTATCCGTCACCAAACCCTATCAGACATTTCCATATTTAACCGTGACGATGAAAATTCAATGTCATTATCCAGTTTAACCAATGGCAAATTTATCACCTTCGGAATCACAGAAGTCAGAATTTAATTATGAGGGAACATTTCTTAGAGGTGCAGAAGTAATATTCCGCGGAGATATCCATTCTGATTACTCAAAATCCAGTGGAATCCTTTTGGAAGGGGAGCATAAATTTGAGGAGATCTTACTTTCAATTACTGATATAGCAATCAGGGGGACACATAATCTCAGTAATGTATTGGCTGCTGCTGCCCTAACATATTCTATTGGAGTCCCTGCTGAAATAATTCGATCGGCAGTAAAAGAATTTATGGGGGTACCTCACCGATTAGAATACGTTTGTACATTTAAGGGCGCTGATTGGGTAAATGATTCAATTGCGACAACTCCAAGCCGGACAATTGCCGCAATCCAAGCCTTTAATGAACCAATAATCCTTCTAGCTGGGGGTAGAGATAAAAATTTGAATTGGGTCGAGCTGGCTGAAATAATCAGGAAGCGGGTAAAACACCTTTTCCTGTTTGGTGAGGCAGGAAATAAATTATTCGCTCAACTCGATCCATCCGAAAATAACAGATATTCAATAACAAAATGTAATGGTTTGCAGGATGCGGTTATTCAAACCGCAGACATTGTAGAAGAGGGTGATGTAGTATTGCTTTCTCCTGGCGCCACCAGTTTTGATGAATTTGATAATTACGAGGAGCGCGGTAAATGGTTCAAAAAATGGGTGAAGGAGCTTACATGAATTCACCTGAGGTAAATACGGGTAAAGGTGATCCGACCCCTGGAAGGTCAAATCCCTCCAGCCCGGATACAGGTATTGATCAAGCCACAAGGCGTAATAAGGTCCAATTGAAAATTGATGTGCCTTTACTGCTCATTGTGATTGCCTTTCTCATTATTGGGCTCGTAATGGTTTATTCCGCAAGCTACGACTATTCGAACTTATTTTATGGAAATCCAAGCACTATTTTTTACAGACAGTTGATTTGGATGGCGATTGGATTGGTCATTTCGGTAGTTTTAACCTTTTTTGACTATCACAGGTGGCGCAAATACGCAGTGCTTGCAATGGGTCTGACAATTTTTGCCTTGATGGCTGTCCTTATTGTGAATGAAGTCAGAAATGGCGCCGTACGGACACTTCTTGGAGGTTCGATCCAACCATCAGAGTTGGCTAAATTGGTCATCATTATCTATCTGGCGGTATGGTTGTCTGCCAAACAGGAAAGACTGGGCGAGATAGGATTTGGTTTATTCCCCTTAGCAATGATTTTAGGCTTATTTGGTGGATTGATTATTATCCAACCTGATTTTAGCGCTGTCGCGACGATTTTTATTTTAGGCGGATTGTTATTCTTTCTGGCGGGAGGTGATTTAAAACAGATTGGAATTTTATTTGCGATAGCACTGGTGATCGGTTGGGTAATTATCCAATTATCACCGACCGGAGCAACACGTATAGATTATTTCATCACCGGTTTAATGGATCCGACTGAGGGTTCATATCATGTTAGAAGATCACTGGAAGCAATCATTAAAGGAGGTTGGTTTGGAGTGGGGATCGGAAATGCAGAAACAAAATTAACCGGACTCCCGGTGCCACCAACTGACAGTATCTTTGCCGTTGTTGGTGAGGAAACAGGTGTATTTGGCTCAACTATACTGGTTGTATTATTTTCTTTATTGTTATGGCGGGGATTTGTGATTGCGCGCAGTGCTCATGACCAGCTCGGGATGCTACTCGCTGCTGGGTTAACACTGTGGATTTCTATTGAAGCGTTCATTAATATGGCGGTTATGGTTAATTTAATGCCGTTTGCAGGAAATGCTCTTCCACTCATTAGCGCTGGTGGTTCGAATCTGATAGTCACTTTGGCGGCAGTGGGCATTCTCTTTAATATTTCTCGTTTATCAGACTCCAGGAAAGCTGAAGAAGGAAAATTAATAAATGCGGTTGTTGATTTGCGCAGGCGGGACCGGCGGAGGCGTGTATCCGGCTCTCGCAGTACTGCAGGCAGTGAAAAGGCTTAATTCCAGTGGCAGTGATAGTGATAACTGGAGAATTAATGATTCACAGATCATGGAAATGAATAATCATGATGTGCTTTGGGTTGGAAGTGAAACCGGAATGGAACGTAATCTTGTTAACAGAACCGGTTTGCCCTTTTCGCCAATTTCAGCAGCAGGAATTCATGGTGTTGGTTTGTCTGATCTTCCGGGAAATATGAGAAAGTTGATGAATGGATATTTTCAATCCAGGGATATTCTCCATAAATTCCAACCTGACGTGTTGTTTTTTACTGGCGGGTACGTCGCTGTGCCGATGGCGCTGGCAGGGGTGGGATATCCTTCACTGTTGTATGTTCCGGATATTGAACCTGGTCTTGCATCCAGGACTGTTGCTCGCTTCGTAAATAAGATTGACCTCACTGCACCAGAATCCAAATCTTTTTACCGTTCACAGGAAATCCTTGAAGTCACAGGTTACCCAACCAGAACAGACCTGACCTCCTGGGACAAAGAAAGCGCATACCATACTCTGGGATTAAATCCGGAATTAAAAACGCTGCTTGTGCTTGGTGGCTCAAAAGGTGCCCATTCAATAAATATCGCCCTTCTGGGAATACTGCCAGAATTACTGGAAAAAATGCAGGTTGTGCATCTTAGCGGAGAATTGGATTGGGAGAGAGTAATTAAAACAAGTGAAGCGTTGAAAACCGCCCCCACCAGGGCAGACCGCTACCATCCATTCAAATATCTGCATGAAGAAATTGGGGCTGCGTTCACTGCTGCAGATCTGGTTGTATCAAGAGCAGGAGCGTCAATCCTGGGGGAATACCCGCTCTTTGGACTTCCTGCGATAGTCGTTCCATATCCACATGCCTGGAGATATCAAATAGTAAATGCAGAATACATTTCAAACCACAACGCAGCAGTAATTATCCGGGATGATGAATTAACTGCTAAATTACTTTCCCAGATTATGTCGCTGATGGCAGACAATCAGTTAAGAAATGTTATGGGTGGAAATATGTGTAAACTGCTGAAACCTGATGCCGCTGACGAAATTGCCCGGCATTTGGTTGCTCTGGCTTCACCAATGAAAGGAAATACCACGCATGATTAGTCTGGTCGTAGCATTTTATATTTCTTTGGCTTTGGGAGCGATTATTGGATCAATGCGTGGCTGGGGGAAGGAAGTAATGGTCAGTTTCAGTGTTGTTCTCGCCCTGGGCTTCATTGCCATATTTGAAGACCTGTTCCCATATACAAAAGACCTTTTCCAGGATGGTTCATTAAATCAATTCTGGTTTCGGACTGGGGTTCTATTGTTTATGGTATTTTTTGGATACCAATCGCCGAAACTTTCCCGGTTTGCGAGATATAACGAAAAGAGAGACAGAGTTCAAGACTTCATACTCGGTTTATTGTTTGGCGCTTTGAATGCTTATTTGATTTTCGGCACTCTCTGGTATTACATGGACGAGGCCGGATACCCGTTCTCTCCTGCGATCAGTTCTCCCGATACTTTGCCATCTTATGTTGACACTGCAAACCGTTTATTAAACTCATTTCCACCGGCTATTTTGGGTGGATACTGGGTTTATGTTGCAGTAGTGGTGTCGTTTATTTTTGTCCTGGTCGTCTTGATATAGGTGAAATTATTTGTATTTGAATCTGGTTGTTTATTTATTTGGAAATGATGAATAGAGTTCATTTTGTTGGCATCGGTGGAACAGGACTATCTGCAATTGCGAAAGTCTTACTTGAGCGCGGATATGAAGTCAGCGGCTCGGATAATCGTTTCTCGAAGAATTCTTGAAATTCTTGAAAGTGCTGGAGCAAAAATCTTTCTGAATCACGATCCTGGGAATTTTCAAAATCCAGATCTGGTGATCAGGTCCTCGGCTGTTCCAGATGAGAATGTTGAAGTTCAGGCTGCCCTCAAACGCAGGATCCCGGTACTAAAAAGAGCAGATTTTTTACCCGAATTAATTGGAAATAAAAAATGTATCGCTGTATCAGGTACCCATGGAAAAACGACGATTACATCAATGATCGCCTGGGTACTGGTTTCATTGGGGTTAGACCCATCATATATATTGGGCAGCATTTCGATCAATCTTGGAAACAATGCCCATGAAGGGGAAGGTGAATTTTTTATTATTGAAGCAGACGAATATGACAATATGTTTCTGGGATTACATCCAGATATCGCCGTTGTTACCAGCATTGAACATGACCATCCC
Source organism: uncultured Chloroflexia bacterium (assembly GCA_963793095.1). Classification (GTDB taxonomy): domain Bacteria; phylum Chloroflexota; class Anaerolineae; order Anaerolineales; family UBA4823; genus CAVWDI01. The sequence continues at coordinate 1,165,901 of CAWBYY010000002.1, forward strand.
GATTTTTTTCCCACTTACGACGAGTTATTTCAAGCTTTTGTTAAATTTTTCGAATCTTGTTGAAAAGAACGGCAGAATCCTTTTTTGTGGGAACGACAAGGGTTCTGTGAAATTAGCCAGGCAAACCCCTGGGTCTGACAAGAAACTTTTTTATGCCATCAGAGAGGAAAATCACGAAGACTTGTTATTTGTAAAATCAAACAATGTGCGCTTTGTGGCAGGGAATTTGGTTGTTAATGAATCGGGTTTTCATGAATTTATTTTTGAAGACAGAGACGATGAAAGCAGGGCGCGTGTATCCATGCAAGTACCAGGGACACATAATGTAATGAATGCATGCGCAGCGCTGGGAGTGAGCAAATTAATTGGTTTGCCTATCAGAGAGGCCGCCAGAGCTGTAGAAAATTTCAGGGGAACTGAACGCAGATTCGAAATACGCGGTCAAAAAGATCAGGTTACCTATATCGACGATTATGCCCATCACCCAACAGAAATTAAAGCAACACTATCTGCAGCCAGGAACCGCTATCCTGAGAATCGAATCTGGGCAGTATGGCAGCCACACACATATTCTCGTACTCGCAAACTGTTAACTGAATTCAGCAGCGCGTTTTTTAATGCAGACAATATCCTGGTTTTAGAAATCTACCCCGCCAGGGAACAAGCCCCTGAGAATGGCTTCAGTGCAAAAGATGTTCTGCAGATTTTGAAGGTGGGCAAAGAAGCAAATCGCCGGGCAGTCCGATATGCTGATGGTATTGATACAGCTGTGGAGCAATTGAAGCAGGAAACCCATCCGGGTGACATTATAGTTGTGCTTTCAGCGGGTGATGCGAATCTGATAATTGACAGGATATTTAATTCGAACTCAAGTTCGGAAGCCCCGCAAGTTCAAGATCAACTGGGACAGGTATTTGGTGACAGGTGCAAACGAAATATTGAATTGGCGAAATATACTGCTTCAAGAATAGGTGGAAATGCTGATGCATTAATTGAAATAACATCACAGGATGAACTTTCACAAGCCGTAATTTATTTTTGGAATAGGGGGATTCCATTCCGGGTCCTGGGTGGTGGATCAAATGTTCTGGTCAGTGATGACGGTTATCGTGGGGTAATTCTATTGAACAAAGCCAAACGTATTTATTTCGACGAGGAAGTGGATCCACCAACAGTATGGGCTGAATCAGGTGCGAACATTGGTGTCATTTCCCGCCAGGCAGCCCGGAGGGGTTTGAGTGGATTGGAATGGGCGGTGGGTATACCCGGGACGATTGGTGGAGCTGTTTTTGGAAATGCCGGAGCGCATGGTGGAGACATTTCTGGTGTTCTACTGATGGCAGAAATCTTGCACCTCAAATACAACAATAATCACAAACAATCCTCTCGCGAAAACTGGACCCCAGAGCGCTTCGAATTCTCTTACCGGAGCAGTTCACTTAAAAGAAATCCAGGTGAATTTATCATCCTTGCTTGTGTTCTTGGGTTAAATCACAGTGATCCTGTTTCGGTCCAAAAGCAGGTCGACCGCTTTGCAGATTATCGCCGTAAAACGCAACCCCCAGGGCCGAGCATGGGGTCGATGTTTAAAAACCCTGCCGGTGATTATGCCGGACGTCTGATTGATTCGGCGGGATTGAAAGGTACTCGGATAGGTGGTGCTGAGATAAATCGAATGCACGCAAATTATTTTGTTAACCTCGGGGGTGCAACTGCTGGGGATGTATTGGCATTAATCGAATTGGCGAAAAGTCGTGTTGCAGCGAAATTCGGGATTGAACTTGAATTGGAGATAGAACTTCTGGGCAGTTTTAACAAAACTGGATTGAATAAACCGGTAAATGAAATATAAATTAGTAATGATTAAAAACATTGAAAAAAATGGCGGTTAGAGAAAAGATCAGGCTTGGCTTAATTTTTGGAGGTCGATCTGGCGAACATGAAGTATCGCTTATGTCCGCCCGATCCGTTTTTGAGGCGCTTGACCAAAAAAAATATAACGTAACCCAGGTCGGGATTACCCATGATGGATGTTGGATGGTAGGCGAAAATGTACTGGATGCCATGGAATCTGGAGATATGAGCCTCTTAAAATTTGCGACCATATTACCTGATCCCACCAGGAACGAATTACAGGTTCTCAATCTAACTGCCAGTGGAATACATTTATCCGGATTGAAGAAGTTAGATGTGGTTTTCCCGGTATTACATGGCACATTTGGCGAGGATGGCACGCTGCAGGGCTTGCTTGAACTCGCAGAGATACCTTATATCGGTGCCGGGGTGTTAGGATCTTCCCTGGGGATGGATAAAGGTGTTTTTAAGGATGTTATGCGTGCAAATAATATTCCGGTGCTGGACTCGCTGGTGGTAACTAGGAGAGAGATTGAATTGAACAGCAGTTCAATTTTGGAATCCGTTGAAAAGCTGGTGGATTTCCCATTATTTGTAAAACCCGCTAATTTAGGATCTTCGGTTGGAATAACAAAATGCTGGTCAAATTCAGATTTGTATGAAGGTTTATTCGAGGCCGCTTCTTACGATCGCCGGGTATTAATTGAAAAAGGCATTGATGCACGCGAGATAGAGATTAGCGTACTGGGAAATGAACAGCCCATCGCATCAGTACCGGGCGAGGTAATTCCAAGCCGTGAGTTTTATTCTTATGAGGCAAAATATATTGATAACACTTCAGAATTGATCATTCCAGCCCCATTACCAGAAAAAATCCAATCATTGGTATCCGAATTGGCGCTCAAAGCATATAAAGCCATTGATTGTGCTGGAATGGCAAGAGTTGATTTTCTGATCGATAAACAAGTTGACCAGGCAAATATGGAATATGGAGTGTATTTAAATGAAATTAATTCCATCCCTGGGTTTACCAAGATAAGTATGTATCCGAAGTTGTGGGAAGCTAGTGGAATACCATACCCGGAACTTCTGGACAGGTTGGTTGAGCTGGCATTGGATAGAAAGTCGGAGCGTGAAAAGACCACATGGGAGTATCGTGGAGAGAAATGATCTGGGATCGTAAAAAGCGGTCGTCTTTCCGATTGACCTCTAAAAGGGACAATAAGAAAGGAAGACCTCGGAGAAGCACCTCATCTAAATCCCGAAGGGATTATTCAGATTTAGGATCTTCGCTGCCTCCTGTAATGGTGAGAGGTATGGCTACAGGCGCCCTGGCAGGTAATAGCAAAACCTATAATAGAAGTCGCCGGCGGATTGATATTCCATTGAGTGTACCTGGAGCGGAAGTAAGACTTCCGTCAATTCCTCAGATCAAAATTGGATGGCGCCTGTTTTCACTTCTTCTGGTTTTTTTATCTGGCTTTCTAATTTACGAATTCTGGAATTCCGAAGAATATATGATGGATATCGCTGAAGTGGTTGGGTTGAAATATATCACCAGCAGGGAGGTGAATTCATTTCTTGCCGTTCAGGGTAAACCGGTGTTTATGCTGAATCCAATATCTATCAAGCAAGACCTTCTGGATACATATCCAGAATTTTCAGATGTCTCGGTTAAGGTCGAATTCCCCAACAAATTAAAAATTGATGTTGTTGAAAGAGCACCTGTACTGGTGTGGAATTACAACGGTTTAAATATGTTAATTGCAGAGGATGGCTCTGCATATCCGCAGAGAGATGAAAATTTAGATATCAATCAATTTCCATTTATCAGGTCAGATACGTATCCATCGGACGTGTCAGGTATTGCCAGGGATATTACCATTCCAACCGGAATAAATCCGAACCAGCTGGAGTTTTCCCCTGGAACTTTGAACTCGGGATTGGAAAAAAGCGAGATTCTATTGTCAGCAGAACTGGTATCTGCTATTCAATTTCTCAGCGATTATGTTCCAGACCGTGCAGAACTTATTTACGATGAAGTACACGGACTGATGTGGGAAGATCAGCGTGGATGGGATGTCTTTTTTGGAGATCCTGAAAGTATTGAATTAAAAATCTTAGTATATAAGGCATTGTTTAATCATTTAAAAAGCGAAGGCTTACAACCAGAACTCATAAGTATAGAGTCTCCGCACAACCCGTACTACCGATTGGAAGAATAACGGAAAGAGTGAGAGTGCATAATGGATGAGAGAGTTTTAGCAGGAATTGACGTTGGTACAACGAAAATATGTACACTTATCGCCAAAGAAGAATCGCCCGGACAATTACGCCTGCTCGGTTCTGGAATTGAGAACTCCCGGGGTTTGCGCAAGGGGGTTGTTGTGGATCTGGAGGCTTCAACAAGCGCGATTATGCATTCGATTGACCAGGCTGAGAGAGCGTCGGGAATAGAAATATCCTCAGCATTGGTCAGTTTAGCTGGTTCGGATGTTAATTCAGTAAACAGCCGGGGCGCGGTAGGGGTTGCTAATGGCATTGTCGACCCTTACGATGTAGACCGGGCAGTGGATTCAGCCCGGTCTATACCTCTTCCTCACAACCAAGAAGTAGTACAAGTAATTGCTCGTGGATTCAGCCTGGACGGCCAGGAAGGAATAAAGTCGCCGATAAATATGCATGCTTATCGTCTAGAGGTAGAAACGCATATCATATCTGCGAGCACTGCAAGTGTGGAAAATTTGAGGCAATGTGTTGAAGATACCGGCATTCAAATTTCCCGGTTAGTAATGAATCCACTGGCAGCTGCAGAAGAAGTATTGACTGATACTGAAAGGGAAATGGGTGTTGTGGTATGTGATATTGGAGGTGGTACCACTGACCTGGCCATCTTTGTGGACGGCAATGTATGGCACACAGCTGTAATCCCAGTTGGCGGGAATTATATTACGTCAGATATCGCCCACGGATTAAGGATACCCATATCCCAGGCTGAGGAGATTAAGCTCCAGCATGGTAGTGCCTTAAGCGACTTAACGAACCCGAACCAATTTTTTCATATTCGAGTGATAAGTGAGAATGAACCTAAGCAGGTTGCAATGGGGGATTTAGTCCATATAATTTCCGCCCGTGTAGAGGAAATTTTCAGCATGGTTTATCAGGAAATTAAAAGATCCGGGTATGACGGTTTGTTTCCTGCCGGCATGGTATTAACCGGAGGTTCCAGCCTGTTGCAGGGAACCAGTGAAATTGCCAGTAAAGTGATGGGTCTTCCTGTTCGGATAGGATCACCAACGAGCATTCTGGGTATGGAAAAAGAACTATTATCTCCGGCTTACACAACTAGTGTCGGTTTGTTACGGTGGGCTCTTCTTATGCAGGAATTAATTACTAATCCGAAAAAGAATGGAAGACAGTCCTCAAAGCCATTAAGAGGTATTGGGATTGATTGGATAACAGTGAAAAAGATTATCGAACGGATGTTGCCCTGAAGCACTGGAATTATTTTATTAATTATTGGTAATAATTCAAAATTGAGAGCGAATTAAAGAGAGGAGGAAGATATGTCAAATCAAATAACTGCAAATCCTACCCACGTTGAATCATTTGCTCGCATCAAGGTTATTGGAATAGGGGGAGGCGGCTGTAATGCAGTCGACCGGATGATAGATGAGGGCATGCAAGGTGTTGAATTCGTGGCGGTCAATACGGATGCACAGGCTTTGCTTTTATCAAAAGCACAGATCCGTGTCCGGATTGGTTCAAAACTGACCAGAGGATTGGGTTCAGGCGGAGACCCGGAAATAGGCCGGAAAGCTACCGAGGAATCTGCTGAAGAGCTCTATGAAGTACTCAAAGGGTCAGATATGGTGTTCATTACCGGCGGAATGGGTGGGGGTACCGGAACTGGCGGTTCACCTGTTGTCGCCCAGATTGCTAAAGAACTGGGTGCGTTGACAATTGGGGTCGTGACACGACCATTTACTTTTGAGGGTGCCCGGCGTATCCAGGCAGCGGAAACCGGAATTACCAAGCTGAAAGAGCGGGCTGATACTCTAATCGTAATCCCAAATGACCGGTTGCTCCAAATTGTTGATAAGCGATATAACTTACAACAAGCGTTTCGAATGGCTGACGATGTCCTAAGACAGGGTGTGCAGGGGATTTCTGAATTGATTACCATCCCGGGATTAATCAACCTGGATTTTGCCGATGTAAGAACTATTATGTCTGAAGGTGGCGCAGCATTAATGGCAGTAGGTAACGCCGATGGTGAGGATGCTGCTCGGGTAGCAGCAGAGCAGGCCATTTCAAATCAACTATTAGATATTACAATCGACGGCGCCAGAGGTGTTTTATTCAACGTTACTGGAGGCTCTGAGTTGAGGCTCCATGATGTTAACCAGGCTGCCGCTATCATTAAAGAGACTGCTCATCCTGATGTAAACCTGATCTTTGGAGCTGTAATTGATCCTGAAATGAAAGATTCAGTTCGGATTACGGTAATCGCAACTGGTTTTGAGCGACCAGGAGCTCCAGGCCATATGATTGAACATCCTTTAAGCGATAATGTTAGCCTGGAGCAACCAGCTGCAATTGATGAAGGCGAACAAAGTATCCGGAAAGATACAAATAAATATCAACCTCGTCTCTATGATTTAGACGATTTCGATATTCCAGCCTTTATCCGTAATAGCGATCGTTACAACGGAAAAGATTTTAAGTAGATGGATAGTGTTCCTTCGGTTAAAATTGATAATTTGGCTTCCTGCCGGTGATGACAATTGAACGGGTGTTCAAATTGGTTAAATTTCAATCGCTTGATTATGTAGGCATTTGATATCAAACTTCCTCCGAGACAATGATTAATTTGATGGTATAGGTGTGAAAATATTTCCTCCAAATTATGTCAAGCGACTGACAGCCAAACATTTATTTTTCCTTGCATATGCCTTCGCGCCAGGAAATGGTAACCTTCATACCGGGTCTAGATATTTAATATGGACCTGGTATGAAGGAATGCCGGATATCAAGTTCATTTTTTAAGCTCGAAACTATACAGTCTTCAAGAAAATAAAATTTTAAGATAAATATGGTGCAATTCGCTTGTCATGACTGCACAGGTATGCTAGAATGCAAAACCCTTTCACCCACAGATATGGGGGCATCAGTTTGTTGCCCCCATTGGTGGCGGGGACATTTGTTCTAAATCAAGGGAATCTAATGCGTTGTCCTTATTGCAAAGAGCAAAAATCCCGGGTAGTTGATACTACCCATGATTTGCGAGGGGGAATACGCCGCCGCCGGGAATGTGAAAACTGCGGACAGCGCTACAGCACTTACGAACGACCGATTCTGGCAACGCCTTTAATCGTGAAGATCGATGGCACTCGAGAGAGATTTGATCAGGATAAACTCATCCATGGAATTCGGATTGCATGTGCCAAACGACCGGTTCCTGCCGAAGATATTGACCGATTAGTGGGTGAGATTGAAGCCAAATTACAAGCAATGGGCAAAGCTGAAGTATCTTCCAGGATTGTAGGTGATATAGTGATTGAAGGATTAAAAAAATTAGACCAGGTCGCTTATATTCGATTTGCCATCGTTTATCTTGGTTTGGATGATTTGCATGCAGTGCGAAACGAAATAGACCGGCTTCTTCTAAGTTAGAATCAACGGCTTTAATAAAGCTGTTTAACCTTAACCGGTATATCCTCTTTTTGAATTTATAGTTATGAAGGGAAAGGTATCATGGTAACAGAGATTACAACTCGCAAGCAGCAAACTGGATTGATAAATACACCTCCCTTACCTGTAAGTATTAAAAAACCGATTGAACTTTCAGAAAATTCAAAGAAAGTTTTGGAAAAACGGTATTTACGGCGTGGTAAAGATGGAAAACCGGTTGAATCAATTGAAGAAATGTTCTGGCGGATTGCATACCATATTGCATCAAAGGAATCAAATTGGGAAAAGGAAGTACTCCAACGAGCGAAGAAATTCTATGATTTGTTGTCCGAAAGACGGTTTTTTCCGAATTCCCCAACTTTCACTGGCGCTGGTACTCCTTTAGGACAACTTGCTGCCTGTTTCGTTTTGCCTGTAAACGATGATATGGGGCGTGATTCAGCTGGTATATTCCAAACATTGCGTGATGCAGCCTTAATTCAGCAAACAGGCGGAGGAAATGGATTTTCTTTTTCTAGATTAAGACCAAAAGGAACTCTGGTGAAAACTTCTGCTGGACAGGCAACCGGCCCGGTGGGATTTTTACGAGTTTATGATGTTGCTTTCGGTGAAATAGCACAGGGAGGGACTTGCAGAGGTGCAAATATGGCGGTTCTACGTGTCGATCATCCCGACATCGAAGAGTTCATCTCATGCAAAGACAATGAGTATGCAATTACCAATTTTAATATTTCAGTTGGGATAACTGATGCATTCATGGAAGCAGTGAGAAATGATGCTATGTGGCCTCTGCGATTTCCCGATGTTGAATCAAAAGAATATAAAGGTTTTGAGGGCACTCTCGAACAGGCCGAGGCAGCTGGAATTCCTATCAAAGTTTACAAGGTTGTTAAAGCCCTTGACTTATTTGAGAAGATAGTGCGCCATGCTCACCATAACGGAGAACCAGGAGTACTGTTTCTTGATACTGCCAATAAAGATAACCCGGTCCCACGACTTTACCGGCTTGAAGCAACAAATCCATGCGGCGAACAGTGGTTGGGTCCATATGAAAACTGCTGCCTTGGTTCTGTCAATCTTGCTCAACACGTTAAGGAAGATGGCGGCGTGGATTGGGAAAAATTACAATCCAGTGTCCAACTTGCAACAATATTCCTGGATGATGTTATAGAAGCGAATACATATGTTCCGGCAGTGCCTCAATTGCAGGAGGCGGCTTTTAATAATCGAAGAATTGGATTGGGAATTATGGGTTTGGGGGACCTAATGTACCATTCAGGCATCCGGTATGGATCTGATGTTGGTCAGGAATTTGCTTCTCAGGTGATGGAATTTGTCCGTTACCATACGATGTTAACCAGTATTGATCTGGCTGAGAAGAGGGGACCCTTTCCAATGATCGGCGAAAGCATTTATGACCCGGAAAATATGGTTTGGCAACCCCCTTTGCCGCTATTGCCCTATGAAAATGATTTTGGCAGGCCAGAAATAAGATGGGATAAGGTTATTGATGGAATTTCTTCTCATGGTATCAGGAATTCTGCCCAAACGACAATCGCTCCAACGGGGACAATTGCGACAGTCGCGGGATGTGAAGGTTATGGTTGCGAACCTGTTTTTGCGCTAGCATATTACCGGCATGTGGAAGACAACGGCAATGATTTGAAACTTACTTATACGAGTCCTTTGTTTGAACAAGTACTCAGAAAGGAAGATTTACCTGATGAGTTGCATGACAGAATAATCTCACAGGTTCTGGAATCTGGTAGCTGTCAGGAGATTGAGGTTGTACCCGAACATATTCGACATACTTTTGTTGTATCACAGGACATACCTGCTGAAGATCATGTTCGAATGCAGGCAGCTCTACAGGCTTTTGTTGACAATTCGCTTTCAAAAACAATTAATTTCCCGGAGGATGCCAAGGTTGAAGATGTCGCCCATACATACAACCTTGCATGGGAACTGGGATGTAAAGGAATTACGGTTTATGTAACGGGTTCCAGGAAAAAGGTTGTACTGGAAACAAAAACGACATCCGAAAAGAAATATGCCCCCACCAAACTGGCTTACATTTCGTCAGATACGGTAACGGAAGAATGGCACGATATTAAAAAACCGCGCCCAAGACATCTAAGGGGCCAAACATATAATGTGAGCACACCATTAGGTAAAGCCTTCGTGACAATCAATGTGAATGGGGAGAACCAGCCATTCGAAGTTTTTATCAATACCGCAAAGGCTGGCTCAGATACGGCCGCAGTCTCAGAAGCAATCGGCAGATTAATTTCGTATATACTTCGATTGACTTCACCGATACAACCGCATGAGAGGTTGAAAGAAGTTTGGCGACAGCTTTCTGGAATTGGTGGTGGACGATCACTCGGATTTGGGCCGAATTCGAGTTCGTTCTTTGCCCGATGGTGTCGCCAGAACTATTGCAGAATTTCTTGAAGAAAGTAATGTCTTATCAACAACGACCGAGAAAATCAGGGACGAAGCAGAACCAAAAGGCAATGGTGATCGCCTGCGTTCAGAGAACGCATTGGCAATTGCACATGAAGAGGGAATTCTTGACCAATCTCGAATTGGTGACTTGTGTCCGGATTGTGGTCAGGCTGCTCTGGTGAGTGAAGAAGGTTGTTGCAAGTGCTATTCATGTGGCTACAGTGAATGTTAATTTATTTCTTTATGAGATGCTCTATTTACAGACTTGAAAATATTTATCTTTGTGATTCTTAATGACTAAAAGATTAATTCTTGTTGCCGGGAATATCGGCGCGGGGAAAACTTCTCTTACAGAACGCCTGGGTATGCGTTTGAATTGGCGGACAGCTTTTGAGTCAGTCGCTGATAATCCTTACCTGCCAGATTTTTACAGTGATATGAAAGGCTGGTCGTTTCATCTGCAGGTGTTTTTTCTGGGGCACCGGGCAGAACAATATCTGGAATTATCAAAATCTCCCCAATCCACAATCCTTGACCGCAGTATTTATGAAGATGCCCACATATTTGCAAGGGCGCTGCACCATCTCGGGAATATCAATGAGCGTGATTATTATTCTTACCGGCGGATATTTGATCTCGTTGTAAATAATCTCCCGGCGCCGGATTTGCTTATCTTTTTAAACGCGCCTGTGCCGGTATTGTTGGAACGTATCCAAAAACGTGGGCGTGATATTGAAGGTGGAATTACTGAAGAATATTTATCTTTGTTGGAGACGTATTACCAGGACTGGCTGGAGACTTTTGATATTTGCCCGGTATTGACGATAAGAACGGATGATTTGGATTTTGTTCATAAAGCCCGCCACCTGGACATCGTTGTCCAGATAATTCAAGAGAAATTAGCGGGAAAAGAAGAAATAGTATTTCCGGAGAGTTGAAAGTTCTACGATTTTTACTATCGATAAATTATTTGCACTTACATTTGGATAGATTTTTCGGGTTGGATCACAAAGCCTTCTGGAATTCTGAACGAAACCTATTGGATAATTTCCCTTAAGATTGAACAAACATACTCAACCTGATGTTCTTCCATTATAGATGAAAAAGGAAGGGCCAGGGATCGATTTCCAATATCCTCGGTTATTGGGAAATCTCCTGGTTTGTAACCAAATTTTTCAACCATATAAGGCTGCAGGTGAATAGGAATGAAGTATGGTCGGGAGGGGATACCGTGCTTGCCCAGTTCTTTTGAGATTTGGGCCCGGTTCAGTTCCCCGCTTAACCGGATAACGTAAACAAACCAGGTTGCGCGGGTCGTGGCCGGAGCAAGAAAAGGAATTTCTACCCCCTCTAAATCCGATAGTCTCTGGTTGTACCAGTTCGCTGCTCGTTCGCGTTTTTTGAGAAGTTCATTCAATCTGGCAACCTGAACCCTTCCGAGTGCAGCGCTCATTTCATCTAAGCGATAGTTGTATCCAAGGTATTTGTGGTTCAACCACATGTCCCCGGCTGCTCTTCCCTGGTTGCGTAATGCTATCATCAGTGATGCACTGTCATCATCGTTTGTTATGATTGCCCCGCCCTCACCCGTTGTTATCTGTTTGTTGGGATAGAACCCAAACACTCCAAAATCTCCCAGTGTGCCAGCTTTTTTATTCCTGTATTCAGCGCCAAGAGATTCACAAGAGTCTTCAATAATTTTAATACCTGTATTCTGGGTGAAATTCTTTAAGCGATCATAATCTGCGGGTTGTCCAAAAACATCCACAACTAGAATCGCACGGATTTTTTTCTTCTTACTCCAGCCTTTTCGGGGAAACCAGCGATCAGGAATGTAACCAAGATTGGAATAAGCCTTCAAAATTTCTTCCACCAGGTCCATATCCATATTTCCGGTCTTGCTTTCAATATCAACATAGATCGGAACGGCATTTTCATAAAGAATTACATTTGTTGAAGCGACGAATGAGAACGGCGTAGTGATTACAATATCATCCCTGGAAACTTTTGCTGCCCGGATACATAAATGCAGGCCAGCTGTACCCGAACTCACTGCAATTGCATTTCTTGAACCCGTGTAAGCACGAAATTCTTTTTCAAACGCTTCAATTTCCTTACCCATGCTCAAATACGGCGTTTGGAGCACAGAATTAACAGCTTGTCTTTCCTCGTCGGAAATATCCGGTGAAGACATTGGTATGTCTATTTTCTGTTTCATACCTGACTCCAATAGCTCAAGTTAGTATATTTGGAAATTATCCCTCTGGCCAACGGGTTCCTGCCCGTACGATAGTTTTCGGGGGAACATCACCTTTAATAGTAGCCCCATTTCCGATACGCGCTGATTCCCCTATCAGCACACCCAGGTTCACAGTCACTCCCATTCCAATTAGAGCCTGGTTGCCTACCTTAACCCCACCGGCCAAAATAGTTCCTGGAGAGATATTGACCTGTTCCCCCAACACACAATCATGCGAAATTATTGATCCAGTGTTTATTAAGCAGCCAAAACCGATCCGTACTTCCGTTCCGATATAAGAATTTGCAAAAACCTGGACACCGGATTCAATTATTGCGCTCTGTTCAATAATCGCTGTCGGATGAATAACAGTTGGGAGTGAAAAATCTGCCTTATTGAGTGTTTCGAAAACTTTGGATCTAATTATTACATCTCCAATTCCTCCAACAGCATTAACAGCCTGGTAGATCCCCTTCTTCTTAAGTTCTTCTAAATGATTACTGCTGCCTAATACAGGAATATTTAATATTCGAATACCCGGTTCAATGCCGTCGTCGATGATGCCAATAATTAGATATCCACCTATTGATTGAATAAGTTCGATTATTGTTTTACCAAGACCACCGCCACCATAAATAACGATTGTTTTCGAGCGTTCACCTTCGGGGATATTTAATTGAGATATTAAATCCATTCCTTGATTAAATTTTTCCTGCGAACCTTCGCGGATTTGGAAAAAGTCGATAAGAAATTCACGAGTTATCAACTTGTCTTTTGGGAGGATATCCAGGTTAATCCCATTTTCTCTTGCTGTTTCAAGAGCGGGCATGGTGATTCTTAAACCCTGTGGAATTTTGTCATCGAAATCTGGCAGTATGGTGCCTGTCATCCGGCGAGTTATTGATTTATCGAAAGATTCTGGCATCCAATTTGGGTTGTCTGCGATATAGCATAAAATATCTCCAGCAGAAGCAATATCACCTTCCTTAAATTGTAAATGCAGGATATACCCATTTCGATCAGCTTCAATATCTGCTGTTGATTTTGTATTCTCAATGCTGCAGATCGGCTGTCCGGGTTGAACGTGCTGACCTTCAGCAATATGGATAGCGGATATTGATACTTCACGTTCATTTGGGTTCAATAATGGGATATAAATCGTTGATGCTTCTTCCACTTATGCTTTCCTTAGAGATGATTTCTCTTGTTGTAAGCTATTTCAAGAGCTGTCCTTTTTATGCTTTCTTTACCTGGCAGCAATGCGGATTCAAGAGGCTCGCTTCCAGGGATAGGATATTCCAGCGCTGCTAACCTGCGCACTGCACTGAGTTCGGATATAAGGATTTCACTCACCCGGGATAGGATTTCAGCTCCCCAGCCCAGGCTTAATGTCCCTTCTTCAACGAGCAGTAATTTACCTGTTAACCTGCAGCTTGAGAGAACAGCATCAATATTCCAGGGTACCAACTGGGTTGGAACGACCAGCTCGCAGAACAATTCATGTTTATAAGCAAGTTCACGAATCACCTGTAGGACTATCTCCGCCATATAACCATAAGCGGCTATTGACAGTGTGGGTTCAGGCGCGTTGCTTATCCGGATCAAATATGTGGGTGGGCTGTATTCGGAAGTTATCCCATTATTCTTTATTGAGTCAGAGCGAGTTTTGTTTTTGGTATTAAATGTTTTGATACTGTATTCGCCCTTTTCTGAAACGGAATGCACTGTTTGCAGGTACAGTAGCTTATTTTCGATAAAAAGAACCGGATCTTCAAAATCTTTAATCGCCCGGGCTAATAAATCACCCGGTTCACCAATTGAACAGGGAGCGAGCACATTGAGCCCAGGGACACCTAGCAGGAGTTTTTCCAGGGTTTGACTGTGAGTGGGGCCATACCCGCGCCTCCCACCCATAGGAGTGCGTATGACCAGAGGTACATTCACCTGGTCGTTATACATCCAGCGGAATTTAACGGCATGGTTGATGATCTGGTCAGCGGCCAATGTAATAAAATCCCCAAACATAATTTCGACAACCGGCAGCAAGCCTCGCAGGGCCATACCGGTAGCAAATCCAACTATTCCTGCCTCGGATATAGGCGATGAAATTACCTGGTCCGGGTATTCTGTTGATAGTCCTCGCGTGACCTTAAATGCGCCTCCGTAAGGGTCGAGTATATCCTCTCCGATGACGATGATTCGATTATCACTCGCAAGGAGTCTATGAAGGGATTGGTTAAGTGATTCAAGTACAGTTGTCATATAAATAAGACCGAATAACAGGTTCCTTACTGGACGAAATGACCTGAACAGATTGTTTCGACACGAATATAATTATTGATTTTCTATCCAAATACTTCCTCGGGATTTGGGTATGGATCTTCAAAAGCTTGATTAAAAGAATGCCGGATTTTTTTATCGATTTCTCCCTCAATTGTCTTCCTAATTTCATGTTCAAGGCGGGCACCCTGGATAATAACAGGATCACGACTGCGGCGCATGTTCAAAATCTCCGATTTATCACGCGTGTCATCGCCTTTCGAATGCGGACCAAATCTGCATGTATGGATAATTAATGCACCTGGTGCGCTTTTTGACCTCACTCTGGATATTTGTTTATTTGCAACAGCCTGAATTTTCTCTACATCGCTTGTATCAATTTCTTCGGTATGGATGCCAAAGGAATTGAAACGCAGCGCAATATCTCCTGCTACAGCAAGCTTTATCGGAGTAGTCTGGGCAATGTGATTGTTCTCGAGCACAAAGAGGATTGGCGCATTCCAGAGCGAGGACATATTCAGTGTCTCGTATACTACTCCTTCTCCCAGAGTTCCATCCCCAATAAAGACGAGAACAATTGTGTTATTCCCTTTATATTTCTCAGCTAAAGCCATTCCTGCAGCGATTGGTGTTATTCCTCCCTGTATGCCATTAGAATAAAAATTCCTCCAGCATAAGTGCTGTGATCCTCCTCGTCCAGCGACAACGCCGGTCGACTTTCCCATTAATTCAGCGAAGAGTCCACGGATATCACCACCGTATGCAATAAAATGCCCGTGACTGCGGTGATTGCTTACGACAATATCATTTTTATTAATATTAGAAATCACCCCTACTGCATTAGCCTCCTGTCCGAGGTAAGAGTGGGTAGTTCCGAAGAAAATGCCCTTGGAATATTGTTCCAAAACCGTTTCTTCGAAACGACGGATAAGCAGTAATCGTTTATATAGTGCCGCTTCCGTTAGCATGTCGCCGGAGTATAGCATAAATACTTTCCCAGATTATGACTCTTTACGGTTAGTTACCGGTGTTATTTCCTGTAAATTTTTCTGAAGTTGCATGCCCAGGTTGGCTGATTCCCTCTCTTTTTATCACTTTCCAAAATGTAATAACAAGAATTTTAATATCCAGCCAGAAAGACCAATTGTCGATATACCAGATATCAAACCGGAATTTATCCTCCCAGGTCAGGATATTCCTACCGTTTATTTGTGCCCAGCCCGTTATTCCCGGTAATACTTCATGCCGCTTCCTTTGTGTTTCTGAATATCTGTCCAGGTATTCCATCAAAAGTGGTCTGGGGCCAACAAAACTCATTTCGCCGCGGATAATATTTAGCAATTCTGGAAGTTCATCCAGACTGAATGTTCTTAGAAAT
This sequence comes from uncultured Chloroflexia bacterium, assembly GCA_963793095.1. Taxonomy (GTDB): domain Bacteria; phylum Chloroflexota; class Anaerolineae; order Anaerolineales; family UBA4823; genus CAVWDI01. Next base: position 1,181,794 of record CAWBYY010000002.1, read on the forward strand.
TTCCCAAATGAAGTGATGCGGTTTTTATCTGGCAGCAAATTACCATGCTTATCACGTTTTTCTGACATGGTTCTAAATTTGTATATCCAGAAAGGCTTTTCCTTGTAGCCGGGTCTTTTCTGTTTAAAGAAAATTGGGTCTCCTATTTTGATCCAAACCAGAATTGAAATAATCAACAGGATCGGGGAAATTAAGATTAGACCACCTGAAGCAAAAATCAAGTCGAAAGTTCTTTTAGAAAATGGTACTCCAGCGGGAAACATATATCAATAATTGAATCTCGAGAGAATCTGTTGGTTATTCATAGTTAATGTTTAATTGTAATTTAGCGTATATATTCTGCTCAATTGATTTAATATCTGATGCAGATCGTACTGCCAATTCGTAGAATTATTATAGGGCATCCATAGTGCAGTTTTACCGATGCGGACCCGTCCTCCCAGATCAGGCAAATTATCAGGCACTTCATCCTCGGGAAAGCGCAACACAATTTGGCCGTTTTCGGTTGTGATTGACGAAAATCCAATTTTCTCGGACATCAATTTGATCTCAATTTGAAAGAAGAGGTTTTTTACCAGATCTGGGGGTTCTCCGAACCGGTCAATGAATTCTTCGAACATATTCTTTACATCGTTAATTACCCTGATCTCAGCCAGCCGGCGGTACAACCCCAGTCGTATCGTTTTGTCCGGTATATATTCTTCTGGAATACTGATTGGCAATGGTAGGTCTACATTGGTCGAGAACAATCTTGTTTCTTGAATTGCATCTTCCAAATTTGGTGGTAATTCTCGACCAGAACGGATTCTCCGGACTGCATTCGCAAGCAATTGTGTGTACAGATTGAAACCAACAGCAGCAATATAGCCGTGCTGGCGAATGCCCAGGATATCGCCTGCCCCGCGAATTTCAAGATCTCGCATTGCGATTGAGAAACCTGCTCCGAGCTGGGTGTTTTCGGCGATGGTTTCCAGACGGAGTTGCCCTTCCCTAGAAATTGGTTTTTGGGAGTGTCGAAAGAAGTAAGCGTATGCGCGCTGGGCGCCCCTGCCAACTCTTCCCCGTAATTGATACAGCTGAGAGAGTCCAAAAGTTTCTGCTCTATCCACGATCAATGTATTGGCGTTTGGGATATCCAGACCTGATTCAATGATTGATGTACTGAGAAGAATATCGATCTCACCGTCGGAAAATTTCTGCATACGTTTCGAGAGTTCTTCCTCTTGCATTTGCCCATGGGCAATACCTATCCGAGCCTCTGGTATTGTTTTTCTCAGATGACTCTCTATCACACCAATGGTTTGCACGCGGTTATGCACAAAAAAAACCTGCCCGCCGCGCTCTAATTCTCTCAGCACTGCCTGCCGGACGATTTGTTTTGAATATGGTCCTATATGTGTAACAATAGGGAGGCGTTCTTCAGGAGGGGTATTTATTGTAGAAATATCGCGTATGCCGCTGAGAGCCATATACAATGTGCGCGGAATGGGGGTTGCAGTTAATGTGAGTACATCCACTTCTGTCCGCATTTTCTTGAGTGTCTCTTTATGGGTTACTCCAAAACGCTGTTCTTCATCTATTACCAATAATCCAAGGTCCTTGAAGGATACGTCTTGGGATAGTAAGCGGTGAGTTCCGATAACAATGTCAACCCGACCGGAATTCAATTTTATAATTATCTCTCTCTGTTGTGCAGGGGTTCGGAAACGGGATAGCATTTCAATTTCAACCGGATAGACGGACAATCGTTGCTTGAATGTGTTGTAATGTTGTTGAGCCAGGATAGTTGTTGGAACCAAAATGGCGACCTGTTTACCATCCAGCACAGCTTTGAATGCAGCCCGTAACGCGACCTCAGTTTTACCATACCCAACATCTCCGCAAATTAAACGATCCATAGGACGTGCGGATTGCATATCGGTTTTTACCTCTTCTAACACCTGTAACTGGTCTTTTGTTTCCATGTACGGAAAACTTGCTTCTAATTCGTGCTGCCAGGCTGAGTCTTCACTGAATTTAAATCCCGTAACTGTCCTTCTTTGGGCATACAGGGTAAGTAAGTCTTCAGCAACCTTTTTTACAGCTTCTTTTACAGTTGATTTTGTGGTTTGCCATTCTACTCCGCCCAGACGACTGAAATTTGGTTTTCGACTGTCTGGACCAATATATCGTGTTAGACGATCGGCTTGATGAACCGGAACAAATAATTTTGCTTCATCTGCGTATTCAATACAGAGATACTCGCGCTTTAGGCCTTCAACTGTCCTCTCAACCAGGCCTTTGTATTGTCCAATTCCATGATCGATATGGACTACCCAATCATCTATCTCAAGATTTGCATATGGGGATTCAGGTGCTTCTGCAACCGGTCGAGCTCGTTGGCGGATCTCAGGCCTCCTCCAACCAAAAATTTCACCGTCGGTGAGAAGTTGAATTGTGGGACAATCGGAAGGCGCAAAGGTCCATCCTTCAGTAAGGCTGCCTTCAATAAATGAAGGGGGGTCATTTCTTTCGAGGTGATATTCGCTCCAGAGCTCTTCTAACCTTGCAGATTGCCTTGATACAATGATGAGTCCATCTCCTTTGTTATTTAAATCGAGCAGATACTCCATCAATTTTTTTAAATGACCGCCAAAGCGTTGGTTGGATGAAAATTTTTCTGATAGCTTTCTTGTTTGATTATCCTCTTGAAAACCTTTATCTACCAGTGGTTCATTTTCTATTACTGAAGGAGAACCCAGAATGATTGTATTTTGAAAACTGATTAAATCCTGGATTTCAGACCAAGCAATATATGGAATTGGAAAATCTTTTTCCAGGATTCCGTTATTAATACTTTCAGTCCGTATTTCGACAGCCTGTTCTTCAATCTCAAAGCATGCATCTATGATCGCCTGTGGGTCATCTAAAAAAACAAGTCCATTTTGAGGAAGAAATTCAAAAAAGCTTTCCGCATTCTGGTGTACCAAAGGCAGAAAAAATTCAGAGCACCCGGGATTGTCGTCGTAAGTGATATTGGTAGGGGGACAGATGAACTCGCGCGCAGGAGTAACCCTCAAATTTTGGTTTTTCTTTCCAATTGAACCAGTCTCAGTTCGTTGAGTCGCAGGATTGAAATATCGAATGGTATCAATCTCATTTCCAAAGAATTCCAGCCTTACCGGAAATGGTTCAACTGGAACCCAAATGTCAATAATTCCACCTCTGCGTGCAAATTGTCCCGGTGATACGACGGTATTTGTATTTGTGTAACCCAGATTAATACAATCCTTGATAATTTCGTTGAGGTAAATCGTCATCCCGGGCTTTAAAATGTTGACATTCTTAAGATAGTCTGATTTAGGGAGCGTTCTTACCATTAATGCTCTTACCGGTGCGATGATAATTGGAGAGTTTATGGAGTAATTTACCTCTGAAGGATCGAATCTGATTAATATATCCAATACTTTCAAACGGTCCTGTCGGGTCAATTCGCTCCAGGCTGCATTTTCATAAAACAATGGTTCAGGTTCTGGAAAATAAAATATATCTGATTGTGGAGCCCAGAACTTAAGTTCTTCAAAGAGAGTTAAAGCCCGGTCTGAACGGTCAGTAATTAGCAATGAAGGTTTATTAATTTTTTTATGAATCGCCGCCAGAACCGGAAGATGGGTTGAACGCCGTAATCCCATGGGGTGGGATAAACTTCCAGATTCTATCAGTTCTGGTAAGGGATCAAGATTGTTTACCAGGCAATCAATTAAGGTATTAATATTCATATAGTTGTTTAAGCCGCGGATGACGAATTGAATCTATTCATAGCAGCCTCAATGCCGTCCTGCAGGAAAACAGTTATTGCCTCACATGATTTTTCAAGAATTATTTCAAGGATGTCTATCTCTGAGGCGGAAAAATTCTTCAAGACATAACTGGCAGCATTTTGTTTGCCTGGTGGACGGCCAATACCAACCCGCATTCGGGGAAATATATTTGTGCCCAGCTGGTTGATTATTGATGCAAGTCCGTTATGACCGCCAGCGCCCCCAGAAGGGCGAATTCTGATTAATCCAAATGGTAAATCGATATCATCATAAGCAATAAGCATATTTTCGAGAGGAATCTTGTAATATCTAACGAGAGGAACAATTGCCTGTCCGGACCGGTTCATAAAAGTTTGTGGCTTGACCAGTATCAATCGTTTTTTTTCTACGGGGAATTTTGCAATCAATGCTTGTTTTTCATATTTCGAAAAATTTTCCCCATATTTTGCTGCGAAACGGTTTAAAACCATAAATCCGATATTATGACGGTTTTGTTCATATTCTTTGCCAGGATTTCCCAATCCTGCAAGAAAGAATGTTTCAATCTCATTTTTTGAATCATCTCGTTTTAAGAAATGAATTATTTCGGCAAGCTTGCTGTTCATCGTCAAATATCTGTTTTTCAGAATTTAATTGTGAGGTGAAAAAATAAATTGTGATTTATCACCACACCTGATTAATCTCAATTTGAGTTGTGACCTGTACAATCTATTCGCTATTAAATTTTCAAGAATTCGACAACCGTTTAGTTTAACACGGAGGTGGACGGGGGTCAACTAATATAGTAAACTCCAACCTGTTGGCAGCACAATAAGATCGGGTCTTATGGGGAAAAGGTTATGTTGACAAAATATATCTTTATCACAGGGGGTGTGGTTAGTTCTGTAGGAAAAGGGGTGAGCTCAGCCGCCCTGGGACTTATATTGAAAGAACGTGGCCTGGAGGTTGGGGTTCAGAAATTGGATCCCTATATCAATGTCGATCCGGGTACTATGAGCCCTTACCAGCATGGCGAAGTCTTTGTGCTTGACGATGGAGCAGAGACTGATCTTGATTTAGGACACTATGAACGGTTTATTGATATCCGGTTAAATCGAGTATGCAATGTGACAACCGGTCAGGTTTATGCCGAGGTTATTTCAAAAGAGAGGCGGGGCGATTATTTGGGAGGCACTATCCAGGTTATCCCACATATAACAAACGAGATAAAACACAGGATAGGATTAGTGGCTAAGACAACCGGCGCGGAAATTGTCCTGGTGGAAATTGGAGGCACTGTAGGTGATATCGAATCTCTGCCTTTCCTTGAAGCATTGAGGCAAATGAGAACAGATCTCGGCCGAGAGAACTGCATGTACATTCATGTAACCTGGCTGCCAAGGATCGGAGCAACTGGAGAATTAAAAACCAAACCAACCCAGCATTCGGTCAGAGAATTACGTTCTATCGGTATTTCTCCTGATATGATCATCGCCCGGACCGACTTCCCGGTATCGGAAGAAGTCCGCGAAAAAATTGCCCTTTTTTGCGATGTAGAGCCAAGGGCAGTCATTCCGCTGATGACTGCACCGATCCTGTATGAAGTACCTCTCCTCCTCGAAGAGCATAACATCGGAGAAATAATTGTTGAAAGATTGGGTTTAATCCCGAAGAAATCCCCTGATTGGCGTGACTGGCAGAGTTTAATAGCGAAAGTCGGGCAAACAAAACCCAAGGTGAATATAGCATTAGTAGGCAAATATGTTGAACTGCATGATGCATATTTCAGCGTCAGGGAAGCATTAGATCATGCTGCACTAGCGCTTGGAGTCGAAATCAATTTAATATGGATTCACTCGGCTGAGTTAGAAAGGAAACGCCTTTGGGAAAAAGTATATGAAGCAGATGGAATTGTTGTTCCGGGTGGATTTGGAGATCGTGGGATTGAAGGGAAAATTCAGGCGATACGGTATGCTCGCGAGGAAAATGTTCCTTATCTTGGATTATGTTTAGGGATGCAGTTAATGGTTGTCGAATTTGCCAGGCATATTTTGAACAGCGAAGAACCAAATTCGACTGAATTCGACAGGTCAACAAAATATCCGGTTATCGATTTGATGCCAGATCAAAGATCAATCTCTGATCTCGGCGGTACCATGAGGCTGGGATTGTATCCATGTCAGTTACAACCCGGCACCCGGGCATTTAATGCATACCAGCAGGATAGTGTTGAAGAAAGGCACAGGCATCGCTTTGAATTAAACAATACTTTTCGGGATACTCTAATTAAAGGTGGAATGGTTTTTTCTGGGATATCTCCCGACAATTTTTTGGTTGAAATCGCTGAAATTTCAGATCATCCGTTTATGTTGGGAACACAGTTTCACCCCGAATTTTTATCTCGTCCAAACCGCCCGCATCCTTTGTTTGTCGCTTTTTTAGAGGCAGTTTGCCAGAAGGTCGATCTTGTCAGGAAAAAAGTTTCTAGTGAACACGTTAGCAGTGTGTAAAAATAAAACTTATGAATTGATGAGATACTGAATATTCGTATGAGACAAAGCTGGTTTATACTTTGGTATAGGTTTGAAGATTGAATACAACATCCTTGAATATTCTGGATGAAGTTGTAAAACTAAATATTGAGGTGTAAGAAATGGAAACTATTATTGAAGATGTTATTGGGCGGGAAATTCTGGATTCCAGAGGCAATCCAACCGTTGAAGTGGACGTTTTTCTTTTAAATGGCAGTTTTGGAAGAGCTGCAGTACCCTCTGGCGCATCTACCGGAGTGCATGAAGCGCTTGAACTCAGGGATGGTGATGGCTCCAGATACCTGGGAAAAGGTGTGCAGGATGCAGTTGCCAATGTAAATGAAAAAATTGCCGACCACTTAATTGGGTGGGATTCAGTTGACCAAAAGGGGATCGACAGCGCTTTGTTGGAATTGGATGGAACTCCAAATAAGTCTAACCTTGGCGCAAATGCAATACTGGGCACCAGCCTGGCAGTTGCTAAAGCGGCTGCCCATTCATTAGGACTGCCGTTGTACCGTTATATTGGAGGTGTATTTGCACACGTATTACCAGTTCCCATGATGAATATTCTCAATGGCGGCGCCCATACGGGATGGCAGTCGACAGATGCTCAGGAATTTATGGTTATGCCGCTCGGTGCTGAATCATTTGCAGAGGGATTGCGCTGGGGGGCTGAGATATATCATGCCTTGAAAGGGGTGTTGAAAAGCCGTGGGTATACAGCTCTGGTGGGTGATGAAGGTGGATATGCGCCGGCATTAGCAGCAAATTCAGAAGCGGTAGAAGTAATCCTGGATGCTGTTGAAAAGGCAGGATATAAAGCCGGAGAACAGGTTGCGATTGCGCTTGATCCTGCTGCTTCTGAGTTCTACGAAGAAGATTCCGGTCTTTACAATTTGCGTAAAGAAGGTAAAAAGCTGAATAGTGAGGAGATGGTGGCTTTCTGGAAATCCTGGGTTGAGCAGTACCCGATTGTGTCCATTGAAGACGGTTTGGCTCAGGACGATTGGTCCGGATGGAAACTGATGGTAGAGGAAATTGGGGGAAAAGTTCAGATTGTCGGGGACGATCTGCTGGTTACCAATCCGGAACGGGTGAAACGCGCTATTAAGGATAAAGCTGCGAATGCCCTGCTGGTAAAACTGAACCAGATTGGATCCTTAACTGAAACGATCGAAGCGGTTGAAATCTGCCATCGGGCAGGCTGGAAAGCAGTCACTTCTCACCGGTCGGGTGAAACTGAGGATAATACAATTGCTGATCTGGCAGTCGCTTTAAATATGGGACAGATAAAAACAGGCGCTCCCGCACGTTCTGACCGGGTTGCGAAGTACAACCAATTATTGAGGATTGAGGCAGGGTTAGGTGAAAACGCTGAGTATGCCGGATGGCAGGCGTTGAAGAAATAGATATTAAGCTAAATTTGTGAACAATGAAAAAAATACCCTGGTAAGAACGCGAACAAAAAACCAGGGTTTTTTCTAATCTGATAAAGGAAAGATATCCTCGTAAATCATTAACTGCTCAAACCATTCTATTCAGTGATTGGTTTTTGTTTTATATTGAATTAAAACGAACCCAAAAAGGATGAATCGTGGATAATAATAATATGAGATATCGAATCACTGATTTACAAAAATCAGAACGCCCGCGGGAGAGGTTAGCTAAACAGGGAGCAGAAAGCCTTTCGGATGCTGAACTTCTAGCGATATTATTAAGAACGGGTACTCAAGGGGAAAATGCTGTTCAGATTGGGACCCGGCTGATAAACACATTTGACGGGTTAAAGGGCTTACGCCGGGCCGCTTATGAAGAGGTTTGTCAGCAAAGGGGAATCGGACCTGCGAAGGCAGCCCAAATTAAAGCTGCGATTGAACTGGCAAGCCGGTTGAATTCACTTGAAACAGAACAGAGACAAACAATCCACAGCCCACAGGATGCTGCAAATTATGTTACCCATGAGATGTCCGGTCTTGAAAAAGAGGAATTATGGGTGATTATATTGGATACAAGGAATCGGGTTATCAAGTACGAGAAACTTTACCGCGGGTCAATAAATTCTTCCCAGGTCAGAGTTGCGGAATTATTCACAAATGCTATTAAGCTTAATGCAGCAGGCATCATCGTCGTACATAACCATCCCAGTGGAGATCCAACACCAAGCACAGAAGATATCACCCTAACCAGATCAATTGTGGATGCGGGTAGGATTCTGGATATTGAGGTATTGGATCATATTATCATTGGTGGAAAGGAACACGTTTCTTTAAAAGAGCGCGGATTAGGATTCAGGTAAAAGTTTATCCTGGTTAATAAGAGGTACTTCTAACCTTAAATTCTGTAAATTCGTCAGAACTTTCCAGCCATTCAACATTGAGGTTTGTTACATTTGCCCCGCTGGGTCCTCTTTTTATTAATGAAAGGAATGATTCCAGGTTATTCTTTTCACCTTGAGCCATAACCTCTACAGTTCCGTCCCATCGATTCCTGACCCAGCCTGTGATATCCAGACCATTTGCTTTCCCCTGCACGAAGTATCTAAAACCAACTCCTTGCACCCTGCCGCTGATAATAGCATGAAAGTTTTTCTCAACAGGCATATACCCTCCAACTTTTATAAGTGCACATCAAATACGATATTGGTTATTGTTTTTTGATAATTAACTGAACATTGCGTTACTGTTTACGCTCCTAAAAACGCAAGAATTGGTGTTAATGTTAATGGACTGACTAGAGTTGATGTAAATACTACGGCTGTAACAAATGATGGATCAAGCTCGTATTCAGTAGATAATACTGTGGTAAACACAGCGGTAGGCATTCCTGCGACGGTAACTAATGCGACCCGAGCGGGACCGAATATTCCGAATATTGTTGCTAATAAAAGCGCAACTGCTGGGCTAACTAATAATCTTAAACTGACAGCAAGAATTAACGGTATTGAGATTCCGGACAGACGAACATGGGCTAATTGCATCCCCAGGAGAATAAGCATTGATGGAATAGAGGCATCGCCCAATAAAGTAATTGTACGGTCAAGGAAAGTTGGAATTTCCCATCCTGTAAAAATAATAATAAAAGCGAACACAATAGCGTAAATAGCTGGTAATTTAAGCAGATTGATAATACTGTTTTTTATACTGGCTGATCCTGTCGATGCGATGAGTATACCGATCGTGTATGTAAAAATGACCATTGTTACGAAGTAAACACTGGCATACCCAAGTGCAGATTCCCCAAAGGCAAAAAGGACTACTGGTAATCCGTAGTTGCCAGCATTCATAAACATGGAGGTCAACAATATCCCTGAAGATAGTGTTCGGTTCAATCTGAATATACGGGTGATTATAAAAGCGATTATTCCGACAATCAACATTGTTGAACCGATTAATAACATCGAACGAAGAATATCATTGTTGTTCAGGTTGTTTTTTGTCAGCAGTGTGAACAATAAACTTGGTGCGAAGATATAAAATATGACCTGTGAAATTGGACGGGGAGAAATTTTGAGATATTTAGATAGTAAAAAACCGGCGCCGGATGTCAGGAAAATTGGCAATAAATTGTTTATGAAAATTCGGAGAAGATCATTCAATCTTCATCATCCTCGAAAGAATTGAATATATCATGCTGGTCGTCAAGTGTTTCTTCAAAACTATCATCCGGGAAATCAAACAGGGGGAATAACTGGGCATTGTTAATAAAAGCCAGGTTCTCAAGAGCCAATTCCAGTGCTTCGATTGATTGTTCGGAATCAGCTTCATTAATCAGGTCTTCGAACAGGCTTATTAATTCATCCCCGCCGACCTGAGATAACGCAACAATACTTACAAGTCTGGTCTCTTCATCTGGATCGTCAATTAAATCTATCAGTAACGGGGCAGATTCGGCGATCTCCAATTCACCGGCAGCCCTGGCGGCTTCACAACGAATCATGGGGATTTTGTTATCAAGCATATTTATAATATGCGTATCCCAGTGATTGTCAGCAGACCTTCCCATAGCAAACAGAGCACTCGCAATCCATTCTTTATTATCTGAATTGTAAGCGTTTTCAATCAATTGCCTGACTTCAGGGCGGCTTGAATACCCGAGCGACTCGAGTGCCTGCAGGCGAATAATTTGGGGAAGGTTTGATTGACACGAGTTGAGTAAATGCTGTTCGATTTCGCGTAATTTCTCCTTATTGATTGTTTCAATTTCACCAAGGTACACAAAGCGACCAAGCGCTCCAGCCGCCTCTGCCCGGACGTGTTCATCTCTGTCATTCAGATGTAAATTTATAAAGATATCAACAAGGGAGGTATCTTCATAAATCCGAAGAGCTTTAATTGCCTGTAATCTTACCCCAGCGTTCTCATCTTCAATTGCAATTAAGCATAGCTCTTCGAATGAGAGCAAAGTATCTTTTTCACTCAAATCTGAAATGTCCTCCAATAAACCAAGCTTTCGCCAGAGAGCTAGATTAGGCCAGATTGAAGCAATTTTTTTCTGGTCAGCCGGCTCAAGGTCAGATAATCGATACAGGTTTACAGCAGGAAAAGGGTTGTCGTTATCCAGCAGATCATCTATAACCTGCTGAATAGGTATACTTGGTGTGTCAGCCATCATTCTTGATAAAACAATTTACGGAAGCTGGATCGGATTTCAGAAAATCCTGGACATTGATGTAGATCAGCAAAAATAGCAACAGTGTAAAACCCACCATGTGTATCATATTCTCGTATTGAGTGGGTATTCGTTTCTTAAAAAAGATTTCTGGGAGTGTTAAAACTATCCGCCCACCGTCCAACGCCGGAATTGGAAACAGGTTCAATATACCTAAAGAGATTGAGATAGCCATAAAGAACCATAATGGGCTCTGTAAATACCGAAAGATATCAAACATTCCCTTATATCCTAGCAATCTCCCTTCCTCAGGTGAAGCCTGTCCCTGAAGTAATCTCACGGGGAGTAGGAAAAGAGCCCGAATTTGTTCAAAAGTTGCACCAATCCCTCTAATAGTCGCAGTACCAATACTTACAGGTGTGGTTGGGTTAGTAATCCCAACTCCAATTGGGCCCTGGTTATCAGGATATTCGGTGCGTGGAGTGATAACCACCTCTATCGTAGAATCACCTCGCTGGAGTAAAAAATTTGTTGGTTTGCCAAGATTTTCGATAATGAGCTCCTGTAACTTTTGAGAACTATCTATATTTTCTCCATTAACAGCTATGAATAAATCTCCTTCGCTCAGGTTCGCCTCTTGGGCAGGAGTGCCTGGTTCAATGTAATTAATTACAACTTTATCTGCTATTGGATTGCCAATACTGTAAAAAAGAAAAATTCCCAGGATTATTCCTATAAACAGGTTCATAGCAGGCCCTGCAGATAATACTCCGAGTCTCACCCAGGGACTGGCAGCTGCCAACCCGCCTGGTACGGAAGGATCGTTTTCTCCTTTAGGTCTGACAAAACCACCAAGTGGTATCCAATTTAGAGAAAACAGCGTGCCTTTGAATGTAAATAGTTTAACTGCACGGGGAGGGAACCCAATTCCAAATTCATCTACTTCGACATTTAACAGCCGGGCTGCAATGAAATGACCCAGTTCATGCAATAAGAGCAAAATGGCGATTCCTAATACAAACTGCACCAGTTGAATTGATAACATATTTATTTCTTAGAAATTTCCTTATTAATGTAATAATATTTGATACTGATGATAAAACATGTAAGATTCTTCCAAAATAGAACAGGAAATCTCAGCCAGATATCACTTAAAAGGCGAGATGATTATACCTGACCTGTAAAAATAACTACTGAATAACAGGGAAAGATTTTCTCTTTTTAACCCAATTCTAAGACTAAAACTATCTAGTACAGAAATGTATGTTTTGGGGGAAAAATGATCAATAACGTATATTTCAAAAGAAGAATTGATTGGATTATGACCGTTCAGTGCATTGGGCTGGACCGCCAGGATAGGAGCTAATAATATCAATCACTCCCGGGAGATTGTTTAAATTTGAGCAAACTTGCGATTTTGATTCTTTCAAGCAAATAACATGGACATTCGGACCAGCATCAATGGTATAGCAGACAGGAATACCTGTTCTTCTCATATTTATTACTTCATTAATTACAGTAATCGTGGTTGGGTGCCAGTAAATAGTTGAAGGATTGGAAGTCATTATTACTGCATGCATCATGTTGCTGTCTAATTCGACTATCGATGCGAACTGGTCAAAGTCTCTGGTGATTATTGCCTTCCGACAAATCTTTAACCGCTCAGGTGCTTGTTGGATTCGAACTGCTTGAAAAGGGCTTGATTGTGCAAAACTATGACCTTCTTTTGAACCAATAGATTTATGAGATTTACTGAGAATGACAATACAGTCGACAAGGCCCCAATGGTCTGCTGGAGCGATAGATTTTGCATACGAAGACAGGTCGTCAGTTCCTGCTTGCCATTCAACAAATCCTTCTGGAATTGACCGGCATGCAGAACCCGATCCCAACCTGGCCAGGCGCGATAATTCGCTTTCAGAAAGGTTAAGTCCAGCAGCACAGCAGGCTGCTAAACTGAGGGCGGCAAATGCTGATGCAGATGAAGCAATCCCTGTACCTGCCGGAAAATTATTCCGGCTGTGTACAACAGCACAGCATGAATTACCCGAGAATTCCCTTACTCTGTCAAGCAATCTGGTGACTCGTTGGAGCGCTTCCCCTTCTTGGGGTTTGTTTCCAAAGATTAAAACATCATCCTCCAGTTGATTATCAAATTCAACGGTTGTCTCGGTTTTTAAACCTTTTAAGTTCATTGAAATAGAGCCGTTAGAAGGGATATTCAGTTCCGGGATATGATTCCCCCAGTATTTTATAAAGGCGATATTCGGTGATGCTACTGCAGTGGCTGACCTGTTTTTCATAACAAGTAATTATAAAAAATTGGGATCACATCAAACGGTATCCGCCAATTTCATTGTTGAAAATCCAGCTTACAACTTCACCGATTCTGATTTCTTTATAAAGGTATGTAGCCCGATTAATTGCATCTGAACCTCTCCCGCGTGTACTCTGCCTGCCCCGCAGCATCGTCTCAAATCTTTTTTGCCAGACGAGGGAATTTTCTTTCCTTAGGTCGACCCACCCTTTGTTTGCCCAACGATTTATATCACCTTCTTTAATTTGGGTTCTTTTTTGCCCATGCAGTTCTGGAATTCGGATGAACGGCCCGCGAAGCAATGTTACTCCATCCGATAACAATACAGGTATTCCAACCGATGTGATGAGTTCACTGATTTGTGGATTGTTTTCAATGTAATTCTCAAGTGATCGGGAAATTTCTTCAGGAGTACGATCACGATTAATTTCCAATGGCAGATTCGGCTTTTTACCCTCCTGCTGGCATAAAACATCTTTCAAAGTACCAAATACCTGTTCAAATAAATAAGCTTCCCAGAGCAATTTGGATAATTCTGGAGGGCCAAGTTCACCCAATGCCACGCTGGGGATTTTCGTTTGTATTTCCAGACGTTCTATTTGTTCAATTGCCTGGTCCCGCAAGTATCCTGCCCTGTATGTTGGACCCATAATCGCGCCATCAATGGCAGAGATTACATCTTTTCCTGTGTTGACGCCGCGAATTTCAAGTTCAACTACTCGCGCAATTTCTTCAGGTGTCATGAACTCCATCTGACGCAAAGTGGTGATTGTTTCAAATTCTCCTTTTGTAAACATTCCGTTTTCGCCTGTCTCAACAATCGGGATTTTTAATTTCTCCTTTTTTTCCATTTCGTCATCATCAAGCTGTAAAACCAGTTGATCTTTTAATTCTTCTTTATGACTGTTGTATATGTATACAGGTTTACCTTTCCGGCAAACGGTTTTCTGAGTAATGTTTGAATAACCTACCATCGCAGCTGGTTTTATTTCTTTAATAATTGGCGGCGCATCAGGATATGTTTCGGTAGGTGTGCGCGCCATCAGGAACATCAAACCGGTATGTGCGAAAGCAATAGCAGTTTTGGACATAAGTTGAGCACTGGGTTTATCTTCACCATGGGTGTACGGGATATTCAATCCCATACCGCCAGTTCCGGTTGTGCCAACTTTCAGGTACAGGCGGGTATTAGCTTCCCGAATTGCTCTGTTCAATAAAATAACATGCCGGATAAGTTGGGGAATATATTGAGAGATCATCAGTATTTCGATGGCGCGTTTCGAATCTTCTAATTCTTTCTCAAAATTAGCCCGGTCTGTTTGAAAAAATTTTTCATGTAATGAATTAAATTCACTGTGAGCGATTTGAGTGGCAGAGTAAATATCCTGGTAGCTGATTGCAGTTGCGGTGTTTATTGAATCGATGATAACATCAGGTTTGTGTTCGAGGATTAGTTGGACAAGAAGAGACCTTTGATAGGCTTTCTCTACACTTCCAAAAAAATCATTAAATAATCTTGTACGGTATTCAGTATTATCCAGAAGCTGATTCCGGTTGAGGCGCTGCTGCCGTTCTTCATTATTGAATTCGCTGCTAACAAATATATCGCCCCAGTGTCCGACAAATTCAATGCCAGAAAATTCCCTTTCCAGAGAATTTACCGCATCTCTGACATCCTTTTGATACAGGGAGGCGAGGATAATTTTTTCGGGTTCTAAACGCCGCGCAACCCGGTGAGCGATTTGAAATCCTATCATCCCTCCCCCGCCCAGTATTAAGTAACACCTGTCATTCATAAATTAATTCCTTTAAGATAATAATGGCCAGGAGCGGAATCGAACCGCTGACACGCGGATTTTCAGTCCGCTGCTCTACCAACTGAGCTACCTGGCCAATTAATTTGCGGTTGTTTGAATAACTGAAAGTGGTATACAATCAACCGGCTGACAATTATAAGCAATAAATCCAAAATATGCAAAATAAATTAAAATGATTTTGTAATATGCTTCTTCCGATTTGTATTTCTTTATTGTTTAGGGCATCTAAAATTTTTCATCAGAAAATAGACCGTTTCATCAGGCAAGTTAGAAACGTTCATTTCCAACTTTTTACATACCTGGTATTTTACAAACGGCATTTCTCGGATTATTGGGATTAACTTTTTTGCTTCTGAAAAATTGCCAGTATAAGCATAACCTTCAATGAAAGGTACCCATTCTGACCAGTCGTTTGGTTTTAATCCCTTTTGTTCAATTTCTTTCGCAATCCTCACTACTTCATCGAAATTTCCGTTCTGGCTGGCCAGACTGGCTTTCTGGAAGTAGAAGCACCAATTTTGATCTGGTTCTGTTCCAAAAATATCTTCTGGTGGAAAAGGAATTGATTGTTCTGGCTTTATTCGGTTTATTTTGGAGAATGGAGCTGCTGTCATTACTTCTGGAGAGGTGAATTCAGATAACACAGGATTATCACCGTCAATTATATGCAAACAGGAAAATTCGCTTGGAATGGTAAATACAAGTACATTCTCATAATCCCTTTCATAATTAATAATCCGGGTTGCCCCTTGATCCCAGAATGAACTGACAATATTTTTAATAGTCTGATCGTTAAGTACTTCCACCTTGATCTCGACTTCCTGAGAAGTTGGGTAGTAAATAAGGTTAATTGGCCCCCATAGCTCATAATCTTCCTCATAACTGTAGTGGTATAAATCCCCGCTGAGTACGGTATCCGCAAGAATTTCTGGCGCCCGCCAGTATAACTGCCAGAGAAGTTCTTTATGTAATTCCCACCTTTCCTTGAAGTTTACGGCATTAAAATAATGCGTTGAAACCGCTATTCCTAAAAGACAGGCATACAGGAATACTCTCAACCATTCCTTTTGAATGTATGAAAGCAAACCCATTATTACCAGAGCAACGCCAAGTGAGGATTGAAGCGAGTAACGATCCCAGTTTGTTTGGAAATGTACATGGCGATTTGACAGAATCACAGGGATTGAGGTGAAAATCATGCAAAGTAAACCCAGGACTAAATAATCGCGGGCGGTGTGCTTATCTGCATCTTTTTCAATATTATTATTCAGTCCATGTTTGATATTAATTCGGCGGTAGATAAGAAAAATGGTTACAACAATCGCAAAAAACAACATAGATACCAGGAATTCTTTTAATCTTGTCGTTCTTGCCAGGTTGTAAAACGGTACAGCCCAAGCTCCAACAACAAGTTCAAATTGGTCCTTTAGAAACTCAACCGCCAATCTCAATATGTTATATCCCGGTGAAAGAGTATAGCTATCCACAAGGTTGCCCACATTCATTGCCGGGCGGTCACTCTGGAATATGAATAACCGCCAGATAAGTACAAGGATTGCGATTACCAGGTTGGGTAAAACGAGGCTGAAAAAAGTTATGAGTTTGGATTTGATTGGATTATCTTCATCTATTTTGTTGATGGAATACCAGACAAGAATCAATCTAATTACTTCCATACCGATAAGGTATTCAGCTATCAACAAATATAAGAAAGAAATAATCGTGGAAATGGCGATTAATACTACTTTTAGGAGCTTGTTTTTTTGTATTACAGCCTGGAGTGTGAGACCTATTGAAAGGATAGAAAGTGTATGTGCGATAAATAAATTGCTGAAAGTGTTTCCGTTAGGCTGTTGCAGAAAACCCGGGTACACAACTACCAGCAATGTAACTAATGTGTTCTTATAGTTTTGTCGCGGCCAGATTAAAGTTAAAATCCAGTAAACCCCCAAAAAGCTGAGCAATCGGATTACATATGAAAAAATATTCCAGTGGAGAGGCTGACTGCCTAAAAATGAATATGTCCACGAATATAAATATCCCAATGCCGGCCGATCAGTTGAGAACAAATCAATTATTTTATTTGCACCTTGGGTGTAACCTGTCCAGATTAAATACCAATCGTCACGCATAAACCCGAACTGATTGATCAGAGGTAAATAGCATATTGCTGAGACTAAACCGATGACAATAATTGAGAATGCTATGCTGAGGTTGTGATTATCTTTTTTGGCAACCATAAATGGAATATTTAACAGATGTTGGACTCTATCGGAAAGTTTACCACGAAGATAAATAACCTTTTGGAACCCATTGATGAAAGAGTTTGAGCTAATAATTAAACTTTCAGATATATATCTATCAAGGGTTTTGAGTTGAATGATCTATAATTTACAGCACTAAATATTCCGATTTATAATATCCAAATATAACCATCGATAAACTCTTTATCTGAATAAAATCGTATGCCAATAATTAAGAAGGGAAATATTTTCCTGGTATTTTGGGTTCTACTACTGTTATTCCCACCCCTTAAAACAGCATATGGGAATGGAGACCAATGGCAGCCTGTAATTCCTGGAATCGATTTTAAAGAGTTTTATATAAACAGTCCGAACCATGTATTTGTAGCCCGAATGGATCGGTCAAACCCGGATCTTATCCTTGATACCAGTATCGCCCAGGGAAAATTGAGCGGCGGATTGGAACCTGTTAGCCAGATGGCTGAGCGTTATAACGAGGCGATTAATTATTGGGGGGAGGAATGGGGCAGGCGAAATGAAGTAGTTGCTGGTATAAACGGATATTTTTTTGACACGGAATCCGGGATTCCCTGGAGAGGTCAGATTCAATCGGGCTGGTATGCCAAGAGGTTTGATGATCTTGAAAGCGGCAGCGGATTTTCCTGGAAACTGGACAGGAGTTTATTCCTGGGTGGTTGCGTTGCACACCGGCCTGCAAAACAATATATAAAAAATTTATCTTCCGGGGAAGAGTTAAGATTTGATGCCGTTAATACTTTACGAGAAGATGAAGAGCTGATACTTTACACCCCTCAATTTGACACAATAATAGATTCAGGTGGCAGCCGAACGGATGTAATTATTCAGCTAACCCAACCCTCAATGATATTGAACTCGCCAGAATATATTGAAGGAGCAGTCCAGGATGTTTACAGCGGAGCGGGCTCTATACCCATTCTGTTCGATCATGTAATCCTTTCAGGATCTGGTTCATCTGGCGCTAAAACGGGTGAGATTTTTCATCCAGGTGATAAAGTTGCGCTTTTCCAAGAGATAAAACATTTTGAGCAGGACTGTAATACTCCCCAGGAGAATGATTGGGCTAAAAGCTATGCTTCAACCGGAGGCAGCTATATTCTCTTGAAAGATGGAGTAGTCCAGAAATCTGGCGATCTTGGCGCAGTGTTGCGAAACGCGAGAACTGTATTAGCTTACAATGACAGCTTTGTTTATTTTGTAGTCGTGGAGGATAAAGAGGTTTTTGGAAATTTGGGGATGAGTATTGTTGAGTTGTCGTTTTTTTTGAAAAATACAATAGGGGCTGAATGGGCTATCGCTCTGGATGGCGGTGGTTCGTCCACGATGTATGTAAATGGTGAAATCAAGAATAAGACCCCTGCAACTGAAGCATTTTCAGATGATGATAATATTGAGAGGGCGGTAGCGAATGGTATCCTGATGGTGCGGATACAACCCATGCAGCGATCAAATAAATACTCGGCTGGCGAGCAAGTTTATGTATCTGGTGCGGATTCGTTGTCTGTCAGAACTGGACCGGGAACAAATTACGGAATTATCGGAACAATAGACCAGGGACTTCCAGGCGAGATACTAAACCACGCTAATGGCTTGAATGGAATTTATGCCAAAGGATTCTTCTGGTGGAATGTTGGCTTTGGAGAGATTGAGGGCTGGGTTGCAGAGGATTTTATATCGCTTTTGAAATAACCAGGAAACTTTAGAACTTAAATTTTTACATGCTAGAACAAATGTCCTTGCTCTGATCCAGGGTGGTCTGAAAGAAGCTGAACAGCATGCGGGAGTACGGGAATAATTACCTGAAGGTTTTCTTCTGCGCCTTTAGGACTGCCTGGAAGATTGATAATTAAAGTGTTTTTACGGATTCCGGCGACTCCGCGTGACAGCATTGAATGTGGGGTTATCTTACTGCTGATTGCTCTCATCGCTTCCGGGATTCCAGGCGCAGAGCGATCAATAACCATAAGAGTCGCTTCGGGGGTGATATCCCGTGGGCTAAAACCGGTTCCCCCTGCGGTTAATATGATATCGAATTCTCCTTGATCTGACCAGCTTGATAGTAAACCACTTAGCGTTGAAACATCATCCGGGACGATTTCATGGTTTTTAATACTCCATCCCTTTTCCTGTATGATTTTAATTAGAGTTTGACCTGTAAGGTCAGGGCGGAGGCCTTGTGAAGCGCGATCGGAAACGGTGATTATCCCTATTCTTATTTCCATCATTATTCGGGTAAAGGTTATAATCTCTGGAAATTATTCCCCATCTATCCCAACCAGACTCTTCCATGGGCCGTGAATTCCATCTTCTGTTACACCGAAATAATAACGGTAATCCTTCCCTACCCTTTGAATAAAATCATAGCGCACGCTTTTACCCTGTTTCCGGCGATGTATTATTCCATAATCCCCCTGCCAAATAATATCTTTTGATGATCCTGGTCTTTCTGGGAGTGTTGAATAGCGGGTGATTGCATAATGCCATAATTTTCTGGCTGAACTCGGCGTAACATTCTTCACAACATTCCCATTACGCAGATCCCGTACTGTATAATAGAACCTTCCATTTCTATCTTCAACTGATACCACTTCAACTCCAGTTTTTGGGGTGACGTCTTCACCTTCAACATCAGTAGAACCTTCAAATGTTGGAGTACTGGTCTTTTCTGGTTTATAAACTTCAATTCCCCTTGAAGTTATTTCATCCTTTTTACTTCTTTGGAGCACACCACGTGATACCAAGCCCACAATTTCGTCTCGAACCGCCAGTCCGGTCTCAGTCTCTGAACGTACATATATCTTGCTGTCGTCGATCGCATAAGGCGGATCATCTCCTCTTGGAACGAGTATCCGAATAACTTTCTTGTTTTGTGTTTGCTGTAGATCAACTGTATATGGTAACGGTGGGCTGAGACGGTTGTCAATTTCTTTTTTAAGCTGAGAAATCGATTGATTTGGATTGGATATTCCTGGTACTGGTTTTTTTTGGTCTGCTGAGATGCCGATATACAATGAGCCACCATTTGTATTTGCTAATGCGCAGACATCTGCAATTATTGCATATCTTTTTCCACCCCGAACCGTCATTGATTCGTGGAAATCCTGGATAATATTTGGGCCTTCTTCCAGGGCAGCCTGAATGTGATCAATTGCCGGTTCTGCTATCCGTTGGTGAGACCGGGTACGGGTGAAATCATTCGATTTAAATAGATTCAGCAGGGCTTCAAACGATAATTCAGGGAGGTTAACATCCGTGGCACGATCTCCGATTCCCAGATTCTTTATCCGATTGGGGTCGTTTGTCAACCTGTGGGCATCTGAACCCTGTATGCAGTGCATCCTGCGTGGGTATTCAGGTTTCTTTCCGCTGAAAAATGCTGCAGTGTTACGACCTTTTTTTGACTCCAGATCTGTCACTTCCAGAGCGTGCAGGTGCGGATCCTGAGTGTAAGCAATTTTTGTTTGGCCTCCGAGGGGAAACCCGACCATAGCAATGCCGTTATTTGAATTTGCATGCGCTGCTATAGATATTCCCCCTGCTTCTTCGATCAAACGGTAGGCTGTTAATACATCGCTGGAAGCCCCAACGGTCACAGACCCATCATCGAGTTGTTCAGCTGGGATGTTCAAGTCAAGAAGTAAATGTTCAATTTCTCTGATGGGTGTTTCCCGGCTAAAAATACCAAGAATATGAAATCCAAAAGTTGCGGTGAATTCAAACCCGGGCAACACCAAAATTTTTTCTGTAAGTCGTTTATATTCTTGAAGCTGATACTCCTCATCAGGGGTTGAGCGTCCAAGCTCGTGGAGAAAATTTTAATTTCTCAATATCTTCCATCATCTTGCGATAACCAGCAACAGTATTATGGTCGGTGATGGCGATTGCTGCGAGTTTACGCAATTCTGCCTGTTGAAGCAACTCGAGCATAGAGACGCCGGCTTGCTGGTAATCATTCGACGAAGGTGAATGGATGTGTAGATCAATAGAATACCATCTCATAATTTTGTCACCGTTGGCAGAACAATATTATTTTCCAGACTTTCGAGTTCGAGATTTCTTACCTGGTTTACTATTTCCATCCGGTTCAACAGCGAATTTTAGAACTTCGTCTACCTTCTTAACAAATTGGAATTTTATCGCGTTCCGGACTTCTTCTGTAATTTCTTCAAGGTCGGCCTCATTTCGAGCGGGTAGAATTACAGTTGACAATCCAGACCTGTGAGCAGCAATCACTTTTTCTTTAATTCCGCCCACCGGCAGAACCTGGCCTCGTAAAGTTATCTCTCCTGTCATACCGACATCTGGCCTGACAGGTTTTCCAGAAACGAGAGAGTACAGGGAGGTGGCTATTGCAACTCCAGCAGATGGCCCATCTTTTGGTTGCGCTCCGGCAGGAATATGTAAATGTATATCAAAATTTTTAAAAAAATCATCTTCAAGCCCCAGTGCATTCGCATTTGCGCGCACATAAGACAGGGCAGCTTCAGCTGATTCTTGCATTACATTTCCAATTGAGCCAGTTACTTGAAATCCTTTATTTCCTGGCATCCTGGTAGATTCAATAAAAAGCACATCACCGCCAACTGGAGTCCACGCTAAACCTGTTGCGACTCCGGGTATCGAAGTTCTGGATTCAATTTCTTCAACTCTAAAGAATTTTGGCCGGCCAAGAAATTCATGCACATGTTCAGTTGTCATAAAAACTTTTTCGTTTTTGCCTTCAGCAATTTTTGTGACAATTTTTCTGCAAATTCCCCCAATTTCTCGTTCCAGGTTTCGTACACCCGCCTCTCTGGTATACGAATGGATAATTTCCAGTATTCCCTCTTCCAAAAATTCGACTTCGTCCCTCCGTAAACCGTTTTCCCTTAATTGGCGGGGTATCAGATATCCCTGGGCAATTTCAACCTTTTCCCCATCTGTATATCCTGATAGTGTAATAATTTCCATCCGATCGCGGAGAGGACTTGGAATTGGTTCAAGTAAATTCGCGGTAGTAATAAACATTACCTGTGAAAGGTCAAATGAAACCTCTAAATAATGATCGCGAAATTCATTATTCTGCTCAGGATCCAATACTTCCAGAAGCGCAGATGCTGGATCGCCGTGAAAATCAAAGACCAGTTTATCTACCTCGTCAAGCATAAAAACAGGATTTCTGGATTCCACCCTGCGTAATGCCTGCAGAATCCTGCCAGGCATTGCGCCTATATAAGTTCTTCGATGTCCTCGAATTTCTGCCTCATCCCGCATACCGCCGAGAGAAATTCGTACGAATTTGCGTCCCAAAGCGCGTGCGATTGATCTGCCCAAGCTTGTTTTTCCTACTCCGGGTGGACCCACAAAACACAATATTACACCCTCTCTTGTTCGGTGAATTTCATCGGGCGGTTCCTCATTAAGTTCATCTGCCCTCTCTATGCGGAGTTTGCGGACCGCCAGAAATTCCAGTATCCGCTCTTTTACATCTTCCAAACCGAAATGATCCTGGTCAAGAACTTTACGAGCGTGGTCTATCTCCAGGTTGTCATCTGTAATAATTGACCATGGTAGAGATACCAACCAGTCGAGATAGGTCCGGATGACTCCATATTCTGCTGCCGCAGTAGGCAGCCGGCTCATTCTATCTAACTCGCGCCGTGCCTGTTTGGCGGATTCTTCTGTCATACCTGAATCTTCTATCTTCTGTCGGAATTCCTCTATCTCAACTGTTTGTTCATCACTCTCTCCCAGTTCGCGTTGAATCGCTTTGAGTTGTTCCCTGAGAAAATACTCCCTTTGGACTTTATCAATTTCCGAACGGGCTTCGTTCTGGATTTTTTGGCCCATCTCTAGAATTTCGACCTCGTGGGTCAGGATGCCAATTAATTTATGAAATTTTTCAGAAACCGAATCGATGCTCAAGATTGTTTGGGCGTCCTTAAGATCCATTCGTTGAAAATTAGTTATTGTGTAGATTGTTTGGAGAGGATCATCCAGCAGCAGAACAGAAGCCACAAGTTCGCGTGGGATTGATGGGATTAAATCGGCAATGTGCTCGAATTGATCGCGTGCATTTCGAGCTAGTGCCTCAAGTTCGATGTTTTCTTCAATTATTTCTGGAGCAGGGTAGATCTCGGCTTTTAAATATGGATTTTGTTGAGTATATTCAACGATTCTAATCCGGGTTAATCCCTGCACAACGAGCCTGATGGTTCCATCCTGAGCGCGGAACATCCGGTGAATAATTGCCATCGTTCCGATTGTAAATAGATCCTTGGGTTCTGGAACTTCGAGTTCCGGGGTTTTTGAAGCTACCAAAGCGATCCTGCGATCATCGCCAGACATTACTTCATCCACCAATCTGATTGAACGGGCTTGTCCAATGGTTAAAGGTACTGCAGTATGTGGATATACCACAAGTCCCCTCAATGGCAGGACTGGCAAGGAATTCGGAATTTGTTCCTTTTCTTTTGTATCTTGCCCAGTTATTTCAATTTCCGTTAATCGATCTCCCGCTTCTTCATCCTTTGACGGATTGGGCTCTTCAAAATAATCTTCGATTCGTTTATTCATGTCGAATAACCTGGAATTCCATCTTGTAGCAGACATAATTATTCAAAAAAGGTAGGATATTATTCGATCTGAACTTGCTTTGGATGTGATTTTTGAATAGTCACTTCTAGAAATCCATTATTGTATCTAGCGTCGATAGTATCCAGGTTGAATTTGGCTGGGATTTCAAAATCTGCTCTGAATTCACCGAAAGGAATCTCCACCTGATGATAAGCTCGCTTGTCTACAATGTGAGGCCGGATTCCGTTAATGGACAAAACCCTTCCCGTTACTTCGATAGAAAAATCATCCACATGCATGCCGGCAATTTCCATTATGATAACAATTGAATTTAGCGATTCATAAATATCAGTTGGTGGTCGCCAGGAAGGTCGATTCGTTTTCAGACTCCATTGTGAATAACCTGTGTCCATTTAATTTTTATCCTAAATATGGCAAATCAGCATTCCTGTTTTTGTTGGGATCGCCGGTTGATTTGAAAGTTATATTTGTTACAGAACCATATAAATCCTGAATTAAACAAAGTGCTGGAGGACTTAATGGCAGCGCCCCCGGCGGGAATCGAACCCACAACCAATGGCTTAGAAGGCCACTGCTCTGTCCATTGAGCTACGGGGGCAATTTTTATTATTCAATGCAAGGCCGAATGCCTCGATATACTCTGGTTCCAGATATTGTCTTCAGTATTGTTTGAGCGTCTCGACCTAATTGTTCGCTCATTTCAACGGGCGTTAGGGAAGAATTGCCATTTGATAGGAAAATCCTGAAAATGGAATCGACCAGGGTTGTTTGGCGAGTGATAAAAATATCTTGTTTGGCGCAGTGAGTGATTAGTATATGTTGTAATCCATCAACTTTATGAACTTCAGCAGTGTCTGGATCTACCCAGTCTACCAGCTCATCTGGGTTTACCTCAGCAAATGTTTCTTTATGTTCAGAACATAAATAATTGCGTAAGTATACTCGCCAATTCCTATCATGATTTGCCCACCAATTGAAGTCTATGTGGAATTCAGTATCCAGAGTAGGCTTGACAAGACTTATTCGTTTTACTTCCAGCAATTTACCCTCCAGAAGGATTCAGGCGAGAAATGAATTATTCTTCGTTTATTCCCTCTAAATCCCGTAAACGGAAATGTAAATCCCCTACGTGTGTAAAGCGTTTGCTAGTTGCTAATAACGCCAGAATCGGTCCGGGCGGGCAGCGAAGGATTGTATTCAAAGCAGCATAAATCTCGGTTGCATGGGCATGATTCTGCGGATTCAACTTCGCAAGTTCATTAACAATATTCACTACTGAATTTTCGAAATTTGGCTTTTCTTTAATCCTCTTCTTCCAAACCAGTGGTATAGCATCCTCGTCTGGAATTGCGATCGCCATCCGGTCGTCAATTGTTGTGGAAATTATCTGTTTTAACATCGCCAATACAATTCCACCGTCTGAACCAATCAATAGTGTCCGGATCCATTCTCGATTTGATCGTCCACTGTCTGAATTTACAATCACTTCACCAGGATTGAGCCCCTTTTTTATCCGGAATATGCTTCCAGGTATCAAATTCTTTGATTGGTACCATTCCTTTAACCCATATACATATTTCTCATTTAGAACCACCCAACCCGGAAAACTGTCTTTGGTTTCACCATCGATCAACATGAATCTAATTCTCGGGGCTTCATATGCTGTTGGGAACAAATGCTTGATACGGGCTGACAAGGGTAGTGTGCCGGTTATCCAATGAGGGAGAATCAAACGAACCTCTGCCTCATCCAGAGATAACTGATTATCATCAACAGGGGACAATTCATCGTCCAGGAGTCGCTCGAGTGAAATCATTTCTTGACTAAGTGCTGAACGATCATATTCAAACGGTTCATATTGCAGGTACAATGGTACTTTCTGAACCGATTCGGGTTCTAACCTCTTTAAGAACCAGAGCACATCACCCGCAGGGCCAACTTCATCAAATCTTTTGTCCTCCTGTAAAGCTAGGTCCAATGAGAATTCCACCAGTTTCGGATTTAAATTTGAATCCAACTCAATTTGTTCCAGCAAAGCGGAAATTGGTAGGGGACCTCCCTCAACCATATCCAGGGCTGCTTCTGCTAAATTTAAATGCCCTTCGTTTATGTCTACTAATAATTCTCTGGGAAACCATCTACCTGCAATCCGGACAAAGTCGATATTGTCCTCTAAATTTTTTTCAATGGCATTATCGATAGTTTTTCCAAAATTTACATATACATAATCAGGATTTAGATCTTCGGTTGATTCAGAAATTTTTATTGGCTCGTTGAGAGTATGCTCTTCCAATTCAGCCGCAAACTCTTTCTTAACACCTCCATCAAAATCGACTTCAATAACCTGAAAATCACCGGTGTCTGGATTTTTCCCTTCACGAATATTAACAACCTTACCATGCTGCCATCCAAAAATCGGAAATACCAAACCTTGATTCAGCTTGTATTTGCCATTGGGCTTGTATATATCGCTGCCGGCTGTCCTTTTGTCTTTGATTTTTTGATTTTCTTTATGGATGCGAGCTTTTATAAGTGCCAATGTCAGTTCTTGGCTTGTGAGTGGAGTCTCAATTTCAATCAAATGGTTGTAAATCAACTCCATATCTTCAGCTTCAAGCTGAAATGTTTCCCAGTAGTCCTCCCGAATTGAGAGGGATGTGTCAATCATACAAACCTTCTGTAATTAAAAAGTATCACTATAAAAATGTGGATGGTAGTTGATGCATTTGCTGAGATTACCAACTGATATTATACTCTATGAGTTATATCGAACAATTGATTAATGTTATTTCCAGATTCCTTATGCGGCAGGAATGAGTGAATATTGAGATGGTTTGATAATAACTGAAATTAGAAAAGGAGTGATCATGGGTGAAGAAAAATGGGAGATATTGGATGAAGTTTCGGGCTCCATCGATGCCGAAATTGTTCGCGGATTGTTGGAATCGCAGGGCATAAAAGTGATCTTGTCTCAGGAAGGGGCAGGAAGAGCGATAGGATTGACCATTGGTTCGATGGGAGGAACCCAGATTCTGGTGCCCCAGAAACAATTAGCCGAGGCACAAGAAATCCTGGAAGATTATTATCGAAGTCGGAACAACGACCAGATTGAGGAATGAGCAGTCACGAAATTCAGGATTTTTAAACGAAAACCGCTAATTGATCTCTGGAAAGGATTTTACGAGCCAATCCATCGGATCCACTTGAATACCACCGGCCCATACTTCCCAGTGAAGGTGTGGGCCGGTGACGCGACCAGTATCTCCAACAAGACCGATCAGTTGTCCAGGCTCCACCATCTCACCGGGTTTGACAAAAATCTTTGATTGGTGCATATATGCAGTATATACACCCCAACCGTGGTCGATTACCGTGGCATTTCCCCGAACCGTCAACGGTCCAGCAAAAACGACTTTGCCGGGTGCCGGTGCATATATTTCAGTGCCTACTCCACCGCAAAAGTCCAAGCCAGTATGAAAGTATTCGTAAGGGCTTCCGTTATAAGACCGGCGATTTCCAAACAGTGACGGCCAGCAGTCTTCATAATCCTTGGGGACGGGACTCACAAACTTTCCTTTCCAGAATTTCTCCGTTGATGCTGATGTTCCCAATGCAGACCACTGCGCATCTTCTGGGCGGGTAACAGTAGGATCGATGGTTTCCGGGCTGACTACCAGCACCGGATCGAATGCATAGCCTCCACTTTTGATATATATGGGTTGTGAAAAATTTATGATTGTTTTTTGATCTTCATTCCAGTCATCTGGAAACGAAATTTCAATTTCTAAAGGGTGAGTACCTGGCTCAACCATTGCATGGATACCCTGGATGCTTACATAATTACCATTATTTTCTGAAAAAAATTCCAGGTTGTTGTCAAGAAGCTTACCTTCGATTTCGAGACCTTCACTCCCTGATATCCTGATAACTTCTGTTTTTCCTTGGATAGCGGAAAAAGGTTCAAACCGAATATCAGTAATTTCGCCCGGGAATGCGCTTGGGCTTGATGAATTACCAGCCTGATTTTCATTTTCATTTGGAATTTCATTCTTTAAATGAATTACATCTCCGGGAATGACCATCCAGCTTTGCCCTAATTGATTGTCCGTAACATATTTCCAGGGATTTGAATCATTCATAATCGCATGCTCATACAGGCTTTGATTGTTTGATATCGCTGACCTTGCTGTTTCCCTGGTTTGTAAATTTTGTTCTAGAACGACTATGGTCTTTCCGGCATATAACTCGTTTGAGCTTGTCAGATGATTCAATTCGAGTAAGTCTTCAATAGGTAATTGGTATTTTCTACTGAGACTAAGGATTGATTCGCCGAAATTTACCTCAACGGTGTTTAAGTACCCTTTTATCCCCTCAAGCCCGGGGATCACCAGATTGTCCCCAACCGAAAGTTGACTTGCATCATTGATATTATTGATTCTGGTGAGTGAGTCAATTGAAACCCCGAACCTTATAGCAATATCCCACAATGAATCCCCTTCCTGAACGATATAGATCGGTCCTTCGGGTTGTTGGTCCTGTGCGTATGCAACTATTGGATTGGAGAAAAATAAACAAACAAGTCCAACGAGAGCAATAATATGAATAAAATTCATCATAATCTATAATCTTAGCATATTATTTGTGGGTTGTTATAATTCAAAATGGGCAGGGTTCGGAAAATTGAACCTCAATAGTTGACCTTGCAAGTAAATTTGTCACAGGCTATAATTTTATCTTGCTATCAAAGGAAAACGTGAGACGAGTTTTTCCGTTTCACGTTTTATGATTCAGAAATAATAAATATTTTTAAAAATAACCATTTCGAAGAGGTAAGGTGAATGAAAGATGTCAATGCGTTGCGCAAAGGGGTGACATTCGAGGCTGATGGGAATTTATTTAAAGTTCTGGAATACCAACATCATAAACCTGGGAGAGGTAAAGCGACCATTCGCGTAAAGACGGTTAATTTACGGACTGGTGCTATCACTGAATCCACCTTCCAGTCCGGTGACCGGGTTCAGGATGTTCAGTTGGACTACCACAAAGTGCAGTATCTCTATAATGATGGTGAATATTTTCACTTCATGGACCTGGAAACATATGAGCAGCCCGCTATTTCAAAAACAATAATCGGCGATTCTATTAATTATCTCAAAGAAGGTTTAGAAGTAAAATTGACCATTTATGAGGGCGAACCTTTGGATTTTGAACTTCCATTAACTGTAGATTTAAAAGTTATGGATGCTGGCGTTGCTGTAAGGGGTGACACTGCTACGGGAGTAACAAAAAAAGTTATTACAGAAACTGGTTACCAGGTTCAAGTTCCCAATTTTATAGATACAGGAGATACCATCCGGGTAAACACCGAGAATGGGTCATATATAACCCGTGTTTAGGATTAGAATCTTACAGATAATGGTTCAGTTTTATACCAAACCTAACAGAAACAGTATCTCTGATAATATTCAAAGTCCGTTTTCGGTAAAAAAGAGCTAAATCTAAATAACTATTGCTATTTCTCTTATTGAGTAAATAATTGAATTGGTATTACTGGAGTTTATATGCAAACGCCGGCTGGTAAAGAATGTCGTTACTTTTATGGAGACTACTTCCGGGGAAGGTCTATTGAAGAATGCCGATTGCTTTCGTCATCTATACCGCCGGTGGATTGGAGGGCTGAGTTATGTTTTTCCTGTCCTGTACCCGAAATTGGACTGGCAAATGCATGCCCAAATTTGATCCTTGAACCCAGGATTGAGCGAACATTTCCACTTGGGAAAAGGAGAGTGAAGGTAAATACAAACTGTTCCAAAACTGGTTATAAAAAATTTGATCCAGAAGTGGGATGTGGCGATTGTCACATCCTACCCCCAATTTTTACAGGAGACAATACTTGAGTTTTACACTGTTGCTGGATCTTGATGATACTCTGCTCAAGAATAATTTCGATGAATTTCTTCCATATTACCTGGAAACATTTTCTAAGTCCGCATCTCCAATATTAGAACCGGAAAGTTTTGTAAAAGCATTGATGGAATCAACCTGGGCAATGATAAAAAATCGCCAACCCGATTGTACATTGATGGAAGTATTTGAGTCATCATTTTATCCAAAAATGAATATTAACAAGGAGGACTTCCAAATTTTTGCCGAGAAATTTTATTTGGAAGAATATCCAAAACTGCAAGTGCATACGAAACCCATTCCGGGAGCGGCGGAATTGATACAAGCCGCCAATAAGAAAGGGTTTTCAGTTTCAATATCCACCAATCCAATATTCCCAATGGTAGAAATTCGAGAAAGGTTGGATTGGGCGAACCTTTCATGGAAAGAAAACCAATATGATTTAATATCTTCTTTTGAGACATTTCATTTTGCCAAGCCTGATCCAGCATATTTCGCTGAATTATTGGCACAGCTCGGGTGGCCACAAGGAGCAGTGCTTGTGGTAGGAGATGACCTGGAAAACGACATCTTCGCAGCAAACCAACTGGGCTTGACAACATACTGGGTTAATCCGGTTGATGAAGAAATTGAAGGCAAGTTCATATCAGCTACCTCCCAAGGCAGCCTGGCAGATTTAATGTTATGGATTGAACGAACGCCATTGGAACAGCTTATGCCGAATTATTCAACCGTCGAGTCCATTCTGGCAACCTTACGCTCAACCCCGGCAGCGTTGGACACCATTAGCCGAAATTCAGATAATTCAATGTGGGCACTGCACCCTCTGGAGGGAGAATGGGGCTTAACCGAGATTATGTGCCACCTGAGAGATGTTGATGTGGAAGTTAACCATCGAAAGAGTCGTTCAAATGTTGGAAGAAAACAATCCATTCCTGCCTGGAATTGACACTGACCGATGGGCGGACGATCGTAAGTATTTTGAACAGGATGGTGAATCTGCTTTGAAAGGATTTATCGCAGCCAGGATTAATCTGGTCGAACATTTGGAGAAATTAGACCGGGCAGATTGGGAAAGACCTGCAAGGCACGCAATTTTTGGTCCAACAAGCCTCAAAGAATTATTGAGCATCTCTGCATCCCATGATAGGACGCATTTAAGACAGGTAAATAAGATCATTAAGGCGTTGTTCGCTGATAATCGATTCAGTAATAATTAGTTTCCTGATTATTGAGTGATAAAGTTGAAATCAATTTTGTCAGCAACCAATCTCCTGGCAGAGTGTTTAATCAGACGATTTGAATTGAATTTATCTCCATAGGAGGAATAAATGCAAAGACGGGTAGTCATTACAGGCTTGGGTTGTGTATCGCCTCTCGGGAATGATGTAAATACTACTTGGGAAAACATTCTTGCTGGAAAATCCGGGGCAGCGAAAATCACCCATTTTGATACTGATGGGTTCAGAACAAATTTCGCTGCAGAAGTGAAAGGATTCGATGGAGCTGAATTATTTGGAAACCGGGAAGCAAGGAAATTGGATCGATATGCTCAATTTGCACTGGCTGCAGCATCCCAGGCAATTGACAACGCAGAGCTTGAAATTACCGATCAGAATCGTGATCGGATAGGTGTGGTATCAGGAACTGGTATTGGGGGTGTGAATACTCTGGATCAGCAAATGCAAGTTTATTATGAGAAAGGTCCAGGCAGGATAAGCCCTTTCTTGGTACCAATGATGCTTCCGGACACTGGTGCTGGGATGATCGCAATTCAATATGGGGTTCGGGGGCCGAATATGGCTGTTGTCACTGCCTGCGCAACAGGCACAAATGCGATTGGTGAGGCAGCCGAAATGATCAGGAGGGGCTCTGCTGATATTATGATTGCAGGAGGCAGCGAAGCTGCGATAATCCCAATCGCAGTTGCTGGATTAATTGTGATGGGCGCACTTTCCCGAAGAAATGACGATCCAGAAGCAGCCTCAAGGCCATTTGATTTAGACAGAGACGGCTTTGTGATTGGAGAAGGTTCAGCAATTATGGTTTTGGAAGATTTGGAACACGCCCAGAGCCGGGGCGCATCCATATTAGCAGAAGTCAGTGGTTACGGTACAACCAATGATGCCTTTCATATATCCGCGCCAGCAGAAAAAGGTGATGGAGCAGCCAGGTGTATGCAGAATTGTCTTGAAAATGCGCAATTGGGGGTCGATGATATTGATTACATCAATGCTCATGGCACGAGTACAACCCTTAATGATAGAAGCGAAACCGCCGCGATAAAATATGTTTTTGGTGAGAAGGCGTACAATCTACCTGTGTCCTCCACTAAATCGATGACTGGTCACCTTCTGGGGGCATCGGGTGCGTTGGAAGCGGTATTATGCATAAAAGCGATACAGGAAGGTGTACTACCACCTACAATCAATTACGAGAACTCCTGATCCTGAATGTGATCTTGATTATGTGCCTAATGTAGCTCGAAATCAAAAAATCGATCATGTAATGTCAAATTCCTTTGGTTTTGGCGGTCATAATGCATCCATAATTATCAGCAAGTTCATCAATCATTCCGAAACCTGATAAAAAGATCATAATACTTGGACAACCGCTATTTTTAAAGATGATATAAAGTTAATACAGGAAAGAGTGTTTAGAAATGAGTCCATATGCACATATAACCGGTTGGGGGATGGCTGTCCCAGAACGCGTCCTTACAAACCAGGATTTAGAGAAAATGGTGGATACCAGCGATGAGTGGATAGTAACTCGAACTGGTATACACGAAAGAAGGATAGTGTCAGATGGTGAAACAACAGCCAGCCTGGCTACCAAAGCATCTTTGAAGGCATTGGGTGTGGCAAATATCGCGCCAGCTGAGGTGGATTTAATAATTGTTTCTACATCATCCCCAGAATATTTATTCCCTGCGACCGCCTCGCTTGTTCAGGATAATCTCGGTGCAAACAAGGCGGGTGCATTCGACATATTGGCCGCCTGCACTGGTTTCATCTATGCATTGAATATTGCGAGCCAGGCAATTCGTTCTGGTTCAATCAAGAATGCAATAGTTGTTGGATCGGAGACTTTATCGCGCATAGTCGATTGGAATGACCGTGCAACCTGTGTCCTTTTTGGAGATGGTGCTGGTGCCTTTGTGCTCCAGGCTGGAGAAGAAGAATCCGGATTATTATCCGCTGTGATGAGATCAGATGGTTCTGGAATGGATTTATTGTGTTTGCCGGGAGGCGGGAGCCGTTTTCCGACCAGCGTTGAGACGGTCAATCAGGGAATGCACTTTGTAAAAATGAATGGGCGGGAAGTTTTTCGGTTTGCAACCCGCGTTATGGTCCAATCCACTCAGGAGGTTGTGCGAAAAGCGAATTTAACCCTGGATGATATCAATCTGGTTATTCCCCACCAGGCAAATAAACGCATAATTGAAACAGCAGTCAGGAATCTCAATATCCCGATAGAACGCTGTGCTATAAATATTGACCGGTTTGGAAATACCTCCACAGCTTCCATTCCGATCGCTACGTGTGAAGCCATTGCTGAAGGAAGATTAAACCCCGGCGATAATGTCGTCTTTGTTGGGTTTGGGGCAGGATTGACCTGGGGTGCTGCGGCAGTCAAATGGGGTGGTCCTTTCCCAGGTTTACGAGTGGTCAGACCACCAGCATTCCGGTTTTATGCTCGATTGCGGTCGTTTGTTAAACGGGTTCTCAGAAAAATAGACGCTGTTATCTGGGGCTCATTAGAATCCCGCAAATAAGAATAATTCGTTTTAATTCTATATGCGGGAGTATTCCCGATTAACTTTTTCTGTCATAATTCTATCTTGGGAGGGTTTCTAAAGATAAAATTAGAACATTTGTTGATGTACCCCAAAATTTGTTAGAACGTTGTTAGAAATCAATCCAATTCCTTATTGCTCCTACCAAGCTGTTATTTAGGTTGGTATAATCAGTTTTGTTATCGGAACATTTTCACTGTTTTGGAGGTTGAGTGAATCCAACTAGAAATAGATCATCGATTATATATCTGTTGTTGTTTATCGCTATCATATCGATGGTTGTTTATAATTTTCAACAGTCTTCAACTACCCAGGAAGCCCTTTCAATAAATGAGCTTGCAGCTGAAATTCAAGCCGGGAAGATAGAAAGGATCGTTGAAGATGATAACCGTTTGCGGATAATTGATGAAAAAGGGAACGAAAGGACATCTTATAAAGAAAGAGATTCCACATTAGTGGAACAATTAAAGGCATTGGGGGTAACCACTGAACAACTTCAGTCTGAGAATAATATCCGGATAGAGATAAAACCACCCAGCGCCTGGTTAGGCATCGCCACAGCACTGGGTTATATTCTTCCGTTTATTATTCTTGCAGGTGTGTTCTGGTTTGTATTCAGGCAAGCCCAGGGGAGCAACAATGCTGCTTTGTCCTTCGGTAAATCACGCGCCCGGATGTTTACCGGCGATCAACCAACTGTCACTTTCCAGGATGTTGCCGGGGTAGAAGAAGCGAAAGAAGATCTACAGGAAGTTGTTGAATTTCTGCGCGAGCCAGAAAAATTTATTGCAATTGGGGCTCGAATTCCGAAAGGCGTATTGCTTGTAGGTCCACCCGGGACAGGTAAGACTTTGCTGGCGAAGGCTGTATCCGGTGAGGCGGGCGTGCCATTTTTCTCAATTTCTGGCTCAGAGTTTGTTGAGATGTTTGTTGGCGTTGGCGCCAGCCGTGTTAGAGATCTTTTTGATCAGGCTAAACGGCACTCGCCATGTATCGTCTTTGTTGATGAGATTGACGCAGTCGGACGTCATCGAGGCGCTGGATTGGGGGGCAGCCATGACGAGAGAGAACAAACTCTTAACCAGATGCTCGTCGAGATGGATGGCTTTGATACAGATACAAATGTGATTATTATGGCGGCGACAAACCGGCCGGATATCCTTGACCCAGCCCTCTTAAGGCCAGGTCGATTTGATAGACGAGTGGTTCTTGACAGGCCGGATATGAGAGGTCGCGAAGCAATATTGAAGGTGCATACAAAGGGGAAACCACTCGCGCCGGATGTTGACCTTGGGGTTCTGTCGCGTTCAACGCCAGGTTTTGTTGGCGCCGACATCGAAAATCTGGTAAATGAAGCCGCGATTTTGGCTGCCAGGCGAAATAAAAAATTGATCGGTCAATCCGAGCTGGAGGAATCGATTGAGCGCGTTATTGCCGGACCTGAAAGGAAGAGCCGTCTTATTAGTGAAGACGAGAAAAAGATTGTCGCTTACCATGAAGCTGGACATGCAGTGGTAATGAACGCATTGCCACAGGCGGACCCAGTCCACAAAGTCTCGATAATTGCCCGAGGTATGGCTGGTGGATATACTTTGGCATTACCTGAAGAAGACCGGACTTTAATGCCTCGCAAGAAACTGCTGGCGGATATGGTTGGATTGCTTGGTGGACGTGCTGCTGAGGAACTGGTGTTCGATGACATAACTTCGGGTGCTTCCAATGATCTTGAAAGAGTAACAAGAATGGCTCGTACGATGGTAACCCGACTAGGTATGAGCAGCCAATTAGGTCCAATGGTTTATGGCCAAAAAGAAGAATTGATATTCCTCGGTAGGGAGATATCTGAACAGCGCGATTATTCAGAAGCGATTGCGGAACAGATAGATGCCGAAGTGCGGAATATGGTGAATGAAGCCTATGAACGGGCGAAACAGATTTTAATCGATTACCGGGATAAGCTGGATGCGGTTGCAAAGAAATTATTGGAAGTTGAGACGATTACCCGGGATGAATTTGAAAAAATATTCCCGCCTCCGTTCCCTAAAACAGGCGGAACCCCGGAACCTATGGCTTTATAGGAAAAAACAATTCCGGATTTGGATACTGGCGTGAAACGAATACATACGTTTCACGCTTTCGTTTTTTAGAAATTAATATACTTGATAGATTAAAAGTGAACCCGAGCTCCAATTATTTCATCATTGAAGATCCAGGCTGTTTGGAATTAATCGGGGAAGATTGTTTTGATTTCCTGCAAAGACAGACTACAAATGACCTAAACATGTTAAAAGAGAGCGGGGTTTTGCACACCGTCTTGACAACTGGTAATGCGAATATTCTTGATTTATTGACTCTACTCCCAGAATTTGAGCAAAGTTCAGATCCGCAAACCGATTTGAACAGCATATATATACTCACCTTAAACGGTTACGGTGAAAATACTTTCAAGTATCTGAAGAGTCGTATTTTCTTTATGGATAAAGTCAGTATTTCGGACAGGAGCAAAGATTATATACAGGTTGAGCTGTTTGAAGATTGTTTGGATAGTGTTTTAAATTTCTTGGGGTTTGAAAGCTTACCGGAACCCGGACATGCAGAAATCAAAATTATCAACGGTAGAATTATCTGGGCATTAGGAAGCATGGATAAATTGATCCTGACCTGCCGGCTGTTTTATCCAATTGATCTTCAAAATGTTGTGAGTGATGCAATCAGAGAATCAGGGGGCGAAGAATTAAGTTCGTTTGAATATAATTTACTCAGACTTGAAGCGGGTTTCCCGGTTGAAACAAGGGAATTGACAGAAGAATATTCTCCACTGGAAGTAGGCCTGGAGAATTTCATCTCAACTTCAAAAGGCTGCTATACAGGTCAGGAGGTTATTGCACGGCAGTTAAATTATGGAAAGGTTGCCAGGCAGCTTTGCGGTATAAAATTAGATAAAATGGCGGACACTGCTGACAGGGTCTGGTTAGATGGCCGGACCATCGGGGTGGTTACTTCGGTCGGTAATTCTCCCAGGTTTGGATTTATTGCTCTTGGCGTTTTGCGGAAACCTTACAATCAGGCTGGTACTGAAGTACTTGTGGGGAGTGAGTATGAGAGATCCGCTAGGGCGGTATGTATAAATTTGCCGTTCGGTATTGATTAATAATTACA
The DNA here is from genome assembly GCA_963793095.1 of uncultured Chloroflexia bacterium. Lineage (GTDB taxonomy): Bacteria > Chloroflexota > Anaerolineae > Anaerolineales > UBA4823 > CAVWDI01. The sequence continues at coordinate 1,218,569 of CAWBYY010000002.1, forward strand.
AATCCTGCGTCGTACAATCCCCGATCTGGTTTTATGCTCCTATTAAAATCGCGCGTGCAGGCGCTCCGTCCGATCCCTTAATTTTTATCGGCAAACAGAATAAGGTGTACCTCCCCTGAGAAACATTGTATAAATTTAAACCTTCGACTATGACTACACCTGCGGATAACAAAGTCCTGTGGGTTGGGGCAGTATCCACGTAGGGAGCAACCGAAAGGTAATCTACCCCTACCAGTTTTATGCCTCTTTCAACTAAGAATTGGGCGCCATCTTCACTTACTGCAACAAAGTTCTCATCGAACATTTTTTCATCACACGCCCAGTAATTTGAATTTCTCGTCTTAATCAACAAGCGTTTAACCCGGGTTGGAATGTCCGATTTTTCCAATACGGTAGCAGATACCAGATCAATTTCATTATCAAGACTGAGGACATAAGCCCTGCCGTGGAGGATATCAAGCGGAAGTTGATCAACAGTGGCGGATTCTCCACCGAGGAAATGGTACGGCGCATCCACATGTGTACCAACATGGACGCTCATTTGTATTTGTGTTACGTTTGCATCCGCCCCTTCCTCAATTTTCTGCACCCTTTTCAATACTACTGGCGGATCACCCGGCCAGATTGGTAAATGGGGGGAAATTGTTAAGGAAATATCAAAAGTCTTCATTAGTTTCTCATCGATAAAAATTCTTGATCTAGATTATTGAATTATTCTTTCAAATATTAATTTATATCCATATATTAAATTGAAATTTTCGAAAGAGTGTACTGATTGACTGCCTTATGATCGATTTCTATGCCCAGGCCTGGTTCTACTGGCACATTAATAGTACTGTCGGGATTGAGTGTGAATACCTGGTGGGTTATGTCTCTATGGTAGTATCTATCTGTAGCGGATATATCACCAGGAAGAGTGAACCCTGGCAGGGTTGCTAAAGCCAGATTCGCGGCTCTACCCACACCAGTTTCAAGCATTCCCCCGCACCAGACCGGGATATTTTGAGAATAACCAATATTATGAACTTCAACTGCCTGGCTGAGTCCTCCTAACCGGCCAGCTTTTATGTTGATAATCCTGCAAGCTTGCATTTCTAAAGCCTGGCGCGCATGCCTGGGGGAGATTATGCTTTCATCGAGACAAATCGGAGTATTTAATTTACCCTGGAGCAACTTATGGTCCCACAGATCATCCTCAGCGAGTGGTTGTTCAATCAGGATCAAGCCAAATCGATCAATTTCCCCAAAAACTTCTGAGGTTTCCAGTGTATATGCTGAGTTTGCATCAACTTGCATAGGTAGATCTGGAAACTCAGACCGTATTGCTTTAATGTCAGCTATATCCCGACCAGGTTTTATCTTTATCTTTATCCTGCCGTACCCATCTGATAAATACGAAGTAACTATATTGACCAGCTCTAGTGGGGATTCTTGAATTCCCACGGATACACCTACAGGTACTTTTTCAACTCCTCCACCGAATAGCTGGCTGAGCGAGGCATTCTCCATTTTCCCCTTTATATCCCAGAAAACCATTTCCAGACCAGCTTTGGCCATAGGGTGACCTCTCACGAACTGCACTAGAGATTGCATTTCCTGTGCACTTTTAATGTTTTTCTCGAGGACTGACGGTATTAAATAATCCCTGAGAATATGCAGCGCGGTGACGGAAGTTTCATAGGAATATCCCGGATCGCGGTCAGCGACGCATTCACCATACCCAATAACACCATCGCTAAATCCTTCAAGCAGTAAACATTCACGGGTTTTTATCCTTCCGAACGAAGTTTCAAATGGACTGCGCAGCGGCATTCGCAGGTGATACAGATTAATTTTTTCAAGATTCATAATGTTCTGTTCCCAAAACTTAACACATAGAAACTCCGGGCGTCCACACCTGGCATATGGACAAAATCGGTTATTAAATAATCCTGTTGGAAATAAAACTCAAACAAATCGCGGGTCAACAATCGCCATTTTCTAGCTAAGGAGATATTCTTCGCTTTCAATCCTAAGAAATCAGATGGGATCTCAATCAATATAATTGGAGGTTTACTATTGGAATGAAGGAACCCGGCAGTCATTTTATCAATCTGATCGAATTCTGATAGGGGTAATTTTTCATGATCCTGAATTGTTGGGTTGATGATTTCAGCTCCTGCTGATATAAAATGAGCCAGATCTAATTTTCGGCGCACGTTTTTACTAAGTCGCTGCTTAACGCGAGAAGAGTTGGTCCACCAGTCAACTTGAAAGCGGTCAGTAGGCAATCCAACATTTAGACCGTCACGCAAATCTCCGTACACGTTCCGCAGGTATGTATTGCATACGGCCCCCAGTTTTGATATATTCAAGTGACCATTGCGGCTCAACAAAGGATCATAGGTCCAGGTAATCCGGTCTATCTCCTGATGTCGAACTATCTGCCATTGGGCTCTCTTCAATGAGAATCCCAGTCCTTTGCTTCGATATTCTGGATGTACCCCCATCTGGTGAGAAGTATGTTTTAATCTTGGACCATCCGGAGTCGGGTAGGTACCAGGGAACCCGTATACAAATCCAACAAGGGGTGAACCGGGTGGAATATCCTGGTCAATTTCCGGTGTATTTTCTTCCTCTGAAATTTGATGGCGACTGATGTCAAAAGCACCAATAACAATACCCCCATTATGTGCAATTGTTATCAGTATATGGGCGGGTACGATTTCAGTTTCGTTTCCGGGCCAGACTATACGTTGAAGTTCTTCGATTGCATACATATATTCAGGTTTTTCCAATATCTGGAGCCGGAAATTATCAGCTAAAGTCCAGTTATTCATTTAACGCCTCAATTTATTATTTTATTAATATTTATCCTCTGCGGGTTAATATATTCCGCCAGATTGTTTCGCTTTCAATATCTTCTAAGTATTCAATTCGATGTGAGAAGCGGGAGGGCAAAAGATTGAAAACCCTTGGAAGTGTATCCAATGGACATGTCCGGTTTGCAGCCAGGTAATCCAACCAGTAGACTGAAACTGGTGGATTAGGAAATATTGACTCGATAAATACAGTCAAGGTTCTGAGATACGGCGGTCTGATGTTTATTGTCCGGCGTTTTTTATTGATCGTTTTCATTATTAATTCAAGAATTTGGGTATACGTTAAATATTCTGGACCGCCGATTTCAAAAGTCCGGTTGATAATTTCAGCGTTTTCCAGCGACCATGTAAGACATGTTGCCAAATCTTCTACCCAGAGAGGTTGCAGCAGGGTCATCCCATCACCCGGAATTATAAAGAAAAAAGGTGATATATTGATTAATCGCGCTAATCCGGTTGTAAAACCATCTCTTTGGCCAAAGATGATCGCTGAACGAATGATTGTATAATTAATTCCACTTCGCCTGATAAATTCTTCTGCTATTGCCTTTGCTTTGAATACTGGATACGCTGAAGCGCGATCAGCGCCGATATGGCTGATATAGAATATATGTTTGATTCCTGCATCCTGAGCTGCCTGAATTACGGAACGTGTACCTTGAATATCAATTTCCATTAAACTGGCCTGGGTACCTCTCCATTCGCCGCTTGCCAGGTGAAAGATTGTATCTATTCCTACCATTGCAGCGCGTAGCCCTCGTTCATCTTGCAGGCTGCTTACAGCGGCATCGATTGATACTCCTTTTGGCAAAGTAGGTGATTTTGAGGAAGGCCGGATAAGAGTCCGGACAGAATAATTATTCTCAGCAAGATGCCTGATTAATGCCCTTCCAATAAATCCAGTTCCGCCGGTAACAAGAATCATTCAACCAATTCTATCGATTGTTTTACTGTTACATCCGTATGCAAATATTTATCTGTACCGATGAGGTGTAAAACTAACCACTTAATCATCCTGATTTATATTTTGAAATATGTCTTGGAGCGTATCAATTTGATCTTGATCAAAGCCCAGTGATTTCAATTCGGAAAATTCTCCAGAAATTATTCTCCGGCCGAGACCCGAATGGCGCCAAATTCTTAAATCTTCTTCAATTGGATTACCAATCCTATCCTCCCGGATGATTTTCCCATCACCCATAACAACAATCCTATTTGTCTTTCTGGCTACGTTAAGATCATGGGTTACAACAATAAAGGTAACACCTTGAGTATTGTTTAATTCTTGCAGCAACTGCATTAATTCTCCTCCAGCTGTTGTATCCAGGTTACCGGTAGGTTCATCAGCAAGGACAATGGGAGGGTTATTAGCCAGCGCCCGGGCTACAGCCACACGCTGTCTCTGCCCTCCTGATAACTGGTTTGGGAGATGCTTCATCCGGTCAGAAAGGCCAACTAGAGTTAATAATTCCTCGCTTCTGGTCTGCCGGATTCGACGTTTTATTTGTCCTACCATTGGGATTTCTACGTTTTCTTTTGCGGTTAATGTTGGGATCAAATTGTGCAGTTGAAATACAAAACCGACCTTCCTGGCCCTGAATTCGTCAATATTTTTGATTATTGATAGATCTTCTCCATCGATAAGTACTTTTCCGCTGGTTGGTTTGTCGAGTGCGCCAATCATATTCAGAAGAGTAGATTTTCCTGACCCGCTGGGTCCCATTACAGAAACAAATTCGCCGTGATTTACAGTAAAATTTATCCCGTCCAAAGCACGAATCTCTTCACCATCCCCATAGATCCGGGTTAATTCGTGTGTTTCGACTAAATAATTATTATGGGAGGGTTGACTGGTCACTTTTATTCGGGTAATTATTTTTATGATTTTTCAGCCAGATCGTCCATATCTCATGACATGAAAGTCAGCGGAAATTTTTTACTCAAAGAATCTCATTCGGTTGTAATTCGATGGATTGGTATAAACGGATCGCCCTTTTTAGTATCAATATGTATCTTTTTTGATAAAATGTTTAGCAAACGATTAACCAAACCCGAATTATAACATTTCGGGAATTAATCTCCTGAAACTCATTCATTAGATGAGTCAAACGACATTAAATCAAATAAATAGCCGCCCGGCTGTGATGCTTATTTCAGGGGCTTCATCTGGTATCGGAGCGGCAACAGCTCGATTGTTTGGAAAAGAGGGTTATAACCTTATACTGGCAGCTCGGCGTTTAGATAAACTGCAGGAAGTATCCCAGGATATTAAAAACAGTGGGGGAAATGCAATTTCTGTAAAAACAGATCTTACCCGGCAGGAGGATATTGAAAATCTTGTCAAGATAACATTCAGCCAATACGGTTATCTTGATATTCTATTCAATAATGCTGGATTTGGAAGAATTGACTGGCTGGAAAATTTAGCTCCGCAGGAAGATATTATCGCCCAATTAGACGTTAATCTTACCGGTTTGATCTTATTATGTAGAGCGGTTTTACCGTACATGATCCAACGAAAGAAAGGCCATATCATTAATATGTCATCCATAGCCGGCATACTTGCTGCGCCAACTTATTCGATTTACGCAGCGAGTAAGTATGGTGTCCGTGGATTCAGTAATGCATTACGCAGGGAGGTGGGAATTTATAATATCCAGGTTTCTGTCCTTTATCCCGGGGGAGTAAGTACAGAATTTGGTCGGAAAGCACGAATCAGGCGGAAAACTGGCGTTACTACACCTGGCAGGCTGAAGTTAACGCCTGAAGAAGTCGCGGAAGCAGTTTCAAAACTTGTGAGGAAACCGCGCCGCAATCTGATAATTCCCTGGCAGATGAATTATATTGTTTTAATAAGTATGTTAGCCCCCTGGCTGGTTGATTGGATAACCAGGAAATACTTTGTTGAGCCTGAGCGCTTAAAATAAAAGATAACAAATAATTGATATTAAAAATATAACTATATTGTCAGCCAGGGTGAAGTCAGAATAACCATGTAAACGGAAATCGCGGTGGGGAAAAATTTATCCACGAGTATTATTGCGTTCATATTATCTTTTGTATCATTGTTTGTGATACAAAATGTTGGTTCTACAAAGAGCTCCAGCGAGTTCACAATCTGTGAGATTCAGGGCTCAGGATTCAGCTCGCCCTTAGCGGGAGAGGTTGTTGTTACTGAGGGTGTTGTCTTTGCCGATGCAGATGAAACATGGCGCAGAGGGTTTTTTATGCAGGATGAGCAATGTGATGGTGATCTCTCAACTTCTGATGGCTTGTTTGTATATATTGGGACCAAAGAAGACGTGGTATCACCCGGGGATCTGGTAATTGTTACCGGAACAGCTCAGGAATATGGAAATTTAACGGAAATCCGGACAACCCCAATAAGCGTCACTGTTCAGAGTCCTGACAATCCAATACCAGCAGCGGTAGATCTAAATCCACCTTTTGAAAATGTCAACGCGGAAATATATTTTGAATCGCTTGAAGGTATGCACGTTCAAATTACCGATGCAAACGTTGTAGGACCGACAGACTATGACAACCGGACCTGGGTGATCCAGTCAGACCTTGAGATGGATCATGTTTTTTATGATGACCCACGCGGTACCGGGGAAGTAATTTGGGTCGATGATCTTAGTCCTTATCAAATCTACCCGGATGTGAAGGTTGGGGATCGTATTTTGAATATGTCTGGAGCAATGGATTATTACTTTGATGAGTATAGTGTTTTTTTGATTGCAGAGCCCCAGGTTCTTGCTTCTTCTTTCAATTCGAATATAGGTCTGGATTATTCAACCTCAGGTTTAGAAAATCATTTTTCAATAGCTACGTTCAACCTCTGGAATTTGTTTGATACATTTGACGATCGGGATACTGAGGGGGAATTGCTGTCCGATACTGAGTACCAGGACAGACTGCACAAACTGGCATTGGCAATAACCAGTGAATTAAATGAACCCAGTATTGTTGCTGTTCAGGAGGTTGAAAATTATGACGTACTGATAGATCTGGTCAGTCAGCCAGAATTTTCACATGAATACGATGCGGTTCTGGTGGAAGGTCCAGACCAGCGAGGTTTGGATATTGGACTGCTTTACCAGCCCGATCAAGTTGAGGTAATTACGTTTGATCAAAAACAAGGTTGTACGGACTTGATCGATGGGTTAGGTCCGGATGGCAACCATGACCCGGAAAATCCAGAGAATGAAATTACATGCGACACAAACGGAGATGAAATTAATGATGGAAACCGCCTGTTTTCGAGGCCTCCTTTAGTTGTGCATGCTGGTGTATGTCTGGAAAACTGTTATGAGGGTGCAGACAAAAATCAAATTTTGGAGAATGAAAGGGTTGAAATCTGGATTATTGTCAATCATTGGAAGTCTAAGTATGAGGATACTGAATCAATACAATATTCATTACCCCGGCGTTTGAAACAGAGTGAATTTGTTATTAATTTGGTTCAGGTAATAATTGAGTTAGATCAAGATGCAAATATTTTCGTACTTGGTGACTTGAACGATAACATCAACTCAGCCCCATTGCAGATGTTGGAAAATGGAGGTCTATATAATCTATTGAGAGATGTAGAACGCGATAAGCGATATACATATATCTATCAGGGGATTTCGCAAACGCTGGATCATATCCTGGTGCGAACTGACCCTAAACTCCAGCCTGTTGTGATCAATCCAAAACATTTTAATTCAGACTTTCCTTATTCATTTTCTGAATTAAACAACAGTTCAATTCGAAGTTCAGATCACGATCCAGTTTATGCCTTATTTGGTTATTTCAAGTATCCCATTCATTTCCCCTATGTAGTATCAGGCGATTAATTTATTAACTGGTGTCAGTCGTTTTCTAATTTTAATTCTTCCGCATCTATACGCTGTATCAATTCGAAAACAAACAATTCGTTGTTCTTAACTGTATCAGGATCGATGTTGTTAAAAACATCGCTCTTTTTATGCCAATCAGGTATCTCTCCACTAGGTGTCAAGCCTACAAAAGAAATCGTGGGAATTCCATTTACCATCATGCAGGTGCCATCGGTGTGTAATGTGTTGTATGGAAGTGTATATACATCAAGTTCATAACGATCAAACTTAATCTGGTCGGCGAGTTCTATGAGTTCTGGGGAGGGTCTAACCGGGAAGATCATCCCCTCGCTGCTGGTATAGCATATACCTACACCATTTCCACCCACGTTATCGATATTTATGCCCAAAGAATTTTTCAGAACTGATTTGTTTTCTTTGATGAACGCTTGAATACCGTATGAACCAACTTCTTCACTTCCTGAACATAATATCAAGACCTCAACATACATGAGAGGTTCTTGGAAAATCTTGCTGGCAATGTCGAGAATAATCGCAGTTCCGCTGGCATTGTCATTTGCTCCATTTGTATATGGAGTTGTATCTGGCTGATATGTGATACGAAACATTAACCCAAAAACAGGGATCAAAAACAACAAACCCCACCGAAGAATTTCAATATCAATGAAAGTAATTATCAAAAATATAAAAATTGACAGAAAAAAGGAGATTATCCCCAGGGTGGTAATTAAACGCAACAGCAGTAAGCGGTTTTTAGTTGAAAAGACCCATGGAGTACGATGGCTGTCGATGTGAGAGACAATCAGCACCTGTTTTCTCACTTTCTCGCTGGGTTTTATCCTGGCAATTACATTATGGCTCTTTCCTCTTGGAATAAATAATCGTAATAGGTTTGGTTTGAAATACAGTTCCAGGATAACTGAACCAGTCGTCAAAATCATAATAAAGGCGGATATTATCGAGCCTGAATTTCCCCCAAACCATGCCAATCCAATGCTGAGTAATCCCAGCAAAGCAGCCAGGGAGTGCTGCCTCCAGCCTGTTTTTGGGGCATTGAATTCCTGGATTTGAGCATCAATCCCAAGCGATTGGAAGTGCTGAAAACAATACTCAGCCGCCATTCTCTCCTGTGTTGTTGTGGAACCGCGTGGACCAATTTTCACTGCAAGATGTCTTGAGTGATCAATAACGCTCTCGGAATATTGAGTATTATCCATATTGACAATTATTTACAGAAGGTCTGTAATTGGTGAGATATCTTCCAGACCTAAATCTCCATCAAGGATTTTTGTATACAAAGTATATGATTCAAGGGAAGGTTCTTTTCCACTCTCGTTTTTTAAGATATTTGATAATCTTTCGTATTGTTGTAAAGCCTCCTCAACCATACCAAAATAAAATTTCAGGAACATCATTCTGCGATGGTTGTTTTCATTAAGGGGATTAAAAATTACCATTTTAGCGGCAATATCCATGCAATTATTAAATTCTTTTTCAGTGATGCATTGGCTGAACAATTTATCATACATATCCTGTGCCAGCTGGCGAAGCTGATCTCGATTTTGATTTACCCAATCTTGAAAACCTTTTGATCCCCGGATTTTCAACCCGGCCAGAAAATCACCCTGGTAGAGTTCCAGCGCCTCTACAATCCGTTTCTCTTCCATAAAATGTTTAAACTCGAATACATCTAACCAGAACCTGGCTTGAGCATTGATCCCGACTGTATTGGCTGTAATATATATACATCCATTAATTGTGTTATCCAGGTTCTTTAAGGCCAATTCCAGGTTAGTTAGGGCATCTGGCAACCCCCGATTTTCATAGAATAATTTGGCTATATGCTCGATTGAACAAGGATTCTGTTGTACTACAAGATAAACAAGCAAAGCTTTTACTTTACGAGATGAGAAGCCTGCCACCTGTTCCGCACCCCTTCTGAAGAATAATCCACCAAGCGAAAAGATTTGTACCTGGCTTTTAGAAAAATCACTGCTTGATGTAACTATCTCACTGGGGCTCGGTACTGTTTTCTTGTAAAAATCTATTTCTTGATTTTGGATATCAGGAGAACTTGGAATATATATATCTCTTCCTTCGACCTTATCCCGTGATGATTTCAGAGGTGGGAATTCTGAAGGGAGGTACGGAATTACTAACTGGTGTATGTTCTCTGGTTTTTGGAAATCCTTCAAATAAAACCGCCCGAGGTTTATCATCTTGATCCCTTTAGGAAGTTCATCACGCATTAAGGCGGCAGTAGTTTCCGATAGCAATATTTGCCCTCCATGCCCAAGGTTTGAAATTCGGGCGGCCCTGTGAACATCCATCCCCACATAGCCTTCCTTCTCAACCCATGGTTCCCCAGTGTGAAGGCCTATCCGAATTTTTACAGATACACTATCGGGCCACTTGTAAGATGAAATTCTTTGCTGGATTGCAACCGCAAATTCGACAAAATCATCGGCACGTGGAAATACTGCAAAAAAACCATCTCCCTCCATGCCTACCTCAACCCCGTTACAGTATGTGATACATTCGCGCACGATTACCCTTATATTTGATAACAGGGTTGTGTACTTTTTCCCAAGTAAACCGAGCAATCTTGTCGAACCTTCTATATCGGCAAAGAGGAGTGTAACCGTTCCTTTAGGAAACATCCCGTCGCTGTGCATCAGTCCGTATGAGATCTGTATATTTCCTTTTCATGAAATTGATTTGACCAAGGTAACCTATGGCCTAAATTTCATTATACATTATGCAGTCATCTCAACAGAGGCTTAGAATATTCTGCTATTTTTTTGATAATTGAGCAGAAAATTTAAAAAGTATGCAATACTGAAACTGCTTTGGATTGTTGTATAATCGCCTGGTCATTGACATGGAATAGAAGACAAACTAGAATTAGATTGTAAAAAATATTTTGAATACATCCCACAATATTGGAGACCTCCTGATGAAAAACTCATTTTTCCTGATATTATCCAGTGTTGTATTATGTGCTTTCTTAATGGCAGCCGTGCCTAATCCAATTCTTGAGGAAAAATATCCAGACAGTCTTCCGGTTTTATCACAACTATCCGGTTCAATGAGCGCAATTAAGGGTTCTGGTGCGATACTAAACAGTCCGGAGGCAGTAATTTATGGTATTTCAAATGAACCAGTTCAGGTTGCGCAGTCAAAGGCGGGATGTGAACCGCGCAACGTGGTAAAAAGCGGTTATTTCAAATTAAATAGCACGTACCATTGGGCGATCGTAACTGTACAATATCCGGGTCCGGCCTGCCAATGGCGTTATACATATAATAATTGCAGTGCACCTTGAGAGGGACAGTTTTCCGATAAATCTGGAATAGCCCGTTTAGAAAACACTCAATATCAAGTGTTTAAAATTAATTATTAAGAAAACCCGCCAATTTTTTAGGCGGGTTTTTCACTTTTAACCGGCAGTTCTAAAAAGGTTTCAGATTATTAACCTTTAATTTGACGAATCACCATTATGACCTTTCCCTGTATTTCGATGATTGAAGGATCATTAATTAAAATTGGCTGCATGGTTGGATTTGCGGGTTGGAGTCGAACGCTGCCATTTTCTTTATAAAAATATTTTAGGGTTGTTTCATCCCGGTCGTTTAACCACACAGCCACGAGTTCACCATTCAAAGCTTCCCTGGTAGGTTTCATTATGACTATATCGCCATCATTTACCATCGCATCAATCATTGAATTTCCTTTGACCTGCAACGCAAAGAGGTCTGAGCCAGCTTCCCTGGTTGGCAGCAGGCTGCTTGCGACGTCTATCATACTCTCTGCATCAAAATAAGAAAAATCTGAAGGAGGTACCGGCATTGGAGAACCAGCAACAATTCTTCCCAGAACCGGAATATGCAGGATTTCTTCAATAGCCTGACCGATCTCCAGGGATTTCCTTTTTACGGAAGTTCCGGCGTTTACAAAGGCATCTTTCGATGTGGCAAGTTGGCTGGAAAATGATGTTTTTTCCTGTGAGAGGGGTTTGAGCAGGCGGATTCCTCTTGACACTCGCTCTTCGCGTTGGATATATTCCATCTCCTGCAGCTGGTCTAAATAATAATTCACAACAGAGGTCGATGAAATATCAGCTTGATCGCAGATTTCCCTGATGGAGGGTGGGTATCCGATATTTTGTTGAAAATATTCAAGTACTTTCAAAATACGTTTATGTCTTTCGCTCAATCCTTTTATTCGTTTTCTTGCCATCATTGAAGTTACTCCAGGGAGCTGTATAAATAATCAGATTATTTGTTCTAAAAATAATATAACACAAACATATGTTCTGTGTCAAGTATGCGTAAGGGGTTAAATTCGCATAGGTTGCCTTGCGGATATTTAAGGAAACCTGTAATCTAAAACCGGTGTGCACTTTCCTTGGGGTGATTACTATGGCATAATCAAATTTATTAAAATATCAGAGAACTGATCCGGTTTGGATTATATAATTGGACTGTTTTTATTATTGAACGAAGGAGAAATCTGTGATTTTCAGGAAGGTATGTGTGCTCGGGTTGGGTTATATTGGTTTACCGACAGCCTGCACATTTGCTACTCATGGAGTGAATGTTATTGGTGTTGATGTGAACCCGCAGATTGTCAGCACATTACAGAATGGGGGTTTGCACATAGCTGAGCCAGGCTTGAGAAATTTAGTAGAAACAGCGTTCTTATCAAAGAATTTGCAGATTAATCATGAGCCTGAAAAAGCCGATGCATTTATAATTGCTGTGCCAACGCCCTTTCTTGAGAATAAACATGCAGATTTGAGGTTTGTCAAATCTGCTGCTGAGGCAATCGTACCACTCCTGCAGCCTGAAAATCTTGTTGTTCTTGAATCAACCTCTCCTCCAGAACGACGATCGATGTAGTAGCTCCTATTCTGGATAAGTCTGGATTAAAATCCGGATCAGATTTTATGCTGGCATATTCGCCGGAAAGAGTGCTGCCGGGACAAATTCTCCATGAATTAATTCATAATGCCAGGGTAATTGGTGGTATTGACTTGAAATCTGCTGAAGCGGGCCAGGATTTGTATTCAATTTTTGTTGAAGGGGAAATTGTAATAACAGATTCGACAACAGCAGAGATGGTTAAATTAATGGAGAATACCCAGCGCGATGTAAATATCGCCCTGGCAAATGAGTTCGCCCGCCTGGCGGACAAGTTTGGGGTTGACGTATGGGAGGCGATTGAAATCGCAAACCGGCACCCACGGGTAAATATACTCAAACCGGGACCTGGTGTCGGAGGACATTGTATTGGCGTTGATCCGTGGTTTTTGGTTGAATCTGCTCCAGAGGAAGCTACCTTAATACGGTCAGCTCGTGAGGTAAATGATAATCAACCTTATTATGTGGTTACAATTATCCAGCGATGTCTGGGGATTTCTGACTCGGAAAGTTTTGGTGGTATACAGATCGCAATTTTGGGGTTGACGTATAAGCCAGATGTTGATGACATTCGCCAGAGTCCCGCTATCAGAATAGGGCAGTTATTATCTGATAGAAATGCGGTTATTAAGGCTTTTGATCCATATATAACTGAGAAGGATTTACCAGGGATTCACTTAATGGATACCTGGCAATCTGCTGTGCAGGGTTCAAAATTAGTTGTTTTGCTGGTTGCGCACTCCAGCTTGCTGGCGATCGATCCTTTTGAAATGTTTTCCCAAACAGATTCTAGAATATTGTTAGATACGGTTAATGGATGGGATACTGATGATTGGAAAAAGACAGGTATTGAAATTATAAAATTGGGGGCTCAAATGAGGTAGGAAATGTAATTTTATGGCTCGAGACTTTCCAACAAAATTGGTATACGGGCGGGTGTATCCGATCTGGGGTCGATTTTCCTATTATTTATTAAAAGTAATCGGCGTTGAAATCCCATTGTCTGTTTCCATTGGAGACGATTTTGAGTTAGCTCATGGTGGTGTGGGAGTTGTCGTGCATCCCAATACCCAGATTGGCGATCGTGTTAGGATTTATCCTGGTGTTACTCTCGGTAGGGCGGATATCCACAAACCGATTAATCATTCGGAATTTGAAGGGATCGTGATTGAGGATGATGTGATCATATCTCCCGGCGCAAAAGTTTTATGTAAAAGGGGTGTTTTGAATGTAAAACGAGGTTCTATCATCGGAGCTAATGCTGTATTGCTGGAATCTACCGGTGAGAATGAAATATGGGCGGGTATTCCAGCTATTTGTGTAGGGAAGCGGGAGTCAATCGATTGAATTTTATTCAAAATTCTAACCGGATTTGTGTCCTTCCAGAACTGCATGGGGTAGGGGGAATGGTTACATTTCAGAATAAGTTTTCAAAAGGTCTGTCTGCCAGAAAGGTTGAGATCACTTACAATCTGGAAGACCGACCATATCAATCAATTCTGGTTGTGGGGGGAACGAAAAACATCCCCGGTTTGATCCGTTCCCGCAGGAAGGGCATACCAATCGTTCAAAGATTAGACGGTTTAAACTGGCTGCACCGGGCGCAAGCCAGAAAGAATATTAGAGATTTTCACCCAAAATTTTTTATGCGAGCAGAGTATGGAAATCGTATTCTATACATTATTAGGGAACACATAGCAAATTCAATTATATACCAGAGTGAATTTGTGCGGGACTGGTGGTTGAAAAACCGCAGCCCGACTAAAGCGGCTGATGTTGTAATCCATAATGGGGTAGACCTGGAACAATATAAGCCCATCGAAACAATTAAAAGACCGGATAATATAACAAGGATACTGTTGGTAGAAGGGAGTTTAATGGGGGGGTATGAAGCAGGACTTGGAGTTGCTGTTAATTTGATAGAAATGCTGTTGGAAACCAAGAAAACCGAACTGACTGACAAGATTGAGCTTGTAGTCGTGGGTAAATTATCTGAAAACGTTCGTAAACAATGGACGGTTAAATTAAATGAGAGAAATTATGGAGACCGGGTATGTGTTAGTTGGATGGGTGTGCTACCATTAGAAAGAATTCCAGAAATAAATAACAATGCCCATTTTTTATATTCATCAGATATTAATGCTGCCTGCCCTAATTCGGTTATTGAAGCCATGGCCTGTGGAAATCCAGTATTATCGTTTGATACAGGTGCGCTCCCCGAATTAGTCACATCTGACTCAGGCAAGATTGTTCCTTATGGCGCTGATTCGTGGAGGTTGGAGGCGCCGGATATAAAAGCGCTGACGTTCGGAGCTGTTGAACTGTTGGAAAATCAACAAAAATACCGTTCAGGCGCCAGAGAAAGAGCAGTAAATTTTTTCGGACTAGATATGATGCTGGATGCTTATCTAGACATTCTGTTAGGATGATTGGATATTGAGTTCAAAATTTTTCTTTAATACTTTCGAACGAGCTGCGAAAATCTTGCCAATGTCGCTGAAATTGAGCATTTATAAAACAGGTTTATTCAGCAATTTATTAAGGAGTGGTGTAAATCGTTTTGTTCCAGAGGGAAAAACAACCGTCGAGGTGATTTCTGGAGAATTAACAGGCGCTAGATTATCCTTATATCTAAAGTCTGAGAAGGATTACTGGTTGGGGACGTACGAAAGCGAACTGCAGGATGTTATCAAACAGAAAGTATCCCCGGGTATGGTTGTATATGACCTGGGAGCCAATATAGGTTACCTGAGTCTTTTGTTTTCAAAATTGGTTGCTGAAACCGGGCGGGTGTATGCATTCGAGGCCCTGCCTGAGAATGTTGCTAGAATTGAAGAAAACCTATCTCTAAATCCAGGATATAAAAATATTGAAATTGTACCCAAAGCAGTTATTGATCAAGAAGATAAGGTTGAATTTTTAATCGGTCCTTCCACAGGAACGGGTAAAGTAATGGGTTCTGCTGGCAGGCAGAATTTTATATATCAGAGGGAAATATCCGTTGAAGGTACATTTATTGATCATTATGTATTTACCGGAAAGAAACCAGAACCTGATCTGATAAAAATTGATATTGAAGGTGGGGAATTGATCGCTTTAGGCGGAATGAAAATGGTTTTAAACCAGGTCAAACCGCTAATTTTATTGGAACTCCATGGCCCTGAGGCGGCGAGTGTTTCCTGGAAAATCCTGCAGGATGCCGGGTATAAAATATATCAGATTACGCAAGGATACTCGCTTATACATTCACCTGATGGACTTGGCTGGAAATCACATATACTTGCTGAAAATCCCAATTAAGGCGAAATGAAAACGTTCCCAGGAAAAGTTGGCGTTCAACAAAGAGTTTTGCCTTTTTACAGGAATGAATTCTTTGACGAATTGGCGGGTTATTGTGAGGGAGGTTTGAGTATTTTTGCAGGAGAACCTCAACCAGATGAGGGTATTAATGTATGGAGGAATTTGGAGAAGGCTCAATTCACCAGAGGAAGGAATTACCATTTGTTTAATCCAAATTCAAAATTTTATTTGTGCTGGCAAGGTGGGTTAATCAAGTGGTTAAAAAACTGGCAGCCAGATGTACTGATAATCGAAGCTAATCCCCGCTATATGAATACAAAAAGTGCAATTAATTGGATGCACCAGCATGACAGAAAAGTTGTTGGTTGGGGGTTGGGCACGCCGGAAATTACCGGGTATTTCTCAAATGTCAGAAGGAGATTAAGGGAAAAATTCTTAAGGAATCTAGATGCGATAATTGCATACAGTTCCAAAGGAGCTCAAGAATACCGCAAATCATGTGTTCCGGCTGACAGAATATATATTGCAACTAATGCGGTCTCTCACGCTCCTTCCGGAGATTGCCCTCAGCGGGTCAGGGCTCCGAACAAGCTTCTTTCTGTATTGTTTATCGGCAGGATTCAACCAAGGAAGAGGATTGATAATCTAATTCGGGCTTGTTCGAAATTACCGGATGAAATCAAACCATCGCTAGTAATTATTGGCGATGGACCAGAAAGGGAGAAGTGTATCAATCTGGCTAAGGAAATCTATCCAGAAACGGTTTTTCCAGGCGCACTTATGGGGGAAGAACTGCAGAGATATTTTTTGGAAGCGGATTTGTTTGTTCTTCCAGGTACCGGCGGATTAGCAGCGCAGCAGGCAATGACATTTGGTCTACCGGTGATCATGGCTGAAGGGGATGGAACACAATCAGATTTAATCGGGGAAAACAATGGTTGGCTAGTCGCACCTGGTAATTTGGAGGAGTTGATTGATACTCTTACAATCGCACTCTCAGATGATGCCAGGCTCCGTAGCATGGGTAAAAATGCATTTATGATGATTAAGGAAAAAATAAATATTGAATGTATGTCTGAGGTTTTTATTGAAACCTTATTAAGTGTGATGCATTGATGAGTTACCGGGAGTATTATGCGTCTGCTATTTGTTGTTGATGGGCGTTCCCCAATCGCATTAAACTGGATAGATTACTTTCTCGAAAGAGATTTTGAAGTTCACCTGGTATCATCTTATCCCGGGGATTTCAACCATCGATTTACCTCAGTTTCTGTTATACCAATTGCGTTTAGCAATGCTTTCTCAAGAAAAGGGGCGAATCACCAGGGACATCAAAATCGTCACAAAATCCCGGGTGATTCAGCTGTAACTCTACGTACGCATATAAGGCAATGGTTCGGTCCTTTTACTCTTAAATCTGCAGCTCAAAAATTATCCGATCACATTAATAGGATTAAACCTGACCTGATACATGCGATGCGAATTCCTTTTGAAGGTATGGTGCTCTCCATGGCGGAAACAGATACACCCCGTCTGGTTTCAATATGGGGGAATGATTTCACTCTGCATGCAAAATCGACTCACATAATGATGAAATACACGAAGCAAGTTCTCAAGAAAATGGATGGTTTGCATGCAGATTGTAAACGGGATATCAGGCTTGCATATCAATTGGGTTATAACAAATCGAAACCCAGCATCGTACTACCTGGTAACGGGGGTGTGCAGTTAGATCATTTTTACCCTGCTGAACCTTCAGTTCAAATCCGTAAACATAACCACATTCAGAAATTACATAATGTAAAGCAAGAAATGGACAATATATCCCGTCTAAGGGTTATTAATCCGCGCGGATTTCGGGCTTATGTGCGCAACGATGTATTTTTCAAAGCAATTCCGGTTGTGCTTGCGGAAAATCCGCAGGTTGAATTTATTTGTCCATCCATGGAAAATGTCTCAAGCGCCATTAAATGGGTTAAAACACTGGATATCGGTGAAAGTGTAAATTTGATGCCCAGGCTATCCAGACCCGAAATGGCGGATTTATACCGTAAATGCAGGGTTTTTGTATCGCCAAGCACTCATGATGGAACTCCAAACACATTGTTAGAAGCGATGGCATCTGGTTGTTTGCCTGTTGTGGGTGATATTGAGTCGATCAGAGAGTGGATTGAACCAGGGCTGAATGGCATTCTTTTTAATCCAATTGATCCAGATGAATTGGCAAGTGGGATTCTAACTGCAATCAACAATGATGATCTATATGAAACAGCCAGGACCATAAACCTTAAATTAATTATGGAAAATGCGGAATATGAAAGTGTTATGAAGAAGGCGGAAGGTTTTTATCAGAAAATGGTGTGTGGGAGCAATTAAGTTTCAATAAATGCATGCAGCTCCCGGTATATCCCTTTGCTTCTCAATCGGCTTAAAGCCTGCGCTTCGATTTGGCGGACTCTTTCACGGGTGACCCCCATTTTTCGCCCAACCTCATTAAGAGTTAGTATTTCTCCATCAATCAATCCATACCTAAGCTGAAGAATTCTGGCTTCCCGGGGCGGTAACTGATCCAGGAGGCTATCTAGATGTTCCCGTAGCAGGTTGAACGATACTGATTCATCTGGAGGATCAGATTCACTATCTTCAATAAAATCGCCTAAGACATCCTCCTCTTCATCACCAATTGGCATTTGTAGAGAGGGGGCGTCTGGCGACTTTAATCATATTTTCGACTTTTTTCGGAGCCACATCCAGGTTCTCAGCCAGTTCTTCAATTGTTGGATCACGGCTTAATTGTTGCTGCAGTTGATGTTGTACCCGAAGCATTCTGCTGATCTGGTCACCCATATGCACCGGGACTCTGATTGTCCGGCTTTGGTCAGCAAGAGCACGGGTTACTGCCTGCCTGATCCACCATGTTGCATAAGTGCTGAATTTATACCCACGGTGGTAATCAAATTTTTTTGCTGCTCTCATAAGACCAATATTACCTTCTTGAATTAAATCAAGGAATGGAACTCCTCTACCCATATATTTTTTTGCTACACTTATTACAAGTCTGGAGTTGGCTATTATGAGATGTTCGCGGGCTTCCCAGCCATCTTCGATCAAGTGCCGTAGTTCTTTTCTTCTGGTGGGACTGACATTACCCTTCGCCAGTTCCTCTCGTGACATCCTACCTAGTTCTATTCGCTGAGCAAGTTCAATTTCTTCTTCTGCTGTAAGGAGTGGGACACGTGTTGCTTCTTTCATGTAAAGGCCTATCGTATCATCTATATCGACATTGGCCAGAAAGTCTGTAATATCAGGTTCCTCCTCGACCGGAACTTCTTTTGAAGGATAGATAATCTCTGTCTCATCAGCAAATGGGATCCCAGTGATATTCAACACCTCAAAAGCATCATCAATGCGATCAAAATCTTTTTCCGCCTGTGGAAAATAGGTGAGGATGTCATCGAAGGTAACGTATCCCTGCTTTCTGCCGAAATCAACCAGCCTGGATAGGGCTATGCTGTCTTCTTTTTCTTCGGAAATGGCTTCTAGGAATCGGTCATTTATTAGTTTATTCATGGGCATATTAGGCTGGAAAAGAACAGAAAGGTTAGGAATGGAAAATTATATCATTTTTCGTTAATTATTTCAAGTATTATAGTAAAAACATCAATATTATTCACAAATTATTGAGGAATATTGTGCTAAATATCATTATTTAATGTCCATAATTTGGTGTTTTCATAGGATTTTAAAATAGAACCCAGCCAGTATTGGAATAAATTGAATTACGCACTCAATATTATTGAATGCCGGGCGTTTTATTAATGAGATTTAATGTTCCTTGCCTATTGTCTTGAAAAAATATTTATTTGGAATGTAAGGATTGTGGTTCTAAATATGGATCGAATGACCTTCTGCGGAATGGGCTGCCTCCATGATCGCCTCACTCAAGGACGGGTGGGCGTGCACATTCCGGGCGATTTCGTTCGTAGTTAATTCCATCATTCGTGATATTGTAATTTCTGGGAGGAGTTCTGTCACTTCTGGTCCGATCATATGGGCCCCCAGGATTTCTCCATATTTTTCGTCACAAATAATTTTGACCCAACCTTTACCTTCCCCTATACCAAGCGCTTTTCCATTCGCCTGGAATGGAAATCGACCGGTTTTAACAGTGTATCCTCGTTCAATCGCCTGGCTTTCATTTAAACCAAATGAAGCGACCTGCGGACTGCAGTAGGTTGCCCGCGGCATCATTTCATAATCCAATTTTATCGTTTCAACGCCGGCGATATTTTCAGCACAGACAATTCCCTGGGCTGAGCCGACATGGGCAAGCATCAATTTGGCAGTTACATCCCCAATTGCCCAAATACCAGGTACATTGGTTCCCATTTTTTCATCGATTATAACTGCGCCGCGTTGATCGGTTTCAATGCCAAGTTCCTCTAGCCCGAGTTCTTTGCTGTTTGGAGTAAAGCCAATTGCCACCAAAGTCTGGTTAGCTTTTAAAACCTGCTGTCCTTCTTCATTACTGACAAGGACCTCTACATAATCATCATTTCTATTTATTTTTTCAACTCTGTGTCCTGTGAGAATATCGATTTTTCGTTTCTTTAATTCTTTTTCCAGCTCTTTCCCAATTTCTTCATCTTCAAGTGGAAGGAGAGTGGGCAGCATTTCAACGATCGTAACGTTTACGCCGTATGCATTCCATATCGTTGCGAATTCAACACCAATTGCTCCCCCTCCAATAATAATCACTGAACCAGGTACTGTTTCCTGAGTAATGGCTTCTAAATAAGTTAGGATTTTTTCTCCATCCACTTCCCAACCAGGGAGTAAGGAAACGCTTGCTCCTGATGCAATCACAATATTTTTCGTTTTTATTTGTGATGTTTCACCATCTTTGTTTGTAACGGTTATTGTATCTTTTGCGTTAATTCTGGCAGATCCCATAATTACATCAACATCGTTCTTTTTCATGAGAAAGCCAACGCCTTTAGTCAATCGATTAGAAACTTTTCGACTTCGCTTAACTGCAGAGCTGTAGTCCAACTCAAGGTTATCAAAAGAAAATCCAAATTCCTTTCCCCGATTGCGAAGAATATCTGCAACTTCTGCGTTTTTAAGTAAAGCCTTTGAAGGAATACAACCTACATTCAGGCAAACACCTCCTAGCCACTCTTTTTCGACGACAGCAGTTTTTAATCCTAACTGGGATGAACGAATAGCACATACATAGCCGGCTGGTCCGGCGCCGATTACCACGACATCGTACTCACTCATTACAATCTCCTTACTGTGGGTGGTATTTCAGGGCTGATTTACCCTGCAGTTATCCCAAGATTTTACCATGCTGGGGATTTCTTAATACATGGACAAGGTTTTTATTTCAAACCGGTTTTAAATTTCCCCCGAAGATATTCTTAAATCAGAAAATCATTTTTAGATTTGAGATTATTTAGCAGTGAGTTCTCTTCTTGCATGCGACTGCGGATATATTTAAATATCAAATTCAATGAATGGTGTTCGGGGCAGATAGATTCGCACATACCGCATCCTGAACATGACACCAACCAGCGGATCAAGTCGTGCCGTGGTATATCTTGAATATTCTCATTTTTTTGTAATTGCAGACTGCATACTGGACAGATGTCACTGATAGTTTGGCAGTGTCCGCATTGTCTGAATTGGCTGATTAATTCATCGATATTGCCCGGTAAGATTTGTTCTAAAGCCCTCACAATGCGGAAAAAAGTACTTGAATTGCGTTCGACTATTCGGGAAGAAGTTTTTCTGTGCTGATCAACCAGTGCTGGTTCTACCTTTTCGTATGAAAGATTTTTAAAATTCAAATGGGTGGTTTTATCGAGACCGTTATTCTTGATTAATAAGACTTTGCGTACAGGCAGACCGAAAATATTGATGTTCAGGTCTGCGCGGTTTGCATCTGGCTTGCTGCATATCTGGCAGGCTGGCCGGTTGCGGTAAGTTAGTATTCCCCCCTGTTCGCGAAAATTGAAGGAATTTTTGATAACAATAACTATTAGCCGGTTTGTGCTCTATCTTCCATAAATAATCTGCAACCGGTAATGTCCCCAGGCAGTCAAATGAGATTGTAAATACATTATGTAAAGAAAACCCACCAATATCTGACGAAGCGATCAGGGTATTCATTTCGCAAGGTCGCAGGATTACACCCAATTTTTTATCCTGGAATTTATTTATAAACTCAGGAACCAGTTTTGCAGAATTATCTGCCATAACCGGCTTGAATGGATTCAGGTTTTTTATAAAGTCAGTGTTCAGGACTACCGTTGCTTTTGGTATTTTGTTTATGGCACTTTCAATGGGGACAATCATCGCTTCCAGATTTAATTGTTCCCAGAAATTCAGCACAATTTCCTGAACCGCACCAATGGGATTTCCGTTTGTCCTTACTGCCCAGTATATTTCCATTAATTCTTCAGCCGTCTGAAAAAATTTTTTATAAATCTTTACATGCGAATGTTTGTGCTATTTTAAGCCATTAAGGAGATAACCTTTTATTCATTAATTTCAATTCCAGTATTTCAGAGATATCCATCACCTGAACATCACCCGTAATTCCCTTTGAACGGATCGCATCATCAAACATGAGGAGGCAATAAGGGCAGGCGGTTGCAATCAGGTCTGCTTGGGTAGCAAGCACATCCTTTAGCCTTTCATGATTTATGCGTGCCTCCACATCAGTTTCCATCCACATCTGACCTCCTCCACCTCCACAGCAAAAACTGTCTTTACGGTTGCGCCTCATTTCGATAATTCCTGAATTCGAATTCTCTAGTAACCTTCTGGGTTGGTCGTAAATTTGGTTTACGCGACCCAGGTAACATAAATCGTGGTAAGTAACGCTTTGGCTTTCCCCATTACCTTCTACTGTGGCAGGCTGGGCGAAATCCTGCAGACCAGCCAGAAATTCAGTGTAATGCTGAATTTGAAAATCGCCGCCTAATTTTGGATATTCGTTTTTTATTGTATTAAAACAATGGGGGCATTGGGTCACAATGCAATTGAATTTTACGGCTGAAAACGCTTCAATGTTCTGTTCTGCAAACACCTGAAAGAGATATTCATTGCCCATTCTTCGGGCTGTTTCACCGCAGCAAACTTCATCCAATCCAAGGATAGCGAATTCAACCCCTGTTTTTTTAAGAAGGTTTATAAATGAACGAGTAACTTTAATATTGCGGTCATCCAGAGAAAAAGCGCAGCCAAGGAAGAGCAGTATGTCTGTTTCATCGCCTTTACTCAATTCGCGAATGTCAAGTCCATTGTTCCAGACTGTACGCTGTTCAGGTGGGAGACCCCAGGGATTTCCATTTCTCTCAAAATTGCGTAGTGTATCGCCAATACTCTTTGGTAATTTTCCGGTTGTCAGAGCCTGGTACCTGCGAAGATCGATAATCTCATCTACTGGGTTTACAAATGCTGGGCATTTTGCTATACATGCTCCGCAGGTGGTGCATGCCCAGGCAAGATTTTCTGGCAAAGAATCACTGATCAGGTGTTGAGTATGGTTCCCATTGGATTTGACCAGGTCGGATTGTAAAATATCCCTGAGTGATTGAATAACTCCACGTGGTGAATAAGATGATCCACTTATCGTTGCAGGACAAACTTCTTCGCATCTTCCACACTGGAGACAGGCTTCTATTGAAACGAGTTGGGAGGAGGTGAATTCATTAATTCTGCCGACGCCAAGCGTTTCAACTTCTTCAATGTCCTCGATAGTCTCCAATTCACCATTTTTCCTGTCGGGATACATAAAAATATTAAGCGGAGTTGCGATAAGATGCCTGAGTTTGGTAAAAGGAACGCTGACCAGAAATAAAAGGCCAAGTGCAGCGTAGAGTCCAGAACAGAGTGGAGTGCAACTGCGTTGCTGCCTGCGGATTGTACCCAATGCTCAACATTATTTTTGATAATACATTCCCAGCAGGTGACCAATTTGACCAGGAAGGGTTTGCTGAGATTATCCGGGAAGCCTCCAGAGTAAAACCAATGATGGGGATTACAGCCAACAGGATCAGGGCATATATATCGTCCCACCTGGTAGGGAGCGATTTTGGCCTGATCACAAACCGCCGAAATACAGCCATAGTTACTCCAATCAGTATTGCAATCCCGGCTAAATCCATTAACAGCTCGTAGATGAGATATGCTGTTCCTCTTGGAAATGGCAGTTCGACAAATGGAATAAATAAGGCCATCTGCATGAGATTAATAGCTGTGCCAATTATTTGAATAGTTACGCCCCAGAAAATTAGAGCATGCATTATGCCAGGATATATTTTTTCAAAAACACGCTTCTGAAGAATGGCGTTGTTGAATAAATTCCTGATACGCGGTAAACCCTGTTTAATCGTCCGGTTGATATTTCCGGAAATTGTGGAAATGCCCTTTGAAATCTCCGGAGTACTGGTTTGGGATGTCATTCAAACGCTCCCACAAGAACCTGGTCGTTTATCACATCAATTGATAATGGATGAAGGGGTGAAGGCGGCGGTCCAGAGATGACGGAACCATCAAGCGGATTAAAATAACCTTCATGACATGGACACACAATTTCATTTAGCTTAGGATCCCATTTAACTATACAGGCAAAGTGAGTACAAACTGCCGAATATGCTCGGAAACCTTCGGGAAGATTGATTACAATAGCCGGATAACGTCCGAACCGGATTGTTTTGCTTGTGTTTACAGGGAACTCATCAACTGATCCGGCTGAAACAGGTTCAGCAGGTATTTCTTCTAATTTTGCCGGAAAGAAAAATGCCACTACAGGTGCGAAGATCACAGCCAATCCTGTCACGGTAAGCAGCTTTTTACCGAGATTTAGGAATTCTTCTCGTGTGATTTGTTTTTCGGTCAACTCAATTCTCCCCAGATGGTCAAGCCTACCAGTATTAATATAATCACAAATGAAAAAATCAACCTGTTTCGATAAGCGCCTCTGGTTTTATCGGGTTTACGATCGATAAAAGGCCAGACAAACATGATAATCACAGCGATAGCAGGCGCGACAGCCCCGATATTCTTGGGGATATATTTCAGTAATTGATAAAGTGAAAGGAAATACCATTCGGGTTTGACGTGATCTGGAGTATCCATCGGATCAGCAGGTTGTCCTAATCCTAAAGGCGAGTACCAACCGACTATACCAACGACCAGTATGAGTGCAAATACTGCTAGGGTTACATAAAATTCAGTTCGGATATGATCCGGATAAAACGGTATTGTTTCTTTGTTATATTGTTCGTCTGAAGACATTTCTTACTCCTGGAATTACAGCGGTTTGGCTACGCCCTGCCGGCGTATCATTAAGAAATGCAGACCCATAAATATCACAGTAAAAATTGGCAGGAGAAGTATGTGCAGGGCATAAAATCGACTGAGAGTTTGCTGGGTGACATTCCAGCCAACTCTGAGAAACACCAGCGCAAGCTCTCCGATAACGGGGATACTTCCAGCGATTTCAGAGCCAACAGTTGTAGCCCAGAATGCTCGTTGATCCCATGGAAGTAAGTAACCTGTAAAGCCAAATGCAAGTGTCAGGATAAACAGTAACACCCCGCTGATCCAGTTAAGTTCGTGCGGATTTTTATATGCTCCCATAATAAAAACCCTCAACATATGGGCGACACACATCAAAATCATTCCATTTGCTGACCAGTGATGGATGAAACGAATTGGTGAACCAAAGCGGACCTGAGATTCGATATAAAGGATGCTGGAATATGCCGCCTCAATGGTTGGGTTGTAATAAAATGCCAGCATAATTCCAGTAATACCCTGTACTACAAATAGAAAACCGGTTATCCCACCCAGGCAGTAAAACCAACGGGTGGCATAATTTGGAACTGGTTTTTTCAAAGCCTTCGATAGAGGTTCTGAAATCTCATAGCGATCGTCTACCCAATCCACCGCCCGCCGAGAGATCGGTTTCCACGGAGTTTTGTTTTTCCACACACTTGTGCTTCGATATATCCCTAAAATAAAAATCAATCCCATCGATCCGAAAAGAACCCAACGAGCCATCGGCGTCCAGATGCCGCTGAATTCTCCAATGACATGACAGTGTAAGCATGGGTCTTTGCCAGCTGAAGGGATTTCATTTCCTTCGGGAATTTCAGCAGCAATGAGAATATTTGACCTGAGTTCGTTCAGGTCTGAAATTTTAGATTGTTGAGGGTTTTCATCCCGGTTGGAAAGGTAGGCAAATGCACGCCCATGTTGTGTAAATAGACCGAGAAGAACTAATATTATTGTTCCAACAAGGAAGAGAATATATAAACGATAACGGGAACGGAACATTTTTCACCTCAAAGTAAAGGACCCGTGTTAACAAGCGCCTAAGACATCGTGAAATATATCACTATTATATATGAAAACATATCCGAAAAATATGGCTGGCGATCTAAAATTATTAAAAATAGGGCGCGCACCTTAAAAAATCAAAAAACAGACCCCAATTCTTAAGAGATTACTTTTTCGACTGGTGGGTCTTTTAAACTTCGATGATCTTCTTCTGGATTGCGTACTTGATTAATTCCCCCTTATCGTGCAAATCTAACTTTGACATCAGGTTGGTTCTATGCGCCTGAACAGTCTTAATTGAGATACATAATATTTCAGCGATTTGTTTGTTGGTGTGGCCTTCGGCAATTAATTGAAGCACTTCTCTCTCTCTGGGGCTGAGGAATTCCGTGCTGTCCTGGTTATATGAATCTCCCCAGCGAAGATAATTCAAGACGACCAGGCTCGTTATTGCTGGTGACAATACTAATTCACCGCGGTGGACAGATCTCACTGCCGTAATCAATTCCTCGGCAGAGGCATCTTTTAGGATGTAACCAGAAGCACCAAAAGCCAACGCATTTCTAATATATTCTTCGTTTTCATGCATTGTGAGTATCAGGATCTGAATTTCAGGTTTTTTTCGCTTAATTTTTTGGGCGCAATCCAGACCATTTAGAAGCGGCATGGTTATATCCATTAGCACTAAATCCGGGTCCAAATCCAGTGCCATCTTTACGGCTGTGTGACCATCTTCCGCTTCGGAAATGATCTTGATATCGGGTTGAGATTTTAATAGGGACCGAATACCCTCCCTGAATAACGTATGGTCGTCAACCAGCAAGACTCTTATTTTATCCATCAAGCCCAGGGATTCTGTAATGTATCGACGATATATTTTAGAAATCGATCTGCAATAGCCCCATCGAGGATACGGTGGTCAAATGTCAGAGTAAGGTATGCCATTGGCCGGATGGCGATTGCATCACCAATTACGACCACCCTTTTCTGGACGATGCCTGCTCCCAGAATGGCGCATTGCGGCTGGTTGATGATTGGAGTTGCGAATAGGGAGCCGCTTACCCCATGGTTCGTTATTGTAAATGTACCGCCTTTTACGTCATCCAGGCTCAAATTCTTGCTGCGAGCCTTTCTAGCAAGATTATTAACCATTTGAGCCAGGTCAAAGAGAGAATAAACATTCGCGTTTCTGATCACCGGGACAATCAAGCCTTCATCTTCCAGAGAGGTCGCGACACCAATATTGATGTCCTGATGGAGACTTATCCCCTTTTCATTCCATGATGAATTTACTATAGGGTGAGTTTTCAGTGCTTTTGCAGACGCTGCAACGAGGTAAACAGTTATGGTTAATTTTCGGTTTGCACTCTTGAAGGTTTCTTGATTGGCTTCCCGGTGGGCGAGCACAGCGCTCATATCAACTTCCATAACTGTGGTCACGTGGGGTGAAGTTAGTTTGCTTAGAACCATGTGCTCGGCGATGATCCGCCTGACCGGAGTCAGGGGTAGATAACCACTTTCCTTTTCAGGGGGACTTGTTGTAGCCCGGACTTCTATATAATTCAGGATGTCCTCTTTTGTGATGCGGCCTTCCCTTCCGGTTCCCTTAACCCGGGCTAGTTCGACATTGTGTTCACTGGCGATTCTTGTGACCACAGGTGATACAAATCCAATTCTTCTTTCATCCGTCGGGTCTTTTATTTGACTTACAGGCGTTTTATCAATCACTGCCTCTTGAATCGGGTAATCAGATTTCTCAGTTTCAATTGCAGTCGCTTCCTTCATCGCCCCTATTGAAATCGGGATTTGCTCATCTTTTTCTCCGATCCATGCCAGGAGTGTCCCCGCATTGACCGTTGTACCTTCCTGAACCAGGATTTTGAGCAGATATCCCGATGCAGGGCTGGGCAACTCTGTGTCTACCTTGTCGGTATTAACCTCAAACAACGGCTCATTTTCGTTTATCCATTCCCCGGGTTGTTTGAGCCATTTTGTCAATTCACCTTCAACAACAGATTCACCAAGCTGGGGCATCAATACTTGTTCAGGCATTTCTTCTCCGAAATCAGGTATCCTTCAAAAAAATTCTTGCTTTTGTAGAAATTTGGAAATGCATAGGTAATTAGGAAAAAATGTCGGGAAATCTAATTGGATCAACTTCGTTCATAATCCCGTAGACAATTTTAAAAATTGTCTCCTGGTTTGGTTTTGACCAGTAATCACCATCTGAGCCATAAGCAGGTCTGTGGGCTGTGGCTGTAATCGTATGGGGCTTCGAGTCCAGCCAGTAAAAACCTTCCTGTTCCTCAACGATCTTTTGTAACATATATGCAGTGCCACCTCCAGGCACATCTTCATCTATAAACACAATCCGGCCGGTTTTTTTCAAGGATTCAATAATTATGCCCTTTCTATCAAATGGGAGTAAAGTGCGCACATCAATTACTTCTGGTTTGATACCGATATTATTCAGGGAATGCGAGGCTTCTATAACGATCCGGCACATCGCCCCGTATGTTACCAGTGTGATGTCATTACCGGGCTGTATGATTTCCGGTACTCCCAGAGGAAGGCAAAACTCACCGATATTATCCGGCATAGTCTCTTTAATCCGGTAGCCATTCAATACTTCGATGATCAAACCGGGTTCCTCAGACTTCAATAGAGAGTTGTAAAACCCAGCCGCCTGGGTCATATTTCTTGGGACGATGACATACATCCCGCGTACAAGGTTGATAATACCCGCCAGTTGGGAACCGGAATGCCAGATCCCCTCAAGCCGGTGACCTCTTGTGCGGATGATAACAGGAGCCTTTTGCCCGCCTTTGGTCCTCCAGCGCAGGGTAGCGAGATCATCTGACATAATCTGAAGGGCGTAAATCAAATAATCCAGATATTGTAATTCGGCTATTGGGCGTAATCCCCGCATCGCCATACCGATCGCCTGCCCGACGATGGTTAATTCTCTAATTCCTGTATCCGAAACTCGTAATTCCCCATATTTTTCCTGTAATCCACGCAGTGCCTGATTCACTCCCCCCAGAATGCCAACGTCCTGGCCAAATATATTCACTCTTGGATCACGATCTAAAGCAGCATCAAAACATGCGTTTAAAATTTCGAATCCATTGACCAATTTGGAATAACTTGAATAGATTGGTTCGATAACCTTGACTTTCAATGCGGAGTCATTATGTTCGCTGTATAGATGGGAATCGTATTGTATGTGGAATTCTGTCCCGTAATTGTTTTCTAATTCAAGCAGATTCTGCCTGGCTTGACTCCCCTCCTCCCTGGTTATTACCAGGGCCTTTTGCATAGCAGCCATGATATCTCTTCTATACGGGGTTCTTAATGATTCTAATTCGCTCCTCAGACTGGATAACTCAACCTGATGAGAGGAGGTCCTGATCATCCGTTCGATAATCTCCTCAACTGCTCTCTTTTCAGCTATGATTGGATTGGAATATGCCTCCCATGCTTTCATCCGGGCAGTTTCCGCCTCAATTTTTGCGTGTTCTTCAATTGTATCTAGCTCAACAGGTGAAGATATTTCGTTGGACAATATCCATTCTCTGAAACGGGAGATGCAGTCGAAATCCATTTCCCATTTAATTCGCTCAGGGGATTTATAACGTTCGTGGCTTCCGGAAGTAGAATGACCCTGGGGTTGAGTAACATCAGTAACATGAATAATGGATGGGGTATGATTTGAACGGGTTACATTTTCGGCTTTCCTGAAAGTATCCAGAAGATTGGGATAATCCCATCCCGGCACGATAAAGATCTCGTACCCAGCCTCATCTTGTGTTTCTCTCTTGAATCCACTAAGTAGTCCGGAGATATTTTGTTTTAGAAGCGCAAATTCATTCGGAACAGAGATCCCATATCCGTCATCAAAAATAGTAATGATCGCGGGGGATTTGAGCACGCCTATGGCATTCACGGATTCCCAGAACATGCCTTCCGCGCAGGTCCCATTGCCGACTGTTCCAAAAGCAACTTCATTCCCACAGTTTGAAAACTGTTCGAATATCCTTAATTCATCCAGTTCACGATACAGTCTTGATGAATATGCCAGCCCCACCAGGCGCGGCATTTGAGATCCTACCGGAGATACATCTGCTGACGAATTATATAATTGGGTGAGATTTTTCCAGTTCCCATTCTGGTCAATTGTGCGGGTTGCGAAATGGTTGTTCATTTGCCTTCCGGCAGATGAAGGATCGGCAGTTTCATCGGAGTGGGCATACAACTGGGCGAAATACTGCTCGAATGCCAGCATACCTTTCGCAAACATGAAAGTCTGGTCCCGGTAATAACCAGAGCGGAAATCGCCCTTTTTAAACACCTTTGCCATCGCAATTTGGGCTAATTCCTTGCCATCTCCGAAAATACCAAACTTCGCTTTACCGCTCATCACCTCCCTTCTACCAATCAGGCTTACCTGCCGGCTGGTGTAAGCAAGCTGGTAATCTGCGAGAACCATATCAGCATCAATTCGGGTTGTTTGTATTTCTTTTGGGTATGTTTGGGTCATATCCTACAATAGAAAGAATTAATTAATAATGGAGCAAATAAAATTTGTTCATGTTCGTATATTGAAGATCAAAACCATTTTTGATTTCAATATAGGATTATATCGCCCTTTTTTGACCTTTTTCCTTGGGAGAGGATTAATGCCATCATCCATGAATGTGATCTCAATTATCATCCGCTGTGGTCGAGGGTTGGAATGAAGCAGATCTGCAGGGTGACATAAGCGGTGTAACCAGGGGATATTTATCCCTTACCTGGAAAAGAATTGCAATGATAGTCTGCTGAAATTTGAGAGAGCTAAGGGTAATTCGAGCGTAGTTGATTGGTCTGGCTGCGAATCAATCTGTTCTAAATTTGCGTAGCGATGATCTCAGCAATATCAAACAACTGCATTTCCGATCTATTTTCCTTGGCAGCATCAGATAGCATGATCATACAAAAAGGACAGCTTACAGCCGTGATATCTGCATTCGTGGATTCTGCCTCCCGGAAACGGTTCGAACTTACTCTCTCTGTTCCGTCTTCTTCTTCTTTCCACATCTGAGCCCCGCCTGCTCCGCAGCAAAATGATCGAATTTTATTTCTTGGCATCTCAACGTATTCGCCAGAAATATCTGATAAGGTGTGACGCGGTGGATCAATTATTTTATTGTGGCGGCTTAAGTAGCATGGATCGTGGTAAGTGATTATTTCGGTTCGTTTTTTCAGATTCAGCTGGCCTGATTTTATTAAATTATCGATAAATTCTGTGTGGTGTGAAACCCTGTAATTGCCATCGAAGGCGGGATATTCATTTTTAAGTGTGTGCAGACAGTGAGGACAGGTCGTTACGATATGTATAGGTGAGATGCTGTTCAATATCTCTACATTCTCCGCAGCCATCTCAGAGAATAAGTATTCATTTCCAGCTCTTCGGGCAGAATCTCCCGTACAATTTTCAAGCTCTCCCAGGACTGCGTAGTTTATGTTTGCTGTTGTCAGAATCTTCAAGAAGGCTCGCGCTGTTTTTTGGGCGTGGTAATCCGCAGCAGGTGCGCATCCAACCCACCAGAGCACATCCGGATCGCTATTCTGTTTGATGGTTGTTATTGGCAGACCATTTGCCCAATTCAATCGTTCTGAGGGAGTGATATTCCATGGATTTTTGTTTCTCTCGAGATTGCGAAAAATTACCTGCAGTTGTTCCGGGAAGTTGTTTTCCATTAGAACGAGCGACCTCCGGATATCCAGGATATCCCGCATGGGTTCATTGTTGACAGGGCAAGCTTTGATACATGCGCCGCATGTTGTACAGGCCCAGATCGCATTTTCTGTGATTGCAAATTCAACAAGCCTCTTCAGGCTGGGATCACCTCGAGATATTCGGCGTCCTTCCTTGTTTAAGTACAGGCGTTTATTGATTTCCATGGCTGCCGGCGAGAGTTCTTTACCGGTTTCATATGCAGGACACTCAACCTGGCAACGGTTGCACATAATACAGGCAAAACTGTCAAGGATTTGTTCCCAACCCAGATCTTCTATCCGGCTTACGCCGTATTGTTCTATGCTTTCATCTTCAAAGTCTAGTTTATCCAGTTCACCGATGGAACGTCTTACCGGTTGAATCAGATGATTTATCGGGGAAAAGAAAATGTGAATATGTTTTGAATATAAAAAATATGGCACAAAAAGAATTATTGAGCCCAGGGAAACCCAAAATGCCGTCTGAATTGCAATTATCAATTTGTATTCGGATACCCCAGCCCAGTTAATTGAGACCATGGAAGCAAGTGGCTGCCAGGGATCATATCCATTCAATGCGATCCGGAATGATTGACCTAAGAACCTCGCCCCAATATGAATCAAGATAAAGAATCCAACAATTGCCGAGTCGCGATTGATCTTCCTTAGTGCGCCCGGGAGGAGCAGGATGTTATCCCTGAAAGTGATTTCATCGGGTTTCAGAACAAACCTGCGTAACAAGAGAACAATCATCCCAATAAGCGCTAAAACACTCAATAAATCTGCCCCGAATCGGAATGGATTCCAAATATTCGAACTGGAATAAAAATAGGTATCTGGTATAAGTGCCTCAGCAATATCAACGATGTTTACAACCAGATAATACAAAAAACACCAGGCAATCAGGGCATGGAAAAAACTGGTGATTTTTCGTAAATTAAATGTTGTTTTCAAAGAGATTAATTGAGCCGATGTTTTCAGTACTCCTTTCCCCGATAGGTTCCAATGAGGAGAACCTCTCCCCCGTCCTACAATTTTTATGATCCTGATTGCTACATATGAAGCAAAAAAGATTGATGAGAGCAGTAGTGTTAGAAGGATTATTTTTTCAAGTATTGAAAGCATTGGAGTGATTAATCAAGACCATCAAAATATTGCAGGGCTTTGTATATCAGGGGATCATTATTGGAAGTGAATTCATCCCAGTCCGATTCTATAAAATTGTGCGGAGTCACACCGTTGATTTCCCAATTCAAGCCGGGATTGAATAAAGGTCGGAAGGATTCTTTTGCGATCCAGGCGCGTGATCCATCTGAAAAATCAAAAATATGCAGAACCTCAACATTGCCCTCAGAATTTTCACCAATGAGATAGGCTCTATCCAGGTCTTTGAGTACTCCCGAAAAAATCTCCCCAAAACTGGCTGTATCAGGACCAATTAATACCACCAGTGGTACTTCCTGGGAGCCATACCAATTTTCACCATTTATTGTAAATAAACGTTCTATCTCACGCTGCTTAAAATATCCAGCGTTGCCATCGATGAAAAGGGACAGCATATCGGTCAATACATCGCTGCCCCCACCGCCATTGAACCGGTTGTCGATGATCAGGCCATCAATCTGCTCAACAGATGCAATAACTTCAAGTGCTGATAACACATTTTCAAAGATTGAACTGTACCGAAATGAAGCCAGCATGATGTATCCAATGCGCTTTCCAGCGCTAGTTTCCAGCACTGAGTAAGGGACTGGAAATACTCCGCTAAGTTCATCTCGTTCGAGGGAGATTTCCCTTATTTCGTTATTGGGATTAAGCACTCGGATTTTTACTTCAGTCCCTGTATCGCCGTTCAATAAGTCATATCTGATTCCATCTTCATCAACAATAATTTCTCCATTCGCTTCGACTATTCTGTCATGAGGCAGTATCCCTGCCTTTTCAGCCGGGCTGTCCGGAAATGTCAAAACGACTGAGAGGTGATTCTTGCCTTCCTGCACTATCCCCAGTACCCCAATCCCCACATAACCGTACTCACCATTTACTTCAGCATCTGCTACGGTCACTTCATCCGGGTCAAAAAAAATCGAGTGATCATCACCAAGGGAATATATAAGCTCACCCATCGCTTCATAAAATTCTGCGTCAGTCAATCCCTGCTGGATCCTTTGCAGGTATTCTTCGTGGGCTGCGTTCCAGTCTAAGCCGTTAAAATCAGGATACAAATAATTATTGTTTACTGCTGACCATATTTCTTCAAATACCTGTATCTGTTCTGGTGAAAATGCAGGCCTCAATGTGGTTGTGTTTGTCGGTTGGGCTGTATGGGTGGGTGTTGGAGTTTCTGTTGATGTAACCGAAGGGATTATTCTGGTGTTGGTTAAAGTCGGCGAAATTGATGTCGATGTGTTTGTTTCTGGCAGAACCTGAGTGTTTGTGGGTGATATTCGATTTTCTTCAATGACATGTTGTGTTTGAATAAGACCTTCACAACTCAGGGTGAAGATGAAAAGCATTATTACTGGGATCGAAGTTCTTTTTCTCATCACATTTGTTGGGCGGAATTTGGCGGTTAGAATAGATTTCTTTGACGATTGATGTAATCTAATACTGAAAAATTAAAAAATTGCAGGATGATTTTTGTAAACCTGAAAAACCTGAAAGCAGGCTGGTTTCTATCTCTGAAGCCTGATAATTCTCAGGTTATTTTAGGTATACTTTGGATATATTAGGCTATCCTTATATTATTAATGGATGGCTGATTATAAAAGATATTCAGGATTATGAGGATAGGAATCAAGAAGTGACTGCAAACAGGGTGAATGCCTGGATACTTGCTGTTCGACCAAAAACTCTACCTGCGGCAATTTCACCGGTAATTGTTGGCTCTGCTCTTGCGTTTAAGTATGGTGTACTTAACCTGACTGTAGCGATTGCCGCCCTGTTTACTGCCCTTTTACTTCAGATTGGTGCCAATTTAGCAAATGATGTGTTCGATTTTTATAAAGGGGCGGATATCTCTGAACGCCTTGGCCCGGTTCGAGTGACCCAGGCAGGTCTTTTATCACCAAAGGAAGTTCTGGCGGGAATGTGGATAACATTTGTGGCTGCGGGATTTATTGGATTTTTCCTGTTCTTGCACGCAGGCTGGCCAGTTCTGGTGATTGGCCTTCTGTCCATTGTTGCCGCAATAGCATATACTGGCGGCCCTTTTCCGTTGGGATACTATGGGCTGGGCGATTTCACTGTATTTATCTTCTTCGGACCGGTAGCTGTTTGTGGTACATATTTTATTCAGTCTTATAGGCTGGATTTTCCGGTTTTCATCGCTTCAATACCGATCGGATTATTAATAACCGCAATTCTGGTTGTTAATAACCTTCGGGATATTAAGACAGACGAAGCAGTTGGTAAAAAAACACTAGCAGTAATGCTGGGTGTCAGGAGCACCAGGTATGAATACATGATTTGTCTTTTACTATCATTTGTTATTCCAATATTTATGTTGATATTCGGATATGTTTCGGTCTGGGTAGTGTTGGTTATGCTGGCGCTGCCCTTTGCATTCTCATTAATTCGTTCAGTATGGCAGGATATCGGGCGAACCCTAAATAGAACACTTGCTGGAACAGGTCAATTAGTCCTGGTATTCAGCTTGTTGTTCTCCGTGGGGATCATTATCCCGGTTATGATAGTTTTCTAAAAAAAAGTTGTCAGCGAATAAATTTCCAGGAAAAATTCCTTTTTTCATACCAGTCCACGGAAAAATAAAGTCCCAATCCCATAATACTGAGTACAACAATTCCAGCATACATTGCCGGGAAATCGAATAGGGTGCTGCCGTTGAGGTAAATGTAATATCCTAATCCCCATCTGGTTGCGAACAACTCCGCGATATATAAGACCGCCACAGCAGTGCCTACGGATTGTCGCAGAGCAGTAAGTATCGCTGGAAGACTTGCGGGATAGTATACGAATTTGAATAACGCTCTTCTGCCCGCACCCAGACTGCGAACACTCTGGATTAACTCTGGATGGATGTTCGAAGCTTGATCCCTGACGAGAACCAATATTTGAAAGAAAAGGATTATATATATAATCACGATTTTCGGCAGAAAGCCAATACCAAGTAATAAAAGCAAAATTGGAACAAAAACTACTTTTGGGATAGGATAAAGCAAATACACTATGGGAGAAAAAATGCGGTTCAATCTACTCGATTGACCAAGAATGATCCCGATCGGCGCGGCAGTCAGGATGGCAAGCAGGGTGCTCATGACTACCCTGTAGAAACTTGCGAGAAAATGTCCGGGTAATTCTCCATTGAATGTTTCAAATATAAGCGCTTGCAGCACTTCTAGTGGATATGGAAGTATTGGTCTGTTTACAATAATTGCTGCCAGCTGCCATGTGAGGAGCAGTGCTAGGATCGCAAATACCAGATCACGTTTTTTCATATTCTTCCATCAGACTTCTTAGTTGTCGGATCCGAATTTGGTAATCATCCGTATCACGGAACTCCATGCTGTGGGATT
This sequence comes from uncultured Chloroflexia bacterium, assembly GCA_963793095.1. GTDB lineage: Bacteria > Chloroflexota > Anaerolineae > Anaerolineales > UBA4823 > CAVWDI01. The sequence goes on from CAWBYY010000002.1 coordinate 1,255,147, forward strand.
CAAAATTTTCTATTATGCACGGTTCTGAAATTGGCGGATTACCCAGCAAGAGGATATATTGGCCCATTAAAGCAGCTTCTTCAATCGAGTGGGTAACGAGAATTAAAGTTAAATCCTGTTCTTTCCAGAGTTCAATAGTAAGTTTTTGAAGTCCATCTCGGCTTGGAGCATCCAGTGAAGCAAACGGCTCGTCCATTAACAGGATATCGGGTTCGAGAACCAGTGTTCTCGCAATAGCTGTCCGTTGCCTCTGTCCACCTGAAATATTCTGAGGAATTTTTTGTTGGATCGAGTCAAGTCCCAGCCTTTGTAACCAATGGTCAACATTTTCCAAAGGGATCCTTTTTTCTGGAGCGTGTTTACCATCCGGTCCGTAGAAATTCCGGATCTGTAAGCCAAGTTCGACATTCTGGCGTACAGTTGACCAGGGGAGCAAACCGTAGTCCTGCAAGATTAAACCCGTTTGCGGTCTGGGATGGGTTATTACAGAACCATTAATAACGACGTTCCCGGAGGTAGGAAGGCGCAATCCCGAAAGAAGGTAAAGCAATGTTGTCTTTCCACAACCAGAAGGGCCCAATACTACCCAGGAAGCGCGGCAGATCAATTTTGAGGTTAAAATTCTTAAATACAACCGGTCCCTGAGGGTACTGGAATGTGAGATTCTCAAGCTGTATCATTAATCAATATTCGGGTCAATACAGGAATTTATTCACCAGAAATGCTGGCAGGTTTCGAAAGTTGATTAATTTTAAGATCTCTCAGGGGAGGTAATCCGGCAGGACAGATTCTTTGTAAGGTACTTCACTATCCAGATAACCTTTCTCCAGTGCCCATACTAATACATCTTCCCATTGAGATTCGGTAGGCACTCCTGCAGTCACAAATTTTGGAATCTTAAAATCCTCCAATAATTGAGGTGGGACAATATTAAATTCACTCAACAATGAAATATATTGCTCTGGGTTTTCATTTATCAACTCGATTGATTTTTCAAGTGCAGCCAGAAAGCTCCGAACTGCTTCCGGATGACTATCAATAAAATCCTTCCGAAAAGATATCGTGCTGAAACTAATTTCAGGGTTGGATGTGTCGTCAAGAATAATTTTTGCACCATTCATTACCGCCAGGGAGGAGAGCGGTTCTGGGAGCATACCAGCATCAAGTTCACCACTATCGAGCAGGGCCATCCGGTCAGGAATTTTTGGAACAGCCATTGTGTTTATTTCTGTTTCTATAAATCCCTGCTCTTGAAGCAGCCGATCTGTTAAATATTCGATTACTGTGCCTTCAGAAATTCCAATAGTTGCACCTTTTAAATCTTCGACATCGTCAATTTCGTTCTTTCCAGACGCAAGGATGCGAAAAAGAGCTTCCTCAGGGGTCGCAGTTCGGGAATACCGGACCGTCTGTACCTGTGTTTCATCCTGATTATAGAACATAGTCGATAAAGCTTCGTTTATCATTCCATCCGCGCCTTCACCAGAGATCACCTGATCTCTTTCTGGGGCTGATGCTACCGGTACAAATTCAACGATTACCCCTTGTTCTTCAAATAAACCTTCATTTTGGGCGACGTACATTGGAAAGGCTTCAAGAATTGGTAGTACCGCCATTCTTATTGTTACTGTTTCAGAAGATTGGTCCGGAATAATATCTAATTGTTCACAAGCTGATATTAATGATATTGTTACAAGTAAAATCATCAATATAACGATAGATTTTTTATGGACATCCATAATTTATTTCTCCAAACTCACAACCTTTATTCTTTACTCCTGTGTGAGATTATAGCATGTGTGTTTTGAATACTCTGGTTATGTTAAAATCAAGAAAATATAAAAGATTTTAATATAACAAATTTTCTGTTTATACAATTAAGCCAGTAGATTTGAATCTGTTCGTAATAACCCCAACATACAACGAAGTTCAAAATTTGCCTTTGCTTGCAAAACGGGTTCTTGCATTACCTGTTGAAGGTTTACATCTGCTCATTGTTGATGATAACAGCCCCGATGGAACTGGCCAGGTTGCTGAGAAATTGAGAGAAAGTGATCCTGGGTCTATTTCAGTGATTCATCGAAGTGGTAAATTAGGTTTAGGAAGCGCGTATATTGCAGGTATGAGCATCGCCCTGGAAAGCGGCGCTTATGCGGTTGCACAAATGGACGCAGATTTATCGCACCCACCAGAACTGTTGGTTAAGTTGTTTAATTCATTACAATATGCAGATATCGCTTTAGGCTCGCGTTACATCCCAGGAGGGGGCGTTGACCAGAATTGGCCATTATGGCGCAAGAGTTTATCCTCATTCGGTAATTATTATGCTCGCAGAATTCTTGATCTGCCTGTCAAAGATGTTACCGGGGGATTTCGAGTTTGGAAGAGTGAAGTTTTAGAGAAGATGCCGCTCAATCGGATTCGATCAAATGGGTACGCATTCTTGATTGAATTGTCATATGTTGCAAGCTTATTAAATTTTACATTTATGGAGTGTCCCTTCTATTTCCCAAATAGAGAAAGCGGGCACTCTAAAATGTCACTGCCCATCCAGCTTGAGGCGGCATATCGGGTCTGGAAAATGCGGTTGGAATACCGCGACTTGAAAAATAAAAATCGGATGAATTAACCGGGGAGTATTTTCTCTGATTCTGTAACCACCATAGACAGCCGTACCCACTCATCAATGCCCAATTCTTCAGCCCTTCTGATTGGTTCTATACCTGCCTTTATTAATAATCCCTGAGTGAGATCAGTGCTCCAGTGCATTCCGCCAGCTAATGAGTTGCGCAGGGTTTTTCTTTTCTGGCTGAATCCTGCTCTGGCTAATCGAAATAAAAGAGGCAGAATATTGTCGGGTACTACAGGATTAAGATGCCGGTCAATTCTTATTACTGCTGAATCGACTTCTGGTTTTGGGTAGAATGCACCTGCCGGAATATAAAGTGCAATCTTTGGTTCTCCGAATATTTGAACACTTAATGCCAGCAGACTGAAATTACCTGGATTTTGACACATCCTCTCTGCCACCTCCTTTTGGAGTGTAAGAATCATATTCCCCGGCGGGTTGTTGGATTCAGTCAAAAAACGGGTCACCGCAGTAGAGATATAGTATGGGATGTTTGCGATTACTTTGTATTCTCCTGAAATTAATTTCCCAAGATCCAATGCAAGTATATCCCCCTGAATAATTTCGACATTGGGAAATTCTGATGTAACTTGCTGGAATACGGGAATCAGCCGTTGGTCTATTTCAACGGATACAACCCTGCTGGCAAATTCTGCAATTTTACTGGTCAGGTTTCCAATCCCGGCTCCGATCTCAAGGATTGTTTCGTTGTCTTTAATAGTTGCGGTTTTGATGATTTTTTCTATATAAGACTCTTCGACCAGAAAATTCTGTCCCAATCGTTTATCCAGTGCTATCCCTTGTGACTTGATTATCTTGATGGTGCTTGCACGGGAGATAGTCACGGACAGGTTGATTCTCCCTGTTTATCCGGCCAATCGCCAGATTTAAATTGGTCAATATAACCACGCAACATTTCCATTTCTGTGAGAGTTGCATATGTTTGATTTTTCATTTGGGGGCTGTATGTATACCCGTGTTCCAGGATATCTTGCGGTAAACTGGAGAATATCAGGTTTTCACTCTCGATTTTAGGTAAAAGGCAAGCAAGCTGTCCTAATTGTTCCAGGCTGAGGTCAGTCAGGACTGACCCATGGAATGAGGATATTATTTTTGGAATACTTGGAAGGATCCTGGGACTCAGAAGTTTTTCTTTCAATGCGCAAATCACCAGGTTCTGGTTGTCGACCCTTTTGTAATCGCTGTAACGTTTTCGAATGCGGGAGAATTTAACCGCCTGTTCACCGTTAAAGTGGTTATTTCCTGCATAAAAATACCCCATATCGCGCGTGTGTTTATCAACAGGTGTCCCGTCAACATCTTCCGGCAGGTAAACGTCTATACCGCCGACTGCGTCGATAATTTCTTCAAAAACATACATATTAAGAGCTCCATAATGATCAGCTCTTAAATCCATGTTGTGATTAATGGTTCTAGCCACCAGCCCTGGGCCTGCTCCTGGTCCGCTGTAATATTTCATGCCCGGACCGCCGTAAAAAAAAGACTGGTTGATTTTTCCGTGGGTTATTCCATGGTCCTCAATTTCGGGGATCTCAACCCACAGATCACGTGGAATGGACAAAACCGTTACCCTGGGTGTTATAAAGTCCACTCTGGCTATTCTGATAACATCCGCAAGGCCGTATGTGTAAGAAAGGTCTTTTGTGTCGATGCCCATACCAAGAATGTACATCAAGGGAGGCCCTCCACAAAGCGGGGTCTCAGTTGGGGTTGGAATAGTGGTTGGGTTTGGGAATTTTGTTGGAGGACTATTTTCAAGAGGTGATTCCACAGAAGTTGGAGTAAATTCAATCTCAGGTGTGGGAATAACAAAATTCTCATCTGTCTCAATTTGAGCTTGAATTATCGGAGTGTTTGTCGGCAAATCCAGGCTTGGGCCGAGAGGTGCAGACCAAGTATCACGGGCTCTAGGGTAAAGAATAACAGAGATGAAAACAATGGTAATAAAAGCACCAAGCAAAAGCAATAATTTTCTATGTCTTTGATTCGGTTGGTCTGGTTTATCCATAATAAACAAAAGTCCCTGGTATTGCCAGTCTTGAAAGTTTCAGGAAAAAATCAGGAAACTTCGAAATTATATCACCGCAAAAAACTACCAGTTTTCTCGAACGAATCAGAATTCCTGCTTGTTTTGCCTAAGGTATAATTTTTTAAAACTGAATTTGTTATATAAAAAAAGGAGATAATATAGAGGCAGGATATTAATCCAGGAACCAGAATTCTTCCAGCGTTATTTACTCAAAACATTTATATATTGTTTTTATAATTAAACTCAGGCACCTCATAATTTTTTTCATAAATTTCCTTGATTTTGATTGCGATCGTTTGGGTTATTCTAAGTTCAATTTTTACTTTTCTTTTAGAAAAATTTTTATCCTTTTTCGTTGAAAGTAAGGTGCTGCGTTACCGTCTTGCTTTTGTAATTGGTTTCCTGATAAGCGCAATAACCATAATACTTTTTACTCCTTTGCTATCGAAAGTTAGAAATCAAGCTGGAAACCAAAATAGTATCCTGATTGAATGGGTTGTATATCTGACGGCAGGATTGACCGGTGCATTTTTGGGCGGTCTTCTTGCTACCTGGAAAAACGGGGAATTATGGGAAAACAATTCCCCTCCTTCAAGTGACATTAAAAAAGAAGTTCTCGAGAGACATATTCAAATTATTGGAATTCCTGGAAATAACTTATTAATAAAACGTTTAATAGATCTTTCCTTAGCAGCCTTCGGAATTCTGATTACTTTGCCTTTATGGCTAATAATCGGCTTGATTATATGGTTAGAATATCCAGGGCCTGTTATTTTTATTAAAAATTCAGTCACTCGTGGCGGGCGGAATTTTTCTCAACTTAAATTCAGAACTATGGTGCCGAATGCGGAAATTGATTCGGGCCCGATACTGTCACGGGAAAATGATTTCAGGATACTGGGCATGGGAAGAATTTTGCGAAAAACCGCTTTAGATGAAATCCCCCAGTTGATCAATATCATTAAAGGTGATATGAGTTTTGTTGGTCCAAGACCTCAAAGGACAGTGCTTGTGAAAGGCTATTTAGATGTATTGCCTGAGTATGCCGAAAGGCACGCAGTCCTGCCTGGATTAGCCGGTCTTGCCCAGGTAGTGGGGGATTATTACTTAACTCCCCGGCAAAAACTGCGCTTTGATCGTGTGTATATCAAAAATATGACCATTGGTTTTGATTTTAAAATTATATTCCTGGCGTTTATGATTGCCTTTTATTATCGCTGGCGAAAGGATTGGAATGGCAGGTTACCGAGGCAGTTAATCCGGATTGGGTTCTGATTGCTGGCTGGGGGTATGAAGCCCCTTACGAATAGAATACCAGGACATCCATAAAATCGTGAATATTAGAAAACTGTTCAATGCCTGACCCGCCAGGGTACCATAAACATCCCGTTTTATAACCAGAAAGATTCCAACCGTGAACATTGCAGTAATTGCAGCAATGCTTGCGATAAAAATCGGTTGCCCGATTCGCACAGCTTTCAGTGCGGTTACAACAGGTGAATAGCCAAAAAGAAAAACATAACTCAGCGCCATAAAAATTACCCCACTGCTGTACTGGTTATACGTATCGCCATAAAAAAGGTTTAATAACTGTTCTGGAAACAGGAGCGCAAAAACCAGCACTCCAAAAACCGGTACAGCGATAATTAAATATGTGATCCGGATGGTTTGACTAAGGCCGGGTAATCCAGATTGGTCATATAATTTAGCTGCTCGTGGTGTAAGGAATGTATCAGTGGCTCGAATAAGAACATGTATAGGGGCGACAAGATTCTGGATTGCCCGGTAAGCTCCAGCAGCAGCAAAGCTGATCAACCCTGCTGCCAGGACCGGATAAAATTCCAAAGCTAACCAGTTTGCGGTTGAACTTCCCAAAATCCATTTTCCAAATCTCCAGTTTTTGTCCCAGGTCTCTCTTAATCGAAGTCCATGATGAACCCAAAAAATTTTTGTCTTCCACAAACCTGGAATCATCCCGATCAAAGAACCGATAGATATTGCCAGTATGGTCGTTGCTCCGGTTAAATTATCCTGAATTATTAACCAGAGCATAAAAAGAATTCGGACAATATTTGACAATGTGGACATTATGACTGCGTATTGAACGTTTGCACGGGTGTAAAGTGTCCGGCGGATGAACTCAAAAAGCTGCCAGAATAGAAAAACTGACCATAAAGAGGACATCGTTGGTCCCGCAGTATCATTTCCGGATTCGGATAGTAACCAGCCTGCTACAACTGCTCCAAAGGATAAAAGCATCGCAAGCGCGATTTGGAATACTCCCGTAGAGGAAAAATAAATACGCCATTTACTGTTGGTTAAACCTGCGCCAAACGTGTTTAATGGCTGGATGATAAGGCCATCCTGAATAGCTCTGATCAACCGTAAAGCTGTAAATCCAACCCCGTAAACTCCAAGTTCTGTTGGAGACGCATTTCTTGCCAGAATAATCGTCGCGATAAAGTTTGAAAGGCTGATAATGGATTGATCAATTGAAGCCAGATATCCCTGTCTTGCAGCTTTTCCTGTGAATAATAAGATCACCCTTTCGAATTGGTGATGGAGGTCGCCTGCTCCCAATTTTTTCATTATGTTGAACGGATTGTTTGGGGAAAATATTTTCTTAAACCATCCCAAGAAAATTTGAGATTCAAAATGCCCGGGCAGGCAACCCGGCGGCACCCGGAATTTCCTCCTTACCGCTGCTTCCTTTCGGACCTGACGGGATTCGCAGGATTCCGCCGCGCCGGACCCACCCGGGCATGTTAGGTAGCATACCTCAGGAGAATTTGATTGTCAATAAAATCTGGATTGTGTTACTTTTTTCTTTGAAAATAATATGCTGCCCCAAAGATGGCCACAAGCAAGACAAGAAAAACTGCTATGCCCCCCCAACTTCTCATCCAGGGTAGTTGGGTGGGTGTAACTGCAACCACAGTGGGTGAGGCTTGCAGTGAGGGTAGATCCTCATGGCTCAGTATGAATGAAACGATATCTTCAATCTCTTGTTCGCTGAGCGGTCCACCGTTATTCTTTCCCCAGGCTGGCATTACCGAACCCGGAATACCGTTCATGATCGCGTTTTTTATAAATAGATCAGGTCTGACCCCCGGCCAAACTTTTACTAATGTCCTTCCGATCCGTCCCTCACCACTGGACCCATGACAGAGTGCGCAGTTTTCATCGAAGAGAATTGCACCAGAGTTGGGATCTCCCTGGATTTCAGGAATAGGTGTGATCGGAGGGCGACGAGTAGCGGGAGGTCGGGAAGGTAGTGGTTCAAATTCACCTGTCTGCCAGCTCAGTATATAAGTAACAACTGCATCGATTTCCATGTCGGATAGCGGTCCGCCGAAATTCTGACTCCAGGCTGGCATTACAGAACCAGGCACCCCGGTTTCAATAATTGACCGCACCAGAAGATCGGGTCTTATCGCCGGCCAATTTTTTGACAATTCAGCTCCAACCCGGCCTTTTCCCCTGTCTCCATGGCAAACTGCGCAGTTATCCGCATAAATCCTAGAACCGAGTTCAAGTTCTTCAGGGTTAAAATCAGTCTGGGCGGAACCGACTGCATAGAAGAGGAACGAAACTAAAAGTATTGTGAAATAAATACCAAAATATTTGATTTTGTTGTTGATCAACATTCTCACTGCCTATTTCAATGTCAATAAGTAAGCGATTAAGTCTGCCAGATCTTGTTCGGTTAATGTACTGCTATAGTTATTAGGCATTACTCCATCCGCAAACCCGGTAACCAGATACATGGAAGGATTAGCAATTGATTCAAACAGGTATTCTTCAGCGGTCGTTGCACTTCCGGAGTAATCAGGTTGAGACAGGCGCGCTTCGGAACGTGCAGCGATTGCTGGTTCTGTGTCACTTTCAAGCCAGTATGGCCCGGTGGGAGCGTCAATATGGCAGGTGGTGCAGGCAAACGATACTGCCAGATTTTCCCCTGAAGTTGGATCACCTTCTGGTAAATCCTTTGTGATGTCTGTGCCAGCGACTGGCCCTTCCGGCGTCGGCGGGACTTCAATGGAGGTTGCAGTGCTCTCCCAGTTCATAATAAATGCTGCAATATTTCTTATCTGGTCTTCTCTGAGTGGACCGCCCACCTGTTGTGAAAAAGAAGGCATTGCCGGAACTCCCTGACCCGGGTATTGCTCAGGTCGGGTTGATGTCAGTCTCCCGCTGGTTGCAGTCGAAACAATATAATCTTCCATTGTTCCATTCCAGCCTACGTCCTTCAACCGCTGGTCAAAAAAATAACGGTCATTAAGAGGTGGGCATAATCCTGGTATCCCGGTACCCTGGGTTCCATGACAACGACTGCATTGAGCCTCAAATAGAGTTGCGCCAGCCTCAATTGCTCTCGCCTGGTAGGCTGTTTCGTATTCCAGCATTCGTTCTTTTTCATTTAACCCATAAACGATTACAACAACGGTTGTTATTATGACCAGAAGAGTGCCCACAAAAATTTGAATCTGAACCCGGTCAAGCATCATTCCCCTCCCCTTTCTCGATGAATGTAAATTGAACGCTCATAAGTCCGTCTTTCACTTAGTTCATCAGTCCAACCGATCCGGAAAGTAACTTTTTTCAAGTCCTGCTGCCAGTTATCTATCAGCAGAACTGCATCAGATTCTGGCAGTTTTCCTTCCTCTTCAGCCAAATTGATTCTATTTGTATATTCCGCGAATAAACTCTCCAGGTCAGGGCACCCGTAATCGAGGTTAAGGCACAGCCGGCTGGTTGGGGTTTCATCCACTATATATACTCCAGGTTGAAGTTGCTCATACGGCACCGAACGTACCGGCCCCACTCCTTCTTCTGGAACCAGATCCTGCACTATCCGGGTAGCCGCGTCTGATTCAATCCCAAAGTGGGGTGTCCCCATATAACTGAGAACGATAAGAACGACAACTGCCAGAAGTCCCAGGCCGACTGCAAAAGGCCTCCTCGATAGGCTCCGGTATGGGTTGCGGTCAATATAAGGAATTGCAAACAAGAGGATCACGAGCGCTGTAGGAATAATTATACCCATCAGAGATTTATCCCCTAGTTTTAACATTCCCTGCAGCCAGAGAAAATACCAGGGCGCTTCAGTATCAAGGGGTGTCACCTGCGGATTCGCGATGGTTTCCAGCGGGGCATGATAACCAAAAATTGTCACAGCCATTACCAGAAGCACAAGTCCAATACTGGTCCAGAAGATTTCACCGGTCATTAAATCCGGGAGGTAGTCGATCCTTCTTTTAGCTTCCTTTTTCTTTTCCGGGGGAATATCGCCTTCTTCTAATCGCGGCGGGAGAGAAATTCCATGTTCCCGGGAGACTTTGTAATAATGAATGCTGATGACCAGAATAGCCAACAGAGGTAATAGAACAACATGAAGCAAATAAAATCGAAGCAGTCCATTTTCACCAATGTCTGGAGCGCCTCGAAGCAACAAATTCACCTGATCGCCGAAAATTGGTGCAGCCTCAGCCATACTGGTGCCGATCGTAACCGCCCAGTATGCAAGCTGATCCCAGGGCAGCAGGTATCCGCTGAAACTTAAAAACAGAGTTATACCAAGCAGTATGACTCCAGTTAACCAGGTAAATGAGCGTTCTTTTTTATAGGAACCGGTCAGATATGTGCGAAGCATATGTAAAAATGTGAAAATGACCATACCTTCGGCGCCCAATCGGTGCATGTCACGAATAAACTGACCGAATGGAACATTGCTCATAATGTATACGATTGAGCTGTAAGCTTTCTCAGGAGAAGGTACGTAATAAACCATCAGAATTAATCCGGTAAAAACTTCAATAAAGAGAAAGAGTGTCGTAAAAAATCCCAATCTGAAGGTATTCGTTAGAATAGTGCTTCCCGCCTCATAATATCTTGGGCGGATATGGAATAAAAAGCTTGTAGTATGAACTTTATAACGGGGATTGGGTTTTTCGGTTGGCGGATCCCCTCTTACTACTGATCGCAGTTCATGCAGTCCCATGCCGGCGGTAATCGCCCGGATCCGGTTATCTACTGAATTCCATGTTCGCTCCCGGAATTCGGTGAAATTGAATGATTTGAACATTAAACATTTCCTCCCATTGGGGAAAAATCCGATCGGAATATTGTCTTATTTACGTGGGGCGGTTTCCCGTAATCCGTCTTCCAGTGTCAACCTGTACCACCAGATTTGATTCAGATGGGATCTGGATTGGTTCTCCTTTTGATTTCAGCCACAAGCTCACCTGTATCCGCATCCACTACCATAATTACAAACTGGTCAAGAGAACGCGGCGCAGGCCCTTGAATGTATTTCCCATCTTTTTCGAACTGCGAACCGTGACATGGGCAAACAAATTTACTTTCCATATCCCTCCAGCTGTACAGGCAGCCCAGATGGGTGCATACTTTGTATAGGGCTGTTACACCTTCTTCTGAATTTGAGAGCCAAAATTTTACTTTTGGATAATTATCCGGGCTTTCATCTTTACCAGGAAGTTCGTCTGCGGTTCCAATGGTGACAACCCCTCCGAATTCTCCTTCTTTAAATATTGGCATCGCAAATAAAACAGTGGCGCCAGCAACACTAACAAATAAGAACCCGAGTGAGGCAAACCAGGCAAAGTTTAAAAATTCACGTCGGTTAACCGGCATGTTTTCTTCTTCCTGGTTTTCAATTTCCTCAGCCATTTTATCCCTCCTTATAAAATAGAGTATATTACCCTTAATTGTCCACACAGATTATAGCATACCGAAATATCCAAAACAAGCTTTTAGCATGTTTAGATTGAACTATTTTTGGGTGATTAAATCTATCACCCATTGTAGTTAGTCCTTGTCCAACATATTATCGGTTGATTATAATAAACGACGGTATGCATGAATTCATTTTGGGGAGCCAAAGATGTCTATTATTGAGTTGCATTCACGATTAGCGATAACTGCAGTGCTATACGCGGGTGTTATGGCTTTATGGGCTTTATTACGATATATACGTAAAGGAAAAATTGACAGCAATTATTGGGGCGCGGCAGTAATCATTGAAGTCCTGATTTTATTACAGGGGACGATGGGCATATATTTATATATTAGTGGAAAAGGCTTTCTTGTCAGGAGTTTCATGCATATCCTTTATGGCATCGTTGCTGTACTCGTGATACCGGGGGTTTTCTTATTCACAAAAGGTTCTGAAGAACGCCGGGTTGCAGGGATATACGCGGTTGCATTCATTTTTCTTGTAGGAATACTTATTCGATCGATGTCTACGGGTGGGTGATCACTTGTGAAGTGGAAATTTAAAAAGCAGCGGAGAGGGTGGGATTCGAACCCACGGAGCCTTGCGGCTCACGCGCTCTCCAGGCGCGCGCGTTAGGCCAGACTACGCAACCTCTCCAAATAAAAATATATATTTATTCTCCCCGGTTGAAAAATTATACTACAATCGGGTTGCTGAAATTACAAAGTATTTAATGATAATTAATACAAGTCTTCAAGAAATTATTTTTAGACCAATCCCCTAGTTTATATCTGGATATTGGTCGCATTTTTAACTCAGTGGTTCATCCGGGAAACAAGTCTGAAAAAATTTCAGGGGCATATTTTGTTACCATTTCTGATGAAATACAGTTATTTTTACAGATTTCGGTGTATATGTCAGCGCTTAACCGTTTTGTGCGTGTTTGCGATTTCCGGTCCAATTCCCACAGTCCAAATCGAGGCAGTCCAACCCCCATTCCATTCGAAGTTGTCAACCAGAGACCAGTGAAAATATCCTTTAACCGGGTAATTGAAGTTCACTGCTTTCCAAACCTGATGGATATGCTGGATTAAATATTTTCGGCGTAAAATATCATTTTGATTGTCGATCCCATTTCCCGATATGATTACTGGTACCCCAAATTGTTGTCCCCACGTAATCGCGTTAAATAGGAAATCTGGGACATTAGCAATTGTTTTAGAATCGCTTAATTCATCACCTGGCGAAAATGATAATCGGGAAAATTGAGTCTTATAACCCAATGGATTGAAGGAAACAAATTCACGGGTGAAATAATCTACAGCCAGGAAATCCTGGGTGCTTCTCAGGAAGTTTGATTGTTGTTTATTGAAAGGCAATTTGAAATATCCCTGATTCATGGTGCGGGGGAATAGATCATTAAAAGATGAATTTAATAATTTCACAATCAATCTGTCAAAGGGAGACCAGGAATTTTTAGGTTTAAATCCCCGGAAATGAATTGCCAGGCCAACCCGTGAACCAGGTTGTATTGTATGGATTTCATGATAGGCGCTGGCATGGGCTTTTTGGATATTTTGGATTACTCTGTAAGTGGATCTCAGATTGCTTTTTCCCGGGGGGAATAATCCATACAAATAACTGTTTGCTGCCAGTACATTTGGTTCATTAATTGTGATCCACATATTCACATATTCTTTAAGAGAACCAACAACTTTTTTCACGTAGTCGACAAATAAAAAAACGTTCGATTCACTTTCCCAACCGCCATTTTCTTGCATCCAGATCGGGTCGCTGAAATGGTGGAGGGCTACCACGGGAAATATTTTTCTATCCACCAAACCGCGCACAATCTCCCGGTATTGATCGAGAGCCGTTTCATCCCAGCGATCAGGTGCAGGCTGCACGCGACTCCACTCAATGGACAGTCGGTGTGCGTTCTGACCTGACTCGACAGCGCGATCTAGGTCCTCTTTCCAACGCCCTCCCCACCAATCGCAGGCTGTGCCAGATGTGTCATCGTTCTGGATTCTGCCAGGTTCATTTTCCCAAATCCACCAGTTATTATTTTTGTTATTTCCTTCAACTTGATGGGAAGAGGTTGATGTACCCCACAAAAAACCATGTGGAAAAGAGAATTTAGCCTTTATCATGCTTTGCACCTTGTTTAATCCCAGTTGACTTATTGTAGTCTTATCCATTTCCTTTGGCAATCGCTCGCTTTGCGGTTAAGCTGTGCGTCCAGACTTGGGTGTGTAATGTGGTATGCTTGGACAACTTATTATGATTGATGATGTATTCATAGCCCTGGGTACGAATATCGGGAATCGTCTGGAAAATTTGGAAAAAGCTTTATCCTCAATGGAACCAGTTATTAAAACTAATTCATGTTCCAGCATCTATGTGACTCCTCCCTGGGGGTATCTTGATCAACCGGAATTCTTCAACCAGGTTTGCAACTGCACGACTGGATTTGCGCCATTAGAGTTATTAAGTTTTCTTAAAAAGATCGAGAAGGAAATGGGACGCGAATCTTCATTTTTATATGGACCCAGATTGATTGATTTGGATATAATTTTTTATAACAAGCTGGTGATTGAATACCCGAATTTATCGATCCCGCACCCGCACATCGAAAAAAGGGCTTTTGTATTGGTTCCACTTATGGAAATTGCTCCGGATTTTTGCCACCCCGTAACTGGTAAAACGATCCGGGAAATGTACCAGGTGGTTGACAGGCAGGGAATTGAGAAATTCATTCTGGAGAAAAATCAAGAGCAATATCAGGATGATAAGTAATCACTGAAATCTACAAACATATTTTAAAGGTAAAATTTATACATTATTGGATGATCATTTTGTAAATGTGAGACTAAGATGATTAAAATAAAAACCAGGAGCAAATTGAAATGGTAGAAACAAATCAAAAACCCTTGAATTGGGAACCAGAGCCTGAAATTGGTTACGTGGTTGAGCGAAGACAGGATGGGGGCTTGAAAGTAGTATTTTCTGATGTAAGTGAAACGACCCTTGAACACTGGAGGGAATTTGCTTTGTCTCACCTGATTGATTCGGATCGTTTAACAAGAAACCTGTACGATTTACGCCAGATAAAAAAACTTCCGGATAAGGCGATTCAATATGCCGTCGAGGTGAATAATGATCCCTCAGTTCGCAATATTCGCCTGGCAGTTGTTGTCAGCAATAATGACGTTCAAAGTTCAGTTCAGGAGATCCAGGCATTAACCAGTCCAGGGGGAGTGGAAATGGCGGTATTTTGGGATATATCAAAAGCAGAAGAATGGCTCCAGCGCCCGCTGACTATGGTGGTATAGAGAAAAATTCAAATTTAGCCCAGAAAGCTAACATTTATATATAAACCTGTATAAACGGGATTATTAACGCGATGGTTTTAATATCTCAGGAATTACAGATTGGTAAAAATATATTTAAATGGGGATCCCGTACATATACCATGGGTATTCTTAATATTACTCCGGATAGTTTTTCCGGAGATGGGATATTATCCAGTCGGTTATCATTTGGAGAATCAAATGGAAGTTCTCCGGGTGATACGCTTGAGACTGCAATTGTCCTTGCTCAAAGGTTTGCTGAGACAGGCGTGGATATTCTCGATATCGGCGGTGAGAGCACTCGCCCTGGTTCTGAACAAATCGATATAGAAGAAGAAATGGAACGGGTAATCCCGATTATCAGTGCGATTAAACGTGAAATTGATGTGCCTGTTTCAATAGATACATATAAAGCGGAAGTAGCCAGGGAAGCTTTGAACGCCGGCGCGGATATCGTCAATGATATATGGGGGTTAAAAGGCAGACAAAGATATGGCGAGTGTTATCGCTGAATTTGAGGTTCCTGTAATCTTAATGCATAACCGCAGTTCATGGGCACATGCGGATATCCAGAAGAATCTTGGCGGAAGGTATATCGGGTTGGAGTATCAAGACCTTATTGAAGATATTAAATGGGAATTGTTGGAAAGCATTTCAATTGCATCCAATGCCGGTATTCCCGGTAAAAATATTATTATCGATCCTGGGATTGGTTTTGGTAAAACCGTTGAACAGAATCTTGAATTGATCAACAATATTGATAAAATCCGTGTACTGGGATATCCGGTTTTATTTGGTCCGTCGCGCAAATCATTTATCGGGTACACATTAGATCTGGCTCCTGGTGAGCGGATCGAAGGCACTGCGGCAGCAATCGCAATCGGGATCGATCGAGGGGTGGATATCATTCGTATCCATGATGTAGAATTCATGCTTCGAGTTGCGCGAATGTCCGACGCAATTGTTAGAAAAAATCCCTTTATTACCCTGGAGTAATTCATGCAAAACGATCAATTTCAGGCAAGTGGTTTTCTGAAAACTTCGTTCTCCGAGTACCAGTATTTTAGGATCACCAAACTTGAGCAGGATGGTTTTGTTGATCTTGACCATTTACCATTTTCACTGCGGGTGCTGCTTGAATCCTTGCTTCGGAATTGTGACGGAAATCGAATTAATGCACAGGATGTACTCAATTTAGCAAAGTGGCAGCCCCAGGCTAAAAGCCGGGCATCGATATCATTTAAACCATCCCGGGTTATAATGCAGGATTTCACCGGTGTTCCAGCTATTGTAGACCTTGCAGCAATGCGCTCAGCTTTAAATCGTTCGGGAGGCGATCCATCAAAGATCAGTCCGGTTTTACCGGTGGATCTGGTTGTTGACCATTCCGTCCAGGTCGATTTTTTTGCTTCGCCTGATGCTCTCCGGAGGAATTCAGAAATTGAATTCCAGCGGAATTTTGAACGTTACAAATTCTTAAAGTGGGGCCAAAATGCGTTTAAGAATTTTCGGGTTGTCCCTCCGGCGACTGGCATTGTTCACCAGGTGAACCTTGAATATCTCGCCTCACTGGTTGTGTCCAAAGAAGTAAATGGCGAATTGAATGCGTACCCGGATACACTTGTAGGCACGGATTCTCATACAACAATGATAAATGGTCTGGGAGTATTAGGTTGGGGGGTAGGCGGGATAGAAGCTGAAGCAGTGATCCTGGGGCAGCCGATAGACCTGGTCATTCCCGATGTTGTCGGTTTTGAGCTGGTTGGGAACTTAAAGGAGGGAGTGACCGCAACTGATCTCACTCTGACAATTACCCAGATGCTGAGGGAGAAAGGTGTAGTTGAGAAATTCGTTGAATTCTTTGGCTCTGGTTTGGACTACCTGTCGCTGCCTGATAGGGCAACCATATCTAATATGGCTCCTGAATATGGCGCTACGGTCAGTTACTTCCCTGTTGATGATGAAACCTTACGCTATTTACGATTGACTGGAAGATCAGAAGTTCAGATCGAGCTGGTTGAGAAATATTGTAAGGAGCAGAGATTATTCCGGACAGCAAACACACCTGCTCCACAGTTCAGTGAAACGCTGTGGCTGGATTTAAATAGTATTGAACCATCTGTCGCCGGACCAAAACGGCCGCAGGATAGAATCCCGGTACGGGAAGTTAAGGAGAAATTTATTACCATCTTAGAAGCTGAAATCCAGAATGGGGGATATGGGATAAATGAATCGGATTTGAGAAAAAAATCTCCCCTCAACGGAAAGGATACTGAAATTGGGCATGGAGCAGTTGTGATCGCTGCGATTACCTCATGTACAAACACATCTAATCCAATGGTTATGATTGCGGCTGGTCTGCTGGCGAAAAAGGCGATCGAAAGTGGTTTGTCGGTTCCGGCATATATCAAAACAAGTCTGGCTCCAGGATCAAGGGTAGTTACGGAATATCTGGAACATGCCGGACTGTTGGAGCCATTAGCAAAACTTGGTTTTAACATTGTTGGATATGGGTGTACTACCTGCATTGGCAATTCTGGCCCTCTGCCAATTGAGGTGGTGAAGGCGATTACAGGCGAAAATCTGGTATCCGTTGCAGTGCTTTCGGGGAACAGGAATTTTGAAGGTCGAATACATCCATATGTGAGGGCTAATTTTCTTGCATCACCTCCGCTCGTTATCGCGTACGCTCTTGCCGGGACTGTTAACATCAATTTATTAAGCGAACCGCTTGGAAATAATAAGAATACCGGTGAACCGGTTTATCTGAATGACATCTGGCCGTCAAGTAAGGAAATCATCGAGATTTTAAATAATTCGATTAAACCGGCTTTATTTCTTGATAAGTATAGCAATGTGTTTTCGGGTAATGATACCTGGAATGAAATAAAGGTCGATGGGGGGGAAATATTCCAATGGGATGAGAAATCGACATACATTCAAGAACCACCATTTTTCGATAACATAAATAAAATTGTGCCGCCTGTGGAGGATATTTTTCATGCCAGGGCTATTGCGGTTCTTGGAGATTCAATAACCACAGACCACATCTCACCTGCTGGTACGTTTTCTCCAAACAGCCCAGCTGGAAGATTTTTAGAAGAGAGAGGTGTACCACAGCGCGAATTTAATACTTATGGCGCCAGGCGTGGCAATGACCGGGTAATGACCCGCGGAACCTTTGCCAACATCCGCTTGAAAAATTTACTGGTCCCAGGAGTTGAGGGGGGAGTGACTGTTCATCTTCCAGATGGAGAACAGATGACAATTTTTGACGCCGCTCAGAGATACAGGGAAGAACAGGTACCGTTGATCGTGCTGGCAGGAAAAGAGTACGGCACTGGTTCGAGCCGCGATTGGGCAGCAAAAGGAACTCTGCTGCTAGGTATAAAAGCAGTCATTGCACGTTCATTCGAGCGGATCCACCGCTCGAACCTGATCGGGATGGGTATATTGCCGCTCGAATTCAAAACTGGCGAAAGTTTTGAATCTCTTGGATTATCTGGCAAGGAAAAGTACTCAATTGTTGGGTTGTCGGAAAATATCGAAACCGGTAAAGAAGTACTCGTACAGGCGGAAAATGAAGATGGGGGCTTGATTGAATTTAAAGTGATTGTTCGCCTAAATACTCCTTTAGAAGTTGAGTACTATAAAAATGGGGGGATTTTACACACTGTTTTACGATCGATGCTTTAGCAGTAATCGATTAATCACAAAACATAAGGTTTGGTTTAGATAAAAAGATTTTCGAATTAATTGTTTTCCGATAAATTTTCAATTTCATCTGAACCAGACTCGCTTCTTTCTTCAGGGTTCACTTCCCTGCGAACAAGTTCCAATCCCTGGGTCAGTAAACCTAATTGTGCAATTGCCATCCATATAAGGAATATCGTGACTCCTGATGCCAACCAATTCCAGTAAGTGGGGATATTAGTTTCCAGATTTTCAAGTTGTAGTTTTAATCCATTAATTAATTCGATATACTGTTCGATCACAAGGTTGAATTCATTAATGCTTTTATCGATTTCCCCTACGGAATCTGCCATAAATATCAGATCTTTCTGAATAACATCCAGATTGCCGGTAGCTTCGGATAGGCTTTCCTCCATTTCAATCATAGTCGGTGGTATTTCGCCTAAACTAATTGAAACATCCGCAATTGCTTCATGAAGAGGTTGGTCTGGTTGATAAGCGCCTCTATTGAATATGGTCAGTGCCCTGAGGACCGAATCAATCAACCTTGTGCTTTTCTGAACGCCTTCCAGAGATGATTGGGTTGCTTCAATCGTGGTAGGCAATTGATCTTTCATCAATACCCCAACGTTTTCTATGAACGGTTCTGATGCCACAATGGCATTTCCTGTGGTAACAAGGGTGCTTTGAAGTGCTTCCAAGCTTTGGGTTGAAGTTTCAAGTGCTTGCTGGCTCAACAATAACCCTTCCACGGTTGTATCGAGGGTACTTGTCAAAAGGCTGACACTTGATGATATACCTTCCGAAACCGGGGTTTTCACCTTCCATACAACATACATAGCAATAAGGCTGAAAATCAGCCCGCCTATGGCTGCCGCTATAAGCAGTATTCCAATTATCCGGTACAAGATTTTTTTCATTTTTGTATCCCTCCGTCAGCGGTGTTTAATTCCCTAAGATATTTTATCACCTGTTAATAATTCTGTTTACATTTTAAAGAAATACTGTGGAAATTACGGCACTTTGAATTCAAATCGCCAGCGGTTTTCCGACAATTTTTCTTTTGAAGATGTTTTGCCAAGCAATTGGAACCAGGTCTTACCTGGCTTGTAAGGATAAGTAAATCCATCTGGCATTGTAAGGATTAAAGGTGCATCGGTATCTCCCCGGCTCCAAGATATTTGAAAAAGTAACCCATCCCTGATTGCTACAGCCTCACCTTCTCCTGAGAATCTGATATTAAACACCTCATTATCCCCGGCTTCAGTCTGGTATGCATATTTATGTGCCAGAAAAAGAATTATTACATTACTGGAGCTAATTTGTTCACCATTAAGTTGGTCAACCAGAGGCTCATAAACTTCTTCCTGTGGAGCTGCTTCTCGGGTGTCCTGATATCGCTGGTAATATCCGGTTTCAGGATCATAAACCCACCTGGAATAGGCGCTGTGTGAAATCCGAATGGTTATATCTTCCGCTGGTATACCATTCTCCGGTGGGATTTCTGAAAATACCATACCATCCAGATTCTGTTTATCATTAGAAATTCCAATATCACTCAAATACTCCTCCAGAGTGCTGGTGTCAACCACCAGATGGTTGTAGCTTTCAGGTTCAATCCGGCAAAGAGGGGGACAGGAACCATATTTTTCGACAACAAGGCGGTCAGAAACTACGCTCTTAAACAATTTTTGATAGATACGCCAATCGGCAAGACCGAAGATAAATAGAGATTTATACATCTTAATAATATTTAGATCAAAAAGGCGGGCAGACCTGATTGGCCCAATTCTTTGTGCGTCCTCACCGTAAAAAATTGCGGTAAGTCGTGTTACTCCGTTATTCTGGTAATAATCATAAACAATATCTGCACTGGATATCCCCCAGGGAGGTCTCTGACCGCGTGGGAATAACTGCACTTTTACCGCAATGGGTCGCCTGTTTAAATTATCCAATTTCTCCACTTCGAGCCCGGTTAATGGGTTGATATTCGCATCCGATCCGGGGTTCTCGATCGTGGGCGAAGAAGTGGTATGGGAATTTATTCTTTGAGTGGGAGCTGCCGTTACCGGAACTGGTGTTGCTGACTCTGAAGCATATGCAGTTGGTTGGACATTTGTCTTGGTGGGAGTTTGGGTTTCCTGGAATTTTTCTGTTTGAAGGGGTGTACCTGAACTGCATGCGTAAAAAAATAATGCAAGCAAAAAATTGACTGCTTGCAAAGGTCGAATTTTCCAATAATTACTGAACTTCATGATTAACCAGGATAAAAAAGCCCTCCTATAATCAATGCTACCAAAAAATTTTTACCAGAGTTGTTTATATGCGAGGGTCATTGTCTCTGAGTTATGGGAGACCGTACTGGTATTTAACTGTTCCATCTCCCGGGATTTCCATTGTGGAGGATTGGCCAATTACTTGATACCAGGTGTTGCCTGGTTTATATGGATAGGAGGTTCCATCAGGGAATGTCAGATATAAAACGGAAGTATTTTCGGGTCGGTTCCACTGTAGATCAAATTTTTGGCCGTCTCGGAAAGCATAAGCAGGACCGGTGCCTGAGAGATTAATATCAACAATTTCAGATTTCCCGAGTTTTGAGCCCGGGGTCAGTTGATTTGGAGCTTGAAGGATGACAACATTATCCGCAGTGACCTGGGTTCCGGTAAGCTGATCGATTAATGGCTCATATCCCTGGGTTGCAAAATCTGGACTTTCTTGTGCATCCTGAAACCGGAGATATTTCCCACTCACGGGATCATAATCCCAGCGATTGTATGAACTGACCGAATAACGGACGATAACCTGGAGAATTGGCAAACCTCCCGCAGGAAGCGTGGAAGCAAATGTCATCCCGTCCAGGTTCTGGCGTTCGTTCACCAGACCAAGTTCGGGAACATAATTTGAAAGATCCTGGGTATTGGTCATCAGGAAATTAAATCCATTCGGGTCCACCCGGCATAGAGGTGGGCATTTGCTGTATCCCTCCAGAACCAGTCTATTTGCATACTGGTTACTGAAAATTCTGTTCAATATCCTGCTGTCAGCGCTTCCGAAAGCAAAAATTGATTTATACATGTTGACAAGATTACCATCCAGTAAACGGGCTGATCTGATTGGACCTACCTGTGCGGCATCATTTCCCAGGAATATAGCGTGAAATCGAGTCAGGCCGTTGTTTTGATAAAAATCATATACAATATCAGCAAGTGATATTCCCCAGGGAGGGCGCTGGCCTCTGGGGAATACCTGAACCTTCACAGCCAGAGGATATCTTTCCAAGAGAGCTGGATTGGATACCTTCAGCCCTGTAAGCGGATTTACATCCGCCGGGAAATTTACGGGACCGTAATTTGTGAATTCCAACGTTGGAGCGGGTTCTAATGTTGGAGTAGGAAGTGGAGTATCTGTGGGAATAATGGTTGGCGGTGGTGCAGTTGGTGGAGGGGCAGGTTGAGTCGGCAAGATTTCAACAGACTGCCTAACGGGAATATTGCAGGCAGTCAGCGCGATTATAAATAGCAGGGTAATTAATCCATTTCTTTTCATTCGAGTTTATCTCACGGAATTTGAATTCAAGCAATTCAAGCGTCAATCATACCGCGATTGTAAGACTTTGCCAAACCCTTATGTATATATTTAATTTTTTTTATACAAATTTTAATAACAACAAAATACTACCTTAATTAGCATGTAAACTAATACTGCTTTGCGTTTTCTGTAAATAATCCTATAATCTGTCCTGATGCAGAATGTCGATAACCAGATTTTGGTTGGATCACCCCGAATCAAAAAAACCCTTATTGTTGTTGTGGGGGTCCTTTTTCTGATTTGGGTAATTTTTACTCCCGATGGGCTTTTGGGAAAAGCAGGTGCGGTTGGTTATGCAGTGTGTCACAAAATTTCCAGCCGCTCATTTGTTATTGGTGATAGGCCTTTCCCTATGTGTGCACGCTGCTCAGGTATGTACCTGGGCGCGCTTCTAGGTTTGATTTATCAGTCTATCCTCTCCTGGAAATCTGGTCTCCTGCCGCCCAGGCGAGTGACAATTGTATTAGGGGTTTTTGTATTGATATTTGTTATCGATGGCATGAATTCGTTTCTTTCCCTAGTCCCATTTGATCTGGCTTTATATACGCCCAAAAACCTGTTCAGGTTGATTAGCGGTACGGGTATGGGGATAGTTATAGCAGCAGCAATATATCCGGTATTTCATCAAACAGTCTGGATAGATTGGGTAAAAAAACCTTCTATCCCAGGGATTAAATCGTTGTTTGGATTAATTGGAATTCTCTTCATTTTGATTGTCGGATTATATAAAGGATCCTTTTTGGTCTTATACCCATTGGCATTGATCAGTTCTGCAGGAGTGTTGATCCTTTTAACTGTGATTTACACTGTCCTATGGATAATCCTGTTGAAATCAGAAAACCGTTATAATTTATTAAATGAGCTAACTTTACCGCTAACTGGAGGGTTTGGAACAGCGATGTTGCAGGTGATCGTATTCACCATAATCCGTTATACTCTTACGGGAACTTGGAATGGTTTTGATTACTTTTAAATATAAGGTTCAAGATATATGGAAGTCCTGACAGGAGTGTTCAGCGCATTTGGGTTGTCTGCAAGTGCAGGATTGAATGCATATATACCATTGCTGGTAGTTGCTTTAACAGCACGCTATACAGATTTAATAAAGTTATATCAGCCGTGGGACACTCTGACCAATGGGTGGATAATAGGCCTGCTATTAATTCTTCTGGTAATTGAAATTTTTGCTGACAAAGTTCCAGCAATTAACCACATAAATGATGTGATTCAAACGATCGTCCGGCCAGTTGCCGGGGCGATTGTTTTCGCTGCCAGCGCTCAGGTGTTCAGCGAACTGCATCCAGTACTGGCGATGGGGTCAGGAATACTGGTCGCGGGGAGTGTGCATGCTGCAAAATCTGTTGCTGTGAGGCCAGTTGTTACCGCCACGACCGGAGGGACCGGGAATATAGCCGTCAGCACCATAGAAGATATAACCGCCACGGTTACATCCATTATAGCAATTGTAATTCCTTTATTATTTTTATTAATCGCGCTGGTGATTGGCGTTTGGATTATCTATAAACTATGGACAAAGAATAACAGGCAAAGGGAAGAAGTATGAAGTACTGGGGTTTTGGCTGAACTTTTCCCTTGATATAAAAATTTCCCGGGATGGAGGAAAATATGGCTGAGGAAAATGAGACGAATTATTCAATCCCTACTATGGAAGAACCTGGCTCGAGAAAAAACCGAACGATTGTAATAATTCTTGTAGTTGTCCTGGTACTATTTTGCTGCTGTTGTATTGGAACGTTAGGCTTTGGTTGGACATTTGGCGATATGTTTGTTGATTTCTTTTCAAATCTCTGAATTTCTGAACAATATCTCAGCATTAAAATTTTCAATATCTGGAATGGCGCCCGAAAAATTATAACTCGGGTTGGGTGATGCCTTACGCCTGTTCGGAAAAAATTTGAATCGCGGCTTTAGGGTCGAAACTGATTATTACCGGTTCTCCAGGCTCTGGGATATTAAAATTTGAATTGAAATCAAAGGTCAGGGTCTCTCCTCCAACCTCAATGGTAGTCCTGTAAATTCCGCCTCGAAAGATAAAATCACTGATCACACCAGAAATTTTGTACATCCCTTGATCTCCGAGATATACAGAATCGGGGCGTAGCAATATGACGACCTCTCCTGCGGCTTTTCCATTATGAGGAAACCTGCCTATCGGAGTTTCAATATAATAATGTTCTCCTTCCTGTCTGATGTAACCCGGGAAATAATTGTCCAGGCCGAGAAATTGGGCCACGTATATGGTCGCTGGATTGCGGTAAAGATTTTGTGGAGTGTCAAACTGTTCAACAGTTCCCTCTCTCATAATGACCACCCGGTCCGCAATAGTGAACACTTCCTCCTGGTCGTGTGTAACGTACAGGGTGGTTTTATCACTTTTTTGCAGAATTTTCTTCAGATCAATAACCAGATTTTCACGCAGATTCCGATCCAGGGAACCTAGAGGTTCGTCAAGCATAAGCAGTTGAGGGTTTGGAGCCAGAGATCGGGCCAGGGCGATACGCTGGGTTTCGCCACCTGAAAGCGAATTGATATCCCGTTTTTCAAACCCGGGCAGACCTACAAGACTGAGGATTTCATTCACTCGTTTATTTATCTGATCTCTCTCCATACCAGCCATTTCCAAACCGAAAGCAACATTCTGGTAAACATTCATATGGGGAAATAGTGCAAAATCCTGGAACATGAGACCAAAATTACGTTTATATGAAGGTTGGTGAATGATGGATGAACCATCCCAGCATAATTGTCCACTATCGGGTGGGGTTAATCCTGCGATAATAGATAATAAAGTGGATTTTCCGCAACCACTGGGACCGAGAATCCCTACAGTTTCTCCTGAGTTTACATAAAAGGAAAAATTTTTTAATACATTCACATCTCCGAATGATTTCTGGATATTGTCTACAACGAGCATTTTCTTGACTGCTGAAAAACTTTTCTTTTCCAAAGTTTTAAAATTCTCCGACGTTTGCAATTCGAAAACGGTCTAAAAACAATACGCTGATTGCTATTGTCAACATAAGAATCGTGCTGAGCGCCATCGCCTGTCCGTAATTCAACGCTCCTGGCTGAGATAGGAAACGGTAGATTAAAATCGGAATTGTTGGATATTCAGGTCTGGCGATCAATGCAGTGGCTCCAAATTCTCCTAAGGAAATTGCGAAGGCAAATATTGCCGCGATAATCAGAGCCCTTCCCACGATTGGCAAATCAATTCGTTTAGCGACTTCAAAATTTGATGCGCCCAGCATCTGGGCTGCATTCCGTATTCGGGGATTAATACTTCGCAATGATGGAGTCAAACTGCGAACAATAAAAGGAAATGCAACCAGTGTATGGGCGAGTGGAATAAGTAATAAAGATGCACGCAGGTCGAGCGGTGGTTTATTTAATGCAATTATAAATCCCAGCCCAAGCGTCACAGCGGATGTTCCAAGAGGGAGCATGATAAGTGGGTCAAAAAATTTGGTTAAGCAGGATTGTTTATTGTGAGTTAAAACCCAGGCAGTGGGTAATCCCAATACCAGCGCCAAAAAGACTGTTAATCCAGCGTAAACCAGAGAAACCATAATCGCAGTAGTAGGGGGGGAATAAAAAAGTAAATCACGACGGTTTATGGATAGCTCGCGATAGTAATCGAGAGTCAACCTCGAATGAAATGTTGAGGCTGGTTCAATGCTGGGATTAATCCGCATGAATGATCTGCTTATCAGGGCTAATAAAGGGGCAATGAGAATTATCAGGATTATGGATATCATCACCCATGCAAAGAGTTTGTTTGGCCATGTGGTTAATTTTTGTTGGGTGAATTCTTGAGGTCTGAGCGATAAGGGATGATTTAATCGTGAGGATAATCTCGTATAAACGATAGTCAGGATAAGGGTGCATACCAGTTGAATAACAGCCAGAACTGCTGCAGTAGGAAGGTTGAATAAACCTGCTGTCTGGTAATAGATTTCCACCTCCAGGGTTGCGAATCTGGGACCTCCTAAAACCAGAATGACTCCAAAGGATGTGAAATTAAATATAAAAACAAGTAGAGCTGCAGCAAGAATGACTGGCATTAATATGGGCAATGTCACTTTTGTTAATGATTTTGTCCGATTGGCGCCCAGCACCTGGGCAGCCTGGGTCAGGCGCGGGTCAATATGGGACCAGAAATCCCCGACCATTCGCAGGACGATGGTAATGTTGTAAAAGACATGCGCCAAAAGAATGGCATAAAATGTATTTAATAAATGGATAGGCGGATATGAGAAATTAAATATCTCCATAAATATCAAATTCACCCAGCCACGCGGTCCAAGCAGTGAATTAAATGCTGCTGCAACAACCAGGGTGGGTAATACAAACGGGATTACTGTAAGAGAGCGAATGAGCGATTTTCCACGGAAATCATACCTGGCAAAAAGATATGCGCCAGGTAATCCAATGAATAATGTAAGCAGAGTTGAAGTTGTAGCCTGCAGGAAAGTGAAACCAATAATTCGCCAGGTCGAGATCGATGAAAGAGTATCAACGAATTGGTATAAAAAGCCGTTTTCTGAGCGAGCCAGGCTGGTTCTTAAGATACTCCCTAAAGGGTATATATAAAAAACCAACAAAAAGGCAATTGGAACGAGCCATAATATTACTGACGACCAATTGCCTTTCCTATTTGAGTTTAAATATAATCTCATCTGAGAACAGTTTCAGTCCATTCATTTATCCACTTCTCCCGGTTCTCCGCTATATCTTCAGGGCTGATATTGGCAGTTTCTTCGGGAGAGATTAGATAATTGATAAACACATCATCCAGGGTTGCATCAGAATTGACAGGGAAAACGAACATTCGCAGTGGTATATCCTCTTGAAATTTCCTGGCTAGCATAAAATCCACCCATTTTCTGGCTAGCATTTCATTTTTTGTTCCTTTGAGAATCCCCACAAATTCAATCTGCCGGAAGCATGTCCCGTCAGAGACTATTGCAGCAGTGGGAGGGCTTTTCATTGGTTGTTCGGCGTAAATAAATTCGAAAGCCGGGCTTGAACTGTATGATACAACGATTGGCCGCGGACCTTTTCCTGCAGATCCACTGAATTCTGAATAATAAGCTGACTCCCAATCGTTAACTACCAGAATTTCATTGCCCATCAACCCCTTCCAGTAATCGAGATAATCCTCCTCGCCGAAATGAGCTATTGTCGTAAACAGGAATGCTAAACCTGGAGAAGAAGTTGCTGGATTTTCAACCACAAGAAGCCCCCTGTATTCTGGCGCCAGTAAATCTTCAAGGGTTGAGGGAGGATCGATTTCCTGCTCTGCAAAATAATTCTTATCATGATTCAAGCAGACATCTCCAAAGTTCACTGGAAGCGCCCGGTTGCTAGGATCAAGTTTGAATTTATCATCAATATTCTCAAGCCCCGGAGATTCGTAATTGAGAAAAATGTCTTCATCCAGTGCACGGCTGAGAAAGGTATTGTCCACGCCGTAAAATACATCTGCAATTGGATTTCCTTCTTGAAAGAATGGCTTTATTAACTGCCGTTCCAGTATCGCCGCTTTTGATAAATTTGACTTTTACTTCGTTTTCATTTTCGAAAGATCTTACAACATCTTCAGAGGCATCAAAAGAATCATGGGTCATCACGGTGAGTACTGGTTGTTCTGCGGTTCCATTTTCCTGGGATTCTATTGACTCAAGGACGATATTGCATGCTGCGGTGAATAATATCGTTATGATCATCATCGGAATTGCTGGTTTTCTTATCAAAACACAAAAATTTCGCATCATTCACCTCCATCTCTGGTAGATAAATTCTCCTGGTGGATGACTGTACAAAGCAAGATGCCCTGTTTAATTTCCACTCTGCCAGTATTTCCATTTATGCGATTACTGACCCCACGTGTTTTTCCGAAGTGTAAGGTCCCGTCTGAGAGCGGGTATTCCAGTCCTTCAGTGTATATGCCGCAAACAACACTGCTCAATGGTATAAGAGATACTATATCCCCTGGTTGACCGTTTATAAATAACACCTTGCCCGCATTTATATAATGGATTTCATATTGACCATCCTGGATCATAATATTTATTCCTGGATGGCAAACTGGAAGAAGGATATTCGCGATGGTCTGGTCCCACCTTTCACCAAGCGCAGCGAAAATTACAATATCTTCATGACCTGTCTCTATTGCATGATTTATGGCAAGTTCGAGGTCAGTTTCATCCTTTCTTTCAGGAAATTTGATTGTCTTTGATCCCAATTTTTCTAATTCTTTCAGGTTTTCAGCCTGGATAGAATCAAAATCGCCAATCACTACTTTTGGTACAAGCCCCAACACGAGACAATTGGCAATACCTCCATCCGCCGCGATGATGTAGTCCTCTTTTTCAATATTCACTGGATGAGAAAGAACGCCATTAGCCAGAATTACAGCACGCAAAAAAAACCTCCACATTCTTTCCGGTGGAGGGTTTTAGACTGGTATGATTTCGGGAAAACTTTGGTTGCTGAGGTAGCCGAAAATGCCATCCCTCCGCCGGTATTATCCGGATCAGGTTCGCGGGTCGAGAGTTGTCTCTCTCCTCTCAGCCCGGATTTACAGGGCTCCCCGTGCATGGTTTTTAACCAAGAATTGAATTTTTAATCGTTCAATATTTCAAACAAAGTATATCGAACACCTTATTCAATGTCAAGCGAAGGCATTGACAACGAAGGCATTCCATCTCGGCGAGATTCTGCAATTCTTGACACGCTTTAACCTTTGGGATTATAATCACTAAACTTAATTCCTCGATAGCTCAATTGGTAGAGCGAGCGGCTGTTAACCGCTTGGTTCCAGGTTCGAAGTCCTGGTCGAGGAGCAAAAAAGCCCCCGGAAAGGGGCTTTCGTTTTTTTCTGACAGAATTTTCTGGTTATTCTTTTTTTGTGTCTTTGGTTAGGTCAGGGCTTGATTCGGTTTTCTTCTCATTTTTCGGTTTGGAATCAGGACTGTCCTCAGATTTTGTTTCGCTTTTAGTGCGGCTTGCACCAGACGGGGAGCGGTTGTCGGTAGCATAGAAACCAGATCCTTTAAATACAATACCCACAGGTTGAAAGACTTTCCGTAAAGCCTTTTCCGAACACTCCGGACAACGTGTAAGTGTGGGTTCGCTGAATTTCTGGTGCTTCTCAAACTGGACACCACAATTATCACATTTGTAAAGGTAAATTGGCATATTAGTCACTGCTTTTCAAATTTAAATCATTAATACCAAAAGAAAATTATAGCACGCAGAAATTTGATTGGCAAGAGCCTTGGGACTAATTATACAAATATCTTATAAAAAAAAGTAAGTCGAAAAAGGAAATATTCTTAAAGCCCGTGTACATTTTGTGTTTGCTAAATCGAATTTTTTTTCATGGAATTTATCATCTCTGATCGATTGTCGTTCAGGGTCCTATAAATGTTTGCACGAGCGGTACTGGTGTAAAAACAAGAATGAATATTAACAATCCGGTAAATGCCAGGAGTTTACGTCCATTATTCAGTTTTGTTATCTGGTCAAGCGGTTCTGCGTAGACTCTTCCGAGCAGTAGAATTAACACAGCCCAAATCCACCACCCAGACCAGGCAAAACCCAGTAATAATAATATGACCAGTACAATCGGCAGGAGCAATCCGGCTTTTTTCCCGATTAATGAATAAATAACATGACCACCGTCAAGCTGCCCTGCGGGTATCAGGTTAAGGGCTGTGACAAGCATACCTGCCCATCCTGCCCATGCGACCGGCGATATCAATACATCCAGACCACCGATGGGAAGAGGTTGGCTGGTGAAAAAGTATCTCACCCAGTAGAAAAGAGGAGAAATGCCACCATAATCCAGCGGCGCTGGTAGGAATTGACCAAAAACCAAAAATTTCGCCAGTAAGTATAAGATTGAGTTCCCTTCCAGTTGAAGTCCCTGACCTGGGGCGAGATCGATTGTGTCAATATATGAGATCGATAGACCATACAGTAGGATTGGGATTGCGACAAGAAAACCGGCGATAGGACCGGCAATTCCAATATCTAAAAGCACCCGTTTATTCTTTGGAGGTTCTTTTAACTGAATAAATGCACCCATTGTTCCGAATGGGCTGAATGGAAAGGGAATAAAATAGGGGAGCGTTACATGAGTGTTGTTAAGGCGGCCAGCAATATAATGACCAAATTCATGTGCAACCAGTATTGCCAAGCAAACTTATTGCGAAAGGGAAGCCGAGGGTAGGCTTCGGATAATCGTTGCCAGCAAGTTCATCTGGTTCTGTTGGCACTGGACCGTTATATGCATACATTGCTCCTGCAAATACAACACTTAATAGGGTAAGGATGAATAAAATCAAGTTGATAAGCGGATTTGATGCTTTTGGTTTAATCAAACCCTCAACGATCAGAATTACATGCTCGCTACCCTCTTCCCGGAACAAGGGGATGTAACTGTATGGGCGTAAATTTGCTGAAAGTGTATCGTATGAAGTTATTGGATCACTATACAATTGGCCGCGATAACGGATGAGGAAATTGTGTTTAGCCGTACCGGTTGTTATATCTTCAATTCGTAAGACGCGGCTTACAATGGATGTTATCGTTTCGTTTTCAGGTAAATTCATTGTCGAAATCACTCAGGGATTTTAAAACAAATAAAGAATATAATATATATGGCGGGAGTGGATGGGAGTCGAACCCACCACGGCCCGCAACGCGACCCGTCACCGGTTTTGAAGACCGGGGAGCCCACCGGGACCCAACCACTCCCGAGAGAGCATAGGATACCCCAACAGGTTGGAATATTCAAGTATTACGAGCGGAATTTTAATTGCCAAGCTAAATATGTTTTTCGAGATAGTTGACGAATAAGGATCAGTTTGCTAGAATGCATGAATTATTAATCAGGAGACAAGATGGACACAAAAGAATTTATCTCGCGCATAAAGGAAGATGGAGTTAAATTTATTTCGCTTCAATTTACTGATGTGACCGGCTACGGTAAAGAGCGTTGATATTCCTGCAGATCGGGTGAGCAGCGATGTTGAAGATGGCGTTTGGTTTGATGGTTCATCAGTTGAAGGTTTTGCCCGCATTCAGGAAAGTGATATGCGTCTGGTCATCGATCCAGATACCTATGCTGTTTTTCCCTGGACTCCAGAAGATGCAAGGAGAGGCAGGGTGTTTTGTGATATTTATATGCCGGATGGTTCTCCATTTGAGGGAGACCCACGGTATATCCTTAAGCGAATTCTGAACAAAATCAAACAAAAAGGCTGGACTTATAACGT
The DNA here is from genome assembly GCA_963793095.1 of uncultured Chloroflexia bacterium. Classification (GTDB taxonomy): domain Bacteria; phylum Chloroflexota; class Anaerolineae; order Anaerolineales; family UBA4823; genus CAVWDI01. Next base: position 1,286,507 of record CAWBYY010000002.1, read on the forward strand.
AGGACCCGAACCCGAATTCTTTTTATTTAAACGAAACGGTCCCCAGAGTATTCACCCGGTTCCGCATGATGTGGGTGGCTATTTTGATTTTTCCGCAAACGATGAAGCTGTCCGAGTGCGAACGGAATTGATGGCCTCGCTTGAGCCAATGGGTCTTGAAATCGAAATGGGACATCACGAGGTGGCATTAGGTCAGCATGAAATTGATTTCAGGTTTGCTGATGCCCTTACAACTGCTGACAATGTTTTTACATTGAAATATACAGTAAAGGCGATTGCAGCCCAGTATGGTCTTGTAGCTTCATTTATGCCGAAACCAATTTTTGGAATCAATGGCTCTGGAATGCACTGCCATCAATCTCTTTTTGACAGGGACATGAAGAACTTATTCTTTGACCCGAATGACAAATGTTATTTATCAAAAAATGCTTATGGATTTATCGCCGGCCAATTGAAACATGCTAGGTGCGTTGTCCGCAATCGTAGCGCCAACAATCAATTCATATAAAAGATTGGTCCCCGGTTATGAAGCGCCAGTTTATGTTGGTTGGGCTCAGATTAACCGGTCAGCTTTAATCCGTATTCCTCATTACAATGTTGGCAGGGAAAATTCAATGCGGGTTGAACTTCGATTTCCCGATCCATCAGCCAATCCATATTTAGCGTTTACGGTAATGCTTTCGGCTGCTCTGGATGGTATTGAAAATAATATAGAATGTCCACAACCATTAAATAATGTGAATGTATATTTACTTACCGGGGAAGATCGCAAGAAGATGGCTATTTCTGAATTACCGGGTTCATTGGCAGAAGCTTTACGCGAATTGGAACACGACGACGTCCTTCAAGAAACGCTTGGCCCAGTTATATTTGATGCATTTTATCGTGCAAAGTGGGCAGAGATAGATGAATTCCGCACCCGTGTTACGGATTGGGAGGTTGAAAGATACCTGGAATTAGCTTGAGGAAAACTGACTTGAGAAGGAAAATCCGTCTATACAGCGAATATTGACTGTTCCGTGCCGGATTCTGCTCCAGATAAAATAGGGGGCGATCTCTTTTTGAACTTCCCACAAATTCGAAATCGATTTTAGGGGAGATTATTTATATGCTTACATCACATTAACTGGCATATACTCCTCTGTAAAAAGTATAATTAATATTCGAAATTACAAGAGAGGGTTTTGCGAGAGGATTTATGAAGATCAATAATTTATTTTTAAATTTATCCTCCAAAGGGAATAGTGACATTATCGATATCACGGATCAGGTCAGCGAAATGCTGCAGGAAAGTGGGTTGAAGAGCGGGCTTATGACTGCGTTTGCTCCCAGTGCGACCAGCGCAATAACTACGATAGAATATGAATCAGGTTGCGTTAGCGATTTTAAACGGTTGTTTGATGAGATTGTGCCGGTTGATCAGGAATATATACACAATTTAAAATGGGGAGATGGAAATGGTCACAGCCACGTGCGGGCTGCGCTCCAAAAAGCTTCATTTTCGGTACCATTTGAAGATAGCCGCTTGTTACTGGGAACCTGGCAGCATATTATATTTGTGGATTTTGATAACAGGTCCCGCAATCGCACACTGGTTGTTCAATTGATGGGTGAATAAATAATCACGATTCTGGTATATGCCAGAAACGGATGGTGCCATCCTCTGAACCAGTCGCAATCACAGAACCCTGCGGCGAAAAAGTGATATCGTTTACTGTACCCTGGTGACCCATGAGCACGAATTCCAGGTGGGGCTCAGATTGATCCGATTTCATTTTCCAAACACGTGGAATGCCATCTATTGCCCCTGAAACCAGAAATTTTCCTTCCGGAGAGATGGAAAGACTAGTTACCTCACCTGTATGTCCCTTGAGTGTGTGCAGTAATTTCCCATCGGTAATGTCCCATAACTTGATATCACCATTGAAATGTCCGGAGATGATTAAGTTCCCACCCGGGTGTACAGCAATACTTGAAGCAGGCACATCATTTTCATTAAACTTTTGAATCCAATCACCTTCGATAGACCTGATTCGAATAGACCCATTATTTTCAGACCAGATAAGATTGTCATCATTGGGTGAGAAAGAGATCTCAGAGATGACCGACATGCCTTCATCAATATACTGAATTTCATTTGCATCGAAAAAACGCCATACGCGAACTGTGTAATCATCCGCACACGTCGCAATTAATCCACCATCCTTTGAAATATCCAGGCTGTTGATCCAACCAGAATGACCTTCAAGTGTGTTGATTAATTTGCCGTCGGAAACTCTCCATAACCTGCCGATGCCATCCGTGGAACCGGTGACAATAAAAGAACCGTTCGGGGTGAATTTCAATACCAGTATCGGAAAAGGATGCCCATACATTGTTCGGAGCAGACTTCCATCTTCAACTGTCCACAAACGTAATGTATTGTCTATTGAACCGGAAGCTAGCAGATCACCATCGGGTGAAAAATCAAGGCTTAATACACCGCCAGAATGTCCCTCCAAAATATGGGTGGGAGATAATGCAACCGCCTCTGGAGTTGGGGTCTTAAAGCAATGGGCTGGCAATGGTGGGATATTTATGTTTACCCGGGTTGAATTGTTTGCCTCATCACTTTCTTCTATAATATCTTTTGTATCCAGTTGAACGGCAGCAGAGTCATTTCCCGGAAACAGTAGTTCAATTTCCCCTCCGGGAAGTATGTCGGAATTTACTGCTAGCACCTGTTGATTTGTAATAACTGTAAAATTCCCCGCTACTGCATTACCTGAATTCTGGATAATTACGTAAATGCGACCACGGCTTAAATCAGGTGAGCATGAGTCTTCCGAATCGGGTTCGTATCTTACTTCTTTGATCAAAAGATCTGGAAGAGATTTTAAAGTGTCGGTAGGGGGATTTGATACAGTCGGATTGGGTACAGTTTCGGAGAATAAACCGCCTTCAGTGCAGGCGATTAAAAGGGAAATCAGCAAGAATATTAGTGTTATGGATGTGAACGCATTTTTTATTCTATGAAAAATTTCACGCATGAACTCAGCAGTATTTTTGTTGATAAAGTGAAACGATCTGATGAAGGTATTGGGAACTGCCCTAAACGCTCAGTTGAGTACTCTCAGTATTTCCTATCGTCTCGTGTGATCTCATAGAATTGAACGCGGCTATTGATACTTCAAGCATATCCAGCGAGGGTTCCCGCGTGGTCAGGTGCTGTAGCGCCAGATTTGGTCTTATGATAATCCTGACGAATCTGGAATCGAGATGGTTTGCGGTCCACCTGATATATTCATATGCGATCCCGGCGAGAATGGGAATTAATAAAATCCGGCTGACCAGTCTCCAGAACATAGGCAGCGGGCCAAGGATGCTGAAAATCAATACAGAAGCGAGAACGAGTGTGAGCAAAAAGGCGGTTCCGCAGCGGGGATGCTCGATAGAATATTTTGATACAGTTACCGGTTCCAGCCTGGCACCAGCCTCAAATGCATTTATGGTTTTATGCTCTGCGCCATGGTATGAAAAAACTCGTTTAATATCTGGAGTTTTACCAATTAACCATATGTAACCTACCAGTAACCCCAGCCTTAGAGAACCTTCCAGCAGATTGCTCCACCGGTTTGCTAAACCCAGATATTTTTCAGATAACTGGCCAACTACAGCTGGAAGCAAAAAAAACAGGCCAATACCTAACGCTAGAGAAACAGCGAGTGTAAGATAAAGGGCCAGTCCTTCCAGTTTTTCATCTTCACCGGTCTGGATGTTAGCCGATATTGTCAACGCTCTTATGCCTAAACCGAGCGCGTCCCAGAGTGCAATAATTCCGCGCAGAAATGGGATTTTTATAATTTTGCTTTTATATAAACTGCTCAGAGGTTCGTTATGGATAACAATTTCTTTGTTGGGGGCGCGCATTGCAATTGCAAGGCTCTTAGAACCGCGCATCATAACGCCTTCTATCACAGCTTGACCGCCGTAGAGGGGAAGTTTTTCGCTCATATTAATAAAATTTTAAGAGTAGGTGGTTATCTCGTCAACCCTTTTTTTATACCTCTGATGCAATCCTAATATTTACTTTAAGCTATTAACCAAACCCAAAAGATAAAAAAATCGAATGAAGGTTTCTATTCCATTAAAAAATGTTGGTAGGTGAATTTTTTCATTTGGAGCATGTAGATTGTCGTCCGGTAAACCAAATCCTGTAATTACCGAATCAACACCCAATACCCTTTGCATTTGGGCAACAATCGGAACTGTTCCCCCTTCCCTTCGGTACACCGGCTGTCTACCCCATGTTTGTTGCATAGCATTCTCCAGGGCTTTTACAGGTTCAGAGGAACGATCAGAAATGCTTGGATATGCGGCTGCTAATTGTTCAAGCTCCCAGGTCGATGTAGGCGGTGAATTTTTTTCAAGATATTCAACAAACTGTTTTTTTACATCAAAAGGATCCTGATCCGGTACCAAGCGCATTGAAATTTTCGCCATCGCCTTGTTGGGCAAAACCGTCTTGGATCCCGCACCTGTAAAACCGGATAAAATTCCATTAATTTCCAATGTTGGCCGTACCCCAACTCGCTCATAAGGTGTATAACCTTTCTCTCCCCATAGCGCACCTGCTCCAGTTTGTGATATATAAAATTTTTCATCCAACGGCAGCCGTCCTAATTCTTTTCGCTCATCCTCACTAAGATCTCTGACCTTATCATAAAATCCGGGCAGAGTAACTTTTCCATTTTTATCGTGCATTCCTGCGATGAGTTCACTGAGAATCTGTGCAGGATTATGGACTGCACCTCCGAAAATTCCAGAATGAAGATCGTGATCTGGGCCAGAAATTCTAAGTTCAAAATATGCCAACCCCCGCAGACCGTAAGTAATTGTCGGCAGGTCAGCTGAAATGATGCCGCTGTCAGGATTTATAACAAAATCGCAGTCAAGCAAAGATTTATTATTTGTAATGAATTCCTCAAGATGGGGTGAACCGATTTCCTCCTCGCCTTCAATTAGAAATTTTATATTGAGAGGTAATTTATCGTGCCTGGTGATTGCTTCAATTGCCTTAAGGCTGACCAGAATCTGCCCCTTCATATCTGAAGCGCCTCTTCCATAAAGATTCTCTCCTTTCTGAATCGCTTCAAATGCAGGAGTTTCCCAAAGGTCTAATGGGTCAGCAGGTTGTACATCATAATGACCGTAGATCAATGCTGTTGGTTTGTCTTTTCCTGCCTGCAGGGATTCTGCAAAAACAACAGGATGACCCTGAGTTGGCATGATCTGTATATTTTCCAAGTCCAGCTTCTTCAATTGATTTGCAACCCATAAAGCAGCATCATCAATATCTGCTTTGTTTTCTGGATTTGTTGATACAGAAGGAATACTGACAAATTCAACCAGCTCGTTTATAAATCTCTCGCGGTTGTTTCTAGCATATTCCAATGCATTTGCATTTGAATTATTCATTAATGCCTCCTGATTCTAAATAAACTGCTCAGTGATTTGTGTGGTTGGAAAATACATTTGTTCAATTCTTGGACATTATATAAACCCAGTATTCCATGTTAGAATAAAACACCTGGATCGGTGGTCGTCGCAGGCTTATCCTGTAACGGCGTAGGGACTATTCTACTCCAAGAATCGAGAACAATAATCGAAATCTCCTTTGATCGATTATTGAACACAGGTTATGGATAATTAATTAGAATACACTCTTCGAAAAGCGCCTCCGTTCTAGTAATTACCGGTTGATAAGCGCCGATCCATGCCAATCTGGAAAGAATTCTATTTCGCAAAATCGATTGACGATGCCTTGCTGGCTTTATCTCATTCAGAAGTACCAGCAAAGCCCGTTGCTGGGGGGACTGATCTTTTTCTGGACCTTCAACAAGGACGTCATCCCCCGATTCACAAACTGGTAGATGTTACCGGGATCCCGGAATTGCTGGCCATTGAAGTGCGCGGCGATTTTTTGTTTATAGGAGCGGCAGTTCCATTAAATTCTATCGTCAATTCTGAACTGGTGATGCAGAATGGACAGGCATTAATAGAAGCATGCAGCCTGATCGGTGGGCCTCAGGTCAGGAATGTGGCGACATTGGGCGGGAATGTCGCCCATGGGTTACCAGCTGGCGACGGCACAATTTCTCTTTTGTCTCTCAATGCTAAAGCAGAAATTGCTTCATTAGATGGAACCAGAGTTGTGGGTTTACAGGACATATTTTCAGGACCGGGAAAAACGACTTTGCATCCTGTTAATGAGCTTATAACCGGATTCCTGATCCCTTTGCGTAAACCATTTACAGCCTCAGCTTTTAACAGGGTGATGCGCCCTCAAGGAGTGGCAATAGCGATAGTTAATTTTTCAGTCTGGATTGAGCGTAGAAAGAATTTAATTGCGGATATTCGGATAGCGTCAGGTCCTTCCGGTCCGGTGCCGAAAAGGGCGACCGCGACTGAAAGTTTCCTGAAAGGCAGCCGCTATGGAGGTGAGGTTCTATCAAAGGCGAAAAAGACAATACTGGAGGAATCGGTTTTTCGAACAAGCCGGCATAGGGCTTCAAGTGAATACCGCCAGCATATTTGTTGTGTTCTTCTTGAACACACGTTAAATACTGCCTGGGTTCGGGCTGTCGATAATATAAATTGATATTTAAGAAATTGTGAAAAACCTAAATAATTAATCCATGAGGCATGGATTTTGAATTCCAGTGAAAAAATGAATTTTCACATAAACGGCCGGGAAATCCAAATTACGCCACAACCAGGCGAGATGCTTGCGGATTTATTGCGCAACCGTTTGGAACTGACTGGCACAAAAATTGGTTGTAACGAGGATGAATGCGGGATTTGTACAGTGCTGGTCGATGGTGAACCGATCCTTTCCTGCACATATCCAGCCGTCAAAGCTGCCGGAAAAGATATCCTCACAATCGAAGGTTTGTCCGAAGACAATCTCGCAAACAGCGGGCAAACGGATGGACTCCATCCACTGCAGGAAGCATTTATAAAACATGGGGTTGTTCAATGTGGCATTTGCATTCCAGGGCAGATCATGACTGCTTATGCGCTGCTGAAGAAAAATCCAAATCCAACTGAAACTGAAATTAAAGATGCCCTGAAAGATACCCTCTGCCGGTGCGCGGGATATCCATCAATGATCGCAGCAATAGAAAACGCTGCATCTGTTTTGAGAACGGGTCAAACATCCTCCAATTACATTGTCCACTCCAGTTCCCAGCCTATGGCGGTTATTGGAAATGTCATTCATCGACCGGATGCCATTGAGAAAGTTACCGGCAGAGCAAAATATACTGATGATCTCAAATTTGAAAAAATGCTCTTTGCGCGAGTCAAACGAGCAGACTTACCGCATGCGATCCTGAAAAAACTAGATGTTAATGATGCGCTTGCTCTGGAGGGGGTGAAAGCAGTACTGACAGCGAATGATATTCCCGGGGAGAATAATCATGGATTGGTGATCCATGATTGGCCGGTTTTAGTAGCAGTTGGTGAAAGAATTAGATACGTTGGCGATGCTCTCGCGATTATCGCTGCAGAAACTTTAGAAATCGCTACCCGTGCGATGGAATTAATCGATATCGAGTATGAGCCGCTGCCTGTTGTAAGCGATCCGGTTCGTTCCTATCAGCCAGATGCGCCTCAAATCCATCCATCTGGAAATCTGCTAAAGCACATAAAAGTCCGTAAGGGGGATGTTCAATCCGGATTTTCAGAATCGGAAGTTGTTTTGGAACGAACCTTTTATACTCCTATAACAGAACATGCATTTCTTGAACCCGAGTGCAGCATTGCGAGACCAATGCCCGATGGTCGTATAGAAATTTATGTCGGATCCCAAATCCCATATGCTGATCGTAATCAGGTTGCCAGGGTACTGGCGCTCACTGAAGATCAGGTGCGGATTCGCGGACAGTTGATGGGTGGAGGGTTTGGAGGCAAGGAGGATATCGCTGGTCAGATTCATACGGCATTACTCGCCCGAGCGACAGGCCGGCCGGTTAAATTGCTTTTTGACCGGCATGAAAGCCTTATTTTCCATCCCAAAAGGCATGCCACCCAGATCAAGGTAAAAATTGGGGCGACCAAAGATGGTGTGCTCAAAGCAGTCGAAACCGAATTGTTCGGTGACACGGGGGCTTATGCTTCCCTGGGTGAAAAAGTTATGACAAGAGCGACAACGCATTCATCGGGTCCGTATGATGTCCCGAATGCCAAAGCAGATTGTTATGCAATGTATACAAATAACCCTCCTGCAGGGGCTTTCCGAGGGTTTGGAGTAACTCAATCTGCATTTGCAATTGAAAGTATGATGGATATGCTTGCAGAGGAAATCAATATTGATCCTGTTGATCTTCGGCGAAAGAATATCCTCCGGGTTGGCAGCATTACCAACACCGGTCAGAAGTTAAGCGAGAGCGTTGGATTGGAGGAGTGTCTGGAAAAGGTTGAGCAAGAAGTATATCGTTTATCCGGTGACAATCCTTTTAAATTCCGGATTGATCCTGTGTTTCCTCATTTGCGCCGGGGATGGGGAATTGCGGTTGCATACAAAAATACCGGGTTAGGTGGAGGTGCACCCGATAAGGCTAATGCTGAGGTTGAGCTTTATCAATCCGGAAGATTTGAGGTGCGGACATCTTCGGCTGAACTGGGACAGGGCTTGGTGACAGTCCTTCAGATGATTATTGCCGAAGAGTTCGGTGTTCCAGCTTCGGATATTGATGTTCTTGTTATGGATACCGACCTAACACCTGATGGCGGGCCGACCACTGCATCTCGCCAAACATTTGTAACTGGAAACGCGGCTTTGTATGCTGCCCGGACATTACAGCAGGCGATTAGAACCTCGCTGGCGGAGAAATTTGACCAGCCGCCGGAAAGTATTCATTTTGTTGAGGGCTTGGCTCAGGTCAACGGTCAATCCGTCCCGCTGGGAGAAGTTGTTTCAATCCTGCGGGAAGAAGGGCTGCAACCACGTGCAAGATATGAATACTGGGCACCGGAGACACAGCCGTTGGGTGAAGGCGGGGACATGCATTTTGCATTTTCCTTTGCTGCGCAGGCTGCTGAGGTTGAAGTTAATACATTATCTGGTGAGGTGAAGGTACGTAATGTAATTGCGGCGACAGATGTTGGCAGGGCGTTGAACCCACTTGGCCTGCAGGGTCAGGTTGAGGGTGGAGTAATGATGGGAATTGGAAACGCATTGATTGAAAAATTTATTGTAGATGAAGGTATGGTATTCACTGACCGCATGGCCCGCTACAGGATTCCTTCAATTATTCATACCCCCAGGATTGAATCAATTGTGGTTGAACATCCGACTTCGACTGGCCCATATGGAGCGAAAGGAATTGGCGAGATAGTTAGTATTCCTACTACCCCAGCGATTACTAATGCGATTTATAACGCGGTTGGGGTTCGGATTGACCATCTTCCGGTTGACCAGGAAGATTTGGTTGCACAATTGAATTTGATGGCTAATTCGTGACCGATTTCATTCAATAATTTTTAAATTAATCTCGAAAAAAAATGGATACTGATGAATTATTATGGCTTGATATTGCCAGAGAAATCCAGGCTTTATCCCAGACCGGGTTACATTATGCAACAAGCCATTACGATCAGGGGCGTTATCGACGACTGCAGGAAATCTCCGCTGAAATTATCAGCAAAAAATCTGAATTAAGTTACCAGGGTGTTGTAAAAATTTTTGATAAACAATCTGGCTATGCAACTCCAAAAATTGATGTTCGGGGAGCAGTCTTTAGAGATAACAAACTCCTGCTGGTTGAGGAAATTGTTGAAAAGGGATGGACCCTTCCCGGTGGATGGGCTGATGTTGGAGACCTGCCTAGCCAGGCTGTAGAAAGGGAGGTTTTTGAGGAGTCAGGATATATCGTGAAGGCAGTCCGGGTTATTGGAATTTACGACTGCAACCGGATAGAACCACTTGAATTGTTTCATGCCTACAAAATTATTTTTTACTGCGAAATAATTGGGGGTGATAATAAAATCAGCGAAGAGACAAGCAAGGTGTGTTTTTTCGGAATAAACGAAATTCCTTCTCAATTTTCAGGTAAACGCATTGAACAACGCCATATCGACGATGCTTTTTCCCACTACTATGAAGAGCAAAAAAATATTCATTTTGATTAGAGATGTTTCAGGCAGGATACTTAGGAGTTAAAGAATGCTGATTATTAACGGCCGTTTGATTACCTGGGATAATCCAAATCAAATACTTGAAGACCAGGCTGTATTTATCTCTGGAGACAGGATTTTCGAGATAGGCCCCCAGGCTGACCTGATAAGGAGATTCCCGGATGCTGAACGAGTTGATGCCCGGGGACAATATGTTATGCCCGGAAATATCTGTGGGCATACCCATTTTTACGGCGCTTTTGCCAGGGGAATGGCAATACCAGGCCCTGCCCCAAAAGATTTTCCGGAAATTCTTGAAAAACTCTGGTGGCCGCTGGATAAAGCCCTAACAGAGATTGATGTTTATTATTCAGCAATGGTCATGCTGATTGATGCAATAAAAAACGGTACAACTACGTTGATTGACCATCATGCTTCTCCAAATGCCATTGATGGATCCCTTGATCAAATTGCTGCAGCAGTTGAACTGGCAGGTTTGAGAGCGGTCCTTTGTTATGAGGTAACAGACCGGGATGGTGATAAAAAAGCTCAGGAAGGGATAGATGAGAATGTTCGCTTTCTTAAAAAAATTAAAAAGGATGTGACTACCGGTGGACGGATAAAGGGGACATTTGGTTTACATGCCAGTTTGACTTTATCCGACGATACACTTGAGGCTTGTAAACAGGCTGTTCCAGAGGGGACAGGATTCCACATTCATGTTGCTGAACATGAAGCGGATGAATATGACAGCCTCCAGAAATCAGGGATGCGAGTGGTAGACAGGTTATTAAAATTTGGAATCCTAGGTCCGAATACAATTGTTGCTCATGGTGTCCATATTGATTCAAAGGAAGTCTCCCTGTTGTCCGAAAGCGGTACCTGGGTGACCCATCAACCGCGTTCAAATATGAACAACGCTGTAGGTGTGGCTGGAGTGGAAAGCATGATGCGCTCAGATTTGCAGGTATGCATTGGTACTGATGGTTTTATGCATACCATGTGGGAGGAGTGGAAGACTGCCTATTTACTGCACAAAGTCTGGAACCGTGATCCACGCAGAATGTCCGCTGCAGATATTGTTCAGATGGGTGTTTATAACAATGCAGCCCTGGCAAACATATTCTTTCCAGAGGCCCTGTTAGGTGTAATAAAACCCGGTGCTTACGCAGACTTGATATTAGTTGATTATCAACCTCACACACCGCTAACAATTGAAAACCTGCCCTGGCAGATTATTTTTGGTTTTCAAGAAAGAATGGTTACAACCACAATTGTTGCAGGGGTCATCTTAATGCGTGACGGAAAACTGGTCAACCTCGATGAGGAGAAAATTTTCGCAAAGGCCCGTGAACTCGCCCCAGCGGTTTGGGAGAGATATAAGCGCCAATTTGTTTATTAAACAGGATAAAAAATTATAAGTATTTACTGGGGTGTAAATTATGAATGATCTTAACATATCACCAAAAACAATCGCAATTGTTGGCGGAACTGGAAATGAAGGACCTGGTCTGGCGATGCGTTGGGCTGGTGCAGGTTACCGGATTATTATTGGTTCGAGAGAAGAAAGCAAGGCAGTGGATACGGCTGCCTGGCTAAATAAAGAGCTGGGACTTAACACAATAACCGGTAAACAGAATAATGATGCAGTTAGAAATTCGGATATTTCCGTTCTGACGGTCGTTTACACAGCTCACAGAGCAGCAGTAGAAAGTTTAAAAACTGATTTGTATGGAAAGATTTTAATCGACGCCACTGCAAGAATAGATTTTCGTAATCCTAAGCCGCCAGAGCCCCCGTCCGCTGCGAGAATAGCCCAGACTATTTTAGGTCAGGATACGAAAGTTGTGGCCGCCTTTCAGAATGTGCCAGCTCACGTATTAAAAAAGGACGTTGGAAAAACTATCAAAACGGATGTGCTTGTTTTTTCAGATCATAGGGAATCAGCAGATATTACTATTGATCTTGCAAAGGCGGGCGGGATGCAAGCTTATTTTGCCGGAGACCTGGATAATTCAATCGTTGCGGAGGGAATTACGGCTTTATTGATTAACATCAATAAAAATTATCGTGTAAAAAACGCCAGCATCGAGATTACCGGGTTGGAAAGTTAATCCACCAACACCCGGACTGGTATTAGAACATTGTTTACAACAATTTTGTGCCAGCTGAAAACGAGCTGCTTTGAAAGAAATTAATCTCTTTATTTTCAAATGACACTCACAATAACCCCCATTTATGGGATCCCTGATATCCTTCCAGGCGATCAACTGGGAAATATAATTATTAATGCCATCGTGGATAATAATGTTTCCTTAGAAAATGGTGACATTCTGGTTATAACCCAAAAGATTGTTTCAAAATCGGAAAACTGTTATGTATCATTGCTTGAGGTAAATCCTTCCACTGAAGCGCTAATTTTAGCCAGAGAAGCCCAAAAAGATCCAAGAATAGTAGAGCTTATTCTTCGCGAGAGCAAAAAAATCCTTCGTGTTCGGCCAGGATTGCTTATCGTAGAGCACCGTTTAGGCTTTATCTGCGCAAATGCTGGTATTGACCAATCAAATACCAAGGGCGAAAGGGGTAATTCGGATGAAACAGTTTTACTGCTTCCGGAGAATCCTGATTTATCAGCCTTGAATATCCGGGAAATTATCCAACAACATTTTAAAATCAACGCGGGAATTCTAATTATTGATTCTTTTGGTCGAGCGTGGAGATTGGGTACAATTGGGACGGCAATAGGTTTGTCAGGACTGCCGGGATTGATTGATCTGCGTGGTGTACCTGATATGTTCGGGCGGAAACTGCAAACCACAGAAATTGGCGCGGCTGATGAATTGGCATCAGCGGCTTCTTTGATAATGGGGCAGGCGGCGGAACGAGTGCCGGTTGTACATGTACACGGGTTTCCCTACCCTTTGCGGGAAGCGAACTATTTGGAATTAATCCGGACGGTTGAGACAGATTTGTTTCGTTGATTGTAGTATGGATAAATATTAAGGATTTTTAGTGAACGCTGAAGGATAGTTTCTTGAAGAAACAGAATAACCTCAAGAATCCCTTTTTTTGGTGTATTTCATGAAAGTTGTTGCATTGGCCGGAGGGGTAGGTGGCGCAAAATTAGCGGATGGCTTATCAAACCTGATTGAGAAGGGGGAGTTAACGGTAATTGTAAATACAGGCGATGATTTTACTCATTTCGGCCTCAAGATCTGTCCAGATCTTGACACAATTTGCTACACACTTGCCGGTATTGCAAACCCAGAAACCGGTTGGGGACGGTCCTGTGAGTCCTGGAAGGCAATGGAAACTATCTCAAAGTTGGGTGGACCGGATTGGTTCCAGCTCGGGGATCTCGATTTGGGGTTGCATTTGGAACGCAGCAGGAGAATAGCACAGGGTGCAACTCTCAGCCAGGTAACCCGCCAGATCTGCGAAGCATTTGCAGTAGAGGATAATGTATTGCCAATGAGCGATGAAGAAATCCCCACCCATTTGTTTACAAATGAGGGAGAATTATCTTTCCAGGAATATTTTGTCAACAGGAATTGCAGGCCAGTTGTTCTGGATATTCAGTTTATAGGCAGAGAGCAAACAAATCCAGCGCCTGGTGTAATTTCTTCAATTCAATTGGCTGATAAGGTTGTGTTCTGCCCATCCAATCCTTGGGTAAGCCTGGATCCAATCCTGGCAGTACCTGGTATCAGAGAAGCAGTAAGGCAGAAAAAAGAAGTAGTGGCTGTTTCACCAATAATTGGCGGAAAGACTGTAAAAGGTCCAGCAGCGAAAATGTATCTGGACCGCAGGATAGAACCGAGCGCTTTTGCGGTTGCTAACCACTTTAAGGAAATTATCACCGGATTTGTATATGATGAAGTGGATTTTAATCTGGACGAAAAGATCAAAGGATTGGGAATCGAGACCTTGAAAACCAGTATATTGATGAATACACAAAAAGATCGGATCAGGCTAGCAACGGAGGTGCTGAATTTCATCAGTGTGTAATAAACTGGATTTTAATTACTCTGTTAAAATTTCAGCTAAATAATCAATCAGCCTATAATAAAAATAATTCACCAATCATTTGAATATTGAATTTTTCAGTAGATAAAATTAGGATACAAACCTTATGACTTTATGGGCAATAGTCCCGGTGAAACCTTTACGGCGAGGTAAATCAAGATTGGCAGGCATTTTGAGTCCGGATGAACGGGCAGACCTGAACAGCCGTTTATTGTCACATACATTGGAGACCCTCTCCGGAATACCCGAAATTGAAAAAATTCTGGTCGTTAGTCGTGATCAATCTGCATTATCCATCGCTCGAGACCATGGGGCTTTAACTGTTCAGGAAGATGGGGCACCCAAATTGAATATCGCCCTGGCAAGAGCTACGATGGTAGTGAAAAATTTTTCAACTCGAGGAGTGATGATCATACCTGCTGATCTGCCCCTGCTCTCTAGAGAGGATATTTTTGCATTGATCGAAAAAGCTGGAGACCCGCCGGTAGTTGTGATTGCCCCAGATCTCAGAAATGAAGGTACAAACGGCCTGCTTATTTCTCCTGCAGGTTTGATTGATTATGAATTCGGTGAAGATTCCTTTGAAAAACATAAGCGCAGGGCGCTTCGAGCGGGAGCGCGGCTTGAAATTTGCGAAATGCCATCTCTGGGGCTGGATATGGATCTCCCAGAAGATCTGCAGTTGGTTAGTGAGAGATTGTCTGCATTTACTACAAGCGTTAATGATTAAAATAACAATTATTTAAAAGGTCGGGATTTATTAAATATATACACAGGAGGATTGATATGGCTGAGAGAGTTGCTCTATACCTTCAGGATGCGCATAATTTGAGGGATGGATTGGATTATGTCAAGTATGCTGAAGATCGGGGATTTGAAGCAGTCTGGCAGGCTGAATCCCGTTTGGTAAGAGATGCCATCGTACCGATGGCTGCATATGCTGCTGTAACTGAAAAAATAAAAATTGGTTCTGGCGTTATCAACAACTGGACGAGGAATATTGGGCTGCTGGCAGCGACATTCCTTACATTGGACGATCTGGCGCCTGATAGGGTTATCTGCGGAATCGGAGCATGGTGGGATCCTTTGGCGCGTAATGTCGGTATTGAACGAAAAAAGCCATTAAAGGCAATGCGGGAAACTGTTGAGTTATTGCGGCGATTATTAAATATGGAGAGGGTCACCTATCACGGTGAATTTCACCATGTGGATGGGATCGAACTGGATGTAGTTCACGGCCGCAGAGAGCCGCGTAATGTACCGATAATGATTGGCGCTACTGGCGATAAGATGATGGAACTTACCGGTGAGATTGCTGACGGCGTTGTTTTAAATTATTGTGTGCCGCCCCAATATAACGATTATGCCTTGAAGTTGCTTGAAAATGGAGCCCGGAAATCCGGAAAAACCCTTGAAGATATTGATCGCCCTCAACTGGTGGTGTGTTCGGTAGACCTCGACCATGAACGTGCTATTGACACAACAAGAGAATTATTAACTCAGTATCTTGCCCAGCAGCCTCACATCGCCAAAGCATCCGGTGTTTCTCAAGATGTCGTAGAACAAATTCAATCGATATTAGGATGGCCTGCGACTAAGGATCAAATCCAACAGGCTAAACATCTGGTTCCGGAAGATTTAATTCTTCGGATAACTGCTTCAGGCACCCCTGATGAGGCCAGGTCCAAAGTCGAGGAATATCGCAAACATGGCTGCACCTGCCCGATTTTGTATCCGGTTGGCGGAGATGTTAAACTGCTTGTAGATACTTTCACTGCCAATTAACGATAATTCCAGAATTTTTCAAAAACATCAGCGGGCAATTTATTTCATCTGCTGATGTTTATTTTTTTGATTTTTAAAAAGAAAATCATTCCACGGTAACCGATTTTGCTAAATTGCGGGGCTGGTCAACATCCAGGCCTCTCAGCGCGGCTATATGGTACGCTAACAATTGCAGCGGGATAACATTTGTCACCGGACTGAGCATCCAGGGGGTCTCCGGCACCCATAACATATAGTCTGCGATATCTGAAATAAGTTCATCTCCCTCAGTGGCTATCGCGATCACGGTTCCACCGCGTGCTTTTGCCTGTTCTATCTGACCGAACATTTTTTCATACCACGGATCTTTTGGCGCAATTACAATTACAGGCATTTCCTTGTCAATGAGGGCAATAGGGCCGTGCTTCATCTCGCCCGCCGGGTAACCTTCAGCATGGATGTAGGATATTTCTTTCAGTTTAAGAGCGCCTTCGTAGGCAGTTGGCATGTTAATTCCACGACCAAGATAAAGACAATGATTGACATTTAGCAATTTATGAGCCAGGTTTTCAGTTTCGGGTTCACGATCCAGACAGCGGCTCACGAGATCGGGTATTTTTCTTAAATCTGAAATCAATTTTCTGCGCTGATTGCTTTCCAACACACCCCGGATGTCACCCAGCAGGATTGCGAGCATATAAAGATCGACCAGAGGCGCGGTATAAGCTTTTGTTGAGGCTACGCCAATTTCGGGACCGCTCTGCATCGAAATATAACCATCCGCAATTCGCATTGCTTGCGATCCGATCACATTTACTATTGACCATAATTTCGCACCTTTTTTTCGGGCTTCCTCCATGGCTGCGAGAGTGTCTGCGGTTTCACCTGATTGACTGACAACAAGTACAACGTCATTTTTTGTAATGATGGGATCTCTATACCTGAATTCGCTTGCAATATCTAATTCGACTGGGATTTTTGCTATCTTTTCAATCAGAATCTTTCCCACCATTCCAGCATGAAATGCAGTACCGCAAGCTGTTATGAATATTTTGTTGATCCGGTTAACAAAATCGGTGTCCAGATTTAAATCCGGCAATCTGATCTTATAACCGTTCTCAGTATCTACTCGCCCGGCTATCGTATCGGTGAGTGACCGGACCTGTTCATGAATTTCTTTTTCCATGAAATGACGATACTCTCCTTTCTCAGCCGCTACAGGATCCCAGGTAACCTGGTGGACACCGAATGGAATTTGATATCCGTCGAGTGAGAATAGTTTCAAACTATCCCTGGTAACTTCAGCAATTTGTTGGGATTTTAAAAATACAGCCTCACGGGTATGTTCAAGGATTGCTGGCAAATCTGACGCAATAAACATTTCCTCTGCGCCGTAGCCAACAACAACCCCTCCTGCGTTTCCAATCCTGGCCGCGACAATTTTGTCAGGTTCAGAAGCGGAAAGAATGACTATACCATGGGCTCCTTTAATAAGTCTGAGGGCTGTCCGGGTAGCATCCAATAGATTTTCATGTGTGGAAAGATATCTTTCAATCAGGTGTACGATGATTTCAGTGTCTGTGTCAGATTGAAAAACAACACCCTCAGCGCTTAGCTCTTCCCGAAGTTCAAGAAAATTCTCTACAATTCCATTGTGAACGACTACCACCTTCCCGGTTGAGCCCAGGTGTGGGTGAGCGTTACGAGCGCTGGGTTCTCCATGGGTCGCCCAACGAGTATGTCCAATACCTACTTTTCCAGAAATCGGGTTAGTGTTTACCAGCTGTTCCAGATTGCTAAGTTTTCCTGCCTCACGCCTGATTTCAATATTTCCATTTTGAATAATCGCCAGACCAGCCGAATCATAGCCGCGATATTCAAGGCGTTTTAATCCGTTAAGGATAATAGAAGTCGCTTCACGCGGTCCAATATATCCAACTATTCCACACATGATTTGGGTTCCCTCCAGTTTTCCGTTTGTTTCTTACAAAATGAACAAACATTAGTGTTTATTCAGTCCGCTAATTATTTCTGCGAGCCTTGTTTGACCACTCTCCAGGTTTTTGTCCATCTGGTTACCCGTCTGGCATTGTTATGGAGTTTGATTGGAGGGAAAGGATCGGATGGTGGTTCATCCGGAGGGCTTCCGCTGATCTTTCGATTTTCCCGGTTCGTTATAAAGATCTTATCTCCCCGGTTAACCTGCTATCGCAAACAGGAACCCTCTTCCTCGTCAACCAGTAAAAAAACTGGTCCATGCGCTAACTTTCCCGTTTTATTTTATTTGTATAAACCTCCTGGATTGATAAATTGATGCAAAAATTATACCTTATTAAGTGCCCAAGCCTGCACAATAGTATAATTATGAAGGAAAAATGAACCTCTCTAAATCACATCATAAATTTTTTTAAATCATTTTTCCATCGGTAGGTTATTAAATTGAAGTCTTTGCAGCCAAATTCAAGCTTGTGTTTTGCATGTGGAATGGACAGTAAAATCGGATTAAAAATGAGGTTTTATAACTCCGGACCAGGGGAAGTCACAGCTGATTACACTGTGGATAACCAATACCAGGGTTATCCAGGTATAGTTCATGGTGGGGTTGTGGCAGCGATGCTTGATGAAGTAACTGCGCGGGCAAATATGGGAGGCGAAAACCCGCGCTTTATGTTTACAGCCAGGTTAAATATACGCTACCGCCAACACGTCCCAACCGGTGAGAAGCTACACCTTATTGGAGAAGTCATCGAAAACAAAAGGAAAACTGCTTTAGTCAAGGGAGCCATATATAATATCAATGGCGAGATTCTGGCAGAAGCGGAAGCCTTACTGGTGGATATCCCTGAGGAGGAATTGAAATCACTTGATTCTGAAAAACTCGGCTGGAGAGTGTATTCTCCAGATAATTAGGATATTTTTTCAGAAAAACTGAATGTTCTATATAAAAGGAAACAATATGATTGTTGAATATCACCGACCGAAAGATACAGGTGCGGCGTTGAAACTAATTGCACGTTCCAGTCCCCGGACTTACCCGCTCGGAGGGGGATCGTTCCTTACCCAGCCCAGAAACGAGGAAATTGCTGTGGTTGATCTGCAGAACCTGGAAATAAATCAACTTGGAAAAATCAAAAATTCATTGTTAATTGGTGCTACAGTTACATTACAGGATTTTTTAGAATATTTGATGGATCCTGAAACAGATTTCTTGAAGGGTAAGTTGGAATTGGAAAAAACAATCCGGCATGAAGCTAGCTTTAATCTTCGCCAGGTTGCAACAATTGCAGGCACCGTTGTTTCGGCTAACGGCCGTTCACCCTTTGTGACAAGTTTAATTGCCCTTGATGCTGCAGCTAGGGTAATTTCACTAGATGGAGAAATTGATCAAATAAAATTAGGAGATTTTTTCCCTCTCTGGAAAGAAATTTGTAATGATAAATTGATCATTGAGTTTGAAATCCCCAAAAATGTAAATTTTGTTTACCAGTATGTCGCTCGGTCGCCAGCGGATCTTCCGATTGTGTGCTGCGCGGTCTGCCAGTGGCCATCTGGACGTACAAGGGGTGCCCTTGGTGGATATGGCGATTATCCGATATTGATTTTTGACGGCACTGGTGAGGAGGGGATTAAAGATGCGGCAGAAGTTTCATACAACCAGGCTGAGGATGTGTGGGCATCCTCAGATTACAGGAGTGAAATCGCGGGTGTGTTAGCGGGGCGGTGTATAAGCCTTTTGAATGTTTAATAAATTTATATCAATAATGGGCGAAGGATTTTTGACTTAATCTGGAAATAAAAAGGCAAACATGTGGGTAAACCTTCAAATAAATAATCAATCATATGACGTGGACATACATGCTGGTGAAATTCTTTTAAAAACCCTGCGTAAACTCGGATTTTATGGCGTAAAGCATGGCTGTGAAACAGGCGAGTGCGGCGCCTGCGGGGTGTTAGTGGATGGTAAAGCAGTTAATTCCTGTGTCCATCTTACAGCCCAGTCAGAAGGACACGAGATTCTGACAATTGAAGCGATTGGAAAACATCCAGAATTAGGCTGGAAAGAATCTATTGGTCTTCATCCTATACAGGAAGAGTTTGTTGAATCAGGGGCTATCCAGTGCGGTTTTTGTACCCCTGCTCAAATACTTGCAGCAAAACAATTGTTGGAACGCAATCCAGATCCCAGTGAAACCGAAGTCAGGGATGCCCTATCTGGTGTTTTATGCCGGTGCACAGGTTATATAAAACCTGTTCAGGCTGTAATTAGAGCCGCAGCCAGGATGAGGGGTGAGCAAATTGGACCAATTTTTTATCCATCGAAATCTCAATTTGATAACCTGATCTATGATAGGCTGATAGACCAATTAGATCTAGACCAGGAATTCCCTGGTGGTCAACTTGACCCGGCTGATTATTCCGATATCAGCACAAGAACGCAGGTTTTACCCCGTGTGCATGTTGTTTCAGAAGTTGAAGCAAAGACAAGTGTTGGGAAACCAGAGATTAAAGTAGATGCTCTGAAACTGGTTCAGGGAAAACCAGCCTTCACTGCTGACATTGACAGGCGAAATATGCTCTATGCCAAGGTGCTTCACAGCCCTCATGCACATGCCATAATAAAGAATATAAATACCCGCCAGGCGCTGGAGCTACCCGGGGTGGCAGCTGTATTGACCTGGGAAGATATTCCCAGAAAGGTGTTTTCGACAGCTGGGCAATCCGATCCAATTCCAGGCCCATTGGATACTTTCTCGCTGGATAATCGGGTGAGGTTCGTTGGAGATCGGGTTGCTTTTGTTGCCGCTGAAACAGAAGAAATTGCCATCAAAGCTTTGAATTTAATAGAAGTTGAGTATGAACCACTTCCGGTAATTCTGGATTCAGAGGATTCAATGAAACCTGAAGTTGTGAAAATTCACCCGGAAAAAGAATACGTTAATTTTGCCGATTCAGATCCAGAAAAAAACCTGGCTGCCCATATTCAAATTGATATTGGCGATATTGAAAAAGGATTTTCGGAGGCGGATTGTATTTTTGAATCTGAATACAGTGTTCCGAAGGTACAACAAGCCCACATTGAACCGCATGTCGTAATCACTTTCTGGGATGAAGATGACCGTCTTGTGATTCGAACAAGCACTCAAGTACCCTTCCATGTTCGAAGGATCCTTGCCCCGGTACTTGATCTACCGATAAAAAGGATTCGGGTTATCAAACCACGCATCGGAGGTGGATTTGGCGGGAAACAGGAAGTGCTGGTTGAAGATGTTGCAGCTCATTTGACGATTGCAACCGGACGACCGGTTTTTTATGAGTACACTCGTGAAGAGGAATTCATCGCTGCAAGGGCGCGCCATCCGATGAAAATTTGGATGAAAACTGGTGTAAAGCTGGACGGTACCATCACTGCTAATAAAATGAAAGTTCTGACCGATACAGGGGCATACGGGTCACATGCGTTGACTGTCACAGGAAATACAGGTCATAAGTCTATGGCGCTGTATGTCGGTGATGGAGACTACCGGAGATCGCCAAATATACAGTTCCATGCAGATATAGTTTATACGAATACAGCTCCAGCAGGCGCATACCGCGGTTATGGAGTGCCTCAGGGGTATTGGGCTGTAGAGCGACATATAGAGAAAATCTCGCGTGAAATGGGTTTTGATCCGCTTGAATTTCGGCTGAAAAATGCGCTCAGATCTGGAGAACTCCACCCCTTCAGCACTGCCTGGAGCGAGGGAAGAGAACCCAGACCTGAAATCATAAAAACCTGCGGTTTGGAGGAATGCGTTACCCAGGGCAAGGCAGTGATTGGATGGGATCAGAAGTTCAATAATAGTGAATGGAAAACTGTTTCAGGCAAACCTTATTTGAGGAGAGGAATTGGAGCAGCGCTGGTTATGCAGGGTACAGCAATTCCTTATTTGGACATGGGTGGTGCGAGCATAAAAATGAATGATGATGGATCGTTCAACTTACTGGTGGGTGCCACGGATTTGGGTACAGGTTCTGATACTGTTCTTGCCCAAATGGCGGCAGAGGTTCTGGGCGTTCCAATAGAGGATGTTATTGTTTATTCTTCAGATACAGACTTCACACCTTTCGATAAAGGAGCGTATGCGTCAAGTACGACCTATATTTCGGGTACTGCAGTGGTGAAAGCAGCAGAGCAGGTCGCGGAGCGAATAAAAATCCGGGCGGCAAAAATCCTAAACAATGGACAGGAATTTCGAAAGAACGAAAAACCAGTTTTGCCGGAAGAGATTACATTACGTGATCGAAAGGCGACCGCTGGCGATTACCGTTCGGTAACTTTGTCAGAAATCGGCCATCATTCCCTGCACCATGAAGATCAGGAACAGATAATGGGGATCGCTTCTTATATGTCCGAGGTTTCTCCGCCTCCATTTGCAGCCCAATTCGCGGAAGTTACAGTGGATATCGAAACCGGACAGGTTGTCGTTGATAAGCTGGTCATGGCTGTGGATGCCGGTGTGATTGTAAATCCTGTTACCGCTTCCGGGCAGGTGGAAGGCGGAATGACACAGGCTCTCGGTTATGCGGTTTGTGAAGAAATGTGTTATGACGATAAAGGAAATATAAGGGAAAAAAATCTACGGGATTACCATATCTTTCAGTCGAATGAGATGCCCGAATTGGAGACAATATTTGTCGAAACATTTGAACCAAGCCATCCCTTTGGAGTAAAAGCTGTCGCTGAAATACCCATGGATGGGGTGGCGCCAGCTGTTGGGAATGCAGTGCTGGATGCCTGCGGAGTGAATATTGACCATAACCCAATCCTGCCCGAGAAAGTCTGGAGAGAATTGAAAAATAAACTAGGATAATATGATCTCTCAGATAGAATTAACAATCAGTCATGATTTTTTCTTATAGGCACTCAAGTAACAATATTAAATAGGATCAAAAAAGAAGAATTATGAGTCCAACATATGTAATAGGTCATGTAAATCCTGATATGGATTCTATCGCTTCTGCGATTGGCTATGCCTGGTTATTAAAAGAGAGTGGTGGTGGAGAAATTATTCCAGCCAGAGCAGGAGCGATCAACCCCCAGACGACCTGGGTTTTGAACAGGCTTGGCATTGAACCGCCCATAATATTGACAGATGCATCTCCACGCTTTGAAGCGGTTGCACGCCGCCTGGACACAGCTGAACCAGACAGTCCTTTGCGGGAAGCCTGGGCTATATTGACCAGGACAGGCGGTATCGTACCGATTGTTGATCCTGAAGACGGATCTCCTTTTGGGTTGATCACGGGCTATAGTTTATTCCAGTATTTGGGTGAATATGTTGGCCCGCATCCTCGCAGCCAGGAGATGCGCATAGCAGATCTGCTGGACTTACATTCCCGGGAAGCCTGTGATACAAGTGTCCCGAAATTTCAAGCCAGCGCCCGGATAAGGGATGTCCTCAATCGAATTCTACGGGAAGAACATAATGAATTTATTATCGTTGATGAACAGGGGATTTATCTGGGAGTTGCGCGCCAGAGAGATGTATTAAATCCCCCCAGAATGCGAATTATTCTGGTTGATCATAACGAGCCCGGTCAGTCTTTAGGTGCGGTTGAGGAGGCTGAGCTGGTAGAAATTCTCGACCACCACCGGTTAGGGAATATGTCAACTCACATACCAATAAGGTTCTCTGTTGATATCGTTGGTAGTACAAGTACATTGGTAGCAGAACGGATCGAGAATGCTGGTTTAAGCGCTCCGCCTGAAATTGCAGGCGTTTTATTAGCGGGATTGCTTTCCGACACCCTGATCTTCTCCTCACCAACCACAACCGAACGGGACCGGCAGGCTGCAGAAAGATTGGCTCGCTGGGCATTTATCCACTCGGGCCCTCTGGCAGGGGAAACGATTGAGAAATATGGCGAGCAGGTAATCAATGCCGGAGCAGGTCTGGCCACCCGCAATCCAGACGAAATCGTTAATACAGATCTGAAACTATATGAAGCAGGTGAATTTAAATTCGCTATCGCACAGGTTGAAGTAACGGATTTAGTCCAATTATCTGATATGGAGGAAGAGCTGGTAAGGGCATTAAATACTCTTCGGGAAAAAAATGGGTTGAACTTTACCATACTGATGGTTACTGATGTTGTAGAGAACGGGAGCAGGTTGATAATGGTGAATGCCCCGCCAGTGTTAGACGATTTACCTTACCCTCGCGAACCGGATGGAACCCGAATGGCGAGAGGCGTGGTATCCCGCAAGAAACAATTATTGCCAACTATTCTGGGTTTACTTGAGGAATAAAAAAAGGCATAAATAGGTATAAGATGTGGAGTGGATGATGTGGAATAGTTATTACAATGTAAAAACCATTGAAGAGGCGCTCCAAATCCTGTCTAACGAAGGGCAACGGGCTCGGATTATCGCCGGTGGAACGGATTTGATGATTGAGCTCGAGCGGGGGATTCGCCCCGGGATTGAAACCCTGATAGATATAACAAGAGTCCCGGGGTTAGACAAGATAGAACAGGACGGAGATGGGAATATCCACATAGGTCCTCTTGTTACCCATAATCAATGTGCATCATCAACACTGTTGAAAGACCGGGCTTTTCCATTAATCAAAGCTGCCTGGGAGGTTGGGGCACCCCAAATTCGAAATCGGGGGACAGTCGCAGGAAACCTGATTACCGCATCTCCGGCTAATGATACGATCACCCCATTGATGGCCCTGGGTGCGAAAGTAAAACTGGTATCAATTGGGGGTGAAAGGACAGTTCCTCTTTCTGAATTCTACAAAAGCGTAAGAATGACAGTTATGCGGCCGGATGAAATTATGGTGGATATCTTATTCCCAGCCATGAATCCTTTCCAGCAGGGTGCATTTATAAAAATTGGCCTTCGTTCTGCTCAGGCGATTTCAGTTGTAAACGCAGCGGTTATTGTTGAATTCTTTGACGAATTCAAAGGAATGGAGAGTGGAAGGAAAATTCGAAATGCGGCTGTAACTTTGGGCTCAGTGGCTCCGACAATAATTTATGCACATAGGACAGCCGGATTTTTATCTGGGCGTGAACTTAACCAGGATACGGTTGCTGAAGCAAGCATGATCGCAAAATCCGAATCCAGGCCGATTGATGATATCAGGGGATCCGCTGACTACCGGAGAGAGATGGTTAAAATCTGTGTTGAACGTTGTTTGCGGGATATTATGAACGGTACAGAGAAGCATGGATTTCCTGCCAGTCCGGTTATGCTCGGTTCTGGTTCAGTGAATGGCAGCAAATCAAAACTGGAAATGAGCACAAAACACCAGCAAAAATCAATTCTTAAAATAAAGGTGAACGGCAAAAATTTTGAATTTTACAGTGGTTACAACAAGTCCTTGCTCAGGTTATTAAGGGAGGATGCCTTGCTGATAGGGACGAAAGAGGGTTGTGCTGAAGGTGAGTGTGGGGCGTGCACTGTCTTTATGGATGGGAATGCCGTTATGAGTTGTCTCGTACCTGCGGCGAGAGCGCACCAGTCAGAAATAATCACTATTGAGGGTTTGGCTGATCCAGGCAAGCTCAATCCTGTTCAGGAGGCATTTATAACAGAGGGAGCGGTTCAATGTGGATACTGTACCCCAGGATTTATTATGTCGGGTACAAAATTGCTGGAAGAAAAGCAGCACCCGACTTTGGAAGAAATCCGGCAGTCCATCACGGGCAATTTGTGCCGATGTACTGGCTATTACAAAATTATAAAAGCCATTGAAAAAGCTCATCAGCTGAAACATTGAGGAAGTACCTGGAAATAGAAAAATAATGGAACGAACGATTCCAACAACTGAGTCAGAAGAAATTGAACTTTACCAGAGGACTTATTATTCGCTGCTGCGTACAACGGCAGAAGTAAAAATACGCTCTCTGGAGGAAATTCATGCTGGCATGAATTCGCTGCTTCACCCTTCAGCGTGGGATGAGAAGCTGGACATGTCGGCATTCATATACAGCATATTAAGGCTGCCGATCGAGATGCCAGAGGTTCGGCTGGTCATCCTGGGTCAATCTGAAGAAGTGTTTAAGCGGGCGGGTTTCTCAGATGTGACTGATTGGAGTGTTGCATCTACACCTGCCAGGCGGCGGCGTTGTTATTCTGACGGTCAGGGTCAACTGGCCTGTTTCATTGCCAGCAGGTCTGATATCGATGATGTAATTCCATTATTGACTGCCTTTCAAATTGAGTGGAATAAATTCCACAACAAATTACGGCGATTACAATCTTCGATTTCACTGGCTGAACTGTGTAAGAACCAGGCTGGTTATTTGCAGTTAGCTGAACTGTTGGGTATACCATCGGAGGATTTCGATCGTTTGTTTGCTATTTGGGACCAGGATTTTGGTAGTTACATGGATGAAATTGCCTCCTCACCAAAAGATCTCAGAGTCCGTCTGTTAAGCGGATCGCTGATTGCATATCGCCGGGCGACCCGGTCCTGGTGGGATAATATAGTCGAAGAATTCCCTCAAATCACAACCAGCCCTGTTTATTTTATTTCAAGTAATACCCATAGTTTGCGAAATATTGTCTCTGGTTATACACAGATTATTGAAGATGAATTAATCGAGTACCTGGAACAACCTGGCAATGCTGGACTCTATAACGAGTGGAGGGATATTACGGAGGGCAGGATTCCATCGAGTAAAGAAAATTTTCTGTATTACCTGGTCAGAAAGTACCACCAGAAGACTGACGGCAGTTACTTTTCGAAACAACAGGCGATTCACGAAAAGAAATGTGGAATTCACCGGATACCTGCCGGAGAGTCATTCGATGTTGAGGCTCAGATTATCGAGTTGGCGAAAATAAAAACAGAATTTCTGGATCCCAGGGTTTCGAAGGATATGGAATTTTCCAACAATTTGTTGGGTGATGCATTGCTCTTAAATATTGATTATCCTCTTGGGATGGCTGCATATAATATTCTCACCGAGGTAGCTACAAACGCAGGCCAAATTCTGGGGATATATATTATGGGAAAAGCCGCTACCTTAAATGGAGTAATCGGTGATGTAATGATTTCGAATATTGTCCATGATGAGCATTCCCAGAATACATTTTTATTCTCCAATTGTTTCAAAGCTGGTGATGTTGTTCCTTATCTTGTCCATGGGACAGTCCTGGACAATCAAAAAGCAGTTACTGTGCAGGGGACTTTTTTACAAAATTCCAGATATATGGATGTGTTTTACCGGGAAGGATATACCGATATTGAGATGGAGGCAGGCCCATATCTCTCAGCGGTTTATGAAATGTACAGACCTAACAGGCATCCAATAAATGAGATTGTTAATTTATATGAATTGCCCTTTGATTTGGGTATAGTTCATTACGCTTCGGACACACCTCTGAGTAAAGGGAAGAACCTGGGTGCAGTCAGCCTTTCTTACTATGGAATGGATTCGACTTATGCAGTATCGCTTGCAATAATTCGGCGAATTCTAAACCGGGAGAGAGAGACATCCGTCATCAAATTCAGCCAGCAAAAAATGCTTGACGAGTAAAGGAGAATACAAGAATCCAGGGGAGATTAAACAATCAAATACTTTTGTTTATATATTTATCAATCGATAGCTTTGTCAACCTGAACCAGCGCATCGTTAATAATATCAAAACCATCTTTGAGTTGTTCTGGTTCGATGCATAGTGGGGGCACTATAAGGATAGTGTGCCAGTGGGTATAAAGATATAAACCCTGGTCGAGCAACGATTTCCGCAGTTGTTCCATCTCCGGGCTGTTCTTGTTATACGGCGCGAATGGCTCTTTGGTTTGCCGATTGCGAACGAGCTCAATCACCCCAAATAAGCCGATCGACCTGACATCTCCAACTGAAGGATGCTGTTCTCCCAAATCTGTCAGTAAATGCCTCAATAGAATTCCATTCTGCTCAGAATTCTTGATCAAATTATCATCCTGGATAACCTTGATATTTGCTACTGCTGCGGCAAGTGAAATTGGATGGGAATTATATGTAAGGCCTCCCTGGTATTTATAGTCGTTAAAGAAGTCCGAAATCTCTGGTTTCATTCCAACAGCGCCAAGAGGAGCATATCCGGATGTTAAACCTTTCGCCATTGTTATTAAGTCCGGTGCAACCTCCCAATGGTCAACCGCGAACCATTTCCCGGTCCGGCCGAATCCGCTCATTACTTCATCGGCAATAAGCAATATGCCGTGCCGGTCGCATATTTCCCTGACACCTCGTAAATAACCATCCGGTGGGATTATCACTCCATTGGTTCCTGTCACGGGTTCAATGATTATCCCTGCAATCGTCTCTGGTCCTTCAAACTGGATAATCTCTTCAAGATGATTCAGGTAATCCTGACAAAAATCACCCTCAGAGATATCTGGATTGGTGCGGTGGAATGTAGAGCGATAACGATACGGATCGAGAAAATGGACAACCCCCGGCATCAGGTTTGGTTCCCATTCCAATCTTCTAGGATCGCCTGTTAATGCCATCGCACCCATTGTTGCACCGTGATATGAACGGTAGCGGGCTAAAATTTTATGCCTGCCCGTGAAAGCACGCGCCAGTTTGACTGCGTTCTCGTTTGCGTCGCCTCCACCCAATGTGAATAAGAAACGGTTTATACCACCAGGGGTAATTTCTGCAAGGAGCATGCCTAATTCTGCCCGCGGTCGGGTTGCCATTGGCGGTCCAGCATAAGGTAGCTGGCGTGCCTGTTCAATAATTGCATCGATTACTCTTTGATCTCCATGGCCAATATTTACGCACATGACCATCGAATTAAAATCAAGGTATCTTTTTCCATCAACGTCCCAAAAATAGACTCCCTTGGCCCGTTTCATCGGGATTGGAGAGACTTTCGATTGGGCAGACCAGGTCCAGAAGGTATGTTGCAGAGAGAGCGAAAGAATATCAGAATCAGAAATTGTACTCATTGAATTTATCGTAGTTGTAGATAAAATTTTGATTATCTTAACACGAATATCGAGGTATTCAAAGATGGGTATTCTATTTTTGCCCCAGTGAATTATACATTTTAAATGCATGGTAGCATCGCTGAACCAGTATATTATTAAGGGAAAGCGTACCGGTTCAATACAATAAAATTTGCATTTATTCCATCCGGAGATAGGCGTGATATCATTTGAATTCATGAAGAACAGACGAAAATAAATATTAATTTTTACCCTGGAGAGAGAAATGAATATATATACAATAGTGATCGCGCTTCATAATATCGTCCGCTGGTTTGTTCTGATTTTAGGGATAATTGCCTTTATCAAGGCATTCGCCGGATGGATCCGGAAGCGACCCTGGGGACAATCTGACCGGAAAATTTCAACGTTTTACACAATCGCCATTGATATTCAATTATTACTGGGATTAGCGCTTTTTCTATTTTTCAGCCCAAATACCGCCAGAGCATTTCAGGATTTCAGTGGGATAATGGGCAATGAGACGGCCCGCTTCTATGTACTCGAACATACAATTATGATGATCCTGGCAGTTGTGTTTGTACACCTTGGAAGCGCGCTTACAAAAAAGGATATCCCAGATAATTTGAAATTCAGACGGGCAGCAATTTTATTTGGGTTAGCGCTGGTTGCGATCGTTTTGGGGATGCCGTGGGACCGGCCGCTCATTCCAGGCCTTGGTTAAATTGATCCGTTATTGATATCAACCAATCCATAAATCTGATGATTTAACCGCTATTATGAATCGCTTCCCTGTATTTTATTTAAATGCCGGTTTGTGAGTTCTTTCTGTACCATGGAAAAGGGGATATCCCGGGACAATAGCAGCACCAGGGTGTGATAGTACAGGTCGGATAATTCTTCGATTATACGCTGGTTGCCCTGTCCTTTTGCTGCAAGTATTACTTCCATCGCTTCCTCCCCAATCTTTTTTAAAATCATATCCTCACCTTCTTCAATCAAATAGGCTGTATAGGATCCGGGTACAGGATTTCTTTTTCGTTCTTCGATGATTCGATAAAGTTCTTCGAGCATATCAGGGCTCCAAAATTTGATAAAAGCAGGATATCTGGCCGGTATGGCAGGCTGGACCGCCAGGATTAACTTTTATCAGGATCGTATCGCCGTCACAATCGGCGTAAATCTCCATAACGTATAGAAAATTTCCGGATGTTTCGCCTTTGTGCCACATTTTATTTCGGCTGCGGCTCCAGAAATGTACTTCACCTGATAGGAGGGTTTTTTCTAATGCGGTTCTATTCATCCAGGCAACCATCAATACCTGGTTGCTGTTCTTATCCTGGATTACTGTGGTTATCAAACCTGATTGGTCAAATTTAATATCTTGGAGTTTTATTTTATTATTCATATGCCTACTGGCCTTATAGGAATCCCCAGACTGATCAAATACCGTTTGACCTCGCCAACTGTCATAATATGATCGTGAAATAATGAAGCAGCCAATACAGCATCGGCGTTTCCGTCGATTAGAACCTGGGAGAAATGTTCGAGTTTGCCAGCACCACCGCTGGCAATAATAGGAATATTCACCGAACAGCTGATTGTTTTAGTCAGTCCGATATCGTATCCAGCCAGAGTGCCATCAGTGTCCATGCTTGTCAGCAGTATTTCACCTGCGCCGAACTCTTCAGCCTGTTGAGCCCACCCCAGTGCATCTATTCCAGTAGGTGTCCTACCACCGTGAGTATAAACTTCCCATTTTCCTGGAGAGATTTTTTTAGCGTCAATTGCAACCACAATACACTGGCTCCCGAAACGGTTCGCTCCTTCAGATATTAATTCTGGATTATTTAAGGCAGCAGTGTTTATACTGATTTTATCTGCGCCGGCTAAAAGGGTATTTCGGATATCATCTTTATTTCTAATACCGCCTCCCACTGTCAAAGGAAGGAATATTTCATCAGCCACCCGCCGGACCACCTTCAGGGTGGTCTTTTTACCTTCCGGGCTGGCTGAAATATCGAGAAATACAAGTTCATCAGCACCCATCTCATCATAAATGCGAGCGTTCTCCACCGGATCCCCTGCATCACGCAGGTTTTCAAAATTAACGCCTTTAACCACCCGGCCATCCTTTACATCAAGGCAGGGGATTATACGGACTGCTAACATTTCAACGCATCCTCCAACTGGATAGTTCCTTCATAAAGTGCTTTACCGATAATAACACCCTGAAGACCAGCATTTCTGATTGCCTGGATTTCTTTAATACCCGTAAATCCCCCAGATGCAATCACCTGAAGACCGGTGCAATCAGCGAATATTTTTGTGCCTTCAATATCGATACCGGTCTGCATGCCGTCTTTTTCGATGTTTGTATATATACATATCTTAACACCTGCATTCTTTATTTTCTTTCCAAAATCAATTGGAGAAATTGGGACTGCCTCCGTCCACCCGTGAAAATATACTTGCTGGTTGCGGGTATCCAGGGCTATACAGACATGATCGCTTCCAAAAATACATACCGCCTCAGAAACAAGGTTGGGAGAATTTATGGCAGCCGAACCCAGAATTACCCTCCGTACACCTGCATTTATAACCCGGTCAATTTGTTTTAATGTGCGAAGTCCGCCTCCGAATTGGATTAGTACATTTCTTCCAGATATTTTGATTGTTTCAATGATTCTGTGTAATGCCCTCAGGTTCTGATTTCCTTCCTCACCGAACGAACCATCTAAATTTATGATGTGCAACCATTCTGCTCCAGCTTCGATCCATCGTTGAGCAATATTTTCAGGCCTGTGATCGAAAGTAACCTGTTTCCTAGGATCACCCTGCGTTAGACGGACAACTTTTCCTTTTCGTAAATCAATCGCAGGATAAATGTAGAATTGTTCTGTTTTATTGTTGTCCATCTTCGCTTAAGAAATTACGCAGAATTGTCAGTCCTACATTCTGGCTTTTTTCAGGGTGGTACTGCACGCCGTAAAGTTCATTCTTTTTTACCACTGAGGCATATTCAACTTCATATTCAGTAATAGCCAGAATATCTTTTTCCTCTGTTGGTTTACAATAATAACTGTGATTAAAATAAGCATAACTCCCCGGCTCAATGCCTTCTAAAAATCTGGAAGAACTGGTTGGAAGAATTTGATTCCATCCAATCTGTGGGACCTTGACTGATTTTCCTTCGAAAGGTAAAACTTCACCAACAATTAATCCCAATCCCGGAATTCCAGGCGCCTCGGCGCTTTTGGAAAAAAGCAGCTGCATACCCAGACATATGCCAAGCAGCGGAACACCATTGTTTATTGATTCAATAATTGGTTCAATCAGGTTTCTGGTGCGAAGTCCTTCAATCCCATCCCCAAAATTGCCTACTCCTGGCAAAACCAGTTTTTCGGCTTTCTTGATTGTATTGGGATTTGAGGATAGTTCCACATCGGCTCCTACTGTCTGCAGGGCTTTTTCTACCGAGCGCAGATTTCCAACGCCGTAGTCAATCAACACAATCATGTTAAAATCCCTTTTGTGCTGGGAATTGCGTCAGCCCGGCGCGGGTCAATCCGGCTGGCTTTTTGCAATGACCGGCCTAAACATTTAAATACTGCCTCTGCCTGGTGATGGTCATCACGTCCATACAAAATCCGTGCGTGCAAATTGCATTTTGCCTTTACAGCAAATGATTCAAGGAAGTGTTGGAATAAACTGGTCGGAATTCGGCCAATTTCCGGATTATGCCATTTGATCTCGACAATAGAATATGGACGCCCTGAAAAATCAACCACTACCTGAGCTAGCGCTTCGTCCATTGGTACAAATTCAGCCGCGACCCTGTTAATCCCGTTCCGATCTGAAAGAGCTGTATCAAATGCCTCTCCAATCACCAGTGCGCAATCCTCAACAGTGTGGTGCGGGTCTACATTCAAGTCCCCCTGGCATGTCAGGTCGAGGTCAAATATCCCATGAACAGCTAAATGGCTCAGCATGTGATCTAAGAATCGAATACCTGTATTGATTGAGTAGTTCCCTTTGCCATCCAGGTTGAGTTTCACCTCAATATCGGTCTCATTTGTTTTTCGTTTTATTTCCGCAATCCTCATTTAATTACTCCATTTCTTTAAGGTAGTGGATGATTTGATCCGTATCCTCAGGTTTGCCTACACTTATCCGGAGGTGGTCTTTCAAACCGGGTTTATCAAAGCGGCGGATAAAAATAGCTCTTTCCGCGAGTTTGTTTTTAATTTCCAGCGCGTTCCTGCCTTGCACCTTGCAGAGGATAAAGTTTGCTTTGGAAGGGTAAGGTGAAAGCCAATCAATCAATTCAAGTAATTTGTACAATCTTTCCCTTTCAATTATTATTCTGTCACAGTTCTGTTTAAATACTTCCTGCTCCTTCAACACTGCCAGCGCAGCTCTCGATGCGGTTATTGATATATTGTAAGGCTGCTTTATTTTCCAAATATGTTTAGCCAACTCTTCCGGAAAGATTCCATAGCCAATCCGTAGCCCTGCTAAACCAGCCCATTTGCTGAACGTCCTGAGTATTATAAGGTTGTTGTATTCACGATATTCCTTGAGAAAACTGGTGTCATTTGGTGCAAAATCAATATATGCTTCATCCAGGACAATATACAAAGGGAGTTCAATAAGACGGGCAAATTCATCCCGGGAAAGCAGTCCGCCGTCAGGATTATTGGGAGAGGCAATAAAAATTAATTTTGGATTGTGTACCTGGCATTTCTGGATAATTTTTTTTATATCGATAGTGAAATCTTTATTGCGGTTTATCGATATAACTTCTGCGTTGTTAATATCTCCATCAAATTTGTACATTCCAAAAGTTGGCGGACAATCAAATAAAAAATCACCAGGATCGATCAAGGCGCGCATGATTAAATCAATCAATTCATCCGCACCAGCGCCGACCATAATCCTGCTTACCGGTACATTGTGGTATTCCGAAATAGCCTGACGTAAATAGCGACTTTCAGGATCTGGATATATTTGTATATCAGAAAAATCTGAGAGAGCTTGCTTCACCTGTTCTGGTAATGAATATGGATTTTCATTTGCATCCAGTTTAATTATTTGATCTGCAGACATTCCCAATTGTTCTGAAAGTACGTCTACAGGGAGAATCGGCTCATATCCTGGTATATCCAGAATATGCTTCCGGATTAGTTTTTCGGGATTGAACATTTTATTGCTTTATCCTGTAATTTGCCGCTGCAGCGTGTCCAGTCAGAGATTCTGTTTGTGCAAATTTTGCTGCAGGCGGACTGAGCTCAAGGCTTGTCTCCGGGTCAAGTGAAATAACGCTGGAAATTTTGACGAAATCCAAAACATTTAGTGGTGAGGAAAATCTGGCTGTACCCCCCGTTGGCATAATATGGCTTGGCCCAGCCATATAATCCCCAAGCACTTCATATGAATTTTCGCCGAAGAATATTCCACCAGCATTGTTAATCCAGCCAGCTACCTCTTCCGGTTTTTCAACGGAGAGGCACAGGTGTTCAGGGCCATAAGCATCTGCTAACATGGCTGCGCTGCGAAGATCGGGTGTAAGAACAATACCGCCGCGATTCTGGAGAGATGTCTCAATCATCTCGGAGCGGGATAATTTTGCCAGTTGATTATCTATCTCTACGGCGACAGTTCTGGCGATATCTGCATCAGGCGTAAGCAGGATCGCGCTTGCCAGATAATCATGTTCAGCCTGGGCGAGCAAATCCGAAGCAACCCAAGCAGGGTTTGCTGTTTTATCTGCGATGACCATCGTCTCGGTGGGACCAGCCAAACCCTCAATGCCAACGGTTCCATATACTTTTTGTTTGGCCAGTGTTACGTAGAGGTTTCCTGCACCGACAATTTTATCTACCTTTGGGATGGTTTTTGTTCCGTAAGCCATAGCAGCAACAGCCTGCGCGCCTCCTGCCAGGAATACATCTTTGATATTGCATATTGCCGCTGCTGCCAGGATACTTTTATCTGGATTGGGGGGTGTACAGATTATGATTTGTTTAACACCCGCAACCTGGGCAGGAATGACGGACATTAATAAGGAAGAAGGCAATGGCGCAGTCCCTCCCGGGACGTATACGCCCACTCGTTCGATTGGGGTTGTCCTCTGTCCGAGAATTCCTCCTAACGTGGTTGTTTCCCAGTTTGGAAGTGGCTGTTGTTCGTGAAATAATTTTATTCTACTGGCGGATAATTTAAAAACATCTAATAAGCTTGGAGAAAGCGATCGGTAGGCGTTCTCTATCAGTTCAGCGGAAATTCTGATATCGGTTATTTTTATCCCATCCAGCAATTTGGTCCATTCAGCAATGGCCCTGTCCCCATTTTCTCTTACAGACTTCAAGATAATATCCACAGCTTTATCAGGAGAGACTCCTATCCCAAAGAGTTTCTCGGTGCTTTTTATAAGATTTTCAGGATACTCAAGGAGATGGTTGTAATTACGCTTAAGGATCGTTTCTTGAGCCGATTTGACATCATAGGTTTTGATCATTTATACCTCCAGAAAAGAAAGCAGTTCCTGAAAGGCGGCAGGCTCTTCTTCAAATATATACATGACTGGCGAGACTACGACTCCGCTGCCTCCAACCTCCCTGATTTCCCGGATTGCTTTAGAAAGCTGGTCTTTCCTGACGATCAGGTGAACAGCATACCAGTTGCTGCTGTCCTGGTTCAAGATGGGTGATATTGTCGGACCTTGTAATCCCCCAATAACGGATTTAGCTAACATCCGATCAGCGATCCTTTCAGGAGAATCACCACGAATATTGGCAAAAATAGACACATTATCGACCGCCCGGAGGTGAGCTACAATAAATTCGATCAATCTTCGGGCAGTCCCAAGCACATTCGGGTCATTTTTTAAGGTTTGCCGGTTTCCCAGCAGGCAAGCTTGCGAATGCAAAATCAATCCATCCTGCAACGCTTTCAGCCTGTTATCTCTGAGTGTAGTTCCAGATGAGATTAAATCGACAATCACATCTGCGTACCCGATTGTAGGCGCGATTTCAAGTGTCCCTTCAGAAGCGATCATTATTAGATTGGTAATATTGTTCTTCTTAAAAAATTTTTCTGTCAATACGGGAAATTTGGTTGCCACACGGATAGGTCTGCCAATTGATTTCTGCCAGTTCGCCAGATCGTCGACTGTCTGAATATTTTGCCATTTTTCTGGGACAATTACATTAAGCGTGCAGGAACCGAATCGTAAATCTCTTAAAAGTACAAGCAGGTCACCATTTTCAGTCATTTTTTCTGAATAAATATCCCAACCTGTGATTCCGAATTCAACACTTCCATCTCTTACACTGGTTACAATATCACCTGCTCTTTGAAAAATGACGTTAACCTCGGGAAGGTTAGGAATTGTTGCCTGGTACTGCCGGGGATTGGGCTTGAATATTGGCATGCCGGCATTTGAAAATAAATCAAGGGCTTCAGAAGCCAGGCGGCCTTTGCTTGGTAACGCAATCCTTATATTTGTATTATCTGGATTCATCTTGTTCTCCGTAGTTTTCCATGATTGACGGAATTTGTATCAAACCTGAATGTCCTGTTTCTAAATGGAAAACGCTCCCGTTCAGGGAGCGTTTATTATTGATGGTGTAAGGATAAAAAGATTATCTACAATCAAACGCAAACCTGACCGGGATAAAGGCCGGCGATATGGGAATGCGAGTTGTGGTAGATTAATCGTTTTTGGATCATACTGGAAGGGATTTTAGCATATATGTATTTATATCACAAGGAATTGAAATCAGTTTGTATTTTTCGCTCTTGCTATCAGCGCATTATGGACATAGTTTTCAAGCAAAGGCGCGTATTCATATATTGTGAAATTGTGGGTTGTGAAAGTCTGTAAGGTCAGGCGCCCATCCATACAAACTATTACTGTACTGTAAGCGTTTTTATCAGACCCTTTTGTCCCCAGCAAGAGAACAGCATCGCTGCCTGATGATTTTTTCATGAGATCGCCAACATCATGCTCGTAAGCCCAGTAACTGGTAGTATCCGTAAACTTTAAGCCGTTGTTAGGCTCATTCAGCACGGGATGCTCTCTTTCCAGGGGGTAGAGCACCATTCCTTCAGGTGGGATTCGAATCCAGTTTTTATCAAATTCAACTCCACATTTCCTTAGAAGGGGTGCTGCCGCGCCGTTATATGATTTGTCAACAAACCAGACTTCAAGGATCACTGAAGAACCCTTATCCAGAGCTTCTGTCGCGTAGTCGAAGAATTCTCCTGGGGTACTCTTGCCATGGTGTTCAGAAGAGATGATCACAAGGTCCCACGGTTTTCCATCTGGCGCCCCAACTGTCAGTTCAGACTTCAGATGCCCTTTTGCGCTGCCGACGTCAGTGATGTTCAGACCCATATTATTAAGTGTCTCGCGAAAATACCTCAGAGTTCCGGGGTCATGGTGGACATCTTCATAAAGAAGAATCCTGGCATTTTCATAAAGAGAATTGACATCAATCGCTAATTCTTCTGTTTGTTCTGCTCCGGGTTCTTCTGCAATTTCTGTCGTGATGCTTTCAGCTTCGGTTGCGATAATATCTGCTGTTTGAACGGGCTCTTCATCCACAGGTTGGGTTTCTAGCAACTGCGCTTCAATTTCCTGGTCCTGAATTTCAACCGTTACAACTGGTTCAACAGCGGTTTCCTGTTTCGCCATTTCGGCCTGACGGGCGAGAACTGTTTGCTGGATAGTCAATGCTGTGAGTGTCTCCTGGAGAGATGTATCCTGGTTTCCAGATAAAGTTCCGCAGCCTGTGATACTGATCATTATAAAAAGAATCAGTATCCCGGATAATATGGTTAAATTCTTCATAAGCATTATTTACATGTATTTTGAATTTAATTCATTTATTCAGCGCCTGAAAATTTATTGTTCAGTACATAAGTGATCATGTTTTGCCAGAGCGGAACAATTTCTTCTTCGGCGTAATCGTGAGAACTGAAGGTCTGGATGATAAACTTTCCGCCATCGCACACCGCTAAAGTTCCGTGGGTGTTTTTCTCAGTGGCGATAGTACCCATAAGCAATTCAGCGCCTTCTTTCTTCCCCGAGAGTTTGATGAAATCTCCTAAATCGCCTGTCCAGTATATTGCTACGTTTGTGAATTTGAAATTTTTGTTCGGTTCATTAAAAATTGGGTGACCAGCTTTATCTGGAAGCGGCCATTGGAGGTAGTCATTAGTATCCCAGGTTTTATTGACATAATTTTTTTCAAATTCTACTCCGCACCTGTTTAATGTTGATGCTAATGTCCCTCTAGAAATCTGGTCCATGTACCAGATTTCTAGGATAACCGCGGAACCATTATCAAGAGCCTGGTTGATGTATTCAAAATATTCTCCAGAGAATGCTCCTCTAAGTTCCAGTGCGATTATCACCAGATCCCAATTCTGGGTGAGCAGGTCAGATTTCAACCATCCTTTCGCGCTGCCGTCATCCTTGTAGTCTAAATCCATGCCGTCCAATGCGGCTTTGACGTACCTTTTTGTAGCCGGGATGTTGACCATGTCCTCGAAAAGCAGAATTTTTGCGTTTTCCATCATGCTGTCAACATCACCAGCTGGTTCCATCGCTGGTTGATCAGAACCAGTATCTTCCAGGGGTTCGGTTTCCTGAGGTTCTCCCTGCTGAGCCGCCAGGGCCTGGGCTACCGCTGTTTCAGTTGCCTGCATCGCCTGGTTAGCCGCCAGGACGTCTAACGCCAGTTGCGTTTGGGTCGCTTGCAGTGAGAGGTCCTGAACTTGAACCTGCTCCTGCTGTTGTTGGACGGCATTTTGAGCTGCTATTGTTTGTTGGACGCTTAACTGCATTTGAGTCTCCTGAAGGGAGGAGTCTGAAGAAGTAGATGGCAGGGAAATGCAACTTATGACCGCAATCATAAGCGCACTGAAAAATAAAGCGATTCCTATTTTGTTCGGATTGATGCTCTTCGGTTGTTTCATTTTTTCCTCCTTTGTGAAAAACTCCTGGTAAAAACTGACAACAAATTACTGATTTCCCAACAGGAAAGGGATTTTACAACTTCTTCAAGTGTATTATAAAGGAAATACTTTTACGAGAGAAGGTAATAAGCAGAAAAGTTTGCAGAGTTGTGACCCCGTTCATTGTGAACTTATCGCAACAGTAGAAGTAAAATTGTTAAAATAATAGGATTATCCGTAATATTTACCAGGAATCTGATAAATTAACTCTGAGAATCTTTCATATGTCCCCCGCAAATCGTTTTGTAGCAGGCTTTTTAGTTGTCCTATCTATTGCCGCATTAATTCTTCTTTCGAGTGGATTGCCCAGTTTGAAATTTAAACCTGGGAATCTTTTTCAAGATGATCTGATAAGAGAATTACTGGAACTTCTCTGGGCTTCAAAAGGTTTGCTGGACTTTGCGGTGCTTTTGTTCATTCTTTTACCGGTAATGGTTGCGATCCTCTTTTTCCTCCAACCTGCACGATCGAAAAACACAAACCAACGAAAAAGAAGTATCCTTTACAGTGTTATTCAATTGACCTTACTGGTAACCGCTTTGGTATTGCTCAGGCGGCGCTTGAATTTGCAGGATTTTCAATTAAATCTTTCCAAAGGAATCGGCCAAAGTATTGCGGAATTTGAATTTCTGGCTTCAGAATCTGCTGTATCCACACTGCCCTGGGGGCTGAATTTTATATTGAGCTTTTTTCTTATTGGCACAGTACTCCTTGTTGTTATCAGGGCCTTATCCAGAACACAAAAAAATGTAAAACCCTCTGTACTCATAACAAAAGAAGCCCAGCTGGCTGTACAGGAAATCAATCAAGGAAAAAGTTTTAATAATGTGATTCTTGATTGTTACTATGAGATGACCAGAATTTTAAAAGAACAACAGGGTATTTCACGTGATATTGCATTCACTCCACGCGAATTTGAAAAACACTTGTTATCCTTGGGATTTCCTGAAAAACCTGTTATATGGCTTACAAGATTATTTGAGCAGGTGCGATATGGAAATCAGGAGGTTGAAGATCGAAACCAGAATCTTGCGGTCCACTGCTTAAATGAGATAATCGAGCGGGGGGAGATATTATGATGAAATTTCGATATCCAATTTTTCTGATATTTATTCTTTTCACAGCTATTCTGGCTTATATTTTGAGGAATTATCTCTCTCAAAATTTGTTCATACCTTTGATCAATTTAATATATTTCTTTTGGAAAATTTTGGAATCCATCCCGCAGATTTTCTGGTGGGTGCTCTTGATCATAGGGTTGGTATTTTTTATTTCCAAGGTGAATAGATTCGGGGTTGAAAAAGAACAAAAAATTGTAAAGGATAATACACGTACTCCTGGTATTGTGAGCGGCTGGAACAGAATGATCAATCAGGCAAAAAAGGGGAACTATTCCAGATGGCTCCTGTTGAAAAAGATGGCGGATTTAATAATCGCAATTTTGGCGTATCAACATCGGTTAACCGAGGGTCAAATTCAGGATCTAATTATTAAGCAGGATCTTCAACTGCCGGAACAAATTAAAGCATGTTTGCTGCAAGGGATCCATTCGCCTTCGTTCCAGCATTTCCTCGACAATGAACAGAATTACAACCAGAATAATAATGATCAAAAGATGGATATGGAAATTGAAATTATATTAAATTATTTAGAAACGGATATTACTTAGATCGAGGTGTATCAAATGTTGAACGTACAGGGAGTATCTGAGGTCTGTGAGGGTGTCGCTGATGAAGTAGAGCGTGCTATTGTTGGTAAACGTGAATTAATTTTAAATATTATCGCTGCCATACTGGCTGGGGGACATATCCTTCTTGAGGATTATCCTGGTTTGGGCAAGACAATATTGAGTAAAAGCATTGCGATAGCGACTGGATTAGAATTCTCTCGCATTCAATTTACACCGGATCTGCTACCTGCCGATATTACTGGAAGTTATATTTATAACCGCATTGAAAATAAATTTGATTTTAGGGCAGGTCCAATATTTTCAAATATTATACTTGCTGATGAGATCAATCGTGCTTCTCCAAAAACTCAGTCAGCTTTACTTGAAGCTATGCAGGAAGGTCAGGTCACCGTTGATGGTATTACCAGAGAATTATCTGAGCCTTTTGTCGTAATTGCCACCCAGAATCCAATTGAATATGAAGGTACATTTCCACTACCAGAAGCGCAGCTTGATCGATTTCTGGTAAAACTTGGAGTTGGTTATCCTGGCAGGGATCAGGAGTTGGAGATTCTGGAACAAAGGAGGCAGCGTCAACAGGATATGGTTGAAATTATTAAAATTACGGACGCTGAGAAAATTCTTGAGATGCGCCAGGTTGTCGAAAATGTGTATGTTGATAAGGATATTGATAATTATATTGTTGAGATTGTGCATTCAACCCGTAACGATCGAAAGGTACTTGTGGGGGCAAGTCCACGGGGAAGTTTGTCTCTTATGAAAATATCCAGGGCTTATGCAGCTATTGAAGGTCGTGATTTTGTAATTCCAGATGATGTTAAAAGATTTATTCAATCAACCCTTGCTCACAGAATCATCCTGATTCCCGAATTATGGATGCAGCCAAATGCTGAGAGAACGCTTCTCGATCAAATAATCAACTCTACACCAGTTCCGGTTTACAAACATTAAGCCGTTCAATGCGATTGTTACTGGCTGCCATATTATTTTTTACTCTGGTTCTTCTAGGATTGATCACCCTGAGAGGGGAATTAATCCTTCTTTCGCTTCCCCTGGCTGTATATATTGGTGCTGCAATAATTTTCATCCCTGCTGCAATCAAATTGAATATCACACGCGAGATAGATCCCAGCAGAGTTATTCACGGCGAACATGTTAATGTGAAGGTGAGGCTCCATAATGGCGGTGATAATTTACGAGAAGCAATTATTGAAGACAAAATCCCAGCATTAGTCAAAGTTATGGATGGCAATTACAGCCTGATAACTGATCTGTCGCCTAACGAAATCCTGGAATTGGATTACAAAATTGAGGCAAAAAGGGGTATTCATTTTATCCCAGGTATAAAAGTAATCAGCGGCGATCCTTTTGGATTATTTCAATTAAATGTAACCTATCCAAATGAGGGGGAAGTGAAAGTGTTGCCCAGGTCACCCAGGATAAAGAATATTCCAGTCCGACCGGATATTACAAAAGGTAACTCAGGTATATTTCCATCGAGGAAGGGAGGCAGAGGGATCGAATTTTATAATGTACGCGAATACCAACCTGGCGATTCCCTCAATATTATCAACTGGTTGGTGAGCGCTAGAGGGTATGATCGTCTTTTCAGCAATGAGTTTCAGATGGAAAAGACGGCTGATTTCTGGTTGATATTAGATGCCCGCCAGCGCAGTGATTTTAAGTTTAATGGAGAATCACTATTCGAAATTATGGTGGAAATAACCGCCGCAATTGCACAATCGCTGCTTCATACTGGAAATCGAGTGGGATTATTGATATATGGGGGATTTCTTGATTGGACATACCTGGGTCATGGAAAAAAACAAAGAGAAAAGATATTGATGGCGTTGACAAAAGCGAAATCTGGTGAGAGCAGAATTTTCGAAAAATTGGAAAATCTACCGACCCGGATTTTTCCACCCAGGTCTCAGATTATATTTATCAGCCCTATTCACAGTGAAGATTATCAGTTTCTATCCTCCATAAAAGCTCGCTCTTATCAGGTTCTTTGTATCAGCCCCGATCCAATTACGTTTGAGCTTGGAGTGACACAGAGCGTAGATCGCGATAATCCTGGTGCACGTCTGGCAATGGTTGAGAGGAGGTTTTTATTATCCAGACTGCGTTATTCGGGAATACAGGTGATGAATATTGATGCCTGCCTTCCAGTAAAGATCTCACTTGGTCATATCCCTGCTGTCATTTTTCATAGAGAGAAAATTATTAGGTCAATATTATGAAACGTTTTGAAATCGCTATCATCTTGAGCATACTGCTCAGTTCTTTCTGCCTTGGGCTTGGATATTTCTGGGTTGATAAATATCATATCTCTATACTGATAGTTGTATTAAACATACTCTTATTATTTGGCTTTTGGTTTAAATATTATTGGATTTCTCATTTGACGCTGCTGGTCAATTCTTTATTTATTTGCCTGGGAGTATTTGTATCAATCCCTGCCTTGGTTTTATTAATTGCCATGGTAGGAGTGATTGCACACTGGGATTTGATTGGTTTTCTTATCAGAATAAATGACCTTAAAATGAAAGATTCTCTTATTAATATCAAATTGAAACATATGCAGCGCTTGTTTTTTGTGCTTTTATGTGCTGGTTTAATTTCTGCAATTCCATTTTTAATTCAAATCCAATTTAATTTTCTTATTGCGGTAATAGTAAGTGTAATTTCTGTGGTTGGATTAGGGATAGCGGTCAGAATTTCTGCCAGATCCAATTGACCCGGCGATTAACTGGATACCACAAAAGTGCAGTGGGGGATGCCTCTTTCGTCCTGTTCTAATTTTCCCGCCTGGTAAGCAGAGGATTTTAATAGGGTTTCGATCAGATATTTATCCAGATGGCAAATACTTGGATGTTGTGGTTCTATTTGCCAGTATGGACAATTTTTAAGGATAATCCTGGGGCCATCACCATGCGCTTCCCAATGAGCCTGATAATAAAGTTTATCCAGCACTTCAACTGTTGTTAACAGTTTTTGACTTAATTGTAAAGGTTCGATTATTTGTGGGTCTTTTGCTCCTATTGATGGAATACAAACTGAGAATCTGGTGGCAATATTTCTTAGGATATCATCATATTGATCAGGAAATCTATTCTTTATTTCCTCAAAAAGAGCGTTCAATAATTTATCGAGATTGTTGCCTTTAGAAAACTTTGAAAGGCTGAACATAAGATCTGGTCTGCCTTTCCTTCTTGATTTTCTTTTTCCGACAATTTCAATAAAACCCTGATTTAATAAAATATCAAGGTGATAACGGATATTCGCTCTGGATACCCCAAAGGCATTGCTGATTTCAGCACAGGTTACTGTATGATTTCTTTCTATATAATTTAAAATTCGGTCTCTGGCAGGAGGCATATTTGGATTATACTACTTAAAAACAATTAAGCAAAATAATATTTGTTTTATTAAGTTGACATTTTGAATATCGCGGTTATAATCTGCACACAATCAATATCCTGCCCCCCTTTTCTAAACAGATAATGAAGGATGTAATATTATGAATAAAATGAAAAGAGAGAATATTAATTCAACAAAATTCGATATTCCTCCAGAACTGGATGGACAGGTAGCAATAACCACAATCGACAAAATCTATAATTGGAGTCGCCGTTCGTCGCTCTGGCCTATAATGTTTGGTTTGGCGTGCTGCGCAATTGAAATGATATGCACTGCAGCCAGCCGCTATGATTTTTCCAGGTTCGGAATGGAGGTAATGCGGCCCAGCCCCAGACAAGCGGATATGATGATTGTTTCAGGAACTGTAACGAAAAAAATGATCCCTCAAATTGTGAGGCTTTACAACCAGATGCCTGAACCAAAATATGTGATCGCTATGGGTGCATGCGCATCTGGTGGGGGTCCATTCAAGGAAGGATATAACGTTGTATCCGGGGTAGACAAGTTTATCCCTGTTGATGTTTACATCCCTGGTTGCCCCCCGACTCCCCAGGCTTTACTTCATGGATTAATCACGCTTCAGAAAAAGATTGACCACCAATCGATAAAGAAGGTCCGCTGGTACCAAAAAGAGCCGATTGATGCAATCCCAATCCCGGTTTTAGGACCGGATATTATGAATCCGGATGAATACGAACGCATAAAGAACTATTCGTACGAAAAATTGGATGCGATTAGTAACGA
The DNA here is from genome assembly GCA_963793095.1 of uncultured Chloroflexia bacterium. GTDB lineage: Bacteria > Chloroflexota > Anaerolineae > Anaerolineales > UBA4823 > CAVWDI01. Next base: position 1,331,279 of record CAWBYY010000002.1, read on the forward strand.
ACCCGAAGTTATGGCTGAAAACATTTGATCAGGAACTGTGAACATGAGCGAGCAAGGAATACTGGAAAACCACAAACCCATTTATATTGATGATCTTACAGTTCGGTTTCCCGATTCTGTAACACTGGATTCCCGGGATGGATTTGCTGGGTTTTTTATCGATGCGGATGAATTGATGCAGGTCTCCAGGATTATCAGGGATGAATATGGATATGATTATTTATCGTCCGTAACCGGCATCGACAATTTACCAGATAACAATATGGAAGTGGTTTATCATGCCTATAAATCCACAGGCGGTCCTGGAATTATTTTTAAGGTCAGAGTGCCAAGGGAGAATCCACAGGTTCCGTCATTGGTTCCTATCTACCCGGGAGCAGATTTTCAGGAAAGAGAAGCCTGGGATTTACTGGGGATACGTTTTAATGGACACCCTGATTTGCGTAGAATTTTAATGTGGGAGGGATTTGCAGGTCACCCATTACGAAAAGACTGGAAGGAAGCTTATTATGAAGAAGATGGAAAACCATTCAAGAGCAGGTGGCCAGAAGGGAAGGTAATCCGGTTAGAAGATAAAAATCCCTTTGGAAAGAATGTAGACTATCCGGAGGGCTTCAATCCCGAAATTTGGGTGCCTGATAATGACACATTACTCTATTCGAGCCTGAAACGCGGCGGTATGCAAAAAGAAAAGAGGGAATTAAAAACGGACACGGTCGTGGTTAATTTAGGACCTCAACACCCATCCACCCATGGTGTATTCAGAGTGGTTGTTGAACTGGATGGTGAAACCATCATGTCCTTAAAACCTGTGATGGGTTACCTGCATCGCAACCATGAAAAAATTGGGGAGCGGAACACATTTTTACTGAATATGCCGTTCACGGACAGGCTTGATTACCTTTCATCCATGAGTAATAATTTTGGATATGCTCTTGCGGTTGAAAAATTAATGGATTTTAAACCTCCCGAGAGAGCGGAATATATCAGGGTAATTATGGCGGAATTAACCAGAATTAGTAATCATGTATTTGCGATTGGAATGTTCTTGAACGATTTAGGGGCATTTTTTACCCCTTCACTTTATGCGATTGAAGAGAGAGAGTTGATTTTAGATATTTTTGAAGCTGTTAGTGGTTCTCGTATGATGTGTAATTATTTCAGATTTGGAGGCGTGGCGCGGGATTTTCCTGAAAGGACCCTGGATAAGACTAGAAACCTAGTATTTGATCGGCTTCCAAGACGGATTGATGAGTTGGATTTATATCTGACCAATAATGACATTGTTCGTTCCAGGTCAGAAGGAGTAGGTGTATTAACCCCAGAAGAAGCAATTGGATATTCCGCTGCTGGACCTGTTTTACGTGCGTCAGGTGTGCCGTATGATGTGAGGCGCGCAGACCCTTACGGTATTTACAACCGGTTTGATTTTGATGTAGCTGTACGGTACCACGGAGATGTTTACGACCGTTATCTGATTCGCATCGACGAAATCCGCCAGAGTCTACGAATTCTTCAACAGGCTTTAAATGAAATCCCGGACGGGCCATTTATCAGTGGAAAGCAGCAATATCAGGTTCGGGTTCCACCTGGCGATGCATATGGCAGGGTTGAAGGGCCAAAAGGAGAGCTTGGATTTTACATTGTTTCAAATGGGAAACCCAATCCTTGGCGGTACCATGTCAGAGCTCCCTCATTTATCAATTTAACCTGTTTTGAAAAAATGTGTGTGGGCAACAAGATTGCTGATGTTGTCGCTATTTTAGGCTCAGTGGATATCGTATTGGGAGAAACAGATAGATAGCAGGATTATGTTTGGAGATACATCATGGATGGTAAGGGAATAATTACAGGCATGGGGGTGACGATAAAAAGGTTTATTGATACCTATTTAGAAGATATAAAATGGCTGGGCAAAAGGTATTACACCGAAGAAGGAATCGCTGAAAGAATGAGCAGCGATTTGCGCGGTATATTCACCATACAATATCCTGATGAAAAACTTCCAGTTCCAGAGGAATTTAGGTACGTACCCTTCCTGCTTTATGAGGTGGGAGAAGGTGGTGAAATAAAAGAACGATGTACCTCATGTGGAATTTGTGCGAAGGTTTGTCCACCTCAATGCATCTGGATTGTACGAACGAATGACCCGGATACAGGTCGACCTGTACCCGAACCAGAGGAGTTCTATATTGATGTAGATATTTGTATGAATTGTGGATTCTGTGCTGAATATTGTCCATTTGATGCAATAAAAATGGATCATGATTATGAGTTATCGGTCTATAATCGATTCGAAAACAATATTTTTAATAAAGAAAAACTGCTTAAACCTGTCACTTATTATTCCGAAATAAGACCGACAAATTATAAAAGAGAGGAAGAAGCACGCGCTGAGGCTGAAGCGGCAAAAGCTGCCCGGAAAATGGCAAAAACTTCGGAAGATCAAAGATAAAAAAAAGAAGGATTGAAAGCCAATATGAACGACAAAAATAAAAATCTGGAAGAAGAGGTAATACAGGCGCTCAGCAAAGTACAGGAGCCTGAACTGCATAATGATCTCATATCCCTGAATATGGTTAGAGATTTGGAGGTAGTGGGTGATCAAGCAGCATTTACAATAGTCCTGACAACACCAGCCTGCCCATTAAAAGAGCAGATTTTAAAAGAGGCGAAGGAAGCGGTTCTGGCTATTGATGGGATAAACCAGGTGGACATTACGATGGATGCAAATGTCCCGAGTGATGGTCGCTCACGCGGTCTGTTAGAACTGCCAATAAAAAATGCTATTGCTGTAGCGTCGGGGAAAGGTGGAGTTGGCAAGAGCACAGTATCGGTAAATATCGCAGTAGTTCTTGCAAAAAGTGGAGCTAAAGTTGGATTGCTGGATGCCGATATTTATGGACCGAATATTCCTGTAATGATGGGTGTTGACCATTTACCACCAATTGAGGGCGAAAAGATGCTACCTGCCCAAGCCTACGGGGTCAAAATTATGTCGATCGGATTTTTGGTTAAAACTGATCAACCATTGATCTGGAGGGGTCCGATGCTGCATTCTGCAATCCGCCAGTTTTTGACTGATGTAAATTGGGGTGAATTAGATTATCTCATTGTAGATCTACCACCCGGGACAGGGGATGCAGCTTTGAGCCTGATTCAATCACTTCCTTTAACCGGTGGTTTGATTGTGACTTTACCACAACAAGTTTCCCTGGACGATGCAAGGCGCAGCCTGGAGATGTTTCGGCAGTTAAATGTTAACATTTTTGGTGTTGTTGAGAATATGAGTTATCTTGATCTGCCGAATGGTGAAAGGCTTGATATCTTCGGGAGCGGTGGCGGTGAACGTTTAGCGAATGAGTCAGGGGTGCCATTTATCGGCGCAATCCCGGTCGACCCAGCGGTACGTGAAGGTGGTGATGCCGGAAAACCCATCGTTATCACTGATCCGGATTCACCAGCAGGGCACTCTTTGATCTCAATAGCTGAACAACTGGCAGCCAGGATTAGCGTTGCCGCCATGCAGCGTGAAGATGTTATCCCAATCAAAATGGTTGGCTGAAATAGTTATTGGAGTAATATGAATCCGTTTATTGTGGGAGTGCAGTTCCAGAAAGTCGGAAAAACTTATCACTTTGATGCCAGTGGTTTCCTTGATTTGGAAATTGGAGATTTTGTTGTTGTGGAAACAAGCCGGGGAAAGGAAATGGGCGAGATCATTTCAATTGTAAATGATCAAAATTCGCAGAGAGAAGGAAAATGGAAACCAATCCATCACAAAGCAACTCCACGTGATTTAGTGAGAAGGCAGTTCTGGCAAAGGAGAGAAACTGAAGCCCTTATATTGTGCAGGGAGAAGGTTTCGGAAGTAAAAATTGAAAGTCTAAAAATTGTTTCTGCAGAATACTCCTATGATGGCGGCCGGATAACTTTTCTTTATAACCTGGGTTCGGATATCAAACTTGACTTAAAGAGATTGCGGGCATCACTGAAGCAGGCATTCCCTCGCACAAAAGTCGAACTGAGGCAAATTGGGCCGCGTGATGTGGCTAAAATAATTGGAGGGTTTGGCGCTTGCGGTCTGGAAAAACGCTGTTGTTCTATGTTCCTGAGCGAATTCAGTCCAATTTCAATACGCATGGCAAAAGAACAGGGTGTCTCTCTTTCACCGTCAGAAATTACTGGAATGTGCGGCCGTTTACGATGTTGTTTGATTTATGAATATCAGCAGTATATTCAAGCCAGGAACAACCTGCCAAAACCAAAAAAAAGAGTAATTACTCCTCTGGGTGAAGGGACTGTTGTGGATATTATTCCATTAAGGGAAGAAGTATTGGTTGCATTGGATACTGGAAGCCAGCAACAATTTCCAATTAATGATATCCACCCTTTGGAAGAATTCAAAAATCTAAAGGAAAAAATTAACGAACCTTGCGAAAGTAAAGGCAATGGTGAACAAAATTGTAAAAATCATCTGAATAATAAAAAAGCGTAATTTTTTTGGAACCCTTCTATTTGGAACAAAGAATATTCTGGAGCTCATTAAATGAAAACTACCACAGATCTCGAACCAGCCGCCCGGACAGTGATTGAACCAATTCTGAATGATTTTTCAATCACCGTTGGAACGGTAAACGGTTCCGGAAGCCAGACATCGAATCTCACTTTATTGAGAGCAATATTCAAAATGGGGATTCCAGTTTCTGGAAAGAATCTCTTCCCTTCAAATATTCAGGGATTGCCAACATGGTATACGATCCGGGTTAATAAAGATGGATACCTTGCTAGAAAGGGAGAACACGAAATTGTGGTTGCAATGAACCTGGATACTTTTGAGCAGGATCTTGTAAGTGTAATTCCAGGCGGGATTTTTCTGTATCCTGATCATATAAATAAACCAATTAACCGGAATGATGTGGTTGTGTATTCGATGCCTGCAAAAAAAATCAGCAGGGAATCGGGCGCACCAACAAATCTTCGAGATTATGTCGCAAATATGGTATATGTGGGCGTGCTAGCCCAACTTTTGGGGATTGATTTAATAAAGATTAAAGAAGCCCTGGAATTCCATTTCAAGGGTAAAACGAAACCCGTAGAACTAAACTTTGATGTGGTTCAAACAGCTTTTAAATGGGCAGTGAACAACATAGTTAAAGAAAACCCATACCGGGTTGAAGAATTAGATAAAACCAAAGACTATATTATGGCTGATGGAAACACTGCAGCAGCACTGGGTTCGATTTATGGAGGGGTTCAATTTGTTTCCTGGTATCCAATCACACCCGCTACCAGTTTACCAGAAGCATTGCAGGAGTATCTACCAAAACTTCGCAAAGACCCACATGATAAAAACAAAAATACTTATGCTGTATTACAGGCTGAAGATGAACTTGCTGCGATTGGAATGGCTGTAGGCGCGGGTTGGGCAGGTTTAAGAGCTATGACCTCAACTTCCGGGCCCGGTTTAAGTTTAATGGCTGAATATGCCGGGCTTGCATATTTCGCCGAAGTGCCTGTGGTTATCTGGGATGTGCAGAGGGTTGGCCCAAGCACAGGATTGCCAACCAGAACCGCCCAGGGTGACCTGCTGTTTACCCATTTCCTTGGCCATGGAGATACACAACAAATCATTTTGCTGCCCGGATCAGTAAATGAATGTTTTGAATTTGGCTGGAAAGCATTCGATATCGCCGAACAGTTGCAGAGCCCGGTTTTTGTGCTTTCTGATCTGGATTTTGGGATGAACCAGTGGATGGTTGAACCCTTCAAGTATCCAGATAAACCGATCAAAAGAGGCAAGGTACTCTGGGAAGACTCGCTTGAAAAATTAAACGGGAATTGGGCAAGGTATAAAGATGTTGACGGGGATGGGATTCCATACCGTACGATTCCTGGTAACCGGCATCCCAGTGCTGCGTATTTTACACGCGGTACAGGTCATGATGAAAAAGCCAGATATACTGAAAACCCAGAAAATTGGCGGGAAATTATGGATCGTCTGAAAAACAAGTTCAATACAGCTCGGAGTTATGTTCCCGAACCAATATTCGAGCAGGTTGATGGTTCAGAAATTGGAATTGTTGGTTTTGGTTCAACTGAACCAGCAATTAACGAGGCGCGAGACCGCTTATCCAATCAAGGTTTATTAACAGATTTTATGCGGATTCGTTCAATTCCTTTTAATAATGAGGTCAAGGATTTTCTTGAACAATTCAATCAGATTTATGTGATAGAAATGAACCGGGATGGACAAATGCATAAACTGCTTACGATAGAATTCCCAGAATATGCGCCAAAATTAAAATCAATTGCATATTTAGATGGCCTTCCATTGACAGCCACTTATATTGAAAATGCTTTGCTTAGTAGAGAGGTGAGTTAGAAATGGTCGATCAAACCCTGACCCAGATAAATAATACAAATGTAGCGGGATTACAAAAATCAGATTACAGGGGAAACCCCACAACGTTATGCCAGGGATGCGGGCATAATTCCATTTCAAGCCAGATTATCGCTGCTTGCTTTGAAATTGGTGTAGTACCCGAAGATATTATTAAGTTCAGTGGTATCGGTTGCTCAAGCAAGAGTCCAACATATTTCTTAAATCGTTCTTTTGGATTCAACGGATTGCATGGAAGGATGCCGTCATTAGCGACTGGAGCGATGTTTGGAGACCAAACGCTTAAAGGAATTGGAATAAGTGGAGATGGGGATACTGCCAGCATTGGAATGGGTCAATTCAAACATGCTGTGAGAAGAAACATGCGCTTTCTATATATTGTGGAGAACAACGGTGTTTACGGTTTGACAAAAGGCCAATTCTCAGCAACAGCGGAAGAGGGTTTGGTATTAAAGAGCCAGGGGAAGAACCCTTATATGCCGGTTGATATAGCCTGGGAAGCACTGGTTGGTCATGCAACCTTTGTCGCCAGATCATTTGCCGGTGATCCAAAACAGGTCAAGGAATTAATTAAAGCTGCTTTTCATCATGATGGAATTGCAGTACTGGACATAATCAGCCCTTGTGTTACATTCAACAATACTGATACAGCTGTACACTCTTATGCCTGGGGGCGAGAACATGAAGTCGCCTTACATGAATTATCTTTTGTTCCTCCAGCAGAAGAGATTATGATTGACTATGATTTTGGTGAAGCTGCTGAGGTCACGATGCATGATGGATCGAAAGTGGTTCTTCGCAAATTGGAACGTGATTACGATCCAACCGACAGGACTGAAGCAATGAGGGTGCTGGAAGAGGCTAATCGCTGCAATTGCTTGATCACTGGTTTGATATACATCAATGAGGACCAGCCCACATTGGAAGATCTATATAACCTCTCTGAGACTGCATTAAATCGGTTAACTGAGGAGCAGTTGCGCCCCTCAAGAGAATTTATTGATGAAATCAACCAGTTGATGTTCTAGTAAATATTTATTATTCCGTTATTGATAAAATCTTAAAACTACATTCTCGGGAGATTGTGAACAATGAATAAAATCTGGGGTTTTATTCGATAAATTCGGATGATGCCTCCGGGCAAGTAATGATTTAAATTTATTTATTTTGTTTTTTGGGGGAATTTATCATTAAAAGGGTGGTTTTTAATAATTAGATACGAGAGACTTAACCAAGTTATAAATAAAACATTCCTTATTGGCCATTATAATTTCAGGGCTTATTGCTCTAAAAGGTACAAACATCAATAAAAGTGGTTCGATGGTATAATCCGAAAGAGTCAAAGATGTGAGTGGGTCAATACCATTAACCATTTTTCGAGAATAATATTAATATATTTTGTAATATATCGCCGACGCTGAGGAGGCGCAGTTGGCTTTTAATCCAATAAATTGGCTGCTGGGTTTTTTTTCACTTGATATAGGCATCGACCTGGGAACTGCAAATACGATGGTCAATGTTCGCGGCAAGGGAATAACCATCAGCGAGCCATCCTGGGTTGCGATTGATAAGAAATCGCGGCAGCCCTTGGCGATTGGAGCCGAGGCGAAGGAAATGGTCGGTCGAACACCGGCAAATGTAATTGCGATCCGCCCACTGCGGGATGGCGTTATATCGGAATTTGAGATTACAGAAGCGATGCTGGAATATTTTATTGGGAAAGCGCATGAACAAAGTATTGTACCGGTTCCGCGCCCGCGTGTTGTAGTAGGCATTCCTTCTGGTGTGACTGAGGTCGAAAAAAGGGCGGTTTATGATGCGACTATGTCTGCTGGAGCAAGGGAAGTTGGTTTGATCGAAGAACCAGTCGCCGCAGCACTGGGTGCCGGACTACCGATATCAGATGTTCGGGGAAGTATGATTGTTGATATTGGAGGCGGGACATCAGAAGTCGCGGTGATGTCTATGGGCGGTGTTGTCATTTCCCGTTCGTTGCGAGTTGCTGGTGATGAGATGGATGTTGATATCGTTCAATACATGCGCAATAAATACAACCTCCTGATTGGCGAACGAATGGCTGAACATGCCAAAATAAATATTGGTTCAGCTTATCACTTGCCTGAAGAAAAAACGATGCTTTTGCGAGGTCGCAACTTAGTCACTGGTTTACCTGAGGCTGTTGAAGTTTCATCCGTGGAGATCCGGGAAGCGATTTCCGGTTCCGTCCAAACGATAATTGACACCATTAAAGATGCATTGGACGAGGTGCCTCCAGAGATTATCGCCGATCTGATGGATATTGGAATTTGCCTTGCAGGAGGAGGTTCTTTATTGCAGGCTCTTGATAAAAGGATGATGGATGAATTTCGTATCAGAGTATGGGTTGCAGAAGATCCTATGAGTTGTGTAGCCCGTGGAGCCGGTTTAATCTTGGAAGATTACGATACTCTCAGGCATTTCCTGGTAGGTTTAGAAAGAGGCAGCACACGTCACGAATGATGAATTCATCCCCGACAAGATCGTTACAAACCATAATCCTATCGCTGATAGTTGTTGGAATGATCGCTTTGGCATTGGGTGGGTACTTAACTCCAGTTACAAGGCTGGTTATTGCCCCTGTTGTTAGTGCACAGACATGGTTGGCTGTACGATTTCAGACTGTTCAGAATATCATCAATTCCCCTCAGGATTTGGCGAGATTGAGGCAGCGAAACTCAGACCTGGAGGCGGAATTATCGAGGATGCAAGCAGAAATTATTCAATTAAAGCAGCAATTATCTGAAACACAGGTGTTGTCTGCATTGGTGGATTTTGCCCGGGTCCAGCCTGAAAATCGTTATCTAGCAGCAACGGTAATTGGAAGAGATCCCAGCCCATTTGTTCAGTATGTGATCATCAACCGTGGTTCTGATGATGGCTTGAGAAGGGGAATGCCTGTTGTCACCCAGCAGGGCTTGGTCGGTAGGATCGCGGCAGTTACATCTGGTGCTGCGAGGGTTCAATTAATCACCGACCCGGCCGCATCAATTAATGTGCGGCTGGAACCCTCCCGGGCACCGGCGGTAGTTCTTGGAAATGTTTCTGGAGAGCTTTCTCTGGAAATGATCCCCCAATCTGCGGAAGTACAGGCGGGAGATTTAATCCTCACATCCGGGTTGGGAGGCAATTATCCCTCAAATATTTTAATTGGGCAGGTTACTGGGGTGCGTAAAATTGAAACGGATCTTTTTCAGAATGCATCGATCCAACCAATTGTTGATTTTAATAAACTTGAAATTGTACTGATAATCACAAATTTCAGACCGGTTGATATTGAACCGCTTGTGCCAATTGAAGAATCCCCCTGATCGATTTTTTAATGGTTATCTTAGGTTTATATTTCGGTTGTTTTCAGTGATTTAATTTTATTATACTATTGGCTTATGTCTGTCTGGATTTCCATACCCATACTCAGTATCCTTCTGATTTTGCAATCGGTGATTGTCTCTCGGATTACATTGTTGCATGGAAGCGCGGATTTAATTATGCTTGCTGTAATTTCTTGGGCATTACAAAAACAGGTCAAAAATGCCTGGTTTTGGGCGATAATTGGTGGGCTGCTAGTTGGTGTGGTTTCAGCTTTGCCATTCTTCATTCCTGTATTGGGTTTTTTATTGATTGTTACAATAGCGGTGCTGTTAAAACAACGTGTATGGCAGGTACCAATATTTGCCATGTTGTTAACAACTTTTATTGGAACCCTTCTGTTCCATTTTATCTCGGTTATTACTTTAACTGTCAGTGGCGTTCCGATGGAAATTATCGATGTACTCTTTCTGATAACTCTTCCCAGTCTGTTACTGAATTTATTATTAGCTGCTCCGATCTATTTTCTCTTTGGGGATTTGGCCAAATGGCTGCACCCCGGGGAACTAACCGCGTAATACTCATTACTGGTAGTGGGTTTTAGGAAAAAAATCAAAAATGAATACTTCACCGAAAGTTAACAATCTGATTGAAAACTGGCGTATCCTTGTTTTTTTGGGCGTGTTGGCGTTTGTTTTTTCTATCTTCACCATCCGCTTATTCTATCTTCAAGTCATACAAGCAGAAAGTTGGTCAGCTGAAGCAGTAAATAACAGCATAAAAGAGTTTAATACTCCTGCGATGAGGGGGATTCTCCTTGATCGAAATGATGTTATTCTGGCCAGGAATGTTGCTTCGTATAATGTGGCGATTACGTTTGCAAACCTGCCGGATGACGAAGGCGAAATTCAAGAGATATTCCGTGAGCTGTCAGATTTGACCGATGTCCCGGTTATTGGAGGGGAATTAAGCCCTGAGAATCCTTATGTGCCCTGTTTATCTGACCATGGAATTGCCCAAATCGCTGAATATGGTGAATCAGCAACACCTTATGATCCAGTGCAGGTTAGATGTGACATCGATGAAGAACTGGCAAAGGTGATCCAGGAGAGATCAATTGATCTGCCTGGTGTAAGCATTGAAATCCAGCCATTGAGAGAATACCCGACAAATTCCCTGACATCGTCAATCGTTGGTTTTTTGGGGCCTATTCCAGCCAATCAAGAAGATTTCTATGTAGAAAGAGGTTTTGTACCTGCCCGAGACAAAGTCGGCTATGCAGGATTGGAATTGGAGTACCAGGATCTGCTTGCGGGTTCAAATGGCCGTGAAGTAAAACAGGTGGATGTAGGAGGGCAGGTTCTTGGCGATCTTGAACCGCCATTTGCGCCAACACCTGGTTTGAGTTTACGTTTAACCATAGATACACGCCTGCAGCAGGCAGTCGAGACAATCCTGAAAACGGAGATGGATGATTGGAACAGATATTTTGGTGAAATCCGTTATACGAGTGGTGTCGTCATTGCGATAAATCCTTCTACTGGTGAAATCCTTTCAATGGTTTCATATCCCACCTATGAAAATTCACGGATGTCTCGATTTATCCCGGCATATTATTATGATCAGTTGATTAACGACCCATCCAATCCGCTGCTGAATCATGCAGTTGGGGATGTTTTGCCTGCTGGTTCAGTTTTTAAACTCGTAACAGGAGTTGGGGCCTTGAACGAAAGAGTGGTTACACCAGACCAGATAATTGAGACACCGCCAAAATTAATCGTTACTGAAAAGTATTACGCAAATGACCCGGGAAACGAGCGTGAATTTGTGGATTGGAATGAAGCAGGTTTTGGGAATTTAGATTTCATTCACGGAATGGCAAATTCCAGTAATGTTTATTTTTATAAACTAGGAGGCGGTTATAAAAATGAAGTGCCTGGCGGAGGGCTTGGAATCTGCAGGCTTGGAACTTATGCTAATGCATTAGGTTATGGAGACGCGCCCGGTGTTGGGCTGCCGGATGAGCAGGATGGTTTAATTCCAGATCCAACCTGGAAGCGAATAAACCAGGCAGAGAGCTGGTCCTCAGGGGATACATACATTTCAAGCGTGGGTCAGGGATATGTACTGGCAACACCTATGCAAGTGTTGCTCTCCGCGGCGATTGTCGCTAATGATGGAAAATACATGCAACCCACCCTCATCAAGGAAATTATTGATAGCGAAGGTAATGTGGTTGAACCGTTCGAACCCAAACTGAAATGGGACCTGACTGTTGACCCAATGATCCAAGAATATGGTGAAACGACTATACGAGGGTGTGAACCAGTTGTTGGGGAAACAAAAACGATCGAACCCTGGGTCTTAGAAACAGTCCAGCAGGGAATGCGGCTTGCAGTTACGATTGGGACATTAAAGGACAGGTTTGAAGGAGCAACAATATCAGCAGCCGGTAAAACAGGCACCGCTGAATATTGCGATCAATACGCTCAGGCAAAGAATTTATGTATACCAGGGAACTGGCCGACTCATGCATGGACAGTTGGTTATGCCCCTTTTGAAAATCCGGAAATTGCAGTTGTGGCATTTGTTTACAGCGGAGGCGAGGGATCTAGTGTCGCTGGTCCGATAATCCGAAGAACGCTTGAGGCTTATTTTGAGTTAAAGACGATTGATACCTCCACGCAAGCCCAATAACCAAATTCAATAGTCCTTTATTGATTTGTGAAAAATTGAAATCTTAAAATCGACAAGAAAACGAAATCAGATATAAATTATTGTAAAAGTATCCACTCTTGGGGAAAAAAATCGAACAGTTTTGTTCATAAATTTTTGTTATAAAGATATTGAAGTTAGTTAATTGTCATGTGGAAAAGACCTAATATCTACTGGAAATATTTTGATTATTGGCTGCTTGGCGCTGTGGCGATACTGGTCATATTCGGCATCACCATGATCCAGTCAGCAATTGCTGGCAATATCGAGCTTTTGGAGCTTAATCTTGTTGGGCGACAGCTGATTTTTGCAATTGCTGGCTTTGTTGTAATTCTGATAATGTCATCCATTGATTATCGATTGTGGGCATCTCTAAGTAGAAGTTTGTATATCATTACAGTGGTTGTCCTTGCGGTATTGTTTATCGTTGGATCAGCGTTATTTGGCTCAGCGCGCTGGTTTGACACCGGAGTTATTTTGATTCAACCTTCGGAATTAGCAAAAATTATCTTGATTCTTGTGCTTGCTGATTTTTTTGCGAAACATGTTGAAGAGATAAATGATGTCAAGTGGATTTTTCGAAGTTTCTTAATGACAATGGGGATTGTCATCTGGATTATCCTGCAGCCCAATTTAAGCACATCGATAGTGATGTTTGTGATTTGGTTCGGGTTACTCTGGGCATCTGGCCTTCGAATTAGGTATCTGTTCGTGTTTATCGCATTGGCAATTGCCCTGCCATTTGCGAGCTTTCCTTTTCTGGTCGATTATCAGAAAAACAGAATTTTGAATTTTTTATTTTTCGATCCTGATGCACGCTATGGTGAGATTTATAATATTCAGCAGGCATTAATCAGTATTGGTTCAGGAGGTTGGCTGGGGGAAGGGTATGGCCAGGGAGCTCAGGTTCAACTAAGGTTCCTAAAAGTCCGCCATTCAGATTTTATTTTTTCAGCCCTTGCGCATGAGTTTGGTTTTATCGGCACGCTGCTGGTAATGTTGTTACTGCTGTTCATTATATACCGCTGTTTGCGAGCAGCTAGATTGGCCAGGGATACGTTTGGCTCATTGGTGTCATACGGTGTTGCGATCCTGATTGCCTTCCAGGCTGTTGTTAATATTGGGGTTAATTTAAACTTATTGCCCGCAACTGGATTAACACTGCCATTAGTTAGTTATGGGGGCAGTTCTTTATTGTCGATACTACTTGGAATCGGATTGGTTGAAAGTGTGATATTACGCCACCGAACATTAGAATTGTAACCAGCCCATGAATATTCTTGAAAAACCTGTGCGAGTCAGATTCGCACCCAGTCCGACAGGAAGAACACATATTGGTAGCGCCCGAACTGCTCTATATAACTATTTAATAGCCAGACAGACTGGTGGACAGTTTATTCTCAGGATCGAGGATACTGATCAGAAACGCTATGTATCCGGAGCTGAACAGGAGTTAATAGAAGGATTAACCTGGCTGGGGCTTGATTGGGATGAAGGTCCTGAAAAAGGAGGTCCTTTTGCCCCATACCGGCAATCAGAGCGCAAAGAGATCTATTTAGATTATGCCCTTCAACTTATTGAAAACGGCGATGCGTTTTATTGCTTCTGTACTCCGGAAAGATTACAGCATGTAAGAAAAGAGCAGTTACGTAACAAAGAAAGAGTACGCTACGATGGTACTTGTCGAAGATTACCAGCAAATGAAGTCAATGAAAAAATTAAAAATGGGGATTCGCGTGTTATCAGATTTCGGATGCCTTTAGAAGGAACGATTACGGTTCATGATCGTTTAAGAGGGGATATCACATTTAATAATCAAAATCTCGACGATTACATTCTGGTGAAATCTGATGGTCTGGCACTTTATCATCTTGCAGCTATGGTGGATGATCACCTGATGGGAGTCACACATGTAATCAGGAGCTCGGAGTGGCTTTCTACTTTTGGCCTGCACGCCCACATTATTCGTTCTTTTGGTTGGGTAGAACCAGAGTGGGTTCACCTATCAGTATTTCTTAAACCAAGTGGTAAGGGCAAGATGAGCAAACGCGAATCATCTCTGCTGATGGAAGATGGATATTCTATATTTATCAGCGATCTAGTTGAACTGGGCTATCTCCCTGAAGCGGTGGTTAATTGGGTTGCATTGATGGGCTGGAGTTACGATGACCACACTGAATTCTTTTCTATGGAGGACCTGATAGAAAAATTCAGCTTATTGCGGTTGAACCCCGCCCCTGCTTCAATCAATTTTTCCAAATTGGATTATTTCAATGGTCTTCATATTCGCGCTTTGGCAGTGGCTGAATTAGCCAAAAGATTAAAACCGGTTTTTAATTCTGCGGGATATAAGGTCAATGATGAATTGTTATTGGAAGTCACCCCTCTGATACAGGAGCGTTTGGTGGTGCTGGAGGATGCGCTGGATAGAGCGGGATTTTTCTTTGAAGATGATGTTTACCCAGATCCAATGGATTTGGTAGGGAAGAATATGTCTCCGGAAGAATCTGCCAATGCTGCAAAGGAGGCGTACAGGTTACTTGCAAATCTGAAAACGATAAATCAGATTACCTCTGAAATTCCGCTTAGAGAACTAGCAGAAAAACTTGGTATAAAAGCTGGCCAACTTTTTGGAATTATCCGAGTTGCAGTCACTGGGCAGAAAGTCTCGCCTCCACTTTTTGAGAGCATGGAATTAATCTCTAGAGATAAGGTTTTAACCCGGATTCAAAATGCAATTATTCTATTAGAGGGGTTGGAAGGCAAAACAGACTTCTAAATTGACCAATCACTATTGGCATGGTAAGATTTTCACATCACATCTTTCATTGGGGAGTCGTCTAACGGTAGGACAGCGGACTCTGAATCCGTATGTAGAGGTTCGAATCCTTTCTCCCCAGCTATTTCTTTTTTATTAATATCTCTGATAACCGCAGCTAAAGTCTTTATCTCCAGTAAAAGATTAATAGTAATTAATCCTTAATTAGTTACTTGTTCTCTGCGAATTGCTTTTTCAATTTTTGCCCAGGGATCACGGAGAGCTACGGTCTGATTAAATATGAGGTTCTCCGAAGTTGAATCCTTATCAAGATAGAAATATCCCAATCGTTCAAATTGATAGTGATCATTGAGTTTCGCTTTCTTTAGACCCGGTTCGAGATAGCAGTTATAAAGAATCTCGTATGAATCTGGATTCAAGGAATTGATGAAATCCCCTTCGCCATCGACTTCATCTGGATATGGTTTATTGAATAGCCGGTCGTATAGACGGACTTCGGCGTTGCATGCGTGGGCAGCTGAAACCCAGTGGAGGGTTGATTTTACTTTTCGTCCATCGGGAGCGTCACCCCCTCTAGTAGCAGGATCATAGGTGCAGTGAATCTCGGTAACCTCGCCTGTGTTTTTATCTTTTATTACATTCACACAGGTAATAAAATAAGCATATCTCAACCTGACCTCTCTTCCAGGGGCTAACCGGAAAAATTTTTTCGGTGGATTTTCTCGAAAATCATCACGTTCGATAAATAACTCCCCAGAGAAAGGTACATTACGTGTTCCCATATTTTCATCTTCAGGATTATTGACTGCCTCCATTTCTTCGGTCAAACCTTCTGGGTAATTAATGATAACGACTTTCAAAGGTCGTAAAACTGCCATTACCCTGGATGCCCGTTTATTCAAAACATTGCGGACACTATGTTCTAACAATTCAATGTCGACTGTGCTGTCACTTTTTGCCACTCCGATCAGGTTGCAGAAATCTCTTATCGCTTCAGGGGGATACCCTCGCCTGCGCATTCCGGAAATTGTGGGCATTCGTGGATCATCCCATCCTGATACAAATTCTCCCTGAACCAGACGAAGTAACTTTCTTTTGCTGAGAACGGTATAGGTGATGTTTAACCGAGCAAATTCGATCTGTTGGGGGTGAAAAATTTCCAACTCATCCAGAAACCAGTCATAAAGAGGACGGTGATCCTGAAATTCCAGAGTGCACAGTGAATGAGTAATTCCTTCAATGGAATCGCTCTGTCCATGCGCAAAGTCATACATTGGATAAATACACCATTTATCACCAGTCCTGTGATGGGATTCATGAAGGATGCGATAAAGGACTGGGTCCCGCATGTTCAAATTGCCTGATTTCATATCAATCTTTGCGCGTAGAACCCGCGACCCATCGCTGAATGCTCCACTGCGCATTTCCCTGAAAAGCGAGAGGTTTTCCTCTATTGTTCTATTCCTGAAAGGGCTGTTCTTTCCCGGCTTTGTTAGAGTGCCGCGATATTCTCTAATTTCTTCAGCAGTTAAATCATCAACATATGCTTTCCCTTTTAAGATAAGCCCTTCCGCATAACTGTATAATTCTTCAAAATAATCAGAAGCGTAATATTCCCTTTTCTCCCAATCGAATCCCAACCAGTGAACGTCTTCTTTAATCGAGTTTACATACTCGATATCTTCTTTGCTTGGGTTTGTATCATCAAATCGTAAATTGCATTTTCCATTAAATTCATTCGCAACACCAAAATTCAAACAGATTGATTTTGCATGGCCGATATGTAAATATCCATTTGGTTCAGGTGGAAACCGGGTGTGTACTCTACCGCCATATTTATTGTTTTTAATATCCGACGTAATAATCTCGCGGATGAAATCGGTTGGTTTGGAAAGTTCTGGATTCATGCGAATTTGATTCTCTCTTAAAATAAAATCAACTTGTGAGACTTATATATTTTACAGGGATTAATGATGTAAATAATATTCGGAGATTATATCAGAGAGGAAAAATCAGATAGTGTAGAGTTAAGTGTGTAAATATAAATCTGGATAAAATTTGAGACACCAGAATAGCTCCTTTACCTAAAGGATTAAAAAAATCACCAAAAAGGAGAAACTGATGTCTCAAAATGATGATACCTCAGGTCAATCAATACGACAACAAATAGAAGAATTCTTGGAAACATATGAAGGAGAAGATCTACTCCGTAATATCGTTGAATGGATACTGCAGGAGCTGATTGAATTGGAATTCAACCAACAAATTGGTGCTGAGCGCTATGAACGGAGCGAGAAACGGCAAGGATATCGCAATGGATTCCGTTCGAGAGATTTGTTCACAAGGGTAGGCCGTATCACATTGCGAGTTCCTCGAGATCGAGAGGGTCTTTTCAGCACGCAACTTTTTGAACATTACCAACGCAGTGAGAAGGCACTTGTGTTAGCCCTGCAAGAGAGTTATCTGCAAGGTGTATCAACACGTAAGATGCGGCGCATCACTGAGAAGCTGTGTGGGATTGAATTCAGCAAAGACCAAGTCTCGCGCATGACACAAGCGCTGGATGAAGAATTGGACCCTTGGCGCAAGCGCTACCTCGAGCAGCCATATCCCTACCTGATGGTTGATGCCCGCTATGAATATGTGCGTGAGAATGGCCATATTGAAAGTGACGGTGTGCTGACCGTAAAAGGTGTGAACGCACAGGGATACCGGGAGATTATCGGCATAGATGTCGCCCCTGGGGAAGAAGAGGCCACCTGGGGAGAGGTATTTGCTGATCTACTGGAACGAGGCTTGGATCCCCGATCTGTACGTTTGGTGGTATCCGATGAGCATCGAGGCTTGAAAAGCGCTTTGAGACGATACTTCCCCGCAGCGATATGGCAGCGATGTCAGACCCACTACCAGCGCAACGCGGGATCCGAAAGTGCCTCGAAAGGCACGAGACCAAATCCATAGCCAGCTCAGGGACGTGTTCGATGCACCTGACCAGAAACAAGCCTTCAAACGAGCAAACAGATTAATCGAAGAATGGGCAGTTACATATCCAGAATTATCAGCCTGGCTGGAAGAAACCATCACAGACGCCTTGGCAGTGTTTGCTCTGCCAGCATCACACCAAAAACGGTTGCGAACGACCAATGCTCTGGAGCGTTTCCATCAGGAAGGCAGGCGGCGAAGTCGAGTGGTTCGCATCTTTCCAAACCGGGCGAGCTGTTTGCGATTGGATACTGCCCTAGCGATGGAACAGTCCGAAGAATGGCTCACTAGCCATCGTTACTTGGATATGCAGATCCTGATGGACGAACCTGAGATCACCGCCACCTTAGCAAATATTGAAGTCATAACTAGTGAGGCTTCATTAGCCTAAAGGAATATGTAGGGATTAAATCCTGAATGTTAAGGAGCGAATTTACACACAATTCTTGACACAACTAAAAATCAGGAACAATTCTCAAGGTTTCAAATAATAACAGCCCAAAAATTGCACATGGTATAATCGCTAAAGAATAGGGGCAATTGTAATAATAAGTGGGAGTTTTACCCTTATGAAATTACATGAATATCAATCAAAAAAAATATTTTCTGAGCATGGCATTTCAATTCCCGTTGGTAGAGTTGCTGTTTCTGCCGAAGAAGCAAAAGTTATAGCTGGGGAATTGAATGATCGTGTTGTTATCAAATCACAGGTGCTGGTTGGTGGCAGAGGAAAAGCTGGAGGGATCCGTTTAGCGAAAAAACCCGATGAGGCGTACGAAATCGCATCCCAAATACTTACAATGAGTTTGAAGGGACTGCCAGTAAGAAAGGTTTTGGTTGAACAGGCAGCGGAAATTGAAGAAGAGATCTATCTGGGCATCACAAACGATAGGGATAAACGCAAGCCGGTTATGATTTCATCTTCGGCAGGAGGGGTGGATATTGAAGAGGTAGCCAGATTTTCTCCTGAAAAGATAATCAGAACACATATTGACCCTCTACTGGGTTTAAAAGATTACCAGGCTCGGGATATCGCGGCTGGAATTGATTTACCGCGCGAGCTTTGGAAACCCTTTGTTCAGACAGCTTCCAGACTGTGGGATATTTTTAGTCAGACTGATTCAACCCTGGTCGAAATAAACCCGCTGGTAATAACAAAATCGAATCAATTGCTTGCAGTTGATGGCAAGATGATCATTGATGACAATGCACTGTTTCGCCATCCAGATTTAGAGGAGAAGCGAGACCTGGATGTTGATGCTGCTTCGGAAGTAGAAGCCAGAAAATATGGACTTGCTTACATAAAATTGGAGGGCGAAATTGGGTGTTTAGTCAATGGAGCGGGATTGGCTATGACAACCATGGACATAATCAAACATTTTGGCGGATCCCCAGCGAATTTCCTGGATATCGGTGGAGGAGCTGGAGAGGATAAAGTGGCTGCAGCTTTTAGGATCATTCTGGCTGATCCGAAGGTGATTACAATCCTGGTAAATATTTTTGGAGGAATTACTCGTGGGGATGAAGTAGCGCGTGGTATTCTAGCGGCTTTGAAAGGTATACAAACTGAAATCCCGATAATAATCAGATTGGTGGGTACAAATGCTGAAGAAGGCTTGCGAATATTGTCAGAAGCGAAAATGATCACAGCTGACACATTAGAAGAGGCTGCCCAACAAGCTGTGCGGATTTCGAAGGTTAATAAATAACATGAGCATTTTGATTGATAAGAATACACGCCTACTGGTTCAGGGTATCACTGGTAGTGAGGGGATATTCCATTCCAGGCAGATGGTTGAATATGGAACAAATATTGTTGCAGGAGTAACTCCTGGCAAGGGCGGTGAATGGGTATTGGACAGCAAGGTTCCGGTATTTGATTCAGTTAAGATTGCTGTGGATGCAACTGGAGCAAACACCAGTGTGATATTTGTTCCAGCCAGGTTTGCAGCTGATGCGATTTTTGAAAGTTCTGATGCAGGTTTGAATTTGATTGTTTGCATCACGGAGGGTATCCCAGTTCAGGATATGATGCAGGTTCGTAATTATCTGGATCAGAAGGGATCTCGCCTGGTGGGTCCAAATTGTCCTGGATTATTATCTCCAGGCGAATCAAAAGTTGGGATTATCCCTGGCAATATTGCGATCGCGGGTACAGTTGGTGTCGTGTCCAGATCAGGTACACTTACTTATGAAGTTTTATACGCATTGAAGCGAGAGAATATTGGCGTCAGTACCTGTGTTGGTATTGGCGGCGACCCTATCAATGGTACTGATTTTGTGGATTGCCTGAGGATGTTTGAGGATGATCCTTTTACAGAGAAAATAATTTTAATCGGGGAAATTGGCGGATCGGATGAAGAGACAGCGGCTGGTTTTATCTCTCAATATATGACAAAACCAGTAGTAGGTTTTATTGCTGGAAGAACAGCTCCACCCGGGAAGCGTATGGGACATGCAGGGGCAATCGTAGAAGGGGGTGCTGGTACTGCGGAGGATAAAATCCGGTCACTTGAGCATGTGGGTGTGCGTGTAGCCAATTTTCCCGGTGAAATACCAGATTTATTGGGTAATTAAATAACCAAAGGGCTGTCTATAAAGGATTAAAGACAGCCCCTTTCGAATTTAATGAAGATCAAATGCGGTTATCCTTCTTTTACCATTCGGTCATCGATGTAGGTGACAGCCTCTCCAACGGTTGAAATATTTTGAGCGTCTTCATCGGATATTTCTCCGCCAAATTTATCTTCAAACGCCATTATTAATTCAACCAGATCTAATAAATCTGCTTCCAGATCTTCACGAAATCGAGCTTCAGGGGTCACTTTGCTTTCATCAACACCGAGCAAATCCACAATTATTTCTTTTACTTCTGTAAAGGTGTCGGCCATAAAAAATCCTCCTTCGAATAATTATTATTACCAGACCACAATTGTAACCTTGATATCTGATATGTCAAGTATTCCATTTTTTGTACCAATAATATCATTTTATGCAGTGACATGAAAAGTTGACACTCATTATGCCCACTGGTAATATTGTACCAATTGGGAAAAACACTAATTCATGGGAAAAGTTGCGAACATAAAATCTCGAAAGACGGATCACATACGGATAAATCTTGAAAATGATGTAAGTTCCAACCTCACGACCGGGTTGGGGCGATATAAATTTATACACCGAGCATTACCTGAGCTTGATTTTGGAGAAATTGATACATCCCTATCGTTTTTTGATAGGAGTCTGAGCGCACCGGTATTAATCTCCTCCATGACAGGTGGAACCGCTGAAGCAGCTGAAATAAACCGAAACCTGGCAACTGCTGCTCAAGAAACTGGAATTGCTATGGGAGTTGGTTCTCAAAGGGTTGCCATCGAGAATCAAAAGCCTGGCATCTACATTTTCAATCAGGAAATATGCGCCGGATATCCTGCTGTTTGCTAATTTAGGAGCAATCCAATTGAATTATGGGTATGGCTCTGATGAGTGTGAACGTGCAGTAGAAATGATCGGCGCTGATGCACTTGTTCTTCATCTAAATCCACTCCAGGAGGCATTACAACCCGGAGGGGATACAAATTTTGAAAATCTATCTAGAAAAATTGAGGAAATCTGTAAGCGTCTTTCAAAACCTGTCATTGTTAAAGAGGTGGGTTGGGGATTTTCAACCCATGACGTAAAATTACTCATCGAAGCCGGCGTGTCTGCGATTGATGTTGCAGGCGCTGGTGGCACATCCTGGTCACAGGTAGAAATGTATCGGGCTGAAAATGAAATGCAAGCACAAATCGCATCCTCATTTGTTGATTGGGGGATTCCAACAAGCAATGCAATTAAGAACGTCAGGGAAATTTCGGGGGAAATTCCAGTTATTGCATCTGGAGGGATAAGGAACGGGGTAGAAATTTCAAAATGTATCGCCTTGGGAGCCAACCTGGGTGGATTGGCGAGCCCATTTTTGAAGGCTGCAAAAGTATCTGTTGAAAAAACCGTTGACAGCCTCAGTGTTATCATGACTGAGATCAGGATATGTATGTTTGCCAGTGGTGTGAAAAGACTGGATGGATTAAATGAATCTGTTTTGTATACTCTTGAATAAGCCAGTGAAATGACACTTAAACAATTTAGAGAGATCTTACTTCCTGAAATTGAAGATGGACTTCGGAGGGCTGTGGACCTGACTGATGAAGAAGGTCAGGAAGAATTGTACAGGATGTTGAACCACCATATGGGTTGGTCAGATGAAATTTCTAACCAGTCAAATGCGGGGAAGCGCATCCGTCCATTATTATTGTTAATTACAACTTCTTCTCTGGGTGCAAATTGGAGCAACGCTTTAAACGCGGCTGTATCAATCGAACTTTTACATAATTTTTCCCTGATACATGATGATATACAGGATCGGAGTGAATTGAGAAGGGGACGCCCAACTATCTGGAGTATTTGGGGAATCCCGCAGGCGATTAATACAGGAGATGCGTTATTTGCGCTAGCCCAGTTGAAGATGCTTGAATTGAAACACACTATTGGTAACAAACTGGCCTTAAAGGCATCAAAAATCTTGTTAGAGGCGAGTTATCGGTTGACAAAAGGACAGCACCTAGACATTGCTTATGAAGATCGGGCAATCATGACAATTAAAACCTATTGGAAAATGATAGGATATAAGACTGCCGAATTGATCGCTGCTGCCACAGAGATCGGAGCAGTGTGCGGAAAAGCCAGCGGCAAACGAGAAAAACTTTACCGTGAATTTGGGTACAACCTTGGAATGGCATTTCAGATTAAGGATGATTATCTGGGGATATGGGGAGACCAGGTTTCTACCGGAAAATCTGTTCGCAGTGATCTGCTGGCGGGGAAAAAGTCATTACCAATAATTTATGGCCTTGAAAAAGGCGGCAAATTCGCAAAAAAATGGGAACAAGGTGGAATTGAAAGTGAGGATTTGCCTGGCCTTGTGCAAGAATTAGAAAATGATGGGGCAAAGGAATATACCCTGTTTCAGGCCAGGAAATATACAAACCTGGCGTCAGAAGCCTTGAATTCCGCAAAACCGGAGAAAGATGCCGGTTCAGCATTAAAGGAATTGACCGTAGAATTGCTCGAAAGAGACAGATAGTTTATACAAGAAATGAAGGCTGGTATAATCGCCTGGCTTTGTTTAATTAATGGATTCACTTATACGGATAAGTAATAATGACTTCTGAAATTCAGAATTCTCCCACAAAAATCTGCCCAACTTGCGGGACTCGAATCGCTGAAGATGCAACTCGTTGCTTGGTCTGCGGTACTGAGTTGGCCATTGGAAAGAAAACAACCAGACCGGAAAAAGCGGTTGAAGGAAGTCGGCTGCCTAGCATCACACTTGGACTCCCAGCCATTTTGGGTTTTTTAGCTTTTATTATTATTGTCGGTGCATCGATTTTTTATTTTTCATTACGATCCAATTCTTCCGGTGGGATGGAGATCACTGTTACTCCAACACTTACTTCCACAGCAACCATAACAATAACTCCAACCCCCTCAACACCAACACCCACTTTCACTCCTGCGCCCAGCCCAACACCACTGGTTTATATTGTCAAGCTTGGGGACAGTTGTGGGGGTATTGCCTTTTCATTTGGTGTTTCAATCCAAAGCATCGTTCTGCTGAATAACCTGCCTGCGGATTGCAGTACGCTGTATGAAGGGCAGCGGTTGTTGATTCCCCAACCAACTCCGACTGCAACGTCTTTACCTACATCTACATTCAGTCCTGCAGAGGCAACTGAAGCAGCGTGTGAAAAAATTGAGTACACGGTGCAGGAAAATGACACTCTCAGCAGCATCTCTTTAAACTACAATGTCCCTGTGGAGGCAATCCGGGAATACAATGGATTGGTAAGTGATGTAGTAATGTTCAACCAGAATTTAGTTATTCCACTCTGCAGACGTAACGCCACTCCTGGTCCCACGCCAACACCTACCCTTCCGCCGCCTTATCCTGCTGCGAGCCTGTTGTTGCCACCAGACGGGGCGCCATTTAATCTGGAAAATGCTTCAATTTCTCTTCAGTGGGCGTCTGTTGGTGCATTGAGGGAAAATGAATCATATGCAGTTACGATTGAAGATATTACTGAAGGAGAAGGACGAAAGCTAGTTGATTATGTAACCGACTCAAAATTTAATGTTCCCAGTACATTTCTGGTGAATGATAATCTTCCACATGTAATACGATGGTGGGTAACACCTGTTCGGCAAACAGGCACTGATGATGATGGAAATTCGATTTGGGAATCTGCAGGAGCAGTCAGTGATACTCGTGTGTTCACATGGATAGGCATTTCGACAGGAGCGACACCGGTACCTTAAAGAAATTAATTATAGTAAAAGGGATCCAGCAGAAATCTAATCTGGATCCCAATTTATTGATGGTGGGGTTACATTCAGGAAGCTAGTTCCTCCAGTGCCGCAATTGTCAATGATTTTGGGCGTTCGATCGGTTGGCCTAATGCACGTGCCCAGACCAAATTGGATGAGACCCCCAAAATACGACTGACTCCAAAGAGTACTGTATAGAATCCACAAACGCCAAATTTATCACAATCTTCCACTCCATAATGCAATTGTAGAGAACCACTGATCGCATCCACATTTGGCCAGGGATTTTGGGCTTTGCCTTGTTCCTTGAGAACTTCTGGAACAACTTTATATACCAATCTCGCCAGATCAAATATTTCATCACCCTGGATGTGTTTCTCACCAAATTGGAGCAGCGCTAAAAAACGTGGATCAGTTTTTCTAAGTACTGCATGTCCATAACCAGGGATAACCTGGCCGGAATTCAGGGTTTCCCAGGTGTATTCAGTAACCTCCTGTTTGGTGGGAAGTTTTCCATATTTATCATAGATTTCAAGAAGCCATCGTAATGACTCCTGGTTTGCCCTTCCATGGAGTGGACCTGAAAGTCCATTCATTCCAGCCGATGCAGACAGATAGATATCTGACAATGATGAACCCACCAGATGAGTTGCATGAGCGCTTACATTCCCCAACTCGTGGTCAGAGTGGATAATAAAATACAGGCGAGAAAACTCTTCATAATTTTTATCCTGCACTTTCATCATTCGGGCGAAATTTGCACCCCAATCTAATTCATTGTCAGGTTCGACTATTTTGCCTTGATTGTGCTTTAAACTGTAAATAATCGCCGCAATCGAAGGTAGTTTTGCGGTAAGGTATAAACTATCCTCAAGCATTGGCTCCCAGTAATCTTCCCTTCGCATACCATCTAGGTACTTCTTCATAAACTGGGATTCAGACTGGAGGGATAGGATAGCCTGGGAGAACAGCGTCATTGGAGATGTATCTTCCGGCATGCTTTTAAGCAGATCGATTAGGTATCCAGGTATTTGAGATCTTCTATTCCATTCTTGTTCAATTTCTAAAGCTTCATCCAATGTGGGGATATCACCTGTTAGAAGCAAAAAATACAATCCGCCGACAAGAGGGATCTCAGATCCATTGGCAGCAGGGAGTGTATCCAAAATTTCTGGTATGGTTAACCCACGCAGGCGAATGCCTTCTATTGGATGTACAGATGATATATCGGAGACAAGTCCTTTGACATGGCGCATGCCTCCAAAGACCTGCCCGATAGTCAACTCACTGACTTTGGTGTCCTGAGCAGTCCTCAACAATCTTGAAACCCTGTCCCTCATTTCGGGAATTCTTATTTGAAGTCTTTCCTTTAACTGCATAGTACCTCCGATCCGATAATTTAAATTTTTAGAATTTTATTTTTGAAATATTATCCGCGACTCCCTGTGCGGATATTTCTAAGGCTTCTCTTTCACTTCTATCAAGATCAAATTCAATAATTTTTTCAATACCTGCGCTTCCTAATTGGGCCGAGACGCCAAAGAATATATTTTTAAGTCCATATTCACCATTTAAATATGCTGATACAGGGACAATCAGATGTTTATTTTTTAATATCGCTGTTGTCATTTGTGCTAAAGCAGCAGAAGGAGCGTAGTATGCACTCCCTTGTTTGAGCAACCCTACAATTTCACCTCCGCCTTTTCGGGTTCGTTCAACGATCGCCGCTAAACGGTCTGGCGGCAGCAACTTCTTAAGTGGGATACCGGATACATTGGAAATGTTTGTCAACGGGACCATTTCGTCGCCATGGCCTCCCAAAATATAACAATGAACATTTTCAACACTTACGTCTAACTCATCAGCAACAAATGCACGCATACGGGCAGAATCCAGGATACCTGCCTGTCCGATTATTCTTTGTGGTTCAACTTTCGCGGTTTTTAAAGCAACGTATGCCATTGCATCAAGCGGGTTTGTGAGTATGATAAGAATGGCATCCGGAGAGTATTTGATGGTTTCTTGAGTTGCTTTTTGGACAATTTCAGCGTTTGTAAACAATAAATCATCTCTACTCATACCAGGCTTACGCGGCAATCCTGCAGTAATGATAACAATGGCAGAACCTTCGGTTGCGGAATAGTCATTACTTCCTGTAATTTCCACATCTTTGTAAACTATTGGCATAGCTTGTGTAAGGTCCAGCGCTTTTCCCTGTGGCATACCTTCAACAATATCCACCAGAACAATATCGGCCACTTCCTGGTTCGCCAGCCAATGGGCTGTCGTGGATCCGGTCATTCCAGCTCCAATTATTGAGACCTTTTTATCCATAAAATTTTCTCCAGTTTTATTATTAAATAACCAAAGTAAATAGATTTGAACAAGTTAAGATGAAAACCGGAACAGGTCAATCTGAATACTCACAATCAAAAGAACAAAATAATCCAGGATAATTCGTCCTGGATTATTTGCAGATCTAATTTAGGAAGAAATATCTTCCAGAAAGTGTCCGGCTTGGATCGCCGCAGCCGCGCCCATTCCAGCAGAGGTTATTACCTGGCGGAAATGAGAATCGGCTACTTCGCCTGCAGCAAACACGCCCGGTATTTTGGTTTGCATTAAATGATCAACTAGGAGATATCCATTATCATCCATCTCAAGCTGACCTTCAAAAAGCTGTGTATTGGGTATATGGCCAATGAAAATAAACACTCCATCGATATCCAATTGACCGGTTTCTTCTGAGATAATATCTTTATATGTTACTGAATTCACAGATCCATTTCCGTTGATTTCGGTGAGGATCGTATTCATGACAAAATCGATTCTTGGATTTGATCTTGCTCGGTTTTGTAAGATCTGTCCAGCCCTCAGTTCATCCCTGCGGTGCATGATTTTTACAGATCGAGCGTAACGGGTTAGGAATATACCTTCTTCAAGAGCGCTATCCCCCCCACCCACAACAATTAAATCCTTGTCTTTGAAAAACCAACCATCACATGTGGCGCAGTACGAAACCCCGCGACCTGTTAGTTCTGTTTCCCCTGGAATATCCAGATGGCGTGGTGTTGCCCCTGTGGTAATAATGATTGAATCAGCCAGATATGTTGAATTGTAGGATTTTACAATGAAAGGTCTTTGAGATAAATCAACTTCGGTAGCCGAATCAAATTCAAGTTTCGCGCCGAATCGTTCTGCTTGTTTCTGGAATAATTCCACCAGTTCATTTCCACCAACACCCTCTGGAAACCCTGGATAATTTTCAACGATATGTGTCAGGGAAACTTGTCCGCCCAATTCCATCCCCGTCAGAACAGTTGGTCCTAAATCAGCGCGTGCCGCATACAACGCAGCGGAAAGTCCGGCTGGACCTGATCCCAGGATTAGCAGTTTTGTAGATATGGCTTCTTGTCCTTCTATACCCCCGGATATTCCGGAAAAATTTAGATCCATAAATTTCCTTTATTAGATTTATCAATATTCACATATTGATTTTGGATTTTTCCCACATTTTATCTGTATTATGGACGCACATTATGTGTGAAAATCTTTCTTATTGATCTTTTATTCAGATGCACAAAAACTAAAAAAGTTTCAAAGGTCAGAAATAGGAATTGTTATCATTGGCATCTTAAATCCGGACCAGAGAAAGCAATTTGATGAGGAACATGTCCGGCGAATTGGGAAAAATTCTCCTGGAAACTTGCAGTTAACTCACGAACCTTTTTGTCATACGCTTCCTGATCTGCCCACGTACTCTGGGGGTTAAGAACTTCCCTTGGAACACCAGGTACTTCAACAGGGACGTCAACACAGAAGTTGAGGTCGCGCCTCATTTCAACCTGGTCCAATTCTCCTTCCAGCGCTGCGGTTATTATCGCACGTGTATAGGGCAGTTTTATTCTCGAACCTACTCCATAAGGACCGCCTGTCCAACCGGTGTTGATTAACCAGACTTGAGAATTATGCTTTTTTATCTTTTTACCCAGTAAATCCGCATAGACTGATGGATGCAGGGGCAGGAAAGGGGCTCCGAAGCAGGCAGAGAATGCAGTCTGAGGTTCGGTAATGCCTTTTTCGGTTCCTGCTAATTTAGAGGTATACCCGGATAAAAAGTAGTACAGTGCTTGCTCGGGGTTAAGTCGGGCGATTGGAGGCATTACTCCAAAGGCATCTGCGGACAAGAAGAATATATGTGAAGGGTGTATCCCTAAACCAGTGTTTATGCTGTTTTCTAAAAATCCAATTGGATATGCTGCTCTTGTATTTTCTGTTAGGCTCGAATCGTTAAAATCGACGCGTCTTGTATACTGATCGATTGTAACGTTTTCGAGTATTGTCCCAAAGTGGCGGGTTGCTTTCCATATTATAGGCTCCAGATCCTGGCTTAGATGGATTGTCTTTGCATAACATCCGCCTTCGAAGTTGAAAATACCTTCATCGCTCCATCCATGTTCATCATCTCCAATAAGAGAACGTTCAGGATCCGATGAAAGTGTAGTCTTACCTGTTCCCGATAAACCAAAAAAAAGAGCCACGTCCCCGGTTTTACTCACATTCGCTGAGCAGTGCATAGGAAGCACACCCTGAGGGGGCAGCAAATAATTTAAAACAGAAAAAATAGATTTTTTTATCTCCCCAGCGTAACTTGTTCCGCCTATAAGGATAATTTTCTGCTCCAAATTAAGGACAACGAATACTTCTGAATTCGTACCATCTTCTTCCCGGTTGGCTTGAAAGCCCGGGGCATGCATAATTGTATATTCCGGGACATGATCGGGAAGCTTATTAATATCCTGTCGCATAAAAAGATTACGGGCAAATAAACTGTGCCAGGCAGTCTCGGTGATGACCCGAATTGGCAGCCGGTAATTTGGGTCTGCCCCTGCAGTTGTATCCTGGATAAATACATCCCTGCCCTGGAAATATGCTCGCATGTGAAGCAGTAATCGTTCAAAACAGGAGTGATCCATAGAACGGTTGATATCTCCCCACCATACCGTGTCCTCAGTTACTTTATCTTTGACGATGAATTTATCATTTGGTGCTCTTCCTGTGTGCGAACCTGTCCGAACAACAACAGCGCCTTCATGGGCTATAACCCCTTCTCTTCGAGTTACGACACGTTCAAGCAGCGCTCCGGTCGTCAAAGTCCAATATGACATATTGAGATTCCTTAAACCATGATTTCCCAGGTCATAATTGCTTGGAATTCCCATTTTATTTAATGTCATATATGCTTCTCCTATGATTCAGGCTGCTATCACAAATTACTGTTAGGTCGTGCAATTTTCAGTTAACGATTTCTACTTTGTCCCCTACGGTCATTTCGGCGCCGGTTTTGACCTGACTTTCTGCTGCCACCTCGAATTCGATCCCGCTCTGAAGCTTCTTCGGCAGTCCAGCCTTCAAGTACAGCCTGTCGTGATAAACGGATTCGTCCTTGAGAATCAATGTCAGTCACCATGACAGTAATTTCATCACCTTCCCGGACAACATCTTCTACTTTCTCCACGCGCTGTGAGTTCAGTTGGGAGATATGCACAAGCCCTTCAATATTCGGGATTATTTCCACGAATGCTCCGAAATCAACCACCCGGACAACTTTGCCGGTGTAGATTCTGCCAATAACTGCTGATTCAGTTAAAGCCTCGATTCTTTCATGGGCGCGTTGGGCGCTTTCGCCATTTGTTGCAGCTATAAAGACTGTTCCATCCTCATCAATATCGATCTTAGTACCTGTTTCGTCTTGAATGCTCCGGATTGTCTTGCCACCTGGACCGATTATGGCTCCAATCTTATCAACTGGAATGTTTATCACAGTGATTCGAGGAACATGCGGCTTTAATTCCGGATTTGGATTTGAGATCACCTCGCTCATTTTGTCGAGGACATTTATGCGAGCATCTTTTGCTCGATAAAGGGCCTGGGACATCAATTCGGATGTAATTCCAGAGGTTTTTATATCCATCTGAAGGGCTGTAATGCCTTCTCTGGTTCCGGCAACCTTAAAATCCATATCTCCCAGGTGATCCTCGATACCTAATATGTCTGTGAGAATCTGATACCTCTCTCCTTCCATTATTAAACCCATTGCAATTCCAGCAACCGGTGACTTAATGGGAACTCCTGTATCCATAAGAGCAAGTGTGGATCCACATACAGATGCCATGGATGATGAGCCATTGGAAGATAGCACCTCTGATACAAGCCTGAGGGTATACGGGAATTCGGATTCTGGCGGAATCACCGGTAGAAGAGCGCGCTCTGCGAGAGCGCCATGTCCAACATCCCTTCGGGAGGTACCCCGAAGTGGTTTGACCTCTCCGGTAGAGAATGGTGGAAAATTATAGTGATGAATGTATCTTTTTGTATCTGAAGGTGTTAAATTATCCAGTTCCTGGGCTTCACGTGGGGTTCCAAGTGTGGCAAGTGTCAGAACCTGGGTTTCCCCTCTGGTAAATAACCCTGATCCGTGTGCTCTTGGGCTCACATTCACCTCGCACCAGATTGGACGAATGTCCTCAGTGGAACGTCCATCAGGTCGTTTACCTGTCTCCAATATTCTATCTCTGATTACATTTTTCAAAATTTCATCGAATTCAGCTTTCACCTGTTCAATTTTTTCTTCTTCGTCTCCACTGGTGAGATTTGCGAGGATCTCTTGCCGCAAAATATCTATTGAGCTGTACAACTCGGTTTTGTCGTAAGGCCTATTAAAAATGTTTGCCAATGAATTGACTATATTGGATTCAATACCCGATGTAATAAATTCTTCATCCTTTGATTGGCTTGTATATTCGCGCTTATTTTTCCCAACTTCATTCGCCATTCTGGTTTGAACATCAATAATCGGTTGAATCGCGGATTGACCAATTCTTAATGCCTCAATAATTAAATCTTCATTCACCTCTTTCGCGCCGCATTCCACCATCAATAGTGCATCTCTGGTCCCTGCAAGGCGAAGATCTAATTCTGAGTTTTCCAATTGGTTAAACGTTGGGTTTATAATAAAATCGCTGTCCACATAACCTATTCTTACTGCTCCAATAGGTCCATTCCAGGGGATATCTGAGATAGTCAAAGCTGAGGATGCAGCATTAACCGCTAGTATATCCATGGGGGTGTTTCCATCTGTCGAGTATGAATATAGAATAATCTGGATGTCATTTCTTAAATCTTCAGGAAATAGTGGTCGCAGCGGTCGATCTGTCAATCTTGCGGTTAGAATGGCATCTTCTCCTGGCCGTCCTTCCCGCCTGAAAAATGATCCCGGAATTCGACCTCCAGCGTACATACGTTCTTCAAAATCGACCGTTAAAGGCAGAAAATCGATGCCAGACCTGATATTTGCGCTCATTGTTGCTGTTGCAAATACCATTGTGTCTCCAACTCTGAGTGTTACAGCACCTCCAGCCAAACCAGCCAGTTTACCGGTTTCGAATTGAAAAGTTTGACCTTCCAATTCAGACATAAATGTAAATGCTTCCTGTTTCATTTTTGCTCCTATTTTTATCCCCGCATGGTCAGGTTCTGAAACCTGAGAATTAAATATTTATTCTCACCTTTCAATACCTAACCAGCGAAAATTCGTGTTATATATTTTCTTCGAATATCAAATTATTTTTAGAAACCACTTAGTACGACCGGGGTCTTCACTGTTTGTAGATCAAGATGAAAAATCAAAGGTGGGCTGAAACCTTTTGATGTTCTTCTTTTTCTCCCCCGGCATTGGTCATCGAACTTTCCCTTTTCTTTTATTTCAGAGAAAAAATTTAAAATCGTTTTTTTCTGTCCTGGCGAAAAAAAAAGTAGATGGTAACCTTCAATCCATCTACTTGGACTGGTGATATCTATTTCCGCCGAATGTTTAAACGATCAGTCAATGCCACGTATCGTTCAAAATCTTTTCTTCTGAGATAAGACAATAAACTGCGCCGGCGTCCAACCATTTTAAGTAAGCCTCTTCGAGATGATTCATCATGCCCGTTGGCTCGAAGATGGTCAGTTAGATATGAAATCCGCTTGGTAAGGATTGCAACCTGAACCTCAGGAGAACCAGTATCATTTTCGTGCCTGGCATATTCTTGCATTAATTTCGTTTTTGTAGCTTTATCTATCGTCATGACATTCTGCATAATCTCCAATTCTTTTACTAGCAGGTCTCCAAGTTGATAGTCGATCCGAAATATTGAGTTAATAAACCATCAAAAAGGACTAGTCAAAGTGGGTCGATTATACCAAAGGAGCTTAATTGAGACAAGACAAGTCACCTTTGGGTGGAGTTATTGAAAGCTGCCTGTCCTATGCTTTCGTAAGTCTTCACGTAAATCCTTCTGGATTTCGGGGGGAAAACTATCTAAGCAATTTCTGATTAACATTGCTGTATCACGACTATCGCTCAAATTAAAAACCCTCCTCAAGAAAAAGGAGGTTTCTTGAGGGGAAAATCTGGCGAGAGAATCGATTAACTCTGAGAGATCAGTGTAAGTTTCTATATTGTGATTTCGAACCAACGGTTGAATTTGATTAAAAATTATTGGAAGTGTGGTAATACCCTGTTCTTTTGCTAATGGGATCAGAGAGCGAATGGCGGTTTTTTTGTAAAATAGATCGTCACTTGAAATCCATTCATCAATGAATTTAAGAAACTCCTGGGTGTACTCTTTTCTGAATGAAGATAAACCCTTGCTGACAAGCAGGTCAATAAGAATTTCTTCAGTATTCTTATTGATATATTGGCTTAACCTGTTCGTTATTTGGTCAGGAGAATTAATTCTCACCGATCCAAGAAGGTACGCGCATAACTGCCGGCATTCAAGGTTGGGTTGTTCCCATAGCTGGTCACACAACTCAAGCGTTGTCTCAGGATCCTTCTGAACCTCTGGAATCAGGTCTTTTACTACTTGCTTGAGGACAGGCGCTTTGACCTGGTATGAGTAAATTTTTGAATGAGGTCTACCAGCTTGTCCGGGTCTTCTGGATCGATCCGCAAAGATTTCTAAAAAATTCTTAAACTTAACTACAAATTTGTCTGGAGTATTAAAGTACTGAACAAGCTCTTCGGATTGATTTTTAAGAAAATCGGGTTGGATAGCTGGCACTGGATTTTCCTGAATACTATCTATATCTCAAATTTGTTATCACGGATATATTCATCAATATAATTCAATGCTTGTCCCGCATCTTCCGCGAAAGAAATCAATTGGCGGTGCCCAAGGGGAATAAAGTCATCCATACAAGAATATAACTTGTGGATTGTTTCATACCAACCAGTACCAATCAGGATTAATGGTCGGATGGGCAGCGTTTTTATTATTAAATTATTCCAAAGTGAGATTATTTCATTTAATGTCCCTATTCCTCCATCTAAAGCGATAGCAATATCACATTCACTGATCATCACAAATATCCTATCTCTAAGATATTCCAGGCGGATTTCCTCATTTATCCAGCGATTTGGTTTGATAGGACGGTAGGACTCGATTTCATCACAGGTCACTCCAATAACATGGGCTCCAAATTCTGCAGCTCCCTTTGATACTGCTTCCATTGTTCCAATATAACCACCGGTAAGCACTGTGAAGGAGCGTTCACCAAGTAAACGCCCCAGCTGTACTCCCTGCTGGTAATTTGGCTCACCAGGTTTTGGCAATGAGCTACCAAATACGGAAATCTTAACATTCATTTACTTTTTATCCATTCGTTTATTTTTAACAACATTATAAAGGAATGAATCAAATTCACCATAAGTACCAGTAAAATCCATTTATTTTAAGACCATGTTTGTGGATTACAATAAGATTATTGATCTAATAAGGCTGTTATTTTCTGGTTGATATGTGGAAAAACCATCGTGATTAGTCGGCTAATATAGAATAAGGGATAATCAGGAGATATGCATATTATCCTTACCCATGAACAGGCGGATTTTGATGCTTTAGCATCAATGTTAGGCGCTCAGCTACTTCATGAAGGATCGATTCCAGTTCTACCCCGGCGGATTAATCGAAATGTCAGGGCATTCCTGACATTATATGGAATGGAATTCCCTTTTGTGGATCCGCGCGATTTTATTGCTGAGAACATTAAGATCGTAACACTGGTGGATACACAATCTATGGTAAGCATAAAAGGAATTGATCCTGATATTAAGGTTCAAATAATCGACCATCATCTAAAAAAGAAGAACCTGCCTGAAGGCTGGATTGTAAAGACAGTCGAGACTGGTGCGACCACCACGCTTCTTGTAGAAGAATTACAGGAACAGAATGGAATTATTAGCGCAATTCAAGCCACTTTGATGCTTCTCGGAATTTATGAAGATACAGGTTCCCTCACATACTCAAGGACCACAAAACGGGATATGCTGGCGGCTGCCTTTTTATTGGAGAAGGGAGCTGATCTACAAATTGTATCCAGATTTTTAAATTTACCCCTATCACAGGGACAGCAGCAGTTATTCCATCAATTGTGCGACACCGCCAAGAACTACAATGTTGCAGGATTTTCGATAATAGTTGCATGTGGAGATGCAAAAGACTTGGATGAGGAATTGTCAAGTATTGCCCATAAAATGCAGGACCTCCTTGATCCTGATGCGTTATTTTTACTTGCAACAACTCGAGGCGGCATACAGATAATTGCAAGATCAACAGTTGATAATATTAACGTTTCTAAAATTTTGGCGGATTATGGCGGCGGAGGACACGACAGGGCAGCCGCCTGCCTGGTTCGAGATCGTGAACTTACAGAATTGTGTGTGGAATTAGTCCATAAGTTCAAGAATAAAATTCGACCATCATTATCTGTCTCGGAGATCATGTCCCTTGAACCACAATTATTGTCACCTGATACCCCGGTGATATCAGCCGCTGACCGAATGAAGAGATTTGGTTACGAGGGTTTCCCAGTTGTGAGCAATGGGAAAGTAATCGGTTTATTGACCCGCAGAGCAGTGGATCGTGCTCTCGCACACAACTTGATCCTTACAGTTGATAAACTGATGGAAGCCGGGAACTATACTGTTTATCCGGAAGATTCTGTCGAAACACTGAAGGACCTAATGACCGAAACAGGATGGGGACAAATTCCAGTTGTTCACCATGACAGTGATCGCATAATTGGAATTGTAACCAGGACAGATTTGTTAAAAACACTGCGGATAAAATCGGATTTTGAGGAAAAGTTAAATCTTTCTTCCAGATTAGAAGAATTCCTTCCCCAAAATGTTTTGGATTTGTTGAAGAAAATCGCCCGAGAAGCGCAACTGCAACAAACAGCAATTTATCTCGTCGGTGGATTTGTGCGCGATTTAATTTTGGGCTATGAAAACCTTGATTTTGACCTGGTTGTTGAAGGGGATGCAATATCATTCACTAAGTCATTATCCAGTAAGTTTGGTGGTAGGGTAACCAGTCATACCCGGTTTGGTACTGCAAAGTGGCATTTATTCGATGGATCTTTTGATCAAATAGAACAACAAATGCCAGAAAGATCTGAACCTGAATCTTTATCGATTGATTTTGTTAGCGCCCGCACAGAGTTCTACACATACCCCACAGCTTTACCAACGGTCGAGCGAGGAAGTATCAAGCTTGATTTACATCGCCGTGATTTTACGATTAATACTCTTGCGTTAAGAATGGACGGCCAGCACTTCGGAGAACTTTATGATTATTGGGGTGGATTAAAAGATTTGCATGAGGGAAAGGTGAGGGTTTTACATTCATTATCCTTTGTAGATGACCCAACCAGGATTTTACGTGCTGTTCGATTTGAAAAGAAATTTAATTTTCAAATTGAACCACGCACATTAGAACTATTAAAAGGTGCTATTTCATTATTAGACCGGCTTTCTGGGGATAGACTTCGTCACGAGCTTGATAATATTTTTGAGGAATCCAATTCAGATAGAATTATGGAAAGACTGCAGGAACTTAGTTTATTAAATAATATCTATCCCTCCCTGGATTGTAATGAGTCTTGTATATACACTCTGAAGAAAATTCAAAGTTTGGAACCAGAACA
The DNA here is from genome assembly GCA_963793095.1 of uncultured Chloroflexia bacterium. Classification (GTDB taxonomy): domain Bacteria; phylum Chloroflexota; class Anaerolineae; order Anaerolineales; family UBA4823; genus CAVWDI01. Next base: position 1,367,899 of record CAWBYY010000002.1, read on the forward strand.
AATTTGGGAGACTCTAAATTTCGTTGAACTGAAGCGTTATTTATCTTATATTGCTCTGACAATAAGATTACCAGAAAGAGATGTAAAACAAATAATTAAACGTTTACGTTGCCCTGCTGAGCTTGAAAAAATATTACTTGAAACAAACTCCATCTGGGAAAAAAGGATAAGTTTTATTGATGCAAGACCCAGCGAAGTTGTTGAATATTTCAATAATTTCCAATTAATATCGCTTTTTGGATTTTATCTTATCGTTTCTGATGATGAAATCAAGGAAACTGTAATAAATTATGTTGATAATTGGAGATTTATTTCCACAAAAGTCGATGGATGGGATCTGATCGAACGTGGTATTTCACCAGGTCCGGTTTATCGCCAGATTTTAAACAATTTAAAAAAAGCGCGAATTAATGGAGATATCTCATCAGACGAAGAGGAGATGCAATTACTCGAGCAGATATTAGCATCCTTGCCGAAGAATTCGTCTGCGGTATCTGAAAATTAGCCTTTAATATTGTTAAATAATCATATGAGATTGAAATCTTGTTTTATTGATAAATCAAATATCGATTCAGTTCTAAATATACGTCAACTGAAAGAGAGCGATTTACCTGAATTAGAATGGAATGGCGAATATATTCATTATCGCAGATTATATAGAGAGATATTTAAAGGCGCAAATATTGGGAATTCAATTCTCTGGGTGATTGAATTACACAATACAGGATTAGTCGGACAGTTATTTGTGCAATTAAAAAGTCCGAGGCGTGAATTAGCTGATGGGAATGTGGTCGCTTATTTTTTCGCGTTTCGGATTAAAGAATCAAACCGTGGTTGTGGTTTTGGTACAAAACTACTGGAGCATGCTGAGGAAGATCTCAGGATAAGGAATTTTAAATTTGCAACACTTAATGTCAGCAAGAAAAATTTTAAAGCACTCAGGTTCTATTCAAAACACGGTTACAACATTGTCGCTGATGAACCTGGACATTGGTCCTATATTGACCATTTGGGAATCCGCCAGGAAGTGAAACAACCATCATGGCGCTTGGAGAAAAAGATCCAAAATCGTTATAATTAGATAAGATTGTTAAGGAACATAAGCCTAAGCCTTGTCATGGAATTAGTTCCATGTTAAAATTTTAGTTCATACTGGTCTTGTTGTGGATGATTACGTCGTTGATGAAAAGTGGGCAACCCCCACTTTTCTTTGTGTAACAAAGGGTTTACTCCATGTGGAGAAAAAGTGATGAAAAACGAGTTTGAACTTGCATTCAATGAAGTGTTGGAAGAAAAACAACTTCCTCAAGATGTGGTTTTGGAAGCATTAAAAGCCGCGATGGTTTCAGCTTATCGGCGGTCGATGAATGCATCCAATGCCCAATTGATTGAGGCGGAAATTAATTCAGAGACTGGAAAAGTCTCGATTTTCGCCGAGAAAGAAATTGTGGACACAGTGGAAGATGAACGTACCGAAGTAAGTCTTACAGAAGCTCGCAAGGTTGACCCTGAAGCAGAACTGGGTGGGATGGTAGTTGTCGAATTGACCCCGAAGAATTTTGGGCGGGTTGCCGCTCAAACTGCACGTCAGGTGATCCAACAGAGGATACGTGAAGCGGAGCGAGAATCACAGTTTGAAAATTTCAGCAAGCAGGTGGGAGAAATCGTCAGTGGAGTGGTCCAGGCAATTAATGTCACTGGTGTTTCAGTTGGTTTAGAAATGAAGGCTGAGGGAATTATGCCTCGCAGCCATCAAATGCCTCGTGAAAGGTTTCGAGTTCATGACCGCATCCGGGCCTTATTACTGGAGGTAAAAACCTCTCCACGAGGCCCACAGATAATTCTCTCCCGTGCTCATAAAAACTTTCTGAGGAGATTACTGGAAAACGAGGTGCCTGAAATTTATCACGGGCTTGTCGAGATTCGTTCGATTTCAAGAGAACCTGGATACCGTTCAAAGGTTGCAGTTTCGGCGCTCCAGCCTGGTGTCGATCCAGTTGGGGCATGCGTCGGTATTCGAGGTGTCCGGATACAGGCAATTGTTCGCGAGTTAAATGATGAAAAGATTGATGTAATTGAATGGAATTCCGATCCTGCGATTTATCTGGCTAAAGCCTTGAGCCCAGCAAGAGTTGCTGGTGTATATTTAAACCAACTCTATAAGGAAGCCAAGATCGCTACTGTTGTTGTACCAGAGGATCAACTCAGTCTGGCGATTGGCCGCGATGGTCAAAACGCCCGCCTTGCAGCCAAATTGACATCCTGGCGAATTGATATTAAAAGCCTTCCAGAAGCTGCTACCGATGCTTTGTATAAGTTGCAGAATGATCCTGAATACTCTGAAATTGCTGCGCATGAGTCTGATAACAAAACCCAGGTGGAATTGATATTGGCAAAAAAGGCCGAAGGCCGCGCAGTAACTCCAGAAGAGTACCAGTTTATTACGCAGTTTGTCGACCGTGTTGAGAGGGGTATTTTACATAAATACCAGGCGGAACGGGACGCAGAAGAAGAACAAATACTGGCTGTAAAAGAGACAATTCCGGCTAAGGCTTTCGATTTTCCTCTTGAAAATTTTGATGTAAGTGATCGAGTATATGCAGTAATCAGTGAAGGTGGTTATCCAACAGTTGGTGATTTAATCCTCCAAATGAAACTGGATTCCGACAAGATACTTGGATTACATGGAATGGGACCAAAAGGGATGATTGAACTTGAACAGGCAATAGAAAACCTTACATTCCCAGAAGAAGAATTAGAACCGGAAGCAGTTATGGAGGAGATTACCGAAACCGGGTTAGAAGTTGAAGCGATTTCAATTGATTCAGAGGAAGCAGCATCCGAATTAACAACTGACGGCTCTGCTGCCACGGTTGATGAAAAAATCGATGAAAGGGAAATTGTGGAAGAACCGGTTGATGTGCTTACCCCAGAAACGCTTGAAGCAGCGGTTGAAACTGACCAATTCGAGACATCTGTTGAACTGGAGCAAGAAGAATCTCTGGAGGAATTATTTGCCATCAAACCAGAGGTATTTGATTATGATCAAGAGGAGGATGAAGAACTTACAAAGATGGATTCCTCCTCGAAGAAAAAGAAGAAGAAAAAATTCGTTGAAATTGAATATGACCCTGATTCAGATGCAACGATAGTAAAACGGAAGCGTAAACGCGCTGATCAGGAGTGGGAAGAAGAGTGGTAATTTAAGAAAGAACATTGAAAACGAAAACATCAAATAAGGAACGAAAAAGACATATACCACAGCGCACATGTGTGGGCTGTAGAGAGGTGCTGGCAAAGAATTCATTAATCAGGGTAGTTTGCACCCAAAATGGTGTGGAGATCGATCCAAGTGGTAAATTAGCGGGGAGAGGCGCTTATTTACACAGGAGACGATCATGTTGGCATCGTGGTATTAATGGATCCATTGCCCATGCATTAAAAATTGAATTATCTGAAATTGATCGTGATAGGCTAATTAAATATTCAGAAAATTTTGCCGATGAGTAAGTTTACCTGCGCATATGAGGACGAATTAAAAATTGTATAAAGAATGAATACAAAAAATTTCAAATAACAATGTTGTACTCCAAGGGGTGTAGTAACCATCTGGTATTTATCATCGAAGACCGATACAGGCGATGAAAATGAGTTAATTATCAATCATCGCTGATTGCTTGAATACCAAATTCGCTCTTTGGAGCACAATAAAATGTGGGATATTTGGAGGTGCTTGATGAGCGATGATGTACAGAACACACATATTATTGAACTACCTCAAACAATAACTGTAAGGGAATTGGCTGAAGCAACTGATTCCAGCCCCATTGAAGTGATTAAAAACTTAATGACGAATGGGGTTATGGCAAATATCAATCAACAAATCGATTTTGACACTGCTGCGATAGTAGCAACTGAGATGGGGTTTGATGTTAAGCTGGAAACTGCGGAAGAAATCCCAGAAGAAGACCGAGGTGAAACCCCATTATGGCGCTTGATGATAGCCAGGGAAGATCCAAAAAACCTGGTAAGCCGGCCTCCTGTTGTTACAATTTTGGGTCATGTAGACCATGGTAAGACAACACTTTTAGATGCTATTCGAGACACCGATGTTGCTGGAGGGGAGGCTGGAGGCATCACTCAGCATATTGGAGCATACCAGATTACCCACAATGATCAAGTAATAACGTTTCTTGACACGCCTGGTCATGCAGCCTTCACAGCGATGCGGTCGCGAGGTGCTCAGGGAGCCGACATTGTTGTTCTGGTTGTCGCTGCTGATGATGGAGTAATGCCCCAGACAAAAGAGGCCACTGCCCATGCTAAAGCAGCTAATGTGCCAATAGTAGTTGCCCTCAATAAGATTGATAAGCAAAATGCTGATATTGAACGGACGAAGCAGCAACTCGCGGAAATCGAATTAATCCCAGACGAATGGGAAGGGGATACGATTATCGTTCCTATCTCGGCAAAGATGCAGGAAGGTCTGGATGATTTACTGGAGGCTATTCTGCTGGTGGCAGATAACATAGATATCCTGGCCAACCCATCTGGACAGGTTTTGGGTACGGTGATTGAAGCTGAGAGAGATAAAGCGAAGGGTGTACTAGCCACACTGCTTGTTCAAAATGGACATTTAAATGTTGGAGATACCATTATTGCTGGAAACACTTACGGGCGGATAAAAGCTATGTTTGATTTCCGTGGAAAGAAAATCCAATCCGCAAAACCCTCAACCCCGGTTTCTGTGATGGGCTTAAACGATGTGCCTCAGGCGGGCGAATTATTCCAGATAATTGAATCAGACAGGGAGGCAAAATCTATTGTACAGGGGCGGTTGGATGCTTCGAAAATAAAAGTGAATGATCAAAGAACCGCGGTTACACTGGAACAATTTTTTGATCAAGTTCAGGCAGGAGAATTGCAGGAATTACGATTAATCATAAAGGCTGATGTTCAAGGGTCTCTAGAGCCGATACTTTCTTCCTTGAACGATATGATTGTAGGTGATATCAAAGTGAACATTCTTCATGCGGAAACCGGTAATATCGGGGAAAATGATGTAATGCTGGCAGTCGCTTCGAAGGCAGTTGTGATTGGTTTTAATGTCCAGGCCGATAACGCTGCAAGGAGATTGGCGGAAGATGAAGGAGTTTCAATCCGTCTGTACGAGATTATATACCGTCTTACTGAGGATATTGAAAAAGCCTTACAGGGTATGCTTGAGCCCGAATTCACTGATAAAGTTATTGGGCGTGCTGAGATCAGAGAGGTTTTCAGAATAACAAAAGTTGGATTAATTGCAGGTTGTTATGTTTTGGAAGGGGAGATTCGCCGGAATGCAAAAATGCGGGTTGTAAGGAACAATAAGATAATTTTCGATGGGGAAATGCAATCCTTAAAACACCATCAAGATGATGTTCGCGAGATACGGGCTGGATTTGAATGTGGTATTGCCCTGAAGGATTTCCAGGATTATCAAGAGGACGATTTACTCGAGAGTTATATTTTGGAACAGGTTACAAACTGATTAATTTCAGGGATTTTCAGGAGTATTTATTGGTATCAATAACGAGAGCAAATCGGATAGCAATCCGAATCCATGAAGAATTATCAGAGATTATTCTTCAACGGGTGGCAGATCCACGTTTATTGGATATTTCTATAACAGAAGTGAAAGTCGATAAAGAGTTGGCATTTGCAAATGTATACTTCTCTGCTCTCGATGGGACAAGCAGATTGGATGAAATAATGAGAGGGTTTGAGAGCGCCAGAGGTTTCTTAAGATCAGAATTAGCCTTAAGGATTAATCTACGTACTTTTCCTCGCTTGCGTTTTCACTGGGATCCTACTTTTGAACAAGCTGAGCGGATTGAAAGGTTAATCACCTCATTAAAAGAAAATAATCAGAAAGAAAATAATTCTGAACTTAACAATAAAAGGGATAAAAATTTCTCATCTGTGGAAATGGAAGATCTAGGATCTAAAAATGATTGATGATCATCTCGCTCAATCCATTTACCAACAAATACAGGATGCGGAACACATCCTGGTTGTAACCCACGAAAGGCCAGATGGTGATGCAATAGGCTCTCTTTTAGGTTTTGGATTGTCACTGCGTGATGCAAACAAGAGAGTTGAAATGGTTTGTCCGGATGGGGTACCTGTAAATATGCGGTCCCTGGAAGGTAGTGAGCTTATTCGGAAATCTCCAAAAGGGAATTTTGATTTTGTTATCGTGCTGGATTGTTCAGATCTGGGGCGCACTGCTGATGTACTGGATAATTTTAAAAAGATTGACTTGAATATCGATCACCATAAAACAAATGATAATTTTGCAAGAGTTAATATCGTAAGAATGCAAGCGGTATCAACCAGCGAAATTGTTTTTGAGTTAATTAAAAAAACAGATCTGTCTTTTACCAAAGATGTATCCAATGCTTTGACCATGGGGCTTATTACGGATACGCTTGGCTTTCGTACTCCGAACGTGACGTCAAGAGCGCTTCAAGTTGGTGCTGAATTAATGGAATTTGGGGCAGACTTTCATGATATCTATTATCAATCTTTGGTTAACCGATCCTTCCAATCAGCAAGAATTTGGGGAAAAGGCTTAAGCAAACTGGAAATGGAAGACCGCATTGTATGGACAAATCTGACGATTGCGGATAGAAAAGCGGTTAATTACCCGGGAAAAGATGATGCTGATTTAATCAATGTGCTTTCATCAATTGATGGAGCGGTAATATCTATTGTATTTGTTGAACAACCAGCGGGTTTTGTTAAAATCAGTTGGCGGGCACAGCCTGGTTATGACACCTCAAAATTGGCAGTGAAGTTTGGCGGAGGTGGACATGCTGCTGCTTCCGGCGCAGAAGTTTATGGGAATATTCAGGAGGTCATTAAATTTGTGCTCCATGAAACCCGTGTATTGTTGGGTAATATTGAAAAGGAAGGGATATTAACATCTTGATTACTTGTGATCTAATAAATAAACTCTTGTATTCTTATTCAAATATTTGTCCAGGGTAAAAATTATATTACTAAATGGGGTGAAATCTATGGAAAACAATAATAACGATAAGGAAAATATGAAAAACGTTGTTTCCGGGGTTCTGGTAGTTGATAAGCCGGTTGGAATGACCTCTCACGATGTCGTTCAACTTATGCGGAAAGGCACCGGAATTCGGAGAGCCGGTCATACTGGCACGCTTGATCCAAGAGCATCTGGAGTGTTAGTAATATTAATTGGTCCAGCGGTCCGGCTGAGCGAATATGTTTCTGCATCAGATAAGCGATACCAGGCAACCATAAAAATGGGCAGTTCATCTGACACATATGATGCTGAGGGATTGATTACTGCGCAAGAACTCAGTTGTGGAAATTAGTGAAGACCAATTCAATGAAATGCTTCAAACATTTGTGGGTGAGATTGAACAAGTCCCCCTCCTTATTCAGCCGTTAAAATAAAAGGTAAAAAAGCATATGAAATGGCTCGTAAAGGAGAGGATGTCGAACTTTTACCAAGAAAAATTAATGTTTATAGTCTAGATGTATTGGAATGGGCTCCACCAGAAGCTGTAATCGATGTGTATTGTTCTTCAGGAACATACGTTAGATCGTTGACCAATGATCTGGGGAATGCTTTAGGGACGGGTGCTTATCTCGTAGGACTTCGTAGAACAAAAAGTGGGCGATTTACGCTCAGAGATGCAGTTCCCTTAAGGCGATTGCAGGATGCGTTTGAAGCTGGAGACTGGTACAAATTTTTGATCCCGGCAGCAGAAGCCATGGCTGATTGGCCGTCAATTGAATTGGATGCAGAACAATCAGAAAAAGTACGTCATGGTCATAGAATTCCTGCAAATCAAGGGGATTCGGGATGGATTCGCGCTATAAGTGAACAGGGTGATCTTATTGCAATTATGGAAGTCGATGAGGAAACCCAAGAATGGCAGCCACGGAAAGTCTTTCACCAAACATGATGTAAATTTTCAATTGTATATGGACAATAATTATTCACGCGCAGTGATTATCTAAATGAGTGTCATCAATTAATCCACGGCCCATTTTTCTATGCAGCATTACCAGTCAATTTCAGATATAAACTTGGAGGGTTCCTGGATTGCAATCGGTATTTTTGATGGAGTTCATTTAGGTCATCAATCTATAATTAATAATTTGGTGGCAGGAGCTTTACAAGCCGGGTTTCCTTCAGTTGTCCTGACATTTTTTCCACACCCCAAAAAAGTGCTGCACGGTGTCAGCGGGCAGTTCTATCTGACCTCTCCCACGGAAAGAGCAGAGTTGATAGGTAACCTGGGAGTGGATTATGTTATCACCCAATTGTTTGACGAAAAATTTTCAAAAACTTCTGGTTCGGCTTTCATGAATAAATTGCATGCCAACCTTAAAATTAAGAAACTGAATGTTGGGATTGATTTTGCATTGGGCAGGGACAGGGAAGGGAACATTAATGTTTTAAAAAATATCGGTAAGGAACTTGGGTATTCAGTGAATGTTATCAAACCCAAAAGCCTTAATGGGTCTGTGATTTCTTCGAGTGCTATTCGTGAAAAACTACTCGACGGGAATGTTAAGTATGCACGCGAATTGTTAGGACATCCCTATCAGGTTGATGGAGAAGTTATTCCTGGTGATGGGAGAGGCAGACTTATAGGGATTCCAACTGCAAATATGGATGTTTGGGGTGAAAAGCTATTGCCAAAATCAGGTGTATATGCCTGCGATGTGTTATTAGAGGGGAGTGTTTTTGGCGCTGTGACAAATATTGGGATCAGACCAACATTTGAAAGTAAATCTTTGATAACCAGGGTTGAAACCCATATTTTGAATCTGGATGACGATTTGTACGGAAAAAAACTCCGCCTGAAATTTCTCGGGCGATTAAGAGATGAAATCCGTTTTGAGAATGTAGATCAATTGGTTGAACAAATTCTTCTAGATATTGAAAGCGCAAAAGGTATCATTAAAGTAGAAAGAGAAGGAGAACTCTGAAAGGATTATGAAGCAATATCTTGACCTTCTTGAACATATTTTAATTAATGGTGTCGAAAAAAGCGATAGAACAGGCGTCGGCACCTTGTCAGTTTTTGGTTTCCAGATTCGAATAGACCTGAATAATGGTTTTCCACTTCTCACGACCAAAAAGATTCACCTTAAATCTGTCATTTACGAACTGCTATGGTTTCTGAATGGAGATACAAATGTTAAATATCTAAATGATCATGGTGTTCGTATCTGGGATGAATGGGTAGATGAGAATGGAGATTTGGGCCCAGTATACGGTAGGCAGTGGCGAGCTTGGACATCTGGTGATGAAAAACCTATAGATCAGATATCAAATGTAATAAATGAAATAAAAGAAAACCCTCATTCACGCCGGTTAATTGTCAGTGCCTGGAATGTTTCTGAATTGGATATGATGGCTTTGCCGCCCTGCCATGCTTTATTTCAGTTCTATGTAGTTGATCAAACTCTCTCGTGTCAGCTTTACCAGCGTTCAGCTGATATCTTTCTTGGAGTGCCTTTTAATATCGCTTCGTATGCTCTATTAACGATGATGGTTGCTCAGGTTTGTGATCTCCAGGCAGGGCAGTTTGTTCACACTTTTGGGGATGTTCACCTGTATAAAAACCATATGCAACAGGCGCAATTACAACTAACCCGTTCCCCCTACCCTTTGCCGAGAATTGATATTAATCCCGACGTTTCTTCAATATTTGACTTTAAATATGAAGATTTCCGTTTGAATAATTATGAAGCACATCCTCACATAAAAGCAGAGGTGGCAGTATAAACAAAGGTAAGTAATTTACTTGACAAAATTTTTCTTTTGAATATAATCCAACCCAATTTAGAACTTAACACTGCGATAAGGACTAGTAAGTGCTGACACGATGGCCCAGAGAATGGGAGCTGGTGAGAACCCCATCCATACGACAGCATCGAATGGGCCTTTGAGTGGCAGGGCGAACGGTATGCTGAATTTTCAGGAAACCAAGTAGTCTGCGCCGGAGATGCCACCGTTATCAGGGCAAAGAGTATAAGCAATTTATCCACATTCAACTGTGGAAAAAGGAAAGTTTATAATTATAAATTGCCGTACTCCATTGAGTGAGGCTGGCCTCAACCCCCGTCGCAGCACTGACGGGGTTTTTTTTGTCAAGCCTAACCAGGGTGGCACCACGGACTTAAAACGTTCGTCCCTATTGGGACGAACGTTTTTTTTAAATTACGCAGGAGGTGAGATTGTAAAAATTGGAGATTTTTTGATAATTTATTGAAAGGAATGTTTGAAAGAAAAAACTAAATTTGTCCTTTGCAAGGAGGAAAAAATGAACAGCCAACACAAATATTTACTTAATGAAGCAGACCTTCCTAAGAATTGGTACAACATTAACGCTGATATGCCAGTAGCGCCAACTCCAGTCCTGCATCCGAAAACATTGCAACCTGTTACTCCGGAATTTCTTAATGTGCTTTTTCCAATGGGATTGATTATGCAAGAGGTTAGTACTGATCAGTACATTGAAATTCCTGAAGAGGTTCGTGAAATTTATAAATTATGGAGACCCACTCCATTGATTAGAGCGGTCAGGCTTGAAAATGCCCTTGAAACTCCAGCCCACATTTATTTTAAACATGAAGGAGTATCTCCTCCTGGCAGCCATAAACCAAATACATCAGTTCCGCAAGCATATTTTAATAAAATTGAAGGTGTGAAGGCAATGACGACCGAAACTGGTGCTGGCCAGTGGGGTTCTGCCCTCTCAATGGCCTGCAATTTCTTTGATATGGATCTTGAAGTGTACATGGTCAAGGTGTCGTATAACCAGAAGCCATACCGACGGATTATGATGGAAGCATACAATGCAAAGGTTTTTGCTAGTCCTTCTAACCGTACGGGATTTGGTAAAAGCATTCTGGAGCAGGATCCGGATAGCCCAGGATCTCTTGGAATTGCGATCTCAGAAGCAGTTGAAGTTGCCGCAACCTCAGAAGGCAAGAAAAAATACAGTTTAGGCTCTGTCCTCAACCATGTCCTGATGCATCAATCAATCATCGGGGAAGAAGCACTTTTACAAATGGAAATGGCAGGCGAGTATCCGGATGTTGTGATAGGTTGTGTCGGGGGAGGATCTAACTTCGCTGGTATTGCGTATCCATTCTTGCGTAAAAATTTATTGGATGGTAAACAGACCCGTCTATTGGCGGTAGAACCGACTGCAACACCGAGTTTAACCAAGGGAGAATACACGTTTGATTATGGCGATACTGCTCAAATGGCTCCAATCGTGAAAATGTACACACTGGGACATAGTTTTGTCCCGCCTCCAATCCATGCGGGTGGGTTGCGCTACCACGGGATGGCACCCAGTCTTTGCGCTCTTTACAATGCCGGGTACATCGATGCAATCGCAGTAAACCAGTTGCCAACTTTTGAGGCCGCTATTCAGTTTGCATCAAGTGAAGCTATCATACCCGCTCCGGAGACAGCGCATGCGATCCGGGCGGTGATCGATGAAGCTCTCGCCGCCAAGGAAAAAGGTGAAAAGAAAGTGATTTTATTCAACCTGTCAGGACATGGGAATTTTGACATGTCCGCTTATCAGGCATATTTCAATGGAGAACTTCAGAATTACGAATATCCGGAAGAAGCGGTTCAAGCCGCAATGAAGAGCTTACCCAAGGTGCCTGAAATGTAAATTTACCTTACTTTGTTTTCGACTTCTCCTTCTCGTTTTGCCTGCCATACATTTTTGGGTACAATGTATGGCAGGTATTAATATACGAAATGGAGGCTTAATGGGAATTCCTTCCAGATATACGGTTATTGGCGCAGGGCATGGCGGCAAAGCGATGGCAGCTCATTTGAGTTTGTTAGGTGTTGAAGTAATTCAATATAATCGTACAAATGAGCATATTGCAGCTATAGCAGCCAGAGGTGGAATTGAACTGGAAAGTTATGAGGGCGGCCCGCATGGATTTGCGAAAATAAAAAAAACTACTTCAAACCCTGGCGAAGCGCTTCGTAATGCTGAAGTAGTCATGGTTGTTGTTCCATCATCAGCTCATGCAGACATAGCTCAATCTATTGCACCATATATAAATGAGGGTCAGATTATAATCCTCCATCCAGGCAGGACTGGTGGGGCTATTGAATTCTATAACATACTGAAGACTTCTGGATCTAAGGTGGATTTTACTGTTGCAGAAGCAGAAACTTTTATCTATGCCAGCCGTTCGGAAGGTCCTGCGCAGACGAGAATTTTTCGGATAAAAGAGGCTGTCCCTCTGGCTGCCTTACCTTCCGATCGAACGGAAAAAGTTCTTGAAGCGATAAGACCTGTATATCCACAATTCATCGATGGAATTAATGTGTTGCATACCGGCTTGAATAATATGGGGGCAATTTTTCACCCTGCTCTGATTCTATTGAACGCGGGCAGGATTGAATCAACCCATGGAGATTTCCAGTTTTATATTGATGGTGTCACTCCTTCAGTCGCGAGAGTATTGGAGGTACTGGACAGAGAAAGGGTTACGGTGGCTTCAGCTCTTGGTATTAGAGCTCGCACTTCGATGGAGTGGTTGAAATTAGCATATAACACTACCGGTTCTGACCTTTATGAAGCAATTCACAACCAGCCGGGATATATTGGGATTATGGCTCCCAGGACTCTCAACCACCGTTATATATTTGAAGATGTACCCATGAGCCTGGTTCCAATAGCATCACTTGCACAGCAGTATGGTGTTTCCACCAGAGGAATTGACAGCATAATAAGGTTAGCATGTATAGTGCATCGGACCGATTACTGGCGACGAGGAAGGACTTTACGAAAATTAGGAATAGAGAATCTCAGTGTAACAGAACTCACCCAGTTTGTGAAAAAAGGCATGAAAACTATTATTAATTAATTTCAGCGCCCAGACGGTGTCCAATTGCCAATATTGGTTGATTTGCTGTGATGGCAGGATAATATGTTACTTTGATTCAGTATTTTCAATAAATTCAGGCAACCTGCCATATAAGAACCAGTATGGATCAGGGGGAAAAGCTGCCATCAGATTTTGATCCCAAATAAAAATTCCCTTCTGGAAAAATGACTTGAGTCTCAAATCCAAAACAGGGAGCAGTTCTAGGGAACCGTTATCTATTGAAATATCCCTTTTTAGCAGTTCCAGTTGCACACGATGTCTGGATTCGTAAGAATATCGGTCAAAATGTTCTGCTGGATTTTTTAGGTAATCTTCCAGAAAAGATATCCAGAGAGTTGAGCGGGCTTTAAATTCGCGCTGTCCCTTCTTATCCCAGAAAACAGCCCAGGATTTTCGCACATCTTCAATGTCTCTTGTAGTTATGGCTAATTTCGACCTTTCTCCCTCCGTTTGGCAGGTTACAGCCGCTCGAGATTGCGCAAGTAAAACTCCTCCGATAGTCAATTTTGGATAAGGAGAATGGTCAGGAGGTTGTTTTAATCCAATAGGCCAGTAGAGGACATCAGAGAGTAAATAATTTTTTAGTTGCTGGCTGGCTGTATCTAAAAATTTTAGATCGTACTCTGCATTCGACATTTAGTTTAAATCAGCGGTTTTTTGGAAAAAAACCTCAGAGAAATAGACGAAGAGGGCTCTCTAAATATCCAGCGAGTGATTGAAGGAACCGCGCAGCTTCCGCTCCATCGCTTACCCGGTGGTCAACAGATATTGTGGCTTTCATTTGTAAGCCTGAAGTAATTTTTCCGCCATTTATTACCGGCACTTCCCTGGCGGAACCTACCGCAAGTATGGCTGCCTCTGGTGGATTTATAATCGCAATGAAATTCTCGACATCATACATTCCCATATTACTCACAGTAAATGTGGACCCCTCAATATCATTTGGTCTTACTTTGCCTTCGCGCGCTCGATTTACCATTTCGCGCGTCTCGATACCGATCTGGTGAATTGATTTTAAATCTGCGTTTTGGCATACAACTGTGAGCAGTCCACCTTCCACAGCTACTGCAATCCCAATATTGATGTCGCCATGATGGATGATATTATTGTTTTCAATGGAGGCATTCAAATTTGGGTACTCCCGCAGAGCAATTGCAACTGCTTTAACTATGTAATCATTTACAGAGGTTTTCTCTTCATCAGGGAGCATATCATTTAATTGCTTTCGGGCATCAAACAATTTATCCATCTTGTACAGATGTGTTATGTAAAAATGCGGAATCTGTCCTTTGGCTTCGGTCATTCGTTTGCCAATAGCCGCTCGCAATCTGTTAAGGGGGATGACTTTGGTCTCCGTTGGCATCATCCGGGTGGCAGGCAGGATAGGTTTTGTCTCTCCGGTTTTTTCAACTTCCATAGAGCGACTGTCTGCTATTGAGGTAATGAAGGTCTGGACATCTTTTTTGGTTATTCGACCTCCCATACCAGTTCCAGTTACCTGGTTCAGGTCGATTCCCATTTCGTGAGAAATCCGCCTTGCCAGAGGTGAAGCTTTTACATCCCCTGGCAATCGTTCATCCTTATCTTTTATAACTTTTCCGGTGGTGATTTCCGATGGTTTTTCTAGCGAGGTTTTTTTATCTTTAGATTTAGCTGAAGTCTCCTGGCTAATCTCCTCACCAAGCAACTGGTCGACATCGACTTCTTCATCCTCCTCTGTGATAATCGCAATTGGAGTATTAATCGGCACAATTTCCCCTACTGGAACAAGGTGTTGGTACAAGTATCCCTCATAGTGGGATTCAACTTCAACTGTGGCTTTGTCGGTCTCAATTTCTGCAAGAATTACGCCTTTGGAAACTGGTTCACCCTCCTGGATAACCCAACGGACCAGAGTACCTTCAGCCATATCAAATCCCAGCTTGGGCATGATTACAATGTCCGCCATTACAGAACCTCCTTCACAGCTTTGATAACATCTTCAACTTGAGGGAGTGCAGATTGCTCTAAATTTCTATTGTAAGGTAATGGAACTTCTTTTTGGGCTACCCTTTTTATCGGGGCATCAATATAATCAAACGCACTTTCAACAATTCTTGTCGTGACTTCGGAACCAACTCCATACGAGCGCCATCCTTCTTCGACGATGACTGCCCGATTTGTTTTCTTAAATGATTTGATTACTGGTTCCATATCCAGAGGACGTAGAGACCTCAGATCGATAATTTCAACGTCAATCCCTTCTTCTTCGAGTTGTTGCGATGCTTTTGATGAAATTTCCAGCATCTTGCTGTAGGTTATTATGGTCACATCTGATCCTTCACGGTAAATATTGGATGTACCTAAAGGAATTGTGTAATCATCTTCTGGCACTTCTCCGCGTACCTGATAAAGCGTTGCATGTTCGATAAACATAACTGGATCATCTGAACGAATTGCAGATTTCAACAATCCTTTTGCGTCTTCTGGGGTTCCTGGTGCGACAACTTTCAAACCAGGGAAATGTGCAAATATTACATCTGGTGTCTGAGAATGTGTAGCCCCTAACTGGCGCCCACCTCCGCTAACAGTTCGGATAACAACAGGTAAAGTGAATTGGCCGCCAAACATGTAACGGAGTTTGGCAGCCTCATTTACAATATGTTCCATTGCTGAGAAAGCGAAGTTTATTGTCATCAATTCAGCGATTGGCCGCAGTCCTGTCAATGCAGCGCCGATAGCTGAGCCGACAATAACCGCTTCTGCGATTGGGGTATCTTTTACACGTTTTGGTCCGAAATGATCGTAAAAACCTTTCGTGACAGCATATGTGCCTCCCCAAACGCCGACCTCTTCTCCCATGATAAATATATTTGGATCACTTTCCATTTCCTCCCAGATTGCCTGGGATATCGCTTCTCTCATTGTTATTGTTGCCATTCGGTCAAATCCTCAGATAATTAGATATCTAATTTTAAGCGATGTAATCTGGTTAGTCCTGATACTCTCCCACATATACATCATTGAAGAGTTCGTCTGGAGCTGGATCAGGGCTGTTTTCAGCAAACTGAACTGCTGATTGTACTTCTTTTTCAACCTGTTCATCTATATTATCAAGTTCTTTCTCTGTTGAAATATTTTGAGAAAGTATATTTTTTCTAAAAACCCCTATCGGGTCATTTTCCTGCCATTTCTGGACTTCATCAGTCTGTCGATAACGTTCAGGATCGCCCATTGAATGCCCCCGGTAACGATACGTGATAGCTTCGAGAAAATAAGGACCTTCACCATCGCGGATTTTTTCTATGATAATTTGGGAGGTTTGCCTGACTGCCAGAACATCCATGCCGTCAACGCGGCTGTTCGGTATACCGTAACCCTCCGCTTTTTGGCGAATTTCAGATACCGCTGATGCTCGCTCCACCGCAGTACCCATACCATACTTATTATTTTCGCAAACCCATAAAACGGGCAAATTCCATACTTTCGAAAGATTTAATGCTTCATGAAAATAGCCAATATTGGTTGCCCCATCCCCAAACATGCAGATTGTGATTCCATCATTTTCAAGATATTGATCGCCTAATGCCAGGCCAGCTGCAATGGGAAGGTGTGCTCCAACGATTGCATGCCCGCCCCAAAAATTCTTCTCTACATCTGCCATATGCATCGAGCCCCCTTTACCTTTTGAGCAGCCTGTGTGTTTACCAAGCAATTCCGCCAGAACGACCTCGGCTGATAATCCGCAGTTGATTGCAACTCCATGATCGCGATATGCGGTAATCACCCGGTCCTGTGGTTTCCGAATCGAGATAATGCCTGTGCTCACAGCTTCCTGCCCAATATAAAGATGGAGGAACCCACCAATTTTGCCTTGCTGATATAGTTGGGCAGCCTGTTCTTCCACAATTCTAATCAGCACCATTTGATAGTAGAGATCTAGATAATCCTGCTTTTCCATCAATAATGCCCTCCCTCATCGAGAATACACAAAATAACACCGGGGAAATCCCGGCGTTATTTTTTTTGAGAGTATCAAAAAAATTTACGAAATTATACCAGAAAGCGATAGCTGGAAAAGGATTTTGTTGAGTAACCACTCATTCGATTCAGAAACCTTCACTTTATACATACGATATTCATGAGATTGATTTTTGATCATGAAATGTTGAATTTATTACTTTTCCGGCGTATCTTATTCCTGGTGTGTTTATTTCAACTCTGGTCAAAGAATTACATTAACTGGTGTAGATGATAAAATCAATCCCGGGTAAATGGTAGAGATATTTGTATTAATCACACTGGATGGGTGTTTATGAAACATGTGAAACCGATACACATTTATCAATATTAATAATGAAAATAAAAAAAGTATCAGGAGTCATTTTCGCGTTTCTAATAATATCTACATTTTATGCCTGCGAAGAAATTGAAGCAGGGGAAATCGGATCTCCTTCAGAGCCAGTAAACCAATCGATCAATTCAGCAGGGCAGGATCTTCCGAAACAAGAAATTGGTATAACTGTGACTGTACCGCCGGATGATATTGGTCAGATTCAAGTTCAGCCAATACAATCTAGTTCTGTCAATTTTGCAAAAGAGATACAAATAGCTTATATCAAAGATAAGAACATCTGGACCTGGTCAAGGGAAAACGGCAATCAGCAATTGACTTTTTCTGGGGGTGTAGATCAAATTAAAATCCATCCTGATGGTCAATTAATTGCATATCTTAAGCAGGCAGACGATTTTCATGGTGAACTCTGGATTATTGATTTTAATGGTCAGAATGAACGCCGCGTACTGGGCGTTTTCGAGCTGGATCAATTAGGTTCCGGGGCTAGAGACCCAAATTCCGTAGCAATCAATCCGTATCAGTTCAACTGGATTCCCGGAACAAGGAAAATCGCCTTCAACACCAGACAGGTTTTTCAGGATTCTAGTTTTATCAGGCTGGACGATTTAAATTGGGTTGATATAGACTCGTTGGAAAGGCGGACAATCATACCTCCCTTCCAGGGAGGAAATTTCCGTTATTCCCAGAATGGTGCCTTTATCGCAGTGGCAACCCCATCTGAGATAAGCCTGATTCCCGCTGATGGATCTGATAGAAAAATAGCTTTGGAATACGAACAGGTTATTTCTTACAGTGAACAGAAGTATTATGCAGATCCAATATGGTCTCCAGATTCAAAATCTCTGTATGTAGCAATTTCTCCTGTAGATCCTTTGGCGGAACCGCGAAATCCAACAACTCTCTGGGAAATCCCGGTGTCAGGTGAAAAAGCATTCCAAATTGGCAGTATTATCGCTCAGCCATTCATCAGTTCTGAAGTCATCTATTCCCCAGATGTACAAAAAATTATGTTCCTCAGAGAAACCGGCCATCCTTCAGAGAACAGGTCCGAACTTTTTATCGCTAATAATGATGGGACAGAGGAACTACCGGTTCAAAAAGATAAATTTATACAACTTTTAGGATGGAGTCCGGATTCCAACCTTATAGTTTTCAAACAGGGTGAAAATTGGGAAGCCAGGATCGGCCGAATTGGAAACCCACCAGAACCATTGCTGGAAGATTCATTTGGAATTTTTAATATTAAGTGGGTGAATACCGATACATTCCTGATTCTCAAAGAATACGGTGATAATTTTTTGTTAGTATTAAATTCCTTGAAGGGAGAATCGATAATTGTGGATGAGATTCCTGCTCCTCCAACTGATTTTGATTTTATAAACTGAACCGTTGAGTATATGCAGTACAATGGACAAGATTTTGGGGTTTTTAATGGAGAAATTATGAATCGTTGTTATCCCTATTTGTTGGAATTCCACATTTCACGCCGAGCAAGGTTGTTCTATCAATTTGATGAAGGGATATATTCGTACAGCGGAAATGTAATTTTTACAGACTTTCATGCTGCGCGGGTGTTCGCAAAAAAGATGAATGACCATCACGATCTGGTTGCGTACCCTGAAAAAACCATCCGGGCTGGGCAAATAAATGCGATGGGCTTGATCGATGAAATTCTGCACTTTGTGGTTGATTTATATAGAGATCAGAGAAAATCTACAATTATCAATGAGGCTCTTGATTTTTTGATTGAAAAATTTGGTCAAAATGAGATCGATCAGATGCTGCGAATTTTTGTTGATGAATTTCCACCTCTGGTTGTATATAAAAAGGAAGCAGATATTGATGACTATTTTAATGGAAATTCTATCCGGGAGTCAGGTGATGTTGTCTCAAACAGGGAATTATTACTGGAAGAATTAATTCTTTTATGGCTAGCAAATGAAAATCCTGCCTTTAGAAAATTCCATATTTTATTTGATGATCAGTTAATCCGTAATAAAAGTACATATATTGTAGCAATCTCGAGCCTGGATGAATTTTTCGAAAACCAACCCAGATTTGGCCCCGATAATCAAAATCTACTCGAAATGCTCAAAAGCCCCTCCATTGCCGTTCCCAATTCTCTGAGCGGGCAGCTGGACTTTATAAGAACTCGCTGGGGGTATTTGCTGGATAGATATTTATTACGGTTGTTGCGAAGTATCGATCTCATCAGTGAAGAGGAGAAAGTGATTTTTGGAATAGGAGGGACGGGAATTTCAGAAGTATATGAATTTGCTGGATTGGAGCTTGATAGGGAAGCATTCAGCCCGGATAGTGACTGGATGCCAAATCTGGTATTGATTGCAAAAAATATATATGTATGGTTAGACCAGTTGTCCAGGTATTACCGTAGATCAATCACAAAGTTGGATCAAATTCCAGATGAAGAATTGAAAACCCTGGCAGAGAGAGGGTTTTCAGGATTGTGGTTAATTGGTATTTGGGAGCGGAGTAAGGCTTCGCAGAAAATCAAACAACTGCGCGGTAATCCTGAAGCTGTTGCTTCGGCATATTCTTTATACAGTTATGAGATAGCTTTTGAACTAGGCGGGTTTGAAGCCTATTCCAATTTGCAGCACAGAGCCTGGAATTTCGGAATCCGCCTGGCTTCTGATATGGTTCCTAATCATATGGGCATAAACTCAAAATGGATGATAGAAAATCCAGACTGGTTTATTTCTCTTGATCACAGCCCTTTTCCGTCGTATTCCTTCAATGGACCCAACTTATCTTCAGATGAGCGGGTTGGAATTTATATTGAAGACCATTACTATGACAATAGTGATGCGGCAGTTGTTTTCAAACGGGTTGATTTTTGGACTGGAACCGAGAAATATATTTACCATGGTAATGATGGAACTTCAATGCCATGGAATGATACAGCTCAATTGAACTATTTACTGCCTCAACTGCGGGAAGCTGTCATCCAAACTATTCTTAATGTTGCAAGGTTATTCCCGATAATAAGATTTGATGCAGCAATGACTTTAACGAAGCGTCATTACCAGCGTTTATGGTTTCCGCCGCCTGGTAGTGGTGGTGATATTCCCTCTCGGTCTGAATTTGGACTCACGACCCATCAATTCAACCAGCTTTTCCCGGAAGAGTTCTGGCGCCAGGTTGTTGACCGTATCAGGAAGGATGTACCTGACACACTGCTGCTGGCAGAGGCATTCTGGTTGATGGAAGGTTATTTTGTTCGGAGCCTTGGTATGCACCGGGTTTATAACAGCGCGTTTATGAACATGCTCCGGGATGAAAAAAATCAGGAATACAGGATGGTAGTGAAAAATACGCTTGAATTCGACCCCGAGATATTGAAGCGCTATGTAAATTTTATGAATAATCCTGATGAAAGAACTGCTGTCGATCAATTTGGAAAGGGGGATAAGTATTTTGGGATTTGCACCTTGCTAGCGACTATGCCGGGATTGCCCATGCTGGGACACGGGCAGGTGGAGGGATTTACTGAAAAATATGGCATGGAATATAAACGAGCGTACTGGGAAGAACAACCAGATCACGATTTAATTAAAAGGCATGAAAGGGAAATATTTCCTTTACTCCACAGGCGCTATCTCTTTTCAGGTGTGGAAAACTTCTTGCTGTATGATTTTTTTACTACTGAGGGTTATGTTAACGAAGATGTTTTTGTTTATTCCAACAGGAAAGGGGGCGAACGCGCTTTGGTGGTTTACCAAAATAAGTATGCGGAAACAAGCGGTTGGATTAAAACCTCAGCAGCATATTCGGATAAAACTGCTGGAGGAAGTGACACCAGGATTTTGATTCGAAAAAATCTCGGTGAAGGTCTGGGATTAAGTGAGAAACCACATTATTTTACGATACTTAAGGATCATACCACAGGTCTGGAATATATTCGCAACAACCAGGGTTTATTTGAAAGGGGGCTGTTTGTTCATATTTCTGCATTTCAATGCCTGGTTTTTATGGATATATATGAAGTTGAGGACAATGATAAAAAACATTATGCCCAGCTTGAAGCATATTTAAATGGACGGGGAGTTCCTGATATTGAAGAAACATTGGTTGAAATAATTATGCAGCCAATCCGGAACCATTATCGAGAGCTGGTAAATCCTGGTTTTTATGGCTGGTTAATTCAGAATGCTATAAATGATCCAAATTCGATTTCAGCGACATATGAAAAAGCTACAGACGAGGTTAAATCAAAGTCGGGAAAAATGCTCTTGGAAGCGTGTCGACAACTGAACTGCATAGTTGATACCTCAAATATTGTGACCGAAATCACTTCTGAAATTGAGATTATCCTCCTTCTTCGTGTTCTTCTAAGTACCATTTTTAAAATTTCAACAAAAATCGATTCGCCTGCATACATGTATCTTGCTTCCAGACTGAAAAAAGATGAAAGCAATCAAAAACAGCATAGTTTAATATACACTTCAATCTTTTCCTGGATATTCACATACCATATAGGTGAAATAATCTATCCAAATGAAAACGATACTGAATCTGCAAGAGAACTGAGCAGATCCTTGATAGATGAGTGGTTATTGGGAAAACTGATTTTTGAAACTTTTAATGCCATGAGTCTTGACGAGGGTTTAGCAGCACAGAACCTGTCACTAGTAAAAATTTTGACAAGCCAATCTGATTGGATCAGGAGTTTTGAATCCACAACAGGAAATGCCCAGAAAATTGTCGAGAGATGGCTTCAGGATCCGGATATTCAAGCTTTCATCCAGGTAAACAGATATCAGGAAAAATTATGGTTTAACAAAGAATTGTTTGAGTTATTGGTATGGTGGCTGTTTCTGATTGGTGTATTAAAAATTCTTAACTCTGAATTAAATGATAAAAATGTAAGGAAAAGAGTTTCTGGTGAATCGGCAGAGCGTATCTATTCACGGATAGAAAATTGTTACCGGTTCATTGATATTCTATTTGAAGCTGAAAAACAATCGGATTTTCAGGTTGAAAAACTACTCGAATCGCTTGAAAAAGAGTAAAGACTGAATCAACCTGACCCATTTGTAATGGAAAGCAAACAGTTAAAAGTATTGTTTCTTGCGGCAGAAGCAGAACCTTTTGTTAAGGTTGGCGGACTTGGAGATGTAGCGGGTTCTCTGCCATCAGCTATTCGCTCGCTTTCCGATTTAGATTCAACCAGAGATGATTATGAAAATGGATTTATCGATATACGAATGGCGATTCCATATCATGGCTCCATACAGGAAAAACAATTTCCGGTTCAATTAATTGGGGAGTTCCCCGTTCAGTTCAAGGGAGTTGATGTTGCAACGAAAGCCTTTCAATATCAACACAATGGACTGCCCGTGTACTTCATAGCCAGCCCTCAAATTTCTTCTGGATCTTCGGTCTACAGCAGTGACAGCCGGATTGACCTAGAAAAATATACATTTTTCTCATTAGCATCGATTAAGCTGCTTCAGGTGTTAGGATGGTCTCCGGATATATTCCATGCTAACGATTGGCATACTGCTGTGGCAGTCTATTTACTCAGTTTGAAGAACTGGAGGACTGCCTTACCCAATCGTATTCGAACGATTATGGAAGTTCACAATCTACCGTACACAGGACCAAGTTCAGGGGAATTATTATTACAAACCGGAATTTCGATCCCAGATGAATCACCGTTACCGGAAGATAAGAATGACTTACCACTTCCGCTGGGTCTTCTGGGCGCGGATCATATTGTGACAGTTTCCCCGACATATGCGAAAGAAATTCAAACGCCAGAGTTTGGTGCAGGCCTGGATGTATTTTTACAGTCGCGATCCGAGGATATATCAGGAATTCTAAATGGTATCGATTACATTGTCTGGGATCCAATGAAAGACCCTGCACTTGTCCAGAACTTCAATGAAAAAAATATAAAAGACCGTCGTAAAAATAAATTGGCGCTCCAACGCGAATTCGATCTTGATGCGTCTGTTGAAATTCCACTAATGGTAATGATCAACCGACTGGATTATCAAAAGGGAGTGGATTTGTTGCCGGATACAATAAGAATCTTAAACCACTCTCATAATATTTCCCTTTTATTCTGGCAGTTAATTATTCTTGGTACTGGAGAAAGCAGCATTGAACAAGCAGTGCGAAACCTGGAGAATGAATTTTCAAATCGAGTCAGAGCAGTCATCCGTTTTGATCCGGAATTAAGCCGCCGGATTTTTTCTGGCGCCGATATGATTTTGATACCATCACGCTACGAACCATGTGGATTGACCCAAATGATTGCGATGCGCTATGGGTGTGTTCCAATCGCAAGATCAACCGGGGGGTTGGTTGATACGATTAAAGATTACGATTCAGTTGAAGAAAGCACTGGATTTCTGTTTACAAACTCTGATCCAATTGATTTTGCTAATAAAATTGGGATTGCTCTGGAGGTGTTTGAAAATAAGCGACTTTGGAATAAACTGGTTGTTCGAGGAATGAATACTGACTTTTCGTGGAACCGGTCAGCCTCCAGATACAGAAAGTTGTATAGATACTTGACTTCAGACGGAAACTAGAAGGTCATTCTAATTTATGGAACTTAACCGTTCTGCAGGAATTCTTTTACACCCAACAAGTTTGCCTGGACCATACGGTATTGGGGATTTGGGTGATTGCGCATATCGCTGGGTGGATTTTCTATTTGGCACAAACTGTTCTTTGTGGCAGATATTGCCACTGGGGCCGACCGGATTTGGAGATTCTCCATACCAGTGTTTTTCTGCTATGGCGGGGAATCCATATTTAGTCAGCCCGTACATGTTGCTGAAAGATGGTCTTCTGCATTCAGATGATCTTGTGAATTTACCCGAATTCCCTGACCATGAAGTTGATTTTGGAAAAGCTATTCCGTTTAAGTTAGGTATTCTTGATCGATCATTTCACCAGTTCCAACATTCCGCGCCGAAAGAGATAAAAATTGAATTTGAAGAATTTTTTTCTGATCAAGAAGAATGGCTGTCTGATTACGCATTATTTATGGCAATTAAAGAAGCCAATGGTGGAGTTCAATGGACAAAATGGGAGAGTGGATTGAGGAACCGGGTGCCCTCTGCCCTGAAAACCGCCCGTGAAAAATTAAATATTGCTATTCAGCGCCAGGTTTACAGACAGTTTCTGTTTTTCAAACAATGGAAGGAGTTAAAGGGATATGCCAACAGGAAAGGTGTCACCATAATTGGAGATGCTCCAATATTTGTGTCTCACGACAGTGTGGATGTATGGGTTAACCGTGACTTGTTTTTTCTTGATGAGTCTGGAGAACCTACTTATGTTGCTGGGGTACCCCCTGATTACTTTTCTCCTACAGGGCAATTATGGGGTAATCCACTATATAACTGGGATAACCACAAAAGGACAGGCTACAAATGGTGGGTGGCACGTTTAAAAAATGTATTAAGTCTTGTGGATATCATCCGGCTGGATCACTTTCGGGGATTTGCAGGGTACTGGGAAATCCCTGGTAATGCAAAAACAGCCGAAAAGGGTCGCTGGGTAAAAGCTCCCGGTTTTAATTTTTTTAAAAGTATACAGCAAGAAATAGGCGGTTTACCAATAATTGCTGAGGATTTAGGTGTGATCACGCCCGATGTGGAATACATCAGAGACCATTTTGATTTACCGGGAATGAAAATCCTTCAATTTGCATTCGAAGGCAAACCTTCTGATCCTTTCTTGCCGCATAATTACAGACGGAATTGTATTGTTTATACAGGAACTCATGACAATGATACCGCAGCTGGATGGTTTGAGAGGGTGGATGAGAGGGCGAAAAAATTTTGCTGTAATTATTTAAATTGTGATGGCAGCGAAATCGCAATGGATATGGTGCGCGCTTGCTGGGGCTCAGTTGCAGTTTTTTCTATTGCGCCTATGCAGGATTTTTTGGGACTGGGAAATGAGGCAAGAATGAATTACCCTGGGAATCCAAGCGGAAATTGGAGGTGGAGAATAACAACGGATCTGGAGGATGAACAATTAGTGGAAAAAATTAGAAATTTAAATTATTTGTTTGATCGAGAAAATCCTCGTAAAAACAATTCAAATTCAAAGATTTTATCGAATTAGATATTTATACTGGATTGGATTTTATAATTCGGTTTTTTTCCAATCAGGAGCCGCCCGTTTCAAATCCCTGGGTGAGACTCGATTTATCCGTCGGCAGTGTGGACAGGGTACATTGAAATGGCTTAATTTATTTTCCTCAATCTCATCCAGCGCGGTGTGGATAGTCTCACGGTTCAATGAAAAGGGCTTATGGCAATTGTAACAATGGATCTGCATTATTTGCTCCTTCAACAGAATTTCTGAATGGCTTACTTGTGTGAATTACCGGTCAAAAAATATTCTTAACTAATCACGAATTTGTTCTAAGATTAGTCCAGTATAATCCATCCATGAATAAAATATATACACGAAACGGCGACGACGGTTTTACAGGACTATTAGGCAGAGGCAGAATCCCAAAATATGATTTGCGCCCGGAAGTGCTGGGGACATTGGATGAAGCCTCGGCTGTTCTTGGGGTTGCCCGGTCGACCTGTAAATCCGATCAATTAATTCCTCTACTGCTTGAGATACAAAAAGATTTATATCATATGATGGCCGAAGTTTCAGCAGCAGGTGATAATGCTGAGAAGTTCCGGGTTATCGACCATAACAAGGTAAATTGGATTGAAGAACGTATTGATGAATTAAGCCAGCAGGTTTCGCTTCCAAAAGGATTTATTCTACCAGGTGATACATTGAGTGGGGCGTTTTTTTCACTCAGCCGGACAGTAATTCGAAGAGCTGAACGGTTGGTAGCTCGTCTGGTTCACGATGAAAAATTGTCGAATAAGGAGATACTGCGTTATCTGAACCGGCTCTCTTCGATGTGTTTTATATTTGAAATTGTAGAAAATAACGCTGGGGGAAAATCAGATATGAGACTAGCAAAAGAATAAATTATTTATTATGGGTTGTTATTTATCCTTAGTTAACCCGGTTATCAACTGCCTGTTTCACTTAATTCTGCTTCAATTGCTGCTTTAATTTCTTCATAAGTTGGGACATACCCAGGTTTTATATTCACCCCATTGACAAATATCGATGGAGTCCCGGTAACCCCAATTTGAGGACCTTTTTTCAAGTTTTCGTCAATAATAGCTTGAACAGTATTTTCCTCAAAACATTCCGTGAAATTTTCCATGTCCAGGTTGAGCGACTCAGCAAAGGCAAGCATCCGATCTTTTGAAAACTCGTTAGGAGTATAGTTCAAATTTGCATAGAGCATTTTATGAAAATCCCAGAATCTGTTTTGTTCCGCTGCACATTGGCTTGCTGTTGCTGCCCGGTCAGAATCTTTCGTCGACGATTCATCGTCCAAAAAGGGGTAATTGTAGACCTCATAGTAGATTTCCCCATTGGAAGCATGGTTGCTGATAACTAAAGGTTCAATTCTTTCCGTATAATTTTTGCATGCACTGCATTTAAAATCTTCAAAAACTTCCACCATGACTTTTGAATTTGGGTCCCCGATTGCAGTACCTTCAGCTAATGGGATTGTTTCAGGAGTGATTTGAAAAAAATCTCCTACAGGGTCAAGAGATGTGCGCACAGTCGGAATAATAACTAAACCCATCAGAATTAAAGCAATGCCAACGATGGTAAACAAAGTTATTAATCTTTTTTGTTGTTGGCGTTTTTGCCGTTCTTGTTTTAATAACTGACGCTTGCTGGTTTTCTGTTTTCTATCTTTTTTTGTCATAGATAATATGTGGTAATTTATAATTAGGAAATTTTGCCATAATGGGTTGAATTTGTAAAGAATGAATATTAAAGCGATAACTGATAATAAGGATATTCTTCACCGGTGGGAGTAAAACCTGCTTTCGCATATAGTGCCAGAGATGGAATGTTGTCTTTTTGAGTATTTACAGTCACTTTACGAGTACCTCTCTGGGTAAAACGGAAGAGTAAATCTTGCAGTAGATTGTAACCAAGCCCTTTTCCTTGAAAATCTGGATGGATCGCCAGACGAGCCAGGTGGCCTCCTGCAGGAGAGGTGGTGCTGATCTGGTAACCAACAATTTCATGGTTGATTTCAATCACAGTAGATACTGCGGATAACTCATAAGCAAGTGCCAATACTTCAATTGAATTTTGCCAGACTGGTTCAAATGCCAACTCATCAATTTTCCTGACAAAAGGTAAATCATCATGCTGCAAGGGTCGGATATGACCAGGAAATCTTATAATATCCTGAGGGATGCCCCGCTTTTCCCAGCTTAACATTAAAACATTGTAATTATTTTGAAAATCTGATCTGATTAATAACGACTGCATCCAACCATGGAGCGGCATAGCAGCAACCCACCTGACTTCTCCCTTGTCCTTTAATATTATTAAAGCCTCCTCCCATAATACTTCCCATATGGGTACAACATCCTCGGATGAGGCAATGGTAAGCAAACGGATCCAGGAAACCGATGGCGGCTCAGGGGGACACACAAGGGCAGCGACAATTTCTCCATTCATCTCTAGAATAAGAAAAAGATTTTGTCCAATCCAGTCAAATGGTTGCCGCCATTCAAGATGACGGTGGACGTATACTTCAAAGTGGATTAGATTTGACAGCTTTATCTTATCTCTAATTGTGGCAGTCCTGATTTTCATTCAGTCAAAGTAAAAGCAGGTATTTTCTGTAGTTAATCATACTGCGATTCCAGTAGCGGCATTGAATATCCGAGTCCAGGTTGAGTAATTATGTGTACTGGATTCTTTGGATCGATTTCCAGTTTTTGACGCAGGCGTGAGATGCTTACCCAGAAGATTTCCCTGTCATGCTTGTATTCTGGTCCCCATACATCGCTAAGTAGTTGCTCTGAAGATAGTACACTTCCAACTTTGCGGGCAAATTGTAATAATAGTCTGTATTCCGTAGCTGACAAATTGATAAGCTGGCCATCCCGGAAAACTTCAGCTCTAGAAAAATCGATTTTTAAATTTCCATGAAGGAAGATTCTATTGGAAAAGGTCATTTCGGAAAATTGAGTGCGGCGTAATACGGAGCGTACTCTTGCCAGTAGCTCGTTTATTGAGAATGGTTTTGTGATGTAATCATCTGCGCCCGTATCAAGCCCTCGAATGCGGTCTTTTTCACGTCCGATCGCAGTGACCATAATGATTGGTATATTGGAAAATTCTCGAATTCTTTCGCAGGTGGTAAATCCGTCGATTTCAGGCATTCTAATATCAAGCAGCACCAAATCGGGTTTCTGCAGAGCAACAGCATCCAACGCTTCCAGCCCATTCTTCGCTTTAACCACCCGATAACCTTCAGTTTTTAAATTAAATTCCAAAAGGCGCAGGTAATGTTCCTCATCATCAACTATAAGGATTTTATTGGTCATTCATTCCTCAGTTGAATTCATAATTGGCAAAAAAATTTTTATTGTAGTCCCATTTCCCACAGCCGGCTCAGCGGATATTCTTCCATTGTGCGCTTCAATAATCTGGCGACATATGTATAATCCCAATCCAGCGCCGGGTGGATGGTTTTTTTGTTGTGATGGTAGCCGGTAAAACCGGTTGAACACAAGCTTGAGTGACTCATCGGGAATTCCAGGCCCATTATCTGAAATCTCGATAAGAATATATTCTTTGGATTTTATACAATTTATTGTTACCGCAGAACCCGGGGCATATTTACTCGCGTTTGTAAGTACATTATCAATAACTTGTGCTATTCGATTTGGATCTGCAAGGGTTTCACCAACATTCTCACAATGGACAATGTGAATATCAATATCTTTAATCCTTGATTTTATTCTTTCAACTGCTTCTCGAATAATCGAACCAATGTTTGTCAGTTGGAAATTCATTGAAAGAGTTCCAATTTGCAGCCTAGATGAATCCAACAAAATATTTATAAGTTCATATAACCGGTCCGCTTCATCATTGATAATATTCAAGAATTCGTTATATTCATTTTTCTTAATGATAACTTCATCTCTCAGGAGCGTGGTCGTGTACCCCTTTATCGTCCCTATTGGTGAAAGAAGTTCGTGAGAGATCAAAGCGATAAATTCATCCTGTAGATTTTCTAATTTTTTTTCAGCCTCAAAGGCGGCAATCTCATTAACCAACCTTTGGCGTTCCAATAATTGGGTAACATTTTCAGCAATGTACTCCGCAAGTCTTATCTGGTCGGTCAGGAATGGAGGTCCTCCAAATCGAATAAACACCAGCACACCGATTGTTACACTGGTTTTTAGAAGAGGGATACCAAGAAAATGACGAATGCCTGTCCGGTCTTCAATTTGGTCTGAGAGGTCTTCTACCTCTGTTTCAACATGATTGGACTTGTTCACTTTGTCAGCGATTTGCTCACCCCAGACCAGGTCAGCGCCGCGTGAGCGGCCGCGACCTATTGCACGCGGGTAAACAGCTTCCAGTTGAAGATTATCGTTTGGTTTATAGAGGACAATATTGTCAAAAATAAAAATCTTACGAGCTAACTTTATTATTTTTTCGAGTGCAAATTCGATATTCTCAGTGCCGGATACTATACGGCTTATCTGATAGACAATTTCTAATTCCTGAGGTTGGATTTCGTTTGGCTGCATCGGATGTTTTCTAAATCATTTTCTGGTACCTGTAATTTGTTGAAATTTAACTGGGAGGATGTACCCTATTAAAATCAATAAAAATATAATAACACACAAAAATGACAATAGAAGTTGTTATTTAACAAATAGGTTCCGAAAAAATTATGTAGAATTATTATCATAGTCGGCCTAACAAGTGAGCTGTATTCTTTATATCCCCTATGAGTCGTTCAATAATTCGATTAAAATTGAGGTTGTTTGGAAAATTAGAATAAATTCTTTCGTTTATCAATATTCTGTAAAAACGGAGAATAAATTACTGGAGGGATGTGGTGCAAATTTGTTCTAAATGCCATACTCAGGTTGAAGATACTGTAACAATATGTCCAGAATGCTCAGCTGAATTGTCAAAATGGTCAACTGCTGCTGTCGCCCTGGAAAAAATCCAAAAAAATTCCCGGATTATGTATGTCAGAATTTTGGTTGCCAACGATTGCTGCCCGACCTGTCTGGAGAAAGAGGGCGCTTATTCCAAGAATTCCGTTCCAGCACTCCCGATTGAAGGGTGTTCTGGGAAATTAGGGTGCAGGTGCTTTTACCAGCCGGTACTTGAAGAAATTTACCCATAATTGTCTGAAAGCCAGGATTCTGCAAATCCAATCGCTTCTATTACATCTGATACTTCACCACTCGCTTGAGCTTCCCTTACTGCCTCGAGCACCTCACCAATTAAAGGCCCAGGGTCGAGTTTCAGCTCTGACATTAAAGTGTCTCCATTGATGAGCGGTTTAGGTGAGATAATTTCATCACGGTTAAACCACCAGGATTCAAATAAAATCTGGATCGTATCTACTAGATTTATCCATATCTCCTTTTGCAATGAAGGTCCAGATTGAGCAATTGTGTGCGCCAAGGATAATAGACAAATATCAATCCCCAAAGAATTTGAATGTTTGAAAAATCGATAAATATCCCGATTAGTTAACCGCTCTTTCCTCAGCGAAAGAAAATAGGGTTCATCAAGATTTTTAATTAAGGTAGAGATGTTGTTGATTTCTAAATTACTCAGACGCAATTCCTTCGCTTGAAAAATTGCAGTTTTATTGGTACATGTACCAACATCACCTTCATCTGATCCGTCATAAACTTCTGGCTGGATTTTCTTATTCCAGGTTGGATTACTGAATAATGATGAAAATAATAGAAGCGATTGGCGTGTCCGCTCTGGATTAGAATGGGAGAAAAAGTGGTAATGCAATTTCTGACGGTATCTTCCCAGGCGAACCGATAAATATCCGTACACCAAATTCATTGCGGTTTCCGGATCATATACAATCGAAAGCACTTGCAGGATATTTTTTAATTGTTCAAGAGTGCTGAATCGTGAGTTGAAACCTTTTACTTCTTCCGGGGAGGCTCCCAAATCAGGTTGAAAAAATTGAATACCTGGAAGTATCCAATCTAACGCGCCTAGCTTATCCAGGATGGCCATCGCGGTCGCTGGTTTTGGGCTATCCAAAATCCGAAATATTTCATCCCGGATTCGTTCCGGAGATACCTCAGAAAGCTTTTTTATGGAACCCGTAATTAGTTTTTTTGTATCAGGTTCGATAAATAAACTATAAGCCCCTGATAAACGTACAGCTCGTAATATTCGGACGGGATCCTCGACTATTGAATCGCCTGAGCATGCACGCAGTCTTCGTTCCTGTAAATCCTTTAATCCAGCCAGTGGATCGATTAATCTTTCAAGATTAGAAACCGGCAACGCCATGGCATTTATTGTGAAATCACGGCAGTGCAGGTCTTCCTCAATGGAATTACCGCGGAAGGTGGAGAAATCAATGTGCTGTCTGGAATTGTCCTCCTTAGTCAGAATAATCCGGGCAGTTTTCCTGTTTTCGTCAAGCACGTAGAAAGCGCCGTTAATTTTATTGGCGACTTGTCGGCAAATTTCAATTGCATTCGAAGCAAGAGTAAAATCTAGATCGTGAGTAGTCTTCTTTAAAAAAGTATCTCTAACAGCGCCTCCGACAATGTAAATTTGATTATCGGAAGTTGTTAAATTCCAGATAGATTTTAGTATATCCCTGTGCGGTCTCAGTGGGAGCGGTAGATTCATCCCTCAGGCTGGTATCGATTTAAGTCGACTGAGGCGATAAACGGCAAGTTCCGGTAATATTCATCCATATCCAGCCCATAGCCGAAAACAAATTTATTTGGGATAACAAAACCACAGTAGTGGATTGGAACCTCTACCTCACGTCTTTCCGGTTTGTTTAACAAAGTACAAACTCTAAGGCTTTTGGGGTGGCGTGTTTTTAAAAAATCCAATACAGAAGCAATCGTGTAACCGCTGTCAACAATATCTTCAACCAGCAACACATGCCTGTCCTGTATGTCTTCTTTCAGATCCAGGGTTATTCTGATCTGCCCGGTGGATTGTCGTTCAACCCCGTAGGATGAGACAGCCATAAAATCAATAGTGTTAGGGACTTCTAAGCGGCGCATCAAATCGGTAAGGAATACAATACCGCCTCTCAGGATGCAAATTAGGTGTAATCTTTCATTCTTGTAGTCGCGGTTTATCTCTTCAGCTAATTCAACGATTCGCTTCTGAAGTTCGACCTCTTCAATCAGTATTTCATCGAGATATTCTTTATAGTCTCGCATTTTTTTATCCTTTTGGCACTTGATGGTGCGTTCTACATCTTGCTTCATACAGCTCGGACGCACCTACAATCACCACCGGGTCCTCATATCGGGCGGGTTCACCATCAACAAGACGTTGGGTCCGGCTCGCCTGTTCACCGCAGACAACACATATTGCATGGAGTTTATCGACAACTTCAGCTTTCGACATGAGAATAGGCATTGGTCCGAAAGGTTCACCTCGAAAATCGGTATCAAGCCCAGTGACAATAACCCTGATCCCCTGAGTAGCAAGTTTGTCGGCGATATCTATAATTTCCTCATCAAAAAACTGGCCTTCATCAATGCCAACCACAGTAGTATCTGTTCGCAGCTTTTGAAGTATCTCTGAAGCATTACCAATTGGATCTGCATCGTATTCAAATCCTGAGTGTGATTTTACTTTTACTATCGCATATCTATCATCTATAGATGGTTTAAACACCTGTACCTTTTGTTTGGCAATGGTTGCCCTGCGCAACCTCCGGATAAGTTCTTCGGTTTTTCCACAAAACATAGAACCTGTGATTACTTCCAGTGAACCGGTATAATGTTTCATTAATTTTTTTTACCTCTAAAATAGACAAATCGTCTGAAATAATTGGATTAAAAAATGTGATGGTCTGAACCTGAAATCAGTTTCAATTTTTATATTCTACCCCTATAATTTATCATTTTGTTTCCTATATATAAAAATCCTCCGCTGTTTTTCAATCCAAAGGAAGTTATATTTTTAATATCATACATGAAAAAAAACAGGCAGCGAATGGATCATCTGCCTGTTTTTTAACGAAAGGTGAACTGGTTATTAAACCTGGATTTCCTCCATCGCTTCCGGTATTTCATATCCGATTTGCCGTAATTTCTTCTTTAAATCAGCAAGTGATTTTCTTCCAAAACCATCAATAGCTAAAATTGAATTTTCCCCCAGTTCCATTTTTTCCAGAACATCGCCAACAGTAGATAAACCAGCACTTTTCAAGGAGTCTGATGCACGCTTGCTTAATTCAAGATCATCAATCGACCGTTCCGGTGATACTCGTTCCGCTTCCCGTGATTGAAGCTCCTGTACATAATCTTCACGCGCCTGTAATTTTTTATAAAAACGATCAACCTGGCCTTCTGTATCTACTATTCTCTGTTCTCCAGTAAAAAATGGATGGCATTGAGAACAAACATCAGTTCGAATAACTTTGCTTGTTGAACCAGTTGTCCATGTGTTGCCGCAGGCGCAGGTCACCTGAGCTTCTGGATAATATGTTGGATGGATTTCTTTTTTCATTATTTAATAACTCCATTTATTTGCCTGTTCTAAATATAAGACGAACAATTTATCTTACGTCCCGAAATTAATTCACAGGCATTACACTTACGCGCTTACGGTCATCACGAACATTTTCGTAAATAACCACACCTTCAATTGTGGCAAAAAGTGTGTCGTCTTTGCCTCGCCCAACATTTTTCCCGGGCTTGATCCTGGTTCCCCGCTGGCGAACAAGGATATTTCCAGAAAGAACATGTTCCCCAGCGAATTTTTTAATACCTAAACGTTGGCTGCGGCTATCTCTTCCGTTGCGGCTTGACCCTCCGCCTTTTTTATGAGCCATCTTGACCGTCCTCTTTCTTTTTCTTGTTACTACCTAACGAAATTTTATTTATATGCACTCTAGTATACTTCTGGCGGTGACCTGTTTTTACACGGTAGCGATTTCTTGGCCTATATTTAAAAACAACAACTTTGGGACCTTTTACTTCTCCAACAACCGTTGCGCTGACATTCGCCCTGCTTATCAATGGAGTGCCTACATTGATCTTGTCTCCATCAGAAACCAGCAAAACATTGTCTAGCTTGATTTCCGTTCCAGGATCGACCTGCATAAGGTCTATATCGATGGTTTTTCCCTCAAGGATTTTATACTGCTTGCCGCCATTCTCTATGATAGCATATCTCATTTTCTCTCTCCAAGCTTCACTTCACCATAAACACAGCGCGTGCCTTATTCTATTTCCGGCGCGGTGGAACGGGGAAGTTGGGGATTTGTGTACAACAATATGCCCCAGCAATTTGCTGCCGGGACGGTCAAGTATTATAACTGTGTTCATTGCCACTGTCAAACAAATACAGTAATAAAATTTATTAATTATTTATATCCTCCAATCAATTCCCGATATCTTTTCAGTTCCAACCCGAATAATTGTACACAAGTCGTAAAAACCAGTTGGCTTTGTGAAATTTTACATCAAGTTATGGTAAACTTATCGTTTGGTATTTTTCATTTGAAAAACTTTTATCAGGAGCAGATAGTAATGTCAGAAAAAAAATGGGTTTATATGTTTAATGAAGTCGATGAAGCTGAGAAGACTGTGGGGGGTGATTGGGAGAAGGTACGCGACTTGTTGGGTGGGAAGGGCGCCAATCTCGGTGACATGACAAGGGCAAAAATTCCAGTCCCCCCAGGTTTTACAGTCACCACTGAGGCATGCCTTGCTTTTTTGGCGGAGCAGAACAAATTTCCGCCAGGTATGTGGGAGCAAGAACTTGAAGCAATTAAAAAGGTGGAAACCCAGACAGGAAAGAAATTTGGAGATCCCAAAAATCCTCTTCTGGTATCCAGCCGTTCTGGAGCAAAGTTCTCAATGCCCGGGATGATGGATACGGTTTTGAATATTGGTTTGAATGATCTGACTGCGGAAGGAATGAGCAAAAAAACAGGCAATTCAAGATTTGTCTATGATGCATACCGCCGTCTGGTTGAGATGTTCGGCTCGGTTGTTTTAGGTATCCCGGATGAAGCATTTGAAGACCCTATGGCGGAGTACAAAGCCGAGAGAGGGATTAAATCAGATACAGAGCTGGATACAGATGATTGGAAGTTGATAACCGATATGTTTAAGAAGGTTGTAAAAGATCAGAAAGGTATTGATTTCCCACAGGATCCATATGAGCAGTTGAGACTATCCACTGAGGCTGTATTTAAATCCTGGAACGGTAAAAGAGCAGTGGATTATCGCAATGCTGCTGGGATATCACACGATCTCGGAACTGCTGTAAACATGGTTACTATGGTTTTCGGGAATATGGGCTGGGATTCTGGTACAGGAGTAGCTTTTACACGGGATCCGGCTACAGGTGAAAAAGAATTATACGGGGATTATCTGTTGAATGCGCAAGGGAGAAGATGTAGTTGCTGGAATACGAAATACTGAAAAAATTCAAAATCTTGAAAAGGAAATGCCAGAGGCATATCAGGAGTTTCTGGATATCTGCAATCGGCTGGAAAATCATTACCGTGAAATGCAGGATGTTGAATTCACAATTGAAGAAAATAAATTGTGGATGCTCCAAACCAGAACTGGAAAACGCACTGCCAAAGCCACTGTCAAGATTGCAGTAGACATGGCAAATGAAGGTTTGATTTCAAAAGAAGAGGCGATATTACGGGTGTCTCCTGACGAAGTTGATACATTGCTTCACCCTCAATTTGATATTAAGGCGCTTGAAAAGGCCAAATCGGAAGGTAGAAAAATTGCCAGCGGTGTAAATGCTTCTCCGGGTGCGGCTGTTGGTCAGGTATATTTTGATGCCGACAAATCGGAAATAATGGCTAAGGAAAATAGCCAGGATGTTATTATGGTCAGACCCTTTACAAAACCTGATGACGTACACGGAATGTTAGCGGCTAAAGGGATTCTTACAAGCGAGGGAGGCGCAACTTCGCACGCAGCAGTGGTTGCGAGACAATTTGGAGTCCCGTGTGTGGTTGGAGCATCTGAAATAAGAATTGACCTTGAGCGTAAACTGATGGAGGTCAATGGTCTGGTTATCAAGGAAGGTGAATGGATTTCGGTAGATGGAACAACGGGCGATGTTTACCTCGGGCAGATGCCGACGATCGCTCCATCTTTGGAAGAACAGACTGATTTGCTCATCTTACTGAATTGGGCTGATGAAACCAGCGCCACACCGGGGATTCGAAAGGCGCCTGAAGGATGGCCAAGTAAAGGACTGGAGGTTTGGGCGAATGCTGATTATCCAGCGGATGCGCGTCGTGCCCGTTCTTACGGCGCCGTGGGAATTGGTTTGTGCAGGACAGAGCATATGTTTTTTGAACAGGAAAGGCTGCCCATTGTTCAAAGGATGATCCTGGCCGAGTCCTCAAAAGAAAGAGTGTCCGCACTGGATGAACTGCTGCCGTATCAGCGATCAGATTTTGAGGGATTGTTTGAAGCAATGGATGGATATCCTGTCATCATTCGCTTGATTGATCCACCGCTGCATGAATTTCTCCCATCTGAAGAAGAATTGCTGGAAGAGGTGATTACCAAGCGAGTTAAAGGCGAAACTGAAGGCCTGGCGGAAAAGGAAGATTTACTGCAAAAAGTTCAAGCAATGCATGAGAGCAACCCGATGATGGGGATGCGGGGTGTCCGTTTGAGCATCTATATGCCTGAGATCGTTGAAATGCAGGTTAGGGCAATCTTTGAAGCTGCCGCTCGACAAACCAAAGCCGGTGTTACCGTGAAACCTGAAGTTATGATACCGCTAACAGGAACGGTAAAAGAATTGGAATGGATTCAACCCCGGCTTGAACGTATTGCGAAAGAGGTTATGGATGAGTACGGGGTAAGTTTTGACTATAAATTTGGAACAATGGTTGAAATTCCGCGCGCTGCGGTAACCGCCGAAGAAGTTGCGGAAGTCGCTGAGTTCTTTTCCTTCGGAACAAATGACCTGACACAGATGACATTTGGATACAGCCGGGATGATGCCGAGCGCAACTTCTTGGTGAAGTACGTTGAAGAAGGTATTCTGCCTGAGAACCCGTTTCAAACACTTGATACAGAAGGTGTAGGCAGGTTGATGAAGATTGCGGTGGACGATGGCCGCAAATCCAGGGTTGATCTTGAGGTGGGAATTTGCGGAGAACACGGCGGCGACCCGGCATCAATTGAGTTCTGCCATTTGATTGGCAACAATTATGTAAGCTGCTCTCCGTTTAGAGTTCCGATTGCCCGGTTAGCAGCTGCACATTCTGCCTTGAAGTACAGGGAAAAATAATCGAGATAAGTCTAGTACAAACAAAAACTCCCGGTTTTGTATGCCGGGAGTTTTATTTCGAAGAACTACTGTTCTTCTTTAATCCAACCCACTGCTTCCATATACCAGCGTGGAGCCCGTGAAACAAATTTCCCATAAGGATCATTAACTGGTCTCCGGCGTGTGTCCCCAATTTCACCGATTTTGCAAGCAACCATTTGATGCTGGTGGCATTCCATCTCGGTTTCACAAACTCGAAAACAGGTCGGGCAGATATAGAAGTCAGGATTTAGAGACATATTGAGCTCCAGGATTTGATCGGCATTCTGTATTTATTTTACCAGATAATTAAGGACAAATATTGTCCAATTAAAAATTTCTAATAAGTTCTCATTCTCGGTCATGGTTGTATTAGAATTTAAATCATTGAACTCGGTAAATAATCTATAACGATGGGCGAAAGATATTCTCGAAGAGATTTTATAAAAATTGCCGGGCTGTCTTTAGGAAGTCTGGCTTTTTCACCTGTATTCCCACGCGAAAGTGTTCGTGATATTGGCAAATTGGCTCGTGTTGCGGTTTCACAGGTTGATGTTCGGTTGAATCCGAACGACAAATCGGCCATTGTCGGCAATCGTTTTCGTGATCAATTAATCCATATCTATGAGGAATTTCACCCACCTGATGCGCCAGAATTTTATAACACGCTGTGGTATCGAGTATGGGGCGGATTCATGCACAGTGCACATTTACAGATTGTTGATGTTAATCTAAACAAGGTGCAGAATATAATCGATCCCGGAGGCCAGCTTTTTGAAGTTACTGTGCCATACACGGTTGCCTACCAGTATTCAACCTGGGATGGTTGGAAGCCATGGAGAGGCTCCAGGTTGTATTATTCTTCCACACATTGGGTAACCGGCATTGAAGAAGGACCGGATGGAAAAGCCTGGTACCAGCTGACAAGCGAACTTAGTAAAATGGAAAAGTACCTTGTACCAGCGGAACATCTGCGCTATATCCCCCCTGATGAATACAGCCCCATTTCAACTAAAATACCTGCTGAAAAAAAGCGATTGGAACTCTCCTTGAGTTCACCAGACTCTGTATGCATTTGAAGGGGAAGATGAAGTATATTCAGTCAAAATATCATCAGGATTGCCCAACAACAGGCTTTCAGATAGTCAGTATCCAACTTCAACACCAAAGGGGAGATATCGTATTTATTCAAAAATGCCGTCGAAACATATGGGAAGCGTTGCTGGAGGCTCTGAAGTTGAAGAAAATGGTGGTTTTTCTTTGCCTGGCGTTCCCTGGACTTGCTTCTTTATCAGTCCAGGGGGTTATGCATTTCATGGCACGTACTGGCACAACAATTTCGGGTTACAGATGAGCCACGGGTGTGTGAATATGAATAACGAGGATGCCAAGTGGCTGTTCAGGTGGACCACTCCCGCTTATGAGCATGAGATTGAAAGCCCCTCAGACTGGGAATTAACCGGATATGGCACTGAAGTGTTTGTATATTAGCCCCGGATTATTTTTTCAGTTTTTCTGAAATGGTGGGATTTAATTGAATAGCAGCAGTCGGTCTGCCATTAACACGATGAACAGAAACGCCAGGTACATACTCGAATAGCGGTACATTTTCCAGGCAACTTTGTTGCCTTCATTACTCCAAACCTTCCACGCTGTGAGTAATATCCATATTCCAAGAAGTGATGCTCCGATCAGGTAAATACTCTCTCCTAAACCAAAAAGGGGCATCAATAGTGTCAGTATAACCAGCTCAATGGTGTAGATAAGGATCTGCCAGCGGGTTTCCTTTTCACCACGTATCACAGGCAGCATTGGTACACCAGCTCTTGCATAATCTTTTCGCCTCACCAGCGCTAGTGCCCAGAAATGGGGGGGTGTCCAGACGAAGATAATAGCAAATAAGAATAGTGATGGGACATTTAAACCGTTCGTCACTGCCGCCCAGCCTACAAGGGGTGGAATTGCTCCCGCGCCGCCTCCAATTACAATATTCTGTACAGTCGATTTCTTCAGGATCAAACTGTAAAAAACCACGTAGTAAATAATCCCAAC
The DNA here is from genome assembly GCA_963793095.1 of uncultured Chloroflexia bacterium. Taxonomy (GTDB): domain Bacteria; phylum Chloroflexota; class Anaerolineae; order Anaerolineales; family UBA4823; genus CAVWDI01. The sequence goes on from CAWBYY010000002.1 coordinate 1,407,656, forward strand.
AAGCGTGAGAAGCGCAGCCAGAACATTAACAAATGCAACCATGATAAAGAATGAAATGATGGCTGCTGCAGTTCCAAACGCTAAACCTTCAGCTGGTGTGACCTGGCCGGAGGGAATTGGTCTTTTCTGAGTGCGCTGCATTTTTCGATCATCTATTCTATCGATATATTGATTAATCGCACCTGACCCACCTGCAGCCAGAAACCCACCCAAAAGAGTCCAGAAAACGATCGTTTTGGAAGGCCATTGCCCTTCTGCAATTACCATCCCAGCAAAAGTGGTGACAAGCAGCAGCGCAACAACCACCGGTTTAGTAAGTTTAATATAATTGAGGATTCTGCTCTTAAAATCTGGTACAGTGATAATGTCACTGCTGTTATATTCGCTTGCGACATCCTGGGTAAGAAGGTAGTAAGCGAGGATGACCAGGGTGATGAAAACTGTAACTGCTGAAGCGCGATGAAGAACAAGCAGGTAAGTCGGTAATTCAACTACCATTTGCACTCCCAGCAGCGCCTGGGAAATAAACAAAACCAGACTGGCAGTCGATGCAACCAGGACCACATTACTGTGTTTATAGTTGCGCCAGTTGTGAGCATTCAATATTACAAGAAGAACTGCGCTTATTAAGACTACAAAACGGTGTCCCATGTTCATCCAGGTGTAACTATTCCAGAATAAAAGATTGCCTTCACAAATAGGCCAGCCTGTACAGGCTGTAGATATTTCCTTTCCAGACAAAGCCGAACCACTAATAAGCAGTATTAGATACACAGCTGAAGTCAGTAAAATTAAAATTCTGGATTGTTTATTTATTTTTTCCCTGATTGATAATAAACTTGAATACTGTATTTTGGTTGATTTCATTTTGTTTATTTCAGGTGAAATGGTAAAGACAAGCGCAGAAAGCAAGGCTGCCAAACTTACCAGTGATAAACCAAAATGTACTGGCGAAATCCAATTTCTTAAACTTATTTTCACAGGCTCGGTAAATAAAACCCCGATCAGCACCTGGGTTATGAACATTCCTGTAAACAAAAGAACGGGTATCAGAACCCGGTATTCCTTTCTGTAATTCTTTACCGTTATCAGTAAAAGCGGAATCGAAAAAAGGGCAATAATTGTTGTTGTAAACCTGTGCAGATAATCTGGTGAAGTCTGGCTGTTCAACGGAAGCAGCCATCTGCCAAAGCATGTCGGCCAATCCGGACAACTTCTTATTGAGTCATCCGCACTCATTATTCCGCCACTAATCATGAGCAGGAAAATAAGTGAAATCATTATTATTAACAAAGACTGGTAAAGCTTGGATAATTGAAATTTATTAATCAGGTTTACAATCACTGGATTTTTCCTTGAGTTCTGTGGATGTGGCGTGATATATAAATTGGATAACCCAATCCTAAAATTGCTGCAAATGTAAACCATTGGATTGCATAACCAAGATGCGGCCCTTCGGTTAATTTCAATTCAGGTTGGAAGCGGTAGGGCATCCCTGTCCAAGTTGGTTCCGGGGATTGCTGGATATAAACTGGCAATAAGGATGAATTCATCTGTTTCTGGATATTCTCAATATTTACAAAATTCCAGGCACTTATTGGATTCACTTGGGATCCGGAAGCATCGACCCTGTTAATTCCGAAATCAGCACTGTCCCTGGATTTTCGAATGATGCCCTTAACTTGCACATACCCGGGTTCATCAAATTGGGCCATATTGTTTGCTGTATAAGCACTTGATGGTATCCAACCTCGATCAACAAGAACCATTTCAGATGTTTCATCGATCATTAATGGTGTGAGCAGGTGGTACCCGGATTGATTCTGCCAGTACTGGTTGCGGATTGCGATCTGTTGGGAATGGTCGTACTTGCCTCTTATCGCAACTTCACGATATTCCATGTCACGCAATAATTCACTTTCATAACCTTGATTGAGATCCAAAACTGGCAGGGCTTGTTGTTTAAATACGCGGGCGTTGAAAGCTCTCCGTTGCTCCAAACGGTCTAACTGCCAGATTCCTAAACGGATTAAGACCGCCAGACCCAAAAAAACCGTAAGAGTTGCGAACACCCATCGGCCGCTCACCATCTGCTTGAGGATCGATAGAACCCCCGACTGAAAATTGATGATTCTAGCGTGGTTTTCAAGAAGAAAATTTTTAGATCTGGATACCTGGCTCATATTTTTTCAGATATGTACGGCTTTACTTTTTGTTTCGTCAGTCTTTTTATTCAATGGAAATACAAGCAGGCTGTATATAAAAAGAAGCGCGGTTAATGTGGGCGTAGCTAAAAACAATCCTGTCAGGCGGGTGGTTAAGTTTGTCGGCGCTCGCACATCCAGACCCAGGTATCTGCTGGTCTGAAAGGTGCAAGAGTAAGCAAGATTATCCACCTGTTCCATAATCAAACTGCCAGTCGAATTGGGCGGAACCCATATCGGACCTAATTGATGGCTAACTCGATCGTTGTTTTGAACGATTAATGTATCCCCGACTACAAAAACCATCTGGTCAGGTATTGAAAGCACATCTTCGCCTGCATCAACCTTTTCAGCCGTACCAGCAGGAATTGTTAATGTGATTTTTTCTGGCGCCCGGTCATACTTATCCTTTTGTAATAAGTATGATGCTTCGTTAAACAAGCCAACGAAAATGACTGAAATCGTCAGTACAATCAGGAGGCGGATGAATAAAGGTTTGAAATTTGGGTTTTTGGACATTGAAGGTTTTAATTTTCTTGAAGCATATGGTTAAGATCTTGAATTATTTTCTTTGATTCGATACCAAACGGGTAAGTTAATTTCCAGTTCCCCTCACTATCTATTACATAGGTTCTGGACGTGTGATCTACTAAATATCCGATTGCACTCCCAGTCTCTTTTTGTTCCTGGTACACACCGTAATCAGCCCATACCTGCTCAAGAACACTGCGATCTTCGCTCAAACCGATGAAATCTGGATCAAATCTGCTGAGATATTTTCTCAGAGATTCCTGGCTGTCTCTTTCTGGGTCAACAGTTATGAACACATAATCAATCCCAGCTGATTTTTCACCAAGTGTCTTCTTTATATTTTTAAATTCTGATAAAGTTACCGGGCAGACATCCGGACAATTTGTATACCCGAAGAAAATCAGGATAATATTTCCATTCCGGCTGCTCAACCGGTAAGGATTACCGTTCTGGTCAATTAGGGCAAAGTCAGCAGCAGGTACCGGGGGGTCAATTACTGACCCTTGATATTCATAATCGCCTGAAAGGAAATACCACCCCAATGCGAATATCGCAAATCCAGCAATGATTCCCACAAACAATAACCCGTATCTTTTAATCATTTTTCTTAACTAATTTAATGCCAACCATATCAAAAATGAATGTGCCCAGAATTTCACCCGGCCGGTAAGCCTATTAGATACAACGCAGGGTAGAAGAAGATCCAGACCACATCGATAAAATGCCAATAGACTGCCGCGCCTTCAACCGGAAAGTGGCGTTCTTGGTTGTATAAACCTTTTCTGCCGTTCAGGAATATCACCACCAGCAGAATTAAACCTGTCAGAACATGGAAAGCATGGAAACCAGTCATAATGTAAAACAATGACCAGGTTGCATTTTCTGATGGACCGTAGGGCGCTATACGCCATTCAATTCCAACCACTCCAACAAGGAAAATTGTTCCCAGTACAATCGTAATAAGGGTGTTTCTTAAAAATGCTTTCCTATCTCCGAAAGCAATGGCAGTATCGGCACGATTCATAAAAAAACTGCTGGCGAGCAGAATTATGGTAACGATAAGCCCAACCAGCTGGTTAAGCTCGGGTCGAATTCCAATCCCCAACAAGTAGAAACGTGAAACAAATAAACCTGCAAAAACAAAAGCGTCTGAGAATATAAATAACCACAATCCCAGCCGATTAGTTGTCGTTTTTTGATTGTAATTGTCAGCTGCAAATGTCTCGGCACTCATAACTATATTTCCTCCTCCGCTGAAAACAGCCTTCCAATGTGCATATAATCACGGACGACAAAGAATGTTTTAATAAGGGCTATGGCAATCAGCACCCCTGACCAGCCGACCACAAATGAACCGATCAAAAATTCTCCAATCGTCAGAAACATTAAAAGTATCAATACTGTCATTCCTATCCGGAAAGCCTGTTTTTTCTTTTCTTCAAATTCCATCATGAATTCTCCAGGTTAAGTCTCTCTAATAATGATTATTTCAAGGAAACGTTGATCAATCAGCGACTGCAGGCTCAGCCAGTGAGGGGGCCACACCGCCAGTTGAAATTCGTTCTTTATCTATGTTTACAAATGCCGTTTGCGGTTCCAATCCGTAATCGTAGGGCTCCCCAATAACCTCGATTGGCGTATCGTAATTATGGACGGGTAGAGGTGAAGGCAATTGAAATTCTGGCGACCTTGAGCGCCATGGATTTGCGACTGCTTTAGGACCGCGCACTGCACTGAATATTAGATTGGTTAATGCCACAAGCACCGATATACCTATCACAAAACCGGCGATGGTAACAAGTACCTGTGTGTCCTGAATTCCAAGGGTGGGGTCATAATCTGCTATTCTGCGGCGCATACCTAAGAGTCCAGTGGACATTTGCCCCAAAGATTGGACATAGAAGGCAGGCAGCATGAGGAAAAAATGTAGTTTTCCGAGGCGTTCGTTATACATCCTGCCGGTAATTTTTGGAAACCAGTAATATATCGCTGCGAAAAATGGGAATACATAACCCCCAAACATGGTTGCATGGAAGTGTCCCACGATCCAGTAAGTGTCCTGCAGGTGGAGGTCGGTGGCTACAGTACCGTTTGGAGGTCCGCTCAACCCCCCAAGTAAAAATATTGAGATAGCACCCAGGACAAAAAGCATTGGGGTTTCGAATGACAGTTTCCCTTGCCAGATCGTCCCTATCCAGCTGAAGAACTTAATTCCAGTGGGAACCGCGACCAGTAATGTGCTGTACATGAAAGGAACCCGTAAATAGGCCGCCATTCCACTTGTGAACATATGGTGCGCCCAGACGAAAAATCCGACCAAAGCAATTCCAAACGAAGAAAGCGCCACCCATTTATAACCGAATAAGGGTTTCCGGGCGAATACCGGCAGCAGCTCGCTGATAACTCCCAATCCGGTCAGGATGAAAACGTAGACAGCAGGGTGTGAGTAAAACCAGAACAGGTGCTGGAACAAAATCGGGTTTCCACCCAAAGCCGGGGTGAAGAAGGTCATTCCCAGAATCCGTTCAAACAAAACCATCAGAAAAGAAAGGCCGATCAATTGGGTTGCTGTCAGTCCGATAATTGATGTGGCCAGAGCTGTCCAAACAAAAATCGGCATCTTGAAGTAATCCATACCCTTTGCCCGCATCCGAACGGTTGTTGTGATGATATTCAAAGACCCGAGAATTGAGGACATGCCGAACAGATAGACTCCCAGGAAGAACATATCCATGCCAAGAGGGGCTCGTGTGCTCAACGGTGGATATCCTGTCCAGCCTGTGTCAAACCCGCCCAGGAAAAGACTGGAGAGCAGCAGTATGCCTGCGGGTACGTTTACCCAGAAAGCGAATGCATTTAATCTTGGGAAAGCCATGTCATTTGCGCCAATCATTAGTGGAACAAGGTAATTAGACATGGCAGCCACACCCAATAATATTGAGAATATCATTACAATCCCATGTAAACTCATTATCGTGTTGTAGGAATTGAATGTAAGGATATCCAGGGCCGGTGAAATCAATTCGGTGCGGAATATAAGCGCAAAAAGACCGGCTATAAAAAACATTACCAGCGAAAGAAAACCATATTGAATCCCGATCGCTTTGTGATCAAAAGAAACGCTTAAATACCGAGCCCATCCTGAATCGAAGGCATCCTCAGGATGGGCTGGTGTCTCCTTGCCGCGGGCCCAACTTATCCAGTCGTTCATGACCCCGGTCCCGAGAATAAACCCAACTGCGCCTACCAGACCCCCTGCTACCCAGGCAGGCTGTGTAAACCCAAATGTATTTGGGTCAAAAACAGGCCGCCCCGTCGCTAACCGGATAGCAGTAACCGCCAGGGCTCCAAGAATCAATCCAAAGAAAAATCCAACCAGTCCTTTTAATAATCCGATTGAAAAGATCCCGGTTTTTTTATTTTCATTCATGTACTCCTCCAATTAAAGAGTATTCCTGTTTACTGGAAATCATCTAAAAAGAATATGGCTGAAATTAATTCAGGCTTTTTATGAACTGGACGATGTCAGTAATTTGTTGGTCAGTTAATTGCTGGCTGAAATTTGCTGGCATAACATTGGAAAAACCCTGCACGATGTTCTTGCCCGGATTGAGAATGGAGTCACGGATGTATTCCTCATTCACAGTCACACTGGTCCCGTCCGAGAGTGTTTCCTGGGTTTCGTAAATTCCTTTCCATGTTGGGCCAACCGATATCGCTTCCATCCAGACTGTGGCAGGCAACACACCCGTATTGTTCGACCCATTTGCTGCCGCGCCCAACCGGATCATCGGGTAAACCTGATTCTTCCGCAAGCCATGCTTCGAAATCATCCTGGGAGACGACCTTCACTGGCGCTCGCATATCAGCGTGTTTCTCTCCGCATAATTCCGCACAGCGGACTTTGTAATCGCCCTTCAAGGTGGGAGTGATTCTAATTTGGCGAACGAATTCGTCTCCGCCAGGAAGGGCATCCTGTTTCACCCGAAATTCGGGAACCCAGAATGAGTGGATCACATCGTTTGAAGTAAGAGAAACCAATGCCTGTTTATTGACCGGCATCATTAATATGTTTGAAACTACACCAAATTCCGGATATTCAAAACGCCATGACCACTGCTGGCCGATTGCCTCGATCTCTATCGGCCTGGGATCAGCACGAAGCGTTTCTGCCAGTGACTGGCCTCCAAGATAAGCCAGAACCATTACGGTGATCAAAGGGAGAATTGTCCATAAAACCTCCAGTTTTGTATTCCCTTCGATATGGACGGCATCTTCCATATCCCCCGGTTTCCTTCTGAATACGACGATGCTGTAAATCATAAATACAACAATAAGGGAAAATAGAAATGCAATGATCTTGAATTCAATTCCAAACAACCTGTCGATTGGTACAGCCTGAGCGCTTGCCTGGACAGGCAGAATTTGGATGTATTCCATTCCCACGCTGATAATTAATGTAGAAATCAATACCAATATTGCTGCAATAAAAAGATGCTTCATATTCGTTCTCCTGTTCATCTCATCACCTTTCGCCGGTGAGTCGCCAGAGATCTGCAGATCAGTATTTTCCTGTTCATTCTCGTCATACTTCAGCCATTCATCAATGTCGGAGGCCGCGAGTGTACGTCGGTCGTAAACAAGCGCTTCATTTCCACTCTGCAGTGAAAGCAGCACGACCCGAAGTTTTTTCTCACCTTCCACAAAACGGGCAAGAAATTCATCACGGTTTAGTTTTTCATCATCATAATCAACGATGATCATATCCGGATTGAGTTCTTCTAAGGCATTTATTGCTTCTTCAAGGCTGGATACCATCCCCACTACCTGAACAGTATATGCTTTTCGATCTTCCAGTAAACTGCGCAGTCCCTGCCCGAATAATGGATGGCTTGAAGCAATTAAAACCTGCCTGATATTTTTTTCTTTGTTATTCTTCATTGAAGGCGAATACGTAATATTTAAAAATTCGAAGATTATTCATTAAATTAAATAAAATTTACCAAATTTAGTCAAAATTGTCATCAACTTTGATTTGTAAAAGGAAGGATTTCTTTTCCCCCATAGGGGTGATTTTGTTATCACCCCTTTTAATGCTCAATTAAAAGGAATTTCCTGTATGATAATTAACAAAGATATTCTCACACAATATTTATTAATGTGACAAAAATTAGTTTCGATCTCATCAAACATTACCGGTTGAAAATATCCAGGGTTGAATCAATATATCAACTGAATTCAAAGCGAAAGGCAGTGAAATTTGTCAATGAAGGAGGATTTGTTTTTTTATGGCCGATAAAAGGGATTGTGTTAGCCAGTCTTCTGGTCGCCGCAGCAGGCGATCGACAAGCCTGGAGAGTAGGTTATTCTTGAAAACTGTCTGGGCATATCTTAATTACGGCATTTTGAATATTACAATTTTCCTAAAATAATATTTTATAGGGTTCAAATATCAGATACTGTATAATCAGGTTGCTAAGCGATATATGAGAAAAAATCATTCGCTTATATATATGATTTTCTGGGGCAGGAATTTTTTTAATGGATACCGATATAAATTATCACAAAATCACCACAATCGAGCGCTTCATAATGGAAGAGCAGCTCAGGAACCCTGAAGCTACAGGTGTTCTCACAAATTTGTTATACGATATCGCCCTGGCAGGGAAAGTGATTGCCAGCAAAACCACCAGGGCTGGGTTGGTGGAAATACTTGGTAGAACAAAGGATGTAAATATCCAGGGTGAGCAAGTACAAAAGTTAGATCGATTTGCGGATCAGACCATCATCCGCATGAACGATCATACCGGACGGTTGGCGGTGATGGCATCAGAGGAACATGAAGATATTATTCCTATCCCGGAAAAATATCCGAGAGGTAAATATGTGCTGTTGTTTGATCCATTGGATGGTTCCTCAAACATTGATTTCAACATCCCAATTGGAACTATTTTTGGGATTTATAACCGGTTGAGCAAGAAGGGACCCGGCACTTTGTGGGATTGCCTGCAGCCTGGCAGGGATCTGGTGGCTGCAGGCTATATCATTTTTGGTTCCAGCACCATGCTGGTATATACAACCGGCCAGGGTACCCATGGTTTTACTCTAGATCCATCTGTAGGTGAATTTCTCCTTTCCCATCCATACATGAGGATACCTGCTAAATCTAAGTATTTCAGCGCCAATATCGGCAATCAGAAATACTGGAGCGGGGGGGTGTGCAAATTTACAGAATACCTGGAGGGTTTTAACAATAAGAGTTCGAATTCTTTGAGATATGTTGGCTCGCTGGTGGCTGATTTTCACCGCAACCTGCTTTCCGGGGGCGTTTTTTATTACCCGGCTGATATAAAAGATCCCTCAAAACCAGATGGAAAACTGCGACTGATGTATGAAGCGAATCCACTTGCTTTTATCATCGAACAGGCGGGAGGGTACGCTTCAAATGGGGTGAAAAACATTCTAGATGTCTTACCCGAATCACTGCATCAACGGACACCATTTTATGTAGGAAACACCAACCTCGTTAAGAGAGCAGAAGAATTCATCAGAGAATTTGGTTAATAAATTAAATCTTTTATTATTCAATTCTGATTGAATTGAATAAGTGGAAGATATTCGCTTGGATCAGGCGCATTTTGGCAGGAACGCGTACCTGGATACTTTTAATAAAATTGAATACGGAAGAAGTGTCACAGATTTATGCCGTGGTTTTCTGGCAGATTGTATTTAAGGTCGAAATCCGGAAGAAGTAATCGAAAAGTCAAGGTCAGAACCGGAGGAAAGAAGTCCAGCAAGGAATTGTGAGATCAGAGTATGATCTTAGGGACAGCCGCAGAAATGGTCGATATATTAAAGTGCCCGGAAAAAGTTGTATTCAGGGTGAAATGCTTCAATACCTGGATCTTCAGGACATAATGGGTCTTGATTCCGTGGCAGCAGGTATAATAAATTAAAAAGGAAAGTTATCAATTTCACAAACCCAATGACATTTCATCGTAGCAAGTTGTTCTTTTTCCTGATACTTTTTCCCTGGCTGTTTATAAACTCATGTACTGTTGTGACCGATGCGGAGCAAAAACTGGAGCGGTTACAATCATCCGTGAATACGGTTGAAACACGAGTGCAATACAGCCTTGAATATATCGAGACCGTCCGGGCGATTGCGACGGAAGTCGACCAGAGTGGGATAGGACAAACTGCTCAAGCCGTGCTGACACAATTATCTGACAGCAGATTGATTAAGACGGCCCAATTTGTGGTGTCTTCAGAAGGTCCTGACTTATTAGAAACTGTTCAGAATTTTGTTTCTGAACCAATGATGAAAGTCCCAGGGACGGCTAAAACAATCACAACTCGGATTCCAGTTTTTTCAGATGTCCCAATTTTGGGCGCTGAAAAAGAGCAATTTTCTTCTAATGGTACAGTAATGTCATTTTCAACCAGTAAGGGAATTCTGGAAGTGGTTGAGTTTTACGAATTTGAGATGCCGGAATTTGACTGGGTACGGCTCGATCCAATTTCTACGGTCAAACCAGACAGGGCACTGTTACATTTCAGTAAATCGGAACGTCTTGCGATTTTATCAATAAATTACAACAAGAATTCAGCAACGACTATTGTTCAAATTTCGGTACAGGAAAGATAATAATGTTGAATATTTTCTTTAAGCCAAAATCAGTGGCTGTTATTGGCGCCTCTTCAAATGAGACAAAACTGGGTCATTCGGTGGTTAAAAATCTGGTGGATGGAGGTTATATCAATGTTGGCCAGATATTTCCGATTAACCCAAAATCAAACAAAATTCTCGGTCTGGAGGCATACCCATCTGTATTAGAGGTGCCAGACCCTATAGATCTGGCAGTTATTGTTATCCCTTACCCTTTTGTTCCGGATGCGCTGCGTGAATGTGGCCGGAAGGGCATTACAGCTGCTGTGGTCATCAGCGCTGGGTTCCGGGAAGCGGGAAGCGAGGGGTTGGAACGCGAGCTTGAACTGGTTGATATCGCGAAACAATACGGGATACGTTTAATCGGGCCAAACTGCCTGGGTGTAATTGACACTTTTACTCCGCTGAACGCTTCATTTTCCGCAGGCACTCCGCCCAGCGGTCCTATGGCATTTATGTCACAATCGGGTGCATTGGGTACGGCAGTTCTTGATATCGCTCTCGCTGGCAGGCTGGGGTTATCCAAGTTTGTCAGCCTCGGCAATAAAGCTGATGTGAGTGAAATCGATCTTCTGCAGGCCTGGAAAAATGACCCTGATACAAATGTAATCATGATCTACAGTGAGGGCATGCCTAACGGGCAGGAATTTATTCGGGTTGCTAGCGAAATCACACGCCTGAAACCGGTTGTAGCGATTAAGTCAGGAGTAACTCAATCCGGTTCACGGGCTGTGTCCTCACACACCGGGTCTTTAGCTGGTTCAGAGCAGGCTTACCATGCAGCATTCAAACAAGCCGGGGTAGTTCGGGTAAATTCAATGCAGGAATTGTTCGATGTTTCAAGAGCCCTTGGATATCAACCTCTGCTTAAGGGAAACCGGATCGCGATAATAACAAATGCGGGTGGACCGGGAATCCTCGCCACGGATGCATTGGAGCGCTCCGGGATGACACTGGCGCGTTTTGAAAACGAGACAATTAATTCCCTTGTCAAGTTCTTGCCAGATGCAGCCAGTGCGGCAAACCCGGTGGATGTATTAGGGGATGCCAGGGCAGACCGCTACAGTTTTGCGCTCGAGGTTGTTGCTCATGATAGCAATGTGGATGGAATTATGGTCGTCCTCACACCTCAGGCCATGACAGAAATTGAAAAAACAGCTCAAGCAGTAGGTTTGCTCTCAACGCAGATTGACAAACCCGTGCTAGGTTGCTTTATGGGCGAAAAACAGGTAGAGCCCGGGGTAAATATTCTTACAGAGAAGGGAGTTCCAAACTATTCGTTTCCAGAAAGCGCGGCGATGTCTTTCCGTGCAATGGCTGAATATCTTTCGGTCCTAGAGCAACCGGAAAGGGAATATGTCACATTTAAAGTTGACGATTCTATAGTAAGAACGGCATTTGACCGGGTGCGATCTGAGGGACGGTTGTCCATCGGAGATTCTGAATCACGTGAGATATTACGGGCTTATGGGTTGAGGATACCGAAAGCGGATGTCGCAAAAACTCCCGAAGAAGCTCTAAGCATTGCCAGTGAAATTGGTTACCCGGTTGTTCTTAAAATTGCATCTCCAGATATTCTGCATAAAACTGATGTGGGAGGTGTCCGGGTAGGTTTGAGAAATGATCAGGAGATTATTGATGCTTATGAATTAATGGTTTACAGGGCTCAGAGATATGTTCCAGAAGCTCGAATTTGGGGCTGCCTTGTTCAAGAGATGGTGCCCGCGGGTGGGGTGGAGGTGCTGGTTGGCATGAACCGCGATCCTCAATTTGGACCATTGGTCACCTTTGGCCTGGGTGGTATTTATGTAGAGACGATAAAGGATGTCACCTTCAGGATCGCTCCATTCTCCCGTGAGGATGCGGAAGGAATGCTGTCAGAAATCAGGGCGCATGCTCTTCTAGATGGCGTTCGTGGTAAACCTCAGGTTGATAAAAATGCAATCATAGACACGCTGTTACGTATCGGGCAACTTGTCCAGGGCTTCCCGGAAATCGTCGAATTGGATATTAATCCACTGGTAGTTTTTACTGAAGGCCAGGGTGCTATTGCAATAGATATGCGTATGATTCTCAGCGAGTAAATTAATAATCGCTATATTTGATTTTTTGTAGGCGTATCATCGATTGTGTATTAGAATAGATTCGTTGGAGGAGATAATATATGAAATCGTTATACATCACATCTGTGGAGCGATATTCAGGAAAAACCGCTGTATGTTTGGCAATTGGAAAACACCTGCAGAAGGACGGTTTCAAAGTAGGGTACTTAAAACCGCTAAGCCTTCAACCCTGGCTCTCTGCTGGGCGGATTGCAGATGAGGACGCAGCATTTGTAAAGGAAATTCTCGGTCTTTCGGCTGAACCCTGGGAGTTATCTCCAGTCGTGTTAACAAAGGAACTGCTGGAGGAGCATTTGAAAAGCAATGGAGAGACGGACCGGATGGTGCTGGTCCGGGAGGCTTATCAAAAAGCCGCCAGAGATCAGGATGTCCTTCTGCTTGAAGGTGGTGGAAGTTTGAGGGAAGGTTATGTTGTTGGTCTTCCAACCCCACAGGTCGCTCTCGATTTGGGTAGTGAAGTGATTGCGATAATCAAATACAGAGACCAGGTCAGGTTGCTGGACGATACTCTGACTGCTAAAACCCGTCTTGGAGAGGCTTTGAGCGGGGTAATCATCAACCGTGTTCCTGTGGAAGTATCAGGTTTCGTGGCGGAACTGGCGGTTCCATTTATTGAATCGCGCCAGATTCCTGTGTTCGGAGTCTTGCCGGAACAGCATGCTCTGGCTGCATTGACTGTTAATGACCTTGTTGACGTTCTTAACGCTGAAATATTGACGAAGTATTACCGCCCCCAATCAATGGTAGAAAATCTGACAGTCGGAGCCATGACCGCTGAAGCGGCTTTGAGCAGGTTCAGAAAATATGCCCACAAAGCGGTGATTACAGGAGGCGATCGAACTGATATTCAACTGGCAGCTTTAGAGACTTCAACGGTATGCCTGGTGCTGACGGGGAATCTGCACCCCAGTCCATTGATAATCAGGCAGGCGGAAGAATTTGGAGTTGCAGTCTTACTTGTGCGATTAAATACAATGGAAACTGTTGAAAAAATTGAGACAATTTACGGAAAAACCCGGCTGGGGCAAACTAAGAAACTTGAGATGTTCCAGGCTCTTCTAAATGAAAATGTCGATTTCGACAGGATGTATTCAGTAATTGGAGTGAAGTGAAAGTATCTGAAGCGATCAAGTATAAAAGAGCTGTAAGAAATTTTCGGGATGAACCGCTGTCTGGAGAAGTGATAAATTCGATCCTGAATGCCGGACGTAGATCGCAATCATCCAAGAATTCTCAACCATGGGATTTTATTGTCATAACGGATAAAGATCGATTGGAGGCACTTTCAAAATTAGGAACCTATGCCGGGCATCTCGCCGGCGCTGCACTTGCTGTGGTCATTGCCACACCGGATCCGGGTATAAAAGCCAGCATTATGTTTGACGCCGGACAGGCGGCTGCTTATATGCAGCTGGCAGCCTGGGAAATGGGCATTGGATCCTGTCTAGCGACAATTTACCAGACTGAACAGGCGCGCCAACTGCTGGAACTTCCAGAAAATAGATATATTAACCTGGCTGTATCTTTCGGATATCCGCTGGATGAGAACGTTCTGAGCTCGCCTCCCGAAAAAGGAGGCCGAAACCCACTGGAGGATTTTGTACACTTGGAAAAGTGGTGATTTTCGATTTGAGGTGTAATATTCAATCCAGAAAAAATGCCCCTGCAAAAACGGGGCTTTCTTTTTTTAGCATTGAAAATAAGTTTTTAAACCTGAGATTAATAAGCTGGAAATTATTTTTAGTAACCCTGGATACCGGCATTTATTGAGGATATGATGGAAACCAAACAAGCTGCCGAATACATTGAAGAGAAATTTGCCAGACCAGATTCAGCATTACAGTATGCTTTGGAGCTGGCAAAGCGGAATAATTTGCCGGAAATATCGATCCAACCGGACGAAGGATTGTTTTTACAGTTCCTTGTGAGAATTTGCAGCGCTGTAAAGGCAGTTGAGGTTGGTACATTGGGGGGATACAGCGGGATATGGATTGCCCGCGGACTACCAAAAAATGGAAGGCTGATTTCTATTGAAAAAGAGCCTGAACATGCCAATATAGCGAAAAAGAGTTTTGAAAACGCTGGCCTGTCCAGTTTGGTTGAAATTAAAAGTCGGTAATGCACTGGATTTATTAAATAAAATATCCGATGATGGTCCATATGATTTTGTTTTTATAGATGCAGATAAAGCAACGTATAGTGATTATTTTGATTGGGCTATTGTAAATATCCGCATGGGTGGTGTGATCGCGATTCACAATGTGTTTGCCTTTGGCCACCTTTTGGATGAAATGGCTGTCAGTGAAAATGTACAGATTATCAGGGATTTAAATGAAAAAATCGCCCAAGATCCCCGGCTGATCAGCATTATCTATCCATCCGGTGATGGTACTCTGGCTGCCATGCGGATTGAATAGACCCTTGCAACTGTACCATTATTCTTGCGTATACCTGGTAAGAAAGATTAAACTCAGTGGTAGTATGATCTACTGGAGGAAAAATAATGTCTGCTTCAAGAGAACCTTTACGGCGATCTCATAGCGATAAAATCATTGCAGGAGTTTGCGGGGGACTTGGCGATTTTTTTGGAATCAGCCCTTTGTGGTTCCGGCTTCTTTTTCTGCTCTCACTCCTTCCAGGCGGGATTCCTGGTCTGCTCTTTTATGTGATCTTGTGGATAGTCATTCCTGATAAGTAAACAATTAATTTATCCGGCAAAAAAGGATTTCTAATCTTGCATGGCGAAATTTCTTGCCATTTCTAGCCTTTTATTCAGGGGCGGGTGTGAATGCAGCAGAAAAACTACCCAAGGTTCCGGTTCAACATCTGCCAGGTTCTGGTTAGCAAGTCTGACCAATGCTGAGGCGTATGCATCCCCCATTCTGGTGCTGGTTAATGCGTATTGATCCGCTTTCACTTCGCGCCAACGTGAATAGGCGTTAGTCAGCGGCATGAGCAATAAGCCGTATATCCCCATGGCCAGAATGAACAGCGGCAGGGAGGCGATGTCCGCTGGACTTTCAAAACCGTAGTACTGAGTTCCCCATTCCAGTGCACGCGCGGCAAGATACAATCCGCCAAGCGTCAAAAAACTCTCGATCACAATCCCCTTGGGTATGTCTTTGTGGACATGATGGCCGAGTTCGTGGGCCAGGACGGTTTCAATTTCATCGTTTGTGAACTTCTCAAGCAGTGTATCCCCCAGAATGATCCGGCGAGTATTGCCCAGTCCTGTCAGAGCTGCGTTTGCGGCGTTTGTACGCCGGCTCATGTCAAACTTAAACACTCCTTGAACATATGTGTTCGCCTCTCTGGCTAAACGGATAAGCCGGTCAGCCAATTCTTCAAATTCATCCTCGAGAGGAACGAATTTGTAAAAGATGGGGAATAATAGGACTGGGGCAAGATTTGCAAGGATGACATTAAAAACCAATAGGATCAAACCTGCCCAAATCCACCATGTATATGGAGTTGCTCTGAGAGTGGCATATATAATTTCCAGCAATAATCCCCCCAGGAATACCCCGATTGCCAATCCTTTAGCCTGGTCGGCGGCCCATTCGCTTCTTGATTGATTGGACATACCAAACTGGTGGGGCAGCAGGAATCCTTCGTAAAATGAAATAGGCAGGGTCAGCAGGTAATAAATTCCCCCGAACAGGATCCCAAATCCCGCCACCAACAGCCAATCGCTGCTGGTAAAACCTGATAACCATTCTTTCAACTGCTGTGACCAGCCGAAATTCAACCAGGCAATTGTATATAAGCCTCCTATCAGAATATCCACAGCCATCAAGCGATGCCGGATGCGCGAATATTTTTTGGCTTCTATCTGGCGGTTCAGATCGATTTCCATTTCAGACATGCAGCGGATTATATCACCTGGTCTGATTTGGGAAAAAGGCGAAGAGGCGCGAATTAAAATTTTTCTGACTCTTATATAACGCAGTTTATTTGTTGGATTTTTCCTGCCACTTCAATACCATCTGGCGCTGTTTGAAAGTCTCCGGTGATGGGCGCCAGCCATCCGGGGTGTTTTTGCGGAGAAGTGCGATTTTTTCCAGCGCTTTCTGCGGCTCCATTCCATGGCGGACAAGGAAGCAGCCAACTACCGTCCCGGTACGCCCAATTCCGCCGAAGCAATGCAGGTAAATGTTTTTTCCAGCCTGGAGGGCATTATCAATAGTGTCCAGGATCAGCTTCATTGTGGATACCGCTGGTGTGCTCATATCCAGAATTGGAAAATTCCTGCAAACGACCTGAACTTTATCCTCACCTATGGATCTTCCGAAATAAAGTTTCATAAGGTATTAATCCATATTCCCCCGGTTCGGTCAGGTTGATAAAAAAATTGATGTCTTTCGACAGCAGCCATTTCAGTTTAGCAAGTGCAGTTTGTCCATCAATCGAGCCAGGATATTCTCCAGCCATAAAACGGTCATTAACTATCCAGTAAGAATCCTCTATCTTAATCATATCCATTCATATCCAAAAGGGGATAAATCTCCTGTCTTCGGATTTGGTTTAGCATTTATAATAGCGCAATTGTTTACTCTACATTTTAATCAAGAAATAAATAGAAAACACACCAGATGGCAACGGATTCGATCCCGATAACGCAGATCAAGTCGAAAGAATTTCAAACGGAAAATGTGCTGCCGATAGTTGGCTCCCATCTTGTTCACGATACTTACACTGCAGCCGTACCTGCTTTACTGCCTGTATTAATTGATAAACTCTCATTGTCACTGACCATGGTGGGCACACTGACTGCCATCTTGCAAATTCCGGCGGTATTAACCCCATTTATCGGTTATCTGGCTGATAAGGTCAGTTTGCGGTATTTCGTAATTTTGGCTCCTGCTCTAACCGCGACCCTGATCAGCAGTCTTGGTTTTGCATCTAGCTATTTTGGGATTGCAATAATATTGTTCGCAACCGGGATAAGCGTGGCATGCTATCATGCTCCGGCGCCGGCGATGATAGGGCGGCTAGCTGGGGACCAGATTGGCAAGGGCATGAGTTTATTTATGGCAGCCGGAGAGCTGGCAAGAGCAGTAGGTCCGCTGCTGGCTGTCTGGGCTGTATCGACCTGGACTCTGGACGGTTTTTACCGGATCGTGTTTCTTGGTTGGGCTGCGACATTAATTCTCTATTTCCGCCTGCGCCATATCCCGGCACGGATGGAAGCGCCTGGAAGTTTCCACAGCATATTGCCGGTTTTAAAGATATTTTTCCTACCGTTATTCTTTGTTATCTTTTTCAGGAGTTTTGGCGTAAATATCCTGACCGTTTACCTGCCAATATATATGAAAGGGCTTGGCGCTACACTGTGGATTGCAGGAGGGGCACTTTCTTTGCTAGAACTTGCTGGAGTTGCCGGGGCGCTGGTCAGCGGGACTTTGAGCGATATTTTCGGCCGAAAAAGAATTCTGCTAATCGCCACAATAATATCAGCCCTGCTGATGTATCTGTTTGTTTGGTTTGAGGGCTGGATTTTTAATTCCATTGCTGGCAGCTTTGGGTTTTTTTGTGCTCTCTACCGGGCCGGTGATGCTGGCAATGGTTCAGGACCAGTTGCCGAATAACCGGGCTGTTGGGAATGGGTTGTATATAATGCTGGCTTTTCTCATCCGCCCTGTCGCCCTGGTTGCGATTGGATATCTGGGGGACCTGTTTGGGCTCGAACAGGTCTATATCTGGAGCGCGATTGTCACGCTGCTGGCAGTCCCTGCTATATTATTCATGCCGGATCGATTGTAGCAGACAGGCGTTTAGTTTTTACTGCGAGGCGGGCGCCCATTTTTGATCCAGGATCGCCATAGGATCCAGGAGCTGAAATTCACCGCTGATACGCCACAACTCGTAATAGGTTTTCTGTTCGTCGGTAAGATCGCCAAGATAATATCCCATTACCGGGAATTGCGCTCCTGGCACCCCGCTGCGGGTTTCCAGGTGCAGGTGGTAAATGCCGGCGTTGCCGCTTTTCCCCACCGTCCCAATCGGAGTACAGGATTCGACCTGCTGTTCAATGTTCACTTCAGGGGGGTTCTCGAGGTGGGCATAAAGGGTATACAGTGATTTCTCGCGGTCCAGCTGGAGGGAATCGCTGAGCTCATCAGGCAGGAATCGAATCGGGGTTTCAATGATGACCAGATTTCCAAACGGGTAGGAATCGCTGATTGCCGCTGAAACTTCCCCGGGTAGAATCGACTGTACAACCACTCCCTGAATTGTCTCCAATCCGCCGAACCGGTAGTGGGCGAAATCAACCCCGTGATGGCGGAAATCCTTGCCGGGCGGGGGCGGGCGGAAGGGATCGGAGATAATTTGCGCCAGATCTGCTATGGAGTGCGGCGCCAGGGGCGAGCATAATTCAAATTGGGGGGTTGGGCTGGCGGTTGGTGTTATGGTTGCTGTAGGGGTAAAGGTTGGAGTCGAGCTGGGTTTTGGAGTCTTTGAAGGAGTTGCTGTCCTTGAAGGGTGGGAGACAAACAGCAGGCTTTCAGCAACGGTATTGTTTGTTGGTTCCAGGGTTTGGTTAAACTGTTCAGAAAAGGATAAATCTGCTTCGATTCCGGATAGCAGGCTGCATGCCGAAAGTGAAAAAATTACCCATAGGATTACCAGGAAGAAACGCATAAATATCAGGGTTCAGAGAGACTTTAGACCTTTTTGTGATTATACCCAAGATGTGTTCTAATTTTCAGCCCAAACTTTCTGCGCATAGTCATTTCGATGTTTAAACCTGGAGAGTAACTCCATTTCAAATGCGCAAAGCCATTGGCAGGATTGCAAGGAACCCCCTTCTGGGCTATAATTCCAGCCAGCAGTTCGGGGCGTGGCGCAGTCCGGCTAGCGCGCTTGCATGGGGTGCAAGAGGCCCCGGGTTCGAATCCCGGCGCCCCGACAGAAAAGACCTCAATTTGTGTATTTCAATTGAGGTCGTATTATTTAACTGGATTATTCTGCGATCAAGGTTTAAGAATCAGCGGAAGATAAATGAACTTTTCTACCAGATCAGCAATCTGTAATTTTGTAGCCGGGTCGCCGAACAGAACGTAGGTATCTACCAGGTCGTCGTAATACGGTTTATCAGTCAGCAGGTCGATCTTGCCAGCAAGGGTAGCTTTTCCGAGATCTGTGGGGTAGCCAGAAAAGATCTCGCTGAACAACCCTTCAGCCAGCTGGACGTGCCCGGTGGCGACTCCCAGACCGGTCGGTCCCCAAACAGCAGCAGCGCCTTTATCTGAAAAATCACGCAGAGTACTCTCAGCGAGGGTCGGGTCCTCGAAAGCCTGGAATTTACCTGTCAGGCAGGTCATGTCAAACAGGAAGGGCTGCTTAGCTCCGTTAGTTAGACTGCTCAGGTCGTCCAGGAGCCAGAATCCTTCGCCCGTCTTTCCCCACCTTTTAATTGCGCCGTGACCAATATAGAGCATAATTGCCGTGCCGGTATTCCAGCGGTTCCGGATTTGGGTTCTGGTATTGTTCGGATCCCCTCCGGTTGGGTAATTTATATGGAAAGTGTCATATGCAGCCGGTGTATAGTTGTTATCAATATGAAGGGCATCGGCCGGGAAATTGTTGATTGGGATATCCCGGATTATCCGGGTCGTCTGTGACAAAGCTGATTGTTTTCTGCCAGTCGCCTGAAGGCGGGCTAGTCTCATAATTTGCGATCTTATTAATGACAGTGTTCGCTTCAACAGTACTGTTAACTGGTAGACGGCCGATCAACATATCCGCCAGGATGTCATTCTCGTCTCCCGGCGGATCGACTGTGACGAAGCGGTTGTCTGCCGCAGTCTCGCCCGCCCAGGGATCGACATCGACCAGGTACGGAGGGATGTATGTCTGGGTGCTGTCGGGGTCGTAGCCTTTCGGATCGCTTGTGCCGTCACCCACTAACAGAACATATAATGGTGGAATGTTCCAATTATGGTAGGCATCCGATAAAAAAGCGTGGATCCCTTCCGGCAAAGGTTTACCCCAGCTGTAGTTGTCGTAGATGTCAAATACGTCAAAAACTGCTACAGTTCTGCCCTGCGACCGGCGCAGGTTTACCAGCGGCGTCAGGGTTGATAAAAAATCTGGATGAGAAATAATGACATAATCCGCATTTGAATCTGTAAGGTTCTCTTTTTTCCCAATGCTTACAGGCGATTTAATGCCTTCGGTGTAGGTAAAAAAGTAGGCGTGTTTGCCGCCACTGCTGGTATCCGCTACGGTTGTGTATAGACTCTGGATACTAACACCGGTCAATTTGAGAGGATTTTTAGGATCGGTCACGTCAAAGGCTAAAAAATTAGGCGGATCTCCGGCTTCCCGGAAGCGGATTGTATAGGCTTTTTTGGTCGTTTCTCCTTCAAAATAAAGCGACCCCTGGATGACCGCATCACCGAGACCATATTCGACTGTATAGGCATCCAGGTACATCCCTTCGACATCCACAATTCCCGGTATGGACAACCCTAAAGTATTTGTGCCTTCAATTAATTTTGATGCAGGTATAGTCAACTGCTGCTGGACTGCCTCTTTCCCATCCCAGGTTATTACAGGGCTCAATAAGTTTCCATTTATGCGGACTTCGACCTGGTGGTCAGGATTGTCGATCACATCTGTATAACCCAGCAGCCACAATGTAAGCACAGCAGGTTTTGAAGTATCGACAGTAGGTAAGTTAAAGTTATAGGATCTTGAAGTTGAACCCCCATAAGGGATTTTTATATCCTCCCAGACCCAGCGGTCACCGCCCCGAACAAGCGGCAGTGAGCCGCAGTAGCAATCCGGGGAGTAGATATTATTCTGCTCCTGATCAAGTTTTACATAAGCGCTACCGGCTGGAACACCGGATGGATTTGCGGAGCGTGAGCCCATACGCAGACCGGGGCTGGTTTCTTCCTGCAATATATAAGTATCGTAATCCGTCCAGCGGCTGAAACGCGGATCAGCGTAAAATAAGAAACGACTGTTGGGATCATCCTGGATAAGTGCAATTTCTTGCTCTGGATCACCGGGTTTCTCACCGGAGCGGTACATATGGACATTTCCTGGAATTGTTATTGGCATTCCCTTGCTGCTGAGTTCTGCGTAAGTTATTTTTGTAATGCCGCGCTGGTTAACCTTGATAATAGCCTGACCGTTTACGGCTGAAGCGCCGGGAGTGGGTGATTTTAAACCAACTGTACCTGGAGAAGAAAATTGGAGATGATCAGGATTAATCACCTTTCTCATTAAGGTTTCCTGGAGCGTGTCAGATGGAGCTGATGGGTTTAAAGAACGCGGCGCTCCGGCAGGATAATTAACAGAGAACTTGATGTTTGAGATAACTCTCAGATGGTCTCCTTCTGGCATGACCGGGTAGAAAGTAAGCCTAGCCAGATTAAAACCCCGCATTACACCCAGGATTTCGAACTCAACTGGTTCATATGTTTTTTCAACAGGTTTTTCTGCCAGTGACATATCCCCCCCAATTACTAATCCATCAGAGTTTCTGGTCACACCTTCTGGAACCGGTGCATATGCCAGCTCTCCTTGCAGCGGAATTGTTGACTGGTCAATTTCCAAGATTGTTAATTCTGGTTCGGAAATTATGGGCAGCCCGATCAGCTTGCTCGCAGCGGGCAGTAGGTAATGCCCTGGATCATCCCCCAGGATAAATCCGGCGATTAAAACGCGTACCTTTCCATCAGGATCGGTGAAGATCTCTGGAGCAGGGACAGTCCAATTGATGATCAAGCCGTTCTCGGTTTGATCAACCGTAAAATTAGAGCCGGAGGCGGGCGGAGAGGCTTTCACCCCGCCGCTGCCTCCGGCAATCAGCCCCAGAAATATAAGGGCTGCGAACCACCGGTAAAATTTGTTAACTACCATTCCATATAGTTTACCTCAGTAGATTTGGCAGGAAGTACAAGAATAACGTATTGTTGGAAGCTGTCAATGGTCCGTATGGACTGCTCTCGTTACCGGAGTTCGATACGACCGTCAACCAGTAGTACCACATGCTGTTATGCGGAGGTGTATCGGTGAAGGTGTAAGTCCCGTCGCCGGTCGCATCTTCGAAGTGGATAAAATCAGAATTACTGAAGTCGTTGACATCAGACCGGTATACCTTGTAACCATAAATATCGATCTCATTGACAACCGTCCACTGGATGGTAATCTTTTGTTGGACAATATCTGCTACAGCGAAGTCAGTCATTGTGACAGCCGTGCCACCAGGTACGAACACAGTGGCACTGGCATCATTATTGCTGTAATCTGTCTCCACTGTATCCGTTGTTGTTGTTACCGTATTGGTGAATTCTTCCGTTGCCCAGGGTTCTACATATACGGTCATGTCAATCACCTTTGACTGACCGGGTTGGATAGAACCCAGGTTCCAGACTATCTTGTAAGGACCGCTGTCTGGGATGGGAGTAGCAGACACAAAACTGACATCGCTGGGGATAGTGTCGGTGACTATCACATTGGTGGCGACTGCGGGGCCGGAGTTGAGCACCGTGATAGTGTAATCAAACTGTGAACCGCGAACGACTGGATCCGTTGGACCGACTTTGGTTATGGAGAGATCGGTCTGGTTGTAGGTGATTGTTGTATTTTCGTCATCAGTGTTGTTGCTCGTGACTGGATCGGTTGTCGTACTGGATACCGAAACAGAATTGGTAACCGTTCCAGAGGCGTCCCCTTTTGCCTGGACAGTGACCACAATTACCTTTTCAGCACCTGACCTGAACCACACCCAGGTTCCAAGGTAAGCGGATTGGGCCCGCTGTTCTGAACTGGATTGGCTGAGATAAAGTTCAATTCAGCTGGCAGGGTATCACTGACAGTGACAGCTTGTGCATCCGAAGGACCCAGGTTTTCAACCGTAATTGTGTAGGTGAACTGCTCGCCGGCATTGACCGGGTCTTTCGAATCCGCTTTTTCAATCCTGAGATCGGCTTCGGCTTGGACGTCCACGCATACCTCGCTGGAACCATCCGGATTTTCCAACTCCTGCGGGAACTTAACCGCGGTATTGCATATCTGGGTTCCATCCGGGACGTCAGAGTCAACTGTGGTTTCGATAGTGATCACAACATCTGAATCAGCTGGCATGTCACCAATCTGGCAGATGATATCCGGATTTCCGATGCAGAGACCCTGCGTGCTTGAAACATCCACAAGGGTCAATCCATCCGGCAGCAGGTCCTTGATTTCTACATCCCAGGATGTAGACGGGCCGCTGTTGTGTACATTAATCGTGTAAACCAGTGATTCTCCGGCTTTTACAGGATCTGAACTGGCAGTCTTCTCAACTGTTATGGTTGATTCGCTAAATACCTGATTTTGGGCATCATCGCTGTTATTGCCTGGGTTGCTGTCCTCTGTGCTGCTGTCAACAACTGCTGAATTGACCAGCAGCCGCCCGTTCGGTAGGTCAGCCTGGGCTTGGACAACCAGTTCAATCAGTCTCGATTCACCGGCATTCAAGCTGCCCAGGTTCCAGACAACAGGATCAGGCTGGCTGAGCGGGATTGGCACGGCGCTTACATAATCGACACCTGTGTCAAGCGTGTCAGTTACGACCACGTTCTGGGCGAGCGAGGGGCCGGCATTCTGGACTGTGATAGTGTATGTGAAAATCTCGCCCCCTGCGACCTGCGGACTGCTGACCGTTTTTACAAGGCTCAGGTCGGCATTGGCGCTCACTTCTGTGTCGACGAACTGTTCGTTGTCTTCACATGAGGTTGGGTAATTGGGTTCAGAAGGTTGGCAGACCACGCTTACATAGTTCGTGAGTGTTTCGGTGGCATCGCTTGCAACCGTCCCAGTTACAGTTACGATGACCTGTTCACCGGCAGGGATATTACCCAGGTTGCAGTTAAGGATAGAGTCGCTCGTTATGCTGCATGAACCCTGGCTGGATGAAGCGGTGTTGTTGTTCAGGTCGGGTGGCAGCAAGTCCTGGATTGTGACATTTTGCGCCAGGGACGGACCCTGGTTTGTCACCACGATCTCGTAGCTTAAACCTGCCCCAGGGGTTGCAATTGAGGGGTCCGCTGTCTTGGTCACACTCAGATCAGCTGAAAGATTTACGATAGTTAATTCTGTATCGTCATTATTGTCAGGATTGGAATCCGGGTTTAATGATGACACGAAAGCAAGGTTGCTCAAACCGGAGGTCAAATCGCTGTCAACCCTGACGATGATGGTGATTGTCACACTTTCGCCAACTGCCATATCCCCGATCAGGCAGAGCACACCTGCCGAGCAAGCTCCTTTGGTCGAACTGGAAGTCACATAGCTAACTCCAGCCGGCAGCGAATCAACCACCTGGACTCCTGTCGCTGGTGCGGGACCGTTGTTGGTCACGACCAGGGTATAGGTGAGATTCTCGCCCGCGATAACCGGGTCGGGGCTGTCGCTCTTTTGAATGGAGAGGTCCGTCGCTCCATAAGGCGACTGGTTTACAGTTGTGGTTGTACTGGCAGATTCATCGCCTGGATTGAATTCGGGGGTGCTGCTGGAGACAGTTGCGGTGTTATCGATGTCGGTGCCATGCGGAGTGCTCGGGTCAGTCCTGACCTGGATCATGACTGTGGTTGACTCACCGGCCGTCACGGTCCAAGGCTGCACACAACAGCCCCGAACTGGAGCGAGCAGCCTGGCGAAGCACTCTGGAAGGTAGTGCCAGCAGGTACACCGTCGGTAATTTCGACATCCTGGGCATCCGAAGGCCCGTTATTGGCAACCTGGATCTCATACTGGATGTTCTCGCCGGCGTTGACCGGGTCAACCAGGTCGATTTTGGTGATTGACAGGTCCGCGCTGGTTGATACATTCACAGTCGAATCAGCGATGTTGTTGGCGGGATCGAATTCAGCTTGGTCTCCGGTGACATGGGCGGTGTTCACCAGGGTTGGATCCAGGTAATCGGAGTTGACTTGCAGAACCATTGAGATCGTCGCAACCGTGGAAACATTCATTGTCCCCAGGAAGCAGGAACCGCTTGATGAACAATACGCGTCGACATTGTCGGGGTTGCTGACATCCAGACTCACAACAGATGTACCAAATGGGACCAGATCCTGTACCCGTACGTTCGTCGCTACCTGAGGGCCATTGTTAGTGACAGTGATTGTGTAAGAAACATTCTCTCCTGCGTACACGGATGCGGGATCGGCTGATTTGGTGATAGCAAGGTCTGCAACCGGGCCAAGTTGTTCTTCAACCGATGTATCCTCGTGGCGCTGTTATTTGTTCCATCCGGGTCGGAAGTTGTCGAACTGACAATGACACTATTTGTGAGCGTGTCTGGCGGCGGGATATCCTTCACGGTTACCGCGACCAGGAAGCTGACACTCTGCCCGGCAGGTAATGTACTAGCATTGCAGGTAACTTCATTCGCAGCGCTTAAGAAGCACTCTGGGCTGGCGGATGAGAATGTTGACATCCGGGTCAAGGGTATCGATAACCTGAACACGTCCTGTGCATCCGAAGGCCCAGCATTGGAGACAGTGATCTGGTAGATCAGGCCCTCAGTCGGTCCTACCGGGTCAGCCAGATCGATCTTTTCTATGCTCACATCCGCGCTGGTTGTAACTGTGATGTCATCGCTGGCGCTGTCGTTGCTCGGGTTGGTGTCTTCCAGAATCGGAGAAAACCGTTGCGGTGTTGGTGTAGTCTCCAGCTTCAAGACCACTATCGACATCGGCGGTGATCTCGATGACCACGGTTTCGCCAACACCGATATCGCCAAGCTGGCAGATGCCGCTGACGCAGACGCCGTCGCCCTGGGTAATCTCTCCGCTTACGAAAGTCATACCCTGCGGGAGCTGGTCTTTGACATCCACATTATCAGCAACGGATGGACCCATAGTTGGTTACCTCGATAGTGCAAACCACCTGTTCGCCGGCATTAACCGGATCGGCGCAGGTCTTTGTTACACCCAGGTCCGCTTCGCTGATAATTGAGGTATCTGCGTCATCCTGGTTGTTAAATGGATTCTTGTCTGCAGTTTCTGATCCGACGACTGCGACGTTTTCCAGACTTGATCCAGGCACGATACCGGCATCAACATCCGCCCATAACGTGAAGCTGGCGGTTTCACCGGATAATAGATCAAACCCATCACATACCGCTTCATCCACATCGGTAACGCTGCATTCGGTTTGGGGCGAAACGGGTATCTGAGGCGTGACGCCTGCCGGGAAGGTATCCGTTATCACAACTCCTGTTGCAGTCGATGGACCGTAGTTGATCACATCGATTGTGTATGTGATCACGCCTCCTGCTTCAGCAGTTGCTGTCGCAGATTTGTTTATTGCCAGATCAGCGTTAGGCTCAACAGGTGTTATGATCGAGACATCGTTATTGTCGTCAGGATTAGTCGTGCATCCACAGTCACTGATCCAAGCCGTGTTGGTTAACGGATTAGTTGTATCGCCCGCAACTATTCCTGTTACTGTTATGATCACAACTTCATCGACTGCCATTGTCCCAATTTCACAAACATGGCTATGGGTATCCTCATCGACAGCATAACAAGTTCCCTTGCTGGATTGGACGACCACGCTTTCCAATTCTTGGGGAACATTCTCATTAATTATCACATTGGGCGCATCAGAAGGACCGAAATTAGTAACAGTGATTTCATATACAAGCTCTTCCCCTGGGATAGCAGGATCAGGATCAGCTACTTTTTCGATAGCAACATCAGCGATAGTCTCAACTGGTGTAATTAGGCTGACTTCATTGTCCTCATTGTTTTCTGGATCTGTATCAGGATTAGAAGCCTGTACTCGAGCATAATTTATTAATGGTTCAAACTGATCAGAATTGACATTCACGACGATAGTGATGGTTGCGACCGCTCCATCCGCCAGATCGCCGAGAGCGCAGGTGACGCCTTCATTGCAGGTACCCTGGGAGGGGGTGGCGCTGACGAAGGAAACGCCTGACGGTAGTGCGTCCACGACGACGACGCTGGTGGCGTCTGCGGGGCCATTGTTGGTGACGGTGAGGGTGTAGGTGAGGGTCTCACCGGCGACGACCGTTGGGGGATCGCCGGACTTTTCAATCATCAGGTCGGTTGGGTTGAGGGGCGACTGGTTGACCAGGGTGTCTTCGGAATCTTCTTTGGGGTTACCTGGCAGTGCACCCGGGTCTGTCGGGCTGGTGACCCCGGCGGTGTTGGTTACGGTGGTTGGGTCAGGCAGGCCCTGGTCGGTGCGGACTTCGACCCAGACGGACTTGCTCTCCCCGGCCGGGATGGTGCCGAGGTTGCAGGTGACGGTGCCGCCGGATTCGGAGCATCCCGGGGAGGCGTTGGCGAAGTCGGTGCCGGCGGGCACGTCGTCGGTGACCTGACCACATCCTGGGCATCGGAGGGCCCGTTGTTGGTGACTTCGATCTGGTAGAGGATGATCTCGCCTGCGATGACCGGGTCGGTCAGGTCGACCTTTTGGATGGACAGGTCAGCCGCCTGTGCCACGTCGGTGGGTTCGACGGCGATGTTGTTAGCCGGGTTGGTATCAGCCTGGTCGGCGGAAACGGAGGCGGTGTTGGTGAGGGAGCTGCCCTGGAAGCCGGGGTTG
Source organism: uncultured Chloroflexia bacterium (assembly GCA_963793095.1). Taxonomy (GTDB): domain Bacteria; phylum Chloroflexota; class Anaerolineae; order Anaerolineales; family UBA4823; genus CAVWDI01. The sequence goes on from CAWBYY010000002.1 coordinate 1,435,768, forward strand.
ACCTGCAGGACGACCTCGATGGTGGCGGTGGCACCCACCTCCATCTTTCCGAGGTAGCAGGAACCGCCCAGGGAGCAGTGCTCATCGGTAACGTCGGCATCCGGGTTATCGGGGGTCATGGAGAGTGCGGTGGTGCCGAAGGGCAGCAGTTCGAGGACGCGCACGTTGGAGGCGACGGAGGGCCCGTTGTTGGTGACGGTGAGGGTGTAGGTGACCAGTTCGCCTGCGACGACGCTGTCCGGGTCGTCCGACTTGGTGATGGCCAGGTCAGCGACCGGGCCGAGCGGGGTCTCGACTGCGGTGAGTTCGCTGTCGGAGTTGTTCTCCAGGTCGCCGGGATCTTCGGGGGTATCGGCATCGACGGAGACGCTGTTGGTGAGGGAAGGCACCAGTTCGACGTTGACGTCATTGACGGTGACCGCGATCAGGTAATCGACGGTCTCGCCGGCCTGGAGGGACGGGGCGGTGCAGGTGACAGTGCCGCCGGGGTTGACGCCGTTGTGGAGGCAGCCCTCGCTGGCGCTGGAGAAGGTGACGTTGGTGTCGAGGGTGTCGGTGGCGACCACGTTGAGGGCGACGGAAGGACCGAGGTTGGTGACTTCGAGTTCGTACAGGAAGCCTTCGGTGGGACCGACCGGGTCCTTGAGGTCGACCTTGGTGACCTGGATGTCAGCCAGGGTCTCGACGGTGATGTCATCGCTGGCGCTGTCGTTGGTCGGGTTGGTGTCTTCCGAATCGGAGAACACGGTGGCGGTGTTGGTGTAGTCGCCTGCATCAAGGCCGCTGTCGACCTCTGCGGTGATCTCGATGACCACGGTTTCGCCAACGCTGATATCGCCGAGCTGGCAGATGCCGCTGACGCAGACGCCGTCGCCCTGTGTGACCACGCCGCTGACGAAGGACATACCCTCTGGGAGCAGGTCCTTGACATCAACGTTATTGGCGACGGATGGGCCGGAGTTGGTCACTTCAATGGTGCAAACCACCTGGTCTCCGGCGTTGACCGGATCGGCGCAGGACTTGGTGAGGCCGAGGTCAGCCTGGCTGACGATGGAAGTGTCGGCGTCATCGCTGTTGTTGAAGGGATCGCTGTCGGGGGTGGCGCTGTCGACTACAGCGGTGTTCTCCAGGCTGGAGCCTGGCAGGATGGCGGGATCAGCCTGGGCGGTGAAGGACCAGCTGTAGCTGGAGCCAGCCGGGACGGGCTGCGGGCCGCATTCGACGATGCCGCTGCCGGTTGATGTCTCGGCGCAGTCTGTGCCGCTGATGAAAGCGGCTTCGGCGGGCAGGGTGTCTGTGACGACCACGCTCTGGGCATCGGAGGGGCCGTGGTTGAAAACGGTCAGGTCGTAGGTGATCACGCCGCCTGCGCTGACGGTTGGGGTGGCGTCCTTGTTCAATTCGAGGTCCGCCAGCGGGTCGACCGGGGTGGTGAGTTCAAACAGGTTCTCACCGGGCCCGGGGTCGGGGGTGGTGCTGCTGTTTGCCTGGACAGTGTTGACCAGGCTGGCGGTTACACCGGAGCCGACATCGACGACTACCGTGATGGTTTCCGATTCCCCAGCCGGGACAACCGGCAGGGTCCAGGAATAGGTGGGCGGGCCGCCGCTGGCAGCCGGGGTGGCGGTGATCAGGGTCACTCCGGGCGGGAGGGTGTCTGTGACGAGCACATCCAGGGCATCGGAGGGACCGGCGTTGCTGACCACGATCTGGTAGGTGAGGGGTTCGCCGGGCACAGCCGGGCTGGGATCGGCGGACTTGGTTACGGACAGGTCAGCCTGCTCGTCCACGATGGTGGTCTCGTCATCCCAGTTGTTAGCGGGAACGCTGTCTGGGTTGGAAGCCTGGACGCGGGCGTTGTTGAGCAGGTTGTCGACCTGGCTGCTGTCGACGTTAACCACGATGGTTATATCGACCACTTCATCCACAAGCATATCGCCCAGGGCGCAGGTGACGCCCTGGCTGCAGGAGGAGCCGGGTTTGTCTGCCTCGGCGCTGACGAAGGAGACGCCTGACGGGAGTGCGTCCACGACGACGACGCTGGTGGCGTCTGCGGGGCCATTGTTGGTGACGGTGAGGGTGTAGGTGAGGGTCTCACCGGCGACGACCGTTGGGGGATCGCCGGACTTTTCAATCATCAGGTCGGTTGGGTTGAGGGGCGACTGGTTGACCAGGGTGTCTTCGGAATCTTCTTTGGGGTTACCTGGCAGTGCACCCGGGTCTGTCGGGCTGGTGACCCCGGCGGTGTTGGTTACGGTGGTTGGGTCAGGCAGGCCCTGGTCGGTGCGGACTTCGACCCAGACGGACTTGCTCTCCCCGGCCGGGATGGTGCCGAGGTTGCAGGTGACGGTGCCGCCGGATTCGGAGCATCCCGGGGAGGCGTTGGCGAAGTCGGTGCCGGTGGGCACGTCATCGGTGACCTCCACATCCTGGGCATCGGAGGGCCCGTTGTTGGTGACTTCGATCTGGTAGAGGATGATCTCGCCTGCGATGACCGGGTCGGTCAGGTCGACCTTTTGGATGGACAGGTCAGCCGCCTGTGCCACGTCGGTGGGTTCGACGGCGATGTTGTTAGCCGGGTTGGTATCAGCCTGGTCGGCGGAAACGGAGGCGGTGTTGGTGAGGGAGCTGCCCTGGAAGCCGGGGTTGACCTGCAGGACGACCTCGATGGTGGCGGTGGCACCCACCTCCATCTTTCCGAGGTAGCAGGAACCGCCCAGGGAGCAGTGCTCATCGGTAACGTCGGCATCCGGGTTATCGGGGGTCATGGAGAGTGCGGTGGTGCCGAAGGGCAGCAGTTCGAGGACGCGCACGTTGGAGGCGACGGAGGGCCCGTTGTTGGTGACGGTGAGGGTGTAGGTGACCAGTTCGCCTGCGACGACGCTGTCCGGGTCGTCCGACTTGGTGATGGCCAGGTCAGCGACCGGGCCGAGCGGGGTCTCGACTGCGGTGAGTTCGCTGTCGGAGTTGTTCTCCAGGTCGCCGGGATCTTCGGGGGTATCGGCATCGACGGAGACGCTGTTGGTCAGGGAAGGCACCAGTTCGACGTTGACGTCATTGACGGTGACGGCGATCAGGTAATCGACGGTCTCGCCGGCCTGGAGGGACGGGGCGGTGCAGGTGACGGTGCCGCCGGGGTTGACGCCGTTGTGGAGGCAGCCCTCGCTGGCGCTGGAGAAGGTGACATTGGTGTCGAGGGTGTCAGTAGCGACCACGTTGAGGGCGACGGAAGGACCGAGGTTGGTGACTTCGAGTTCATACAGGAAGCCTTCGGTGGGACCGACCGGGTCCTTGAGATCTACCTTGGTGACCTGGATGTCGGCCAGGGTCTCAACGGTGAAATCTGCTGAGACACTGTTATTTTCGGTAATATCATCCGGAGTGTCGGAGAATAGCGTAGCTTCGTTGGTTAAATCACCCGGTAGAACATCACTCCCTACTTCACCAATTACTGTAATCGTTATAATCCCTTGGTCGGGGATGTCACCGAGCTGGCAGATTCCGCTGACGCAGACGCCCTGGGAAGCATCTCCGCTGATCCAATCCACCCCGGGAGGCAGTAGATCTTTAACATCTACATTTTGCGCCAGGGCAGGGCCGTTGTTGATCACAGTGATGGTGCAGGTGACGAGTTCCCCTGCAACAGCGTCATCGCAGATTTTTAAGATTTCGAGATCGGTGGCTTGGTACAGGCCGGCGTCCCAGGTCAGGTCGTTCTCGCCGATATCCAGGGTAATGGTCTGGGTCAAGCCCGTTACCGGATCAGCATCGCTGTCTTTTGTGTCATCGGCGCCCTGATCCTGGGGGCTGATGGTGAAACCGGCCAGCGGCAGGAATTCGACGATGTAATCGCCGGGGTAGAGGTTGTCAAAAAGGTAATAGCCGTTAACATCCGTGGTGGTGGTCGCAACCGGTGGATCCACGCCGGGGGTTTGGTCGGAGGTATAGAGGTTTACAGTAACACCAGGGATTCCGGTGCTGAATTCATCCTGGATGCCGTTTGTGTTAGAGTTCGAACCAGACGTAATCGCCCAGGCTAGCGCCGTAAATAAAGCCGAAATCCATTGTCAGGTTGGAATTTGGATCACCGTCTTCAAATATTGGTTCTGTACCAAAGTCCAGAGTCATAGGACCGCTGACAATGCCGTTTACTTCAGGCTGGCTGTCATCAATGCCATTCTCATCATCTTCCTGATCTAGGTCGTCATTTGGAATACCGGCTCCAAAGGAAGAAATCAGATCTTCAAGCGGCTGCCCTGAAGCGAAATTACTGGGAGGGATGTAAACAATATAATCATCCGGAGTTAAACCGGTGAACAGGTAATCCCCGTTTGAATCGGTTGTGGTCACAGCCAGGGGTGTATCCACGCCCGGTGTCTGGGAAGCGGTGTAGAGTTCCAAGGTGACACCCTGGATTCCGGCTTCTGAACCATCCTGCTGGCCGTTGTTGGCTAACCCTCCACCAGAGCCGTCATCCAGCCAGACCCGGTTGCCTAGGCTGAGGCTTTCCTGAACGTAGTCCTCCACTTCGCCATCCAGAGCCAATCCATCCGGGCCCAATTGGCCCTGAGGGTCATAAGATGTGAAGCGGAAGCGCGAATATATCTGTGAAGCCAGCTGGACATCTGGAACGTTAACCGTGATTGTATTGGTGCCTGCAGATAGGAATTGATCTGAGGCAATCTGTTCCAGAATGCCATCTCCATCAAAATCCACCCAGGCATTCAGGTAACCATCTGTGCTTGCGACTATCTCGATTTGTGCAGGTTGGCCTGGTTGGAATGGCTGCAGGAAAGTAACGCCGTCCTCATCATCCGGTCCGGAGATGGGGTTATTGTCATCCCCATCCGCGCCGGCGGTTGGCTGGCCGTCCGGTTCGGCATCCAGCAGGGTACCCAGGAAAACCTGGCTGCCGTCGGGAATCAGGTGTACAGCTGCATTGCTGGCTAGCAGAGTCGGGTACGGTCCATCGGGAAGGTCGCCAAACTCGCCCGGGATTTCAAACCGCTCAACGGCTTCATCAAGATAGTCATTAATTCCGCCGGATCCATCGCGCTCGCCATCTTCGTCGCCAGAATCGCCAGGGGTTACCGAACCGGTTGGATTACCCTGGGTACCCGTTCCCGGCAGGCTTGACCAATCTAAGGTCCCAATGTTTTCAACTAATTGACCGGGTTCCACCGCTGTTTCAATTTGAGCACTGAACTCGATGGTTACATCTGCTCCATCAGGCAGCGTAAAAGTACCTGTATCTGGTACGCGCAGGACTCCGCCAATAATTGAAGCAGCAGGCGGTGTTACACCGTTAGCAGTTACATTGTTTACTACAGGGTTAGTAAGCCCAGACGGTATGGGGTCAAGGAAAACAACATCAAGAGCATCTGCGTTACTGGCAGCAGTATGTTGAATAACGATCTGGTAAATAATTGTCGATCCAGGGCCAACTGGCGGGTCATAGACAGGGGTCAGGAGAGTCTTTATTGCTTCAAGCTGGGGTTCTACGATGGTGTTCGTAGTGTTGTTGGAGCGTTCGTTATAAGCAGTGCCATCGTCACTGCTATCATATAAGGTATCAAAATTGTTCGTGCGCCCGACACTGGACTGGTTGCTTGAGATGTTTAGCATAAGGGCGTTAAACTCGACAACCACGTATTCCAGGTTTTGGTCGTTATCGAGGTTGCTCAGGATGCTGAAGTTGAAAGTGGGGTCTGTACCGTTACCAAAAGCACCTCCTGAGATAGCTCCAGATGGAATCGGAAATACAGGAACAATCCCCGATATCGTGGATTCATCTCCAGCAATAAAAGGATTTGATCCAATCGAGCCGTCGGATGAACTCATCTGCGGGAAAGGATCTCCCGAAGATACAAATGCGACCAGAGCTGTCCCGTCATTGAGGAACTGTAACCCGGTTGGGAGATTATCCCTGATCCTGAAATTTGGCATCGAACCTTCAGGGACTGCGGTTTGCAGCCGGAACCGCACGATTTCGCCAATCGCAAGATTATTTCCGCCGGTGTGGGTTTCTGAAGTAGCGACGACTGATTTCACTGGACGCGGGATTATCTGGACACGGTAATCTTCTACTTCACCTGACAAAGCCGTACCATAAGGCGTCAGACCGCTTTCAAAGCTAAAACGGAAGCGGGCGTAGGTGGTCCCAAACTGGGCATTTGAAGGGATTGGTACATTTATTGGAACGGTTGCTCCGGGAGCGGAGCTAATCCTATCAACAACAATTTGCTCTCCCGGATCATCCCAATCCCCATCAGCATTAAAGTCAATCCAGGCATTCAGATACGCCTGATCTACCTGATCGGTTTCAGGCAGGTCCGGGACTACCATGGAAATAGTTAAAGTGGAATCAGTTCCGGCTGTTAACACACCTGTCGGTTTAGCGGTGGTGCCCAGATAGTCTTCAAATACAACTCCGTCTTCATCGTCGGGACTGGTTGGATTTTCATCGTCGCCCAAAGCGTCAGTACTAGGCTGTCCATCCAGCTCTGCATCTACCAAAGCACCCATATACAAGCCATCAACAATGATATGCCTGCCGGCTTTCCATTCTTCTCCTGGAGGGAAGGAGGCTGCTTCGACCGGGTAGAAATATGTGGTCCCGTCGTAGGTGGGCGCGTCGCCGTAATCGGTCTCGACCCAGAATCCCTGGTCGCGGGTTAAATCATCAGCCCCGCCAAATAAGAAAGGATCGGTGCGGATGTAATCGCCGTAAGGTGAATCAGTACCAAGGGTGGTCCCGTCGCTATCCAGAGTGTCATCACCACCCTGGTTGGCGGGTGAAGGTGTCATTGCAGCCGGGTCGAAATAAAACCGCAGTACATAATCTCCAGTTGGAACTTCATTGAACAGGTAATAACCGGGATTTCCAGCATGGTCAGGACCGGTAATGCGGAAATCGCCTACACCATCCCCATCCAGGTCTATTGGCGTTGAATTAGTGGAATCCCAGAGTTCAACGCGGATGCCGTTAATTCCAGGTTCTTCAGGTTGCTGGATTCCATCGTTCTGCTGTCCGTGCACATCAAGCCAGACATAGTCGCCCAATTCATAGTCCGGGTCAACATCGGGGGCGGCGCGGATTCCAACTTTTATTGGCTCGGCGGGAAGCAGACTGAGGGCATCCGGATCATTGCCAGGCAGCCCGTCTTCGTCTTTTGCCTGGTCAACTGTATAAGCAAACGAGTTCCAGGCGATGGGACAATCTGGGTTTGCGGATGGATCGAATAAATCATTTGGAGGCGTTAAACAGGAACTATGGGTTGGCACATCATTGGGGGCAGCCATGCGCCAATCAAACGCGAGCACGTAATCCCGGGGAATTTCGAGACACTCAATTGGTGAGCCTCCACCGTCATAAGTGCAGAAATCGAATTTTACAGACTGCACGCTGGTCGAATCAGCCGGCAATGTAGTTGTCCAGTTTGGATCATCACAACCAGCTGGTCCAGAAGGAACCACTTCAGGCCTGCAGGGATTACCTTCGGTGCTGTAATATATCGTCAACGGCACTGCAAAGGGCCCGGTCACGTTGGTCTGCAGGTTCGGGCGCCAATCGCTCAGACGTGCCTGAGGGTCAATCACACCTGTATCTCCTACAAAGGGCAAGATATCGACAACGACCAGGTTTGTCACGCTCACATTGCTGGTGTTTGTGATCACCAATTGCCAGTCCACAATGCCGCCAGGGACAGTCAAACCAAGCTTATTGAAGTCCTCAGGTTCACAGTCTGTGGTTGGGCCGTAATCGGTTGTGTTGGTGCAGTCGTAATAGCCGCGCACGAATTTTTCCGATTCAAGGGCAAGGAATACGCCGATCTGAGTACCGATATTACCGCGGCAGCTGACTTCCGTGTCCAAACCGTCATCGTCCAGGTCGTCAAAATCAATGTAGATATCATCCCCGCTGCAAAGCAATATGTTTTCCGGGTTGGTGGGATCATCCGGATTGGTGCCAGCGGGTCCGGTCCAATCCACCAGGGCTGCGACATTGGAATAAATACCCGGAGCGGTGTCTTCATTAACCTGGGCTTGATATGTAACAACCACTTCGTCCCCGGGAGCCAAACTGCAGCCAGTCCCACTTTGAACAGCTTCGTTCCAGGTCCAGCGAATGAGGGTTTGTCCGGTTCCGTTGTAGTTGTCTTCTGTATATATGTTGGGGGCTGTGGTACTGCAGTCGCTGCTATCAGGCACAACTGCAGCGCTGCTCGGGATATAGGTGAATTCAGCAGGGACCAGATCGGCGATCATCGGGTTATCCAAGTTCAGGTGGGCAACACCCTCATTTACCAGAGTAATGGTGTAGTCGACAATATCCAGTGGGAGGAAAGTGCTGCCCCCGTGGGATTTGCTGATCCGGGGTATGGCACGTTCATCGATTATCCTTACCGTATTGCAGGCTTCATCCCCAATTGGTTGGGCTCCACCATCTTCGTAGCTGCCGCTGAACTGGGTGCAATTTTGGAATGTGGCTGGAGGGTCTTCAGGAATTAATGTATCATCCAGGACAACCTCAATATCTGAAGACCAGGGATCCACTCCCACCGCGAGGTCACCGATATCCCAGCGCAGGTCAGTGACCAATTCAGTCGGGTCCAAACCCAAACTTGAAACAAGAATTGTTGTATCACTGCTGTAAGGATTTCCAGATAATGGGAGCCATGAACCGGAATTGTTAATTTGATAGAAACCATCTACAGGATCGCCGGGATCGGTAGTCAGGTTTACCTCCCATGAGACGAGTTCAACTTCCGGAGGAATGTCCTCCAGCACAGTGATGTCATTAATATCCAGATAGCCTGTGTTGTTGACACCCACCGTGTAGATTACCGTTTCACCGGGGCGGGCTTCTGTGCCTATATACGAAGATGGGCTCGAAGAGGATTTGGTGCTGTATGCCTCTGCATAGGGCGCGATGACAGGAAAATCTAGGCTGTCTGAAATTATTACAGGCTCAGTATCATTTTCCGGGGTCCCAGTGGCGTCCATTTCATTGGTTTGCGGCAGCGTTGCAGGGATGGAATCGTAGATCACCGTAAATGTCCGGGTTAAGCATCCCCCCACTTCAACATCAGGCAAATTGATAAAAGTTAATATTTTGGGCGGGCCGTCAACATAAGTCCAATCCACCCCTTCCGTTCCCTGCGCGTCCAAAAATACAGCATCATCCGGGAGTGTGTCAACAATCACCGGGTCAATGAAACGCACTCCGCCAATTTCATCCGGACTGCAGATTTCGACCGCAAATGTGGTCGGATATCCAGCCACAGCTTCTCCCACCAATCTTTTCCTGGCGAACATCTCGAACTCACCAGTTGTTTCCACTTCTACGTCCGGGGTTGTAACAGGGGTTGCGCCATCCGCAGTGATTGTGGCGTTATTCACTGCTACTTCGCCTGGAATTGTGCCCGGCGCGAAATCGTACGTTCATTACAAGAATCCCCGTTGAACCGGCGGTTAGACCCTTGTTGACTCCGTCATCAAAATTATCTAATACAATTTCAACAGTACCCGTTGTTCCAGAGGGCGGGAATGTGGAGAGGCCAACATCAATAACCGGTGAGGGTAGGATACTGATGAATTCTAAATTAGGATCCAACACATCCTCGATAGTGGCATTGAGACAATCATCTGTGATGCTGGCGCACCTGTAGTTAATGACAAACTGGAAAACCTCGCCAGAATCCACAATTGCCGTCGAGGAGGTCTTAGTAATTGCTAAACTGGGAGATTGCGCAAAAACAGTTGTCCAGACAGTAAACATCATGATCCCTAAGATTGTCATCGAAATGACAAGGGATCGTTTCCTTCTGTTGCTAGGTATACGAATTACTCTGGTCTGGTTCTGGTTCATTTTGTCATTCTCCTAGATTTGTTATTTGGACAATTTATATCTATTCAATCTATAATGCAATTGTTATAAAATTAACTAGTGAACCTATCTTCTATTAATATTAAAACTTAATACTCCAGTCCAGCCCTTTTTATAAAAACTGGCTTTATTCATCAAAACCGGAGAAATTTTATTGTTTTTATACCAATAATCTGCATAACATTAAGAATGATTTAACGAAAAATTATACTATATTAATCTAAGTGGTATAGAAATTTTATATTCAACCGTACAATACTGTTAGGCTATAGACTACTGATTTAGGTTTAATCAATTTTTGTTGCATTAGTGAAATTGATAACTTAATTTTCAACCGCTCAGAAGTAATTTGTAAAACATCAGGGGATGAACTAATTATTCATGAAGTCCAATTTCTAAAACCTGGAAGTTGAATTATTGAAAATTATGGATTCCGACATTAATAAATTTTTTTCTAGTTCCGATCGATTAAAATATTTATTATGAATATCAGAGTATGGATTATTGATTTTGGGAAAAAACCGCAGGAAATGATCGAGAAGGATTTTCCTGAAGAAATGGATTCCTTTGATGCGGTCACCATGGCTATCCCCGGAGGGGCCTACACAACTTTCCGGACTTACGAACATAATAAAGCGCTCCGGCTGGAAGCGCACCTTATACGCTTGAGTGAGACCGCCCAACTGGCTGGCGAACCTCTTGGATATGACCCGCTCGACATCCGCCTTTATGTCCGCGAAATCCTCGACCACTATCCGGATGAACAGGATCTGAGGATCCGGATAGTGATCGATCTGCACCAGAACCCAGGGGAAATTTACCTGATGAGCGAACCCCTGAAGACGCCTTCGGAGGGCGATTACCGCGATGGAGTGAAACTGGTCACCTGCGACCACCAGCGTAAAAATCCGAAAGCAAAACTGACCCGCTCCATCCCCGGGGCGCAGGAAATCCGGGAGGGATTTGACGATGACGTTCATGAAGCATTGATGCTTGATGAGGACGGTTATATCCTGGAAGGGTTGACCAGCAATTTTTTTGCTGTCTATGAGTCTGAGCTGTGGACAGATGAAGAAGCTGTACTTTCGGGGGTGACCCGCAGCCTTGTAATCGAAGTTGCGGAGAACGCCGGTCTGAAAATTAATTTTCAGAGCTTGAAGCTGGAGATGGCTGGTGAATTTGAGGAAGCGTTTATCACCAGTTCCTCCAGAGCTATCCTGCCAGTTGTCCAAATTAACAACACAATTATTGCGCATGGAGTCCCGGGGTTTATCACCCGGATGCTTATGTATCAGCTCAAAACCAGAATTAAACAGGAAATCAAAGGCATCTGATCTTTTTTACAATTAAAATTTTGTCAATTAATTAAACGTTTTTTCAGATTATTAGTATAATAAATAAGGGCTGAACGAAAACATCTCCGCTGTCACAGAACAATTATGGTTTCCATCTTGCCCATGCGCGCTAACACCTGCATATGGATGGATTTCATAACCCTTATTGGAGGAGGATTATGATCAAGTTACGTTCTGTATTCTTTGTTGTGATGGCCCTGGTCCTTTTATTTGCCGGATCGGGATTCACCAGGCTCAATTCGTACACGGGGTTCTGTACCGAATGGCATGTCGTCCAAGAAGGGGAATCGCTGGAAACGATCAGCCGTGAATACGGGATCAGCCGCAGCGAGCTGGTCGCAATCAACCAATTGCCCAACCCGAAGAGGGTTTATCCCGGACAGAGGTTGTGTGTGGAGACCGGCGCCCAGACCAGTTCTTCGCGATATATTCTCAAACCGGGGATACCACCCAGCGCTCGATTTATACCAAGCTCAAGTTACCATCCCCCCACAGACCGCAGTTACACCCCCGAGTACCGGTACGATCGTGATTATGATTGCTACCGACATTATGATTATGATAACTGCTACAAGGATACATACCAGCATGATGATTACTGGGATGACTGCCGGGAATGGTATCGTGACCATCCCGATTGGGATTACTGCGATCCCTATCACAACGGTTATTATAAGGATGTAAAATGGGTAAAGGACCCTTACTGGTACAAACATCCTTACAAGGATCAGCACCCATATTACAAATCACAATATCAAGGCATCCCGACCATATCAATTGTTGGTGTAACCCGCAATAAAACTGTCAAATTCCGCACCAACAATTTCCCGAGTGGTTATAAATTTGTGATATTGATGGGACCAATTAATACTAAAGCGAAAAATGGTTACCATGCTGGAACATTTAATTCGGGTCAGGGCGGCTCGTTTGTGGTTACTGCGAAAATACCCAGCCAGCTGCACGGGGCAAAAAGGATCGCTATCCGGACGGAGAACACTACCGGTGGGTTCTACAGCTATAACTGGTTCTACAATTCCACCACGCATTAACCATCAAAGTTGGTTACATAAAAAGCCCCGGATAAAAAGGTCTGGGGCTTTTTTAATGGGACCACAAATTGAATCCCAGTCCTGAATAACTGTAATATGGATGGAAAAATCCCGATGTCAACTATCACAATGAGCAGAGCGAAGAGTTTGGATTCTTCAATTCGATATCGCAAAATAGGCTGTATTGAAATAAGAATTACATTCCATCTTCGTTTTTGGGTTTGAGTACTGGATTTTTGGTTTTCTAAACCAGAAAATGAACCAGTTTTTGTGGAGCTATTGCTTCAAATTCCTCCGCCTGCTGGATGCCTATGGTAAACTCGCTGGGCGAAATGAATAATTGAGGGTGTATTGATACATTCGATGGACGATAAATCGTTTAGAACGCTGGAGTTCGGAAAGATCCTGGAGCGCATTGCGGGTTATTGTGATTTTTATGTTTCCAATGAAAAAGCGCTGGAGCTAAGACCTGCAAACGATATAGTCGCTGCCAGCCAGCTGCTGGAGCAGACATCTGAAGCGATCGAAGCCTTATCAAAAAGGCCAGACCTTTCAATAGGCGGAGCGCGTGATATCCGCCAGCCGGTGGACCTGGCAAAACATGGAGGAGTACTGGCACCCGCTGAATTTCTGGATATCAAATCGACTCTGGTCTCTGCCAGAAATCTGGAGAGAGTGTTTCAGCGGTCAGAGGCCAGTTACCCCAATCTGGTTGAGATTGCGGGACAGTTTCCTCCACCACTTGGACTGGTGGATGCGGTGTCGCGCACAATTTCTGACCGTGGAGATGTGCTCGATTCTGCCTCTGATAGACTGGCTGTTATCCGGCGTGATATCAGAATTGTGCATGAGCGTTTACTATCCAAACTGCAGAAAATGGTTTCATCGCCTGAGATATCGCCAATGCTGCAAGAAGCTCTGTTTACACAGCGGGATGGGCGTTACGTCTTGCCATTGAGAGCGGAATATAAAGGAAGAATCAAAGCCGTTGTCCATGACCAATCCGCTTCCGGTGCGACTCTGTTTATCGAGCCGCTTTCAGTGTTTGATTTGAACAACCAGTACCGCGAGCTCCAGCTGGAGGAGAGGGATGAAGTGCGTCGAGTGCTGGCTGAGCTTTCTGAGCTGGTGGGCCGGAACTCGCAAGAATTGCTGCAGGTTGTGAACATTATCGCGGAGCTTGATCTGTGTTTCGCCCGGGCAAAGTATGCCGAGGATATTTCTGCCAGTAAACCGGTTCTTCATTCCTTTAAATATGATGGAAGAAAGACTCCGGTACTGAACCTTATACAAGCCCGCCATCCGCTGCTGAACCCCGATGAGGCAGTTCCGGTGGATATATCTTTTCCACCCGGGATATTTTCCCTGGTAATCACCGGCCCGAATACCGGGGGAAAAACTGTCACTTTGAAACTGGTCGGTCTATTAACCCTGATGTCCCAAGCGGGGATTTTTATCCCTGCCCAATCTGGATCGGGGATTTGTTTTTTTGAAGAGGTCTATGCTGATATTGGCGATGAGCAGTCTATCGAACAATCGCTGTCAACATTCTCGGGTCACATAAATAATATTGTCCGGATAATCGCCAGCGCGGATGAAAAATCTCTCGTAATCCTGGACGAACTGGGAGCGGGGACAGACCCGCAGGAAGGGGCGGCGCTTGCCAGAGCTCTGCTTAAATTCTTCATCCGGTCGGGGATAACAACCCTGGTTTCCACCCACCATCCGGAGTTAAAATCTTTTGCCCACACGATGGAAGGAGTCCAGAATGCCAGCATGGAATTTGATCTGGATACCTTAAAACCGACATTCCGCTTATCAATCGGGCTGCCAGGCCGCTCCAATGCGATCGCGATTGCACAGCGCCTGGGAATGCCGGAAGATATTGTCAACGAAGCCCGAAGTGAAATTCGGCCGGAAGAACTGCAGGTGGATGACCTGCTGGATGAAATCCGCCTCCAGAAAGACCTGGCATACCGCTCCCGGGTGGAAGCTGAACTGCAGAGAGAAGCGGCGGAAAAACTGCGTAAGGAACTCCTGGAAAGACTGGCCAGGATCGAAGATGAACGCGCCCTGATCCTTGAGAAAGCTCAGGAAACTGTTGACAGATATATATCTGATTTGAAGGAAGAAATTAAGAATATAAGGAAGAAGGACATTTTTTCGAAGGATGAAATTATAGACACGACCGGGCTGGAAACAGCAATAGTGGAAATTGAGGCTGAATTTGCGATCCAACCTGACCGCAATAACCTGAAAAAAGGAATTGAAATTCAGAGAGAAATTAATTCCGGTGATCATGTTCGCCACCGGAAACTGGACACCCTCGGTGTCGTCACAATGGTTGAGGGGGATGAAGCGGAGATCCAGGTCGGATCGCTGAGAGTACGGGCAAATCTTGCAGACCTGGAATTTATTGAAACAGAAAAGAGTGATCCAGTATCTATTACAGGCCGAGCTCCTGTGGAGAAAGGAAAAATCCAGATTTTAAATGAAACCCCGCATCCCTCGCCAGGAATTGAAATCAACCTGCGCGGACAAAGGTCTGATGAGGCAATCAACGAACTGGAGCGATACCTGGATTCAGCCTACTTGGCCGGACTACCTTTTGTGAGGATCATCCATGGAAAGGGAACCGGCAAACTCCGGCAGGTTATCCGGGAATATTTGAGTCAGAATCCGAATGTCAAATCATTTCAGAGTGGGGGACACAATGAAGGCGGTGAAGGTGTTACCGTTGTGAAATTGGATGTCTGATTATTGCAGGTAGTCCATTGGATTGACTTTTACACCGCCGTAGATAAGCTCGAAGTGCAGGTGGGCGCCGCTGGAATTTCCGGTATTGCCCAGGCCGCCGATGGTGCCGCCCTGGTAAACGCTCATGCCGCAGGAAACTCCAACTGAAAGTAGGTGGGCGTATGCTGACTGCCAGCCGTTACCGTGGTCGATTACGATCAGATTACCGTAACCGTAATCGCTCCAACCTGCATAAACAACCACCCCGCTGTCGGTGGCGAATACAGCATTGCCCTCTGCGCCGCCGATATCAATGGCAGGATGGACGCCGGGGTTGTAGTTATAACCAACAATACTGCGTTCAACAGTCGGCCACAGGTAAGTGCCGGTGCCAAAAGCGCCTTCATACACTTCACCGCAGTGTCCACCACCGTAAAATTTCGCAGAGGCCGGGTCGCTGCGTGTTATCGCTGGCGGACCCCAATCCTTGATCGGACGGCTGCCCCCGGGGATGACCATCCAGGTCCCGGGTTCAATTTCCCCGTTTCCTTCCTGCAGTTCAACCAGGTCAAATTTATTGCCTGTAAAATTGACAATTTCATTTGGATCTGTATTAAATTGACCAGCGACTGCCGGCAGAGTATCGCCTTCCTTCCACTGGTAATATATGCCATTAATTGGAAGAATATTTATCACTTGATCGGGCTTTAAAAGGTGTGGGTTATCTTCCAGGACTTCAAAGTTTCCCCACAACAATGTCTCTGGTTTTACCCGGAAAGCATCCGCAATACTGAAGAGAGTGTCCCCTTTCTGGACGGTGTATGTTATTACGTCTACGCGCGGACGGCTTGGGATGATAGTCTTTATGTCTGTCTTCCGGGCGAAACTCCCTCCAAAACCTCCGTTGGAGATCTCGAAGGATGCCAGCTTAACTGAAGGCAGGGTGCTCTCTTCGATCAGGGGATTTTCTTCAATCGAGATCATGGTTGGCTGAGGTTCCGGCATGCTGGTCGGGATGATCTCTTCCTTAGAAAAAACTTTCTGGTATATCAATACTAAAGCCAGCATTACCAGCCCTGCCGCAAGCATATTAAAGCCTATTTGCTGCAGTAACCGGCCTGTCTGTTTTGGTTTGGTTCCAGAAGGATCTTCAGTTACCGGATGGGTAACTGAAGTTGTGGAATTTTCACTATCCGTAATTTTATTTTCCATAATTATCAGTTCAAATAATCAAAATTTGCGCTGGAATTATACACCTGGTGCCGGTCTAATTGATATCCCACCTGGATTTTCTCAGCAAAATTTTTGCAAATCTTAATATAAAAACCATGATAGTTTAATGGGCCACTCATTAATGTGTTAATTACTGAAAATATCAAGTTAGCTGGCAACTGGTGCTAAAATTGAGGGTGATGTTTATCATTCGTAAAGCGGGACAAATTTTGCTTGGTATCTGGGGGAGTCCCCTGCCGGTAATACTGATTTGTATTCTGCTTTCGACAGCCTGTGGAGTATTTTTTGAACCATCAAATCCAACTGATGCATTCGAAATACCGGCAGTGAGCAAATCCCCAACAGCAACAATTTCACCCACAGCTTCCAACACTCCAACCGCAACCAGTACCTTCACCCCTACTTTTACCCCAACTCAGACAAGCACACCAACTCCGCTTCTATACGTCTTGGAAAGTACACCAATCCCAGATTATCTAACAGTGATAAATCCAGCAAACGCCCAGTCTGTTTCCGGACTGGCGGAGTGGCAGGTTCCGGCGGTGACAGACATGTCATTTTCACCAGATGGGTCAATCCTTGCTGTGACGGATGGTGAAAAAATTTATTTATTTGATGTATTCACCCGAGAGGTCATCAGGACTCTATATCCCGAATACCTGGGAATTATTGATATTGAATTCAGCCCTGAGGGAGATTGGCTTGTCTCAGGCAGCCGCCAGGGCTCGTATGAGAGCGGTTTCCGCAGCAGGTTAGAACTCTGGTATGGAATGGATTACAAACCAGTGGGTCTGTTATACGGGGATGCGAACAGCCTGAGCAGCATGGCTTTTTCACCAGGCGGCGAGCGCCTGTTCACTGCCTATGCCAGCCCGTTATACCAGGCTAACTATATCGATTTCTGGGATGTATCTACCTGGACACAGACAGGATTGTTGCAAACCGGAACAGTTCTACAAATTGGGGTTTCAGGCGATGGAACTCTGATGGCGTCAACCCCTGGCAGGTATTCTATCCGTGTGTGGAACTTTGATGACAGTATCTGGCTGCCCACAATCCATACCTCCTTTACAGGCGCGGTTAACAAAACAGCATTTTCACCGATAGAACTGAAACTTGCGACTGGTCATTATGACGGGTTAATTGCCATCTGGGATATGCAGACCGGAGCATTGCTCTTTGAATTAGGATCGGATGGGGTAATTGAGAGCCTGGCTTTCAGCCCGGATGGAAGGCTTCTGGCTTCCGGAAATAGTTTCGAGAATGGTGAAATTTCGATATGGGATGCCCAATCCGGTGTTTTGCTTCGTGAATTGGAGGGTCATCAAAAAGGAGTGAGCAACCTGGCATTTTCGCCGGATGGGAGGTTAATAATCTCAGCTTCTTATGATGGAACCCTGCGTTCGTGGGGAATTCGGCCTTGAGAGTATCCTTCTTAATCCTCTCAATCATCATTCATTCCATTCTTTCCACATCTTTTGTAAAAACCGGGAACGAAGGTCAATTTTACCCTGTCGATTCTGTGGAGTACCAACCCTGGGAACTTGTTCTGGATGTGGCATGGTCACCGGATGGGAAATGGTTAGCTGTTTCCAGCGGGAACTATGTCCGGTTGTATGCAATGCCAGGTTTTGAAAGTGTATGGGATTTTGAAATTGGGGCGCTCACCCATTCAGTGGCTTTTGATCCAGATGGAGAATATCTGGCGGCTGGCAGCCGGGATGGATCTATCAGGGTCTGGAGGGTTTCTGATTTTCACCAGCCTGAGGGTGAAAACCATCCACCGAACAGGATTATTAAAGCACACCGGAAGGGAGTCAACCAGTTGGTTTTTGACCCGCAGGGGAAATCGCTTGCCTCCGGAGGCAATGATGCAGTTGCGCGCATTTGGGAAATAAGCGCTGCTGAGGAAACTAGGATGATGATTGGGGGCACTCTGACTGTCGCAGCGATTGATTTTCACCCTGATGGGGAGATTTTGGCGGTATCCAATGGGAACGTTATCCGGATGAGGGATATAGAAAGTGAAGGGATTGTTGGCAGTTTTCGATCAGAAAACCCGCTATTTTGTTTACAGTTCGATAAAGATGGAGGGGCGCTGGCTGCGGGTGACCTGAAAAACCAGATCTTATTGTGGAATACGGACGAAGCATATCGGACAGGGGTCGAAAAATATCCGCAGCCGGTGATACTGGCAGGTCATAACGGGAGGGTTAACAGTTTCAAATCGATAATCTGGGATATCAAATTCTCCCCGACCGGAAAGCTGCTTGCGTCTGGAGGAGGCGATGGCAAAATTTTTTTGTGGGATCTTGAAAAAAAACAGGCGCTTACTTCGATTCAGGCTCATGAATTGGGAGTGACCAGCGTGGAATTTGATCCAGAAGGTCAATACCTTGTATCAGGAGGTTTGGATGCCAGTGTCAGATTATGGCGGTTGGAAAAATAAAATCCGGCACGGTAATCGTATTCAAATTTGAGATTCAGAATGGCTGTTATTCTGTAAGTTTGTGCAGCGCCAGAAGAGCATCCTTTGCTTCTGCATCATCCACCACCAGGCTGATAGACACTTCTGAGGATCCCTGTGCAATTGCAATGACGTTAACATGCTGGTCACCTAAAGCGCTGAAAACCCGTCCGGCGATTCCAGGTGTATGGCGCATCCCAGCCCCTACCACAGTAACAATCGCAACCGCATCGGTTGCCCATATGCGGTCAATGTCCCGGCGCTGCAGCTCACTTGAAAACGTTTCTTGAAGCGACTCCAGGACACTGGGCGTGGATTCAGCATTTGTCGTAAAACATATTGATTGTTCGGATGACGCCTGTGAAATTAAAGTAACGCTGGTGCCTGTTGCCGCGACAGCCCCAAATGTCCGGGCTGCGACTCCAGGGATACCAAGCATTCCACGTCCTTCAATGGTTATCATCTGCTGGTCCCGGATTATCGTGACGGCTTTTATCTTACCGTTATCGCGATTATCCTGATTTGCGACTATCATTGTACCGGGCGCGTCTGGGTTAAACGTGTTGCAAATCCGCAGTCCGATTCCCGCTTCAATCACCGGACGGATTGTCTTTGGATGGAGCACCTTGGCTCCGAAGTAAGCAAGTTCGGCAACTTCCCGGTATGATAGTTCTTCGATAGTCCCGGCGTTCGGTACCATCCTGGGATCAGCAGTCATTACACCGTCCACATCGGTCCAGATCCAGACTTCTTTTGCCTTTAAGGATGCCCCGATCAAAGCAGCAGAGTAATCACTACCGCCGCGACCCAGAGTTGTTGTTATCCCATCTTTTGTTGCGCCGATAAATCCGGTCACAACCGGCACAATGCCTGAATCCAGCAATGGGTTGGAGAATCTTCCGCTGCTTTTTCGGTCATCTCAATGCTCGGGTGTGCATTTTGATATTGGTCGTCGGTTATGACAATATTTTCTCCATCGATATATTCCGATCGAATTCCTTTTGATTGAAGTGTGGCTGATACAATGCGGACGCTGAAACGTTCGCCGAGCGAAACTATTGCATCCAGGGCGCGTGGAGTGGATTCGCCAAGAATCCGGATAGCGTTTGTCAGGTTGGTAAATTGGTTTATCAACGAATCCAGCTCTTGTTGGGTGCTGGTTTGGATTGGTTTATCATGGATGAGAGCCCGGATCATATTGGTGTGACGATCTCGAAGTTCCTTTACGGTCGAGTCGATCACGCCGCTTTGCCCCCTCGAGGCTTTATCAGCGCATTCGATTAGCAGGTTTGTTACTCCAGAAAGCGCTGAGAGGACGATAACAATCCGGGGCCAATTGTTTTGGGCGGTTCTTACTATTTCCTCTACATGGTTGACAGCCTGTATTGTGCCAACGGATGTGCCCCCGAATTTCATCACCAGTAAATTATCTGGCATCGCAGATCTCCAGTGTAAATGTTAGAAATTCCAAATTCTAGAAATGGGAAAGATTATACTTGAGTATTGTTCCCCTGATGTTGAATTAAATTATTCTTCTATTACAACAATCACACCATCCTCTGCCCAATTGTAAAGCCATTTAGAAGTTTCCAGGTCAAGGATGATACAGCCGTATGAAGCCGGACGCCCGAGGATATTCTCCCAAAGCCGGGTCCCATTGGACAGGGTTGGTAAACCATGGATGCCGTTCATAAAACCTGGCCATGATTCATAGATGCCCAGAAAATTTGGCATATAAAGGTCCCAGACGGATGCGTATGCATTCTTGTTATGGGTTTGCACCTGGAATACTCCCGGCTGAGTTGGTGATTTATCGATGCCGGTGCTGATTAAATGCTTTCCAATCTGTTCGCCATTTTCATAAACCCACAACTTCTGTTTACTGATACTGATTATTATCCGCTTGTTTGAAATGATAGGCAGGGGCAGCATCTCATCTTTGGCTGGGATGGTTAAATCCATCCCGGCGATTACATTGTTCGGATCAAGTCCAGGATTAGCCTCAATAATTTTCCAGAATGGTATTCCCAGGTTCCAACCAATTTTTAATAATGTATCTCCTTTTTTTACTTGGTAAGTGGTCGGTTGGTATCTGATCATTGCTGAAACAGTGCCGTTATCTTCTACAGCTTGAACCAATTGAGGGCTCAAATCCGAGCTGTTAATGAAGCGTTCCGGTCCAATCTCACTGTTTATTTTCTTGAAATACTCCTCTGCAAGGATTTGATCAATTTTGACAACCGGACCGTTTTCTCCTGGTTCAATGATTATCCACTGGCCGATCTCTTCGGGTGTTGGCTGCCATTCAAAATGTTTATCCGCAATTGGATCATAAGCCTTAACCGCAACAGCGGATTCAAGCAGTTTCTCAATCTGATTTTTTGACTTTGTAACATCGTTGATTGGTGGTGGAACCGGTTTAAGGTAAATATTGGCAGAATTATTGATAAGCGTTTCAAACGGTTGGGCTTCAATTGTGCTCACGGTCTCTTCAATATTGATGGTGTAACCCAACTCTCCCGGAATTTCAACAAGTTCTGTTCCGATTATTTTCAGGGTCGCGTTTTCTGGTTCCTGACTTACTTTGGGAACTAGCGTTTCCAGTCCTGATCGGGCTTCATCGGAATTGAATCCACATCTGGCAGGATAATTATGCCTTGACTGTAGCTCAGATAAAGTTGTTCGAGATTCGAAATTAACTTCCCTGACCGTCCAACCTTATGGGCTTTTCTGGCGGTTTCCAGCGGATCAACACTCAGCCCAATCGTTTCAGGAGTTACCGAAAAGTCATTAATTCCATCACTGACAGAAATGATATTTTCCAGATTCCAGGTCTTATGCAGCAGAATTCGCGGCGTCAGTTGCGCTCATTCCGCCAATATCCAGGTTTAATACTTTTACTCCAGGTGCAATCAGATCTGAGTTCAGGTAGTACCTGTAAAAACCATATCCTGTAGCTGAAATTATCAGCATTACCACCAGCATTCCAGAGAGAATAGTTACGGACAATATAAACAAAGGGTGGGTTGGCGGTCTTGATTTAGAGACCCTTGGTTTATTGCTGTTGTATTCGGAATAACCAACCCCTTGGTCTACCCTTCTAGGTCTGTTACGAGCGGAATAGTGAGTTATAACTTATGGACGATTTTCCTAAAAAAAGGTTCCAATTTTAACCTTTTAGATGAGATAAATTAGATGTTGCAAGTTGTGTGCAATTGGGTGTGGATTATGCGGGATTATTCTGCTCCCATTTTCCCTGCGAATAATCGGAACTGTAGATTAACCCATCCTTGCGCGTACTTACACATAAAAAAACAGTTTTTGATTTTTTGGGGGAGTTGTACTGTTCATTAATTAATCCTTCAATAAAAATATAATTCTAATAAAGATTAGTTTTGTCCAATTATAAAGCATGATGATTTGATGGGACTGATAAAATTGGCTTTAAAAATTTAATGGTGTTGATGTTCTGTGAACATATTAGATGGAGGTATAATCGGTAAACACACTTTTGTTGTTGAAATTTTCGTGTAATTACCCAGATTAATAAAAGAAAAATGAATGGAACGAGAATACGCGTATTAATTGCAAAACCTGGCCTGGATGGCCATGATAGGGGCGCGAAGGTTGTTGCCAGGGCATTGCGGGATGCAGGGATGGAGGTAATTTATACCGGATTGCGCCAGACACCTGAGATGATCGCTGAAAGCGCCCTGCAGGAAGATGCCGATGCTGTGGGATTGTCCATTCTTTCAGGCGCCCATATGACTTTAATCCCGGAGATAATAAATCGCCTGCGGGAAAACGGGCAGGAAGGTATAAAAATTTTTCTGGGTGGTATTATCCCTGATGAAGATATCCCGCTCTTAAAATCAATGGGAGTAACCGGGATATACGGTCCTGGCACAAGCACCCGGGATATTATTGCTGACATACGCTCAGAAGTATTGCCTGAAGAAATAAATTAAAAGTAAATGTCAATTATCCTATCTGTGTTGGATGGTAACAGGCGTGACATAGCGCGTTTGCTTACCGAAGTCGAGAATGAAACAGCTTCAGGCAGGGAAGCATTAGACCTGCTATACCCGCATGCTGGAAATGCACACCTGGTTGGGATCACCGGCGCTTCAGGCACCGGTAAATCATCACTGGTAACACAGATTATTCTTAAATATAGACAGAGCATTCATAAGGCAGCATCTGAACAGGATTCAAATTTGCCGCAGATCGCTGTGGTCGCAGTTGATCCATCTAGCCCATTTACGGGCGGCGCAATCTTGGGGGATAGAATCCGGATGATCTGGAACTTGCCGGGGATAAGGGTGTATTTATCAGGTCGATGGCTACCCGTGGTTCACTGGGAGGTCTCGCCAGTGCGACTGCTGGCGCTTCCCTTGTTCTGGATGCAGCGGGTTTTGATATTGTAATCATTGAAACTGTTGGCGCTGGTCAGGCGGAAGTTGACATCGCGAAATTGGCTCATACAACCATAGTGGTCGAGTCTCCAGGCCTGGGGGATGATATTCAAGCGATCAAAGCGGGTATCCTGGAAATCGCAGATATCCTGGTAATAAATAAAGCCGATCTACCAGGGGTTGAAGCCACAGAGAAGGCGTTAGAAGGGATGCTCCAGCTTGTTTATCCAGGTGGAAATCATTTTGTTTCTCATCATGGAAAAATAATGGCTTCATTTCAAGAGAATCTGGGGTCTGGAAAATAAAGATGATTTATATAAGTCAGAAACAAATGTTGAATCAGAACCCGAAATTAGGTGGGTTCCACCTGTCCTGCGGACTGTTGCAACGAATGGGGATGGCGTTTCAGATCTGGTTGATCTTATAAACAACCATCGAGTGTTTCTTGAAAAATCAGGAAAATGGATACAGCGCGACCGGTTGCGGGTCGAGTTCTGAAGTTATGACTCTGCTGAAAAACAGTCTGATTGCCAAATGGGCTGAGAGCGTAGATGAAAAGTATTATAATGAAATATTGGAGGCTGTTTACCAGAGGAATCTCTCCCCATTGAAGGCGGTGGACATATTAATTGGGAAATTTATTAATAAGTGATTTAAGAAGTGTATGAATCTAGAAAAAATTCGTTGATGATAGCTTAAGTGATTGGTTATATTAAGGAAAATTACTTTACTGTAAAACATAAAATTACTGGATTCGTGGATGCTTATTTAATAAGAAAGGGAAAGGTTTATGTCAGGCCATCGTAATATCAGGGATTGCAGCATGTATGGAGATATTAAATTATTTACAGGGAGTGCCTCACCTGAATTGGCAAACAAAATCGCGGAATACCTGAAACTATCTTTAAGCGGGGTTGATTTAATCCAATTTCATAATGAAAACATCTTTGCCAGATTACATAAAAGCGCCCGAGGTCAGGATGTTTATATTATCCAGACCAGCGCGCCTCCAATCCACCGTAACTTGATGGAACTATTGATCCTTTTGCAGACTCTGCGTTTAGATTCAGCCGGAAGGATAACAGCTGTTATGCCATATATGGCTTACTCAAGATCTGATAAGAAGGATGTGCCGCGTGTGCCGATCACAGCCAGGCTGGTTGCGGATATGATCGAAGTCGCTGGAGCGGATCGTTACATGACTCTTGATTTACATGCAGGCCAAATTCAAGGGTTCTTTTCTATCCCGGGCGACGTTCTAACCGCTTTTCATTTAATTACTGATTATGTTCTTAAATTGATGCCTGAATTAATTGACCCGGTGGTTGTGGCTGCAGACCTTGGATTTGCAAAGAAAGGTCGCAATTTTGCTGCCAAAATTAAAGCTCCGATCGCTTTTGTTGAAAAGCGCCGGGATTCAAATGCTTCCAAAGCAAAAGGTCTTTCACTGATTGGTTCGGTGGAAAACAGGGATGTCATCATTGTCGATGATGAAATGGATACAGCTGGATCGATGACGGAGGCAGTCAAGCTTGTAAAAGATAATGGAGCCAGGGATGTTAACATCGTATTTGTACATCCTGTGCTGTCCAGGCCCGCCATCAAACGCCTCGAAGATTTACCCGTAAAAGAAATCATCACTACAGATACGATCCCTATCCCGTATGCATATCGAGATTTACTGAGGAATAAATTAACCGTATTATCGATATCCCCGCTGCTTGGAGAGGTCATTTTGCGGGCGCACGAAGGCCGCAGTGTGGGTGAAATGTTCCATGAATAATTATGCCTGAATTGCCAGAAGTAGAGACAATCCGGTTGCTGTTGCGTAATGGTGGGCCAGAAAGCCCATCATTATTAAAATTTTGAGATAACAGGGGTTGATTTATACTGGGAGCGGACGCTGGAAACCCCGGCGTCTGATGAATTTGAAAGGAAGATCATCTCCCAGCAGATCAAGGAGATTGGGCGCAGGGGAAAGTTCCTGAACTTCTTTCTCTCTGATTATCACTTCCTCCTGCACTTGCGAATGAGTGGGGATGTACTCATCCAACCAAAAAGTGAACCACCTGGTAAACACCACCGGTTATCTCTTTATTTCAACAATGGATTAAAGTTTTCTTTTATAGACCCGCGCAAATTTGGACGGGCATGGTTGGTCACAGATCCAGATACAATCCTGGGAAATTTGGGCCCCGAACCTTTTTCGGAGGAATTTACACCAACCAGCCTCTATACGGCTTTGAAAAGTCACAGCCGGCAGATAAAACCTTTGTTAATGGACCAGAAATTCATCGCAGGTCTGGGAAATATTTATACCGATGAAGCCCTTTTTTATGCAAAAATCCACCCTTTGACAAAATCCGACCAGATTACTGAAGAACAAAGTGATCAACTGGTTGATAGCATCAGGTTTGTTCTGGCAGAAGGGATAAAGAATAATGGGGCAAGTATAGATTGGGTTTATAGGGGAGGCGATTTCCAAAATTATTTTCAAATATACGGTCGAAAAGGACAAAAATGTGAGGTTTGCGGGGATGTGATCGAAAGGATTACCGTTGGGCAGAGAAGTACATTTATCTGCCCGACCTGCCAGCCTGAACCAGCAATTAATTAAATCGAAATCCTGAAATTGGGATTATTTCTACTTCTTACGCCGTTTTCGGCGACGTTTTGAGGAAACCGAGATTTCTTCCTCCTCGGATTTTAAGTTACTTATATCTAGATTTGATGAACTGATTTCAGCGGTAACTTCGGAGATTTCTGTGGTATCAGAAGGGGATCCATTAAACTCTTTTGCGGTATTAACAGTTTCCATAGTATCCTCCGGTTCAGGTTGTTCATCCATCTCTGCTATTTTCTGCAACCTGGAAATACCGCGCGGTCGGTAGGTAAACATCCTTGAAACAACACTTAATCGCATATTATCCAGGAGTTCCTGGAATAATCCAAATGCTTTATTCTTGTATTGCACAAGAGGGTCTCTCTGGCCGTATGCCTCCAGTCCAATCGAAACTCGAAGCGCTTCCATTTGAGTCAGGTATTCCACCCAGAGTTCCGAAATTGTTGAAAGCAGTAACTGGCGGTAGATCTCTGTTAGAGCTTTGCGGCCAAGTACTTCAATAATTTGTTCACGGAAATCCAGCGAGAGATTATTGAGGGTTGTTTCCTCTGATACCTGTTCATCTCTCATTTCATTTATATCTAGAATTGCCTTCTTTATCAGGTCTGGCAATTCGTTAATCCTTTTTGATTCCAGGCTTTGGTACTCAAATTGCCCCCATATTTTCCGCATAAATTCTTGAGCATTTTTCAAGTGGTCCAGAACATCTTTAACAACCTGGTCCGGCTCACGATTTAGCAATAGCCTGGCAGTGTAATAAAAGTAATTAAACCGTGTAGTCCGTTCCCAGATTCTTTTGTGGGTTTTCCGGTCAAATGAAGCTTTGGCACCTCTGGGTAAAGCTAAAAGAATTTGCAGAAGATCCTGGCGAGTATACTTTCCATCAGGTTTTGAGAGAGCTTTTTCCAAATCTCGCGTTATCTGACCGTTATCGCCGAGATATTTTTCTTTTCTTCCGACAAAGATCCTCTCAATTTCAGATAAGACCTGCAGGTTGATGGAGTTCCAATCCCCTGTCTGCAATTGATCCAGTTTGATTGATACAGGTTCATCAATTCTGCGTTCGATTGAACCTATCAATCTCCTCATTCCCTGCTGTACAATCGTTGTTTCAATTTGATGCTTGATTGTGTCTTCGAGCTGAAACGGGTCTTTTACCAGTAGTTGCTGGTCTTTACCAGATAAATTAATCTGGACACGAACCAGACTGGCCAATTCTGCAACAATCTCAGCGGTTGGAGGTGTCTCCTCTGCGTCCTGGTTATCCAGGCCTTCAAGGAATGTTTCCAATAACTCGTATCTTTCATCGAGTGTATTATCAATATTGATTTGAGTTTGAAGCAGTATTTGATCTACTGTTTGAATGATATGTTCCATTTCGGCGTCAATGGATTCTTCCACCAGGGATAGAAAAAAATTGCGGATATTTTCAGGGTTAGAATTTTCATTTAATGAGTCAAGCGTTTTATCGGACAGAGTTTTTAAGGAATATGAAGGATACAACAAACTATCCTGGATTATTGGAGGTTGGATCTGATCCAGCCATGAAAGCAATTGCCATGGTCCGGCATCAT
This sequence comes from uncultured Chloroflexia bacterium, assembly GCA_963793095.1. Lineage (GTDB taxonomy): Bacteria > Chloroflexota > Anaerolineae > Anaerolineales > UBA4823 > CAVWDI01. The sequence continues at coordinate 1,463,109 of CAWBYY010000002.1, forward strand.
CTTCTAAACCCTGCGGAACCCGTTTTTTAACTTCCACAGCGAGCATTTCTGTTACATCTTCAGTCAGATCGCTCTTGGTGAAGATACGATTGCGTTGAGAATATATTCCGGCTCTCTGGGTATTCAGGACATCGTCATATTCCAGCAGGTGTTTGCGAACATCAAAATTCGCCCCCTCAACCCGGTTTTGAGATTGTTCAACCAATCGTGACACCAGACCGACTTCCAGCGGAATTGCATCATCAATTTTCATGCGCTGCATTAATCCATCCGCCTGCTGGCCGCCAAACAAACGCATTAACTCATCTTCCATTGATAGATAGAATCGAGAAGAGCCTGGATCACCCTGGCGGGCTGCCCGTCCACGAAGCTGGTTGTCGATCCTGCCGCGCTTCATGTCTTTCGGAACCGATTACATGAAGACCGCCAAGTTCACGTACCTGATCCATTTCCTGCATATTCTGCAAGAAGTATTTAATCTCTGAGTCATAAATTCCATACTGGGATGGACTGAGTTCAAGCAGAGCGGCTTTCCGTTCAGCCATTGTCATTTCATATGCATCTTTATAATCGGCGCGTTTCAGAACCCGGTTCACCGCTGAGATCACTTCCTCGGCAATTTCGCCGCCCAATTTAATGTCCACACCGCGACCTGCCATATTGGTCGCAATTGTTACACCTCCAAATTCTCCAGCCCCAGCGATAATTTGACTTTCCTCAGTATGTTTGCGAGCATTCAAAACCTGATGTGGAATACCGCCTTTTATGTTGTTAATAAGCCGGTTCTTTTTTTCAGGAGGGATCTCAAGTATTTGGAGGAGAAGGTTAATGTTGATTTCGTCCTCCGGATTGAAGGGAATATTTAACTCGCGTGCCATATTGCGCATTTGGTTCGTATCCACTTCTTTTATTGGAATGTTGAGATATTCCAATTCAGGCACTGACCGCCCGTCCTGCTCGCGCTGGTGTTCCCTAATCCATGACTTTCTGAGAAGGATAACCTGGGCTAATCGGCGCAGGTATTCAGCCTTAAGTCTTTGGGACACTCGCTCTGAAAGTTCAACCGATGTAGTACCCACCAGCATCGGTCGACCTAAGGAATTAAATTTCAGGATTTCGGTTGCGATTGCTCTGAGTTTCGCTTCTTCAGTGCGGTAAACGACATCCGGGAAATCTTTTCGTTTCCAAAAAACAGGGTTCCTTTCAATATCGTCCTGCAGGCTGTAATAGATATATTTATATCCATGTTCATCACGATCCTCGATTTCCATAAGGTCATTTTCAGGTTGAGATGCCTGGAATTCCAAATTGGTTGGAATAGCAATGACATCCAGCGAATAAATCTCACTGAATTCTTCGGCTTCTGTGACGGCTGTTCCGGTCATCCCGGACAATTTTTCATACATGCGGAAATAATTCTGGATAGTTATTGTGGCGTAAGTTACTGATTCGGATTGGACCTTAACACCTTCCTTGGCTTCCACTGCCTGGTGCAATCCATCTGACCATCGCCGGCCGGGCATTAAGCGACCGGTAAATTCATCGACAATCACAACTTTCCCGCCCTGTACCAGATACTCTTTATTTCTCTTGTATAAAAATTGGGCGCGCAGTGATTGTTCTAAATATCCAAGTAAGCGGGCTTGTTCGGGTGTGATGTCCTCCGGGCGATCCGGGTCGCGCAGTGATACACCAAGCAACTCCTCTACATGTGTTTCGCCGATTTCAGTAAGGAAAACAGAGCGGTCTTTTTCACTAACTTCATAATCTTCCGGATTCAGTTTGTTTACAACTTGAGAAGTTTTGAGATACCATTCCGCTTCGTCTTGGGCAGGCCCCGAGATGATAAGGGGTGTCCGCGCTTCATCAATCAGGACATTATCAACCTCATCAACAATCGTATAATAAAATTCACGCTGGACTCTATCTTCAAGGCGCATGGTCATATTGTCGCGCAGGTAATCAAAACCAAATTCGCTGTTTGTCCCGTATGTAATGTCCGCTTCATAAGCTAGACGCCGCGGGACCATATCTAACTGGTTCTGGTCTTCATGCGGAGATTCCCGCTCCAGATTGACTAGGAAGGCTTTGCGACCGCTTTCGGTTCGGGCAGCCATTTGAAGCACACCGACACTTAATCCCAGAAGTTGATATACAGGCGCCATCCAGCGGGCATCGCGCCGGGCGAGATAGTCATTTACTGTAACCAGATGTACTCCCCTTCCAGTGAGTGCATTCAAATAAAGCGGCAGGGTGGCGACCAGAGTTTTGCCTTCCCCGGTCTTCATCTCTGCTATCTTTCCTTCGTGCAGGGTAACCCCACCAATAAGTTGAATATCATAGTGGCGCAAACCGATTGTGCGTTTGCTGGCTTCCCGCACAGCGGCAAATGCTTCCACCAGCAAATCGTCCAGCGATAAACCTTCACTCAATCGTGATTTGAATTCTTCAGTTTTCGCTTTCAGGGCATCATTACTGAGTTCTTCGTAATTTAACTCGAGATCATTGATTTGAGCGACGATATTTGAATATTTTTCAATCACTTTTTTATTCTGATCGCCACCCACAATGTGGACAAACTTTTTTAACATTGTTTACCTCATCCGGGCGATTATAGCATAGCGGTGTTAGATATTTATTAGCGTTGAGAATGAATGATGGATGTAAATACACCCAGCCATTATTCTGTCCTGGGTGGCCAGGGATGTAAAGAAATTATTCTAATCTTAAATATTTAATAGCTGGAATGCTGTGGGTGCTATAATTCAAAAGGCTTTGAGGAAAGGGAATTCAAAGTGTAAAAGTAGCTGATTGGTACAGTTGTTGCAATCAAATTTAACATCGCCACCATCATCAAGCCAGCAGTCCTAATACAATTTAATTAAGAATAATCTAATGTCGTTTGTCCATCTTCACGTTCATTCTGAATACTCTTTGCTTGATGGTTTCAGTAACATCAGGCAGTTAGTAAAACGAGCGAAGGAAATGGATATGCCGGCTCTGGCTATTACCGATCACGGTTCGATGTACGGCGTGGTCGAATTTTATAATGCTGCCATTGGGCATGGGATTAAACCGATCATCGGTATTGAAGCTTATCTGGCAGCCAGGGGGATGAAATCAAAGGATCCTCAGTATGATAAAAAATCCAGCCACATTTTGTTGCTGGCGGAAAATCAAACGGGTTATCAGAATCTCCTGAAGCTGTCAAGCGCAGCTCAGATAGAAGGTTTTTACTATCATCCACGGATAGACCACGACATTCTTGAGCAGCATTCAGAAGGAATAATATGTACAACCGGGTGTTTGTCGGCAGAGCTTCCCCGGATGATAAATAAAGGCAACCTCACACAAGCCCAAAAGCGACTCGATTGGTATTTTGAAGTATTCGGAAGAGAGAATTTCTTCTTTGAATTGCAAGACCATAATATTAAGGAACTTAAAAACATAAATCAAACACTGCTTAATTTCAGGGAGAGATACGGGGCGAATTGTATCGCCACAAATGATGTTCATTACATCAACCCTGAGGATGCACCGCTCCAGGATCTGTTATTAGCGATTCAAACTGGCTGCCTTTTAACTGATCCAGACCGGATGCGCATGGCGGATGCCTCTTTTTATCTTCGCAGCCATGAAGAAATGGCTGATATTTTCTCGGAAATTCCGGAGGCTGTAAGCAATACACTTCGAATCGCAGAGCGATGTAACGTCGATTTGGGGTTTAAAGGCTACCATCTACCCCAGTTTGAAGTTCCAGAGGGACATGATGCCAGGGGTTATTTGCGAGTGTTGTGTGAGGACGGGTTGAAGAGAAGGTATGGCGAGCGCTCGGACGATCAAGAAGTGGTTGAACGGTTAAATTATGAACTGGAAATTATCCACAGGATGGGTTTCGATACCTATTTTTTGATTGTTTGGGATTTATGCAGGTATGCCCGATCACAGGGGATCTGGTATAACGCCAGGGGTTCGGCTGCCGGGTCTATCGTCGCCTATACCCTTGATATTACACTGGTCGACCCGATAGACCATGGTTTAATCTTTGAGCGGTTCCTCAATCCGGGTAGGATCTCAATGCCTGATATTGATCTGGATTTCCGTGATGACCGCCGGGCGGAAATGATGGAATATACAGCCAGAAAATACGGGGATGACAAAGTAGCTCAGATTATCACATTTGGGACCCTCGGCGCTCGAGCTGCAATAAGAGATGTAGGTCGTGTGAAAGATATTCCACTAAATGAGGTTGATAAAGTAGCCAGATTAATTCCAAATATTCCCGGTAAACCTGTCTCGATTAGGGAAGCTATTAACAGTGTCCGGGAATTGAAGGAATTTTACAATTCGACCCCATTTATTCAAGAACTGGTTGATACCGCCATGCAGATGGAAGGGGTTGTACGTAGTGCGGGCACCCATGCAGCCGGGGTAATAATTACAGATAAACCTATGGTTGAGTATATCCCGCTGCACCGCCCAACAGGCAGTACCGGCGCTGAAAGCCCGATCAAGACGGTTACCCAGTTTGACATGAATATCGTTGATTCTCTCGGCTTGCTAAAAGTGGACTTCCTGGGATTATCGACGTTAACGATTATGGCTCGGGCCTGTGAAATGATTGAGAAACGGCACGAGATCAAGCTGAACCTTGGGAATATCCCAACCAATGATCCTGATACTTATGAATTATTGGGACGGGGTGAAACAGCAGGAGTGTTCCAGGTTGAAGGTTCTGGAATGCGCCGCTGGCTGATGGAAATGAAACCTAAAGAACTGGCGAATGTGATCGCTATGGTCGCATTATTCCGGCCCGGTCCAATGGATTTTATCCCTGATTACATCCAGCGGATGCATGGGAAGAAGAAGGTCGAGTATAAACATCCCAGTCTGGAACCAATTTTTAAGGAGACTTACGGTTTCCCTGTTTATCAGGAACAATTAATGTTTGCTGCGATGCAGCTTGCTGGTTACACAGCACCAGAAGCGGATGATTTGCGCAAAGCTATCGCGAAAAAAGTGAAAGGAAAACTGGAAAAACACCGGGAAAAGTTTATCGCCGGTTCTGTTTCAAATAATATCCCCAGCAGTACAGCAGCAGCAATTTTTGAGGAATGGAAAGAGTTTGCCAGATATGGGTTTAACAAGAGTCATGCTGTTGACTATGGGGTCATCGCTGTTCAGACTGCATATCTAAAAACTCATTTTCCTGTCGAGTATATGACTGCTCTTCTTTCGGTTTATAAAAATGACACTGCCAAGATCGCACTTTACGTAGCGGATTGCCGCAGGATGGGAATACCAGTCGAACCCCCTGATATCAATGCCAGCGGGTGGGATTTTGGCATTGAAGACCTGGAAAGTGGAAAATCCGTTATCCGGTTTGGTCTTGGAGCTGTTAAAAATGTCGGTCAGGGTCCGGTGAATTCAATATTGAATGCCAGAAAATCCGGCCCATTTACAGATTTAATTGATTTTGCGAAACGGACAGACTTGCGGGTTGTGGGAAAAAGAGCCCTTGAGAGTTTAATCCGGGTTGGAGCGCTGCGGAATTATGGCAGGCGGATAGCATTATTGAATTCACTGGATAAAATCATTGCATTCAGTGCAATGCATTTCAAAGCAAGCGAGGCGGGTCAGATCAGTTTGTTTGGTTCTCATACAGGTGTTGATGAATCAATTGATATTCCTTCAGTTTCATTTGATGTGAGCAGACATGAGATATTAAATTGGGAACGAGAGTTAATTGGATTGTACATCTCTGACCATCCTCTCAATCCAGTTATGGACAGCCTTGTTGAATTTGTAACGCATTATTCTGCCCAACTCGGTGAAACTGTGCATAATCAGAATATCCGCATGGCTGGAATTATCAGCCATATCCGAAGGCATCAAACTCGTAATGGGCAGGAAATGGGTTTTGTGATACTCGAAGATTTGCAGGGTACAGTAGAGCTTGTCGTGTTCCCAAGGTTATGGAAAAAACTTGAGCACAAACTAGAAAGAGACCAGATAATTTTAGTAGATGGACGGGTTGATGCTGGCGGTCTTGAGCCGAAAATTCTGGTTTCAAGTATAAGCAACAATGAAGAAATAAATCTCCCCCATGCCGACGATGTACAAATTAATGATTTGCCGTATGTAACTTTTGTCGAAGCGAGTGATTCAATTGAAGGAAATAACCCAGTTGCAGAACAGAACATCAAATTTGAAACCGAAGAAGAAGTAAAGAAACAACCTCGGGAAGGATTTGACTTGCATCAACCAGTTTCTCTTCCAGATGAAGTTCCGCTATCAGCCAGTGGATTGAGCGAGAGTCATGCTGAATCGATACCTTCCGAGAGTGACCTTGGCGAGAAGGAAACTGCTCAGGAATTAATTGATAAGGAAGTTGATAATCTTTTAGCAGTAAGCAAGCAGGCAAATCTGGAAATTGAAAATCCTGATCCTATTTCTCTCCCGCCTGGAGGGCTCGTGGTACCGTCGTTTATATTACCCCCAACGCCTTCTGAAGACACAGGAAAAAAAGTAAATATGATGACGGTAATTGTCCGTTGTTCTGGTGATAAGGCGCGGGACGAATTGAAAATCAGGAGACTTTATGGATTACTGACTTCATACCCGGGTAATGACCGGTTCGCATTTCATGTATTTGAAAATGGAAGAGGTTTTTTACTCGAGTTTCCAAATTGTACAGTTGGAATATGCAGCGAATTAAAAACGCGGATATCTCAGTTAGTGAGTCCTGAAAATATCCGCATTGATTCGATCTATTTCCAATAAGTTGGTACTATTTACTCAAGAAAACCCCTAAAATGTACGCTACCCTGAGTTATTGGCAGGGTGTTTCTTTATTAAGAAGGGGATGAATATTAATTTTCACTGGTCATAATGAATAATGGATTCATTCCAAAACTATGATAAAAGGGACGCAGTCGTTCTGTGTTGTAATACTTATCAACCCTCACATTTTTTTTCGAGCTTGCTACCACATCAACCGGGACATTGTCATAGCGACCGTTACGCAAACACACAAGGCGTCCATGGATATCATTCATTATCAGATCTAGAGCCAGGTTTCCATAAGCCATAGGGACAATCGAATTTATTGCATCCGGGTCTCCCCCGCGTGTCAGGTAGCTTAATTTTTGTGTGATTGTATTAATTTGACGCCCATTATTGAATTTTGGCGACAGCTTTTTTAGTTCCTCTGAAATTAAATCTCCGATTCCGCCCAGTTTCTTGTGTCCAAAATCATCCTGAGTTGCGTCCTCGAATACCATTTCTCCACCTTTGAACATCGCTCCTTCTGAGGCGAGCAGCACAGAATACTTGCTGGGATTTTTATTGCGGTCGTATACAAGCAGGTCAGTAAGCTGCTCGATATCAAATTTGTACTCAGGAATCACACAGCGATTTGCTGCTCCAGCCATGGTGGGCAGCATTGCTGTAAAACCGGCATACCTTCCAAATACTTCCAGTACCAGGAAACGTTCGTGCGATCCTGCGGAAGTCCGTAAGTTGTTTGATAGCTGTATTGTGCGTGTGATACATGTGCTGAATCCAATGCAGTAATCTGTTCCGGGAACATCGTTGTCCATTGTCTTTGGAATCGCCACGATCTTTTTTCCATCTTGAAACAAGCGCACCGCTACGCTGAGCGTGTCATCTCCCCCGATTGGAATGAGGTAATCAATATTCAGGTAATCAAGATTCTTGATCACTTCAGGTATCAGATCGTTCGTCTCATTATTGTATTCATCTTTAAGGTGGTCGGGGACTGCGCTCTTCTTAACAGATTTAGGATTTGTTCTGGATGAATGTAGAAAGGTGCCTCCAGTTCGCCCGGCTTTATTTACCACTTCTTCGGTTAACAGCTGGAAACAACTGCTGTTGTCTGCATCTTTATCCCTGATCAAATCAACGAGTCCAGCCCAACCTCTGCGGATGCCGATAACATCGTATCCCTCACGAAGCGCCCTGATTGTTACAGCTCGAATAGCTGGATTCAAACCTGGCACATCCCCACCCCCAGTTAAAATCCCAATTACGCCCTTATTTTTTTTCGAAGTTGCCATAGAAATAACTCCAATTCATAAATTGATTTAACAATAACTTTTATTTACATATAGCCAGTATTATATTGCGTTTTAGTAACTATGCTGAAAGTAATAATTATTGAATGAATAGTTAATGTGCAGATATTTGTTGACTCATATACCTGGAGGTTCACGGTAAATTCCGAAGACTTCTTTCATAACTGAGACTATCTCGCCAAGGGTGGCATAGGCTTTGACAGCATCAATGATATAAGGCATGGTGTTCTCTCTTCCAAGGCACGCTGTTCGCAGACGATCCAAAGTCTGACCAACATATGCTGAATCCCGGCTGTTTCGCAGTTGTTCCAGGCGCGATAACTGGCGTGAATAACCCTCGGGGTCCATTTCAAGAATTGGAATCGTTACATGCTTATCGTCAGTGAAAGCGTTGACTCCAACAATGTATCTTTTACTTTCATCGAGTTCTGATTGGAAGCGGTAAGCTGCATCAGCGATCTCGTTCTGGAAATAACCTTTTTCTATTGAAGGGATCACTCCGCCTAATTCATCGATATTTTTAAAATAATCATATGCCTGGGATTCAATTTTGTTTGTTAGCGTTTCCAGAAAATATGAACCTCCAAACGAGTTGACCGAGTCGCATACACCAGTTTCAGCAGCAATTATCTGTTGAGTCCGGAGAGCAATTGTTGCGGCCATTTCAGATGGAAGGGCCAATGCTTCATCCATACTGTTTGTGTGCAGGGATTGTGTCCCTCCCAGCACTGCAGCTAAAGCCTGTAATGCAACCCGGATGAGATTTAATTCGGGTTGTTGAGCGGTGAGAGAAACACCAGCTGTTTGGGTATGAAAACGCATAAGCATTGACCTGGAGTTTTTGGCGCCAAAATTATCCCGCATTTCCCTGCTCCAGATGCGGCGGGCAGCCCTGTACTTAGCTATTTCTTCAAAAAAATCATTGTGCGCATTGAAGAAAAATGATAAGCGAGGGGCAAATTCATCAATATCCAGACCCCGGTCGAGCGCCCAGCGGACATACTCCATTCCGTTAGCGAGTGTGAATGCAAGCTCCTGGGCGGCGGTAGAACCGGCTTCGCGGATATGGTATCCAGATATGCTGATTGTATTCCAGTGCGGTATATATTTCGACCCGTATTCAATGGTATCAGTCACCAAGCGCATTGATGGTTTTGGTGGGAAAATATATTCCTTCTGGGCTATATATTCCTTAAGAATATCATTTTGAATGGTCCCGCGTAACTTTTGCGATTGAAGCCCTTGATTTTCAGCAGCTGCAATATACATCGCCCAGATAATCGCTGCCGGTGAATTAATTGTCATACTGGTCGAAACCCTGTCCAACGGGATATTTTCCAAAAGAATTTCCATATCCTTCAGGGAGGAGACAGCCACGCCACATTTTCCAAATTCACCGGCTGCAGTTGGGTCATCACTGTCCAATCCCATCAGGGTGGGCAAATCAAAAGCAATTGAAAGGCCGGTTTGTCCTTGGTCGAGCAGGTATTTAAACCTTGCGTTTGTTTCTTCTGGGGTTCCGAAGCCTGCAAACATTCTTTTTGTCCATACTCTGCTGCGGTACATGGTTGGGTGGATGCCGCGCGTGAATGGGTAATCGCCGGGATAACCAATATCAGATTCGATATCCAAATCTTTCAGATCTATCGGTGTGTAGAGGCGATTAATTGGTTCGGATGATACTGTGAAAAAATCGCGGCTTAACTCCGGTTTCTTTTTTATTATTCTTTCGAGAGTATCCTTTTCCCAATTCAGAAAAGATCTCTTTATCGATTCAAATTCTTGTTGGTCTGGCACAAAATACTCCTGGTTTTTTTCGATGGTGTGATAAAAAAAATTATAGCATCATGGTCAGCAGAAATAATCACTCTTTCTGAATTTATTCGTAAAAACGAAAACCGAGTTCGAGGGATTATTTATACCGGAAATTTTTTCAGGTCATGCAAGAAAATTTATGATTGCCGGTGTAATATCAGTGAGGTCTTTCATCCCAGAGGTAAATTTACTTCTCAAATGCGCTGAGCCAATAATTAAAGCCGGTACAGGATTCTCTGTATGTTTTCTGGTGCTCAAATCTTCCAGATTTCCATGGTCCGATGTAATTAAAATCAAACTATTTTTAGAATTCCAGTTGTCCAATAAACCGCCAATGACTGTATCAAAATCCTCCAGCAGCTTGCAGGCAATCTTCATGTCGCGACCATGACCGGCATAATCACTCAACCAGTATTCAAAAAGAGTAAAATCAAATTCTGATGCCAGTTTTGCGATTCGGTAACCAGCTTCTGACAGCGTTAATTCAGGAATATTTTCGATTCCAAGATGGTTTTTCCATCCTGCGCCAGTGAAATCTGCAGAGACAGCTTTCCCGTTTATTAAAGCTGCCTGTGTATATAATGGAATACCCGCGCTTATTACTGTAAGCGGTAAGGCTGCATACAGCCTTTTTTTTGATCTGATAGCATCAAAATAACCCGGAGGGTATGCATTCAGAAAAGATATATTTTTACCAGCCATTCGCAGTGTCTTTAACAGGTTCCCGCTTTCTATTATGTCAGCTATTGCCTGGTTAGGTTTCGGGCCATAATGGTAACCAAGTTCCACAGGGATATTCCTGCCCGTCATCAAAACCGCCTGACCGGTTGCAGATTGAGGCAATCCTGCAACCTGCAGGCTTGCATCAAGAGCTAATAAGGTGGCTCTCTCTGAATTTATGGGCGCATGTTCTATTGTTAATTTAGCCCCGTCGATCAACCCTCTGATCACAGGCATACTGGCGCGGGTAAAAGGATTGGTCTCCGGGTTATCTGGACCCAATCCGATACCATCAACGAAGATAAACAGCAGGTTCATTTTTTATATAATAACCACAATGAGGGAATTTCACCCCTCTCTGTGGTGTCCTTTCTGTAAATCAGACTCATCAGATTTGAAAGTTCTTTAAGGTCGCTATCATCTATTCCAGTATCAGATTTTATTTTGGATTTGTACCAAGTGTATAACAAATAATCTCCTCCTTCATTTAATAACCTGGGCAAGTCGTGTAAATATCCCTCTTTTTCGGTTTTATTCAGGGAGTGGAAACATCCAATATCAAGGATTAAATCAAATTTCCCGTCAATGGTTTTTAATCGACTAACATCGTCCTGATAGAACTGGATGTTGACTCCTGCTTCAGCTGATTTTTGACGGGCTGTTCGGATAGCTCGCATTGAAAAATCCACACCCGTGGAGTTCCACCCGTGTTTTGCGAGCGTAATAGCATTTGTCCCAGTACCGCAGCCCAAATCGAGAGACCTTCCGGGTTGATTTTTCTGGATATATTCCAATAGTTCCGGAGGGGATATTCCAGTGTCCCAGGGTGGATTCCCGAGGTACCAGATAAAAAACGTCAGCCGTCTTAAAAAACTCATTTGAATATATCTTAATCCATTAATTTTTGATTTTTCTCCAACACCTGAATATTCAAATTCATATGAAAATTGGTACCAAATCTTTGACAATGTGAAAGAGATAACTTACAATCTAAGGCTGCCATAAATCACTCCATAAGGAAGGTTGTTCAAATGAAAGAATATACCACGGATGCTATTCGTAATATCGCACTGGTATCCCATAGTGGCGCAGGAAAAACAATGCTAGCAGAGGCGTTTTTGCATTTTACTGGAGCTACAACGCGCCTGGGGCAAATCGAGGATGGTTCAACTGCTTCAGATTTCGAAGATGAGGAGATCCGCCGGAATTTATCGCTTTCGACTGCGATTATCCCGGTGGAATACAAGGACAACAAAATCAATATCCTGGATACTCCTGGCTATACTGATTTTATAGGGGAAGTAATTTCTGCCTTAAGTGTGGTGGATGGCGCCCTGGTTCTGGTTGATTCGGTCTCAGGCGCTGAAGTAGGAACTGAGATCGCATGGAATTATTGTGATGATTTTAATTTACCGCGTTTTGTTGTTATTAATAAAATGAACCGGGACAATGCAAATTTTGAAAAAGCCCTGGCATCTGTGAGTTTGTTGTCCTCTATACGTCTTATTCCAGTCCAACTTCCCTGGGGTGAACGGTCGGAATTTAAAGGTGTTCTGGATCTATTAACCATGAAAGCGTATTCTGGAGATGGGAAAGAAGTTGGGGATATCCCCGCTGAATTCCAGGATCAAGTTGAGAATGCCCGGATGGAATTGATCGAAGCAGCTGCAGAAGGGGAAGATGCATTATTAGAAAAATACCTTGAAGGAGAAGCCCTTTCTGCGGAAGAAATCGAAAGAGGCCTGAGAAAGGTTGTGAGGGAGAAAGCGTTTATCCCTGTTTTTGTATCTGCAGGTTCAGCCGAAATTGGTATCTCCAGATTGCTGGATGCAATAATTGAATTGATGCCTTCCCCAGCCCAGGCACCTGTAAAATTAGCAGTGGGCAAGGGCGGCGAAGAGGAACTCGAACCATCGGACGATAATCCGTTGGGTGCCTATGTATGGAAAACAACTGCAGACCCATTCGTCGGAAAAATCACCTATTTTAGGGTTTATTCAGGATTGATGAGTTCCGATACCCGGGTATGGAATCAAGCCAAAACTTCTGAAGAACGGATTGGTACTCTGCAATTACTGCGCGGCAAGGAACAAATCGGCATTAAAAATGTCCATGCGGGGGATATTGCCACTGTTCCCAAACTCAGCCACACATCAACCGGGGATACGCTGTGCGATAAGGGTCATCCAATCCAATTTAATGTCCCGGAATTTCCGAACGCCCTATATCGAGTGGCTGTATCACCGGGCACTCAGGCAGATTCAGCAAAAATCAGCCCTACGTTGACAAAATTGAGCGATGAAGATATGACCCTTTCCTGGTACCAGGAGGCGAGTACCAACCAGACTATCCTGCAGGGAATGGGTGACCAGCATATTGATGTCGCCATTCGAAAGGCTGAAACAAAATTCCAGACCGGATTAAAAATGGAAGAACTTAAAGTGCCCTACCAGGAAACTATTACAAAAGACGGGGACGCAAGATACCGCCATAAAAAGCAGACCGGCGGAGCGGGACAGTTCGCAGAAGTAGCCATGCGAGTAAGCCCCAATGAAGAAGAGATTTACGTATTTAAAAATGATGTTTTTGGCGGGGCGATCTCCTCAGGTTACATGACCGCGATTGAAAAAGGCATCAAAGTGGTTATGCGTGATGGCGTCATTGCTGGCTTCCCGGTCCAAAATGTATCCGTTTCGGTGTATGATGGAAAGGAGCATCCTGTCGACTCGAAACCGGTCGCATTCGAAGTCGCCGGCAGGGAGGCATTCAAAATGGCAGTCAGAGATGCTGCCCCGGTACTTTTAGAACCAATCGTTAACGTGCGCATCATCGTTCCAGAAGCTAATATGGGCGATATTCTCGGGGACCTGAACACCCGCAGGGCCCGGGTCCAGGGGATGGATACAGAAAAAGGGCGGTCAGTTGTAACCGCAAAAGTCCCCCTGGCAGAGATGCTGAGGTACACAACCGACTTACGTTCTATGACTGGAGGCCGGGGAGTTTTCACCTTGGAACATTCACATTATGAGGTCGTCCCGACCCATATCGCCCAGGAAGTGATTGACGCTCGTTTGAAAGAAGTGGAATCTAAAGAAGAATAAAAACCAGCAGCGCTTCATTTCACCAGCGGTTATTTTGGGGGTGATAAAATATATTGATGGCTGAAATTCCCTTATTCCCTTTGAATACTGTTCTCTTTCCGGGAACGCATTTGCATCTTCATATATTTGAAGAACGTTATAAGGTCATGATATCGAGCTGTTTAGAGGATAAGGTTCCTTTTGGGGTTTTGTTGATTAAGCGGGGATTCGAAGCTTTTGATAAAGATGTGGAACCGTTTCGCATAGGATGTACAGCCGCCATTCATCGAATTGAAAATCTAGATAATGGAAATTTTAATATCGTCGTCAGAGGGCTGGAAAGGTTCCGCCTGTTATCGATACTGAAAATTAATCAGCCTTATTCAGTCGGAAAGATCAAAATGTTTCCTTATAAAAGCACCATAAGGAGCGGATGGGAAACAAGCTTCAATGAATTATCTTCCCTGGTAAAAAGATACCTGAATAAATTCTCTAAAGAAAGAAAAAATGTGATTGATATTGGCAGGATTCCGGATACTCCTTTTGAATTGGCGACATTTTCGTCAAATATCCTGCTTATCTCCACCCTGAAAAAACAATATCTTTTATCTCTGGAAAGTGTTGATGATTTACTGGATGAACTCGTATCAATTTATAAACGAGAAGTAGCAATCCTGGATGTATTGTTGATGGAAAGGAAAACTGTTTCGCTTGGCGCGTTTTCGATAAATTGATTCAGCGGAGGGAAAAATGATTTCTAAAAAACCATTTGGAAAACAAATATTCAGGTTAATTGTTTTGTTTGCCCTGCTCAGTGTTTTAATCCAGGCATGTGGACAGGCGCCCCAAGGTGAAGATACTGCGGATGAAGCCTTTCGAGTTGCCATGCAACCAATTGTCCAAACCGATCCAGCTTTGATTTCCTCAGACAGTGAGGTCCTGGTTGCAAACCATGTGTTTGATTATCTAATTGATATTGATGCTCAAAACAATGTTGTACCCCGTCTCGCCCAGGAATGGAGTGCCAGTAAGGATGGAAGAAATTACACATTTAAAATCGTTGAAGGGGTTAAATTCCACGATGGAACTCCTTTGAGCGCAGAAGATATTGTCTGGACATTCAACAGACTTCGTGAACCGCAGGCTGAGTTTCCCACGAGCGATCTTTATAAAAATATAAAGAACATCGAAACAAACGGGGAGTCAGAGGTCGTTTTCGAATTGTATGAACCAAACCCATTCTTTCTTTATGACCTGAGCGACAATCATGCTTTGATTCTGAAATCGAATACGGAGGACCCCGGTCAATTTAATGGAACAGGGCCATTTGTTGTAAAAGAATACAGCCCGGAGGACCGGATTGTATTAGAAGCTAACTCAGAATACTGGTTGGATGGCATTCCAAAAATCAACAATTTAGAGATCATTTTTTTCCCTGATGAGACCGCATCTGTTGACGCTCTTAAAAGCGGGCAGGTTGACCTGGTGATGCGAATGCCAACCGGACTTTACGCGGACGTGAAAGATGAGCCAGGCATCGATACTTTTGACATACCGACAAACGGATTTGATCTGGTCAGACTTCGATCGGACCGTGAACCTGGCAGCAATCCGAAGGTGATCCAGGCATTAAAATTAGCGACTGACCGGGAAGCGATCTTAAACCTGGTCCAGCAGGGGTACGGGGCAATCGGGCGGGACAGCCCGATTGGACCGATGTATACGAGCTATTATTCTGAAGAAACAGCCCTTCCTGAAAGAGATGTAGAAGCGGCGAAATTTCTGCTGGGGGAAGCGGGTTACGGGGATGGATTGTCTCTGGAACTGCACACTCCTGACACAGGTGGGAGACCAGACCTGGCGGCAGTACTGAAAGAGCAGTGGCAGGCAGCAGGCGTTGATGTTGATATTATTGTCGAACCGGAGAGCGTTTATTACGGTGAAGACGGCTGGTTAGAAGTGCCGTTGGGCATCACAGGCTGGGGCTCGAGACCGTACCCGCAGTTTTACCTTGATGTAATGCTGGTATGCGGTGCCAAGTGGAACGAGTCACACTTCTGTGATGAGGAGTTTGACAGACTTGCAAAGATTGCCGGCACGACAATGGATGAGGAAGAACGGATCAATGCCTACGCCAAAATCCAGGCACTTCTGTTAGAACGGGGCCCGGTTATCATCCCCTATTTCTTTGCCCAATTCGGGGCTGTTAATAATGAGTTTACCGGTTTTGTATTAAAACCATTTGCGGGCCGGTCCGATTTTCGGAGGGTTAGCAAGCAGTGAATCTCAGCTTCGATTCGGGATATGGGATAAAAATTCTAACAACAATCTAAAGCATAAAATAAGCGATAACGAAAATCCAGTAAAAAAGATACCTCAAGTTGAAAATAACATTCTTCTCCCTGGTTATGTAATAAAATTCTAATTAAGGGAGGAGAATTTATTTTAAGCCTAATGGATGGTAATCGGGCACAACCAGGTAAACTGCGGAGCGAGTGAGAGACGGTTCTCCCAAAACAAGGGTTATTTATCCGTGATTTTTAAGGTTTAGCGAATTAATATGAAGCCAGGAAAAAAACCGCTAAAAATAACCTTCTCAGGGGTAAATTCCAGCCGTCCGTCAGAATTTATCAAGCGCCTCTACAACAGGCCAGTTTCGGCATTTGGAGCGACGGTTTTTTTCATTTTTTGTGTTGTGGCGCTGATTGGTCCTTACATCGCACCATACGGAGCGAACGAACAAATTGCCTCGGAAGCGGGCCAGCCGCCTTCTCCAGATCACTGGTTCGGGACAGATAATCTGGGACGGGATGTTTTCAGCCGGGTAATTATCGGTGCAAGAGATATCCTGGTCCTGGCTGGGTTTGGCACCCTGATTGCGGTCCTTTTCGGCACCTGTATTGGATTGTTGAGCGGGTACTGGGTTCCTGGTTTGACGAGGGGGTGATGCGGATTTCCGACAGCTTGCTCGCTCTGCCGGCGGTATTGTTAGCGCTGCTTCTGCTGGGGACAATGGGACCTTCACGCAGGGGCGTCCTGATCGTGATTGTTATTGTTTACACGCCAATCGTCGCCCGGGTCGTCCGGAGTGTTGCCTTATCTGTAAGAAAGCGGGGATACGTGGAGATAGCCCGGGTGCAGGGCGAACCCAGAGGGGAAATATTATTCCGGGAGATCTTCCCTTCGACCGTACCTGCACTAACAGTGGAGGCAGCCCTGAGGTTTTCATACGCGATCTTTCTGGTAGCTTCGCTGGGTTTCCTGGGACTGGGTGTCCAGCCTCCGAACCCCGACTGGGGCTTGATGGTGCAGGAAGCTAGAGAACACGTAAGCCAGATCCCCTGGGCTATGTTCTTCCCTGCCGGGGCGATTGCCCTGGTGGTGATCGCGGTGAATTTACTATCAGACGGGATAAAAAGTTATCTGCAGGATTCCTGATATATATCCAGTAATCGATCGATATGAGCATGGAACAGACCAGAAAACCCCCGGGCAGTCCAATCCTGCGGATTAAAGGGCTGACAGTCGCTTATAAGCTCAGAGAAAAGGTCCATAATGCCGTCCGGGATTTTTCACTGCAAATCGAGCCGGGGCAAAAATACGGGCTGGTCGGGGAAAGCGGTTCCGGGAAGACCACAATTGCGCTGGCAATCCTGAATTACCTGGGAGAGGATGGCCTCATTCAAGGGGGTGAGATCCAGTTTAAAGGAAAAGATTTACTGGGTTTAACGAAATCACAATTAATGGAAGTCTGGGGATCACAGATCAGCCTTGTGCCGCAGAACCCCCAGTCTTCTTTGAACCCTTCCATGCGGATTGGAGACCAGATCGCAGAGGTATTTTCAGGCAGGAATGGGGATTTTGCCGGCGATATTCAATCCAGGGTCTTAACACTGCTGGGGAGAGTCCACCTCCCCGAGCCAGGAAAAACCGCCAGGATGTACCCGCATCAGATCAGCGGTGGAATGCAGCAGCGGGTATTGATTGCAATGGCTTTGAGTTTAAATCCGGAGCTGCTGCTTCTGGATGAGCCGACCACTGCTCTGGATGTGACCACGGAAGCCTCGATTCTCGACCTGCTGCAGGAGGAGATCACCGGCTCAGGTTCCTCAGCCCTGTATGTCACCCATAATCTCGGCGTGGCAGCCCAGTTTTGTGACCGCTTAGCCGTGCTGTATGCCGGCGACCTGGTTGAAGATGGACCCCTTTTGGATATATTCCAGAGACCCCTTCACCCGTATACAACCGGGCTGATTGCCAGCATCCCCAATCCCGGCGTTTCAAGACGGGAGTCAAAATTAATCTCAATTCCCGGGCAAATCCCTCCGTTAGGCGACCGCCCGGCTGGATGTGTCTTCGCCCCGCGCTGCCCAATCGCGGTAAACATCTGTTCACAGACCCCGCCGCTCACAAAAACCGGCGCCAACCGGGCTGTAAGATGCCACCGCTGGGAAGAAATTGACGTGGGGTTAATAAAAAGAGGGACGCTCTTTTCGACATATGGCGTTGATAAACCAGAAAAAATTACCAAACCCCTCTTCGATAACGCCAGAAACTTACTGGAATTAAACGAGACGGGGGTTCACTTTGAACTGCCGCGCTCAGTGGCCGCTGTATTTACCGGGAGACCGCCGGATACCCTGAAAGCTGTCAACGGAGTCAGCTTCTCCATTCCAGAAGGAGGCACGCTTGGCCTGGTCGGCGAAAGCGGAAGCGGCAAAACAACCCTCGCCCGGGCGATCATGGGGCTTGAACTGCTTACAAATGGGGAGGTTGAATTCGCAGGCAAGGCCTTGCCCCCAAAATTATCCGAGCGGGACTTTGAGACTTTAAAACGACTGCAGATTGTATTTCAAAATCCGGATGAAGCATTAAACCCGCACCTTAAGGTGGGTACCTCAATCCAGATTCCGGTCCAACGCCTGCTTTCATGCGACCGTTATGATGCTGAAAAAAGAGCAATCCAGCTGCTGGAGGCTGTCCAACTGCCCGCGGAATATTTTAATAAAAAACCTCACCAGCTCAGCGGAGGGGAAAAACAGCGGGCAGCTCTGGCGCGCTCGTTTGTTTCCAATCCCAGCCTGTTAATTGTCGATGAACCGCTGTCATCCCTGGATGTATCCGTGCAGGCGGCAGTACTGAACATGCTGGATGAGCTCCAGCAAAAGGAGGCTAATTCGCTGTTGTTCATATCGCATAACCTGGCGGTAATCGGTTACATGGCTGACATTGTGGCAGTCATCTACCGCGGTTACCTGATGGAGGTATCGCGGATTGAAGAACTATTTTCACCGCCGTACCACCCTTATACCGAGGCGCTGCTGTCAGCTATCCCCATCCCGGATCCGTTAGTGACCAGAGCCAGGATCCGCCTGGAAGGCGATATCCCCAGCCCGGTCGATGAACCCCGCGGGTGCCCTTTCCACACAAGATGCCCAAGAGTACTGGGAGATACCTGTAAAACCGAGCAGCCTGGATGGCAGTTTGACCGGCATGGCAACCGTTTTTACTGCCATATCCCGCTGGAGGAGCTGGAAAATAGCCAGGACTTCCTTTTCGAATAAACATCCTTTATGGTTTCTGTCTGCGATTTAATCTAATGTCGAAATATTTACTCCGCCGGTTTATCTTTATGCTGGTCACGATTCTGTTCACTTCCTTGATCGTGTTTGCCATTACGCAGTACCTGCCGGGCGATATCGCCCGGGTGATCCTGGGGAGGGAAGCCGGTGAAGCCCAGCTGGAAGTGCTGAGGGCTAAACTGGGGCTGGATGACCCGCTTCCAGTCCAGTATCTGCGCTGGCTGGGGGGGTTCCTGTCAGGGGACTGGGGGATGAGCTTCAGCACAAATACCCCAATCATGCCCCTGGTGCTGGGCAGGTTCAGGAATTCGATGATGCTGGCGGTACTGACTCTGTTTATCGCCATCCCGCTGTCAATCGGGCTGGGAGTGGCGGCCGGGCTGAAAGAGAATAAAACCACAGATAACGTCATCAGCATCAGTTCACTTTCGGTGGTCGGTCTGCCCGAATTTGTGACCGGACTGGTATTGATCCAGGTGTTTACATTCCGGCTGGGGCTGCTGCCTGCAAATTCGTCCATCCCACCGGGGACTTCGTTTTTTGAAGCGCTGCCGATGTTGATCCTGCCGGCGCTGACCGCGACCCTGGTGCTGCTGGCTTATGTCACCAGACTTACCAGGGCAGGGGTGGTGGAGGAGTTAAAAAAGCCCTATGTCAGGACTGCAGAGTTGAAGGGATTATCAAGGAGAAACCTGATCCTGAAGCATGTGCTGAGGAATTCACTCCTCCCGACAATCACGGTGGTAGCGATCAGCATTGGATGGTTAATCAGCGGATTAATTGTGATCGAGAACGTTTTTAATTACCCGGGCCTGGGCAGGTTGTTGATGTTCGCGATTGACCGCAGGGACATCCCGTTAATGCAGGCGATCGCCCTGATCACGGTGGTGGTCTTTGCATTCTCCAATTTGTTTGCTGATATACTCTACGCTTACCTGAACCCCCGCATCCGGTTTGGCGAATAAAGGGCATCCCGAGAGATATGAGTCAAAGCTTGCGCTTCATCACATATTTAGCACCAAAACTGTACCCGCTGTACGGTTATCTGACGGGTTATGTTTCCAGAAAGCTTGGATTGAAATCAGAGTTTGTAATGGGCAAATCGTACGCCCAGCTCCAACGCGGCGAGGCGGATGTGAGTTTTGTGTGCGGGCTGCCTTATGTGCTGATCTCCGGGGCGAACCCGGACCTGCTTGAACCGCTGGCTGCCCCGGTAATCCAGGGAGAGCGCTACCAGGACAGGCCAATCTATTTTTCGGATGTGATTGTGAGGACCGGTTCCAGCGCGAACAGTTTTGAGGACCTGCAGGGGTGCAGCTGGGCTTACAACGAGACCGAGTCGCAGTCAGGGTACGGGATCACCCTGTACACATTGTTAAAAATGGGAAAAACGGACGGGTTTTTCGGGGAGGTAATCCGGTCCGGCTACCACCAGAAATCGATCCAGATGGTGGTTGATGGGGAAGTTGAAGCATCCGCAATTGATTCCCACCTGCTGGATGTTGAACTCAGGGAGCAGAAGGGACTGAAGAAGAAACTGAGGATTATTGATGCGTTGGGACCTTCGACCATCCAGCCGGTTGTCGCCAGTAAAAATCTGGACAGATACATCCGGGAGGACATCCGGGCGATCCTGCTGGAAATCGGGGACGACCCGGCGGCACGCAAGATGCTGGATTTTGGGTTGGTGAGGAGGTTTGTGGCTGTGGATGAGCGTTCCTACGAGGACATCCGCAGGATGAGGGCTGATTGCGAACAGGCTGGTTTTACGGTCCTGCGCTGACCGCCTGTGCTCAGGCACCACCCCGGGATAATTCAGGGTTTCTTGACAGCCAAAAATCGATCAGATAAAATGCAGTTGAATAATTGAGCGGGCCTGTAGCGCAGTTGGGAGCGCGCCTCAATCGCACTGAGGAGGTCAGGGGTTCGAATCCCCTCAGGTCCACCTATTTTACCCCCACCTGTGGGGGTTTCTTCTATTTATTGACCTAGATGTGGGGGGTATTGAGCTTGGGGCAGCGATTGTTGATGCCGATCTGGTGCAACCTGGTGCAACCCGGTGCAACCCGGTGTAACTTCTTGCTTTTGTTTCTTCATGTTGAGTTGAATACCAGAGATACCTGGGATCTGGGGTTATCTTAAAGGGATTTCCGATAAGCCAAAATATTATGCATACATCAATTCAAAATAGACAAAATTAAGAAAGTGCTTGTCAAGACAAAGTGGAGGATCTTAGTTGAGGTAAATTCATACTAAATTATTGGTGAACATTGGGTTTAATAATCAAAAAATTTTGAGAATTTAATGAAATAGGTCTATCTTCTTGAATCATATCGAGTTCCTTTAGAGTGATCCAAAATATTGATTTTTTGTAAGATGAATTTACAAAACATGGTTAGGTTCAGGTTCCAGGGTTTATCCGATAATTTTTTATTTCATTTATAATTATTTATCTACAATATGAGAGGTAATTAATTGTCTTTAAGAGTTTGGGGAAATACGAGCTGATCGAACAAATTGGATTCGTCCAGACGCAGATGGAGATCGTGGAGGAGGGCATAGGCATCCTCCTGCTTGCGTCCGCCCAGATGGAGCGAGGGGATGATCTTGGTCACTGGATCGATGGCCAGCCAGAGCCACTGGACGCCGGTTCGAACCTTGGCATGCAACTCGTCCAACTGGACGAAGGTGAGGACCAGGCCCTGGAAGTAGCGGTTGTGCAGCAGCATACTGTGGGTGCCCATGCGTTGGAGCCAGCGCGTGATTGTCGAGTCGGCGTGGCCTGTGTAGCGAACCAAGACAGAAATATCGACGCCTTCGGCCATGAGCCAGAGCACCATCTCGATGCGATCGGATGCTGTCTTCAGGTAATAGAGTGGGGTGTTGCGGCGACAGGTGAAATCCTTGCGGCAGTCCTGACAGCGGAAATGCTGGATGTCTCCCTTGATGCCGCGTTTGCCGTTGCCGACGAGGGCGTGGATTTGGTCATCAGTGATGCGGAAGTATTCGCATAGTGGATTGAGACAGGCGAAACCAGCGGTGCAGATCTCTTTCTTGCGTCCTCGAGTGCTCTTGCGCTCGGAATAGGGTTCCACGTCACGCTGGACTGGGCGGGACTCCAGGCTCAAGCCCTGAGAGCAGTGTGGGCAATCCTTTGGCGATCGGGGTTTCCAGTGTCGAGGCAGGCGCGCTTTGGCTTGTTTCCACCTACGTCTGAGGCGAGGGGCGTAGGTTTGCCAGCCAACCTTCAAGAGCAGGGCGGCAAAGAGAATCAGCAGGAGCCGGTCGAAATCGAGCAGTTGGTGGAACATGAGCTGTGAGGATACCTGCTGGTGACTTCGGCGATTGAGAGCAGTGCAGATGTCTCAATCGTTCACCCAGACAGCTGTATTGTCAAGCAGTCCATCCTTGCTCAATTATCCGTCGTTCCCGTGGGGAGTACCCATGCTGTGTGGATGGATCATTTAGACCATACGGGCATCCACAAAGCGCTCGGCATCATCACCAGTTATCCTGTTTTTTGTATGAACAAGAGTTTGCACCATAATTCGCTTGGAGGAAAAAACAATGACTGGTAGAAACGATCCTTGCCCTTGCGGAAGTGGCAAGAAATACAAAAAATGTTGCTTACCCAAAGACCGGGCGTCTCGCAATCAAAAGATAAGAACGAACATAGGCCAAGATCTGTCTGAAGAGACAATTCCCCCAACAACTGAAACAAGCCTGCCTGCAAACCTCATTCCCACTGATGATTGGCGACCGGAACCAGAAGATGAAGCTGTTGATCCGCTCTTAGAGCGCATCAATGCCTTTTGGGATGATTTCATGGACGCGCCTTATGAACACAAATGGGCGGCGGTCACAAAGATGCTGGCAGAAGAACCGGAATTGTGTGATGGCGAAATGGTTTTTGAAACAGCCAATGATTTGTTTGGGCCATCTGTTGCTGCCGGCGAAATAGACCGTTATAAAGCGCTGTTAAACCAGTTTGAAGAAGTTGTTCCCGAAGCCTACGAAGAAGAACTGCATTACATTTTGGATTGGCGCATCCAGATCGCTTTGATTGAAGGAGACGATGCCGGCGTTGAGCGTTATTTCTTACAATTTTCGCCGTTGGCTGGCGAAAATTTAGACCTCTACTATCGTGTTATCAGCGCTCTGGCCTATCACGGCAGGTTAGCTGTTTTGCATGAAGGAATGCGGCAGGCACGGCCGTTTATCGCCGATGCCGATGGTTTGGTCGAATGGGCTTGCGGAGAATTTACGGAAAAACTAGGCGATATTGAACTCTTCCGCCAGCTTGAACAAAATGACCATCTCACAGCAGACGACCCTGCTTTACAACAACGCCTGGCTGAATATGAATTGACAATTGAGCCGGAAATGCTGTCGCCTATTCTGGATTATCGAGCCGGTCATAAAACACCCTCCTGGACGCCGGATGATTTTAAGTTGTCAGGTCGTAAAACGAACGACCCAGCCAAAAAAGCTTTGGCCCTTTTGTTAGCGGCGTTTGCCCATTTTGCCCATGTCGAGGAAGGGGTTTCACATACGAAAGCGGAAATGGCCTGTGATGAATTAAGGAGCTATATTTTCGGACGTCATGCCGGAGAGTTAGATGAGCATGAGGATGATTTCGATTACGGCCGTGCCCCCAGACACAAGAGACGGCCCACGAACTATTACGCCCTCCGCCCCGACGCCAAAACCTTAGACCGGCACATGGCACAGTTGATGGGATTTCTATCCTTCCGCCATTATGAAGCGTTTGCTCTGTTTGAACTGCTCCCTGCATGGCTGCGTTTTCTCACCAAATACGAGTTGCTTGATGAAGAGACTCGTTTGCAGACACTTAAAGAGATGCACTATCTCAAAGACTCCTATATTCAAATCGCAATCAACCACGTTACCGATCCCATCCTTAAACAAAACGTGGTTGACTGGCCATATGACTCAACAGAAAAGTAGTCGCGTACTCAAATTCAGGCAGTGGTCCTGCAAATGGGAACGCCGCCAATGTAGGGAAATGTAAGAGCCAATTTGTCAATGGCTGTGGTAATTTTCACAGCGCAAGAAATTGGGCCGTACTGGCTACTTAGCTCATCCGCCAGCGATTCAGTCAGGCAGCTCCCACTGTGAAATGCCCCGTATGGTCAAGAAACTACACCGACAGACCTTTTCAGTCGAGTACAATCGCCAGTAGCTGATAGAATAGCCGTCTTTCGATCAACGAAAGCGCCGAACAGTCAGCAGCAATTGAACCTAATACTCGCTGATCGGCAGATCGCATGGTTTGCGAGCATAGTAACTGTGTACACTGGCTGAACTAGTGTCACAGGTCGGACATGTTGCTTGGCTTCTGTTGGTATGTGCTTCGATTATCACGATGGCATCAGCCATATGAATCTCGTCAACAATGCATCCGGGCAGATTGATCGGCAAGGAAAACATGGCATCTGGGGCACCTCAATGAAGGCTTTGATGGTGTCCATCCCAGAATATCGCCTATCTTGCACCGAGGCCAAAGCTCAGCACGAAATTTGCGGAAGAACCAGTTTTTGGGATACCCTCACCCATTACCTAAAATTGATGCGAAACTGTCCCAAAAGCAGGTCTATTTTTATCAATTTTCATATTCATGAAATTAGGAGAAACAATGAACAGCATTAAGTTAATCAGTTTTAATTGGAGAAGAATTGTCCTTATGCTTCTGTTTGTACTTTTGTTGGGCGGGGCGGCGCGGCCTGCGCAGGCGCAGGGCACCACCTACACTTTGAATGACGAAGCAAGTTGTCTCCTTTTGGGCGGGTTTTGGCTTTGGTCTTCTTACGCATGTGAATTTTTCTCCTTGTCGGTTGGAAGTGGTAACACGTTGAATATAAGCGTTATCGAAGTTCACATCCAAGGCTTGTCAAATTCCGGAATCATTAACAATGATAGCAGCTACCTATATCTCGAAGATGACGTAAGTAAAAACTACGGCGTCATTAACAACAATAGCACTTTATACGTCAATGCAACTCTTAACAACAACAATGGCACCTTCAACAACTATGGCCACATCGGTATATACGGCACCTTCAACAACAATGGCACCTTCAACAATTATTGTGGGGGGACCATCAGTGGTGGTATTTCAGGGAACCCCGTTGAACAAAAATGTGATAGCGTCGGTGATGGTATGGG
The DNA here is from genome assembly GCA_963793095.1 of uncultured Chloroflexia bacterium. Classification (GTDB taxonomy): domain Bacteria; phylum Chloroflexota; class Anaerolineae; order Anaerolineales; family UBA4823; genus CAVWDI01. The sequence continues at coordinate 1,488,588 of CAWBYY010000002.1, forward strand.
GGCCAATCGCATCTTCTTGCCGCTGGTCGCTCGATAGCGGAAAGAGAGTCGGCGGCGGGCGAAGCGGCCCCGGACGCGGAGATGCAGTCGGGGATTTATCTGCCGCCGATCTATGGTCGATAGCTGTCCGTCGCTGCATTCCGGCAATGGGCCAGACGCGCCTCGTACATGCGCTGAACACCCTGGTCCATTCCCGGAATGCAAGCACGCCGCCAATAGTCGTAGGTGCGCTTTCTATAGCGCACGGAGCTGCCATGCCCGATGCGTCCCTCTGCGGGTGGACCCCGGCGGTATGGAGATTGCCAGCTGCGGTGTGGCGATCTTTCGCCCCGCCAGTGCCGGGACTTGCACCAGGGTGCTTGTATTTCAGGAATGGCCCTATTGTGTCCTTTTAGGTGAAATGCGCAATGTCTACAGAAATCGTGCTCGATCGACATATTCAGGTGATTCCTGGAGTGAGAGGCGGAAAACCTCACATCACGGATACGCGAATCACCGTGGATGACATTGTGATCATGCATCTTCGCATGGGGGCGTCATTGGAAGAGATTGCCGGCAAGTACGATCTCTCACCGGCCGCCGTCCACGCAGCGCTGGCCTACTACTATGATCACCGTGACGCTGTTGATCAACAGATCGCCGAAGACGAGGCGTTTGTTGAGGCATTTCGCAGAGACAACCCTTCGCTTCTCCAAGAGAAGCTACATCGATTGAACCTTGACTGAACGCATCCGGTTTCATCTCGACGAGAATGTTGATCCCGATGTTGCCCGTGCGTTGCGCCGGCATGGTATCGATGTAACGACGAGTGTCGAGGTCGGCTTGCTCACGACGGAGGATGCCGCTCAATTGGCCTATGCGTTGGAAGAAGGTCGGGTGATCGTCACGCATGATGCTGACTTTTTGCGGATGGATGCCCGAGGTGTTGAGCATGCAGGCATTGCGTATTGCCACAAGTCAGCCCGTTCAGTGGGAGAGATCATTCGCACACTGATGCTCATCTGCGAAGTGCTTGAGCCTGAGGAAATCAAGGGCAGGGTTGAATACCTGTAGCTGAGGTGATGGATCTGCAGCGCTGGGCAAGATATGATCCAAAGCCGAATCAGGCAGCGAGTTTTGACTCAATATGTCGGGGAATGAAGTGAATCAGACTTGTACACGTGAGGGGTCGACTCCCGTCGTCTCCGCTGAGTACAAAATGTGTTCAATCAAGGAAGTCCGCTGGGTGCAGCGGGCTTTTTTGTTTTGTACTTTTTCGATGCTCGACGATCCGTCATACCAACTGTCGGTGCCGGCGCAGAATGGTCTCCGGCTGGAAGATGCGGATGACCTGACGGAGTTGGGCGGTTGTTCGGTCAGTTACCGACTTCAGCTTGGTGGTGATTATGGAAACAGTGAGTCGCTCGATGCGGGAGGAACGTACCGGCTTACTCAGCTTGCGCTCAGCCTTTGGTCGTCAAATGACTTGCGGATGGATTTTCTAGACCATAGGCGTCGTCGTATCTGCTGCGTCGCCGGCTTCGCGCGCCGATGACGCAGCAGACACAAATGTGGGAATCGGGTACGGTGATATGTCGGCTCCCTTCACGCCGCATGCGCCGGATGTCTTGGACGGAACGGAAGTTGCCCCGATTCTTGCGGCTACGGATTGCGCTGTTCCAACCAGGCAGCAACGGCATCCGCAAACTGAGCCGGACATTCTTCCTGCGGCACATGACCACAGTTCGCCAGCACGACATAATCCGCGTTGGGTAGTGCATCGGCCAGTCGCTCACTGTCTGCGGGCGGCACAATCGCATCACCATCACCGGTCAGCACCAACGCCGGCTGCGAAACAGCAGTGAGCTGGTCGGCCACATCAATCGGCAGTGTCCCCCACGCCTGTAAATAGTCCCACATGGCAACATCCCAATTCTCGACTTCCGTATGGATCAGCGTCAGGCGCAGGCGCGCGTCGTCTAGCGCCGCCGGGTCCAGATAGGTTTGGCGCACGAACGCCTGACTGCCGCCGATCATCCGGCCAAGCAGTGGACCAAGCCGTTGCACCTGCGGTAGATTCATGATCGCACTCGGCATGCTTTCCTGCACGTATACGGCCGAATCGGCCAAAACCAGCGCTTCCACCCGTTCCGGATAGGCCAGCGCCGCCTCCAGCGCCAGGACCGACACCATACGAGTTGCCCACGAGGATGGCCCGGTCCACATCCAGGGTATCGAGCAGCGTCATCAATTGGTCGATCGCGGCTTCGGTCGCATAGGGATTGGGGCCGTTCCAGTCGCCGGCCACCAGCTTCTCACTCAGGCCATACGGGATCTGATCATAGGCGATCACCCGCCCGCGCTGGTCGAAAAAGTCCAGCATCTCATTCCATGTAAAGGCATTGAAGTTGGACCCATGCAGCAAGACAAAGGTCGGCTCACCCTCGCCGGCAGTGTCACCGGCCAGGTAGTGAATGTCGATGCCGTCCGTGCCGTCAAAGGGGATGGTCACAAACTGGCTTTCAGGCGCAGCCACAGATTGCGCCGATCACCAGATCTTCCAGCGGCGTTACCGGGATCAAGAACGGCACAATCGCCGCCGCCAGCAGCAGAATCAGCAGGGCAACGCCTGCCCACTTGGCAATCGTTTTCACACGTTTCATTTGATTGTCTCCTGAAGAATCAGTGGGGTGTGACCCAGGCATCCATGACCGTGTAAAAGTCGGCCGTGGCGGTTTGCATGGCCGTGTCAAACATCTGCTGCACGGCCGTTTTGCTGTGGAATACCTGCATCGGCGGGGATTTCAGGAACGCCTGAAAGTCATCTTTGGATTGCCAGATGGAAACAAACACAAATGGTTTTTCGGGCTTGGGCGGTTCCAAGCAGATGGCTTGCGTCACGCCCGGCGCCGCTTTGGTCAGCGCCAGCGTCTCGCGGCAAATCGCCTCTAGTTCTGCATACTTGCCTTCGTGGGCCAGGAACGTCGCATAGAGCGTAAATTGTCCGCTTTCCAACATCGTCATGTCTCCTTTTTGAGTTTCTCAATCAAGTCTTGCAGCATAGAATGTTCCAGTTCGGTCAACCGAACCAGAAAATCCAACCCGGGATGGGATGCGCGGATGTCGTCTGAGAAACCGGCAAAGGTTGCACAACGAGCGGCGAGGCGCGTGATGCGCTGTTCCAACAACGGAATAGCGACTTTGGGCGTGAGCATGTCGACAAAGTTGAGCGAGATACCGTCGGGATATTCAAGCGGCTGATATTCAGCAAGCTGCTCCTGCAACAAGCGCATGAATTCGAGCTGCCCGGCTTCCGTGATGGAATAGACCGTGCGCGGCGGACGTTTGTCTACCCGCTCCTCATGACCTTGAACCAAGCCGTCTTGCTCCAGCTTTGCCAAGAGTTGATAGGCATTTGCCTTGCCGATGCGGATGGCATTGGCCGGCGACTTGAGCAGTTCGTTGAGTCTCGTAGCCGTGCAGAGCATGTGAGTCAAGAATTCCCAACAGCAACAGGCGTTTGTCTTGTACTGTGCTCATGGGTCATAATTGTAATAGTCACTTGTGATTAAGTCAAATGGGGTGATACGTGATCGGCAATTCACCAGCGGAGTCGCGTATGGTCTGAAAATTCCATTCGATCAGGAATACGGGACTACGCTGCCCTACGATAGTAGTCATTGGTGATTTCACCCAGCACTGGCCTGTATGGTGCAAAATTGCTTCCCCAAGAGCAATTGGCCTTTGCACCGCTGTTTTCCTGTGGCCGAGTAGGTACGGCATAATCACGAACTATATTGTCAAGCTGTTGCTCCGCAGTGAATTATCCGGCGTTCCCGTAAGCAGTACCCACCGGATGTTGAGGAGTGGTACCACAGGCGACCGCCGCTGCCGGGCCATGTCCTGGCTGAGACCATGCGTCCAGCCTACAAACATCGCGGTAGCGATTCGCCACTGATGGTGCGGTCGGTTGAGGACCAGTTTGAGGGCAAGGGATGGCGTTATGCAACGAAGGAAGAGGCTGCAGCCTACGCTCAGACGTTTCGTGAATCCAGGCCGTAGCGATCCTCGATGACCTGCTACAATAGGTTGGCAATTTCCCAGGAAAACACTATCACAGGCAAGTACATGTCATCTTTCAGTAGGAGTAATATACCCATTATGAACGATAATCCCATTGATATCCATAAGGCAACATCCGGTGGCAACATGACCGATGCCGACTACCTAGATGATCATTATGTCGCAATGCAGCCTGAATATGAGCACATGTTGCGCTTGGTTGGCATCGAACAAGGCTGGAAAGTTCTTGATGCTGGCTGTGGCGGTGGCAGCTACCTGCCATTGCTAAGCGAACTGGTCGGTGAATCGGGACATGTAATGGCAACAGACCTTGCTGCGGAGAACGTACAACGGGTGTTGGATAGGACAGCGAGAGCCGAATTCAGATGCGATGTTGGATCCCGCACGGCGAACGTAATCGAGTTGCCCTTTCCTGATGACAGTTTCGATGCAGTGTGGTGCGCTGCCGTCACACAATATCTGACCGATGATGAAGTTTTGACGGCTTTCACTGAGTTTAAGCGCGTGGTTAGACCCGGTGGTTTGATTGCAGTCAAAGAAGGAGATTTCACCTCCTTTCACTTCGGGCCCTTTCCGAGTGATGTGATCTGGCGGTCATTCATTGAGGACCTACACGGTACCACACGCGGCGTTTTACGTTCTCCAGAGTTCGCAGCGACCTTTCGCGCACTCAAGTTGGAAGACGTTACAAGTCGTACTATCTTGGCTGAGAGATGTCAGCCGTTGAGACCGGTTGAAAGACGCTTTATCCAGGAGGTCTTCTTATTCATGAGTTCTCTCAGTCTGCGGCTCAACATATCCGCAGCGGACAAGGATATGTGGCGAGCGCTCGGCAATGTGGATGATCCTGGGCACATTCTCAACGACGAGGATTTCTTTTACCGCGAGCCGCATAACGTAACCATTGGCAGAGTTCCAACCACATAACAGCAGGATTTGCCACCAGATTCTGGGTGTACGGGATCGACACCGTAAAGCACCAAGTTGCTTTATGGTATGCATGGGCGTGTGGAGGAGCATGGCGCCCGACGGACTCCTAGACCATATGAATGGTGATGACGTACGAGCGCCCGATTTCCGGCATTGGCACCGATCGCCACGTCAGTTCACGCGCCCGGAATGGCAGCCCAATTGTTGACCCATTCGATGGTCATCGATATACCAGTAAGATCCGTTTGACTATGGCGATATCGACGAGAAGAAGATGTTTGTCGCGCCAGATATTCTGCCGCTAACTGGAGGAACTCATGGCCAAAATATCCTGGATAGGCACCGTCGTCTCCGTACAGCCGCGCATCCGCTTGACCCGATCCTTTGACGAGCGGTGGCACAGCTATCTCGGCTACATGCTCATCATCGACGGCGAGGTGGACGGTGAAGAAGGCCGGTTTTCGGTTGGGATCGGTAAGGCTGCCCAGGAGAAGCACCAGTTCCGAGTCGGTCAAAGCGTGTCTGGCAATGCGGTGCCGGTGGCGGACGCTCGCTTGGAGCCTGTCGATTTCTATCGAGCCAGCAAGCTCAAGGTGCTCACCGCTGCCCCGACCGAGGACGACCCACCACCCTGGCATACTCCTGCGCCGGAACTGGATGTGTATCGAGAACGTGGCCACCGCCGCCTGAGCGCACGCACCTATGACACCGCCTGCCTCAGTTGCGTCTGGGGCTGTCGTATGGCCGTCGAGATGATCATCGACCAGTGGAATCCAGGCCAGAAGCGCTATCGAACTGAGACCTTCTGCTACGGCCCCAAGTCATGCTCCCTTTACAAAGCCGGGCCGACGCGCAAGGTGCCGGGGCGCAAGGGCATGTCGTGGGAGGAAGAGGATTGGGTCGACGAGGATGCCACGGCGCATAGAGGACCGGATGAGTAGGCGTGCGGGAATGTGGTAACGATCCCCGCACGCAATCAGTCTGTCCAGATGTAGCGAGAGAGACACACCTTGGAGTCCGCTTGGTAAGCTTGTCCGATTTCGCGTGTACCGAAAAGACAGCAAGGGGGATTGCTGCCGCCGAACCTTGGTGGACACTTACTGCCGAAAACGATTACCTCCTCGATTGCGGTTGCCACGTGTGTTGCTGTCGTTCATGATTTCGTCATATGTCTGCGCGTCCAGGTACTGGGGTTGAACCGTCTCACCCGTTTGCCGCTCCAGATTGAAGACAAAGGCACGCAGATGATTGCTGGACCCTGCAACAGATTTGTGTAGAGCTGCCGAATGCCAGCCTCGTCGGTATCGTCGACATACTCCTTCAAGTCCAGGATATCGATCTCCTCAATGGCGATACCAACTCGCAATGCATCGGCAATTGATTGGCTGCCGGTTGCGAACAGTTCATCGTAGAGCGTCTGCAATTCAGGATTGGTGAAGTCGCCAATTACATTTTCGGATACCGGGATATCTAAGTTGTAGAGCGTGAGTACGCTGGCCACAGCGTCCATGTGGGTCTGCTCAGCTCGACTGATATTCTGGAAGACACGCAGATCCCACTGCCCGTCCAGCATAAGATACTCGTCTCGTGCCAGCTTCTCCTCTTCAATCATGTACAGTAGCCCATCGATTTCTTCTCCTGTAAGGGGGTCAGCCGTTGTTTGAGCTTGGACAGGCCTAGCCCAGACTGCACCTCCAATAATCAGTGCCAGAGCGAAGGCCGCATCCTGGTCACCTATTCTTGGGGGCATCTCGAACGCACCGACCTCATGTAGCCATTCTGTAGCCACCATCCTGATAAGCTTTGCAATTGGGGTCATTGTCCCGACGACAACAGGCTCAGCGGCACGCAGTTTGGTTTTGTGCCGACAATTTGGAAGTTGACGCAATGAATGAGGAAAGGAGCATTCAACGTGGACGTCGTAGAGACAAGACAGTTTGAATCACGTGACGAGATCATGGAGAGCCTGAAGGAGAAACGCAATCTGTCAGGCGCAGACATGAGCGGACTGGATCTGTCCGGTATGAAGTTCGTTGCACTGGAAATGGCCGGAGCCGATCTACACGATGCCGACCTGACCGGCGCCGTGCTGGCCGCAGGAGACATGAGCGACGTGAACTTCGCCAATGCCAATCTGACAGACGCCCGGATCGGCGGCGCCAATCTGAAGCATGCCAATCTCCGTGGCGCCAATCTGCATGCGGCCAAGATGGGCGGGATCAATCTGGAAGAGGCTGACCTGACCGGGGCCGATCTGAGCGAGAGCAGCATGGTGGGTGTTGGCGTCGCTGGTGCTGACTTCACCGATGTCGTGACCACCGATGCCCACGCGGCGGGTGTCTCCTGGCCAGACGCCAAGGTGCAGCCGGAAGAGCTGCCGACTGCCGCCAAACCACCACGCTGGCTGCCGCTGGTCATTTGTGGGCATGGCCGTTGCGCTCTTCCTCACGTTCAGAATGGTGCGGCGCGCGGTGAAAGGCTGCAATTGTACGACTGAAGGTGTCGAGGATAGCCAAGCGTGATTCTATGGTTGTCGCGGAACAAATGCCAGCAGGAGCATCCGGCCGGGAAAACGGTGACAGCCTTTGAAGAGATCTATTTCGACGTCCAGGCTGAGCTTGACTTTACCAAACACCCGGGTGCGCTGGAGGCCACCAACGAGCTGATCGATCTCTGTGCCATTGACAGCACAAAGCACGTACTGGATGTCGGCTGCGGCGTGGGCATGACGCCTGCCTATCTGGTCAAGCAGACAGGCTGTCATGTCACCGGGCTGGATCTGCGTAGCAGCATGGTTCAGCGTGCTGTGGAAAGAGCGGATCGTCAGGAACTAGGTGATCGGGCAAACTTCGTCGTTGCAGACGCTCGTTTCCTGCCCTTTCAGCCAGACACATTTGATGTCGTCATGGCGGAGTCGGTCTTCGCCCTCATCGCAGAGCAAGACCGAGCCATGGCAGAGTGCGTGCGCGTCGTACGAAGGTAGGCGGCAATGTGGGAATTGCCGAGACCAACTGGCGTAAGCCACCCCCGCCCGGTTTCATGGATCGTCTATCCGGAAGCTTTGGTCAGATGGTCTATGTGCTCGATCCGGAAGGGTGGCAGAAGCTGCTGGAGCGTGCCGGTCTACGCAGCGTTGTCGCTCGGAACCATCCGATCAGCATGCGTTCGGAGACGCGAGGGCGCATCCAGCGTATTCGGCATGCGCAACATGCTGCGTATCTGGCGGAGGTTTTTCACCATCGCCTGGACGCAGCCCAAGTATCGCCAGTTTGTGAAGGAGGCGACTGTCTGAGCCGATGGAGCTCGTGCGCTACTGGGGATATGGCGTCTATGTGGGGCAGAAATAGTCTCTGTCCATGGCGGTGTTGACCTCGGACTGATATCGGCGATGTGCCGGTCTGTCGCGCCCGAGAGGAAAGGGAAAAAAGTGTCATGATGCGCTACGTCAAATGGCCGGTGCTAGTCGTGATGGTGCTGGCGGTTGTGCTGCTTCTCAGTGCTTGCCAGCCGATACTGGTCACGCCGCCCGCTGTAACCGAGCCTGAGGCTGCGGCGGATGTCGACCCGCTTGCCCAGTTCGAGGCGGACGTGGAGAAGTTGCGCGAGGAACTCAAGATTCCCGGCCTATCCGCTGCCATTATCAAGGATCAGGAGGTGGTATGGGCCGAGGGGTTTGGCTTTGCAGATCTTGAGAACCGGATTCCAGCCACCGAAAAGACCGCCTATGAGATCGCGTCGCTCACCAAGCCTTTCGCAGCGGCCCTGCTCATGCAACTGGTCGAGACCGGTCAGCTGGACCTCGATGTCCCCATGGCAGAGATCTTGCAGGATACGGTCTTTACGTTTCCGCCGCCGGCCGAAGCGCCCGCCGAAGGTTATGCCGCACTGTGCGCCGGAATCCAGGAGATCGGCCGGTCAACCTCCGGACCGATGGCACCGTATGCCTTTCTCTTTCAGGATTACCGCTGCGATACCGAACCGATTGCGGTTCGGCACCATCTGACTCACACAGCCCAGGGGACGCCGGGTGACGGGTATCGCTACAACGGGTTTCTATACGGGTTGCTTTCCTGGGTGATCGAGGCCGTGACCGGCGAAGACGTATGAGCAGGTGCTGGTCAACGACATCATCGAACCACTGGAGATGGTGGACACTGTCCCGAATCCGGATTCTGAGCGCGCTGCCGAGATCTTGGCGGAGATGGCTAGACCCTATCAGGTCGATGACTCGGGAACCATCGTACTTGCCGACTATCAGACGACCGGACACGTTGACGCCGCCTCGGGCATGGTCTCCACCGTGCTCGATCTGGCCAAGTTCGACGTGGCCATGGACCGCAATTTACTTGTGTCGGCGGATACGAAAGCTACGATGTTTACCCCAACCGTCTCCAACAGTGGCGACAAGTTGCCTTATGGCATGGGCTGGTTTGTCCAGGAGCACGACGGAACACAACTGGTCTGGCACTACGGCTGGGAAACCGCGTATTCTTCCCTCATCGTGAAGGTGCCGGAGCAGAATCTCACCTTTATCCTACTGGCCAACAGTGACGGTGCTAGTTCGCCTTTCAATCTTGGGGCTGGCGACGTACTCAACTCGCCCTTTGCGTCACGATTCCTCAAGCTGTTCGCCGATTCTGAAGTTGCACAAGCACCGATATCGGCCCAGCCGGACACCGAACCAAGCTTTGAGCACGGCCCCTGTCCATTCTCAATACCGCCCGATGTCGTTGAGGGCGAAGACGTGGTATGCGGTTACGTGATTGTGCCCGAAGATCATGCCAACCCCACTGGTCCACAAATTCGCCTAGCCGTTGTCGTGGTCAAGGACAACAGCGACGAACATCAATCTGATCCTGTACTTCTGCTGTCCGGCGGACCGGGTGAGAGAGTGGTGGCGAACGCACCCATGCTGGCGCCGTTCCTGGAGTCGATCTACCCCAACCGGGATCTGGTGCTTTTCGATCAGCGCGGTGTCGGCCTCTCTGAACCGTCGCTGGAGTGCCCTGAATTCTTGGAAGCCCAGTTCGAGATTCTGGATGAGCCGGACAGCGCTGCCGCAGCGAAGACTGTCCACGATGCGACGAAGGCTTGCGCCGACCGCCTGGTCGATGAAGGTCACAATCTGACGGCCTACAACACCACCCAGAATGCCGCCGATGTGGATGCCATCCGTCGTGCGCTGGGCTACGAACAGGTCAACCTATATGGCGGGTCGTACGGTTCGCTGTTGGCCCAGGCCGTCATGCGCGACCACCCGGAGAACATCCGAAGCGTGGTTTTGACGTCAGTCTTGCCTTTGGAAAAGAGTCTCTTTGTGGATGCGTCGGTGACGACCACCCAGGCCATCCTGCGCCTACTCGACACCTGCGCCGCGGACCAGGACTGTAACGCCGCTTATCCCGACCTGCAGACCAAGCTCTTTGAGGTCATCGACCGGCTCAACGCCGAACCGGTCGCTGTCACGGTCACCAACCCACTCGATGGCGAGAGCTACGACACCTTGCTCACGGGCGAGACGGTGCGCGCCAACCTCGTCACCTTCCTCTACACAACCCAGATCATTCCCGTCTTGCCCCAGGCCATCTACGACGTCTACAACGGCGACTATGAGCTGATGACGCAATTGAGCAGTACCCGATTGGCGCTGCTTGATCTGATCAGTCGTGGGATGACTTTCTCAGTGATTTGTGCAGAGGATCTGATCGGTCGCACGCCGGATGACCTGCTGGCGCTGATGGCGTCATTGCCCAGACAACTGGTGGTCGGTGCCGAGCCGGAGACGATCATCGAACATGGCATCTTTGGCATCTGCGCCGATTGGCCGGTGGCAGAAGCCGACCCATCAGTCAAGGAACCGCTGGTCAGCGACATTCCCACGCTGGTGTTGGCGGGTGAACTGGATCCGGTTACGCCGCCCGAATATGGCGAACTGGTTGCCGACTATCTGTCCAACGGCTACTTCTATGAGTTCCCAGGCGTGGGCCACAATATCATCATTGAGGAGTGCGCACGCCAACTTGCTGGTGCGTTCTTGGCAGACCCCAGCCAAGCGCCGGATGCGGCCTGCATTGCCGACATGCCCGGCGTGGTCTTTGATCTGCCGTTCGAGGAGCGCCGGAACTGGTGCTGGAACCGTTCAGCGACGAAGCGCGCGGCTTCAGCGGTCTTGTGCCCGTTGGGTGGGAGGAGTTGGCCCCGGCCAATCTGGCGCGTAAAACGACCGCCCTGGATCCGACCTATTTCGTGTTGGAGGGAACACCTGGTACTGCCGCCGAACTCTTCGGCAATCTAGCCGGACAACTGGGGCTGGATCCGGAGATGGCGCCCGACTCGCAAGCGCAAGTCGGCAACTTCGTCTGGGATTTCTACACCTTCGAACGACGGGGAAACATGGCGGATCTGGCACTAGCTGAGGATGACGAAAAGGCATACTTCGTCTTTCTGGTCTCTACGCCGGAAGAGCATGATGCGCTGGTAGAGCAGCTCTTCCTGCCGGCGGTGGAGGCCATCACATCGCTCTCAGTCGAGTCCGAATAGTGGCCTCGATGACGCCGGCTCTGACCCCGGAGGCGCGAGGATGCTCGGATCGGACAGTCTGGAATTTCTGTTTGTTGTCAGCGCCTTTCTTTTTCAAATCGTACTGATCATCCATTTCGCACTGCGAAAGTGGCACTTCGATCTCGCCATGCGGGTTGGCTGGATTGTGTACGCGTTGAGTGTGCCTGCGGCAACCGTGAGCGTACTGCTCCTGCTGGGCGGCAAGCCTTGGTCGCTGTGGCTGGGCGGCTTCATCTACCTCATCTGGGCGACGCTCGGCTACATAGTTGAATACGTAAAGGATATTCAGTGGCGTAGTCCCATTCGATGGTCGATCTTCGCTCCCTACGTATTCTTGTACTTGGCGACTGTCATAAGGGAACCACTTGGCACCTCAGCGTCGCCGCCGTGGCTGTGGGTAAGTGGGCAACTCGGAGCACAGCGCAGAGTTGTCCACTTATCCATCAGCCCTCGCAGGTTGCTGGCGAGCTGTTTCCCGCTGCATACGCTCTCGAAAGCGATAGGACTCGGCCTCGGCAAACTCTAGAATGTGCGCCCGGTGTGTCAGTCGGTCGAGGAGAGCAGCGGTTAGGCGTTCATCCCCGAAGACTTGGGTCCAGTCGGCGAAGCGTAGATTCGTTGTCACGATCATGGCTACCCGGTCGTAGAGCGTGGCGCAGAACTGAAAGATCAAATGAGCACCGATGGCTGAAAAGGGAATAAACCCTAACTCATCCAACACGATCAGATGCTGCTTCAGAGCGCTGTTCAAGAGCTTGGTGAGCCGGTGTTCGTCCTGAGCCTGGATCAACTCATTGACCAGGGCGGCGACGTTGTAGAAGCGCACACGATAGCCTTGTCTACAGGCGGCCAAGGCAAGCCCGGTCGCAATATGTGTCTTCCCTAGACCAGGATTGCCCGCCAAGAGAATCGGCTCCGCTTTGCGAATGTAGCCACCCTGCGCCAGTTCGAGCACTTGCTGCTTGTTGAGGGTGGGCACGCAGGTAAAATCGAAGTCGGCTAGCTCCTTGAGTAGGGGAAAACGAGCAGCCTTCACTCGGCGCACCTGACGATTCTGTTCTCGCTGCACAATCTCTTGTTCGGCTAACGCCAGCAGATAGCGGCCGTAATTGTGATTGGCCTGGGCGGCATCCTCAGCGAACTTGCGGTAGTGCTTGAGAAATGCTGGCAAGCGCAGTTCCTTGAGATAGCTTTCCAGCAAGGGGTTGCTGTCCATGTTCATCTCCCACCCAGCAACTGGTCGTAACACCGCACGTCAGGGCCTGGTCGCTGTAACACCGAGCTGGCCAGATGAGGTAGTTTGGATGGGTCGAGCGCCGGCGGCACAGTTTCGTGGTGCGACTGTTGCCGCAGACACAACTCGATGCCGTCAGCATGGATGCAGCCGTAGCTCAAGGCCTGTTCAATGGCCGCCTGTACTTCTCGGGCCGGATAGCGCTGATGGAGCTTGAGGATACGCACGAATTCACGAACGGCTTGACCATCTGTGTCCTCCGCTTGCAGCCGTGCCAGCAACTGGGTGTAGCTGGCTGGCCATTCGCGTCGCCACTGGCGTATCGGCTTGGCATGCTCGAGAGCGCCCGGTCGTTGCTCCAAGAGCGGTAGGTAGTGAAGCGGATCGAAGACGTCCTGGTGCTGTCCATAGCAGCGTGGGTGGCGGACCAGCAACCCCTCCTGAAAGAGAATCTCCACGTGGAATGGGAAGGCGCGTAGGACCAGCTTCCGTTCTGCCTTGTCGGCCGGCACCGAATAACGGTTGGTTTCGAACTTCACTTGGCAATACGGCGTCAAGGTGACCGGTGTGGTCCTGCAGCACAGGAAGTCCTTCCTTGGCAACTCGAACAGCAACGGCCGCTCGAGCTCCCACGCCTCACCGATGGTCACCGACTGTCCGTCTACCTGCCGGACATCGTCTGCTAAGCACGCTTCAAGGAGCAGCTGGTTCAGCTCTGTAAAGGAGGCTACCCTGGGAATCGGCACCAGGAAGTTGCGGCGCCCAAAGCCTACACCATGTTCGACGCCGCCTTTTTCGTGGCCCTGGCCAGGCGTGCAGAAATGACTGTCGAACAAGTAGTGGCTGCGAAAAACCACAAATGCCTGCTGTTCGTGGCGGGTGTGCCCTCTCAACACCTTGTGCACTGCGGCCTTGAGGTTGTCGTAGCTGATGCGATGGGGCACGCCGCCGAAGAAGTGGAAAGCCCGTACGTGCCCTTCAAAAAAGGCCTCCTGGCGCTGGGCCGGAAAGGCCATCACAAACAAGCGCCGCGAATAGTTCAGGCGCATGAAGAAGAGCTGTACGGTCACTGGTTGGCCGTTGACGATGACCTGGGCCTCACCCCAGTCTACCTGGGCATCCATCCCAGGGTCGAACTCCAGCGGCAGATACACCTTGGGCCGTCTCTTCTCTCGACGCCGTTTCCCGATGTAGCGACGTACAGTCGATTCGGCGCCCTGATATCCTGCTTTGCACAGCTCTTCGAAGATCTTGTGCCCGGTATAGCGCTGCTTCCGGGGCATCTTTTCTGCTTCTGCCAGCAGTTCATCGATCTGCTCTTTGTAGGCGTCCAGGACTGGCGCCGCCCGCGGCATTGCCAGCGTATACTGTCCTGCTTCGGCAGATTCGATGGCTTTACGCACTGTCTTGCGGGCCACTCTCAGCTCTCGCGCAATCTGGCGCACGCTTTTCTTCTCGATGAAGTATGCGCGGCGCACGCGTTCACGATCTTCCACACTGATCATCCTTCCCTCCGCACCATGAAACCCGAAAAGGCTCATGATAGCGGATTTCTGTTCAGGTGGTTCCCTTTTCAATGATCAAAGTGCTGACAACTGGTTCCCTTTTAGCGTATCAGAAACACATGTTCTATTGGTGGCCTCTTGCCCTCATCAGTCGACCGCTGTGGTATGTGTATGCTGTTCTGTTCGTCATCAGCACCATTCTCAATATCACGTCCCACAATGGACAAAGATCCTAGGCAAACCCTCGACTGACAACGAGCAATCGTGTTGTGTGAAGCTGAAATGCCATCAGGGCCTCAGATGGAGTTTTTTGACCATGCGGGCCTAGAGGAGTCGAAAGAATCTGCTCTGGCATTTGGATCGATCTTATCACATCGTGGGGCTGGCGGGGCCAGCAATTAAGCACAGTACGATGAGGTCGTGACCCCTGGTGAATGAATTGCTCCGATCGGCGATGTTTCAAAACTCGATCTTCCCCATGAGTTTCTGGACGTTGATTTTGGGATGGGATCTGGGATGCTTTTGAGCAGGTTTCTAGCCACGAAAGCCCGCAGCTCCGGAGTGTTTCAAAAACGTTGTGTTTTCACCCGGTCGTAGACCTATTCAGGATTCCCTTGTGCAATTGAAGAACAAATGTGAAGCTGCCCTGAAAGCTGGAGTTGTGCGGATGTGTGTTCACCTTGGCATGGCTCTCGAAGGTCCCCGGTTTCAAAGTAGCACCACTTCAGACGTTCAAATTCTCGATCGGTCCGTGGTCGGTTGTCGCGTACGTATCGTGAATATAGATCCACTTGAACTTCACCAATGGGCGATGCTGAGTACAGTTTTACAAAACATTATGGTATAGCGCCGATAATTGAAAGGACTTGTTCCGGTGCCTGATTGAACCTTTCCAAAAAATCTGGTTGCGTTGCAAGGAATTTTCGCTACAGCATGGCGGACGTAACGACCGAAACTGGTCTACTCCGGGTTACGAGATCAAACCGAATAGCTCCGCGATGAACCGATTCTGACCTTGAATATCGCCCTTTTCGATTCCCTCGATCTGCCCTTTCCGTATCATGTGCATCGTCTCGTAGCCCTGAATCGTCCGCCAAGCAGTTGGGTATGATCCGAAGCCCAATCCTGGCTCGATCTTGCGTTTCATGAACCGGTGATCCTGCTCCACCATGTTGTTCATGTACTGACTTGGCCTTCGCTTGCAGTGCTCAGGCAGCAGCTTTTCTTGCTTCAGATCACGGACGGCACCGATATAGGCAGCGGATTCTTGTCCACGTTGATGACCCGAGGCGCGGTGACGTTTGGCCTACCCAACACCTTGCGAAAGAAGCGCTTGGCTGCTCTGGTGCTCCTGGTCTCGTTCAAGAGGAAATCGAGTGTCTGCCCAGTCGAATCGACCGCTCGATAGAGATACATCCACTTGCCTCGAACCTTGACGTAGGTCTCGTCGACACGCCAGGAATCATTGGTCTGCTTGAGATGAGGTCGGCATCGCTCGTCGAGTTCTGGAGCATATCGTTGAACCCAACGAAAGATCGTGGAGTGGTCGACTGACAGGCCACGTTCAGTCATCATTTCTTCCAGATCACGGTAGCTCAGTGAGTAGCGGAGATACCAGCGGACGCAAGTGAGGATGATTTCGCTTTCGTAGTGTCGCCATTTGAACGGATCTGTCATGTTGTCCCATACCGATTCGTGCTGACTCGCAGTCGATGGGACGTACGGTATCGGAGCCTGACAGTTTTTGCAACAGAGCCAAAAAATCCATCCGACCGGGACTACGCAGCCTTGCGGTAGTAGTCGACATACTCGAACATACCTCTTGGCGTGTGAATTCGCATTTTGCGCCTTTACGGGAGTGCGAATTGTTTTCAAGCCTTTGGACCGAAAGATCGTGTCGAATGCTTCGGTGAACTCCATGTCACGATCCACAAATCAGAAAGCGGATTGATTGATCTGCGTCACCGAGATTCCATGAAATCTGTCGTGCCTGCTGAGCAACCCAGGCATCATTGTTTATTGACCAAACACTACGATCGAGGAGATTTTCTAGGCCAAAATTGGGGTTGAAGCGCCGTTCATTTTTGGCGATTTTTTGCCACATCGGCTCCTCTTTGCACAGCAACGACCCTAGATCAGTCGAGTCGGTTCAGCCGCCGAACGTCCCGTGAAACATCGAATAGGTGAAGAAGGCGTAGTAGTCTGGATGGTCCAAAATGAAGTCCGGAGACTCCGGCAGGCAGAGACGCTCGTAGGCTGCTCGGCCTCCTCCTCGTCAACTCCGACGCTGCGCCCGGCCATCGCATCTGGAAGAGCGCCAGCAGGGTCTTGCGCAATTCGTTGGACAGCGGGGCATGGACGTCGGCAACGAAGGTCCGTGCTACAGGGCTGGTTAGGCCTGCTGCACGGAACCAGCCAAGCCCGCGGAAGAAGTGTGCCGCCTGGCTCCATCCCTACTGACAAATGGGGCGATTCCGGCAGATGTCGCATTGAGACGGGCTTCCAATAGAGGATATCCAGGCAGGAGTTTTTCAGAGGACCAGGCCAGGATGGCCACACCGCCGCCCGGCTTCACGACCCGCACAAGTTCCTTCACCAGCGGTAGGGGTTCGATGGGGGCATAGCCAACGCAATCCATGCTCCAGGCCCAGTCGAACGTTTCATCATCGAACGGAAGATTGTTGATATCTCCTTCCTGGAAGCACATTCTTTCCGACAAGCCGGCCTGTGTCGCAATCTCCTCCGCATGGGCCAGCATCTCAGGTGAGAGGTCAAGTCCGGTGACATGACCTGAAGCACCCACTGTCTTCGCCAATTGCAGGGCCTGCAGGCCGAGGCCACAGCCTGCATCCAGGGCTCGGCTGCCCTGACGCAGCTGCATGGCCTGGATTGCGCCCTGAAGGATTGGCGCTCTCAACGCACTGAATGCAAACGCCATTTCCGTAAGATCGTCTATGTCAGACACTCGCTTTGTCTCCTACCCAGCGATCGGCTTAAGTGCTTGGCTGTTTGTTTTATGCAAATAGATCTCGAACACGCCAGCCAAACCTTGAGGTTTTGCCGCACGATCTTGCCGTTTATTTGTAAATATCTGCGCGGAAACACTTAAGTCGTGATCAGCATGTCCCACGATAGGTCGGGTGTGTTGATGTAAGCTGCGGGTTGTGACTCGAACTCGACGACGGTGACGTCTTTCTTGCCGACGAAAAAGTCCAGGCTGTTTGCCTTGATGACGACGACCGCTAGGGGAAAGCGCTTTTCGGGTAGGATACGGTCATTTTGCAGGGTCTTGGAAGACCATATCTGCACACAGTCCAAATTGATCGTCCCGGCAACCATCCTTGCCCCGGCAAGCTTGGCCAGTTTGGCGAGCTCTTCCTCATCTAGCGTAAAGACCAATCCTCGCACCTGTTTGGCGCTGTTGGGATGATCGGTGTCAGTTTTCCGATCAGGTTGCGGGTCATCAAGTTGTGTCAGATAGATGAAGGTATCCCTGACCACAGGAACATCGAAGTTCAAGAAGTTCCAACCCGGGCTTATTCGGCTCGTCACTCCCATCGTAATTGACGTAATGTTTCTTGGATCGGCGCCCCAATCGTGATAAATCTGCCGAAACTCACCAATGTCTCTTGATGAACTGGGCGGTATCAAGAGATTGATGCCGGGACAATAGGGGACCATACCTTTGGGCAGGAAATCGAAGTACTCGGTTTCGCTCTCTACCTCAATGAATTCCAGAGAAGGTCCTGTAGCGAAATCAACGAACCGCAGCAGTTGGGACCCAGCAAATCTCGAGACTGGGTGACGAACGCGAAATCCCCATGCGTGCAGATGCTCAATCTGTGTTTGACCGTATCCGTGACCATAGATGTTATTGATCTTCAGCATACGACACTCCCGAAAATAGACCTGATTTAAGAATCGTCTGAGTTGAGGAATTTCAGTATGAAGCATGTCAACTATATACGGAAGGAATGTCCCAAACCTCGGCAATACGGCCGTCTACAATACGCCACACGACGACTACGTCCGTTTCTATCTGCTGGTCTTCTAGGATTAGTCTGTTTTGGGTATGAATGACCAGCAGTTCATCTCCGACCGCAGTAACAGAAACCGGGTTAACCTTGAAGGTGCCTTTCGTTAACCCGGCAAGCGTCTTGAAGAAGGCTTGAAGCCCGCTCTGGCCGACATAGTCGCCCTGAATATCCGGTAGGATCGGGTTGAAGTAATGCCAAATGACATCTTCCGTAAATAGGTTAGCAGATCCGGCTAGGTTTCCAAGGTCCAGTTGCTTCAGTAGGGCGATGTTTGGGTGCTCTTCAGTCATGTTGTCTACTCCTTATGTTGGGTATCCTAATGTTGGGCAATTGGAATCCCCATCCCTTCAATGTCAGCGAGCAGTTTGCTCGGATCGCAGCAGAGTCCCATATGGTGGATACCAGGTTGAAATGGTTCTTGCAACATCTGTTTGATCATTGCGCAGGTTGGGATAGCTGTCAGAACATAGGCGTCTTCGTGGTACAGGGAGATCTGGTAACGGACAGGTTGACCTTCGCGTTGACCCTTGGCTTCGACCTGCACGATCGTGCCATAGGGCGGCTTACTGAATTTCTTTGTCGACCAACTGAGCAGGCGCCCCAGAGCGAAATTGATTTGCCGTGGCGGTCGCGGGATGCGGGAGCCGAGCATGATCAGCGGCGTGACGAGGTAATCGGCGAACCAATTAAATCCAGCAACAAAAAAACCGGTATTTTTCAGGTCTGGGAAAAGTGCCGGCAAGCGGCGCAACTCCGGCATCTCTACTGGATATGTCGGCAGTCTGCCGAAGTCGTGCTCAAATTCAAACATTGGATAGTCCGTATAGGTCAATTTTTGCCAGCGGCTGTCTTTGTACATCTCACCTATATAGTCGTGGAACGACTCAACGAGTTCAGCGAGACCTGAGGTAAAGGGTATGCCGGCTTCATCGCGAATTACACTGCCAATGATTGCACTCTTCAAAACATCCATCTGCTGCGCCGCGTAGCGCACAAGCGCCGCGGGGAGCCCTGGATGAAATCCGGCCTGAATGACGAAGCAGCAACCTGTGCGTTCGATCTTTGCCTGGAGGTCAGCCTGCGGTTTCAGCAGCTCATTCGTCGTCTGCATGTCGATCCAGTCAGATCGACGATCGAGACAGGCCTTGATTAGCGAAGTGTTGTGCCGCCCGATTGGGGGTGGCATTGACCAGCAAATCGAACTCAGGGACGGAAGCGAGATCGAGAGCGGTCGCGTCCAGTTCGAGCAGTTGTATTCGCACTGCAAGATCGTGCATAGGAAGGCTCGACCGCAATTCGTCAAGCTTCGTTCTGCTTCTGCCGGACAGAATGATCGTGGCGTCAGTATTCGTCAGCAGTAGGTGGGCCAGTTCGCGGCCAACATAGCCTGTAGCGCCGACCAGTAGAATTCGTTTCGATGGCTTGAGATGCATATGGCTGACAAATCCCTTGGTCACAAGGCCAGTTCTTGTTTATGTGCGAGCACGCTCAGTCCAGTCGGCGCGGCCCGTGCGCCTTCTCCGGGAAGCGCATTTGCCACACCGGAATGCCCACGCCATAGGTGATGAATTGACTCTTCGGCATCACTTCGATGATGCGGTACTCGTCGGCTGTCTGATCATCCAAGGTGACATGATGGTAGATCTTGTCGACCACTTCGGCCTTGACATCACCGTATTCCAGGACGTTGGCTTCACCGTGGAAGGTGATCGTGGCAGGCGGTATTTTGATCCATGGGAGCAACGGCACACGCTTGACAATGGGGATGGTGATCGACACGTGAGGATTGGCAGCAACGTGCCTTGTTTTCCACGCCTCTTTATCGGTGTTGATGCAGAGCGTGTGGTCGTCCACGACGTAGTTGACACCTACGGTCCGTGACTCGCCTTTCGCCGTAACCATACCGAGAACGGCAAAGAAATGCTTCTCGATCTCGTGCTAGACTTGGTCGCTTGTGAGTTGAAGTGCCATCATGTGCTCCTCTTACAGTTCGGCGTGAATATCACGACAGAAATCCGGCGACTCTATCTCTGGCAGGAACTGTACAGGGATTTCTGTCGGGATTCACGAGGTGGATTTAGTAGCTTGTTAGCCTAGCCCAAATGCAGCCATTACCAGTAAGACCATTTGGAATAGGAAGTTCCCGATCCAGTGGTAGATCATCGCTAGCGGCAGACTCCCCAGCGGCCCGAAAGCGAACGCGAAACTTAGCCCGCCAACCAGAATCCCCGGAACAGCCAACGCTGGTAGACATGCTTCAACGTGAACAAAACCCCATTGGCCACCCAATCCCAACTGCCGAAAAACGGCCCGTACTTTGGCATCAGGAAACCCCTGTAGTACAGTTCCGCGCCAAAAATATTGAAAACCAGCCCAACGCAAGAGACAACAGCACAAAAAGATAGTTTCCCTGCAAAGCCATATCCTGGGAAATGCATCTGCTGACCTGCTGGCAACCTGTACAGTGGGGTTGCTGGCTGCGGCGACCAATCAGGGGGTATGAAACCTGGGACTGCGGCCAGTGCCGGATCCCCTGCACCCCCCATCATCAGGCTCAACGCCATCCCCGCGACCAAAACCCCCAACGCGGTTAACCATGCCCGCCAGCCCTTGGGCCATTTCCAACGGATTCGGTCACGCAGGGCGGCGAAGGTCAATGAGTAACCCTCCCGCCTGAGCAAGACCAGCCCAACAGCCAATTCTGCCCCGGCGCCCAGCACGATGACAGCTAGCATCACCCAGGTCGGCGTTACCCCACCCTCAGGGATAAACTGCCGGCCCACAATGTAGATTAGGAAAGAAAACCAAACTGCTGGCCAGGCAAACATGAGAGAGGATCTGCCATAACTTATACTGCGGAATGTCATGCGAAATATTTCCTGGATTTTCTTCCTCTTGTATTGACCATTTCGTATCTCCGAATAAGCCATTTCAGTCATTCGTTTATGTTGAAAGCTACGGGGTTATGCCCATTGGATTAGCCCTTTGTGCCTATAATGGATGCGACAACTTCCTTGATGAAATTAGTATCGGGCATACTTGTTCATGTGAAGATGTTCCCGCAAAGTCGGTTATGGTAAACATGCTTTGCCGCAGATGGAGCATCTTCACTTCTTTCTCTCTCCGATTGTCAAGGTGCGAAATCTAGGTTTGCGCCAGCTATTGCGATTGTGGCTTGGACACGTAGACCACATACCCTACGCTGATGAGAGCGAAGCCAACCAAATCGTACAAACCCAGTGACGACCAC
>CAWBYY010000003.1:0-225762 GCA_963793095.1 uncultured Chloroflexia bacterium
AGTCATCAATTGCGCTGAGAAGGTGGAATGCAATGTACTGTAGAATTATCTTAATCACTAATATACCCCCAAAGGTGGGGGTAATTTCTTCTAAACAATTTGTGGGGGTATTGAGCGTTGGGTAGCGATTGTTGATTCTGGTTATGCAACCAGGTTAGACACCATGGATTTCACTGTGTGTTATAAATACAACCAACTTTTCTGCGTATTCGGATTGCATGCTGGGCATCAAATGTCCATAGACACCAAGGGTGAAGGACGGTCTGAAAAGTCTAACCATCCTTGAAACGATCAGCATCGGGTCATCGTGGTTCAACATAAGTGAAGCTGTATTGTGCGCAGGTCGTGAATTTGGTTCTTAGATAAACATGTATCAAGAAGAAGGTTGTAATATCTCTCAATTGAATTAATTCAATAATCAGCCTTATATCACTAAAAGAAATTGGTAGAATTTTTTTCAAGTAAATCAGATCAAAATTATTTATTCCCACAAGAATGATCAGATTCTTTCTTGTTTTTTCTTGTGCATGCAGATCGTTATTTCCATTCCAAATAACGAAAATGTTGCAGTATTCTTCTAAATAATTTATCATCAAGAATAATTTTGTGGTAACTCCCTCTCCAATACTAAAACTAATTTAGTATTAAAAAGATTTTGTAAATAGCTGTATTCATAAAGCTGGCTTAATCCATCCCTTAATTGATTTCGAATATTGTCATCGGATAGTGTTTTAATTTCAAAAATATAATTTGTTGAATTTTACCCTAACAGCAAGATCAATTAATACATTCGGAAGGGGGAATTACCTGAAGATTGAATTCTTTCCGCAACAAGATTTACCAAATTTATGTGTGTACTTTCAGCCCTTTCAAGGGCAACAAAATTTATTAAACTATTGATTATCTCACTAGCATCTCCTATCCTTTCGTGGACAAATTGATATTCTGTTAACTCAAATTTGTTGGGAAATATTGGCTCCTCAATATTTTTATAATTTAAAATTCCGCGACCTACAGGATCTATAATTCTGATTATTAATAATTTGCAAATTTAAAAATAAAGTTCAACCCAAAATATATTCATAATAAGGAAAATAAAATATAAAGATAATCAGATATTAAATGCAATTCTCCTTGTATAATTATTGGGAATAAACCAAAGGACTTGGAGGGATAATAATGGCTACATTTTTTGGAAAACCTGGAAATGAGCCTGGTGATCAAATGCTATATAAGGCACTTGATAATTTACCCAAAGATGTAATTATCTATCCACAACCCAAATTAGTTTATAAAGACGAAACTTGTTATCCTGATTATGTCGTTGTGCACAAAGATCGGGGGGTTATTGTTTTGGAAGTAAAAGATTGGTTACAAATAACGAATAAGGACCATAAAAGAGCTTTGGTTTATCGACAACAAATTGGAGAATCTGCTTGGGAGAATAGCCCTATCGAACAAGCACGGTCAGCTGCGCATGTACTTGAAAAAATGCTAAAAGAAGATAAAGACTTAGTAAATTATGCAGGAAAATTAGATTTCCCGTATCGCTATGCAGGTGTACTCCCTAATCTTCCCCTCGAACAATTGAATGGCTTGAAAAATCTTGGGGGATAAATCATCTAATTGGGAGAGATGATCTGAAGACTGATCGAATTCAACAGAAAATCGAATCAATTCCAGCTCCTTTTACTTGTAAGATGACAGAAAATCAGGTTCGATCTGTTTGCGCAATTCTCGACGATCGTAACAAAGTAATTGATCAAATATCTGGTGAATTTAAAGGTATATATAATCGCGATCAAGAAGAAATTGCAAAAGAGCTAATTGAACCTTTAATTCATTCCGATGAATCAGAAAATCAAGTCGAACAATCAGCATTTGAGATGTTTAATTTGCCAAAGAAGAATGCCCGTGTAAAACATCTTGAATCGGGTATGCCGACAGAGGTTTCTGGTATAAAAAAGCATCTCATATTAGACTCCTCCGCGGATTTGCAGGTACTGGAAAAACAGATGTATTGATATTACGTGCTTTTTATCTTACGGAAAATTACCCCGAAATTGAAATTCTTGTAACAACATTTAATCGCCCAATATTAGAAGATCGATTACAGCCAGAACTGGATTGCATCAAAAATAAGGTGGATGTAATTACTTTTGACAGTTTATGCTCAAAGATTTTTGTGTTGAAACATGGTCAATGGATAAAACCTCAAGAAACTCTGGGGCTTATTAATAAGTTAGTTGAGAATAATTCGAGTATATCTGAAATTGGCAGTGATTTTATTGCAGAGGAAATTGTTTGGTTGAAAGAAAGTGGGTTAACTGAAAGAAATCAATATATCAACTGTATTCGTGGTGGCAGGGGTAATGAAAGTCGTCGTAGATTATCAAAAAAAATGAAAAGTAAAATATTTGATATTTATGAAGAATATGAAAATGAATTAAAAGAGCTGCCGGCACATGATTGGGTAGATCTGCACGAAAAAACCTGGAAGTTATTACTAAATGGGGTAAAGCCTTTTAAAACTTATGATGCTATCCTAATAGATGAAGCTCAACATTTCGCTCCCACCTGGATGAAAGTTATCCAAGCCTTTCTAAACCCAGGCGGCAGCTTATTCATTAGTGACGATCCATCGCAAAGCGTATACCGTCTCTTTAGTTGGCGTCAGCGTGGAGTTGATGTTGTTGGTCGAACTAGGTGGTTGCGAATACCATATAGAAACACACGCCAAATATTTAAAGCTGCCTATTCTCTAATCAAGGATAATTTTGTGGCTCAGCAATTCCTAAGTGAAAGTGGAGAGCAAATTATCCCTGAGCAAGATCATGAGATCCTCCGAGAAGGGGAAAAACCTCAGGTCTATAATTTCAATTCATTCGAGAAAGAAAAACATTTTGTGTTTGAGGAGGTCAATAAGCTAATAAACATTGGTCTATTACCAGAAGAGATTGGACTTTTGCATACACAAAAGCACATACGTGAAACATATAGACAAATACTTCCTCGCGGGTTAAAGGTCAATGAACCTCGTCGACAAACAGGTATGGAATATAAAGCGGTTTTTATTCCCCGTTTGCAAGATTTTTTTAAACGGGACCCTAAACATTCCTATTATGAGGACCTAAATCGTAAACAACTGATTTTCTACATGACCATGGCCCGTGCACGAGACTATCTGTATCTATTGTATGGATATAAATGGCCAAAAGAGCTCGATCCAATTAATCCTTATGTGGAGTGGCATGAATAATACATATATTATAAGGCGGTAAAAATACACATTTATGTAATTTTGTTTGGCTTGTAGAGGAATAGTAAATATGAGAGAAATTAATCATTACTCGATTAATCCAAGTTGGGAAGAAATCAATAATTTTCGTAATCCTCTAACACCTGGGGAACGTCAATTAGTAAGTTTCCTTGATGATGTTTTACCTGATAAGTGGGAAATATATGTACAACCGCATTTTAATGGAGATATACCAGACATTGTCATATTCAACCCATCAATTGGGATGATGATCTATGAGGTTAAAGATTGGCAAGCAGGAGCCTACCATACAGAGAAGAAGAAAATATCCAATAAACTCATTAATACAGAAGAACTTATAAATCGTTACTATGTTACAGATAGTAGGGGTACTTATCACATACCAGGTCCGGTATCCCAGGTTTGTAGGTATCGGGACAATCTAGTTAAACAATATGTTCCTTATATTGGGATGAAGATATATGAAGATCCATATCATCTTGCTGCTTTCAAGGTTGGTATATATTTCCACAATATGAAAACTGAACAAGCGAGGGAGTTGGTACAAGAAGATTTAACTTATTGTTCTATATTTGGTCATGACCTCCTAAATTTTGAAAACCTTAATTTAATTGCACCAGATTGGAACCGATTAAACACCATAACACTAATCCCAGAATGGGCAGATGAAATTCGAACATGGTTGAAACCCCCATTTCACACCCTTGAGCAAGGTCAGGATCTAAAATTAACTACAGAACAAAATCTCCATACTAAACCATTACCACAAAAGCATCAGCGGCTCCGCGGAGTCGCTGGGAGTGGAAGAACTCTTGTGATAGCTCAAAGAGCTGCGAATCTCGCTCAGCAAGGCAAAAAAATACTAGTTGTTACATTCAATATTACGCTTTGGCACTATATAAAAGATCATGTTTCTAGGGCAAAACGAAAGTTCAATTGGGGCCAAATTGAATTCAAACACTTCCACGGATTCTGTAAAGATTTTCTTAATGAAAATGATATCTCTTGGCCCATCAGAGAAGATAGTATGGGGAACATCATTCTGGAAGAACCTGCTTTAAAAAAAATTAGCGAGACTTTGCAATCCGGCATAAATAAAAAAATTAGGGTTTATGATGCAATCCTAATTGATGAAGGGCAAGATTTTAAAAAATCCTGGTATCAATTATTATGTCAATTTTTATCTGAAAATGACGAGTTATTATTTGTATGTGATGAAAGGCAGAATCTATACGATAGAGATCTTTCTTGGATTGATTCAATGACTGATACCAAATTCAGGGGCAGGTGGCGTGAATTGAAGGAAAGCCATCGTCTGCCTTATCCCATAATTGAAAAAGCAAACGAATTCGCTGATACTTTTATGGGAGGAGAAGGAATTAAACCAATACCAATTGAATATAATCTTTTATTAAAAGGATTAGAACCACTGTTATTATGGAGAAACTTTAATTCAAAAAATGGATTCATTGTTTCAGCATGGGAATCCTTCATTTATCTACATAAAAATAGGAAAGAACACCCTCAAGATATCGTTATCTTGTCGCCAACACATTCAGAAGGAATGGAACTTGTAGAGTTTTTTAATGATAAAGGAATATTAGTGAACCATGTTTTTGTAGATGGAGAGAATCCATACCATAAAAAGATGTCATTTTGGATGGGTAATCCACGTTTGAAGATGTGTACAATTCATAGTTTTAAAGGATGGGAGTTAAACAATGTAATACTAATCACACCTTTCGATGACCAATATCAGGATGGTTCGTTAGATAGATTATTGTATACGGCAATTACCCGATCCCGGAAAAATTTGATAGTACTTAACAGAAATTCAAGGTATTATAAATATGGTAAGGGATGGGATAATTTCTAACTAATTTTGCTTGCCTTAAATTATTCAAAATTAAATTACACATGTAATTTCTAAATTGTTTAAGACTTTTTTTAATATTCCATGGCGGATACCATTGGATTATGGCTTGTCCTAAAAACTGATCCAATAGAAAAGTTTGGGGTATAGCTTAATTCAGGTAAGGAGAATTCTACGGAAATTTTGTGATTTCTTGAGTCATCTTTGCTTCTTCATGTCAGGTGCAATTCTGGCAGAGTTCCGGTGCAGCCCCGGTGCAACCCTGTGCAACCGGCATAACAATACATGGAACCTTCGGATGGCCTTAATAGATGTAATAAAACCCCCATATACGGGACTAGATTTATAATAAATCCCTATATATGGGCGATGGAAATCAAAGGAAAAATTCATTTAGTCGACCGCACTGAGAAGGCGCAGGGAGTAAAATACCTGGAAGGTGTTTGAGGCCGCTCAGGACTGCAATATAAAATTTCTGGAGAAAATAACGGCTGCCTTGAATAGCGGGCTACATATTCAATAATCCATTCCCCCTGGATTTATTATCTATTTGGGTTCTGGTTTCTTTACTCGCCCACCTTATGCAAAGATCAGAAAAGCGATGGCAACTCCCCCACCTGAAGAAGGGCAGGCATGCCTGGTTGACGGATGGTTTATTTGAGATTAGAATAACGCTGTCGTTGGGCCCATGGCGCAGCTGGGAGCGCGTCTCAATGGCATTGAGAAGGTCGTGGGTTCGAATCCCACTGGGTCCACAAAACCTCAGCGGTCCGCTTTCAGAGACCAACAAAAGGCAACCCTGTTGGCAGTTGAACGCTGACCGCTGATAAATTATAAAGTTGCGGCAGGAGCAGTAAGCCATCATACAGAGAGCTGGAGCGGAAAGGTGCGAATCCGGCGGTGTGTCCTGTGAACACAGGTCTGGGGGTTGTACCCGGACGGGGCTGAACTCGCCTGCCGTCCCAGAGATGGGGCAGACTCTGCCAGTGAAGCCCGGCACGCTTGGGGGCATAGCTGGCGGCGGGAACCGCCCGTTAGCGCGGTCCTGAGCGGCCTGAGTTAGAATGGGTAAAATAAACAATTACACAAGCAAACCAGGCAAACAGGGTGGTACCGCGGAGTATACCTTCGTCCCTGGCTGGCGAAGGTTTTTGTTTTAACTCAAATAGAGGAGATTAACATGTCGACACCACTGGCGGATTGGATCTGGTTCAACGGGGAATTTGTGGCCTGGGACAAGGCGAACGTGCATGTAACAACCCACGCGCTGCACTACGGCTCGAGCGTTTTTGAGGGCATCCGGGCGTACGCGACCCCGAAGGGACCGGCGGTGCTCGGGCTGGAGGCGCACGTGCGCAGGCTGTTTGATTCGTGCCGGATCATCCGGCTGGAAGTCCCGTATTCTCACGAACAAATTAGCCAATCGATCAAAGATACGATCCTGAAGAACGACCAGGAAAGCTGTTATATCCGGCCGATCGTCTTCAGAGGGGCGCACCGGCTGGGGGTGGACGGGCGGGCCTGCCCGACGGATGTGGTGATCATCACGTTTCCGTGGGGTAGGTACCTGGGAGAGGAGGCGATTGAAAAAGGGGTGGATGTGATGGTCAGCTCCTGGCGCAGGATGGGACCTGACACCCACCCGGCGATGGCGAAAGCGGGCGGGAACTACCTGAACTCGCAGTTTATTGTCATGGAAGCGCGCGACCGCGGTTTTATCGAGGGGATCTCGCTGGACATGAACGGGTTTGTCAGCGAGGGCAGCGGCGAGAACATATTTCTGGTTTACAGGGACGTAATTTACACCCCGCCGATCGGGGCTTCGATCCTGGCGGGGATCACGCGCCAGTTTGTGATCACCCTGATCAAGGATTTCGGATATGAACTGCGGGAGGAGATGGTGCCGCGCGAGATGCTGTATATCGCCGATGAAATCTTCTTCACCGGGACGGCGGCTGAGATCACACCGATCAAGTCGGTTGACAATGTCGAGGTGGGCAGCGGGGGGCGCGGCCCGGTTACCGAAAGGCTGCAGGAGCAGTTCTTCGGGATTGTTTCGGGAGAAGCGCCCGACAGATTCAACTGGCTGACACAGGTTAGAGAAAAATAATCAAAAAATTCCGGTCTGGATGGAGCGATCTGGCTAATGGACAATAATTCTTATTTTAATCCGGGGGAATTTGAACCGAAGTGGCAGGCTAGATGGGCTGCGGACGGGCTGTATGAGGCGGACATCGACCCGAACAGGGAAAAATTCTACGCCCTGACCATGCTGCCGTACCCGTCGGGCGATCTGCACATGGGGCACTGGTACGCGATGGCGCCCTCGGATGCCAGGGCCAGGTTTTTCCGGATGCTGGGCTACAACGTGCTGTTCCCGATCGGGTTTGACTCCTTTGGTCTGCCGGCGGAGAACGCCGCGATCAAACGCGGTATCCATCCCAAGGAGTGGACTTACCTGAATATCGACCGGATGCGGGGACAACTGAGGAGCATGGGGACGATGTTCGACTGGCGCAGGGAAGCGGTCTCTTCGGATCCGAAATATTACAAGTGGAGCCAGTGGTTTTTCAGCCAGCTGTTCAAGCACGGGCTGGCATACCGGAAGATGTCCCCGGTCGACTGGTGCCCGAACTGCAACACCACCCTGGCACGCGAACAGGTCTGGGGCGATGACCGGCACTGCGAACGGTGCGGCACGCCGGTGATCAAGAAAAACCTGAGACAGTGGTTTTTCAGAATTACGGATTATGCCGAAGAACTGCTGGATTTCTCCGAGATTGACTGGCCGGAGCGGGTGAAAACGCTGCAGACAAACTGGATCGGCAAGTCCAGCGGGGCGGCGGTGGTTTTCAGGACCGAACAGGGTGACCCGCTGGAAGTATTCACAACCCGGCCGGACACATTGTGGGGGGCGACGTTTATGGTCCTGGCTCCCGAACACCCGCTGGTTAAGAAAATTACGACGGCGGAACAGCGGGAAGCGGTTGAGGAGTATGCCAGAAACGCAGTCCGGCAGACTGACATCCAGAGAGAATCAGCCGAGAAGGAAAAGACGGGCGTTTTTACGGGTGGGTATGCAATCAACCCGGTCAACGGGGAGAAAATCCCGGTCTGGATCGCCGATTATGTGCTGATGACTTACGGGACCGGGGCGATCATGGCGGTCCCGGGGCACGACTGGAGGGATTTTGAGTTCGCCTTAAAATTTGGGCTGCCGATCCTGCCGGTGATCGCCAATCCAAACGGATTGACAAGATCCGCCGTAGGAGTTTCGGCGGTAAATGAACAATTTGTAAAAGACCTGGAGAAGCTCGGGATCCCCTTTGAACTGAAGGATACAGAGATCCTGGTAGAAATCCCGCCGGAAAGACTGGGGGATTATGCCCAGCTTGTCCAGCAGGCGCTGCTGGCGGGCTGCCGGACGGAGATGGTCGGGTCGCGCTGGCTGTTCATTTTTCCAGACGAGACAATTGAATGGGACTCGCTAAAAAGCGAACAGGAGATCCTCAATAAATTAGCTTCATCTGACGGTTCAATCGGGAACTACAAGTCGCTGATGGAGTACCTGTGGGAGCAGGAATATTACCGGGATGTCCTGTACCATGAGGAATACGGCGGCATGATCAACTCCGGGCAGTTCAGCGGGACCCCTGGTGAGAGGGCGGTTGAGGTGGTGACGGACTGGCTGGAAGCGGAGGGGATCGGGAAAAAGGCGGTCAATTACCGCATCCGGGACTGGTTGATCTCGCGCCAGAGGTACTGGGGGGCGCCGATCCCGATTGTGTACTGCCCCGAACACGGAGAGGTGCCGGTGAAGGACGAGCAGCTGCCGGTGATGCTGCCGGAGGATGTCAAATGGCTGCCGACCGGTGAAAGCCCACTCAAACTGCACCCGACCTGGAAGTATACGACCTGCCCGGAATGCGGGGGACCGGCGGAGCGGGAGACGGACACCATGGACACCTTCATGTGCTCGTCCTGGTACCACCTGCGCTACCTGAGCCCGGATTATGACCAGGGACCTTTTGACCCGGATGAATACGATTACTGGATGCCGGTTGATATCTATACCGGCGGGATCGAACACGCCACGATGCACCTGATCTACACCCGCTTTTTCCACAAAGCCGGGAGAGATATGGGAATTATGAAGGGACCAGAACCGATGCTGCAGCTGAGGAACCAGGGGATTATCCTGGGCGAAGACGGCGAAAAAATGTCGAAGAGCCGCGCCAATACGGTCGCCCCGGACGAACTGGTCAGGAATTACGGGGCGGACACGGTGCGGGCATACCTGATGTTCTTCGCCCGCTGGGAACTGGGCGGTCCCTGGAACAGCAGCGGGATCGAAGGGACACACCGCTGGATCAGGCGGGTGTGGAACCTGTTCACCGAACCGGGTCCCAGTATGAGGACCGATCCCGGTCTATTACGAGAACTGCGGCGGAAAGTGCACCAGTGCCTGCGGAGCGTGACCCACGATTTCACCTCGTTTGAATTTAATACAATCATCTCGAGTCTGATGGAACTTCTGAATGAGATGGTTAAGGCGCGCGAGTCCGGGGTAGAAGGGACGCCGGAATGGGAGGAAGCGAAGGATATCTATTTGCGGATGCTTGCGCCGGTCGCCCCGCACATGGCGGAAGAACTGTGGGAGCGGGCCGGGAAGCCGTATTCCATCCACCAGCAGCCGTGGCCGCAGGTGGATGAAGAAGCCGCGGCGGAAGATCAGATAACCCTGGTGGTGCAGGTGAACGGAAAGGTAAGGGACAGGGTCGATGTGGCGGTTGATATCAGCCGGGAGAAGGCCGAAGAGCTCGCGCTGGAAAGCGAACTGGTCCAGAAATTTATCTCCGGCAAAAAAATCCGCAAGGTGATCTATGTGCCCGGCAGGCTGGTCAATATTGTGCTGTGACAGAATGGTCAGAATTACCCGCGAAAAAATTTTCAACCAGAAGGAGAAGCGAAGATGGCTAAAAAGGAAGTAATCACATCCCAGAATGCGCCAAAGGCGATTGGACCCTATTCGGTGGGGATAAAATCGGGGCAGTTTGTATTCGCCTCCGGACAGCTGGGGATAGACCCAAAAACCGGCGAGATTGTGCAGGGAGGCATCCAGGCTGAGACAAGGCAGGCATTAAAGAACCTGGGGGCTGTCCTGGCGGAGGCGGGTTTGTCGATGGAGAATATCGTAAAAACCACAGTATTCCTGAACGATATCAAAAATTTTACCCAGATGAATGAAGTCTATGCAGAATTTTTCAGCGGGAATTACCCGGCCCGGTCGGCAGTGCAGGCGGCCGCGCTTCCAAAAGGCGGGCTGGTGGAGATTGAAGCCATCGCGGCAGCCGATTAGTTTTTGGGCAGTTTCTCAATACAGGCTAAATCAATACCGGAGTAAAGCGGCGACTGGCAGGGCAGCGGCTTGGGGTTAGACAGAAAAAGAGAACGCTTTCGCAGGACAGGAAACCGGACCAGGTCCGCTAAAATCACGGACTGAGAATTGCAACCCGCGGTTATTAATTCAATTATGATCGAAAACAAGCCGCCGACCGTTTCAATCATTGTGCCGTGTTTTAATGAAGAGGGGACGATCGCTCTTTTGCTGGAGTGCAATTAAACAGCAGACATACCCTGCCTCAAAAATTGAAACCCTGATTGCTGACGGAAAATCAACAGACCGGACGGTGGAAGCGATTGAGGCATTCAGAGCTTCGAATCCCGGCATGGCGGTCAGGATTATTGAAAACCCAAAGAGGGTGATCCCGGCTGGATTAAACCTGGGGATCAAATCGGCCGGAGGCGAGATTATCGTGCGACTGGACGCCCATTCAATTCCAGACCGGGATTATATAGCGAACTGTGTGGCGGACCTGGAGAGCGGCAAAGGGGATAATGTGGGCGGGGTCTGGGTTATCAAACCAAGAAATAATTCATGGCAGGCCCGCTCGATCGCAGCCGCAGCGTCCCATAAATTGGGGATTGGGGACGCAAGCTACCGCTACACGGACCAGGCCCAGGTCGTTGATACGGTGCCATTCGGAGCTTATTACAAATCCGTATTCGAAAAGAGCGGCTTTTTTGATGAATCCTTGCATACGAACGAGGACTATGAATTCAATGCCAGACTGCGCCAGAGTGGGGGCAGGATCTGGCTGGACCCAAAAATTAAGTCAGTGTATTTTGCGAGACCGTCATTTCAGGCGCTGGCAAAGCAGTACTGGCGCTATGGTTACTGGAAAGCGCAGATGCTGAAGAGATTTCCCGAGACCATAAAATGGCGCCAGGCTCTGCCGCCGCTTTTCGTGGCCAGCCTGGTTGCCCTGGCGGCGCTTTCGATCTGGTATCGCCCGGCCCGAACCCTGCTGCTGCTGGAAATTGGTTTGTATTTTTCAATCCTGATCATAAGTGGAATAATAGTGGGATGGAAAAAGAGAGACCCGGGGTACATCCCCGGGATCCCGATTTCAATCGCGACCATGCATATCTGCTGGGGCTGCGCATTTATCTGGGGTTTGTTGAAGCCGCCAGGAAAAGGAAAAACAGCCTGATTATGGCAATTGATCGGTTAGAATCTGGTAAAGAACGGGCTGAAGAAAACAAATGAATGTTGAGAAGAATAGTTTCCAGGTTTCAAATATGTTGAAGCTGAGGATAAGCGAAAGGCGAGCAGTGCTTATCCTGGGAGATTTTATAATGGCGTGCACTGCATTGTTAATCTCCCTTTATTTGTGGGCCGCAAGCGAACGCTTCTTAGGATTTTCAACCGAATTTTTCCAGAGGAGAATCCCCGGTTGGTTTTTTATCCTGCCATTTTTATGGATTATTCTGATGATCGAGCTGTATGATGTCAATAAAGCCGGTGATTGGAATACTACTATTCGTGGGATCTTGATGGCTGGTTTTATAGGCCTGCTGCTGTATTTGATCCTGTACGTTTATTATGTTGATCCACCCAGGTCCCTGCTGCCCAGGAGAAGCGTGGCAGTGTTCCTGGCGATTGTGGTCATTCTGACAATTATCTGGAGGACGCTGTATATCAGGATATTCCATACCCAGAGATTTTTGCGGCAGGTTTTGCTGGTTGGGGGTGGGAAATCCTGCAGGCTGATACTCCAGGCAATAAACAGCCTCAAATCGAAACCTTTTATCGTGCTGGGAGTAATTGATGATGACCCAAATAAGACAGGCGTATTTATTGAGGGTTACCAGGTTTTAGGTAAAGGGGAAAATCTATTCCAGCTTGTAAACCAGCTGCAGGCGACGGATATTATTGTAGCGATCAGCGGTGAAATTAAGGGGGATACCTTTCAATCGCTGTTAGATTTGCAGGAAATGGGAGTTGAAATCACGAGGATGCCGGTTGTTTACGAGGATTTACTGGGAAGAGTACCAATCCAGACACTGGAGGCGAACTGGATTTTAAAGTCTTTCCTTGATGAAGTGAGGGTGAGCATTTTTTATACAATTGGAAAGAGACTGGTTGACCTGTTTGGGGGCTTTTTAGGGGCGTTTTTAATGGTCCTTGTGCTGCCGTTTGTTGCGGCTGGCATAATAATAGACGACGGTTTGCCAATATTTTACCGGCAGGTCCGGTCGGGAAAGAGCGGCAGACAGTACCAGATAATCAAATTCAGGACAATGAAACGGGATGCCGAAGCAGACGGCCAGGCAAGATGGGCGGTGGAAGATGACCAGAGAAACACCCGGGTTGGAGGCTTCCTCAGGAAGACCCATTTAGATGAACTGCCGCAATTCATCAATGTCTTGCGTGGGGATATGAGCCTGGTGGGACCGTGGGCGGAAAGGCCAGCATTGATTGAATTGTTCCAGGCGCAGATCCCATTCTACAGGGCGAGGCTGCTGGTCAAACCGGGAATTACTGGTTGGGCGCAAATCAATTTTGGATACGCATCTAC
The DNA here is from genome assembly GCA_963793095.1 of uncultured Chloroflexia bacterium. Lineage (GTDB taxonomy): Bacteria > Chloroflexota > Anaerolineae > Anaerolineales > UBA4823 > CAVWDI01. The sequence continues at coordinate 13,076 of CAWBYY010000003.1, forward strand.
AGTTGAAGAAACAATGTTGAAACTCGAATTTGACCTTTTTTATATCAAACATAGAAATTTGATCATGGATTTGATCATACTCCTGCGGACACCCGCGACAGTCCTGGGTTTCAGAGGCAGGTAAGATGAAACCGCGTTTGTTCCTTCGCAATAGAATAATGCTGCTTGGGGATCTTATTATTATTGTGATCTCGGCGCTGGGAAGTTTTGCGCTCAGGACAGACCTGGGGCCGTTATTTAATTTTTATCTCACCCAGGCGTTGTGGCTGGTGGCGATTGCCTTAATGGTGAAACCGCTGGTTTATTATTTTTACGGTCTGTACCGCCGGATGTGGATCTATGCCAGCACCAGAGAACTGCGGTTAATTGTCGCGGCGGTTTCGACGGCTTCTGTGATTATTTCCCTGGTAATCGTGATACTGCGAGCAGTGGAGATCCTGCCGTTTTTCCCTCGCAGCACACTCCTGATAGATTGGCTCCTTTCTTTAGTGCTTGTGGGTGGTTTCAGGTTCGCCTTAAGAATCTTAAACGAAACCCAACAGGTTACGGTGGTTCCCCAGAAAGGGACCAGGCGGGTGCTGGTTGTCGGGGCGGGGGATGCCGGCGCCCTGGTTGTGAGGGAGATGCAGAAAAATACGCAACTGGGGTTAAAACCAGTCTGTTTCCTGGATGACGACCCAACCAAACTCAAGCAGCAAATACACGGCATCCCGGTACTGGGCGATCTGGGCGACCTGACCAGATTGGTTGTAATAAAAGGGATCCACGAAGTAATCATTGCGATCCCCAGCGCTGCCCGGTAATGTGATCCGGCAGGTGGCGGATGGATGCCGGGCGATGGGGATCCCATTCCGGACGATGCCGGGGATGTATGAACTGATCGGGGGGAAGGTAAATGTAAGCCGCCTGAGGGAGGTGGACATTTCTGACCTGCTCAGGCGCGAACCGGCCAGGATTGATGACAGGTTGATAGGCGCCAGCCTGGGCGGTAAACGGGTACTGGTGACGGGCGCTGGAGGTTCAATTGGAATTGAATTATGCCGGCAGATAGCCCGCTGGGGACCGTCGTCCCTGATTATGCTGGGGCACGGCGAAAACAGTATTTTTGAGACGCTGCTTGAAATGGAGGAAAACTATCCTACCCTGCCGCAGCATGCGGTTATTGCGGATATCCGCGACACAGACAGGCTCAGCGCCGTGTTCGACAATCTGCGCCCGCAGGTTTTATTTCACACCGCTGCCCACAAGCATGTGCCTCTGATGGAGGTAAACGTTGAAGAAGCGGTATTAAATAATATCCTTGGAACCCGAAATGTGGTCGAAGCTTCGTTAAATTACGATGTGGAGAGAATGGTATTGATATCCTCGGATAAGGCTATCCGACCTTCCAGCATTTACGGAGCGGCGAAAAGACTATCCGAGTTGATTGTGATTGACGCAGCCCAGAAATCCGGCTGCCAGTTCTCGGTTGTGCGCTTTGGAAATGTGCTTGGAAGCCGTGGTAGTGTTGTTCCCCTATTTAAACGCCAGATATCCCGGGGGGGACCAATTACGATTACACATCCCGATATGAAAAGATATTTTATGACAATACCGGAGGCGGTCTACCTTGTTTTACAGGCTTCATCAATGGGGAAAGGCGGGGAAGTATTTGTATTAAAGATGGGCGAACAGGTCAGGATCCTGGACTTGGCTGAAGACCTGATACGGCTCTCAGGCCTGGAACCCGGGAAGGACATCGATATCGTTTTTACCGGAATAAGACCCGGAGAGAAGCTCAGCGAGGAATTGTGGGATAAGTGGGCGACCTATGAACCGACATCACATCCCGATATAGTTTTGCTTGCTGAAGAGGATTTACTGACCGGTCCAGAATTGGAACAGGTAGTTGATGAGCTGGTTCACCTTGCAAGGGAGGGGGACCCGCAGGCTATTATCAGCATTCTGGATGAATGTATACCTGGAGCCGCAGTCAGTAGCACGCCTCCGCCGGATCTTACCTCTGTGGTCTGAACAATTTCAAATTAAATCAAAATGCCGATTGTTAGTTTAGCTGAATGGGATGCGTTTATTCATGAACATCCGGGTTCACATATTTTGCAGACAGGTCAATGGGGGGAGTTAAAATCCAATTTTGGCTGGGAAACTCACAGGCTTATTCACGACATAAATTCTGGATTGGAAAGCGCTCAGATTGGCGCCCAGATTTTATTCCGGCCGTTTTTATCAGGGTGGTCAGTCGGGTATATACCCAAAGGCCCTGTGGGAGGACCCGGGATAAATTTCTTTGAGATTCGTTGTAAAAATTTCTGGGGGGAGATTGATCAAATTAGCCGGAATAGAAGAACTGCGTTCTTAATCGTTGAACCAGATGACAAACCAGACAAAGGTTCAAATACAAATAAAAAACAGGATGGAGAAAACGTCATCCCGGATGGATTTCAACCCGGGTTGTTGAATGTGCAGCCCAAACAATCCATCATTATAAATATCAACAGAAGCGATGAAGAAATTATGGGGGCTATGAAGCAGAAGACACGCTACAATATCCGCCTTGCCGAGAAACAAGAAGTACTCGTTACGACGGGTGATGATCTCGGCTCATTTTATTCCTTAATGGTCCAGACCGGGGATAGAGACGGGTTTGGAGTCCACAGCGAGCGTTATTACAGACTGGCATACGAATTATTCCACCCTTCATTAAAGTGCGAATTGTTCTTCGCCAGGTATATGGACGAATTGATCGGGGCAATAATGGTATTTGCAAATGACAGCCGGGCCTGGTATTTTTACGGCGCATCATCGAACGCGCATCGCCAGCGGATGCCCAATTACCTGCTCCAGTGGCGGGCAATCCAATGGGCGCGGGAGCGCGGCTGCTTGTATTATGACCTCTGGGGCATCCCGGACGAGAGCATGGAGAAGCTGGAAAGTGAATTTCCCGATAGATCTGATGGACTGTGGGGGGTATACAGATTTAAGAGAGGTTTTGGGGGGCAAATTCAGCGTTCATCAGGGCCCTGGGACCGGGTTTACTCACCGGTTTTATATAGATTATTTAGATACTACACCAGATTGCGCAGGCTTTCATTATCCTGAAAAACATAATCCAACAAGAGGAGAGAATAACTGGAATCCGGCATGCAATTAAATTCGGATATAAAGCCACAGGATTGGAACACAACCCTGAGCACTTTTAAAAGCGCCCATATTCTGCAAACCTGGGAATGGGGCCAGGTAAAATCCAAGTACGGCTGGCAGCCATTTTATAAATTGTGGGTTGGCGAAAAAAATGAACCGCTTGCGGCTGGTCTGATATTGGAAAGGACATTATCAATAATCGGCGGTTTTCCGCGGCTGCGGATTTTATATGTACCCAAAGGGCCGGTCCTGGACTGGGAAAATGAAAAAATAAGCCGTAAGGTCCTGGAGCAGCTTGTAAGATTTGGAAGGGAGCGCAATGCGGTCTTTATAAAAATTGACCCCGATGTTGAGCTTGGTTCTGGTGTTCCGGGTGCTTCACAAAATCAGGAAGTTTATAAAGGAGAAACCACTGCGGCAGTTTTGAGAGAACTCGGGTGGGTTTTTTCGAAAGAGCAAATCCAATTTAAAAACTCGGTTGTAATAAATCTCCAATCCGGCTTGGAGGATTTGCTGAAGAATATGAAACAAAAAACCCGCTACAACATTCGTTTGGCCGCCCGAAAAGGGGTTGTTATTCGGGAAGGAGCGGAAAACGATTTTTCATTATTATTTAAAATGTACTCGGAAACTGCAGCAAGAGATGGATTTGTTATTAGGGAATTTAACTACTATAAGGAACTGTGGACGATTTTCTGCAAGCGAAATATGGCGGTTCCGTTAATTGCTGAATTTGAAGGCATCCCACTGGCAGGATTATTTTTATTTTATTTCGACAGGAAAGCCTGGTTTTTGTTTGGCATGTCGAGCGATGCGTACAGAGAAAAAATGCCAAATTACATTCTTCAGTGGGCGGCTATCAGCAAAGCGAAAGCCCTGGGCTGCCAGGAATACGATTTTTGGGGCGCGCCTGATGAGTTCAAACCTGATGATCCCATGTGGGGTGTTTATAAATTTAAGTCTGGATTCGGCGGCCAGGTTGTGGGTTGGGTTGGCGCCTGGGATTATGTATTCCGCCCGACTTATTACCAGCTTTATACAAATTTTATTCCGCTGGTATTGGATCTTATGCGGAAGAGAAGCACTGCTCGCAATAAACGGGCAATCAGCCAATTTTAATAAGTAAAAAAAGGTATATACAGATTTCAGCAAGGGTTTCAGCCATAAGGGAAATAAATGATAAATCTACCACGAGTAAAAATTGCGCATTTACCGACCCGGATTGAATATTTACCCAGGATATCCTCCAACCTGGGCGGCATAGAGCTTTATATTAAAAGAGATGATCAGACCGGATTAGCTTTTGGCGGGAATAAGACCCGCAAGCTCGAATTTTTAATTGGGGATGCACTCGCAAAAAATGCCCAAACCCTGATCACAACAGGCGCGGTTCAGTCCAATCACTGCCGGCAAACCGCGGCAGCAGCTGCGAAGTTTGGGTTGAAATGTTTTCTTGTTCTTACAGGTCAGGAACCAGAGGCGGGGTTGAATAATAGTTCCGGATATTCGGGAAATCTTCTTATAGACAAGCTGCTGGATGCAAAAATTGTTTATACCGGTTTGGATAATCGAGAGAAAAAGATCAAAGATCTATATCAGGAAGAGCTGGAAAAAGGTAATCAACCTTATATCATCCCGTACGGCGGCTCAAATAAGATCGGGGCTTATGCGTATTCTCAGGCAATAAATGAATTGATGATACAGGTCAGTGATTCGTTTGAAGACAACTCAGGACCAGATTGGATTGTTTTTCCAACCTCATCCGGGGGAACTCAGGCAGGCATGATAGCAGGCGCCCGTAAATACGGTTACAAAGGCAGGATACTGGGTATAAGCGTGGATGAAAAGTCAGATCCGCTGAAAGAGCGGATCGCAGAACTGGCCAATCAAATTTCGGAATTAATCGAACTGGAGCATCGATTTACACAATCCGAAGTCCTGGTTAATGATAAATATCTCGGGGACGGGTATGGTGTGGCTGGCGGAGCTGAAAAAAATGCGATCGAGTTCTTCGCCCGGAATGAAGGAATCTTACTGGACCCTGTGTACACCGGACGGGCAGCAGCAGGACTGCTTGACCTGCACCAGTCAGGGTTTTTCAGAGAAGGAAAAGGGGAACCGATAAACATTCTATTCTGGCATACCGGGGGAACACCCGCATTATTATCCCGAAATTATGAATCGCTCTGGTAGGTCGGTGTGAGGCGGAATAAAAACCAGTCTAATTGTTACAAGAAGTGAAAAACAAACCGGAAATAATCTTTCTTTTCTATCTCTCATCAAGACTTTCCAGAAATCCGTTAAAATTCCGCAGAGTTTTTTCCGGATAAATTTAATATATTCTTTTGAAAGAAAGTTTTAATGGAAATTCTGCGTAAGTCCGAACCGGCCTTTTTAGCGATTTCCAGGTCAACGGAGTTTGAGCTGAATGAACCTGCCTGATATTCTTTAATCAGGTGGTTGATTGGCGATTTTGCCTCAGGCAAAATCTGGATTAATATCTCGCCTCTCCTGGAAGGCGTATCTGCGATTTTTGGCCTGTAACCAAATCTGGAAAGGGCATTATTAATTTCCTGGTAAGCTTTTGAGAGCGGTGGTAGAGCTGAACGGCGGGCCCAAATCTGGAGCTTTTTAGGGGGCTGGATACCGATTTTTCTCATTGTTCTGTCAATAATTACAGGCAGCGGTGGAATGCTTATCCGGTTATGAAAGAACACAACCAGCAATAACAGGATAACTGCTGCGCTTAAAGTAGCAAACACCGTTAATACTCTTTCTAGTGGCGATGAATTATTAAAAAGGGAAGAGGTTCCTGGACCTCTCAACGGTACGTTCTGGTCTCGCATGAAATCGCCCGGTTTTGGCTCTTCAAATTCAACACCCTGGGAGATTGAATCATTAATTAGACCGGGATCTATAACCTTTGGGCGGACTAAGTTGGGTTGTACAGCAGTAGGTTCAAACTCAACCCAACCATATTTTGGAAAGAAAACCTCCGGCCAGGCATGTGCGTCGCTCTGCCTGATCAGAAATTCGCCCTCATTTACCTGTTCACCTTGCGCATAGCCAATTGCAATTCTGGCCGGAATACCAATTGAACGGAGCATGATTACCGCTGCTGTGGCATAGTAATTACAGAAGCCCTGTTTCAAGTCAAACAAGACCCAATCAACAGGATCCCGTCCGGCAGGCAGTGCCGGTACAGTGTCTGTATATTCAATATTCGTTCGAAGATATTCTGTTATCGCGACAGTTTGATCGAAAGGATTATTCAGACCAGAGGTAATTTGCTGGGCTAACTCAATTGTTTGGGGGGATATTGATTCTGGAATTTGAAGATATCTATCCGTAATCCATTCTGGATACTCCAGGTCAGCGTTTCTCAATTGATCTTCAGATAAATAACTCAGGGCAGCCTGTGCCATGTATGCCTGACCTGGATGGAGGTCAGGAGAAGCACGTATGGTGGACACATCAATTACACCATCTGGGTATTTAATTAATTCAACCAGTGAGTTGCGGCTTACCCAAATTGGTTGGGTTGGCAGAAAAAGGGTAGTGAGAGGTGTGGCTGAGATGAATTCAAATGTTCGCTTCAACCGTTCCTTAGAGTAAATAAATTGCAGATCTGTGTCTTCGGGATTAACCAGGCGGGTTTCATTCCCAGTGCTTTTCCACTGTCCGTTTGAATACTGGTCGTAACTTCTTGCTCTCCAATAAGCCCTGAATCCTTCTGGAAGTTCACCCTTGCTTATCACCGAGAACATGCGGGATTCATTTAAGGGTGTACCTCTCCCCAGTAAAGCATTTTTTCCATAATATTCCGAAACTGTCCCTGCTGAGGTCTTCAAGGAAGCAAATGCATTGGAGAATTTATCCTGTGTAATTAACCAGATTTCATCAACCGGTCTCCAGGCGTCTTCAACAGCGGGGATTGATTTCGCTAATACAGGCGCAGCCCACGTAAGGAAAATTATGACAATCACAGCCAGTATCGAAAATCGGATTACATCCATACCCAAATTAGGTGGTACAGCTGTATGATCAAGTTTCCACTTAACTTTATTCTGGATAAAAACCATACGGGCAATTAATATCAGGCTGAAGAATAAGAATGCAGCGATATACCAGTTTCCTTTAGTATTTTGGGCATCAAAAGCCTGTATCACAAGTATGGTAAATCCGATTGGCGCGACAGATAACCATGGATTGCCTTTTCGTATCAAACGAAAACTGGATGTAATACCCAATATCCAGAAAAGCATTGCCATGAGTATCAAAAAAAGTAATGAATCCTGGATAACCTCTTGCCGAAGGAGTTGTGAAATGATTGTTGATGAGCGGTTGGAGAGAATTTGCATTCGTTCGACCCATACCAGTTCATCGTTCAGTATGGAGCCTAATTGCCAGAAGACAATTACCAATCCATAGAGGACCGCTAAAACGAACGATACCCGTTTCGAGAATTGGCTGTAACCAAGGGCAGAACCTATAATAACTGCGAGCAGAGCGATTAGTTGGATAATATCCAGATGTCTTGTCCAACCGGTAGATACTAACCTGGTTGCAGCGGTTAAGATCGCGGCAACAAGAAGAAAAAATGCTGGTAAATCCCACCAGCGAAATTGTTTATTGTATTCAGTCATTGCTCTGTAGTATATGTTGCCAGAGATTCAGGCTTTTATTATTTATTTGTTATACACGATATTTTATTCTTCGGTTCAGTATTACTGATGTGCAACAGGTTAAGCAACAAATGTTATTCTTGTTTTTTATTTCAAACTCGAAAATTTTTGAATACTTTAACAATCATTTGTTTCAGTGATTATCAAAGTATCAATTGATAATATTTTATTATGGAAATTGAAAGAGGACAATTATTGCTAAATTTGTTTGGGTTATAATTTTGTGTGGTAAAATCTGTGCGATTGAGACCCTGGATAAGTCTGGGGGACTCTAAGTTTCACCGAAACCCTGAACCAGGAGAAGAAGAGAACCTATGCTTGATGAACATTGGTTGTACATCGGCGTGTTCCTCGTTCTCGCCCCAATTTTCGCAACGGTACCAATAATAATACCCAGGTTTATTGCACCTAAAAAACCTAATCCAATTAAGCTTGAAGCATACGAATGTGGAATTGAAACCGTGGGTGATACCTGGGTGCAATTCAGAGTCCAGTATTATATTTTTGCATTGGTATTTCTGATTTTTGACGTTGAAATTGTGTTCCTTTATCCGTGGGCAGTTGCATTTGATTTATTACCTTTATTTGCCATATTCGAGGGAATCCTATTCATATTAATATTACTGGCAGGGTTGATTTATCTTTGGAAGAGGGGTGCCCTGGAATGGACATAGGGAGATCACATTGCAAGTTAATAAGGCTGATGGAAATTTTTCCTCAGCCTTTTGTGTATTATTCAGGCTAAATGCGCTTCGGAAATTTACTGGTAAGAAAGAGTACCGCACTGGAGAGGTGCCAGGAGAAAATATGACGGATCCTATCACCTGGATCGCAAATTGGTTAGAAACGATTCTGGAAGGAATTGGTTTACCCGTTGGTATTGTGGTTTTGATCCTGACCGTTCTTGGGGTGCTAATAGTTGTCATATTTGTCTTGGCAATAGATATCTTTCTGGTATGGATGGAAAGAAAGGTGGTTGCAAGATTTCAAGACAGGCTCGGACCAAATCGAGTAGGTCCATACGGGTTGATTCAACCAATCGCTGATGTAATTAAATTAATCATCAAGGAAGATACAACACCCAAGGGTGCGGATGTTTTGATTTATAACATTGCTCCAGTTATCGCACTTGCATCGGTATTAATTATCTGGGCAGTGATCCCATTCACACCTACACTGGTCGGAGCGGAAGTAAATATCGGGGTTCTTTTTATCGTCGCTTTTGGAGGTATCGGAACACTGGCGATCATCATGGCGGGCTGGTCATCGAATAATAAGTACGCGCTCTTGGGAGCATTCAGAACAGTTGCACAGGTTATATCCTATGAAATTCCAATGGTGATAGCTCTTTTGATTCCAGTAATATTTGCAGGCACCATGTCGATTCAAGGTATTGTAAACTCCCAGGAATTATGGAATATTGTTATTGCTCCAGTGGCGGCCGCGATTTTACTAGTATCCAGCATCGCTGAAATTGGCAGAACTCCTTTTGACCTGTTGGAAGCCGAATCGGAAATTGTTGCAGGCTTTCATATAGAATACAGCGGCATGAAATTCGGTCTTTTTTATGCCGGTGAGTTGCTGCATGCATTGACTATTGGCGCATTGTTCTCCACACTTTTCCTGGGGGGATGGAGGGGTCCTTTTGTGGAACAAATCCCTGTTCTGGGTATCTTCTACTTATTTGGAAAGGCTTTCCTGGTTTACTTCCTGATAATGTGGATTAGATATTCCCTGCCCAGAATCCGGATTGACCACATGTTAAATTTCAACTGGAAATTTTTAACACCCTTGGCTTTAATCGCGCTGATGGTCACAGCGATTCTGGATAAATTATTGACTGACTTTTCAAACATCACTTATGCAGTGATTATGCTGGTTGTCAATTTAGTGCTTATATGGGCGGTGATAATGGTTTTGCGAATCTATGCATCCGGTGAAAGAAAAAAGGTTGGGGAATTGAAGCCGACCGCAAATGCAGATGCTGTTCTTTCAACCTTTGGTAAGGATGTAAGTTCCGCTCAGGAAACATCTGGTGCTTCAACTTAAGTATAAATTGGAATGTGTAAATGAGTTTTGAACAGGTTGTATTTATTCTGGTTGCTGCAGGAACACTGGGTGCGGCTTTGCTTGTGGTCACAACTCGCAATCTAATCCATGCAGCCTTGTGGCTTATTGCTGCCCTTTTTGGCGTTGCAATTCTTTTCGTTTTTCTGAATGCCGGTTTTTTTGGAGTTGTCCAAATTGTTATTTATATTGGGGCAATTGCGATCCTCATGATTTTTGCCATAATGCTGACCAGGCAGATTTCCAGTGAAAAAAGCGCTAGGTTTAATAAAAATTGGTTGTGGGCCTTTTTTATATCAATCATTTTTTTTGCAGGAATTGCTTATATTTTGAGCTTGTGGCCAGAATTCGGAACCACAAAACCAATTCTTAGTGCAGAAATTGATCCGGTAAAACAACTCGGGGTTGCGCTTGTTTCACCACAGGCTTATCTGCTGGCTTTTGAGCTTGCATCAGTATTGTTGCTGGCGGCATTAATTGGCGCAGTGATAATTGCATGGGAGCAGAGGTAAGAAAAACGATGATCCCCATTTCCTGGTTTCTGATTTTTGCTGCAGCGTTATTCAGTATTGGTTTATTTGGCGTGCTTTCAAGAAAGAATGCGATATTAATTTTAATGGGAATCGAATTGATGCTGAATGCGGTAAACATAAATCTGATTGCATTCTGGCGGTACAGGGATTCATTGGATATTTCTGGTCAGGCTTTCGCTGTGATGGTATTCGCAGTTGCAGCGGCTGAAGTTGCTGTGGGCCTGGCGATATTTATATCAGTTTACCGCCGCAGAGGAACGATTTCGGCGGATGAAATTGACTTATTGAAGTGGTGATATCGAGAGAAAAAATAATGTCCGGAATGCTTTGTGGGTAATTTATGAATATTGAAACGATTGTCTGGCTGATTCCTCTCCCTCCACTGATCGCTTTTTTCCTGATTATTCTCATTACAAACCGCAGGAAGAGAGCCAGCCATATTATCGCCATTAGCGCAGCGGTCATATCCTGGTTTTTGAGCATGCTGGTTTACTGGTTTGCGTCCAGGGTGGATCATCTGGGGGAACATCCAATTGTTTCTTCAATCCCGTGGATACCAACAGGTGACGGCTGGCTTTTTATTGGTGTTCAAATTGACCCGCTATCCGCAGTGACGCTTTTCTTTGTCGCCTGGACGGTCCTGATGATTTTTATATACAGCGTTGGCTACCATAATTTTGGACAACCAAAAGGCGACCAGGACCGCCCGGGCTTACCACCACACGGAGCAACTGTTTCTGATGTCCAGGGGCATAAACATCTGGTTCCTTCAATTGAACCTCTCTATTCACGGTTTTTCGCATTTATCGGATTGTTCGCATTTGGGATGTATTTTCTGGTGGTATCCAATAATCTGCTCACATTGTTTATTGGATGGGAGATTATGGGGTTTTGTTCATATATCCTGATTGGCTTCTGGTATGCAAAACTTACCGCCAGAGCAGCAATGATAAAAGCATTTCTTACAACCCGTGTGGGTGATGTCTTTATGCTGTTAGGCATTGCTTATCTCTATTCCGAGACCGGGACATTATATTACCGGGATATTCTTTACAATCCTGAGGTCTTACATGAACTTGGGACGACACCCTCCGGATTCCTAGGGTTCTCGGTTGCAGGATTGATTGGTTTGCTGATCTTTATCGGAGCAGTTGGAAAATCTGCCCAATGGCCGTTACATGTCTGGCTTCCTGATGCGATGGAGGGTCCGACTCCGGTTTCGGCGATGATCCATGCTGCGACAATGGTATCCGCTGGTGTTTATTTGACGTTGAGGATATTCCCTCTTCTGGCCGCAGGTATGGAACACGGGCATCCTACTCAGACAATGAATATCATTGCCTTTATAGGCACATTTACCGCGATTTTTGCTGCGACAATTGCAATTGCTCAGAAGGATATTAAACGTGTCCTGGCATACTCCACAATTTCCCAGCTCGGATTTATGTTTGCGGCAATTGGGATTGGCGCATATATAGCGGCAGTATTTCATTTAGTGATGCATGCTTTCTTCAAGGCTCTCCTGTTTCTCGGATCTGGTTCAGTCATTCATGGAATGGAACATGGGGTTTACCATACTGGTGACCACATTGACCCTCAGGATATGTTCAACATGGGTGGATTGCGTAAAAGAATGCCGGTAACCTTTATTACTTTTTTGATTGGCGGGCTTGCCCTGGCAGGTTTTCCACTGGTAACAGCAGGTTTCTGGTCGAAGGATGAAATTTTTGCAGACGCTTTTGGACACAACCATTGGCTTGTTTTTATTACACTGGCTCTGGCAGCGTTGTTGACGGCTTACTATACTATGCGTCAGATTACTTTAACATTCCTCGGAGAATCCAGAACAGATGCTGCAAAACATGCCAGTGAAAGTGTCTGGACGATGACATTGCCTTTAATTATGCTCGCTGTATTTGCGGTTGCTCTCGGATGGGCAGGTATCCCAGAAGATTTTCCTTTGTTCGGAAATATTATCCCCAATTACGTCCATGAATTTGCAGGTGAAACACTGCTGGAGGAATCCAAACCTGTAAATTTCAATTTTATTCCTTTGGTCACATCCATTTTCGTCTCACTCGGAGGCTTGGGTATTGGCTGGTTGGTGTATAGAAGTATTAAATCTGGCGCTGTAGACCCAGCGAAAAAAGCGCTTGGTACAATTTTTGTGGTTTTAGAGAATAAATATTATTTTGATGAGTTGTATGATTTCCTTTTCGTAAAACCGGCTTACTGGGTCGCAGAGAATTTTTCATATAAATGGATGGATCGCAAGGTTATCGATGGGGCGATTCATTGGGTTGCCAGTACTTCACTTGTTATTGGTACCTTCTTAAGGAACTTTTTTGATGTGCCAGTTGTTAATGGTTTTGGCGATTGGGTTGGTGAATCAACCAAAAAATTGGGTACGGTTTTTCGTTCAATCCAAACAGGTCGTATACAACAGTACATGATTCTGGCATTGGTTACTGTGGCAGTTTTCACCGCTCTTCTATATTATCTACTCATTATCGGACGGTAAGGATGAATTTTCAATCAATATTTCGGGAGCTGCATTAATGGAATTGCTGCAAAATCATCTTCTCTCCCTTATCCTTTTCACTCCAGTTTTTGCAGCAGTGGTGCACATGTTTCTTCCGAAAGATTCTGATATTCTGCACCGCTGGACTGCTCTGGTTCTTTCGATTATTCCGCTTGTTTTATCAATTATTTTATGGTTTCTTTACAATCCTTCGATCTCAGGTTTCCAATTTCAAGAACAATACAGTTGGTACAGTCCAATTAATGCTTCTTACCATGTGGGTGTTGATGGAATATCATTGGTTCTGGTCCTGCTGACAACCATCCTGACTCCTCTGGCAATCCTTACCTCCTTCACAATTACAGATCGGGTCAAAATGTATATGATTTTGTTTTTCCTGCTGGAGATGGGGATGTTAGGTGTGTTCTTATCCCTGGACCTGTTGTTCTTCTTTATATTCTGGGAATTTGGACTCGTCCCGATGTATTTTATTATTAACCAGTGGGGAAGCGAAAAGGGAGAACGGGAAATCTGGGGAGGCAGGAAGGTTAAAGCCCGGAATTATGCCTCATTTAAATTTATGATTTTCACAATGGCAGGTTCGCTCGGGCTACTTTTGGCTGTTCAGTTGATTGGTGTGGTTGCCGGTACTTTTGATATTGTCCTAATCGCTGAACGGTGGTCTGCAATAGATACATCATTATTTAATTTACCTGTACAAACGATCAAAGGAATAGTTTTCTGGGCGTTCGCAATTGCATTCCTGGTAAAAGTGCCGGTCTGGCCATTTCACACATGGCTGCCGGATGCACATACTGAGGCGCCGACTGCAGGCTCGATGTTGCTTGCAGGAGTTCTATTAAAACTCGGCGGATACGGATTTCTGCGACTGGTCCTTCCCTTTTTCCCGGAGGAGTCTAAATTTTTTGCGGGCGTTTTAGCGTTCCTGGCTGTAGCATCAATTATTCACGGAGCACTGGCAGCATATGGTCAGGATGACTTTAAGCGACTTGTTGCTTATTCTTCTGTAAACCATATGGGTTTTGTGATTCTTGGGATTGCTTCGGCAGCCTTCGCATATGGAACGCTGGATGCCACGATAGCACTGGAAGGGGCAGTTTTGCAAATGTTTAATCATGGCCTTTCGGCTGCAGGGATGTTCTTCCTGGTTGGAGTAATTTATGAAAGGACCCATACCCGCTCTCTAAGTGAGTTCGGCGGTTTGTTCCCATTAATCCCGGTTTACGGCGGAATCCTTATTTTCACATCAATGGCATCACTTGGATTACCTGGTTTAAATGGTTTTATTTCGGAATTTCTGGTGGTAAGAGGGTCATGGCCTGTTTTCACCGTCTTTACCGCCCTGGCAATGATAGGTCTCTTTTTTACTGGCGCATACATCCTGAAAGGAATCAAGATGGTATTGCACGGTCCTATAAATACCCACTGGCTTGATCATCTGGGTGAGATTAACCGGCGAGAATTACTTGTAATTATTCCCTTAATGATACTGATGTTGTGGATTGGTGTCTGGCCGGCCTGGATATTAAATGTAATAAATCAAACGGTGATTGCGCTTTACTAAGTCGATTCGTGGCACATGAGAATTTCATGTGAACGGAGAGGATGATGGAATTTCCAATTCTCAGTTTTGTTGTTTTTACGCCTATTGTTGCCGGGTTGATAATTTTCTTGATACCTGGCGACCGGAAAAATGAGATCCGGGTTGCGGCTTTAGCTGCTGGCTCACTTGCTTTATTACTATCTATCTGGGTTTATTTCTCCTATGATATTGAAGCAGGGGGATACCAGTTTGTTGAACAATATTCATGGCTGCCACAACTGGGCATTTCATATAACGTTGGAATAGATGGGATGAACGCCCCACTCGTTCTATTGACTGGAATCGTCATGTTTACAGGTGTGTTGATTTCGTGGGGTATAGATGACCGGCCGCGTGAATTTTTTGTATTTCTCTTTATATTAGCTACGGGAGTATTCGGAGTTTTTGTTGCGCTGGATCTATTCATGCTGATCTTCTTTTATGAGATTGCGGTGTTTCCGATGTATTTATTGATCGCGATCTGGGGATGGAAAGTTACTCGTGAATATGCAGCAATGAAACTCACCCTTTATCTCTTCATCGGCTCTGTAATCGCGCTGGTTGGCGCGCTTGCGATGTATTTTGCATCCGGGTTAGGCACCTTTAATATGGTCGTCCTTGAAGATGCAGGATTTTCAACAACTTTTCAAAGGTTCTGGTTCCCGTTTGTATTTTTCGGTTTTGCGGTTCTGGGTGGTATTTTTCCATTTCACAACTGGAGCCCGGATGGTCACGTTGCTGCACCGACTGCAGTGTCGATGTTCCATGCCGGTGTATTGATGAAATTAGGCGCCTTTGCCGCTTTGAGAGTCGGGATAATGCTTTTACCAGAAGGTGCATCTTTTCATATGCCCTGGATAATTTTATTAACACTGGTGAATGTTGTTTACGGGGCATTTATTGCTTCAGTTCAATCTGATTTTAAATATGTTATTGGTTTTTCTTCCGTATCACATATGGGTCTGGTGATTATGGGATTCGCCACATTAAATTCAACCGGGATGCTTGGCGCGGGCATTCAAATGTTTTCACATGGCATTATGACAGCTCTGTTTTTTGCGGTTGTTGGAATTGTTTACGATCGGGCACATACCCGCGAAATCAATCAACTGGGTGGTTTTCGAAAAGTAATGCCACTGGTGACACTAGCATTTATCATTGGCGGTCTTGTATCGATGGGTATGCCAGGTTTATCCGGATTTATTGCTGAATTCCCGATATTTATGGGTCTCTGGGAAAGCTATCCGTGGATCGCTGTTGTTGCTGCCATTTCTATCGTGATAACCGCTGCCTACATAATCAGAATAATCGGGCAGGTTTTCTTCGGTAAAATGCCTGAGAATTTTGTAGGCCATATTACACAAATAAATTCATTAGATAAAATTGCCCTTATCTTTCTCACTGTAGTTTTAGTACTGGTTGGTGTATATCCTCCAATTATGGTACCCCTTGTTAATTCCGGTGTGGAGAATATCATGCGAATTATCGGAGGAGCATAAAATGTATATTGATTATTCTATGCTCCTGGCAATTCTCCCGCAGATTTCGCTTGTGGTTCTGGGGGGGATTGTGTTGATTTTGGAACTGGTCCTGTCCAGGGATCAATATAGGAATATCGGGTGGGTAACTGCCATTGGGATGGGTTTTATTTTGCTTCTTACAATTCCAGCAATGCCTGAAGAAAGTTCTGAGGCAACCTGGGGTGGAATGATCAGGAATGATTGGATAAGTTATATATTTATTGTTATGGTGGTTTTTGGAGCAGGGATCAGCGCTCTTTTTGCAATGGATTTCCGATCACTTGGAAAACGGGGCGGATTTTTTGTGCTGCTTATCTCAGCCACATTAGGTATGACCTTTATGGCATCCGCGGCTGATCTTGTATTGTTGTTTGTCGCAATTGAAACATCAGCTTTATCCCTTTATGTTCTAGCAAGCTTGTTTAATGATGAGGATGAATCCGCTGAAGCGGGTTTCAAGTACTTCCTCTTTGGAGCGCTTACATCAACGATTATGCTTTATGGATTCAGTTTGCTTTATGGGTTTTCTGGATCAACGAATATCTTCGGAATTGCCGAAAGTTTTCGAGCAGGGGATGTACCTGTGGAAGCAATAATTGGGAGTCTGTTACTGGTTCTGGTTGGTTTCACCTTTAAAATCTCAGGGGTTCCATTCCATTTCTGGGCGCCGGATGTTTACCAGGGCGCACCAACGCCAGTCTCAGGATTCCTTTCGACAGCTTCAAAAGCCGCCGGTTTTATAGTACTGGCGCGTGTTATGGCAGTAGTTTTTCAGGATATTTCCCTGTATTGGGGCGCAATCATTGCTGCAATTGCTGTGGCTTCCATGACTCTCGGCAATCTGTTAGCTTTGGCTCAAAAAAATATCAAACGTATGCTGGCATATTCTTCAATTGCCCATGCAGGCTATGCCTTAATTGGCCTTGTGGCAATATCTATGATGGGTCTGAGCAGCATGATTTTATACCTGGTTATATACCTGGTGACGAATCTAGCAGCATTCGGGATTGTATCGGCTTATGGTCGTATAGTTGGTTCTGACGATATGTCAGCCTATTATGGAATGAGCCGGCGTTCTCCCTTGCTTGCTTTTGCACTGCTGATTGCGTTACTTTCTCTTGCTGGGATGCCTCCGCTAGGCGGTTTTATTGCGAAAGTGTTTGTTTTTGCAGCTGCTGTTGATGCGAATATGGTCTGGTTGGCTGTGATCGGTATTCTTAATGCGATTATCGGATTGTATTATTACCTGACTGTATTAAAATATGTATATTTATACCGGTCAGAAGATGAGGATAAACCTCTACCGGTAACCCGACCTATAAAGGTGGCCCTGGCTGTCCTTACAGTTGGGATTATTCTATTGGGCACTCTGTTTGCCCCCTGGTTTGACTTCGCAACAACTGCAGCCGCTTCAATATTTTAAGAACCATAATTACGTTTTGTTGACGCTATCTCATGCCTTATGTTACAATTTTCAGCCATGAGCCCAGATGCCAATGAGCCGGATGAAAAACAGGGACAACGAAGCCTCGGGTACACATTGGCAGCAATTACTGGACAGGTGGGCTGCCTTACAGCGTTTTTATTACTGGCAGCCCTTTTTGGTGGTATCTGGTTGGACGATTATTTAGGCACAAAACCGCTATTCACCATTGGGCTGATTATCCTCAGTGTACCAATTACAATTGCAGCTATACTCTGGATTGTAAAAAAAATGACTTCACGAATACAATCAACTCAACGAGGTGGGAACCCTTCTCAATTAATGGAGGAAGATCAAAGTGGATAGACCTCGCCCCAGGATATTTCGAATTCCTAATCGCTACCTGGTATTGATTTTGTTGGTATTGGGTTTTTTGGCGGCAAGAATATACCATCCCGTATTACCGCACATTCAAGTTGCGCCTGAGGTGGTATTCACAATTAACCTTCCAATTGTTGGAACTTTCGCCTGGACAAATACAATGACCGCGATGGTGATTGCGGATGTAATCATGCTTCTAATTGCATTTTCTGTAAGAAGATCTGTAAGAAGTGGAAGTTTAGTTCCCAAAGGGTTCTCAGGCGCCATAGAGGCATTAATTGAAGTTCTCTATAATATGACCGAATCAACTGCTGGTAAGTGGGCGAAAAAAATCTTCCCATGGTTTGGTGCAATTACTGTGTTTGTGTTAATAGTGAACTGGACTGAACTCATCCCTGGCGTGGATACGGTGGGGAAAATCGAATTAGCGAAAGAACATGGAAACCCAATGCAGCAGGTTTTTGATAATGTTTACACTATAATGCCTGCTGTTGACCATGAGGAGGTCGAAAACGATGAGGGGATGTTCACGCTTATTCCTTTTGTGAGAACACTGTCGACTGACTTAAATTTTACAGTTGCCCTGGCATTAATCTCAGTTACAATGACCCAGGTCTATGGTTATCAAGCTTTAGGACCCGGTTATTTTACTAAGTACCTGAATTTTAAAGCCTTGTGGAATTTCTTCAAAAATCCGATGGGAATAATCGATTTTGGTGTAGGATTACTTGAAATTGTTTCTGAAATCTCCAAAATTCTATCATTCTCATTTCGTTTATTTGGAAATATATTTGCAGGCACAGTCTTACTATTTGTAATTGGCACACTGGTACCTGTTTTAGCGCCAACAATATTTTACCTGCTTGAGGTATTTGTGGGATTGATCCAGGCTTTTGTATTTGGAATGCTTACGATGGTGTTCATGTCTCAAGCGATGATGGGACATGGAGATCATTAGCAAATTGGAAATTTATTGAAATTTAGTCAACCAATCAGAGAAGAATTTTTTGCCAAATAAATATCAGGAGGCATAGTAAACAAGAATGGAAGCTGACGCAGCAAAACTTATTGGAGCAGGTCTCGCCATGTTGGGTACGATTGGAGCTGGATTGGGGATTGGAATACTTGTGAGCGGCGCGGTTCAGGGAATTGCCCGCAATCCAGATGCGAGCGGTGATGTGCAGACTAACATGATTTTGGGTATCGCTTTTGCAGAAGCGGTGGCAATATACTGTCTGGTTGTTGCACTTCTAATTATATTTGTTGGATAGTCAATAACAAGGAGGTTGGCTTTGGAAGGATTAGGCCTGAACCTGGGATTTTTGTTTGTTCAAATATTCAATTTTCTTATCATTTTCATCATCTTACGAGCATTCGTATTCAGCCCTATTATTGAACTCCTGAACAAGCGGAGAACTTCAATTGCACAGGGTTTACAGGATGCACAAGTTGCAGCAGAAGCAAGAGAGAATGCCGAAAAAGATGCACAGGAGATTCTGACTGCAGCTCAGGCAGAAGCTAACCAAAAAATTCGTGAGGCGACTGAAAGAGCTGAACAGGTCAGAAAGGAAATAATTGCACAATCTGAAGAAGAGTCGGTTAAAGCGCGTGAAGCGGCTTTAGCTGAAGCACAATTAGAACGTGAGCGTTTACTAGCCGAAATCCGCGGACAGGTTGGAGGATTGGCAATTGCTGCAGCCCAGAAGCTTGTTGGTGAAGCATTGGATGAAAAGCGGCAGCATGCGCTTCTTGATGAATTCTTCTCTGGAGTTAAATCCGGTAAGATTATTGTACTGGAAGAAACAGGTCTGAGAGGCGCTTCGGCTGAAGTTACAAGTGCATTGCCGCTATCGGATCAGGAAAAAGAAACAGTACGGAGTGAAATAATCTCAAAAATTGGCAGTCAGACTGTAACATTCCGGGTCGACCCGTCAATCCTTGGTGGATTGGTGGTTAAGGTTGGCGATAAAGTGCTGGATGGATCAGTTGCGGGGCAAGTACAGACGCTTCAACAAAGTCTGAGTTGACGATAACCAACAAATTTCATAATATCATTTATAGATTGAATTAAAACGTCTGGAGTGTTATAAATCCTCCAGGCGTTTTATATTTATAAAGTTATTTTATTATCGCTGATAATATTACGCCATGAATATCAAGAAGTTACCAGACTTATTCAGTAAGATACCCATCCAGTCCATTAATGCGATTCCAGAAATTGGCATCACTGGAATAACCCAGGATTCCCGAAAGGTAAAAGATGGGGATCTATTTATTGCGATTAAAGGAGGTACGACCGACGGCCATAATTATGTCAGAGAGGCATTCCAACGTGGAGCAGCGGCTGTAGTAGGATGTGAAACTGAATTTGATTCAACACCTAATTATATTCGGGTGGATGACAGCAGAGCTGCTCTAGCATATCTTTCATCAGCTTTTTACGACTTCCCATCAAGGAAATTAATCATGATTGGGATTTCTGGCACAGATGGCAAAACAACTACAGCAAGTTTGATTTTTGAAATTCTAAATTACTCGGGAATTAGAACCGGGCTGGTATCAACAGTTCAGGCTGTTGTTGGTGAAAAGATAATGGATACCGGGTTCCACGTTACAACACCAAATGCTGACGAAGTTCAGCGCTATCTCGCGGATATGGTGGAATCTGAAATTGAAACTGTAGTATTTGAAGTAACCTCCCATGGTCTTGAACAGGGCAGAGTAACAGCTTGCGATTTTGATATTGGCGTAATCACAAATGTTGCACATGATCACCTTGATTACCACGGAACTTATGAGGCATATCTCGCGGCAAAAGGGAAATTGATTTCAAGCCTGGAAGACAGCGCAAACAAGTCATTTAATCTGCTGCGTACGGCAGTACTTAATATGGATGATAGATCATACCAATTTATGTCAAATATCGCTGGGACTAATCAAATATCTTATGGATTTGACAAAAACGCAAATGTAAAAGCATCTGCCCGTAGTTTTTCATCTCAAGGGACTTCATTCCTTTGCAGTGGAATTGATAACAATGGAGTTGAATTTTCTATACCGGTAAATATGCACTTGATTGGTGCCTATAATGTATCCAATTGTTTGGCGGCGATCAGTGTAACGAGGGGTGTTTTTGGGCTGCCAGATATACAAATCCAGAAAGGAATTGAACATTTACGACTTGTTCCTGGACGGATGGAAAGAATTGAAATGGGTCAGAATTTCAGTGCAATGGTTGATTTTGCACATACTCCAAATGCGCTGTTTAATGCATTAAAAGCGCTGCGGACAATGGTTGAGGGCAGGATTATTTCAATATTTGGATCGGCAGGTTTACGGGATAAGGAGAAACGAAGAATGATGGCGGAGATATCAGCGGAACTATCTGATATCACAATACTGACTGCTGAAGATCCCCGAGTTGAATCTTTGGATGAGATACTGGCTGAAATGGCGGATGGTATTACATCCCGTTCAGGTATTGAAGAGAAGACTTTTTGGCGAATTCCAGACCGGGGAAAAGCAATAAGCTTTGGAATTCGATTGGCAAAACCTGGAGACCTGGTTATCGCATTTGGAAAAGGTCATGAACAATCCATGTGTTTTGGGGAGACGGAATACCCCTGGGATGATAGGATTGCATTGAAAGCGGCGATAGCGGAATATCTAAATATTCCAGGTCCGAAAATGCCTTATTTGCCAACTCAATAAATAATAAGTAAGGGGTTGAATACTTTCTAGTTTCTGTTCCTTTTTCAGGTTTAACTGTCCAATACCAGGCAGGTTAGAGTATCATGCACCCCGGGTATTGGTTGTATCCTACGTGCAATCATCCGGCCGATATCATTCACATCCTCCGCTTCAATAACTGAAACCACATCATATGGTCCGAATGTCATATTTGCTTCTTTGACCCCATCTATTTTCCTGAGATTGTCGACAACTTCAGGAATACTTCCAGGCTGCACATTGATCATTACATAAGCTTTCATATAGTTACCTCTTGATTTATTTCGGCAAATTATCCTGACGGAGGAAAATCAGCCAGTAAATACCAGCGACAAACACCGCGCCACCAATGATATTGCCAATTGTTACCGGTATGAGATTATTGATGAAGAAAGATCCCCATGTGAGAGATTGATAATCGGCTGGAATTTTTCCGATTGCTGACCAGAATTCCGGTGAAGCATAATCCTTGATCAGTAATCCGATTGGTATGAAATACATGTTTGCAATGCTGTGTTCGAATCCGGCTGCGACAAATGCTGTTATTGGGAAAATGATGGCAGCGATTTTATCAATTGTGCTGCGGGCGCTGAATGTCATCCAGACCGCGAGGCAAACCAGGATGTTGCAGAGAATACCCAATGCGATCGCCTGGACAATACCTAATCCTACTTTGGCTAGGGCTATGTTGAGAGCTGTTTCCCCTACTGAGTTGTTACCAAATGTGTATTGTTTGCTTAAAAATAACAAGGCTGCTGTTCCGAGTGCTCCAAGGAAATTACCTGCATATACAACTATCCAGTTTCTCAATAAAGCGAATGTAGATACTTTTCCACTGGCCCAAGCCATGACTATTAAATTATTCCCCGTGAAAAGTTCAGCCCCACCAATAATTACTAGAATCAATCCGAGACAGAAGACAAAACCAGCCAATAATTTGTTAAAACCAAAAGGAAAATCAGCACTCAATCCATTCATACCGGAAGCTGATTGAAAGGAAATATCACCCGAGATAATCGTGGTAGCGAAGATTGCCCCGAATGCAATAAATGCCCCTGCAAGGACAGCAAGAGCAAACAGGGTGATAAATGGTGCCTGCGCTTTTCGGACCCCTACATATTCCGCCCTGGTGGCCATCTCGGCAGGTAGTAAAGCATCAATTCGGATTTCTGTGCTCATAAGCATTTCCCGTCAAAAGTATTACGAAAATATTTACAATGGAATAGTAAATCATATTTTTCGAGGATGCCCAAGGACAAATATCACATTGAATAGACCATAAAAATCATATTCCATTAATTGTTTTCTCCTCCCTGATTCTAGGAACTCCAGGGTGCAATAAGATAAAACTGGTTCTGTGGTATCCTTGCGGCTGCATCATAAATTCCAACTCAAACCTTTTCCCGATGATTACCTCACAATTGACCACAGAATTTAGCTTGCCTCAGGAGAGCAATACCAACCGGAGCAGCGTCAGCAAATGGTTGTTGTCACATATTTTTCATTACTGGATTATTGTATTAATAATGTTTTTGGGAGCAGTCGGCAATGCGGGATTTGCAGCATTAATTCCGGTGTTGACTGGAAATGCATTTAATGCAGTTCTTGAATCACCTCCAAACATAAATGGATTAATTCAGATAACAATATTACTGGTTGTCAGCCAGATTGTACGCGGGGCGGTTCAATTTTCCAGGAACTTTGGGGCGGAACTGCTTGGTCAACGACTCGAACGTGATACCAGACATGAACTATACGTCAGCTTATTGGGAAAAAGTATGACTTTTCACAGTCTCCAGCCTGTTGGAGATACAATGGCAAGGGCGACTAATGATGTCAGGGAAGTAAATCTGATGCTAAATCCTGGCATTAATCTTGTTATAGGTTCAGCCATTTTTTTGTTCATGCCGTTGATCATTGCCCCCAGATACCACCCATCGCTCATATTGACTCCAGCCATTTTTATCATCATCTACTACATTGCAATCTGGCAGTATCTCCATGAATTAAGTCCTGTAACCACAAAAGTTAGACAATCGTTTGGAAAATTGAATACAAGACTGGCAGAGGCGATTGATGGAATTGAAACGGTTAAAGGGATGTCTCAGGAAGAAAGGGAGGTTGAGCGGTTTGGAGAAAATGCTCTGACTTATCGCAATGCTTATGTTCGCCAGGGAGATATTGAAGCCCGTTTTGTCCCTTTGTTAATGATTGGTTTTGCAAGTGCCGCCGCGCTGCTGCATGCGATTATTCTTTACCAGGAAGGTCTGATAAATGTCGGGGATGTGGTGGCTTACTTTGGTTTAATCCAACTATTTCGATTTCCATCATTTATATCGCTTTTTGCTTTTTCCCAGGTATCTTCAGGCTTTGCAGGTGCGAAAAGAATACTGGAATTAATTAACCGCCGCAATGATTTGGATCAAAACCTTACAGGTTACAGCGGGCCGATGAAAGGGGAAATTGAATTTCGAAATGTGAGTTTCGAATACAAAAAGGGCGAGAAGGTTCTTGACAATATATCATTCAAAGTTAAAAAGGGAAGGACAGTCGCAATTGTTGGTCAAACCGGTTCAGGAAAGACTACGCTTACGAAATTAGTGAATAGAACTTACGACACGACCAAAGGGGAGGTTTTGGTCGATGGTGTTAATGTTCGAGACTGGAACCTTGAATTTTTGAGAAAATCGATATCAAATATTGAACAGGATGTTTTCTTATTCACGCGCAGTGTATCTGAAAATATAACTTTCAGTTCGCCAGAATCATCCGAGGCTGAATACCAGGAAGCTGCGGTTGAAGCACAGGCGCACGAGTTCATAAACCGTCTTGAAAATGGCTATGATACAGTGATTGGAGAACGGGGGATCACTCTTTCTGGTGGTGAGCGTCAGCGGATTGCAATCGCCAGGGCTTTATTAACTGATCCTCAAATACTGGTCCTGGATGACTCAACCAGCGCAATTGATAGCGCAACCGAAGATAAAATTCAGCAAGCGATCTTTAAAGCTGCAAAGGGGCGAACTACTTTAATCATCACGCACAGGTTGTCTCAGATCAGGTGGGCGGATTTAATCCTGTTAATGCGAAATGGAAAACTGACCGAGAGCGGTACACATCACGAATTGATGCAATCATCGAAAATATATCGCAGCCTTTTTAGAGATTAAAGTATGGGATTTTTTTCCGGTTTAGATATAGAAAATTACGATCGGCAGTATGATGATCGCCAGTTAGTAAAAAGAACTGCTGGTTATTTCTTACCTTACAAAGTAAAGATAGTCATTGTAACCTTGCTGTTGTTGGTGATTGCTATTGCAGGCGCGGCCACTCCACTTTTAATTGCTAAAGGCTTTGATGCCCTGGAAGGAGATATTTCAAATTCTGAAGTACTGCTCATATGCAGCGCTGTACTGGCAGCAGGGCTTATTGTCTGGCTTGCCAATTTGCACCGACGTCGGATAGCAGTAAGAATTGTAGGAGATATTGTATATAAACTGCGCATTGATTCCTTCAAAGCTTCAATTGGACATGACCTCTCTTTTTTTGATACATATCAATCGGGAAAAATTGTTTCAAGGATTACTTCTGATACTCAAGAATTTGGCCAGACGGTTGTGTTGATAACCGATTTATTCGCCCAAATCATTCAGGCGTTTATACTCGGAATAATTCTGATTAATATCAACCTGCGCCTTTCACTGTACTTGTTTGCCTTTCTACCAATCTTATTTATTACAGCGTTAGGATTTCGGCGGTTAGCCCGCCAGGTTACCCGCAGAGGCATGAGAGCGATGGCTAATGTTAACTCTGCAATAAAGGAAACAGTAAGCGGAATTATTGTCGCAAAAAATTTCAGGCAGGAAAATCGTATTTATGAAGAATTTGATGTCATCAATCAACAATCGTACCGCGTGAATGTCCAGCGGGGTTTGGTTCTTTCATCGGTTTTTCCTGTGCTTACTGTCCTGGGTGGGATCGCAACAGCATCTCTGGTTTATGCCGGGGGTATTAGTGTTGTTGCCGGGTTGATCACAGCCGGAGCGTGGTTTTTATTTTTACAAAGTTTAGACCTTTTCTTTTTCCCGGTGCTCAATTTATCTGCTTTTTGGGCTCAGGTGCAGTCAGGGCTTTCTGCAACAGAAAGAGTTTATGCCCTAATAGATGCTGAATCAAATGTTGTCCAAAAAGATCGTGTTCCCGTTCAAAGTCTCCATGGAGAGATCAGCTTTGAAAATCTATGTTTTCGATATTCAGAAAAGGAAATTGTTCTGGATGGTTTTAACCTCAAAATATCACCGGGAGAAACGATCGCACTCGTTGGACATACGGGGGCTGGAAAATCCTCGATCGCCAAGCTTATAGCAAGGTTTTATGAATTTCAGGAAGGCAATTTGTTGATCGACGGCATGGATATCAGAACGTTAAATCTGAGGGAATACCGGTCCCAATTGGGAATTGTCTCGCAAATCCCTTTCCTGTTTTCAGGTTCAGTTCTTGAAAATATCTGCTATGCATGTCCGGGGGAAGATGTCCTCGAATACGTGGAGAATATCTCCCAAAAAATTGATGGTGGACAATGGCTGGAGTCCCTACCAAATGGTCTGGACACTGAGGCAGGTGAAAGAGGTTCTCAATTATCAATGGGGCAACGCCAACTTGTGGCTTTATTAAGGGTTCTGGTACAGAAACCCAGCATCTTCATTTTAGATGAAGCCACAGCGAGCATCGATCCATTTACTGAGTGGCAAATTCAACAGGCCCTTAATCTGATTCTTAAAGATACAACGAGCGTGATCATCGCTCACCGGCTTTCAACAATCCGGGCTGCTGACCGGATTATTGTGCTGGAGAATGGGGTTATTATTGAAGAAGGTAATCATGAGAAGTTGCTGGAAGAAGGAGGAGCGTATGCATCCTTATATAACACATATTTTCGCCATCAGAGCCTGGCTTATGTTGAAGAATTGAAAAAACTTGCTGTGGAAAAATAAATAAAAACGCCTGATTGATCTCTCAGTAATTATTTAGATATAAGATAAAAATGACAATACTGAGGGCGGTACAGTATAGAATGAATATTGTCAGCTTATTTTTAACCAGATACTTCAATAACCAGCGAATCGCTATGTAACCTACAACAGTTGAGGAAATAAAGCCTGGTATAAAAGTTGGAATTATAAGGTAGAAATCGGGCAACTGCAGCAGATCATACATTGCGCTCAGACCGGCTGCCAGCATAATTGGAACCGACATTAAGAATGCGAATCTTGCTGATGCTGGTCGTTTAAGATCGCGAATCATCCCAGCAGAAATAGTCGCACCTGAGCGAGACACGCCGGGGAATAGGGCGAGAACCTGAAAGAGACCTATCCATAAAGAATCCAACCAGGTTATCTGGTTTAATTTTTTAGTTCTTTTTCCGGACAATTCTGCCAGTAATAACAATCCCGCCGTCAAGGGCAGTGAAACAGCCACCATTATCGGGTTGGCAAATGCCAGTTTTACTAAACCTTCGAGCAAAATACCAATCAAACCTGCTGGTATTGTCGAAATTAAAAGCAGCCATCCCAGACGTGATTGTTCTGAATACGAAGGTGATTTTGTAATTATGCTTACCCAGAGAGCTTTACCAATTTCTATTAAATCGTTCCGGAAATAAAGTATTAAGGAAATCAAAGAAGAGACCTGCAGCAGTACATTAAAAATAAAAGCCTCGGTTTCCGGTATTTCCCAACCAAATATATATGGTGCAATAACAAGATGTCCTGAACTCGAAATTGGTAAAAATTCTGTTAAGCCTTGAATAATTCCAAGGATGATGGATTGGATGACCGTCATGGATGTTGAGCTTACCTTGAATCTGCCTGGAATTCTTTCACAAACGCATCTAATCTGGAATCAAGAATAGCGTTGCGAATCTCGCGAACCAATACCAACAAAGTATGGATATTATGAATCGAAAGTAATGTAGCGGAGAGAATTTCTTTTACTTTTATCAAGTGTCTCAAATATGCACGGCTGAAATTTGAACATGTGTAGCAAGAACAGGTTTCATCGATTGGTTTTTGATCATGGGTGAATTCCGCATTCACAAGGTTGAGGCGTCCAGATCTTAACATAGCTGAATTATGTCTTGCTAACCTTGTAGGTAGTACACAATCGAACATGTCGACGCCGAGCAGAACAGCGCTGACTATATCCTCTGGAGTTCCAACACCCATCAGATAGCGCGGTTTATCAGGCGAAAGGATGTCTGTAACAACCTTAAGGGATTCTTTCATCTCCTCTTTTGTTTCTCCAACTGAGAGCCCTCCGATCGCATTGCCAAAAAAATCTAATGATGAGATGTATTCGGCGGATTCATTTCTAAGATCTGGAAAGATACCTCCTTGAACGATACCAAACATAACCTGGTCGGGTCTCTTCTTTGCCATAAGGCAGCGTTCTGCCCATTTATGGGTCCTATCCATTGCCTGACAGTTGTAATCGTAATCATATGGAGGAGAGCATTCATCGAACGCCATAATAATATCAGCGCCTAATTTTTCCTGGATTTCTACCGCCTTCTCAGGTGAAAGAAATTGATCTGAACCGTCTAAATGGCTCTTGAAGATGACACCATCTTCACATATGGACCTTGACGATGCTAATGAGAATACTTGAAATCCGCCTGAATCTGTCAAAATTGGTCTGTCCCAACTCATAAATTTATGTAATCCGCCGAGTTCCGCTATCAGCGTTTCTCCCGGACGGAGGGATAAATGGTAAGTGTTTGCGAGAATTAATTGGGAATTTATTTCTAGAAGTTGTGCCGGCGTTAGCGCTTTTACACTCCCCTGAGTCCCAACCGGCGCAAAAACAGGAGTTAATATTTCCCCATGGGGAGTATGCAAAACACCAGCCCTTGAACCATTATGGGCTTTGATAATCTCAAACGAAAAATATCCGCTTTTTTTTGGCATTAGTATAAGTTATAAATGTAAAATATTGTTCAGAACCGAAGGGCGATTATAACCTTTTTTATACCGCCGTGCTATAATCGAGCCGAGCGGGAAATGAGAAACATTGGAGTATAATGCTTTGGCTTTTTTGTTATATGCACAATGTTGTAGAAAAAATTTCATGAATCCACTGTTCAGAACAAATCCAATAAACTGAGGAGAAATTTTATGGGTACCTTAAATATACCGGGTCCAAATGCCAGTAATCTTATCGAACGTGATCACAAGGTTATATCAAGATCATACCCGCGTGCATATCCATTTGTTATGGATCACGGGAAAGGTGTAGAGGTCTGGGATGTTGATGGAAACAGATTTTTAGATTTTGCCGCTGGAATTGCAGTTGTTGCAACCGGGCACTGCCATCCTTTTGTAGTGAAATCAATCCAGGAACAGGCTGAAAAGTTTCTTCATATTTCCTGCGATTTTTATCATGAGAAGTGGATACAGCTGGCGGAAAAGATACATAGCATCGCTCCCTTCTCAGAGGATGCAGTATCTTTTATGTGCAACTCAGGAGCGGAAAGTGTTGAAGCCGCTATTAAATTAGCCCGCTACCATACCGGCAGGACTTAATTTATCGGTTTCCATGGCGCCTTTCATGGTCGCACTCTAGGGGCGATTACTTTTACGGCAAGCAAACCTGTGTATAAACATGGTTTCTTTCCTTTGATGAATGGGGTTGTGCATGTCCCGTATCCTGATCCTTATAGGCCAGTGTTAATTTCTTCTCCGGGTGAAAAATATGGTGAGACAATAGTGAGGTATATTGAAGAACAGGTGTTGGAAAGATTACTGCCTCCTGAAGATGTAGCTGGTATTATTGTCGAACCGATCCTTGGAGAAGGCGGCTATGTTGTACCTGAGGATAGTTTCTTCCCGGCTCTGCGAGATTTGTGTGATCGTTTCGGAATTTTATTGATTGCCGACGAAGTACAATCTGGTGTAGGTCGAAGCGGAAAATGGTGGGCAATAGAACACTTTGGTGTCGAACCCGACATCGTTTGCTCTGCCAAGGGTATCGCTTCGGGTTTGCCTTTAGGGATTACCTTTGCAAAGAAATCCATTGTGGATTGGCCTAAAGGCGCCCACGGCAATACCTACGGTGGGAATCCGATTTCATGTTCAGCTGCCCTTGCGACCTTAGATTTAATTGAAACTGAATATCTGGAAAATGCCATAAAAGCAGGAGAATATGCAAAAAGCAAGGCAGAGGAATTATTTTTCCAATATCCCTGTGTCGGTGATATTCGGGGCAAAGGTTTTATGATTGGAATTGAATTTGTAGAGAATAGGGAAACCAAAAAACCAGCCTCAGATCTTAGTGAATCTATTATACAAAATGCATTCAAACGTGGATTACTTTTGCTGGGTTGTGGAAAGAGTACAATTCGGATCGCGCCACCGCTTTGTGTGACCTTCCAGGAGATTGATGAAGCCTTTCAGATTCTGGATAGTTCAATAAAAGTAAGTCTCGGGGAGCTAACTGAGTTTGCTGCCTGATCTAAGAGTCCGCCAGCGAGATTATTTACTCGAAATCCTGCGCGCCATAACTCAGGAACTTGATTTAGATAAAGTTCTGGCGGCGGATTCTTTATATATCGGTTGAGATGCTGGCAGGCCAGGCCGGTCTGATTGCCCTAAGAGAGGATCAGCAGGGATGGACTGTGGCAGTCTCTCAGGGGATCCCGGATATATTCCTTGTAAGAATCAATAAGCTGCTATCTAACGTCGCACTAGGTCAGGACCCGGCGAGGGTTGAACTGCCTGAAATAAATCGGTTGTTGCAGGGATTAACCAGAGCTGCAAGTCTGGGTTTATTAACTGGTGTGGGATTGCCATTAATTGCCCAAAATCAGGTTGTTGGTGTTTTGTTTATCTTCAGGAATTACAGGGGAAGTTTTTCAAAAAACGACACAGCGCTTTTACAGAGCTTCGCAGACCAGGCTGCAGTTGCTGTCCAGAATGCCAAATTGTACACCCAGTTACTGTATGAGGGGCGGCGTATGTCCGCTCTATTGGATTCTGTTGCAGATGGTATTTTTATATTATCTGCAGACAAACATATCGAAAGATGTAATCGAGCAATGGCCCGGCTGGTAGGAGTGACCGTAGAAGAAATTATTGGCGAATCCCATGATCGATTTCTTCAATGGGCTGAAATCAAAGTAGGCATGACTCTAGAGCAAGCTGAAGCGGGAGGCTGGCCGTTAACCCCCAATGCGACTCTGTATATTGAAGGAGATTTAAAAAGAACAGTTAACTCACCTTTACCGGTTGGTATAACCTATGCCCCTCTATTTTCAGTTGAGGGAAACCTGATCAACATTATCGCCTCAGTTCGGGATATCACTCATTTCAGGGAAGCGGACGAAATTAAAAGCACCTTTATTTCCGTGATAAGTCATGAACTGCGGACTCCAGTTGCACTGATCAAAGGATATGTAGGCACTTTAAGAAGGGATGATGCGTCATGGGATCGGGCAGTGGTGCAGGATAGTCTGGAGGTTATTGAAGAAGAAGCAGACCGCTTGACTGAACTGATTGATAATTTACTGGATGCATCCCGACTGCAGGCTGGCGCCCTTTCGATAAATTTGTCAGAGGTTGAATTGGATTCTCTGGCTGAAAGAATTGCAGATAGGTTTCAGACCCAATCAGAGATCCACGAGGTCTCGGTCAGGTTTAAAGAAAATTTTCCGATAATACTTGGCGACGAAAATCGCCTTGAGCAGGTTATATCCAATTTAATTTCTAATGCAATCAAGTATTCCCCGAAAGGAGGGAAGATATTGATTGAGGGAAATTATATCCCTGGACAGGTGATCGTTTGTGTTAACGATGAAGGTCCGGGCATCGCAGCAAATGATATACCTTATATTTTTGATCGTTTCTATCGTGCTGACCAGGCCTCTAAAACAACTAAAGGCGCCGGCCTGGGTCTATATCTGGCGCGTGCAGTTGTCGAAGCACATGGCGGCAGGATCTGGATTGATCCAAGCCCCCAGAATGGAGCAAGGGTTTGTTTTTCACTCCCAAGAGATTTGGACGACCGTAAAAATATTTTATAATCGGAGTTTTTATGACAAAAACCAGTATTGCATGCCCAAATTGCCGGCAATCAATTGTTGCAGAAATCGACAGGTTATTTGATGTAAATGAAGATTTAACCGCAAGGCAGAGATTACTCTCTGGTGTTTTTAATATAGTCAATTGCCCGTACTGTGGATTCAAGGGTCAGGCATCCACTCCGATTGTGTATCACGATCCTGAAAAGGAACTGTTATTGACTTATATTCCACCAGATATCAATATCCCTCATAATGAACAGGAAAGAGTAATCGGAGCGATGATAAACCAGATAACCAACCGGCTCCCTCAAGAGAAGAGGAAGGGATATTTATTGCAGCCACAATCGACTTTAACACTTCAGGGATTAATTGAAAGGGTTCTGGAAGCCGAAGGTATAACCAGGGAGATGATTCAGGCTCAACAGGATAAATTGAAGTTAATTCAACGGCTCGCCGAGCTGGAAAACACGGATTTATTAAATGAGCTGATAAAAGAGGAAGATAATAACATCGATGCCGAATTCTTGGTGATTCTGCACAGGCTTACCGAGGCTGCTGCTGCAAGCGGTGATGAAGAAACTGCCGATCGCCTAAATCACATCCTGGAATTAGTTCTGGAAACCTCTACTTTTGGCAAACAGGTCAAATCACAATCAGAAGAGATGGAAGCAGCCATGGCTGATCTTCGGGAGGCCGGCGATGAATTGAGCCGGGAGAAGGTACTTGAACTTGTATTAAAAGCGCCAAATGAAACCAGATTGCGTGCATTGGTTAACCTTGCACGACCGATTATGGACTATTCATTCTTCCTTTTGTTGAGTGAGCGGATTGACAGAGCAAGAGGCGAAGGCAGAACACGGCTTATCGAATTGAGAAATGATTTGATTGAAATGACTCAAGAGTATGATAAACAGCTTGAAGCAATTATTGTTGAGAAACGGCGATTAATTGAAGAAATTCTCTCTTCTCCGGATGTTAATTCAGCAATGGTAAAAGCATTGCCAGTTGTTGACGAGTTATTTCTCAGCGAACTTAATCAGGAATTGGAATTGGCCCGAAAAAGGAGCGACCTGGCTGAAATTGAAAAATTGAATTCAATGCTGGATATCATCAGGGAAGCAAGTGCGCCACCTCAGGAGTTTGAATTAATTGAAGAGCTCTTACAGGCCAGAGACAGTATAGAGCGCCAGAAAATACTTCAAGAACATGCTGAAGAAATTACACCTGAATTTTCGAGTATATTGTCGAATGTAGTAATGCAAACACAGGAAGGCAACAACAAAGAATTCGCTGATAGAATTTCAGAGCTCTATCGTGAGGTTCTTCGATTTTCGATGGCAAGGAATATGTGAAAACTCTTCGGTATTAATTGAGTGGAGGGTTTTCTAATCTTAATCCGTGCCCACGGACTGTTATGATGTAATCATGCTCTGGATCTAATGAGGAGATCCTATCTCTTAACCGCCGAACAAGTGCATCCAATGCCTGCATTGACACTTCAAGGGCTTGACTTTCGCCCCAGATGGTCGTTATGAGGTCAAATCTGGATACCACTTGACCTTGATTAATATACAACTGCTCTAATAATCCGAACTGCGCCAGAGAGAGTGGTGGAGTGATCTCAACTTCAACGAGATTATTATTTTTATCTTTGGTGTGGATCCATACTCGCTTAGCGCTCCTGTCCAGTCGAAGTCGCCTGGTTGTTTCTAATGAAGGTAACTTTTCATTCTGACCGGATGTGACCAGATTTATTTGTCGAGAATCTAATGGAAGTGTAGCGTCGGAACTGACAAATACTAATTGTTGTGCAAAAGCAATCATTACAACATCCCCATCCTTAAGCACAACTTGCTCACTAATTCTCTGTCCATTTAAATGGGTGCCATTTTTGCTTTTTAAATCTTCAAGAATAATCCCTTCTGCTGTGGAAAGGACTTTCGCATGGTGCCTGGAGACCTGTCTGTCAGATATCACAATATCGCAGTTCTGTTCCCTCCCCAGGAGCAATTCCCGATCCAATGTCCATCGTTTACCGGATAAAGGACCGGATTGCGCTATTAGAATTGCTGATTCTTCTCGAGTATTCATAAACAATCAATATGGTGAGTATAATAACATATACGAAATTTTTATACCAAAAATATTTATAGTGAAATGTGATGACAACTCCAATTAAAACCGGTGAGATTTTACGTGATCGATACCGTATCCAAAGGATCATTGGTCAGGGTGGGATGGGTAGTATTTACCTGGCTGATGATATCAGGTTAGAGGGGAGGTTATGCGCCCTGAAAGAGGTTGAGCATACCTACGATTTAAATGAAGAATCAGTTGATCAGGCACGCGATCAATTTATGCGGGAGGCGACTGTACTTGCACGATTAGACCATCCTAACCTGCCAAAGGTCTCCGATTTTTTTTCTCATGCTGGGCGAGATTATTTAGTGATGGATTATGTGCCGGGCAAAGACCTTAGAACTTTGATGATTGAAGCCCGTCAAAAAGGAGATTTCCTGCTTGAGCGAGAAGTTTTAGGGTGGGCAAATCAGCTTGCTGATGCATTGAGTTATTTACACAGCCAAACACCTCCAATAGTTCACAGAGATGTTAAACCCAGCAACCTGAAATTAACACCTAACAACATATTAAAGCTTGTCGACTTTGGGCTCGTAAAAATCCTGGCTTCAGACGAGGTGACTGTCACCATCCTTCAGGGACGCGGTACTGCTCTTTATACTCCTTTAGAACAATACGGCGGTGATACAGGCCATACTGATATTCGAAGTGATGTATATGCATTTGGTGCTACTCTATATCATCTATTAACCAATCACAGCCCTGTGGAAGCACGGGAATTATTCCTGGAGCCAGATTCCCTTGTCCCACCCCGGCAGCTCAATCCAAATTTAAGCCTTCGAACAGAAAGGGCAATACTCTGGGCAATGAACCTTCACCCTGATGAACGACCTCAGAATATTGAGGAGTTTCGGAATGCCTTGTTGGGCGATTGGGACCCGGGAACAAGACCCAGGGCGGCTTTACCCACTCCCGGTATGGAAGATGTTTTGAATTCACCAACAGAACGAATCTTAATCCTGGTTTCTT
This sequence comes from uncultured Chloroflexia bacterium, assembly GCA_963793095.1. Lineage (GTDB taxonomy): Bacteria > Chloroflexota > Anaerolineae > Anaerolineales > UBA4823 > CAVWDI01. The sequence continues at coordinate 47,862 of CAWBYY010000003.1, forward strand.
TGGGCTTGTTGTTACTTAGCTTAGCGATGACATTAATTCAATAATGCATTTTCGTTGGAGAATTTTCAGAGTGTTATTTACTTTGATTTTTTATTCTTAATTAAACGTTCAGAAATTGAACGCCAAAAAATTGTAATTAAAATACCTGTGAAGGCACCAATGACCGTGAATAGTATTACACTCCTGGAGATGGAACCCAGTATGTAACTTTCATTCTTTGGTATCTGGTATGCAAGTATGGAATAAGCCAGCAGTCCTCCAACTAACGCTAACAGGCTGGTTCTCATACCCCATCTGACGTTGCCAACCAACGCAGATAGCCTGAATACAGCCCAGGATATTCCAAAGACAATTAGAATTGCAATCAGCCAGTCACCAATCTTAGTGTGGTTGGTTATTTCGGCCTCTTCAACTGGCAAATCGTTAGATGGAATTGCTACATCTGTAGGGGATGGGGAGGAGGCTATTGCATTTTCGGTTTGTTGGGGAGTCGGGGTGATGCCATTTCCCGGTGAAGGGATATCGATACGTAAAATATCCGAGCTGGCCTGTTCACTTTCGGCATAAAACTCAAGAGTACCAGGTGCAGAAACGGAGAACGTGGTCTCGGCAATGCCGTTTTTTGTCGTTTCTGTTTGTCTCGTGCTGCTCACTTCTCCAACAAGGGCTTGTACAAAATCAACTGGCGTTCCATCTGGTACAGGATTGCCGTTGTGGTCAAGGATCACTCCGGTTTTAAGCGGGATAACATCACCTACATTAAATTCAGGATCAGGTTGAGGTTCAGGTGTAGTTTGTATATCAACCAACCCTTCCTGATCGATATTTATCATTAATGGAATTACCTGATCAGGGTCAGGAAAGAGTACATTGTTTAAATCATAATTTATCCCTGATACAGAAACTGGCGATGAGCCTGCAGGTTGGATCTCCCTGAACAGCAAGTAGGATGCCAGGTCTATAAATTGGGGCGTTTTCGAATAGAGGGTATAAAAGGCTGTTAATTTTGAAATATTGGTTGCATCCATAAAATATGGGGCATTAAATGAAAATACGATCAATCTTTTTTGTTGAAACAGATCTGGGCGTTCATCAAGAAACTGATTAAGTATCGTATAGGCGCCGTATTCCTGATCATTATCGAGCATAGAAAAGACGACCCAATTTGTACGCTTCAAATCAAGTTCCAACTGAGATACGTTTGTTGAGCCGTCTAATAATTCCTGCAGGTCGGTTATTGAATAAGATGATAAATTGAAAGGGGATACCTGCCCACCAGCCTGTGGGCCGTATCTTCTTGTGACAAATTCTTGAAGGGATTTTTCCCCCAATAAAGGTTGTTCAACGCATTGACTGCATTGTCTGGCCTCTCTTGTATCGCTGATGAAAACAATACGATCATTTTGATTGGGGGGATCGGGGATTGTCTCATCCAATTCAATTTCTGATGGGCTGATCAACGTCGCCCCTTGTCTGGCAACCTCAAATACCATTTGTTGGGGTTCTTCCACTACTGAAGGGACGAGTGGGAATTCAATAACCCTGTTTAAAGAAAAATCCTTAAAAAGTTTTTGTTTTAAATTCAGTATACGAAGGACTGATTCATCCACTCTTTGGGCGAATGCGTTATCTTCTCTGTATTTTTGGGCAAAAAATTCTAATGTCTGAATTGTTGCGGTACTTAAATCCTCCTCTTCAATGGATGTAAAATCGGAGATATATAAGATGTCATTTCCTGCAAGGAAGGCGTTTAAAGCCACCCGTCTGATATCAAAATCCTGGTTGGTGAGATCATAGAATCTACGGATAGCCTGGCTGCTTAAATTATCGCTGATTAAAACTCCACCATTTTGCCTCCACAAATCAAGTTCCGGCAATTCAAGTAGCAGGTTCAGCGCCTGCGGATCCAGGCTTACAGGGCGAGTGGTAGCGCGTATATTTCCCTGCAATCCCTGATAACGGATATGAGAAGTCAGCAGTGCATCGGTTGTTTCTTCTTGAGCACGTGCATCGCCGGTTGTATTGAAAAAAGGCTCTAAATCGAAAGAGATCAAATCGTCCATAGTCTTACGAACTGTGGCGACTTCATCTTCAGGAAGTCTATCTGCGCCTCCGTGGCCGGGAAAATGTTTTGATACAACTGCAACTTTTCCTTCACTTCCTACATGGATGCCTTGAATGTAGTTTCTCCCCAGCTCGCTCACCCAGTATGGATCCCCGCCGAATGTCCTGGTCCCAAGATCTTGAGTATCATCAGTTTCAGGAGATTCTAAAATATCCAGTGATGGTCCAATCAGAAGATTTATGCCCAAAGAAGCTAATTCATTTCCGAGGATTTTCCCAATCTCGCCAGCTAGTTCAGAGTTCCATGTCGCTCCAAGCGCCATTAGATTTGGTAATTGAGTTATTCCATAAAGAACCTGATCATAGGCAAAACCATCTCCTTCTTGCGGCATAGCAATCAGGAGGGGAATGTATGCTGGCAGGAAAGATTCTTCAGTGTTTGGTTCATTAAGGGTTTGTTGGGATGAAGTCCATTCAATCTGTTGGAGTTTACGCGTCATTGACCTTAATTGCCGGGTCGTCTCCTCTGGGGATTGGCTGATATGGGTTAAGTTGTCATTTTCCGCAAGGATAATTACATTCCCGATATGGTGATTTGCGATCAGGCCATAAATTGCAGATTCTGGCCCGACATCTGTCCCTTCAAAAGCGATTAAAAATAGTTGACCAATTTTTTCTTCTGGGGTCAATCTATTAAGTATTTCAATTGATCCAGATTCTGGTGTGTTTGTGATAGTTTGGGCAAAAGTACCAACCACTGGCGTTACACTAACAACTGCCATAACGAGGACAATAATTACCCTGATCGATTTTTGGATTAAAATAAGTCCTGAATTCATTATATGATTTTACTAAGTCCCGGAAGAAATGATGTTAGAGTGTATTTATTTTTCTAATAAAATTATTTTCCGGATTAATTCCTTTCGAGCCGCTCCTCCCAGCATTTCCAGGCGTCTGATACCAAAGGGATCAATTTCTTCTCGCAGCAATTGCAATTCTTCTACTGATGGGTTTGGTGTTTCTATTAAATCGGGCGAAATATCAAATTCAAAACCTGTACGAATCCTTATTTGTTCCATTTTTATACCAGGGTGTACGGTTGTCAATCTCATTCTAGAATCGGTTGGATGCTCACCCCCCTTAAAATCGAACTGGCCCAAATTGGACACAAGATAAAGCGGTCCATCTCCCAACCTGCGGTTTGGATTGTGGCCTAAGCCTGATAGAAAATCGATTTTTGGAACAAAGGTTGTACGTGAATGACGGGGCACATAAAGGTAAATATTAGAGATGAATGTGGTCAGATCTGGAATACCGCCTGTTCCAGGGAGTCTCAGCCGAGGTGTGCGGTAATTTTTTCCAATCGCAATGTTATTAAAATTACCATGCTGGTCAATTTGAGCTGGGCGGAAAAATTCCTTGGGCTTTAATCTTGGCAGCATTTCTGCAGCGGCTCTCGCAAAGCCCACATTTTTTAATGACCTGTCCAACCATAAATTTTCAATATTAGAAATGCTTATTGGGGCAGGGACTCTGCAAATCCCCTGACCTATTGCTGACATGAAATACAAATTTGGCGCATGTGTAATTCGGGCCAATAAATATGCAGCCGCTACGAGTGGTGTCGCTAAACCTTGCGCAACAATCTCACCATCCCGAATCTGGCGCGAGATGCATATGACCATATATTCATCAAACGTTATGTCCATTTTCTGTAAGTTCGTATTTTATGTCCCGTATTTTTATGGTTTTATTTTTGAATCATAAGTGTAATCCATACTTATTGCAAGCTGATTAACGGGTATATAAAAGCTGTTTCGCCAATAATGGATTATCGGTAAAAATCCCATCAATTCCCATATCAATCAAATTCAGAATTTCTTTGTTATTATTCACAGTAAACGCAAAAACAAATTTATTCTTTTTGTGATATTTTTTTATCAGTTCTTGTGTGATATCCCGGAAATAAAAATGAATGCTGTCATATTTAACCAGTTTTCCCCCGATCAATTCCGCCCAATATCCATTTTTCCCTGGCGGCACCAGGATACCAGTATCGATATCCGGGGAAAAACGGCGCACTGAAATTAAATCGAGGGGATTGAATGAGGATATTAGAGTCCTATCAATAATATTTCTGTTATGGATCATTCGGGCTACTTTTACTGCAAGCCCGGTCTGGTGAAAAAATTGAGTCTTGATCTCGATATTAAGCAAAGCAGATTCTTCAAAAATAGATAATATTTCCAATAATGTTGGAATCCTTTCCTCATTAAATTTTTGATCAAAATAACTACCAGCATCCATAGTCTTTAATTCATTTAAGCTGAAATTTTTTAGATTCCCCTGGCAGTCAGTTGTTCGATCTACCTCTCTGTCATGAAAAACTACGATCTGACCATCCTTACTTAATCGTACATCCAGTTCTATGGCATCCGCTTTTTGATCAACAGCCAGCTGAAACGAGGCCAGCGTATTTTCTGGAGCGTGTGCGCTTGCACCACGATGGGCGATAACGGCAGGTTTTGGGAGAAGTTTGAGCATTATATTGTCTTAAATTTACATTTCGGTCTATGAGGAGACAGGTTTTATTTAGGATTATAATTGGCGCATGAACTTAAGTGTAATAATCCCTGTCTATAATGAATCGAATACTATTGAGGAAATTCTAAATAGAGTTAAACAAACTGGTTTGGCTGGTGAAGTAGTTATCGTTGATGATGGATCAACAGACGGTACAAAAGAGATATTAGCCGGGTTGGATGGGGAAGGGCCAATCAAAGTGGTATACCATGATTCCAATCAGGGAAAGGGAAGTGCAGTAGTTACGGGTATTAAGAATGCGACCGGTGAGGTAGTCCTGATTCAAGATGCTGACCTTGAATACGATCCGCGTGATTATCCTGCGCTGATGCAACCGATTGAAGAAGAAATTGCTGATATTGTTTATGGATCACGTTTCCTGGGAGGGCCTCGCAGACCAACCATGTTCTGGCATATGGTAGCAAATAAGTTGCTCACACTGGCTACAAATATTCTCTATAATAACATCCTCACTGATATGGAAACCGGGTATAAAGTATTTCGAAAAGAAGTATTGAACGGCATCACAATTCATGCAAAGAGTTTTAACTTTGAACCTGAATTTACGGCAAAAGTCTTGAAGCGCAAATTCCGAATTTATGAGGTTCCAATCAGGTTTACACCCCGGGATTATGATGAGGGGAAAAAGATCAAATTAAGTGATGCTTTCGAAGCACTCTGGACATTATTCAAGTATAGATTTGTTGATTAATCAATCACCTGCCAGGATTTAATATCTTTGATATTTAACTGGAGGGTGCTTCGCCCATTGTATTCATTCAATTCAAAAGTATATATAATATTGATAAATTCTGGCATAACATCCTGCCAGTAACCCTGCCTGAAAGCAATTGCATCATATGTGATATGCCCATCCGTAAGAACTAATTTCAGGTGCTGTTTGTCATTTCCAACATTTTTCTTGCCAAGTACCCGGACTCCAAAGGAAGCAAAATGGGCAGGGGGATTGCCACGACCTGTTGGTTGGAGATGTTCCAATTTATCTAATAATTCAAAATTCAGATCTGACAGCTGTAAGTCGATATCAGCTTTGATAGTCTGTTGAAGATCGGCTGTGCCCAACTCTTTTTCAGCTATGCCTGTTAATTGGTTGGATAAATCATAAATATTTTCGTTTTTAATTGAAAATCCCGCCGCAGCAGAATGACCTCCAAACCTGATAAGCAATTCGGAACATTCTTCCAGCGCATTGGTAATATGAAATTCTGGAATGCTTCTGCACAAACCACGCGATGTTTCTTCACCCAGTGCGATTACCACCGCAGGTCTGTAATATTTCTCAGTCAGCCGGGAAGCCACTAACCCGATAATGCCCTGTTCAAATTCCGGACCGGAAACAAATATTAAAGGCGCTTCAGTCTCAGTTTTCAAGACGATTTCTTCAGCTTTTTTTTGCTGTTCCTGCGTGAGTCGCTGGCGTTCCCGGTTTGAACTTTCCAGTTTTTGGGCTAATAAACCTGCCTCAGATTGACTTTCTGCCAACAACAGGTCAAGGGAATTCTGAGCGGTATCAAGACGTCCTGCAGCATTTAATCTTGGTCCAAGAACATAGCCTATCGTGCTTGAATTTATTTTTGAAGGATTCTGGCTGGTGACTCCGATCAAAGCTTTTAAACCGGGTCTAGTTGAAGAGCGCAATTGTTTAATTCCACCACGTACCAATGCCCGATTTTCACCCAGCAATGGGGCTAAATCGGCGACTGTACCCAGTGCAACAAAATCGAGGTATAACTCAGGATCAGGAAAGATCGATTTACTATTTGTCTTATTCGATTGTTGGTTGAGTGCATCTAATAATTTATAAGCCAGTCCGACACCTGTGAGGTCTTTATCAGGATAAGGGTCGTCCTGCCGGCGGGGGTTGATGACAGCCAGGGCATTGGGGAGTTCTACTCCAGGTCTGTGGTGGTCTGTGATGATCATGTCAATCCCAAGTTGATTTGCATAATCGATTTCTTCAACTGCTCGAATTCCACAATCCACTGTAATTACAAGTTGGATACCTTGATCATGCAGGGTTTTTATCGCATCTGGATTCAGCCCGTAACCCTCTTCAAAACGGTCAGGAATATAACTTTTGACCTGGGCTCCGGAAAGTTGCAATGAATTGGTCAACAATGCTGTTGCCGTTACACCATCTACATCATAATCTCCATAAATTACGATTGATTGGTTTTTATCAATTGCATGGGATATCCGGTCAACAGCTTCTCCCATAGATGACATATTAAAGGGATCAGATTCTATTGGTGCAGCTGCGTTAATAAAATCTTCGGCTTGCTCAGACGAGCTAATACCGCGATTAAACAGAATCTGGCGAATTATTGGATCATAATCCTTCAATGCGTCATGTACTTCTTCGGAAATTGGATTGGCGATTTCCCATCGTTTATCTTTCATCTTCAGTGTTTTAACATCCCGCTATTATTTAGAAAAACTATTAAATTTATAAGAATTGTGAACCAGTGATCTCACCCCAAATCAATCTGGTATTTAATATCTCTATAAAAAGAGTATAGCATAATTTGGTTTCTGAAATGAATGAACAGGCAGGACATGAATACAAGTTGACGGGATTAATAAAGGCTGCTATTATCTCCAGCGGTATGGAGAAAAATAGTAAAAATTGGTCGAGACGAGCCAGTGAAGCCTTGCGTGCTTACACGTTCTGGTTAGTTCCGGGCGTCGGAGTTAAACGCTGGTTTATCTTGATTCTTCTGGGAATAACCCTTATCAGTTTTGGTGTGGCTGTTTTTGTATTGGACGTTTATCGATCATCACCTGAAACGTGGTGGTTGCCAATACTATCGACAATCTCGTTGCAGTTTCTCCCGCGACCATTGAGAGCGCTGATATTCGGGGGATTGGGTATTGCGGTTCTGCTTCTCGGTATCCAGGGATTGAATCGATCCTTAATGAAGCCTTTTGTCGTTCCAGGAAAAGGCGTCGCGGATACGATTAAAACCCACAGACAGCGAGAACGGGGACCACGAATTGTGGCAATTGGCGGAGGGCATGGTCTTGCCACTTTATTGCGAGGTCTGAAATTATTTTCACACAATTTAACTGCTATTGTTACCGTGGCTGACGATGGTGGATCTTCGGGAAGACTGAGAAAAGAACTTGGAATTTTACCTCCTGGTGATATACGCAACTGCCTGGCTGCATTATCCAATGATGAAGCATTTATGGGTCAGTTATTTCAGTACCGTTTTCCTAGCGGACATTCCGGTCTTGAGGGGCATTCTTTTGGGAATCTATTTATTACTGCCCTGGCAGAAATAACTGGCAGCTTCGAAGAAGCGGTGGCGGAATCAGGCCGGGTTCTTGCTGTTTACGGGAGAGTTTTGCCCTCCACAATTCATAACATTCAATTAATAGCAGATGTGATGCTGCCGCATATGGTTGGAAAATTCCGGGTGGAAGGCGAAAGTAAAATTCCTGAAAGTGAAGGCAAGGTTCACCGGGTATGGCTGGAACCGAACAACCCGCCAGCTTATCCGGATGCTATAAAATCGATTTTAGCGGCTGATATTATCATCGTGGGGCCAGGCAGTTTATATACTAGCCTCATCCCAAATTTACTAGTCCCGGATATATCTGAAGCGATTAGAGCCAGTAAAGGATTGAAGATATTTGTCTGTAATGTCGCCACCCAGCCGGGCGAAACGGATGGATTTTCATGCGAGGAGCATCTGCTTGCATTAGAGGAACATTCAGTAAGTGGGATGTATGATGTCGTTGCTGTGAATAATTGTTTTTCAGGTAACTTACCCAAAAATGTTGATTGGGTGAAAACCGATGGGCAAAGAATCCATGGTTTCGCATTATACCAATCTGATCTTGTGGACAGCATCCATCCCTGGCGCCACGATTCACAAAAATTAGCAGAAGTAATCATGGATTTATACCAGGAAAAGACTGGTCCTCTGGTAGAATAGTAGGTTGGCGATTGATTGTCAATAATTGAAACCAATTTGCAAAATAGCTCAAATCAAATGGCTGACTGTTATAAAAAAATTTAAAAACAAAAATATTTTTGGAGGCATTTCATGGCTGTAAAAGTAGGAATTAATGGATTTGGTCGAATAGGCCGCCAGGTTCTCAAGGCGATTCTCGAAGAATATGCAGGGGAATTGGAAGTAGTTGCATTTAATGATATTGGTGACCTTAATACAATGGCTCATCTCTTTAAATACGATTCAAATTATGGAAGATTTGCTGGAAGTGTTGAGGTGAGCGATGATGGGCTGATTGTGAATGGAAATAAGATAAGAGCATTCAGCGAAAAGGATCCAGCTCAATTGCCATGGGGTGAATTAGGCGTTGATATTGTTATTGAAGGAACGGGATTATTCCGTAAAAAGGAAGACGCTGAGAAACATATCCTCGGTGGAGGGCGCGAAAAAAGTAATCATCACTGCTCCTGCGAAAGGAGACCTTTTGACGGTGGTTCTCGGGGTTAATGATGATTGGTATGACTCCAATAAACATCATGTGATCTCAAATGCTTCCTGTACCACCAATTGTCTTGCTCCAGCGGTGAAAGTTGTTCATGATGCTTTCAAGATAAAACGCGGCTTCATGACAACTATCCATGCATACACCAATGATCAAAAGATTCTGGATTTGCCGCATAAAGATTTACGCCGGGCAAGGGCTGCCGCGATGAGTATCATCCCGACAACTACAGGCGCTGCCACAGCTTTAAAACTTGTGATCCCCGAGCTTGAGGGAAAAATTGATGGTTATGCCCTAAGGGTTCCTACTTCTACTGTTTCAATAGTTGATCTTACAGTGGAACTGGAAACTGCGGTCACCACTGATCAATTACGGGGCGAGTTCCGTAAAGCAGCTGCAGGCTCATTGAAAGGTATACTCGAAGCTGTTGACGAACCTTTGGTGAGCATAGACTTTAAAGGCAGCAATTTCAGTTCATCAGTTGACCTGCAATTCACGATGGCCCTGGGTGCCAAAGAAGGCAATCTGGTGAAAGTTGTAACCTGGTATGATAACGAATGGGGTTATTCTGTCAGGACCGCCGATTTAGCTGCTCTGATTGCTAAAAAAATGTAAAAAATAAGCCCTGGCTAATATATTAATTTAATTCTGGAAAACGTGAAACGTGCTCTTGTTTCACGTTTTCCTTGCCCGGAGGATATAAAATGTTCAACAAAAAAACTGTAAAGGATATCGATCTATCAAATAAAAGAGTATTGGTTCGGGTTGATTTTAATGTGCCCTTGAAAGATGGAAAAGTCGCAGACGACACTCGCATTCAGGCTGCGTTACCGACAATAAAATACCTGCTTGAAAATAACGCGAGTGTGCTGCTTTGTTCACATCTTGGCCGACCCAAGGGAGTTCCTGACATGAATTTTTCACTCCGACCAGTGGCTGACTATCTGGCTGGTGTACTTGAGAGACCGGTCATATTTGTTGATGATTGCATCGGGGAGAGCGCCTTTGAAGAGGCGAAAAATCTTGAACCCGGAGAAGTGGTACTATTGGAAAATACCAGGTTTCATGCTGGCGAGAAAAACAATGATCCTGAAATGGCGAAAAAACTGGCATCTCTGGCAGATATCTTTGTTATGGATGCGTTTGGATCTGCGCATAGAGCACATGCTTCCACTGTTGGGGTAGCGGATTACCTGCCTTCCGTAGCAGGTTTTTTGATGGAAAAGGAAATTAAGTATCTGGGCGAAGCTATCCAGTCCCCTAAAAAACCTTTTGTAGCTATACTGGGAGGTGCGAAGGTCAGCGATAAAATCGGGGTAATAAATAATTTGTTGGTGATTTCTGATCAGGTACTAATCGGCGGGGGAATGGCGAATACATTTTTTAAAGCTCAGGGATATCCGGTTGGAGATTCTTTAGCCGAAGATAATGTGTTAGATACTGCGCGTGAGATTCTAGAAAATGGTGGCTCAAAGTTAAGGCTTCCTGTCGACGTCGTTATTGCAGATAAGTATGATGAAAATGCGGAATCGGAAATAATTGCTATGGGGCCAGTTCCGGAGGGGTGGAGAATTCTTGATATTGGACCTGAGACCGTGAAAGCATTTGGGAAAATTATCGAAAACGCTGGCACCGTTGTTTGGAATGGACCTATGGGTGTTTTTGAATTCCCCAAGTTTTCAAAAGGAACTTTTGGTGTAGCCGATGCGATTGCCAGAAGCACTGCGATTTCAATTGTTGGTGGAGGAGATTCTGTAGCGGCAATCAATCAATCCGGAAACCAATCTGAGATATCCCATATATCAACTGGCGGTGGAGCATCACTCGAAATGTTGGAAGGGAAAGAGCTACCAGGAATAACCGTATTGCTGGATAAATAATGTTATTCAAATAAATTAAGAACTAATCTGGAGAGTGAATAATTATGCGGAAACCTCTTGTCGCTGGAAATTGGAAGATGAATAAAACTATCAGTGAAGCGCGTCAATTAACAATTGATCTTATTCATGAGTTGAGGGAGATTGAATCTGTTGAAGTGGTGTTATGCCCGCCATTTACAGCGCTCACCGCAGTGGAAGAATCGATATCCAAGACCAATATTAAACTTGGAGCCCAGAACATATACTGGAAAAATTCTGGTGCATTTACTGGTGAGATCTCACCTGTAATGGTTGCCGAACTATGCAGATACGTAATCATTGGTCACTCAGAACGTAGAGCGTATTTTGGTGAGAATGATGAAACGGTCAATTGGAAGATGAAAAGCGCGCTTGAACATAATCTAATTCCGATTATGTGTGTTGGGGAGACATTGGATGAAAATGAAGCAGGACGAACTGATGAAGTGGTCTCCCGCCAGGTGAAGAACGGATTGGCGGGGATTGATCCGAAGATTATTTCCGGGAACGTTATTTCACTCGTGCTTGCTTACGAGCCGGTATGGGCAATTGGTACCGGGAAAGCCGCCACAGTGGAGGATGCTGATGGTGTTATTACTAACATTGTCCGTCGTTCATTGTCAAATATCTTTGGTGATGAATTATCAAAACGAGTTCAGGTTTTGTATGGCGGTTCAGTAAATGGAGATAATGCTGGAGAATTCTTTGCTGTTGAAAATATTGATGGAGCACTAGTTGGAGGCGCTTCATTGAAAGCAATGGAGTTTGCTAAAATTGTTCAGGCTGCTGTAAGTTGAATCGACGGATAACCTTTGTTTTACAGTTTCTCTTGTCCTGGGCAGAAATTGAACAATTTTTACCTGACCTTTGTTATCATTAGCGTAAAATAACAGGAAAAAAAAGAGAGAACCTGCTGGATAAGTTCCGGCAGATTTTTTATGATGAATTATTGGTATGCATTAAGAACTAAACCTCGCAAAGAAGATGTGGTTTGGCGTCAGGTACTTTCACAGGGAATTGAAGTTTATTATCCTCGTTTACGGGTATATCCTAAAAATCCAAGAGCCAGAAAACGAAAGCCATATTTTCCGGGATACCTGTTTGTAAATGTAAATTTAGAGCAAGTTGGATTGTCTGAGTTTCAATGGATGCCTCATACAAATGGCCTGGTAAGTTTTGGAGGTGAGCCGGCTGTTGTCCCCGAAAATTTAATTCATGAAATCCGGTCCCGTATCGAAAAAATTAATGCTGCAGGAGGTGAGGAGTTAGCAGGTTTACAACCCGGGGATGAAGTGAGAATTAATGAAGGTCCATTTCAAGGTTACCAGGCGATATTTGACTCAACATTACCCGGGAATGTCCGGGTGAGAGTACTACTTGAACTGCTCGGAAGCCAGAGGCAGGTACCTTTGGAACTCGATGCTGATTCAATACAATCGAAAAGGAAATAGTAACTTATATGAAGAAAGCCCTGATAACAGGTATCACCGGCCAGGATGGATCGTATCTGGCAGAATTATTATTATCAAAAGGGTACGAGGTACACGGTCTTATTAGACGGGCAAGCACATTCAACACAAAAAGAATTGACCATTTATATCGCGATCCTCACAACGGTGTGAAAGTTCTCCTTTTCCTGCATTATGGTGACCTGGCAAATACAGGAAACCTGATTGATCTGATATATGAAATTAAGCCGGATGAGATATATCATCTTGCTGCCCAGAGTCACGTCAGGGTCAGTTTTGATCTACCTGAATACACCGGCGATATCACAGGTCTGGGCACAATTCGAATCCTGGAAGCCGTTAGAAAGAGCGGATTGAACACAAGGTTCTATCAGGCTTCTTCGAGTGAGATGTATGGCAGCGCACCTCCCCCTCAAAACGAAAATACTCCTTTTCAACCAAGGAGCCCTTATGCTGCCGCAAAGTTATATTCTTACTGGATCACACGCAACTATCGCAGGGGGTATAAAATCTTCGCATGTAATGGGATTCTGTTCAATCACGAATCGCCTCGCCGTGGTGAGACTTTCGTGACCCGTAAGGTTACCCGTGCGGTTGCGGCTATTGTGGCTGGGAAGCAGGATACTCTCTACCTGGGAAATTTAGATGCAAAACGCGATTGGGGTTATTCTCCTGATTACGTTGCCGCGATGTGGAAGATGCTGCAGCATGGCAGTCCCGGTGATTTTGTAATTGGAACCGGAGAGGCGCATTCGGTACGAGAACTGCTCGATGAAGCATTTGGTTATGTGAATCTGGATTGGAAGGATTATGTAAAAATCGACCCTCGCTACTACAGACCAACAGAAGTTGATTATTTACTTGCGGATGCGTCGTTAGCTAAAAGTGAGTTGAACTGGGAACCTAGGATATTCTTCAAAGATCTGGTACGGATAATGGTTGACGCTGATATGGAATTACTTGGATTGGATGGTCCCGGTGAAGGAAAGAAGATTATGGAAGCGCACCACGGCAAATGGCACCGATGGCAGGACCAGGTAATCAGTATGGAAGGTTGAGCTATTGAGCAGATCCGTAATTTTTGGGGTAAATGGTCAGGATGGTTCATATTTGGCGGAACTTCTTTTGGAGCAAGGCAATGAAGTTTATGGTTGGATACCGAATGATATTCCTGTTCAATTAGACAATATAAATCATATTATTGATCGAATAAGCCTGGTAGAAGGTAGTTTAAAACACAAGGGCTCACTTTTTGAGTGTATTTCAGATATCCAACCAGAAGAAATATATAATTTTGCTTCCCCATCCTCCCCGTATGATTCCTGGAATTCGAGCATAGATGTCGGAGATTATGCGGGTTTAGGTGCAGCCCGATTGCTGGAGGCAGTTAGGAACATCAAGCCAGATTCTCATTATTATCAAGCCTCATCAAGTGAATTATTTGGTAATCCAGTAGAAATACCCCAGAACGAAAATACTCTTTTTCAGCCCCGAAACCCTTATGGAATAGCAAAATTGTATGCCCATTGGATGACAGTTCGATACCGCCAACAATTTGGGTTATTTGCAATATCGGGAATATTGTTCAATCATGAAAGTCCCAGGAGGGATTTAAAGTTTGTTACAAGAAAAATCGCCAATACTGCTGCAAAGATAAAATTAGGTTTAGAAGTTGAATTGAGATTAGGCGATTTGGAAGCCAGGAGAGATTGGGGTTTTGCCAAGGATTACACCGAAGCTATTTTATTAATGATGCAGCAGGATAAACCCGAAGATTATGTGATTGGAACAGGTAAAACTCACTCCGTTCGAGAATTCTGTGAAATTACTTTCAGCCATCTGGGATTGGACTACAGGGACTTTGTTGTTAGTGATAAACGATTTATGCGGCCAACTGAAGATAGACAGCTGGTGGCTGACCCCAGCAAAGCCATCAATCAATTAGATTGGAAACCCAAAATTGAATTCAAGCAGCTGGTGAAAATGATGGTCGATTCCGATCTGGAAAAACTCAGGTCTTCAATGTATTTAGGTTGAAATATTTAACCCTTGAATTGAATTATTTATAATAAAGATTTTCATTAGCGGAAATTTGGTTAAATTGAATTCGGTCAATCTCCTCGGGATTAATATCCATTGTATAAACCAAGAGGGAATTCTTAAATCAATCTTAACCTGGAACTCCAATGCAGAGAGAAGAAAAATTGTTTACGCTAATGCTCATTGTCTCAATATCGCCTCAGTAAATAAAGAATATTCCGATGTCCTTAATCAGGCTGATCTTGTACTTCCTGACGGGTTAAGCGTTGTCTGGGGGAGTAAATTATTGGGAGGATGCAAACTTCAGAAAATCTCATCAATTCATTGGGTTGACAGGATATTTGATTTTATTGTACGAAATAAATTGCGGATTTATATAATCGCTGGCAAACCTGAGATAATTACCAGAGCTGTAAATACCATCTTAAAGATTCATCCAGAAATGGAAATAACAGGATATAGCAGCGGTTATCTGACTGAGGAAAGCCAGCAGCAGGTTCTGGATGAGATAAATGGTATCTCTCCTGATATCCTCTTCGTCGGAATGGGTAGCCCACATCAGGAATTTTGGATCCATAAAAACCAGGAACAGATTTCTGCGAAAATCTGTTGGGCAGTTGGCGCGTTGTTCGACTATTTAGCGGGGGTGGAAAGGATTGCCCCTGGTTGGGTATCTGGGATCGGATTAGAATGGCTCTGGCGTTTATGTTTGGATCCAAAAGGGAAGTGGAAGAGATACTTGATAGGAAATCCGTTGTTTATTTACCGGATTTTAAAACAAAAATTTGGAACAAAATCAATAAACCATAAAGAGGAAATTAAATGAATTCTGTTCTTTTTGTCTGTACAGCCAACATCTGCCGGTCACCAATGGCGGAAGGGTTGCTGAAAATAATCACCAGAGATCGAGAGGAACAATGGGAAATCCAATCCGCTGGTGTGTGGGCATATAATGACCAACCAGCAGCGATAAATACAATAAAGATTCTGGAAGAATATGGAATCGACCTGAGTGATCACCGTTCAAAGTCTATAACTGAAGATCTGCTGGAGGATTTTTATCTAATCCTTGTGATGGAAAGGAATCACAAAGAAACATTGGAAATAGCTTTTCCTGATAGATTATCAAAAATTTTTATGCTTGGTGAATTGGATGGAAGTATGAAAGATATCCAAGACCCAATTGGGGGGTCAATAGAGGATTTCAGGTCAATGGCTGAACAAATCAACACGATCTTGGTGAACCAATTCGAAATGATATACAAGCTTTCGAAAAGTTGACAGTTGAAAATGATTGAGATTAACGACCATTCCGTTCGTATTCGTGAAGTTGACGGAATTCTCATCATTTTATTAATTGCCCTACTTCATGGTCTGGTTTTCGTTTATCTGGTACCACCCTGGCAGCATTATGACGAACCCAACCATTTTGAATACGTTTGGCTCATTGCAAGTCGAAATAAGCTCCCTGAATTTAATGATTATGATCCCGGATTGAGTTTTTCTGTCCTGGAATCAATGTATGCCAACGAATTTTATAAGGGATTGGAATATCAACCGGAATTAGGGACGCCGCAGGACCAAAGGCCGGTGCCGGGAGTTTCCCAACTGACAGGGAAACCATTGTATTACAGCCTGGCGTCTATTCCATTAAGACTGGTTATAAATCGAGACGTCACGCACCAGATGTATTTAATTCGTCTTGTGTCTGTTTTAATATTTTTACTCACAATATTATTAGGATGGGGGATAACCCGTGAAATCACGCCTCCCCAACACCCATTAAGAATCATCACACCTTTGATCCTGGCGTTATTTCCGGGTTTTGTTGACATTATGTCTTCCATAAATAATGATGTTGGGGCAGTTCTATTTATGTCATTATCCCTCTGGGGAAGCGTTCGATTGGTGACGAGGGGCTTTTCTCTTGTGAATTTTTTGGTGGCGTTTGTAGCCGCGTTACTTGGTTATTACACAAAAAGCACTGCTGTTGTCGCTTTTATAGCTATCCCGATTGCACTGATTTTTTCAATTTTCAGAAATAAATACAGGGTATTGGCCTGGGTGCTCATTTTGGCAGGCGCCATACTGGTCATTTTCGCTTCATTTACTTTGGATGACGCCAGAAGTTGGTATCGCTCAACGTCCCAGAGTGAACCCACCCGCCTAGTCACTGAGAATGCGGTTGTGGGGGATTACGTGATCCAACTTAATACGAATGCGGAAATTAGCCCTGAGTGGATGAATCCAATCATTCAACCTGTCTCAATAGAAACAGGAAAGCAAGTAATGGGAAAGGAGGCAACCATTGGATTCTGGATGTGGGCTGATTATCCGGTATCATTAAAAACACCGGTTTTCAATACGAAGGATTTTCAATATTTTGAAACCATTCAGATTAGCGATTCGCCCAAATTCTTTGCATACCATACTTCATTTTCTGAAACATCCCCAAGAATTTGGTTAAGTATTGAAATCCCCAGGGAACTCCTTGGTAAGAAGAATCGGATACATCTTGACGGAATTGTTTTAGCGGAGGGCCATCTACCGAAAAATGAACCGCCAACCTTTACGAACGCCCAAGGGACAAATGGAACCTGGGCAGGAGAACCTTTTGTTAATTTAATTGAAAATGGGTCAGCGGAAATACCCGGATTTCGCTTCAATCCGATGATTGATAAACTTGGAATTAACTTTTTGGGCGACAGAACCCGTCCATCCTTCGCTCTAGCTTCAATTTTAGACATTAAGACAACCTGGTTTTTATATAAAGCAACAATAGTGCGTTTATTCCGGACATTCTGGGCAAAATTTGGTTGGGGGCATGTTTACATAATAGGAGAACATCCTTATCGAAATCTGGGGATTTTCTCGCTATTACTTGTTGCAGGTTTTTTTATTGGACTTGTCCGTAAACGAAGAGCAATACCCTGGGATATTGTATTTTTATTGTTATTGATATCAGGGATAACAGTTCTGGCTGTGCTGGTAAGGAGCGCATTATATTTAACTGTCTCGCATATATTCCTGCCGGTTGGTCGATATCTCTATCCAATAATCATTCCAGTTGCTTTAGGTATGGGATTTGGCTGGATGGAAATAACCAGGTTGATTATTAGGATTCCAATCGATTTGTTCCAAAAATTTAAAAGTCAAAAATCCGAAACTGGGCAAACAATCCAATTTCGAATGGCGGAATTTCAAATTGGGTCATTGTTTATTTTCATGTTAGCCATTGATATTTATTCAATCTACAGCATTATCAGTTACTACTCATAATATCTATTGAGTTTAAAGAAATTTACTGCGGTATCGGGTTTGGATAAATCTTATTCAAATTAGGAGATATCCTACATGAAGATAGGGGCTTTCTAAAAGGTATTATTTGTCAAGCTGATGCATAGCAATCCCTTTGGGAGTGGAGCGAAGCATCTGATTCTCATCGAGAAGACCTTTCGCTCCCTAAAAAACAGGGATAAAAATTCGCCCAGGGTGACGAACTTTTAGACAATCCCTATTATCTGATTTTATCCAGGAGGGCTTTGATAGCTGTGTCGAGGATTGTATCAGATTTTCCCAGGACACTCTCAACTGTTACAGGGACTACTAAGTCCGGTATAACCCCAACCCCCTCTATTACCAGCTGACCTGCATTGTTTTCAGGCCTTCCAGTCGGGTACTGCATTTTTATATCTCCCGGCAGACTGTATTGACCACGGCCAACATCTCCAAAAGCCCCTGCGGTTGGATAGCTTCCGACAACAATCGCTCTTCCGGTACTCTGAAGGGCATAAGAAAAGCCTTCACATGCGCTGACACAGTCAGGGCTGACCAACACCGCAATCTCACCATCGTATAAAAGTGGACCCGGCACAATTTTTGATGGCCTACCTGAATTCTCAAATTTGCCAGTTTTATTGCTGTAGTATGAACTTTCATACAATTCAATTTCTTCATCGTAAAAATATCCCAGGAAATCCAGCATCAGGCCAGTATTTCCCCCACCATTTGCACGCATGTCGATGATTAACCCTGGTACTTCCTGATCAATCAGACCCTGAATGTAGTGTTCCCAAAGCCGGGCAAGCAAATTGTAATCATCGCTGAATGTTGAAATTTGTACATAACCCAATCCGGAGTCGTCCAGAATATTCCCTTCTACTGGTAATGAGAGTTCATCCCTGTTAAATATTGGGATCGTTTTGAATAATGACTCATATTCAACCTCCCCCTTCAATTTAAGATTCCTGGTCTCGTTTTCTCCTGAATTCCTATAAGAGAGGCTGATCTCTGAATCAGGTGGGACTCTGGTAAGAAAGTTTACCTGCTCTACCCTTTTGGCGTGTTCTGTTGAGAAAGGGCTGAAATATGGCTCAACCTCATCAATTCGATCAAGAACCGGTTTATCATTCCAGGTTAGAATTTCCGCTCCTTCCTTTATCCCAGCTCTTGCAGCGGGAGTGTTACTTATCACCTCGCTAACGATAATTCGTCCGTCGCTTAATTCATTCAAAACCATTCCAAAGCTACCCCCCGCAACTTCGAAAAAGATATCTGGATTCAGTGAGACATTTACGTGTCCATCAGGTATTTCATACGAAAAATCCCGCAGTGATGAATAAAATTCCTCATCATTTTCAGCGTTTTCGATTAAAGGTTGATATTTTTGGGTAAGGGCATCCCAATCCATCGATTTTTCTTCTGTAAACGGATATTCGAGCGATATTTTCCCGACCATATTTTTGAAAGCCTCAGCATAGGATAATTCAGTGTAATCATTTACTTCTATAACACCTTCGTTCAGTGTGATAGAAGGGCGGGCTTCTTTATAGAAGGTGAATGGTTCCTGGTTGATGTCTACTATGTTATAACCAGCTGGAATAGCCTTTGTTGGATCATCTTCTGTGAATAAAAGGCCATCGTCTCCAAAGCTGGTTGGAAAGCCCTGTTCATCGTCAGGAGCCCAGACAACCAGGCTTCCGCCGATTATTTCGTCATCATTTGCGGGGTCAACCAGAGTTGATGTATATGCAGTCGACCAGCCCTTGCCTTCCCGTTCCTCCAGGAAAGGCCCTCCCCAAACATTTGACCAGTATGCGACTGCGAAAACCTGGATTCCCTGATCTTGCTCTCCATCATTATCTAAATCAATCATTGTTCCCTGAGGTACGGCTGGAAGAGCTAACTGGTATGTCAGGCTTTCGTCGGGGTGCAATTCGACCGGTCCTAGAATCTGACTGTCGATTGGAAATATAAATTCGCGATCACGATCAATAAACCCAGCTTGATCTTCAAGCAAAATGAATGGTTGTTGGATGGTATCTAAAAAGAAGGGTGAGGTGTACGGGATTTCGCCGGTTATAAAAACCGGTTCATCCGGATTATTCACTCCGGGAATTACCGGACGTACAGGAAGGGGTGTAGATGTCTGTTCGGGTGTGCTGGTTGGTTCTTGTGGTTTAAATAAGTTATTGAATAAATTGCATGATATTGATGCAGTCATCAGAATTGTTATTAGAACAAGTAATTTTTTCCGGGTCATTTTTATTTCCTGTTTATCTACTGGAATGATTATGGTCAAATCAACGATTCGCTTCAAGGTGTTGAACAGCTATTTCAGAATCTTTGATATTTTTTCATTCAATTGATCTAAACGATTTGATATAAGTTTTAGATCTTCCCTGGTGGGAAGGTTTTTCCTGATTAAATAATTTTCAATTTCTTGCTCATTAAGTATGAATTCCGGGTTTCTTTCAGTGTGGTGATATTTATATCTATCAGCTTTTTTGATCAGTTTATCAATTATTTCCGATCCCTCATCTTCACTCAGTAAGCCCTGGTGAACAAGTGAGTATACCCGAAATCTTATCTCATCATCAACCTGCTCGGAAAAATTTATTTGATCAAATATCGATTTTTGAATGGCAGAGATACGGTCTCCCCCTGAGCGTATCAAGCTCACCAGTACGGATCCAGGCAAGAATTCTTTCTGTTCTTTTTCCTGCAAGAATATGATCTGGGTTAATGTATCTGCAGTGATGTCTTCTCCACTTTCATTATCAATTACCTCTATTTCTTTTCCATTTTTAATTAATTGAGAAACACCATTAAGAGTGATATATTTTTTCGAATTGGTATTGTACAATTTTCGATTTGGATATCTTTTTATAACAATCATCATGTGTAATCTTTACTTACGTTCCAGATAGTATGGTGTAATACGATCAATGCGTTTTGAATAACCAAAAGCAACAGAAGAAGAAAGAAAAAAAGTCGCTGGAGTAGCGAAAAAATTCCCCGATACTTTTTGGCACCAGGGCTAAGGGAAAATAATGAGTTAAGGGATGGAAGGTTATATATATTCCATCCCCGTATTCTAATAACTAATATTCTTCGACTTTCAACTGATATTACTTGGCCAAACCATCAACTTTATCAGAAAGTTCGTCTAATTTTTCTCCAATTGCTTCAATATCTGATTTGGTTGGAACTTTCATTCTTTCTAATACTTCTTCCATTCTTTTATTGAATTCATCTTCTGCTTTTTCAGCATCCTTCTTACGTCTTTCCATAACCTCACGGACCAGACTTTTGCCTTCTTTTTCAGCTATCTCACCCCGTTCAATGAGTTTTTCAACAAACTCTTCAATTTCATCCTGAGCGAGTGCTACAGCACCAATACCTGCAAGAAGGACATTCCTGAATGTATTGAACAATGGAGAAGGTTCTTCTACAGGATTTTCTTCCAACAGCGCTTTTTTTGTCTGTTCAGCCATTTTTAATACCTCCATATAAATATTGAAAAGGTTTATGTTTCTTTTATAAATTCTTGCTTTTTATTGTTCTCCCTGGTTATTTTTTGGCGACCTTTTTCAATTTGATCACCTGCCTTGTTAGAAGCGTTTTCCAAGCCATCTAGGGAATAGGAAATAACTCCAACGAAATATAGAAATGCCTTTTTACACATATCGCTGCTCCTATATGAACATCCTTTATATGACGCAACGCGTCGTAAAAATTGTAACATATCTCGTCAACGATAGCGTAATAAATTTCTATAAGAATATCTATTTCTCAGTAATAATTAACAATGACCATATGTAAATGAGATATACTCCCAACTCGATAATGGATTTTTCGACGACTTCTTCTATGTAATAAAGTGATTCTGAAATGAAAATTCTTTCCTTGAGTGATGTTTGTGTGCCTTTTATATACAGTCCATCTGTTAAGAGCAGGTTCAAGGATATTGATATTGTTTTAGGTTGTGGTGATATCCCATATTATTATTTAGAATATGTTCTTACTAAACTGAAAGCGCCATTGATGTATGTTCGAGGTAACCATGATAAAGAAGTGGAATTTTCCACAGCTGGCAAAAGGACTTCACCGCATGGTGGGATCAATCTTCATAGACGCGTGGTCAGCCATAATGGATTTACTTTCGCAGGTGTTGAGGGCTGCATCCGTTACAAACCGGGCAGTTTTCAATATTCACAGGAAGAGATGTGGATAAATGTGTTTAAATTATTTCCAAACTTAATTTTAAATCGGGTAAAAACCGGTCGTTTTTTGGATATTTTTATCACTCATGCCCCACCGAAAGGAATTTATAACTGCAATGACCTCCCACATAAGGGAATCGCAGCTTTTCGATGGTTTGACAATGTATTTAAACCAGCTTTTCACTTTCATGGTCACATCCATTTATACAGACCGGACGATAAAATCGAATCAATGGTAGGAAACACACGTGTTGTAAACACATTCAAATTTCAAGAGAGAGAAATCTCTTTATTTTAGGGTTTATTCTTACCTCTTAGATCTGAAAATGGAACTAAAGATAGGATAATGCATTTTATGTCAATAGATCAAATTACTAACGAAGAATATGAACGGGCTTTGAACAAAGGTTTCTGGCGAAAAATCCTGTCCAGAATTACGGGGACAACTAATGAACTTCTGCCTTTTGATGAAGTTCGTGAGAAACTTCCAATTCAAGGCCAGCACTATGCAGGTTTGCAACAAGTTCCGGTAGAAAAAATTATTGGAAGTTTTGGAAGGTACCATGATTTTGACCGGATTTTTTTGCCAATCCAGAAAAAGACCCGTGATCGTTGGGTTTCTATTGATCGAGCACACCATTATCAAATACCACTTCCACCAGTTGAATTATATAAATTGGGTGAAATATATTTTGTAAAAGACGGCAACCACCGGATTTCTGTTGCACACGAACAGGGACAGATGGAAGTTGATGCTTTTATCACAGAAATAGAAATTCCAGTCAACCTGACAGTTGATACTAAGATCAGTGACCTGCAATTGAAAAAGGAATATGCGAATTTCCTTATGAGGTCAGAAATATTGAAAGTTCGGCCAGAGGCAAATATTGAAATGTCTCAGTTGGGTTTCTATGATGAAATGCTTCATAATGTTGATGTTCACTACTTGTATTTAAACAATATAAAAGGGGAAGAAGTTTCTTTCCATGATGCGGTTGTATCCTGGTATGACCAGATTTATATGCCAATTATTGAAATCATCCGGTCGAAAAGTTTGATCGATTTATTCCCTGACTCCACTGAAGCTGATATTGCAGTAATAGTGTTAAGTTTTATCAGTTATTTGCGGATTCTTGAAGGAGAAGGTGAAAGCCAGTCTAAATCGAAAGCCAGATCATCCGCAGGGAGATACCTTATCCAAAATTTTCCCATCCGTTCTGTAAGAAAATTAGTAAATGAATTAAATAAAACTGATTGGGTGGATAGCCTTCTGCTCCAGCAGGAAAAATCTTTGTTTATTGATACGACCCATATTAATGAAGTTATTCCGCCTGCAAATATTGAAATCACAATTCCTGGTTTATATAAGCAGATCCAGAACCATATCTCAGTTCACCGCTGGTATTTGGGTGAAATGGAAAATGGAGAATTGACGGAAGAAAGGGCGTTAAGGTCATGGTATGATAACGTTTACCTGCCAATCATCAACATAATACACGAGCAGGACATCCTCAAGGAGTTCCCAGGAAGAACAGAAACAGATTTATATTTATGGATTATCGAACATCACTATTTTTTGAGTGAATTGTGCGCTGATCAAGTGACTTATGAAGAAGCAGTGGAAAAATTTACTGAAGGGATTCAAACAAGTAAAATAAAAGTAAGTAAATGAAACAGGTTCATCGAAAGGTTTAACCTTTTACTATACAAAAACGAGAATAAAATCAAAAATGCCCATTCCACAATTGACTTTCTACAGTGAAATCGGAAAGGAAGAACTTTCTTCGGTCTTTAATGACAGAACGATCGATTATTTGAAGAAAATGGATGCTGGCGTTTCGTTAGCAATCCTTGATTTGAGTGAAGAGCGCGCTTCCGTGGTTGCACAACTAAACGAAAAAGGAGTGCCGGCTACTGCCTGGTTACTACTTCCCAAGGAAAATGGATACTGGTTTAACGCAGGAAATTATCAAAATGCTGCCCAGTTTTATTCGGAGTTTGTTCTCTGGTCTGTTAAGAATAAACTCAACTGGCATCGGGTTGGATTAGATTTTGAACCCGATATCAGGGATTGGGATCAGTTATTATCAGATCGTAAGGAGTTGTTAAAAAAAGCGGTCAGGCGGTTATTAAACAGAAATGGATTGAGAAATGCCAGGATTTCGTATAGTAAATTAATAGATCAAATGCATGCGGATGGATTTGAAGTTGAGATATATTACTTCCCGATTATCTCAGATGAACGAAAAGCCCATTCCCAATTACTTCAAAAAATTTCAGGCGTTGTAGATGTCGGCCCTGACCGGGAAGTCTGGATGGTTTATACCAGTTTCCTGAGACCAAATGGGGCAGGCTTTCTGGCGAGTTATTCCCCAGAAACCCAGATTGTAGCTTTGGGAAGTACAGGCGGGGGTATCGAAAATGAGAGATTTAAAATTCAACCGCTGGATTGGCAGGAACTGGCTCGGGATTTGAGGTTGGCCTGGTACTGGTGTGATGAATTATATATCTTCAGCCTGGAGGGGTGTATTCAACAGGAATTTCTGGAAAGATTACTGGAGTTTCAGTGGGACAAACCAATATTACTTCCGACAGATCAATCCAACCGGGTTAATAGTTGGCGGGGTATGTTTCGTACTGGTCTGTGGATATTATCGCACCCTGTATATATATTACTGGGTGTGTTAGGGTTTTATGGTTTACTCAAATTCTTAAAACGATTGATTAAGTCGTAGATCTCCGATTTATCCAGTTTCGTTAATTGTACTTAATTAGCCCGTATCAATTTCAACATTAAAATTTTAAAGATTTAGCCACTGCACAGCTTTTTTCGGTAATTCTGAAATCGAGCCCTCATAAGTTGTACACTGCGGAAGGGAGGAGATGAATACATACCCGTATGATTTGCTGATTATCCGTTTATCGAAAACCGCTACCACTCCCCGGTCACTTTGTGTCCGGATTAATCTCCCAAAACCCTGCCTGAAGCGAAGGACAGCCTCAGGCAAATAATACTGGGAAAAAGGATCATCAAAGGTGCCAGCCCGGGCTGCAACGATTGGTTCGGTGGGAACATCAAATGGAAGTTTGACAATGGCAAGCACAGATAGCGCTTCCCCGGGTACATCGACCCCTTCCCAGAATGACCTGGTTCCAAACAATACTGAATTCGCGGTTTTGCGGAATGATTGCAGAAGTGAATGCGGTGAGGCTCCTAGACCCTGTTCGTAAACTGTTATGCCTTTTTTTGAGAGGATATTTGAAATCGCATTTGATGTCCTTCTCAACTGATCATAAGATGTAAAGAGTACAAGTGTACGCCCACTAACAGCCTGGCATAATTGAATTAACCCATTTTCCACTGATTTCTGGTAATTAAATCGATCGTTTGGTTCAGGAATATCATTGACCAGATATAAAAGAGTCGCATTTTCATAATCAAAGGGAGAACCCAGCAGGAGTTCGTTAGAGTCTTCTGCATTCAACCTGCCGCGTAAGTAGTCGAATTCCCCCATAGTTGTCAGGGTGGCGGAGGTCAGGATCACGGCTGATTTTTCATACCATATAAAACGCTCCATCAGACTGCCGATGTGAAGGGGGGCGATGTTTATTGAGATATTATTAAATTTTGGCTGAATTTCAATCCAATATACTTTCTCAGGGTTGGGATCAAACACCAATCCATTAACCTGGTTGAGAAATTCATCCAAACGCCTGTGAATATTTGATAAGGCGCTGTGATAGATCTCCAGCTCTTCAGTTAGCTCCTCATAAAATTCGGCCACAGCCTTGATAATCTTTGCGATATTCTCCAGCAGGGTTTGGAGTGTATTCTGGGCAGCATCCCATGAAATTTCTATATCTGACCAGGCAGGTTGTGCCTGAATTGTTGATGTAATGCGCTCCTGGTGGGCATACATTCCAACTGGCTGCCCCTCTCGTTGTTCATCTAAAAACCGGCCTATTTCTTTGAAGAATGCTTTTGATAGCTGATCAAATTGGAAAGCCAGGTCTGTGGCTTTCTTAACAAGGTTGGAAAAATTTATAAAATCAGTCGGTTTGATCTCATTTTGAACAGATCGTTGTATCTGTCCAAGGATCCCCGAACCTGAACCACCAAGTTCAGCCAGCAGCCTGTATATATTAGCCTGGTTTACTTTGTAACTTAAAGCATTGGTTGTGGCGTCTTCAAGGTGGTGAGCTTCATCTATTATCAAAAAATCATAGTCCGGGAGCACCCGGTTTCCGGTCGCTACATCCGCCAGCAGCAGGGCATGGTTTACGATCACAATATTGGAAACCTGGGCTTTCTGGCGGGCTTTGAAAAATGGACAGATGCCCTCCATACGGCGCATGCAGTTCTCGGTTGAACAATTATCGTCTTCTGCAGACAACCGCATCCAAACATCCCTTTCCACAGGACCGTTTAGATTTATCTCACCACGATCCCCGGAATTGGAAGATTGAAGCCAAACCAGAATCTTTGCCAGAACTCTTAATTCATCAACATTATCGGGGCCTTTCTTGCGAAGAATTTCAAGCCGGCGTGGGCAAAGGTAGTTTGACCTTCCTTTTAAAACAGTAGCCTGAAAATCAGTTTCGAGTATCTCCAACATATCCGGGATGTCTTTGTTGATCAATTGATCCTGAAGATTGATCGTATTAGTTGAGATAACGATTCTCTGGTTGTTTTTCTTTGCCCATAGAATAGCCGGCAGAAGGTAGGCGATACTTTTCCCTATTCCGGTGCCTGCTTCGACAAGTAAATGTTGGTGATCAGATAACGCTTCCGCAATTGCCTGACACATGGTCACCTGTTGAGGACGGTGTTCGAAATGAGGGAATTGTTTTGAGAACCGGCCTCCGATATCCAGCATCGCGGTGGTCTCTTCAATGTCCAGGGGAATTTGTTCTTTGACGGGTTGCAAAGGTTGAAAAGGCAGGTCAACCTTATCGATATAGAACCTATCCTTGGTTGAGAGTTTTATTGAGTCAGGGGCGATAATCTCCTTAGAATGAGCCCTCAAGACTTCTCTAAAAGGCCAGTATGCGCCCCACTCGATATTGTCGCTCAAGCGGATGATATCAGCCAGGAGATTTACAGGCAGATTGAAAGCTCTCTCTATTAATTTTATATATAATCCCATCGTTGCACGGGCATCATTAAGTGCACGGTGGGCTGTCGGGAAGGGTATCCCTAAAACTGATGCAAGTGAAATGAGGTTGTACTGGTTTGCATCCGGCAGGAGGACTGAAGCCAGTTCATATGTATCGTATAGGCGGTTTCTATCGAGAATTTTGTACTTCCGCAAAAATGAGATATCAAAATTAATATTGTGCCCAACCACCGGCAGATCGCCAATAAAATCTTCGAGTGTATTTAAAACCTCATGGATTGGAGGTTTATTCAATACCATCTGATCAGTTATGCCTGTCAATTTAGTGATGAAAGGAGGGATCCTGCATCCGGGATGGATAAGACTGGACCATTCATTCTCAACCCGTTGTCCTTTGAATTTGATTACCCCGATTTCAATAACAGCGTCTTCCACCGGATTCAGTCCGGTGGTCTCAATATCCAATGCCACCAGTTGAGTCATGGTGGGATTATACCTTGTGGATGCTTATTGCTGGATTCGATTGGAGATTTTTATACTGCCCGGTTCTTAACAATTTCAGTTTTGCATTTCACAAATCGACATATCTCAGCTTACTGCGTTGTTCAATACTGCCTGAATCGCCTTAAATTGTGGTTCGGAAATTTGCATATTCGATAACACAGATTCATCAAAGGCTAAGATTCGCTGTCCTAACCCTGAGTGTTTCCATAGTTTCAAATCTTCCTCAATCGGTGTGCCGATAACATCTTCTCTGATAATTTTTCCATCGGACATAACCAGAATCCGCTGTGTTTGTCGAGCGACATTAAGATCATGGGTGACCACTATAAAAGTTGTCCCCTGGCTAATGTTTATTTCTTTCAGCAGTTTCATTAAATCCATACCTGCAGCGGTATCCAGGCTGCCCGTTGGTTCATCCGCCAGTACAATGGTGGGATGATTGGCGAGAGAGCGTGCAACCGCAACCCTCTGTCTTTGACCTCCTGAAAGCTGGTTTGGAAGATGGTCCATCCTGTCTTCCAATCCAACCATGGCCAGAAGTTCCTCAGCCCGGTCACGCCTTTTATTGGGCGATAAAAACCCGATTGTTGGTATTTCCACATTCTCACGGGCATTCAGGGTTGGGATCAAGTTATGAAGCTGAAAAATAAAACCGACTGATTTTGCCCGAAAGCGATCCTTATTTTTTATTTTGGAAACATCCTGCCCATCGACAAATATCTGCCCGCTTGTTGGCAAGTCTAATGCACCAATTACGTTTAGCAGTGTGCTTTTACCAGACCCGCTGGGTCCCATAATAGTAACCAGTTCGCCCCGTTCGATTCTGATATTTACATCGTCCAGGGCTCGAATTTCTTCACTGTTGCTGTAAATCCGGGTGAGATGCCTCGTTTCTATTGCTAAAGGTTTTTTATTATCATTCATGTAGTTTATCAACCTACTCTACTTCAATATCTAAAAACGCGGTCATGTCCCAGCGCAGTTCATCAGGGATTTCATCCAGGAGGATTGTTACTTTATAATTAACGCCGGTGCCAGCTGAAGCTTTGGTTGCGATGCTAACCACTTCGCCATTCAAAACCAGATCAGGGATTGCATCAAATGTGATTATTACATTATCCCCTTCCTTGACGCG
The DNA here is from genome assembly GCA_963793095.1 of uncultured Chloroflexia bacterium. GTDB lineage: Bacteria > Chloroflexota > Anaerolineae > Anaerolineales > UBA4823 > CAVWDI01. The sequence continues at coordinate 76,659 of CAWBYY010000003.1, forward strand.
GGCGGCATCAATTTCATTTAAATCCGTGGTCTCTATCTGTAAATTATCTAAATCAGCCAGCAGGATAATTGGCTGCCCTGGCGTGACCCATTCCCCCTCGTTTACCGATACTTCAACTATTACTCCGTCAAATCTTGAGCTCAATTCAAGATCGTTAAGCGCTGATCGGGCAGCGCTGAGAGAGGCGTTTGCATTGCTCAACCTGGCCTGGGCAATCTTGACTTCTTCCGGGTCGGGTCCGTCTTTATAAATTTCAAAATCCTCACGAGCTTTTTCCAACTGCGCTTCGGCAACTTTTACTTTATTTTCATATTCCAGCCTTTTTAGAGCCGAATCATAATCGCTCTGCGCCTCGTCCAGATCTTCCTTGCGGTCCTGCCGGATCTCATTGCTGGATGACCGGTATTTATACGGCTCAAAGGCCTCCCGGGTGCTGTCCAGTCGTTCTTTCATCAAATCAAATGCTTCCATTGTTTCAAGGTCTGATTGGTTTGTCGGGATGGTGAAATTGTCCAGTTGATATTGCGCGTCACGAAATTCCCGGGCAGAAAAAGCGACTTCCTCCTGTTTCTGGGCTTTGATGGTCTCTGCATTTTTATAAAGATCGCTTAATTGTTTCTCAGCGGTGGCGACTTCAGATTCAGCCGCGGTTATGGCGACTTCAAGCTCCTCCTTCCCTTTAAGACGCACAAGGGTTTTGCCCTCGTCCACATGATCACCTTCGTTTACAAGTAACTCATCTACAATTCCGGCTGTTTGAAAACTCAGGGTTGTAAATTTAGCTGGAACGACAATCCCGGTTGCGCTTACAACTGGTGGAGTCAGTTCCACCTCAAGCGGTTCTTCAACAGGTGTTTCCTGAGATGGAAGAGAATTGCAAGCAGTTAAAATTACCAGCGCTGAAATGAGCGTAATCAATCCAGGTCTTTTATAAAAAACTCTCATTTTTCTCCTTTTTCAAATGATTGCATACAGGTTTTCCCCATATTGTCACGGGGTGGATTTTCTTATTCGGAGATCAGTCCTTAATTTGATTTCATAATAAACAAAATTCAAATAAATTGATTATTCATATCGCAGGGCTTCAACAGGCAGCAAGCGGGTTGCCCGGTAGGCTGGATATATGCCTCCAAACAAGCCCAGCATTAGCGCGACCAGTATTGCTCTGGCAAACACGTCCCAATCCCAAACTGGGGTGAGGACTCCGCCGACCATTGGCGCTAACTGGAAAAGGAAAACTATAACCAGGGCAACTACTATCCCAGTAATTCCGCCAAGCAGGCCCAGCAGGAGCGCTTCTTTTAAAATTAAACTCAAGATGCTGCGCCGGCGCCATCCGAGAGCTCTGAAAACACCGATTTCCCTGGTTCTTTCAAAAACAGACATCAGCATTGTATTCAAAACACCGATGCCGCCAACAAGAATCGCGATGAATGAAATTGCATTGATTATTGCGTCTGAGTTTTCCATATCAGGAAGTTGTTCAACAAACTCTCCCGCTAAACCTGCCCTAACCTCCGGGTATTGTTGGTTTATTATCGCCACAACATCTTCTGCATCATCAGGGTTTTTTAATTTGACTGCATACAAAGTGGATTTGCGAGGCCTACCTGTAAATGTTTGGCCATCTCGCAAACTGATTACTCCCCCCAATTCCTCCCAATTTACATTCGATTCATAAATACCGACAACTTTAAAACGGGTGCCGCTTAATTCGATATTGTCTCCCACATCCAGATTGAGGGTGTCAGCCATCGATTTTCCAAGGATTATCTGGCGGTTTGAGGTTAAAATGCTCCCCTCAATTATATTAAACCGTTTGATAGCCATTTCATTTGGAGCATATCCTTGCAGAATAAAAAAACCACCTGCCTCAGGCAGCATAACCGCTGTGAAAATAATTCCGCTGGCGCTGGAAACTTGAGACATAGCTGAGATTTTATCGCCTATGTGGTCATCAATTGCGCTCAAACTGGTATCTGCAATATCCGCCTGCCGGACGAGAATCTCTGAATTCGTACCGGTGAACATGTCAGTAAAGGAAGCGGATGCTCCCCTCATTACACTTTCAATGGCAATAATGGCTCCAATCGTCAGCCCGATTGCGCCTAAAGTGAGGAATGTTCTGGCGGAACGCTGAAACAAACTCTGTACTGCCATTCCTCCGATGGGTAACCTTCTCACCTTGCCGCTGCCTGTCCCGCCTTCATACCGCAGAGCCTCAATAGGCTGCATTTTCGAAGCCCTCCAGGCAGGGTACAGACCTCCAACCAATCCAAGTAAAAGGACAATGACGATTGATTGAACCAGGATTTCGACCTTAACGTTTGATATGCCGCCGCCAAACAATACTGTTTGGCTGGACATTAGATATAACAGGAGTGTACCAATTGCCAATCCAATTATTCCACCGAGAAGACTGACTGTGATTGATTCAGCAAGGATCAGCAACATCACTCGCAGTTTGCTCCAGCCAACTGCACGTAAGACGCCGATTTCTCTGGTGCGCTCCATTACCGACATGAGCTGGGCGTTCATCAAACCCACTCCACCGATGATAATCGCGAGGCCGCCAATGACCCAAACATAGCCTTTCAGCATATCTCCCATTGATTGGCGGTCCGCATATTCACTGATTCCTGATAGGGAAAGGCCAGGCCAGCGGCGTTCCACTCGCTTCATAAAACGTTCAGATAAGTCAGAATCTTTCAGACGGATGTAGTAAATACTTACCTGCCTTGGTTTCCCCAGAAGTTCTTGCGCTTCAGTCAAATTGAGCACCGCGCCGCCATCTTCAAAAGCCTCGCCCGTTTCATAAATACCAATAATGCGATAAACACTGCCAGTAATCCGGAGAGTGTCGCCGACTTTTTTATCAAGGACATCTGCAGCGGTGCTGCCCAGAAGGATTGGTTCAGGTCTTGCCTTTTGGGCTTCCCGCGAATTCAGATCCACTCCCTCGATGATTTGAAAGCGTCCCAGGATAAAGCTGTCTTCTGGATATCCAAAAACAAAGAAAAACGGCTCACCCTCAACCTGGGTAAAACCCTGTATCATCCCGCTTACTTCAGATACCTCTGGGGCAACCACCAATTCCGATCCTATTGATTCATCAATGGAACTGTAACTTATATCAAAAGTATCCGGCTGGCTCAGGATCAAATCAGCGTTGCTGCCCTGCAGCATCGAGCTGTAACCAATCTCCAAACCCTCCGCCAGAGCACCCAAAGTAATGATTGCAGCAACACCGACGCTGATGGCTGCAATCGTCAAAAAAGTTCTGATTTTTCGGCGGAAGAGATTCTTTAATGTCATTTTGGTTGGGATTATTTATTATTATTATCTCGGGTGTGCTATATTCTTAAGGTAATGTTTATACTTTTACGATCTGGTAAAGAATAATCATGTACTTCGATTTTTCCATGCCTAGTTCTTAACTCCCTCAGATAATGTTTGGAATTTTTTCCGGGGTTTCCCTGGAAAGCAATTAAATTGCCCCTCTTAATTACTTTTATATTGATTAATTTTCCGGTTTACAAAGATTCAATCATCCAGCAGCCAAATCAAAGTTCTCGCATTTCCGGCATGGTCAGTAAGTGGAAGGCAAGCGTTTCCATATCACGCGTCTTTCCAGGACCCTCAGTTTCTTCTTTTATTCTGTCAAAGTAGGCGGACAGCAGAGTATGTTTACCCAGGTAGTCCTGAACTTCGATGTCATCAGAGAGGATATCTTTAAGGCCAATCTTCTCATAAACAGCGCTAACCAGGCCATAGCCCCAATCTTCTGTAACGCCCAATTCATCCGCCAGGTCGCGTCTTTCCATACTGAACAGGAACGCAAGCCGGGCGACTTGAGCTTGGTGCGCGGTCAGGTTCTGGACTGCGTATCGTCCTTCGAGCACCACACAGGGTTTTGGTAGTTGAAAATTTACTTCCGAAGCCAGCGCCTGGATGCTGTCGGTGATCACCCAATTGCCATTTACTGCCAGGGATATTGCCCAGGAAAGCGAGTTGTCGATCTCAGCCTTCAACACATAACCGGCAAAATAAGGGTCGTTCAGCTGGGTTAACACACGATGGTTCGCCAGAATTCCGGTGCAGATAATTAATGGATTTTTTTCCAAAGAATTCATGGTATTTCTAATCCTGGGGATCCAGTCTTCTCCACTGGGTATATCTGTATCTAGTAAGATCAGATCCACCCTCTGGTAGTTTTTTTCAAGAATTCGTATCAGGCTGGAAGGCTCATCAAGCTCGCCCACCACGCGAGTCCTCAAATCCCTCGCGGCAAGTAAAGCCATCCAGTTCCTGGCGTAAGGGTCATCTTCAACAATTAATACATGGATGTCATCCATCAATCTTTTCTCCGGTTATCAGGTCTATTCCGCAAAGGCTTGGATAATTCTGGCGATATGTTTTGCGTGTTTTACATACAGGTCCAACCGCAAATTTTCATTTGGTGCATGGGTCTTTGAACCGGGATACCCGGGTCCGGCAGTCGCCACAGGTAGATTCAATAGATGAACAAAGGGGTAGTTGGGACCAGATCCACCCATCATCGGTGTGACCTGCATGGGGATTCCGTATACGGGTTCTGCCGTTTCAACCACCATCCGGACGAAAGGATCGTCCGGATCAGTCCTGGCGGGCGGTTCGCCGCCAAGGTAATTAATCCTGATGTCATCGAATCCATTATTATTTAAATGAACTCTCAATTGCTCCAGAACCTGATCCGGGCGCTGGTCTGGTACCAATCTAAAGTCAACCTTTGCGGATGCCCTTGCCGGGAGGACTGTTTTGGATCCCGGTCCCTGGTATCCTGAGGTCAATCCGCAGATGGTGCAGGTAGGCTGGAAAACCGCCTGTTGGCGAAGCAGGGGCCCTCCAGTTAATCCATCCAGAAAATATTTAACCCCATACCTCTCGCGATAATCCTCCGCAATTTCAGGGAGCGCCTCGATCAGCTCTAAATCCCTGCTTGAGGGAGCCTTGACAGAATCATAGAAACCAGGAATTAAAACTCTTCCATCCGGACCCTTAATGCTGTTAAGCGCCCAGACCAACCTCCAGGCGGCGTTTGGGAAGATTGAGCCGCCAATGCCTGAATGGGTATCAATCGCAGCGGTTTCTACGGACAGTTCGACATAACAGATCCCGCGCAAACCCAGATGCTGGATCGGTATTTCCCGGTGGTCCACTGTTCCGAATTCCCAGATGCATGCCTCTGCAGCAAGTTTCTGCCTGTTGTTTGCAATAAAATCATGCAGATGGATGCTGCTGGTCTCTTCCTCGCCTTCAATCACAAATTTGATACTGCAGGGGAGTTCGCCTTCATTTTCCAGGATCGCATCAATTGCATAAAAACGGCTGACAAGGGGACCTTTATCATCAGCAGAACCGCGTCCATATAAGATACCTTCTTTTACTGTCGCCTCGAATGGGGGGCTTTCCCACAAATCAAGCGGTTCGGGGGGCTGAACATCGTAATGATTGTATATCAGCAGGGTTTTATCGCTGCGGCCTTTTCTTTCCGCGAAGACAACCGGAGCGCCTTCAGTCGCCATAATTTCCACCAAAAAACCTCGCTTTTGGAGCATATCCCTGACTTTTTGGGCGCATTCGATTAATCCGGTTCCCTGAGCGGATATGCTGGGGATTGCGATCAGCTCCGATAATTCTGAAACGCTTGCATCGAGATTCGAGTCCAGGTATTTATCGATTGATTCAGTGTCCATATTTTCTCCTCATTAAATTAAATTTCCAGGCTTGGAATAGGTTGGTTTCTATACCGCTGGCGCAATGGATATTATTCTACTCCGATAAACTGTTCGATATACGGCGCTCCGATTGACCCCAAATATGCGATCGGAATCATTTTTATAATCTGACCAATTGAGACAAATAACAGGAAGCGCAATACCGGGATTCTCAGGGTGCCTGCAGCTAATCCGACAACATCAAAAAATGGATTAGGTATTGCAGCCATGAGGGTTAGTCCCAGGTTACTGAGGTGTTTGTGCGAATCAAGCCAGCCTAATATTTTTTCATAAACGCTAATGTTTTCTACCACAGCCTGCCCGCTGAATCCTGCCAGGTATCCGGTTAATTCACCTACTGCAGCCCCCAATCCAGCCGCGATCGCTACTCCCAGCGGGTTATATACAGCCCCAAGCGCAAAAACGAAAAGAATTCCCGGCACAGGGAAAAGGATTGTACCGTTAGCGATAATCGAGATGAAGAATATGCCAATGTAACCATACTGGGCAAGCTCTCGAGCCTGGTCGCGGATTGTATAGATAAAAATAGTTATACCAATTGCCAGCAGGAGTGCAAGGAGGCGGAGCAGGTTCAATCTTTGTTTGCTGGACATGGATGTTTATTATTTAATATGGGAAGGGATTTGGTTCAGTCTATCAGCCTGTCAATGCGCAGTAAAGATTCCAGGCGGGCGACTACCATTTCCATTGCGACTGCATTTAATCCGCCTTCGGGAATGATGATGTCGGCATAACGTTTGGAAGGTTCAACAAACTCGAGGTGCATTGGGCGGACAGTTGCCAGGTACTGGCGAATAACGGATTCGGTTGACCTGCCCCTCTCTGTAATGTCCCTTTCCAACCGCCGGATAAACCGTATGTCGGAATCTGTATCTACAAATACTTTTACATCCAGCATATCCCGAAGTTGTGATTCGGCGAATATGAGTATTCCTTCCACCATGATCACCGGATGGGGTTCAATTGGAATCGTTTCTCTGGTCCTCGAATGGGTTTTAAAATCATAAATGGGGATTTGGATCGGTGAATTCTCCTTTAACAGCCTGATATGCTCGATGAGAAGTTCGGTGTCCAGCGAGTCCGGGTGGTCGAAATTAATTGAATCACGCTGGTTGGGAGCTAAATCGCTCAGGTCTTTATAATAGGCGTCGTGGGGCAAATAGGCGATCTGGTCGGAACCAACCCGTTCGATAATTACATCAGCCAGTGTCGTTTTCCCGGAACCTGAACCACCCGCGATTCCAATGACTAGAGGGGTTGCGCGTTGAGGCATGCATAAATTATACTGGAAACCCGGAGCAGAATAAGGGTAATAAAAAGAGCCACCTGTGGGAATTGAACCCACGACCTGCGCATTACGAGTACGCTGCTCTACCGACTGAGCTAAGGTGGCAAAAACAGAAGTGATTATACAGGGAATGACCCCCTGTATCAAGACTGGAGCTCTGATTGAATATAGCCATGCTTTCATACCATACCTGCCCACTGGCGACTTTAGGGGGCAAGGATACCGGCGGGATGAACGTTTATGTCCGTGACCTGACCCGCTATTTGGGACGCCTTGGAATCCATGTGGATGTTTTTACACGTTCCCAGGATGAACATGTTCCGCATGTGCTGCATGACCTGGGATTTGGAAACCGGGTGGTTCATATCCGTTCCGGACCGGAGGTGCCGCTGGCAAAGGAAGAACTGGAAAACTACCTCCCGGAGTTTGTGGCTGGTATTGAAGATTTTTCGAACACAAAAGACCTCAAATATGACCTGATCCACAGCCATTACTGGCTGTCAGGATTGGCTGCCGGGGTATTAAAATCAAAATGGAACCTGCCGGTTGTGCACATGTTCCATACTCTCGGTTTAATGAAACAGCGTGTGGCGCGCAACGCCGAAGAAGCGGAGGGGGGCTACCGGATTAGAGGCGAGAAGGAAGTCATCAGGTTATCCGACCGGATTGTGGCGGCTACCCCGGCAGAGATGGCGCAGCTGCAGTGGCTTTACCATGCCGATGGCGCAAAGATTGAAATTATCCCGCCGGGAGTAGAATTGAGCCGCTTTTACCCGATCCCGGAGGATGAAGCCAAGGAATATGTCGGCCTCAGACCATGCGACCAGATGCTGTTGTTCGTCGGCCGGATTGAACCTTTAAAAGGGATTGATACATTAATGAAGGCGATCGCAATTATGCGCGGGCAGGGCGTCGATGTGTGCCTGGCGGTTATAGGAGGAGAGACAGATACGAGCCTGGAGTGTGAAAATGAGGAAATGGTCCGCCTGAAGGCTATCCGGGAGGAGATTGGACTGGCAGACCTGGTCGCCTTCCTGGGAAAACGAAGCCAGGACACCCTTCCGTATTACTATTCCGCTGCCGATGCGGTGGTTGTGCCGTCCCATTACGAATCCTTTGGCATGGTGGCCCTTGAAGCGCTGGCCTGCGGCGCGCCGGTGGTGGCTTCTGAAGTTGGCGGGCTGGCCTATCTTATCCAGGACGGGGTCACCGGTTTTACGGTCCCATCCGATGACCCGCAGGCACTGGCGGAAAAATTAACCGTTCTGCTTAAGGACCGGGACCTGCGGGAGCAGATGTGCAAAAACGCGGTTGAGTTCGTCCAGAATTATTCCTGGCGCAAGATAGCTGCCAGAGTGGCTGAATTGTACCGGAGTGTTGTGGGGGAACCGGTTGGTACACCCATAACTTAATGTAAGAGAATAAAATCGAATTTATTTGTCTCAAATTATGCGATTGTTAATTTGCACTTGATGGATTTCTTTTAAGTATTCCTGGCGTTCAAATGGCGAAGAAAAATTACAGCCTGGCAATTTTAGTTTTACTGTTGATGGTCGCAACAGTATTAAATTCTCTCACTCTGCGCAAGAATTTACCTTTTATACACGAGGTTGATGAACAGACTTTTGTTGATGCAGCCGTAAATATCTCTGATAGTGGTTCTCTCAACCCAGGTTTTTTTGGACATCCCGGTTCAACCCTGATATACCCTCTTGTTCTTATCTATCACCTAAAGAATTCATTGGAGAATGGAGATTTCTTCAACTGGCCTGATGAGGGCATGCGGGCATCTATGGACGAATCATCAAGCGGTTTTTATTATTCAGGTCGTTTACTTTCATTACTCTATGCTTTACTCACCCTTCCGGTTTTATTTCTTGTCAGCCGGCAAGCCTTTGATAAAAAGACTGCTTTACTGGCTTTAATGTTGTATATTTTTATCCCGACTGTCATACACTTCAATACATACATACGGACGGAGAGTGTGACGATCTTCTTTATCCTGCTCAGTCTTTGGCGAATTCTAAAAACTTATGATCAGCCTTCATGGGGGAACCACCTCTGGTCCGGTGTATTTATAGGATTAGCGATCGCGTCCCGTTATTTTGCTGCTGCTTTGATACCGCTCCTTTTGACCGTTGATTTAATTCACTTGATTAAAAGGAGCGATCAAAGAAGGGAGATCCTGGTGTCTGCTCTCTCCACCATGCTGGTGATAATTTTTATTTTTATTGCAGTAACCCCATTCATGCTTCTGGACCCAAAAAATTTCCTTGGTGATATCCTTAATGAAGCCAGGGATTTCCACCCCGGTGTAGTTGTAATGTCAAGACCCGAGAATTTTTTGACTTTTATTTTTACTCATATTCCGTCAATCATTACCTGGCCGCAAGCAATCCTGGCAGTGATTGGAATTTCCCTGGCGTGTATCCGGAAGAACATCCCCCAAATACTGCTTGCATGGTTTGTCCTGTTATTCCTGCTTGTGATCAGTTTTCCGGCATTGAACTGGGACAGGTGGGTTATCCCTGCGATTCCTGTCCTGGTAATGTTTACAGCATACGGCTTGTTGTTTATAAGCGGTGAAGTATCCCAACGATTACGTTTGAACTCTGCCGGGAAATTTGTTTTCACCGGATTACTTATCGGTTTGATCTGGGTTTATCCGGCGTTCCGGTCAATCCAGTATAGCGTCCGGTCATTTAATAAGAGTACCCGTATTGTTGCCCGTGAATGGATTATTGAGAATATCCCTCCGGGGAGTAAAATCGCTCTGGATTATTACACCCCGCCTCTGTCAGACCTGGATTACGAGCTGTTGGAAGTTTTTAATCTATCATCCTATAAGGATTTGGATTTCTTTTACGAAGAGGATTTCCAGTATCTGGTGGTAAGCAGCGGCAACTATGACAGGTATATTTCCAAGCAGGAATTTTTTCCGGAGGATGCCGGTTTCTATCTTGAGATTTTTGAGGAGGAGAACCAGGTTTACGAAGTAGGCCCATCCGGGTTTCGGGGAGGCCCGGTTATTAAGATCTTCGAATTGTCCCGGAGATAAAAATTGACTCCCAATGGTCTAGATGTCAATTGGAAGTCACAAAGAGCGGGTGATGGGACTCGAACCCACGAATGGTAGCTTGGGAAGCTACTGCCTTACCACTTGGCGACACCCGCGATTAATTTGCAAATTTGTCCTAATAATTTATATAAACCTATTGTTCTTTCCCATAAAAAAATTCTGAAGATTCTTAAGTTAGTTCCAATTTTTGATTGTTCGTCATTATACAGGGGATAACCGTCTATGGCAATGGAAATCGTAGTTGAAATTTCAATTTGAATTTCCCAATTAAAAATATACGTTTTCTATTACTTTTTGCCTCAAAAATTTAGGGAACGATATTGAATTTTTATCAAATTATTCTAGAAATGTAGTTTATCCAAGTTTTGTTATTTCTGTGTTTCAGTAGTCTTAAAAATTGTGAATGGCCATAGTCCAGATTTATATTGGAGAATGGAATAACTAATCAAAATTAAAATTTGTGGTTCAACAATCAATCGATACCGGTATCCTGTAAAACTGATCATTGAGTAAACAACCGTAATAAGAATTATCGGAATAATTAGAAAATAACTAAAAAAGTGGGTATTATAGAAATTATCCAGTATTGCTAATGAGACCAAAAAAAACATTATAAATCCGATTATCGGACCAAGTATAAAAAATGACCAATCAGAAAGATATCCTGGATCTGCTGGTCGCCATTTTGCCCAGTGTGGAGTATAACCAGCCCAAATATAACCAAATTCTCCAATTGTTGCTTTTAAATAAGTTAAAGGATTTTTTCTTATTAATGATAATGAAGTCTTGAAAAACACTTTGTTCAATTGAAATATGTCTTCTGAAGAATTTCTAAGTTCTCGGATTGTATAAATAACAGCTTGAGCCCAATAAGCCTCTTTCTTCTGATTTCCAATTGAATTATTCTTTATTAACTTGTCATAATTCAAATTTATCTTTTGCATTATAGACAATTCATTGTTTGGATCAGGCAAATAACTGGTTCTTTCTAACAGATTTAATCCAAGTAGAGGTGAATATTGGATTGAATTGTATTTCATATAATTATGACCAGACCAAAATATATAAATAAATACAACGGGTACTATAAATAATAACAAAGCAATAGGTTTTCTATTCAAATTTGGGTAAATGAGTCTAGATACAAAAACTGAGAAAGCAAGTATTATTCCTATTGGAGTAATTAATAAAAGGTATGAAAGGGTTAATCCACTAACAAAGAACAAAATGAGTTTTTGATTTTTTATACCAAGTAAAATAATCAATAAACATGATGAGAATAAAAAAATAGAAAGACTTTCTGAAAGAATAGCTGTACTAAAATATGCCAATGCTGGATTCAGTGCGATAAGCCATGCACTTAATCTGGCAATTTTTTCATCATAAATAATTAATGCCAGAAAGTAAATGATAATTGATAGTAATGCAGATAGAATCTGCTGAAAAATGACCAATATCCACAGGTCACCACCACTTACAATCATCCAAAGGGAAATGAAAAGAGGGTAACCAGGAGGCCGGAAAGCATCTTCGATATTTGGATAGAATTCACCTTGAATAATTTTCTCTACTATTCCTAAATAACTGTTAGTATCGCCTGCATGGATTGGTCCGAAATAAAGGAGGAAGATTATTCTGAATATTAAACCAACTGAAAACAATTGAAGTAACAATTTTCTGGTCTGACTATTCATTATTTCACCTGATCAGTTGCGTTATTATATATAAGATTAGTTAAGGTTGTAAAGTTACATAATCACTTGAAATAATATATTGAGATCGCACAAATTCACTTTAAAAATAAGTAATATGTTAAGAGATAAAAATTTGTTGAGTGATCGAGAAAAGGAAGTATTGTACTTAGTTGCCACAGGTGCTAGCAACAAAGAAATTGCCAATAAACTCCATATAAGCACAAATACAGTAAAGGTCCATCTCAGGAATATATTAAAGAAAACTGATTCTAAGTCACGTACAGAAGCAGCAATGTACGCAGTAAATATTGGATTAGTGTCTCCCGGCACAGAGATGCAATTAGAAGCTGAAGATAGACATGAAATTTCTACTAAAGAAGAAATTATTATATTAAAACCACGAGTTCTAATTGTGGTGGTATCCATTCTTGTAATTATGATTTCTATAATTTCTATAATTTATCAATTTTCCATTCGGGAATCAAAACAAAGTGTGGTCGAACAACGGGAAAATCTTAAATAGAAACAATATAAGTTGGGAAAATAGGAAAGAAATGTTAACTTCTAAGAGTGGTTTTGGAATAACTTCTTTTGAGGGGGAAATATTTACGATAGGAGGAGAGTCCACTCAGGAAGTTTTGGATCTTGTGGAGGTTTATAACCCAAACAATGAAGAATGGGAAATTAGAAAAAATAAACCCACACCCGTAACTGATGTAAAAGCTGGAGCTATTAGGGGGAAAATTTATATGCCAGGAGGTACTTCAACTGACGGCAGACCAATAGATAAATTAGAAATTTACGATCCAAGATTGGATCAGTGGTCCCAAGGGGCAAATTTACCGGTACCACTAAGCAATTACGCATTATCAATTTCAGAAGGTAGAATTTTTTTATTTGGTGGTTGGGATGGAGAAGGTATTGTCCAGGATGTAATCGAATACGACCCCTTTATGGATGAGTGGAAACAAAGAACTCCATTGCCTTTTCCAATAAGCAATGCTGGTGCAGTAAATGTTGGAGGCAGAATTTATATAGTAGGTGGAATCTCCAATGATAAAATCCTCGATTCGAGTTTAATATATGTACCCGAAAAGGATATTGAGGGTGATTATCCTTATGAAGAAGGACCTTCAATCCCAGAAGGTAGGCACAGTATGGGGATTACCAGTGTGGCAGATTTTATTTATATTGTCGGTGGGGAGAATGAAAATGGTAATCTCGATCATTCAGAGTTAATAGTTGTTCAAACTGGAGAATGGTTACGGTTTTCAAATCCTGACTCCTTGGGATTGAGTAATCCGGGACTTATCGACGATGGAAATCAACTTTATGTAATGGGTGGTTATCAAAATGGGGCACCTATAAATCAAAATTGGTCAATCCAGGCGATTTACTACACAGTTCTGCCTGTAATTCGATAATCTATTCAATTAACCCTAACGGATTATTGACCTATAAGGAACCAAATGATAACGTTAACACAATTAAAAAAAGCTAAGCAGTGAAAATTTAGGAGAAAAGATGAAAACAACCAGACTTGTTTCAATTTTTATTTCGTTTTTGTTGTTGCTTGTAATTGTCTTACCTGCATACGCCCAACTGGGTGATACTGGAGCATCTTCTTTCACAGTTCAAAATTTAACAAATTCCGATGTTGTTGTTACTGTTACCTTTTATGATTCATCTGGAAGCCCTACGACACCTTCGCAGCTAGACGGTAACACTCCGACAACATTCCCTAATCCATTTACTTTGAGCGCTCGCCAGGCAAGACAGGTGTATGTTCCTAACATACCCGCTGCACAACTCCCACCTGGTGAATATTCAGTAGTGATCTCTTCAACAGGACTTATTGCAGCGGTTTCTGGTATAGCAGGAAATGGATCAATAAGGTTCAGTGGTACGTATGCTGGATTTTCTTCATCTGGAACTACAGCATATCTGCCATCAGTCGTTCATGATTCATCTGGTTTTTACAGCATGATATCAATTATGAATGTGAGTTCAAGTCCAGCTGATGTCACTGTAAATATAATATGTACTGATAGTACAACGGGGACACTTTCAGCAAATGATATTCCCGCAATGTCATCACATACTTTTGATTTGACCGCTGAAACACCAACAGGGTTCACTAGCTCGACAGATTGTGAAGGATCTGCAGTAATAACTTCCGATTATGACATTGTGGTTATTGATAATCAAAACGATCCAACAAATGGAAGAACTTATTCATATTCTGGATCTTCAACAGGATCACCAACAATTTACATTCCAGAATTAACCAACGATTATTTTGGTTGGGACTCGAAATTAGTCATTAGAAAAATTGGAAGTGGTTCTACCACAGTAACAATCGATTATAGCGACAGCGAACCCAATGATACATGTAACCTGACGGACGCCATGCCATTCTGTTCCCTCAACATGGACGTGGTTCATCCAACAACAGGTATCTTTGGAGCAAAAATCACTTCTTCAAGTAATGATTTGGTAGTTATGGCTGGGATATTAAAACCATCAACAAATGCTGCAGGTGCATATTCCGGAGCCCCGGGTGCTAATAGTGTTGAAATACCAGAAGTAACTAAAGAGTATTTTGGATGGAATTCTTCAGTTACTTGCCAGAATGTAACTGGTTCAGCAGCGGATACAACCTTGAAACTTGAATACTCTGGTCATAGTGCGTACGATGATACCGAAGTACTCAGTGATGGTGAAATAATCCAGTACTATGTACCCAATGAGACTTTCCTAAATAATGGCTATATAGGTGGGTTAAAAGTTACCGCAAACAATTCGAGTGCTTTGATTTCATGTATTGTCGGTAACAACAATCCTTCAAAATTATCTGTCACGCCAGGTGATTGGGCTCTCGTGTTCATAGCAAAATAGAATAACGTTTTTCTAGAAAATACAATAATACCCCCTCAGCAATTTCTAGAGGGGGTATTATTTTAAAGAGGAAGTTTTGAAAAAATTCTTGATAAAATAATACTTATCTTCATTACGTATATTTATTTTTTTGGTTCATTAATAGTATCGGTTTCCTACTTTTACATCCATATTCTTCAAAGTAAAAAATTGGTAGATGAATGAAAATAAGTAACATAACTCTAATATTATTTCTCCTAATAATAAGTTGCACTATAAATCAAGAAAAAGTTGAAGGAGAGGGAAGTAAAACAAAAGATAAAGCTACCGATCAACCTCAACTACATGAAACTATGTCTCCATTTATTTTTAAGACCTCTGAACCAGAAATGGTGACAATCACAGGTGAATTAATTGTTCTAGATCCTTCTGTAATGCTTCCTGATCCAAATGATGGTATTTATCTGGTGCGAATTAATCAAGATTCCGGCAATATTACTTCAATTCCATTAATTGACCACAATATTGATTATCGTGCTGAGGTTGACGAGCGAAATGGAGAGTTTGTATTTACAAATATTCAACCAGGTCTTTATGCCGTGGTTATTCTCACTACAAATGGATTTGAAGTTCCAGCCCATTTTTATCAAGAAAATGGTATAGCTTTTGTTGATGTAAAAGAATCTGATAGAGACCAGGTCATTAATTTAGATTATTTGTCAATACCGTAATATTATTTTTAGCTTATATTATTAGAATTAAAAACCTCAATGTCTCTGAATCCGATAGATTTAAATTACTCTAAGCTAGATAATGGACTAATAAAATTTACCTATAGTCGATTAGTGTTGATGCAATTTGGGGTTATTATACTTATCTGTCTTTATTCTGAATTATAAATATCATTTCACACTATTTCATAATTCAAATTTATACCTTAAATGGAAAACCAAAGTACTGATCTTTATTTAGATTTAATAAAACGAATACTGATAAATTATATATATGGTGATGATGAATTATGGCCAGTTATAAAACCGAGAGGTTTTATTAGCTCTAGCATAATTGCCCTATTTGATAAGTTAGGCTTTGGGGTTTTTACCCAAAAGAAGTTTAATGAAGAAATAAGAATTGAAGGAATGAATTGGCCTCCACCTCCTTTTGCACACTCAATGATAGGATTGAAACGATTGGATAATATACAATTTTGTATTGAGGAAGTAATCACAAAGAATATAGGTGGAGATTTAATTGAAGCTGGGGTGTGGAGGGGAGGAAGTACGATTTTTATGAGAGCAGTTCTAAAAGCTTATCGAATTACTGATAGATTAGTTTGGGTTGCTGATTCATTTGAAGGCCTTCCAGAACCTGATCTTAAGAAATATCCACAAGACAAAGGCTTGAAATTCCATGAAGCACGGGAATTATCAGTTTCCTTAGAAAAGGTTAAGACCAACTTCAGAAAATATGATTTATTGGATAACCAAGTAAAGTTTATAAAGGGATGGTTTTCGGAAACATTATCTTCAGCTCCAATAAATGAATTGTCAGTAATAAGAATCGATTGTGATATGTACGGATCAACTATGGATTCATTAAAGAGCTTATACCCTAAGTTGAATCCAGGGGGTTTTATAATTATTGATGATTATGGAGCAATAGAAGCCTGCAGGAAGGCTGTTGAGGACTACCGAAACCAAAATAGTATTAGTGATGGGCTGAATTGGATTGATTATTCTGGTGTTTACTGGAAAAAAGGAGGTTAAAAATTGAATAAAAATTTTTAATATCAAGCGTTTAAATAATTTTATGCGACCTTTTTATATATATTAAATATTGAGATCGAACTAACAATTAAGGTTTCCCTATTAAATATTTATTATTAATACGTATTTTTAATTTTCATCGGTAGAATAAATTGATAAAAGACTACACAGGATATATTCGAGAAGGGTTTACTTACTCTTCCTTTTATTTTAAAAAGAGAAAAGAACCTTCCAGAAAGTTTTTGATATTTACTGTCGGCAGAACAGGAAGTAGTTTGCTTGTAAGCTTATTAAATTCACATCAAGATATCGAATGTCATGATGAACTTCTAAGAAAAAGGATATTTTCCCCAAATTATTACATTCATTGCAAGGAATATCTGTCAAAAAAAGAAAATTTTGGATTTAAATTGAATACATATCATTTTGGTATTCAAAAAATTAATCATCCACAAGAATTTGTATCCAAACTTTATAAATTGGATTATCGTATTATTAATTTGAAAAGAAGGAATATCTTTCGCCAAGTTTTTTCCCATATGTATGCTTTATACAGAAAAAAATTTTTTCATAAAAAAGATCAAGGAGAACAAGAACTACCCCCAATTTTTATTGATACAAGAGAACTCGATAAGGAGTTGGCATTTTTTGAGAAGCATTTTCAAATTGAAGAGAAGATAATTAACTCTTTTCCTAATTTATGTATACATTATGAAAATGATCTCCTCGAAAACGAAGACCATCAGATAACTGTTGATCGTATATGTGATTATCTGGGAATTCAGCATGCGCGTGTTTATTCGAATCATGTAAAAACCACCCCAAAAGATTTATCAATTGTAATTGAGAATTATGAGGAAGTTTTTGATTATATAAAAAAAACGAAATATAAAAATGATCTTCAATAGGAATAATTGTTTATTAAATAAAGTCTATCATTTTCCACAATTTTATATGTCATTTTGAATTTTTAATTAATGATTGTGAAAAATGATTTATATTGGGAGTTTTGTGTATGTGAATGGTGTGGATCATCCGAATTCACCGTTGAGTTCAATGGTCCTGATAGATTGGAGAGATTGCCAGGAACATTTCAAATTGTTCAATGTAAAAATTGTGGACTTTTTCGTCAGAATCCACGCTTAAATTGGGATTCACTAATAAAGTTTTATCCCAGTGAATATAGATCATATTCAAATTTGTATAAGCATCATGTAAGTAATTTTAAGTATTTCATACATCAATTTGGAAATTGGAAAAAAAAGCAATGTGTGAATAGATATGTAGATAAAGGCAGGGTTCTGGAGGTTGGATGTGGGACTGGTGGTTTTTTAGAACTCTTACTACAGACAGGAGAATGGCATGCATTTGGGATTGAACCAAATGAAAAGGCTGCCCTTTTCTCGAAAGAGAGACTCCAAATACCAATTATTAATGGGAGATTTGAAGAAGTTGAGCTTTCAAGAAGTTCATTCGATTTGATAATTATGTGGTACGTTCTGGAACATTTGGAACAACCAATATTATGTTTACAAAAGGCTTACAACATTTTGGATAATGGAGGTTGGTTATTTTTTTCGATACCGTTCTTAGAAGGGTGGGAGGCAAGATTATTTGGAAAGTATTGGGCTGGATGGGATTTACCGCGACATTTATATATTTTTCCTATAAACATGTTACGTCAAATCTTGAATGAAATTGGCTTTCAAATAGTTGAAGAAAAATGCATTTCTAGTGGCCATGCAATTCTGGGACACAGTATCGATTTTTGGACTCAAGAATGGGAATCAAGACACCCTCACATAAAAGAATGGTTAATGAGGGTTTATCTATCAATTTTCGGGAAAATATTTACACTAATCCCATTATATATTTCAGATAAATTAACCATTTCAACGACTTTAACGATCGTTGCCAGAAAGAAGTAAAATATTTAAATGTGATTTTCAAAGGCAGGTATTTGACCCAATGGTTTACGCATTCCCTCTTTGAAACCTTCCCAAAAATCAGGAAGATAATTCCAATTTTTGTTCCAGATAAATTCCCTGAGCGCTATATAGCCTGCGTGTACAGGTAGAGAAATCCAGACTGGCCTACCGTGCCGACGATAAAAACGAGCAGTACTTGCACCCCATGTAAACCAGTATAACCGTGAATTTGATCCACGTGTGGTTCGGGATACCTTGTGCCACATTATTGCATCATTCACGAACCATATGTCTAAACCGTGCGCTCGAACTCGTTCTGAAAAATCCCAGTCATCAAACAAGAAAAAATACCCTGGATCAAAATATCCTGCTTTTTCGAACGCACTACGGTGAATCAATAGGCCACAGCTTGGAGCATATTCAATGGGTCTAACTGGAAATTGATCAATTTTTGATCTTTTATCAGACAATAATATCGCAGGAGGGAAGGGACGATATCGACCACCTCTTGACCAGACTTCGTTTTCAGTTCCATAGACAAATATCTTAGGCATTATTATTCCGGCATTTTCTTTATTTTCTGCAATCTCGAGAAGCTTGCTAATCATATCTTTTGCTACTGTTGTATCATTGTTAAGCATAAGAACATAATTTGCACCCTGGTCAAGAGAGTACTGTAAAACCTACGTTGTAACCAGCAGGGACACCAAGATTTTGTTTGTTTTCAATTACATAAACCTGGGGAAAATTCTTCCGAACTTTTTCTGGTGTCTTGTCTTTTGATCCATTATCTACCAACACAATTTTCAAATCTGGAAAATCAGATTGGAAAAGGGATGTAATACACTCATGCGTATCTGCATAATTGTTTAATGCAAGCAGCACAATGAAAACCTTCGGTCTGGTTTTATCATCGCTTCGGATTTTTTCTTTCCGCAATATCTTTCTGTCTTCATAAAAGCTGGTAGAAATAAAATCGACAGTTTGTTTTGCCATGGCAAAATTGTCATCTGCTTCTCGATGTTTGAATTCTGCGGCTCTACCAATTGAGAATAAATTTGAATATTTTTGAATTTTGGATTTAGCAAGCTTTACTAATGTTTCATATTCCAATGTGTACACAGGATAAGCAAATCGTTCAAGTATTCTTTTCGTGTCAAGAACATCTTCCTTTTCGATAAGGTTCACCTTGATTAAATCCTCAATTACTTTATGGATAGGATCTTCAACATTTTCGGTAACTTCAGCACAAATAACCGTATGATATTGGGGTGTTTCAAAATTGCTTAAATTCTTAAATTCTACTAATCGGTTGATTGAGATATCTTTATCGACAAAATAAATCCAATGATAATCAGTTAGAAAGGGTTTATTTATTAATAAATATACAGCATCAACTTTTTGGAAAGGCATTTGAATATCATTATTCAATAATCTTAAAGTATTGGTTATAGGAATTGTGGAAATTACTGCTGTGGGAGTAATGTATGAAGACTTGCTGTCATTAGATATTTTGACTGAATTAATTTCCCCATTTGACATTTCAAAACCTGAAACAGATGTATTCAATATCACCTTTTCCTTAATTTCATTGAATAGTTGATTAGAGATAGCACCGTATCCTCCCTGCAAAGGGTAATAAAAATATTGAAATTTTGTTTTTGTATTTTCTCTATAATTGTCTAAGGGATTGGATAATCTGACTTTTTGTTGTGCCCATTGTAACGAAATTTCTTCACCGGGGATCCCAAATAGTTTTTCTGTATATGGTTGGAAAAAAATTTGGTACATTCCCTTCCCGTATCGCTTAAGCACATAATCCTCAAAATTCATTTCATCTATGAACTTTGGCCGGAATAAAAATTTGGCCGTCACATTTAATTTTTCCTTCACCGGGAGTTTCACACCCAATTCGAATAAATTTAAAGGATCATCCAACCAGTGTCCATTTAAATAAATCTTACTGCGACGGATATGTCGACCCATTGGTACAAGATTAAGAAATTGGTGAAGGACACTTTCATCGGTTGTGAATAATCGATGTGCAGCAAAATCACAGTAAAATCCATGCCATAGGAAGCTGCGTGCCAATCCACCTATGTAAGAATTTTTTTCAATAATAACGAAAGGGATATTTTTTTTTGATAACAGCCAACCGGCACTTAACCCGGTAATGCCTGCACCAAGAATTACTACTGGATCCATCATTAGTTGTCAGGTTTAAGTATTATTTAAAAATATAGTTTATAAACCGATTCTAACCTTAATATTTGCTTACTCCATATATATAATTTTCCTTGATGGTAACCTCTTAAAATTAATTCCTTGGTGTATTTATTATCATATAAAATTTTATTAATCCCCTCAGCCAACGAGATCGCATTGCCTGCTGCAGCCAGATACCCTGCCGGGGGATCTCCGAGTAAAAATCTCCGATCTCCAACGTCCCCGGTGACAAAAGGAACACCTGATATCCAGCTTTCAAACATTTTCAAGGGTATCCGCCCCCGGCAGGCGGGATTATCGTAAACCGGATCTATAACAACATCAGAGATTTTGTAATAATAGGGGACTTGACTGGGTGAAACTCTGCCGATAAAAATAACATTTTTATTAAGGTTTATCTGTCTGACTTTTTCTACCAGTATTTGATAATCCTGTCCCCCGCCAACCAGCATTAATAAGGAATTTGGGAATTCTTCAAGAACAGAAGCATATGCTTTGATTAATAAATCGATAGGGTGGTTTACCAGGCTGAGTGTACCGATATAAGAAATTATTTTCTGATCGGTAATATTCAGTTTTTTCTTTAATACATCTAATTTTTCCTGATCGATGTCCGAAAATCTGACTGAGTCCACACAGGTAGGAATGTAAGTGATTTTTTTTGGGTTTATCCCCGAATCGACCAACCTGTTTTCAAGGTAAGTATTGTGGGTGGTGATATGATCGACAAATTTTGGGGTATTGTTTTCAAAAATTTCAATGATCTTTTTTTGCCAGCCTTTTGTAAAGAACATCGATTCCGCTTCGTGGTCGTCATAATCCAGGAAAATCACCTTTCTATTTATTATTTTTCCAACAAACCCAGCAATACTGTTCATTGGATGGGGTTTACAAATATGGACAATATCCGCTTTAGTCCTTAATGTCCAGTAGATCAGGGAAAAGGTTGTTAATGTGGATAAATAGATTAAATTTATGGCCGTGAAATATGTTTTTTGATCCCCCTTTTTCATTACATGCATCTGACCAGCATATCGGATATTTACTCCATCCTTATGTTCAAGATTTGAAATAAGATCCTGGTAATTTGAATGCAATGCCAGCATATTTACCTGGTGTCCAAGAATAACCAATTCTCTTGCCAGCGGGAAAATTCTTCCCAATGCTGAAGGGCTTTCAAGATCCTGGGTTAATAAGAATAAAATTTTCATCTTGAAAATCGCTGTAAATACTAATTAGCGAGGGCAGCCTCATTTAACAATTTTGATATTTGCTGGCATACAGACCGCCAGTTGTATTCATTGAGAACCGAATCTCTGGCCGCCTTTCCCAGATTGCTGCGCATTTCTTTGTCTCTTATCAATCTTATAATTGAATTTTCAATTGCCCCGCTATCGCCGGGCGGTATAATCATTCCATTTATTCCGTTATTCAGAACCAGGTTTACCCCGCCTATGTCACTGGCGATCACGGGGACAGCGCTGCCCATCGCCTCAAGCAGCACGGTCGGCAAACCATCAACATTTCCATGCCTGTCAGGAATTGAGGGCAGGACAAAAATGTCAGAATTTGCCAGGAATTCTGGGACTTTCTCCCAATTTATTTCCCCGGGAAACTGGATGTAATTTGTTACTTTCATTTCATCTGCTTGATGTTTTAGCCTATTCAATAATGGTCCATTTCCGCCAATAACCAACTGGACATTCGGAAATTCCTTTATAACAGATGGCAATGCAGAGATGAGAAAGGTAAAACCCTTTTTTTCCACCAGGCGACCCAGCGAGGTTATCCGGAGCGGTTGGTCCGTAATATTTTTCTCAATTGGCGCCCTTGCCCTCAGGTTGGGAGAAAATCTGGCAGGATCAGCACCCCAGGCGACCAATTGTGTGTTTTCAGGAGCGCCAAGTTCGACGGCTGCGTCTCGAAGGTCCCGGCTGCAGGCGGTCACCGCACTCGAACCGCTGAAAATCCATCTGGCGCATTTTGCGATCAAGAGGTTTTTTTTTCGCGACAAAAATATCGGAACCATGCAAGCTGATGATGTATGGAATGCCAGTGATTCTGGAGACGACGGCAGCAATCAATCCGTTCGGAACCACCCAGTGGGCATATATTACCTCTGCATTCTGTATTGATGTAATTCTCCATAAAGTTAAGATACCGCTCAGCAGGAAAAACGGCAGCAAAAAATAGGAAAGCAGGCGGATTTTGGAATTGGAATCCATTGAGCGCGAATGACCCATCCTGTGCAATCTATCCGGCCAGATATATTTATAACGGTTTACATGCACAATTCCGTAATCCATGGGTTTGATGTCCGGGTCGTATGGGGCAATAACTTCAATTTTGTGCCCGAATTCCGCCAGCTGGTCACAAATTGATTTCACAAAAGGCGCAGTGGCATCACCCGGATACCTGGTATAAGAACTGGTGACTACCACAATATTTTTTCTTTTCATGGATATCTTTTGCCGGAGAATTAACCTTGTTTTATCCGATAAATTCAAAAATCCAGACCTGATCCTTATTGTATAACAGATCGAAAAGTGGATGATCCAATAATGTGGAAGGAGAAATTGGGGAGATCGTTGT
This sequence comes from uncultured Chloroflexia bacterium, assembly GCA_963793095.1. Taxonomy (GTDB): domain Bacteria; phylum Chloroflexota; class Anaerolineae; order Anaerolineales; family UBA4823; genus CAVWDI01. The sequence continues at coordinate 99,886 of CAWBYY010000003.1, forward strand.
GTTAACCTTTCCCCCCCTCTGCCCCAGGAAAATATGAGTGATGCGATTCTCTCTCAGTAATTTAATAACATCCGGATCATCAAATCCTTTAGAGTTGATTTCTGAAGAGAGGGCAGTAATATTCTTCCGGTATTCGGGAATACTGCTTTCTTCGGAAATGTAGTTTAGTGGGGGCAGGGTTGTTTTACGATCGGTGAGAAGCGGAATCCACCAGCCAGCATCAGTGCCTACAATCGCGATATCGCCAAATGCTGGGGTTGAATTAACCAGGAAATTTGCATCAGGAGGAATTGATTTTTTTATCCATTCCATGGCTTCCAGGTCCGGAGAGGTAACCAGGGAATGGGTTAAGAAATCTATGTCAAACCTTCTTTGATTCATCCCCCAGAGTGATATCACGAAGACAAATACAAGGATACAGATGGAGATCAACCATTCCGGTAGGGAGGCAAACCCGGCTTGATTTTGTTTCAACCTGTCCCACCGTGTTTGAAAACCAGCAATCGTCCAACCAACCGCTCCGCCGATCAGCACACTCGCAGGTAAATACAGCGAAATAAAGAATGCGAAATTTGTAATTATGCCAATTCCCGGTAAATTGAACCAGTGGGGGTTTGTGAACAAAAAAAGCAGAAACCACCAGAGGGAAATGACAGCAGCATTTTTAACGCGCCTCCACAACCCCCAGGCGATCACAAACGGAAGGATTATCCAGAGCAGCACGGGAAGAAAACCGAAAATGTCGCCAATTTGGTTTCTTTGAAATCTTAATTGGGGGACTTGATTGGGAAACGTAATTAGTTGATTAATAAAATGATATAGGATACTGCTGTCCAACAAACGGACCAACCATGGTAAAAAAATAATTAATGCGCCTGTTCCAGCCAATAAAACGAGAAGGAGAAATTTAAAGGTGAAGGCATCTCTTGAATTAATAATCAGATATGCAACAATAAATGTAGGCAAGAATAAAATGACTCTGTAATGGGTTAAAGCCAGCCCGGAAAGTATGATCCAGATGATTACAAGCCATTTCCATTGGATTTCCTTACGATCGAACAATTCCCATAAAAGGTAAACCGCAGCAGGCAGGATTACCAGACCCGCCAGTTGAGTGTAACGACCCCAATTTACATAATAATTGGGCATTGGTATCAGCAAACCGCTGATTATGATTGCAGATAACCCGGACCATTTATTTGATCCAACTTTTAATGCTAAAGGAACTAGGGCAATTACCGCCAAACCATTCAATATTTGACCGGTGATCAGTGTCGATTGGGGGACAGGTAGTTTTGTAACCCAGTGAAAGACCGCAGCGAAAGAATGAAATCCAAAGTGGTATGTGAGCGTTGACAGTTCTGCGTATGGCTGCCAGTTTGAAAATAAACCGCGATGGTTTACTAACAACTGGGCGATGACTGAATGCTGGTATGAATCGCCCCATAATGGAATGCTGATATTTCTAATTATCCAGAATCGGATGGAAAATGTCAGCAGCATTACCAGGACCATTGTAATATCAGCCCACGAGAAGGTTAACCCCTTGGTTAATTTTGTGAACTTTCCAGGTTGAAAATTCTCGCGGAAATTCCAGCAAATTGTAGCAGCACCCAGAAGGACGGGCAGCCAGGCGTACAAGGCGCCCAGATGGATACCAAATACATCAGTCCACAGAAACAATATGGGATAGATCGCCAGGCTCAACCCGGCGCTCAATGCGAACCTGACTGCCCAGGAATATTTTGACCAGCCAGGCCACAACAAACCCAGTAAACCCCACCCGGGGATAATGAAAAAAGCTCCAGCTACCAGCAGCCAGTAAGCCCACTCCAAAATCCCTTTTATCATCCCCATCAATAACATTTCAGTATCGTAACTCAAATCGAATCTGAGCTGGAAATTTCCCGGTTGATGGTCCAGATAACCGCTTCCGTTGATATATGAATCGATGGAGGAGCTTTCGACCAGAAGCTGTCCTTCTCCTTCCCATTCAATAAAAACATAAAATCTCTCATCCTGGGATGATTTAATAGGGTGAAATTGGATGATAGTTGGGTTAGGTTTTTCGAATTCAGGAATATTTATTGAGTTAAAAGCGACCTGCTTTTCTAGATCAGGGCTGTCATATAAATAAAAATGGATTTTGCCATGAGCCCCGGGTTCGGGCTGGAGATATATTTGAAAACCATTGAGAGCGTCAAAGCGGGACAGGAAAGTCTGGCCAATAATTTGATTTTCCTGAATAGGCACATAATCCTGATGGTCGATCTGCTCCGGTCGAACAACCCCGGCACAACCGGCTGAAAGTATCGTTACACCCAGGAGGAGAAAGAATTCTAATTAATGATTTCAAAGATCCAGACCCGGTCCTGGTGATAAACCAGCTTAAATTGTGGATTGTCAATCAGTTGGTTCAATAATTTCATTTCTTCCCCGTCAATATTTCCGCCCTGGAGCTGTCCAACGTAAATATGGGTGATGCCTCTTTCTTCCAGGAGCGATAGAACATTTGCACTGATCAGACTTTCTGCTTGAATGGTTTGAGGTATTATAGCGATCCGATCGGAATATTCAGGATCCGGACCCTGTTCGTACGTATATATCATAGGTGGCAGATTGGATGAAAGGGATGTGTAAAGCGGCAGCCACCAGCCGGCGTCATTCCCCAGCCACCAGTTATTTCCAAACGGGTCATACGAATTGACCAGGAACTTCGAGTCTTCAGGCAGGTTGTCCTTTATCCAGTCGAATGCAATCAAGTCGGAATGGGTCACAAACATTTCATTCAGGTGCAGGTCAGATTGGCGCGCGTTTACCTGCCAGACAGCCAAAACCAATACGGCAATTACAACCAGAATGTACAATATTCTGCTGGTCCCGCTGGTAAGATTTTTAGATTGCAAGGTGGATATAACCCATCCCAGAAATGTGCCGATGATGATTGAGGCAGGGAAATAAATCGCTAAAAATACTATCTTGTTCGATAAGGCGCCGTATCCGGGTAATCTTAACCAGTGTGGATTCGCAATCAATAATCCAAGGAACCACCACAAACTTAAAGTTATAATCCCACGATTCCTGTTCCAAACCGCCCAGCCCCAGCTGATGACGAGCAGGACCCAGGTTGACACCGGAAGATAAGTTGATAGATTCTGGATTTGATTAAATTGAATTGCCCTGGTGGATAAAGCACGCGCAGGTCTCGAAAGCCAATTGGCGAGAAGAACTGGAAACCTGCCGGAAATTATCTGGAATACCCAGGGCAGAACCAGCAATCCTCCCCCAATCAAAATCCAGAAGGAATTTTTTAAATTATTGATCAGACGTTTCCTTGGAGTAAAAATGAGCAGGTATGCCGGGAAAAAGATCAATCCCAGTGCGATCACTCGATAGTGGGTAACAGCCAGGCCTCCCCAGGCAATCCAGGCTAGAGAGATTAACTTGCGGTCAAATTGAATCTCATCCAGAGCATCCCAGGAAAGCAGGACAGCCGCAGGCATTATCACCATCCCCGCTAGCTGGGTGTAGCGCCCCCAGTTTAGAAAATAATTCGGCATTTGTGAGACCAGACCTGCGACTAGAACAGCGAAAATTCCAGCCCACTGGTTGCGGCTAATCCGCCTGGCGAGCGGGTAGACGGCGATAACTGCAAAGATATTAAGTACCTGCCCAATCCATAGAACAGATCTGGGCGAAGAAACGCCGGTAATCCATTGAAAGGCTGCTGATGCGGAATGAAAACCAAAATGATAAGTGAAGGTCCGGAGATCGTTGTAAGGTTCCCAGGTATCAAACAATCCACCTTTTTCAACCAGCAATTGGGTGATCATTGTGTGGTGAACTGGGTCGCTTCCAAGCGGAGCAAATAATTCGCGGACAAGCCAGAACCGGGAAATAATTACAAGTATGAGAATTATTACCAGCACAATATCTGGAACAAGATCAGAATGGAGAGTAAACCAGGATCTGAATCCAGTTTTTGTGAAATAGCCAGGGATGGTTTTGAATTTATTTCGTGATCGCCAGAGTATGGTTGTTGCGCCTATCACACCTGGGATCCATGCATATAACAATCCCAATTGCATTCCGAAAAAATTTGTCCAGAGTAAGATGATTGGATATATTGATAGACTGATGCCTACAGATGTGGCAAGTTTCCCTGCCCAGTGGATTGAGACCCATTTGCCCCATAAATAACTGAGCAGTGCCCATCCGGGGATTATGAACAGGAAAATACTGATTCCGATAACAGCTCCCCAGGCTGCGAATTCTCTCAATAAACCCTGGGTGGCAAACCTGCGATTATGGGAAAGTTTAAAATTGATCTGTGCGTCCCGCGGTTTATTATTACGGTATAAGGAGCCATTCAGATAAGTATCCCCAGATGAAGTCCCAACTTTCACGCTCCCATCCCCCTTTAAATTTAAAATAAAATAGAAACCAATTTTACGGCTTTCCTTTAATGGCGGGAATCTAAAATTGTAATAACCCGGGGAGGTGATATTGTCCAATGATATAGTGCTGACCCGTAAATTTGAGTCCTGGTTTGGGTCAGACCTGAGCTTGAGTGTTATCAAGCCATCCCCGGATGAGGATGGCTCCAGATAGAGAAGAACACCATCGAGTCCATCATACTGGGGAAGGAATGTTTGGCCCAGGCTGAATTCCCGGGTCAATTCTATCGTTTCTGAGCTTTGAGATTGCCCATCAAAGACTAGTGGTGAACAGCCTGACAGGCCAAGGCAAACGGTTGCCAGAACAGCCGCAATTAGGCTGGGGAGGATTTTCATCTAATGGTTGACTTCAGAGAGGTTCTCGTTTTCTTCATCCAATTCGATACGGCGGACTCGGTAGAGAAGTTCTTCTAAAATCTTGCGGTTGAATCCAATTAAATCCGCCAGCAATCCAATCAAGAGAACCTGAAATCCAACGATCAGGAGGACAGCCGCTAAGATGAGCGACTGGACATGTCCGGAGCCCTGTCCATTAAAGTAGAAATATAAAAAGCGAATTCCCAGTATAACCCCGAGGATAATCAACAAGCCGGAAGTAATTGTAAATATTCTTAGTGGTCGGTACATTGTATAAGCGCGCATAGTGGTCGTTCCTGAGTAGATTAGGTAATGGGGGATATTTCGCATCAGGCGGGAAGGCCTTGTATCCGGGTTGGTCCTTACCGGTACAAATTCGACATTGAGATTATTCGCTCCCGCCTGTATCAGCGTTTCCAGGGTGTAGGAATAGCCGCTCATCACAAACGTGCGCATGGCTGCATCCCGGCTGATTGCCCTGAATCCGCTGGCTGCATCTGGCGTTTTAATTCCGGAGGCTTTGCTTATAACCCAACTCCCGAACTGCTGCAGTAAACGTTTTGAGATTGAAAAAGATTCAATATTGGCGACACCGCGATCCCCGATCACAATGTCTGCCTGCCCAGAGAGTATTGGTTGGATAAGCTTATTTATATCATTTGAATAATACTGGTTATCCGCATCAGTATTTACGATAATATCGGCATTATTTTCCAGGGAATTTTGAAGCCCAGCCATAAAAGCGGCTGCAAGACCGGAATGCTGCGACAATCTAACTACGTGGTGGGCGCCGTTCGACTCAGCAACTGCAGAAGTATTGTCTGTGCTGCCGTCGTCAACTACCAGATACTCGATTTCATCGATTCCGGATATTTCTTTTGGGAGCCCCGCTAACGTTTCGGAAAGGACTTTGGCTTCATTGTAAGCTGGGATCTGTATGATCAACTTCACAGGTTATCACCTGTCGTCCGCACCGACAATTGGAAAGTAAAGCAGCTTAACTGCCGTTCCTGGAAAGATGGCGCTTGAACCATTTCCAGCCCAGTCAAAAGCCCGCGTGTAGAAAACAATATCTGATAAATCGGGAGAATCCGGTATTTCGATAATCTGACTCCAGCCATCCGTTCCGTCCCTATCCTGTCCGATTAACGCCCAGTTTGAATCCTTACCGGGAGGAAGCCAGTAAAAATCAACATAACTGATAGCGCTAATTTTATCACTTGCATCCACCTGAAGGGTGAGCGGACCCGCGGAGATCTCCTGGCCATCCTGGGGATTTGTGAAGGATACGGCTGGTTTCTCATTGTCGTTAACCAGTTTCAAACTATATTTATAGTTTTCAGCTCCATCAGAGGGATGGTTTGTGGATCTGACCTTCAGGTAGTAATCCCCATCCCGGGTTAGAGTATAAGACAGGAATGAGGACCAGATTTCTGATCCTGTCTGTTCGCTGGAAACAGCCAGAATTGAGGCGCCATCACTGTCGAGAAGCTGTAAATAAGTAACTAGAGGAGATCCCAATGAGGCTGTATCGATCACCGCCCCAATCTTGTCCCCGCGGTTTCCGTAAAAGGAATAGTAATCTAAATCCCCACCCGGGCAGATTGACCCATTCAGAGTGTCGCCGTATTCGATCTGCTCCGCAAATAATGGTGTGTTTCCCGCGTCAGCGCAATCAGATGGAGGCGTGTCTGTTATAGAAACGTCATCGATGTACCAGCCCTTGAAGGCGTTGAATTCCTTATCGAGGGTTGTGAAGAAAAATCTGATCCTGACGGTTTTCCCGGAGTAGTCTGACAATGGAATGGCTGGACTTTGGTGCCATTGGTCAGTCAGGTCATCCAGCAGCTGGTGGATGTTCTCAAAGGGAGCTCCGTCAACCGAAACCTGTACCCGTCGCTGGTCCCAATGCTGGAAATTTGACTCGGTCTCATATCTGTACCAGAATCTCAAGAAATATTCGCTGTCTGCTGGGATCTGGATTTTTGGCGAAGTGAGATAACCTGAATTGGGTGAACCATTATCATAGCCTGTGACCTCGCCAACATCATATCTGTAACTTGTACTTCCGCCAATCGTGTGGTTCTCTGTTTGGGTTAGCTCCCAGTTCTTGCTGTTTGCCCAGTTCTGATTCGAACTCTCCATATCATCGCGGAAAGGCGCTGTTTCTGCTGCACCCACGAAGTCAGTTGGTTGAATATAAAAGTAGCGGAAAGTGCTCCACCCGCTGGTGGCATTATCGTTCATTGACCTTGCCTGCCAGGTATAACTCCCCGGAGGAAGGGAATTTACCTCCCAATTGGGAGAAGATAACCATGGAGATGTAATATTTTCATTACTATTAACATTAATGCGAGCCTGGAATTGAGTGCCGCCGCCGGGATTCTCCCAGGAAAAGCTGAAAGTGTCATCTGAATTGTATACCGCGCTGTAATTTGGCGAAATCAGAACGGGAATTCTGGGCAATGCTGCTCTGGACTGTACTTTTACTGATGAAAGGGTGTTTGCCCCAACCCGGTTGTCCGACAGATTACTGTCGCCGCTGGTGAATGTTTCGCCCCGTCCGGTAAGGTCGCTGCCCATAAACAGGGTTGGCATTACGTTATCACCTACCATTATGGATTCGGCATTATTCTGGCCGACTTCCTCGAAGTTGTTTGACTGCGTATAGTCACCAACTCCGAGTACAACACAAGAACCTGTAAAATCTGGCCCTGAGAAAAGGGCGATCTCACTATCTGATGGTAAACAATCCGCAGTGATTGGCGGGCAGTCAAATTCTTTAAAGATGTGCTTCAGACCCGGCAGTCCTGGGGCTTTGTTTAAGAAATTGTCTTCAATATCCAGCGCAATACCCACCGGCCCATCCGGTATTTTATCGCTGCAAAGATTCCAGTTGAAGGTGAAATTTGTGGTTGTGAAGACCTCGCTGATTGGAAGCCATTCATCTGAATAATTAGCGATAAATTGGACCCCTCTAATTCCTGAACCTTCATCGCTTGCCCAACCTTCCAGCTTGACAGTGTCAGTCGCGATAATCGAAGCATTTAAAGGGGAGGTAATGTCTCCGGTTGGGGGAATGTAATCCGGGTCCGGGTAATTTCGTGAGGTGTAACTGTAACTGGTCTCCTCGCAAACATCCTGGAAAACCGAATCGTTTTTGCAGTAGCGCAAGTCGCCGCCGTAGCGGGGCCTGCCGCTGTTGATTAGTACATCCTCAAAGGTTATATCTACAGACCTGCCCCAGTAGGAAGTGGGGTTGGTGTGAACATGAAAGTGTAAATGATTCCCGGTACTCACACCGGTATCATCTGCTACGCCGATGAACTGGCCCTGCCCCACATATCTACCCTTTATGCGAAACTCCGGCGGGATACTATCCTTCGCCAGGTGCATATAGAGCTGGTAGGTAGTTGGTACAGTTGTGGTGTCCTCGAGCACAAGCAGGTTGGAATAATTTGGATTCCCGTTGGAATATGACCAGGCAGCTTTATAAACCGTGCCGCCCTTGGCGGCATGGACGTTAAACATTGCGCTGGGATAACCCCCCCTGGCAAAGTCAAACGCATAATGGGCGGTCCCGCTGGGAGTATAAGCATCATGTTTAACGCTTTGAGTTAAATAAAGCGTCTCACCACCAGCCCAGGGCAGATAATAACCCCCGTAAGGGCCAAGGCCTGCTGTCGCTTCAATCTGGTATACGCCAGTATCAACCCAGTGTGCTCTTAATTCGGCGGGTAATAAATCCTCGGGAACTTCTAACAGAACCGGCATCCATTCGGGATTATGGGGGAGAATAACTTTCCAGCCGGCGTCTTCGTGTTTCAGGATCGCCAATCCCGGTTCAGCCGGGACCGGTTCACCGGTCTGCGGATCAATCGGCGTCAACCAGGCTATAGCCCAATTGCCATCCTTTGATATCTGGATATTATCTATCTCCGTTTCATGAATAAGGTAAACAATCGCTTCCTGCTTCTGTGAATCGATTGTTTCGAGAATAGCGCTTTCAATTTCTTCAAGATCAGTCGCCTTGTGGAGGGAAACAGTTGGCAGTATCGTTTCCTCCAGGGTCAGAATGTCCAGCAATTTCACTCCAACCAGAATGAGCAAGATGGCTGTAACAGTGACTGATACTGCAATTATAGGGACCTGCCGGTAGGGTTTCAATTTTTACCTATTTTCAGGTGTTTTATTACATTAGCCTGACATTAAAACCGTCTAATTACTTATTTCAGCGTTGTTGCAATATCTGTGCGAGTTATTTTTTCCAGATTGATCCGGTTGGTATAATAAAAAGCGTTGATTGTGAATATTTTGTTCCTTAATTATCTGGAATTTGGATTATAAAAACAACACTCTGTCACTATAATAAGTTCAAGAATACAGCAAAAAGTTCACATTTCGGGGTGATCCTTTCTGTGGTGGTCGTCCTGGGATTTAGCAGTTCATTTAATAATGGCGGGGAAAACATCAGGAATAAAACTACCCAACCGGATTTTGGATTTCAGATTGAATATGAATTTTCCAACCAGGCAGAATTTGACGAAGCATCGGGTCTAGTTGATACGGTAATTGAACCTTCACTTCAAATTACCGACACACTAATTATTTCTGCCACTGCTACAATTCCGCCTGTTCCAACATATACTTTAATATTTCCAGAAATTACAGAAGAATCGCAACTGTTCCAAATTAACCGGCAGCCAGCCGAGAAACAATCCAGCCCTCAGTATTTGATAACTATCCGCCGTTATTGGCCGATATTTATGCTGGTTATTCTCTGGATTTTATTAGGTTTATGGTTTTTGTTTTCACAAATGATCATTAAGTGATGGTAAATGGTGAATTGTTTCAGGTAACTTTTAATGATTTCCCCATAATGAAAAATCTTTCAGAATCGAGTTACCGATAAACTCTCTGATAATCGAGTTATCGGGGATTAATCCTACATCCAGCGGAAGGAACCAGCCCAGAATTGCCAGCAACCTTTTCGCTTCAACGTATTCAGGGGTCCCAAATGGAACCTGGCGTAATATTGGTTCCGCCAGTGATTTTAAAGCTGACATTTCATAGGAAAGGGCTGAATTAAACATCACATCCGCAAATTCCTGGTATGGAAAAATATTGTTCCTCTCACCATCTCTGACAGATTCCCAGCGCTGGATAGTATCTCGCGCTGAGTAACCGCGTTCTCTATCGTCCCTCACAATCCTGCGAAGTAACCGGTTATCTGTGGTGGATATCCGGTTATGCCTGTCCAGGTTTAGTTGAGTTAAGGCAGATACATAAATGCGGAACGTCCGATCGGAAGGGAAGTTTAAAATCAGTTCCGGATTTAACCCATGGATTCCCTCCAGGATGATAATTTCATTTGAGGTCAGTTGAATTTCCTCTCCGGGCTCACTTTTTCCTGTAAAAAAGTTGAAGTGTGGAAGTTGGACTTTTTCTCCAGCGATCAAACGTTGAAGGTCTTTTGACAATTTAGCACGGTCGATGGCATGAATCGATTCAAAATCCAATTCTCCGTTTTTATTGCGCGGTGATTTATCCCGGTCGATAAAAAATTTGTCCATTTCAAGCGGAAATGGCGCAATTCCATGCGCCAGAAGCTGGATGGACAATCGTTTTGAAAATGTTGTTTTTCCTGAAGCGGAAGGTCCCGCAACAATGACAACCCGGATTTTTTCTTTTTGGGTATGGATAGTGGAGGCTATATCAGTTATCCACTGTTCGTGGAGCGCTTCGGAAACAAGAATAACCTCGTGGATTTTCTCGTTTTTGATTGCGTCGTTTAATGCACCCACGCTAGAAATCCCTAAATGCGACAGCCATTTCCGGTAACGGCGGAATGTGGATAACAGTTTTGGATATTGTTTGAATGTCGTTAGGCTGGTCGGTTCACTCTGTTTGGGAAAACGGAGAGTAAATCCATCTTCCATTGGTTCCAGGCTGAACCACTGTAAAAAGCCAGCAGAAGGTACCATATAACCGTGGTGGTAATCATAATGACCATCAAGTTCGTATATGGTTAGATAGTCCTTTTTGCGGTGGGATAATAAACGTACTTTATCCAGTTCAGATTCTTCAGTGAAATATTCGATTGCCTCTTGAAGGGGTACTTCTTCGCGCTTGAATGGCAGGTCTTTCTCAACTATTGTACGCATTGATTTTTCTAAAGTTTTTAATTCAACTTTTGAAAGGGTAGGGTGTCCCTCTACTCTGCAATAATAACCACCGGAGGCGATGGAGTGGTCGACATGCAAAACTGCTTCTGGGAACATGCGGTCAAAGGCAGTATCAAGCAGAAAAATTAATGAACGCCGGTAAATCCGCATACCATCTGTTTCTGCCATTGTCACTGGTGTCACTCTGGAGTCCATATCAATTTTATAAGGCAGCTCGCGCAGCACCCCGTTGACGATGGCACCCACAATAGGTGGATCCTGTGGTTCTTCAATAATCTTTAGGAACTGGCCAATTTCGCAACCTCGGGGTCCTTCCACTACCCTGCCATTGTCTAAATAAATTTGGACAGTCTCTCTTGGGGCGACTAGCGAAAACCGTTCTTCACAATTATCTGACATTTCCAAAACCTTATTCTTAAGTCTTGTGGAGGAGTTATTTTATCATTCTGGCAATTAATTTGTCGTAAATAAAAAACGCAGGCTAAATATACCCGCGTCTTTTAATCCAGATTTTATGTCAGGATTTGTTGATTAATGATTAACCCTGGTTTTCATTATTATCGCTCGATCCCGAATAATTGTTTGCCAGCATTCATGCAAAGGTTAATTTTTTGCCCACCCCTGTTTCAGAATAAAATTTGTGATTACCGGGATCTTGGTGTATCTGCCCTGATAAGCATCAAATGCAGGCCAGAATGTAATCAGCCACAGCAGGGAGACACATCCAGCGGTGGGGATACTCAGAAGAATAATTAAGACCAATAGAATCACATTAAACACAATTGACTGAACTGCATGAAATCGAATAAAAGGCCTTTCCTTTTTATCTTCCATTAACAAAGCAATAATTCCAACCAGTGCAATCGGATAACTCAAGGCCGCCCATAACTTGTCATCGCTTGAAATATCGTAGGTAAATATTTCTTCCATTGGTACTTCTACATCACGTTCTTCTTTAACGTCGTAAGATTCTGAAGGTTTTTCCTCCTGATAGTCATCTGGTTCTTCAGGGTGTTGGATAATCTCATCAGCCATTTTTATTCTCCCTTTAGGATATCTAGATTGATGCGGGTCTATTTGTTTTATTTTACTAATGCGCCAGTTTTTGGATTTAACCTCTTTCCAAACTGGAAACACCCAGGTTCTTTCTTAGTTACGATTTTATTAATTGAGGGTATAAAAAATTCCTGTCTATAAAATATTGGAGAAGGAGGGGGAGTTTGGGTGAATTTCCCAAGCCTTAAACCAGGGTTGTTATATGTTCCAGGTTATGATAAATGTGATTGTAAAAATTGTACTGATCACGAGCTGCCGGAGTCCGATATGGACAGGTTTTGTTTGAACTGCAGGATGATAAGTTCCCCAGATAACTTCTATCCATTGGATCAGGTAAGGAATTGGTAGAAGGATAGGAAGAATACCAGTTATTGAAAATATTAATACTGAGAATAAATTGAATGAAGAGTAAAGCAATGCCCTTTTGCCTAATTTGAATCTGTCTGCAACACCAGGTATTTCTTTCAAGTGTCTTTGTTCCAATCTAACATATGCGTATACAATAGAGGCGGCTGACTGCAGCCATACCAGTAAAAATAATACCAACCCGGTTGGATCGGGTTTACCTGCACCAACCCAGTATGCGGCCGGGGCTGAAAGCGCAAGAACTCCACTGGCGACAATTTCTACCCCACCCTGCTTTCTTTCATTTCTCCGGGTAACCAGGATCAGGTACCAGGTAAAAACTGCAACTCCAGGGAGCGCCAGAAGCATGATGTAGGAGAAACCCAGATATCCCAATCCCAATACACAGATAAAACCTATAGATGAGTAAAGGACAACCCAGAATACCGAGGCCTTTGTATCAATTTTTGGTCGCCGATTGCTGTATATCTTTACTAGATGGGTAATCGGTTGGCGGATTAAGAATCCAGTTAATGAAGCAATTATCAATAATAAAGTCGCCAACGACCAATTCGGTGCTGCAAACAGTCCAATTAACAGCGGGCTGAGTAAAAATACCCATGAACCATGGTCCTGTGGTAGAGCGATATTTCGATTAAATAAATTATTGGCTGTTCGTGTTTGCACTTTGGCGGGTATCGAAAATTAGATTCTGGATTGAATCTTTCTAGTGGATTTAATTTTATTACGCTCGAGGATCAAACCCCAAATACTGAACCCCAGAGCAATTGTAATTATGATTGAAATTAGTATAAATGTAGACTTCAAACCAAGCACCTGATAGAAAGAATCTGCTTCAGTTGCGCTGACAACTATTGAGCCTCTATTGAAAAAGGCAACTCGACTGGCCCAAAATGCGCCTAGAATTGCGATTCCTGTCGTCTGCCCGATAGTGCGATTTACTGCAAGCATTCCCGATACAATCCCCAGGCGGCCTTTTGGGGCGCTTCCCATGATTGTGCTGTTATTTGGAGATTGAAAAATACCTATTCCAAGCCCAACCGGAAAAAAGCGAGCCAGAAATTCAACCGTGCAGGTTTCCATTGAGAGCTGGCTGAGGGACATGTATCCAATCAATAAAATTACCAGACCAAGTACAGCAATAGATCTGGTGCCGAAACGGTCGGAAAGAGTCCCCGATATGGGAGAGATTATCCCCATTGCTATGGGCAAAACTGCCAGCAACATTCCCACCTGGCGTGTTTCATAACCCAGGTTGTTTTCTAAATAGAAGGGCATCAGGATAATCGTCCCAGCAATGGTAAAAAATGTAAGGAATCCGGTAATAAGACTGATGCTGAAAATTTTATTCTTAAACAACCGCAAATCTATCATTGGCTGCTCAATTCGAAGTTCGGTAAATACAAAAAGGACCAGGAATAGAATTGAAACCAGTAACAAGCCAATAACACGGAAATCCGTAAATCCCACTCGCTGCCCAAAGGTCAACGCAATTAGAAAGGTTAGAAGGCTTACTAGTAAAAATACTGCTCCAGCAATGTCGAAACTCTGACCCCCCTCAGGTTTATTATTTGGAATAAATTTAAGCACCATAAAAATCCCGATAATACCCACCGGGATATTCACAAAGAAAATCCAGTTCCATGTAAACAAATCAATGATAAAACCACCCAGAGTCGGGCCGACAACAATTCCAATTGAAACAATCGAGCCGGTTATTCCCAGGGCTTTGCCTCTTTCTGAGGGAGGGAATGATTCTGTGACAATCGCCATACCCAGAGCGAGTATCATTGCCGCGCCGGTAGCCTGTAATACCCGGAAAATGATCAATAAAGTAATAGTGGGTGCAAGTCCGCAAAGGAAAGATCCCACTGTAAAGACAATAAACCCGGTAGTGTAAATTGGTTTCTTTCCTTTTATGTCCGCTAACCTGCCGGTTGTTAACAGTAACGTCGCTATTGTAAGCAGATATGCCAGTACAACCCACTGCACAGTAGCAAAATTTGTATTGAATTCCCGCTCAAAGGTTGGCAAGGCCACATTAACAATACTGGAATCGATGGTTGCCAGGAAGATCCCCATTGCAACTGCCGCTAAGGCTAACCACTTACGGTTGTAATCTATACCATCATTCATTTATGAATTGCGACCTGTATATATTCTTTATCCTGATTTTGAAAAAATTCTTCGAAGGTGTATTCTAACCCCCATGGAAGGATTTAGGTGCTTAATTTTAACAGCTATGGAAGATCATGTGCAAATTTAATAATTGCGGTTGTCTAATCCCATGTTGGGACCAGACTGGCCAGTCTTGATAAAAAAACTCAAATATAAAATTTTTGTCAAGCGGAAACAAGGAAAATTTCTCCTGAATCCAGTTTATAATGACAGCCAGAGAATTATGAAGGTAAAAATCTGTGGAGTTGAAGAAACAAGCTGCAGAAAAGGCGTTAGATTATATTAAGGATGGTATGGTCCTGGGTCTTGGATCGGGATCAACAACTCGTATATTCATCGATCTCCTGGGTAAAAAAATTCAATCGGGTAAATTAAGTAATATAAGCGGTGTCCCAACTTCCACGACAACGGCAGCGCAGTCGCGCGCAGTTGGCATACCGCTAACATCCCTGAAAGAACACCCTGAACTGGATATCGCTGTAGATGGAGCGGATGAGGTTGATCCAGATCTTAATTTGATAAAAGGGATGGGTGGCGCGCTTTTACGTGAAAAGATTGTGGAAACGTCTGCCGATATCTTTCTGGTGATTGTTGATGAATCAAAAGTGGTCCCGAAATTAGGGATAAAAAATCCTGTACCGGTGGAGATAGTTCAGTTTGAAGCGGATGCTACGGTTAAGTGGTTAAACAGTCTTGGATGCGATGCCATTTTAAATCATCTCGACAGCGGTAAGCCCACCCTGACAGATAATAACAATTATATTGCCCATTGCTATTTCCCCGAGGGCATTAATGATGTATATAAACTTGCCAGAGTACTGTCCGAAAGACCTGGAATAGTTGAGCACGGATTATTTCTGAATATGGCGGATGTAGTGATTGTTGCCGGTATTATGGGAATAAGTGTTCTGGAGAGGAAAAAATGAGTGTAAAAATTGCAGCGTCAATTCTCTCAGCGGATTTTCGAATTCTTGGCCAGCAGGTGGAGGAGGCGATTGTCGCTGGCGCAGACTATTTACATGTGGATGTGATGGATGGACACTTTGTCCCTAACATCAGTTTTGGACATATGGTTGTCTCGACTATCAAACCGATAGTAAAGGGCAGTAACGTAATAATCGATGTCCACCTTATGATTACAAACCCGGAGCGCTTTATCTCCGATTTTGTAAAAGCAGGTTCGGATAATATCACTGTTCATATCGAATCCTGCCCTCACATTCATAGGGTAATCCAACAAATTAAAGAAAGTGGAATTTCAGCCGGCATTACATTGAATCCTGGTACACCGGTCGCTCTCATTGAGGAAACCCTACCTTATGTTGACCATGTCCTGGTAATGTCTGTTAATCCAGGTTTTGGCGGTCAATCTTACATCCCTGAAAGCACAAACCGTATCGCCCGAATAAAAGAGATGTTAAATACTTCTGGTTTTAATTTAGTTGAAATAGAGGTTGATGGAGGGATAGACGTTAATACGGCGCCCCTTGTGGTTGGTGCGGGAGCGACTGTGCTTGTGACAGGCTCAGCGGTATTTAAAAACGGCAATATTGCTGAGAATATTGCAGCGTTACGAAAATCGACCTTGCAGGCTGGCATTTAATTACTATACTAATTCGAACCTCAATCAAATTATTTTATTGGCAAGGAAATAATAAAATCGCTGCCTTTACCCAATTCGCTATTGATTGTTATCCTGCCGCCATGCGCATTCACAATATCGCGTGCAATCGTTAATCCAAGCCCTAAGCCCTGGGGGAACCTTTTATTTTTGCTGCTGCGGTAAAAAGGCTCAAAAACCCGCTCCTGTTCTTCTTTTATGATACCCAGTCCATCATCGCTAACCTGGATCAGCACCTCTTCCTGAGTGGATCGTGCAATAAGGATTATTCTCCCACCGGGAGAGGTGTATTTAATCGCATTGCTGATTAAATTTCCGATAACCTGAGCCATTCGATCGGGGTCAATTGAAAGTTGGGGGAGATTCTGCTGGATATTTGCTTCCCAATCCAGAATCTTTTCTATTGCCAGAGCGCGCCAGTGAAGTAATTCTGAAGATAACCACTCGTTAAGATTTACCTTTTTGAGGTTCAATTTAAGGGTACCCAGAACCTGTCCGTGCAGCTGGGCAAGATCATCCAGCATCGGCTGCATTCTCGATATTTCATTTTCCATACCATCAAGTAACTCTTTACGGATTATGGGATCTTCACCTGCTGGTTGTTTCAGAGCATGAATAGCAGATAGGATAGCTCCAAGCGGCCTTCCCAATTCATGAACAAGATTTGCTAGCAGTCTTCCGCGCATTTCTTCCATATCTTTTAACCGCTTGGCTAAAAAATTCACTCCTTGAATTAATTGACGAATTTCACGTGGTCCTTCTAAGGTTAATTTTTCGGTGGATTGACCATATGCGATATTGGTTACAGAATCTACCGTTTTGATAATCGGTCTATGAAGATTGCTGGCGAGTAGAATTCCAACCGCCAGACCAATCAAGATTTCCAATCCAAAAACCAATAAAATCAGGTTGCGCAGGCGGATAAATTTAGATGCGGTTCCTTCGAGTGTTTGGGTTAGGCCAATAATTCCGACCAATTTTTTTTGGGAGGTTAAAACAGGTATTAATACTTCACCTGATTGGGTAAACCAACTGTATGTGATTTTAATGCTTGGATTTCCTTTCTGAGCTTCCCCCAATCCTTCGAATTCCCCTGTTATTTCTTGTGGGCTAATAAATTCAGGATCAAGTGTGTAAACTGTCCCATTTGGATTAAACAGGACAATCTGAGCTTCTACATCATAGCTGAGTCTGGTGGTAATTTGATTGGCAGCTTCTTTGTCTGACCAGATTTCAGGGTGTTCTTCAAATAAGCCGCTGATTATATTTGCACTCTGCGAAAGAGAGTTTGATAGGTTTGTTAGAAAGAATTGAGTTTCGATAATATAAATAAGGGCTGCAGCTACAAGTGGGGCGGTTGCCAGGATCGGTAGAAGGTGACTTACAATCAATCGGCTGCGTAAGGTATTCATTGTTTGTTTATGTCAGGCACAAGCTTATACCCAACTCCACGTACATTAATTATCCTTTGGGGAGTATTTGGATCTGTTTCAATTTTTTCTCTCAACCAGCGTATTTGAACGTACACAACCTGAGGTTCGCCTGCAAATTCCGCTCCCCATACCTGAGCAATCAGATCATTGGTTGATACTACCCTGCTCTGGTTTATTGCTAATACATGCAGAACAGCGAACTCTCTAGCTGTCAGACTTACAGGTTCTCCAGATATGGAAACTGTATGAGCGCCGGGATCGATAATAAGATCTCCAACTGAAATTTGTTGGTATTCCTGCTCTACTGGGGATTTTGGTTCACTCCGTCTGAGCACCGCTTTTATCCGGGAGAGCAATATATCAGAGTTGAAAGGTTTTGTTATGTAATCATCGGCGCCTAATTCTAAACCCAAGATTGTGTCGATTTCCCTTCTGCGAGCGGTTACGAAGATCACTGGAATATTCAGTCTGTCACGAAAGTGTTTTAATGCATCAAGCCCATCCATCCCCGGCAAGCCAACATCCAGTAGAATGATATCTGGGCGGATTCTATCAACCATGGCAATCGCTGTTTCAGCATCTTCTGCAGTACTGGCATGATATCCTGCCTGTTCCAGCTGTAAACTGAGAACTCCTTCTCAATAATGTATCATCATCGACAATCAGAATACGCTTTGCCATTATTTTGCCCCATTTATTTAGAATTGCTGGGATATATCCATTTTTATTGCGAATAGTGGATAAAACTATATCCTCTCGATTATATCCTTGAATCCAGTTGGAATGGTTCAATTAAAAATATTATAGACCTGGATATCCAAATGTAATGGCAACCGTTTCCACTGAGCTGGCGGGGACCCATCCTTGGTATGTATTGCTGTTGTTTGATAATTTGATCCATTCTCCTTGAGTGTCGAGAAGCAGAACCTCAGCGCCATTTTTCAGGTAATTTTCAGTAACATAAGTCTCGCCCGGCTGGCTGTTCAAAGGTATTTCAACTGCAGTTACAACCGCGGGTGGATATAGTTTTTCAGTTAATATCCGGCTACCTAGGGAAAGTCCTGCTATGATGAACAGTAAGACGAATAACATTAAAAAAGCACTTGCTCCAACCCGAAATTGCCTGTTCCTCAATATTCTCAATAAAAGAATCATGGTGAATATCAGAAACCAAAGGCCAAGGGTGATCAAGGCAGTTTCATTAATCGAAAGTATTTGACCAGTCACCTCTGCCAAACTGGAAATCGGTCCTCTCAAAGCTCTGGGTTCATTAACTGATTCGTTGTTCGCAGATTGAACAATCCGGATATTGTTCATAATATCCTGATCGCGGGGATCTAACCTGAGCGCACGTTTGTAATTTACCAGGGCGCGGCCTTTATCCCCATTCATATAATAGGCATTTCCCAAGTTGAAATATAGAACACTGTTGGATTGATTTTCAGCAGCCAGATTTTGGTAAATCTGAATGGCTTCATCATACTTTCCTGCCAAGTAAAGGTTATTGGCAGTATTAAACGCCTTAAGATCCATACTTTGATTGTCAGAGGATAGCGACAGGGCGATAAATAAACTTATGCCTAGAGATACTCCCAAGAAAATGAAAAATAGTAATTTACGCATTGGTATTTTCCTATCTGGAAAGTTTGAATTATTAGATTTCTTTGTCTAAAATATTTATCAAGCTTGTGGCCATATTGATAGCCTGTATTTGCGATTCGATTTTGCTTTCCGGTGAATATACAACCATTTCACTGAGCAAAATGCAAGATTCAATTTGGGTTAGATATTCTTCTTTGATTTCAATCATTCTGAGAGCTGCTTCAAGTTCTTCCAGCGTTAATCCTGTAAAGGGTTGGTTGAGTTTATCCGATAAATATTCGAGGAGTATCCTTTCAACACTGCTGGAATTTGGATTTCTTTTCAGCTCTTTAAGTGCAAGATGGGCTTTTTTAGCAGCGTTTTTGTATCTTCGATACCCTGAATCTTTTTGCCGTCGTTCGTCATTCTTCACCCAGGCAATGTGGCCAGTTAACATGAATAGAGGGACTAGCCAGAGAAGCCAGAACACGGGATTTGAAATAAGTTCTTTACTCCCAAATTTTGTATTTCCTGGCGTTGTTTTAATAGAACTGATCGAATTATCGATCCCCAACATGTCATTTTGATCGATAGTATTATTTCCTACATGGGAAGCTGATGTTTTTTCAGTTCTATCTGATATAACATTTACCTGGATCTGGTCTGAATAAATTAGCTTATATGTGCCTTCTTCTGGATCAAAATAACTGAATTCCAGAGATGGAATTTTTATTTCGCCAGATTGTGTGGGTACTAAAAGGCGTTCAAATACCTTGGTTCCCACCAGTGTCCCATTTTCAAATTGGGTTGATGTTTCAATGGTTGTATCAAAAGATCGCCAGGCAGGCTTATCATTCCATTCCGGCTCAGGGATATTCTCAACATTTCCCTCCCCCTGAACAATAAATCTGTATTTTATTGGTTCATTTACATTGGTTTCAATTAAATCCGTTTCAGCTTTAACATTAAATTTGCCGATTGCACCGTTGAAACTATCTGGGGCTCCAGCGGGGAGAGGTTTAATCTCAAGGGTAACTGGATTGGTTTGTAAAGTTCCTCCGGATGTGAAAAAATCGCCTGGAATCGTAATCTGGGCTGGTTCGATCTCGATATTACCGACCACGGTTGGAAATAAGGTTGATTCTACTTCCGTTACCAGATAGTTTTTGTTTGCGAAGTTCAGTGAATAGTGTTTCTCATCCGGGACTGATTCGTGCCAGAATCCTCTGAAAGATGGTTGTTTTAATTCCAGATCACCAATTGGAGAAGCGGCTTTGTAGAACCGGATAATGTACCGGATTTGTTCACCCTGATAGGCACTGGATTTATCAACGCTTGCTTCAAGAAAATAATCTCTGCCAGATAAACTTTCCGGTACTAAAGCTGGATCCATGGGTTCAGCATCAAATGGTATATCAATCCCAAAAGAAGGAACACCCTTTAGTGATGGAAAATTTGGGAAAGAAGGACTGGAAGGTCCTGGTATTTGGTTCATCTTCCCGGTGCCTTTGGTCACATTTACGACAATCTGATCGGTGCTGTGAACTGTCCCCTGGGAAGTGAGGGTGATTGGCTCGATAATAATTGTTCCAGTATATTCTGGGCGTAAATAGTACTGGAATGTTTCCTGAACCGTCATCTCTCCATTTAACATGCTGATTTGAGTACCGTTGTTCTGTCCGATTACTTGAAAACCTTCAAGGGCTGGCAGCTGTGGCTTGGCAAGACCAGATTCAAACATGTCTACAGTTACAGTGAGAATGATCGTATCGTCGGTGGTGATGTTGCTGCGGTCAACTTCTGCATGGAGGACAGCTTTCGAGGTTGAAGATTGAGCGGATGCAGGGATGACTGTTATGAATAGAAATCCCAACGTTATGAGAAACACCAGTAATTGTGTTAATTTCTTCATTCTGTAAATACCCTTTTTAAATATAAATTGAAGTCATCAATCATAAAACCAAGCGGTACTACCAATCCTGGATAGGCGGTAATTCCTGAACATATAGAATCTGGCCAAGATATTCCTGAAGAGTTTGCGCATTCTGGGCAAGGGCAGCCAAAAGTTGTTTTGCCTGTTCAGCCGTCATTTTCTGGCCTGGGGCAGGGATCTGGCTGTTGTCCTGTGAATTATCCTCTTGATCTTGTCCCTCCTGGTTTTTGTTCTGTTGATTCTCGTTGTTTGATTTTTGATTCTGATCTAAATTATTTTGATCCTGTTCCTGGGATTCACCAGTTTTTTCTTCCTGTTCTTGTGATGATCCTGAATCCTGATCCTGTTCTTCCTGATCTTGCCCCTGTCCCTGCTGATTCTGGTTGTTTAGAATCCTCACCCTGTGTATCCTGGTTATTCTCATCAGCCCCTGAACTATTATTTTCAGAGCTTTCATCTTTATATTGCTGCTGTTGTTCTTGCTCTTGCTCCTGCTGATCCTGTTCCTGTTGCTGTAATGCGAGTTCCAGGTTGTATTTCGCATCCCGGTCATCTGAATTTATTAAAAGGGCAGCTTTATAGGATTCAACCGCCATTTCTAATTCCTGTGAGTTATAAGAATTGTTCCCAAGGTTATAGAAACTATTTTGTTTTAATGCATCTTCATCTGCTAATTCCAATGCTATGGTTAATTGTTCGACTGCCTGAAAATAATCACCCCGGCGGTAGAATGCATTTGCCGCGTTATAGTATGGCTGCGCCAACTCAGGTGATTCAATCTGGGCTTTCCGGTATGCTTCCAACGCCTCTTCATATAATTGTTTTGCGAAATCTTCATTTCCGCGTTGAATTAATTTCTCAGCCGAGGCGGAGCATCCAGCGGTAAGTAATCCGATAACAAGGATTGCCTGGATCACAAGCAGTTTTTTGAAATTAAATTGTTTCATGGTATTCATCCATTTGATAAAGATGTCTTATCTTTCAATAATTGTTTTTGAGATCAATCGATCCCACCATATTCGGCAGCGGATTGTTATTGTTGAATTTTGAGTTTCGGCGGTCAGGGATAAGTTCCGCTAGCATCAGCAGTAACAAAGCCATCCCAAGAAAATATTGGTATCTCTCTATATGGATAACCTCGTACCGATTCTCCAGTTGGGCTTTCTGTAATTTGTCGATTTCAGACAGCAGTTTCTCCAATTCGCGCCCATCAGCTCCTGCCTGGTAATATCGGCCATTTCCGATTTTCGCAATGGATCGTAAAGTCTCCTCATCAAGTTTTGATAGGACTATGTTTCCATTCTGGTCATACTTCCAGTCAATAACCTGCCCGTCTGAATCTGTAACAGGTACAGGCTCGCCATCGGTTGTCCCGAAACCAATTGTATAAATTAAGACATCCTGGTCGGCGATCTCCTTGGCTGCATCTAAAGGATCAGTCTCATGATCCTCCCCATCTGTCAGGATTAGCATTACTTTTTGACTTGGCAGTTCAGAATCGAAACCCTGTATAGCAGTCCTCATTGCATCACCAATCACTGTTCCCGGACGGGATATCACCCCAGGTTTGGCATTTTCAAGATATGTAAGGGCAGAGTTATAGTCGGAAGTGAGCGGAACCTGGATAAAACTTGCTCCGGAAAAGAGCACTAATCCAATTTCATCCCCATTTAACCTCTTCATCAGATCAGAAATTTCTAATTTTGCCCTTTCAAGCCTATTAGGTTTTATGTCCTGGGCAAGCATGCTCTGAGAAATATCCAGAGCGACCATTACCTGGAGACCTTCCTGGTTAATTTCACGGACTTCGGATCCCCATTGAGGTCGAGCCAGGGAAATAATCACCAGGCTGATTGAAAGAAACCAGAGTATTGTCCGCAACTTTCGGCCCTGAAAATTGACGTTTTTTGTCAATCTCTGAATTAGTTTGAATTCTCCCAACTCCAGTAAGGCTTTCGCCTGCATCCTTTGGGCATAAAAGTAAAGGATTCCAGCAATTGGTAGTAGCAGAAAAAGGAATAGATATGAAGGTTTAGCGAATATCATGGCAACTTCCTGAAAATTGATTTTCTTAATACAAATTCAATCAAAATCAATAACAATGCTGGCACCAGTGCAAGCGCGAACAATTCGAAATAATGATTGAAAACCTGTACTTCAACCTGGGATTTTTCCAGTTCATTGATCTCTTTGTAGATTGCATCCAAACTGGCTGTATCCTCTGCCCGGTAATATTTCCCACCTGAAATCTCTGAAACCATTTGCAGGGTTTCTTCATCGATAACACTCTCCTGGTATAGAATCTGTTGGTTTCCAAATACTGTTTCAACTGGCACCGGAACCTGGCCGGTTTTGGCCGCCCCGATTGTATAAATTTTTATATCCAAGGCTTTCGCCGCTTCTGCAGCGGTTAAAGGATCAATTTCACCTGCATTGTTCACCCCGTCTGTCAACAGTATGATAATTTTGCTTTCAACTTCAGAACTGACCAGCATGTTTGCCGCGTTTGCTATCCCCAAGCCTATCGCAGTCCCATCCTCAATACCAAGCTCCTCAGCAAGTCTTACATCCTGTAGGGTCCGGTTGAGCATATTATGATCCAAGGTAACTGGACTCATATTGAACGCATCCTGCGAAAATATGATCAAGCCAATTTTGTCATACTTGCGTTCGGAAATGAATTCGCTTATGACCATTTTTGCAGCCTCCAACCGGTTGTTTGGTTCGAAATCAAGAGAGGCCATACTTCCAGACACGTCCAAAGCAAGGGCTATTTCAATCCCTTCCCCGGTGATTGTTTCCTGCCCCTGAACAATTTGCGGTCGTGCAAGCGCAATAATTACCAGCACAATAACCGCCAACCTTAATATACTCAAAACAGGATACAGGCGAATTCTCCAGCTTGTTTCGAGATTTCGCAGCATGCTGGTTTTCGAATGTTGTAAAGCGCCTGAATGTGCCAGCTTATTTATCCTGTAGATAAAAACGATAAGGGCCGGGACAAAGAGCAAAATACTCAGCAGCCAGGGAGAACCGAATTGAAAGTTCATGCAATCACCTCTAATTTTTCAGTTATATTGTTTGTCGAAGGGTTGAAATTGTGTGAACTCGGATTGCTCTGATTGGCTTCTTCCCCACCAGTAGTATTCTCAGGATCAGGTTTCGTAATTTTGATAATTTCACGCCCCGATTCCAGTAACATATAGGCGCTGGTTTCATCTGGAGTAAATTTGGAAAATTTAACCAGGTCGCTCTCTTCCAGGAAGCTGACTATTTGGTCAATTAACTCATTATTGATCCTGTTCTGCTTCAGACTTCTCTGAATTTCGAAAGTAGCCCTTTCCAGAAATATAATCCCCAATGTTGTCTCGAGATACCTGCGGATACAAATTGAAGTGAGCGTGTAGTGTTCTTTAAATTTTCCGTTTTCAGGCAATTTGAGGCTTTCGATATGGTTTAATTCGTCGAGTGCAATCTCATCAGCAGTACGGTTGTCTGCCATTTCTACCAATCTTTTCTGCTTATGCCGGTTTCGTAAGTACGCAATCCCGCTTATAAACAAAACAAAGATGAACAAACTGAAAAGCCATGTCCAGATATTAAAGAAAGCGATCTCAGCCTGCGGTTTAATATCACGAAGTTGTGTGTCCCCTTCGATAAGAACTGAATTGATCGTTACCGAAATGGGAGCCGCGGTTATCTCGTTTAAATTGCCGTTTTCATCACTTATCGACAGATTTAATTCAGGTGTGACGAAAGTTCCTGGAGCGAATAATCTGGCGTCAATAACTTGTGTTGAAGTCTCGGTCCCATCACTGTTTTCAATTTTTGTTGGTGGATTAACTGAATTGATTGTGAATTGTCCCCAGGTCTGTTCGTATTTCGGAAAGATGACCTGATACCCGGCTGGATGGGTTACGGCAAGCTCGATATTGATTGGATCGCCAACGGTGTAATTCTGATCCTAAATCCTCAACACTGCTTCAAATTGTGGATCTGCTTTTACAGTAAGAACAGGTAGTGCCAGAATTATTATGGAAACGACCAGAGTTATTAGTATTGAAATCTTTTGCATGATATTCATTTCCTTTATTTTCTGATCCGCTTAGCCCGTTCATTGAAGAATCTGGTAAGGGGTAAGGTGTAATCCTGGCTAGTATCAATTGAAATGCAATCAACATTTGCATGTTGAAAGGCTTTCTTTATTTCTAATCTGTTCCGGTTTTCTAAACTAGTGTATGAACGCTGCCAGGATTTGCTGGCTGTATCTACCCAGATAATTTCCCCATTCTCAGGATCTTCAAGGGCCAGGAGTCCCACTGCACTAATTTTCGATTCGAGCGGGTCACTCAGGTCAACTCCAATCAAATCATGACGTTTATTTGTCACTGCAAGTTCTTTCTGGAAAGCATCAGGTTCAGCGATAAAATCCGAAATTAAAAAGATGATGGATTTTCTTTTTAATATTTGATTAACGGTGTCTAGAGCCAATTTGATATCCGTACCTTTGCTGCTTGGTTTGAAAGCGAGAAGTTCTCTCACCATACGCAGCACATGCTGGCGGCCTTTTTTGGGTGGAACTATCAATTCAATTTGATCGGAAAAGATCATCAATCCAACCCGGTCGTTGTTTGTGGTCGCTGCAAATGAGAGAACCGCGGCGAGTTCAGCAGCCAGTTCACGCTTAAATCTTCCGGTGGAACCAAATGATTCCGATCCGCTTGCATCAACCAGGAGCATTACGGTGAGTTCTCTTTCTTCTACATATCGCTTGACAAAGAGCTCGCCCGTACGAGCAGAGACGTTCCAGTCAACAGTCCTTATTTCGTCGCCGAACTGATATGGACGGACTTCGTCGAATTCCATCCCCCGTCCTTTAAAGATCGAGTGGTATTCTCCAGCATAGTTGTCATTAACCAGCCTGCGTGTCCGGATTTCTATATGGCGGATTTTTTTAACCAGTTCAGAAGTAAGCATTTAATTATTTCCATTAATTTGCGAGAAAAATATGTGCAGAGATTCGATTTAATTTTTTACGGTACTTCGGTATGATCGAGAATTCGTTTGACTATCTGATCAGTGGTTATATTCTCCGCCTCTGCTTCGTAAGTGACAATCACTCTATGCCTTAATACATCCTGGGCAACCTGCTTGATGTCCTCCGGTGTTACAAAACCGCGACCTCTCAGGAAAGCATGGGCTTTTGAAGCGGATATCAGATAAATACTGGCTCTTGGGGAAGCTCCGTAGTTGATCAAATTATTCAAATCGCCCAGACCATTGTTCCCGGGATTGCGGGTCGCAAGAACCAGATCAAGAACATATTCCTTGATTTTGTCGTCTACAAAAACCCGCCTGACCATTTCTCTAGCTCTGAGAATGTCCACTGGTGAAACAACAGGGTTCACTGTTGGAAGCGTTGCGCCGGTCATACGGTCCATTATTATTCGCTCTTCTTCACGCGATGGATAATCTACCTTGACTTTTAGCATAAATCGATCAACCTGTGCTTCCGGGAGCGGGTAGGTGCCTTCCTGTTCGATTGGATTCTGGGTCGCCAGAACCAGGAAGAGGGTTTCCATCCTGTATGTCATATCGCCAATTGTCACCTGTCGTTCCTGCATTGCTTCTAACAGCGCGCTTTGTACTTTTGATGGAGCGCGGTTAATTTCATCAGCCAGGATCAGGTTCGCAAAGATAGGTCCCCGGTGGACGCTGAATTCACTGGTGCGCGGATTGAATATTTGAGTCCCGATAAGATCTGCTGGCAGCAGGTCAGGGGTAAATTGCACCCGCGAAAAGTCAGCATCGATTGCATCAGCGACGGTTTTGATCAGCAGTGTTTTTGCCAGGCCCGGAACACCCTCCAGGAGGATATGACCATCAGCCAGCAAACCGATTAACACCCTTTCAACCAGCCTCTCCTGCCCGACCATAACCTTATTTATTTCTGATAAAAGGCCCTGAAGGAATACAGCTTCTTCCTTCACCTGCATATTTAATTCACGTACAGAAGTTAGATCCATTAATTTCTCCTTTTTTTGTTCTTTTGATTAGCAATAAACCTGGTTAATCCCCAGGCATTGAACAATTCGAGAGCAAGATTAACATGAATGGGTCGTATATTGTCCTTACGAGAGCCTATCCTATTAATTAAGTGAACTTTAAATTCAACATACTCCCTAAGCTTTAGAAGATAAATTTAAAAGAATTTTCTCTTCCGAAATTCGATAAAGCACCGATATCTGATATGAAATTGAAAAAATTTTCTTTTAATCAACCTGTTCAGGTTTGAGAACTGAGGCTCCGGGTTCGTTTGTTTTGTTATGTTTTTTCGAATATTTCTGAAGAATGCTTTTGTTGTTCCTTGATTCAGCCCTGATTTGGGATAAATCATGGTTGATGCCCAGGTTTTCCAGTTTCTTGATCAGAAACATTCCACTATTACCACCCCAAAAACCCAGAGCTGTGGGTGATTTTCCCAATATTTAAGCGCATGGGAGAAATTAAAACCTTTTCAACCAGGATCGCGCATTACATTATTGCTAAGGCCGTATCTGTAGATGAAATGGAAGTCCAGCTCCTCCAGGTCTAAGTAGGTGCAGCAAGGGTTATGCTGGACGGTATCAGCTATCTGAGTGATGGCACTTCTATAAATTTTTTTCATGCTCTACCCAATGGCGACCATTCCAGGTTTGGGGTAGAATTAGTCCGAATCCGTAACCGTGGGGATTCCAAGGGATTGCTCCAAGACGATAAAAGAAACCTGCCTCCAAGCAATTCATCAATTTAATGAGAATTAACTGAATAAGAAGAATGACCGTATGTTCAATATTGTTAACCCAGAAAAAAGTGGGGAAGGGGTATAATAATTTGAGGTAGACGCTGCCAAAAATGCGTCTACTTTAATTTTTGGAGAAATCGAAATGGAAACAAAGAAAAATATAATCACAGATATGGACGGCGTATTGGTCAAAGGGGCAGAAATGATCCCAGGCGCCGATAAATTTATCAAAAGGTTACAAAAACTGGGGAGGGAATATCTTGTATTAACCAATAATTCCATTTATGCACCCCGGGATCTTGCTCACAGGTTGAAGGCAATTGGTCTTGAAATACCGGAAGAACGTATTTTCACCTCTGCGATGGCTACTGCACGCTTTCTACAGAGCCAGCGCCCTGATGGCACCGCCTTCGTGATTGGGGAGACAGGATTGACCCAGGCAATACACCAAATTGGCTATGTGATTACCGATATGAATCCAGATTATGTCGTTTTGGGTGAAACCGGTATTTATGATTATGAAAAGATAACCATAGCGATAAATTTGATTGAAGCAGGTTCAAGGTTTATTGCTACAAATCCGGATCCATCCGGGCCAAAAGAAACAGGGACCGTGCCAGGTTGTGGCGCGATGGCAGCCTTGATTGAAAGCGCCTCAGGGCGGTCACCATTCTTTGTCGGGAAACCCAACCCTCTGATGATGCGGACAGCATTAAATTTCCTTGATATACACTCGGAAGAAACCGTGATGATCGGTGACCGTATGGACACCGATATAATCGCCGGGGTTCAAAGCGGGATGGATACCGTTTTGGTTTTGACCGGTGTGGCAAAAGAAGTGGATGTGGAGAATTTTCCATATAAACCAACATGGGTGGTTGATTCAATTGCTTCAATTGAAATCAAGTAAATTAGCAGATATTGTGTAAAAAATATTAGATATTGCGCATAGCATTTATCCAAATGTAAATCAAATTATCCCAGCTTCTTGATGAATTTGGGATAACAGGCCAGTTCCTTCTGTATCGATTACATGGTCCGCTTTTGCCTTAACAAACTCTGAAGCGGTCAGGGGGGCGAATGATAATTGGGAAATTTCAAATCCGGGAATGTCATTGCCTCCATCCCCTGCATAGATTACAATCCCGTTTTCCCAGTTTTGGATTGATAATAATCTTTTCAATCCCAATCCTTTATTAATTCCGCTCGGGGTGAGCTCAAGAAGGAATTCAAGGCTGAATGAAGTTTCGATTTTCAAGTGTTGGATTGAATTGGCAACCTCTTTAAGGAGGTCTGTGTTCCTAGATAATCCCATTACCTTACTTAAAGCTGGAAAACGCTCGTCTTTTGTATTAGCAAGGGCATAAAACCATATAGAAGCGTAATGAAGCCCAAGCTGATTCGGGTTTTTTAGAAATACTTCATTCTCACCGAAAAGGAAGAACGGTACCTCGGTAAATATACCTATATGCTTGATCAGGTTATCTTGAATTTCTGCCTCAAATGAGTTAAATTCCAGCAGTTTTTCTCCTGGCCCATACAACACCGCTCCATTTTGGCTCACAATGGGGAATGGGATTTTTTCATCGATAAAAAGCCCATTCAGGTTAAACACCCCCTTAATACCTGGCAACGCCCGACCGGTGGAGATTATATAATTTGAGTTCCTTCTTGAGGACAGAAAATTGATATCATTGGGGTGAATTAACTCATTTTTATCTAGCAGGGTGCCATCCAGATCCAAACATATTACACTTTTTGACATGATTATGGTAATAGAAAAAGGGTGGGGTTGTACCAAAAGATAGTGTCAATATGTCGGAACATCCCGATCAATGAAACGAAGGGAAGAGTCTTCTTCGATGAGAATCAGATGCTTCACCCCGCTCAGCATGTCACTTAGCAACTTTTGGACTGCCCCTGAGTATTTTGTTGTTTTCTGAACCTGTTCAGTAAAATTTAATAACGAAATTGAACATCAAGCCCAGAACATCTCGCCGGGTTCTTCGAACATCACAGCTTCATTTAAAACATTTATGGCCTTGGAAAGACCTTCACCCATAGACATAATGGGGTCTTCGTGTTCGATGGATATCACATAATCGTATCCTACCAGCCGCAGTGCACTTACAAAATCCTTCCAGAATTTTAAATCATGTCCATATCCGATGCTCCGGAATGTCCAGGCGCGATCAGGAATTTGCCCGTATGGTTTGTGGTCGTTGCATCCATTTACAGAAATATTGAAATGGTCAACATAAGTGTCTTTGCCGTGTACATGTACAATTGCATCACCTAGCTTTCGAATTGCTGCGATCGGATCAACACCGTTCCAAAAAAGGTGACTGGGATCAAAATTGCAGCCCAAAGCAGGCCCTGCAGCCTCCCGCATACGGAACATGGTTTCCACATTGTAGACCAACATGCCCGGGTGCATTTCAACTCCAATTTTTACATTATGCTGCTCAGCAAATGTTGCCGCCTGGCTCCAGTAGGGAATTCCGACTTTATTCCATTGGTAATCGAGTATTTCCAAAAAGTGGGGAGGCCAGGGACAAGTCACCCAGTTTGGTTGGCCATCCTCTTCCGAACCTGCCGGTAGACTTGAAAGCACATTGACCACCGGAACACCCAGCATCTCTGCTAGGCGAACAGATTTTTTGAATATCTCATCAAACTCCTGGGCGAGTTTTTTATCAGGATGGAGCGGTTCGTAATGGCAGCTCAGGGAACTGATAATCATGCCGCGAGACTCAACTGAGTTTATATACGCTTTTCTTTTGCTATCACTTTCCAGAAGTTCATCTACAGGACAGTGGTGACTGCCCGGATATCCTCCGCTTCCAACCTCCACCGCGGTTGCGCCTGCTTCTACAAGTTTATCCAACGCCTGTTCAAACGGTAAATCCTGAAACAGAACTGAAAATACACCAATTCGCATCTCTAACCTCCTTATCTGTTTTAAAGTGTTGTATTTTTATTGTTCTTAATTAAATTGTCTTGCTCACGACGCAGTTTAACAACTGTCTGCTTTTCATCCAACTGCACGTGTTCCCAGGTGATAACCTCTCCCTTCTTTAGAACTTTAGTGATTCTGGCATTCGGCGCTAAACCGACTGGCAGCGCATTTATATTTCTGGCAATACCGGCTTTTTCAATCGTTCCATAGAACGTATATCCGCCAAAATCGTCCAGTACTTCTCCGATTTCAAGGTCGCGTTTAGCGATTGATATTGATTCCGCGACGGGATAATCCAGGGGGACAAGAGTCCTCTGCCTGTAGAGAAATGCGCGAGCAACTGAGATGGGAGCCTCCAGGAACCAGAGGTGGTAAGGTCGGAAAAATGTAAAATACTTTCCTTTTCCGACCTTCAAATACTGGAGGTCTTCGCGGATGCGGGCATCTTCAATGCGGACGGTAACAAACACTCCGCCTGCCATTTCCGATCCCTGAACAAAATCGACGATACCAGGATATTCGCATATTCCGCCATCTTCTAGAAGAGCGAATATTTCTGAGACAGATTGAAGATTTGCCTCAGGTCCGGTCATGCCGCGCCGCATGGGAGGACAACCAGTCGCATTTGCAGCGCATGCCATTTCAAACATTGTTTTTGTACCGTCGACATATGAGGCAACTGTGAAAGGATCTTTGTTTGATTTTCTGGCAGAATCTGCCACATCATCGGGGGTTGTGGAGGGGTTGAGGGGGTTATTCTTGCCTTTACCGATAGTGATGATCTCATATCCAAGGCTTTTTACAAAGTCGTAAAGTTCCATCAGACAACCCGGCTCATCCCCTGATGAGACAGTGTATAGAATATTCGCCTGGTCAGCCTGTTTTTTCAATATCCTCCCAACGGTTACATCAGCCTCGATATTAACCATCACAATATCTTTTCTGTTTTGAATACAGGCGTATGCGGTTTCAGCGCCGCTTGAAGGGTAAGGTGTTACATCTGCAACAATATCGATTGATTCAATTTGAGATGCCAGTGAATACGATCCGCTGACCACCTTTTTTGAAGCTTTGATGGCATCTGCAGCTTTGGCGGGATTATCCGTTTCGATAATATCGACTGGTGAAATTCCGGTATTAATAAAAGTCTGAAAAGCCGCTTTTGTATCCTGGTCAGCAAGCACATCAACCCTCATGCCCTTGAGCAGGGAAACCTGGTGAACAAAACCGCTGCCAATCCAGCCAGCGCCGCTGACACCGATCCTGATTGGTTTCCCTTCCGCTTCCAGTTTTTCCAGATCGTTAAAAAGCATTATTCACCTGACCTTTTTGCAGCGTAAACAAAACGGGAGGCAGTGACGATATCCATTGCTGTCAGGTGGTATTTATCCAGTAGGTCGAAGGGATCCCCGGATTCCACATACACATCCTCCAGACCTATGAACCGCATCGGAACCGGGTGACTCTCACAGACAATTCTGGCGATATTGCTGCCCACACCACCCTGGAGCAGGTGTTCTTCGGCGGTTACGATAGCGCCGGTTTCCCGTGCTGCTTGCAGGATAGTCTCTTTATCAAGAGGGCGGATTGTATGCAGATCGATTACCCGGGCTTGAATGCCTTCCTTTTCCAGTATTGCAGCAGCATCAAGGGCTGAACCCAACATAATGCCACAGGCGATTATGGCAAGGTCTTCACCCTGGCGGATGACATTTGCCTTTCCAATTTTAAAAGGAGGCTTATCTTCCGGGTATATGTGCGGCATCGCCAGCCGGCTTGACCGTAGGAATACTGGACCAACATGATCAGTGGCGGCTTTAACTGCAGCTTTCATCGAGGCAGGGTCTCCGGGTACCAGGATCACCATGGTAGGCATACCGCCCATCAGGGCAATATCTTCAATACCCATCTGGGTAGGTCCGTCTTTGCCGAGTGTGATACCTCCATGACTCCCAAGTATTTTCGCGTTGATATTTGACATTGCTACTGAAAGTCGGATCTGATCATATGCATTGCACAGGAGAAACGAAGAAAAACTGGTTATCCACGGTATCAATTCACAGGCGGCAAAGCCTGCCCCAATTCCAACCAGATTGCTCTCTGCAATTCCAATATTAAAGAAGCGTTCAGGGAAAGCTTTTCGTACAAGTTCAGCCTTGGTTGAATTTCCAAGATCCCCATCCAGGACCACTACTTTTGGATTTTCTGTGCATACCTGGAGCAGCGCTTCGCCAAAAATATCCCGCATTGGCTTGCTGATTTTTAATCCTGCGATTTCACCTATTTGCATAATAATTCCTCCCGGGCTTTTTCAGCCTGTTCAGGCGTTAATGCTCTCCCGTGGAATGTGAAGTCGGCTTCAACGAAGGAAACCCCTTTACCTTTGATTGTATGGGCGATGATGATTGAGGGTTTTGATCGGACGGAGGATGCGGATTTGACTTTTTCAATCAAATCGCCGATATCATGTCCATCCGCTTCGACTGCATTCCAGCCAAAACTCTGCCATTTTTCGACCAGCGGTTCAAGAGCCATCTCGCGGCTAATTGGTCCTGTTTCCTGGAATTTGTTGTAATCCAGAATTGCAGTCAAACGGTCACATTTAAAATGAGCTGCTGCCATCGCAGCTTCCCAAATCTGACCCGCTTCACATTCTCCATCTCCGAGGAGCACATATACCTGGTAATCAAGTTTGTTTATACGACCACCAAGCACATGCCCGATCCCGATTGAGAGTCCCTGTCCAAGGGATCCGGTGGTCGCCTCAACACCAGGCATACATCCCTGGATCGGATGCCCCTGAACCGGGCTTCCTATCTGCCTCAACCGCCAAATCTCATCATGTTCAAAATAGCCAGCGTGCGCCAGAACTGCGTATAAGAGCGGCGCAGCATGTCCTTTGCTCATAATAAAACGATCCCTTTGCGGCCACCAAGGTTCATCCGGCCTGTAATTCAGTATTCCTCCGAAAAACAGGGCGACCAGAATCTCAACCGGAGACCATGAACTGGAGGGATGTCCAGAACCAGCCATGGTAGTCATCTCAAGGATATCAATCCGGATTTTCCTGGCTAATTCTTCGAGGGATTCAATTTCTGGGGATTGGAATGAATCTGGCATAACTACTCCTTGTTAGATAAAAATTCTTCAACTTGATTTGCATAAGGCAAAGCGGGTATCACTCCGAGTGTTAAGGCTGTAATTGCGCCAACTGCGTTTGCATATTTCAAAACAGATTGCATTCGGTCAATGGTTAGACATTCTCTCCAATTTTGGGATTTAAGCAATTGAGTAAGAAGGCCTGCAATAAATGCATCCCCGCAGCCAACCGCGTCAACAGTATTCACTTTAAAAGCATCAATGAAGTTCCCGCCCTCTTCAATTCGAAAATAACTGCCCTTCGAGCCCAATGTAACAATTATCAATTCGGGACCCAAGTCAAGCAATTTCTCTGGCGCAGTTTCCAATTGCTCACTTCCAGTCAATAATTCGAGTTCAGTTTCATTAACTTTAAGCAGATTGGCATGCGGCACTACCGACATTACTGTGTCATAAGCCTGCATATGGTTTTCCCAGAGGGTAGGCCGGTAATTAACGTCAAAGGATATCAGTGCATTTTCTGATCTTGCCACCTCAATTGCCTGCAATGTTGCACTCCTGCTTGGTTCTTCATTCAGGCTAAGAGATCCAAAGTGAAGACATTTTGTAGACCGGATTAATTCAAGGTCAAGTTCTTCTGTTTTGAGTTGTGTATCCGCGCCGGGATTCCGGTAAAAGACGAACTCTGCCGTATTTTCATCAGGTTTTGCAATGAATGCCATGGTAGTCCGGGCATAATGGTCAAATCGCATGCCGTGTGTCTGCACCCCTTCGTTTTGTAATACATTTTCGAGATGGTAGCCGAATAAATCGTCCCCGACCTTGCCTATAAAAGCGGTTTCTGCGCCAAGGCGCCTGGCTGCAACCGCAACATTAGCCGGCGCACCTCCTGGTTTTGGGGTGAAGGATTCAACTTCTGTCATTTTTTTCCCCATCTCAGTTGCAAACATATCTATTAAAACTTCACCCAAACATACAATATCCATCGTTTATTTCCTTATAAGCTGAATATAACCGGACTTAACTGTGAAGTTCATTGTACAGAGAGTACCTGTCTGACCGGTAGATAATCCTCAGAAACTCAACCGGAACTGCATGCTGCGAAAACGAGACCCTTTCAATCGATAGCAATGCTTCTGGTTTCGACAGTCCAAGCTCAAGCGCGAAATTCTCGGAAGCCATGATTGCTCTTATGACCTGTTTTGCATTTACAAGCTGGATTCCGTAATCTCTTTCCAGGGTGATCCTCAATGGCTCTTTGGCATAATTGTGGTTCAACACTCCCTGACAATATTCATGGACAAGAAATGATTCTTCCATGCTCATGGCTTCGCCATCAGCCAATCGAAGCCGCTTAATTTTTGCCAGTTCTCCACCCTCATCGATTTGGAGTTTTTCTGCAATATCTTTTGGAGCTGGGAGGAGTTTTGATTCCAGTACACGCGTGCCAGGTTTGAAGCCTCGCTGCTGCATATCTTCAGTAAAACTGATGATTCTGGTTGTGGTTTGCTCAAGTGTGGGATGGGAAATATATGTTCCTTTGCCTCTCTGGCGGTAAATCAATCCTTCATTTACCAGAATATCCAGCACCTGGCGGACAGTATTTCGACTGACTTGATATGTTTCTGTTAATTCCGATTCTGGCGGAATCATATCCCCCGGTTTCCATTCACCCTGGATGATCTTTGCCCGCAGGATTTCATATAACTGCTGGTAATAGGGCAGTTTACTTTGTTTATTTATACTGTTTGAAAGCATCATTTGACAGAAATTTCAGATGAGTCGGAACGCTGATTATTTTCTTGGTTTAATGCTCCTGGATTGTTTTAACATACCAACATTCCAATATTTCAATATTTTATATTAATCCTGCTACATCGTCAAGTCCAATGAGACGATTTGATACTGGTAAAATGCTACCTTCCGCTTTGAATTCACTTCGTTGAGGAAAGACCTGGAAAATATTTATAAAAAATCCGGAAAACCGCCATAATATTTGAAATTTGTGAAATCAAATTCAAATTCACAAGACAATCGTCATGAATGGATTGTGTCATAGGTCACATTGCAACCAGAAAACATTTGTAGATAATTGACATGCTTAAAAAATATGCTATACTTTAGTTTGTTGTCTCAACAAATTAAATCAAGGGGGCAAGTCGGAATAAGTAATAAATGAGGTTATTACTTGTTGGCTGAAGACCGATATCGCACCGGTGACCAGGCGTTAGTACGCCAGATAAATCTTTCCGTGATTATGCATCGGCTGCGTGAAAATGCTCCAATCTCACGCGCTCAGCTTGCGGAGATGACCGGTTTAAATAAAACGACAGTATCAAGTCTGGTACAGGAATTAATTGACCGCCAATTTGTGCGAGAAGTTGGATTGGAAGCATCCGGATCAAAGCGCAGGGCAGGTCGCCTGGCAATGATGCTGACCCTTAATCCCGAGGCAGGTTTTATCGTTAGCAGTGAAATTGGTGTAGACTATGTGCGTGTAATTTGTACAAATTTTGCCCCCGATATAATCTGGCAGCATGACGAGAAAATACAGCCAAATATGAGCCAGCATGAAATAATCGATAAGGTGCTGGCTCTTATGTTTAATGCGGAAGCTGAAGGTAAAAAATCCTGCAGTTCATTTTTGGGCGTCTCGGTGGGAGTTCCTGGATTGGTCGACCAGAACAGTGGATCACTTTTATTTGCTCCAAATTTAAAATGGCATGATGTCCCACTGCGCCAGATTGTGGAAGACAAATTTGATGCGCCGTTGTTATCGATAATGAAGCCAGCATTGCTGCACTGGGAGAATATTATTTCGGTGCTGCACAGGGATTTGAGGAAGTCTTATATATAAGCGCGGGGGTTGGACTGGGTGGTGGAATTGTCCATGAAGGCCGGACGTTCAGCGGTGTAACAGGATTTGGGACCGAGTTTGGGCACATGACTATGGATCCCGATGGGGAATTATGCAATTGTGGAAATTACGGCTGCTGGGAAACGCAAGTTAGCCAGGCTGCCCTGTTTCGTTTTATAACCAAAGCCATCTCAACAGAAAGGCAAAGCAGTTTGATCGAAAAAACTAAGGGTGATCTTGACTTATTGACAGTTTCTATGGTGGTTGAGGCTGCTGATGAAGGTGACGAATTAGCTCTCGAGGCATTATACAAAATCGGGAACTCTCTGGGGATAGGTATTGCATCTCTTGTAAATATACTTAACCCGGATCTGGTCGTATTTGGAGGTATTCTCAGCCTGGCAGACGACTACTTGCTGCCAGTTGTTAATGATATTCTTGAACAACGTGCGTTAAAATGGAACCGGAATGCCACAAGAGTTGTTTCTGCCCAACAAGGATTGGATGCGTGTGTCATGGGTGGAGTGGCGAAGGTATATCAGGCTATCCTGGCAGAGCCAGACAATGTTGAGCTGCAGGTAGCTTGAAAATTCAGGCACGAATAAAACATTCGTCAAAAGTTATTGTAAGAAGGAGGTGATAAAAATCAATAATACATCTGTCAAATGAATATAAAATCAAATATCTAACAACCAAATTTTAAGGAGAAGATGACAATGAAAATCAAGTATTTGCTTATGCTAACAGT
The DNA here is from genome assembly GCA_963793095.1 of uncultured Chloroflexia bacterium. Lineage (GTDB taxonomy): Bacteria > Chloroflexota > Anaerolineae > Anaerolineales > UBA4823 > CAVWDI01. Next base: position 137,500 of record CAWBYY010000003.1, read on the forward strand.
GGTTTTTGTGTTGATTCTGTCGGCATGCGCACAACCAACCCAGGCGCCCGCGCCGGAAGAACCGGCAGCGGAAGAACCAGCCGCTGAAGAGCCGATGGAAGAAGCTGAAGCCGAAGAACCCATGGAAGAAGAAGCCGAAGCAGAGGAACCCATGGAAGAAGAAGCTGAAGCCGAAGAACCCATGGAAGAGGCTCCTGCTGTTACAGAGCTGAACATCCTCTGGGCGCAGTGGGACCCTGCAGACCAGCTGCAGCAGGTTGCCGATAAATACGAAGAAGTTGCCGGTGTTAAAGTTAACGTTATCCAGGAACCCTGGGGTTCATTTGGTGACCGGTTCTTCACTGAGATGGCAGCAGGCGGCGATGCCTGGGATATGGTGATTGGCGACAGTCAGTGGCTGGGCCAGGGTGCTACCCAGGGTCACTATGTCGAGCTGACCGACTTCCTGACGGAAACTGGAATCAAGGATTCGGTTACCCCTGCAACCCTGACGTATTACGGTGAATACCCGACAGGCTCTGGTCAATACTGGGGTTACCCAACCGAAGGCGATGCCGACGGCTGGGCTTACCGCAAGGACCTCTTCGAGAATCCAGACGAAATGGCAGCTTTTGAAGCTGAATATGGCTACCCGCTGGCTGTTCCGGAAAATTACGAACAGTTAATGGACATCGCAAAGTTTTTCACTCGACCGGATGATGGTCTGTACGGCGTGGCGATCTACACCCAGAAGGACTATGATGCCATCACCATGGGCGTCGAGAACACCATGTTCAGCTGGGGAGGTGATTGGAAGGATGAAAACAACAATGTCATGGGGATTGTAAATTCACCTGAGAATATCGAATCCTTGCAGTTTTACAGGGATCTGTATGAATGCTGCCAGGTGCCCGGTCTAAGCAACGCATTTTTCACTGAGACCAACGATGCCATGCTTGGCGGACAGGCGGCAATGAGCATGAATTACTTCGCTTTCTTCCCGGCACTGGCAAGCCCCGACATCAATCCATATGCCGATGACACTGGTTACTTCCCCAATCCTGCCGGCCCCGATGGCGCCCAGCACGCGGCGCTCGGAGGTCAGGGAATGAGCGTAATTTCCTACATCTCCGATGAGAGAAAGCAAGCTGCTTTAGATTTCATCAACTGGTATGCCCAGGATGATGTCCAGGCTGATTTTGCTGCACTCGGCGGTTATTCCTGTAACCAGGCGGTTCTTGAATCAGAAGAATTCCTGAACGCTGCTCCCTTCAACCCGGCGTTTGCTGAGACGATGACCTTTGTTAAGGACTTCTGGAACATTCCTGAATACGGAGAGCTTCTCGAAGTTACCCAGCGTCTTTTCAGCCAGTTTGTTGTTGAAGGTGTTGGAACTGCCGAAGAGACAATGAACCAGATTGCTGAAGAACACGATGCGATTCTGCGAGACGCTGGTTACATTGAGTAGAAAATAACCAGAATAAATAAAACCAGGGAGGTGGTTCACCACCTCCCTGAATTCTTATTCCCCTGACTGTAGAAGGTTGTAATTATGTCAATAGAAAGTACCGAAGCAGCTGTTCAAAAACCGGATCAAAAAAAGCCACAGCGGAGGCAGTTGAGCGATCGGGCAATTGTGAATTTGTTCATCTGGCCAGCATTAATTTTGTTGATTGCGATGAATGTATTTCCCTTGTTCTACAGCCTCTATCTGGGTTTTACAGATTACTCAGCCATTACCAGGCAACAGCCGCAGTGGGTTGCATTTGAAAACTTTTCAAAAATATTAAATGATGAACTTTTATGGAAATATTTTGCCACGACAGGACGGTTTGCACTGCTTTCAGTGGGTCTTCAAACAATTGTAGGTTTCAGCCTAGCAATGCTTGTTAATCACAAATTCAAAGGAAGCGGGTTATTAACAACCCTCATCCTGATACCAATGATGATTTCACCTGTAGTGGTTGGTCTGTTCTGGAAGTTGATGTACAACCCTACTTTTGGTTTTTTCAATTTATTAATTGGTTATACTAAATTCTTATTCCTAGCATTTTTTGCCGCAAGTCTATTTGCAGCCTATTTTTTACTTAAAAGATATATTTCAAAGAAAAAGATTTATCTACTTATAACAGGTATTCTGTTTGGTGTACTTGGGGTAGTTGGTTTTCTTGCATATTTCGGCGACTACAGCTTATTTGGATTTCTGAGTGGATTTTTTAACCCTTCTACCGCGCCGGATATGCTGGCTAGCCGGTTTGCGGGAACTCCTGTACCAGGTATGGCACTTTGGGCGGTTGTTATTGTTGATGTATGGATGTGGAGCCCATTCGTTATGTTGCTGGTCTTATCGGGATTAAAGGCAATACCTGATTACCTGTATGAAGCTGCTGCAATCGATCGTGCTAGTTCCTGGTTCCAATTCTGGCGAATTACACTTCCACAGGTTGCGCCGTTGTTGCTGATTGCTATCCTGTTCAGAACCATTGAGGCTTTTAAAGCGTTTGACCTGGTTATGGGTATGACTGGTGGAGGGCCTGGTGACCAGACGGAATTGATATCAGTAAACCTTTACCGTCAGGCATTTTTGGGGCAATGGCGAACCGGCCGGGCCAGCGCCTTAGCTTATATCATATTAATTATTATCATTGCAGTGAGCAACCTTTATATTAGATATCTGAATCAAATGAAAGGGGAGGATTAAACCATGTCCAATTTTCGTGAAGATGGTCCTGGTTATCCGGTAACAGAAGCTACCCGAGTAGATAAAGTCAGTCCAGAATCTCGAATACTGGGGAAAATGCGAGCGTTGATTGTAGCAATAATCGCAATCGTCATGCTCATCCCGGTATTTGTGATGATAATGACTTCATTCAAAGCAAGATCGGATATCGTTTCCGTACCGCCAACAGTGGTATTCAAACCATCCCTTGAAGGTTTTGTATTTTTATTCACAGAAAGAGCAGTAGTCGCAAAAGCTCGACAAGCAGATTTCAAGGCTGCCGCAGAAACAGGCGAATTGAATATTATCGAAAGAGTAGCATTTGAAGCCGGCCAGGAGGTTACCGGACCCAGCGATTATGTAACCCGGTTAAAAAATTCACTAATAATAGCTGGACTCTCAACCATTTTTTCAGTAAGCCTGGGACTATTCGCCGCTTATGCCTTCAGCCGATTTGACGTTCTCGGGAAAGATGATCTACTGTTTTTTATCCTCAGTACCCGTATGCTCCCTGCAGTAGTTGTCACGATCCCATTATTCTTAATGTTCCGCCAGCTTAACCTAAATGATACTCATATTGGAATGGTCCTGCTGTATACGGTTTTCAACCTTTCGCTTGCCACTTGGCTCTTAAAGGGTTTCATTGATGAAATTCCAATTGAATATGAGGAAGCCGCGCTTGTTGATGGGTATTCTCGCTGGCAGACATTCTTTAAAATTGTACTTCCGCAAGCAGTGACTGGCATAGCAGCGACTACAGTATTCTGCCTGATTTTCGCCTGGAATGAATATGCGTTTGCATTGATGTTGACTAGTGAGAACGCCCGTACTGCACCGCCCAGCATTGCTACAATGCTTGGAAGAGGTGGTATTGAATGGTCTGCGATTGCAGCAGGAAGCCTGGGATTCCTGATACCCGTTGTGATCGTCGTCTTTGCCTTGCGGAACTATTTACTGCGCGGGGTTACCTTTGGGGCAGTCCGTAAATAAAACATGTGGTTTTCACATGATGTATATGAAGAAATAGTAATGATTGAGAGAAACTATGGCAGAAATTGAACTTAAAAAAGTAGAAAAACAATTCGGGGATTTTCATGCAGTGAAACCGTTAGATCTAAAGATCAATGACGGTGAATTTATTGTGCTGCTTGGGCCTTCCGGCTGCGGAAAAACCACCACTCTTAGAATGATCTCAGGTTTGGAGACTGTATCCGGTGGGGATATCTTACTGGATGAAAGAAAAATTACCTGGTTGCATCCGAGCGAAAGAGATATTGCTTTTGTTTTTCAGCTATATGCTCTTTATCCCCATCTTTCCGTCAGGCAAAATATTGCGTTTCCCCTGCAGGCGGAAGGGGAATCGCGGGATTTAATCAATAAGAGGGTGGATGAAGTTGTCGATGTTCTCCGCATTCGCCATTTATTAAACGCCAGACCCGGGAAGTTGAGCGGCGGCGACCAGCAAAGAGTCGCACTAGCACGTGCATTAGTACGGCGTCCAAAGGCGTTCTTGATGGATGAACCTTTAGGTGCATTGGACGCGGACTTCCGTGAATCGATGAGAGCAGAAATTAAACAGCTCCATATTGACCAGCATGCCACCACGGTTTACGTAACCCACGATCAAATAGAAGCGATGGCGATGGGTGACCGGATCGTAGTAATGTCGGAAGCAGTGCTGCAGCAAGCGGGCAGCCCTGAGGAGGTTTATTACAAACCTGCAAATTTGTTCGTTGCGAATTTTATCGGCAGCCCTGGTATGAATCTGATCAACGGGAAAATCTCTGAAGGAAAAGTAGTAATGCCAGGGATCGATAACCGTTACACGATCCCAAATGACTGGCTTGATCCACTGCATGAGGATTTGAATGGGTCGACCGATTTAATTATCGGTTTCCGTCCAGAGTGCGCCCACCTTTCTACGGAAGGAGACCTGGTAGGTACGGTTTATGCGGTTGACCTGCATGGCGCATATACTATGCTCCATATTAATATGAATGAACATGACATTGTGCATATTCGGGAAGACCGGATGGTAAAACATGCGCTTGGTGAAAATGTACGATTCAACCTTGATAAGGATATGGTGAGGTACTTTAATCCAAAAACGGAAAACGCGATCTACCGGCGTGAGGTGGTTCAATGAGCGATGTTGAGTTAAGGAAAATAACGAAAGAATTTCCAAGAGTTAAAGCCCTGGATGATGTTTCATTCGATGTCAAAGACGGCGAGTTTTTTGTATTGCTTGGACCTACCGGTGCAGGGAAGACGACTACCCTGCGGGTTATCGCCGGTTTGACAAAACAAGAAGAGGGTTCAGTTATCTTCGATGGAGATCCGGTGGATGAGCTAACTCCTGCCGACAGAGATGTTGCTTTTGTATTCCAGCAGTATTCCCTGTATCCCACAATGTCGGTTTATGATAATCTGGCATTTCCTCTGCGCTCGCCAATGCGCAATCTGGATGAAGCTGAAATAAAAAGAATGGTGGAGCAAGCCGCTGAGATATTGCGGATCTCCCCGTTGCTGGAACGAAAATGCGCCCATCTATCAGGTGGTGAGATGCAGCGTGTTTCACTGGGGAGAGCTCTTGTGCGTGAACCAAGGATCTACCTCATGGATGAACCGTTATCAAACCTGGATGCAAAATTGCGGGAAGCCCTCCGGGTTGAACTGCAGCATATCCAGAAAACCCAGGCAAGCACAACCTTATTTGTAACGCATGACCAGATTGAAGCTTTGACCATGGCAGATCGAATTGCAGTCCTTGATCGCGGTAGGATAATCCAAATTGGCACTCCTGATGATATTTATGACAGACCAGCCACGACTTTTGTCGCCCAGTTGGTGGGAACGCCTCGTATAAACCTTGTCAAAGCAGGAAGAGAAAATGGAAGGTTATCTGTCAAAGATAGCTCACTTCACATTTCACTTCCACGAGGATGGGATCCGCCGTCAGAATTTCTCTTGGGCATCAGGCCAGAGGATATAAAACCGGATAATGAAGGTGAATTTGAAGGGGTGTTAACTCTGCTAGAACCTCTGGGTGTCGAAACTATCCTGCATTTGACCTCGGGAGAACAGACTCTGCTGAGTTTGATCCCTGGGATGACATCTTTTAAGATTGGAGAAACAATAAAATTTAATATTACCCAGGAACGCCTTTATTGTTTTAATACTGATGGCAACAGCCTTTTGTGCTGATTTTAATTAAAGAATTATAAGGAGAGTAATTGATGAAATTTGGCATAAACACCTGGGTGTGGACATCGCCACTTACAACAGACGTATTGAAAGAACTGACGCCAAAGATCGCCGCAATGGGTTTTGATTGGATAGAAACCCCACTCGAAAGCCTGGATGACCTTGATTATTCAACTGCCAGGTCAATAATTCAGGATAATGGATTGCTTGTGAGTGCTTGCGCTGCCATGGGACCGGATCGGGACCTGATACACTCAGATGCTGCCATTCGCCAGAACGGGATTGACTATCTGAAAGGTTGTATCGATGCCTGTGCAGAAATGGGTGCGACAAACCTTGTTGGACCTCTTTATTCGGCAGTGGGGCGAACATGGCAGCAGACTCCTGATGAGCGTGCAAAAGATTTGGATCTATTGGTGAAGAATCTGGCTGATCTTTCCGCATATGCAATGAATAATGGAGTTAAGCTTGGTGTTGAACCGCTGAACCGGTTTGAAACAAGTTTTATCAATCTGGCTGATCAGGTTGTTGAGGTTGTTGACCGGGTAAATAATCCATCCTGCGGAATCATGCTGGATACGTTCCATATGAATATCGAAGAAAAATCATTAGCTGAAGCGATCAAGACGGCTGGTTCGCGGCTAATCCAGGTACACACCTGTGAAAATGACCGCGGCGCCCCTGGATCAGGCACTGTAACCTGGAATGGTGTAAAGGAAGGCTTGATGGCGATTGGTTATGATGGACCATTGGTTATTGAATCGTTTACTCCTCAGGTGAAGAGTATCGCCAGGGCTGCAGCAATCTGGCGCCCGCTTGCATCAAGCCCTGAAGCACTGGCACAAGACGGACTTGGTTTTTTAAAAAATCTCATGGCTTAATAATTTTGACTGATATAGTTCGGACAATCCAAATCAGAAAACATTAAAAGGAGTAAAAGAAAATGGGACGAGCAGTTACTTTATTCACCGGTCAATGGGCTGACCTGACATTGGAGAACCTGGCAAAGAAAGTCAGCGATTGGGGTTTTGATGGACTTGAACTGGCCTGCTGGGGCGACCATTTTGAAGTGGATAAAGCTCTGGAAGATGGCAGCTATGTTCAAAGTCGCTGGGATATCCTGAATAAGTACAATTTGAAGTGTTTTGCTATCAGCACTCACCTTGTGGGACAGTGTGTCGCTGACGACCCAATCGATGAAAGGCATAAGCGAATACTGCCGGAGCGGTTATGGGGCGACGGAGATCCTGAAGGTGTGAGACAGCGGTGCGCTGAGGAACTAAAAAACACCGCAAAAGCTGCGAAATTGTTCGGAGTAAATGTGGTTAATGGTTTCACCGGAAGTCCAGTGTGGAAGAATATCTACTTCTTCCCGCCAACCAGCCAGGGGGATATTGATGCAGGCTATGAGGACTTTTCCCAAAGGTGGCTGCCCATCCTGGATGTTTTCAGCCAAAATGGGGTAAAGTTTGGGCTGGAAGTGCACCCCACAGAAATCGCGTATGACATTATTACCTCCCAACGCGCAATTGATGCAGTTAATGGGCACCCGGCTTTCGGATTTAACTTCGATCCAAGCCATTTTGTCCACCAGTTTGTAGATCCGGTGGAGTTTATTGGCGAGTTTGGCGAGCGGATATGGCACATGCATGTCAAAGATTCAAGAGTCAAACTTACCGGGCGAAACAGCATCCTCTCCTCTCATCTGGATTTTGGCGATTCTCGCCGCGGTTGGGATTTTGTTTCACCAGGTCGGGGGGATGTTAAATGGGATGAAATCATTCGGGCTCTCAACCGGATAGGCTATAACGGGCCTCTTTCAATAGAGTGGGAGGATTCGGGGATGGATCGGGACTGGGGAGCTCCAGAAGCACTTGCGATGATCCGCAAGCAGGATTTTACACCTTCCCAGGTTGCATTTGATGCTGCATTTGCGAGTGAATAGTTAAGAATAGATTGCTTGATAACATCGTTGATTAATAATGAGGAGAATTGAAAATGAGTGAAGAAACTGGTTTTACCACGATGGCCAGCGCAAAAGCGGAGGGCGCGATTCCTGAAATTGGGATAGGCATGCTTGGGTATGGGTTTATGGGTAAGGCGCATACTAATGCCTACAAAAAAATCCCCTACATGATGTATCCACCGCCGATGGTACCCAAATTATCTGCAATTTGTGGCCTGGTTGATAGTGAGGTTGAAGAGGCAAAAGCCCGTTATGGTTATGAGTCCTGCTATATCGATTGGCGTGCAATGATAGAGAATGAAAAAGTCCAGCTGGTCGATAATGGAGGACCAAATAGTATCCACGCGGAACCCAGCATGTATGCAGCTCAATTGGGTAAACATGTTTTGTGTGAAAAACCGCTTGCACGCACAGCAGAGGAAGCAAAAATTATGCTTGATGCAGTAGAAAAAGCAGGCATTAAACATATGGTGGCATTCAATTACCGGTTTGTTCCGGCTGTGCGGATGATTCGTAACCTGGTCGACAGCGGCGCCCTGGGTCAGATTTACCATTTCAGAGCGGTATATCTTCAAGAGTGGTTAATGCAGCATTATGGCACCCCATTATTGTGGCGTATGCAAAAAGATGCCGCGGGAAGTGGTGCCATTGGTGATTTAGGCGCCCATATTATAGATCTTGCCCATTACCTGGTGGGCGGAATTTCATCAATATCCGCCAATACCAGGACATTTATCCATGAACGGGAGTTGGTTGATGGCTCGGGTTGGGGCAAGTGTGACGTGGATGATGCATTTGTCGCCGCGGTTGAATTTGAAAACGGCGCCATTGGGACCCTCGAATCCTCTCGATTTTCTGCAGGGCGCAAAAACTACAATGTTTTTGAAATCAATGCAGAGAAGGGCAGCATTCGATTTAATCTGGAACGGTTGAATGAGGTTGAAGTATTCTGGGTTGGTGAGGAGCCCAGAGAAACACAGGGATTTCATAATGTACTGGTTACAGAAGGGTACCACCCGTGGTGGGAGAACTGGTGGCCGCACGGGCACTTAATTGGCTGGGAACACACTTTTGTCCATGAGATTACACATCTGCTTGATTGTATTGCAAATGATAAGGAAGTTGGACCTCATGGAGCGACATTTAAGGATGGTTACCGGGCAGCTGTCGTATGTGATGCGATAGTTGAATCGGCTGTCAGTAAAAAACAGGTAGAGATCAAGTACTAGGTTGGTTAATTTGCCAGGGGCTGTCAAAAAACAAGGGAATTATCATTCTGATGCGCATCGGAGTCCCTTCGTTTTATCACAGTTCTGCTACGCGAGCCTTCGGCATGCAGTGCGAAACTCAGGGTGACAAACTTGAAGGACAGCCCCCTGGAAAAGTTAAATTATCAGGAGTTAATATGGGAAAGTATAAACCTCGGGTGCCAATTGGACTTCCAATTGCAGTTGTTGTTACTCTTATTTTGGGTTTAATTGCAGGGCCGCTGATAAATTCTTTGGCATCTGAAGAACAAATGGCACAGAATGTTTTATTGAATGCCATCCCTTTTATTTTAATTTTTGTTTCTATCATTCTGGCATTTATTACTATCATCTGGGCCGTTGCTACAACCTTGAACAATAACATTTCCAAAAGAACTTACAGTATCATTGAAGGTATTATCATCGCGGGCATCGTGTTAGGAATCCTGGGGATGTTTCAGCCATGGATACACGCGGGATTTAAATATGGCTTTCTACTGCTATTAATTTCTACTTTAAGTTTTATATTATGGAGCCATGTTACCCCCAAATTTGAGGAAAGCCAGGCAGAACCGGAAATTTTCTCTGTAAGTTAATCCCAGTGACATAGTATTGATTTAATTCTCATTATTTGGATAAATATTCCTAAACCGGTTAAATGGAACCCTGAACGAATTGGAGCATTATGATGTTGTTAGGCATTGATATCTCGACAACGGGGGCAAAAGCGCTCATCATCGATGATAAAGGTGATGTAATCAGCAGCGTCACAACGCCTTTGAGTCTCTCAACACCGAGACCGTTATGGTCAGAACAGGATCCATATGATTGGTGGGAGGGTATAAAGATCAGCATCCGCAGTGCTCTGGAGGATGCACAGTTATCCGGACCTGAAATCAAAGCAATCGGCATGACCGGCCAGATGCATGGTTTGGTGCTGCTTGATGAGGCTGGCAGAGTACTCCGGCCGGCAATCTTATGGAATGACCAGAGAACCGGACTGCAATGCGACCAGATCAGGGAAATTTTTGGTAAAGAAGAATTTATCAGGATTACGGGAAATGACGCCCTGACAGGTTTTACCGCTCCAAAGATTTTATGGGTCAAGGAAAACGAACCGGAAATTTATAAAAAAACCTGTAAAATTCTGCTTCCGAAGGATTATATCCGTTATAAATTGACCGGTGAGTATGGGATCGATAAAGCGGGAGGCGCGGGGACAATTTTATTCGACCTGAAATCCAGAGACTGGTCTGAAAATGTATTGAACAAACTTGAAATACCAGTTGAATGGTGTCCGCCAACCTTCGAGGGACCTGAGATAACAGGCTTGGTGAATGAAAACGCCTCAGCTGAAACAGGTTTAGCCGCTGGCACCCCTGTAGTAGGTGGTGGAGGCGATCAGGCCGCGCAGGCTGTCGGGGTGGGCGCGGTTCAATCTGGGATCATTGCGCTCACACTGGGTACATCAGGCGTTGTGTTTGCGACAACTGAATCAGCTCTTATTGAACCCGATGGTCGCCTGCATGCTTTTTGCCATGCAGTCCCTGATCGCTGGCATTTTATGGGTGTCATGCTCAGCGCTGCTGGCAGCTTGCAGTGGTATCGCGATAATCTGGCTCCAGATGTTGATTTCGAGGTTTTAGTGGCTGAAGCCAAAAATGTCAGTCCTGGAAGTGAAGGGCTGTTTTTCCTTCCTTACCTTACCGGAGAGAGAACTCCCTATCCTGACCCCCTGGCTCGCGGCGCATGGGTTGGACTTACTGTCAGACACAAACGGGAACACATGACAAGGGCAGTGCTGGAAGGAGTCGCTTTTGGCATCAAGGACAGTTTTACATTAATCCAGCAGGCAGGTCTTGGATCGATTGAGCAGGTCAGGATTTCCGGAGGCGGTGCAAAAAGCCCATTATGGAGAGAGATAATAGCAGGAGTTCTTGATACAGAACTTGTTACTGTCAATACAACGGAGGGAGCTGCTTTTGGCGCTGCGCTGCTGGCTGGCGTTGGCGCAGGGATTTTTACGGATGTTGTCAGCGCTTGTGAATCAACAATTCAGATAACCGGCCGGACATATCCCGGGGAAGCGAAGAGTGTTTACAAAGATTATTATCCCATCTACCGGGAACTCTACCCATCGTTATCAAAACAGTTTAATCAGATCGCTGGATTGGTCGGATAGATTACAGAAATGAGCAATCGAAATCCGGTTGTTTGCCTGGGAATCATGGTTGCAGATGTGGTGGGAAAACCGATAAAATCGATTCCTGAACCAGGCAGATTGGTTCTGGTAGAAGAGATGAGCCTGCACACTGGTGGTTGCGCGGTAAATACAGCCACCGCATTAGCCAGGTTGGGGATGCCGGTTGAAATTATCGGGAAAGTGGGAACAGATCCTTTCGGAGATTTTGTACTGAATACCCTCGTGGAACGAAACATTGGAGTCCAGGGAGTTTCAAGGGATAAATCAACTGGGACTTCCGTAACAATGGTAATGGTGGATCCGGGAGGTGAAAGGCGCTTTGTTCATTATATTGGCGCGAATGCGATGCTAACTTTGGAGGACATTGATATGAACCTCCTGAGGGGAAAGTCAATCCTCCATATCGCTGGCTCCCTTGTTCTACCCGGTTTAGATGGTGAGCCCACTGCAGAATTGCTGCGGTCAGCTCGTGCTGAAGGACTGTTAACTTTTCTGGATACAGTATGGGATGATACGGGCCGCTGGAAAGAATTAATGAAACCATGTCTGCGCTTTATTGATTATTTCGTTCCGAGTCTCCCGGAAGCCCAGGAAATCACACAACTGGAAGATCCAATTGAGGTTGCCCGGTCATTGATCAACGAAGGTGTTGGTACAGTAGCATTAAAAATGGGTGCAGAAGGCTGCCTGGTCATGAATAAAGATGGAGAAATAATTCGATACCCTGCATTTTCCGTTGAGGTAGTTGATGCCACTGGGGCAGGTGATGCTTTTGCCGCAGGATTTATTGCAGGTGTTTGGAATGGTTGGAAATTGGATAAAACTGCGTTATTTGCTAATGCGGTTGGAGCAATGTGTGTGACTGGACTTGGCGCTTCAGGTGGAGTAAGTTCGATGGAAGACACGCAAGACTTTATATATAAAACACCAATTAATCCAATATAGGGAGCGTAAAATGGAAAAGTATGGTTATCGATTTTCTTTTGGTCCCTGGAACATTCATGAGGGAGCAGACCCATTTGGACCGGCAGTCCGCCCATCAATCGCGTTTGAAGAGAAATTGAAAATATTAAAAGAACTTGGTTTTGATTCAATGCAGTTTCATGATGATGATGCAGTTCCAAATCTTGATAATCTCTCTGCAGGTGAGATACGCCGCCAGGCCAGGGAAATGCGTAGCAAGCTGGAAGACGGGGGCATCATACCTGAATTTGTTGCTCCCCGCTTGTGGGAACACCAGAAAACCATTGATGGCGCCTTTACCGCGAACGACCCAGAAGCGCGCAATTACGCAATTGAGAGGTCCAAGAAAGCTGCAGATATCGGCCATGAGATGGGCACAGATTTAATGGTATTGTGGTTAGCCCGCGAAGGGACCTATTTGCGTGAATCCAAAGACGCAGTCAGGGCAACCCAGCAACTATTGGATGCGGTGAACACTCTGCTGGAATATGATAAAAATTTGCGCATTGCTATTGAGCCCAAACCGAATGAACCGATGGATCTAGCGTATATCCCAACGATCGGGCATGCACTGGCGCTTGGTTTTCAAACTGAATATCCAGATAGAGTTGGATGCCTGGTTGAATCGGCCCATGCGATTTTAGCTGGGTTAGATCCTTCAGATGAAATGTCATTTGCGCTAGCGTTTGATAAATTATGGAGTGTTCATTTGAACGATCAGAACAGCCTGAAATTTGATCAGGACCGGTCATTTGGTTCAGTGGATTTAAGGCGAGCCTTCAATCAGGTCAGGGTACTTGATCAAAACAACTTCTTTGACAAAGGAACAGTAGGCCTGGATGTAAAAGCAGTCAGGACACAACCGGCCGAGCTTGCTACCAAGCATTTAAGTAATAGCTTGAATACCTTCCTGGCGCTTGTGCGGATTGTTCGATCACTTGACACAACGATGGTAAATAAGTTGATCGTAAATCGCGATTATGAAGAGCTAGATTGGGAAATTATGAAACAGTTTTTATCACAATAAAAAATAATATATTAAAAAAAGGAGATAAAAAATGCATTTATCAATGCACAACTGGATGAGGGCTGAGCCGATTGAGGTAACGGTAGCCCGCCTGGCAAAATTTGGCTACGAGAGTATTGAAATCAGTGGTGAGCCTTATATCTATAAAACCAAAGAAGTCCGAAAAGTATTACAGGATCATGGAATCCGTTGTTGGGGCGCAGTGACTCTGATGCTTGAAGACCGCAATCTTGTTGCTAAGGATGATGCTCAGCGAGCGAAATCTGTCCAATACACGAAGGACTGTGTGACGATGGTTAAAGAACTGGATGGCTTCGAGTTGACCATCGTCCCAGCGACTGTTGGTAAGATCTCGCCTGATGGCACTCCTGAAGAGGAATGGGAATGGGCTGTAGACAGCATGAAACAGGTTTATGAACATGCCTTGAAAGAAGGTGTAAAACTGGCTGTCGAGCCAATCAACCGTTTTGAAACCTACTTTTGCTCAAGGGCTGCCCAGGCGATTGCCCTGGCAAAAGCGACCGGACCAGAATGTGGTGTGTGCCTTGATGCATTCCACTTAAATATAGAAGAAGCCGATCCATTGGAATCAGTCCGGTCAGCGAAAGGGTTACTGGTTGATTTCCATGTTGCAGACACCAACCGTTTTGCATGCGGTCAAGGACATTGGGATTGGAAGAAACTTGTTGATACACTGAAATCGATCGGATATGATGGAGCTTTAACCGTTGAGTTCGTTGCTCCAATCGATCGCACCCCTGCGAACCCTTATCCGGATGCAATTGAAACGAATCCAGTCGATATCAGCCCTGAGCAAAAGAAGTTTATTGAGGAGCATGGTTCGAGCCTGTTGACGGAGGAGTTTTACAGCTGGCAGGTCAAGACTTGCGCTGATACTCTTCTGCCTCTGATTTAGAACCTGGCCTTCTGAGTTTTTAGAGCTGGTTTAACTGGCGTTCATTTATATAAAAACAAATAATTCGCGTCTGCACTGAGATTCACACAATGCAAACGACCTTTTAATGCGCCAGTTAACCAAGTAATGAGACTTCCAGGAGTCAAATTATGGGAAATAATGTTGTAATCATCGGAACGCTTGATACCAAAGGTCCGGAAATTGCGTATCTGCGAGACAGGTTGAAGAACCTTGGACTTGAGACAACCGTTGTTGATTCGGGAATCCTGGGAGAGCCAATTGGCATTATTCCGGATATAACCCATGCTGAAGCCGCCCAATATGGAAATACCACAATCGAAGCACTCCAGAATGCGGGCAGCCGTGGAAAAGCTGTTGAAGGTATGCGGGATGCTCTTAAGAATCTGGTTCTGAAGCTGTACACCGAAGGTAATCTTGATGCAGTTGTGAGTATGGGCGGGGCAGAAGGCGCGGTTATGGGAGCTGCGACAATGATGGTACTGCCTGTTGGAGTTCCGAAAGTGCTTGTCTCCCCGATTGCTTCTGGAAAACATTATTTTGACCCCCTGGTGGGGACGAGCGACATAATGGTTGTCCATTCAATCGTTGATATTCTTGGTCTTAATCCTATTGCTACAACAATTTTTGATAATGTGGCTGCCGCGCTGAAAGGTCTTGTTGAGCATGGTCATATATTAGAGCCACCAGGATCACATGACAGATTTGTTGCGGTGACCATGCTTGGAAATACAACCCGGGCAGTTATGGCATTGAAGGAACGCCTGGCTGAAGAGGATTATGAGGCTGTTATCTTTCACTCAAATGGAGTTGGCGGACCTGCAATGGAGGAGCTGGCTGAGGCTGGTCAATTTATAGGGGTTATCGATTACACAACGAATGAAACTTATGATCCTATGACTGGAGGTATCCACGATGGAGGACCTGACCGTCTTAAACGAGTGGGTATGGTAGGTCTTCCGCAGGTTATCGTTCCGGGATGTATAGATTTTTGTGTATTTCACGCCGGTGCAATTCCAGCCGAGTTAATGGATCGGCCAGTTTATGA
Organism: uncultured Chloroflexia bacterium; assembly: GCA_963793095.1. Classification (GTDB taxonomy): domain Bacteria; phylum Chloroflexota; class Anaerolineae; order Anaerolineales; family UBA4823; genus CAVWDI01. Next base: position 152,790 of record CAWBYY010000003.1, read on the forward strand.
CCATAATCCGGAATATACTCTTGTACGCGCCTCAATGGATGAGATGATCGCTTTGGGTAAACTTTTTGCAGAGCGGTTAAACCAATCCATGGGGCCAGCAATAATTGCAGTGCCCACGCAAGGGCTCTCTATTCCGAATGTTCCAGGCGGACCGTTCTGGAATCCGAAAGCGGATAGGGCGTTTTTAGATACATTGAAACAGAATTTGAAAAGAGATATACCAGTTTATACCTATGAGCGGCACGTGAATGATCCGGAATTTGGTAAGGAAGTGGCAGATTTATTTATTCAATTAATGAACAAGGAGTAGAAAAATGCTGACAGGGAACAATCGCGATTACAAAGATATCCCTCATCTTACCCAGGGTGATGAGGAATTCCGAAAAAAATTCTTATCCTGGGAACTAGGCGATATTTCTTTTGTTGACGTTCAGGAATATTTAAAGGTGAAAGATGCAATCCTGGTTCCAATGGCAAGTTTTGAACAGCATGGTCCCCATTTACCAATTCTTACCGATACGATCACTGCAATAGAAGTATCTTGCCGGGTTTCTGAAATGATTGCAGTTCTGCATACACCTCCGATTTGGATGGGATATTCCCCGCAGCATATGCACAAACCAGGAATGGGGAGAGGCACGATTACGATTCGCAGCAGCGTTTTATTAAATCTTGTAAATGATGTGGCTAGAAGCCTGATCCACCATGGATTCAATCGCATTATTTTTATTAACGGTCATGGTTCGAATGTGAAAGTGATCGATCCGGTTTTAAGAAAACTGCGCTACGAGACTGGAGCGATGATCAGTTTTGTTAAGCCATACATGGAGAATTATATCGGTATCCTGGAGGGATTGATGGAGAATCCATGGGATGAGACACCCGGATGGCATTCAAGTGAATTGGAAACTTCTCAGGATCTCGCCTGGAATGAAAAATTGGTTCGAATGGACCGGGCTGAATTTACCAGAGCGCATATTCCTGATTTCCTGCCGAAGTCATTTGAAAAGCGAGACGGTCTTCCGGATGTTGAATTCGACGGTTATAAATATTTCACCTTCCCCATGGATCATCACGAATTTATTGAAAGCGGTGTAATCGGGAATCCTCTCCGGGCTACAAAAGAAAAAGGTGAAGAAGCATTCCGGCGTTTGTCAGAACATGTTGCTCGCGGAGTGCTGGAATTGATGAAAGTTCCAGTGGAAGTACACAATCGCGAATTTATAGATCGTGTATTATAAAAATCTGGCAGTTCACTAAACGGTGGGACTGTCTTAAAATTAAGTAAATTTCATTCTGATGCGAAGCAGCAGCAATCCCTTTGGGAAGGGAGTGTAGAATCTCCAGTATTGCTTCGGAGACCCTTCACTCCCTAAAAAAACAGGGATGAAAATTAGCTCAGGTTGATGAACTTTTAGGACAGCCTCATATTTTTTTACCAGCAGACTTCATAAACAGCAGTAAGAGAGGATTAATTGGAAATTGAACTGGCATATGGCCGTTCAGGTTTACGAACAGTTATCGACCACGATAATGTTGAGGTAATTCGTCCCGAATTTATTCCTGGATTGCCGGATGAAAGCTCTGCAATCCGTGCCCATCTCAGGTCTCCAATCGGCTCCCCAGGTCTGGTTGATCTCATTAAACCAAACGATAAAGTTGTCATCGTTCACACTGATATTACCCGGGCAACCCCAAACGACAGGATTCTGCCGGTGGTTATTGAAGAAGTGCTTGAGGCTGGAATTGATCCTGAAAATATTACCCTGCTAAACGGTTTGGGAACCCACAGACCTCAAACGGAACAGGAATTGAGGGATATGCTGGGCGATGTTCTTGTTGAAAAATACCGCTGTATCCAACATAATTGTTTTGATGAGACTGGACTTATTTATTTAGGGCGGACAGCCCTCGGTAATGATGTCCGCATTAACCGAACTTACTTGGAAGCGGATGTAAAAATATTAACTGGATTTATTGAACCGCATTTCTTCGCGGGTTTCAGCGGCGGACCGAAGGCTGTTCTCCCATCTTTGGCTGGTTCCGAGAGCGTTTTTTCGAACCACAGTTATAAGATGATTTCACATCCAAATGCCGGCTGGGGGATAACATATGGTAATCCGATTTGGGAGGAAATGCTTGAAGTTGCTCTAATAACAAACCCCACGTTCTTGTTGAATGTAACATTAAATTCAAAAAAGGAAATAACCGGAATTTTTGCTGGTGATCTCGTTGAAAGCCACAGGAAAGGCTGCGATTTTATTAAGCAAACTGCAATGGTCGCGGTTGAGAGTCCGTTTGATATTGTGATCACAACAAACAGTGGTTACCCGCTCGATCAGAATCTATATCAATCAATAAAGGGAATCAGCGCTGCAAGGCAAATTATTAAAAAGGGCGGGGCAATAATTATTTTCACCGCTTGTGAGGATGGTCTGCCAGATCATGGGCTCTACGCGGAACTTCTGATGCAGGGGGAGACTCCGGATGGCGTACTGTCCATGGTTTCCCAACCGGGATTTGCTGCTCATGATCAATGGCAGGTCCAGATCCAGGCACAAATTCAGCAGTATGCTGAGGTTCATGTTTACAGCGAGGGATTGACAGAACAACAAATTCTGAATGCTCATTTTACACCTTGTTTGGAACCTGAAGCCACGCTGGTTACATTAATATCCAAATTTGGACCGAAGGCAAGTATTTGTGTGCTTCCTGAAGGTCCGCTGACGATCCCGTATCTTGAAAATTAACTCTCCTGCAATTGTGCTCGGATGATTATTAGAATTCTGCTGTTTCTGATAGATTTACATCAATCAATTTAAGATTATTTAAGATGAAAAGAGGTTTTTGTAATGTCTGACGAACTGCTGTTAATGGTTATTCCTGCAGCGGTCGCATTCTTAATTGGGTTAGCGAAGGGTGGCTTTGGGGGGATGTTAGGCGCGCTTGCTGTACCAATAATGACACTGGTAATGCCTGCGCGCCAGGCTATTGGATTGGTGCTCCCGATATTGATGTTTGCTGATGTTTTTGCGGTTGCTTTTCACTGGCGCAAATGGGACATTAAACTGGTTTTATTGCTGATACCCGGTGCCATCCTGGGGGTGACAGTTGGAACAATATTTCTAACTAATGCACCAGGTGATTTACTTCGAAAAATTCTAGGTGTAATCGTATTGATATTTTCAATCTATAAATTATTAGAAAGCCGCATACTTGGATCAATAAACTATAAGGTGAAAAACTGGCATGGAATCGCATTTGGAACAGTGACAGGTTTCTCTTCCTCACTGGCTCATACCGGAGGGCCGCCCGTCAGTATTTATCTCCTGTTACAGGATATCAAACCCAGGATGTTTATTGCGACATCCGCCCTGTTTTTTATGATCCTGAACTGGATAAAAGTCCCATACTACTTTTACGCCGACATGTTTAATTTTGAAAAACTGGCAGATTTCGCCTGGATGTTGCTCATTGTTCCGGCGGGAGTACTGGTGGGCAGGTGGTTCAGTGTCAGGGTTAGTAAAAAGGTATTTGAAAGGATCATTGTCATTTTCCTGGGGATTGCCGGTTTAATGTTGATATTCACCTGATGTACCCTTATTTGGGTGGGAAGAATATGGATGAAAACAAGTGCAAACAATTGAATATTTGAATGAAGACAATTAATGATGATCCCAGAATTAAAAAGTAAAAACTCAAAAAAAACGCTCTGAAACATGTTTCAGAGCGTTTGATCATTCAGGCAGGTTTATTCTATATTTGAAATTCAGGTCAGACAAATACAATCTGGGAATCCCTGGATATTTCCATAAATTCCATTGCTCCCAGGACTTCCGCTCCATCAACCAGATCATCTGCGGTTAGTTTCATCATATCCATTGACATTTTACAACCGTAAACGTGGGCGCCTGCATCAACCACTATTTGAACGAATTCATCAACGGGAGGAAAATCTAATTTGTCAATTTCTCTGCGCATCATCCAGGATGCTAATGCAGCCATACCTGGTATTGCGCCGATAATTGTCGGTATATGGAACCACGGATGCATGCTTGGATTACCAACAGTAGCGACTTTCAGGTTTTTTAACTTGCTTTTTGTGACGATATCCAGACCCCAGAAGGTGAAAAACATGTGGGTTTCAATTCCCATCATACGGGCGGCATTACCCAGTATTAAGGGTGGGTAAGCCATATCCAGGGAACCTTTCGAGGATATCAGGCACAGTTTTCGGTCATTATTCTGGTTTATTTCAAACATTGAAATGCTCCTTTTTATATACAGCCTGTCGGTTTTCCCAGACCGGAAACGCGAGCAGCGTTTTTCGCTGGGCCGCCAGGGAACAACTGGTAAAGCTCTTTTGTATCAACATCGGTTTGTTTTGTAATCCGGCGAAGTGTGGGTGGTTCACCATTTTCTTGAAAATCCTTGCGGTTGAAATTTATGACAACCCAGTGTCTATCTGTTAGTTGCAGACCGATAGCTTCAGCGATTGCTTCAGCAATTTCAGGTGTCCAGGCATTTGGATCTTTAATGAAGCCTTCTTCATCAAAATCAACCGTCTCTAAAATAGGTGAAAGGGTGGTGGTCATTTTTTGCTCCTTATGTTTATATTTGTAAAATGAATTAATTATTTTGATTTTCAGGTTGGTCAGCAATCACTTTTACAAGATTTATCAAGCGGGCTAATCCCCTCCGCACTTGCGGGTCTGAAAGATCGCGCAACAATGCAAACATGGAGATGTCCTTTTCGGTTACAGGTTCTTCCTGGAATGCCTTTAATGCATTATTCGTCAGGGACATAATTTCAGGTTGGGTGAGATTTTTTACCGTGTTTATTATGGTGACAATGTTCTCTCCCAGTGCCTGGATATCTTCTTCTGAAAATTCAGTGACAATCCGATCAACAACTTTCCAACCCTCTCGGGCGAAGTTAAAATATCCACTCCGCTCAAGTCTATCGAGTGTAACTACGGCTTGATTAAAAACTCCCTGTCCGATCTGTTGGGTTTCCTCAATCAAATCTACACCAGCTTCGAGCCGGTCTAGTAAACTAACCAGCAGGTGGGTATCCCGAAGCAATCTCTTGATAAGAAAGAGAAGGTCTTCAGCTTGAAACTCATTACCAATGTCAGCAAGCTCATCTATCGAGAGTTTGATCATATGGTTTGCTACAGGAATCAAATCATCTTTTAATTCATTTAATTCCTCCTGATGCTTCCGCTGCAACTCGAATTGATCAATCAGGTAATTTAATTTCGGCGTCAGATCGCTGCTTCCATTTATGGCTAATTCAATCATACTCAACCTGGTATGTTGCATTTCCAATTGTTCAGTGAGATGGTCAATTTTCTGGATGAGGAGGCTTTCGTCTTGATTCATGGATAACTCCTAGGACCATTTTCCAGCCATAGTCATCTGGGATTCAAATGGCATCTCCTCGCCTCTCAACAGCATGTTCCAGTAAACCCACCGAAACATCATTTTCCCCCAGTGGTTTACTGCAGATTCTTTAAGCAGGGAGAATGGCCCAAATCCTGGGAGGGGAAATTTACCTGGCAGTGGTTCAACATCATAATTGAAATCAATCAAGATTCCTTTCTCAAAACCAGATTCAATAAAACAATTTGCATGTCCATCGAATTTAGGAAGTGGCTCCAATCCTTCAATATCGCGCAGTAAATTCTCAACAAGGACATCGAGCATAAAATGAGCCACAGAACCGGCTTTGGAGGTCGGCGCATTGCCAGCATCGCCAATCACCCAGACATTCTTCCATTTATTTGACTGCAGGGTGTTCTTATCGACCGGTATATAATTTAATTCATCCCCCATGCCAGACCTTTCGATGACCTGCGCGCCCATATTTGTAGGAATGGTCACCAGCAGGTCATAACTGATTTCCCTTTCGTCGAATGAACGTATGACCTGGTTTGAAGAATCCACCTCCATAATATTGTAATCAGCCTCCAGGTGGATTTCTTTTTCATCCAGCATATCGCCTAAAATTGCAGAAGCACGCGGTTTAGTGAAAGCTCCTGGCAGGGGGGTAGTAAAGATAATTTCAACATTCTGGCGGATGCCCCGTTGGTGGAAAAACCAATCCGCAAGAAATAAGAATTCAAGCGGTGCCACTGGACATTTAATAGGCATTTCTACAATATTAATAACCATCTTTCCGCCCTTCCAGTACTTTAAAAACCGGTTGAGAGCGGTAGCGCCTTCGAGGGTGTAAAAATCGAAGATGTTTTTGTGCCATCCGCCGTTAACTAGCCCATCTGTTTCTTCTGGATGAATGTGACTTCCGGTGGCTACCACCAGGTAGTCATAATTAATCACCCGCCTGTTGCTGAGATGCACACGGTTATCATCCGGCTCAATTAACTCAATATCCGAAAAAATTGTTTCTACCTGTGGTGGAAGGAAGTTTCTTTTTGGCTTAATGACGTCGTTGGGTGTATAGATATCAAAAGGGATAAAGAGGAGACCGGGTTGGTAATAATGGTTTTCGTCCCGGTCAACAATTATTACCTTCCATTCCTGGAGATCTAATTGTTGTGATATTTTGTTGGCAACCATAGTTCCGCCGGTGCCTGCACCCAGAATTAATAAGGTTTTCACAGTTTTAACTCCTGATTTGTCCTTATGATGAGATTGATTTATATGCCGAATTGGCTAGATCTGCCTGGTTCTTTAAATTATTTGCCAGTACAGCTCGAAGTAGGTCAAGCGCTTTAATTATCCTGTTATCTTCTAGAATATATACAACTGCCTGACCCTCCCTTTTTGAAGTCAGTAGACCTCTCTCGCGTAACAGGGTAAGATGTCTTGATGCAGCCGGTTGGCTGATATCAAGTTCTTTTGCAATTTGGCTGACGTTCTTTGGTTCGACAGAAAGGGTGTATAGAATTAATATACGCCTTGGATCTGCCAGAGCGGAGCAGATATCAGCATGTAACTGAGTAATTTCCTGTGCAAGAGAAGGTGTGATCATAACCTGAAAAACATTTATATATATTCACATACTTATATAGGTTGAATAGTGGAAATCATAGCATTTATTTGGCGGTTTTATTAGTGATGAATATCACATTCACGGGTTAAATAATGTCATAAAGCGGAGTAATTATGTCTAAATATATTGTGGACATTTTGAAAAATGTCACATAAAATATGGCTTCTATAAAATTACTGTATTTGAAGGAATAATTGGTTATAACCGTGGTTATTAAAAAATTAACTGGGATGGCGGATTTTTGTTTTTACATACATATTTTTGACGGTTATAATAGGAATTGTTGGGATCTTATTTTGAAGAATGTTGGAGAGTTTATATGGGAAATGATGAACGCGAATTATTAACAGTGGACGTTGGTAGCCGTTTGCGGGAACTTCGTCTGGAAAGAGGCAAGTCTATGCGGTCAGTTGCCAGAGACAGTGGTTTGTCAACGAACGCATTGAGTATGATTGAAAGAGGCCGGACATCTCCTTCGGTTAGCACATTGAATAAAATTGCAGCCGCCCTGGATATACCTATCACTGCATTTTTTCGGATTGAACCTGACAAGCAAGATATAGTGTTTGTAAAGGCAAATGATAGGAGAAGGATTAATTTTGATAAAGTTGTATGGGAAGGTTTGGGAGGAGAGAATTTTACCGGATATGTTGAGCCGTTTATCGTAACAATGGAAGTAGACGCGAGCAGTGGCCCATTTGGGATAATTCACAATGGGCATGAGTTTGTAATGTGCCTGGAAGGTCAGATAGAATACGAAGTTGAGAATCAGAGGTATATTCTCGAAAGCGGCAATTCATTAATTTTTTCAGCTCAATTTCGCCATCGCTGGCATAACACCGGAGAGGCTACAGCCAGTGTGATTATTGTGTTAGCAGGGTTTGAAAAAGGTGAACGTCCCAGCGAATATCACATTTCTTCCATCAAAAAAAGCTGATTTTTCTTAACTGAACCTCAACCGCCCGAAGCGTTCTGCAAAGGGCGATTTTTATTCTTGGAGAAGCATTTATGTACAGGACCCATACTTGCGGTGAATTGAGAATATCAAACGTTGGAGATAAGGTAGAACTGGTTGGATGGGTGCACCGGCGACGAGATCATGGAGGCTTGACGTTTATTGACCTGCGCGACAGGTATGGTATCGTCCAGATTGTTACAAATCCAGATATTTCCAAAAAATCACATGAAGCGGCCGCTCCGGTGAGATTGGAATGGGTTGTCCAGGTGGAGGGTGTTGTACGCAAAAGATTGGAAGGCAAGGAAAATCCCGAATTAAACACAGGGGATATCGAAATTGAGGTTACAGATTTAGAGGTTCTGAATCCATCAAATCCAACCCCATTCTTAATTAATGACCAGGAAAAGGCTGATGAACAAACCAGACTGCGTTACCGTTATCTAGACCTGCGCAGACCAAAAATGCTCCATAATCTGGAACTAAGACACAGGATTATAAAATTCATCCGGGATTATCTTGACAGGCGTGGTTTTATTGAAATTGAAACGCCAATTTTATTTAAAACCACTCCGGAAGGCGCTCGTGATTTCCTGGTTCCATCCCGAATACATGCCGGGGATTTTTATGCACTGCCTCAATCGCCCCAACAATTAAAACAACTTTTAATGGTCGCTGGCGTAGATCGTTATTTCCAGATCGCCAGGTGTTTCCGGGATGAAGACCAGCGTGGCGATCGCCAACCAGAGTTCACCCAACTGGACCTGGAAATGTCATTTGTTGAACGCGAAGATGTGATGGAAATTACCGAACAACTTTTTACTCAACTCGTCCAGGAAGTTGTCCCTCATAAAAGGTTGCTTTCAAGTCCCTGGCCTCGCTTAACTTACCGGGAAGCAATGGAGAGGTTTGGAAAAGACAATCCTGATTTGAGATTTGGAATGGAGTTAATCGATCTGACAGATATACTCGCTCTATCCGGTTACAAAATTCTTGAGGATGTAATAAATGAAAGTGGTGTAATCAGAGGCATCAATGTAAAGGGAAATGGCAACACGAGCAGAAAAGAGATAGAAGGCTACGCTGAAATTGCCAGACAGCGAGGCGCAAAAGGTCTGTTTTATCTTGCCTTGACCTCGGATGGGGAAATACGTTCTTCTTTCAGTAAGTATATTAAAGAAGAAAATTTGAATAAACTTCTGGATAGGATGGATGCCCAAAGTGGAGATTTGTTGTTGATCATCGCGGACCAGGAACCGGTAGTTTTTGATTCACTGGGTTTTTTGAGAGTCAAATTGGCGAATTCACTGGGTCTTATTGATCCTGACCTACTGGCATTTTGTTGGATTATCGATTTTCCTTTTGTTATTTGGAATGAAGATGAAAATAGGTGGGATCCAAGCCACCATCTCTTTACAGCTCCCATGCCGGAAGACATCCCGCTGTTAGCAACAAATCCAGGCCTGGCAAGGGGACAACAATATGATATGGTATTAAATGATAATGAAGTTGGCGGCGGTTCTATTCGTATTTACCAGCGAAAATTGCAGGAGCAGGTTTTTCAACTGATTGGTTTAAATACAGAAACTGCGAGAAGCCGATTTGGACACATGTTAGAGGCATTTGAATACGGAACACCTCCCCATGGAGGCATCGCTCCGGGAATTGATCGGCTGGCAATGATCCTTGCAGATGAACCAAATATTCGTGAGGTAATTGCATTTCCTAAAAATCAAATGGCTCGGGATGTAATGGCTGGAGCGCCATCGCCGGTTGATGAAGCGCAGCTTAAGGAGTTGCATCTCAAACTTGATCTTTAACTGGAGGTGATATACATATTATGGCATCCACAATCAGGATCGAAGAAATCTCGCGATATGTAGAGCCAGGAGGTTGTTATCAAGGGCTGGGTTTATAACCGCACCCATAAAGGTAAGCTGGTATTTCTACAGGTACGGGATGGATTTGGATTTATTCAATGCGTTGCTTTTCAACCGGAATTGAATCAGGATTTATTTGACAGGATAAGCAGAATTTCACAGGAGACCTCTATTATCGTTACTGGCGTAGTCAGGCAGGATGATCGAGCCCCAGGAATTCCAGGTGGGTATGAAATCGGTATAACTGATCTCGTAATTGTTCAGCTGGCTTCGGAGGATTACCCGCTGGCATTAAAAGAACACGGAGTTGATTTTGTTCTGGATAATCGCCATCTCTGGCTTCGGATGCCCAGTCAGTGGGCAATTTTGAGGATACGGGCAACTGTTATAAGCGCCATCAGAGAATGGCTTGACACGAATGGTTTTATAAATCTCGATACACCCATATTAACACCTGCAGCTTGCGAGGGTACTACGACTCTCTTTGAAACCGATTATTTTGATGAAGGGAAGGCTTATCTGGCGCAAAGTGGTCAATTGTACAATGAAGCCAATATTTTTAGTTTCAGCCGGGTGTATGCTTTTGGTCCAACCTTCCGGGCTGAAAAATCGAAAACCCGCAGGCATCTGACTGAATTCTGGATGGTTGAACCTGAAATCGCTTTTTGTGACCTTGATTGTCTGATGGAAATTGCGGAGCAGTTTACGCTTCACATAGTCCAGAAGGTTTTAAGGGAGCGTGAACCTGAGCTAATCTCTCTTGGCAGGGATCTCAAAATGTTACAAAACATCAAACCACCATTTCCTAGAATTTCCTATGATGAGGCTGTTGATCTTTTAAAGGAATTAAAGAAGGAAACCTCAGATACAGAGTTGAAGGAATTATTAGACTTCGATTGGGGAATGGATTTCGGTTCACCTCATGAAACTGCCATAACAGAGCACTACGAAAAACCAATTTTTATCTATGGATTTCCCACCCAGGTCAAAGCATTTTATATGGAGCCCTGGCCGGGTAGACCTGAAGTTTGTAAAAGTGTGGATTTGTTGGCTCCAGAAGGTTATGGAGAAATTATTGGGGGGAGTGAGCGAATATCAGATCCAGAACTGCTGAAAAAACGGCTGGTTGAACATAATCTCCCACAGGAAGCCTTCAGGTGGTATTTAGATTTGCGCTATTTTGGAAGTGTACCGCATAGTGGATTTGGATTGGGTGTGGAACGAACCGTATCATGGTTATGCGGAATAAATCACATCCGTGAAACTATCCCGTTTCCGCGAACCATTAAAAGAGTATATCCATAGCGATTACGGTGGGTTTACCTATCCATTCATTTATTTTTATGGTATAAAATAAATGCCCTGCTCTGTGCGTGATGCTGCACAATGGTTTTGAGCCAACACTCTTATATCGGGTTCCAATCTTCTTAGTGTGAAGCGATAGGCACAAGCCAAGGCTGAGCATTTGAGGCGGAACCCAACCTGCGAAGGCAGGTTCAAAACTTAGCTGCACACGGCATAGTGGGGTTTTTTGAATAAAGTGTCAATAGTAAAGCCAATCCTAAATGCACATTATATTAATAATGTGCGTTTTTTTTGTCTTTAAAACAGGACCGATGCCAGTTCATTCCTGTACTGGCGTGTTGTTGGGTTATTCTCCCCCAGCATTTCCAGAATTGCAATCATTCACCGTTCGTGCTTCGTCATCCCTGTATTTTTTATCAACCCGTAAAACTTCCAGAATTCCATCCATTGCGGCTTCAAAATTTCCATTGTACGCCAGCCGGATAGCATTTCTAAATGTTGCATATAATGGGTCATCACTTCCATCTGGGAAAGCATCCATTTCAATAGAAATAAATGCTTCAGCTAAGGGAATTAATTTCTGGGCAGAACTATATTCTACGCTTGCGGGAAAATCGTTCAGATTTTCTTCCGCCTCACTTCCTTTTCCCTGGCAAAGCAGACTCCGGATTAACCCCAGGCGAGCTGCTGTGTTCTCTGGAGAGATTTCTAATGATTTTCTGAAACACATTTCTGCATCTTCTGCCTGGCGCAATTCCAAAAGGCTGTTCCCTTTTTCCAGATTTAAATCACTTTGATCAGGAACGATCTCTCGGAGAAATTCTCTGATCTTTCCTTCAGGCTGGTTTCCAACAAACTCAGAAATTACTTGACCATCCCTGAAGGCCTTTACTGCAGGAATGCTCCTGATATTAAAACGTAATGCCAGATTAGGATTCTGGTCAACATTCACCTTGGCTAAACGAAATTTCCCTTTAGCACCTTCTGTAAGTCTTTCCAACAGTGGGCCTAATGTTTTACAAGGTACGCACCATTCCGCCCAAAAATCAACAACAACAGGTATCTTTTGAGAAAAAGATGTTACATGATATTCAAAATCTGTTTCCGTAACATCAATGATAAATTCGGAAGTCATCTGCCGCCTCTTAAAAAATTTATATTCCAGAAAAGGATACGAATAATACTACCATTAATCAGGTTGGCTTTCAATTCGTGATTGATAGTACAGAGAATTATGAAATTTTTCGTATCATAACCGGATATCAATTGAATCTAAATTGGAAATATATAAGAAAACTCTGGAATTTAACCAACTTTTTGTTTCAAGATCAGTAAAATTGGCGGAATTTAGTGGCATTGTACTTGCACCTCCTTCTGAGGCTTGTAATTATTTCCACCCACCTTATAAATTCTCGTATTACTATGTCTCGAATTGGTTTCCATTATTATCCAGATACCCAGCATTACAGCCAGGAAGATTTATCAATATGGCTGCCGGAGTTATTGAATTTAGGAGCATCCTGGTTAACATTAATCGCTTCATCAAAAAGAGCTATTCCGGAATCATTTATTACTACCTTAATTGATGCAGAGATTGAACCAGTATTACACTTTATTGAACTTATTGAAACTGGATTTAATGAAGAAGACTTTCGATTGCTGCTGCGTAATTATGCCCGCTGGGGAGTCAGGTATATAACTGTTTATGAAAAGCCCAATTGCAGGAGTTCCTGGTCAGCATCTTCGTGGTCACAATCCAATCTTGTTGAAAGATTCCTGGATATTTATATCCCAATAGCTTCAATCATTATTGAAGAAAATTTAATCCCGGTATTTCCCCCTCTTCAACCAGGTGGTGATTTCTGGGACACCGCATTTTTAAGAAAGTCCCTTGAAGGGTTAATACGCAGGGGGCAGCAATTAATCTTAAATAATCTGGTGATTGGAGCATATGCCTTTGCTGGAAACAGGCCATTAAACTGGGGGGAAGGAGGACCCGAAATCTGGTCAGGAGCAAGGCCGTATGAAATCGTTTCAGGTATGCAGGATCAGATCGGATTTCGAATATTTGATTGGTATTCCAAAATTCTTAAAGAAGTCGCCGGCAGAGTTCTACCAATAATACTTCTGAGGGCTGGATGCAGTCCGGGAGACCGTAATGACTTAACCTGGCCTGCATTGGATGAAGATGCTCAGGCATCCAGAATTCTGGAAATAGTAAATTTAATGGATAGTCCAAAAAATAAAGGTTCGCAGGATATTCCTGTACCCTATGAGGTGCTTGCCTGTAATTTCTGGCTGCTGGCTGCTGGAGAAACAAGCAGGTATGAAAGGGAGGCCTGGTTTAAGAATAATTTGGATTGTGTGCCAGTTGTTTCTCAAATGAGAAGGTGGGTTACAGAGAAGGAACAGGACAGTTCACAAAATGATGAGGTTAGAAAGTTAAAGAAAAAAATAAGTTCAAATGGAAATGGTGAGAATGCAAATGTAGATTTATTCTCACATTACCTGCTTTTACCGTTATATACGTGGGGAATAGCGGATTGGGATTTTGAAATAATCAAGCCATTTGTTGAAGAGCATCACCCAACTATTGGTTTTTCAATTTCAGAAGCGAGTATGGCTTCCCGCGTAACTATCGCAGGAAATAAAAATTCATTCTCTGAAGATGTGGTTCAGTTGCTTCGGGATGCCGGTTGTGCTGTGCAGCGGCTGGGGGAGGATGGCATATTAGTTGCATCATAACAAAAAATCTTAATATTTTTCCAAAAGAATACGGGACGAAGTAGTGCTCATGGACCAATTTCAAGACGAGAGATACCAAAAATCGCTAGAAGATCTAGACATCTCGCTGCCAGTATTAAAAGTGATCGGACTGGGTGGGGGTGGGTGCAATGCTGTCGAACGGATGATTACCCTCGGGATGAGGGGCATTCAATTCATTGCTGCAAACACAGACCATCAGGCGTTAATACACAACCCTGCGGATATCAAAATCCAGCTTGGACCTGAAACGACAAGGGGACTGGGCGCAGGTGGTGATCCTCAGGTTGGAAGAAATGCGGCTGAAGAGAGCAGGACTGATCTAGAGAGGGCACTTTCAGGTGCTGATATGGTTTTTATTACTGCTGGCATGGGTGGGGGAACAGGAACGGGATCCATCCCGGTCGCGGCGGAGATCGCCAAAAAAATTGGAGCAGTAACAATAGCAATCGTTACCACCCCATTTTCATTTGAAGTCGGCAGGAGACAGATAAATGCGAAGGAGGGTTTACTGAATTTGCGGGAACATACCCATACTTTAATCAGCATACCAAATGACAGGCTCTTGTATGTTACCCCTCAGGACCTTCCTATAGATGTTGCATTCCAGCTGGCTGATGATGTTTTGCGTCAGTCCGTTCAGGGTATTTCTGAACTCATTACTGAACCAGGATTGATAAATGTTGATTTCTCCCACATTCGCCGTTTGATCCAGTCAGGTGGCGGGGCACTGATGGCGATTGGTCATGGCCAGGGTGATGGTAAAGCATATCAAGCAATTGAGCAGGCATTGAATCATCCATTGCTTGAGACAGTTTCATTAAGTAATGCCTCAGGAATTATCGTTAATTTTACCGGTGGTGAAGATTTGACCCTCTTCGAAGTCCAGGATGCCCTCACGAAACTTCAATCCCAAACGGGTGAGCAGACTGAAATTGTAATGGGCGTTATTAATAATCCGGAGATGAAGGGGCGCATTCAGGTGATTCTGGTTATCACCGGACTCGGCTCTCCAACTTTAGAGGAAACAGTGTCGAAATATTCAAAGGATGAAAAGATTCGTCCTGATGAAATCAAGCCTGTATATGAACCTCCGCCGGTGATTGAAAAGGTGGAATACAAGCGAGAAGCCCCAAAACCTCCCTGGCAGGAATTTCCCACTGTGCCCGATCCAACAAATCTTGATATACCGGCATTCTTAAGACGTCGTTCAGGAAATTTCAGGGCAACATAAACCAAATTTAATATTAGTTTTTCGTCGGAGAAAGCAGGTTTGATGGATCAGGAGATAAAAAAAAATATCAATTCGAAAGTATACCGCCGGTTTCCTGAAGTTAAAGGAAATGAACCAACTGTGCGGTTGCAGAACAATCCTGACCACGGAAGCAGTTCATCACCCAGAACCTACCTGTTGATTTACTCCGGAAATATTCAAATCTCCGAGAATAATTCAATTTCACGGATTGTTCGGGTTGTAGCCAGTGAGACGGGGAAAATTATTAAGATATCAACTTCCCGTTAAAACTGACTTGAATTTTTTCTTTAATGATTGGTCGCTCGATTTTTTTCGAGCAGGTAAAAATATTTAAATATGGATAAGAAAATAAGAAAGTTAATGATATGAATTCTACCTGTTTTTCCAAATGGAGGCTGTTATGCAAATGTTAACTCCTCTCTCCTTATTATTGCTGATTGTAATTGCAATATTTTCTCTTGGGGTGGTTACTTTTTTGGCGGGTGTTTTGATTCTGTCATTCCGAACCGGAAACAAGGATATTAAAAAACTGGCAGTTCAAACCGCGAATTTAGCCCAGAAGGGGATAGCTGAGGATGTTGCAGGTTTGGTGGGGAATGCAACCAATTTGTTGGAAGCCACTAACGATTTAGTCCGCACATCTAAAGGGGTTGGTGTATTTCTCTCACTTTTAGGAATCCTTCTAATGGGAGCCGCCTGTTGGCTCGCATTACAAACCCTGCGCTCTGGACTATGAGGCAAACCAGCTTTTTACCTGAAAGCAGAAATTACTTTCCAATCAGAAATTGGCATTGGATGATTGCTGCGTTGCAGCAGGATCCGGTTATATTCAACGACTTGACTCTTTCAAGTCTGGGGCAGGATGCTCTTGATAAACTGCGTGCGATTCCCGAAGATTGGACACCGGCATCATTGTCTCTTTTAGCGCTCGGGAATCCTGTTCAGTTGGGGGAGATTAAAAAACTACCGTTAATGCCCCTGCCGGCTGATTTACGGCAAGATATTAAAAATGTGTATGAGCAGTGGTACCGGAATCCGCAAAAGCCTGCATCAATAAAGGATGCTGGATTAATCGCTCTTTCCTTGCGCGAAAGACTGCGGATAAAAGGTTCTTGGGATGGCTTTCATGAAGAGTATGAGGGAAAGATAGGATCTTCCCAGACAGTAATTGCGTGTTTATACGGAATGATTCCTGATGTTAATGAGTTGATAGAAACCCTGATTTCTAAAAAAATCAGAAATGCTTATACAAATCTGGTTGTCCATGCAATACTTTGTAATCCTCTGCCGCCAGAGTCCCAATTTGAAATATTCAAAGCCCTGCTTAAAGGAAAAGACCTTGAATATGTTTTAGATATTCTCATTCAACTGGAGGCTAAAAGACCCGTATTAACAAAAACTCTGGCACATGAGCTTATTACGAATGGGCAGTTCCATAGTTATATAAATTCCAACCAGGAATTTTCAATTGTTTCAATAAACGATGACCAGAATTTATTTGAAAATCAGATAGTTAAACTCACAAAATTATTACGTTTAACTACTCTTCAAGGATTATCTGATTATTCAGGAGAGGAGAGTTTGCTTTATCAGAATCGATCGAAATTGCTCAGAAAATAAATGCGGGTCTGCATGAAAAACTTGCCTTGACCATGTCCCGGCGAGATAATCCTCACCAGACTATGGAAGATAGGTTAAAAATCTGGAAAATAGCGGTCCAGAATGACCCGCATAACCCAAATTACATTGTTGGCCTTTCCAATGCACTTGTTGAATCCGGACGGTTGAAGGATGCCCGTGCGTATCTTGAAACCTGTTTGACAGACTACGAGAGACCTTTAGATCCACTGTTGTTTCTTGCAGTAGCCAAGATTGCATTTATACAGGGAGAATCATCAGATGCAGATGAATATGCCCAAAAAGCATATTCACAAATTGACACAAGTGATTCCTTTTTTGGTCAGGATTTTTTATCCCTCGCTGAATTACTGATAGCTGACGATTATTATCATGAAGCAGTTGATGTGATTGAAAGAGGGTCGTTAAAATTTCCTCATTATCCAGATCTTCTATCTCTTTTATCCAATATTAAACTACATGTTGGAGATATCGATGATTCCCTGCAAAAGTCATACCTTGCGCTCGCGTTGCATGGGATTAATTCGAACGGTGAGTTTCCATTTGAATTGGAAACTGAAACCAGGAAGAGAATTATTGAAAACTTATCCCTTCTCAATGATTGGGAATCGGCATTGAATGAAAGGATATCACTCGCCGAGATGAAGGGATATTCAGATACTGAAGATTATCACGAAATTGCAGATATAGCGTTGAAGGCGAAACTACCAGAACAGGTAATAAATTACTGTAAATCTGCCCTAGCCATAGATGAACAGGATGGAACAGCTTTTTATTTGATGGGAAAAGCTGATCTGGAATTAGAAAATTTTCAAAGCGCCATCAATTCCCTGAAAATTGCGGTTCAATATCAACCGGAATCATCAAAACCCTGGCTTACTCTTGCGGGAGCATACAAAGAAAAGGGCGACGAATCCGGTTTTATTGAAACATTAAATGAAGCTGTTCATGCTGCTCCAGAAGATCCTGAAATTCAGTTTGCTCTGGGTAAAGCCTATCTGGAACGCAATCTTCCCTCAAGGGCACTTGAATTTTTCAAACTGGCTGTTAAGTTTTTACCGGGGATTTCATCAAGCGAGGATGTGTTTCAACAGGAACCCTTATTTGTTTCTGAACAAAAATTCGCGGAGAATCCGGGTCTCTCGTTTGAGCTCTCCTATTATCTGGGAGAGACATTATCACAGCTAGGTTATAAAGAGGACGCAAGACGCGCGTTCAAACATGCATATGAATACGCTCTAAATTCCGAAAGATTTAACGCTGGGAACTTCATCGAATCCGGTCAGGCAGTAAATGAAAAGGTTTTTCTGATTTCTCAAAGTTATGCCCGGATCTTAATGGAGTTAGATGAATATGAAGAAACGATACAGGTTCTGGGATTTGCTGACCGGTATGGCAGCCTGGATGAAAAAGCCAATATTGGTTTGAGCAAGGCTTTGCTGATGGTACAGCCTTCCCAGCCAAATGCTGAGAGGGCTGTTGAAATTCTGGAGAAAAATTTCCATTTATCAACTGAATTAACAAGCAAAGATATAATCGGTTATCAAGATATTGATCAAAATCTTTTCGCGGAGGCTCTGGCTCTTTACGCTGAAGCCCTTGCGTTAACCGGGGACATTCAGAAAGCGAAAGTGGCCTTCAGGTTTGCCCTGGATACTCCTTTAGCTGGAGATTTATTCTGGAGGGCACGATTATCCATCGGTCTTGGAAGAATTGCTTTATTGATTAATGAACCTGAGATGGCATTAGCTTCTTTACAAGAAGCGGAAAAAATCCAAAAAGCTGATTCCAATCTATATCAGCTCCTGGCAGAAGCTTATTTGGAAACAGGTTTGCTGCCCGAAGCGTATTCAGCTGCCAAAACAGCTCTAGAGCTGAAGTCATCTGAAAACCAGATTTTAGATTGGTTTGCCGGTTTAGCTGTCAAAATAATAAATCAAAAGGAGATCAAAGATCAGAATATACTCTCTGAATGCATCCATATACTCGAAACGTCGGTGCTTGAGAATCCCAAACAATCGAATTTATTACTCCGATTAATTCAACTGGAACTGACCGGGGGAAATTATCAAAAAGCTGTAGAAACAATTGATGCTTTATCAATCTCCGGATACGAGGATTCTGCAGTTGATATTGAATTGATTTTAGAAGTCAGCGCTTATTTAAGAAAAAGCGAGGCGACTGAGTACTCAGTTAAGCTCCTGAAGGTTACAATTGATCACTTACTATCTTTAGAAACCGGACAGGATCGTTATCAGGAACAATTGCTCTCCAGTCTCTACTTTGAGCTTTCCAAAAGTTATTCAAAAAATGGGGATAAGGAGCAAATCCTTCAGTCTTTGGAGCAGGCTGTTAAATTTGATCCTGAAAATGTGGACATCTATCGGAAGTCAGTAATTGTTCTGCGTGGTACAGGCGATTACGCAGCAGCCATTCCATTGGTGCAAGAGGGATTAAATAAGTTTCCGGAAGATTTTGAATTGCACCAGTACACTGCTGAACTTTTATTCCTTTCTGGTGAATTGAAAAAAGCCATAGAGTTTTGTGATGCAGCCATTAAATTGCCTGATTCTGAAATTAAAAATAACCGGAAGAATAGGGTAATACTGACCGCAGCTGAAATTGCCCGGTCAATTTTATTAACCGATAGAGCATATAAATATATTAATTTATATCAATATGAATTGGAAGATCCGGATCTTAATTTTGTGGAAGCCTGTATCAGAGCAGAGCTTGCGTTGGAAACTGAAAACATTGAAGAAGCCCATGAATCTTTAGAAAGAGCAGAAAAAATTAAACCTGACAATCCCATTATTAAGATATTAAGTGCGAGACTTAAATGCCGTTCAGATATAAATGGCGCCCTCAATTTATTGAATGCAGGGAATAAAGATTTTGAGAATCTGCAAAACGAACATGAAGGCTTGATCCGCGGAGTTGGAATTCTCTCCAGTTCTTATATTTGGCGATCTTTAGGGACTGCCTGGATGGAACTCAACCATTGGGATCTGGCAATTGAGAAGCTGACTCGTGTTGCACATACACTGAAACATGATCCTCTTTCACATATCCTGCTGGCAAAATCCCTGGCGGGTCGTGCAGAAACTCAAAGATTATCCGAATATCTGGATGTACATACCAGCGCTCCCGGGGAATTCGCTCTTGATATAAATTCATCATTAGAATTTAAAGAAGCAATTTCAACGCTGGATAATTTATATGCAGGAATAAATACTGCGCCAGAAACTGATGAACTCTCACTCGAACTGAAAAATTGTTTTCATAATGTTGGTCTGCTAAAAATTCGTGGTGAGCTGGCCTTTAAACCGTCCCTTGATACCCTGGAACAATTTGGCGAATCCCTGTTTGAACGCAATTATTCACCGGATGATCTTTTTACTTACTTGCTTGGGCTGTATAAATCTGAAAGTGAATGGAGTATTCAAGCACGAGACCTGCTTTTCCAGGAATTGAAAACGAGGTTTGGTGAAACAATAGAAAACCCCAAAATTTTGTTTATTTTAGGACTTGTTTTTTCTGAGCAGGATCAGCTTACTGCTCTCGATTACCTTTTGCAATCTGAGCAGTTGTTTTTGAGTACATCTGAAAACCTTCCAATCCGTCTGCCGATAATCAAATATTTAATTGCAAAAAATGCCCTGAAAGCAGGTGAATTTTCAGCAGCGATTGGAGCAATCCAGGCAGCACTGGATATTTGGCCGGATGAACCGGTGTGGTGTGATTTTGCTTCTGATTTATTTCAAAACTATAAGGGCGGAAATGGATTCCCAGATTTAAAAAAGGCTGCGGTACTTCTAGAACACGCGATTGAAATTGACGAAACTGAAATATCCCGTTTTAAAAAACTTGGCGATCTTTATTCACGGTTAGGTGAATATTCATCTGCGGAGAATATTCTAGAAAAGGCATTGAAAAAAGAACCAGAAAACGGGGATATTTGGTTTGCATTAGCGGAAATCCAATTACAAATTGGAGATTTGGATAGCGCCGCTTCAAGCGCTGCAAAAGCAATCGAAAACTCCACTGATGGTTTGAAACCGCTTCTCCTGCGTGGTGAGATTGATATTCAAAAAAATAACCCAAAAGGTGCCTATGAGATCGCGCAGGGGTTATTGGAACATTTTCCCAATCATGAACAGGTGTTCTTAATGCTCTCCAGGGCGTTAGTCCTGCTCGGTCGATCTCCTGAAGCGATAAATCTTCTGCAGGCAGCTGAGGAAAATGTCAAGAATCCGCTGCTGATTCAATTGGAGTACATCCGCTTGCTGGCGAAGTTCGATGGTTATGATGAAGCTCTTCGCAAGTTAAAAGAATTATACAGAACCAATCCCGAAAATCCCAAAGTGATGTACGCCGCGGTTGAATTATTAAATGGCACCGGAAAAGAGGGGCAGGCAGTTGAGATTGCTAAAAAAGCTTTGAAGACAACGAATGATGAATTGTCCCTCACCGAAAAAGCGCAGCTTCATTTTCTGATAGGGCATCATTTCCACCTGGAAGGACAGTTGGACCAGGCCCTCCTTCATTTGAAAGCTTCAGAACAATTGGATCCAAAAAATATTGATTCATATATTGAACTCGGTCAGGTTTATCATGAACGCCGCCAGTTTGAAGAAGCGTTGAACCATTACCGGAAATCCATTGAACTTGCTCCGGATAATTACTATCCTTATTACCTGGCTGGACTTTTGTTAAAAGATCAAAAGGACTACTCGCAAGCTGAGAGTGTTCTGCGAAAAGCTTCTAAATTAGAACCAGAAAATGCAACCGTAAACCGATTGTTGAGCGCTGTTACGGCTTTGGATCTGGTCCATAATCAAAAATTGACCTCCAGCCATATCTCAACGCTGATATAAAAAAAGACATTGCTATGGAAAATAATTACATTTATCAACGAGAACGGTATTTTGAACTTGTAAACGCATCTCTTGCTGTGGGCGAAATTGCATTCGGAAGGGACACAATCATCCATTGGCTTGGTAATTTTCCGGGAGACTTGCAGGCAGGATTATTATTCGCAAAATTATTGATTAAAGAGGGTAGATATGGTCACGCCTATAAAGTCCTGCGAGGGTTGTTGAATGTTGATCCCGAATTTGAATCGGCTATTCGAGCGCTTCTCGATTTAATTGAAAATTTTGATCAATCTGCGAATGGAAAAACCGGGGTATCAAAATCAGAAAATTCTGAAATTCGCCAGCTGAAATTATCTCTGAGGAGCAGTTTGTTTTCATTGGGATTAAACTCATATCCAGATGAAATGATCCTGCCCTGGGCTTACAATCTCGCAGAAGCGAATACTGCTTTGGTGATGGGCAATGAAGCAACTGCCGAAAAAATGATCCTTGAGGCTTTCAAAGGTGGAGATGTATCCGCTTTAGCAAAGGTTGTCCATTTAAAAATCCTGGAAAGTTTGAATTCGGTTCCGTTTCAATCAAAGATTGAATTAGCAGAAAAATACCGTAAACATGCCCCTGACTGCTTGGTTCCCAAATTATTATATGCTCACTGGTTGCTTCAAACTGGCAGCGGAGATGAGGCGGTTGTTCTGCTGCATGAGGCAGCATCCCGGGACATCGGCGGTCAGGTTGCTGACAGGTTGTGGGATGGAAATAACCCCTATAAGAGGATTTGGCCGGAAAGGCTGCAGCTCCAGCTGCGGGATCCAATACCTGCCAGTGTTTCAGCTAATCTCGGTTGGAATCAGATTCTGTCGGGGGCTGATGTTGCGGAAGATAACCAGATAGATAGTTATATTGCCTCGCTGTTTCAAGGTGATAACGACGCAAATCGGAATATCAAAGCGGAAACTATTGGTTTAGCTGCTGCTTATGCTGTTGCGGGAAAAGAAGGAAATAGTGAAACTGGTGTGCAGACTGAAGAAATAGAAACAAGCCCCAATCCCCAACCGGAGGCTCAAGATTACGACCCGCAGGCTAGTGCTGCGAAAAATCAATTCCAGGAAACAATCGAATTGCTTGCCGTAAAAAGAAAAGTCCCTCATGTTACAAAATTTGACGGCCGTTTTCCGGTTTATGTTGTGTTTTCGATTCGATCACGCCTTGTTGAATTGTATGGTGAGAAAATCACTAAAAATTTGGAAGGGGAAATTGATAGACTGGTTTCCGCAGTCCGGAAGTACCCCCGCTGGGATGCATTAAAATATTTCCCTGATATTCCGGATGGGGATGGTTTGTTAGATTTACCCAGGCTGGTTTCTAATGATCCCTGGAAATTAAAACTTGCATTGAGAGATCTGGATAGCGCTCTGGCAAAGCGGGGCGAGATGGTGGGGGCTTTATTAATCATCGGCGGACCTGAAATCATTCCATACCACCAGCTCCCAAATCCTATTGATGACCATGACGGGGAGGTGCCATCCGATAATCCATATGGCACGTTGGATGAGAATTATTTTGTGCCAGAATGGCCGGTTGGCCGCTTACCGGGTGGGATTGGTATGGGAGCAGACCTGCTGCTGGAGCAGATTAAAAGAATTGCCGATTACCACTCCAAAAAATCGAAGAGTGCAGGTAACAGAATGAGGTTTTTCCAGAGGATCTCTGGTCTGGTTTCTTCAATATTCAGCAGCCAGAAAACGAGTTATGGGTATACAGCCGCGATTTGGAAAAAGGCGTCTTACAATGTGTATAAACCGATCGGAAAACCCCAGAGAATGTTTGTATCTCCCCCAATGGGGATGATGGCAGTGGAGTTAAATCCAGTATCCAGCCCAACTTCTAATGGCAATGGTAAAGTTAAACAGCTAAAACTTCCAAAGAGCTGTTTGGGATATTTTAATTTGCATGGCCTTATTGACTCGCCAAATTGGTATGGCCAGAACGATCCGGTCAACCCTATGGAAGGCCCAGATTATCCAGTCGCTTTACGCCCTCAGGATATTTCAGGAAACGGGAAGGGAAAAAGTAAAAATCCGCCGGAGGTTATTTTCTCGGAAGCCTGTTATGGTGTCCATATCACTGGAAAATCACTGGATGAGGCGATCACTCTAAATTTCTTGAAAGAAGGAACCCGGGCTGTTGTCGGCTCAACTTGTATGTCTTACGGTTCAATAAACCCACCCTTGATCGCTGCAGACCTTCTGGGTTATCTATTCTGGAGTTTCTTGGGTGAGGGGTTGCCAGTCGGTGAAGCATTAAAACAGGCAAAAATAGCGCTTGCTCTGGATATGAATCACAGGCAGGGTTATCTTGATGGAGAAGATCAAAAGACATTAATCTCCTTCATATTATTTGGTGATCCTCTGGATAAACCCTATAACGGAAATAAAGGTCCCAGGACCATCAACAGGCATATAAACCCGGATGAAATTGAAACTGTTTGTGATAAATCACTTGATCTCATAAATTCCCAGGAAGTGCCTGTTGAAGTTATGGAAAATGTCCGCCAGGTTGTCGAGAAATACCTGCCGGGGATGTCCAATGCTGATGTCTCATTCTGCCACGAAAGAGGGGATTGCAGTGGTGTAAACCATACATGCCCTACCAGCCAGGCTGGAAAGTTAACCAAATCAAGCATTAAGTCTGGGCGCAGTATCGTCACTCTAAATAAAACATTCCGTAAAAACGAGAATAATCACCCTAATTATGCCCGGTTGACATTGGGACCGGATGGAAAGTTGGAGAAACTGGTGGTTTCCAGGTGATAATTCTGATTCAATCCTGGTAGGTTCTCAATTTAAGGGGGAGATTATTATGAGTATCCGGGGATTTTGTTAAAACTTTTTAATATTATCTATACTCATTCCGGTCTTTTTGCGTAATTTATTCATGGTATGATTCCTGGCTGGTTGAAGGGGCAACCAACCTGGAGTTTCTATGAGCAGGCGAGGCACATTTTCAACCCTGAGATATATCTCTATCCTCCTGATACTGGCCGCGCTGGTTCTGGCTGTATTGCAGCTGGTGCGTTTCAGTAGGGTCCGGGCATTTTCTACCTGCAGGTTTGATTGTGGCAGGTGTTCCGGTTGGAGGTTTAGACCGCCAGCAGGCGGCTGAAAGATTGATGTCGGTGTATTCGACTCCGATTGAGCTATATTACCGGGATTCTGTCATCCATCTGTACCCTTCCGTTACCGATTTCCAGCTGGGGATGGAGAGCATGTTATCCGTTGCGGACTTTGAGCGGACCTCCAAGCAGTTCTGGCAGGATTACTGGGATTTTTTATGGGGCAGAACGGAGTTCCCCAGTGAGATTCCCCTATCAGCGACATTTTCAGAATCCAGGTTGAGACTATATCTGGAAGAGATTGCCAAAAGGTATGACCAGCCTTCTGAACCCGCCATCCCGGTTGCTGGGTCTGTAAATTTTCAACCTGGCAGCCCCGGCACTGCTCTGAATGATGACACTGCAGTGGTATTAATTGAATCGGCGTTAAATTCGTTAAGCGGGCGCAGGGTAAATTTACCGTTGGAGAGTTCAGAACCAATCAGACCAGTATTCCAGAATCTGGAAGTTCTGCTTAAACAAACCATCGACCTGTCTGGATTTGATGGACTGGCAGGCGTTTACCTGAAAGATCTTCAAACCGGGAATGAAATCCATTTTGCGTATAGAGAAGGCGAAAATATAGCGGTAAATCCTGATATCGCCTTTACAGCATCGAGCATAATTAAGATTCCGATCATGGTATCAGCTTTCTCACGGATTGGAGAAAATCCCGATCCTGAGGCGATGAAATTGATGGAAGATATGATTGTCCAATCTGGCAACGAAGCCGCTGATTGGCTTATGGATCGGGTCATTGATGAAACCAGGGCTCCACTGATTATCTCTGAAGAGATGCAGCAGATAGGATTGGAGAATACATTTCTGGCGGGGTACTTTTCTCTGGGCTCTCCTTTGCTTGCGCTGTATGAAACCCCTGCGAACACGAGGCTGGATGTTAACACAGATCCAGATGTATATAACCAGACCACGCCTTCGGATATCGGCACCCTGCTTGAAGATCTTTACCAGTGCGCTCAAACAGGGGGAAGCGCTTTGAACGCGGTTTATCCAGGGCAGTTATCCCAGGCAGAGTGCCAGGATATGATCACATTTCTGATCAATAACCGCCTCCCTGTTTTACTTACCGCTGGCTTGCCGGAAGGGACCCCGATTGCCCATAAGCATGGCTGGGTTTCAAACAATGGGGTGATCAATGCGATCGGCGATGCCGGGATAATATACACACCGGGTGGGAATTATATCCTTGTGGCATTCCTGCACCACCCCGATCAACTTGTCTGGGAACAGGCTTCTGAACTGATCGCCCAGTTATCGCTGGCGGTTTATAATTTCTATAATTTGCCCCTTGAATAAGGTATAATCCAAATCGAATTTCGCCCCCGTAGCTCAATGGATAGAGCGCCGGACTTCGAATCCGTAAATCAGAGTTCGAATCTCTGCGGGGGTACTTTGCATAAGGGGGTTTTAATCATAGATTGTTGACATGCAAAATGATTCAGATATACTTTTAGATACCTGAAATATTGCTGAAGATGGTGATCATGTAGTGACGCCTGTTCTATTATCGAAGGTCCCTGCTGCAGGTCTGCTGGTTGCAGTCAAATTTCACATTTAAAATTTTTCACTACATGTATTACTGGCAATAAAGGGTATTCTCTACGAAGCGGGAAGGTTAATGGCGGTTTTTGGAACTCAAAGGCTGAGATGAATAACTCGAAGTACATTGCCTGGAAGGAATACACCGAAAATAACAGATTTCTACAAGGCATTGAACTGCATATTGAAAAATCCTGGAAGCGCTGCCGCGGCCGCATCAGTCCGTTTAGGTCGGAACCAGTAAAGCGGCTGAGCAATAATCATCTGCTTGCGTCTCAAGTAGTCAGCTTTGATCTGATGTCAATAGCAAGACCAATTATGGAGGATATATACCAATTCGTTGAAAATTCTGGCTGCGCGATCGTATTTGTAAACAGCGCAGCTGCAGTACTGGATTATTGCGGCGATGATGAATTAATCAAGTCACTTGAACAAATCGGGTTAGCAAAGGGGTCTCTATTAGCCGAGGGTGAAATCGGCACAAATGCATTTGGTCTGGCATTAATTGAACGTTTTCCCTGCAGTGTGATTGCTGAGGAACATTACTTACAGCGATATCATGATTTGGCGGAATCTGCTGCGCCTGTATTTGATTTAACCGGACACCCTCTTGGTGTGATTGGATTGATAACCCATAAGGAAAACCACCACCGGCATTCTCTGGGGATGGTTGTAGCGGGTGCCCGCGCAATTGAAAATCAAATTCAAGCTGACATATTACTGAGAGAACAAAATAGTCGTCTTGATGAGCTTGATGCGATTTTGAATGTGAATTCTGAGGCAGTCTTTGTCTGGAATTCAGACCGAATATTAATGCGCATAAATCCGGCTGCATCTGAACTGCTGAACCTACCACAAGAGACTCTCCTTGGCCGTCATATCGGAGAATTCATTTCCTACCCATCTTTTATCAGCGAAGCGGCTGAAAAAAAGGAACCTCTTACAGACGTTGAAGTTACAGTTGAAGTCGATGGAAAATCAATTAATTGTGTCATAAACCTGCAATATGTTTTTTCAGGCGATGAAATCAAATGGTTTATCATAACTGCCAGGGAGCAGAAAGAAATCCATCGCCTGGTCCAGAGGCAGATCGGGACAAAGGCTGCCTTTACGCTGGCGGACCTGCCGGGAGAATCCATCCAGATGAAACGGGTGAGGCGGTTTATAAAGATCGCCGCCCCTTCTGAGGCCAGTATTCTCATCAGGGGCGAAAGCGGAACGGGTAAGAATCCAACTGCGAGCGCCATCCACAACGAGAGCTCATATAAAGAAGGACCATTTTTGGTATATTCATGTTCGTCAGTGCCGAGTGAAATTCTGGTGCAGGAATTACTCGGTTTTGAAGAGGAGATGTTAGAAAAACTTCCCAGCGGTCGACCGAGCAAATTCGAATTAGCCAACGGGGGATCAATTTATTTTCAGGATGTTGAGGCTTTGCCGGTGCAGGCCCAAGGCTTGTTGCTGAATGTGATCGATTTGGGGATAGTGCAGCGTCTCGGAAGTAAACGACCGGTTGAAGTAGATGTACGAATAATTGCTTCTACTACTGCGGATATTGAAACTGGGATCTCGAAGGGAAATTTTCGAGCTGACCTTTTTTACCGATTGAGCGCCATGGAGATTCGTTTACCCCCATTAAGAGAACGCCTTGAGGATTTACAGATACTGCTCGATCGGATCATTAACCGGATTTCCCATCAATTAAAACGTGAACTCAAATATGATGAGAGTATCCCTGGCGTTCTGTCTAAATATTCCTGGCCTGGAAATATCCGCGAATTGGAGGCTGTTATCGGGCGCGCTGCGGTTCAGGCAGGATTATCTGGTTGGATTAAGAAAGACCACCTGCCGGATTATTTGCTTTACCAACCAGAGTTAAGCACTGCGCCATATGGTCAAAGTAGTATTAAGACCATGGATGAAGTTGAACGTGAAAATTTAATCGTTGCAGCCCGCCTTTGCCGCGGGAATGTCTCTGCAATGGCGCGTTATTTAGGTATTGGACGGACAACTGTTTGGCGAAAAATAAATTCATTTGATCTTGATATCCAAAATTTCAGGAATTTATAAAATAAACGAATAAATTACACGACTGTTTCAAATATAAACAAAATTCTAGGTATTATGTTCCGTAATGAAACAAACTTATTGAAATGTTTGACATTCTGGGGGAATTATATAAAATTAATGCTGTAATCAAAAAAAGTAAGAATTTTATAAATTTATGCGGATCAATTCCATTTTCAAGTTTTCCATGTCACTTGTATGGTTTATGTCGTTTTTTAATTCCGCCAGTAAGAGATGAATCCTTATTGGCGGATTTATTAATCTGGGCAGATTTCGCCCGGAATTGTCGGTCAATATTTTTCAACAATCCGAAGTTGGGAAAGGAGGTGCTATCGCAAATAATCAGTGGAAGTTCTGGAATTGATTCTTAGAAATATCTGTATCCATCGATAAAAAAGGAGAATGTAAAAATGAAAAATGGTCTTTTTGGCGAATTGATGGCCGAATTTTTCGGCACTTTCCTCCTGATCCTGGGCGGCGATGGTGTGGTAGCAAATGTTGGACTTGCACCACGGCTTGCATCAGTCGGATACGACTGGAATGTCATAGTATGGGGATGGGGTCTCTCGGTTATGGTGGCTGTTTTTGTGGCCGGCGGTGTCAGCGGCGCTCATATTAACCCTGCAGTCACTTTAGCTCTGGCAGTAAAACGCGGATTTCCGTGGGGCAAAGTTCTCCCCTACTGGATCGCACAAATCTTTGGCGCATTTGTAGGCGCCGCTGGTGTTTATCTTGTATACCGCGATGGTCTTGTAGCCGCAGGGGTGCCAAACGTTTGGTGCACCGGACCGGGTTCTATATTCGGACAGGCATTCTGGGGTGCAGGAACCGCAGATAGTCTTGGTGGCTACAGCCTGCCAACAGCCTTCTTTGCAGAAGTGTTCGGCACAATGGTGCTGCTGCTGGGCATCATGGGCTGGAGTGACACAGGCGGGAATAAAGCCGGTTACCTGGGTGCATTCATAGTAGGTTTGGTTGTTGTGATGGTAGGTTTAACCCTGGGTGGACCCAGCGGGTACGCGATTAACCCCGCCCGTGACTTTGGTCCCCGGTTATTCGGAACACTGGTAGGGACTCAAGGTTTATGGGGGAGTGATTTCTACTGGCTTATCGCACCAATCATAGGACCACTACTCGGTGGCATCCTGGGCATAGTCCTCTATGATATCTTCATTACAAAATATTTGCCGAAACCGGAATGATACTCAAAAGAGTTTTCTAGTTAATAGTTAATTAGAAAACCTCTGAGGACTATCAAAAAAATAATGGATTAATCCCGCATAGGTTTATTGCCTATGCGGGATAAAAATAAGTGAGTAAGTAAACCCTACTCAACAAAAGGAGGTCTGTATGAAAAAATTAATAAACGATCCGGAAGCTGTTGTAAAGGAAGAACTTGAAGGTGTTGCGCTAGCTCATCCGGATCTGGTGAAAGTCCACTTCGATCCCAATTTTGTAGTACGGGCGGATGCGCCGGTGCAGGGAAAGGTTGGTGTCATATCTGGGGGTGGATCAGGGCATGAACCCATGCATGGAGGATTTGTTGGCATGGGTATGTTGGATGCGGCTTGCCCTGGTGCGGTATTTACTTCTCCTACACCGGACCAGATGCTTGAAGCTACAAAAGCAGTAAACGGCGGCGCCGGGGTTCTGCACATCGTCAAGAACTACACAGGGGACATTATGAATTTTGAGATGGCAGCAGACCTGGCCCGCGCAGAAGGCATTGAAGTTGAGGCTGTGGTTACCGATGATGATGTTGCTGTACAGGACAGCCTCTATACCGCAGGCCGGCGCGGCGTTGGCAGCACGGTGTTGGCGGAAAAAGTGTGCGGTGCGGCAGCTGAAGAGCGACGTTCCTTGAAAGAAGTTACTGATGTGTGCAAGAAAGTTAAGGATTGGGGTCGCAGTATGGGTATGGCGTTAACCTCCTGCACAGTACCGCATGCCGGCAAACCAACCTTTGACCTTCCAGAAGATGAAATGGAGATTGGGATTGGGATCCACGGTGAACCCGGACGGCAAAGGATGAAAATCAAATCTGCCGATGAGATCACCGAAATGCTGATGGAACCGATTCTCAACGACATACCGTTCAAATCTGGGGAGGAAGTTTTGCTGTTTGTAAATGGCATGGGCGGCACCCCTCCGATTGAACTTTATATCGTGTACCGGAAAGCGCATGAAATCGCAAAAGCGCATGGTCTTAAAGTTGTCCGTAATCTGATCGGTCCCTACATCACAAGCCTGGAGATGGCTGGCTGTTCCATCACGGTGTTAAAGTTGGATGCGGATCTGAAGAAACTTTGGGATGCGCCTGTCAAAACCACCGGCTTACGCTGGGGTGTGTAGTTACCAAAATCCCGGGGGCTGGTTGGTTACCAGCCTCCTATGTCAATGGAGCACTATATGTCAATCTCACGTGATGAATTCTTGGAATGGATCAAAAATTGCGCAGAAATTCTCAAGGAAAACAGGCAGTATTTGATTGAGCTGGATTCCGCAATTGGTGACGGAGACCACGGCGCAAACATGGATCGTGGTTTCAAAGCTGTAATGTCAAAGGTGGCTGAATTTGAAGATAAAGACATCGGAACCATCGCTAAAACTGTCGGAATGACATTGCTCTCAACCGTCGGTGGAGCAGGTGGCCCCCTTTACGGTACTTTCTATCTTCAAATTGGGATGAAGTCAGCTGGAATGATGGAATTGAGTCTTGCGGATTGGGCAACTGCCCTGGAGGCGGCGGTTGATGGAATCGTGATGCGGGGAAAAGCTGAATTGGGGGATAAAACCATGGTTGATGCCTTAACCCCTGCTGTTCTTTCCTTGAAGGAATTGCTCAATGGCAATGTTCCAATTGGGGATGCATTGGAAAAATCCGCCAGCGCTGCAAAAAAGGGGATGGTTGATACAATCCCGCTGGTTGCTAGAAAAGGCCGGGCGAGTTATCTGGGAGAACGCAGTGCAGGACATCAGGACCCAGGAGCCACTTCATCGTACTTGATATTACAGGTCGCCGCTGATACGTGGGGTGACAATTAATTTTTCAGAAATATCAAAAAATAAAATAATTGGAGGATAATAATGGCTAAATATTCAGCAGCAGTAGATCAGGGTACTACCAGCACCCGCTGCATGATCTTTGATCACTCTGGCGGGGTTGTCGCCATCGATCAGATGGAGCATGAACAAATATATCCAAAACCAGGTTGGGTTGAACACAACCCGATGGAGATTTGGGCTCGAACACAGGATGTTGTTAAAAAAGCTGTCGCAAAAGCAGGAGCAAAGCCCGGGGATATTGCTGCGGTTGGCGTGACCAACCAGCGCGAGACCACAATTGTGTGGAATCCAAAGACAGGTGAGCCATACTACAACGCCATTGTCTGGCAGGATACTCGCACGGATAAAATCTGCAATATGCTTGCCGAAGATGGTGGGCAGGATCGCTTCCGGCCGAAAGTAGGACTTCCTTTAGCAACCTACTTTTCAGGTCCAAAAGTCAAGTGGATTCTTGACAATGTTGATGGGGTACGTGCGGCGGCTGAGAAGGGCGAAGCAGTTTTTGGCAACATCGATACCTGGGTGATCTGGTGGCTGACCGGTGGAC
This sequence comes from uncultured Chloroflexia bacterium, assembly GCA_963793095.1. Classification (GTDB taxonomy): domain Bacteria; phylum Chloroflexota; class Anaerolineae; order Anaerolineales; family UBA4823; genus CAVWDI01. Next base: position 184,872 of record CAWBYY010000003.1, read on the forward strand.
CGAATGGCGGGGCTCATGTAACGGATGTGTCCAATGCCTCCCGGACGATGTTGATGAATCTGGAGACGCTCGATTGGGATGATGAAATCCTGAGCATAATGGGCATTCCTCGCCAGATGCTGCCCAGAGTTGTCCCATCCAGTGATCCTGATATCTGGGGAACTACACCGGCTGATGGCCCATTCGGAGATTCAATCCCGGTCTGCGGTGACCTGGGCGACCAGCAAGCAGCGCTCTTCGGTCAAGCCTGTTATGCCACAGGTGAGGCAAAGAACACCTACGGAACAGGCTGCTTCATGTTGCTCAATACCGGTACTTCTCCGATCCCGTCAAAGAGTGGTTTGTTAACCACACTGGGTTACAAAATCGGTAAAGAACCGGCAGTTTACTGTCTTGAAGGTTCAATCGCCATCACTGGTGCGCTCGTCCAATGGCTGAGAGATAACCTGAACTTCTTCGATAAATCTCCCAAGGTAGAAGAATTCGCTAAGAAGGTAGATGATTCGGGAGGTATTTATTTTGTCCCGGCGTTCTCCGGCTTGTTTGCCCCTTACTGGAAATCAGATGCACGCGGCGTGATTGTTGGTATGACCAGGTACATCAACAAATATCATATTTCACGCGCAGCCCTGGAGGCTACCGCCTTCCAGACAAGGGAAGTGCTTGATGCAATGAACAAAGATTCGGGTGTGCCTCTCACCGCATTGAAGGTCGATGGCGGTATGGTGTATAACGAATTGTTGATGCAGTTCCAGGCTGATATCCTTGGCGTTCCAGTTGTGCGCCCGAAGGTTGCCGAGACTACTGCTCTTGGTGCTTCCTATGCAGCCGGTCTTGCGGTAGGTTTCTGGGAGAATGTTAACGACCTTCGCAAGAACTGGTTGATGGACAAGACCTGGGAACCGAAGATGGGTGATGCCGAACGTGATGAGATGTATAAGGGCTGGCTTAAAGCTGTGCAGCGGACATTCAGTTGGGTGGAGTAAAAAATTCAAGGTGCGGTGTTAGCGAGGCAGGAATGGAATTGGAGCTTTGAAGTACCCGGTTTCAATACAGACTGAAATTCTCTCCAACAACGCACGATAAAAATTCGGGCGACACACCTGCCAGCACCCTGGTGTGTCGCCGCTTTATTTTGCACCTGGCAATGATTTATTCCTGATATCTGGAGAAATGGATGGCGAAAACGCAAACAAAACAGAAGAAGAAAAAACAAGAATCTAGGGGAAATCCAAACTCAACCTGGCTCCAAATGCGAACTGGATTGATTATTATCACCGTTGTCAGTATTGGCGTTGGAATATTTATGGGTAGGGCGGTTTATCAAATCGATCACAATATTCAAGAAGGAATTTTGTGGGGTCTGGGGTTTGGAGGCGCCATCTGGGCAATCTTTATTATCGCATTATTGTTCAACCGCTTCGTACGTGGTAACCGGTAAAAAGTTTCATCTTTTTATTATCTGGCAATGGAATTACCTGAGTTTATTAGCGATTGGGAGAAAATCTGGTCTCCTTACGATGAGGATCTCTATAAGGAAGTCCTGGATGCAATAGAGCCTGAAGATGTGGTGCTGGACATTGGTGCAGGTGATTTGAGATTAGCCAGGCGTGCAGCAGAAAGATGCAAATGTGTTTATGCGTTTGAGCTGAATACAGAGATTATTGCAGCAGGATTAAAGAAGCATGGCCAGCCCATTCCGGATAACCTGCTTGTAATAAATGTTGATGCCAGGATTTATCCATTTCCGGACGGTATCACTGCTGGGATTTTATTGATGCGCCATTGCCATAGCGTTGAGATCTATGTCGAGAAATTGGTTGATGCCGGGGCTGGCAAGTTGATAACCAATGCCCGCTGGCGATTTGGGATCGAGGTCATCGATCTTACCAGTCCTAGAATCGACTATTCCGCATTGAATATCGGCTCTTATGCATGCAAATGCGGTTCGGTTGGTTTTAAACCAGGAAGAATCGAGTTGCTTACCCCAGGTATTGAGAATATTATCAATGAGATCAAGAATTGTCCGGTCTGTCAAACAGTTTAATTCTTTCATATGAAAGTATATTAAAAAATTTTGTTTCGAATGTCGTTCACAATGATCCGGTAGAAAGGAGCGATATATATTATGAAAAAGCCACATGTCATCATTATCGGTGCTGGATTTACTGGTGCTGCTACAGCCCACGATCTGGCTCTGCGGGGTTTGGATGTCACCGTTGTTGAAAGGGGAGCATTGGTAAGTGGTACCTCCGGCCGCACCCATGGATTACTTCACTGCGGAGGAAGATATTGCGTCAAGGACCAGGAATCTGCGATTGAGTGTATAGAAGAGAATTTGATTCTGCGCAAAATCGTCCCACAGGTAATTGAACCAAACGGAGGTTTGTTTGTTGCATTGGATGAATCCGATGTGGAGTATTCAAAAGGCTGGCTGGAGGGTTGTGAGGCATGCGAGATTCCATATAAACCGCTGACTCCTCAGCAGACTCTGGAGATTGAACCTTATATTAATCCGGATTTGAAGATTGCTTATGAGGTCCCGGATGGTACTTTTGATCCTCTGCGGATTGCGATGGCATTTGCCGCCACTGCAAAATCAAATGGGGCAAAATTTAAACTTTATACCGAAGTAACTGAACTGGTCATTGATAATTCAGGCAGGGTGACGGGTTTAAAGGTCTGGGACCGGGTAACGGATGAACGCAGCGAATTGTATGCAGATATGGTAGTGAATGCCACTGGCGCCTGGGCGGGTATGATTGCAGAAATGGCTGGAGCAAATGTACCAGTAATACCAACTCCCGGGGTCATGGTTGCATATGATGAACGTTTTGTTAACCGTGCCATCAACCGATTATGTAAACCAAGTGACGGTGATATTGTTCTCCCGCAGCGCCGGATGGTGGTGGTTGGTACAACATCTTTTGAGGTCGATGACATGGACTATATTCCGGTGATTGAGGATCAGGTGGAATTGATGCTTGATCGTGGTTCAGCTTTGATACCCGGAATTCGGGATGTGAAAGAGCGTGGGGTGTATATGGCAACTAGGCCTTTGATCGGGTCAGGTTTGACCGGTCGTAGTGCGGCGCGGACATTCAAGTGTTTCGATCACAAGGAAAGTGATGGTATTGATGGATTTGTCACCATAACGGGCGGAAAAGCGACGACACTGCGCCGGATGGCAGAAAAGACTTCTGACATCGTGTGTCAAAAATTAGATATTGAAATGGAATGCAAAACCGCAGAAACGCCGTTGATTTCGTATAGACAATACCATGCATTATAGGGTGAAGGAGAAAAAATGAGTAATCAAGTTTGGATGGTAACCTTCCGTATCTTCCGCAAAAAAGGAAATTTGAAGCCCTATTTTGAAGATTTTCAAATGGAGGTGAAGCCTGGCGAATATCTCCTTGAGGCGGTTGAAAGGATCTGGGCTTTTAAGGATCGCTCACTAACCTTTGCGCATGCCTGCCATCACTCGACCTGCGGCGCATGTGGGATGCGTGTTAATGGAAAAGAAAAATTGACCTGCATTACGTTAATTAAGGATGTTGTAGATGATGGTGGTACTGTGAAAGTCGAACCATTGCGAAATTTTCCAGTAGTCAGTGACCTGGTAGTTGACATGGGGAACCTTTTCTTTAAACCTGGAATCAGTTGGACACCATCCAGTTATTTCCGTGGTTGAAGAACCTTATCAGGATGGGATTGCAGCGGGTAAAGGTTCAGAGGCTGATTATATTCGCTTGTCTGATTGTATTGAATGTGGTATGTGCATCAGTGCCTGCCCGGTCGCCACCACCACTTCAACCTATCTAGGACCAGCCGCACTCGCGGGAGCCATGCAAGCCAGCCTCAACCCGGATAATGGAGTATTAAAACTGGTTGATTGTGCTGATGGTGTTTGGAGATGTCACAGCGCCTACGAGTGTTCTGAGGTGTGCCCATCTTATGTTGAACCTGGAAGAAAGATTATGCAGCTGCGCAGAAAGGTCATGGCTGAGCGCATAAAGTCGATATTCAGATCAAATAATTAATCTGGAGGTCTTAACATGTCTACAGACACAAATAAGCCTGCACCATCACACTGGTGGAAATGGTTTGATCCTCGCAAAAGCGATGTCGGTAACTGGGCGTTCATCCTGAACCGTATAACAGCAATCGGATTGACAGTATACCTTTTTGTCCACCTGGTTGTTCTATATCAGCTTTCGCAAGGTCCAGAAGCCTACAATAGTTTTCTTGAATTAGCTAAACATCCATTTATCGTATTGGGTGAATTGCTGGTTGTGGTTGCCGCAATTTATCATGGATTGAATGGAATCCGGGTAGGGTTGACCACGTTCTCAGACACTTCATCTGTCCAGAAGGCAATCTTCTATGTAATTGCCCTGGTGGCTATTGTGGGAAGCCTTATTTTTGCCGTTCGGATGTTCACAGCATAAATTTTGGAAAAGGTGAAGAAAATGAATGAAACAAAATCTGTTCGCAAGCCAGGAGAAGCAAGCGGTTTGTGGTTGTTGAAAGTACTGCTTGGAGTCCTGATTATTGTCTTGATCCTGGTCCACCTGGTTGTTAATCATTATATTGGAGAAGGGGCTCTATTAACCTGGGAGGATGTTGTCGAATATTATGCAAATCCACTGGTTGTGTTTATGGAAATCACCTTTCTGATTGTAGTTGTTACCCATTCCTTGCTTGGCACCCGCAGTATTATTCTTGACTTAAACCCTGCTCGTGGAAAGATGAAAATTGTCGATTGGTTGTTAATCATTCTTGGTTCCGCGTCAGTTATATATGGGATATGGTTGGCATTAACGATTGCCTCCTTTAGCTCCAGATAACCCGGAAATGATAGGTCTGGTCCTTGTTTCTCACAGCCATGAATTAGCAAACGCGCTGGTCCAGCTGGTTAACCAGGTAACTGCTGTCGATATCCCGATTGCTTATGCCGGGGGGGTCGGTTCAAACCGGGAAGAATTTGGGACCGATGCATTGGAAATTATGGAGGCGATACAGTCGGTTTATTCAGAAGAGGGTGTATTGATCCTTATGGATCTTGGAAGTGCGATATTAAGCGCCGAGATGGCGGTTGAATTACTTCCGCCTGAGATGGCTGAGAATATCCGCTTCTGCGCCGCACCCATAGTCGAAGGAGCGGTTGCTGCTGGTGTCCAGATCGGTTTGGGTGCGGATTTGGACACAGCCTGTAATGAAGCAAGGACTTCCTTACTGCCAAAAATCGAACAGATTACCGGGTCTGTGGAATTATCCCCGCTTTCCGCAGAAAACCAAATAGAACTGGATGAGCTGGAAGACCGGGTTGAAGTCACTCTTACCCTGCTGAACCTGCATGGACTGCATGCCCGGCCCGCAGCAAAATTTGTCCAGGCAGCAGCCAGCCATAATGGTGAAGTCCTGGTTACAAACTTAACGAACGCGAAAGGACCGGTTTCTGCCAAGAGCCTCAATGCGGTCACAACCCTGGGAGCGGTTAAGGATCACCAGATAAAAATCTCTGCTGGCGGCAACGGCGCCAGGCAGGTGCTGGAAACTTTAAGTGATATGGTGCGCAATGGTTTTGGCGAACCAGCTGAAATTAGTGAGAAAGAAACCGAAGGTTTTGTACTAGAAAAAAAAATCATCCCCGAAAGTATTGATTCTAGAACCGGGCTGCAAGGCGTGCCTGTCTCTGATGGTGCTGCAGTTGCCGCCCTATGTAAATACAGACCGCCAATCCCACCGATACCAACCGAATCAATAGAAGATCCAGTTCAAGAATGGGCTGATCTGGAAGAGGCTGTTGAAAAAGTTGCAGCAGGTATATCCAGAAGAAAAAAAGAGTTATCTCCGACGATAGGGGAATCTGAATCAGAGATTTTTGATGCGCATCTTTTGATCCTGAAAGATCCTGAGATGTTGAAAAAAACTCGAGATCTCATTTATAACGAGAAAAAAAATGCTTCACAGGCCTGGAATGAAGTGATATCTCAAACTGCTGATGAGTACAAATTATTGGACGACCCGTATTTACAGCAGCGTGCCGCGGATGTGCAGGATGTTGGAAACCAGGTGTTGTTTGCATTGGCTGGTGATGAGAGCGTTGGAAGAATTGTATTTGAAAGCAAGGTGATATTGTATGCAGCAGAATTGACGCCTACCGAGACATCTCAGTTGGATATGCTGCAGATCATGGGTATCATCACATCTTCTGGTGGACCGACATCTCATAGTGCGATATTAGCCAGGGCGCTAAGTATACCTGCCGTAACTGGAGTGAGTGTTGATTTCGAACGGTTTCCGGATGGTATCGAAATGGCGATAAGTGGCTTCACCGGCGAGATCTGGATTGAACCTGATAAAACAATTAAAGAAAAAGTATTATCCATCCGTAGTGATTGGCTTGATAGAAAACAGAAATTATTACAGACCAGCAAGGAACCGGCATTTACAAGGGATGGAACCCGGATTGAGGTTGTCGCGAATGCAGGTAACCTTCAAGATGCTGAAACCGCGTTAAGAAATGGTTCAGAAGGTATTGGATTGCTGCGAACTGAATTTCTTTTCCTGACCAGCAAGAAACCTCCTACAGAAGAAGAGCAGTACCAGACCCTTAGAGAAATTGGGGAAGCAATGTCGAACGATGGAGATTTAAGTCGTCCGATTGTTATCAGGACATTGGATGTTGGCGGGGATAAAGACTTACCGTATATCGACCTCCCGCAGGAGGATAATCCGTTTTTAGGCGTGAGGGCATTAAGGTTGTCGTTCAAGGAACCGGAAATTTTTATCACGCAGTTGCGGGCGGTACTTCGAGCTGGTTTCGGTTTAAATTTTAAAATCATGTTTCCAATGGTGGCAAATCTTGAAGAAGTTTATCAAGCCAGGCAGTTACTGGAAGAGGCCCATACAGCGCTTGTAAAGGAGACAATAAAGCATAAATGGCCAATTGATATCGGTATAATGATTGAAATCCCGGCTGCAGCGATTTTAAGCGGTCAAATTGCCCCCCAGGTCGATTTTTTCAGCATTGGAACCAATGATCTCACCCAGTATACAATGGCGGCGGAGCGGGGCAATCCCGGTCTCGCAAAACTTAATGATGCATTACATCCTGCAGTCATCCAGCTGGTAGCAATGGTTTGTGAAGCAGCTCATAAAAATAAGAAATGGGTGGGTGTCTGTGGTGAATTAGCGGGAGACCCAATAGCCACGCCAGTGCTGATTGGGGTGGGAGTGGATGAATTAAGCATGAACTCTGGTGCAGTTCCGCAGATTAAAGCGGTTCTGAATGCACTCGACATTACCGATGCCAGGGAAATAGCTGAGCAGGTTCTTGGATTAAGCAGTGCAGCGGAAGCCAGGATTATCTCGAGAAAATTCCTGCAGGAAAGAATGGATTCAAAATTAATTTAGAATTTTTCTATTTACTTCATTTCTGAAATTTCGCCAAACGATCAGCATAATTTGATAACTTTTCATCAGTTCTGGAAAATACCGTATCAGGTTCATATTTTCCATCTTTCTGGCGTTTACCAGCCTTTTCACCTGTTAGAATCTCAATCCCTTCTTCTACAGATTTGACTGCCCAAATTTGAAATTTATCCTCAGCGACGGCATTTAATACCGGTTTCTTCAGCATTAAATCTTTGATATTTCCCCACGGAATGATCACCCCCTGTTCCCCCGTAAGTCCTCTGGTATTGCAGACTTCAAAGAAACCTTCGATCTTTTCATTCACACCGCCAATTACCTGAATTTCACCTTTCTGATTGATTGAACCGGTGACTGCTATTCCCTGGTTAATCGGCAACTCGGAGAGTGCGGATAACAGTGCATAAAGTTCTGTACTGGAAGCGCTGTCTCCTTCGACTCCTGAGTAATTTTGTTCAAAAACGAGCCTTGCAGAAAGGCTTAGCGGTTTGTCCTGTGTGAAGTTATCAATAAGATATCCGGATAGAATTAGAACCCCTTTTGTATGGATTGGACCGCTCATTTCGGCTTCTCTTTCGATATTTACAACCCCATCACGACCGAGACCGATGCTTGCAGAAATCCGGCTTGGTTGGCCAAATGTGATATCTCCCAGATTGAGAACCGAAAGACCATTCAGTTCGCCGACTTTTTCACCCGTTACTTCAATTATTATCTGGTCACGGGCAATCATTTCCTGCAAACGATCACGGATCAAACTGGAACGATAAAACCTCTCTTCTATTGCCTGGTTGATATGGGTTTTGTTGATATATTCCGAGTTCTCGGAGGTGGCATAATAATTTGCCTCACGGATTACATCAGACATTTCACCAAATCGGGTTGACAATTTCTCCTGATCATCTGCCATCCTGGATGCATGTTCGATAACACGGCATAACCCGTTTTGATCAAGATGTTTCAGGTTTTCCGAGTTGCATAAAGTACAGATAAAGGAGATATACGCATCAATGTTTTCTTTTGTTCTGGGCATTTGAGTATCGAAATCAGCCTTTACTTTGAACAGTTCGTCAAACTGCTTATCAAACTGTAGCAATAATTGAAAGATGGAGGGTTCACCAATGAGGATGATTTTTACGTCAAGCGGGATTGGTTCAGGTCGCAATGACCTGGTTGAGAAACCGTATCGCTCTCCGATTTCTTCGATCACAATTTCCTGGTTTGCCAGTGCCCGTTTTAGCGCTTCCCAACCAAACGGATTACGAAGCAAGTCTTCGACAGGTAGTACCAGAAATCCGCCGTTGGCACGGTGTAAACAACCCGGATGTATAAAGTTAAAATTTGTCACCAGAGCCCCGAATGCTAATTCGTGTTCCACTTTTCCGACGATATTCTGAAAGGTGGGATTCATTTCTAAAATTACGGGAGCACCTTCTAATTTTGAGTTATCGACCAGAACATTAACAGTATATTTCTCCAGAGTTGATTGTTTTGTTGATCTCCTCATGAGAGGCATTGCAGATTTTTCTTCGTCCACTTTGATAATGTCATCAGTATTCTGCAGGATATCTTCTCGAACGTGGTCTATATGTTCAGGTAATTCCTCAAAATTTTTATATTTTTCCTTCAATACATCAAAATGGTGTTTTATTGCATATCGGGCAACTTCTTTATTCAAGTTTTCGATTTTTTCACGCAATTCGATGTCTAAATTTTGAGCTTTTCGGGTGGCTTCTTCCAGAGTAGATTTCAATTTTTGTTGTTTCTGGTTAATCTCGTCCTTTTCTTCCTGTTGCAGCTGGATAAATTCCTGATCTGAGATGGGTCGTCCTGCTCGGGTGGGCACTGTCAACAATCCCATTGGGGTGGGTTGAAGAATAAATCCTTCAGATTGGGCGTGCTGGCCGATCTCATTGAAAATATCCTGCTTCTGTTGCTGATACCGGTTAACAAGCTCGGTCTTATGGGTTGTGTATTCCTCAGATTTAAATGCAGCCTGCAGGTCATCAACAGCAGCATCGACAGTACGATCCATATCTTCCTTGAATGAAACCGCTTTCCCGCTGGGCATTTTCAGTGCATTTGGTTCTCCTGGATTATTGAAATTGAAAACATAACACCAGTCACCCGGTACCGGCTTACCAGCCGCGAAATCGATGAGATAGCGTTCGATTGCAGTTGTCCTGCCGGTTCCGTGAACCCCGGCTATGTAAATATTGAATCCTTTTTCCTTGATGCCCAGCCCAAATTGTAAGGATCGAACCGCCCGCTCCTGACCAATGATGGTATCTAATTGAGGTGCATATTCACTTGAAGAACAACCTAACTCATCTGGGCTGCATTTGTGATAAAGCTGGTTTATAGTTAATCTGTTTTTCATATTATTCCATTTATTTGGCACATCTGTAATATTTTAGTTTGGATGCTGCAGTAACATGCGTGCATCGAGCACCCCGCTTCCTTCATTCTCTGCAAAAACACGGATTGGATTGATATCGACCTCTTTGATTTCGGGAAAATCACAAAGTAATTGAGATAATCGTAACAGCGCCTCAATTATTGCGTCGATGTCAGACCTTTGATGCCCGCGGCTGCCTTCCAATATTGGATAACTGCGCAGGTTTTTCAGCATCTCAAGTGCATCCCATCTGGTTATTGGCGCGACCCGAACCTGTACTTCATTAAAAATCTCAACAAATATTCCGCCCATTCCTGCCAGGACAACCGGACCAAATTGCGGATCCTGTTTCCCTCCAAGAATAATTTCTCTGCCTCCTGTTATCATTGGCTGAACGAGAACCCTGTTTACCTCAATTTCTGGATGAACCTTTTGGATGCGGTTGACCATATCCTGATAGGCTTCGGCTAATGATGGTCCATTTCGTAAATTCAGTTGCACTCCTCCAATATCCGATTTGTGAGAAATCTGTTCGGAAATCACCTTTATAGCGACTGGATAGCCGATAATTTCAGCAGCAGCTCTGGCTTTTGTTGCAGATGTCGCACAGATGCTTCGAACAGTTGCGATTCCATACCTTTCAAGGATTTCCAGGGATTCAGACAGCAGTAAGTCGCGTTTTTCAGAGTGAGCTTTCTGTATGATTGAATTGACCTCTTCTTTATTAACTGAAAATTCTGGAATATCTGAAGGTCTATGTATCTGCTGGTACATCTGGTAGTAATGATGACTTTTTTCCAAGGCTCGGATTGTTTCCACCACCTGGTTGAATATTGGGAAATTGTAGGTTTGTTTTAAATATGAAACTTCACTGGCATTGGTTGAAAGGTAATATGCAACCGGTTTTTTAAACTGATTAACTATCTTTATGATGTGTTCCAAAAGGTGCCGGCTGGTTTGATTCTCTGCCTCGGACAGCGAGGTATGTAGAAAAACCAGACCATCGATTTCGTCTAACTGAAGTGTTTTTTCAACAATATCTGCATAAACATTGAGATCAAATAAATCACCTAAGTCCAGTGGGTTGGTCAACCGGATAACTGATGCCCTGAAGTGTTTTTCTATTTCATCCAGGAAACTTTGCGGGAGCTTTGCCAGTTTAAAGCCGGAAAGCTCGCATGCGTCTGAAGCAATAATGGCGTGACCCCCAGAGCGGGAAATGATCGCCATATTTTTACCTTTCATTGGAGGTAATTCGAGTATTTTTAAGTTGTTTCCGAATGAAGTCGCGTCGTGGATACGGATAATTCCGGATTGGTGGAAAGCAGCGTCAACTACTTTGTTATCGCTGGTCAATGAGGCTGTATGAGACTGAGCAATGTCCTTGCTGTAGGTTCCAATATTGGATTTGAAAGCAAGGATGGGTTTATTGGAACTTTTAGCGATCTCCATCAAGCGGCGGCCATTCTGGATGCTTTCGAGGTACATAAAGATTATTTCGGTGCCAGGATCTGTTATCAGGTATTCCAACATGTCCTCGGCATTTACATCCAACATATTGCCAAGTGATACGAATTTGTTTAACCCAAGCCCATCATTTGCCATCAAATTCAGCGCGCTCATTCCAACGCCGCCGCTCTGTGTAATGATTGACACATTTCCTTTTTTGACAAATTTCGTCAGGCGTGGAAATGGCACGCAGAAACCATTTTCGAGGTTGATGGCTCCTATACAATTCGGTCCAATAAACCGAATACCAAATCTTTTCGATATCTCAACAAGTTGTTTTTCCAGCTCCTGTCCTTCTTCTGTAAATTCACGAAATCCAGCGCTTTCAATAATCGCCCAGCGGATACCCTTTTGGCCGCACTCTTCCAGTATTGATGGTACCGTTTTGGCAGGCGTAAGGATGACAGCAAGATCAATCTTGTCAGGGATATCTCCCAAGGTAGGGTAAATCCTCCTTGTTTCAATCATCCCCCCACGCGGCCCAACAGCATAGACGATTCCATTAAATGAAAATTCAACCAGATTTGCGACAATATTACGCCCCAGGTTGGACTCGCGAGAAGAAACTCCAATAACAGCAACACTGCAGGGATAAAGTAACTCATGCATTTAAGAATTCCTTTTCTTGCTTTTATTTGATCTCAATCTGGTCTGGCCGCCTTACTTCAACCTCGTAAATACCTTCGTATTCCTCAATAACACCTTTAATGCACACAGTCTTCCCCATGTAATAAACATCAGGATCGAAGGGAAATGCTTCCAGATTCCTTCCCCAAATCAATGCAGTAAACCGGTCCGGGTCAGGATATTCCTTCCCGATATTGAGAAATGTTGGCTGCCCATTTGAAGAAGCGGCAAAATAACCATCGACTACCGGCCCGCATATAACCACTAACTCCCCGGCATATTGAAATGCTTCGTCCCAATTTATTGTTTCAATAAATACCTGGTTTCCAGATGGCGGGATATTTTCCGATACCCTGGAGGTTATGGTTGGAGATGGGCTTTTTACCGCTTCTTCGGTTCTACGGTTGCTATTAAATTGAAAATCAGATTGTATTCCCAATGGTTCGGGTGTGTAACACCTCCAGTATTCCTGGGGCAGTCCTCTGACAATGTCCTCAATACAGGGATCGCTTTGTAAAGTTTTTTGGATGGTTTTTCCAATCTCAATTCTATTTTCTTGAGATGGTAATTGTTCTTGATAAATGACCTGGTCGAATTCTTGAGCTGGTTCGGGAGGCCGCGTTGAAGTTGTTGAGAGAATTAATGAAATTAAAATGATAATAATAAAAAACAATAGACCAAAAATCGTTGATCTATTGTTTGTGAAGGTTTTCAAAATGCTGGAATTTGAAGAGTATTTTTCCTTCATAATGTTATTATCACAAATTGTTGTAATTAATGTCAAGTTAATTCGATTTCAATTCAGAGTTAATTGATGATTTCCAGCATGGTTTTTCATTTATAATCTCCTGAATATTTATCCGGGAGGCATGAATGAAGGAAGAGAAGTATTTAGAGCTGGAAAAAGCTGTTATCGATGGTGAAAAAGAGGACGCAGAAGCGTATGCAAAAGAAGCATTAGCATCAGGCTTAGATCCTTTAGAATGTATTAATCAGGGACTGACTCCAGGGATAAGAAAAGTTGGTGATTTGTTTGCAAAGGGCGATTACTTCCTGCCAGAATTGATTATGGGTGCAGAAGCGATGAAAGCAGCTCTAATTATTCTCGAGCCTGCTATGGTGGGGGATAGAAAACGTAAAATTGTTGGCAGGGTGGTGCTTGGCACCGTTGAAGGTGATATTCATGAAATCGGTAAAACACTTGTTGGGACCATGCTAACTGCGAACGGTTTCGAGGTTGTGGATATCGGTGTTGACAGGTCTACCGATGAATTTATCTCAGCTGTCAAAGAAGCGAATGCAGATATTGTTGGTGCCTCGGCATTGTTGACCACAACAATGGTCAAACAAAATGAATTAATTAAAGCATTGGTGGATGCAGGCATGAGGAATGATGTAAAAGTAATGGTTGGTGGCGCTCCGGTGACCAAAGAATATGCCGACGAAATTGGGGCAGATGGGTATGCCGAAGATGCAATATCTGCGGTTGACATAGCTTACCGTTTAATGGATGCGCCGGTGAAGTTTTAGAATTGGTTACAAAACAAATAAATTTGATAAATAAGATCCGACAAAAGACAAACGAAAAAAAGGAGTATTTGATGAACATAAATAGAATTATGTTAAAAATTTCAATGATTAGCTTATTGATATTGAGTGTTTTTATCGCGGGATGTGGTGCTCTCGGGGGAGATTCTCAAACGGGTGAAGTAGAATTACCCCTTTTCACAGAACCCGTCGAGCCTCCACCTCAAGCAACTGCACCCCAACCAGAACCAACCACTCCAATTATGCCAACCCAGGCTCCGGAAGAGATCGTCCCAGTTACTCCCCCACCTGCAGGTGATGAAGGGTTTAATGCAGACAAAATCATCACAGCTCTTCTGATCATCATTTTGATTATCATTGTACTGGGTGTAATTGTTTGGATCATATCTCTGTTTACTCGCTCGGATAAAAAGGCTGCCGAACCAGCCCCTGCGCCTGTAGCACAACCAGTGGTAAGTCAGCCAATCACTGAAAACACACATCTCATGAATGCCTCTCCAGCGGTTAGAGAACTTTATAGCAGGTACGTTGAGCTGATTAAATCATACGGTCCGGTGTCGATTATTCCCACCGAATCTCGCATCGATTTCCAGGCACGTACTATTTTCTCATCAGTTAGTATCCGGTTGGAGAGCCTCGAGATTTAATTAATTCTGCCCCGGATTGTTCAGGACGAAAGGATTATCCGTGTAGATACAATTGCGGCCGACAAGTATTCACACCTTGTTATGGTGGATAAGCTTGATGATTATGACGCGAAGTTCAATGCCTGGCTGGGTGAATCATATAACCAGGGCAGCTGACGAAGCCCATTCATAAATTTTAACAATAATATAAAAGCCCCTGATAAACTTCATTTTCAGGGGCTTCTATTATTTTGTGGCTAAATTATTTCCTTTTACTTGTCTTTGCCTGGGATGTTTGTGAAATTGCAATTTCTGCTGGCAAATGGCAGAGTTCAATCGTTGGACCATCGCAGAATAGAACCGCCCGTTCGATAACATTCTTTAATTCGCGGATGTTCCCGGGCCAGTTATGTTTTATTAACGCCTCCATCGATTTTGGATTTATATCAATTACGTTTTTCCCCATTTGTTGATTTGCTTTTTTGATGAATAAGCCAACCAATTCCGGAATATCCTGACTGCGTTCGGAGAGCGGTGGAAGGTCGAGATCCACCACTTTCAGGCGATAATATAAATCTTCTCTGAACATACCAGATTCCATTAATGCTTTAAGGTTTCGATTGGATGCAGCTAGAACCTGGACATCCACCTTTATTTCATTCGTTCCCCCTACTCGCCTGAATGAATGATCCTCGATTGCTCGTAATAATTTTGCCTGCATGTCAACAGGCATGGATGAAATTTCATCTAAAAATAATATGCCCCCGTCAGCAACCTCCATCAATCCAAGTTTTCGTTTTTCTGCGCCGGTGAATGCGCCTGGTTCGTAACCAAACAATTCGGATTCCAGGACTGTACTTTGAATTGCAGCACAATTTATGGGTATGAACGGTTTGTTAATCCGGGAACCCATCTGGTGTATAGAGTGGGCGAGCACCTCTTTTCCGGTTCCTGTTTCTCCGGTGATCAAAATCGAAACAGAGGCTTCAGCCGCTCTCTGGGCTTGCTCAACAACCAGTCTCATTAACTGGGTATCTCCGACGATAAAATCCAATTGGTCCTGTCTTGCTCTCCGCAAATGAGCAAGTTCCCTTTTCATGGCGACAATTTCTTCCGCCCGCTGGATGGTGCTTTCCAGCTGATCAAATTTGATCGGTTTTTGTAAAAAATCATGGGCGCCGTTCTTCATTGTTTCAACAGCCATTTCTATGTCTCCGAAGGCAGTGATCATAATAATGGGAGGGCGCATTGGCATTGATGCTGTCTCTGCCAGAAAAGTTGGTCCAAACCCATCTGGAAGTTGGGCATCCAGCAGTACAATATCGGCTTTTCCCTGATCGATAAATTCCTGCGCTTTCTTAATGGTGGAAACATCAAAGGCTTCATAACCTCTTTCGGTTAAAAATGTGCCAATGTTTTTACGTGCAATTTCTTCATCATCAACAATTAAAATGGTTGCACTCATTTCTACCTCACGTTCATTGTATTTAATTTCACTTAGAAAAGGATCGATCTTCAGGGCTGGTTATTATCGCTTGGTAAACGAACCTGAAATACGCTTCCACCTGGAAAACTTTTAACTTCAATGGTTCCTTGATGAGCTTCAATGATTCTGCTTGCAATTGCCAGACCTAATCCAGTCCCACTTTTCTCGGTTGTGTAATAAGGTTCAAAAATCTTAGCCTGAATCTCCGGTGGTATTCCAGGTCCTGTATCAGCGACGCTGGTTTCTACAAACAATTTGTTCTCCGGGGTTTTTACAGGCTGTACTTTTACCGCTAACTTTCCACCGGAGTCACGCATTACCTGAAGTGCATTCGTTATCAGGTTTGTAAAAACCTGTTCAAGTGCTCTGGGATTGCCGCGGATATTTGGACACTCTGGTGCGATTTTTATACTATCTTCAATATTATAGCTTGTTATTCTGGGTCGAAATCTCTGGAGAAGATGGGAAATCAATGCTGGCAGGTTCACCAATTCCATGTTTAACTCAGAAGACCGGGAGAATGATAAGACGGATTTCATAAGCGCCTCCATTCTTTCACATTCCTGCTGTATCAATTTCAAAGAAGAGCAAGTCGGGTCATCATCCTCCAGGTTATAAGCCATCCGTTGCGATGTTGTGCTGATATTATTTATCGAATTTCTTGCCTCATGAGCAAAAATGGAGGTCAGCTCACCCAGGAATGCCCGTTTCTCCAATTCTTTCGCATGGAGTTGAATCTTTTCTGTTTCACTCAAATCTGCAATCAGGACAATGATTCCATCGATACCGCTTTCATTTTTTACAGGTATTGTGCGGATATGGGCTGAGAATGTATCTCCATTTCTTCTGAATACTCTTAATTCACCAAGGTTAAAATTTGAATTTCCTCTTTGGGCTTCTTTCAGTGAAGGTAAAACAGGCTCAGTTGCGATCAGAATATCGTCAATCTGTTGTCCAGTCACTTCTTCTTTCTTATAGCCTAACATCATCTCAGCACTGGTATTCATCTTGATGATCTGTAAATCCGGGTTTATAAAAATAATCCCTTCATGAACCTGTTCTTCGATGATGAGGCTGGATCTCCTCTGGTAATCGCTTTGATTTAATTCAGCCTGGATTTGAATTTTCTGCAGGTGGTCTTGAATGATTGCTGTTATCGATATTGCCAGTAAATTTGTAATTTGTATGGTGTAATCTGTTGCCGGATTTTTGGTATCTGCGATTACCATTAGACCAATAATTGCATTTGGCTGGCCTATCGGGGAGGAAGTGAAGTAAACCAGGTTTTTATTTCGGGCAGTGTCATGTAAAGTTGTTTTATAACGCTTCCCAGGTGTCCATTCTTGAGGACTGCGGAGGTGGACGATATCTTGGGCAGGCAGTGTTGGGGGTAATATCTTTTTGGGGTCGATAGAACCATAACACTGGAATCCAGGATCCTGGTCATTTGCTAAAAATATACCGACTATTTCAGCCCCGGAAAGTTCTTTGCCAATTGATAGGATTTTACTAAGATTATCCTCAAGGCTGAGTTCGTCGTTAACTGCAAGCAGTTCTTGCAGATTTTCCCAGAATTGATCCATGGTTGTATCACCTGCAAAAATTATAATTCAGATCAAGTATTATCGCAGTAAATAAACCGCTTATACAGGTTGGATTGAGTTGGTTCGGCGGAGCCTGGCAGGCAGAATGCCTTCCATGGCTCGATATTTTGCGACCGTGCGGCGTGCTACTGTATGACCCCTTATAGTTAATAAATCCGCAATTTGAGTATCACTCAGTGGTTTCGATTCCTGCTTGATGATTTGTTTGAGAGCTGTACGAATATGCAGGCTGCGATCGAATAATTTTGAAAGTGGGATGATTCTCTTGTTTGGAAGTTGGAGTGCTTTGCTGGCTACAGCTCGAGAAATTGTTGATTCATGCACATCAAGCTGCTCAGCTAACCAAGCCCTGGTAACTGGTTGTATAAACGCATCACCTTTAAGGATAAACTGGCGTTGTAATACGACTAAAATTTCCATCAGCCGTACCATTGTATTAGTCCTCTGCTGTAAACATTTGACCAGCAGGGTAGCCTTTTCAACATCATTCTGCCATTGGTCAATTTTCTCAGATGGCGCATCCGAGAGCGCCTGCCGGAAAAGTGGATTAACACGTAAATAACCTGAAAATGGTGAAATTATCTCCACAACAAGAGCAGAATCTTCTTTTTCGTTGAGCTTCGTGATGATGATATCCGGATTGTGATAAGTGGCTGGGGTATCAGGTGAATTTTGTACATCACCCCAATGTGCCCTTGCAGGATAAGGGTTCAGATTCTGGCTGATAAATTCGGCTGCTTTTTTTACTTCCCGGAAGGATATGCCTAGCTTGTTTGCCAGGTCATGGTACGCACGCCTGCTGAGTAAATCCAGTCCTGATTGAAGGATCATTTCTGCATATTTCGGGATGGTTTGAGATTCCGATAATACCTTTAATTGGACCAGCAATGCATCATCTACTGACGGGGAACCGACTCCAACCGGTTCTGCACGTTGAATTATATTGAGGACTTTATTTACTTGTGAGATTGAATTGTGGGTGTAATTAGCTATCTCAACAACCGGAACACTCAAGAGACCATCCTCATCCAGACTGCTTAGTATATGGGCAGCTAAAGGCCGTTCGTTTTTCTCAAGTTCAGGCGCAATTTGACGCAGGACATAAGCCGGCAGGTCTTCTTGGGCTGCAGTCCACTCTTCGGGGGAATATTCATCATCGGATGTTGATGAATCGAAAAATTGAAAATTAGTTATTGGAGATACAAATATTATTGGTTGTTCAGAATGGTCATTATTAAATTGATTGCAGACTGCACACTGGCCATTCTTTTGAATTGTCCGTTTACAGTTTGGACATTTAATTTCAGTGATTATCTCCAGGGCCGGATTTGATGCTAACTCATTTTCAATTTTTTGATAGATCTCCTCTCCGGTCATTTCAAGGAGTGTCATTGTTTGAGCGAGGTGAGCTGTGGTTTGAGGTCGGAGGGATTGTGTTTGAGTTTGAACTAACATAATATTATCCACCTAAATATGATTATACAATGTTGCAAGAATTATGCCAATTAAATCAGCCTTAATGACCGGCAAATAACAGTAATGTGTCGTTTGTCAATTTGAATGTGTGACTTTCTTGGGAGGATTTTCCAATTCATTATGCTAAAATTACCCAGGATTAAATGTAATTGAATTGTTGGGGAGAGATGATGTTCAGATCATTTTTTGTTTATTTATCGCAAGCTTCCTGGGCAAGAAATCTCATTACAAAATCTGATCTCGCGAAGCGAGCTGCTTCACGATTTGTCGCGGGCGAACAGCTCGAACTTGCCGTCAATGTGGTTCAAACGCTCAACTTAAAGGGATTTAATACAACCCTTGATCATCTTGGTGAACATACTACCAATACTGAGAAAGCCGAGAAAGCCACCGAAGATATTCTGTCCATTATCAGCGCGATCGAAAAATCTGGTCTGAAATCAAATATTTCAATAAAATTAACCCAGATAGGGTTGGCGATAGATAAGAAATTATGTGAGAAACATCTGGTAAATATATTGGCCAGGGCTCAAGAGGTTGGAAATTTTGTGCGCATAGACATGGAAGATTCCCCATGGGTAGACAGCACTTTGGACTTATATTGGAAGATGAGGAATGAATATAATCTCCATAATTTAGGTGTTGTAATTCAAGCTTACCTGTATCGGAGTGAAGGCGATATCAGATCAATCGCCTCAAAAATGGGAAAGGTCCGCTTGTGTAAAGGAGCATACAAAGAACCCTCTTCAATAGCTTTTCCCAGGAAAAATGAGGTAGATAAAAATTTTGACAGGATAGTAAAACTTCTTATTGATGCAGAAGTACAAAATAAATCCGGGGAAATTAGTTTAGATGGAAAAGTCCCTCCGGTTTGTGCAGTAGCAACCCACGATCCAGACCGGATTGATTTTGCTGTTAATTATGCTGAAAGTGTTGGTTTATCCAGAAAGGCTCTCGAATTCCAGATGCTGTATGGCATCAGACGTGATTTGCAGGACCAGTGTCTTAAGGATGGTTTTCCCGTTCGTATCTATGTACCTTATGGTACGGAATGGTATCCGTATTTCACCCGCAGGCTGGCTGAAAGGCCGGCGAATTTATGGTTCTTCCTGACCAATTTAATTCGGAAGTAGAGAGTTATTTCTGCTGGGATAGTTGGGGACTCTCTAAATCGCAGAAATAACAGATTGCACTACAAATTCACCTGACAAATAATCCGGCATCCCTTTCGTTTAAATAATATAATAAGGTGATTACAAGGCTGATTCATTTCGTGGCAGTTGGATAAGTTTTATTTGAAATACCTGGATTAACAACTGATATTGACCTTCGTCTAACGATCAGCGAATATCATCAAATCTGATAATTTTATGGGTAATTTCTTTTTATTTATTAAATTAACTCGGCCAATTTTCTTAATTGGGGTTGCATTTTTATATGCATTAGGGGCAGGAATTGCCCATTATCTGGGTTTTTATATTGATCCCAATACATACTTTCTGGGTCAAATCTGGGTTACATTACTGCAACTGAGCGCCCAATATCTGAACGAATACTTTGATTTTCCAATAGATCAGAACAACCAAAATAGAACCTCAATAACTGGTGGAAGCGGGGCACTTGGACCCGATAAACTTCCTCGCAGGGTAGCGCTGATAGCTGCTTTCACCTGTTTTGCATTTCTGGCTTCATTTACTGTTATCCTAATTTCGCAGACTCAACTCTCCCCTTTAATAATTCTGATCATGCTAGTCGCTTTTGTTGGATCAATTTTTTATTCGACGCCGCCTTTAACATTGGAGGGATCAGGATATGGAGAACTGCTGGCATCAGTAATTATCGCTTTTCTCGTTCCCGTATTTGCGTTTTTGCTCCAATCAGGAGAATTTCATCGATTACTGCCGATGACCACCTTTTCCCTCACAACCTTGCTTTTATCGATGTTAATAGCTTTA
Source organism: uncultured Chloroflexia bacterium (assembly GCA_963793095.1). GTDB lineage: Bacteria > Chloroflexota > Anaerolineae > Anaerolineales > UBA4823 > CAVWDI01. The sequence goes on from CAWBYY010000003.1 coordinate 205,541, forward strand.
GAAATTCCGGACTATGCTTCTGATCTCAAATATGGAAAGACCACCCTGGTAGTTAGATTGGGTTGTGAATATGGTTTTACACTACACAATATTCTTCTCCTCAGCTCATATTTGTTGTTAGGAATTGCGGCAGTATTTGGTTTGCCCAATTTTGTATTGGTGGCTGGTGTGGTAACCCTGCCACTGGCATTATTTCAAATCTGGCAGGTGAGGAGGATTGCAAATGGGTTAAAACCTAATTGGACATTGTTCACAGTAGGTGCGCTTGCATTGTTTGGTTTAATGACATATTTGATCACATTTACATACTGGGTGAATTAATTCTTTTACAATATTAAACTTACAAATTTAAGGATAATTGGTATATGACTGAATTCTTAGAATTAATTCCTCCTGACGAGGCACGCAATCTTTTTCTGGATAGGTTTAAACCAGATATTTCCTTTGAGACTGTAGATACAAAGAATGCCTATGGCAGGGTGGCATATGAAGTAATAACTGCTCCCCACTCACTTCCTGATTTCAGAAGATCGACAGTTGATGGTTATGCAGTAAGGGCGCAGGATACATTTGGGGCAAGCCCCTCTTTACCGGCGTATCTGAAACTGGCAGGTGAAATTCTTATGGGGCAAGAAGCAGATTTTAATATCCATCCGGGAGAGTGTGCTTTGATCCATACCGGTGGTATGCTGCCTGGCGGGACTGGCGCCGTGGTAATGGTTGAAGACACTCAAAGTCTGAACGAAGATGAAGTTGAGATATACAGGCCTGCCGCAGTGGGGGAGAACATAATTGAGATTGGGGAGGATATAAAATCTGGCGAGATTCTGATTTCAAAAGGTCAGAAGATCCGTGAGCCTGAAATTGGAGGGCTGCTTGCTTTTGGAATTTTAAAAATTCCCGTTGTGAAAAAACCCCTGGTTGGCCTTTTGTCGACTGGAGATGAAATTGTATCCCCCGAAGAGGATTTAAATCCAGGTCAGGTTCGGGACATAAATTCTTACACTTTATCTGTTATGATCGAGAACAACGGCGGGATACCCTCGCGTTATGGCATTATTCCTGACCAGATCGATCGTTTCAGGGATAAAACAGAGCAAGCCTTTTTTGAATGTGATATGCTGGTTATCACTGCTGGCTCTTCCATCAGCGCCCGTGATTTTACAGCCAGAGTAATCGATGGCTTGGGGCAACCAGGCATTCTGGTCCATGGAATTAATATCCGCCCGGGAAAACCAACCATCCTGGCAGTCTGTGATGGTAAACCTGTAATAGGTTTACCGGGAAACCCTGTGAGCGCTCTGGTTATCGCTAAATTATTTGTTCTTCCAATGCTCCGGAAGATGCAGACCACCTCAGAAACAGGATTAAATCCCAGGATACAGGCAGAACTCTCCATAAATATCCCTTCCAGGGCTGGAAGGGAAGATTGGGTACCGGTTCGAATCCTTACTGATGATATGGTGATCAAAGCCGAACCTGTTTTCGGGAAAAGTAATTTAATTTTTACTCTGGTCAAAAGCGTTGGTCTGGTGAGAATTCCAGCTGAATCAAATGGAATCAGCGCTGGTGAAGTTGTGGAAGTGATCCCAATATGAAGATTTATTTAGATGATATTCCCTTAAACGATGCATGGGAGCGGTTTATTAAGGCATTAGAAGAAAATAACCTCTGGGGTAAGCTCTCATCCGAAAAAATCCCGCTTGATGAAACTGCCCTTGATAGAGTGTTAGCGGAACCGGTCTGGGCAAAAATATCTTCGCCGCATTACCATTCTTCGGCAATGGACGGTTTCGCGGTTTCATCATCCAATACATTTGGCGCTTTACCTACGTCTCCAATCACCCTCACAAATACCCATACTGGGGAGGTCGACTGGTTTAAGTATTTGGATACAGGGGATCCCCTTCCTGATTGGGCGGATGCGGTGATACCTATCGAAAATGTGGAGCCGTTAGACAGCCAGGGTAAAAATGCGGATAATCCCAGAGCTCCTGCGAGTATCCGGATCAGGAGTGCCGTGACACCCTGGAGCAATGCTCGGGTAATTGGAGAGGACATGGTTGTTACTCAACTGGTGCTGCCTGCCGGGCATGTATTGAGACCGGTAGATTTGGGGGCTGTTGCAGCGGTCGGGCATGATTCAATTCTTGTGGTGCGTAAACCGCTAATAGGAATAATTCCTACTGGCACTGAACTGGTTCCAATTGGTGAACCAGTCGAGGTTGGAAATATTATTGAATACAATTCAATCATTCTCGCTTCCCAGATCAAATCCTGGGGAGCGGAACCAATCCGCTACCCGATCACAGCTGATAGTTTTGAGGCCATCAAAGATACGGTGTTAGCAGCCGCTGCTGAATGCGATTTAATCCTCATAAATGCCGGCTCCTCTGCTGGTTCGGAGGACTTTACTGCCCGGGTAATCTCAGAGCTTGGTAACGTTCTCGTGCATGGAATTGCTGTTCGTCCCGGACACCCGGTTATTTTGGGGATTGTTGCAAATAATTCAGCTGGTAATAAAGAAATACCTGTTATTGGTGTTCCGGGATACCCGGTTTCAGCTGCATTGACCGGAGAGTTGTTTGTGGAACCGCTGATTGCCCGCTGGACTGGGCGGAAATCGTTCCAATCTCAGGTTATAAGGGCGACATTGACAAGAAAAATTACCTCTCCTGCAGGTGATGATGACTATGTGCGGGTTGCAGCGGCTAAAGTAGGGGATAGAGTTGTTGCTTCTCCATTATCACGCGGCTCAGGTGTTATCTCCTCACTTGTGTATGCAGATGGTATTGTAATCATTCCCCGCGGCACTCAGGGTCTTGATTCCGGAACTGAAGTAAATGTGAGGTTGTATCGTTCATCCACTGAAGTTGAACAAACCATTTTAGCCCTGGGTTCCCACGATATTATTCTGGATTATATTGCTGAATTTCTGCCCAGATACGACCGCCGGCTCAGTTCATCGAACATTGGTAGCCTGGGTGGTCTCCTTGCGTTAGGCAGGCAGGAAGCCCATTTTGCCGGCTCTCATTTGTTTGACCCGGAATCTGGAGATTTTAATCTGAGTTATATAAATCGATATATTCCCGAAACCCCATTAAAGGTTGTCAATTTATCCTGGCGCCAGCAAGGTCTTTACGTACAGAAAAGCAATCCCAAAAAAATTGAAGGATTGGCAGATATCGCCCGGGGGGATGTGCGTTTTATTAACCGCCAGAGAGGATCAGGAACCCGTATATTGCTGGATTTCCAACTCGAAAAATCAGGAATAAGTGCAGACCTTATCAATGGATATGACCGGGAAGAATATTCTCATTTATCGGTAGCCGCATCTGTAAAATCAGGCCGGACTGACTGCGGTTTGGGCATTGCCGCAGGGGCGGATGCTTTAGGATTGGATTTTATTCCACAATTTACAGAACGATACGATTTGATTGTTCCGGAGCAATATTATGAAAGTGATTTGTTGGCGCCATTGTTTGAAATCCTTTCGAATAAAGAATTTCGCGCTTCTGTTAATAAACTCCCGGGATATGATTTTAAGAACATGGGAGATATAATCACCGAAGTAAAATAGACAATTTAGGAGAATATTATGGATTTGAATCCTGGAATGAAAGCGCCTGATTTTGTTCTGCCGGATGAAACCGGAATGGAGCGAAAACTGTCGGATTACCAGGGAAAGCCGCTGATTTTATATTTTTATCCCAAAGATGACACACCTGGGTGTACTAAGGAAGCCTGTGGGTTCCGGGATGATTACAGCCAGTATGAAAGTGTTGATGTAAATATTGTGGGAGTCAGCCCGGATTCACCCGAAAAACACACAAAATTTAAGAACAAGTACAATCTTCCATTCACTCTGCTGGCGGATGAAAACCATGAAGTAGCCGATAAGTATGGGGTTTGGGGTTTGAAAAAAATGGCAGGACGTGAATATTATGGAATCAAGCGGACAACATTCTTAATTGACAGGGATGGTACTATTAAAAAGGTTTTCAAAAATGTAAAACCTGCAGAACACAGCGCTCAAATTCTGGAAGTCTTAAACGATAAGGATTAGAAAATGACGTATTTATCCAGGGCTGTTTTAATTTTATTTCTGCTGGTTTCAGGATTTGGATGCTCTTCTTCTCAGACTATGGAAGAGCAAAATGTTTCCGAAATCGCCCCGAAACCCGGGCCGCCAGCTGAATATGCAGGATACACGAATCCATTTACGGGTGACCCGAATGCAGTTGTTGAAGGGGAAAAGATCTATAGAGAGCGATGTGAAAGCTGCCATGGTGAAGATGGCAGGGGTGATGGACCGCTTGCTCCATCTTTGAACCCAAAACCAGGCTCTCTGGTTGAAGGTGGTTTGAGTGATCAGTATCTTTTCTGGCGCATCTCGGAGGGCGGGTTGATGGAACCCTTTAACTCTGTAATGCCAGCCTGGAAAATGATCCTGAATGAGGATCAAATAGGGCAAATCATCGCTTTTATCCGCTCAGTGGAGGTGAAATAATCACCCCTGGTGGATTTTAATAGCTGTCTCTCGATAAATTTTATATTACCGGTTTGTTCCAATTTAAGTAATTTTGTAGATGCAAATTACGACTTCAACTTCTTCCGTGGTAACTTCACTGATTAACAATCCTCTCACCATAATAATCCTGGTTCTTTCGGGTTTTGTAGTTGTATTTTTGGTCGTTTTTGTGTTCAGAAAGATTAAACATATTCTGGATGAAACCCGGGAATTAGAAACCGCCCAAAAGGAAATTGGTATCGCATACCAGCGTTTGGATGCTATTTTTCGCGTGAACCAGAGTTTTATTGAAGCTGCGGATGAAAATGAAATTGTCGACCAGGTTCTGGATATATTATTGAATTTGGACAATATTGAAGGGGTCTCTTTTGTGGCAGTTGATGAGCATGGTTTTCCGCGCTCTGCCTTCAGCCGTGGGCAGTTACAGCAAGCAGAGAATGAAGCCTGGTTAGAGCGCTTAGCCTCATTGGAAATCCGAGAGATATGTAAAGAATGTGATAATTATGATCGTCTGCAAAGGAGGGAAGCCTGCCCCCTATTTGATAATCCTATTGGAGTGCAGACAAAATTGTTATGCGTGCCCGTTCAGCGTGGTGAGAAAAATTTTGGGATCTTTTAACATATTTATTAATCATCAAGCAGAGCCGGATAAATACACCCGGACTTTTATTCAGGCATTACTGGAAGAGGTCGCACTGGGTATGGAGGGTGTCAGGTTTCGCCGGAGGGAATTAGAGACCCTCCGCCAGATAAGAATGTTAGAACGAAAATCTGATTTTACCCAGTTGCTTCAGGATCTACTGGAGAATACCCATTATTTGATGGAGGCTGACTATTCGGTCATATTGATCTCAAAATCCAGAGATAATTCTGCAGAGATTATGCTTGAACAAGGCCAGGTTCCCGACCCGTCCATCTCTTTAATTGATGGTATTTTGAAAGGTGTTAATAAATACCAGGAACCTTTTGTTATTGAAGAGATTGAAGAAGAAGCCAGATCCAAAACTGGTGTGAGAAGGATCATGCTGGCTCCTTTGCTGTCTTCTGCTGATTCAATACTTGGAGCTATCTTAATATCGGATTGCAAGAGGGAAAGATACAGTCAACGTGAACAGGTTCTTGTAAAAACAATCGCCGGACAGGCCGCCTTAATGGTCGAGAATGCCCTGTTGATGGGCAAGCTTGAATACAATTCGATGATACAGGAGAGAATCCGTCTGGCTCGTGAAATCCATGACAGTCTTGCTCAGAATTTGGGTTTCTTGAAACTTCAAACTGCCCAGGTACGAAAGTATTTAAATCAAAACGAGATTGGCCTGGCTGTTAATGGTCTGGAATTGTGTTATAAAACTTTGAGTGAAACATATCTGGATGCGAGGCAGGCGATAGATGGTTTGAGGCTGACACCTGATGAAGGCGGAATGGTCTGGTGGCTGGAAAATATCGTCGATGATTTTATGGAAGCGAGCGGTGTCGAAGTGGATTTCCAATACGAGCCAAAGGAACTTCCGTTAGAAATTCCAGCGGAGATACAGGCCCAGATGATAAGAATTATCCAGGAATCATTCAGTAATATTCGAAAACACAGCCGGGCTGACCACGTGATTCTATTATGCCGGGAATTGAAAGACAGGCTTATCCTTGAAATTGTTGATAATGGGATTGGATTTTCTCCGGATGATATTACGAGAGCATCCCAGCATGGTCAGCGCGGAATGAAGGAAAGAGCCGAGTTGATCGGAGCTGATTTTCAAATTATCAGTCGGCCGGGCGAGGGAACTAAACTCCGCTTGGAAATACCTGTTGTAGAGATTATGAACGGAAATATCTCCTGATGAAGCCAATTCGGCTGCTGGTGGTGGATGACCATGCCCTTTTCAGGGCTGGATTAATCAGTCTCCTGCAGGATATGGACGATTTCCAGGTGGTTGGCCAGGCAGGGGATGGTTTGGAAGCGCTCGGATTGATACCGGAAACCAAACCCGATGTGATCCTTCTGGATGTAAACATGCCCCGGATGAGCGGTGTTGAAACGGTTAAGGCAATCAGGAAATTACCTCAGGATGAACAACCCCGGATATTGATGCTTACAATATCGAAAAATGACGAAGACCTATTGGGTTCAATTGCCGCCGGCGCTGATGGTTATTTATTGAAGGATGCCGATCCGGATGAATTGCGCCAGTCCCTTCACCTGGTACAGAAAGGGATGTCAGTTCTATCGCCGCAGGTGACCCGTAGGGTACTTGAGGCAGTATCATCGGATACAACCCGGATGCCTGATTCCAGCTTGAGCACTAGGGAGATGGAGGTTCTCGAGTGTCTTTCGCAGGGCATGACCACGGTCCAGATCGCAAACCAGCTGTTTATCTCCGAAAATACTGTCAAGACCCATGTCCGCCACATCCTGGAAAAGTTAAACGCCGCCAACCGTGTCGAAGCGGTAAACAAAGCCTACCAGCTGGGGATCCTGAAGGGGGATTAATCCGGGTCAGCCTGTCCCGAACTGCCTGTCTCCCGCATCACCCAGCCCGGGCAGAATATATCCTCTTTCATTTAATTTTTCATCAACTGCTGCCAGGTGAATCATGACTTCCGGGTGGTGTTTGTTAAGATTTTCTATTCCTTCGGGAGCGCCGATAATACCGACAAATTTTATGCTGCTCACTCCCCATAGTTTTAAAATGTCAACTGTGGCTACTGCTGAACCACCCGTTGCAAGCATTGGATCGAGTATCAGACAAACCGAAACAGTTGGTTCAACAGGCAGTTTGTTGTAGTATTCCACCGGTTTAAGTGTCCTTTCATCCCGGTACAGTCCAATATGCCAGACTTCCGCCGATGGCACTAATTCCCACACACCTGCCACCATACCTAAACCCGCTCTGAGTATCGGCACCAGTCCGATATTTGCCTGCAGTTCCTTGCCAGTGTAAGCGGCCAGAGGTGTTTGGATTTCTCTTGGCTGCGTGTTTAAATCAGCGGTTGCTTCATACGTCAGAAGTGTCGCGATTTCGCGGATTAATTGCCTGAATGTTGTGGAATCGGTGGATTTATTTCTGAGCCTGGTTAATTTGTGGGCGACTAAAGGGTGGGAAGAAGCAAATACATTTAACATTCAATTCCTCCAGCTTGAAGATATATTTATTATAAGCTCTCCCGCAGTGTTGCGCGCATCAATATTACTATTCATAAAACTTAGTGAGTTATAATCAGCTTTATGACCACCAAACCAGACCGGCTGGTTGACCCGGAGTCCCGTTCCGGTGATCGGTTTGACAGTGCTTTAAGGCCAAGATATCTTGCCGATCTTATCGGGCAGGACCGGGTTAAAGAGAACATCTCCATCTTAATTGCTGCCGCAAAACAAAGGGCTGAATCTCTCGACCATGTTTTGTTCTACAGCCCTCCCGGGCTGGGTAAAACCACGTTCGCCCATATCCTTGCAAATGAGATGGGGGTTAACATCAAGATCACTTCCGGGCCTGCAATCGAGCGGCCCGGCGATCTTGCCGCTATCCTCACAAATCTAAGCGCCGGGGATGTTTTGTTTATCGACGAAGTCCATCGCTTGGGACGGGTGATCGAGGAAGTGCTCTATCCGGCTATGGAGGATTTTGCCCTTGACATTGTGATTGGAAAAGGTCCTTCCGCCCGTTCGATCCGCTTGAGCCTGCCCAGGTTCACTGTTATTGGTGCCACCACCCGTCTGGCTCTGGTGACTGCTCCATTAAGGGCCAGGTTTGGGGCTGTCTACCGGTTGGATTTTTATGACCTGCCCGCGATGCGCTCAATTGTCTCAAGGGCTGCCAGTATTCTTGAAGTGGGGACTGAGGATGGGGGAGTCGCTGAAATCGCCCGCCGCGGCAGGGGTACACCCCGGGTTGCCCTCAGGCTGCTGCGCAGGGTTCGTGATTTTGCTGAAGTACGGGCTGAGGGCATCATTTCAAGCCAGGTTTCTATCCAGGCACTTGAGCTGCTTGATGTTGATGAATTGGGTTTGGATGACATGGACCGCCGTGTGTTAAGGACAGTGATCGAAAAATATAATGGTGGTCCGGTTGGGTTGAACACGATCTCGGCTTCGATTAATGAAGAATCAGATACGATCATGGATGTGGTGGAGCCGTATTTGCTCCAGCTTGGATTTATTGAACGGACGCCCCAGGGGCGGGTAGCAACCAGGCTTGCTTATGACCATCTCGGAATCCCCTACGAAATGGACGCTCAGGCAAGGTTTTTATAATTCCCGGTTAAAATTCCCTATAAGTTAGCTGCATAATGTTGTCTTTCTCCCGTTTATTAATGATTACCGGCGTTTTACTTATCATTACTGGCGGGATTTTTTATATTTTTGCCAGGTCTGGCTTTCAAATCGGCCAGTTTCCCGGAAACATAAAGCTTGAAGGTGGCAATTTCACCTGTATTATCGGCCTTGGTGCCTCGATCATGCTTTCAATTATTCTTACCATCCTGCTGAACATGATGGTTCGGTTTTTTAAATAGCCGGATCAGGATACCAGCATTATTTTTTAATGAAGACAGAAGACTATACATACAACCTGCCCAACAGTTTCATCGCCCAATCGCCTGTTGAGCCTCGCAATTCATCCAGGTTGATGGTTTTAAATCGTGGCACAGGTGTAATCGACCATACCCGTTTTGCCAGGATCGGCGATTATTTGAGTCCCGGCGATCTGCTTGTGTTGAATGAAACCAGAGTCATCCCGGCTCGCCTGTTTGGGAGCAAGGCTGAAACAGGCGGAAAAGTTGAACTGCTCCTGCTGAATAAAATTGAATCAGACCGCTGGGAGTGTCTCGTGGGTGGGAAAGGCTTAAATCTGGGCATTAAGATCAAAATTAATGGTGGACCAGCCGCGATTATCGAAAAAGTGGGCTCGGGTTCGCTCAGGGCAATCAAGTTCGAAAGCCCCATCGATCCCCTGCTAGATAGGATTGGCGTCCCCCCGCTGCCCCCTTACATAAAAAACCCCATCTCCGATCCTGATCGCTACCAGACGGTCTACGCCCGCTGTTCAGGCTCATCAGCCGCCCCGACAGCCGGCCTGCACTTCACCCCCGGGCTGCTTAAATCATTGTCCAAAAATGGCATTAGCGCTGCCTTTCTGACCCTCCATATCGGTTTGGATACCTTTGCGCCTGTGGTTGTTGACAACCCCAGAGATCATCCTATCCACAGTGAATTTTGTTCTATCTCCACGGAGACAGCCGGATTGGTTAATCGAACCAGACTTGCGGGAGGCCGTATTATAGCGGTTGGCACCAGCACTGCCAGGGCTCTGGAGAGCGCCGCTGTTAGAAGTCCAGATGGTGGTTTTTTATTATCCGGATACGAAGGCATGACCGGCCTGTTTATCATGCCGGGCTACGAGTTTAAGTTGGTGGATATCTTGGTTACAAATTTTCACCTGCCTGGTTCAACATTGATAATGATGGTGAGCGCATTTGCCGGTCGTGAGACTATTCTGAATGCTTATGAAATCGCTAAAAAAATGGATTATCGTTTTTATTCTTTTGGCGATGCAATGCTGATTTTATAGGGTTGCGGGTAATTTCTATGGTTTTTCCAGCAGGTTATAATTAGCGCTGTTTTTTATTGACCTGTATAATTTTTTATAGAATTGAATATCAATTCAGCTGGAGTGAAGGATGCGAGCCGTCGACATAATTATCAAGAAGCGGAATAAGGGCGAATTAACCAGGGAAGAGATCGAATTTTTTATTAATGGTTTCACCTCCGGGGAGATCCCCAATTACCAGGCTGCCGCCTGGGCGATGGCGGTGGCGATCAATGGCATGACACCCAGGGAGACCACTGATCTGACCCTCACGATGGCAAATTCGGGCGAAGTCCTGGATATGTCGGATGTCAGGAATATGGTGGTCGATAAACATTCCACCGGCGGCGTGGGCGATAAAACCACTCTGGTTGTCGCTCCCATGGTTGTTTCATGTGGTTTACCGGTTGGAAAGATGTCCGGCAGGGGTTTGGGTTTCAGCGGGGGCACACTGGATAAAATGGAATCTATACCCGGTTTTCGCACTGATCTGACCAAAGATGAATTCATCCAACAAATCAACTCAATCGGTCTGGTTCTGACCGGGCAGACTGCTGATCTGGCTCCGGCAGATGGGGTGCTTTACAGCCTGCGGGATGTCACCGGGACGGTTGAATCGATCCCCCTGATCGCTTCATCTATTATGAGCAAAAAAATCGCTTCTGGAGCACAAGCAATAGTCCTGGACGTCAAAATTGGTACCGGTGCGTTTATCAAGAATATGGAGAATGCCAGGGAACTATCCATTCTGATGGTGGAGACCGCCAGGTTAGCCGGCAGGAAGGCGGTCGCTGTGCTGTCGGATATGAACCAACCTCTGGGTTTTGCGGTTGGGAATGCCCTGGAACTGAAAGAAGCGATCGATACTTTGTTTGGTGACGGCCCGACCGACTTTCTTGAGCACTGTTTGATGATCGCCGGTCATATGCTCACCCTTGGGGGTATTGCTCCGGACCCGGAATCCGGCAAACGATTGGCAAAGAAGACCATCCAGGATGGCAGCGCCTGGGAGAACTTTCGCAAACTGGTGATCGCTCAATCTGGCGAAGTAAGTTACATCGACGACCCGGCCAGGTTGCCATCCGCTGATATTATCGAAACAATAAACTCCCCGCAGTTTGGCTATCTAAGTGAGATTAATGCCCTGACTGTCGGAAAAACTGCCGTTGCCCTGGGTGCCGGCAGGTCCAGGAAGGGCGACCCGATTGATCACGCGGTTGGGATTGTCATTCACCATAAAGTCGGCAACTGGGTGGAAGTAGGCGAGCCGTTGTTCACTCTGCACGCCCGCGACCGGGAAACCTTTGAAAGAGCCAAACAGGATATTCTGGATGCGCATAGCTTCAGCCCCGATCCTGTTGAACCGCTGCCGCTCTTTTATGGGGTTATCGAATAGAAGAGTTTATCTGCTTACTGCTCAGAATCGCTAAGCCAGTCCCGGCTGCCTGACAGAAAATCCTTTCCGGACATGGGTTTTTTGCCTGCGGGTTGAACCACCTCCAGAACCAGGATTCCACTGCCGGTCTGTACGCATGGAAAACCCCCGCTGGATCCTCTTTTTCCCGGAATTGGATCCATCTTTTTATCATCTGCTGTTTCTTCAACCGGACTGGCCCGCTGGATTTTTAAATACTGGTCGTCCCACTTCATGTAAGTCCCCGGCCAGGGGTCATGTGCCCGCACCTGCCTTTCCAGTTCAAGGGCTGGTTTTCGAAAATCAAGTTCGCCGTCTTTTTTCTTCAAGATCGGCGCAGAAGTTGCCAGCGAATCGTCCTGAATTTGGGGTTTGATCGAACCTGCCAGGTAAGCCGGCAGGGTCTCGACCAGCTGGTCTGCCCCCAGTTCTGATAATTTTTTAGACAGGGAGCCTCCGGTATCCTCCCGGGTTATTGCAATTGAACGCTGGCTCAAAATTGGACCTGTGTCCATTCCTTCATCCATCAGCATAATGCTGACGCCGGTCCTGTCATCGCCGTGCAGGATTGCGGCCTGTATAGGAGCCGCTCCCCGCCAGCGTGGAAGCAGTGATGCATGCACATTAATGCAGCCGTAGCGCGGAAATTCCAGGACATCGGTCTTCAGTATCTGCCCGTAGGCTGCCACAACGATCAGGTCAGGGTTCCAATCGTAAACCTGCTGTTTTGATTCAGGGTCTTTTAACCTGGCGGGTTGTATAAACGGCAGGTTTAGTTCCAGGGCTCTGGTTTTCACCGCAGGAGGCTGCGATTTTGCGGCCGCGCCCCGCCGGGCGGTCCGGCTGGGTCACGATCCCGGCGATGGTGTAATTCCGCTGGAGCGCTTCCAGGGTTGGGATAGCAAAGTCGGGTGAACCCATGAAGACAATTTTTATCGCTTTATCTTTTTCCATATTTGTTTGGGGTCAATTCCTGCGCCATTTGATCTGGTTGGTTTCTTAATTTTATCAATTTATCCACATAATCAGTTGGGGGAGTTTTCGCCCTGTCCCGATTTTTCAACTGTCACCTGAATGGTGATTTTACCTGTCGGATCAGCTTCCCGGTCTGGACGGGTTGGGGGTTTGTGTTTTACTGGTTGTAGAAAAACCCATGTCTGTATCTATTTTGGAGAGATTGCTGTGAATGATCCCGCTGGGGTTCGGTCTGGTAAAACCTGCCCCCACCTGCGTTCCGGTTTTGCGCCGGCTCTCCCGCCAAAACAATCTGTAAGGATATCTGGTTCAGACCTCAAGAATCAGCTGGTATGTCTTGATTGCGGCAATCAGCTCAATTTTGCTCCTTCGATCTGCGTCCCGGATTCTTTTTTAGTCTCACTCCATATAAACTCCCAGGATTAATCAGGCAAAGTTTTAGTTACTTTCGCAGGACCATCCTCCATTGGTGGTCTCGGGTACAATCCTGCCCGGCGAACAATTTCGGCGATTGCTTCCGGCCAGCTGACCGCCATGATATGGATGCCGGCAACCCCTTGAATAGCCCTGACCTGTTCGATGATCTCGCAGCAGATCTCCATTCCTTCCTGCGCCTGGGCGGCTTTTGGTGTTTTCACCATCCTTTGGATAATTTTTTCGGGGATATCGATCCCGGGTATTTTTTCTGCCATAAACTGCGCCGTCCGGGCTGTTTTTAATGGACCCACGCCTGCCAGGATATATACCTTTTCGGTCAGGTTGAAGTCGCGTAATTTTGCCATATAAGCGCCGAATTTATCCACATTGAAGATTAACTGGGTCTGGAAAAACTGGGCTCCTGCGGCGGCTTTCTTGGCAAGGCGCAGCGGCCTGTATTCCAGGGGCGGCGCAAACGGGTTGGCGACAGCCCCGATGAAGAATACTGGCTTGGGGGTGATTATCCTGCCGTTGTCCAGGCAGCCTTCTTCAACCATATTTCGCACAATGCGCACAAGTTGGGTGGAATCAAGGTCAAATACATTCTTCGCCTGGGGATGGCCTCCCCAGATGTTATGGTCTCCCCCCAGGCACAGGATATTCTTTATACCCAGCGCGGCGGCTCCCATCAGGTCAGCCTGTATCGCCAGGCGGTTCCTGTCCCGGCAGGTCATTTGCGCCACAGGCTCAACACCTTCGCCCGCGACAATCGAACAAACCGGGATGCTTGCCATCCTGACGTTCGCCGCCTGGTTGTCGGTGACATTCAGCGCGTCTGTGTAATCACGGAGCAGTCTCGCCTCTTGAATGATCCCTTCCCGGTCGATGCCGCGCGGCGGAGATAATTCCGCTGCCACCACAAATAAACCGCTGGCTAATTTTCTCGCCAGCCCGGAGGGGTGTTCAGTCACTGGATAGCTCTCCATTTTTTGAAATGACATCAAGCCCCGACCGCGGGGTTTGTCCGCAGTCATTGGATGTTTTATCCCGCCCGGTGAGGTAATTCAGCCATGACGAAGACCCCTCCAGGCTCCAGTCTACCGGCTTTCTGATCTCGTGGAACTCCTCGCTCCAGGGCAGAATCAGGGACTTTGTATAGCCCTTCACCCAGATGCAGTCCTTTTCCGGATAGACCTCGCAGCCTCCGTCCATCCGCACCCCTCCGCAGGGACCGTTGCGCAGGTTCTTGGGGCAGGTCATCGGGCAGACCATACCGGTAGAGTGTAGCACACACTGCCCGCACATCCTGCAGTCGAACAGTGGTTTTTTGGTTACGATCTCCAGAGGGGTTAATACTTTATCGAAAATCTGCCCCAGTTTTGGGTGCCGGAGCAGGTAACCTCCCAGCCTAATTTGCAAAAAGTGCAATTTACAATTCCTCCCGGATCGCCTGCCGGATTTGTTCCTCCGATTCCCCACCGGTCAGTTTCCGCCTGCCGTTGATAAAAATCCCTTTGGCGGCGCCGTACTGGTTGAGCGTTTCGGGGGTCAGCCACACGTCCTCCAGCTTTACCTGCTCCCCGAATTCAGGCGCGACCAGGCGCACCGCGATCAGCGTGGCGGCTTCATACGGGCACATGTAACCGTTTAAGATCAGGATTTCAACCGGGCTTTCCCGTTTTGGTTTGATCCGCATCTCGATTGGCTTTACTGCGACCTCTTCCTGGCTGATTGGCAGGTAGAGCAGTTTGAGATGGCCCAGTTCAAGGATCATCTTAAAACCGCGCCCGCTGTAGTGGCTGAAATGCATTGAGCCCTCCCTGTCTGTCCCTTCAACAAGGATCCCCTTGACCCCCTCGGCTTTCATCTCAGAGAGAAAATTATTGAACAGGTAGCGTCCCCAACCCTGGCCCTGGTAGCGTTTCTGGACCCATTCACAGTAAAGCACGCCCACGTTTGGTTCGATTTGATAGGGGACAAGGGCTTTCTCCGAAAGAGCGAAATAAATATGGCCGGCGACCTCCCCCTGCCGGGTCTCCAGGTGGTATCCTTCCACATGAGTTCCCAGGTTGTCCGTCACCCAGTCCCGGCATTGGCAGAGCGCCACCGGCCAGGGTGAGGGCGCTTCCGTCATGCAGCAGTATGCTTTTTGCGCATCCCCTTTTTGCCTCATTCTTTTGACTTTCATTTCCAGCTGGTTGTCCATGTTATGCCTCCAGCGCCATCCCGTTGATAAACCGGTTGAAAAAATCCCTGTCAAGGTCCAGGTCGACCTGTTTTGCTTTCTCCGCCAGCTCCAGCCCGTGTTCAAACCCGGCATCGGTCAGGAAGCGTGCCGCTCCAAACCCGGCTCCGTTGGCGATTGTTAGAATGTTGGCTCTCTGCACAGGCGGGATCATCCCGATCGCCAGGGCTGAGTCAATATCCACCTGGCCTCCAAAAGAGCCGGTCAGGATCAGCCGTTCGATATCCCGGGGCTGGAGTCCCAGCCTTGCCATCAACACCTCAATCGCCGCCCGGATTGCCCCTTTGGCTTTCTGCAGTTCGCGGATATCTTTTTGGGTCAGGGTGAGCCTGCCGTCTGGCGTTAACCGCAGCGCTTTTGTGCCCCCCCTGCCGTCCCCGCCTGCCAGCAGTTCCGCCCCTGCCTGGATCCTCCCGTTGGCTGCAATCATGCCCGCCCGGCGGAATTCCTTGATTGCGCTCAACAGCCCCGAGCCCGTCAGTCCCACCGGTTCTTCATCGGAGATGGTCTCCATGATTACATCATTACCTTCCAGCTCCACTTTTGTCACCGCCCCGTCAACCGCCCGCGACCCGCACGAAATGTTGACCCCCTCAAATGCCGGCCCGGCTGCGGTGGAGGCGACCAGGATCTGCTCCCCGTCCGTGACCATCACTTCCCCGTTGGTGCCCAGGTCGATCGCCGCCATCGCTTTTTTTGCCCCGTCAAACCCGAAATATTCCAGGCACGCCAGCGCATCCGAGCCCACAAAACCGCCGATCAAAGGCGGCAGGTCCAGCCGGATTTGCTCCGGTAGGGTCCCGTCCAGGATCTGGATTGTATTTAAGATCGCTCCCGTCTGGTAAGGCCGGAACGGCATCACCGCCAGACTGTCCACCGGCAGGTTGACCAGCAGGTGGTGCATAGCCGGGTTGCCCACGATTGTCGCCCTGCGGATGCGTTCCCGGATGCTCTTTGACAGCTTGAGCGCATCAACCGCCTGGTTGATCGACGCCACCGCCAGGCGGTGCATCCTGCCGGCGTCCTCCTGGTTTCTGACCGCTGTCCCGAGCCGTGAGATCACATCCGCCCCGTAGACCGACTGCTGGTTCAGGCTGGCTGCCCCCATACACACCTCCCCGTTATCGAGCATGGTCAGGAAGGCTGCCACAGTTGTCGAGCCCAGGTCAATCGCCAGCCCCAACGGGACCTCTTTCTCCTGCCTGTAGCGTTTACTGCCTTTGAAGGCTTTGTTGGAATAAACCACCACCGGCGCCAGGACGATCCGGGCCTCTCCGGTGATCCTCGCCCGGCATGCCAGCCGGTTTCCGGCTGCCATCTCGCCCGGCGTCAGGTGTTTTCGCTCGATTTCATCCGGCTCTGCCAGCCCTTTTTCATTCAGCACCTTGCACAGTCCGCATGTCCCCCGGCCCGCGCAGGGCTGCTCCAGCGGCAGCTCGGTCCGTGCGACCACCTCCCCGATGATCTCCCCTGTTTGAGCTTCAATATCGATTGCTTTTTCGCCGTAAATGATCGTGACCTGGGGCATATGGTTGTCTGGATCCTGGAAATTAATTTCTGAAAGATAGCGCTTCTGGCTGTTTTATCTGGCGGGTATATTTTGCGTAAGCCGGGAAGCGCTTGTAATCACAGGAACTAATTGTAATATAAGCTGTGGGCCCCATAACAATGAGTTAGATTGATTCTTGCTGTAAATTAAAAATCAAACTAACAGAAAGTAATCGCAAAATTCCAGATGGAGTATGATAGCTAAACCAATTTATCGGAATCAAAAAAGCCTAAAATTTACAAGGCTTTTATCCTCTGTAGGGCGGGTGGGTTTCAATCCCGCACCGAGGGAAATCGAATCCACCGCGAAGTGGAACAAAGCGTCCCGTCAGGGGCAAGGTATCTCTACCGGCGGATTTTAAGCTTGATGAGAGCTTTTCCATGCAGTACTTTGTTGTGTTAATTCGTCCATTTATCGCTAATAAAATTACGGAAGACGTCCATTCTGTCCATCCGAAGGTCCATGCTGTGTTATCCCAATTGCACCGCAGGTGCACAAGGCATGAAGAAGGAAAGGCTACTCAATGCTAAATTCAAAAAGAGGTTTTTCAATTAAATGGGAGGGCTTCCTTCAAATGTTCTGACACCCTACACTACCAATTTTGTGTTCAATCCTCAAACCAATCAGAATATTTTTTAAAGTATGTCCCTACCCGACCAAGTGATTAATTCTTAGTAACGAGTTTGATTGATATTTAATTTTTTTTGTGTAGAATTCTACAGATTCACAAATATTAGCCTTCAAGAACTCTAACTTCAAAAATAAAAAAGGAAAAACTTATTTCAAATCACCTATTTCGCAAGAAATAACGAATTTATATTTCAGCCAGATGAATTATCCTTACTTTCCATGTGGTTTTTATACTTTCTCGTTAACTCTTTGGTTTCTATCCATCTAATAACCAGCAAGATTAATGCCCTAAGATCTTCGATATCCATAACTTCCCAAATTCGATAATAATGTGTTTCATCATTTCCTAACCAAGAGGCAAATTTTGCAGTTGATTTTATATTCTCATCTTCAATGTAATTATTTATAACTTGACCAAGAAACATTTGTTTTATTTTTCCAATTTCATTATCATCCACAATCGAAATTAATACATAATCCTTGATTAAAAATTCTAATGCCCTTCTATAACCCAGCCCCGCAAATGAGTTTTAAGCCCATATTTTCAGCAACTAATGATTCATTGTAGATACTAATAAATTGCTCAGATACTTCCCAAATCTCCTTCACTAAAATCAAATAATTCAGTGATTAATGGGGAGAATCCTTTCAATCTAAATTTCCACCTTCCATTTTATAATGACCAATAAACAAACTATGACATGTCTTAATCGGACATTGATATACAATTTCGACATTAAGATTATCATCTTTCAAGAACCCTGACCAATATCGAGTGTCAATACCATGGTGGCAAATAGGACAGATATCTGGATAATTCGGTATCATTACTTCAGTTTTACCTTTGCTACTACTCACAGCCACATTAATACTCATTTTCACACCTACTGTTTATATTGAATAAAAATGATAAATTGAATATAAAATTAATATTTGTTGTGCACCATGAATTTTGGACATGTACAATAATCAAGTATCATTGTTCAAGAATCGTAGGCATAACCAATGGCACATACAAGACGCACCTTCCCATCTGAATTCAAAGCTAGAGTCGTTCTGCAACTTATCAGCGGTGAAAAAAATCTAGCAGAGATTTGCCTCAAATACAAACTCAAACAACAAATGGTATTCTGCTGGAAAACCGAATATCTGCAATACGCATGTGTGAAAATCAGCATGGCAGACTTTTGAGCAGCTTGGCAAAATGGACATGTAGAAAGGTTTATTCGAATAATCAATGAGGATGAGATGGTCGTAGCAATTTTAACAAAATACCAGGATTATTGGTGCCTCTGCAAATTAGTACGTGAAGATGTTAATATAGTGGATAACGCATTCACTCTTCTCTGGATTATCAAACACCAGCAGAATTTGAAAAACTATGGTCTAGGTAGCAATCCGCAGCTCATGTCTTTAGCTAATTATTCAATTTTTAATGTCCAGCTTCATAGATCACTTCACAAAATATACTTTATATCTGAAACTAGGTTATTATTAAAATCATCAATTTTATCTGATTAAAACTTTGAACTCATCGATTCCCCAATTGCGAAGTTCTACACGATTTTTTAAATAACTCCATGCATATTCAATTGCTTTAGTTTCTTCTTTGTCAGGGGTTAATTGCATGTATATAATTTTATTTCGCCAATTTAAAATAAAATCACACATTTTTGCTTCCCGATAGTTATTCGTTCAGATTTCTGCAGCCGATTTATTTTGGATCTTATGTTTTCCTTTTTTTTCTTGTTATATTTGTCTGCTTCTTCGAGTAATCGTAATATTCCCCTTCTTCTTCGTTCTATTTCATCCGCTTTGCTCCACGCAAAATAATCTGGTTTGTGAGGAATATCTAATCTTGTTGTAGCAATATTATTAAAAATAATATCATTATCTTCCCAACCAGGTTTAATTGATAATGAATCGTCTTTTGAAAAATCAATAAAAAGTTTTTCTATTTCGTATGCAAATGGAATTAAAGCATCATCCCCAAATCCGATTTTACTGAAACAATGAAATACATTTCCAGGAAGTGCAGTGTGTATTTCATTCCACGATATAAGTCTGCGGCACGCTTCTACTGCAGAAAAATCAAATACTCTAACAATTGAATTACACTTAATATATTCAAGCAGCAAATCTGTCAAAGTGTTCTCTAATGTCCAAATTTCAATATTTCTAAAACCAAGTTCAACGGGGCAGTTATACCTTTGAATAGGTTCCATAACCGAAGATAAACCATACAAACCACATAAAAAGATCAGGTGGTTGTTTAATTCAACGATTTTCTTCCTTATATCATTGCCCAACGCCAAAAAAAATCGACCACAAAATCTTTCTATAGCTGGGAGATAGCATGCGTTATTCTCATTTCCACCAAAATCAAGCAAAATTAATTGCTTGTTATATTCATGATTTCGTATATTTATGCCTTGCCAAGTTGTTTCTGTGTCTCCTAAAATCCATTCAAGAGCTTTTGCACGAGTTTGGAGTAATGTAAATATACTATCGAAAGGAAGCCGAGAGATTATCGAATCTTTTTCATTAAATTCAGATACCCCTCCTTCTATTTGATGGAGTGAACCAAGCGTGATAAATAATATACTTTCAGAAGGATTATTGGATGGAATTTCCATGACTCTGTATATGGATACATAAATCCATTAGAATTGAATTCAAGAATTTAATAATTATATATCCAAACCTTAGATCCATAATAGGTTTGTTATTAATTATTTAGATATTTGCAGTGACCAATTCTTGGACATAAACAATAATCAAATATTATAGTTGAGAGAAAATCGGAGGCACAACCAATGGCATGAACAAGACGCTCCTTTGTATCTGAATTAAAACTAAAGTTGTTCTGCAACTAATCATGA